>CATQHQ010000001.1 GCA_958296005.1 Longimicrobiales bacterium
GATCGCCGCCGGCGACCCCCTCAGCGACCTCTACATCCAGGAAGCCAGAGACACGATCCAGATGCGGCTGCGGAACGCCGGCTACGCCTGGGCGGAGGTCTTCCGCCGTCACCTCCGCCCGCCGGGCGCGGACACCGCCACCGTGACCTACCAGATCGAACGCGGTCCTCTCGCGTCGGTGGGCACGGTCCGGGTCGTGGGCAACCAGCTGCTCGGCGACGATGCGATCCTCGACCGCCTGCCGTTTCGCGAAGGCAACCGCTTCAGCGAGCGACAGATCCAGGAAGCCCAGCGCAGCCTCCACGAGCTGGAGATCGTGGCCAGAGCTTCGGTCCGCCGGGATTCGGCGGAGGTCGCGCCGGACTCGGTAGTGCATGTCGTCGTGGAGGTACGCGAGGGAGACGCCCACAGGGTCCGGGCGGGGGGCGGGCTCAACAGCGCAGAGTGCATCAACGTGGAGGGGCGCTGGGCGAGCCGGAACTTCCTCGGCGGCGGCCGCACCCTCCAGCTCCGGGGCCGGCTCTCCAACCTGCTGGCGTCCCGCCTCCAGTCCACCTTCCTCTGCTCGCAGGCGGGGACCGGCGATTTCGGCCGGCTCAACGGGGTCGTCGCCGTGGACTTCGCCGAGCCGACGTTCCTCTCTCGTCGAGCCAGCCTCCTGGCCAGCGTCTTCCTCGAACGCCAGTCCCAGAGGCACGCCTTCGTCCGCGACGCGTTCGGCCTGGAGCTGGGCCTGAACCGCAGCACCGGATCGAACGCCTTCGTCAGCCTGCGCCTTCGACCGGAACTCAGCCGGCTCGACGCCGCCGAGGTGACTCTTTGCGCAACCTTCCTCGCCTGCTCCCCCGCGGACATCCAGGCGTTGGCGAGCAACAACTGGCTGTCTCCCGTCGCTCTCTCCTTCAGCCAGGACGCCACCGACGGCCTCTTCAGCCCCCGGCGCGGGTTCAGGGCCACGTTGGACTTGGAGTACGCGGGACGGCTCACCGGCTCCGACTACATCTACTTCCGCGCCCTGGCGGACGGCAGCCTCTACCGCGAGATCGACCGGGCGACGGTGTTGGCGCTCCGGTTTCGGGCAGGCGCGATCACCGCCGGCAACTTTGCGCAGCCGCTCACCCGCTCGGGTGGGGCGCCGGGCGTGGTGCCTTCCCAGAAGCGCTTCTACGGCGGCGGCGCCGGCAGCGTGCGAGGGTTCGCCCAGAGCACGCTGGGGCCGAGGAGCCTCTCGATCGGCGTAGAGGAGCTGCTGCGCCGGCGGGCGTCCGGGGGCGGTCCAACCTGCGAGCCGCAGGCCGTAAGGGACCTGACGTGCGACGGGTCCTCGCTGGTGGGTACCGACCTGTATCAGCTGCGGCCCGTGGGGGGGCTGGGGACCCTGGAGGCCAGCGCCGAACTTCGCTTCGACTTCTCCGGGGGACTCTTCGGCGGCGCCGCCTTCATAGATGTGGGGCAGGTGTGGCCCCAGGGCCTGTCGCTGGACGATCTGGAGGTCTCGCCGGGCGTGGGCGTGCGCTACAACAGCGTCTTCGGTCCCATACGGCTGGACTTGGCCTATTCCTTCCGAGACCAGGAGCCGTTGCCGGTGGTCACCTCCCAGATCCGGCCCTTCGTTCCCGGCCAGGACGACCCGTCGGATCGGATCGACGTGGGACTCCCAGGCGCCGCGGCCCCTATTGATTGGGTCGTGTCGGAAGACTTGGCCCTGCTCGACCCCGCCGTCCTCTTCGGTGCCGACCCGGGGTTCTCCTTTCGCCGCTTCCAGCTTCACTTCTCCTTGGGGCAGGCGTTCTGACGATGGGCCGCAGCCGCCTTTCCAGCGGGGTTCGATGGGGCCTTGCGGCGGTTCTGGCCGCGGTCGCGGCAGGAGCCGCCGGCGCCGTCGTGCTGGACCGGACGACAGCGGGACGGGCGTTGGCCCTGAACTGGATGCTGGATCGGCTCCAACCGCTGCTCGACGGGACGATCCAGGTAGGCTCCGTGGGACCGGGAGGGATATGGGGCGGCGCGACGCTCCGGGAGTTGGTGGTCCTCGACGGCCAAGGACGCCCGGTGGCGACGGTGGACTCGGTCCGGGCCAGATACTCGTTGCGGGGGTTGCTGGGCGGCGCGCCCGCCATCGCGGATCTTCGACTCTGGTCGCCGGTCGTCGTGGACGAGCCGGGGCCGGACGGCAGGAGCCGGCTGGCCGCGGTGTTCGCGCCGCGCCGAGCGCAGGGCGACGTCGGCACTCCCGACGACGGCGGCGACGGTGCGTCCCGGCCCAGGTTCGCGATCCACGGCGCCCGGATACATGACGGCGCCTTGGTGCTGCGGAACGCAACCGGCGACGAACGGCGGCTAGAGGGAATCGAGGCGGAGCTGGCGTCGATAGACTTCGCACCCCAGCAGGGTAAGAACTTCGCGGCAGAGGTGGACAGCTTGACCGCCGTCTATCTGCTGGAAGACGCTCGGCTGACCGTGGCCGTGGCCGGGGCCGCAGCGGAAGGGGCCGCGAAGGAGATCGTAGTGGCGGCGGAGAGGGTTCGTCTTCCGTCCTCTGTCGCAGCGGTCCGGGCGGCGGCTCGGCGGGACGAGAACGGACGGTGGAGCGTGGTCCTGGAAGTGGAGCAGGCGCGATCCGCGTTGGCCGACTTCGCTTGGCTGGACGTCGTGGCCAAGCGCCTCGAGGGAGGACTGGCGCCGGGCGTCGCGACGGGTGCGTGGCGGTTTGAGGTCGGGCCCGACGGGTTGGCGCTGGACGCGATCGGCGGCGCGGTCGAATGGAACGGCGGACGCGTGGCACTCTCCGGCGGCGTCTCCTGGGCCGGGTCCGCGTCGGGGAGCGCCACCGCATCCCCTCGCTTCCGGGAGCTTCGCACAGTTGCGGAATCCGTCGACGCCGACGCCGCGGCCCGACTGCTCCCGCCCGTCGCTGCCGCCCGTCTCCGCGAGACCGAGGCCCAGGTCGTCTCCGGCGAGCTGGTGGTGGACGGTGCGACGGACAGCCTCGTCCTGACAGCCAGCCTCGTCCTGCTGGGCGGCCCGGGCAGCGACACCCTGGCCGTCGCCTCTGGAAGCGGTACCGTGCTGGGCAGCTATCGCTCGGTGCGCAACCTTGCCGTGGACGCGACGATCGGCGACTACCGCTTGGCCCGCGCTCTCCATCCCCGCTTCCCCTGGGCCGGCCCGGGACGCGCCGCCATCTGGGCAACGGGAGACCTGCCCACGGGGATGCAGGTGCGGGCTTCCGCGACCCGAGGCGCCGCACCACCTCCCCTCCCGTCCCCACCGTTCGCGCCGGCGGTCGGCGTTCTCGACTCCGTGTCGTTCGCCGGGGTCCTCTACGGCACCGAAGAGGTGGCGGTGGTAGAGGGGGAAGCTACCGCCGCACCCCTCGCCCTCGCCGGCTTGGAGCGCCTGTGGCCCGGCCCGGTCCGCGGAACCGTAGCCGTGTCCGGTCCTCTGGAGCAACTCCGCGTGGCCGCGGAGCTGACCACTCCGGCGGGCCCCGTGGCCGCGGAGGGCGAAGTCAGCCTGCTGGACCCGACCTCCGGCTACGACATCTCGATCTCCGCTCAGGACCTTCGCCTTTCGGAGCTTGCGCCCGGCGTCCCGGGACCTGCCGTCGTGTCGGGCGCGGCCCGCGTCGTGGGAACCGGCGCAAACCTCGATTCGATGCGCGGCGCCGTGGCGGTCGCCCTCGGCCCGTCCACGGTCGGCCCAGTTCAGGTAGACACGCTGGAGACGAGGGTGCGGGTCGGCGACGACGGTCTCCTCCACGTCGAGTCGATCGTCGTGCGAGCCGGCGGCTTCGACCTGACGAGCGACGGCGGAAGCCTGGGCTTTGCGCCCGGCACCGCGAGCAACGCCGAGGGCGTCGTGGTCGGCGTGTCGTCACCGTCGATCCGACCCCTTCGGCCGCTCTTCATGGGCGAGAACTTGGTGGCTTGGGACGAACTGTCCTCGATCGAACAGGGGTTCATGATCGAGACGGACGGCGTGAACCCCGACACCTTCCCCACCGCCCGGGACATCCGCTTCGATGGATCGGCGGAAGGCGAGCTTCTGCTTCGGGGCACCCTCGGCGACCTGACCGCCTCTCTCTCAGTCGCGGCGAGGGAGCTGGCGTACGGCCCCCACTCCATCGGCGTGCTGAAGGTAGACGGCGAAGCCCGTGGACTCCGCATCCTGCCGCCGGAGCCCGACCCCACCACCGACGCCCCGGCCCCGCCGATCGCACTTTCGGGCACCGTCGAGGCGGCCGACTCGGTCGTCCTCGGAGAGCGGCGGTTCGCCTCCGTGCGGGTCGAGGGGGCCTATTCCCTCGACGGCGCGGGCCGCGCGCAGGTGCACGTCCACCGCGCGGACGGCGAGTCCTACCTGGCCCAGGCCAGCATCCGCGTGGAAGGCGACGGGGGCCATGTAGACCTGGACCGCCTAGTCTTGGATTTCGACGACCTGCGCTGGAACCTCCAAGGCCCCGCGCAGATCGTGTGGAGTCCCGAAGCGGTGGTCGTTCACGACTTTGGCCTCGTGCGGCCGGGAGGCGACGGGCTGCGCCTGCACGCCGACGGACGCTTGGCCCTGCGCGACGGCGCGTCCGAGTTCGTTTTGGAGACGACCGGGCTGGACTTGGCCTTGGTGGGACGGCTGCTCCAGCTCGAGGACCCGCCGAAAGGCGTGGCCCAGGCGGAAGTGCGGGTCGGGGGCACTGCCGACGCGCCCCGCTGGGACGGCTTCGCACGGATCGAAAACGCGGCTCTGGGTGCCCTGCGCTTCGACAGCGTCTCGGCGGAGGGCAGCTACGCCGGCCGGAGGATGAACGTGCAGGCCGGGTGGTGGACCGGCGCACGCGAGACCCTCGCCGTCGCCGGGCACGTCCCGCTCGATCTCCGCTTTGCGGCCGAGGATCGAGTGCCCGACGAGCCGATCGACCTGGAGATCGCCGCCGACTCCCTCTCGCTGGCGCCAGTTCTGGGGGCCGTGAACGGGCTGGAAGAGGCGGACGGGATCCTCACGGGGGGCGTGCGGCTTCGCGGAACTCGGACCGCGCCGTCGCCGACCGGCAGCATTCGGGTCGAGGGCGGCACCGCGCTGCTGGAATCTCTGGGCGTCCATCTTTCCTCGGGCGATGTGGAGATGGCACTGAGCCCAGATGGCATGGTGCGCGTGGACGGCTCTTTGGAGTCGGGCGGCGGCACCGTGCAAGTACGTGGCGTCGTCGACGCCAGCCAGCCTCTGGACCCGGCCTTCGACTTGGCGTTCTGGCCACGGGGGCTGCAAGTCGTGAACCGCCGGGACATGGAGGCGGCAGTCACCGGCGACGCGGTGACTCTGACCGGCTCCTACACCGCTCCCTTCGTGGAAGGTACCCTCGAGGTGGACGGCGGCACGGTCTACCTGGAGGAGTTCCAGCGTTCGGCCGAGACGCTGAGCTTCTACGACCGGAGCCTCTTCGAGGCGGCCACCGAAGGCGCCGGCCCGGACGCCGTCGCGGTGGGCCGCAACCCATTCCTCGCCAACCTTCGCGTCCTCGTCGAGATGCACGTGGGCAGAGGCAACTGGCTCCGGTCGCGGGAGATGAACATCGAAACCGAGGGCGACCTGACGGTCACCTTCGACCGGCAGCGCAACGAGCTGATCCTCTACGGCGCCGTGGAGGTTGTGCGGGGCAGCTACACCGGCCTGCCGCGCCCCTTCGCCATGACCGAGGGCGAGTTCGAGTTTCCGGGAACCCCCGGCTTCGACCCCAACGTTTCGGTCACCGCCGAGAGCCGCCTCCGAAGCCGAGAGGGCCAGCCGATCGTCGTCACCGCCGACATCTCCGGACCGCTGAACTCGCTTCGCCTCGAGCTCGCCAGCGACGCAGGACCCGGGGTCACGGAGGGCGACATCTACAGCTACCTGCTGACGGGCCAGCCGCAGTCGGCGGGCCAAGCCCGAGTCGACGCGGGCGTAAACCTCCTCGTGGGACGGGTGGCCAACCAGATCGGCAACTTGCTGGCGCCGCAGCTCAGCCTCGACCAGCTCTCGGTCTCCCAAGCGGAGCTGAGTCAGGCCGCGGCCACGATCGGCGCGTCCTCCCTGCAAGTGGAGTTCGGCCGCTACGTGCGGGACAACGTCTTCCTCAAGGGCGTCTACCAGCGGGGCTACTGCGCCGACCCCACCCTGCCGGTGAACAGCGGCGGCGCCCGGGTGGAAGTAGAGATGCCCCGGGACGTCACCCTTGAAGGGTTCTTCGAGAACCGCTGTACCAGAGAGGGGCTGCGGGGCCTCGGCGGCCTCTCCCTGGACCGGGCTTGGATCTGGGGACTCTCCTTCTTCCGGGACTGGGGCTACTAGCAGGCGACGCCCCGCCGTACCTTGCTCCGACAACGACATCGACAAGAAAGGGAACGATGCGCGATGCAATACATGCGGATATTCGCCCTGATGGCCGCGCTCACGGCTTTTCTGGGCTTCGTTGGGAGCGGGTGGCCAGGCTTGCCGAGCAGGCCCGGAGGTCGGCCTAACTCTTGAGCCGCAAGAGCCTCGTCGTTCGCGGAGCGCGGGAGCACAACCTCAAGAACGTTTCCCTCGAGCTTCCCAGGGAGCGCCTCGTCGTGGTGACCGGGCTCTCCGGCTCCGGCAAGTCGTCGCTGGCGTTCGACACGATCTACGCCGAGGGCCAGCGACGCTACATCGAGTCCCTGTCGGCGTACGCCCGCCAGTTCCTGGGGATGATGGAGAAGCCCGACGTGGACGTGATCGAGGGCCTCTCGCCGGCGATCTCGATCGAGCAGAAGACCGTGTCTCGCAACCCCCGGTCGACCGTGGGGACCGTCACCGAGATATACGACTACCTGCGGCTCCTCTATGCCCGAGCGGGCACGCCCTACTGTCCCGACTGCGGCCTTCCGATCAAGCGGCAACCGGCCACCCAGATCGTCGCCCAGCTCCTCGAGATGGAGGAGGGAACCCGCATCCAAGTGGTGGCGCCTCTGGTGCGGGGCCGGAAGGGCGAGTTCCGGGAGCTCTTCGAGAAGGCGCGCCGCGACGGCTTCGTGCGGGCGCTGGTGGACGGCAAGGTGTACGACCTGGCCAACGTGCCCCGCCTCGCCCGCTACGAGAACCACGACGTGGGGATCGTGGTGGACCGGCTGGTGGTGCGGGCGAAGGACCGCGCCCGTCTCTCGGATTCGCTGGAGACGGCCCTGCGCGCCGCCGACGGCGTGGTGCAGGTGCTGGAGCGCCGAGGCCGCGAGGACGTCTCCCACCTCTTCAGCGAGCACTACGCCTGCGCCGACTGCGGGACCAGCTTCCCCGAGCTGGAGCCCCGCGTGTTCTCCTTCAACTCGCCCCACGGCGCCTGCGCCGAGTGCGGAGGGCTGGGCACCACCAGGGAGGTGGACGGGAAGCTGCTGGTGGCGAGCCCGTCGCTCTCGATCCTGGAGGGCGCCGTCATCCCCTGGGGCGACCCGGGAGGCCACCTCCGCAGCTCGGTGATCCCCGGTCTGGCCCAAGCCTACGAGTTCGACCCCAACACGCCCTGGCGGGACCTGCCCACGCCCACCCGCGACGCCGTCCTACTCGGCTCCGGCCCCATGAAGATCCGCTTCCCGTACAAGACCGGAAAGATGACCGGCTACTACGAGGACTACTGGGCGGGCGTGGTGGCCAACGTGGAGCGTCGCTACCAGGACACGACCTCGGAGCGGGTCCGCGAGCAGCTGGAGAAGTTCATGGCCCGCCGAACGTGCCGAGAGTGCAGCGGCGCCCGCCTAGGCGCCTTCGCTCGTTCCGTGAAGGTTGGCGGCAAGCCGATCGGCGAAGTGGCCGCCATGCCGGTCAAAGACGCCCTGGCCTTCGTTCGCTCCCTGCCCGTGGCCGACGCCGCCCTTCCCGAGCAAGTCGCCGGTCCGATCCTGAAGGAGGTCCGGGAGCGGTTGGGCTTCCTGCGGAACGTGGGACTGGGCTACCTCTCGCTGAGCCGTTCGGCGGACACCCTCTCGGGCGGCGAGTCGCAGCGGATCCGCCTGGCCACCCAGATCGGGAGCCGGCTGGTGGGCGTCCTCTACATCCTCGACGAGCCCTCGATCGGGCTTCACCAGCGCGACAACCACCGGTTGCTCCGCACCCTGGAGTCGCTCCGGGACCTGGGCAACTCGGTGCTGGTGGTGGAGCACGACGAGGACACGATCCTCTCCGCCGACTTCGTCGTCGACCTGGGGCCGGGCGCCGGGCGGGCCGGAGGCGAGGTGGTGGCCGCAGGCACCGTGGACGACGTGCGCGCCGAGCCCCGATCGATCACCGGCGCCTACCTGCGGGGCGAACTCGAGATCGCCGTGCCCGAAAGCCGCCGGCCGCCCGACCCGGAGCGCCGGCTGGTGGTTCGAGGCGCCTCGGAGCACAACCTGCAGGGGATCGACGCCGCCTTTCCCCTGGGCTGCTTCGTCGCCGTCACCGGGGTCAGCGGCTCCGGCAAGTCCACGCTGGTGAACGCGACCCTCTACCGCGCCCTCTCTCGCCATTTCTACCGCAGCCGAACCCCCCCGGCCGCCCACGACCGAATCGACGGCCTCCGCTCCGTCGACAAGGTCATCGAAGTCAACCAGTCGCCGATCGGACGCACCCCCCGCTCCAACCCCGCCACCTACACCGGCCTCTTCACCCCGGTGCGACAGCTCTTCGCCGGCCTACCGGAGGCCCAAGTGCGGGGCTACGCTGCCGGCCGCTTCTCGTTCAACGTCCACGGCGGCCGCTGCGAGGCTTGCAAGGGCGACGGCTTGGTCAAGATCGAGATGCACTTCCTCCCCGACGTCTACGTGAGGTGCGACGTGTGCCGGGGCCGTCGCTACAACCGGGAGACCCTCGACGTTCACTACAAGGGGAAGAACATCGCCGACGTGCTGGAGATGACCGTGGACGAAGCGGTGGAGTTCTTCGACGCGGTACCCCAGATCAGGCGCCGCCTCCGCACCCTCTCCGACGTGGGGCTGGGCTACATCCACGTGGGACAGAGCGCCACCACGCTCTCGGGCGGCGAGGCTCAGCGGATCAAGCTGTCCGCGGAGCTTTCCAAGCAGTCCACCGGGCAGACCGTCTACATCCTGGACGAACCCACGACGGGACTCCACTTCGAGGACGTGCGCATCCTCCTCCAGGTGCTCCATCGACTCGTGGACCGCGGCAACACCGTCGTGGTGATCGAGCACAACCTACATGTCGTCAAGACGGCGGACTGGGTGCTGGATCTGGGACCCGAAGGCGGCGACGGCGGCGGCCGGATCGTGGCCGAGGGTCCCCCGGAACACGTGGCGCACGTGGCGGGCTCCTACACCGGCGAGCACCTGGCGCACCTCCTGGGCGTGGCTCGCCCAATCGTCGCCCCGGCATAGCGCGGAGGGCCGGCCCGTGCTACGTTCACACAGGTTGCGCGGACGCTTGAGGCGACCGCGGGGGAGGGCTCGGTAACGCCGATGGACGGAAAGAAGATTGAGGAGCTGCGCCGGCGTCATCCCAGCTGCACGTCCGGGCCAGTGGTGATCAACCCATGAAGCGGCAGGGTCTTCGCTACGAGGCCGACGGACACCCACCCGTCCAGCTGGCTATTGGGTTGGGACTTCAGCTTGCCGTCTCGAACATCTTTTCGATTGTCATGATCGTGGCGATCGTGTTCCGGGCCGGGGGCGCCGAAGAGCATCTGCCGTGGGCTATTTTCGCCTCGGTCTTGGCTTGCGGCGTCGCGACCGCGCTCCAAGCTGTGCGGGTGGGACGGATCGGCGCGGGCTACATGCTAATCCACGGTTCGGCTGGCACCTTCGTTGCCGTGTCCGTGACGGCACTGGCGGAAGGCGGTCCCGCCATGCTCGCCACCCTCGCAATCGTCTCGGGCTTGGTCCAGGTCGCCATCTCCCGACAACTGTCGTGGGTGCGCAAGGTACTGACACCGGTGGTCACGGGAACGATCGTCATGCTCCTGTCGGTGACGGTCATACCGATCTTGTTGCGTGCGTTCCAACAGGTGCCCCCCGGGGTTTCGGCGACGGCGATTACGGTCGGTGGGTGCACCACGCTCCTGACGATCGTTCTCATCGTGTTGTGGGGCACGGATTCCATCCGGCAGTGGGCAACGGCTCTGGGAGTCGTCGCAGGGTCGGTCGCGGCCGCCTCCTTGGGCGCGTACGACACGATGGCGGTGGCCCAAGCCACTTGGATCGGCACGCCCCCCGGGGCTCCCCTGAAGCTGGACTTGCAGTTCGGGCCGGAGTTCTGGGCGATCCTGCCGGCGTTCCTGTTCCTCACCCTGGTGGCGAGCACCAAGTCGGTCGGTGTCGCCGTCGCCATCCAAAGGGTCTCGTGGCGCGGTTCCCGGGCGGTGGATTTCCGCTCCGTGCAAGGCACCCTGGCGGCAGAAGGCACGGGCAACGTGCTTGCCGGCCTGCTGGGAACCGTGATCAACACGCCGTATCCATCCGCCATCGCGGCGGCGGAGGTCACGAGAGTGGCGGCGCGCAGCGTCGGGCTGGCAGCCGGAGTCAGCTTGATCGTCTTCGCGTTTCTGCCCAAGGTCACGGCGACGATCGCGGCGGTTCCGACAGCCGTGGCGGCGGCCTCCATCATAGTCGTCATGGTCTTGTTGTTCGTCGTGGGAATGCGCGAGGTGGTGAAGAATGCGAGGGGCGTGCGCGACGGGTTGATCGCAGGCGTCGCGTTCTGGACGGGCACCGCGTTCGAGTTCGACTTGGTCTACCCCGAGTACTTCGCCGAGTTCGCAGGGGGCATGCTCACCAACGGCATGACGGCCGGGGGCTTGACCGCGATTGTTCTCACGCTTCTGCTGCATCTGGGCACCCCTCGTGCCCGCCGGTTCAAGGGACGCCTCGACATGGCAGAGCTTCCCCGGATCCGGGAGTTCCTGGGGACCTTCGCCTCCGGCGCCGGTCTGGAGCCAGTCCGAGGGCGCATGGAAGCCGCTACCGAGGAGACGTTGCTGACTTTGGTCCAGTCCAGGGTCGAGGGCCAAGACGAAGACGCGGCCGCAGGCACCGGGGGCGACGACGATTCCGCGGCTCCGGCCCTATTGTTGACGGCCAGGAAGGAAGACGACACGGCGGTGCTGGAGTTCATTGCCGGCACCGAAAAACAAACCGGCGACATCAATATGCAAGACCGCATTGCGCTGGTGGGCGAGACCTCCGACGAATTGCAACCGCCCGAGCGGGAGATGTCCCTTCGTTTGCTGCACCACCTAGCGTCGTCCGTGCGCCACCAACAGTTCCACAGCATAGACGTTGTGACGCTCCGAGTTTCGCCTCGAGCCTAGGCGAGTCCTACGGGCTAGGGGACGGCGACCGCCCGCAAGATGTAGCTGCGGCGGGAAACCAAGTGCCCGGCCTTGCGGCTTGCCTTCAGATACGCTTGCCAGTCGGGATCCGCCGCCATGGCGGCACGACGGCGTTGCCTGTCGGCCATGTCTTCGTAGGCCCAGATGTGCGTGAACGACTCTAGGTCGCCGGTCTCGCCGGTACCACAGACGACGGGGGCCCCCAAGTGCCTCTCTTTGGCTGCCCGGCCGAGCTCTTCGTACAGAGCCAAGTGCTGGTCGAGAGCGCCGTAGCGGCACGAGTACCTGTGGACGTCGTAGATCACCCTAGGGGGATTCAACCGCCCGCAAGACGTAGTTGTGGCGGGAAACCACGTACCCGGCCTCGAAGCTGACCTTCAGAAACGCCTTCCAGTCGGGATCCGCCCACATGGCGGCACGACGGCGCTGCCGGTCGGCCATGTCTTCGTAGGCCCAGATGTGCGTGTACGACTCTAGGTCGCCGGTCTCGCCGGTAGCGAAGATAACGGGGGTGCCCAAGTGCCTCTCTTGGGCCGCCCGGCCGAGCTCTCCGTACAGGGCTAGGTGTTGGTGGAGGGTCCCGTAGCGGCACGAGTACCTGTGGACGTCGTAGATCATCTTGCGTCTCCTTGGAGTCCGGTTGGCGGTTGCGACTGCCTGGCAAGGTGTCGTGGATCGCCCGTCTTTCGCAACCCCGGCACAGCCCGGCAACAAGGGCCTGCCCGTGTTACCTTCATTCTTGTGTGCCGACGCTGAATCCGTGACGGCGCCTGCGTATCCCCACGGAAGCCCATGGTCAGGAGACGTCGTGATTAGCCGGGAAGACCTGCAGAGCTACCTGATCCGCATGGACGCGGACTTCGAAGAAGTGGACGACGGGATGTTCCTCGTCCACACCGACAACGACGGTGCGCCGATCGTGGTGCACCATTCCGATCCCCTGCTGCTGGTCCGGATGAAGGTCATGGACCTGCCCGACGACTCCAGCGGCCTAGCCCAGCTCTACGAGGCGCTCCTCAAGCTGAACGCGTCGGACGTGGTGCACGGCGCCTACGGGATCGAGGAGGGCGAACTGATCCTCACCGACACGCTTCAGATGGGGCATCTGGACTTCGAGGAGCTGAGGGCGTCGCTGGAGAGCGTTCAGATGGCCGCCTCGGCCCACATGTCGAGTATCCGCACGCTGGCCGAACAGGGAGGGAGCGACTAGACGATGAGCATCTTCAGCAAGTTCTCCACGATGATCAGGTCGAACATCAACGACCTCATCTCCCGGGCCGAGAACCCGGAGAAGATGCTGAACCAGATCATCCTGGACATGCGGGACCAGCTGGCCAAGTCGAAGCGCGAAGTCGCATCGGCGATCGCCGACGAGCGCAAGCTCAAGTCCCAGCTGGAAGCCGAGCGCAAGCAGGTGCGGGACTGGGAGCACCGCGCGATGCTGGCGATCAACGAAGGCCGCGACGACTTGGCCAAGCAGGCCCTCGTCCGACAGCAGGAGCACGGGGAGCGGGCGGCGGCCCTCGAAGGGACTTGGCGGGCGCAGGCGGCGGAAACCGAGAAGCTGAAGGCGTCCCTCCGCCAGCTCAACGACAAGATCGAGGAGGCGAAGCGGAAGCGGAACCTGCTGGTCGCCAAGCAGAAGCGGGCCCAGGCCCAACGTCGCATCCACGAGACGATGTCGGGACTCTCCGACACCTCGGCGTTCGAGGCTTTCAACCGCATGGCCGACAAGATCGAGGAGGACGAGCGGCGCAACTTGGCCCAGGCCGAGGTGACCGAAGCCCTTTCCGGCGACACGCTGGAGTCCGAGTTCCTTCAGCTGGAATCGGGCTCGGGCGACGCCGCCATGGACGACCGCCTGCTCGACCTGAAGGCGAAGATGGGCTTGCTGCCCAGCGGAAGCGGGCCGAAGCAGCTGGGTTCGGGCGGCGAAGGGGCCGGCGACGCCGCGGCCGAAGCGGACGGGTCCGCCTCCGGCGACGGGGCCGAAGACCCCAACGCGGCGCCCGCCATCCGCGAGGCCGAGCTGCTGGAGGAGTTCGAGAAGCTGGAGCGCGGAGGCCGCTCGTGAGCGTCGTCCACCTGAACGGCGACTACCTGGCCAAGGACGAGGCCAAGGTCTCCGTGGACGAGCGGGGCTTTCTCTTTGCCGACGGCGTCTACGAGGTCACGCCGGCGTACGGCGGCCGCCTCTTCCGCTGGCCCCAGCACCTGGAACGCATCCAGAAGGGGCTAGCCGCCCTGCGGATCGACTTCGACGCCGCCGCTCTGGAGGGGGTCAAGTACGAACTGCTGGCCCGCAACGGACTCGACAAGGCGTCCGCGGCGTACGTGTACGTCCAGGTGACCCGCGGCGCCGCCCCCCGGATGCACGCCTTCCCGGACCCGCCCGTGGCCCCCGGCGTCTACGCCTTCGCCAACCCCTACCACCGTCCGTCCACAGAGCGCTGGGAGCAGGGCTTCCGCGCCGTCACGGTGCCCGACCAGCGCTGGGCCCGGGCCGACATCAAGGCGATCGCGCTGCTGCCCAACGTCATGGCCCAGCAAGCGGCGGTGGACGCGGGGGTCAGCAACGCGATCTTCGTCCGCGACGGGATGGCGATGGAGGGCGCCCACAACAACCTCTTCGTCGTCGCCGGCGGAGTGCTGGCCACCGCCCCCAAGTCCAACTACATCCTCCACGGCGTCACCCGCGACTTCGTGATCGGCTTGGCCGGCGACCTGGGGATCCCCGTGGAGGAGCGCGCGATCCCGCTACCGGAGCTCTTCGCCGCCGACGAGGTCTTCTTCACGGGCACGACAACGGAGATCAAGCCCGCCGTAGCGGTGGACGGCCGCCAGATCGGCGACGGCCGGCCGGGTCCGGTGGCCCGACGGCTCTTCGCGGCGTTCATAGAAGCAGTGGGAGGCTGACCCAGCCACTGCTCGTCGAGCAATCAGCGCAGGTTGACCTGAAGCCGGAGGGTTCGGCCGGGTTGGGGCAGGCCGCACTGGTCGAGGACGGCCGAGTCGGCAAGGTTGGACACGGCGATCGTTCCCTCCACTCCGCCCAAGAAGGAACGCGTGCCCCAGGCGAAGAGCCGGCGCGCCTCCAGGTCGACCGTCGCGCTCGCGTCCAGTTGACTGAGGGCCGGCGCCTCCACGCTCTCGCAGAACTGCCTGCCGCGGAAGTGCATGAAGCCGGCGATCGCGACTTGGCTCGGGCCCTCGACGGTCAGGTTCACGTTGCCGGCGATCGTGGGCTCGTACTCGGCCCG
Source organism: Longimicrobiales bacterium (assembly GCA_958296005.1). Taxonomy (GTDB): domain Bacteria; phylum Gemmatimonadota; class Gemmatimonadetes; order Longimicrobiales; family Gaopeijiaceae; genus CATQHQ01. The sequence continues at coordinate 14,569 of CATQHQ010000001.1, forward strand.
ATCTAGGCCGGTGGCAGGGGCGCCCGCGTCCCGGATCCGGACTCGTTGCAACGTCAGGTCGCCCCCGTAGGTGAAGCGTCCCCAGGTACCCGTCGCGAGCACTTCGACCCCCGTCGAACGAATGTCGTCCCGGTTGACCCGCTGGAAGAGAATGCCTTCTGGGGTGACGACCCGGTCGCGCACGATCCCGTCGTACAGGTGGTGGTGGAAGCCGACGACCTGCACGTGCGCTTCCCTTGCGTCGAAGGTGACCCCGGCCTCGCCGGCGATGAGTCGCTCGGGACGAAGGCCGGGGTTCGGCTCGAAGCGGCCCAGAGCGCCGGAGTAGAGTTCTCGCAACGACGGAAAGCGGGTCCGGCGGCTGATGCCGGCGTGGTATCGGACGTTCCCCCCGTGTGCCGCGAGGGTTGCTCCCGCCCGCAGTCCCCAGTCCCACATCGTGCCCAGCGGCGGCTTGTTCCCCGACCTGGGCGTATCGGCTCCGTCCAGCGACGCGCCCAAGCTCACCCGCGCTCCGCCGTTGCCGTTGGAGGAGGGCGCCCCGTCTTCCGCGACGCTCCCTCCGCGCCCCAGGAGGCGGGCGCCCTCCGCCTCGACCTCGGCCCCGAGGCTCCACAGGCGTTGCTCGTAGTTGAAGCGGTCGCCCGACGGGAAGCTCTCGACGTGCGCCACGTCGGCCACGGTGAAGGCGCTCCGCACTTCCGTCGCGTCCCGGAACCGGTGGTCTCCCAGCAGACGGCCCGTGAGGGTCGTCGTCTCGCCGGTCTCTCCGCTCACCGGGGTTTGGTAGGCCGTCGAGGCGTACTCGTCGATCTCGGCGACGGAGCGGTCGATGCCAACGCTGGCCTCCACGTCGCCCTCTCCCCATGCGGTCGACCGCTCGCCCGATCCGCCGGAGACGGTCATGAACAGGCGGCTTTGGCGCGGGTACCGCCACAGACGCGGGTTCGACACGTGCGCCTCCGGCGGAACCCCTCGACTCACGCTGGACGCCGACGTCAAGCCCGACAACCAAGCGCCTCCGGTGCGCACGTAGCTGGCCGACACGAAGCCGTCCAGCTGCCGACGGTCCGAGTTCAGCCGTAGCGCGTCCCGCCGACTGGCGAGGAACTCCGGCCGCAACGACGGATCCCGGAACGCTTCGTCGGGAACCTGCACCCCGCTCCGGTCCCGGTAGGCGGCTCCGCCGCGCACCACCCAGCTGGAGTAGTCGCGTTCAAGAAGGGCGCCGGCGGTCGCGGAGGCGTTGGTCCCGCCTCCCGGCTCGAAGGAGACCGCACCCGTGATCGGGATAGGTGCGGCTGGGCGCGAGGCGGCGCCCCGGGCCACGTCGAACTCCAGCGCCCCGCCCAGGACGTTGGGGCCGTGGAGCATCGACGACAGGCCCCGGAGGAGAGTCATCTGACGCACGGCCGTCAGGGGGATGATCGACACGTCCGTACGGTGGTCCCAGCCCAAGGTCAGAGGGATGCCGTCCAGCAGCACGGCGATCTGGCGGTCCTCCGCGCCCCGCAGGGCGGGCTGGGCCTCTCCCCGAGAGTTGGCGCGGATCTGGATCAACGGCATCCGACGCAGGAAGTCCTCCATCGTCGGGGCAGCCACGATGCCAGCGGAGTCCACCGACACCTCGACGGCGCTGGTGCCGCCGGTGGTGGTCGTGGGACGCGGAACCTCCACCCGAACGCCCTTCACTTTCACGACGGCCACAGAGTCCTGCACCAAGGCGGCGGCCCCTGGGGCGGACGTCGCCAGAGCGGCCGACGCCAGCACGGCCAACGCCAGCACGGCCAACGCCAGAGCGGCGGCCGGATGCCAGCGCGCCGTGCCGTCTCGCCTAGTCATGTCCCTGTCGTCATGTCGCCCGCTCTTGCCGGCAGTCCGCACTCCCACGCGCCCGCGACTCTGCGCGTCCAGTAGGTAAGACCTCACCGCGGCCCGTCTTGTTCCCGGGGGCTAATCGAGTTGGCACCGGCCGAGGTGTCCGCGAACGGCCTCGCACACGGCGTCGGTCGTGATCCCGTAACGCCGGTAGACTTCCTGGAAGGGCGCGGAGGCGCCGAAGCGGTCGATGGCGACGGCGGTTCCCTCGGATCCGATCCAGCGGTGCCACCCCGTGGCGCTCCCGGCTTCGACGGAGACCCTGGGCACGGCAGGAGGCAGCACGCTTGCCCGGTACTCGGCGGACTGGGCGGCGAAGAGGCGCCAGCTGGGCAGGCTTGCGACCCGAACCCGCGCGCCTTCGGCAGCTAGGCGGCTCTGGGCCTCCAGCGCGAGGGCGACTTCCGAGCCGGACGCAAGAACCACCGCGTCGAGGGCGTCGGGGTCGGGCGGACGACGATCCCCCCGGGGGGCCGCCGGCTCCCGCAAGACGTACCCGCCGCGGTGGAGCCCGATCGCGGACCCGGTCCCGGGCGCGGTCCGGTCGATCACGGGGACCGTCTGGCGGGTCAGGGAGAGGAACGAGGGGCCGCTCGTGTTGCCCAGCGCCGCCCGCCACGCCTCCACCGTCTCGGGACCGTCGGCGGGGCGCAGGTCGAGGAGGCCGGGAATCGTCCGCAGGGCGGCCAAGTGCTCGACGGGCTGGTGGGTGGGTCCGTCCTCTCCCAGGCCGATGCTGTCGTGGGTGAAGACGTAGACGACGGGAAGTCCCATCAGCGCCGCCAGCCGGATCGCGGGCCGCATGTAGTCGGAGAACACGAGGAAGGTGCCGCCGAAGGGCCGCACGCCGCCGTGGAGGGCCATTCCGTTCATGATCGCGCCCATGGCGTGCTCCCGGACGCCGAAGTGGACGATCCGCCCGCCGGGGTTGGCCGCCAGCAGATCGCCTCCGCCCGCGATGTCCGTCTTGTTGGAGCCCCCTAGGTCGGCAGAGCCCCCGACCATGTTCGGCAACGCTCGAGCCGCCGCCTGGAGCACGACGCCCGAGTGGTTGCGGGTGGCGGTGGCGGGCGCCTCCGACAGGTCGGGGAGCGCGTCGTCCCAGCGTTCGGGAAGCTCCCCCGCTAGCGCCGCCTCCAGTGCGGTCGCCGCCGCCGGGTGCGCGGCCCGGTACGCCTCGAAGCGCCGCTGCCAAGCGCCTTGCCGCTTCGCCCCCCTCTCGACGCACCGCCGCCAGTGCTCCAGCGCCGCCGGATCCACGTGGAACGGCTCTCGCGACGGGTAGCCGATCGCGCGCTTCGTCGCCTCCACTTCGTCTGCGCCCAGCGGCGCGCCGTGGGTGGACGCCAGCCCGGCCATGTTGGGGCTGCCCTCGGCGATCGTCGTCCGCAGCACGATCAGGCTGGGCCGCTCCGTCTCCGCCTTGGCGGCGCTCAGGGCCGCGTCGACCGCCTCCAGATCGGCGCCGTCGTCCACCGACAGGGTGTGCCAGCCGTAGCCCGCAAAGCGCCGGGCCTGGTCCGTGGCGGTGGCCAAGTCCGTGTCGCCCTCGATCGTGATCCGGTTGTCGTCGAAGATCCACGTCAGCTTGCCCAGCTTCTGGTGCCCGGCGATCTCGGCGGCTTCGTGGGATATCCCCTCCATGAGGTCGCCGTCGGAGCAGACGGCCCATGTGCGGTGATCCACGACTCGGTGGCCGGGACGGTTCCAGCGCGTCGCCAGCCAGCGCTCCGCCAGGGCCATCCCCACCGTGTTGGCGACGCCCTGTCCCAGAGGCCCGGTGGTGGTCTCGACGCCGGCGGTGTGTCCGTGCTCCGGATGGCCGGGCGTCTTGCTGTCCCACTGGCGGAAGTTGCGGATCTCGTCCAACGACAGGTCGTAGCCCGCCAGGTGGAGGAGGCTGTAGAGGAACATGGAGGCGTGCCCCGCAGAGAGCACGAAGCGATCCCGACCGGGCCATCCCGGATCCCGCGGGTTGTGGCGCAGGTGGCGGGTCCAGAGGACGTAGCCCACCGGCGCCAGGGCCATCGGCGTGCCCGGATGGCCCGAGTTGGCGGCCTGCACGGCATCCATGGAGAGGACCCTGATCGCGTCTACGGCGAGCTTCTCGACCTCGCGCTTCAGAGTCTCGCCGCGGGCGCTGGCCACGGTCATGCGGCCACGAAGTTGAGGAGGCGGTTCGGCACGTGGACGATCTTGCGCACGGTCAACCCGTCCAGGTGACGGGCCACGTTCCCCTCGGTGCGGGCCAGCGCCGCCACGGCGTCCCGCTCCGATCCCACGGGTGCCGACACCGTGGCCCGTACCCGTCCGTTGACTTGGACGGCGATCCGCACTTCGTCCTCGGCGGCCTTCTCCGGGTCGAACACCGGCCAGTTCGCGCCGTCGAAGATGCTGCCGCGCTCGCCCAGCCGCCGCCAGAGCTCCTCGGCGACGTGAGGCGCGAACGGGGCGATCATCCGCACCAGCGGCTCGATCTCGCTGCGGCGCGGGGCCCGTCCTCCCGCCCTAGCGACGTTCAGGTACTCCATCATGGCGGCGACCGCCGTGTTGTACCGCAAGTCCGCGAGCTGCTCGGTCACCTGGCGGATCGTCTGGTGCAGCTTCCGCTCCACGGCGGGGTCCGGCGGCTCGTCCGGCGGCTCGCCCTCTCGAGGCACCGCCGACTCCCACAGCCGGTGCAGGAAGCCGTGAGGACCCGCGATTCCCTTGTCCTGGTAGTCGCCGCCTTCCAGGAACGGCCCCAGGAACATCAGGTAGAGGCGAAAGGTGTCGGCGCCGTGCTTCTCGATGATCCCGTCGGGGATGATCACGTTCCCCTTGCTCTTCGACATCTTGGCCCCCTCCCGAATGATCAGGCCGTGGGCCCGGAACCGGTCGTAGGGCTCCTCGAACTCCAGCAGCCCCATGTCGTGGAGCGCCATGACGACGAAGCGCGAGTACAGCAGGTGCATGACCGCGTGCTCGTTGCCGCCGATGTAGGCGTCCACCGGGAGCCAACGACGGGTGATCTCCTCGTCGAAGGGGCGGTCGGCGAAGTCGGTGGACGGGTAGCGGAGGAAGTACCAGGCGCTGTCCACGAAGACGTCGGAAACGTCTGTTTCGCGAACCGCGTCGCGTCCGCAGGCTGGGCAGGGAACCTCGTACCACTCCCGGATGCGCGCCAAGGGGCTCACGCCGGAGTCGTCGGGGCGGAAGTCCTCGGCGTGGGGAAGGACGACGGGCAGGTCCTCCTCCGGGACGGGAACCGGCCCACAGTCGTCGCAGTGGACGATGGGGATCGGCGGACCCCAGTAGCGCTGTCGCGAGACGCACCAGTCGTGGAGGCGGTAGTTGATCTTGCGCTCGGCCAGCCCTCGGGCGGTCAGGTCGTCCACGATGGCGCGCTTCGCGTCGGGGACGGACATGCCGTCGTAGCGACCCGAGTTGATCAGCGTGCCGGCGTGGGTCTCGTAGGCTTCGCCGGCTGCGACCTCGTGCGGCGGCTGCACCACCGGGACGATCGGCAGGCCGAACGCCGACGCGAACTCGAAGTCCCGCTGGTCGTGGCCCGGAACCGCCATGATGGCGCCGGTTCCGTAGCCCATGAGCACGTAGTCGGCGACCCACACGGGTACCTGCCGCCCGGTCGCCGGGTTGACGCACCAGCCGCCGGTGAACACCCCCGTCTTCGCCTTGTCGATCTTCTGACGGGCGACCAAGTCGATCGCCTTCGTGCGCGCCAAGTAGTCGTCCACGGCCTGGCGGTGGGAGTCGGCGGCGATCCGGTCCACCATGGGGTGTTCGGGCGCCAGCACCACGTAGGTCGCCCCGAAGACGGTGTCGGGACGGGTGGTGAAGACGGGAACCACGGCGTCCGGTTCGGGGTTGGCGTCCGCTCCGCCGTTGGCGTCCGGGTCCGGTGCCGCCCCGGCCACGGGAAACCGCAGCTCCGCGCCCTCCGAGCGTCCGATCCAGTTGTCCTGGGCCTTGAGCGTGGCCGACGACCAGTCGATGTGCTCCAGGTTCTTCAGCAGCCGTTCGGCGTAGTCGGTGATCTTGAAGAACCACTGACGGATGTGCCGCTGCTCGACGGGCGTGGCGCACCGCTCGCACTCCCCGGCGACGACCTGCTCGTTGGCCAGCACCGTCATGCACGACGGACACCAGTTGACCGGCGCCTCCTTCTGCACCGCCAGCCCCTGCTTGAAGAACTGGACGAAGAGCCACTGCGTCCACTTGTAGTAGCGGGCGTCGGTGGTGTCCACGGTGTGGCTCCAGTCGAACATCCCCCCGATCCGGCGCAGCTGGCGACGGAAGTTGGCCACGTTGCGGGGGATCAGCTCCATCGGGTGGACGCCGGTCTTCAGCGCGAAGTTCTCCGAGTGGATGCCGAAGGCGTCGAAGCCGATCGGCTCGAAGACGTCGTAGCCCTGCATCCGCTTGAACCGCCCGTGCACGTCGGCGCCCGTGAAGGCGTAGATGTTGCCCACGTGAAGTCCCTCCGCGGAGGGGTATGGGAACATCATGAGGTTGAAGAAGGGCCGCTCGGCGGTCCGGAGCTCCTCCAGCGTGAAGGAGTTGGTGCCGTCCCGATCCCAGCGCTGCCGCCAATGCTCTTCAACGGCGACGGGATCGTAGGCCCGGCCGGCTGGGTCGTAGGTGGACATGAGGAGGCTGGCGCTGGAGGCTGGCTGCGGGGTGGACCGGGGATCGGTGACGGCCGTTAAGGCGTCAAAGCTAAGGAACGGCAGGCGTCTTCGGCAGTCCGGGCAAGTCGGGATCTGCCACCGCGAGCAGATCGAACGGGTCCTCCGCACGCCCCAGCCCGGCCTCCAGCTCCCGGACGGCTCTGCCCAGAGAGCCTCCGTGCCGTTCGAGGAAGAGGCCGAACTCCGGCAGCCGGTGGTAGTAGCGCATCCGGCTCAGCAACGTGGCGTTGTTGAGGGGCGTGGACGCGAATCCGCCGAAGGCCAGGGACTTGAGGGCGGGCCTGACCTCGTCTCGGAAGCGGGCCAAGTGACGCTCGAAGACGAGCTCGCGGCGAGCGACCTTGTCTTCGCGCTCGGCGACCGAGTCCCCGTAGACGGCCTCCAAGTCGCTCACCAGTCCGTCGATGAACGTCGAGAAGCGCTGCACATCGTGCCAGCGATCCTGCGCCCGGTTGCACCAGACCGTGTCCGGCCCGCCTCCCTCCCGGGTGCAGAAGAACGCGATCGCCGCAGTTCGTCCCACCCACGTGGCGAAGCTCTCGTTGAAGCGGACTTGTCCCGGGACGAAGAGGTGGTTGTGCGAGAGCTCGTGGACGACGGTGGTCACCAGCTCCACTTCATCGTAGCGGACGACGGTCGACAGCAGCGGGTCCGAGAACCAGCCCAGCGTGCTGAACGCCGCGGTGGGCCGGAGGAGGGTGTCGTAGCCCTCGTCCTCGAGCTTGCGCTGCTCCTTCTGGGCGTCCTCCAGGTCGAAGAACCCCCGGTAGGGGACGCGCCCCACGATCGGGAACCACCACGTCCGCGACTCCAGCCGGTCCTGGTGAGCCGCCGAAAGGATCATCGCGAGCGTGTCCCGTTCGAGCTGAACGTAGGTGGTGTAGCTGTCGCCCACATCCAGCCCCAGCGTCGTCATGGCGAACTCCCGCGCCTCCCGGGCCAGGAGCAGCTTCCCCCTCGTGCGCGCGTCGGTGTCGGCAGAGAGCACGACCTCGGGGATCGGCTGGCGGGCCCGGAGTATCTTGGCCTCCTCCCAGCCGGCTCGGATCACGTAGCCGGGCGAGCAGGCCCCGGGCCACAGCGCCGCGACCACCGCGAGAGCGGCCGCGACGCACGTTGCGAGCCTGCGGGGGAACCGGCGGTTAGTTGCCGCCGCCAAGGCTGCGGATCAGGGGGATCGCCCCCTCGGTCGGAACGTAGACCACCGTGCCGTCGGGCATCTCCGACAGCTGCTGGATGTAGAAGAACGTCAGGTATTCCGGCGTCAGCCCCGAGGCGATGATCTGCTGGGCGTCGGCGATTCCCTTGGCTTCTTCGGCCTGTTGCCGCGCGCGCTCCTGGATGATCTGGGTCTGGAACTCCTCGGCGGCGACCTGCTGCTCCCTCTCCAGCTTCTGCTCAATCGCTTCCCGGACCCTGGGCGGTGCTTGGATGTCCCGAGCAAAGACGTCCACGACCTCGATGCGGTCGCCCGCCTTCGCCTGAATCTCTTCCTTCATGCTCGACGCCACTTCCCGCCGGTTGGGCGAGAAGATCTCGTTGATCGACTTGGTCGCCACCGCGTCGCGAACTCCGTTGCGGACGGCGTTGAGGACGATGTTGCGGATGATCTGGCTCTCCGGGCCGATGCGGGCGTACAGGTCCGGCGCGTTGGAGCCGTCGATCTTGAAGAGGATCGAGACCTCGAGGGCGACGTTCAGCTGCTCCGCCGTCTGGGCTTCGATCGCCTCGTAGGCCCCCTGGGGCGGAAACGCCTGCTCGCGGACGGACATCTTCTCCACGTTGGCCAGAGGGTTGATGAAGTGGACTCCCTGGTCGAGAGGGGCGTTGCTCACCTTCCCCAGGAAGTGCTGGACGCCGACCTCGCCGACCGGGATGACCACCATCGCGTTCATCGCGAAGAGCCCCAGGCCGACGACCATGATGGCGTAGCCCGCAAGCTTGTTGGGAATGCCGGTCTTGGCGGCGGGAAGGGATCGGACGACTGCGCCGATGGCGATGACTACGACTGCGGCTGCTGCAAAGCCCATGCTGTTCTCCTTGTGGTGTCCTGCGTGCGCGTTCCTTAACGTCTGCGAATCTGGCCCCGGGGATACGCCACCGGGCTCTCGTTGCCGTCGGCGCCCACCGCGGCCACGCCGAAGAGATAGTTGTCGATCACCAGCCCCTCCAGCGTGAACGAGGTCCGGGCGCCCACCCAGCGGGAGCGCTCCCATCGGGGCGCGGTGGTGTCCCGCCAGTAGACCTTGTACCCGACGAGGCGGGGATCGTTCACGGCTTCCCACTCCAGAGTGGTGGAGGGCCGGACGGCGCCCCCGATCAGCACGTTGGACGGGGCGGGAGGCGCCCAGGCGAGCTGCGCCAGCACGGCCGCGTTCAGGGCGGTCATCTTGGCGGCGTAGTCGAAGTCGACGCCCTCCACCACGTCTCCGTAGGCGATGCCGTTCTCGGTGCGGATGTTCTGGTGTTGCCGGACGTAGTTCTCGTGCGTCTCCATGATGCGCACCGCCGGGAAGCCCGCGTCGTTGAACGGCCGGTGGTGCCCCCCGCGGCCGAAGCGGTCCAGACGGTAGATCATGATCGGGTCCAAGTTGGGGACGTACTCGTCGGCGGTGCGGGCCACGTAGCGCGCCAGCTGCCGGGAGGGGCCGTCCACCTCGCCGCCGTAGACCCGGTAGCGGGCGTGGTCCTGCTCGGTGTCGGTGGCGGGCGTGGGCTCGGAGAAGACCCGGAAGGTGTTGTTCTCGACCACGCCGTCCACGCCGGTGATGTTGCCGATCATGTCGTTGTTGAGCACGCCGGCGATCTCCCACCCCTCCTCCCGCGCGACCCGGGCCATGTGGCGCCCGCCCCACAGCCCCTGCTCCTCCCCGGAGAGCCCGGCCAGGACCACGGTGCTGCCGAACTCGTGCCCCGCCAGGAGTCGCGCCGCCTCGATGGCGCCCGCCATGCCGGAGGCGTTGTCGTTCGCGCCGGGAGCGTCGGACTCGCCGTCGGAACCGTTGGACGCCCGAGAGTCGATGTCGCCCGACATGATCACGTAGCGGTTGGGGGCGACCGCGCCGCGCTTGATCGCCAGGACGTTGACCACCCACGTGTCCTGCGGAATGCGGGGACTGTCCTCGCCGGTGACCAAGCTCCTCTGGTAGACGACTTCGTAGCAGCCTCCGCACGACGCCGAGATGCGGTCGAACTCGGCCTTGATCCAGCGCCGCGCCGCGCCGATCCCCCGGGTGTCCGACAGGGTGTCCGAGAAGGTGTTGCGGGTGCCGAAGCCCGCGAGCCTGCGGATGTCGGCCTCGACGCGCTCGGCGGACGCGGCCTCCGCGATCTCGTAGATGCGGAGGTCCACTTCGGGGGGCGGCGCCTGGGCGGCGAGGGAGCGGGCCGGCAACGGGGCGAGGGCGGCCAGAAGGGCAAGGGCCGCGATCGGGGCACGGGCCGCCAGCAGGGCATGGGCGGGCGGTGGTGCGAGGTGGTCTCGGTTGCTCACGTTCGGGTCTCCCAGTCCAGCATGATCTTGCCGAAGTTGCGGTTGGCCTCCATGCGCCGATGGGCGTCCGCCGCTTCGTCCACTGAGAAGATGCCGTCGACGACCGGCTTGAGCGAACCGTCGGCGAAGCCCGGCAGGACCTCGTTCTCGAACTCTCGCGCCAGGGCGGCCTTCTCCTCCACCGGACGCGCCCGGAGCACCGTGCCGATCATCTGGGCGCGACGCACCATGAGGAGCCGCAAGTCGATCGCCGCCTCGGCGCCTCCGGGCACCCCCACCACGACGTGGCGTCCTCCGGTGGCGATCGCCGCTTGGTTCCCGGCCAGGTACGGGCCTCCCACGAGGTCGAGGATCACGTCCGCGCCCCGCCCGTCCGTTGCGTCCTTGACCGCCCAGGGCCAGTCGCCGTCTCCGTCCAGCCCAAGATCCAGTCCCATCTCCGCCGCCCGATCCAGCTTGGCCTGGGTGCGCGAAGTGCCGATCACGCGAGCGCCCGCCCTCCGCGCCAGCTGAAGGGCCGCCGTCCCGACGCCGCTCCCCACGGCGTGCACCAGCAACGTCTCGCCCGACTTCAGTCCCGCCTGGCGAAACGCGGCGTCGTAGGCGGTCATGTAGACCTCCGGGATCGCGCCCGCCTCCAGCGCTCCGATCCCCCTCGGAACCGCCACCGCCACCGTCTCGTGGACGACGACCTTCTCCGCGTACCCCCCTCCCGCCACGATCCCCATGACGCGCTGGCCGGACCTCCATCGAGTCGCGGCGGCGCCGACGGCCTCCACCGTCCCGGCGAACTCCAGTCCCGGCACCTCCGACTCGCCCGGCGGCGGCGGATACAACCCTCGTCGCTGGAGCAGGTCCGCTCGGTTGACCCCCGAAGCCCGCACGCGGACCACGATCTCGCCGCTGTCCGGTACCGGATCGGCCACGGAGGCGACCCGCATGACTTCCGGCCCTCCGAACTCGGGGATGACGACGACGCGCATGGGCTGAATGATGGTGCACGTGGGAAGGGCGGACCAGAGGGACGTTGTGGCGCGCCCCGGTGGGTCCTTGCGCCGTCGCAAACGCCTGTCGATTCTGTCCCCCCTCCCTCAACCAAGCCACCGTCTCCGCCACAGCATCCACGACCGATGAGCCACTCCCTGCGCCTCCGCGCCACGCTCACTGCCGTCCGGGTCAACGCCACCTCCGCCCCGACTGCCGCCTTCATCGTCGCCGCCCTCCTCTGCGGGGTGCCGGCGAGCGCGCCCCTGGCCGCCCAATCCGGGGCCGACGTCGCCCGGGCGTACCGGGAGGGCCACGAGGCCGAGATCGTCCGCGACTTCGTCGAGCTGCTGTCGTACCCGAACCGAGCGTTCACGCCGGAGATCGTCCGGGCGGCCGAGTACATCCGCGACCAGATGCGCGCTGCCGGGGTCGAGTCCGAGCTGCTGGAGCTGGACGGCGCGTCGCCGGCCGTGTGGGGTGCGCTGAACGTGGGCGCGGCCCGCACGTTGGGCATCTACGTGCACTACGACGGTCAGCCGGCCGACCCGTCCAACTGGACCCATCCCCCGTTCGATCCCACCCTCTACACCGCGCCGATCCCCGCTGGCGGCGAGCCGATCCCTCTGCCCCAAGCCGGAGACGAAGTCGATCCCGAGTGGCGCCTCTACGCGCGCTCCGCCGGCGACGACAAGGCGCCGATCGCGGCGATCCTCCCAGTGCTGCGCTCGTTTCGCGAGGCAGGCGTCCAGCCCACGTCGAACCTCGTCTTCTTCTTCGACGGCGAAGAGGAGGCCGGCTCACCCAACCTTGCGCGCTACATGGAGGAGTACCGGGACCGCTTCGACCCCATCGACATCTGGCTCTTCTTCGACGGACCGGCCCACCCCAGCGGCCGCCCGCAACTGACGTTCGGCGTGCGCGGCGCAATGGGCATGGAGGTCACGGTCTACGGGGCTTCGCGCAACCTTCACTCGGGGCACTACGGCAACTGGGCACCCGACACCGGCAGCATCCTCGCGCACCTCCTGGCGTCGATGAAGGACGAGAGCGGGCGCGTGCTGATCGACGGCTGGTACGACGGCGTGGACCCCATCGGCGACGAGGAGCGAGAGGCGCTGCGGGCGATGCCCGACTGGGACGGCCAGCTCAAGCGCGAACTCGGGGTGGTCCGTACCGAGGGCGAACCCGAGACCCTTCCCGAACGTTTGCTGGTCCCCGCGCTCAACGTCCGAGGCATCACCAGCGGCAACACGGGCCGCTTGGCGCGCAACGTCATTCCCAACACGGCGGTCGCCTCGCTGGGCATCCGACTTGTAAAGGGAAACGAGCCCGCTCGCTTGCGGCAGCTCGTCGTCGACCACATCGAGGCCCAGGGTTTCCACGTGGTGTCGGAAGACCCCGACCTGGAAACGCGGCTCCGCCACCCGCGCATCGCCAAGGTCACGGGAGGCGGCGGTTCGAGGGCGGCGCGCACCTCGATGGCGAACCCCTTTGCCCAGAGCGTCATTCAAGCGGCCCGGGCGGCGGCGGATCGGGCGTTTGGCGCCGGGTCGCTGGTGATCGCGCCGGGAATGGGCGGCACGCTGCCGTTGACGCCCTTCACCGAAGTGCTGGGCAAGCCGGCCGTGATCGTCCCCGTCGCCAACCACGACAACAACCAGCACGCCCCCGACGAGAACCTCCGCATCGCCAACCTCTGGTACGCCATCGACCTCTACGCGGCCCTGCTCACGATGCCGGGGCCGATGTCGTGAACGCGCCCCGGGACTTCCTCCCCGAGATCGTCCCGCGCCCATGGTCGCCAGCCTCGCGGTTCGGCTTCCAGTCCGCAGAACTCTTCGTGGGACTTGGCGACCACGGCCTCGAGGTCGTGGCTGCCCGCTCCGCTCATGCTCCGAGCCGGACCGCCATGACGGCGGGCCACCGGGCCCGGCGGGGCGGAAGAGCCGCCCCCCTGCTGCTGGTCGTTCTGCACCCGAACGGCGCCTCCCTCTGCGGCCCCTCTGGCGAGAGCCCGCCGTTCCGGCCCGATCTGGACGTGAAGCAGGTCGAACGGCTCTGTCGCGCAGCACTGGCCCAACCGGATCGCCATGCGGCCCTGCGCTTCCTCTCCCAGGCCCTTCCTTCGTTGGAGACCGACCTTCCGGGCATCCATAACGAGGGGCTGCTAGCCCTCCACAACCTGCGGCACGGCGTCCGCGCACGAGCCGACTGGGCCGCCGCCGGTTGCAAAGCCAAGAAGGCGGTCGGCCAACGTGCACTGGAACTGCTGGGCGCCCTGGGCTTCCGCGTGGAGCGGTTGGACAACCTCACCCGCTTGCTCTTCACCGGCGACACTGGTAGCAAGCGCACGGCCCTGGCGGTGCTGTTGCACGAGCACGAGTCGGCAGAAGCCGGCAACCCTCGCTTCAATAGTTTGTCGCCAGTGACCTACGCGCTCAAGAAAGCCGACGACGAGAATCTCTCGTGGGTGCTGATGGTACAAGGCGACCGCCTGCGTCTATACTCGACGACGACCGACCGGGGCGTTGGCAGGCGAGGGCGCACCGAGACCTACGTCGAGTGTCAGACGCCGCTGCTCGCGGATTCTGACTTTGCGTACTTGTGGCTGATCTTCTCTGCCGAGGCGCTGGTCCCAAACGGAAGCCTGCACGAAATCCTGGACGAGTCCCGTCGCTTTGCTGGCGACTTGGCCGAGCGCCTGCGCGAACGCATCTACGACCAAGTTGTCCCCAGGCTCGCACGCGGCATTGCCGACGCCAGAGGCTTCGACTGGATCGCCACGCATGAACTGGCCCGCACTTACGACATGGCTCTGACCGTGCTGTTTCGCCTCCTGTTCATCGCGTACGCCGAGGACCGTGACCTGCTTCCCTACCGGCACAACGACGCCTACCGCCGCCGATCGCTCAAGCAGAAGGCTCAAGAGCTGGCCAAGCGCGTTGCCGCAGATACGCCTGTGGCCCAGGGGAACACCCACTGGCAGGAGGTGAACCGCCTATTCGACGCCGTGGCCAACGGCAACTCCGAGTGGAACGTTCCCGCGTACGACGGCGGCTTGTTCAGCAGCGATCCGGACGTATCCCCGACTGGGGCTGAGCTTGCCAACGTCTCGTTGCCCAACGACGCCTTCGAACCAGCCCTGCGTCACCTCTTGATCGTCGACACGCCGGAAGGCGGACCAGGGCCAGTGGACTTTCGGTCTCTGGGCGTACGCGAGTTCGGCACGGTCTACGAGGGCTTGCTGGAGTCTGAACTGGCAGTGGCGACCACCGACTTGGCCGTCAACAACAAGGGGACCTACGTGCCGGCCAAAGCGAAGGCACCGGTCGTCGTCCGGGAAGGCGAGGTCTACCTGCACAACCGTTCCGGCGTCCGCAAGTTCACCGGCAGCTACTACACGAAACCCTTCGCCGTGGATCACCTGCTGGACAAGGCGCTAGAACCTGCTTTGAAGGACCATTTCCAGCGCCTGGATTCGATGGACGATGCCACCGCCGCCGATGCGTTCTTCGACTTCCGCGTCGCCGACATCGCGATGGGCTCGGGCCACTTCCTGATCGGCGCCGTCGATCGGATCGAGAAAGGCATGGCCAACTTCCTGGTGAACCGCGACCTGTCCGGCGTGCGAAACGAACTGGCCGACCTTCGCGACGCTGCACGGGGGGCGCTGGCCGCAGAGGACGACGTAGACGCGTCTCTCATCGAGGATGCCCAACTCTTGCGCCGACTGATCGCCCGGCGGTGCATCTACGGCGTGGACCTGAACGCCATCTCGGTCCACTTGGCCCGCTTAGCTGTATGGATTCACACGTTCGTGCCTGGTCTGCCGCTCTCGTTTCTCGATCACAATCTGGTGCGGGGAAATTCACTCGTCGGCGTCGGAACCATCGGCGACATCAAAGCCAAGCTCGAAGCCCGCAACACACCGTTGTTCCAATGCGACGCCGAGTCGCTGCTGGGTCGGGCAGCCAAGCCGCTGCGCCGACTGGCAAACCTGAACGATGCCACAGTGGCCGAGGTCAACGAAGCACGGCAGGCGCAGCAGGAGGCCAGGGAAGCCGTAGCGGCGACAAAGGCGCTGTGCGACCTGATCACCGCCCAGCCGATCTCTGACAAGGACATGATCAAGGGGTTCCAGTTCGAAGACTGGGAGCGTCGCAGCGAAGACGTGGAATCGGTTCCCGAGGCCGCTGTGGCAAGTAGGGAACTCGCCTGGCTTGCCACGCTGCACTTTCCAGTGGCGTTCCCGGAGGTCTTCCTGCGGGCACGCTCTGGCTTCGACGTGATCCTGGGCAACCCGCCGTGGAAGAAGCCCAAAGTGGAGGAGCATGGTTTCTGGGCCAGGCAGTTTCCGGGCCTGCGAGGGCTACCTCAGCGCGACCAAGAGACCGAAAAGGCACGCCTCCGGGACGAGCGGCCGGACTTAGTAGCCGTTCTAGAGGCAGAACTGGCCGAGAGCAACGCCGTGCGAAAGGCGTTGCTCGGAGGCGACTATCCCGGTATGGGTACGGGCGATCCAGACGTGTACAAAGCGTTCTGCTGGCGTTTTTGGCGGCTTGCAACGAAGCAAGGTGGACGAATCGGCGTAGTACTTCCGAGAAGCGCATTGCAGGCCAAGGGCTCGCAGGATTTTCGGAAAGCGGTGTTTGGAGAGGCAAGCAGCATGGATGTGGCGATGTTGCTGAACACCAGAGGCTGGGTCTTCACTGAAGTGGAGCCACGATATACCGTTGGCCTTACGGCGATTGGCCGTCGAGGGGACGGGGAAGACTCTCAGTTGCGTATGAGTGGCCCCTATGCCGACCGCCGGGCCTTCGGCGCTGGAATCCTCAAGGAGCCTTTGGTCTTCTATCGCCAAGACATTGAGCAATGGAACGACACAGCGTCGTTGCCGCTACTGCCGGGCGACGATTCCGTGGACGTGTTTGCCCAGATGTCCACGGCTCCCCGTCTTGACACGGTTGATCGTGCAAATGACAAAGGGGGGGGGGGGGGGGGGGGGGCGAGAAGCAACTTGGCGCGCGCGTCCAGACCGGGAGATGGACGCCACGCAGCAGAAGCACTTCATGGTGTTCACCAAGCCGCCGGATGGCGGGCCCGACCCATCACCGATCTCCACGCCACAACGCAGAAGAACGTGATGAGCTTCGAACGAGAGGACGCTTACTGGCCCGTGTACAAGGGTGCGTCGTTCGACTTGTGGAATCCAGATACGGGTGTAAGGTACGCGTGGGCGGATCCGACGCCGGTGCTCGATTGGTTGCAGCGGAAGCGGCGTAGGGCGGCGAAGAGCCGACGAGACAGCGCGCACAAGGAGTTTCCCATAGCGCATCTTCAGGGCATGCGGACGTTGCCGTGTTTCAAGCCCAGAATTGCATTCCGCGACGTGGCGCGTGCAACCGACACACGCACCATCATCGCCTGC
Organism: Longimicrobiales bacterium; assembly: GCA_958296005.1. Lineage (GTDB taxonomy): Bacteria > Gemmatimonadota > Gemmatimonadetes > Longimicrobiales > Gaopeijiaceae > CATQHQ01. The sequence goes on from CATQHQ010000001.1 coordinate 31,046, forward strand.
CTCCTGCCGCCAAAGGTCTTCGTCCAGCACAGCGCTCCGTATTTCTTGTGGCCTCGCGGGGATGAGAAGGACGAAGCCTTTCTTCTTGGGGTGCTTTGCTCCCTTCCTCTGGATTGGTATGCTCGCCGGTTCGTAGAAACGCACGTGACCTACTTCATCCTCAACCCCTTCCCGATTCCCCGCCCGCATCGAGACAACCCCCTGTGGCAGCGCATCGTGGAGATCGCAGGCCGCTTGGCTTGCCCGGACCAGCGCTTTGCCGAGTGGGCCGAAGCCGTCGGAGTCAACTGGGGGCCGCTCGCCACGGACGAGAAGGAGGACCTCGTCCACGAACTCGATGCCGTCGTGGCCCACAGCTATGGTCTGACCGAGCACCAGTTGGTCCACATCTTCGAGACCTTCCACGAGGGCTGGGATTACCATGACCGGCTGGACGGCGTCCTGAAGCACTTCCGCGCCCCGCCGAAGCGGTTACCTTGAGAGCCGTCCAGCCAACCTGCCGCCGAGGTCGCTCGCCATGACCACGCCAGCCAGTCCGCAGCCGCGGCGCGCCCTCGTTCGGGTCGCCGTCGAGCCTTCAGTGCTCCGGTGGGCGCGGGAGCGCTCGGGGAAAAGCATGGAGACGCTTGTGCGGCAGTTTCCCAAGTACCGGGAATGGGAGGCCGGCGAGGTCGAGCCGACTTATCAGCAGCTCAAGCGCTTTGCCAAGACCACGTATACGCCGTTCGGAGTGATCGTCTCGGGCCGCCCGATGTCGGACGACCTGCCAATCGCCGACTTCCGCACAGTTGGCGGCAGGCAAGTCCTGCAGCCCAGCCCGCACTTGCTGGACACCGTCTACTTGTGCCAGAATCGGCAGGACTGGTACCACGAGTACGCGCTGGCGGAAGAGCACGATCCGGTGGAGTTCGTCGGGTCGGCCACACTGGAGGACGATCCCGTCCAAGTCGCTCAAGACATATCGGGGACGCTCGATTTCCGCGTAGACGATCGAAGGGACATTAAAAGCTGGAGCTTGGCAGTGCGACGTTTTGCGAACCGTGCCGAAGACCAGGGCGTGCTGGTGATGATCAACGGCGTCGTGGGCAACGATACGTCGCGCGCACTCGATCCCAGCGAGTTTCGGGGTTTCGCGCTCTCGGACGAGCTTGCGCCGCTTGTGTTCGTGAACGGCGCCGACGCGAAGGCGGCCCAGATGTTCACGCTGGCGCACGAGCTAGCGCACATCTGGCTGGGGGACACAGGCCTGTCAAACGTCTCGCTGGCGACCAAGGCGAACCACCAGACCGAGAAATGGTGCAACCAAGTAGCGGCAGAACTGCTGGTTCCCTTGGACGTTCTACGTGAGCAGCACCGTCAAGACGAGAAGCTGAAGGGTGTCCTGCGACGCCTAGCGGCCTACTTCAAGGTCAGCTCGCTGGTCGTGCTTCGGCGGCTTCTTGACGCCGGATACCTGTCTCACCAAGAATTCCGAGCCGCCTACGACACCGAATTGCAGAAGCTTTCGGCAGTCAAGCGTGGATCGGGTGGCAACTTCTATCGGACGCAGACCGCTCGAGTTGGGAGACGCTTTGCCTCTGACTTGGTAGCCGACACGCTTAGAGGCAGGACGCTGTACACGGAGGCGTTCCACTTACTGGCTATTGCCAAGACCACCACGTTTCGCAACATTGCATCTGAGCTAGAACTTATCTCAAAACCATGAGGTGGTTGTGGAGGAGGCGAGGCCGAAATGGCCTACTTGCTTGATACCAACGTCTTTATCGAGGCGCACGACCAGTACTACCATCCGGCCTGTTGTCCCGGATTTTGGGAGTGGCTGATTCACCGCAACCGGGATGGACTCGTGTACAGCACAGCGGAAGTTCTTGATGAGCTTCGACGTCTAGACGACTGGGTGACCAAGTGGGCCACTACCGTTGGTTCTCATATCTTCCTGCCGATCGACAGTGCGGTGAATAGGGAGGTGGCCACCGTTCACGCGTGGGCGGCAACCAAGTACCATCGCGATACCGTGAAAAAGTTCATGAGTGGGGCGGACTCCTTCTTGGTGGCCCACGGCTTGGTCCACGGGTATACTGTCGTAACGCGCGAGCGTCCCGCTCCAGGATCAAAGAAGACCATTAAGCTTCCGGACGCATGCGAAGCCCTCGACGTCAAGTGGCTTGGTCCCTTCGACATGCTCGAACGCGAAGGAGCCCGGTTCGTGCTGGCCAAGGCGTGATGTCCGGGTCGGCCGCGGAGGGATTCCCAAGCTTCGTCGACAATCGAAACGGCAACACCCTTGCGAGAGCCCTGGGCTCGTTGCTGGGCGTGGCGGACGCCGAACTCGCGGGCGAGCCGACCGTAGGCATTCCCGGAGAAGTCCGTATCGCCACCGCTTACTTCAGCCCGGCCGGGTTCGCCCAGATTGCGGACGAACTGGCGGCTGTCCCGATGGTTCGACTGTTGCTGGGGGCGGACTTGGCGGCGGGCGGCCTCTCGCCTTGCCGACGCCGGCTGGGCGAGCCGAAGGCCACTTTCGACCGGCGTTGCGTCGGCGAATGCCTAGCCCATATGACGATCGAGCTTCGGCGGGAGCGCGACAGTCTTCCGTTCACCTATGCCGGGCGATCGAACCTAGCTACGCTGGCGAAGGCGCTGCGCTCGGGCAACATCGAAGTTCGCCGCTACGAGAAGGCGTTCCTTCACGCTAAAGCGTACGTCCTGACCAGGGGCGTGCTTGCCGGATCGTCCAACCTCACCGCCGCTGGTCTGACCACGAACCTGGAGCTCAGCCTTGGCCGCCACGACCCGGCCACAGTCGAACGGGCGAGACGTTGGTTCGACGATCTCTGGGAAGAGGCTGAGCCCTATGACTTGGCCGACCTCTTCGAGGAGCTGCTTCAGCCACGAACGCCCTGGGAAGTTTTTCTCCGCGTCCTCTGGCAACTGTACGGCGACGAAGTGGACCGGGACGCCGAGGAAGACGAGAACCTGCCCCTGACCAGCTTCCAGAAGCACGGCGTGGCGCGTGCGTTGCGGCTGATCAAGACTACCGGTGGCGCCATCGTCGCCGACGAGGTGGGACTGGGGAAGACATTCATCGCGGGAGAGATCCTTCAGCTCTATCGCAGCCGGCGGCAACGCGTCTTGCTGATCTGTCCGGCTGCGTTGCGCGATACGACCTGGAAGAAATTCCTTTCCCAGTATCAGATCTTCGCCGAGTGCCTGTCGTACGAACAGTTGGCCAACGAAGCGCAACTTCGGCAGGACGACGATGGGCAGGCGGGCGTCCAGCACTTGCAACGCCCTCTGGACGAGTACCAGTTGGTCATCGTAGACGAGGCTCACAACTATCGGAACCCCGACGCGCCAACGAGGGCGGCAACAATGAGGCGGCTCCTCTTCGGCCGTCGCCGCGACTTGTTGCTACTTACCGCGACTCCGGTCAACAACTCGCTTTGGGACCTCTATCACCTGATCCGCTTCTTCCTGCGCCAGGACGCACATCTAGCGAACCAGGGAATCCTCTCGATCCGATCTCGGTTCGAAGCTGCGATGCGCCAGGATCCGTCGAATCTGAGCCCGGACCTGTTGTACCCGATCATTGACGCCACGACAGTCAAGCGCACCCGCGAGTTCGTGCGCAAGCATTATGCCGGCGACACCTTCTCGGGCCCAGACGGCCGCCGCCGCATCGAATTCCCGGTGCCCCGTGCGGTCACGGTCCGGTACGCCCTGGACGAGCGCATGCCCGGCTTCTTCGACCGCCTCGAGGAGGCCCTCGATCCCGACGGCGAGGACGCAGTTTCCTTTGCTCGCTATACCCCCGACGCCTACCTACTGGACGGTTGCGATCTGGAGGAAGACGCTCAGTCCCGCGCTCTGGTGGGGCTGTTGCGGTCGGGCCTACTGAAGCGCTTCGAGTCGTCGGCGTACGCCTTCAGAAAAACGGTCGAACGCATGGCCGACATGCACGACGTCTTCCTCGAAGCTCTGGACGCCGGACACGTGGTGACCACGGCCTTTCTGAGGGAGCTCTCGGCCGACGACGAGGCCGGACTGGAAGACTTGCTGGCAACCGCGAGCGACGACCCCGACGGGCGGTTCGTGTCAAACGCGGCCCTCTACGACGTCGATCGGCTTCGACCACAGGTGGTGCAGGACCGTGATCTCCTCCGGCAAATGGCCGCCGACGCAGCTCAGATCACGCCCGAGCGGGACCCCAAGCTGAGGGCGCTAGCGGCAGCTCTGGCAGCGATAGCCGAGCAGGCGGAAGAGCAGGCTAGCCACGCTCGCGACGAACGGCAGAAGCGAAAAGTCTTGGTGTTCTCGTCTTATGCCGACACCGTGGAATGGATACGCAACTACTTGGCTGGCGCCGTGAAGAAGCATTCCGCCCTGGATCCGTACCGCGGTCGCATCGCGACTGTGACGGGTGCAGACCGCAGCGCCGCCGAGTCCCGTTTGCAAGCGGTCCAGGGCTTCGCTCCTGTGTCCATGGGTGCACCCGCGGGGCCGACGGCAGACCGCTTTGACGTTCTGGTGTCCACTGACGTGCTGGCAGAGGGCGTCAACCTCCAGCAGTGCCGCCATGTCGTCAACTTCGATATGCCGTGGAACCCCATGCGCCTCGTTCAGCGCCACGGCCGCATCGACCGGATTGGCAGTCCGCACAGTCGCGTCTTCTTGCGAACGATTTTCCCGGTAGATCGGCTCGACCGGCTACTGAACCTGGAACAGCGCATCCTTGCGAAGCTGGCGATGGCGGCAGCAAGCGTAGGCGTGGCGGCGCCAATCGAGGGAGCGGCGCACGGCAGCCAGGTATTCACGGAGACTCGCGAGGAGATTGAGAAGCTGTTGCGCGAGGACGCCTCCCTGTTCGAGCGTGGCGGGACCGCCGGAGCGGCCCAGACCGGCGAGGAGTACCGTCAGACGTTGCGCAAGGCGCTCCAGATAGACCGCGACCGGATCGTGACGATGCCGTGGAAGACCGGTTCCGGGATGATCAAGGGGCGCCGCCGGGGCATCTTCTTCTGCGCCGTCGTCGGCCATGGTACGAAGCTGAAGCGAACCTACTTGCGCTTCGTCCCAGCCGACGCCGACTGGACGCCAGATCTCTCGGCCTCTATCGAGGTTGAGGTCGGGGCCTGCCTACGTCTGGTCGAGTGCGAAGAGAACACCCCAACTTGGTTCCCCACGGTGGTGCGGGAGCGGGCCTACGATTTCTGGGAAGTCGCCCGCCAGGACGTCTGGGAACACTGGATGCGCGAGACCGACCCTGCAAACCTCCAGCCCAGGCTTCGTCCGCTGAACCGGCAGGTAGCAGACTTCATCCGGGACAATCCACCCTCCGGCGTGCCCGAGGAGCGTGTTCGACGCGCTCTGGAAGTGCTGGAATCTCCCTGGCCCCGACGCGAGGAGATGATGTTGCGGCGGTGGTTCGGCTCAGGCAGTCAGCCGGAGGCCGATCCGTCCGAGCGGCCACGCGGACCCGCCTTGTCGCACCACGTGATCGACCGTGTCCTGGACACGGGACTGGAGCCCCTGCAGCCGCCTCCCGTGTTGCCGATCATCGAGCCGACGGAGGTGGAGCTGATCTGCTGGATGGGGATCGAGACTGAAGCCCCGTAGACTAGCCTACCTCCGCGTGGGCACTCCACGTTTCGAAGGACTGGCCAGCGGCCGGCAGGCGGATGTCGATCGTCTCTCCTGGCGCGACGTTGACTGGCGTGGTCGGGCCGAGTTCCGCGCCGTTGGAAAGGTGTATCTCGACGCGGACCCTGGACAAGATGGCGTTCGTTGTGTTTTCGGCGGTGCCGACGAAGGCGGTCGCCGCGCTGTCGTAGCGGAGAATTAGGCGACAGCCCTTTCGGACCTGGTCGTAGGTCTGGTCCTTCGTCAGCTGCACCCCCGATTCCTCGTCATCGTCGCCGGGCTCCGATGGGCCAGCGCAGGCGACGACGAGTGCCGTCGCAAGCACTACGCCGCACGCGACAGCGCCCAGCGGCTCTGGAACACCCTGGCGGACGCCATCCGTCAGCCCTAGTTGCCGTGTTCGCGCGACTCCTTGCCCTCGCCGGACTCACGTCCCTCGTGCTCGCCGTCTTCGCCCTCGTGCTCATCTTCGCCCTCGGCGCCGCCCACTTCGGCATGGGCGCTCCAGGTCTCGAAGGGTTCCCCAGAAGCTTCCAACGACACGGGCCGGCTCTCGCCTGGACCCAAGTCGCCCGGGGTCGTCGGGCCAAGCTCGACGCCGTTGGACAGATGGACCTCCACCCGCACGCGGCTCAGCGGCTCCTCGCTGACGTTCTCCACGGTGCCCATGAAGGAGTTCATCTCTTCATGGTATTCGAGCACCAAGCGCGTGCCCGCACGCTCTTGGTCGTAGGTCTGGTCCTTGGCCAGCTGCTCGGCCGACTCCTCGTGGCCCTCGGGCGCCGCCATGACTTCAACCTCTTCGGACTCGTAGCTGGGCGCGTCTTCGCCGCCGCCGGACGGGCCGCACGCAACCAGAAGGGCTGCCGTCGCTGCCACCAGGAATCTCATGTTCTTCTTCATTTTGCTTTCGCCTTTCTTCACGGGGGGTGTCCTCCAAGAACTATAGCCCAGGTCACGGATCGCAGGTACCCTGCCAGCGCATCGTAATTCCGCGTCCGCTGCCGGTGACCGAGCCGCGGAAGCCGAGCGGCCCCAGGGGGGTCCAGTGCCCACCAAGTATGTCGTCAAATAATGAGCGATATTACACCAGATGATTTCCCTAACATGCTATATATAGGTATCTTACATCGTCAAGACTATTGCCAAATAACGAGCCGCGGATGGACTGGAACAGCTTCTGCTTCAACTACAGGATCGAGATGCACCCTCGGAGGCTCCTCGGGCTTCTGGTGCGGATCGACGGGTACCGGGAGGCCGCGCGCAACCTTGTCCTGCCGCCGGAGTGGAGGGATCGGCTCAACCGCCTCAACCGAATCCGGGCGGTCCGCGGTACCACCGGGCTGGAGGGAAGCCCGCTCTCCGAGGATCAGGTGGCCCAGCTTCTGGACGGGGAGACCGGCGTTGCGGCCGAGACGGATGCTATGGCCGGCACGTTGGACGAGCTCGCTGTCCGAAACGCCGGGGCCGCGCAGGAGTGGGTCAGGTCCAGGTTCGGAAGCGGAAGGCCGCCGCTGACCACGAGCGACATCCTCCACCTGCACCAACTGACGACGACGGGCTCCGACGAGACGAGCAACGTGCCGGGCCGGTTCCGAACTCACGACGTGACGGTCGGAACGAAGGACCTGGGCGGCGTCCACAGCTGCGCCCCGCATTCCTGGGTCGAGCGGCTGACCGGCCAGTTCGTGGCCTTCATCAACTCCCGGCAGGTGCGCGACGAGCACCCGGTGGTGCAAGCCCTCCTCGCCCACTTCTTCCTCGTCACGATCCATCCCTTCGGCGACGGGAACGGTCGGGTCTCGCGGCTCGTGGAGGCCGCCGTCCTCCACGAAGGCGGGTACAACGTCCACGGCTTCTACGGCCTGTCCAACTTCTTCTACCGTCACGGCAACGAGTACAAGCGCCTCCTTCAGACGTGCCGGCAGTGTTGGCCGGCCAATGTGGCACCGTTCGTGAAGTTCGGGTTGGAGGGCTTCGCGAGCGAACTCGGCGGCATCAACAACTTCATCCAGACGAAGCTCAACCGCCTGGTCTACCGCGACATGATGGCGAGGGCGGCCGACATCAGAACCGGGAGGCGTCGCAGGCTCCTCAGCCAGCGTGAACTCGGGCTGCTCGTCTTCCTCCTCCAAGAAACTGAGCCCAATGACCCTTTCGCCGCCGAACCCTCGCGACAGGTTGCGCTGACGGAGCTGATGCGTTCGCCGTTCGTGCAACACGTGTACCGGCACGTGACCCGTCGCACCTTCATCCGAGAACTGACGCGCCTCGCCGACCACGGGTTCATCCGCTTCGAGCACTACCCGGAGAGCGGCAACTCCACGGTGCAGATCGACTTCGATGCGATCGGCAAGTACTAGCTGGCTGGGTGCAAACGCTTACGCCCGCTTGCCGACCTCACCCCGGAAACAGCGACCGGTCGATCCCCGGGACGATCTTCAGCGCATTCTCGTAGTAGATCTTGCGCAGCACTTCGTCGGGCAGTCCTAGGCCGTACATCTGCCAGAAGGCGTGGTAGCGGCGGTAGTAGTCGAAGTAGTCGTCGGTCGTCTCGAAGACGCGGAAGTAGGTGTGGAACTCTTCCTGGTTGTAGGAATCCTTGCCCATCAGCACCCGGTCCTGATACTCGATCAGCCATTCGCGGGCGAAGCGGGGCTGCCGACCGAGCTCGTAAACGACGGCGCCCAGGCCGACGTACATGTTGGGAGTTTCGTCCAGAACGCGCCCGAGGCGAGCCAGGTCGTGGCCCAGCCAGCCCAGGTGGGCGGCGATGAAGTTGGTGTTCGGATGAGCGCGGAAGAGGTTGTGCTGCTCGCCGATGATCTGCTCGAACGGCGGGTACGCTCCAGGCGGACGGATGCGCCGGGGCCGCAGCTTTAGTTCCAGCCAGCGCTCGTTGAAGGGGTCGTGGGGCTGCCAGAACTCGGCCGGGTCCGCGGAGTGTATGAGGACGGGGATGCCCAGCTCGCCGGCCTTCTCCCACAGCGGCGCGAGCCGGGGGTCGTCCACGGGGATGCGCTCTCCGTCGATGTCCCGGGTGTCCATTCCCAAGCCCTTGAAGATCTTCAAGCCGACGGCGCCGTTCCCCGCGTCTTCCGCCAGCTGGGCGGCAGCCCGTTCGCCCCAACCGGGCTCTCCCACACCGCGGAAGTCAGTGTTGGCGAAGAAGACGAAGCGCCCGGGGTGGCGGCCCGCCATGTTCTCCAGCCCCTGAACGAGCGCCGCGCCGCTTCGCCCCGACAGGTTCACCATGACCGCCATGTTGAGCTCGTCCATCTCCGCGACCAGGCGCGCCACGGCCTCGGCAGAGATCCCCGTGCCCCGCTGGTGGCCGTGGACGTCGACAAACGGGAACCGCGCTCGGGTAAGCGGGTTTTCGGGCACGACCAGCGTGTTGCGCGGCTGGTACTCTTCGACGGTGACGTCCTGGGCGAGGAGGGGACCGCCGCCGCCAGCGAGCGAGACGACGGCCAAGCCGCCAAGCACGCCGCCAACCAGGAGAGGCGTCTTCATTTTCGGTGCAGGGTCATGAGCAGGTAGCGTTTCCGGCGCGCGAACCCCTCTGGGTCCAGCGCCTCCAAGTTCCGTGTGACGACTTGCCGGGCCCTGTCGGCGACCGGCTCTAGAACGTAATGCGCTCCAGGGCGCTTCGACCGCAGCTTGACCCGTGCGAAATCGAACACGGGGAGGCCGATCCGGTCCGCCAGCAGGCGCGCGAACGCCAACGTCGGCAAGACGTGCGGCGTCATGTCCTCCTCCTGATCGATGCAGTAGCCGCTTCGATCCGCCCGCTCCCGAAACGCCTCCAGCGGCCACCCGGAACGCTCGACGCCGCGTTCGCTCCGGGTCGGCGACGTACGGAAGTAATCGGCCACGATCCACCGTCCCTCCGGTGCCAGCACCTGGTCCACCACCTCAAAGACCCGCTCCGGCGCCATGTACTGAACCGACTCGGCGTGGACGATCGTTCCGAAGCGGCCCCGGTGCTGATCGGTCGCCAGATCCTCGAACCGGCACCGCAGCACGGCGACCTCCGGGTAGGCGCGGCGGATGTGCTCGACCTGGTGGCGGTCCGGGGTCAGCCCCGTCGCCTCGTACCCTGCCGACTTGAGCATTCCGAGCATTCCGCCCATGCCCGAGCCCACGTCGAGAACCGGCGAACCGGGCGTCGGCGGGCCGATCGCCGCCATGATCTTGTGCGCGTAGCGGAGCTGCGCTCGGTACAGGCCGTCGAAGCTGATCGTCTCGGGCGGCGTGTTCGGGTCGTCGAAATAGCCGTAGTGAAGGAAGTCGCCGGAAAGCATCTGGTTGTAGAGCAGCAGCTGGGCGTTTCCCTCGACCGTCGGCGTTCGCCTGTGGTTCCGCCGCAACCTCGACCGTCGCAGCGCGTGGCCCGGCAGGAAGATCCGTCCCAGGATCTGCTTGGCGGCCCAGGTGCCCGAGAGTCGACCCGAGGCGGTGGGGGTGCCGGCGTCGTTGGAGGCCTCGGGAGCCGTCACGCCTCGGCGATCCATCCGCAGCACGTCTTGTACCGTCGGCCGCTGCTGCAGGGACACGGCTCGTTGCGCCCGACCCCAGGGGAGCTGGCCGCCGGCTTGAAGGGGTGGGTCGGGAGTCCGCTGGCCGCCAGCTGGATCGGGTCCCGCGCAGCGTCCCGGCACTTTGCGCCGAGGGCGGCGTAGCGGGCGGCGGCGATCCGAAAGACCTTGCACGCCTTCTTGGCGGACACCTCCACCGGTGCGCCGAACTCCTTCCTGAACTCTTCGGCCAGGTCGGGCGAGGAGAAGAAGCAGAGGGTCCACACCACGAACGCCAGCTCCTTGTCCCCGACTCCGTGCTCCTCCCAGTCCTCTTCCAGCCAGCAGTGCCCTTGGATGAAGCCCCGGCTCCACTGGGCGACGGGGGCGTCGTCGTCGAGGTTGTCGACCGGATCGTCCAAGAAGACGATGTCGGCCGGCAACACCCCGTCGCGCCGCCTGACGTCACTCACGATCTTGTTGTACAGCGACAGGACCGCCCCGGTGATCCGTTCGGCTTCCTGCTTCGTCGCGAAGGTCGGCGGTTCGCCTCCGAAGACCATCGGCAACCACTCCGAAGGCGTTATCGGGTTGGGCGACGCCGCGACGGAGAAGAGGAAGCCCTCGAGTTCCTTGAAGGTGTAGGCTGCGAGGTCCTGATCGGACGGACGGGAGAGGTACTTGACCAGGGTGTCGCGCTGGGCCGCGCTGAACGGCTTGACGTTGCTGGAAGACCGCCCGCCCCTTCTCATCTCCATACCCCCCCTCGCTGAACCGGACTCGCGCCGTGGGACCCGGACTCTAGATTACGGCCTGCAATGAACCCCGTACAGACTCGTGCCGCCGCCGCGCTTGCCGCCTTGGTCCTCCTGCCGACTTGCGGCGACGGCCCCGGCAACGCGCCCGTCCCCGTCGTGGCCCCCCCGCCCAACCCTCCCGGCCCGTGCGTCATCGCCGCTCTCTGCAGCGGGCGAGTCGCGCTGGCGTCGGGCGTCTTCCTCCCCTACTACGCCACCTACGCGCTCGAGGGCGGCACCGCCGGCAGCCCCACTCCCGTCGAACGCGCCGTCGTGGTCGTGCACGGCAACGGGCGCAACGCCGACGAGTACTTCGAGCGCGTCGTGACCGCCGCCGAGCAGGCCGGCAGGCTCGACGCGACGGTGATCGTCGCCCCCCGCTTCCAGACCCAAGACGACGCCCCGCTGTCCGGAGAACCCTACTGGACCAGCGCCGGCTGGAAGCGCGGCCACCTCTCCACCGGCGGCGCCACACCGCCGATCAGCTCGTACCAAGCGATCGACACGATCGTCGCTCGCCTCGCCAACCGCACCCTCTTCCCCGACTTGGCCAAGGTCGTGGTCACCGGCCACTCGGCAGGCGGCCAAGTCGCCCACCGCTACGCCGCCGGCAGCCCCGCGGAAGACCGCTTCGACCGCCTCGCCTTTCGGTACGTCGTCGCCAACCCGTCCACCTACCTCTACCCGACGCCCCTGCGGGAGTGGGCGGGCGAGTACGTCGTGCCCGACGCGGCGGCCTGCCCGGACTACGACGACTGGCACTACGGGCTGGAGGAGCTGAACGACTACATGACCCGCGAGACCCCCGACAGCGCCCGCGCCCGCTTCCTTCGCCGCGACGCAATCGTCCTCGTCGGCGACCAGGACACCGGCTCGGCCTCCCTCGACCAGTCCTGCGGCGCCAACTACCAGGGGCTGAACCGGTACCAGCGGGGACTGGCCCTGATCCGCACCTTGGACCACGTCTTCCCGGAGAGCCACCGTCACCGTCAGGTCGTCGTGCCTGGCGTCGCCCACTCCAGCGCTGGGATCTACCAGTCGTCCCAGGGCCGTCAAGCGCTGTTCGGGTGGTGAGATGAGCCGACTGGGGATCGAACCCAGGACCTACGGATTAAAAGTCCGTTGCTCTACCAACTGAGCTATCGGCTCGCACCAAAGCTAACCACGGAGAACTCATGGCCGCGCTTCGCCTTCCGGGGCTGGGCCCCATCGTCGGACACACCACGGACACCACCAGCCGCATCTGGGTTCGGGCCGATCCCGAGACTGACGGCGGGGACCACCCAGGCGCCAGCCGCCGAACGATGGCCGCGATCGGCGTCCTCTCCAAGAACGGCGAGGCCCTCGACCCGATGCCGACCGCCTATTTCCGCCTCCACCGGGAGTTCGACCGAAGCGGCAGCATAAACTTGGGCGCGGACACGGAGTTCGCCTTGGAACCCGACGCCGAGTACGAACTCCGCGTCGGATGCCTCGTCCTCGACGACGCTCTCGACGACGACTCCGAGTTCGAGAGCGACGAACTCCTGCGACGGCTTCCGCACTCCAGCGTGTGGCGCGACGACCTGCGCAGCCTTGATGCCGCCAAGGCCGGCGCCGTCGTGCGGACGTTCCCTGCTGAGGGCGAGGACGGCGGACGCACCAGCTTCCTTCTCGGCTCCTGCCGCTACCCCGGCCTGCTGTGGAAGGTGCGCCACTCGGACCGCATCTTCGCCCCTATGGCGCGCTTGGCCGAGGGAGCACCCGGACCCGGCGCGTCCGCCGACAGCGCCGAAGACCGTCCCCGCTTCGTCCTCATGGTGGGCGACCAGATCTACGCCGACCTCTTCAACAAGGTCATCCCCTTCGGCCGGGCCGACACCTACCGGGAGTTCCGGGATCGGTACCTGACCGCCTTCGGCTCGCCCAACATCCGCCGCCTCATGCAGCGGCTCCCCACCTACATGATCCTCGACGACCACGAGATCGAGGACAACTGGTCCCAGGACCGCCTCCGCCGGTCGGCCAGGTACCAGCTCTTCACGATCGCCGTGGACGCCTACCTCAGCTACCAGTGGAGCCACGGGCCGCGGACCTGGGGCCGCCGACTCTACTACCGCTTCGACTGCGGCGGCCTCCCGTTCTTCGTGCTGGACACCCGCACCCAGAGGTTCATCGAAGGTCCCAAGGGCGATCTGACCCGGAACAACCTGCTGGGCCGTCCGACGCTTCCCGACGCGCCTCCCGGCCAGTTGCAGCGGCTCCTCGACTGGCTGGAGGAGCAGCAGGCCGCCCGCGGCAACGTGCCTAAGTTCGTCGTGACCTCCGGCGTCTTCGTGCCCAGTCCGATGTCGGCTCGCACGGCGCTCGTTCCGACCGACCCGGAGGCGCTGGAGCGGAGCGACGGCTGGCCCGCGTTCCCCGCCACTCGATCCGCCATCCTGCGACGGATCGTGGACGCCGGCATCCAGAACGTCGTGTTCCTATCCGGCGACATCCATTGCTGCAACGTGGCCGAGATCGTCCTGTCGGGCACGCCGGAGGCGGAAGGGATCAAGGCGTTCTCGGTCACCTCGTCGGCGTTCTACTGGCCGTTTCCCTTCGCCGACGGCGAGCCATCCGACTTCGTTCACGACTCCCGAGCCGAGGGCCAGGAGGACACCTTCCGCTTCAAGGACTCCCAGGGCCGGGGCGTGTCAATGGACTACCGCGCCTGGAACTTCTCGCAGGAGGACAACTTCTCCCATCTGACCGTGGACCGGGCCGCCGCCGAGCTTCGGGTGCGGGTCTACGACAAGCAGGGGCTTCAGGTGGAGGAAGAAGACCGACGGGGCAGCAAGGTCGCTTTGGACGCGAGGCTGACGTTGGCGTCTTGGTAGGGGAACCCGGGGGAACCGAGCCGGGGCCATGACACGTTCAGCGGATGCCTTCGCTCCAGTACCCGATGATCTTGTAGACCAGCTTGGCCACCAGGAAATCGGGCGCGGCGAGGCCCGCGATGGGCGCGTGCTCCACCACGTCCACGCCGACGACGCGGCGCTCGGCGAACACCCGCCGCAGGAACTTGGTCGTCTGGCGCCAGTTGCCGCCGCCGGGCTCCGGGGTGCCGGTCGAAGGGACCAGGGCCGGGTCGAAGAAGTCCACGTCGAAGGTGAGGTACACCGGGTCGCCCAGCGCGGCGACGGCTTCGTCGATCCAGGCGTCGTCTTCCGCTATTGCCTCGCCCGTGAACGCCACCACATGGTCCCGTTCCTGCACGACCTTCCACTCCTCGGCGCCGATCCCCCGGACGCCCACCGAGACCAGATCGACCCGGTCGATCACGCGGCCCATGGCGCAGGCGTGGGAGTAAGGGCTGCCGTCGAAGGTGTCGCGCAGGTCCAGATGAGCGTCCAGCTGAAGGACGGCGAGCCGCTCGTCGCAGCGGGCCGCGTGGGCCAGGATCGCCGGGGCCGAAACCGAGTGCTCGCCGCCGAGCATGATCACCCGCCGTCCCGCCGCGGCGTCTAGGACGAGGCCGAACGCGCGTTCCATCTCCGCCATTGCCCTGCCCGCCGCGCCCCGTTCCAGTTCCAGCGCCGGAAAGGTGTAGACGCCTTCGCCCGACGGGTCCCGGTCCAGCTCGTGGTCGTACAGCTCCACGTAGCGGGAGGCGTCGATGATCGCTCGGGGACCGCGACGCGTGTTCGTGCCCCAACTTGCGGTGGCCTCGTAGGGTACCGGCAGAATCCAGGTTCCCGCCTCGCCGTGGGTCGCGCTGGCGCCGTCGATCCCGAGGAAGACTCGCGGCAACTCCCATGGAAGCATGGACAGGCCCGCCGGGAGATCGTGGATTGTGCGGGTGCCCGACCGGCTTGCAGCTTCCGGGTCCCTTCGGTTCGGCGTCACGTCGAAGCGCCCTCCAAGTGATTCCTTGCGGTGTCGTCGGCCCTTGCCATCCCCGCCGCCCCAACGGATTCTGAACGGAAGTTGGCCACGGGGCCAACCGCCAGCCCGTGGAGCCCGCCCAAGCCGCGCGCGCCGTTTCCCAAGGAGCCGTCTACGTGACCCGTCGCCGAACTGCCTGTTGCCGCCGCCCTCGCCATCCCCGCCGCCTCTCCGCCACCTTCGCAACGGCCGCCCTGGCCGCCGCAACGACGGCCGCGGCCTGCTCCTCGCCCCACGACCTGGTGATCCTCGGCGGCCGCGTCATCGACCCGGAGACCGGGCTGGACGCGCCCCGGCACGTCGGCATCCGCGACGGCGGCGTCGCCACCCTCAGCGAAGAGGCGATCGTTGGACGCGACACCCTGGACGCCACCGGGATGGTCGTCGCCCCGGGGTTCATCGACCTCCACGCCCACGGTCAGGATTCGGTCAGCAACCGCTTGCAGGCGCTGGACGGCGTCACCACCGCCCTGGAGATGGAGGTCGGCGTCTACCCCGTGGCCGCCTGGTTGGCGTCGAGAGAAGGACGGGCGCTCCTCAACTACGGCGCGACCGTGAGTCACCCAGGGGCGCGGGCCAAGCTGCTGGCGGGCCTCGAGCCCGGTCACCCGCCTACCCAGCCGCCGGGGCAAGGCAATGCTTCGTTCGGCTCCGAGATCATCTACGAGACGATTGAACGGGACCGGGTCGTCGAGCTCGCCGCGCTCATGGAAGCAGGGTTGGCCGAAGGGGGACTGGGCTACGGATTCGGGATCACCTACACGCCGGGGGCGTCGCGGACGGAGATCTTCGACCTGTTCGCCTCGGCGGCGGCTCGGGGCGTGCCGGCCTACGTGCACCTGCGGGCGGCGGGGGACAACGGCACGCTGGACCCGTTCCAGGAAGTGATCGCCAACGCCGCTTCGACCGGCGCGTCGCTCCACATCGTGCACCTGAACTCCAGCGCGGGCGAAGACGCCCGGGAGGCGCTGGGGATGATCCGAGGCGCCCGCGAACGAGGCGTCGACGTCACCACGGAGGCGTACCCGTACACGGCGTCGTCCACGTTCATCGAGTCCGCGCTCTTCGACTCGTGGGAGGGGCTCGACGACTCGGAGTACCGACGGCTCCAGTGGCCGGGGCGGACCGAGCGGCTCGACGCCCGCAGCTTCCGCCAGTACCGGGAGCAGGGGGGATGGGTGGTCATCCACGGTCGCAACGAGGAGACGAACGAGTGGATCACGGCCCAGCCCGACGTGATCGCGGCCAGCGACGGGATACCGTTCCTCCATGTGGCCGTGCACCCTCGGGGCGCGGGCACCTTCGGGCGCATACTGGGACGCTACTCCCGCGACCAGGGCTCGCTCTCGCTGATGGACGCACTTGCCAAGATGACGCTGCTGCCCGCCCGGCGGGTCGAGGGCGCGGCCCCGGAGATGGCCCGCAAAGGTCGCGTGCAGGTAGGCGCCGACGCCGACCTCGCCGTCTTCGACCCGGCGACGGTCCTGGACCGAGCCGACTACAGCGCGCCCGACACGCCGTCCCAGGGGTTCGCTCACGTGCTGGTGGGCGGCGTGCCGGTGGTGCGGGACGGCGCAATAGTGGAAGGGGTCTTCCCGGGCCGCGCAATCGTCAGCACGCCTGGACCCCAGGCAAGTCAGTAGCCGGTCAGCCGCACGAGAACAGCCACCCGAGAACAGCCGCCCGCGTACCGCAGGAGCCGACAAATGAGAACCGTCCGATGAGAACCGTCCGCCACGCCGCCGCCCTCGGTGGAGCCGTCGCCCTAGCCGTTGTCCTCGCCGCTACCCTGGCCGTCGCCGCAGTCCACTCCCCCGCCTTCGCCCAGGACGACGCGTCCGCCCAGCCCGGTGCGTCCCACCAGCCCCTTGCGCTGTCCCAGTACTTGGACATGGAGACCGTGTCCAACCCCCGCATCTCGCCGGACGGAACGCGGATCGTCTACACCCGAGGCTGGATCGACAAGGTCGGCGACCGCCGCCGGTCGTCCCTGCGGATCATGAACGCCGACGGCACCCGCGGCCGCCACCTGACCGACGGGAGCGGCGCCCGTTGGTCGCCCGACGGAACGCGCATCCTCTTCACGACAGCAGGCGAGCCCGAAGGCGCCCAGCTGTTTGTGCGCTGGATGGACGCGGAAGGCGCGACGACCCAAGTCACGCGCCTGCAGAACGGCCCGTCGAACGCCCGATGGTCGCCCGACGGCGAGTGGATCGCCTTTACCAGCCGCGTAGACGACAAGGCGGAGTTCGCGGGCGTGCAGCTGCCGGATCGCCCCGAGGGCGCCGATTGGACGGAGGCGCCGAAAGTCGTGGAGCGGGCGGCGTACAAGCGAGATCGGGCGGGCTACGTGGACACGGGCTACACCCACGTCTTCGTCGTGCCGGCGGAGGGTGGAACCCCGCGCCAGCTGACGCGCGGCGACTGGAACCACTCCGGCCCCCGGTGGAGCCCCGACGGGAGCGAGCTCTACTTCACTTCCTTCCGCGACGACGAAGCCGACCGGCCCGAGCACTGGCAGGAATCGGAGGTCTACGCGGTGTCGGTGGCGACCGGCGACGTCCGGCGGCTGACCGACCGGAGGGGCGAAGACTCGGGTCCGGTGCCCTCTCCCGACGGCTCGCTGATCGCCTATACGGGCATTGACGCGCACCGGGACACCTATCGCAATCGCAGGATATACGTCATGAACCGGGACGGCTCCGGCTCGCGGACGATCTCCGGCGACTACGACCGGCAGACCGGTGCGATGACGTGGGCGCACGACGGCAGCGGCCTCTACTTCAGCACCAGCCGGGACGGCTACCGACAGCTTCACTTCGTCTCCGTGGACGGGGGCGTGCGCCAGCTGACCGAGGGCAAGCACATGTTCGACATGTCGTCGTTCTCGGGCGGCGGAATAGCCGTAGGGGTCGTCTCCAGCGCCCACGAGCCAGGCGACGTCTACCGCTTCGACCTGTCGGACCCGGCCCGGACGACTCGCTTGACTTCGGTGAACGCCGACGTTCTGGAGCGCACGCAGCTGGGCGAAGTCGAAGAGGTTTGGTACGACTCCGACGGCGGGTTTCGCGTGCAGGGATGGATCGTGAAGCCGCCCGACTTCGACCCGTCGCGCAAGCATCCGATGATGCTGGTCATTCACGGCGGACCCCACGGGATGTACAACGGCAGCTTCAACTTCGCCTTTCAGGAGCACGCGGCGAACGGCTACGTAGTCCTGTACACCAACCCACGGGGCAGCACGGGCTACGGCACCGCCTTCGCCAACGCCATCAACCACGACTACCCCGGCGCCGACTTCCCGGACTTGATGAACGGGGTCGACGAGATGCTGGCCCGGGGCTACGTGGACCAGGACAACCTCTTCGTCTACGGCTGCTCCGGCGGCGGCATCCTGACCAGCTACATCGTGGGCAACACGGATCGGTTCACGGCGGCGTCGGCGAACTGCCCGATCGTCAACTGGATTTCGGCGATGGGCACGTCGGACGCCACAGGCTACATGCGCACCTTCGAGAAGCCGTTCTGGGAGGACCCGGCCGAGTGGATCGACCGCTCGTCGATCTTCTACGTCGGCAACGTGACGACGCCGACGATGCTCCTTACCGGCGAGATGGACTTGCGCACGCCGATGGGCCAGACCGAGGAGTTCTACCAAGCGCTGCACTACGTGGGCGTGCCTACCGTCATGGTCCGCTTCCAGGGCGAGTGGCACGGCACAAGCTCCCGCCCGTCCAACTTCCTGCGCACCCAGCTGTACCTGCGCAAGTGGTTCGAGAAGTGGGGCACGCACAAGCGGCCGGCGGCCGAATGACCGGCGACCGACCCCCGACCGTGTTGCGCATCGCCCGGGACACCGCAATAGCCGACTTGCACCATCAGGACCGGGCTTCGGTGATCGGAGTAGGCGTGCTGGAGTTGGGCGGAGGCGATGGCGGCGTCGCGCTGGTGGACCCGGGGCCGGAGGCGCGCCTGCCCGCCCTCCGCGCCCGGCTGGCCGAGATGGGATACGCGCTGTCCGACGTGCGGGCCGTGCTCCTCACCCACATCCACCTGGACCACGCCGTCGCGACCGGCGCGATCGTGCGCGAGGTGCCTGGAACGACGGTCTACGTGCACCCCCAGGGCGCACCTCACATGGTGGACCCGTCACGCTTGGTGGCGTCCGCGACCCGCATCTACGGCGACGCCATGGACACGCTGTGGGGCAAGGTCGTCCCCGTGCCGCAGGCGTCGCTCCGGGAGGTGGACCAGGGCGACGCAGTGGAGCTCGGCGGACGGCGCTTCGAGGTCGCCTACGTCCCCGGCCACGCCAAGCACCACGTCGCCTACTTCGAAGCCGCAGCAGGAACCCTTTGGGCCGGCGACGCGGGGGGCGTGCGCATCGGCAACGGTCCGCCGGTCCCCGTGACCCCGCCGCCCGACATCGACGTGGCGGCGTGGAACGACAGCATGGACCGCATGATGGCGTGGCGGCCCAGCCGGATCGTCACGGCCCACTTCGGCGTCCACGAGGACCCGGTCCTCCACTTCGCCGAGTTAAGGGCCCGGCTCGCAGCGTGGGCGGAGCGCGTCCACGACTCGCTGAAGGAGCACGGCGACGCCTCCGACGCCGACAAGGCCCGGGCGTTCGCCGACTGGCTGCGAAAGGGGCTGGGTCGCGGAATGCCGGAGGGGCTCCTCGACACCTACGCCATCGCGTCGGGCTTCTCCGACTCGTGGTGGGGACTGGCCCGCTACTGGCGGAAAGCACGGAACTGATCGGGGACGGCTGATATGCCTATTGACTTGTCACAGTTCTGGCTTCAAGTCCGCCTTGGCAAAGACTCCGAGCTCGAGTTCAAGGAGATCCAAGTCCGAGTACGCGGGTCGGCCATTTCAGAGCGGGTCGGCGACTAGCACGTGTCACTGGCCGCCGTTAGAATAGAGTCCATGTTTCGTCGGGATTTCGTCAGTTGATCCGGCCCGCGCCCGTTCGCCGCACCGAGGCGATCCCCTCTCGCGCCGACGCGCACGAGTCGCTTCCGCATGTCGTGAAGTTCTCCGGCGGACGCTCTTCGGCCGCGCTGGCGTTTGTTCTGGCCGAGGAGGGCCTGCTCGACCCCGAGCGAGGCGACGCGATCCTGTTCGCCAACACGTCCGCGGAGCATCCGGCAACCTACGAGTTCGCCCGCGAGTGCAAGCATCGCCTCGAGACCGACTTCGGCATCCCGTTCTTCTGGTTCGAGTTCTGCACTGTGGAAGACGCCTCGCGGGGAGTCTACGCTCGGCGCCCGTCGTACCGCTTGGTGCTTCCCGAGCCGGTGGAGAGCAACCCGAACGGCTTTCGGTCCAGCGGCGAAGTCTTCGAGGAGATGCTGTCCTACCAGGGCATGTTGCCCAACCCCCACAGCCGCTCGTGCACGGCCAAGCTCAAGCTCTACCCGTCGCACGAACTGCTCGCCGAGTGGCTGGGCGCTACGACCGGCCCCGCACATGCCGGGCACTACAGCGACCGGCGCTACGTGACGCCCGACTCCGCGCTGATTCAGTACCGCCGCAACCGCGGCGCGGCATCCGCCACGGCCTACCGGGAGCGCGTGAAGTTCATGACGGCACGGCCTGCGGCCAGGCCCGCCCAGCGTTGGCGCGACTACACGAGCGCCCCGGTTCCCGCCCGGGAACAGCGGTCTAGCCGCGCTCCGATGCCCGGCCCCGCTCCGATGTGGGGAGCCGACGCCGCCGAACACGTCACGGTGCTGGGCTTGCGAGCCGACGAAGGCAAGCGCATCGCCAAGATCAACTCGCGCTCGGTCTTCGCGGAGGGTGCCAGCAAGTCCTGCTCCATCCACACGCAGCCGCCGGGCGAGCATCCGTGCTTTCCACTGGCGGACTGGGGGTTCGACGCCGACGCCGTCCGCAACTTCTGGCGCGGGCGCGACTTCGACCTCGGCGGGCCCGAACACGGGGGCAACTGCGTCTTCTGCTTCATGAAGGGCACGCGGTTCCTGGCCAAAGCCGCCTGTGCCGCCGATCCCCAGCGCCGGAACGGAGCACCGTCCGACATCGGGTGGTGGGTCGAGATGGAAGAACGCTACCAACGCCAGGTTGCCGCACGCAGCGGCGAGGGTACGACGCGGTTCGGCTTCCTCGGGGTCAGCGGCCCCACGTTCTCCGAAATCGCCGGGGGGAGCGCGCCTGATCTCGGACGCTACGCGACGGGCACGGTGGCCTGCGACTGCACGGACTAGAGACTCTTGCCATGACGATGCACGAACAGCGCGACGATCTCTGTTTCCCCCAGGGCGAGCCGCAGGGCTTTTCGACCCTGGCGATGACCCAATGGACGGGCAATCCGGAGCCCGTCGTTCGCGAACTCCTGCAGAACTGTTTGGACGCCGCTGGCGAAGCTGGCCGTACGAAGAGCGAAGTGTCGTTTTCGATCAAGGAAGTGCCGTTGGCCGAGATACCCGGCATCGAGGCCTATCGCGAACACTTCGAACAGGCAGTTGCCGAGCGCGAGCTAGGCACGCAGGGCGTTTCCGAGATGCAGGTGATCGATAGGATTCGCCAAGTTCTCGGAAACGGGGGGGGGGGGGGGGGGGGGCGAATCGGCCCACGTCTTATTTTGCCGGGACAACGGCGTAGGGCTTGATTCCGACAGCATTGAGAGGATCCTGACCCAAGGCAATACGGCCAAGGGACAGTCGGGCGCGGGGGCCTTCGGAATCGGTCATCTGACGGCTTTCGCCGCTTCGAATCTGCGCTACGTTCTCTACGCTGGACGGTCGAGAGATCCGGCGGGGGACATGAAGGACGTGGCAAGCGGTCACGCCATCTTGGCGTCTTGCAAGAAGTACAAGCGTGGTGGTCACGGCTACTGGCTGGTCCGCACGGACTCGAGCAGACCCCCCGATCTCTTCGATCCGTACTACCCCGAACAGGCGCCGCCCCTGCTGTTGCGCGAACTCGATTGCCTCGACGACACCGGCAGCGTCGTGTGCATCACAGGGTTCAACAACTTTCGGTCGGACAACGCCGATCCCGCGTCGGCCATCGCGCGAGTGGCCGCGAAGAACTTTCTCGTGGCCATCTGGAGCGGAAAGATGACCGTGACGATTCGCGACGAAAGCAACCACGAGACCGTCGTCAACCGCGAGAGATTGGGAACGATCCTCCGACGAGACAGGGCAAGAAAGCAGGGCGAGCAAAAGGGAGGATGGCTTCCGGGCGCACAGGCTTACCAAGCATGGGAAGCACTTGAGCAAGGAGAGCGGTTCACGCTCGGCGCAGGCGCCGACGCATACCTTCTGCCGTTGGACCAGCACGAAGGCAGACCGTTGTCGCGGGTGCAGGTGTTTCGCAGCGGCATGTGGATCACCAACAACGCCGACGAACTGGAGCCCCGCCGGTTTCGGGGCAACAAGCCTTTCGCCGCGGTGATCATGGTCGAGTCTGGAAAACTGGCGCGCCTAGTGCGTGGGGCCGAGGGGCCCGAACACCGCGGGCTGCACCGCCGACGGCTTGAAACCCCGGACAGCAAGAGGCTTCTCGTCCTCCTGCGACAGATCGCCAACGAACTCCGTTTGAAGGCCGGAGAGGAAGAGAAGTCCAAGGAGTTCACGCCCGACGACTTCGCCATGTGGACCGGCGGTGCGCAACGCCAAGCCGAGAGGATAGGCAAGTATCGACCGCGCAGGGGTACGGGGCAGGACAAGAGCACGGCTCTGGAGAAGGCGAATGAGGGAGGGTCGATCGATCCCCCGCACAAAAAGGGCAAGAAGCGAAAGAAGCGGGCGGGTGCGGCACCTAAGCCGGGCCGGGGCGTGTCCGCTCGCTCCTCATGGGTTGCCATGCCCAGCAACGAAGGGCAGATCCACGAAGTGCGCGTCGCATGGCAACTGCGCGAAGGCAGCCTCCACGC
Organism: Longimicrobiales bacterium; assembly: GCA_958296005.1. Taxonomy (GTDB): domain Bacteria; phylum Gemmatimonadota; class Gemmatimonadetes; order Longimicrobiales; family Gaopeijiaceae; genus CATQHQ01. The sequence goes on from CATQHQ010000001.1 coordinate 53,812, forward strand.
GAAGGACGTGCTAGGGGTCAGGGTTCGCGTGCCCTCCGGTTCCGACGAGACCTGCGAGACGCCGTTGGCCCCGAGGTGGCTTCCCATCAAGAGCGTTCGGTTCCCCGGCGACGTTGTCCGTCCACGGGAGGACCGCTACGAAGCCCAACTGCCCAACGGTTGCCACAACTTCACCGTCGTCCTTGCCGAGCCCGCGACGGACCCGAATGCCATCGAGATCGACCTAGTTCGGCGTCGGGCTTCCACGGAGGCTGCCAATGACTGATCGTGCAACGGATTCGCTTCCATTGCTTCTCCAGGACGGCTCTCGGATGGACTGGAGCGACGCCGAGTACGGAGCCGAGATCCGAGCAGGCACCGGCCAAGCCACCGTTACCCACCGCTTGTCGAAAGCTCCCGTGCTTGAAGACCTCATCGCTAGGCGGAGCGCCGCCTGGGCCGTCGAGGTCCGTTGTCCGAAGACTCTCATGGCGAAGATCGAATCGTCCGCCGAGGCTCGCCACGTAGTGAAATGGGATGCCGACGAAGTGGACGGCGACGTCTTCATCATGCCCGGACTCCTGGCACGAGAGGACCTTCGTTTGGACGCGTCCGGCCTCACTTCGCTGTATCAAGACATCGGCGATCTTCGTGTCCCGCAGGGCTACTGGCTGGCGCGGGGATACACATACCGGGCCAGTACGCTGTTGCAGTCGCTCCTCAGTTTTCGTCTCGACGAGAGGCTGAAGCAGGGCCGCATGGAAGTGGTGACAGACCACAGCAGCGGAAACTTGCAGTTCGTCGTCAAGATGGCCTCCGACACTTTCAAGCGAGTCCCCTACGACCGGGCCGTCCAGATTGCCGCGCTGGTTGGGGCGTGTGCCCAGTTCCCGCATGCGTTCCGAAGTGGAGACGACGACGAAGAGCCGCCGCTGGTGCGCGAACTTCGCGAGCGCTTGGAGAGCATTCGTCCTGGAATCACGTTGTGGGAAGATGAGGCCAACTACGATCCAGCCATGGTCGCGACACTTCTCGAGCCCTTCCGATCGGCCCCGGTCACGGGAGAGAGCGACAGTGAATAGCCAGTTGCTCAATGCCGCCGGCACGAAGTTCAGCCAGTGGCAAAGGAGTATCGTCTTCGACCAAGGTCGTCACGGGAAACCCAACAGACAGAACCGGACCGTCTGGGAGCCCATTCGCGAACGGCAGGACGAGCTTCAGTCGGCGATCAAGGCCGGGAACGCAAGCCTCGGGGCCTACCTGCGAAAGGCGTTGCACATCGGCCGCGAGAAGATCGGTGCCCCGGGGTTCCCGCGAGATCAGCTGACGCCGGACGAGTTCCGGATCCCGCCGGTCGAACTAGAACACGAACTGTGGACGGCCTGGACCGGCGTAAGACCTCGCCTAGCGTCTCGGCCGGTGTTTTGGCTGCTCTGTCACGTCGAGTGGATTGAGCAGGGCCGGTTCGGCCGAGCTGGTCACCGACTGGAAGACGCGCTCGCTGGCGGTCAGGGGAGGGGCCTGGAGGCGGAGACCCGAAACTTCCTTCGGCGCACCGGCGGAATTCCCCACGAGAGAGGCAAGATTTCCGTCTTCTCGGATTGTCCCCTGGCTCGCGCCTGGTGGCGAGTCCATGTGGCCGAGCAGGTGGCGCGGGTTCCGGGCGCAGATATGTCCACCCAAGAGGCCCATGCGGTCCTCCACGCGAACAGACAGGCGTGGGAGACGCTGGCGATGCTGGGAGTCAAGAGGGTCACGATCATTTCTCAGCCGACTGCCCGAGCCGTAGTCGTGCGCCGCCTGAAGTCAATCTTGCGCGAGAATGGACGCTTGCACCGCCAGGACGTTCAGGAAGTGGCGACCGACCTAGCGCGCTTGGGGCTTCGCCAGTCGCTGGAGTACACGCCGTGGGAGAGGCTCGTGGCGTAGGGTTACCAGCCGCTCCTACCCTCCAATCGCCGCGTCCACAATCTCCCGGAACCGCGCCACAGGGTTCCGGCCTCGCGGCGTCTGAGTGAACACCAGCACGATCAGGTCTCGCGACGGGTCCACGAAGGCGGCGGTGCCGTCGGAGCCGGAGTGGGAAAACGTGCCGTCCTCCGAGACCGACCAGCCGTACCCGTAGTAGGCCGGCGGGGCGCTGGAGCCCGGGTTGGTCCTGATCTTCGGCGACGTCATGAGCGCTACCGTCTCCTCCGAGATGATCCGCTGGCCGCCGTAGACGCCGCCGTTGAGGAACATCTGGCAGAAGACCACGTAGTCGTCCGCCGTCGAGATCATGCCGCCGGACGCACGCACGAAGGGAACCTGGGGACTGTCGCCGGGGCTCCAGCCAGGCACCCACTCGCCGGTGCCGTCTCGCTCGTAGTAGACGACGGACATGCGGTCGAGCTTGCCGTCCAACTTCTCCGCGAGCTCGTGGTGATAGCTGTCGTGCATCCCCAGCGGCGTGTACAGCTCGTCGTCCAAATACTCCTCCAGCGGTTGTCCCGACGCGATCTCCACCAAGGCGCCGAGGGTGTTGTAGCCGGGGTTGTTGTAGCTGTACGTCGTTCCGGGAGCCGCCTCCGCGCCCACGGGGCCGAAGCGGGCTGCCTCCAGTTGCAGCGTCGGCGCGTCCGGGTGCTCGGCGGACGGCTGCATATACGGCTGGAGGAACAGCGTCGGAATCCGCAGCCCGCTGGAGTGGGACAGCAGGTGGCCGATCTTGACGAAGCCCGCCCGGTAGTTGTCCCAGCTGGCTATGTGCTCGCGCACCAAGTCGTCGTACTGGAGCTTGCCGTCCTCCACCAGCGTTGCGACTGCGGTGGCCACCGGCGGCTTCGTGTTGGACGCCATCCGGAACATCGTGCTCGCCTCCATCGGCAGCCCGCGGGCCTTGTCGCGCCAGCCCACCGCCTCGTGCAACACAACCTTCCCGTCCTTGGCGACCAGAAGCACCGCCCCCACGAGGTCGCCCTGGTCCACGGCCTCTCGATACAGCCCGACCCCGCCCTGGAGCACGGCCGCCGACATGCCCCCGTCGGCCGGGGCCGCGCGGGAGACCGTCACGGCCTGGGGGAGCGGCGCGGAACGAGCGGGCGTCGTCGCCGAGAGCCCCAGCGGCGCTGCAAGGAAGGCCGCGGCGGCGAAGGCGCGGCCGAGGAAGTCGCGACCGGGGAAGGCGAAGCGAGGTCGGCGGGTCATGCGAACGTCCTCCTGTCGAGTTGTTGACGTGGCTTAGGCCGGGGGCGAGGTGCGGGCCGTCGGGTTGCCGCCCGCCAGCGCGTTCCGCAAGAACGTCGGCAACGGCGCAGAGGCGAATCGTCCGCCGCCCGTTCGCCGAGCGTAGACGACGGTCATGGCTCCCGTCGCCGCAAGCTCCGAAGTGGGTCGGACCCGAAACTCGAAGTCGTAGGCGATCCGCCGGTCGCCGGCTTCTCGCACCCGCAGGCGCACCTCCACCTCGTCCTCGAACCGAATGGGCCGCAGAAAGTCGCACGAAGCCGAGACCCGGGGCATTCCCTGCCTGCCTTCCGCGCTCTCGACGAAGCCCGAGCCGCCCAGCGACCGGTAGAAGGCGTGCTCGGTTGCCTCCATCAGCCGGAAGTAGGCGGAGAAGTGGACCATCCCCGCCGCGTCGGTGTCGGCGAACTCGATTCTGTGGACCGCTGCGAACTCGAGAGGGGCAGGAGCGAACTCGGGAGCCATGAGCCCCAGACTAGCCGACGGCCTCCGGGGGCGCCAGCAGTTCCCGCAGCCGCTCCAGCGACCGAACCGAGTTGGCGCCCGCAAGTCGCTCGTTGTCGCCATGCTAGATTAAGCGCAGCCCGGTTCCGCGCGGTCGTCTTCAGCGCCGCCCCGCTGGACTCGCGCCCGCCCCCGTCCAGCCATCTCCCACCCCCGTAAGCGTCCCCGCCCGCCATGGCCTTGCCCAAGCGCGTCTTCTCCGGCATCCAGCCCACGTCCGTGATGACGATCGGCAACTACTTCGGCGCCGTGAAGAACTGGGTCCGCCTTCAGGACGAGTGCGACGCGGTCTACTGCGTCGTGGACCTTCACGCCATGACGGTCTCCTACGACCCCCGGGAGCTCCGGCGTTCCACCAAGGAGATGTTCGTGTCGCTGCTGGCGTGCGGAATCGACCCGGAGCGCGCCACCGTCTTCGTCCAGTCCACGGTGCCCGAGCACGCCGAGCTGAGCTGGGTGCTCGCGACGATGGCGTCCTTGGGCGACTTGGGACGGATGATCCAGTTCAAGGAGAAGTCGCGCCTGCTGAAGGGGAACCCGGGCGGCGGCTCGGAGGACGCTGGCGACGACGGAACGATTGACGACAGAACGTTCGTGTCGTCCGGGCTGCTCTTCTACCCTGTCCTGCAGTCGGCCGACATCCTGGCCTACCGGGCCGACTGCGTGCCCGTGGGCCGCGACCAGTCCCAGCACCTGGAGATGAGCCGCGGGCTGGCGCGACGCTTCAACGCTCGCTTCGGGCGGGTCTTCCCCGAGCCGGAGACCCTTCACACGCCGGTTCCCAAGCTGCTTTCCCCGTCGGACCCGACGAAGAAGATGAGCAAGAGCCTGGGACCCAAGCACTTCATCGGCCTCTTCGAGGAGGAGGACTCGGTGCGTCGCAAGGTTCGGTCGGCCGTGACCGACTCGGGCGCGCCTCCCGCCGGCGACGAGGCCAGCCCCGGCGTCGAGAACCTGCTGACGATCCTGGCGGCGTGCGGCTTCGACGAAGACGCGGACCAGATGCGGCGGGACTACTTCGCCGGCACCCTTCGCTACGTCGATCTGAAAGGCCGAACCGCCGACGCGCTGGTGGCCCTCACCACCGAGATGCGCGACCGCAGGGCGGACGTGCTGCGGCGCGAGAAGGACTTGGACGGACTGATCCACGCAATGGCTGGGCGGGCCAGGGCGATGGCGGGAAAGACGTTGGCCCTCGTCAGGGACAAGACGGGGATGTACCCTCCCGGGCGTCGCGGCTGGCCACCCAACCCCAACCCGGAGCTGCCGTAGTGAAGATCAGCGGCGTCATGATCCCCGTCGCCACGCCCTTCGACCCGACCACCGGCGACGTCGACTTGGCCGGCCTGCAAGCCAACGTCGAGAGGTGGTTGCCCACGGGCGTGCACGGCTTCGTAGTGGGCGGCTCCACGGGCGAAGTCGTCCTCTTGGACGAGGACGAGCTCTGCGCCGCCTGGGAAGCGGTCCGCGACGTTGCGCCCGACGATCTGCGCCTCGTGGCCGGTACCGGCGCCGAATCGCTGCGCGCCACCCTGCGTCTGTCGCGCAAGGCGGCCGACCTGGGGTACGACGCACTCCTGGTGCGCCCGCCGGCGTTCTACAAGAGCGCGATGAGCCCGGCGGTCGTGCGGGACCACTACTTGGCGGTGGCGGACGCCGCGTCCGTACCCGTGATCGTCTACCAAGTCCCGACTCGCTTCGCGACGCTGGACTTCCCGGCGGGCCTCGTCGGTGAACTCTCGGTCCATGAGAATATCGTCGGGATCAAGGACTCCCGTGGGAAGCTGGGGCTGGTGGGCGAGCTGCTGACCGTCGTGCAGCCGGGGTTTCAGGTGCTGGTGGGGAGTGGGAGCATCCTCTACGCCGCGCTGGAGGCCGGCGCCGTCGGCGGCATCCTGGGCGTGGCCAACTTTGCGCCCCGGGAATCTGCGCTGATCCACTCCCGGTTCGTCGCGGGGGACGCGGCAGGGGCAGGGGCCGCGCAGGAGCTGGTCGCCCCTCTCCACAACAAGGTGGTTGGCGGGATGGGCGTGGCCGGGGTGAAGCACGCCCTCGACTTGCTGGGCTACGTCGGCGGTTCGCCGCGGCGGCCGCTGCCTGCCCTGCCCGAGAGCCGGCGGGCGGAAGTGGCCGGGCTGCTCGCGGACGCCGGGCTGCCGACATCACCTGCTTGAGACCGCGTCGAGCCATGAGCGGGACCAGCCCAGGCAAGTGCACCGTGGTGGTGGGCTGCCAGTGGGGCGACGAGGGCAAGGGCAAGGTCGTGGACGTGCTGGCGGCGGACGCGGATGTGGTGGCCCGCTATCAGGGAGGCGCCAACGCCGGGCACACCGTCCATGCGGAAGGCCACGAGTTCGTGCTGCACCAGATACCGTCGGGCATTCTGCACCCAGGCAAGCGATGCCTGCTGGGCAACGGCGTCGTCGTCGATCTGGGCCAGTTCTTCGCCGAGTACGACAACCTTGCCGAGCGCGGCTTGGACCCCCGGGGACGGCTGGGCGTGAGCGCCCGCGCCCATGTGGTCCTGCCGCATCACAAGGTGCTCGACGAGGAGACGGAGCGCGTCGGGGGCCGCAAGATCGGCACCACGGGGCGGGGGATCGGTCCCGCATACGAGGACAAGGCTGGCCGTCGGGGCGTGCGCGTGGGCGACTTGCTGGACTCGCGGCGCGCGCTGAAGGCGGTGGCGGCCAGCGTGGAGTGGGCGCGGAGCCGTCTGCGGGTGCTGGGCGCCGACCCCGACCTGGCCCTCCCGGGCGACGCGACCCTTGATCTCGGCGACGCCGGCGCGAACCTCGAGCGCCTTGCCGAGGTGGCCACCGACGTAGGAGCCGAGATCGCCGACGCCCTTGCCGCCGGCCGGGAGGTCCTGCTGGAAGGCGCCCAGGGGACGGCGCTGGATGTGGACCACGGCACCTACCCGTTCGTTACGTCGTCCAGCACGACCGCGGGCGCCGCCGCGGCTGGGGTGGGGATCGGGCCGACCACCATCAGCGCAGTCACCGGCGTGGTCAAGGCGTACACCACCCGCGTCGGGAACGGCCCCCTGCCCACAGCCTTCGACGAGAAGATGGACGCCCGCGTCCGTCGCCTGGGCGCCGAGTTCGGAGCGACCACCGGCCGGCCCCGACGGTGCGGCTGGTTCGACGCCGTGCTGGCGCGCTACTCGGCTCGGGTCAACGGACTCACGGGAATCGCCGTCACCAAGCTGGACGTGCTGGACACGCTCCCCGAGATCGAGGTCGCCACGGCCTACCGGCTGGACGGCGAGTCCAGCAGCGCCTTTCCCCCCGTCGCAGCCGACTTGGAGCGAGTCGAACCCGTCTACGAGACGCTTCCGGGCTGGCAGTCGCCCACCAGCAACGCACGCCGCAAGACGGACCTCCCGCCCAACGCCCGCGCCTACTTGGACCGGATCGAGGAACTGGCCGGCGCCCCCATCCTCATGGTTTCGGTGGGAACCCGCCGCAGCCAAGTGATCCACTGGGAGTGAAGGAGGCTGACCCGGCTACGGCGGGGCGGACCACCTTGAGCCCTGCCCTGGCCGAGGCTTATCTTGTCGGATGTTCGAGGACCTAAGCAACAATCTGGACGCGGTTCTACGGCGCTTTCGGCAACGGGGCGTCCTGACCGAACCCATGATCCGGGAGGGGCTGCGCGAAGTGCGCCGCGTCCTTCTCGAAGCCGACGTCAATTTCAAGGTGACGCGGCAGTTCCTGGTCCGAGTCCAGGAAAGGGCGCTGGGCGAAAGGGTCGTCAAGTCGGTTTCGCCGGGCCAGCAGGTCGTCAAGATCGTCCACGACGAGCTGGCGGCCCTCATGGGAGGCGACGGCGAGACGGGCCTTCAGTGGTCCTCGGCGCCCCCCACGGTGCTCATGATGGTGGGCCTGCAAGGGTCGGGAAAGACCTCGACGGCGGCCAAGCTGGCCAAGCGTCTGGCCCGCCCAGGCAAGGGCGTCTTGCTGGCCGCCTGCGACCTGTACCGTCCCGCCGCAGTGGACCAGCTCCGCGTGCTGGGCAAGCGGGCGGGCGTTCCCGTCTGCTACGAGGACGGGGCCACGGACCCCCTCGCCGTCGCCAAGGCCGCCCACCGTCGGGCTCGACGGGAGAAGGCTTCGGCCCTGATCGTGGACACCGCCGGCCGGCTTCAGATCGACGAGCCGATGATGGCCGAGCTGGAGCGGCTCAAGGCGGTGCTGAAGCCCCGGGAGATCCTCCTGGTGGCCGACGCGATGACGGGGCAGGAAGCGGTGCGCATCGCCCAGGGCTTCGACGAGGCGCTGGACGTGACCGGCTTCGTTCTCACCAAGATGGACGGCGACGCCCGGGGCGGCGCGGCGCTCTCGATTCGCGGCGTGACCGGCAAGCCCCTCAAGTTCGTGGGCACGGGAGAGGGGCTGGACGCGCTGGAGGCGGTGGACCCGGACCGCATGGCCGGCCGCATCCTCCAGATGGGCGACGTGGTCGGCTTGGTCGAGCGCGCGTCGGCGACGGTGGACGCCGAGGAAACGACGCGCCTGCAGAAGAAGCTGACGGGGCGCGGGCGCTTCACCTTGGAAGACTTTCTGTCGGCGATGCGCCAAGTTCAGAAGATGGGACCCCTCGACCAGTTGATGAAGCTCGTGCCCGGCGCACCCCGCGCCCTCCCGGCGGGAGCGATCGACCCGAAGAAGATGAAGCACATCGAAGCGATTATCTTGTCGATGACGCCAGATGAGCGTCGGACGCCCAAGATCCTCGACGGCTCCCGCCGGAAGCGGATCGCTCGCGGCAGCGGCCGGCCTGTGTCGGAAGTGAACCGGCTGATGAAGCGGTTCGCCGAGATGGAAAAGACGATGAAGCGCATGAAGGCGTTCATCCCCAGCATGTAACCCCCAGGGAACAACGGCAGATGTCAGCAAAGATTCGCCTTCGGCGGATGGGCAAGAAGAAGCAGGCGAAGTACAGAATCGTCGTGGCCGACAGCCGGTCCCCTCGGGACGGGCGCTTCGTGGAGAACCTCGGCTTCTACGACCCCATACCCCATCCGGCCCGCCTCTCGGTGGACTTGGAGCGGGTGGACTACTGGTTGGACGAGGGCGCGCAGGCGTCTCCCACAGTCGCAAGCCTGGTCTCGAAGGCTCGGGCCGGGGGGGACGCGAAGGTGGCCCTGGCGGGAGCTGCGCCGACCAACGGCGACGCCGAAGCCGACGCGGCCGCGAGCACCGACGAGACGCCCGAGAGCGAGCCCGCCGCCGAGCCCGACGGGTCCAGCGACGACGCATCCACAGTCAAGGACGAGTCGGCGCCGCCCAGCGAGTGACCTCGGAGGGCGACCCCGGTCGGCAGCCCAGCCATCTGGTCGTCGGCCACCTCAACAAGCCCCACGGAACGAAGGGCGAGGTATTCGTCTGGCCCTTGACGGATCACCCGGGGAGCCACTTCGCCCCTGGGGTCGTTCATTTGCCGGCGATCGACGAGGCCCGCGAGCCTGCCGACTCCCTGCCGCCGCTGGAGATCGAGTCGGTTCGTCCCTATCGAAAAGGCTTCCTGGCCAAGTTCGCGGGGGTTGACGATCGGGATGGGGCCGAGCGGCTTCGGGGCCTCTACCTGCTCCGCCCCTTCGACGCGATCGACCCTCTGGCCGACGACGAAATCTTCTACCACCAGCTGCTAGGCGCCGACGTGACGACGGTGGACGGCGTTGCCGTGGGGGAAGTGACGGAAGTCTACTCGCTCAAGCCGGCGGACCTGCTCCAAGTGGCGGGACCGAACGGCGAAGCGCTGATCCCCATGGCGCCCGAGATCGTCGTCGAGATCGACCGAGAGCGGCGGCGGGTCGTGGTCGATCCCCCGGAGGGACTGCTGCCGTGATCCGGATCAACATCCTTACGATCTTTCCCGGCTTCTTCGCCGAGCCCCTTTCGCTGAGCATCCTCGGTCGGTCGGCGCGGGCCGGCTTGACCGCCTATCGAGTAGTGGACCTGCGGGAGTACGCCGAGGACCGCCACAAGACGGTGGACGACGAGCCCTACGGCGGCGGGGCCGGGATGGTGATGAAGCCCGAGCCGTTCTTCGAAGCCGTGGACGACCTGCGGCCCGAGGGTCCCGTCGTGCTCATGTCGGCCCGGGGACCTCGCTTCCGCCACGGGGACGCGGTTCGGCTGTCGCTGGCGCCCGAGCTCACGATCCTCTGCGGCCACTACAAGGATGTGGACCAGCGGGTGGCGGACCACCTGGCCACGGAGGAGCTGTCGCTGGGACCTTTCGTCGTGTCCGGCGGCGAAGTGGCGGCCCTGGCGGTGACCGACGCGGTGGTGCGGCTGCTCCCAGGGGCGTTGGGCGACCACGAGTCGGCATCGTCGGACTCGTTCTACGACGGGGATGCGCTGTCGGCACCGTCCTACACTCGCCCGGCCGAGTACCGGGGTTTGCGGGTCCCCGACGTGCTGCGCAGCGGCGACCACCGGCGGATCAAGGAGTGGCGCCAAGCCGAGTCCGGGCGGTTGACGCGGTTGCGAGCGGGCGTGCCCGATCAGCTGGACTAGGAGCTAGGAGCCGTCCGGGACTTCAGGCGTCGTCTTCCGCCCTGTTGTCGGCGAGCAGGGGAAGAACGACCGACTCCATGTAGTTCAACGTGTCCGCCAAGTACTCGCTGGGAGGCGACTCGAAGGACCTGACCTTCTCCAGATCGATCTGGACCGCCGTCCCAGGCGACGACGGGATCTGGGGCCACTGGGACATCGCCTCCACGTAGATGCAGCGGGGGTCGCTGCGGAGCACCTCCACCGAGACCTCTCGCTTCGGGTTGGCCAGCAGATCCTCGGCCGGAAAGTCCGACGCAACGGTCTCGTACTTGAAGGCCAGGAAGGAGACGTCGCCGGTGTTCTCGCTGCCGCCGACCACGGGCAGGACGCTCCGGCCCAGGTAGGAAACCGCCGAGTCGCCCTTGGAGTGGAGTTGGCCGCGGATCCGGGCCTCCGCCAGCACGCGCTGCCAACCTTCGCCCAGGACGCCGAAGACGGCTTCGCACACCAAGTCGAAGTCCTGAAACGCCGAATGGCTGGAGCGGGGCCACTCGTAACCGAACAAGATGCGGAGCGGCGTGTTCTGAACGGAGCCGTTGATCTCGACGGCTAGCTTCTCCGGGCCCTGGTCCCGGCCCAGCTGGATCGCGAAGGGCTTCTCGGCCTCCGGGTCCTGCGCTCCGGGCGTGTACTTGAAGGACAGGTCGTCCGCGCCCAGAGCCTCGCAGACGGCGGAATGGATGTCCATTCCCGTGTGGCGCGTGAGGTTTCTGGGCGGCCCTGCCAGGAACGCGAAGTTGGCGCCCCGAGTCCGGTACGAGTTGGTAAGCACGGTGGCTCCGTTAGCTCGCTACTTCCCCGAGCTCTGGTCGTGGGCGCGGCGCTGTTCTCTGACTTCGGCGATGATCGCCCGCAGTCGCTCAAGGTCGGCGGCGTCGATCGTCGATCCGGCGTCCTCCCGCAGCTCCGTCATCGCCTCCCGGAGCTTCTGGGCTCGCACCTGGGCCTGTCGGGCTCGCACCTGGGCTTCCTCGGCTCGCCCCTGAGCCGCTTGGACTCGCACTTGGACTTCCTGGGCTCGCGCCTGGACTTCTTGAAGTCGCGAGTGCAGTTGCGCTTGGTGGCCGACGTCCGTCGTCACGATGCGGCGGCAACGCCTCCGCTTGCGGACGGGTCTCCGGTCCTGGGGCGGCCCGTACTCGGCGACCGCGATAGACGTCTCCCCCGTCGTCCTGCTTATCGTCATCGACGACGAGAACGGCGCCCCGTTTTCGCACACGACGATCGTGTGCCCGCGCTCCGTCCCGTGTCGGTGCAGCTCCGCGTACTCGTCTGTCGCGTTCGCCAGCGCCATCGTCGCGCCAGCGCCCATCACCGCGCCGCCCAGAATCGCGGCGAGGGCAGTGAAGTTCGTCCCGTGCCTCCGCATGTCTCCCCTCCGTTTGGAATGGCGCCCCAACCAGCCGGAGCGTGCCGCCTTCATGGTATTAGTAACCCGAAGGGGCGGAAAGGTTGCCTGGGGGTGGGGCTCCGTCATGGGGCGGTGGGCGGCGGAGCTTCCGCCGACACGAGCCGGAACGTGTTCTCCTCCACCCAGCGGCGGAACGATTCGTCATCGGAGAAGCGCTTGAAGAACTGCATGTCGTCCTCGATGGTTCCGTTGACGGCCCGCTTCAACGCGTTGTCGTGCTCGATCCGCACGTTCTGGCCGTCGGAGTTCGCCTGGGCGTTGCGGAAGGATTCGTCGCCTCTGACCACGGCCGGCAGGTCCTGGGTGATCAGGCGGCGAACGCGGTCTTCGTCGCGCCATCGGCCGTCTCCGCCCCACCGCTGGTTGAACTCGGCGACAATCGCGGACAACAGGTCCAGCTCCGGTTCGCGGGCATAGCCTCCGCCGCCCACGGGCACGGGATCGATTTCTTCCTCGTCTTCGCTCATCCGGATCGCTCGCACCGCCCTCTTCTCGATCCGGTAGCTGTCCATGTCGATGGCCTCCAGAATGCCCCGCGACAGGTCTTCTTCCGCGGGTGCCGGCAACCTGGGAACCAGGAAATGGAGGAAGATCGACCGCTTCTCCCAGGGCGTGTACGCCCAAGGCAGGATCGACGACAGGAAACCGTACGTGCGCAGGAACGTCTTGGCCTTGCCCTTGAAGTCCACCTGGCCGTCCTCGTCCAAGTCGCTCACGTAGACTTCCACGCACGCGTCGAGGATGGGGTCCAGCTGCTCACGGCTCGCTTCGCCCAGAAACAGCTCCACGAACTCGTCCACTTGGTCCGGATCGTAGACGCGATAGCCGTCCAGCGCGCTCTGCAGATCGTGGAGCTTGTCGGGGTCCGTCTCACCCGAAAGGATCGTCGTCCGGTAGTACGGCTCGAACGCTGCCTTGATCGCGTCTTCGTCGTTCGCGAAGTCCAGGACCGCCACGTCGTGCTTCGTGCGACAGGCCCTGTTCAGGCGCGACAGGGTCTGCACCGCCCGCACGCCCGACAGCGTCTTGTCCACGTACATGGTGTGCAGCAGAGGCTCGTCGTAGCCCGTCTGAAACTTGTCGGCGCACACCAGGATGCGGTACGGGTCCTCGCGGAACTTGGCGGCCGTCTGCGACTCGGCGAATCCGTTCAGCGACGCCTCGGACACTGTCGCGCTGCCGTGTTCCCGCTCGCCGGAGAAGGCCACGAGCGCCCTGTACCCCCTCTTCTGCTTCGCCAAGTAGGCTTGGAGCGCGTCGTAGTACTGGATGGCCCGCTGGACGTTGCCCGTTACGACCATTGCCCGGGCGCGGCCGCCGATCTTGCGTTGCGCCAGCACTTGGTGGTGGAAGTGGTCCGCCATGATCTCGGCCTTCAAGCGAATCGCGTGATCGTGGCCCTCCACGTACCGCCGGAGCTTCTTGGCCGCCCGCGTGGCGTCGAAGACGGGATCGCTCTCCACCCGCTTGACCAGCAAGTAGTAGCTCTGCACGGGCGTGTAGTGCTGCAACACGTCCAGAATAAACCCCTCCTGGACCGCCTGCTTCATGGTGTAGGAGTGGAAGGGCCGGCGTTTCACGTCGTCGGCAGTGCTGCTGCTTTGCCCGCCGAGCGGCTGCACCGGCGTGCCGAAGAGCTCCAGCGTCTTGTTCTTGGGCGTGGCCGTGAACGCGAAGTAGCTGGCGTTGGACAGCATACGGCGAGACTCGACGAGTCGGTTGATCTGGTCCTCGAGCGTGTCGCTGTCGGCGTCCTCTTCGTCCATTGCCCCGTCCCCGCTCTTCGACAATGCCTGCGACATGGCCCCCGACTGTCGCCCGCCCTGGCTCGAGTGCGCCTCGTCGATGACGATGGCGAAGGTGCGATCCGCCTTCTGCCCCTGAATCTCATCCAGAATGAACGGAAACTTCTGCACCGTGGAGATGATGATCTTCTTGCCGCTCTCGATGAACCGTCGCAGGTCCCCGGAGCGAGCGGCGTGGCCGACGGTGGCCCCGACTTGAGCGAACTGCTTGATCGTGTCGCGAATCTGCCGATCTAAGAGCCTCCGGTCGGTGACGACCACGACCGAATCGAAGACCGGTTCGCCGTCCTTCGCCAAGTCGATCAACTGGTGTGCCAGCCAGGCGATGGAGTTGGACTTGCCGCTGCCGGCCGAGTGCTGGATCAGGTAGCGTTGCCCCGCGCCGCGGCGGCGAGCGTCGGCCAGCAACTTGCGCACCACATCCAACTGGTGGTACCGGGGCCAGATCTGCTTCTTGCGCCGGCGTCCCGTCTTCGCGTCCTTCGCGGTCAGCACCTGGGCATAGTTTTCCAGAATGTCGGCCAAGCTGTCGCGCGACAGCACATCCTCCCACAGATACGCGGTGCGAAGGCCGGCCGGATTCGGAGGATTGCCCGCGCCGCCGCCGTGCCCCCGGTCAAAGGGCAGGAACCACGACTCCTTGCCGCGAAGACGAGTGCAGAACCGCGCCTGCTGCTCGTCCACGGCAAAGTGGGCCACGCAGCGCCCCAGCTCGAACAACCTCTCGCGAGGGTTGCGGTCGCGCTTGTACTGCCGCACCGCGTCGTCCACCGTCTGCTTGGTCAGCCGGTTCTTGAGCTCGAACGTGGCGACGGGGAGCCCGTTGACGAACAGCGCCAAGTCCAGGGCCAACCGACTCTCGTCCCGGCTGTAGCGTAGCTGCCGCGTGACCGTGAAGCGGTTGGCGTCGTAGCGCGCCTTGGCCGCCTCGTTGCCCTCGGAAGGCATCCCGTAGTAGAGGCTGACTTCGCGCGGACCGTGCCTGACCCCATGGCGGAGAACATCAATGGTCCCGCGCCTGCTGATCTGGCCTTGGAGGCGCGCCAGGAACTTGCGGCGGGTCGGGCCGTTCTCGTGCGGGAGGAGGGCCTTGGCCGTCTCGGGTTGGGTTTCAGCCAGGAAGGCCGCCAGCTGGACCACGTCCACGCAGTACTCGCGGTCGTAGTCGCGGGGGTCGCCGCACGCCCAGCCGGAGCCGGTGGCTTGGCCGTTGTTCGATTCGGGGTCGTAGGTTGCGCGGGGTTCGCGGGCTTGGGAGGCGGCCGGGCTGGGGGTGCTACCGGAGCCGGCGTCGCGGGTCTCGCGGCTACCTGGATCACAGGGCGATCCGGTCATGGCCGCGCAGATCAGGCGTTCGAGGCCGCGTTCGCTGGTGTCGGTGGGCATTGCGGAGTGGGGCGGTGGACTTTCTCTCCTAACCCGTGCGGTGGAGATGGCGGTCACACGCAACGGACTCAACATAATGCTCATTACCACCCCCGGCCAGTCCTGGGAGGCCGGTCTAGCGACCATCGTCGGACCCGATCGAGCACCTACCTTGACACAGCTCGTCCTCGATTCCAAGCTTGCTGGCTCGTTGCTCGCCGTCGCAGGAGCAAACGAACTCCGAACCTGACGATTCGGTTGCCATGACCGTGAACCCCCTCGCCCAACTGGAAGCCGACCGATTGCCGGCGCTTCATAAGCGTCGCGTGGACTCCCAGGCATGGAGCTATCCGAGCCGTGGTGGGCGGATCAATATTCCGTTGACGAGTACGGACAACCGCGAGAAGTTCTGGCTTGATGTGAATCGAGGCAGGGTGGACATGGCGAAGGGCACCTACCAGAACCGCGCTCGCAAGACTATCGTCCTCGTGCGGCTGGACTTTTGCGGGCAGCCGCACCGTAATCCAGATGGCCAGCCTGTCGGGTCGCCCCATCTTCATCTCTACCTCAGGGCCACGCAGACAAATGAGCCTTCGAAGTACCCTCCGACCGCTTTCCGACGAACACGGCGGATCCGTGGATCATGTTGCATGACTTCATGAGCTTCTGCAACGTCGTGGACCGCCCGATCATCGAACGCGGCCTGGAACTGGCATGATCGCCGATATCCAGTGCCTGTTGGACCAGTATTTGAACTGGTTGCGGGAGCAGACGACGATGCGGGACGTCGGCGACCATGTGGAGATCACGACCCCCTACCTCGACCGACACAACGACTGCCTTCAGATATATACCGGCAAGATCGGGGAAGGGTTCATCCTTACCGACGACGGCTACGTCCTCGACGACCTGGCGCAAGCCGGCGTCGACGCGACCAGCGGCAAGCGTCGCCTGTTGCTGGAGGAGACGCTCAACGGCTTCGGAGTCCGGGAAGTTGCGGGTGCCCTGCAAGTGGAGACGTCGGCCGATGACTTCGGTCTTCGCAAGCATAATCTTCTTCAAGCCATGCTCGCTGTTTCCGACATGTTCTACTTGGCGTCTCCGAGGGTCGAGAGTCTATTTCACGAGAACGTAACCGCGTGGCTCGACGGATCCAGTGTCAGATACACGCGGGACGTCAAGTTTGCGGGCAAGAGCGGCTACGACCACAAGTTCGATTTCGTCATTCCGAAGTCGCCGGATCGGCCAGAGCGCATGGGCAGGTCGATCAACCGGCCCGACCGCAACACGGCGCAGACCATGGCCTTCGCCTGGCTCGACACCAAGGAAGTCCGCGACCCCGACTCGATCGCCTACGCCTTCATCAACGACGCAGACAAACCCGTCCCGCTGTCTGTGGACAAGGCGCTCCGCAGCTACGGTGTGCAGACGATCCGCTGGTCGGCTCGCGAGGACACGGTGCGGGACCTAGTGGCGTAGGGCGACCGAGAGTCTGCCCGTGCGGAAAAGGCCACCAGCTGGTCGAGCGTCACGTAGGCATGACAAGTAGACCGAAAGATCGGAGCTTGCAAGGGGTTACGAGACCGCCGGGGGACAGGGGAGATGGTTCAGGACTTGTTCTTTTGCCGAGGCGGGGTGAGCAGGGCGACCTGCCGCTCGATCCGCACCTCGTTATTGGCCACCGCCGCCTCAACTAGCGCATACCCTTCTTTTCTCAGATTCTCCGTCAAGTCATCAGAGCTAGGATAGGGGTGCGCCGGCAGGAATACGCGCAAATAGTAGATCATGTTCTCATAGAAGGGAGTCTTCCAACTGAGTGTTCGACGCACCGCTTCGTCCAATAGTTCTCGACTGTTCACCTCCGCAAGACGATCCTCCTTCTCGCATTTACGAACAAGCTCTGACAGTTGAGCCAGTTGATCTCGGAGTTCGAGACCATCGGCTAGCGAGAAGTTCGCAGAGTCCCTGTCACGGTTCAAGGAATACCGTAGTCCGGTTGGCGTATCAGCTACTTTGCTCTCTATCCTGAATTTGTATCCGCAAACAGATAGCCGATTCAATGCATGAACAGGCATCTTATGCCAGCCCCACCATGTCATTGTCAGATAATGCTGACGGACAATCTCCGTTACTGGTTTGATTCTCACGCTTCCTTTGGTTGTCGATGGCGCGTAAATCAATTTCCCATGACACTCAGAGTCGTACTTCCAACGAAAGACCATGCCCACAGTCTTCCACTCCACATCCTCCGTCTCGGGGTCGTAGCAAGCTCGCTTGACCATACCAAAAATCCGACTGCGCAGAATGCCGATGGACAACCATGCGGCACCGCCCGACATGGCCACCAGCTGCGCGAGTTCACCAACCGTCTCCGTAGGCCAGAGGTTCTGCGTGATAGTCACCACGGTCAAGGTCAAGGGTATTGCGACGGCGGTGAGGACGCGGGCACCTGCCGTGAACCGCTTTTTGATGCGCTCTTTCATGGTTTCCCCGGTGGATTGGTCGGACGTGGCGGGCGTCGAGTTTGCCGCGAGATGCCGGGCTATGTAGTGCAACTAGTCAGGATCGGACATCTCACGAACGTTAGGAACAAGAAGTGATCACGGCAAGTGGTCGACCTTGCAGATGGCGTAGGTTCTCGGCGTTGATCTCCTGGCCGTACGAGGGCTGTCTCCAAGTAATGGACTAGTAAATGACAAGTAATGGACTAGTAAATGATAAGTCCTTGACATATCGTGGTTTACGTGGCTTAAGCCTCGCTTCGACAAGCCATTTTAGCTAATCGGCTAGCAAAGAGCCGTCCTCGTCAACTTGCCTCTTGCCAGCATGCACCCAGGCCGGGCGGGCGCGGCTTCCCGCGTTGACGATTCGGCCCGCTCGCCGGGCATCTTGAAGGAGATTGCGAACTTTCGTCCGCTTCTGATCGTCCGTAAGTTCGTTGGGGAGCTCCGGCAAAAGGACTTCTTCGATCTCCTTTCGACCGACCGGGCCCTTCTCGACCACCACGTTAACGACCAAGTCCACGTAGTGCTGACGGCCCAGGTCCGGTGGCGACCCATCTACGCTGACGCTTGGGGCGGTTACGTCTAGAATCGGATCGGCGACGACCTGGTGCGGATGCGCGCCATGCACCAGCCCTTCGGCTTCGAGCTCCAGATGCGCCTCGGGGCTGATGGGGAGCCCCTTCTGCACCCGATCCAAGAGCATTACTTGCTCCAGATCCAAGCCCGGTCGCTCCATCAGCAACCGAGAATACGCTTCGCCGAACAGGCGGCCGTGAATCGTCACCTCCACGTAGCTGTACTCGGCTAGGTCGTAGTCCGGGAGCGGGAAGAAACGCTGGCGCTGCGTCTCGAACATCTTCCGAATGCCGCCGCCTTGAGACTCGATGACGCTCAGCGCGTACATCGCGTCGGCCAGCAACGGATTGCGGTAGCGAATTCCAGGGGCGTTCCGGCGGATTGCGGTCTCGACGTCGCCGGGCAGGAAGGCACCGGCGTTGTTCACGATTACGCGGTCGGGCAACTCAACCACCGAGATTCGGCTTCGCAGGTAGTAGTCCTGATGCGCAATGGCGTTGTGAACGGCTTCGCGAACAACCCACGAGTCGTATTGGTAGAACTGCTTTGGCATCAAGGTGCCCTTCGGCATGAACCGAACCGGCAGGTTCCTTATGCGCTCCAGGACGCGGTTCCCCGCATCGAGAAACGGCGGCTCGATCTTCGCGATGTCCAGCGGTGTGTTGTCCGCGTCCTTGAGAATCCAAACAAGCCAAGCGATTCCACCGTTCAGCAGGCTGGCAGATTCGGGTCTTCCCAGCAGGAGCAGAGCGGCGTTCGTCGCGACTCCATCTCGGAATAGACGTGTCTTGTGAAGGAACGTCGCGTCGTTCCAAGCCTGAAGCTCATTCGCCTGCGCGGGATGTCGCTCAGCGAATCGCTCCCGTGCCTCCGCGAGTGCCTCTGGATCAAGGTCGCGGAGTGCAGCCCCTTCGCAAACCTGCTCCGACCAGTCGAGCTGCCGAGTCCATATTGCCCGAGCCCTGTCCGGGTATTTCGCCAGTTTGGTCTTGCTGCTACCGATCCGCACATAGGCCGTTCCGTAGAAGCTGACAGGCTGATCCTTAGCCGGGGCAACCTCAAAGATCACCACGCGGCCGTCGGGATGATCGACCATGTGCGCATTGAAACTAGTACTGGGTTGAAGCCCCGCTCCCAGCCAAAGAAGCAGGTCCTGATTCCCCTTGGCCTTGGCCTTGCGCGGATCAAAGTCCGTCCCCGCGACGTCCCGAGTCTCGTCGTCAATTCCGAACACCAAGTATCCCTTCGGTCGTCCGACAAGGCAGGCCGAGTTGGCCAGGGCCGAGAGGTACTGGCCAAGCTGGTCCGGTGCGCACCGCCGTCGCTTGAACTCCAGCCACTCGGTCTCGGAGGAATGACCGCGAAGTCGGTCCACGAGCGTCACGAATTGGGGCACGCTCAAGTCCTGACCTCCTCGCTTACGTCGACGACCTCGCGCACGTCGATCTTCCCAGTGACCGCATCGGTGATCAAGCGGGTGCGATACTCCTGGAGCAGTCCGCCTTGCTGGCGTGCAAGTTCGATCAGTGTGTCGATCTTGGCCGTGGCACCATCAAGGTAGCCCGCAATTGCGTGTTGCTCGTGCTGAGGTGGCACTGCCATCGCTATGTTGCCAATCTCGTTCGCGCTGATGGCCGGGTAGTTTGCACCGACTGATCTAGCCACCACGTCGTCAATAAACCCCGAGGCGGTTAATGCATAGTAGGCATAGCTAGAAGCAAACGACGACTTCGGTCGCAAGACTGCAAATCCCGTCGAAACGATCGTGTTCGGCGCTGGCTGGCGTATCGGGGCGATGGCACGCAAGTACGTCCTCACAGTAGAAATGATGGTATCGCCATGGCGAACGATTCGCCTTGCGCGGCTAGGGGCACTGCCGAAGGTAGTGTGCTCAAGGTCGTGGATGCCCCGATTGGAATCGACGTCGCTGATGTCGACATATTGCATCTTGTAATCCGGGTCTGTGGCTTCGGGCAGCACCTCATCGTTGACAGAGGCAAGATACTTCAGTCGTCGCACACGCCAATGCTCCGGCACATCCCCTAGCCACTCCACACCACTCGGCTTGAGCTTCGGATTAGGGTTGAGGCCCGCCTTCCGGCATTCGTCGGGTGGAAGCCCTCGGGTCACCGCCTGGCTGATGAGAGCGGTGCGCTGCTCCTTGAGTCGCTCGACTAGGATCTTGTTCTTGCCGATCAATGCGTCGATTTGGGCGGTTTCGCGATCGAGGTAGGTAGCGATAGCCACTTGTTCACTAGCTGGCGGGATGGCTATGGTCAAGTACTTCAGATCACTGGCATAAATGTGCATTACGGTAACGCCACGCCCCATGCGAGTCTTCTGCCAGGAGGCATGCACCGTGTCGATAGCGTATCCGCTGTAGACTGGATCAACCATGCCGGTGGCTGGCCGAAGGACTATGACGTCGCCACCGCAGCATGCTCTTACTCGCAACAAGTTGGCCACTGACTTGCCAATGTCGTCAATCGTCTCCCCAGATCCGGCGAAGAGCACGTCGCCATAATGAATCGACGTGTATTGGCTGGCTCGTAGCTCGGAAACAAATCCGATGCCCGTCCTGACATGATAATCGTAGGTAGTGTAAATGTCGCCATACCGTACGCAGGGTACGCCCGCCGAGGTCTTATCGCGCAGGGTTCCTCCGCTTCCTTTGAAGAAGTGCCCTAGTTGCCCAAGTTGTGTGACTTTCCAGTGTTCCGGCACGTCCCCCAGAGACTCCACGCCACTAGGCCTGTATCTCGGATAACGCATCAGCTTCATAGCATGGGCCGTCGCATGCATTCGGTGTCCAGTGGGCTCCGGGTTTGCCCGCGCCTGTCGACACTTCTCGACCCACCTGCGAAGTGTAGGGTCGGTGTATTCTTGAGAGTCCAGCCACTCCAAGAATTCCTCGTGGCTTCTTCCCGCCATTTCCTTGGAAAGTCGGTCTCGTTGTTCGCGCATGAACTTGACGCAATCGAATCCCTCAACAGTTGGGTAATCAGTCATCGTAGTCAATCTCCTGTTCGACGGATGTCTAGCGTCCCGTGAACAAACGAGCTGGAGTGAATGGCGCCGAAATGGGACAAAGTTGGTCGCTCAACGGATCGCGACGGCGCGAGTGCGCGGCCTTGGATGGCTCCCCTCCAGAGACCTATCCACGGGCTACTAGTGGGACTCCTGCGTCTTCCGGGGGAGTCGATCGGGCTCGTCAAAGGATGGCCCCGCCTTCTCGCGTGAGCCAGTCCGCCTTCGGCGCACTCTCTCATTTTCTAGACGCAGTACCAGCGCACTGCTGAGACTGGCGCTGGAGCCTGATTTTCTCCAGTGCAGTGTCCCAGCTGCCCGGACTCATCACCACAACCAATCGGCCAGCCAAATCGTGCAGGGGGAAGTCGGGCGGGCACCAGACCGTAGCGGCCACACCTGTATGGCGATTGTTCGACGGTGGGGGAAGCAGATGACCGAAGTGTCCCTTAGCATAACCCATCTCGCCATACCGTCCCTTGCCAATAATCATGGTAGCACCGTTGTGCTGCATTATAGTGCAGATTCTTTGGGGTTCTCCTCGAAAAACCACATAGTATGTTAATTCATCCCCAGACAACCTGCACATTAGTGAATGACAATCGGGACCGCACTTCTTTTCCTGCGTGTAGAATGTCATATGGGTCGACCCGCCATCATCTATGTGGTCCGAGAAGTGATCGAGTAACGTCTTCCTATCCTTCTTCTTAAGCACCTCTCTCATGCCGAAGATTTCTTCAAGGCCATTCACCTGGCCGCCCTTCTTGTTGTTACACTCTGCACACATGACTTGTAAGTTCCAGTCATGATTTGGATTCGCATTGTCCCCCGCCAGCCTTCTCATGAATTTTCTTGGAACTATGTGATCCACGGTTATCCTTCGTCCACGCAGTGATTGGCCACAACCCCCCACATGCGCACCGCAAACGTACTCGTCACGTTCCGCAATTCTTCGGGTTCTCTTGTTCATTTCTCGTCTCCGTAAATTGGTTTGAACCTAGCGTGTGGCCGAGGGCTCGTTGACGCTAGATGATCTCGAATCATCGCGTTCATCAACTCCGCCCCCCTCTCGACAACGGGATGGCGTTGGCCGTTCTTCCTGCCGGTGCCGGAGGTCATCGGTTGAAGATCGGGCGTGAATCGCCCGGCCCGCCGGTACCTCTCTGGCGGCTTCCGCGACGTCGGGGCTTCGTACCTTGCGGAGTCACCCATCTTGGTCGGCCGGTCGACCAGCATGGGGAGGCGACGACGGATTAGCTTTGGAGAACAGCTCCCGTAGCGCTGGAGAGACCTCTTGGGATTCGTGCCAACGGAGGCGGTCTTCGGTAGTCATGTCCGCGATCTCTTCGTTGATGCGGTCCCTGATCTCGCGAAGGAGCTTGACGTAGCTGACTGGTTCGGTTGGCGTGGGGCTACTCATCGTATGTGAACTCCTGTGGCGTGCAGATGTCGGTGGACTGGTATTGCCGCACGACGTTGACCGAATTGCAGATAGCTATCCGGCGGGGATTCGCTATGTGCCTGAAGTTCCAGCTGACCAAACAGTCGGCCTCGGCCACCGTAGCCATGGCAATGTGCTCGGCGTCTGCTCTCATTGAGTGGGCAAGCGCACCCGCTTGAATATAGGCGTCGGCCAAGCGTTCGGCCTCCTTGGTCATCTCGAGTTTCTCGATGTGGGCGTCCGGGACACGCGACAGAACTGCTTCGACCGATGGCGGAGCTCCTATCAGCTCACGGCCAACGAGACGTGACAGGACCAGAGTGTGCTCGCCGCGAACGAAGGCGTCAAAGAGTCGGCGCGACGGCTCGCGAAACTCGGCGTCATGGCAACCGCCCACGACGCTGGTATCCACGTACACGCGCAGGTGCGTCCCGTACGGAACCGGCGGAGGTTCCCCCACCAGCGATGCCAGCAGGGCGTTGGACTCCTGCCGCACGGCCAAGATGTCAGCCTGTATCTCCGCCAGCGACCGCATCGGCTTCGGCTTGTAGAAGTGGCGCGTGAAGCTGATCTCGTAGCCGGTCTTCACCGTACCCTGTCGATACCAAGCGTCCGCCGCGTAGGGCAGGACTTCGCGGCGCAGGAAGCCCTCCACGCCCCCGGCCTCAGTCAGCGGAACGCGCTCCGTGTCACGGAGATCGGGGTCCGGCTCGTATTCCACCACGGTGGGCTCACCGTCCACGACCGCTTCGAACCGGCCCACCAGCGGATCGGGTTTCGCGCCGCGCTTCCACGCCCGCCGAATCACTGGAGGCGCCCCCAGGTGGCGCTCGCGGTCCTCCTTCAGCCGCTTGATCTCCGCCGCCTTGTAGACGCGCTCCGGCTCGATGCCGGCCAGCCGCAACGGCCGCTCCACCGTCACCTTCTCGTATCCGAAGGCGTCGTTCGGAAAGATCTTCGATTCCTCCGTCTCCTCGAAGGCCAGGAACACGTCGCAGATGCGCTGGATGTCCTCTTCCGACAGTTCGCAATTCTTCTTTCCCAGGTTCTTTCGCAGGGGCGTGAACCACTTGGTCGCGTCGATGAGTTGTATCTTGCCGACGCGGTGCTTGGGCTTGCGGTTGGTGAGGACCCAGATGTAGGTGGCGATGCCGGTGTTGTAGAACATGTTCACGGGCAGCGCGACGATGGCTTCCAGCCAGTCGCTTTCTATAATCCACTGGCGGACGTTGCTCTCGCCTTGACCAGCGCCGCCGGTAAACAGCGCGCTGCCGTTGTGGACCTCGGCGACGCGGCTGCCCATGACCGTGTCCCGCTTCATCTTGCTCAGCATGTTGGCCAGGAACAGCATCTGGCCGTCATTGACGCGGGTCGCCAGCGAGAACTCGGGGTCGCCGCCGTGCTGAATCACGAAGCGGGGGTCGTGCATGTCGCGCTTGCCGCCCATGCGTTGGAGGTCGCTCTTCCAGCTTTTGCCGTAGGGCGGGTTCGACAGCATGAAGTCGAACTCCTTGTCCGGGAACGCGTCGTTGGACAAGGTCGAGTACTCGGGGCCGCCCACGATGTTATCGGCGGCTTCGCCCGCGCCCCGCAGAAGCAGGTCGGCCTTGCAGATGGCGTAGGTCTCGGCGTTGATCTCCTGGCCGTACAGGTGCGTCGTCACCCTCTTGTTGCGTTCCTGTGCCAGCGCCTGCAACGTCTCTTCGGCGACGGTCAGCATTCCGCCGGTTCCGCAGGCACCGTCGTAGAGCAGATAAGTGCCGGGCGCGATCTCGTCCGCCACGGGCAGGAACACGAGCTTGGCCATGAGCTTCACGGCGTCGCGCGGGGTCCAGTGCTCGCCGGCTTCTTCGTTGTTTTCCTCGTTGAAGCGCCGCACCAATTCCTCGAAGATCGTGCCCATACCATGGTTGTCGAGGCCAGGGCGCTGGACGGTTCCGTCGGGCCGTCGTACGGGGTCCGGTCCCAGGTTGATGTCGGGCGACGTCAACTTCTCGATCAGGGAGCCCAGGGCGTCGGCCTTGGACAGGCGCGGGATTTGGTTGCGCAGCTCGAAGTTGTCGATGATCTCCTGGACGTTGGGCGAGAACCCGTCCAAGTACGTCTCGAAGTCGGCCCGCAGCCGTTGCTGGCTGGCCCGCGCCTTAAGGTCCTGCATGGTGAAGCGCGACGTGTTGTAGAAGGCTTGGCCTGCCGCCGCACGCAACCCACCGTCCTGGTTGGCCACCCCCGCCTTGTCCAGTATGGCCTTCCGCTCCAGCACGTCCTGCTTGGTGGGCTCCAGCACCGCGTCCAGACGGCGGAGCACGGTCATGGGGAGGATCACGTCCCGGTATTTGCCGCGCACGAACAGGTCGCGGAGCACGTCGTCGGCGATGCCCCAGATGTAGTTGGCGATCCAGCCGAGTTGGTCGTGGGTCATGGCAATGGGGCTCCTCCCTTAGGCGGTCTTCGTGGCCGTGGAATCTAATGGCGCAGCCCGGCGAGCCCTCAAGGAGCGGCCGCTTGCCGACGAGCCTCCCCGGGACAAAGCCGTCTGGAGGTCGCCCATGGTGCAAGCCGACCCGCCCAGGACGGCGGGCCTGACGTTGCGCTATCCACGCGGTCCATCGGAGATTGAGGGGATGCTGGCAACGCTGCGGGGCAGTTTTCGGGAGGACCAGGGAGCGAAGGAGAGAGATGTGGCGCGAACAAGTACGCTGGCCCGAACTGCTGGCGGCGCGACCAACTTGAAGGATGAGACCGTCAGCAGCTGGCTACAGCAAGACAGGGCGGCGGAATCATGAGGTCGCTGGCCGGTCGGCATGTATTTCTCTCCGCCGGCTTCCCGTCTGGGGACCGAGGCGAAGCGGTTCGGCCATTCGACGCGTCTGCCATTGCCGATGCGGTGACAGCGGTGGTGCGTTCAGTGCTCTCGGTGGACGGGAAGCTGCTTTTTGGCGGCCACACTACGATCACTCCGCTGGTGCTGATGATCGCCATGGAGCACCATGCCCGGGATTCCGTCGACGTGTTTCAGTCCCGATGGTTCGACGACAAGATTACGCCCGAGACGCGGAGGCTGGCTGATTCAGGTCTTGGGACCATCCACCTGACTCCCAAATGCGACGACATGGCGGACAGTCTGCTGACGATGCGAATGTGGATGTTTCGCTTCGATCGGCCAGTGGGCGCAGTGTTCGTAGGCGGAATGGACGGGATTGTCGAGGAGCATGAGCTCGTCGGAAAAATGCTACCGGGCATCCCACGAATACCGATCAAGGGTCCAGGTGGAGCGGCGGCCCGCTTGCCGGTGGACGGCGAAGTTCCAAGGTCGCTGGCGCGTCGCCTAGGCTCGCGCTCCTATCCGCTTGTTGCGTCGGAGATCGTGGACTTCTTGAGTACGCAGCCGCCGCTCAGTTAATCCCCACCCGCCCCTGCACGTCCGCCTGCATGGAGGCCGAGTCGTAGCCGACGCCGTCCTTGAACACGATCGTGACGTTGCGGATCACCGACGGTTCGGCGGTCAGGTCGCCGCGCATGACCACGAGATCGGCGAGCTTCCCCGCCTCGACGGTGCCCAGGTCGCCGAAGACGCCCAGGACGCGGGCGCCGTTGGCGCTCAGCACCTGGACCGCCTCCTCGGGGCTGAAGCCCGCCTCGACGAACAGTTCGTAGTTGCGTTGGTCGCCGTAGCCGGGTAGTGCGCCGCCATTGCCCGTGGGGTCCACGCCCGCCGCCAGCACGCCGCCGGCATCGTGGAACGCCTTTTCATAGGCCATGGCGTTGAGGAACCCGGCTTCGGGGCGCCCGATCTCGTCGATCTCCGCCTTGGCGGCCAAGTAGTCCTCCCGGACGGCGGGGGCCATGGCGTCTAGGGTCCGGCGGTCGCGGGTGGGTCGCCCCTGCACGAAGAGCTCGTAGACGGCGAGGGTCGAGGTCATGGCGACCTCGGCGTCGATCATCGCCTCGAAGGTGGACTGCACTTCCGGGCCGTCCACGTCCACGGTGGTCGCGGTCTGCCAAAGGTCGGCGGGGCACTGGTCCTTGACCTTGGCCGCCGAGTAGTCGCTGTTGGTCGCCAGGCCGTGCTCGATATTGTCGATTCCCAGCTGCACCGCCTCCTTGAAGCTGATCGAGCACAGATGTCCGGTCACCTTCAACCCCGACTTGTGCGCTTCGTCGATCGCCGCCGCCAGTTCCTCGGTGCGGATCGTCGTGTACGCCTTCAGCCAGGTCGCCCCTTCGGCCGCCCAGTACCGCACGAAGCGCCGTGCCTGGTCGGCGTTCTTGAAGCGCGTCATGATGTCGATGCTTTCGTCGCCGGTCATGTACGGCGCGGTAATGTGTATGCGCGGTCCGGGCTGCAGGCCTCGCTCGATCTCGTCCTTCAGATTGATCTCGGCGTAGGTCGCCAGGCTTCCGGTCGTGCGGATCGTGGTCACGCCCGACGCCAAGTAGAGGCGCTGGCCGGTGTAGCTCATCGGATGCATCCGACCACCCGCTGCCATGTAGAAGAGGTGGTTGTGCAGGCCGACCATGCCCGGCATGACCGTGTGGCCCGACAGCTCCACGACTGCGGCGCCCTCCGGGACGGAGACCGCGTCGGCCGCACCCACCGCCGCGATCCGGTTGCCTTGCAGAACGACGGTCTGGTTGCGCCGAACGGGTCCCCCAGTGCCGTCCACCAACGTCACGTCCTGGAGAGCCACGACGGCCGCGTCAATGGACACGTAGGACGCGGCCTCGGACCCGCTAGCCGGACGCTGTGCGGCGAGAGGCACCGTCAGGCCGACAGTGCACAGCAAGCCCGCGATCGCGAGCCACCGCATCGTGATGGGGCGGACGCTCGGTCTGCTCATCAGCTATTCTCCTTGTGAGCTGGGAACTCTGGCTCCATCCTGGCCAGCAACGGACACCGACGCAACCGGCGGGTGCGTCGGAGCAGAGCCACCCCGCCGAGCACCCACGAGCACCCACCCCATCGGGACGGAGAGCACCAGCATGATCCTTCGCAGCAGCCTTCATGCCAGAACGGCGGTCGCCGGCCTTTCCGCGATCGCGGCGGCAGCGGCGCTGTCGGCCTGCGCCGGCGAGCCCGCGGACACCTCGGAACCCGCCGACCTGGTCCTGCGCGGCGGCCTCGTGGCCACCGTGGACGGGGACGACGCAATAGCCGAGGCGGTCGCCGTCAGGGGGGCGTGGATCGTCGCCGTGGGCAGCGACGAGGAGGTCGAGCCCTTCATCGGCGACGACACCGAGGTGATCGAGCTGGACGGCCGTTTCGCGATGCCCGGCTTCATCGAAGGCCACGGCCACTACATGAGCCTGGGCAACTCCAAGACGATCCTGGACTTGAACAACGTCGCGAACTGGGACGAGATCGTCGCCATGGTGGCGGACGCCGCCGCGGAAGCGGAGCCCGGCGAGTGGATTCGGGGGAGAGGCTGGCACCAGGAGAAGTGGGACCGCCCGCCCGAGCCGTCCGTGGAGGGCGCACCGGTTCACGCCTCCCTCTCGGCTGCGACTCCCGACAACCCGGTCCTGCTGGGCCACGCCTCCGGCCATGCGGCCTTCGCCAACGCACTCGCACTGGAGCTGGCGAGCTACGACCGCGACTCGGAACCGCCCCCCGGCGGCGAGTTGGTTCGGGACGCGCAAGGGGAGCTCACCGGCCTTCTTCGCGAAACCGCGCAGCGGCCGGTCTCCGCCGCCTTCGCCGAGTCCCAGTCGTCCCGCTCGCCCGAGGAGGTCGACGCCGTCTTCCGCCGGGAAGTCGCATTGGCCGCCGAGGAGGCGCTGTCCAAGGGGGTCACCTCGTTTCACGACGCCGGCACGGGCTTTGCCACGATCGACGGGCTCAAGGCGATGGAGGAAGAGGGCGCGCTGCCGGTTCGCCTGTACGTCATGGTGCGGGGCCGGTCCAACGAGGAGATGGACGCGCGCTTGCCGGAGTACTACATGCCCTCCGAAGGCGACGACTACCTGACCGTGCGCTCGATCAAGCGCCAGATCGACGGGGCGCTGGGGTCCCACGGGGCTTGGCTGCTGGCGCCTTATGAGGACATGCCGTCCTCGGTGGGACTTGTGCTCGAGACGGTCGAGGACATAACCGGAACCGCCCACGTGGCGATCAAGCACGGCTTCCAGGTCAACACCCACGCCATCGGCGACCGGGCGAACCGCGAAGTCTTGGACATCTACGAGTCGGTCTTCGACTCGGCGGCGGCCGAAGGCAGCGCCCTCCGCTGGCGGATCGAGCACGCGCAGCACATGCACCCCGACGACGTCTCGCGCTTTGCGGAACTCGGGATCATCGCGTCGATGCAAGGAGTCCACGCGACGTCCGACGGGCCATGGATTCCCCGACGGCTGGGCGAAGCAAGGGCCGAGTCGGGCGCCTACATCTGGCGCGCCTTCCTCAACGCCGGCGTGCTGATCAACAACGGGACCGACGTACCGGTGGAGGGGATCGACCCGCTGGTCGGCTTCCACTCGTCGGTTGCACGGAGGATGGCCGACGGGAGCGTCTTCTACGCCGACCAGCGCATGACGCGCGTCGAGGCGCTGCGCAGCTACACGATCAACGGCGCCATCGCCGCCTTCGAGGAGGAGTACAAGGGCTCGCTGGAGGTCGGCAAGCTGGGCGACATCGTGGTGCTGGACCGGGACATCCTGACCGTCCCCGACGACGAGCTGCCGGAGGCGCGGGTGGACCTGACGATCGTTGGCGGAGTGGTGCGCTACGCGCGCTGACCTGCGCGCCCCGGCCGAGGCCTACGCCGCGGTCGTTGCCGGCGTCCGGCCGAAATCGCCGCTCGTAAGCAGATCGCTGAGGTCGCCGTCAGACGTCTTGCCGTCGATCCGTCCAGGCTCGAACGCCGGAGTTCCCGCCGCCGTCGCCTCCGCCAGCAGGTCGCGGGCGCCGGTGCACACGCTCCTTGCGAGCTCGATCAAGCCCGTGCGCTCCTTCAGCGCTAGGCCGGTCATTACCGCGACGCATCGCTTGCCGGGCCGGCGCTGCTCTTCCGTGGCGGGCCACTCCATGCCGCGCTTGCCGACGACGATCACGCCGACGCGGACTTCTTTCCTGATCCGCTCGCAAAGGGCGGACCACCACGCCTCGTCGCGGTCGGCCAGCGTCGGCGCCACGAGCACGAAGCCGCGCCGAAGCCCGGCCTTGTGCACTTCCTTGAGGGCCGCGGACAGGGTCGTGGGATCGCAACGGCGGGGTGCCGCAGGGGCCGTCAGGAATGGGATGACGTCGGTCGGCTTCGGGTCGGTCGGCGTTGCCGGGTGCACTGCGATGCGGCTCCTGTCGGGGGAAAGCATCCGTCCAACACACAACAACCAACGCGAGTCCCGATAGCGAACCGACGGCTTGACGGCAACAAACGTGTAACGAAGCGCCGCTGGGCAGCTATGGAACCGCCGAAATACCGTATGCCTCCAGCAACGCATTCAATGCCGGAACCGTCGTCGCGGCCACTTCGTCCAGCCGCTCGGCGGCCGCGCGGGCGCTCTCCTGCAACCTCGCCAACCTCCGATGCTGGTCGTCCGACGGTCCCGCAAGCGATCCCATCGTGGACGGCCCGCCGTCGAACTTGCCGATCAGGCCGGTCCACCAGTTCCGCAAGTTGCTGTTGATCTCCCGCCACTCGTCCGCCGTCTCCTCGATCTCGTGCACCAGCGCCGCCGCTCTTGCGCTGTCGTCTTCGGCTCCCCCCAACGCCGCCAGCGAGTCCACGGCATCCGTCGCCGCCCGCTCGATCTCGTACGCGGCCACGCCCCTCTCGTAGCAGAGCTTCTGAAGTTCGTACATCTCTAGGGTGAACTCGTACCGCGCCAGGCGTTCGGCGGCGGGAACGGGGAACCGGTCGTCGGGACGCACGACCAGCTCTTGGCGTTGCCGGACGCCCTGCCCGTTCCCGTCCACGACCAGCTCGACGGAGTAGGCGCCGGGCAGCACCAGCGGCCCGTCGGGGCCGGAGTCTAAGTTGGGCACGTCGTAGCGTGTGGTGTCGTGGGGGACGGGGTCGTGGCGCAGGTCCCACGTCGCCCGGTTCAGGCCGGCGGCGCCGGGTCCGTCCACCGTCCGCACCAAGTCGCCCATCTCGTTGCGTATCTGCAGCTGCACGCCCTCGTCCCCGACCGCCTCGGGCAGCCGGTAGTCCAGGTTGGCGCCGTAGGCCGGGTTCTGTGCTCGGTAGACCCCTTGGCCCATTGACGGGACGTCGTTGCGGTAGAGGAAGAGCGTCGCGGGACGGGGCGGGAAGAACACGGGACCGTCGGCCGCCGAAGCGCCCCCCTCGGACAGAGGCGTGACGTCGTCCAGTATCCAGATGCCCCGGCCGTGGGTTCCGGCCACGACGTCGTTCTCCCGGGGGTGTATCTCGATGTCGTCCACGGGGACGGCGGGCATCCCGGAGCCGAGGTGCGCCCACGTCGCTCCCTGGTCCACCGACGCGAAGACGCCGTTTTCCGCGCCCGCCACCAGCAGGCTGGGGTTGCGGGGGTGTTCGCGCACGACGTTGATCGAGGCGCTTCCGGCGGTCGCCAAGCCCTCCGACAACGAGCGCCATGTCGCGCCGAGGTCGTCGGTGACGAAGACGTACGGCCCGTAGTCGTCGTCCCAGTGACCGTCCAGGCTGACGTAGGCCCTCTCGGCTTCGGCGTGGGACGCCTCCACCCAGCTGACGTAGTACGGGATCGGCGTTCCCCCGACGTTGGCGGTCACGTCGGTCCAGCTTTCGCCGCCGTCCCGGCTCGCCTGAAGAGTCCCGTCGTCCGCGCCCGTCCACAGCACGCCGGGCGTCGCCGGGGATTCGGAGACGGCCGTGATCTCGCCATAGCCGGATGCGCCGTCGTGCTTCGACAACGTGGTGGAGTCGGGAAGGACGCCCATGATCGGCAGGCTGTCCTGATCGAGCGCCCGGGTCAGGTCCTCGGTGGCCCGCCAGCTGTCGCCCCGGTCGTCGGATATGAACAAGCGGTTGCCGCCCAAGTACACGCGGTTGGAGTTGTGCGGCGAGACGAGGATCGGCGACTTCCAGTCGAAGCGGTACTCCTCCGTCGTGTCCCGAGGGAACGGCTTGAGGGCCTTGCGGTCGCCGGTGGCAACGTCCACCCGCACGATGCCGGCGTTCTGCGACGTGAGGTACGCGGTCCCCGGGTCCGACCAGTCGGTCTCGGCGTACATGCCGTCGCCGTAGTCCACAACCTGCCAGTCCCGGTTGAGGATTCCCTGATACCGCCGAGTCCGGCTCGGTCCCCGATACGAATTGTTGTCCTGCAAGCCGCCGTAGACGTTGTACGGATCGTCCATGTCCAAGTCCACGTCGTAGAACTGGCCGATCGGTAGGTTGGCGATAAAGCTCCAGTTGGCGCCCATGTCCCACGTCGTGTACACGCCGCCGTCGTTGCCAAGGATCATGTGACGAGAGTTCCGCGGGTCGATCCAAAGGTCGTGATGGTCCACGTGCACGCCGGTGTTGTACTCCAGCTCCATCGGCAGCGCTTCGAAGGTTTGTCCGCCGTCCTCCGAGCGGTGCAGCGCCCCTGCGACCATGTACACGCGCTCGTCGTCGTTGGGGTCGATGCGCAGCTGGCTGTAGTACATGGGGCGCTGGTTGAGGTCGTTGACCTTGCGCCACGACTCGCCCCGATCGTTGGACTTGTACACGCCGCCGTCCTCCGCTTCGACGACCGCCATGACCAGCGACGGGGTTCGGGCGGAGATCGCCAAGCCGATCCTGCCTTTGTCGCCTTCGGGCAGACCGTTGGTCAGCTCGTGCCACGTGCGGCCGCCGTCGGTCGTCTTGTGCACGCCGCTGCCGGGGCCGCCTCCGACGAACCCCCATGCCCGCCGCTGACGCTGATAGGTCGCCGCGTACAGCACCGAAGGGTCGGACGGGTCAATGGCCAGATCGACCACGCCGGTGTTCTCGTCCACGTGCAGGACCTTCTCCCAAGTTGCGCCCCGATCCGTGGTCTTGTAGACGCCGCGCTCCTCGTTCGGACCGAAGAGGTGGCCCAGCGCGCCCACCCACACCACATCCGGGTTGGTGGGGTGCACCACGATCCTGCCGATGTGTCTCGTCTCCTCCAACCCGGTCAGCCGCCACGTCTTGCCGCCGTCCGTGGAGTGGTAGACGCCGGCCCCCCATGGCGAACTGTTCCGGTTGTTGGCTTCCCCGGTCCCGACCCACACCTCCAGCGGGTCCGACGGAGCTATTGCGATGTCCCCCACCGACAGGTTCCCTGCGTCGTCGAAGATCGGCGTCCACGTCGTGCCGTGGTTCTCGCTCTTCCACACCCCGCCGGAGGCCGTCCCTAGGTAGACGAGGGACTGGCTGCCGGGCACCACCTCCAAGTCGGTGATCCGCCCACCGGCCACCGCGGGTCCGATGGAGCGCCACTTCAGTCCGGCGGCCAGGGGGGCGTGGGCGTGGGCAGCCGCAGAAGCCTCGGTCTGGGCGACGAGGGGGAGGTGAGAAAGCCCGGTGGCGACATGGAGGCAGGTGCTGACCGCCAACAGCACCCGGAGGCGCGAGACGAGCGGGCATGGCTTCATGGATCGTTCCAGTGCGAGTTGCGGCAGACCGACAGGCGTCTAGGAACCTACGGCCCAGTGGACAGGGCCGCATTCCGGGATCGGGACAGACTCTAGGACAGAGTCATGGTACATTTTGGCGCGCCGGGGGTGGGCGGCCTCGTGGTCACGGCCCGCAAGGCTCGTTGACTCGCATCGTGCGGTGGTCGAAGCCGGAGGCCGTGTAGGCAAGCAGCTCGAGCTTGCAGTCCAGCAGGTCCTGAGCGAGCCGCGGAGACAACTCCGCCGCGCCTTCCACGGTCGTCTCGCCGGGAGGCCCTAGGCGCCTCACCACCATGGCGCCGCCCCCGGCATCGTCGTCCATTCCGATCCGGCGTAGCACGATGCCGTACACATCAGCTGGCTCGACATCGGAGAGCACGATCCGGTACGACAGGAGTGCGGTGGGCAAGTCCAACGTCATCGTCGCCGCAATGCCGTCGCCTGGCGGGTCGAGAGCGACATGGGACGGAGGCGGTGCCTTGCCGGAAACCAACGGGGGCGTCCGCGACGGCGGCTGCCGCTGAGGGAACGCCGACTCGTATGCGAACGCCATGGCGACGAGAAAATCATCGTCGAGAGGGCGGCCCAGCAGCTCCAGACCAACTGGAAGGCCGAGCTCCGTGAAGCCGGCCGGAAGGGTCAGCGCCGGAAGCCCGGTGTGGGCGCTCAGGAAGCAGGTGCCGCCCAGCGGCGCGGCGCCGATCAGTGCCGTTTCCTGTCGCATGGTGGGGTAGGCCAGTGCGTCGAACCTCTCCCGATCCATGACGGCCAGGACGGAGTCGCTCAGCGCCCTGCGTCGGACCAGGGCTTCAGCGTACTCGGCCGAGTCGCGCTCCTGCCGGAGGTCGCGGCGACGGAACGTGCGGTCGAGTTCGGCGTGGTGAAGTCCGGCGGCCAGAATGTCCCCCAACGAAGCCACCGGCGCTCCGGGGATCCCCGCCAGGTAGTCGGCCAAGTCGAACTTGAACTCCATGTCGATGAGGCCGGTGTTGGCCAGCAGAGTGTCCAGGCCGGGGATTTCGGTGTCCACGACTTCGGCGCCGAGGTCCGCCATCCCGGCCAGCGCGTCCCTGATCACGCGGGTGACGGGTACGTTGGCGCGGTCTTCCGTCGTCCACTCCGCCAGCACGCCGATTCGGGCACCGTCCAGTGCCGTCGGGTCGAGGGCCTGCTGGAACCGCGGCGGATCGCGGCCTTCCAGAACGGCGGTCGCGGCGTCCGCGGGATCCCTGCCGATCGTCGCGTCCAGTGCAATAGCCAGATCGGACGCGGTGCGTGCCAGAGGGCCGCCGGTGTCCTGGGAATGGGACAGAGGCAGGATGCCGTCGATGCTCGAGAGGCCCTTGGTGGGGCGGAGCCCGAAGAGGGAGTGAACCGCCGCCGGGATGCGGATCGAGCCGCACGTGTCGGTGCCCCAGCCCACGGCCGCGAAGCTGGCGGCTACCGCGGCGCCGGTTCCGCCGGAGCTGCCGCCGGGGTTGCGGGAGGGATCGTACGGGTTGCGGGTCTGGCCGCCGAGGGAACTCACGGTGGTGATGCCGGCTGCCAGCTCGTGAAGGTTGGTCTTGGCCAGCACCACAACGCCGGCGTCCAGCAGCTTCGCGACCTGGAAGGCGTCGTCGGGGGGAAGGAGTCCCGCCAGCGCCAGGGACGAGCCCGTCGTGGGCATCCCCGCCAAGTCGTAGTTGTCCTTCAGGACGATCGGCACGCCATGAAGAGGGCCTCGCACAGAACCGGCTGCTCGTTCGGCGTCCATCGCCGCAGCCCGTTCCCTGGCCGCCGGGTTGAAGCGGACGATCGCGTTGAGGCGAGGACCAGCGCGGTCGTAAGCGGCGATCCGGTCCGTGTATGCGTCCACGAGCTGGACGGAGGTGACCCGACCCTCGTCCAGAGCTTCCTGGATCTCGGCGATCGAGGCTTCGGCTACCTCGAACGCCGGGGCGGCGCCATCGCTGGATGGGCCGGGCGTGCACGCGGAGGCAACCAGAACCGCCAGGATGCCCCAGGGGCCCCCGAACGCTTCGGGCGGACGGCGGACGGAACGCGGGCGGCGAGCAGCACTCGGAACGCGAGCAGCAGACGGAACGCGGGGGGCGAACGGCAACTGGCTGCGGCGACGGCGACGTGGGTCGTGCATTGGGCGGCTTGCGTGCATTAGGCGGCTCGGTGGTAAGGATCGGCGACGTGCCACAGCTTGCGCCTTTCCCGGTGCCGGGTGCAAATCAAGCTTCCCGGTCCCCGCCGCCAACCCCAAGGAGTCCCAATGCACCGTCCCATCGCCCAACCCCGAGCCTCCGTCCACGGTTCGGCTGCCCGCGTTCGCAGCGCGTCGGCGCTGGCACCGCCGTTGGCCCTGCTGCTGGCGTCGATGCTGGTTGGATCCGCCGCCGCCGTCGCCCAAGACCCGCCGACCGAGAGCGACGCAATCCGCAAGGCCGTCCAAGGGCTGGCGCTCCGGGAGATCGGCCCGGCGCTGATGGGCGGAAGGATCGCCGACATCGCCGTCAGCCCCGGGGACCGGTCCACCTGGTACTTGGCCGTCGGCTCCGGCGGGGTGTGGAAGACCACCAACGCCGGCACTTCGTGGACGCCCGTCTTCGACGACCAGCCCTCCTACTCCATAGGTTCGGTGGCGGTGGACCCCTCCGACCCTGCCGTCGTCTGGGTGGGGACCGGCGAGAACGTCAGCGGTCGCCATGTGGGCTGGGGCGACGGCGTCTACCGCAGCCTCGACGGAGGCGCATCGTGGCGGCGGATGGGGTTGGAAGCCTCCGAGCATGTGGGCAAGGTCTTGGTCGACCCGCGGGACGGGGCGGTCGTGTTCGCGGCCTCCGAGGGACCGCTGTGGTCGGCGGGGGGAGAGCGGGGCCTGTACAAGTCCTCCGACCGGGGCGAGACGTGGCGCGCGGTGCTTCACGTGGACGAGGACACGGGCGTCACCGACGTGGAGTTCGACCCTGTGAACCCGGACGTGATGTACGCCGCGACCTACCAGCGGCGGCGAAGCGTCTGGGCGTTGCTGGCGGGCGGCCCTGGATCGAGCATATACAAGTCGATCGACGGCGGCGAGACGTGGCGGGAAGTCGTCAACGGTCTGCCGAAGGGCGACATGGGCAAGATCGGCTTGGCCGTGTCCCCCGCCGACCGCAACGTCGTATACGCAACGATAGAGGCAAAGCCGGACGAAGCGGGGTTCTATCGCTCCACGGACAGGGGCGAGAGCTGGCAACGGCGCAACTCGTACATCTCCGGCGGCACGGGACCGCACTACTATCAGGAGATCGAGGCGTCGCCCCACGACCGGGACCTGGTCTATCAGATGGACGTCTTTGTGCGGGTGACCCGAGACGGCGGCGAGACCTTCAATGTATTGGGCACGGGCCGCGAGAAGCACAGCGACAACCACGCGTTCTGGATCGACCCCGAGGACGGCAGGCACATCCTGGCCGGCACCGACGCGGGCCTGTACGAGACCTTCGACGAAGGCGCAACGTGGCGGCACTTCCCCAACCTTCCGATCTCCCAGTTCTACAAGCTGGCCTTGGACGACGCCGAGCCGTTCTACAACATTCTGGGCGGCGCGCAGGACCTGGGCACGCTGCTGGGGCCGTCGCGAACGTTGAACATGGAGGGCGTGCGCAACCGCGACTGGTACGTGCCCCTGGGCGCCGACGGCTACGCGGCCGCGTTCGACCCGAACGACGCCGGCACCGCGTACATCCAGTCCCAGCAGGGCAACTTGCAACGGCTGGACCGGCGCAGCGAGGAGCTTGTCGCCATCCGCCCTCTGCCGGCCCCCGGCGACCCGCCGGAACGATGGAACTGGGACTCGCCGGTGATCGCCAGCCCGCACGCGCCGGGGCGCATCTACTACGCGTCTCAGCGGCTCTGGCAAAGCGACGACCGAGGCGACTCGTGGCGGCCCGCAAGCGGCGACCTGACGCGCAACCTCAACCGCTACGAGCTGGAGATGGACGGGCGCGTGCACAGCGTGGACGCTCTGTACGGCAACACGGCGATGTCGTGGTACTCTACGATCACGACGATCTCCGAGTCGCCGGTTGCGGAAGGGGTCTTGTACGCCGGCACCGACGACGGGCTGGTCCAGGCGAGCGAGGACGGCGGTGAGACGTGGCGGGCGGCGGCGCCCCTGCCGGGCGTCTCGCAGCACGCCTTCATCAACGACGTGAAGGCTTCCCGCCACGACGCGGGAACCGTCTTCGTCGCCGCGGACGCCCACAAGGAAGGCGACTACGCGCCGCACCTCTTCGCGAGCAGCGACTTCGGCCGCAGCTGGCGGCGGATCTCGGGGGACCTGCCCGACGGCGTCGTCTGGTCGGTGGAGCAGGACCATGTCGAGCCGGACCTCCTCTTCGCGGGTGCCGAGTTCGGCGTCTTCGTCAGCCTGGACGGAGGCGGCAGCTGGATGCGGCTGGGCGCCGGCGTGCCGACGATCGCGTTCCGGGACTTGGCAATACAGAGGCGGGACAGCGACTTGGTCGGGGCGACGTTCGGCCGCGGGTTCTACATTCTGGACGACTACTCGCCGCTGCGTGAGATCGCCGGCGGAGCGCTGGTCGAGGCGGCCGGCGACGGCGGCGATCCGGGCAGCGGCGGCGGCAGTCCCGGCGACGGCGGCGACCCCGGCAGCGGCGCAGTTCTCTTTCCCGTCCGCGACGCTTGGTGGTACGTGCCCAGCGTGCCGATGCAGGCACCTGGCAAGCCCACGCTGGGGACCACCGACTACACCGCGCCGAACCCCGACTTCGGGGCCGTGTTCACCTATTACCTGCCCGAAACCGTCCGAACCGCCCGGGACGACCGTCGCGCCGACGAAGAGGCTGCGCGGGAGCGGGGCGCGGATGTGCCGTTCCCGGGGTGGGAGCGGCTGGCCGACGAGCTACTGGAGAACGAGCCCCGCGTCGTCCTGCTCGTGCGCGATGCCGACAGCCGTCCCGTGCGCCGGGTGACCGGTCCGGCTGTTGCGGGGCTCCACCGGGTCGCGTGGGACCTGCGCCGACCGCCGCCCGACCCCGTGGAGCTGAGCACGCCGGGGTTTGTGCCCCCCTGGGCGGGCGAATCGCGGGGACCGCTGGCGCCGCCGGGGCGCTACGAAGTGGAGATGGCGCTCGTGACGGAAGACGGGACGCAGGCGCTGGGCGAGCGGCGCGAGTTCACGGTGAAGGCCGTGCCCAGCACCGTGCCCGGCACCGACTTCGAGGCCGTCGCCGCGTTCCAGGCCGAGACGGGAGAGCTGCTCCGCCGGACGGGGGGTGCCGCCGCCGAGATCGGACGCGCGCGGGACCGACTGCGCCACATGCGCGTCGCCCTGGACGAGGCGCCCAGGGCCGGGCCGGAGCTGTACCGCAGCCTGGAGGAAGTCGAAGCACGGCTGGCACAGCTGGCGACGCGCCTTCAAGGGGACCGGACTCGCAGCCGCTACAACGAGCCGTCGGTTCCGTCGATCGCCGGGCGCGTGGGACAGGTCGCGGGCGGTCACTGGAACACCCGCCAAGCGCCCACCGAGACCCAGCGCACCAGCCTGCGGATCGCCGCCGACGCCTTTGCCGCCCTCTCCGCGGAGCTTGCGGGCCTGCTGGATGGCGCGCTTGCGGAGCTGGAGGCGGCCCTGGAAGCCGCGGGCGCGCCGTGGACTCCGGGGCGGCGGGTTCCTCGCGGATGAGGATCGCGGTCTACGGCGCCGGCGGGGTCGGCGGCTACTACGGCGCCGCCCTTGCGCGAGCGGGACACCATGTCGTCTTGATCGCCCGCGGCGCACACCTGGAAGCCATCCGGCAACGCGGTCTGCGCGTCCGCTCGCCCGCCGGAGACTTTCTGGCCCGTCCCGCGCTGGCTACCGCCGATCCGGCGGAGGCGGGCCCGTGCGACGCGGTGATCACGTCCGTCAAGTCGATCGACCTGCCCCAAGTTGCGGAGCAGATGAGACCCCTCTTCGGCGAGGACACGATCGTGGTTCCCCTCCTGAACGGCGTGGACGCCCACAAGGTCCTGGCGCGTGGGGCAGGTCGGGGTCGGGTCGGCAAGGGACTGACCCGCATCATCAGCCGAGTCTCTGCGCCCGGAGAAGTCAGCCACGAGGGTCTGGAGCCGTACGTCGCAATAGCGGAATGGGACGGCTCGCCGTCGGCCCGGACGAACGCGCTGGTCTCCGCCTTGCGCGAGGCCGGCGTGCAGGCGGAGGTCCCTCCCGACATCGACGCGGCGCTCTGGCAGAAGTTCCTGCTCGTCTGCTCGCTGGGGGGCGTCTGCGCCGCGTGTCGGCAACCTGCCGGCCCGGTTCGTTCACTGCCCGAGAGCCGCGAGCTGCTCCGCCGCGCGATGGAGGAGATCGCCTCGCTGGCGCGCGCCATGGGCGTGGCGCTACCCGACGACGCGGTGGCCGGCGGCATGGCGTTCGTGGACTCGGTTCCCCCGGACGGGATCTCGTCGCTCCACAGGGACATCGTGGCCGGCCGGCCCTCGGAGCTGGACGGCTGGTCGGGCGCGGTCGTGCGCCTAGCCGCCGAAGCCGGGGTGCCGGCACCGGTTCATGGCTTCGTGCACGCGGTCCTTCGGCCTTGCGAGGAGGCGGCTCGCCGATCCTTCCACGGGAACCGCTCCGGGCTGTAAATTCCCCCCGGCAACCGGCGGGACGGAGGCGACCATGGAAGCGGGAGACAAGCTGTGCTGATGACGCCGTGGGTTCAGAGGTTGCTGGCAGCGAACGTGCTCGTCTTCCTGCTTGGGTCGTTCCTGCCTCTCGACGCCCTCTTCGCCTTCGTTCCCTGGGCGATCCTGCAACGCCCGTGGACGTTGGTCACGTACCTGTTCCTCCACGGCGGCATCATGCACCTCGCGTCGAACATGATCGGCCTCTTCTTCTTCGGTCCCCGGCTGGAGGAGCGCCTTGGGGGCACGCGCTTCATCCGGTTCTACTTTGCGTGCGGCGTCTGCGGCGCCGTCCTCTCGTTGATCCTCTTCGCCTTCGCCCCCTTCGGTGCGATGATCGGCGCGTCCGGCGCGGTGTTCGGCGTGGTCGTAGGGTTCGCCCGCTACTGGCCCGACGACTCCGTCTACATCATGGGCGTGCTTCCGATCCGCGCCCGGGCCCTGGCGATCTTCCTGGTCGCGTGGAGCATCTTCGCGGGTGTGATCGGTGAAGGCGGCAACGTCGCGCACTTCGCGCACCTGGGAGGCGCGGTCGCGGGCTGGCTGTACCTAAGAACGTGGGAACGCCGGCGTCGCTCCCAGGTCGCCCAGCAACCCACGTCCAAGGGCAAACCGCCGGGCCTTCGCAAGTCGCCGAGCACCCGGGACGTGGACGCCGTAGAGCGGTGGAAGGCCGTCCCCAGGGAGCGTCTCCACGAGATCAACCGCGAGGAGCTCGAAGCTCTCCTCAAGAAGATCGACCAAAGTGGCGTGAAGGCCCTCACGCCCAACGAACGAGCGTTCCTAGACCGGATCGCCGACTTGCCGTAGTCGGTGGTCCGCGGGCAAGGAGCCCCCGGGCTGGATCAACGCGCCCGTCTCCTTGTCGTAGTCGACGATCTTTTCCCATTCGGAAGCGTCGGACCGGGCGACCACCGCCACCACGTCTTCCGTCGCCCCGATGTTGACGACTTCGTGGGGAACGCCCGGCTCGATGAAGATGAAGTCTCCCGCCCGGTTCTCTATTGAGTAGCGCAGGTTGGGCCCGTAGTCGTGACGGACGGTCCCCTCCAGGATGTAAAGCATGACCTCGAACTCCACGTGGACGTGGGCGAAGGCGACGCCGCCTGGGGGGATCCGCGCCACGTTCATCGACAGCTCGCGGGCGGGGACGTTCTTGGCCGAGAGCCCCGTCTTGTAGTGGATGCCATTCCAGCGCCGGTGCAGGCCGCTGGCCCGGACGGTGTGGATGCCGTGGCCGCCGTCGGTCGGTTGGCCGTCGGCAGTGCTCACGCTGGCTCCGACAGAAGCTCCGCCGCCGTCGCCATGTCCTGGACCTCCGCAGTGGGCCGGGCCGTGGCCGGGGGCGTCGCGCCACCTCCCCGGACTGGACTCCGCCGATTGACCCACAAGGTCGCGTAGCCCAAGGCAGTCGCCGGCGCGACGTCGTGGAAGAGGCTCTGGGCGACGTGAAGCGTGCGCTCCGGGGGGATGCCGGAACGAGCGGCCATCTCCTCGAAGTGGCGCGGGGCGGGCTTGTAGCTATTGACTTGCTCGGCGGTCACGATCCAGTCGAATTCGGTCCGAAGCTGCTCCCGCTGGGTCCTGGCGAAGAGGTCGTCGTCCACGTTGGAGACGATCCCGAGCTTGTAGCGCTTCGCCAGCCGCCGCAGCGCGTCCACCGTGTCCGGGAACGCCGGCCATTCCCCCGGCGACGCGCCGAAGGCGGCCTGCTCCGCCGCGGTCGCCCGAAAGCCCATCGACTCGCCCATGCGGGTCAAGGTGGCCCCCAGCACATCCCTGTAGCGACGGAACCGATTCCCGCCCTGCACCTCATGCTCGAAGCGCGCGAACCCGGCCATGAGATCGGCGTCCGTCGCCGCGCATCCGTGGGCGTCCCACACGGGCCGGAGGGCCGCCAGGATCCCCCCTTCCCAGTCCACCAGAGTGCCGTAGCAGTCGAAGGTGAGGAGGTCGAAGCCGCCAGGGTCGAGAAGCGTCGCGTCCGATGCCGCCATTGCGTCGCCCGACTACATCTCCGGGAAGTCGGCGGTCGGTCCCAGCGACTGGGGCACGGGCACGTCAAGCAGCCGAAGGTAGACGCCCAGCTGGGCCCGGTGATGGATCATGTGGTCGAGGATGAAGGTCCGAATGACGACGGCCTTGGGCAGGGTGAACCGGGTCTCGCCGGCGACCACTAGCGACCATGGCTTGCCGAACTCTTCGTCGGGCGTGCTCTCGATCACGGCGCGGGCCGCGGCGGCGTTGGCGTCCAGCGCCTCCACGAGCGCGGCCGAAGAGTCGTACTGGGGCTGCTGCGGCGGCGGACCGCCCACCGGGCTGACGTCCAGCTCTGGAAGCTGGAGGGTGGCTGCGGTCCAGTTGGGAAGGTTGGCCACGTGGCTCGCCAGCGCGCCCATGGTCCAGGACTTCTCGTGGGGCCGCCACTCCATGCGGTCGTCGGGAACCGCCTCCAGGTGTGCTCTGGCGCTAGCCACGATCTGGTCGAGCGCCGCCAAGGTGCCGCGTGCGGACATCTGCCTTGCCTCCTGTTTGCTTGGGGATGGGCAACCGCGCTTGGGAAGGGGCGACTGCGCTCGGGAGAAGGGCGACAAGGTAGCGTCGGCGGTTGCGGGGCGGAACCCACCAGCTTTGCGCCGGGTCGACGGCTAATGAACCACGTCGCGGCGGCGGAAGAGACGGTCGGCCAACACGGCGGCCGCGGGAGCGGCAACAG
This sequence comes from Longimicrobiales bacterium, assembly GCA_958296005.1. Lineage (GTDB taxonomy): Bacteria > Gemmatimonadota > Gemmatimonadetes > Longimicrobiales > Gaopeijiaceae > CATQHQ01. The sequence continues at coordinate 96,173 of CATQHQ010000001.1, forward strand.
CGGCCATGACCAAACCGATCGCCCGGGAACCGGCGAATCCGTCCTCTTCGCTGGTGAGGGCGAGGACGACGCCGGGTGCCGACATGATCGCGCTTGCCGCGGCGTTCTTCCACGCGCTGCCCGAGGAAAGGCTGGTCCGACCGGCCCTGCCGACGGCAAGACCCACCCCGATGGAGGGCGCGGCGTAGAGCACCAACCGGGCACCCGCGTTGCCTGCCGACCCGCACGTGGGCTTGGAGAAGTGGTTCGTGAGCCCGTCGAAGGCGAGGCATCGGCTGGACACGGCGTATCCGACCAAGAGGCCGGCGGCGTTGGCTGCCGCGGCAGTGGCCAGGGCCCGTCCCCAGCCGTAGGGCCGGGACTCCAGCGACCAGTCGTAGGTTTTTCTGCCGGGGGCGTCGGCACGGTCGCGGAAGTCGGCGCCGGAGAACGTCTCGATCACCACGACCCCGAACCTGGAGTCGGTGCCGTAGCGCACGCCGGCTTCCCCGGGAGGCACGGCCTCCACGCTCCTCACGTCGGTGATCGGCAGCGTGTTGAGCGTCACCAGGGCGTTGGCTTGGCGGACGTTGTCCAGGACGACTACCGGTGCCAGACATCCGTTGCCGGAGAGGCTGAACGGGCTGCGGAACTCCAGGCAGACCAGTTCGCCGGGCTGGCTGCGACCGCTTCGGACCCGCATCCCGGGCAGCAGCTGGGCCAAGGCGGCGGCGAGATCGATGCCGGTGCGGGCGACGGGCGCGAGCTCCTCGTTTGTCAATCTGCGAAGGGCGCTGCCCCGCGCCCGGTCCAGGCGAGTCTGCCGCGTGGCCGCCTCCACGACCACGGGGGACAGGGCAATGGCAGATTGGGACAGCGCGATGCGCAGGGTGATGCGCTGGCCGTCCGCCAGCACGAGGCGCTCGCCGAACGTCCCGTAGGCGAGGTGGGCGACCGTGAGTTCGTAGCTACCGTCGGGGGCACGCTCAACGAGGAATAGGCCCGACGGGTTGGTCTCGACTTCGATCCTGGCTTGGCCCGCGTTGCCGCTCGTGCTGTCCCCGCCGGCGTCCACGCGAAACAGCTCGACCGCCGCGCCCTCGATCCCTTCGCCGGTCGCGGCATCCACGACCCGACCGGAGATCCGCGGTGGGGGCGGTTGCTCGCGGGCCGCCACTTCCGCGGCCGGTGCCCCGCCAAACGCGAGGCCGAGTCCCGCAGCCAAGCGCAGTGCCAGCGCCAGCTTGGGCCTGCGGGCCGCCTGCCTAGTCGGCGCTACCAAGCGATCCGCCAGATCCGCCCGCCTTCCCCCGCCGCCCACCCCAACCGGCCGTCAGGAGCGAACGCCACCGCCCAGGCACTCACATCGGGGATCGTCCGCCAGCTCCGACCCGAGTCCGCAGAGTACGCCGCGCCCGCCGGCGCCACGGCCACGACCCGCCTTCCTCCTGGCGAAACGGCGACCGCGCTCCCGTAAACAGCCCCCTTGACGGGGGTGGGCGTCGCTTCGGTCCAGCTGTTGCCGCCGTCGGGCGTGGCGGCCGCGTTGGCGACGACTTGGTCCTGGGCTCTCAGGTCGCCCCCCAGCGCCATTGCCAGTTCCCCGCCCCCGGCAGCAAGCGTGAACGCGCCCGCGGCGGGCCCCGTCGGGAGGGGAAGCGTGGTCGCGGTCCAGGTGCGGCCGTAGTCCCGCGTGACCAGAAGGCGAGCGGCGTTGCCAGCGCCGGTTCCGATCCACCCTCGACCCGACGGTCCCGCAACGGCGCAGCTGCCGCTGGCGGCGAAGCCCCCTTCCGAACCGGCCGCCGGCGGCAGGTCGCTGGGCGAGACACGGGTCCAGCGCTTCCCCCCGTTGCCGGTGACGAGGACGTAGGGCGCGCCGTCGAACGAGTCCCCGTAGACGAACCCTCGGCCGCCGTCCCAGAAGTCGAGGCAGTCCAGGAACCCGTCGGGCTCGTCCATGCGGAACTGGAGCTGCCAGGACTCGCCGCCGTCCGTAGTGGCGTAGATGCGGGAGGACGGGCCGCTGCCCGAGGTCATCGCCACTGCCGACTCCCACGAGAAGGCGTGCACGTCTCGGAACTGGAGCGAGTCGCCGCCGGGGGCGGGCACGCGCTGCCAAGACGTCCCGCCGTCGTCGGTGCGGAGGACGACCCCGCCGTGTCCGCTGGCCCACACCACGTCCTCGGACACGGGGCTGACGGCCTGCAGGACCATTGCAACGCCCGTCTCCTGTTCATCGACCGAGGGCTCGCCGCTGCCGTCCGCCTCGGTGCCGCCGCCGTCCGCATCCCCATCGCCACCTGCCTCGGCACCCCGCCGCCGGTAGATCTGCCGCGCCTCCTCGAACTGGGCGAAGACGTGGTCCTTCTCCCGCTCGGAGCGCCACCCCGGCCACTCACGGGCCATCGCCTCCAGCTTGTCGATCCAGCGGACGGCGTACTCGGCCGCCGCGGCGCTGCGCACGGGCTGTCCCGCCACCCGCACCCACACCGGGTTCGTGAACGCCTGGGGGTACGACGTGTCCAGTGGCCAGCGGTCCTCTCGCAACCCTTCGACCCGCAGGTGGAACCATCCGCTCCCGGGAACGGCGACCCGTTCGTCGATCGACAGCTCCCGTCGGTCGCCCGCGAACTCCCAGGTGCGCACGACCTCCCCGTTGAATACCAGCTCCGCCCGGTCCAGGGGTACGATGCTCCACACCCGGCCGCGAACCGACGCCTCGCCGGGCGCGTCCATCTCCACATCGCCCCCGGGTCCACGGCCGTCCACCGCAAACTCCAGCAGCGGTCCCGAGCTGACGTAGGCCCGGCCGGCCCGGAGCCCTTCGAACCATCCGTCCATGGACAAGTCCCCGTCCTGAGTCTGGACGTAGGTCCGCATGGAGCCCACCAGGGGCGTGGCGTGAAGGCTCGAGATCGAGTCCTCGCCTCCCACCGCGGCCGCCCGGAAGCCGTTGCTCCAGACGGCGTACAGAGGCGGCCAGCCGTCCTGCGGCGTGGACCACTCCACCGCGTCGGCCGCCGCCAGCGCCGCGTCCACGACGAACCCCTTGGCGCCGCCCAGGTTCCCCTCCAGCGGGTCGCCGTTGTAGAACGAGTGCACGTATCCGGTCGTCGCGCCCTGGGCCTTCGCCTTCCGCAGCATGTCCGTGTTGCTCGGATACAGGCTTTCGATCGCGGTGCCCTCGTATCCGGTCGCGTATGGCGAGATCAGGTGGTCGCGGTGCCCGAACATGAACACGTGCCCGTAGAACGGCGGACGGTATTCCTGGCCCACCACCAGCACGCGGTCCGGCACCGACAACGGGTGGGGACCCCCGCCGGGAAGCCAGTACTGATGGTCGAGAATGCGGTTGTCCTTGTTGGCGACCTGCTCGTTCACGATGTCCTGGTCTTCGGCGTCGGACATCATCATCAGGTTGGGCAGGGTGTTCCGCAGGTTGCCGGCGTAGTTCATGTGCACATGGGTCGAACCCGAAAACCAGCCGTCGTCCGACACGTCCGACGCTTCCCGCAGCACGACGGCCACGGCGGCGACCTCGCCTTCGCGCACCTCGACCTGCCGCGTCTCGGGAACGGTCTCGAACCCCCGGACGACCGTGAACTCAGCGGGACCGACCGGCAGCTGAACGGTGAACGAGCCCGGGTGGTGGAAGATGCGGTCTCCGGCTCGGCTGACCCGGGCGTAGGCATCGGCGGGGGCGTAGAACTTGCCGTCCGCCGCCTCCAGATGGACCCGCGTGGCCACGGCTTCACCCGCCCCGTTCATCGTCGCGACCGAGAGGGTCCCCATCGGCCTGGCCCAGCGCCGCGCCGCGATCTCCACCTTGCGCAGCGCGCCGCCGTTGGTCTCCAGCAGATGCAGCTGAGGCAGTCCGCCGTCGTTGGCCACGAAGGCGATCCACTCGGCGTCCGGCGACCAACGGGGGTGAAAGGCGTCGTGCTGGAAGAAGGTCAGCTTGTAGGGCTCTCCGCCGGTGGTGGGCTGGACGTACAAGTTCTGGAACTGGTCGGCGGCACCCGCGGTGGAGGAGTACACGAAGCGCTTGCCGTCGTAGGCCACGTCGGGCTGCGTGCGGTAAAGGGTTTGCTCGTCCAGGACCACTCGTCGCTCTTCGATGCCCCCAGCCCGAGCGGGCACCCGGTAGACGTTGCCGCTGCCCAGCGCCACGTCGCGGTTGGAGACGAGAAGCAGCTCGTCGCCGCTCGGCAGCCACGCCGGCGAGAGGTGCATGTCCCACGAACCGAAGTACAGGCGGTCGCGGCCGAAGGAGTTGTCGCTGGTGACGGCTTCGGGCGGGCCAGTCCAGCGGCCGTCGGCGAAGGGGCGGACGTAGACGTTGAAGTAGCCGCCGGGCGCCGTGGACACGTAGGCGATCCGGCTTCCGTCCGGCGAGAAGCGAGGGTCGGCGTGGACGCGCGCGGCGTCGTCGGGGCTGGTGAGGGAGAGACGCTCGCCGGTGGCGGTGCTCATGACCTCCAGCGCTATTGCGGCGCCCCCGTCGTCGGCGGTGTAGACGAGCCAGTCGCCGTCGGGAGAGTAGTCGGGGGACGAGAGGTAGGCGGGTCCGTGCGCGATCTCCTCCGCCGTGCCGGTGGCCGGGTCCACCTCCCAGATCGAGCCGCTCATCGACACCGCGATCTTCTCGCCGCTGGGGTGCCAGGCCGGGTACCACGGCGACGAGGCTGGGGCAGGCGGCAGGTAGAAGTTGTGCATGTAGTTGCCGCCGTGCGCGGCATCCGGGTAGGCCCGCTGGGCGGCGACGGCTGGCGCAAGGACCAGGGCAAGCACGACCGCTGCGACGGGTGCGGCGGTCCGGACAGGAGCGCAGCCGGGATCGGAAGGAGGCGCGAGACGGAACACGTGCAAGTCCATGGCGTCGAGTGTCCTGTGGGAAGCGGTTGAAGAGCAAGCTTGGTAGGACAACCGGCCGACAGCAACCTCTAAGGGACGTGCGGTGCCAACGATCGGTGGCGGAATGTGAGCCAACGGAATTGACCAGTACCCGGGGATGGATTAGCGTTGGCGGGTGCCATTCCTTCCTCCACGGTGGGCGGCGATGGCGGCAGGACAGCTTCGACACCACGCGAGGACACCCACAGTAGGGAGAGCAGTTGATGGCGATAGGCAAGCGCGCAGTGGACGCAAAGCGAGCGAACCACCCGCTCCAGCGTCCCGCATCTCCGAGCCCTGAATCGGGATCGGCAGCTACGAAGCGAATGCGCGTCTTTGCTGATCCCAAGACACGGGCGGTCACGGATGCAGCAATCCGAAGCAGCCACCTCCGCAAGCGGATCATGATTGTCGAGCCACCTTTCACGCGCCTTTACCACGACGATGGCTCGCTGGTGAAGTTCCCCCTGGCGCTTGGCTATCTCTCGGGGGCAGTCTTGAAGTGGACAGATTGGGAGGTCCAAGCCTACAACGCCGATTTCAACACAACAGTAAAGAAGCATCGCGGAGTCCTCTACACAACCCACATCAAAAGAGGGATGGACCGTTACCTGCGGACTTTGAAGGACCCGACGGCACCTATTTGGGCGGAAGTACGGTCGGCCATAACGGAGTTTGATCCGGGCGTCGTAGGCATATCTTCCAAGACCCAGAACTTCCCCTCCGCGATGATGGTTGCGCGAATCGCCAAGGAGCATAATCCCGACACGCTGGTCGTGTTGGGCGGCCCCCATGCCACGTTGTCCACGAGAGCCGCGTTGGATTGCCCAGATATCGACGTGGCGGTGTTGGGCGAAGGGGAGATGACGCTGGTCGAGCTGCTCAAAGCCTGGGAAAACGGCGTGTCGCTGAAGGAGGTGGCGGGGCTAGTCTACCGTCAAGCCGGTCTCAAGGTATTCACGCCGCCACGCACCAATATCCCCGACCTCGACGAGCTGCCTTACCCGGCGGAAGCCGCACCGCGAGTTTTGCGCAACTACGAGAGCTATCCAGCCGAGGCCTTCGGATACGTCTTCTCGGCTCGAGGCTGCCCTTATAGCTGCACCTTCTGCGAGTCCAAGTCCATCTGGTCGCAAAAGACCCGCTGGCGCTCACCAGAAAACGTGGTGATGGAACTTAAGTTGCTAATGGAGCGGGGCGTCCGGTACGTCTACTTCGACGATGATACCTTCGGGATCAAGCCGCGTTATATCAAGGAACTATGTGGTCTGATCGAAACCGAGTGCACTGGACTCACATGGGGTTGCGAGACAACAGTCGGCGTCGTCAAGGAGCAGTCGATCGAATACATGCGCCGTTCCCGTTGCGTGCGGATCAATCTGGGCATCGAATCCGGAGACAATGGAATGCTGCGTAAAGTGAAGAAGGGGCATACGATAGAGAAGGCGTATGCGGCAGTGGACCTCATCCGACGGAAGGGTATCTTTGTCGGCAACTTCTTCATGGTCGGTTTCCCGGAGGAAACGGAAGAGACGCTGCGAAACACCCTGACGGCCATGGAACGGATTAACTGCGACTTTATTTCACTGTCGATCTTCACTCCTTATCCGGGCTCCGAGCTATTCCAGGTGTGCAAGGAGCTTGGGACGGTGGACGACGACTTTGACATCACGCTTTACAACCATCATAGTCCGCATAATTGCTTTACTGCCTTCATCCCGCCGGAGCGCTTCAAGGTACTCGTCCGTGAGGCAGTCTCAGTCGTCGAACGCAGTAACTTCCTCGCTATGCCGTTTCATCAGAGAATCATACATCGCTGGCTATATTTGCTCAAACTCTCGCCGAAGTACCGCGGGCGTGGGCCCATTTGATGAGGGCATCGAAAGTGGATGGAGAGTCGTCGTTGGCCGGCGTGCGCTGGACGTAGCTGCCGTCGGGACCCATCTCCCAGGCGCTCCGGGAATCGCCAAGCTGCACATCCAGCACGTGGCGTAGCTCGGCGCGCAAAGCCGAGTCCTCCACGGGCACCAAAGTCTCCACGCGAGCGCTCAAGTTGCGCCTCATGCAGTCGGCGGAACCGATGTAGTACTCCTCGTCGCCACCGTTGCGGAAGTAGTAGATCCGCGAATGCTGAAGGAACCGACCGACGATGCTGACTACTCGGATGTTCTCGGACAGGCCCGGAATCCCAGGCCGGATGCGGCAGCTGTCGCGTACGATCAGGTCCACCTGCACGCCTGCCCGCGCGGCGGCGTACAGCGCTCTGGTCACCTCCGGGTCCTCTAGCGCGTTCATCTGGAACTGGAGCTTGCCCGGCGACGCCGACGAGTGCACGTCGATCTCCCGGCGGATCCGCCGCAGCAGAGCGGGCCGAAGGTGCTTCGGCGCGGGCAGGAGCTTCCAGTACTTGCGCTTGGGCCTGTAGCCGGTCGTCAGGTAGTTGAAGAGCTCGGTCAGGTCGGCACCGATCGACCCGTCGCAGGTAAGAAGGCCGTGGTCGCAGTAGAGGCGAGCCGTTCCCGCGTGGTAGTTGCCCGTACCGACATGAGCGTAGCGGCGAAGACCGTCGTGGTCCTGGCGCACCACGAGGATCAGCTTGCAGTGGGTCTTCAGGCCGAGCACGCCGTAGGTGACGTGGATGCCGTGGGCGGCCAGCGCGTTGGCCCACTGGATGTTGGCGGCCTCGTCAAAGCGGGCCTGCAGTTCGATCACGACCGCCACCTGCTTCCCGTTCCGCGCCGCCTCCACCAGGTAGTCGATGATGCTGCTCTGGGGTGCCATCCGGTAGAAGGTCATCTTGATGGCGCGGACCTTGGGGTCGCGGACCGCCTCCCGCAGGAACCGCATAACCGACGTGTCGAAGGCTTGGTACGGGTGGTGGAGAAGGATCGCCCCCGCATCTCGGATGATGTGAAAGACGGGACGGTCGTTGAGCAGCGCCGGATGTTCAGCCGGGTGATGGGGCGGGTCGGCCAGTCCGGGTCTCGCCAGTTCCAGAAACTCGCCGAGGTCGCACAACCCCAGCGGCCCGTTGCCCTCGAAGACGTCGCTGCTCCTCAACCCCAGTTCGCCGGCGAGCACCCGCTTGCGGTCCGGGTCCATGCCCCTCTTGACCTGCAACCGCACGATCGGCGCCAGACGCCGCTTCCGCAGTCCCGCTTCGATCAGCTCCAGCAGGTCGTCGGCCATGTCCTCTTCCACATCGTAGATGGCGTTGCGCGTGACGCGGAACATGTCGCACACGAGCACGTCCATGCCGGGGAAGAGGAGGTCCAGATTGTTCGCCATCACGCTCTCGAGGGGCACCCAGACGTCGGTGTCGGCGATGCGCACGAAGCGCGGGATGCCGGTGCCCACGGGCACCTTCACCCGGGCCACGGAGGTGGTCTCGTCCCCCGGATGGCGAAGGGCGACCAACAGGTTGAGCGACAAGTTGGAGATGAACGGGAAGGGGTGCGCGGGATCGGTCGCCTGCGGCGTGACCAGCGGATAGATGTTCCGCACGTAGTGGTTCCTGGCCCACTTGCGCTGGCCCGGCGTCAGGTCGTCGATCTCCAGGATGCGGATCCGCTCTTCGGCCAGGTGCGCGAGGATGTCGCGGGCGGCCTGCCGCTGGCGTGCCTCCAGTCGGCGGACGACTTGGTAGCACTCGTGGACCTGCTCGGCGGGCGTGCGCCCGTCCACCGTGCGCTCGGTGATCCCCGCTTCGACCTGCTGCTTCAGCCCTCCGATCCGCTTCATGAAGAACTCGTCGAGGTTCGATCCGACGATCGACAGGAAGTTGACCCGCTCCAGCAACGGCGTCCGAGGGTCTTCGGCTTCGTGGAGGACCCGGAAGTTGAAGTTGAGCCAGGTGAGCTCGCGGTTCAGATAGTACTCGGGGCGGTCCAGGTCGTGGTCGCCAGCGAGGGACGGGACCGGGGTCGGGTCGGGGGGCGTGGACGCGGAAGCAGGCGCGACGGGAGCGAGGCCACATGATCTCGGCGATGTTCTGGCCGGCGGAATGGGCGCACCAGGACTAGCCGGACGCTTCCCTCTGACGGCGGCTGAAACACTGGATCCCGGCATGAGCGGCGGTTCCTGCTGGACGTAACGGCGGGGCAGGCGGTTGACGGCCCCGCTCGCGGTTGAGAAACATATGTAGCAGGCACTCCGCCCGCCAGTCGGCTTGGAGACCGCGCTCGCCTCGCGTCGCTTCTGCGCTCGATGCCGCGGCCGGATCTCGAAGGAAGGAACGTCCGCTACCGAATGGAGCGATTTGAGCAGCCTTGCGCCATGTTGCTCGACCAAATTATGTTCATCTGGTCCGAGAAAACCCACCACTCAAGGAGTGTCCACATGAGATGCATCGCTACCCCACTCATCACGCGGCTCAGTCCTCTTCTCGCGTTAGCCATGTCGTTGGTTGCGGCGTGGTCGTCACCACGCCCTGTCGCCGGGCAGTTGGTAGGTGTTCGTACCGGGGTGAGTATAACCAATATCGCGATTACAGCACCCGAAGAGTTTCGTGACGATATCGAGCAACCCGACAGTCGCGTCGGACTAGCGATCGGTATCTTCTATGAAGTCCCGACCTCTGGAGTCCTCGGCTTTCAGGCGGAAGCGGCCTATGTCCAGAAAGGCATTGGCGAGGACAACTTATCCTACAATCAAGATTACTTAGAGTTCTCGCCCCTTGGGAAAATCAGCACGGGTGGCGCTCGGTCGATGCACATCTTCGCCGGACCCACGCTCGGAGTGCTTTTGAGTGATGATGAGGACGGTGAGGCTTCGGGCGTCGATTTCGGGGTCAAGGGCGGGGCCGGGGTCGCCATGTTGCTCACCAACACCAGGTTGTCGTTAGAGTTGTCGTACGTGCTGGGGCTCTCACGAAGGGCGAGCGATCCTGATCCTGACTGGACTACCAAGCATCGGGCATTTCTGATCCAAGCCGGCGTGGCGATGCCAATAGGCTGACATCTCACCGGAATCCGCCCAAATGCAGTTGCCGATGGCACTGGTGAGCGCGGGATCGCCGCAGATCGTCGATTGAGCGGGGAAGTCAGGTCCTACGCAGGGTGCTTGCCCTACTCCACCAAGTCCCCTAGCAGGAACAAGTCGGTGAGCAGCGCCCGGACGTGGATCGACGCGTTGAGGTTGTCGATCAGCTGGGAGGATATTGCTGGCTGGGCGAGGGCCAGCCTCACGAACGCCTGGGCGGCGGCGGCGTCCCGCTCCAGAACCGCGATCGCGTCCTCGTGGCTGGCGGCGTCCGACACTTGGGCGCGAAACCCGTCGGCCAACCCGGTCAGCGCTTCGTCGCACCGGCGAAGGTAGTCGCGGGCTTGGCCGTCGGGGTTGCGGGCACCGTCCGGCGAGTCCGCCGACGCCGACGCCGAACCGGAGAGCCCTTGGGCCGCATAGGCCAGGAAGAACTCGTACGCCCCCTCGATCAGGTCGATGCGGGCCTTGAGGTCGAGACGGGTCATCAGCCTCCAGAGCCGGCGTCCCGACTTGCCGTGCCGGCCTCCCGGTCCACCACCTCCCACCGCTTGGGATCGTGGTTCTGCAAGTACTTGTCGCGGGTGATCCAACCGTTGATCATCGACCAGGTCATCCAGCGCTTTTCCGGGCGGACGGCGAAGTAGACGTGGGCGATCACCAGAAAGATCAGGCCGACGCCGCAGAGGCCGTGGATCACGTAGATCACGCCCCACGCCGCGTCGCCGAAGAGGTACGGGTTCTGCTCCCAGAGCACGTGGTCGATCCGGTACATCATGAGCACGCCGGTGACGATGGCGCCCACGGTCACGACGCCGGCCACATGGTGGAACATCTTTTGGTCGGCGGGATACTTGCCCGGCCGGGGCGCTTCGGCGTCGGTCGCGCGCAACGCCTTCTTCAGCGCCAGGACGCCCTCCGCAACGTCCTTGCCGCCCACCAGCATGGTGCGGAAGTCCTGCTTGGCGAAGACGTGCCAGATGTGATAGAGGACCGTCAGGATCAGCCCGAAGCCGGCGACCCAATGGATCGTCACCCACGGGAACTGAATGCCCACCAACGGGAAGAACGACGTCACCAGCAGCACGAACATCGCCACGGTCATCGACCAGTGGAACGCCCGGGCGCCGGTGGTGTGACGAAGGACCTTGTCGGGAAGGTCCCGCGCCTCGTCCGGGTCCACCGTCTCGTCGCCGGTCTTCTTGGGAACCATGAGCGCGTGCCCGACCACGAACAGCGCTCCGACCACGACCGCCGCCCAGATCAGGTCCCACGACACGCCGAGGAGAACGTCGTCGCCCCAGGGGTTGATGGCGTGCCGAAGAAACTCCATCGCCTACTTCCGCTGGCGGTGGGCGAGCGTACGCTGGCTGCGGGCGCGGGTCGGGCTGCTAGGCCGCATCCCGTACCGACCGTTTCACCAAGTTCCGCATGAGGGCGATCTTGTAGTCGTTGTGGCGGAGGGCGCGCGCGTCCTGGACCGCCGCTTCACCGGCCATCTGCCCAGTCTCGTCGTCGGGCGCCCGGCCCCGCGCGACCGCCTCGGCGGCGTCGGAGCGCACTGGGTACGGTGCCACCCCGTTCACCACGATCCGCGCGTCCCGCACCACGTCGCCGTCCACGTGCAGCACGGACGCGACGCTGGCCAGGGAGAAGTCCCAGGACTTCCGGTCCCGAATCTTCTCGAAGTACCAGCGGGCGCCGGGCTGGGGCGCCGGAAGCCGGACTCGGGTCAGCAGGTCGCCGGGCTCCAGCACGGTCATGCGCGTGATGTCGATCTCGGGGCCGATGAAGAAATCCCGGGCGGCGTAGGTCCGCTCCCCGGAGGCGTTGGCCACCGTCATCTCCGCGTCCAGCGCGACGAGGGCCGGAGCAGTGTCCGACGGGTTGACCGCCACGCAGCGGCTGGCGCCCAAGATGCAGTGCTCCCGGTTCATGGAGCGGGAGGTGCCGGCGTAGCAGACGTTTCCGCCGGCCCGGTAGCAGGGCCAGCCGCTCCGGTAGTACCAGCAGCGGGTGTCCTGGACGATGTTTCCGCCCAGCGTGCCCTGGTTCCTGATCTGGGGCGTCGCCACGAGTCCGGCGGCCTCCGCCAGCAACGGAAAGCGGCTCCGCACGTCGCCGCTCTCGGCCACTGCCGTGAGGCGGGCCATGGCGCCGATCTCGAGCCCCCCGTCGTCGGTCTCGGAGATGCCCCCGAGTTCGGCGACGCCGCCGAGGTCGATCACCGCCGCAGGCCGCTTGATCCGGTCCTTGAGCCAGTCGAAGGTGTCGAGCCCGCCGGCAAGCACCCAGCCCTGGTCGCCGTGCTCGCCGACGAGGCGAACCGCATCCTCCACGCCCGACGGCTGGTACAGCTCGAACGGCGGGATCATGTCGCGAATGACTGCCACTTTGCTTTCTCCTTTGCGTCCGTCAGACGTGGGTGTCCAGCAGCTCGTACGGCCCGGACCGGCCTTCCATCTCCGCCAGGATCATGTCCGAGGTGACGGGCGTCCGGCGGAGGTAGCGCCCGCCCATGGCGTCGGCCACTGCGCATGCGTAGGCCGCCTCTCCGGCGCCCACCGGGGGCTCGCCGATGCCCTTGGATCCCACCGGCGTTTGCGGGTCCGGCAGGTCCACGGCGGCGAAGCGAGGGCTCCTCGGGACGTCCAGAATCCCGGGGGGACGCGCCGTGTAGAACCGCTTGGTCAAGGGAACGCCCCACCTGGGGTCGAAGACCCAGCGCTGGCTCTTGGCCATCCCTATGCCCTGGATGACGCCGCCGTTGGTTTGGGCCGTCAGGCTCCGAGAGTGGAGGACGGTTCCGCAGTCCGCCGAGGACGCCAAGTCCACGATCTCCACTTCGCCGGTCTCCTTGTCCAGCTCCACTTGGCAGAAGCTGATCACCCACGAGTAGATCGCGCCGTCGCGAGGGTAGTTGTCCTTGGCCGCCGCGACCAGCCCCTGCCCCGCCAAGCCCTGGACAGCCGCCTTGGTGGCGTCGTTCAGGTCGTCCGGGTACTCCTCGCCGCTGAACTTGCCCCCGAGAGCCACCGCGCGCCGGGCGGCTTCGGCGAAGCTCATCCCGACCGAGGCGTTCCCGGCCCGGAAGACCCGGCCGTCGGCCACCCGGTAGCTTTCCGGCGAGTCGCCCAGCTCACGGGCCGCCAGCTCCTGCAGCAGCGCCACAAGAGCCTCGGCCGCGGCGTGGTTGGCCCGGGTGTGGGCGAAGGTGGTCTGGCTGCCGGCCTGGACGGTGCTGTGGGGCAGGTGCTTGCGGGTGTCGCCCCACACGATCTCCACCTGGTCCCAGGAGAGGTCCAGCACCTTGGCCGCGGCCCTAGCCGTGTCGGCGATCGAGTGGGTGCCCAGGTTCCCGATCCCCTGGTGGACGTACAGCTTGCCGTCGTCGCGCACCACCAGCAGGCCGTCCCTGCCCGAACTCCCGGCGGTGAAGGGACTCAGCCCGATCCCCACGCCGGTGACCTTGGTTCCCTCCGTCTGGCCCGACAGCTGCCGCTTCGCGTCCCAGTCGAAGAGCTCGGCGCCCAGCTCCAGAGCCTCCCGGACCCGCGCGCTCGTGAACCGCCCCTGGTTGGGGCCCAGCCAGCCGTCGCCGTCGGCGGCGTTGATCTTGCGGATCTCCAGCCGATCCAGGCCGAGCTCTCGGGCGGCCTTGTCCACCAGCGGCTCCAGCATCGCCACGATCTGGGCCCCGCCGGGCGCCCGCTGCGCCGAGCGTGGAGGCGTGTTGGTGTACACGGGGATGGCGCGGAAACGCATGTTCTCGGGCTGGTACGACGCGGTGGCCACGACGCCCGCGGTACCGAAGTCGCTGGCGCCGTAGGATCCGCTGTCCTGCACGAGGTAGAGGTCCAGCGCCGTCATGCGCCCGTCGCGCCGGAAGCCGATCTTGGCCCAGCCCTGGAAGCCGGCCCGCGCCCGCCCGATGTAGCTCTCCTCGTAGCGGGTGATCCGCAGCATGACCGGTCGGCCGATCTTCCGAGACATGACCGCTGGCACCGTCATGATCGGCGCCCCCGAGATCTTGCTCCCGAAGCCGCCGCCGCAGTACTCGGCCACGAGGACCACGTCCTCCACATCGAGCTCCATCGAGCGAGCGACGGCGTTTCGCGCCTGCTGCGTGCTCTGGGTGGAGCCGTGGAGGAAGAGCTTCCCGTTCTGCCAGTAGGCCATGCAGCTGCGGGGCTCCATCGGGTGATGGGTCACCGACTGGTGGACCATCGTCTCCTCGACGACCACCGCCGCCTCGGCGAACCCCGCCTCCACGTCGCCCACGGCCCACTCGGCGGTTGGCTCGCCCATCGGGAGCCGATCCTCTCCCGCCTCTTCGAAGACGGCGTCGGGCCACTTCAGGCTGAAGACTTCCCGGTCCTTGACGGTGTTGCCGTCCAGGCGGGCGTCGTCCCCTCCCTCCCGCAAGCTCTCCAGCGGATCCAAGACGAAGGGGAGCTCCTCCAGGTCCACGTTGATCGCTTCCACCGCCGCCGCGGCCGTGGTCTCGTCCACCGCCGCCACCGCCAGGATCGGCTCGCCCTCGTACTTGGGTTCGTCGGTGAGGGCCCGCTCGCGAGGACCCGCTTCGCCGGGCAGGTCCGACGCCCGGATGATCCCCAGCACTCCCTCCATCGCCTCCGCCGCCTGCGTGTCCACCCGACGCACCCGAGCGTGGGGCATGGGGCTCAGCAGGAGCTTGGCGAAGACCATTCCCTCGGCGCGGAAGTCCTCGGCGTAGCGCGCCCGACCCGTGATCTTGGCCCGCAGATCCGGTGGAGCGATGTCGGTGCCGATTACGTTCTCAGCCATTCGTCGCGTCTCCTTTTCGTTACGCCTGGGACCGGGACAGCTCCGCCGCCCGCATCGCCGTGTTCAGGATCTTGTCGTAGTCGGCGCAGCGGCAGAGGTTGCCCGACAGGTGCTCGGCGGCTTCGTCCCGCGTGGGGTTCGCGTTCTTGTCGAGCATGGCGACCATGCTCATGACGAAGCCGGGCGCGCAGAAGGCGCACTGGAAGCCGCCCTCGTCGATCACCGCCTGCTGCACCGGGTGGAGCTGCCCGTCCTGCTCCAGCCCCTCGATTGTCGTGACCGCCCGACCCCGCACGGAGTGGGTGAGGATCGAGCAGCCGTAGTGGGACACGCCGTCGATCAGCACGGTGCAGGCACCGCACTCGGCCCGGTCGCACCCCAGCTTGGTGCCGGTGAGCCCGAGCTTGTAGCGGAGCGTCATGGCCAGCGTCTCCTGCTTCATGACGTCCACGCGCCGCTGCTGGCCGTTGACTTGGAGGGTGACCAGACGCTCCACGGCTCCCTGGGCGGCGAGCCCGCCGACCGCCGGCGTGCTCGTCAGGAAGTCGCTCCCCCGGAAGAGATAGCCCGACGCGGAAACCGTCGCCCCCGCGGCGATCACTCCCTTGATGAACTTCCGGCGGGTGAAGCCGCCTCGCCTCGACTGGATGTACTCTGCGTCCAGCATCGGAATCTGCACCTCCTTGGGGGTGGGACGGCGTTGCCAGGAGATATTGTACGGCCCGGTTCGGCGCTGCGCCAACCGGCGAGCCGACGCTGCGGTCCGTGTGCGGACCTCTGCGGCGACCGAACCGGCAAGTATGTCGGAGGTCCAGCTGGGCCGGACCGGCTGCTCCCACGAGGGGTCCGCCCTTGCGGCGCCAGCATTCGCCTCCCCATTCTGCCCCCGCGACAGCTGTTGCGCTGAACCGCCCTCTGGACCGCAGCCGGGAGATGCCATGCCGACGCTCGAACTCACTGTGAACGGTACCCAGCGCACCGTGGAGGTGCGGAACCGCACCCTTCTGGTCGAGATGCTCCGGGAGCACTTGGGTCTCACGGGCACTCACGTCGGCTGCGACACCAGCCAGTGCGGGGCCTGCGTCGTCCTCGTGGACGGCGTCTCGGTGAAGAGCTGCACCATGCTGGCGGTCCAGGCGGAAGGAGCTGCGGTCACGACGATCGAGGGGCTCGCCAACGGCGCCGGGCTTCACCCCATGCAGGAAGCGTTCCGGGAGCACCACGGGCTCCAGTGCGGCTTCTGCACGCCTGGGATGGTGATGAGCGCCGTGGACTTGGCGAACCGGAACCCCGACCCCAGCGAGCACGAGGTTCGGGAGTGGCTGGAGGGCAACCTCTGCCGCTGCACCGGCTACCACAACATCGTGAAAGCCGTCCAAGCGGGGGCCAGGGCGATGGGAGGCGCGTCATGAGCGGCAACGGCACAGGCACGGGCATCGGCGCCTCCGTCAAGCGCAAGGAGGACGTGCGCTTCCTCACGGGACGGGGCCGCTACACCGACGACATCAACCTCCCGGAACAGCTCCACGCGCACATCCTCCGCTCTACGACGGCCCACGCCGAAATCGGCGGGATCGACGCCAAGGCGGCCCGGAAGGCGCCGGGGGTCCACGCCGTCTTCACCGGAGCAGACATGGAGGGGGTCGGCGGCATCCCGACGGGATGGCTGATCCACAGCAAGGACGGCTCGCCGATGGTGGAGCCGCCCCACCCGGCGCTGGCCACCGGCAAGGTGCGCTACGTGGGCGACTGCGTGGCGATCGTGGTCGCCGACACGAAGGAGCAGGCCCAGGCGGCGGCCGCCCTGGTGGAAGTGGACTACCGGGATCTGCCGGCGGTCGCCACGATCGCCGCCGCCTCGGCTGAGGGCGCGCCGCTCGTGTGGGACGAGGCCCCCGGCAACGTCTGCTACGACTGGGAGGTCGGCGACAAGGCCGCGACGGACGCCGCCTTCGAGAGCGCCGCCCACGTCGTCTCGATCGACGTGGTGAACCAGCGTCTGGTCCCCAACGCCATCGAGCCTCGGGCCGCGCTGGCGAACTTCGACCCCTCCACCGGCGACTACACCCTCTACACCACCAGCCAGAACCCCCACCTCACGCGGTTGCTGCTGGGCGCGTTCGTCTTGGGCATCCCCGAGCACAAGCTGCGGATCGTGGCGCCCGACGTGGGCGGCGGCTTCGGGTCGAAGATCCCCCACTACGCCGAAGAGGCGATCCTGACGTGGACCGCCGGGAAGCTGGCGCGCCCGGTCAAGTGGACGTGCGACCGCATGGACGCCTTCAAGTCCGACACCCACGGCCGCGACCACAAGAGCACGGCGGAGCTGGCGTTGGACGCCGACGGCGCCTTCACCGGGCTTCGGGTCTCCACCACCGCCAACCTGGGCGCCTACCTGTCCACCTTCGCGCCCTGCGTTCCCACGTACCTGTACGGCATCCTCTTCGCCGGCCCCTACACGACCCCCGCGATCTACGTGGAGGTCAAGGCCCTCTTCACCAACACGGTGCCGGTGGACGCGCTGCGGGGGGCGGGACGGCCCGAGGCCACCTACCTGCTGGAGCGGCTGGTGGAGAAGGCGGCCCGAGTCACCGGGATCGACCGGGTGGAGCTGCGGCGGCGCAACTTCATCCGCGAGTTCCCCTACCAGACGCCGGTCGCCCTCCAGTACGACCAGGGCGACTACGACTCCACGCTGGACCTGGCGCTGGCGGCGGCGGAGTGGGACGGCTTCGAGGCCCGGCGGGAGGAAGCCGCCGCCCGAGGCAAGCTCCGGGGGATCGGCGTGTCCACCTTCATCGAGGCGTGCGGGATCGCGCCGTCGGCGGTGGTGGGGTCGTTGGGCGCCCGGGCAGGGCTGTACGAGTCCGGCAGCGTGCGCGTCCACCCGACCGGCTCCGTGACCGTCTTCACCGGCACCCACAGCCACGGCCAGGGCCACGAGACCACCTTCGCCCAGATCGTCTCCGAGATGCTCGGCGTGGAGTTCGACGCCGTGGAGGTCGTGCACGGGGACTCGGCGCGGATTCCGTTCGGGATGGGCACCTACGGCTCCCGTTCGCTGGCGGTCGGCGGCAGCGCGATCTGCAAGGCGGTGGACAAGGTGGTCGCCAAGGGCAAGAAGATCGCCGCCCACCTCATGGAGGCGTCGGTGGAGGACGTGGAGTTCGCCGACGGGACGTTCACCGTGGCGGGCACCGACCGCTCTCGCACCATAGGCGAAGTCGCCCTGACGGCCTACGTGCCCCACAACTACCCCGAGGGGCTGGAACCAGGGCTGGAGGAGACCGCGTTCTACGACCCCCTCAACTTCACCTTCCCGGCGGGCACCCATGTCGCCGAAGTGGAGGTCGACCCGGAGACGGGGGAAGTGGAGCTGCTGCGGGTCGCGTGCTCCGACGACGTGGGGCGGATCGTCAACCCCATGATCGTGGCGGGGCAGCTCCACGGCGGACTGGCCCACGGGATCGGCCAGGCGCTTCTGGAGGAGTGCCGGTACGAGGACAACGGGCAGCCGGCGACGGCTTCGTTCATGAACTACACGATGCCTCGGGCGGCGGACCTTCCCTCCTTCGACCTGCGCCACAACACCACGCTTTGCACCCACAACCCCCTGGGCGCGAAGGGCGTGGGCGAGGTGGGGTCGATCGGCGTGCCGCCGGCGGTGATCAACGCGGTGCTGGACGCGCTCCGGCCCGTGGGCGTGACGGAGATCGACATGCCCGCCACATCCCAGCGGGTGTGGCAAGCGATTCAGGACGCGAAGGCGTCGTAGGCCGAGAGAGGAGACGACGATGGAAGACTTCCAGTACCACGCCCCCGGATCGGTGGACGCCGCCGTGAGCCTCCTGCGGGACGCGGAGGACGGCAAGGTCGTGGCCGGCGGGATGAGTCTGCTTCCCCTCATGAAGCTCGGGCTGGCGGCCCCCGGCGGCTTGGTGTCGCTGGGCAAGGTGTCCGGGCTCGACGGGATCGCCGACCGCGGCAGCGAGATCGAGGTCGGCGCCCTCTGCACCCACGCCCAGGTGGCGGCGGCGGAGATCGTGCGGGAGCGGATCCCCGCCTTGGCCGCCATGGCGGAGGGGATCGGCGACGCCCAGGTGCGCAACCGGGGCACGATCGGAGGCTCGGTGGCGCACAACGACCCCGCTGCCGACTACCCAGCGGCGTGCTTGGCGCTGGGCGCGACGATCGCGACGGACCGGCGCGAGATCGCTGCCGACGACTTCTTTCTGGGGATGTTCTTCACCGCCCTGGAAGAGGACGAGGTGATCACGGCGGTGCGCTTCCCCGTCCCGACGCGGGCAGGCTGGGCCAAGTTCCCGAACCCCGCCTCCAAGTACGCCGTGGCGGGCGTGATGGCGGCCGACGGTCCGGCCGGCGTGCGCGTGGCCGTGACGGGCGCTTCGGGCGACGGCGTGTTCCGCGTGGCCGAGATGGAAGCGGCGCTGGCGTCGTCGTTCGAGCCGGCGTCGGTGGCGGGCGTTTCGGTGTCGGCCGAGGCAATGCTCTCCGACGACGCCGCCGGCCCCGAGTACCGTGCCCACTTGGTGACCGTGATGGCGAAGCGCGCCGTGGAGGAAGCGTAGCCTCGGCCTCGGCCCGCCCAAGGCCGCCCGCTGCCTACCCGTCTTCGGCGACGACCCCGCGATCCAGGGCCAGTCGAAGCTTGCGACGGAACTTCCCTTCGTTGTAGCGACGTTCGTCGGCCGCGTCGGAGAGGTCCAGAGGCGGCACGGGCGCAGGGCGACGGTCGTCGGCGACGGCCACGAAGGTCAGCAAGCACGTGTTGGTGTGCCGCTTGTTTCCCGAGAGCAGGTTCTCCGCCTCGACGTGGACGCCGATCTCCATCGACGTCCGGCCGACGAAGTTGACCCTGGCCATGCAGGTCACGAGTTCGCCTGCGTAGATCGGCTCTCGGAAGTCCACGCGGTCGATGGCGATCGTCAGGCACGGGCGACCGGAGTGCCGCATGGCGCAGACGGCGGCAACCCGATCCACCATGGCCAGCAGCTCGCCGCCGAAGATGTTGCCCGCGTTGTTGACCTGGTGGGGCATCATGAGTTCGGAGATGACCGCCGCCGATTCCGACGGCTTCTTGGGGCGAGCCGCCGAGCTCACTGCCTCGGCTTCACCGCCTGGATGACGCCCCCGTGGATCGACTCGGCGAATGCGCGAGTCTCCTCGGCCCGCGCCGGATCCTCTCGCACCACGGCCTGGACCTGCGGGTCGCCGAAGATGTGCTCCGACGGATAGGGCCGGCCCTGTTCGACTCTGATCTCCGCGAATCCGGCCGCGGCCAATTCTCGTTCGTACTCGGACACCAGGACGGGGAGACACCCCACCAGCGAGTCCTTGGACGAGGCGACGAAGGCGGGCGCCTCCATCTCCGAGACCAGATCGGAGATCATGAGCCGCCCGCCGGGCTTGAGCACCCGCAGCGCCTCGGCCAGCACCCTTGGGCGGTCGGCCGAGAGGTTGAGGACGCAGTTCGAGATCACCGCGTCGGCCACGCCGTCGCCCACCGGCAACGCCTCGATCTCGCCCAGCCGGAACTCGACGTTGTCGGCACCGCTTTTGGCCTGGTTGGCACGGGCCCGCTCCACCATCTCCGGGGTCATGTCGACGCCGACGACCCTCCCAGCCGAACCGACCCGCTCGGCCGCCAGGAAGCAGTCGAACCCTGCGCCCGCTCCCAGATCGACCACCGTCTCGCCCGGCTCGAGCGAGGCCAGCGCCACCGGGTTTCCGCACCCCAGCCCCAAGTTGGCCCCCTCGGGAACGCTCGACAGGTCGCCCTCGTCGTACCCGACGGCACGCCCGATCTCGTCCGTCGTGGTGCTCTCGCAGCCGCACGACGGCGTGCAGCACCCGTTCTCCTCCACGGCCTTGCTGCCGTACCTGTCGCGGACGGCCTGGCGGATTTCGCTCGCATCTATGGACATCTTCGCCCCCTCTCTTTCTCTTTGAAGCGGATGAGCGATAAGATCATCTTTCCAACGGCGGGGGACAACCTCGCAACCCAACGGACGCCAAAGGGGAACGCGGAACGTGGATTGGAAGGAGCACGCCGAGCGGCTCAGGTCGCGGCTTGAAGGGGAGCGCGACGAGCTTCGTCGCAAGGCACGCCGGGCCACGAAGGAGGTCCGGGACGAGCTGGACGGCATGGAAGGCAAGTGGAAGTCATTCGTGGCCCGGCTGTCGGAGGTCGAGCTCAGCGAGGTCAGCGAGGACGTGCGCGGGACCGCTGAAGGTCTGGCGGACGAGCTGCGGGCGGGCTACGCGAGGGTAAGGGACAGGCTGCTGGACACCAGCGGCGGGGCTGCCGAGTCGGCGAGCGAGCCCGAGCCCGGGGAGCACGCCTATACCATGGGGTACGGTGAGGAGTTCCTTCAGTTGCTCAGGCGCCGCAACGCCGACACTCATGCGGCCGACCTTCTTCCCCGCCTGCGGTCAGGGATGCGGGTGCTCGACTTCGGATGCGGTCAGGGCACGATCTCGGTGGGCTTGGCGAAGGCCGTGGAGCCCGGGGAGCTGTACGGGATCGACGTGGAGGCGCCCCAGGTCGAGGCCGCGGCGGCGGCGGCCAAGGCGGGAGGCCACGAGAACACGACCTTCCAAGTGGGCGACGTCACCGACCTGCCCTTCGAGGACGGGTGGTTCGACGTGGTCCACTGCAACGCGGTCCTCATGCACGTGCCCGACACCGACGCGGCTTTGGCCGAGATCGAGCGGGTGCTGAAGCCCGGCGGCATCGTCTCCGTGCGGGAGCTGACCACCGCGTCGTCGTTCATGGAGCCCGACTTCGGCAACTTGCACGGGGCGTGGCTTGCCTACGCCGCCCTCTTGACCGCCAACGGCGGGCACCCGCAGATGGGCAAGGAGATCGCGGGGATCCTCCACAGAGCCGGGTTCGCGGACGTGGAGGCCAACGGCTCCTTCGAGCTGTTTCACACCGAGGCCGACCGCGCGTTCTTCCACGGCTTCCTCACCCAGTGGTTCTTCGGCGAGGACGTCGTAGCGGCGGCCACGAAGCACGGCATTGTCGCCGCCGAGCAGTTCGAGGCGTGGGGTCGTTCGCTCGGTGCTTGGAAGGAGCACCCCGGCGCCGTCGCCGCCTTTGCGTGGGGTGGCGCTATCGGCCGGAAGAAGTAGCCGGAGCCTTGGGGTCTCGGACCCTCTGCAGGAGGAGCCCGCCGACGATGAACAGCGCGGTGAGGACCAGAAACCCCGGGCGCTGATTGCCGCCGGCCCAGTACGTCACCTGCCCAAAGAGCAGGGGGCCCAGCACCGACGAGGACTTGCCGCAGAGAGCGTAGAAGCCGAACATCTTGGCCTCCTGGCCCTTTGGGATCAGCGAGGACATGAGCGCGCGGCTCGCCGACTGCACGGCGCCTAGTCCGAAGCCGGCGAAGACCGCCAGGACGTAGAACGCCTGCTGACCCTGGATGAAGTACGCGGCGATGCCGGCGGCCGTCCACAGGGCCAGGACTCCTGTCAGCACCTTCTTCGGTCCGAACAGGTCGGTGGGCTTGGCAAGGGCAAACGCCCCGGCGGCAGCCGAGAACTGCACGATGAAGAAGAGGACGATTACGCCCGTTTGGGTGAAGCCGAACGTTTCCTCGGCGACGAGGGCGGCCACCACGATGATCGTGAGGACGCCGTCGATGAAGAAGAAGAAGGCGATCAGGAAGTTCCTGAGGTCCTTCATGTGACGTAATTCGGCAACGATCTCCTTGATGTCTCGAATGCCTTGGCCGGCGGCGGACAGCACGCCGGTGCCTCTGCGGTCGCTGGGCAAGGCGACGAAAGCGGGCACGGAGAACACCAGGAAGAACGCGGCTGTCAGCAGCCACACGGCGTCCATCCGCTCTTGCATGACGAAGACCAAGGCCAGTCCGAGGCCGATCGCCGACCCGAAGTACCCCAGGCCGAACCCCAGCCCGGATACTCGACCCTGCCGCTCCCGCGGGGCGATGTCGGGCAAGTAGGCGTTGTAGAAGACGACCGCGCCTTCGAAGCCGACGTTGGCCAGGACGAAGATCAGAAACCCCGCCACCAGCATTCCGGGACCGAGGGTCGTCATCGAGGCCACCCCGACGACGCACACGATCGTGTAGAAGAACATGAAGCGCTTGCGAGCGCCGCTTCGGTCGGCGATCGAACCCAGCACCGGCGCCGTAACGGCGATGATCAAGGCGGAGAGCGACACCGCCCGGGTCCACCACAGGTCCCCGACGCCGCCGTCCTCCCCGATGACGACGTTCTTGTAGAAGATCGGGAAGACGGCGGTGGTGATGACGGCCGGATAGACCGAGTTGGCGAAGTCGAAGAACGCCCACGACCACACGGCGCGGCGGTTCGTGGCCGCCGGGGCGGTCTCTTTGCTGGTTGTCATGACGTCTTCCGGATTGTGCTGCATCGGCTACGGCCTAGGGTCGGGACCAGTCGCCGGTCAGGACCAGTCCTCCGACGGTCCGCCCTTGCGCGCCTGCTTTATCCCTGCCGCTACGCCCGTACCCACTCCCGCCCCGACGATCAGGGCCGCCGCGGGGACGCCCAGGACGGCCACGATCGGGGCAGCGGCCAACGCCGTGACCGTGCCGGCCGCCAGCCCCATCCCCACGGCGGGCTTCTCCACGACTTTCGTGTAGCGAAGTCGGCGGCCAACGAACTTCTTCGACTTCCAGTGGCCCACGAGGGCTGCTGCTCCTGCTACGACCAATTCGATCATTTCGTCAACTCCTTGTTTTCGATAAGCGTCGGTTCTCTACGTCGGCGGCCTCCGCAGGGTTCCATCCCCGGCGGCTACGACCGGCCCCCCATGGCGGCCCACACCCGGCCCACTTCCGTGGACACGTCTTGCAAGGCAAAGATCGACGCTGCATCCAACTTGCGACTAATTTCGTGGCCCACCAAGCGGCGGAGGAAGCGGAGGGGCTCCTCGAACTCGGCTTCGAAGAGTGGCTCGGGTCCTCGGTTCAGGTTCTGAAGGATCCGCAACGTCAAGTACGTGTCGTCGAGCAGGCCGGCCAGTCCCTGGGTCATCTCCGGGATCAGGTCCACCGGGTCCACGAAGTATCGGGACGCGTGGTCGAGAAGCGGCATGACCACTACCCGAAGCCGTCGCTGGGTTGCGGCTTGAGCCGCTCGGGCGAGCAGCACCGGCACGGTGTCGATCACCTCGACGGCGAGTTCCGCCGCCTCGACCACCTGGTCGTGCGTCGCCAACGGCGCCTTGACGCGGATGAACTCCTCGAGCCGCCCCTCATCCCGCACCTTGGCGCTCTCGATCACGGCCCGAACGTCGGGGATGTTCACGTCCCACCCTCCGCCCGCCGGTAGATGACGAGCCCGCCTCCGGTTCCGCCGAGCACCAAGTCCCGGTCCCCGTCGCCGTCGATGTCGGCGAAAGCGGGCGTCGCGAACGCCGGCACCTCCGGCCCGAACGGCGCCGTCTCGACGAACGCCGGCTCGCCGCTCGCTGTGGCGACGCCCTCGTTGAGGAAGAACCGGAGCCCGGAAGTCTCCGTGCCCGCGGCCAAGTCCAAGTCCCCGTCGCCGTCCAGGTCGACCAAGGCGGGAACGCTGCGCCGGCCCACGTCGATCTCCTGGAAGCGGTCCGAGACCAGCTGGAACTCCGGCGCCGACGGGCTCCCCTCGTTTCGGTAGTAGTTGAAGACGCCCGACGCCTCGCCGACCAGGAGGTCCAGATCGCCGTCGCCGTCCAGGTCGCCGAGTGCGGGCGTAGTGTTGCGGCCCCGCGTAAGGACGGCCGCGGCGGAATCCACCAGGGTCCAGCGAGGCAGCAGCCCCGGGCCTGGGCCGTCGTTCCGGTAGTACGCGACCTGGTCCCGCCACTGGCCGAGGAGGAGGTCGTCGTCGCCGTCGCCGTCCAGGTCTCCGAACGC
Organism: Longimicrobiales bacterium; assembly: GCA_958296005.1. GTDB lineage: Bacteria > Gemmatimonadota > Gemmatimonadetes > Longimicrobiales > Gaopeijiaceae > CATQHQ01. The sequence continues at coordinate 120,748 of CATQHQ010000001.1, forward strand.
GGGCGCGTAGTGGTACGCCTCCGGCAGTCCGGGCACGACGCCCCGGGCGGCGAAGGAAGGCGCGTCCGGAGCGCCGGTGTTCTCGAATGCGTAGAGACCGGCGGTTCGGGTGCTGCTGGACTCGATCTTGTTGGAAACGAGGAGGTCCAGATCGCCGTCCCCGTCCAGGTCCGAGAGAGCGGGCAGCGACTCGCTGCCTACGTCGAGCGCGGGGAGGAGCCGAGTGGTCGTCGCCGCGAAGCCGCCGTCGCCGTCCTGCTCGAAGTGGTAGAGGTTGTCCACCGTGGTGCGGTTGGGGTTGAAGGCCCCGCCCAGAACCCCCATCACCAGATCCACGTCGCCGTCGCCGTCGGTGTCGCCAAGCGCGGGAGCGTTGTAGCCGGAGGTGGCCACCGGAGCGCGGAGCGGGAAGGGGCGAGGGGCTCCCCGCAGCACCGGGCGGGCGCACGTGCCCGTGTTTTCGATGTACAGCAGGCCCGCCTCGAAGAAGTCGCCCCAGAAGAGGTCGTGGTCCCCGTCCTGGTCCACGTCCCCCAACGCCATCGTGTTCGCGCCGTGGCGGCTCCCTTGGATGGCGGCGACGATCTCGATCTCTTCGAAGGAGTCGGTGACGTGGCGGAAGCGGGGGATCCCGTCTTCGTCCGCGCTCTCGGCCTCGTATCGGGTGATCGTCCCCGTGAGCCTTCCGATCAGCAGATCCAGCTGCCCGTCGCAGTCGATGTCGGCGGCGTTGGGGATGTTCTGGCGGTCGGAGAAGATCGGCTTTCCGGCCACGTCCACCAGGGTGTCGGCAGCGAGCACGTAGGACGCCGGTCCCGTGCCGCCGTCGTTGCGGTAGTAGCGGATGTGGCTGAACGGCTCCTCGGCGAGAAGGTCCAGGTCGCCGTCCAAGTCCACGTCGGCGAAGCGGTACCACTCGCCCACCGACAGGCCCTCGAAGGCGTCGGAGACCCACCGGTATTCGGGGTTGGCTGCTCCGCCAGCGTTCTCGAAGTACATGATCTGGTCCGAGACCTCCTGGACGAAGAGGTCCAGGTCGCCGTCTCCGTCGGCGTCGGCGAGCTGGGGCCGCGGCAGGTTGAGTCCGCCGAGGAAGGGGTGGGCGATCTGCCGGCCGGACGAGTCGACGACCTGGATGTCGTAGACGACTCTTTCCCACCTGGGGGACGCGGGACCGGGCGCGCCGGAGGGCGAGGACGGGACGAAGCACGCCGTCGCCAAGCCGGCGAGCGGACCGACGAGAAGGGCGTGGGCCAGCCGTCCGCTCGCGAGCGCTCCGGGGGGGTGCCGCCTCGTCATCGGCCGCCGTTCCCCGTCGGCCCTATCGAGATGCCCGCCGGATACGCGCCCACCTCTATCGTGCGAACCACTTCAAGGGTGCGCGTGTCGATCTTCACCACGGTCCCGACGTCGGAGTTCTTCTCCACGGGCCGCTGGGGAGCGTAGGCGCCGCTGAGGTTCCGGTTGGACACGAACAGCCAGCGTCCGTCCGCCGTTACGGCGCTGCCGTGGGGCTCGACGATCCCGGGCGCTTCGATCCGCTCCTCCACGCTCCACGTCTGCGCGTCCACGACGACCACGGCGTTGTCGTCCTTGGCGCCGAAGTAGACTCGGTCGCCTTCGGGCGAGAAGACCGGATGCCAAGGTTGGGTTCCCACGTCCACTTGGCGGAGGAGCGCCAGTCCGTCCCCGGAGGCGTCGAAGACCAGCAGCTTCCCGGTGAGCTGGGCGGTGGCCACCAGCGTCCGACGGTCGGGCGACAGCGCGAACTGAACCAAGGTGTGGGCGGGCCCCTCCACGTCCACCAAGTCGATATCGCCGGAGGTGCCGTCCAGCACCGCGATGCGGTTCTCGGCCAGCGAGGCCGCGAAGATCCTGTCTCCGCCGGGATCGACGGCCAGCGCGTGCGGACGCGGGAAGAACACGTCCATTTCCTCTATGGACATGTCCCTTCGGTCGATCGCTCCGATCCGCTGGGGCGGGTTCACCGCCATCATCGAGCGTCCCACGTAGAGGTCGTCCGAATCCGGGTCCACCGCCAGCAGGCCCGGCGTCTCGAAGGGGGTGCGGTCCACGAGCTGGTTGCTTGCGTCGAAGCGCAGCACGTGGCCGCCCCCGATCAGGGACACGTACCAGTGCTCGCCGTCGGGCGCCACGGCAGTGTGGTGAGGGCGGGAGTTGCCGTCGAAGCCGTACTGGGTCACGTCGATCGTCTGCACCACTTCGCCGCTGGCCGCGTCGAGGACCGACACGCTTGCCGACGCTTGGTTCGCCACGTACACCCGCTCCTGGCCGAGGGCGGGCGGCGCACAGACCGCGACCGCTCCCAGCAGAAGCGCACTCCGCAACGCGTTGCTCATCCAGTCGCTCCCTTGCTTCGGTGCCGGCGAGGAAGCTTCCATCATGTGGCCTGACGGTTCGCCGACGCCAGAGCCTCCGAAGCTTGGTACACCAGGTCGAAGACCTTGTTGAACTGGCGTCGAAGCTCGGTGTAGACGAACGGAATGCGATCGGGATCCGATTCCTCTATGGCGGCAAGGTCGTGGATCCGGGCGAACTTGGGGATCGGGAGCTTGGGCGTGGCCGAATCGTGTTCGAACCGGCCTCCCTCGGCGTACCCCAGGTGGACCAAGGCGCGGGAGAGCCCCATGAGCGCCTCGTTCGCGACGGACGGCTTGATCGTTCCGGCTTCCACTCGCTCGTAGAAGGTGTTCAGCTTGGTGCGGAACTTCTCGAACTCCCTCCGCAGGGGGAGGAGCGACAGGGACTTCTTGTTGACCTTGCCCTCGTACTCCTCCAGGGCTTCGCTGAGCTCCTCGGCGGTCTCCCGGAAGTCCAGGGGCAGCACCTCGTCGGTGAGGAAGCGCCCAACGGCCGTCAGGTACACCCGCAGGTCCCGCTCCAGGTTTGTCCGGTCGGCGACTTCGAGCCGGTCCTTCTCCGTGTGCCAGACGATGTTGCCGCCGCACCCTCCGACGGGGTAGAAGCCCAGGCGGGCCCGCTCTTCGGCGGGAATGTTGGAGAGGAGCATGAAGAACGACGTGAGGCCGAGCTGATTGAAGGAGTAGTCGCCGGCCCGCAACGGGCGTTGGCGCTTCGGCTCCACGCCAGCCACGGACTTGATCGACTCGCGGCAAACCGGCCCCGCCTCGGCCATCCACGCCACCTCGTCGTACTCGGTGGCCTGCCAGCATCCCGGGGAGTCGATGTTGACCGTGGCGACGCAGAGTTGCGAGAGCTCGTGGGCGAAGGCGTCGGCGTACCAGGCCGAGCCGCCGTAGCGTCCCGTGGAGTGCCCGGGCCACCAGGCGACGCGTAGCGAGCGGCGCATCAGGTCGCGCTTCTCATGGAAGATTCTGGCGAGCTCCAGAAGGGTCGCGTCGCCCACCGCGTTGTCGCCGATCCCCACGTCCCACGAGTCGTAGTGTCCGTGAGCCAGGACGAACTCCTCCTCTTTCCCGGGGATGCGGGCGACGGGCACGAGGCACTGCGACCACCCCTCCCGCATCTCGGTGCGCAGGTTGACCTTGTCCAGGCCGTCCTCGATGGCGGCCACCAGCTTGTTGCCGTCGAGCCGGTTGATCGCCGCCACCGGCGTCTTGGGCTTCTGATCCCGTTGCGAGTCGCCCGGGGAGCCCCAGACTGTGGCGCATGTGCCCCAGTGGACCCGGGTGCCCGGGTTGATGTAGACCTGACCCGCGGCTCCGGCGACCTCGTACTTGGCGACCGACGTGGGCATAGGGTAGCCCTCGGTGACCACGATCTTCCCCTCGACGTCCGGCGGCGGTTCGCTCGCACGGTCCTGAAAGATGTCGTCCGCCGTCTCCTCGATCGGCTCTGGCGGAACGAAGACCGGCGCGCCGGAAAGTCCTCTTTTCGTCGTGGATGCCGAGAACGAGGGCGCCTTGGCCTCCAACTCCAGGCCGGCGGCCCTCACGGACGCGCTGACCGGAACCGACAGGTAGAGGTCGGGTTGGTGGACCTCGACGTGGATGTCCAGCTCGCGCAACTGGGTGACGATGAAGTTGGCTGCGTCGCGTTCGTCGGGGGTGCCGGACTCCCGGGAAAGGACCGAGAACCGTTGGACAAGGTTCCAGCCGAGATCGACGGAGGTGTCGGCCAGGAAGGACTCTAGAGGACTCAGCTCGGGTTCGGGCATGGTCGTGTCCGGCAAGAGGAAAGCATCAACGGGGTTCGGCAAGACGCGAGAAGTGGTATTGGACGACCTTCCAGGCGCCGTCGGAGGCGACCCGGGTCTCGGAGTAGCGCCATGTGCCGGTGATCGGCGGCTGGCCACCGGGCAACGAGAGGGTTCCGTCCACGTAGGCCACCGACGACGCCGCGTCCCCGTGCACCTGAACGTCCAGATCGCGGACCGATACTTCGGCTCGCATCCCCGCGTCCCACGCCATCTGCAGGGCGGCTGCGTTGAAGCCCCGCGCCAGGGGCGCTCCTTCGAGGAAGAACCCTCTCGCTTGGTCGTGATAGTGGCCAGCGAGGCTCTCGAAGTCGCCGTTCGTCCAGGCTTCCAGCGTCGCTTCGACCGCAGCGCGCACCTGAGGTTCGGCGCCGGGGGACTGGGAGGGCGGCCGGGACGCTCCGGCCGAAAGGGCCGCAGCCGCTGCGAGAAGAGGAACTCCCGCCAAGGCAACTCTCAAGCTCTTCACGCCGCACCTCTCTTCCTCGTGTCATCGCTTCCGCCCTATACTCTTATTGTAATCGGCCCCGCAAGCCATCCCCCCGGAGCGGTTCCCTCCGACCCGGATCCCAACCGCCTGCAACGAGGTCGAGCCCATGGTCGAGACCGTCTCCGGCTTCCTCCGATCGCAGTGGGGCCCGCCTCTGGCGACCGTGGTGGTTGCGGCGGCGCTGGTGGCCGGCGTCGCCTTCCGGGTCGACTTGAGTCCGCACGTGGAGGCCGAGTTCTTCTTCGCGCCCGGCGACCCCCAGCTGCGGGAGTCGCGGGAGCTGGCGGAGCGATACCCGGCGGGCGGGGAACTGGTGATCGTGCGCGCCGAGGCGCCGGAGGTCGGAGCCGCCGCCTACGAGGACCGGGTGGCCGCCCTGGGCAGCGCCCTGGCAGAGCTTCCGGGCGTGAGCGAAGTGTACTCGGTGGCCAACCAGGACCCGTCCAGTCCGCTGTGGAGCCGCGTGCTTACGCCGTCGGCCAACGGTGATCAGGCCGGCGACCGGGAGCTGGAGTCGCCCGCAGGCGCCACGAACCTGGTGCTGCGCGTGGACGAGTCGGATGCGGCGGCGCTGACGCGGCGGATCGAGGCGACGTTGGCGGACCACGAACGCGGGGACTTTCGTCTTCTGGCGTCGGGGGTTCCGGTGATCGTGGAGCTGATCCGGCGAGGGCTTGCTCGGGACTTGGCCGTCTTCAGCACGGCGGCGCTTCTGGTGTTCGGCCTCGTTGCGGCTCTCGTGTACCGTAACTGGCGGATCGTCGCCGGGACGATGCTGTCCTGCGTTTGCGCCTGCGCGGCGACGCTGCTGGCCACGGCGGTCGCAGGCGTCGGGATCGGGCTGCTGACCGCGAATATCGTGACGGTCGTCTTCGTGCTGACGCTCTCCCACACGGTCTTCTTGACCGCGGCGTGGCGGCGGGCGACGGCCGCCCTCGCTCCCGGCAGCGGACTCGCGTCGCCGGCCGCGCGGGCGGCGGCTCGGCGGGCGGCGGCTCGGACGATCCGGCCCTCGCTGTGGTGCATGGCCACGACGGTAGCGGGGTTCGCGAGCCTGTGGTTTGCCTCGGCAAGGCCGTTGCGAGAGCTGGGAACGGCCGGGGCGATGGGCACGGTGATCGCGCTGGCGTGCGCCTTTACGGTCCTGCCGGCTTGGCTGCGGAGCGCCACCGGGCGACGGGACGTCCCAGGGGGGCGGGGTGGTTTGGCATTGAGGGCGATCGCTCGCTTCGCTCTACCCCTCTCGCTTCGGCAACCCCTCCTGTGCCTGTCCGTCTTTGGAGCGGTCGCCGCGATCGTCGGCACGGGCGTGTTTCGACTGAACACGGACCCGGGGCTCTTCAGCTACTTCGACCCCGGGGGATCGATCCGTCCCGGGCTGGAAGCGATCGACCGGGAGGGCGGCAGCAGTCCGCTTCTGCTCGCAGTGGGCGCTCCCGGCGGGGAACGGCTCGACGACGACGAAGGCTACCGGCGGATGTGGCGGCTTCAGGACTCCTTGGAAGCGGACTCGGCGACGGGGATCGTGTTGTCGCCCGCTCCGATTCTGGGCCATGCCCGAACCCTTCCGCTGGCGAACTTCCTGCCGGTCTCCATGCTGATCGGGTTCTTGGAGCGTCCCGAGTTCGGTGGAATCGCGCGGGGGTTCGTGAGCGAGGATCGCACAGAGGTGCTCTACTCCGTGCGCATGATCGAGGGCGGTCGGGACGAGCCCAGGGAAGCCGTGGTCGCCCGGTTGGCGGCCCGGGCGGAAGAGACGGGCTTGGCCGTGAACGCGACCGGAGGGCTGTACGAGCTTCAGGGCCGGTTGGGCAAGCTCGTCGCCGGGAGCCTCAAGGTGGGGTTGGCGGGCCTGCTCGGCCTCTTCCTCCTGATGGGCTATCTGGTCTCCCGCTCCGTGCGAGCCGCCGCGGCGATGCTCGCTTGTCTGGCGGCCGTGCCGGCGATCGTTCTCGGGGCCTTCGGGCACCTGGGCGTCGCCGTAGACATCGTCACGTCGCCGGCGGCCAACGTGGCGCTGGCCATGGGAGTGGACTCCATGATCCACCTCGTGACGCGGGTGCGCCGCCTGGGCCGTGGCCCGGCGCGGCCGGGCGGACCCTGGCGCACCGCCCGCGACGACTTGGCCAAGCCTGTAGCGACGGCGTGCGCCGTGATCTGCGCCGGCTTCGGTATCTTCGCCCTGTCCGACTTCCCGCCCACCCGGCGCTTCGGCGCGGCCGTGATCCTCGGGACCGTCGTGGCCACCACAGTAGCGCTGGGTGCCCTCCCAGCGCTCATGGCCCGGACCCGGACGCCTGCGCAGAAGTCGTCCGAGGGGCCATAGCCTACCAGTCGATGGCGGCGGGCTTGGGTCGGTAGCGCTCGAAGCCCTGGCGGGCCAAGAAGGAGGCGACGGCAAGCATCACTACAGGGACCGACAGCGCCGCGACGGCGCCCAGGACCCAAGCCGAGCCGGAGTTAGCTAGGAACTCGACGGCCGTTGGCAACCAAGCGCGGACCCATTGTTCAAAGAAGTCGTCGACTACTAACAGGACAATCAGGAACGCGGCAGGCGCGAAGGCAAGCTTGTTGACATCGAAGCGGATCAGGGCACTGCACCCCAAGCACATGGCGGCAGACGCCAGGGGCCAAACCGTCAGGAACGCGGCCAGAAGCCAGCCGACGCCGCCGTTGGCGCCGACCGCCGGAAGTACCATCCAGTTTATCGCCCCGGCGGCCAGTGCGGCGAGCGGGAAGGCGCCCAGTGCGATCGACACGAAGGCAGCGAAAACGAGAGTGCCGCTTGGAACAGGCAACGTGGTCGTGAACTCCATCTGTCCGGTCACTTTGTCCTTGATGATGTTCATCGGAACCCCCATAGCGACGCTCGCCGCGGCGACGAACAGCAACCAGATCGTCGTCCCCGTGCTGGCACGGCCGACGACTTGCAGAACCAGCGTGCCCACCACGGCAATGCACAGTGCCACGAGAAGGTTTTTCTTGTTGCGTCGGAACTCGACGCCGAGCAGGCTACGGATGTGACGTGTGTTCATCGGACGATAGGGCGGAGTAGAGGAGGCGGGAGAGAGGGGCTTCCGGATCGCGACTGCGAAGGGCGGTGACGGTCGTGTCGCCCACGAGCTTGCCTTTGCGCAGCATGACGATCCTGTCTGCGATCTGTTCCACGTCTTCGAGAATGTGGCTCGAGAACAGAACCAAGCGGTCGCGTCCCGTGGACGCCGCGTCGTTGATCACGGCAAGCAGCTCGCCGCGCATCAGGGGATCGATGCCGGAGGTAGGTTCGTCGAGGATGAGGATGGGCGGGCGGTGCGCTTCGGCGGCCACCAGGGACAGCTTCACGGCCATGCCCTTGGAGAGCGTGCCGACCTTGGAGCTGGAGGGCAAGTCCAAACGGCGGAGGAGCGTCCTCGCATAGCCGTCGTCCCATGTCGGGAAGAAGTTGGACAGAAAGTCCAGGTGCTCCGCCACGGACATCCAGCCGAAGCCCAAGAGGCGCTCCGGAAGAAAGCCGATCTCTGTACGAATCCCCGGCAGGCAAGAGCGCACTTCCCGTCCGCCGATCTCCACGGTGCCCTCGTAATGTCTCGACCTGCCGGCGATCGCCTTCAGCGTGGTGCTCTTGCCCGCGCCGTTGGCCCCCACGATAGCAACCCGCTCGCTGGACTTGAATTCGAGGTCGAGGGGTTCAAGGAGAAAGTCCGGATACCGAACGCTGAACTCACGCAGTCGTACCATGGAGCGTAGCTAGTCCAGTTAGAGGAGGGAGGCTCTGGCACCCGCGAGCCCTATGAGCCCGATCCAGAAGAGCGCGGCCAGTCCACCTGCTGCCAGCCGCTCGATCTCAACGACGCGTCGGAAAGCCAGGTACAGGAATACGTACCAAGCAATATGCATCAATGTCACGCCGCTGGCCATGGACTGCAAGACCGGGTGGGACGCCGGCACGAACGCCGCGAGTCCCATCGCTGCGCCGAGGTCCTCGGGGGAGGTGGGCGTCCCGCTGGTGGCTCGCACGAACACGGCGGCGAGGACCCCTTGGGTCGCCAGAATGGCTTCGCCGTACAGCAGAACCGAGAAGAGAGGACGCAGCCGGCGCTCGGAGTTGACCAGCATCAGCACCGCCCAACCCACAACGGCCAGCACCCCCGCCTTGGCAAGGATCACGAGGGGTGCCAGCACGGCCATGGCCCAGAAGATCCCGGCCACGGCCTCGACCGCATCGGCGGGCAGGGTGCTCGCCATGAGGGGCCACAGGGAATAGGCCGACGCAAGGGAGAACAGCCACGCTACGACGATCGGCGCCAGAATGGGCCTGTGGGTGCGGATGTCGTCCATGCCGGGGACGAGGTGGCTGAAGAACCTCTTGACGGCGGAGACGAACTTGGAGGGCTCGTTGTGGGTCACGGCGCGTCGTCTCCAGCACCGGCGGGACGCATGCCGATCGCCTGAATGGATTCCGTCAGGCGCTGGCGCGTGCTTCGGCCGACGTGAACCAACCGCACGGTATCGGTCGCGTCGATCCAGAACGTGACCGGCACGGCGCTCACGCTCAGCGCTTCGGCAACGCTACCGTCCGCGTCCTTCAGCACGTTGCCGCGGAGAGACGGCGGCACCCATGACGCGTCGTTCGTGTCCGAGGAAGGCGAGGCGACGATGCGGAGCTCGCGCGGTCCGATCTCGGCCGCCAGCGATTCCCAGAGACGAAGCTCAGCTTTGCAGTGGATGCAGGTGTCGTTGACGTACATGAGGGCAACCGGGCGTGCCAAGTCCTCTCCGGAACTCCACGGCTCGCCTACTTGGCGTTGCGCGGCGACGGACGGAAACGACCATGGAGGCTCGGGCGGCGCTTCTCCGGCTCCCGCTCGGTCCAGCAACAGAAGCGGGGTGGCGGCACCTGTGACGGCAACCGCGGCCGCGAGCGCGGCCAGGACCTTCTTCTTGGCGAGTGATCTCGTTGGTTTCATGTTCGCTTTGGTTTGGGGAAGTGGCCCGGGAGCGTCAAGCGACGCCCCCGGGCCGAGCGGGCAGCAGGGCGATGCCGATTCCTGCTTCTCGCAGCTGGGGAAGCCGCCTAGGCGCTCGCGCAGGCTCCAATGCAGAATGCGGTTATGCCGGGATTCGCGATCGCCAGTGCGATCAGACCGGCGACGCTAGCACCACCGGAGAGCAAGGCCGCCCCGATGCACCCGATGCAGACGAGTCTGGCCGACCAGTGCCCAGCTCCGGCGACGTCGGCTTCCGCCGCTAGAACTGCGACGGATTGGGCGGTTGTCGTCGTTTCCACGACCTGCCGAGTACCGCTGGTTGTGGAGTGAGCGAGGACCAGGGTGGCAAGCAGTGCCAGGGACAGGCGAGTTGTTGTCGATTTCATGGATGTTGTCCTTGTGTTTGATGGAAGGCAGAGGTCAATCGAACGCTTCGAAGCAGACAGCGACGCACGCGGCGACTGCAATCGTTGACCCCGGCATGTTGGCAGCTGCCACGATGGCACCCCAGCCTGACATGATCAGCGCGACGGCACCGGCGCCGCAGGCGGCGCAGGCGAATATGGCACCCCAGGGCGGGCCGTTGCCTTGGACGTCGGCCAGTGCGGCGGATGTGGGCCCGGTGCCGGGTGTTGGCGACAGCGATACGGAGCTCAGCGTGGAAAGGCTGAGTGACAGAGAAAGGGCGAGGACGAGTGTGCGAGACTTAGTCATGTTGATCTCCTGACGAAGAGGGTTGATGTGGGATGGTGGCAAGTGGGCTAGAGGCAGGCCCTATAGCATGCGCTGAGTACGTAGGCGCCCACTGCCTTTACGATGACGAGGGGGCCGTCTAGTAGGGCGGATGCCACGCTGAAGCAGGCCAAACACGCCGGTATCATCCAATCCGGGCCGCTACCGGTGACGTCGACGGCGTCGGCGACAGGAGCCTGGGCAACTTCGAGTGCGGCTGGTGACGCGGCGGACCCTGTGGACACGGGCACCGAGATGGCAGCAGGCGATCCAGCGTGGATGCCAAGGAGGCCGACGGAGAGTGAAAGGGCGAGGACGAGCGTGCGAGACTTAGTCATGTTGATCTCCCGACGAAGAGGGTTGATGTGCGATGGCGGCAGGTATGCTAGAAGCACGCCCTTGCGCATCCGGCAAGTGCGGGGCCGCTCAATACGAAGGCGGGACTGAGGGCTAGGGAGACTCCCACCCCGAAGCAGGTCCAACAGGCCCACGGCTTCCACCACGGGCCGCTGCCGGTAACGTCGAAGGCGTTGGCGACAGGAGCCTGGGCAACTTCGAGTGCGGCTGATGGCGCGGCGGACCCTGTGGACACGGGTGCCGAGATGGCAACCGGCGATCCAGCGTGGATGCCAAGGAGGCCGACGGAGAGTGAAAGGGCGAGGACGAGTGTGCGAGACTTGTTCATGTTGATCTCCCGACGAAGGGGGTTGGTGTGCGATGGTGGCCAGGTGCGCTAGTAGCAGGCCTTTGCGCATCGGCGGATTACAGCGCCGCCCAGGGAGGCGAAGGGAGTGGCGGTTAGGCCGCCTCCCACCCCGAAGCAAGCCGAACACAGCCACTTCTTCCACGGGCCGCTGCCGGTAACGTCGAAGGCGTCGGCGATAGGAGCCTGGGCAACTTCGAATGCGGCTGGTGACGCGGCGGACCCTGTGGACACGGGTGCCGAGATGGCAGCAGGCGATCCAGCGTGGATGCCGAGGAGGCCGACGGAGAGTGAAAGGGCGAGGACGAGTGTGCGAGACTTAGTCATGGTGTTTCCTCCCGAGAAGGGGGTGAGTTGGGAACCGCGGCGTACGTCGCCGCGGAGGTTCCGGTCCGCTGGCCGAGGACGATCGCCTCGCCGGACCAGATCGACCGGAATGCCGCTTCGCCGATCGAGTAGCGGCCCACTTGGGGGTCCAGAATGGTGAAGCGGTCCCCGGCCCGTGCCGTCACGGCGACGAAGTGGCTCTCGTGCACCCACGCGATGAACGGCGTGGGGACGTGCTGCCGCTCCTCCCAGGCGACCCGCACCAGGGAGAGGTCCAGGCCGAAGACGGCAGCAGCCCGGATCAGGCCGCTGGCCCGGGTACCCTGCGGGCCAGTGCCCGCCAGCACCTCCAGTGAATCCGTGGCAGGCGCGTCGATGCCAAGGGCTTCGAACACGTTCGCCAGAGCAGCGGGTCCGCAGTCGTTCAGCCCCGACTGCAGGATCACCCCTTCGCGTCCCTGGTAGCTACCTCCGAGCACCATCACCTGCGCCCGCGCTGCCGCACGACTCAAGCGCGTCGGGTCGGTTGCCAGCAGTCCCGCGGCCACCACCGTCAGGGGCGCCGCGAGGAGAACCGATACAGCCGTGGCCCGACGGCGGCGTCCCCTAGGGGGGAGAGGGTGCCGCGCAGGACATGGAGGGTGCCGAAGAGGAGGGGTCATCCGGGGGGAAGTCGGGGTTGGGAGTGGGCCTTCAATCCGCGTGCCCCGAGCTTACAACCCCCGAATGGGCGCTTCCATGTCCCGTTGGGACTATTTTTTCTTCGTGCCGGAACCCAGCTTTTCTGCGTGCCGGAAACCAGCCGATTTGCCGGCGGAAACTCTGGTCGGAGGGACCAGAATCTGGTGCCGGGCGGCTCTAGGCTTTACCTCGCCTCGATTTCCTCCAGCGCCGCCAGGACGTCCTCGTTGGACGGGCGCACGCGGTAGTCGACCTCGACGAACCCCCACCGAACGACTCCCTCTTTGTCGATCACGTAGGTCGCCGGATGGGGTATCGGACGGTTGGGGGGCGCATCGGCGTTGAAGAGGCCGTAGCGGTCGATCACCCGGTGGTCCGGGTCGGAGAGCATGGTGAAGTCAGGGGCTGGACCCTCGTCGTCCACGATCCTGTCGATCATCATCTGCTGCTTCTCCCGGTCGTCCACCGAAACGGTCACGATCTCCGTCTCCGCCTTGAGGGCGGGGGGCAGCAGCTCTCTCAGCTCGCCGAGCTGACGGGCGCACCACGGTCACCAGTGCCCTCGGTAGAAGACGAGGACGACGTTCTTCCTGCCGCGGTAGTCCGCCAGGGCGATCGTCTCGCCGCCGTAGGACTCCAGAGCGAACAGCGGGGCCTCCGTGCCCACCGCCACCCGCTCCAGGTCCGTGGCGGGCAGGTCGTGGCCGTCTACGGGGCCGACGTTCGGGGCTTGGGCGAAGGCGCCCGGCGCGAAAGCCGTCGTCGCGGCGACCAACGCGCCGAGCGCCGTCGGGGGTCGAATCCAGGAGATCATGGGCAGCTCCTCGCCGGCATCTGGACTGGCGGGTTCGTGGAAGGCCGTCCGGGGGACACCTCGCAAGATAGCACCGGGTCCACAAGCGGGTCGGCGGTTCGTCGTCCTGGGCGACGCCCTCCCGACAGGGCTAGGCCGCAGCCAGCGCTTGGTCCAGGTCCTCCACGATGTCGTCGATGTGCTCGATCCCAACGGAGAGCCGCACCAAGTCCTCCGAAACGCCGGTGGCCGACAGCTCCTCCGCCGACAGCTGGCGGTGGGTCGTGGTGGCCGGATGGGTCGCCAGAGACTTGGCGTCGCCGATGTTCACCAGGCGGGTGACCAGCTTCAGCGCGTCGATGAACCGCGCGCCGGCGTCGCGTCCGCCCTTGATCCCGAAGCTGAGGATCCCCGCCGCGCGCCCGCCCGCATACTTCTGAAGGAGCGGCTGCTCCGGGCTGTCGGTCAGTCCCGCGTAGCGCACCCACTCGACCTGCGGGTGCCGCCGAAGGTGCTCCGCCACCGCCAGGGCGTTGTCGCAGATGCGGTCCATCCGCAACGGGAGCGTCTCCAGCCCCTGGAGGGCGAGGAAGGCGGTGTGGGGCGAGATCGCGGCACCGATGTTGCGGAGCGGCACCACTCTGGCTCGCACGATGTAGGCCAGCTCGCCCACGGCCTCGGTGTAGACCATGCCGTGGTAGGAGGGGTCGGGCTGGGTAAGGCTGGGGAAGCGCTCGGCGTTTGCGGCCCAGTCGAAGCGGCCCGAATCGACGAGGGCGCCGCCGATGATCGTACCGTGGCCGCCGATGTACTTCGTGACCGAATGGACGACCACATCGGCGCCGTGCTCGAAGGGCCGGGACAGGTAGGGCGTGGGGACCGTGTTGTCGACGATCACCGGCACCCCGCGGGCATGGGCCACCTCGGCGATCCGCTCCACATCGGCCACGTTCCCCGCGGGGTTTCCGATCGACTCGCAGTAGACCGCCTTGGTCCGCTCGTCGATCTGCGCCGCGATGGCGTCGAAGTCGTTCGGCCCCACGAACCGGGTCTCGACCCCCAGCTGCGGGAAGGTGTGGGCGAAGAGGTTGTAGGTGCCGCCGTAGAGGGTGGACGTGCTCACGATGTTGTCGCCCGCCCCGGCGATGGTGAGGACCGCGTAGGTCGAAGCCGCCTGCCCCGACGAGAGCGCCAGCGCGCCCACGCCTCCTTCCATCGCCGCCAGCCGTTGCTCCAGCACGGCCTGGGTCGGGTTCATGATGCGGGTGTAGATGTTGCCCTCGACCTTGAGGTCGAAGAGGTCGGCCCCGTGCTGGGTATCGTCGAAGGCGTACGCCGTCGTCTGGTAGATCGGCACCGCGACCGCCTTTGTGGTCGGGTCCGGTTCGTAGCCGGCGTGGACCGCCAGCGTCTCAATTCTCATCGGTGTTCTCCTAGGGAGTGGTTCAGCGCTGGCTGGCCGGTCGTCAGCCGGGTTGCGCCGAGCAGTCCGAAGGATACGCAAGGGCGGCCCCAGGGCTTACCGGCTTGCCCTTGGTGCCCGCCTACTCCAGCGCCTTGAACACCGCGTCTGGACCGTCTCCGTAGAACTCGATGTTCAGCCGAGTCCAGACGTCGTCGGGGAGGTTGGCCAGCTCGCGGCGCGCCCCGACGGGCATCAGCAGCACCGACGCCTGCTTGTCGGCGGCCAGCTCGGCGGTCGCCACGGGGTCGGGGACGCGCTCCAAGGAGCCGCCCAGGTTGAGGGCACCGGCCACGACGGCACCGCCTCGGGTGCGGCGGTCCAGCAACGAGCCGGTCATGGCGGCCAGTACAGCCAAGCCTAGGCCGGCACCCGATCGGTCGGCGTCGAAGGGGCGCAGCTGGATGGCGTACTCGTGGCCGCGAGGGTCCCGAGCGCCGACCAGCTCCTTGGCGTGGGCGTACAGGTTCTGCTCGCCGATGCGCATGCTCTGCCGGAACGCAGGAGGCACCGGTTGGTTCAGGATCTTCGCGCCGCTCCCTGGTCCCGTCACGACCTCGATCCGGTAGAGCCCCGGCCCCGATCCCTCCGTGCCGGAGCCGATCGCCCACACTTGGCCCGCGGGCAGGGGGTCGGCGCTGATCGCCTCGCTGCTCCGAAGCTCGGGCGTCGCGACGAACTGCTCGGCGCCCTCCACGCCCAAGGTGAAGGAGAAGTGCGTGTCCCGGAACTCGGCCTTCAGGCAGCGTTTCTGCTGTTCCTTGACCCGGCGCCGCGACTCCAGAGCCAGGCGGACGATCCACTCCAGGTCGTCGTCGTCCACCGTCATGGTCGGGTCGGGGAAGAGAAGCTTGGCCAGCCCCGAGACCGTCTTCTGCGCGGCCTCGATATCCCGGCCCGAAAGCGCGCCGCCCCAGAAGACCCGGTTCTGAAGGAGCGGCACCCGCGTCGTCTCCCGGAGCCGCGTCCAGCACGCGCTCAAGAAGTCGTTGACGAGGCCGAAGTGGTCCGTCAGGTGCTTGCGGGGGTCGAGCTTGGGAAAGTCCCATCCCGGCGCATAGGCGTGAATGCGGTCGTGGAACGCCGTGTCGTCGCGCATCTGGGTCGGCAAGGGGCTCAACAGGTGGCCGATCCGCTGCTGCTGCTCCACCGAGACGTCGAAGTTGCCCACCATCACCAGCGATCCTTCGGCGCGGATGCTCTCCTTGCCCCGGCTGAACTCTCCCGACGCCATGTAGCCCTTCATGATGTTCACGCCGTCCTTCTGGTCGAAGGAGATGCCGGCGACCTCGTCGAAGCACACCACGTCGTACTGGCAAACCAGCCCCCGCTGCCCGTTCGCCATGTTCACGAACATCTTGGCCACCGTGGCCTTTCCCCCCGAGAGCAGGTGGGAGTAGGGCGACAGCTGCTGGTACATGTGACTCTTGCCGGTGCCCCGGGGGCCAAGTTCGACCAAGTTGTAGTTGCGTTCGACGAATGGGACCATCCGCAGCAGGGCCACCCGCTTGCCTTGGTCGTCCATCGCCGACGGCTCAAGGCCGGCCGAGCGCAGAAGGAGGTCAAGCCACTCGTCGGTGGTGAAAGCGTGACGGCCCTGGGCCAGGACGGCCAGCACGTTGGGGTCCGACATCTGCACGGGGCGAAGCGATGCGATGCCGAAGGGCTGCCCCTTGGTCTCCAGCGCCACCACGGCATCGTACTCCAGCGCGACCTCGGCGTAGAAGCCGTCGGACAAGAGCCGCCCGTGTCGCTTGACCAGCTCGTCGCCGATGCGCGCGTCCTTCAGCAAGAGGCTGGGCAGCTCCGCCACGTAGCAGTCGTTCCGGGCGTCCAGCCGGGCGCGCACCACGTCGATGAGCCGAACCGAGCCCTCTTCTCTCGCTCGCGAGCGGAAGACCTCTCGGTCGCCGGGGCGGACGGTGCGGCCGTCCAGCTGCTTCTCGACGATCGCCAGCCCTTCCGCGATCTCGTTGTCGTCCACGCTGGCGCAGTAGCGGCCCAGCAGGAACTCCACCACGTAGGTGGGCACCGGGTACTGGCGCGCGTAGCGCCGCACCAGGTCCTTGCGCACTAGGTAGCCGGGGAAGGCAGCGGCGGCCTTGCGGTCGAGAGCGTCCATGCGAGTGTCGCCGCCGGTGCGGACGGAGTCGGTCAAGAGGCGGCTCCTGGGCGGGTGGATTGATTGGCGAGCACGCGACCGTCGTTGTCGAGGACCACGAACGCCAGCGCAGCGCCCTCGTGTTCGTCGTCGGCCAGGACCAGACTAACGGAGCCGTCTTCCTCGACGGGCTTGGCGGTTGCGGCCACGGAGGGGCCCGACGGGCCGCCCAGGCGAAGGTCCGCGGTGACCGGGCCGCCCGTTGCCTCGACCTCGGCAAAGCAACGCAACCTGCGCCACGTGATCGACTGGATGGCGGCGGTCGGTCCGGCTTGGCCGGCACCGGCGGCGCGTTCGACCCGGATGTCGGGGATCAGACACTCCTGGAGGCTGACGCCGCCGTGGGCGTAGGCGTCCCGCTTGCTGAAGCAGGCGATCCCCGGCGGCGTCGCAAACCACTGGCCGACGTTCCAGTGCCAAGGGAAGCGAAGCGCGTCCCCGGCCTGAGAGTCGCCTGAGACGACGGCGCACCGAGCCCACTTGGAGGCAGTCAGGTGCTTGGGAAGGGCGACGATGGGCAGGCCGCCGGGCAACCACAGCCAGCCGTGGTCGGTGACGACGCGGACCGAGCGCCAGTCCAGCTCCAAGAGACCCGCTATCCGCCGGGCCAAACGGTCCAGTTCGTCTTCAACCGCCCGGGCGAAGGCGCTGGCGTCGCGGACATGGTCGTGCCCCAGCTTGTCGATCTTGCCGGTCTCCATCCAGCCTTGGGCGTCGGCTCGGCCGGGCATCTGCGGGCCTTCCCCTCCGAAGACCTGCCAGCCCCGTGCGGCGATCGCGTCGCGCAGGCGGGCGGCGTCGGCCGAGCGGGGTTCTGCGTCCGCCGACAGTGTGGGCCGGAAGTCGGGTCCCAGCGCGCCTCCCGAGACTTGGTCGGCCACTGGCGTGACGGCAGGCTTGGCAGTGGCGGTCACGGTAGGCAGCGCGGCCCAGCGTTGCCGGACCTGGGCCGTGCAACCTTTCGCCTCCAGCCGGTCTGCCAAGCGACGGCCCGTCTCGTAGCGCAGGCCGTCCACGAACACGACGCATTCGTCTTCCGCGGGCGGATCACCCACCCGGTCGGGGAGCGGTGGGCGTTCCCACGACGATTGGAAGGCTCGGGCAGTGGCTTCCATCCACGGTTCCAGCAAGTGGCGGACGACTTGGGCAACCATCTCCTCGTCCTGGTGCGTCGCGCACGCCAGCGCTTCGCGGGCCGCGGCGTCGGCTTGCCATCCGCCGTTGGCGTAGGTCTCGGCGGCTGCCGAGGGGGAGTTCCCTCCGATGGGGACGCGGGTAGCGTCGGCCAAGCGGGCCAGGGGCTCCAGGACTTGGGCGACCGGAGACTGGTCCAGCGAGGCCCACAGCCACTCCCGCCGGGGACCGTGCTCGCGCTCCAGTGTTGCCACCGCGTCCTGAGCTTCCGCGGGCGGGAGCGCGGGTATCTTCGCCAGTGCCTGCCGCGCCGTCTTCTCGGCTTCGTCGTTCAGGTCGGGCCAGCGATCGGGTTCGAGAGCGATCTCGCCCGACGGCCGGCTCCGTCGAAGGAGCTCGACGACGCCTGGATGAATGTTCGGGGCCTCTGCGAACCGATTCCACACGGCGGTCCAACCGCCCGTTCCTCTCGCCAGCTTGACCCCGGCGATCACATCCGCGTCGGTCTCGGGGTCAAGATCCAGTTCGTTGCGGCAGCGGCTGTGAAACGCTTTCTGCCTGCCGGCGTCCCAGCGGCTGCGCGTCGCGTCGGCATCGGCCATCCACTTCAGAACGTCGCGTTCGATGTCCTCCGCCAGCAGCCGGTCGAAGTCGTCGGCGTCCCATCGACGTCCTTGGGACTGGGCGATTGAGAGTTCAGCGACTTCCTCCAATGCGCCTGCCAACGCTTGGCGGGTCCGCGAGTCGCTCGCAATCTCCAGGCCCGGCCCCTTGTCGGATTTCAGGAACGCCGCCGGAGTCCACGGGCGTCCGTGGGGGTTTTGCCAGAGGGTCCCCCGGTACATGAGTTCGACCAGCGGCTTCACTTGGTCCGGGCAGTCGGGGCCTGCCCGAAGGTCGTCGCGCTTGACACCTGGCAGGTAAAGGACGGGGACGAGCCCGTTGGTGCGATGGCCTCCAGGGACGGGAAGGGTGCCGTCCACGACGCACCGAAGCCAAATGGCGGGACCGGTGCCGGCACCCGGGTCGTAGTCTCCCAGCACCATCAGCTCCGGGGCCACGGCGCGGAGGATGGACAAGAGGCCGCGCCATTCCTCCTTGGGGTCGGGCCACAGGATGGCGGCTGGAGTGGCGTGACCGTCCGGCACAGCGCTTCGGCCGCGGAGGCTCTCGACCAAGCAGTCGAGGACGGTGCGCGTCATGGCGTCTCCGCGTCGCCACTCGCCGCGAAGATCGTCAGGCGGAGCTCCTCGCCGAAGAGTTCGTAGACGGGCTGCTTGCCGGAGAGGCGGCGGCTTCGGGAGAGGATGGCGGGGACCCCTTCGCCGCGGCGGTCCATCAGAGTGAGGCGGGGGGTCTCAATTTCGTCGGGAATGGGACAGCGGTCGAGGAGGTTCGTGACCGCCAGGTTCCGGGTGTTTTGCTTGTAGGGGAGGTCGTCGATCGTCATGGCGTTGACCAGCGCGCCGGGCGAGTACAGCTCGATGCGGTCGGTGAACATCTTGAGGCGGACCTTGGAGCCTCGGATCGCGTAGTCCCGGTGGGCGACGGCGTTGACCACCGCCTCGAAGACGGCGGTTAGGTCGTACTGGGGGAAGTCCCGGCGGCCCAGGGTCTTCGACGCCTCCACGCGCTGGTTGCGGGCCACGAACCGGCAGGCGTAGGCGATCTGCTCGTCCAAGGGGCCATCGTTGTCCTTCGCGTCGAGCTGGTAGCGCCGAGAACCGAGTGCGTCGGCGACGTCGGTGCCCCGGTACGCCACGGACTGGATGTACGCCTGGGGCAGCCACTTCTGGGGCGTCCGCGTGCCCATGAGCACGCCCGCTACGGTGGGCCGGAGCTGGCCGGCTTCGTCTTCGCGGATCATGTCGAGCTTGCGCAGCATCGTTATGCGATCCTCGTCGGCGACGAAGCCGCGGAAGCGGTCCACCAAGCGCGCGTCAAAGTCGTCCAGCGATGCGTCGGCAACAACCTGCCGGTCAAACCGCCCTTGGTGCGGCGGTGTCCGCTGCTCCAGCAGGCGGGCGAGGTACCCTGTCGTCATCTTGCGCTTTGCGCTGCCAGCGCGCAGCAGGTATCCGCCTGGGCTCCGATGCACGAAGAGGCCCTTGGGAACCTCGACCTTGAGTACCAGCCCTCCTGGCCGCCGATCGTCGTCCGGCAACTCGACCTTCTCGATGATCGGCTGCACCGGCGGCTCGATGGAGTCGTGGGCAATTTCGGACACGTATGCCTCCACTACGTCGAGCAACCCTAGCGGTATGCCTGTGACCTCCCGCGTCTTGTCGGAAACGCCCAACACCAGGACGCCGCCGTCGGCGTTGGCGAAGGCCGCCAGCTCGTCGGCGATCTGGTCGCGGCCGGGACCCCTGACCCGCTTGCCGGCGAACACGACCTCCTTGAGCTCCAGGTAGCTGTCCTCGCCGAGGCGAACCTTGCGGAGCAGCTCGTCGGGGGAGTCAAGCATCGGGTGCCTTCTGGGCTTGGGCCGTGGCCACTGCCGTACGAGCCGCTTCCTTGGCGGCGCGGGTGTAGTGCAGGTCGTTCCAGCGGTTGCCGTCGAAGTCGGGGCCGCCGTGGAAGTCGGTCCGTTCCTGTTCGGTGCCGCCGCCCGGACAGCTCCAGAACCAAGGGAAGTGGTCGCGAGGGCGGATGTGCTGGTCGGTCTTCTTGTGGTACTCGGGTTCCTTGCCTTTGTCCTTGCCCCACTTGATGTTGGGCTTCGACCGAAGGATTCCCGCGCTCCTCCGTCCCCCGGATTGAAGCTTGGCGCGCATGAACGGTCGAATGTTTAGACGCACGCCGTCATCGATGTCCGGCTCCCATCCGATGGGCTGACGGTGGAGCGGGCGCCACCGGACGAAGATGTCGAAGGGCGGCTCCCCTCCCGCTATGCGCTCGAGCTGGCGCTGCAGGTCGAGGGCGGCGGCCAGTCGGGCGTCGGCACCGGCCTTGCCTTCCTGTTGCTCGGCCCATTGTTGTTCGATCCAGTTGCCCAGGTATCGGTACACAAGGGACTCCAGAGTACGCCGACCCTCACCGCCGGGTCCGGCCAAGCGATGGTAGTTGACCAGTGCGTGGAAGCCATCTCGCCTGCCGTCCCAGACGTGCCACACGAGGGGACGGTTGTGGAAGAGTTTACAGTGCTGCTTGAAGAAGCCGTCGCGGAGCCAGTCGTCGAGCGAAGCGGGGACGCGGCCCTTCCCTCGCGTGGCCTCTAGCAACGCCCGCTCGGTGACCGCCGACCATTGCGCCGCCCCGTAGGCCGCCCGGAGCAAGTGCCGCAGGCGGTCCTGGGCGGAACGCTCGCCTCCGATGGCCGGAATGCAGACGATGCCGTCGCTGTCGGCGAACCGGTCAAGTTCTCGGGCACGGGTGACCCAGGCGCGGGACTCGTCGGCTAGTTCCATGTCCTCGTCATGCTCGGCTGGCCAGCGATAGCCGAGAAGCCGGGCGACAGCGACCTGGAGGACAGTGTCGTCCGTGCGAAGCGGGCCTTCGGCGAGTGTCTTGGCGTCTTCGTCCCAGACGACGCTGCCGCATGGATGGCCGTGAAAGAGCCACTGGGTGGGGTCGTCGGAATAGGGTTCAGGAAGGCCGTTAGGGTACTGTTGCTTGGCGACCTCGCGCCAGTGGTCTAGGTCGAAGGGGACTTTGACGAGGGTGGCGTTGGTAACCTTGAGCGCTTTGTCCATCTCGCCAACGTCGCGGGTATACGCTGGGGAGGAACAATAGGCCCAGACGGCGGGAAGGTCCTTATCGAGCGGCCCGATCCCGCTTACGTTGTTGTCGAACTTCTCGCCTGTATACAGCGTAACCGGCAATGCCCTAATCTGCGATACACCTATGCCCCTATTGCGCCAAATCCCCCCCCCCTGTATACGTACGCCTTCGCTTCGTTGAAGACCTTCTTTTCCGCTCTCGCCGTCTTCCTCGTGCATGACATGTTCACGTCCTCCGTAGTGAATGGTTTCCCGAACCGTGCTTTGTTGAGGGGTCCAAACGCAAGCCCACCCGGATTCTCCGATCTCCCAGAACTTCCTCCCGAAGCAGGGTTGGTCTCCCGTGGCGATGCCTTGATGTCCGTGGGCCACCGCCGCCAGAAGGGCTTGGTCACCGATCGGGCGCATCAGGATTCTGGCATCAGGGTTCTTGAGATGGTCTGTTTGCCTAGATAGGGACACGGGAGCACCCCCGGCCAGCAACGCCGCTTTCTCGGCGGCCCGGATGGGCTTCTGATCGCGCGTAGCGGAAACGTCGAGTCCGGCCATGCGCCAATCGCTGGACGAGTGTTGGGCGGACAGGATGTTCAGAATGGCGAACCCGCCCGCTGCCTGCGTGTCCTCAAATGCATGCTCGCCCAATTGAGCGTACAGGTTCCACGTCCGTAGCTTCAGCAACCTTTCCCGCAGCTTCTCATAGCTCTTCAAGAACAACCAGTTTTGCGGAGTGACCAATGCTTGCGTGCCGGACTTGCCCAGCCACCGCAGGATGCGGGAGGTGAAGATCGTCGCGAGATCACCCTTTGCTGCCGAATGACTTTCTTTGCCAAACTGCCAAAGAACCGCAGACTGCTTGCCACGGGCGAGAAACGGTACATTCGTGACGACCAGCGTGTACGTGCCGTCCAGCAGTTCGGCAGCGCGCGCCATGCCTTCGGCGGCCACCGCGCGCTCGAAGCCTGCGGCGTGTTTCTTCTCCTGTTCAAGGATGGTCGGGAGCACCTCGCGAATCGCGGGGAAGTCCGCCTTGAAGAAGCCGGGCAGAATCTGGCTCGGATCGATCAGCGACCCAAGCTCTGGCGCATCCTGAAAGACCTTGTGCAGAGCGGCTACATCCTCCTGCAACGGCTTCGTGGCCAGGGTCGGCTCGGAACCGAATAGGTCTCGCTTAGGCTCCATGCCGATGGCCGCCTCGCCCTTGTCGGCGAGCTCCATCCACTTGCTCTCGGTGGCGTTGGGTGCTAGGCCACAACAGGCAACATTGAGGCGTGGCAGGCCGACAGGCTGACCCACCAAGCGCCAAGCCGTGAACGCCAAGTTGAACGCGGCGGTCTGTGCGCAACGGGGATCAATCTCGAGACCGTGCAAGTTCTCGTCCAGGACGCGGCAGACGGCCTCCTCGACGAAGAGATCCTCCTCGTCCATGCGGAGGTGCGCTAGAAGTTCCAAGCCCTCGACTAGAAAATGCCCGCTTCCACAACAAGGATCGAGGACTCGAAGCTCCGCGGCGTTCCGCGGCCACTTCTCAAACCAACCTGCGGCTGGGCGCCATCCGCCATCCTCGTCGCGCACGAATCGCAGATGCGAGAAGTCGTAGCCGCGGCCCGCCGTGATCCGTACGGCTCGCCGGAGATCCTCCTCGGTCTCGTACTCGCGACAGCCCGCGCTCCCGCCCAGCACCTTCGCGGCCCGCCACGCGCCGATCGTGTTGTGGAACAGGAACAGGACCATGTACCGCTCGGTGAAGAGCTGGGTGACAGCGGGAAGCTCGTCGGCGCCGATCTTGACGCCGCTCTTGTTGACTTGGTCCTTGCGCTCCGCCTGCCAGAACTGGTAGGTCCAGCCGAGGGAGTCGCCGGCAAGAAAGACTGCGCTGGGGAGCGACTCCAGAAGCTCTTCGAGCCTTAGCCGCGCCTCGAGCGGCAGCGGAACCTCAAGAACTGGGTCGTCCTGCCGGAAGACCCCGGGAAGCATCTTCTCTGCGAACCTCCCGGCCAGCGCCCACGGGTCCTCGCCCCGTTCCCGCGCTAGGTCCTCGCACTCGTCCAGCGACACTGGCACCTCCGCCTCCGGCTCCACCAGCAGCCCGTTCTCGGCCAGGAATCGGGCGAAGAGCATCCGGTGCCACTGCTCGTAGGCAATTTCGTGAACCAATCGGTCGATCTTATAGGCGCCCGCGCTGGGGTCAAACCGGTCGTCTAGCTGACGCCCGCGCGCCCGCAACCGTCTCCATAGCTTCTGCTCCTCCGCCGTCATAGAATCGTGGGGCTCGCGCCGGCCCACGGCCAACGCCTCCAGGCTCTGCCGGCCAGCGGCCTCGGCCGTGCGGCGGGCCTTGAGGACCGTCTTGGCTAGGTGGTTGCGGAGGTCGGGGGGGAGCGGAGGGTGTCGGGTGGACATGGGGCGACGCGCGTCAGGGGCTCCTTGACGTGTTGCCACTGGCACCTAAGACAGTGGTTCCTTCTTCCATGGGACCTGCCATCTCGCTACTTGAAGTCGCGTAGCTCATGGTACTTTCTCTGGCAAACGGTTGCACCGATCCATGTCCGGTCTACGGGCAAGATACCACGCAACGGGGAGTGGGGCAACGACCCACGAGCGGAGCGGTCTGGTCGAGCACCTTTGGCTCAACCCGGAACCATCATGTGCATCACGCACTGCTCGTTCGCGTCAATCGATTCGGCGAATCGACTCGTGCTCCGTGGAAGTCTGCTGGAGTACGACTTACGCCCCGTGTCGTAGAAGTTCCGCAGTACGAAGTCCATGAAACAGTATGGAGTTAGGGGTGCCGACACCGGAATCCTGCACTGTTCGTACCGTCCGAGAGTCAGATGCGACTTAGGATGGACCACCGACTGGTGACGCTCCTCGGCGGCGCTGTAGTCGAACCGAATCAGTGCCGGTGCCGTGGTCCTTTCTTGAATATCGACAAACGGATCATCGTACGGATACCAGTCCGGCTCGTTCTGAAACTCCACTAATTTGGGGGCTGCGAAGAACGCCAGTCGATGACTGGCAAGTTCAGATCCCCTGAACCGATACATGATCTGTATCACGGCGTAGTCGCGCATGAGTACGGTGTATGCACGACGTTGCAAGAAGTGTAGATAGGTCTCCCGATAGTCTAGCTTTTTCAGTGCTATCGAGATGTGCTCTGCACCTGGAAAGGACACGGTTTTGAATCGTCCGTATGAGCAACACACGGCTGGCTTCTGAGCTCGCGCAAGGCCGGATTTGACTAGATAACGCAGTATCCCGTCTATCCGCTTGGCCGTTCCCTCAGCGGTCGCCACGACCGTACCGTCCGTCTCTCACTGTCGACAACATCTTCTGCAACTTCGGTTTAAGGTCCGTAAAGTCCTCTGGATCTACTCGACCCGCCTGCATATCCTCGAAAAAGCTCGAAAAGTTGTTCTTGTGTCCCTCCACAAGCCTGTCCGCGTCCGAAACTTCCCGGTGCACGATGCGCATGTTATTGCGCTGTTGCTCCGTTGGATAGACGAAGTGCATCTTGTAGTCAGCACCTCTCAACTCGGAATGTTCGTCCGCTAGCCGCTGCATGTCCTCCCCCACACCGCAAACCCGAACCCACCCCTTGCTCCGCGTAATCGCTACAAACAACCGATTGCGCACTTGAGCGAGACTGCGATCAGCGGCATAGCAGTCATGGGCGTTAATCAGGTACACCATTCCGAATTCGTTTCCCTTTGCCCGGTATATGCCGGTGAAGGTCACCGAGTCGGGCTGGTAAAACACGTCGGCCCCGGTGTCGACTCCTGCCAAGTGACTCTGGATTCCTTTGTCGAGCAAAAGGGCTCGAACAGGGCCGACGGCCTCTGCTGTGGAGAGGGGATCAGGATTGATCACGACAATATCCTCTGGCAAGAGCTCGTCGTCCCGTATGTTCAATTCGATTTGCTCTGCCACCCATTCGGCTTGCTCGTCTTCGCTGTTGAACGTGCCGAACTGGACAAGGTCGTCGAGTTCAGAATGATCCTCGAGAAACCGCGGACTCGTGTCTTCTCGTCGCTCAAGAACTACCGGTTCACCGTCGCGAATGCCACCGCTCACCGCCCGGTAACCCACATCGTGCCACATCTCGGGATCGTCGAACATCTGCACGATGCCAGTCTGCGTAGCGGAATCACCCTTCCTGTAAATGCCGAAGCCCAGGGCATGGGCCGTGGTGAGCACGGGTCGTGAGTTGCGATAACACCTGTTCAGCACGATGTCACCTGCCGCCGAGCCGTCCGGTAACTGCACTTTCTTGTCGAATATCTCAGCCGGAGCCGGCAACGAGCGTTTGCCCAGATTCTGTAGCTCGTCGTATGCGTACACGAGCCTCTTGTCCTTCGCCAAGAGCTCGTAGCAGATGCGAAGAAAGCTGGGAGGAAGGTCCTGCGCCTCGTCGACAAGAATCACATCGTAGAGGTCATCCACGAGTCCAGCTTTCTGCAATGCAAGTCTGCAAGCGCCGTCGAACGGGTTCGCCAGCCCCAGCCTGCGCCTCGCACCGCCGTAGTCGAGATATGTCGCCCCACTCGCCCTGCAGAACTGATGGTAGATGCCATCTCTCTCCTTGTCCCCGCGGGCGCCCCATGCGTGAATGACGCGCAGATTATCCCAGTCGGGCGCCTCGCTCGTCTGCGACACGAAGGAATCTGTGATCAGACGGCGGAAGAAACCCTTCAGAGACCGCGTCTGGAACGTGACTGCGATCCGCCACTCGGGGTGCCGGGCGTGAAGGTACGCCGCCTTCAGGGCAAGGACGATCGTCTTGCCGGAACCCGCAAGGCCTCGGATTCTCTGGACCCCCGCTGCTGTCTCAAGCATAGCCTTGGCCTGCCGCGCGTCCAGCGTTGCCACCGAGTCCTCCAAGCGCTTCAGCTTGGCACCGCGCGAGTCGAGCTGCTCAAACGACCTGTCGCTGCCCGTCCGTCGTATCGTCGAGACGTTCTCAAGAGCCGAGAGCGCAGTATCGAATTCGAACTTGCCTCCCTCTTCGACGGTCCATTGGAAATCGGTCAAGACCTGGACGAGGTTGTCGGCGTTCGCGACGGGATAGTCCGCACCGAGCTCTGAAGGTGGTTCCAGTGTGCCCGGTGCGAACGTTGCGGTGTGCACGGGAACCAGAAGGTTGCGCTGCCTGCCCGACCGCCTGACCAAGTCGGGACGCGAGCGCAGCTTGGACTCGATGGCGGCGGCAAAGTCATCCTGCCGCTCGCGATACCCGGAGGGGTCTTTCCCTTCCACGAGGTCGAAGGCGACGAATCCCGCGTCCTCCGACGCCCAAAGGGCATCGATCAAGCGGCGCCCTTGGTAGGTGCCGATCACCGGAAATCCGATGAAGAGCTTTCCAGACAGGTTCTGACAGCCGCGTACGATCTCCGCCAACGCTTGGCTAGCCGCCGGCTTGTCGTTGGTCCCGGATATGATCGAAACTGCCACGGGGCGTCTCCACGAGCTGGGCGATAGGCGACGAACGGGCGGGAAGTATACCATGGTTCGCCGCGGTATCAAGACGTCTGGCGGGGATCAGGCCAGTTTCTGAGCTCAGCCCGCCCATCCACGAGTAAGTTGCCGCATCTCCATCTGAGTAAGCTTCAGTACTTCCGTCGTGCGTCCCAGCGACACGTAGTGTCCGGCTGGCCCCCGGGTCGCGTGCCACTCGGGGCGGAACGCCTTCTCGGGCATCAGAAACTCGCTGACGAAGGCGTCCGCTTCCCGCTCCGCGTCTTGGGAACCCGCAGCGGCGTCGCGCAGGTACTCGGACGGATGAAGCAGGAGGTGCCCCAGCTCGTGGGCCGCCGTGAATATCCAACGCTCCCCCGAGATGCGATCCCACGTGTTCACGACCAACGCCGGGCCGACGCCGCAGCAACCGACGCTCAGGCCGAAGAAGGAGTCTCCCGGCTTGTCCAGACGCAGGAGCTTGACGCCGTTGTCCTTGAGCAGTTCGCAGATGTTCCGAAATCGGCTCCCTCGGACCGAGACCAACGGCCCGCCGAGCGCGGTTTGCCGCTTCGGTCGGCTTCTTTGCTCAAGCCGGGTCCCAGTGCGCCCCGAATCAGAACGGGAGCCGCTTGTCGAGACAGGCTTCCAGTTCGTCGTAGGCAGCTAGCCACTCGGACACCTCCGCCAGGATCTGCCCACGCGAATGGACCCTGGTCCGGGCCCGGAATCGGACGTTATCCAGCGGCCGGACGACCGCGACCAAGTCGGAGACACGGACCCCCAGCGCCTTCGCCAGAGTCTGCAGGGTCCCTGCGCGGGGCAGGGTGCCCCCCCTCGATCTTGAACGCTGTCTACCGAGCTGCCGCGCGAGCGGCTTCTTTGGCGGCGCGGGTGTAGTGCAGGTCGTTCCAACGGTTGCCGTCAAAGTCGGGGCCGCCGTGGAAGTCCGTGCGCTGCCGTTCGGTGCCACCGCCCGGGCAGCCCCAGAACCAGGGGAAGTCGTCGCGAGGGCGGATGTGCTCGGCAGTGTCTTTGTGGTACTCGGGTTCCTTGCCTCGGTCCTTGCCCCACTTGATGTTGGGCTTCCACCGAAGAATGCCCGCGCCCTTCCGTCCCCCGAACCGAAGCTCGGCGCGCATGAACGGTCGAATATTCAGACGCACGCCGTCGTCAATGTCGGGCTCCCATCCGACGGGCTGACGGTGAATGGGCCGCCACCGCACGAAGATGTCGAGGGGCGGCTCCCCGGCCGCGATGCGTTCGAGTTGCTGCTGAAGGTTTAGGGCGGCGGCCAGTCGGGCGTCGGCACCGGCCTTGCCTTCCTGCTGCTCGGCCCGTTGCTTTTCGATCCAGTTGCCCAGGTATCGGTACGCGAGGGACTCCAGAGTACGCCGACCCTCACCATCAGGTCCAGCCAAGCGGTGGTAGTTGACCAGCGCGTGGAAGCCGTCCCGCCTGCCGTCCCACACGTGCCACACGAAGGGACGGTTGCGGAAGAGTCGGCAGTGTTGCTCAAAGAAGCCGTTGCGGAGCCAGTTGTCGATAGAAGCGGGGACTCGGCCCTTCCCTCGTGTGGCATCCAGCAACACCCGCTCGGTGGCCGCCGACCATTGCGCCGCTCCGTAGGCCGCCCGGAGCAAGTACCGTAGGCGGTCCTGGGCGGAACGCTCGCCTCCAATGGCCGGAATGCAGACGATGCCGTCGCTGTCGGCGAACTGGTCGAGTTCGCGGGCACGAGCAATCCAGGCGCGGGATTCGTCGGCCAGTTCCATCCCCTCGTCGTGCTCGGCTGGCCAGCGATAGCCGAGAAGTCGGGCTACGGCGACGTGGAGAACAGTGTCGTCCGTGCGAAGCGGGCCGTCGGCGAGTTTCTTGGCGTTTTCGTCCCAGACGACGCTGCCGCACGGATGGCCGTGAAAGAGCCACTGAGTTGGATCGTCGGAGTAGGGTTCGGGGAGGCCGGTAGGGTATTGCTTCTCTGCAACTCTCTGCCAGCAGTTCAGGTCGAAGGGCACCTTGACAAGGGTGGCGGCAGTAACGTTGAGCTTCTGGTCAATCTGCCGGATCGCCTTTGCATACTCTGGCGAGGAGACGTATACCCAAAGTACCCTGGCTAGGCCAGCAGATGACTGTCTTGGGCAGATTGGTCCAACGTTGTCGTCGAAGACTTCGCCCGCATACAAGAAAGGTTGCCGACTGATCTTGTTGACCGCGACTCCAGTCCGTCCGAAAACGCGGTGGCCGTTAATGCCGGAGCCAATTTGTTCGCGAATAGACGAGCTATCCAACGGAACCTTGCAGAATTCGGACCGACCGGTCCAATGGTCGAAGGAAGCTGGCGAATTCGCCCATTTTACATGTGGTGGACTGCGCAGAAGTGGTACTTCCCAACAACAAAAGATAAAGCGAGGCTTGTCCCCGGTCACGCTCCCCTTGCCGTAGTCGGCTAACGTCATCAGCAAAGGCAGGTTGCTGGCCGGGGCCAGTAGAATCCTCTTGTCAATGTTCTGGAGTTGGTCCTCTTGCTTGGCTGAATGGACAGGGGCACTGCTCGCCAGAAGCGTTGCTTTCTCGGCAGCCTGAATCGGCTTCGAGCCAAGTGTGGCTGAGACGTCTAACCCGGACATCTGCCATTTCTTGCTTGGCTTCTCAGCAGACAGGATGATTAGAGACACATTGACTACATGGCCGCTTACTGTCTCAAACGCCGCTGGTCCCAGTCGAGCCGCCAGATTATAAGTCCTTGTCTTCAACAATCGTTCCCGAAACTTCTGATAGTTCGTCAAGAACAACCAATTCTGCGGAGCGACCAATGCTTGCGTGCCGGACTCGTCCAGCCACCGCAGGATGCTGGAGGCAAAGATGGTCGCGAGATCACCCTTCGCGGCCGAATGACTGTCTTTGCCGAACTGCCTAAGAACAGCAGACTGCTTGGCACGAGCGAGGAATGGCACGTTCGTTATCACGAGCGTGTACTTGCTGTCCAACAACTCGACCGCCCGGGCCATCCCATCCGCCACCACGGTCCGCTCATAAACGTCGTCGGAACTGCTCTTCTCCTTTCTTAGGACAGCAAGCAACGTCTGGCGAAGCGCTTTGAAGTCCGCCCGCAGAAGACTCCCGCCTACCAACGCACGAGGATTGATCAGGGAACCGAGTTCTGGCGCTTTCTGGAAGAGGCTGTGGAGAGCCGCCATCCCGTCTTGGACAGGGCCGGTCGCCAAGGACGGCTCATCTCCAAAGAGGTGTCGCTCGCGATCCATGCCCGTGGCGGCCTCGGCCCGTGCAGCGACCGCGGCCCATGCGGACTTTGAGGAATTCGGCGCCAGTCCACAGCACGCGATGTTGAGCGGAGGCAGTTCGAACGGACGCCCGACCAACCGATACGCCGCGAACGCCAAGTTGAACGCCGCGATCTGGGAGCAGCGCGGGTCGATCTCCAAGCCGTGTAGGTTGTCGCGCAGCACCGCGCGCACGGCGTCCCGAACCGCGAGCCCCTCTTCCTCCATGCGCAGGCGCACCAGCAATTCGAGCCCTTCGACCAGGAAGTGGCCGCTCCCGCAGCACGGGTCCAGCACCCGCAGTTCGGCGGCCGTCCGGGGCCACCCCTCGAACCAGCCCGCGGCCGGCCGCCACGCCTCGTCCTCGTCGCGCGCGAACCGAAGGTACGAGAAGTCGTAGCCGTCCCCAGCCTCGACGCGCACGGCCCGCCGAAGGTCGTCCTCGGTCCGGTCGTCCGTTCCGCCGTCGGCTTCGGACAGCAACTTCCCCGCCCGCCACGCGCCGATCGTATTGTGGAACAGGAACAGGACCATGTAACGCTCGGTGAAGAGCTGGGTGACGGCGGGAAGCTCGTCGGCCCCGATCTTGACTCCGCTCCGGTTCACTTGGTCCTTCCGCTCCGCTTGCCAGAACTGGTAGGTCCAGCCGAGGGAGTCGGCGGCAAGAAAGACTGCGCTGGGAAGCGACTCCAGAAGCCCTTCGAGCCTCAGCCGCGCCTCGGGCGGCAGCGCGACCTCGAGGACGGGGGCGTCCTGCCGGAAGACCCCGGGAAGCATCCTCTCCGCGAACCCCCCGGCCAGCGCCCACAGGTCCTCGCCCCGTTCCCGGGCCAAGTCCTCGCATTCGTCCAGCGAGACCGGCACCCCGCCTTCGGGCTCGATCAGCAGCCCGTTCTCGGCCAGGAACCGGGCGAAGAGCATCTGGTGCCACTGCTCGTAGGCGACCTCGTGAGCCAACCGGTCGATCTCCTGGGTGCCCACGCTCCGGTCAAACGGGTCGCCGAGCTGACGGCCGCGCGCCCGCAACCGGTTCCGTAGCGCCTTCTCCGCCAACGTCATAGAGTCGTGGGGCTTGTGCCGGCCCACGGCCAACGCCTCCAGACTCTGCCGGCCGGCGGCCTCACCCGTGTGGCGGGCTTCGAGGACCGCCTTGGCTAGGCGGTTGCGAAGGTCGAGGGAGAGCGGAGGGTGTCGGGTGGACATCGTGCTGATTCTTTAGATCGAGTAGTTGGATGCTCAGTTGGTACAGCATACTACACCGAATAACGACAGGCAAATACAACAAGGATCCTACGACCCACGTTCGCGAAGGTCACGTCGGAATTTCGAAATCACTTTGTCGTTGATATGCAGAGGGTTGGACTTCTGTATCTCGAGCGCGATGTTCATGGCAGACGCGGAATTGATTGCTCCCGCTGCCACTAGGTCGATCATGAGTCGAAGGCCGAACATCGTCGTAACTCCTTGCGCTTGGCACTGCTTCTGAAGAGCGCGATCATTCGTCACGCATATCCAGCCGTTTCCCTTGCATACAACCAGGCATAGTCTGTCTTGATCCGAAAGACCAGCTATCAACTCCGAAGCCTCCAGCAGCAGTTCCCTCTCCACATCGATGATCTCCATTCCCATAGACTCACAGTCCGCATCGGTAAGTTCATCAACCTCCTCGAGTACGTCTCGTAATACAGCCAGCTGTCCAATGCTCTTGGATGCATGCTCAAGAATCGCTAAAGTCGACTTGTAATAGTCGATCAACACGTTTGCATCCAACAGTAGGGTTGTTGCTCTGATCATTTGCATGTCCTCTTAGTTGTTGTCGGCTCAGTGCCAACAAGTTAGCTAGCCCGCCCATTCACAAGTAAGTTGCCGCATCTCCATCTGAGTGATCTTCAGTACTTCCGCCGCGCGTCCCAGCGAAACGTAGTGCCCCTCCACGGCCTGTCGTACGAGCCGCGACAGCCGATCGTCGACGAAGTCGTGGCGAGATACTCTACTAGGTTCGCCGGACCGACGCCAGTCCCACGCGAATTCGCTGCGCTCCATAGCCGCCGGTTCGTCCGCCTTGCGAAGCGTCTTGCCGAACCGCGCCTTGTGTTGACTCTGGAACGCTGGCCATACCGAAGCCTTCTCTTGGCCCGAAACCACCAGCCGGAACAGCACGGTCTTGTAGCTTACCCTGAACATCCGCTTGATCTTCAGAACGCGAACGATCAGCGGCTGGCCCCGGGTCGCGTGCCACTCGGGGCGAAACGCTTTCTCGGGCATCAGAAACTCGCTGGCGAAGGCGTCCGCTTCCCGCTCCGCATCTTGGGAACCCGGATCGGCGTCGCCTAGGTACTCGGACGGGTGAAGCAGAAGGTGCCCCAGCTCGTGGGCGGCCGTGAATATCCAACGCTCCACCGAGATGCGATCCCACGTGTTCACGACCACCGCCGGGCCGACGCTACCGCAGCCGACGCTCAGGCCGAAGAAGGAGTCTCTCGGCTTGTTCAGAAGCAGCAGCTTTACGCCGTTGTCCTCGAGCAGTCCGCAGATGTCCCGAATCGGCTCCCTCGAACCGAGACCAACGGCCCGCCGAGCGCGGTTAGCTGCTTCCGTCGGCGTCTTTGCCCAAGCCGGATCCCAGTGGGCCCCAAATCGGAACGGGAGCCGCTCGTCGAGACAGGCCTCCAGTTCGTCGTAGGCGGCTAGCCAATCGGAGACCTCCGCCAGGATCTGGCCACGCGAATGGACCCTGGTGTGGGCCCGGAATCGGACGTTCTCCAGCGGCCGGATGACCGCGACCAAGTCGGCGACGTGGACCTCTAGCGCCTTCGCCAGAGTCCGCAGGGTCCCTGCACGGGGCAGGGTGGTCCCCCGTTCGATCTTGCCCACGGTGCCTCGCGAGACTCCAGCCCTGGTGGCCAGCTCCTCTTGGGTCAGGTCCCGGTCCAGCCGCAGCCGGACCAGATTCGCGGCAATCCGCGCTTCGTCGGTCAAATGAACCTCCTGTTCGCTCGCGACGAGTACTGACACCGAAAGTATCCAAACGTGCAGTTTACGTCAATATGGACGATATAGAATGCTGTCTAGCCGGCTACCGTGCGACGCCTTGGCTAGGCTGTTGCGGAGGTTGGGGAAGAGCGGAAGGTGTCGGGTGGACATGAGACAGTGCGCCAGATGACCGCCCTATGTTCGAGACGCCCGCGCCGGAACGTGCAGTAGATCACGCTCACCTTACCTCCCATCCAGCGGCAACTGGCGGAACTTCGTCCCAGTGGGCGGAATCCTGAAGGCGAAGGGAGGTTGTTGCCTGTCAGCGTGCTCCTTTATCCGCGGCCAGTTTCGGATCAGTTGTTGGATTAACTGGCATCTCGTCTTATTGTTTCCGGCAAGAAGAAACATTCCGACAGCATGTTGCTTGACGGCACTCAACTCGTTCGGGCGCCAGCGAATACGCTTGTCTCTTGTTACAACAAACCAGCCTCTGTCACCTGCTTTGGCGAGCCATTCAGAATCCGGTGTGTCTTCGCGAAAATGATCCGTCAAGTGTACCACATCCTCTCCAAAGCAAGCCATGCCCCTGGCAAGGCCCTTACCGAGGTTGTTGTCAAAAAGAAATCTCATTATACTCACGCCTCAAGGCCACGTTCAAACTCGACGGCCGCTTCAACTTCAGCTCCTGTGATGCCCCACCACTCCTTGACGGCTTGATGGCTACAGTCCTCCGCGACAAAGAAATCATAGACGTTAGCAGTCGAGATGCCACGACCTTTCAACGAAGGGCTTCCAAACGACACAACTGGATCGATGACCACAAACCCGTCAGGTCCACGCGGGTACCAACGGCGTGCATATTCGTCGGGAGGGTCAAAGAAGTCGATTTGCTTGGCAAGTTCCTGAATGACCGGCGCAATCGTCCACTGCCCGCCGCTCAACAAGTGCAAGATAGCGTCGCCCTTGTCTTGAACTCGAAGGAACACGTCGGTGCTGTCAGCAAGGAATACGCGGCGGTGCGCCAGATGGATCGTACCCAAAATGCTTGCCGCCTCCCCTAGAGCCATCCTGATTCGCTGAAGTGATATGCCGTGATCCAGGAACTGCTTGACGAACAAGAGCTCGACCAGCTCGAGAAAAGAGACGTAGGACGAGTTCGCGGTCTTCCTTTCGCGACGAACAACAGGAGGCTGGCGTCGAAGGGCGCTCGCGCTGCGATAGGTGTAGCCCTTGAGCCAGCGACGCACCCGCGCAGGGTGCAAGCCGACCAAGCGACCGGCCTCGGCGGCCGGGTAGGCTGGGGCCGTGCAGTACGTCATGGCAAGGTCTCTCACTTCACCACCACGGTTCCTTTCCTCACGGCCTCCATCAGCCGTCGTTCGTGTTCGTCGAGCCACGCCCGCACGGAGGCCTCGTCTTTCAGCGTGCCCCGCCGGACCTGCACGGCTACGGGCGCGCGACCGTCTGCCAGCCGCTTGGCGGCCTCCTCCAGCGCGGTCGCCTCCCGGGACTGCACGGCCTCGATCTCGGCCCGCCACGCGGCCAAGCTTCGCTCGTCCAGCTCCTTTCGCACGTCCGGGTTGGTCTCGACGGCGAGCGGTCGCGGTTCCACCAGCCCCGCCCTGGACAGGATCCCCGCTCGAGCTTCTTCGTCCAGCTGCCGCCAAGTGTCGTCGGCTCCCAGCCGCTCCACGGCCTCGTTCACCGCCTGATCCAGCGCGGCCCGCACCTGCACCAGCTCCTTCCTCAACGCCTCCGCCAGCTTGGCCGCGCACGGTGCCACAGGGTCCATCTCGTCCAGTAGCGACCGACGCTCGGCCACCGCGTCCAGCTCCTTCCCTACCTCATCGGCCACCGGCAACCCGGCGGCGTGCCTCCGCAATGCTCCCGCCAGCTTCCACGTGGGAACTCGCTCTTGCGCCCACTCGCCCAGCACCCGCCAGCGCGCAACCGCATCCGCCAGCTCCTCGCGCGCCTCGTGGATCGCCGCCAGCTGCTCGTTGCCGGCCAGCCGCCCCAAACGGTCCAGCAACCCGGTACCCGAAGGCGCAGGTAGCGGCGCATCGCCCCCAGCCTTCCCGGCCAGTGCCCGCAACCGTTCTAGAAACGGCTCCGCGTGCGACGCTTCGTTGCCCGGCTTTGCGTTCACGCCGGCTTTCTGGAACAGCCCCCGCAACGCAATGCGCTGCCTCGTGGTCAGGACCACAGCTTCCGGGCGAAATACGGCGGTCCGGATCGCCGCCTGGTTCAGCCGTCCAGCCTGCACGGCCACGCCGTTGCGGGTCGCTTGCAGGTGCCCACGGCGGTGAAGCGCCACCAAGGCCGCGTCCACGGCGTCCTGCGGCCAGCCGAACGGGGGCTCGCCCAGCTTCCTGCGGACGTCGGAGCCGCGCCTGCCGTTTCCGATGGTGGCCATCACCTCCTTGGCCACGGCGTGGTCGGGCAGCCTACCGTCCCAGCCCACCACCTGGAAGGGCGTGTCCGACCCTTCGCGCGCGCGCTTCAGCGCAACGCCCCAGGCCCTGTGATCGGCGTCGGGGAACCGTGGGAACATGCGGTCCAACGACTTCTTCGCCGCCTCCTCAATCTTGCCCGGCAAGTCGCCGGTAGCGAAGACCTCCGCCCCGCCACCTTGCAGCACGCGCCCGGCGACCAATGTCTTCCGCGCGATCCCGTCCTGGGCCGTCTCTGCGGTGTCCAGACGATCCTTCATGCTGGCCGCGGCCTCCTTCCCTTCTGGGGAGGACTGCAAGCCCTTCTCGTCCAGCACCTGTCGCGCTGCTTCCGCGGTCAAGATGTGGCGGCGCAGGTCGTCGGCGTCGCGCCGGGGGAGGAAAACATGAAGCACCGGGTCGTTCATGCCGCGCCGCCGAGCGTCGTTCTCCACATCCTCCGCACTGCACGACCATTCGTCCCGCAGCCAGACGCGCACCGCCCCGCCCTGCGCCGGCTCCGGCAGCGTGTCCACGTGCAGCGCCAGCTTGCGCCTAGTCCTGGACTTGCCATGCAGTAGCCGAATCCGCGAGACGATCTCCTCCACGGCCACGGCCAACAACTGCTGCCGGTAGAGGGAGCCCTGCACTTCGTCCCGGCCCAGGACCGCACGTCGCTCGCGGAACGCCCGTTCCCATTCGGCACCGGCGGTGGTTTGGATGCGGTACTCGTCCGCCACCTTCATGAGGACGCCCTCGGACGCCAGCTGCTCCAGAGCGTCCTGCACGCGCTTGCGGAAGACGCCCGAGTTCGCCGACACGTCGTCCACCAGCAGGTCGGCCAACGTCCGGGCGTCGGCTCGAACGCCCAAGTCCGTCGCACCCTGTCGGGGCAGCTTGCCGATCAGGAAGGCCAAGCCGCACAGGTCGCGGCGAAGCACGCCCGCATCCGTGTCGTCGTCCAGCTTCGCGATGCGCGTGTTGATCTCGGGGAGCAGGACGTCGGAGTTGACCAAGTCGGCCGCCAAGGCCCCGAACAAGTCGCTGGCCGGCACGACGGCCCCCAAGTCCCGTTTGGCAAGCCGTTCCAGCGAGTCGTGCAGGATGCGCAGCTGCGATCGAAGCTGGCTGTGCGCACCCGCCACCGCCTGGAAGCAGTACTCCCAGAACCGCCGGCGCGTGCGGAGCAGCGGGTAGTCGGCTGCGTGGTACCGTCGGTCCTCACCTTGAACGGCCAGCTTGGTGCCCTGAAGCTGCCGCGACACCTCTCCGGCGTGGGTCTCGAACATCTGCTTCAGAGGATCGGCGGCGCTGGCCTTCTTCCGCAGGAGCACCTCCCGGGTCACCTCTTCCACTTCGGCGTCGGTGAGCTGGACAGACACACGAAAACGGTCGCTGAGCCACCTCAGCGACTTGGTGCCTCCAGAAAGCGCCGACTGGCCTGCTGCGACCAGCAACACCCGGCTTTCGAACTGCGTTTGGATCGCCTCGGCCACCTCGGTGACGGCGGAGGACCGGTCGCTTTCGTCGCCGATGTACTGCTGCACCTCGTCGAGCACGAGAATCGTGAGCGGAAGCCGGCTGTCGTTCCCCGTCAGGGCCTGCTTGGCGGCATCCACGAACTCTCTGGTCTTGATGTCGCTGGTGGGGAGAGGATACTGCATGGCCAGCAGCTGCCGAGCGGCCTTGGCGTCGGAAGCGAACTCGGGGTACGCCTTCATCAATGCATCGGCGATCAGCGGACTCACATACAGGCTGGAGAGCTCCCGGTGCCAGTCCTTGCCCGCGGCCTCCACGGCGCTCCGCACTTGGTCTAACAGCCCTTGCTCCCGCAACCAGAAGCAGAACTGGGCCTGGGCATAGTCCGTCGGCCATCCGCTCGCTTGAAGGATGACGGCCAGGATCGAGAGGCGTACGCGGCTTACGTCCTCGGCCAGGAGGGTTCCAGCGGCGTACACGGCCGGTGCACCGGTGCGGTTCGCGTGCACGTCCAGCTCGCGAAGGTGAGTTTCGATCGACGCCGGCAACCCGCCCGGCACCAGCGCACGGGCCGTTGCTCCATCGTCGAAGCGAGTGTTGGTCCAGAGGTGGGCGAACATCTTGAGGAGATGGGACTTGCCGCTGCCGAAGAAGCCACTCACCCATACCGAGTCCTGTCTGGAGGTGCCCAAGTTCGCCAGGTAGTTCCCCAGCACCCGCTCGATGGCGTCGGCGAACTTGCCCCTGCACACGAACGACGTCAGTTCGGCGCGCAGCTCCTGCTGGGACTCGCTGCTGGCGTCGCCGACGATCCGCGCTTGGCCGTTGTTGGCCAACCGCTCCGTGCGCGGGTCGCGCTCCAACAGTTCGAAGATCTTCGGTGGAGTCATGGCTTGCTACGGGGGCTCACGGCACCCATCCCTCGTCCAGAGTGATCGGCTGCGCCAAGTAGTTCCAGCCGTCGCGGGCGTCCAAGAGGCGGTAGTTGTTGTCGTCCTTGGTCCCGGGAAAAAAGACGGCCAGCCTTCCCTTGATCGACCGCTCTACGTCGTGGATCAGCTTCGACACGCGCAGGAAACCGTACAGGGAAGCCACCCCGACCAGCCCGACGACCGTGTTCTCGTCGGCTTCGTCCAATGTCGTGGCCAGCCGGTTTGCCGCGACGCGCCGGAACTCGTCCTCCAGCCTGGGGCCCAAGAACTCCGGGTCTTCGAAGTAGGCGTCTCGGTACTCCTCGCCCGCCATCCACTCGGCGAACCACTTGGTGCAGTCCACTAGCCGCCACTCGTGGCCCGCTTGGACGGTGGCCTGCTCGAACTCTCCCAGGCACCCCCGCAGCGTCCGTTCGCGCTCCTTTGGATACACGATCATCAGGACCCGCTGGGCGCCCGCCAAAGTGCGTTGCCACGGCGCGCTCACACGGCGCTGGTAGACCGCCGCCAACTTCTGGACCTTGCTCACGACGGCGCGGTGCTCGTGGCGGCATCGTCCAGCTTCTCGGTGCAGATCTCCACTACGTCTCCTGCCGCTCGAACGCGAATCAGGCCCTGCCGGCCAGCCTCCTCCGCCCATGCAAGCATAGCGTCGCCCCGGACATCCAGCACTGCGGCCCACCTCGACTTGAGGAGCGAGAGGCCCGCCGCTCCCTCGGTCCGGCCGAGCCACAGGGCGAACGCAGCGGTGCCGGGCGTCGGTCGAACCCGTCGCCTGACGTAGCGTCCCATGGTTCCGGCCAAGTGCCCGGCAAGGCGCCACGAGCTGGTCGCGTTCTTCATCACCTTGGCCAGCACGGCGTCGTTGAAGCGCTGCCCGGTGGCGTCGCGGACCGTGTTCGCGAACGCCAGCCGGTCGAGGGGCTTCCGTACGGCCAGACCCAGAACCGTCGGCGCGGTCAATCGCAGGAGAGGGTCGCGGGCCAGGGCGCACAGCATCGCCAGTAGCGGGCGACCGAGCGGGTCCTCGTCCCAGAGGCGTCGCAGGACGCGGAACACGGCCAAGCGGCGGTCCAGGCCGTAGAGCTCCGCCAGCCGCTGCCGGGCGATCCCTCGGGCCGAGTGGGTGGGCTTGCCCAGCGCGTTCTCCTCGAGGACCGCACGGGCGTAGTCCTCGCTCGCCGCGTCCGGCGGCAGGGCGTCGAAGAGATCGGAGAGCTCGCCCAGCATGATGTTGCGGCTCGACTGAGTGCCCCGCGGGCCGAAGCGAAATCCAGCCCGCCGCAGTGCGCGGCTCTCCGCCGGGCCATGGAAGTCGGCACCGCCGGCAAACCCGGAGTGCATCGTGAAGGCATCCTGCTCCGCGAGGGGGTCTCGAATCGGCACCAACCCGTCCAATGTGGAAACGCCGGTCGGCCTTGGCTAGGTCCTGGCCGCCAAGGAAGCGACGGGGCCGCAGACCGGGCGGCCGTTTGACGAAACTACCGTGGCGCAGGTACCGTAAGCCAATCACTACCGCATATCGTCGTCCACGAAGCAACGGAGGCCCACGACCCATGACCGATCGGAAGAACCCCCCAGGCCCCGCCCGTCCGACGCTCTTGGCGGGAGCCGGGCTGGCGGTGCTGTCTCTGGCGTGCGGTGCGCCCGTCTCCAACGGCAGCGCCGACTCCGCCGACGTAGTGGTGGCCGCGGAAGAGGCAGCCGTCGAGGCCGAGGCCACCGCTCAGTCCAAAACGCGGATACGGATCGTCGGCGTCGGCAACGTCGCCACCAGCGTGCGGCCGCTTGTCTACGTAGACGGCGTGCGCGTGGACCGCGGGGAGGCCTCGCAGAACGACGTCTTGAGTGCGTTGGATCCCTCGACGATCGCCCGCATCGAGGTGCTTAAGGGACCGGCCGCGGAGGAGCTCTACGGAGAAGAGGCTTCGAACGGCGTGATCCAGATCTTCCTCAACGAAGAGGAGGACGCCGACAAGGTCCGGGAAGCGTTGGGCAACGTCCTGAGCGGGATCGGCGAAGGAATCGCTAGGACGGGCGAAGGGATCAAGAAGGCCGGCGAGCGCATCCGCAAGAAGTAGCGCTCGGGGCTGGGGCTGCGCGGGCCGAGGGCTATCGGCCGCCGCGCTCCAGCGCCGTTGCCAGCAGCTTCCTGCCGTCGTCGGACTCGCGTCGGAAGCCTAGGAGGCGCATCGCGCCGAGCGCCCCCCAGCGGGCCACGCGCCGGT
The DNA here is from genome assembly GCA_958296005.1 of Longimicrobiales bacterium. Classification (GTDB taxonomy): domain Bacteria; phylum Gemmatimonadota; class Gemmatimonadetes; order Longimicrobiales; family Gaopeijiaceae; genus CATQHQ01. The sequence continues at coordinate 160,921 of CATQHQ010000001.1, forward strand.
CCACCACCACCGTGCCCGGCCGGTTGGGATCTCTGCTGACGCCGGGGAGCCAGTGGGCCAGCCGTCCGATCCTCGCCCGGCGCAGCGCGCTGGACAGCCACAGCCAGAACTCGGAGAACTCCCGCACCACGAAGAAGCCGTCTTCGCCCTGTTCCTGATACAGCGGCATGAGGATGCGGCCGGTCTCGGGAGCGGTCACGCGGCCACGCCGGTCATCGCCCAGGACTTCGCCGGCGCGCACGGGCTGGAAGTTGAGGAAGCCGGGTCGGCTCATGTAGCCTTCCTCGTCGTCCGCGGGGTGGCGGTACTTCACCTCCAGCACTCGGGGAAGCCGGCGGTACGCGTTCCGCAGCGCCTTCCAGCCGCGCCGGGCTTCGGGGGCGTCGGCGTCCGCCAGAAGACCGGCCGAGCGAACCGCCAACCACACCGCCCAGACCGCCCTCTTGATCGCCTCCTCCTCGTTGTGCTGGCCGCACTCGAAGACCGCCGTCGTGTAGCCGAAGTCGTCCAAGTAGCCGATCAGCGTTCCTTCGATCGCCTCGTCGAGTCCCAGGACCAGCGGCGCGGGGATCTCCATGGCGAAGCGGCGGTTGCCGAGGTAGTCGGACGTCGTCGTGAACGCGCCTCCGCCCCCGGATGTGGTGTGGAGGTCCAGGACGTACACCGGCCCGCGCCGCCGCTCGGCGACTTCGGCCAGCACCGCCAGCAGCCGCTGCACCTCCCGATCCTCGTCCGGCTCCGTTCCGTTCGACGACGCCAGCTCCGTCAGCCGAGCCGCCGTCCACGCCCGGTTCAGGTCGTAGGCGACGAACCGCCGCCTCGCCGCCAGCGCCTTCAAGTTGCCCGCCACGGCCACGAAGTCCCCCGCCAACCGTTCCCGGCGCGCCTCGACCCCCCGCACGACCTCTTCTAGCGCCCGCACGCCCGCAGGCTCGTTCCCGTGCAGCCCGCCGACGCACAGCAGCAGCGGGCCGTCCGTCGGCCCGGCGACCCAGGCGACCTCGCCGACCTCCAGTCCCTCCGCCATCCGGGCCGACTACTCCTCCTGGAGTCGGTCTTCCAACAGCTGGTAGGCCATCGGCATGAAGTCGGTCTCGCTGACCAGCCCCACCAGCTGCCCGCCCCGAACCACCGGCAACGCGGACACCCTGTGCTCCCGCATCTTGCGGATCGCCTCCAGGGTGGGCGTCTCGGGCGCAACCGTGACCGGGTCCCGTTCCATGACAGCGCTTACGGGCGTGCTCTCGGCTTCGGCCTGCGTGCGCCCTTCGGCCATCAGCCGCAGCACCGACCGATAGGACACGATCCCCACCAACCGGTGGTCCTTGTCCTCGATGAGGACGTGGCGGACTTGGCGCAGGTCCATCAGGTACGCCACGAGCTCCACCAGCTCGTCCTGGTTCACCGTGGTCAGCGATGTGGTCATGTACTGCTCGACTCGGAGGTAGTTGTACTTCCATCCTCCGGCTTCGCTCAGCTCCGCCGGTCCCCACTCGGACACCGGTATCCCCCTGGCTTGATGGCGAACCGTCGCCGCGGTCAGCGCCGCCAGCTGCTCCCCCCTTGTGCCCGCGCCCTTCAGCTTGCTCAGGGAGCGCAGGGCCCAGCTGGCGCCCGTTGTTCCCGCCTCCACCCGACGGCGAACTACGTCCAGGTACTTGTCCGCCTCCTTGGGATCGACGGGGTACGCCGCCAGCCCCTCTTCCGCCGCGGGCAGCAGCTTCTCCAGGATGATCCGATCCGCCGGTGCGCTCTCGCCGTCCAGCCACGCCATCCCCGCGTGCAGGCCCGCGCGGGACGCTGTCAGGAAGTTGGCCTTGGCGTCGTCGAACTCCATCCGCTCCGCGAAGTCGGGGGTCGACTTGGCGATTCCCAGCACCGCGCCGATCCACAGCACCGCGTTGGCCATCTCGTCGACCGTGGTGGGGCCGGCGGGAAGAGCCCGGCACTCGATCCGCAGGTGGGGCTTTCCGCCGCCGACGCCGTAGCAGGGCCGGTTCCAGCGGTAGACCGTGCTGTTGTACAGCTGAAGCGCCTGAAGCTCCGGCACGTCGCCCCGGTCCAGCACCGCCAACGGGTCTTCGTCCACCTTGCGCGCCAGGAGGACTCGGAAGGTGGCGATGTCGTCCTGGTACAGCTCGGTCACCGAGGACTTGAGCCAGCTGCCGCCGAAGCGGACTCGGGGGCTCATCTCGCGCATGTGCAGATCGGCGCCGCGGGTGTCCAGGGACTGCTGGAAGAGGGCGATCCGCGTCTCCGCCCACAGCCGCCGGCCGAAGAGCAGCGGCGAGTTGACCGACGCCGCCAGCACCGGCCCCGTCACCGCCTGGGCCACGTTGTAGAAGTGCGCGAACTCGTCCGCCGTCACCTGCAGGTGCACTTGGCAGCTGGTGTTGCAGGACTCGAGCATCACCGAGTCGTGCTCGATCATGAGCTCGTCGGTTCCTCGAATGCGGAGCCGGAAGGCGCCGCCGCCCGCCGCCAGCATCGTCTCGTTGAGCGCGTAGTAGCGCGCTCGGGGGGTGATGTTCTCCAGCGAGAGGTCCGACTTGCCCAGTGTGGGCAGGATCCCCGTCAGCACCACTTCCGCGTTGTGCCGTCGCGCCGCCTGCCGCACCCGATCCACGTAGGCGTCCATCTCGGCGTGCATGTCCGTGAAGCACGAACCTTCCAGCACGCGGGGCGACAGGTTGGCCTCCAGGTTGAAGCGCGCCAGCTCCGTGGTGAAGGGCTCGTCGTCCAGGTCCTCCAGGACTTCCACGGCGACGGGCGCCGGTCGCCACGCCTGGTTGACCAGAAACATCTCCTGCTCGGCCCCGAAGCGTCGGATGCCGGACTCGATCAGCCCTTCGGCCAGGATGCGCTCCAGCGCCTGAAGGTCCCGCAGGAGCGCGCGAGTGAAGATGCGTATCGCTTCCGGCGACCGCTCCGGCACCAAGTCGACGCCCATGATCCTTGCTCCGTTCGGGTTTTGAGGAACGCGGCCCGCGCTAGCAAGCGCCGGCAAGGTTAGACAAAGCTAGCGATCGACTTCAGAGGCTTCTTGCCGATCTCCGGCACTTGGGCGCCTCTCGCAGGGTAGCCCACCACCAGAAGCAGAAAAGGCCGCTCGTTTGCCGGGCGGTCAAGTATCTGGTTGAGGAAGCTCATCGGCGACGGCGTGTGGGTCAGGCTCGCGAGGCCTGCGTGGTGAAGCGCGGTGACGAGGATGCCGGTGGCGATGCCGACGCTCTCCTGCACGTAGTAGTTCTTGACCTTGGCGCCGTCCGGGCGCAGCTCGAACCGCTCTGCGAAGATCGCGATCAGGCACGGCGCGGTCTCCAGGAACGGCTTGTGCTCGTCGGTGCCCAGGGCCGCCAGCGCGTCCAGCCACTCCTTCGGCGCACCGCCGTTGTAGAACGCACGCTCCTCCTCCTCGGCGGCGACCCGGATGCGAGACTTGGTCTCCGCGTCGGTGACGACCACGAAGTGCCACGGCTGGTGGTTCGCGCCGCTGGGGGCCGTCCCCGCCGCGCGGATGCACTCTTCCAGCACCCGGCGCGGAACCGGTCGGCTACTGTACTCCCGCACCGTGCGGCGCCGAGCGAGATCGGCTCGGAAGCGGGCTGCCCGCCGCTCCATTTCGACGACCGAGTACTCGGCGTAGGACGACAGGGGGACGAACCGGGGCGTAGGCACCCTCCTTATCGCCCGCCGCGCCGAAGGCGCCGGTAGCCCTCCACTACGTCGCCCCCGTCGAGCTCCTGGGCCGCCCGGTCGGGGGACACGCTTAGGTAGCGCGAGAGGAAGCGCACGTTCACCAGCGCCACGACCTCGGCGTCGGAGAGCGGCACGGTGCTCCACTGCGATGCTTCCACCGCTCCGAAGCGTTCGTAGGCCGGGGCCAGGGACGGCGGCGCCTCGGCCAACGGCACGTGGAAGTTCCCCGCATGAACCGAGTAGCCGGCCGCGATCTCCATCCAGCTCCCGCCCTGCCGCCGCTGCGCCACGACCACGTCCGGCGCCACTCTTGCCTGAACGGCCAGGAAGAAGACCACCGAGATCTCGCCGGCGGAGAGTCCCCACCGGGACAGCACCACGACCTCCCCGGAGCCGAAGTCGAAGTGCTCGGCGGCGGCCCGCAAGTACGCCTCCCTGGCGTCCGCCTGCTGGGCGCCCAGCTTGTCTGGCACGGTCGGCAACGCTCCCGTCGCCAGGACAGCGGCCACGGCAAGCGGTACGGCTCGGGCCCGCGCGACGGCCGACGCCGGCCCGGCGGCCGGTCGCGGGCGGGCGGTCCAGCTCCACGGGGTCTCGATCCTCTGCAACAGTCCCACGGCGTCCTCCTCTCGCTTCCAGAATGTTGTCGCGCGACAGCCGGGCCGCCATCCCCGGCGTTGGTTCGTCGCGGCTACCGGGGTCGGTCCGCCTTCCGGTAGACGAACCGCAGCCCGGACCAGTCCTGGTCCACGGCGCACACCTTGTTGTCCACGAGCCCCGCGCCCAGGCCGGCGCGCCGGACGTCGGAGGCCAGAAGCTCCCCGGCGAGAGGGCTGCTGCGCTTCGGCCAGGCCAGCCACAGCCCTCCGTCCCACTTGAGCTGGGGGCGGAAGCGCTCCAGGGCCAGCCCCAGCGCGTCGAAGTCGGCAACGAAGGCGACGATCACGTCGTAGCCCCGCACTTGGTCGAACGCGTCATCGATCACGACCGAAGGCTCGAGCGCCAGCGACGCCTCAAAGCCCGACGGCGCGCCGTCCCACCCGACCCGGTGCCCGCTCCGAATCCCCAGCTTTCTTGCCAACGGCGTGCCCGAGTACCCGGCCATTCGTTCCTCCGCCCTGTTTCGGTCGCAACGATCGGCTACGTTCCCAAAACGCCAGCCGCCTGCTCCCCAGCAAGGACCCCGCCGCCAAATGGAATGGATCGCGAGCCCCGAAGCTTGGATTGCCCTGGCCACCCTGGCCGTGCTGGAGATCGTGCTGGGGATCGACAACATCGTCTTCATCTCGATCCTCGCCGACAAGCTCCCCAAGCACCAGCAAGCGAGCGCCCGTCGCGTGGGCCTGCTCCTTGCCATGGCGACTCGGATCGCTCTCCTGGGGACGATCTCCCTGATCATGCGGCTGAGCGAGCCCTGGTTCAACCTCTTCGGGCAACCCTTTTCCGGGCGAGACCTGATCTTCGTGGGCGGCGGCCTCTTCCTCTTGACCAAGTCGACCCGGGAGATACATCACCGGCTCGAGGGCGACGACGGGCACGGGGACGCGGCCAAGCCAGTCGCCTACGGGGCGGTCCTCCTCCAGATCGCCGTGATGGACATGGTGTTCTCGCTGGACTCGGTGATCACCGCGGTCGGGCTGGCGGACGACTTCATGGTGATGGTGATCGCCATCGTGCTGGCGGTGGTCGTGATGATGGCGGCGGCGACGCCGGTCTCCCGCTTCGTGAACGACCATCCCACCGTGAAGATGCTGGCCCTGTCGTTCCTGCTGCTCCTGGGCATGATCCTGGTCGCCGAGGGCTTCGGCCAGCACATCCCCAAGGGCTACATCTACTTCGCCATGGGGTTCTCGATCTTCGTGGAAGCCCTGAACCTGCGGGCCCAGGCGGCGGCGCCGGTGCGCCTGCGACGGTCGCGGGCCCACCCGGGAGCCGAAAGCGAGTACGCCCGAGAGGATTCGAACCTCTGACCTCTGCCTCCGGAGGGCAGCGCTCTATCCAGCTGAGCTACGGGCGCAAGGGACGAGAATGATCAACGGGGATCGGCCTCCGGTCAAGTGGGACCGGTGGAGCTGACGGGCAGGGGGCCGGTCGGACCCGAGGCGGCAATCCGCGGTCGGCTCGGGCGACAGCCGGGAGGACGGGCGTCGTAAGCCGAGTTCTGTGACCCGGTCCCGCCAAGGGGATCCGGGGCGGGATCATTCATCTGGGATCCGAATTGCTTCGGACCTCTAGCAGCCTACCCGGGACTCGGACGGGACAGGCGGTCCCTCGTCCCCTATTTGGCCTTGCTCCGGATGGGGTTTGCCATGCGACCCCTGTTGCCAGCGGCCCGGTGCGCTCTTACCGCACCCTTTCACCCTTGCCTGTGTCCCCTTGCGGGGGACCATCGGCGGTCTGCTCTCTGCGGCACTTTCCGTCGCCTCGCGGCGCCCGGGCGTTACCCGGCATCCTGCCTTGCGGAGCTCGGACTTTCCTCCACCGGCGAGCCCGCTTGGGACTCCCTGCGGCGATCCCTCGGCCCGTCCTCCCGGCACTGTCAACGATGTCGCCGAACAGGCCGTCTGGCCAGCCCCGGGACCGAGGAGGAGCTCCAAGCACTGGGGAAGCGGCGATCAGACGCCCCCCGAGCCGGCCTGTGTTCCAGATTCGGGAAAAAAGTGCTTGCATCGGGTAAACATATGTTTCATACTGTCGGCTGGTCGCCTTTTTTTCGCTTTGCTGAACCCGTCCCGCAGCCGAGACAAGACTTCTTCCATGACACTGTCTTCCGTCCGAGCGCTTGCGCTCGCCTCTCGAGTGATCGGTCCGTCCGCTCTCCGTTCCGCCGGCCTTCTCGCGGTGGCCGTGCTTCTCGCGGTCGCGCCCGCGGCCGCCGCAACGCCGGTCTCGTCGCAGCCGCAGGACTCGTCGTCGCAACCGCAGGACTCGACGGTAGTCGTGTACCTGGTCCGCCACGCCGAGAAGGCCGACGACGGCACGGACGACCCGCCGCTGGCCGTGGCCGGGCAGATCAGGGTGCAGATCCTGCGGGCGCTCCTCGCCGACGCCGACCTGACCCACGTCCACACCACCGACTGGAAGCGTACCCGGCAGACGGGGCTGCCGATCGCCGAGGCCGTGGGAGTCGAGCCGGTGCTCTACGACGCCCGGGATCTCGACGGAGTGGCCGCCGAGATCGCGGCGACGCCCGGGCGACACTTGGTGGTCGGCCACAGCAACACCACGCCTCAGCTGGCGGCGGCCCTGGGGGGCGACCCGTCGGGTCCGATCCAGGAGCTGGAGTACGACCGGCTCTACGTCGTGACGATCGTGCCGGCCCGTCCTCCCCTCACGACCCTGTTGCGCTTCGGCGAGCCCTTTGTGGCGGGCGAGGACTTCAGCCTTCGGGCCACCAGAGAGCTGGTCCGTCCGACGACGGCGACCGCGTTCGTCCGACCGGGGAACTGACGGGAGAGCCCCCGCCGACCCGGCTACAGCGTCACCACCAGCGCGACGGTCATCACGCGGTCGAGCTTCCGTCGGGCCGCGAAGACGGTTCCGGCGGGCTCTCCCGCCTGCGAGACCAGCGGCACGCCAACCAGGGACGGACGGTTGTCGTAGAGCAGGCGAACGGTGGTCTTGAGCCCGAAGTTGTCGTTCACGGCGACGCTCAGCGCGTTGGTCCAGTCGCCTCGCATGTCGGACAGCTCCATCGCGTTGCCGTCAAGCACCAGCGTGCTGGTCCACTCGGTGTTTTCGGCGACCTGCAACCAGTGGTCAGCCGAGAGCTGCATGCCGACGAAGCTGTTCTGGGTTTCCGGGTTGGAGACCACGTCCTCCTGAAAGGTGTAGGTGGCCGCGTAGCCGGTGCGAAGCCGCCAGGCGTCCCTCTGAATCCAGCGAGTCGAGAGGCCCGCGGCGGTCACGTAGCGGGAGGCCACGCCGGAGAAGGTGTTTCGGGTCCAGTCGGATTTGACGAAGACCGTGGCGCGTCGCGAGAGCGTGAAGTCCAGCCGCAGTCGCATGTAGTAGTTTTCCGCCGACACCTCGCTCGTGGAGCGTTCTTCAATCGTGTAGGCGTCGGCGGTGCCGCGGGCCGTCCGGTCGAAGCGCGTCGTGCGGGTGCGGATCCCGCCGGCCTCGATCTTCAGCTCCGCAGGCTCCCAGGTGCGGCTCAGCGTGGTCGCCAGCCCCAAGGTTGAGGACGCGGCGTTGCCGCTAGTCTGGACGAAGCTGAACTCGCCGGAGACATGCCAGACCGTGTCCTCTTGTTGAGCGGCGGCCGGGGATGCCGGGACCAGGTGCGCGGTCAGCAGGAACACGACGGCTGCGGCGACAGGGGATCGGGCGGACCGCCGGCCGTGCGTTGAGCCGTCCGCAGCCGCGCTTGGTCGAGTCAGGGGTTCAAAAGCCTCGGAAGAGGTCGTCGACGGGACTGGCCGCGAACCCTGCCCGCTCCAGAAAGGACGCCGCCGCCGAGGCGCGAGCACCGCTGAGGCAGTGGACGACGAGGTGCTTTTCCCGGGGGAGCTCGCCGGTGCGTCCGGCCAAGCGAGTGTGGGCGATGTTGGTCGCACCCTCCATGCGACTGGCAGCGTGCTCGGCGGCGGTTCTGACGTCCAGGACATGGAAGCGGGGGTCGCTCATGCGGCGACGGACTTCGGGGAAGCGCAACGCCTCCGTCGCGACCAGCGGTCCTCCGGCGGCGGCGTAGTCGTTCAGCGCATCCGACGGAGTCCAGCCCGCGATTTTGTCGAGGCCGATGCGGATCAGTTGGCGCACCGCCTCGTCCACATCCGCCTCCTGGCAGAGCAGCACGATCTCGTTCTCCGGGGCGACGAAGCAGCCGGCCACCGTGGGGAACGACTTGTCCAGGGGCGCGTAGATCGAGCCGGGGACGTGGACGGCGTAGTAGGCCGCACGGTCGGGTCGGGTGTCGAGAACAAGGAGGCCGTCGGGCGAAACAGATGTTCCGGGACCGTGGAGCTGCGCAAGCTCCGCGCCGGTCAGGCGCCGTGGCCGAGGAACGCCGCCCAGAACCGGGGGACCCTGCCGGTTCTGCACCTTCATGCGGCCGAAGTAGCCGGGGGGCTCGGGCTGGCCGTCCAGGATGTACTCCACGAAGGCGTCCTCCCCTTTGCGGACCGCCGCCAACGCCGGGCTGTGGCGGGTCTCGTAGCCGACGGTGGTGTCGGGGACGGCCCCCAGCGCCTTTCCGCAAGCGCTTCCGGCGCCGTGGCCGGGCCAGATGCGCAGGTACTCGGGGAGCTCGAAGACGCCCTTGGCCGAGGCGTAGAGCCGCCGGGCCGACGGTTCCATGGCCCCTGCCTGGCCGACTGCGGACTCCAGCAGGTCGGGCCGTCCCAAGTCGCCCACGAAGACGAAGTCGCCGGAGACAATCCCCATCGGCTCGGTCGCGCCGGCCCCGAGGTCGGTGACCAGGAAGCTCATGTGCTCCGGCGTGTGGCCCGGCGTGTGGACCGCCTGCACCGCCACGCCGCCCACGGCGAAGCGGTCGCCGTCCATCAGCTCCGTGACGTTGTCGTGGCCCTCCGCCCATTCGTACTCCCAGCCCTCGCCCCCTTCGCCGGAGAGGTAGGCCCGGCAGCCGAGGCGCTCGGCGAACTCCCGGCACCCGGAGAGGAAGTCGGCGTGGATGTGGGTCTCCGCCGCAGCGACGATCCGCAGTCCCGCCCGGCGCGCGATCTCCACGTAGCGGTCCACGTCGCGCTGCGGGTCCACCACCAGCGCCTCGCCGGTGCGCTCGCAGCCCACGACGTAGGCGTACTGGGAGAGCATCTCGTCGGCGACCTGCCTGAAGAACATGGGCGGCTCTCCCGGTGCGGGCGGGGCGTTGGGGGGAAGGCGGCGGGCGGCTCCCTTGGGAGGCACCGGCGGTTTCCCCTTGGGAAGGCAGGGGCGGTTCCCCTGGGAGCCGGATAGTGTATAATGTGAGTTCCGTTTTCGGAACGGTGCGGCCCTGCTAGCTCAACTGGTAGAGCATCCGACTCTTAATCGGCAGGTTCGGGGTTCGAGTCCCTGGCGGGGCACTGACAGAAGCGGCGACCGCTGGATCAGGGGCCGTCGGGGGCGGGGGGCAGGTAGGTGCGGAGGGCAACGGCGGGCGTCTCGGGCGCGGTCACGCGAAAGGCACCCATCGCCGCCGGGAGCAGGGCGAAGCGAACCGCGTCCAGGCGGCGGGGCGGGCCAGCGGCGGGCGCGATCGTCGCCGAGCCCGATACGACGCCCCACGCCTCGAAGGTTTCGCCGTTCAGGTTGCCTTCGAAGGCCGCCCCGGCGGCCAGGGTCACGCGCTCCACCACGAACTTGTCGCAGACGGCAAGCGCCTCGCGCCGGACGCCGTTGCGGTCTTCCACGACGGCCGGGCTCTGCACGCCCGGCGGCTGCGACGCCGGCGACCCGGAGGCAGGCGCGTCGTCGTGTCCAAAGCCGGCTGCCGCCAGCGCCTGCTCCACATGAAGCTCTCTGCCGCCGTCCTCGGGGCCGGGCCGCCCCCAGTCGTACAAGCGGTAGGTGACGTCGGAACTCTGCTGGATCTCCGCCAGCACGACCCCCGGCAAGATCGCGTGGACGGTGCCGGCGGGGACCAGCACCGCGTCGCCGGGACGGACGGCCACTCGGTTCAGGAGCTCCTCGATCCGACCTTCCGAAGCCGCGTGGCGGAGCGTTGCCGCGTCGATGTCGGGTGTCACGCCCAGGATCACTTCGGCGCCGGGCTCCGCGTGGAGGACGTACCACATCTCGGTCTTGCCGGTCTCGCCGGGGCGGGTGTGGGCGTCGCTGGGATGGACCTGGACGGAGAGCGCCTGGTTGGCGTCCAGCAGCTTGAAGAGGAGGGGGAAGGCGCTTCTCTCCAGTGCCCCTGTTGCGCGACGGCCGGCCAGCCGCGTTCCGTAGCGCGCCGCCAGCTCCGGCAGGCTGGTCCCTGCCAGGGGTCCGTCGTCCACGAGGGTGGGCGCCGAGCGGTGGGCGGATATCTCCCAGCTCTCTGCGGTGACGCCCTCGGGGAGGGGCCTGCCGAAGAGGCGCTCCAAGTTGCGGCCGCCCCAGACGTAGTCCTTCAGCTGGGGGGCGAAGGTCAGCGGGTTCAGGAGACCGGTCGCGTGATCTCGTACTCCACGGGCGGCTCGGCCCCCATCAGGTGGCGGACGAAGTAGTCCCACCGACGACGGACGAAGTAGGGCTCGTTGAGGCCGTGCGCACGGTCGGGCGCCCACACCAAGTCGTAGTCCTGGTTGGCCTTGGTGAGCTCGTCGATCAGCTGGACGGTCATGGCGGGATGCACGTTGTCGTCCATGTCGCCGTGCATGAGGAGGAGCTTGCCCTTGAGGTTGGCGACGTGGGTCTTGTTGGCTTCGTCGGTGAAGTTGGTCGTGCCCGACGCCGAGTCGGCCACCAGCAGCCCCTGGTACTTCTCGGCCCAGTAGATGTTGTAGCTGGCGTTGTCGTGGTTCCCGGCGCCCGACACCGCGACCTTGTAGAAGTCCGGGTACTTGAACATGGCGTCGGTGGAGGCGAATCCGCCGCCGGAGTGGCCGTAGATCCCCACCCGCTCCAGGTCCATGAAGGGGTAGCGGGCGGCCAGCTGCTTGATGGCGGTCACGTGGTCGGGAAGGCCGTTGTCGTTGAAGTCGCCGTAGTAGACGTCGTGAAACGCCTTGGAGCGATGCGGCGTCCCCATGTGGTCCAGCTGGATCACGACGAAGCCCAGCTTGGCCAAGGAGAAGTCCTCGCCGCCGGACTTGAACGTCCACGAGCCGACGCTGCCCACCTGCGGGCCGGGGTAGATGTGGTCGATCACCGGGTACAGGCGGGACCCGTCCAGATTGTCGGGGAAGTAGATCAGGCCGTAGATGTCGGTGAACCCGTCGCGGGCCTTCACCGTGAACACCTCCGGGGGACGCCAGCCCACCGCCTCCAGCTTCGACACGTCGGCTTCCTCGAGGGTGCGGACCACGGCACCGTCGCCCATGCGCCTAAGCTGGCTGACGGGCGGATCGCCGATCGTCGACCAGCTGTCCACGAAGAAGCGGCCCGACGGCGACACGGCGATCTGGTGGTTGCCGACTTCGCCTGCGACGGTCCGCAGGCCGCTGCCGTCGTAGCCGACGCTGTACAGGCGCCCGTAGTACGGCACCCCTTCCTCGCGCCCGTAGGCCGTGAAGTAGATGCGCCGGGCGGCCTCGTCCACGTGCCAGATCGCGCCCACCGCCCACGGCCCGGAGGTGACTTGGTTCTTGACCGTACCGTCCTTGGAAAAGCGCCAGATGTGGGCCCAGCCGTCGCGCTCGGACCACCAGAAGGCGTCGTCGGTGGACTCGGAGACGAACCAGGAGACGGGGTTGCGCTGCGAGAACTCCACGAAGGTCTTGGCGCTGTCTCCGGCGACGAGGCGAAACTCGCCGGTCGCCGCGTCCACTTCGGCCAAGTGGTTGCTCTTGGACGCCCGCGTCTCCCAGTTGACGTAGACGAAACGCGAGTCCGCCGACCATAGGGAATCGACTTGCGAGCCGTTCAGGTAGAGCCGGTTGGGACGCGGTGCCAGCTCGACCCGGACGTTGCCGGGGGCGCGTTCGGCCGCAGACAGGGTCTCGGTGAGGTCCAAGATGTGAAACGCCGGCAAGGGGACGATCGAGTCGCCGGGCAGGGCGTAGGGCTGTGAGTAGTGCACCGTGCGCTGGGGCGTGTACGACACGTAGTGGTGGTGCTCGACGCCTCGCTGGTCCATCCGTTGGACGAGGATCTTGCGCGAGTCGGGAGACCAGTGGGCCACGGGCCGCCGGGTGCGCTCGTTCCTCACGTCGTTGGGACGAGGGTAGGCGAGTCCGTAGCCGTTGAACTCCTCCCCGTCGGTGGTGAGGCGGATCGTGTCCCCGCCGTCCGCCGGCCTGACGTAGAGGTCGTGGTCCAAGACGAAGGCTTCCCAGCGTTCGTCGGGCGATTTGACGAACGGTTCGGGGTCCGGAAGCGTGTCGCCGGCTTCGCAGAGGTACGCCTGGATGTCGCAGGTGAAGCGCCTGGCGCCGGTCTCGAAGGCGATCCGCTCCTCGTCGTCGTCCACGAAGTCGAACTCCTCGAACGGCAACTTCTCGGGGACGTAGCTGGTGTCCGCCGCCAACGAAAGGGCCGCCGCCAGCCGGTAGTGGTCGAAGAGGGGCCGCCTCTCGTCGGCTACCGGGTCCACGAAGGTGAACTCGTGCCCGGCGCCGGTGTTGTTGCGGTACCAGAACCGGTCCGTGTCGTTGATCCAGTTGGGAACGACGGGGCCGCCGGCGAGGAGCGGGGAGGTGTGCCACCCAAGGAGGAGCTCGGCCCGGTGGTAGTCGATCTCCTGGGCTTGGGCTGGAGGCGTCGCCGCCGTCGAGACGGCCGCGGCGGCGAGAACGGCGATCGCGCGGGCGATCGTCGCCATCGCGGGCGGGCGAAGGTGCGGGGCGGATCCTGGCGTATTCATGGGCCTAACGATGCGGTGGCTTCTCGGTTTCCGTCAAGCGTGGGACCGCGGCGGGAGGGCGGGCTGGCCGGGGCGAGCCGATGCGTGGCAGGGGTTACCTTTCGGGGCGACGGAGGGTTGCAAACCGAGCGGAGAGACCAGCATGAGGGCGAAGTTGCGGATCAGAGCCACGACGGCCGCGGTCGTCGCCTTGGCTGGCTGCTTGGCAGTGGGCCCGGGGGCGGCGCAGGGCCAACCGGTCGGGTTCGGGCTGGGAGCAAGGGTGGGGACGATCGGAATCGGCCCGGAGGTGTCGGCTCGGTTCGGTCCGCTAGGGGTTCGCGGCGGCTACGGGCTGCTGCCGCTGGAGCTCAACGCAACCCGCTTCGTCGAGATCGACGGCGTGGCCACGGCAGAGCTGAGGCTGCCCCGGGACTGGTACACGCTCGGCGTGGACTTGCATCTGGGCAACTTCATGCGTCTGGGAGGCGGCCTCTTGTACAAGCCCGGCGACATCGTGGCCGAAGTGATCATCGACTCGGACGCCACCGTCGAGCTGGGGGGCGAACGCTACGGAGGCAGCCAAGTCTCCGGTCTCGTCGGAACGCATGTTTCCCGCTCGGCGGCGCCGTTCGTCGTGGTCGGCTTCGGGGCCAACGCCCCCGGCGGGTTCGGGGTCTCCTTCGACCTGGGTGTGGCGTATCTGGGCGACGCGGAGGTGGGCCTGGAGGCGACCGGGCGCGCCGACGTCATAGGGACCGCGGAGTTCCGGGCGAACTTGGCTGCCGAGGAAGGCCGGATCGCCGACGAGGCGGCGACCTACCTGAAGTACTGGCCTGTGCTCAACGTCTCGCTACGCTACGGCTTCGGCGGCTAGGATGCGCCGGATCGACCACATGCGCCGTTCCGTCAGCCTGTTCGGGCTTGTCCCTGCGGTTGCCGTCCTGGCCCTGGAGGCGCCCGCGACCGCTCAGACCGCGTCTCCCGAGTACCTCCGCGAGATCGACGACTTGGCCGCCCGGCCGGAGATCGTCGCCGCCCTACGGCTGGCCCAGGAGCTGGACGGCTGGGCGCTGGACCGCTTGGTCGAGCTCACCGAGATCCCCGCGCCTCCGTTCATGGAAGAAGCGCGAGGCCGACGCTTCGCCGAGCTGCTGGCCGAGCACGGCGCCGACTCGGTGTGGATCGACGCCGAGGGGAACGCCGTCGGCTTGCGGCGCGGACGCCGGGGCGAGCGCACCGTCGGGTTCGGCGGTCATCTGGACACGGTGTTCCCCGAGGGCACCGACGTGAGCGTGACCCAGCGCGGCGACACCTTGTTTGCGCCGGGCGTGGCCGACGACGCGCGGGGCCTGGTCGTCGTGCTGTCGGTGCTCCGGGCGATGGAGGAGGCCGGAGTGGAGACCGACGACGACGTGATCTTCGTGGGCGTCGTGGGCGAGGAGGGGCTGGGAGACCTCCGGGGCATGAAGCACCTCTTCCGCGATCCGAGCACCGCGCCCGCCGCATGGATCGACGTGGACGGCAGCGGCTTGGGCGGGATCGTCAGCATGGGGCTGGGGTCGGTTCGCTACCGCGTGACGTTCGCTGGGCCCGGGGGTCACTCGTGGGGCGCCTTCGGCCTCGCCAACCCCGCTCACGCGCTGGCCCGAGCCGTCCGCCTCTTCCAGGACGCCGCCGACTCTCTGACGCGAGCCGGCCCTCGAACCAGCTACAACGTGGGACGGATCGGCGGCGGCACGTCGGTCAACGCGATCCCCTTCGAGAGCTGGATGGAGGTGGACATGCGCTCCGTCAGCCCCGAGAGCCTAGGCAGGATCGAAGAAGCGTTCCTGGCCGCCATGGACCGGGGGCTGGAGGAAGAGAACGCGCTCCGGCGCGACGGGCCGGCGCTTACGGTGGCGAAGCTGAAGATCGGAGACCGGCCCTCGGGGGACGGCGACCCGAACGCGCCGCTCGTACAACGGGCACTGGCGGCCACGAGCTTCGTCGGCGCGGAAGGGCGTCTGCGGCGGTCGTCCACCGATTCGAACATCCCCATCGCCATGGGCATACCGGCGGTGACGATCGGCGGCGGCGGCGTGGGCTTCGGCGCCCACTCGCTGCACGAGTACTGGATCGACCGCGACGGACACCTGGGGGTGCAGCGGGCGCTGCTGCTTCTGGCGGCGGAAGCGGGGCTGGCCGGGCCGGTGCCGTAGTAGGGCTGTGGGGAGGCTACAAGGCTACAGGTAGGTCTCCGGCGGCATCCCGAAGACGTTGGTCACGATCTTTTTGGACTGCGGCGGCACGCCTTCCAGGGATGAAGGGACGCCCAGCGTCCTGATCTCCTCGACGACCCGCTTCAGGGCCAGCGCCCCCGTCAGGTCGATCCGGCCCAGGCCGTCCAGATGGATAACCACGGCGGACACGCTGCCCGCTTCGGCCAAGCGTCCCATGACCGCCTCTTCCAGGCGGGGGGCGGAGGCGAACCAGAGGATGCCCATCGCCTCCAGGTGAAGGACGTCGCCTTCCATCCAGCTGGCAAAGCCGGCACGGCGCTCCCGCCACACGTGGATCGCCAGCGACATGAGGATGCCCAGCAGAAGGGCCTGCTCGATCCGGGGCGCCAAGAGAAGGCACATGACCAGCGTGAACCACACCACGATCGCCTGCACGCGAGACAGCTTCCACACCGTCACCACGAGGACTGGGCGCACGAGCCCCACGACCGCCGCGATGACGACGCCGGCGAGCACCGCCTTTGGGAGCTGGGACAAGACGCCGGCGAACGGCAGGAAGAGGAACACGGCCACTCCGGTGATGATGCCGGACCAGCGGGAGACGGCACCGCACAGGTGGTTCAAGTTGCTGCGGGAGAACGAACCGTCCACGGGCATGCCGCTGAACAGGCTCGACACGACGTTGGCGGTCCCCTGGGCAAGGAACTCCCGGTCGGGAAGCCAGCGCACCCGGTCCCGGCTGGCGAAGCCCCGCGCGATGGCGGTGGACTCGGCGAAGCCCACCAAGGCGATGACGATCCCGGGGAACACCAGCTGGGGGAACTGGCGCCAGGGCAACGCTAGAGAGGGAAGGGGCACGGCGCCGGGCACGTCTCCGACGACGGGACCCGCATAGCCGGTCCAGAGGGACACCGCAATGCCTGCCAGGACCGCGATGAGGGCGCCGGGCAGGTGAACGTAGATGCGCCGGGCGGCCAGGGTGGCGGCCACCGTGCCCGCGGCGAGGGCGATTGCCGCCCAGTTCCACGAGCCGGCGGCGCCGAGGACGGTTAGCGCGTTCGCGACGGGACCGCTCTCGGAGCGCGGCGAGACCAGTCCCACGGCGGAGGGGAGCTGAGAGAGGAGGATGAGGATCGCCGCCCCGGAGGTAAAGCCCCGCAGGACGGGTTGGGACATGAGGTAGGTGACCTTGCCGGCCTGGACGAAGCCGATGGCGATGCGCGTGGCGCCCACGACCAGCGCCAGGATCGCCGCCGACCCGGCGTACTCCGGGCTGCCGGGCGCGGCAATGGTCACGAGGGCGCCGTGGGTGAGGAGCGCCGTGAGGGCGACGGGGCCGGTCTGGATGTAGGGGCACGACGCGAAGAGTCCCGCCGCCACGAGAGGCAGGGCCGCAGAGTAGAGGCCGTGGAAGCCCGACAACCCCGCCAATTCCGCGTAGGCCATGCTCTGGGGAATCACCAGCATGGCGACGCTGAGGCCCGCGACCAGGTCGCTCTTGGAGGCTCGGCGGCGGCGCCATGCGTCGCCCGCGAGCACCCGCCCCTCCGGGGGAGAGGCGACAACCAAGCGGCCGACGCGCTTCACCGCCCTCGGCAGCGGCCACCTCATCGGCTGGCTTCGGAGGCCGCGGCCATGGCGGGTTGGGCTGGAAGCTCGGCAGACGCAGGTTGCCGGGCCGGCGCTGCGGCTTCCCGTGCCAGCTGCGACAGCAACCGCGCGGTCGCCTCTGCCCGGCCCGACCACCACTCCGCGATCCGGGCGGAGCCCCGACCAGCCAGCCGATCCCGCCACTCCTCTGCGCGGCGAGAGAGCCAGGCCAGCGTCCCGCCCGGATCCTGGGCCAGCAACCCGGCCAGCGCGTATCGGCGCTCCCCTGCGCGGCAGGCGAGCCCGGCGTCGTCGGCCAGCCGGGTCAGGTCGTCGCGCACGAGGACGATCCCGGAGCGGACCGGCGCGAGCAGCCCTGCCACGAACGCGTCGCCGCCGGCGCGGCGCGGGTCGGGGAGGCCGGGGGCGTCTCGGAGAGCGGCGGGCAGGGGCGCCGAGGGCTCGGCCTCGTCTCTCAGCTCGCCTTCGACAGCGTCGATCGCCCGGCCCAGAAGCGCCGCCCACGCCTCGTAGAAGAGAGCGCCGCAATCGTCGAACGAGGCCAAGTAGACGCGAAGCCAAGGGGCGACGTGTTCCCTGACCAGGGTAGCCTTCGCGTGCGTGAGAAGCGCCCGCTGGGCCGCCCCGGGGGCTGGGCCGCCGCCGGAGTCGGCGCTTCCGGCTTCCACGGAGCCGCCGGCATTGCTCCAGCGCTCCAGCGCCGCCAGCAGATCGAGAAGCGCCGCCAGATGATCGGCATCTGTCGAAGCGTCGCGGGCGACGGCCTCAGCGGCAGGGCGGGGGTCGTCTGCTCCCAGCGCGCGGCGGAAGCCTGCGATCCGGTCCCGGACCACGCCGCCGATCATCCCTTCCGCTCCCAAATACACCGACGCGTACGGCCACCGCTGGGACGCCACCACCCGATGGTGCTCCGCCGACGTAGGCGGCTCGGGGAGGCCGAGAGCCCGGGCCACGCCCGCGTGCTTCGGCGACGGCGCGTCGATCATCGAGCCGAGGGCGCGCAGCAGCTCCATTCAGCGTTCGGGATCCGTCGTGCCTGCGCTCTTTGCCGCGTCCGTCGCCGGCAGCCGAAACGCCGCGCGCTCCGGCCTCACGGGTCGCATCAACCAGTAGGGCCGCCTCGTGCCGTCGGGGGAGTGGTCGCGGGCGGGCCGGGTCAGTTCCAGCCACTGGCGGAAGACGCGGCGGGACTTCGCCGTGTCCACCGCGATGTCGCCGTAGCGGTCGCCGGGCTTCGCGCGCTCGATCCGCACGGCCTGATGCCAGCAGTGGGCGCCCGACACGGGATCCGGCTGCACGGCGAAGGTCATGTTCTGGTGCACCCCCACGTCCGTCCACCAGATCCGAGCGGTGTCGGGGTCGCTGGAGGCGAACGGCCCCGTCCCCTTCCGGCGGCTCATCGCCCAGGCGTCGCCTTCGCGGCCCAGGTCGACCGTGGCCACCGCCTGGCGAGCGCCCTGACCACCCGAAGACCGACCGCCCGTCTCGTCGCCCGTCGTCTCGTCGCCCGCCGTCCTCCCGGTCCCGGGCTTCCACCGGCCCATGTGGTGGGAGCACGCCGCGACGCCCGGATGGATGCCCTCCGTCACCCACGCCTTCGCCACGAAGTGCCCGATTCGGGTCTCGACGCGCACCAAGTCGCCCGTTGCCACCCCGATCCGGGCCGCGTCGCCGGGGTGCAGCCACACGGGGTTCGTATGGGCGATCTCGTTGAGCCACTTGGCGTTGGCGCTGCGCGTGTGGACCTGCACCGGGAGGCGGAAGGTGGAGATCAGGCACATCTGGTCCCGGTCCATGTTCTGCGGATGGACATGGCTCCGGGCGTACGACGGGACCGCCATCTCCGGCCATCCCCACTCCGCCAGCGTGGACGACCAAAACTCCAGCCGCCCCGAAGGCGTGGGGAAGCCCTGCCGAACCGTCCCGTTCACCTCTACGCCGACCCGACGCCTGCCGTCGCCGTCGCCGTCGAGGACGGGGAGGGGGACCACGTTGCTGGACGGGGGGGCCGGCTCCCGGGAGTAGGCCCGACCCGCCCGATCCACGACAAAATCGTTGCGCAGATCGGCTTCGGGCACCGGCGTCTCGTGGAGCGAGCCCACCTCCCGGTCGATCTCGAACGCCCCGTAGCGCCGCATGTACTCCAGCGGCGAAATCCCCTCCCGCGCCGCCCGCTCCGGCAACCCCGGCACCGAGTTCTCGAAGATCCAGCCGTAGTACTCGTCCACGGTCATCTTCTCCCCCGGCCGCCTGCGGGACTCGAAGAACTCGCGTACGCCTCGCGAGCCGTCGGGGTCGATCCGCCAGGTGAGCTCGATCCAGAACTCGTTCTCCTCCCACACTTCGCCCGGGTTGGCGTCGCGAGTGGTCGCCAGCTCTTCGCCCAGCCGTTCCCTGGCCGTCCGCAGCACCGGCTGACGGAAGCCGATCCACCGCCCGTCGTACTGCTCGTAGGACGTCAGGTCGTGACGCTCCGCCGAGTGTCCCATGGGCAGCACGTAGTCGGCAAAGAACGCGGTCTCGTTCCATGTGGGCGTGAGGGCGACGTGAAGGCCGATCCGTTCCGGGTCCGTCAGCATCTCGATCCACGAGAAGCCGTCGGGGTTGGTCCAGACGGGGTTGTACACCCGAGTGAAGTACACGTCCAAGCGCCCCTCCCGCTCCGCCGTCAGGTGCGGCAGCAGGAACGACATCTCCATCAGGCTCAAGGGGTAGTCGCCGGGCCAGGTCAGGTCGTTCCACCCCTTGGGGTGCCGCGACGGCATTCGGATTGGACGGGGGACGTACTTGTTCCACGAGTTGGGGTAGGTGCCGCCGGGGACGGCGACTGCGCCCATGAGCGCGTTCAGCAAGAAGAGGCAGCGGGCGACCTGCCACCCGCCCAGGTTCCCCGCCGCGGCGCTCCGCCAGTTGTGGGTGGACAGCCGGTTGCCCGCCCCGGCGACGGTCTCCGCCACCGCCCGAACCGTCGCCTCCGGGACGCCGCTCTCCGCGGCCGCGAACTCGAAGGTGAAGCCTTCGTAGAGCTCGCGAAGGATCCGCTGGAAGGTCTCGAAGTCGGCAGGCTCGCCGGGGTGGTTCGTCTCCAGGTACTCCCGCCAGTTCCACCAGCGCTCGACGAACGTCGCGTCGTAGCTGCCGGTGCGGATGAGGTGGGCGGCGACCGCCAGGAGGACGGCAGCCTCGGAGCCGGGGTAGGTGGAGAGCCAGTGGTCGGCGTGGGTGGCGGTGTTGGAGAGCCGCGTGTCGAAGACGATCAGCTTGGCGCCGTTCTTCTTCCCCTCCATGACCCGCTGGGCGTGGGGGTTGAAGTAGTGGCCGGCCTCCAGGTGGCTGCTTACCAGAACGATGACCCGGGCGTTGGCGTGGTCGGGGCTGGGCCGGTCCATCCCCATCCAGAAGTGGTACCCGGCGCGGGCGCCCGAGGAGCAGATGTTGGTATGGGAGTTGTGGCCGTCCACCCCCCACGCAGCCAGCATCCGCTCGGTGAACCCGTCCTCGCCCGGCCGCCCCACGTGGTACATCACCTCCTCGCGGCGGTCCTCGTCGAGCGCGGCGCGGATGCGCGACGCGATCTCGTCCAGGGCCTCGTCCCAGCCGACCCGCTCCCACCTTCCTTCGCCCCGTTCGCCGGTGCGCTTAAGGGGATGAAGGATCCTGTCCGGGTCCACGAGCTGGGTGACGGTGGCTGGTCCCTTCGCGCAGTTCCGCCCCCGGGAGCCCGGGTGCTCCGGGTTGCCCTCGAGCTTGCGCACTTCGAGGGTCTCTCGGTCCACGTAGGCCAGGAGCCCGCAGGCCGACTCGCAGTTGAAGCAGGTCGTGGGCACGAGCATGAAGCGGCGCTCGACCCGTTCGGGCCACGCCTTCGAGTCCAGCTCCACCCAGTCGGCCCACCGCTCCCTGGGGGGGTACGCCGCCAAGTGGACGCGGCTGGCGCCGGGGTAGAACGTCTCGCCTCGGGCTTCGGCTTCGGCCTTGGCGGCAGAGACGCGGGCTTCGAGCTCCTGCAGGGTCATCGACGGGTCACGCCAAGGGGACCGACTGGCCGGCCTGGACATACGCGTGCTCGTAGGCCAGCAGGCCCGCCATCGCGACGAGGACTGCCGGCCAGTCAAGCCACGGAGGGAGCCAGAGCGCCGCGACGCCGGCCAGCCCGCCCACCACGCCCAGCCGGAACCATGTCCTGTATCGCCCGTGGACCATCTCCCGTTCCGCCAGCTTGGCGTGAGCAGTGGGCGCGGGCATGAGGACTTCGCCGGCGATCATGAGGAGGTGGGCTGCGCTGGCCGCGGCCAGGGGCAGCAGCGCCGCGGTCTTGGCCGCGACGAGGAAGGTCGCTCCCGCTCCGGCGACCAGCGCCTGCACGAGGAAGTGGACGGGGAGGAGCGGGTTCTGCCACATGTCCCGCGCCTTGGCTTGGCCGAAGAGGAAGGCGGTGTACACGGCAGTCAGGACGGCGAACGCGCCGCCGAGCGCGGCGAGCCACAGCGGGGGCGGCGCCGGGCCGGTCGCCAGGACGAAATGGGTCGCCAGCACCGCGCCGTAGACCCCGATGACGAACCCGCCCCGCACGAGCCAGCTTCGCCACTGGGGCCGCTTGAAGATCAGGAGGAAGCGCTTCGGGTGCTCCAGGTCCCAGATCAGGAGTCCGCCGGTAAGGGCCAGGAAGACCGCCGCCAGGATCGGGGCGGTCGCGCGCCAGTGGGGATCGGTGGCGTCGAGCGCGCCGACTCCGAGCAAGAAGAGGGGGACCAGATAGGCCCCTGCCGCGACCGACTTGGTCCACGTGTACAGGGAAACGCGAAAGTCCCACGGGACCTTCCGGGGGATGTCGTAGCTCAGGACTGCGGCCGCAGAGGAGCTCCACGGGCCGCGCCGGCTACTCTCGCCCGATCCGGCCCCGTTTCCCTGCTCGCTCCACATGAAGAGTCCGCCGCCGGGGCGCTGCGCGGCGAGGGGGTCCAGCGTGGTCTGGTCCGCGCCCTTGTAGAAGAGCTTCGGCTTGGTCTGCTTCTCCGGACGGCGCACCGTCACCGGGTCCCGGTGTACGATCTTGGCGACTTCCGACGACGGGTCGTTCAGGTCGCCCACGAGCAGCGCCTCCGTGGGACAGACGACCACGCACGCGGGTTCCAGGCCGATCTCCAGCCGGTGGGCGCAGAAGTTGCACTTCTCGGCCGAGTGGTCCGCCGGGTTGATGAAGATCGCGTCGTACGGACACGCCGCGATGCACGCCTTGCACCCGATGCAGACGCTCTTGTCGAAGTCCACGATCCCGTCGGACCGCTTGAACATCGCCGCGGTGGGGCAGGCGTCCACACACGGCGGCTCGTCGCACTGGTTGCAGCGGGTCACCTGGAACGACCGGCGCGCCTCGGGGAAAACCCCCGCGTCCACGTACTTCACGTAGGTGCGGGTGACCGAGAGGGGGACTTCGTTCTCCGACTTGCAGGCGGTGGTGCAGGCGTGGCACCCGATGCAGCGGCTCTGGTCGACCACCTTGGCCCACATGGGACTCGCGACCTCCCCGGGGCCGCGGGAGGCGGAGCCGTCGTCGGGGGCGGCGCTTCGGGCGGGGACGCGGCCGGTGTCGGAAGGCACGTGAGGGAAGAACCTCGCAGGCTGGCGGAGCTGCGGCGCTGGCGGCGTTGCGCCGCCGTTGAGAATAAGCCGGGCGGCTGGAAGGACCAAGCCGGAAGCGGGGGCGGCGCGTATCTTGGTCGTGATGCCCAGATCGTCCCGTCCAGCCCCGGCCGAACCGCAGAGTCCCCGGGCGTGTCTGTTCCGGGGCGAACGTCTCGTCTTGGCGGAAGGGGCGTCGTCGCTACCCTCCGTCGTCCAAGCCGAGGAGTGGGTCGGCGGCAAGCCGGAGTGGTTCCCGGTGCAGCGAGGGAAAGATCGCGGGCTCTCGCCGGAGGACCGTCGGTCGAAGCGGCGGACGGTGGCGGGGGTCGTCGAATCCGGGTGGAGGCCTCCCAGCGGCGTCGCTGCGTTCGGACTGCGCGCGGTCCTGGGAGTGCTCGGCGAACCCGACCTCTCGCTGGCGCTGACTGCCGCGCACCTGGCCCGGTGGCGGCGCACATCCCGGTTCTGCGGCGTATGCGGCAGCCCGACCGCGCCAACGCTTCGCCACCGGGCGATGGCGTGCTCCGCCTGCGACCACCTCCTCTTCCCCAAGGTCTCGCCGGCCGTGATCGTGCAGGTCGTGGAAGGGTCCCGGATACTGCTGGGTCGGTCCAAGCGCCACCCGCCGGGCTCGTACTCGGTGCTGGCCGGCTTCGTGGACCCCGGCGAGAGCCTGGAGGATACCGTCCGGCGGGAGGTTCGGGAGGAGTCGGGCATCCTCGTGACCAACGTCCGCTACTTCGGCAGCCAGCCGTGGCCGTTCCCCGACTCGCTGATGGTCGGGTTCACGGCGGAGTCCGCGGGCGGCGTGCTCCAACCCGACGATGACGAGCTGGAGGACGTGGCCTGGTTTCGGGCGGAGGCGCTGCCCCCGGTCCCGCCGGCCTACAGCATCGCCAGGACGCTGATCGACGACTTCGCGCGTCGCCACGGCGTGGACCCTGCGACGGTGCCGACGTGGAAGAGAACCACCCGACCGGGCTGACGGGTCCGGGGCCGACCGCCAGGACCCCGCCGTCCTCGCGGCGCGTCGCCACGGCCAGCAGGTTGCTCTACGACCACTTCGGTCCAAGATTTGCTTCCCTCCACACTCGTTGGAGCAGCCTTTCCGCAGAGCCCAAGGAGCACCACAGATGACCCAGCCATCCCTCAGCAGACGCGCGCTGATCGCCTTTCTCCCCGCCGTCCTGGCCACCGCTTGCGCCAGCGGCCCCTCCGGCCCGCCCCCCTTCGATCCGGTGGGAACCTACGACTACGCCGCGAGCGTCGAGGGGATGACGATGGCCGGGACGATGACGATCGAGGGCGCCGAGGGCGCCTACACCGGCTCGCTTCGCAGCGACATGTTCCCGGCCGTCCCGATCAACTCCGTCATGGTCGCGGGGCAAGCAGTCACGATCGAAGCGTCGGGTCCCGACGGACCTCTGACGCTGGAGTTCGTCGTGGCCGACGGTGCTTTCGTGGGAACTTGGGCGATGGGCGGCATGAGCGGCTCGTTCACGGGATCCAGGACGAACTGACCCGGCCGTCCCGGCGATGAGGCTGCTCGTCAAGGTTGGGGGCGGCGAGTCCGTCAAGTCGGAAGCCGTCGCCGCCGATCTTGGGACGATGAAGGACGCTTCCTTCGTCGTGGTTCACGGCGCGAATGCGCTTCGGGACTCGCTGGCCCGTCGTCTCGGCGTGGAAAAGCGGGTGATCACCTCCGTGTCAGGCTACGACAGCGTGTTCTCCGACGACGACGCCATCGACCTGCTGCTCATGGCCTACGCGGGCGTCCGCAACAAGCGCCTCGTCGAGGCGCTCCAGGGGCACGGGGTCGACGCCGTCGGCCTGACGGGGTTGGACGGCGCCTTGGTCCGAGGCCGACGCAACCGGGGAATCCGCGTCCGCGAGGGCGGCAAGACGCTGATCCGGCGGGACCTCTCGGGCAAGCCCGTGGTGGTCAACCGCAAGCTCCTCGGCCTCCTCCTCGACAACGGCTACACGCCGGTGATGACGGTGCCGATCGTCGACGAGCACGGCGTGGCGGTCAACTCGGAGAACGACGACATCGTGGTCCTCTTGGACGCGACGCTGAAGCCGGACTGGGTGATCCAGCTCGTGGAGGCGCCCGGGTACTTGGCGGACCCGGACGATCCCGGGTCCGTCGTGCCGCGCATGACCTGGGCCGAGGTGGCGGAGCGCGAAGCGGAGGCGACGGGACGCATGAAGCGCAAGATGCTGGCGCTGAAGCGGCTTGGGACGCGACCGGGCGCTCGGGTCGTGATCGCCGACGGAAGGGTGGAGCATCCGGTGCTGGACGCCCTGGCTGGTCGGGGGACGCTGATCGCTTGAGTCGCCGAGCGGCGCCGACCGAGGAGCGGTACGCCCTCCAGGTCTACCCAGCCCGGGGGATCACGCTCGTGCGCGGGGAAGGAGCGATCGTCGAAGACGACCAGGGGCGACGCTACATCGACTGCGTGGCGGGGATCGGCGTCGCCAACGTGGGCCACGCGAACCCAGCGGTGGCGGCGGCGGTGGCGGAGCAAGCGGGGAGACTCACGGTTTGCCCGGGGATCTTCGGCAACGACCAGCGGGCAGCCCTCATGGAGAAGCTGGTCTCGATCGCGCCGCCGGGGCTTGAGCGGGCGTTCCTCTGCAACTCCGGCGCGGAGGCGGTGGAGGCGGCCCTCAAGTTCGCTCGCGCAGCGACGGGCCGCGCAATGGTCGTGTCGGCGATGCGGAGCTTCCACGGGCGGACGATGGGCGCCCTCAGCGCCACCTTCAAAGAGGCGTACCGGCGGCCCTTCGCCCCCCTCGTGCCCGGCTTCTCCTTCGTGCCCTTCAACAACGTCGCCAAGGTGCGCGACGCCGTGAGCGAAGACACGGCCGCCGTCTTGCTGGAGCCTGTGCAGGGGGAAGGCGGCGTGAGGCCCGCCGACGAAGGCTACTTGAAGGCGGTCCGCCGGATCTGCGACGAGACGGGCGCCCTGCTGGTGTTCGACGAGGTGCAGACCGGGTTCTGCCGCACCGGGCGGATGTTCGCCTGCGAGCGGCACGGCGTGGCCCCCGACATGCTGTGCCTGGCCAAGGCGATCGCTGGCGGCGTCCCTCTCGGCGCGGTTCTGGCCGGCGACCGGGTGCCGTCGATGCCCGGCCGGCACGGAACCACTTCGGCTGGCAGCCCCCTGGCGTGCGCCGCGGCTCTGGCTGCGATCCGGTTCATGGAGCAGGAAGGGTTGGCGGAGCGCGCCGAGACGCTGGGCGCGTGGCTCCGGGAGCGGCTCGCGGAGATGCCCGGCCCAGGTCGCGCCCGGGTCCGCGCAGTCCGTCAAGCCGGGCTGATGATCGGCGTCGAGCTGCGGGAGAGGTGTCGGCCCTACCTGACCCTGCTGGCGGAGCGGGGCGTGCTCGCCCTGTCGGCGGGGCCTACCGTGATCCGCCTGCTGCCGCCGCTGGTCGTCACCAAGGAGCAGCTGGCCCAGGTGGCCCGCGCCTTGGCCGAGGTGCTGACGGCGGGCGTTTCGGCGCGGCCGCGGCCGCCGCACGGCCCGCACGTCGAGTCAGCTCACCGGTGACAGCGCCCTCGCCAGCGCCTCCCGTCCCCCTACCACCGGCAGCACGACGCTCGTGCCCTGCAAGTCGACCTGCAGCGTCGTGCCCGGGTCGGGGTGCAGGGTGAAGTTCTTGTCGCTGGAGAAGATCATCAGGCCGATGCGGGCGCCCGCAGGCACGACCTGGTCGTCGGGCTGAAGGGCGAACTCAAGATCCACGAACTCGTCGGGAACCAGAGGCGCGCCCGTCCGGGGGGTGGCTATCTCGGCGGCCCCGGCGTTGCTGGGGTCGGCCCAGCCCTTGGTGATCACGTCGTCGTTGATCGACTCGCTGCCGGTCCATGGTAGCGACACCAGCCACACCGACAGGTTGGCGGCGGGGGCGTCGGCGGCGACGCGCACGCGCACCTTCGCCACGCCGGAGAGGTGCACGTCTTCGCGCAGCTCGGGGGTCGCGTACAGCAGGCGGTGGCTGGACCACTCGGCCGCGGCCAGCTCGTCGCCGGCGAAGGAGAAGTTGTCGACGACGGCGCCTTGCGCGGCTTCGGTACCAGCCGCCAGCGACAGCATTCCGGTCCAGTTGCCGTCGCCCCCAGGGTGCAGGGGCACGCCTTCGGACTCGGGGTTGGGGTAGGCGGCGTAGGGCGTGGGCTGCTCTCGGTCGTCGCCCTCTCGGACGATCCAGGCGCGGGGGTCGTCCTCCACGCCGTTGTCGACGTCCAGCAGGTAGCGCGTGAACCAGCGGTTCATCAGCTCCAGAGGCGGCGGCCCGCCGTGCCCGCCCTGATGGTAGTACACCTGCACCGGCACGCCTCTCGCCTCCAGCGCCCGGACGATGCGGTAGCTGTGCTCGGGCATGACGTTCCAATCGTTGAAGGCGTGGCTCATCAACGTGGCCGCCTGCACGCCGTCGATCTGGTTGATGTAGTCCCGCCCCGCCCAGAAGTCGTTGTAGTCGCCGGTGGTCCGGTCCAGGTTCGCCCTCATTTCGCCTTCCCGCACGTGGGCGATGCAATAGTCACGCGAGCCGGGGAAGCCGCTGAAGACGAAGTCGAAGAGCACGTCGACGTCTTCGCCCGGATAGCCGCCTGGCGACCGCACTAGCCCGTTGGACCGGTAGTAGTGGTAGTACGACGTGTTGGGCGCCACGGGGATAATCGCCTCCAGCCCGTCCACCCCCGTCGTCGCAGCGGCCAGCGGGAGCGTTCCGTTGTAAGAGGTGCCGGTCATCCCGACCTTTCCCGTGCTCCAGTACGCGGTCACCTCCTCGTCGCCGTCCAACGTCGCGAAGCCCCGGGCCCGTCCGTTGAGCCAGTCGATCACCGCCTTCGGCGCCAGCGACTCGTTGGCCCCGCCGACCGTCGGGCACCCCTGCGACTGCCCCGTCCCCGGCGACTGGGAGTGGACCACTGCAAAGCCCCGAGGCACCCACGTCTGCACGTGGGAGTTGGAGATGACGGGCTGCCTGGCCCGGTGGCGGATCGAAGGCGGATAGGGATCGCGAGCCGGGGGCGCGTCGCCCACTTCCTGGCGCAGGCTCCAGAAGTGGTCGAAGTCGATCCCCGCGGTCCCCGAGTAGTAGGGACTGGTCTCGTAGACGACCGCCACCTTGAGCCCCTCCGTCTCCGTTTGGGACGGGCGAGTCACGTCGGCGTGAACCCGGTCCGGCCTGCCGTCGCCGTCGGAGTCGAACGGCGTCTCGATCCAGAGCTCGTGGCGGATCCACGTCGCCGAGTCCGCAAAGGCGGGAACCACCTGCGCCTGGCCGTCCTCGACGACGGGCGCCGTCTGGGCCGCGGCGGAAAGCGGGAACGGGGCCAGCGGAAAGGCACCGAAAACGACGCCGAGGGCGGCGAGGCCCGCAAGGGGCAGGGGGCCGCGGGCAAGGAAGACGGGCAACGCCATCGAGAGGAGGTCCGTGGAAGGAAGTTGGGGTTCAAGCAACGCCGAGCGAAGTTCCGCCGGCGGGAGGCGGAACGCAAGGCTGCCTTGCCCACGCCCGAGCCGCGCCGTAATGAGTACAGGGTCACGGCCCTTGACCGACCTGCCACTCCCAGCACACTCGAGAACCCGCAATGAGCGCCAGCGCAGCCGCCCTACCCCGCGTCTCTCTCTTCTCCGCCTCCCTGGCCCTGGCCGCGTCGGCGTTCCTCGCCCTGGTCGGCGCGACGGCGACCGCTCGAGCCCAGGACGCTCCGGCGCCGTCCCACTACGAGGCGCTCCAGTGGCGTCACATCGGCCCCGAGGGGAACCGCTTCAGCGCGGCGGCGGGCGTCTCCGGCGACCCGCACACCTATTACGTCGGCGCGGCGTCGGGCGGCATCTACAAGACCACCGACGGCGGCGTGCATTGGGACGCGATCTTCGACGACCAGCCGGTCCAGTCGATCGGGTCGCTGGCGGTGGCGCCGTCGGACCCGAACGTCGTCTGGGCGGGCACCGGCGAGGGCAAGATCCGCAGCCACGTCTCCGTCGGCCAAGGCATCTACAAGTCGGTGGACGCGGGCCGGAGCTGGACCCTCATGGGGCTGGAGCGGACGGGACGGATCCCGCGCCTAGTCGTGCATCCGACCGACCCGGACGTGGCCTATGCGTGCGCGATGGGCCACGCCTACGGACCGCAGCCCGAGCGCGGCGTCTTCCGCACCACCGACGGCGGCGACAGCTGGGAGCAGGTTCTGTTCATCGACGAAGACACGGGCTGCTCCGACATCGCCATGGACCCGTCGAACCCCCGGGTGCTCTTCGCCGGCACCTGGCAGCTGGAAATTCACACGTGGGGCCGCACCAGCGGCGGACCCGGCGGCGGCCTTCACGTTTCCCGGGACGGCGGCGACACGTGGCGGAAGCTGTCGGGGCCCGAGAACGGGATCGGACTGCCCGAGAAGCCGGTGGGCAAGGTGGCGGTGGCGGTGGCGCCGTCGAACCCGCGTCGCATCTACGCATTGCTCGAGACCGGCGACGGCATTCCTTGGGAGGGACGCGAGACGGAGGACGGCCAGCTCTGGCGCTCCGAGGACGGCGGGCGCACGTGGTCGCTGATCACCCGCAACCGCAACGCCATGGGCCGGCCCCACTACTACTCCCGCGTCGTCGTGTCGCCCTCCGACGAGAACGAGGCGTACTTCCTGACCGCCTCCTTCACCGTGTCCACCGACGGCGGGCGAACGCTCGACGTGGTGCCCCGGCCCCGAGCGCCCGGCGGCGACCATCACGACATGTGGATCGACCCGGCCAGCCCCGACCGCATGATCGTCGCCCACGACCAGGGCCTGTCGATCTCCGTCAACCGGGGCAAGACGTGGTTCCGCCAGCGCCTCACCAACGCCCAGATGTACCACGTGACCGTGGACGACGCGATCCCGTACAACGTGCTGGGCAACAAGCAGGACGAACCGACCTACCGAGGGCCGAGCAACAGCCGGATCATGGGCCAGCGCCGGATCACCGGCATCCCTCGAGGGATGTGGCACCATGTGGGCGGCGGCGAGAGCGGCTGGGCCACGCCCGACCCGACCGATCCGAACATTGTGTGGTCGTCGGCTTCGGGATCGGGGATGGTGGGCGGGATCGTGGTGCGCTACGAGGAGGAGCGGCGTCAGTACCGCTCCGTCGAGGTGTGGCCCGAGCAGAGTCGGGGCGCGGCGTCGGGCGTGCGCTACCGCTTCGTGTGGGACGCGCCGATTCACATATCCCCCCACGACAACAACACGGTCTACGTAGGCAGCCAGCATGTGCACCGCACAAGAAACGGCGGGCAGAGCTGGCAGGTGATCAGCCCCGACCTCACCCTCAACGACCAGAGCCGCATGGGTCTCTCCGGAGGGTTGACCGGCGACAACATCGGCGTCGAGTACGCGGGCACCGTCTTCGGGATCAGCGAGTCGCCGGTGGAACCGGGGCTGATCTGGGCAGGCACCAACGACGGACTTGTGCATCTGACCCGAGACGGCGGCGCAAACTGGACCGACGTGACGGCCAACGTGGAGGGACTCCCCGAGTGGATCGCCGTGCGCAGCATCGCGGCGTCCCGCCACGCCCCGGGGACCGCTTACATCGCCGCCGACGGCCACCAAGTCGACATCCGCGATCCGCACCTGTACCGGACCCGCGACTACGGCGCGTCGTGGGAGAAGATCACCGACGGCATCCCGCCGAGCATGTTGAGCTACACGAAGATCGTCGTGGAGGACCCGAAGCGGCCCGGGATGCTCTACGCCGGCACCGAGAACGCGATCTACGTCTCCTTCGACGAGGGAGACAACTGGCAGTCGCTGCAGCAGAACCTGCCCCATGCGCCCGTGTCCGGCATCGTCGTACAGGAGCGCTTCAACGACTTGGTCGTGGGCACCTACGGCAGGGGCTTCTGGATACTCGACGACCTGTCGCCCTTGCAGCAGGCCACGGCCGACGCGACGGCCTCCGCGTCGCACCTCTTCGCGCCCAGGGACGCCTACCGGTTCCGTCCGATCACGCCGCCGTCGGTTCCCTACAGCGATCCCACGGAAGGGCGGGACCCGGAGTACGGCGCGTCGATCAACTACTGGCTGGGGGAGGGCACGGCCAGCGCGGCCGACGCGCCCGAGATCAAGATCGTGGGGGGCGCCGGCGACGTAGTACGGACGCTGCGGGGCACGAGCGCGCTTGGCGTCAACCGAGTCCACTGGGACCTGCGGGACGAGCCCAACGAGCCGATCCGGCTATTGACGAGCCCCCTCTACGCCGACCACATCGAAGTCGGCGAGGAGGGCCGCCCGGCACCCGGCTCCCGGGAGATATCCGTCCTCATGCCGCCGGGGCGCTACACCGTGCGCCTCCGGGTGGGCGACGAGCTGCACGAGCAGCCGCTGACAGTCCTCAAGGACCCGCACTCGGCGGGGAGCGAGGCCGAGATCAACGCCCAGGTGGCGTTCCTGCGCGAGCTCCGGGAGGATCTGGTGACGGCGGGCGAAGCCGTCCACCGGGTCGAGGCGATCCGAGTGCAGCTGGCGACGCTGGTCCGTTTCGCCAACGATCAGGCGCTGGCCGACGCGATCTCGGCGCTGGAGGAGAAGCTCGTCGCGCTGCAGATGAAGATGGTGGACCTCCGTCTGACCGGCCAAGGACAGGACGGCGTGCGCTTCGGGGCCAAGCTCCTGCAGAAGATCGGATACCTGACCGGCGGGATCTCCGTCGCGGACTTCCCCCCGACGGACCAGGAGCTGGAGGTCAAGTCGCGCTTGCAGGAGATGCTGCGGGAGCACCTGTCGGAGTTGGAGGAGCTGGTGGACGGCGACGTAGCCGAACTGAACCAAACGCTACGGGCCAGGGGAATGCTGATCGTCGCGGACCGGTAGGCGTACGCGCCGCCACCAGTCCCGACAGGATCACGGCGATTCCGAACCACTGCGCGGCCGTGGGCGTCTCGCCCAGCCATAGCCACGCCACCGCGATCGTGACCACCGGAATGAAGTTGGCGTAGAGAGCGGTGCGGCTCTGGCCGATCATGCCGACCGCTCGATACCACACGAAGTACCCGACGCCGACGGTCAGAATGCCGGAGTACGCTACTGCCACCCACGCACCCCACGACGCCGAGCCCAAGTCGCCCGCAAGCAAGCCGGGAACGCCCGCCAGGAAGATGAAGGGGGCCGCGGCCCACAGGGTCCAGCCCGTCACTTCCAAGGCGCCGTGGCGTTGGATGCTGCGCCCAATCAGGACGGTGTAGAGGGCCCAGAGGATCACCCCGCCCACCATCAGGAGGTCGCCTCGCAACGTCGCTCCCAAGCCCGATGCGTCCGAACCACCGGAGTCCGGTCCGCTGGCGACGAGAACGATCGTGCCCGCCAGGGTGATCAGCGCGCTGCCGAGGACGCGAGGGCTGAACCGCTCCGCGCCCAGCAGCGCCGAGAGGCACACCACCCACACGGGAGTCGTCGCCATGATGAGCGCCGCGTTGCCGGCCGACGTCCAGGACAAGCCGTAGACGAGGCTGACCTGGTAGGCGAAGTGGCCCAGCACGCCCAGCGCCACGACTTGCGGCCAGTCGCCGTGCCGGGGCACCAGCCGCCGCCCCTGGGCCCGCAGAAGGATCGCGACGACGAGCGCCGCCAGCGGAAAGCGGATCGAGTTCACGACCAGCGGCGCCATCTCCTGGAGGGCGAGCTTCAGGACCGGGAAGTTGAGTCCCCAGACGATGGCGGTCAGGAGAAGGCTGGCGTTCACGGCGCCGCGGTCGCTTAGGGCCGGTGCGGCTGGTGCGTCCGATGCGGCCGGGCCGGTCGAGACAGTGGCCATGGCCGGGGCGCCGCTGCCCGTCAGGCCGCCAGGGGCCACGAGGGGGCCGCCGGAAGTTTCGTGGGTGTCGGACATGATGCACGGGTCCTCGATCTATGGGGGTTTGCAGCGAAGGGAGGGTGGTGCGTCGGCACAGAAGTGCGTCGCCGGAGGAGCGACGCTGTCCGAGATAGAACGATCTTGTACGCTGGAAGACGCTCGGAGTTACAGGCCCCTTTTTTCCCGCCGTCTCGGTTGCCCGGCTTACCTCGCAGGCGTCCGGCGAGACACCATTAATCCGCCCAGGATCACGCAGGTTCCGACGACCTGAAGGCTCGTTGGCACTTCGCCTAGCCAGGGCCACGCCACCAGCATCGCTACCACCGGCACAAGGTTCTGGTAGACCCCGGTGCGGCTCTGGCCCACCGCGCCCACCGCCCGGTACCAAAGGAAGTACGCGACGACGACGGCCGGGACGCTCGAGTAGAACGCCGCCGCCCAGACGCCAAGGCTGATCGCGCCGAACCCGACCCGCAGCAAGTCCGGCAGGCCCGCCAGCAAGATGACGGGCGTGCCCGCCCACAGCGCCCAGGCCGTGACTTCCAGCGCTCCGTGACGTTTGATCGGCTCGTGTCCGATCACGGTGTAGAGCGCCCAGGTGACCGCGGCCCCCACCATGAGCAGGTCGCCCCAGAGGCTGCCGCCGAACTCGGCCGATCCGCCCGCCACGAGGAGGACCATCCCGGTCAACGTGATGAACGACCCTATGAGCGCTGTGCGGTTGAACGGCTCCTTGCCCATTGCGACCGCGATCAGGATGATCCAGACCGGACCCGTGGACAGCACGAGCGCAGCGTTCCCCGTCAGGGTCAGGTCGAGGCCGAAGATGAAGAAGAACTGAAAGGCCACATGGCCGAGCAAGCCCAACACGGCGGCCTTCCCCCAGTCCCGTCGCTTCGGCATGAGCCGACGGCGCTGCAGGCGCAGGAGGAGCGTCATCGTCGCAACCGCAATTGGAAACCGGATGGCGTTGAAGCCCATCGGCGGCACTTCTTCAAAGGCGGCCTTCATTACGGGGAAGTTGACGCCCCAAATGAAGGCGACCAGCACTAGGCCGGCGTCCGTGCTGAAGCGGCTCCGTCGCTTTGTGGCTGCCGTCGCCCGGACTGCGACGGCGTCGGCCCCGCTACCTGCCAAGCTGGTCGAACGTCGCGTTCTGGAGCGTGTACTCGCGCCAGTCGTCGTGATCGAAGTGCCACCATTCGGCTTCGTAGACGGTGAAGCCTTCCGCCTCCATGGCCCTCCGCAGGAGTTCGCGTAGCCAGCGCTGGCGCGACGTTCCGCCGGGGTAGTTGGGGAACGAACGGGGCGAGAACTCGTCGTACGTGCCAACCATGTCGGCGGGCGCGCCGGTGTCGAGGTCGTACAAGTTCAGGTCGATCGCCGAGCCGCGGTTGTGGCGCGAGCCGCTTGCCGGATCCGCGACAAACAACTTTTGCGACTCGGGCGTCGCGTCCCAGAACATCTTGGTCACGTACCAGGGACGGTATCCGTCGTGCAGGAGCAGGCCGTACCCGTGCTCCGCCAGCGCCCGGTGAGCTCGCGCGACAGCATCCGCGGCGGGCCTTTGCAGGAAGACCCGGGGTTCGTCGTAGAAGACCGACGACATGAAGTTGTTGGTCGTCGCGTAGCGCACGTCGAGGCGAACGTCGGGCGCCAGCGTCGTCACTTCCACAAGCTCCGAGTCGCGGAACGAACCGGTCTCCTCCGGGGGCGACG
Organism: Longimicrobiales bacterium; assembly: GCA_958296005.1. Classification (GTDB taxonomy): domain Bacteria; phylum Gemmatimonadota; class Gemmatimonadetes; order Longimicrobiales; family Gaopeijiaceae; genus CATQHQ01. The sequence goes on from CATQHQ010000001.1 coordinate 195,081, forward strand.
CCGCCAGCGCCTCGGCGCGCAGCTCGGCCACGGGACGCGCGGGCTCGATCCGGAAAGTGCCGCCGGCCTCGGTGCCCACGTCCCGACGCGGGAAGACGACGGACGCAGCCTCCACGGAGGTCGCGCGACCGTCGGCGTCGCGGGAAAAGACGAGCCTTTCGCCGTGGTAGAGGCCCCAGTCGGGGAACGCATAGACGTCCGGCGTGATCTCCTCGAGCGGATACAGGTAGAACCACTCGACGAGTGCGTGGAGACGGCCGTCCCGTTCGAAGATGTACAAGACGTTGTAGTCCCAACCGTACTCGCCGATCAGGCCGGTCCAGCGGTCGGGGGGAGGCGCCGGGAGGGTTCGAGCGGGCCGACGAGAGAGGCGTCGGGGGGCGTCGGCGCCGTCGAGGGCCAGAAGGGCGGTGGCGGACGGGCCTCCGACGGGCAGGTAGCGGTCGCCGAAGGCCAGCCGGTCGTCCACGATCAGCGTGTCGCCCCGGGCGCGCAACGCCACCGTGGGTCCGCTGAGGAGGGGCGTCAGGAAGAGCTCGCCGTTCCGCTCGTCCAGCTCGACGGCGGCGTCGCCGGTGCCGTAGACGCCCTCGAGCGCCAGTGCCGTCTCGGGAGCGATGGGTTCGGCGCCGCGCAGCGGCTCGGTAGGCAGGGGCGTGCCGGCGGAGGCGGCCAGCATCAGCTCCAGCGCCGCGTCGGCCACCCGGCTGGCGACCGCGTTGGTGCCGTCCACCGCCGAGACCACGACCACGCCCAGCTGCGCGTCGGGGAGGAACGCCAGCTGGGTCGAGAAGCCGTAGATCGCGCCGCCGTGGCCGAGCCACCGCTGGCCGAAGCGCTCCTGCACGCCGAACCCGAGGCCGTAGCCTTCCGTTGCGCCGGGCTCGGCGAACTGGGGCTGCCACATCGACTCCAGCGTCTCGGCGGAGAGGATGCGGCCGTTCTCCCCATTGCCTCGCCGGAAGATCGCGCCCATGAAGCGCGCCAAGTCCAAGACGGTCGAGTACATGCTGCCCGCCGGCGCCATCCCCAGTTCGAAGGTGGGCGCGTCGAAGAGGCCCCGGTCCAGACCCCACATGTAGGCGTGCGCCAAGTCGTCCACGACGTCGGGCTCGGGAGCGAAGGCGCTGGTCGCCATCCCCAGCGGTTCGAGCACCGCACCCTTCACGTAGTCGGCGAACGGCTCGCCGCGGATCGTCTCCAGCACGTACCCGACCACGGCGATGCCGGCGTTGGAGTACTTGATCCGCGACCCGGGCTCGTAGACCAGATCGGTCCCGGTCAGGCTGGCCACCGTCTCCGCCAGGGTGGTTCCGGCGTCGTCGAAGTAGTGTCCCGCCGGCGGCTCGCGGATCAGCCCGGACCTGTGGGACATGAGCTGGCGCAGGGTGATCGTCGCGTCCCACGGGTTGTTGGGCGCGAAGCTTGGGAGGTACTCCGCGACGGGAGCATCGATATCGACCTCGCCTTGCTCGACCAGCTGCATGACGGCGATGTCTGTGAAGAGCTTCGACACGGAGCCCACCCTGTACACCGTCTCGGCGTCGGCGGGGACCCCCGGGGCCTGTTCCCCGAACCCCGCCGCCCACACGACCCCCTCCGCGTCCGTCAGGGCTATGGACACGCCCCGAAGGCCCTTCTGCTCCCGCTCCCGTTCGATCATGGCCTCGAGGGCGGCCGCCACCTCGGCGTATTCGGGGCGCGGCGCGAGATCAACGGCTTCCCCGGCGTCGGATCCGCCGGCATCGGGACTCCCCGCGTCGCAGCCGAACAGCGCCAGTGCGCACGTCGCCCAGGCGAAGCGGAGCAAGAGAGCGCGTCGCAACATCGGGTCAGGCACCTACGCGACCCGAACCGGGTGCGGCAGGACCGCGTTGAGGAGGTAGCCCTTCTCGTTGTACACCGCCTCCAGGGGCTGGGTGTTGCCGGCGGCATCGGTGGCCCGGGTGCGAAGGACATGGTTCCCCGGCCCGGCCTCCCACGCGAAGTCGAACGGACACCACGCGTAGGGAAGCGCCTCGGGGTCCACGGCCAGACGCGCGGGCGTCCAGTCGGACCCGTCGGCGCTCCACTCGACCCGCTCGACCGGCCCGTGGGGCGAGTAGGCGAAGCCGCGAACCCGTTGCGGGCCAGGCGACAGCTGGGCGGGACGAGGCAGCGCCAGTGCGCTCTTCACCCGCCCCGTCGTAATCGGCGCACCGTCGGCGGGCGCGTACCGGTCCGCAGGCCACTGCTCCCCCACCAGGACATAGGACGTGGTGTTGGCCCGCACCCACACCTTTTCCGTCGCGACCTCGATCCGCCCGACCCACTTGACGCTCGACGATGCCACCCACCCAGGAACCACCGCCCGTACCGGAAAACCGTGGTCCGGCGGCAACGGCGACCCGTTCATGTAGAGGGCAAGCATCGTGGCGGAGTCCAGCGCCTTCGCCACCGGCATCGGTCGTTCCCACGCCACGGCGTCCAGTCCCACGACGTTGACGTCCACCGCGTCCTCTCGCACGCCCGCCAACGCCAGCACGTCCGCCAGCGACGGTCCGCTCCACTCGGCGCATCCCACCGCGCCCGTTTCCCACTTGCCGCCCGAAGCTGGTCGCCCCGTGGCTTCCTGGGAGAAGTCGCGCCAGTTGCCCGCGCACTCCAGGTAAGCGATCAGCGTCCGCCGCGGCAACGCCTTCAGGTCGTCCAGGCTCAACCGGATATCCTCCCGCACGCCCGGTCCCGCTACCGTGAGCACGTACTCGGCGGGGTCGATCTCCGGCGTCGGCGCGTGGTTTCGCACGAAGAAGAGATCGTTCGGCGTGATCAGCCCGTGCAGGTCCTCCAGCCGGGTCTCCAGGTTCGTGCCGTGACGTATGAGGCGCGACGGGTCCTTCGCCCACATGGGCCGCCGGCCCGACGGGCTCTCGCTGGCCGGTGCGCCGTCGTCGCCGCCGCCGGGGGCGCACGCGGCCAACCCCAGGCCACCGGTCATCATCGCCAGCGCCCGTCGTCTACCGATGGAGCTGCTGTGATCGTCGTCGGGCATGGGACAAGTTGGTGGGACCTGGAGCAACTGGACAAGGCCGGGACGCGCCAACGGCTCCCCCAATGGTTTGCGCCAACGGCGCCCGTGTGGCCACCTTGGCGGTAGCGACCACCCAACCGGAGTAGCCGTCATGCCCGTTCGCCACTGCTTTCGTCGCAGCACCGTCCTGGCCGCCGCGGCCTTGCCGGCCACCCTGGCCCTCTCGATCGTCGGAGCCAGCGACGCCCAAGCCCAGCACGAACGGCGCTACGCCACCCTCGGCGCTCCCCGCCACGTCCAGTCGGTCGTGCCCCGCATCGGTCCCCCGGGAACCGAGGTGGCAGTCTACACCGAGAACCTGCCGCCGCAGGCCAAGATATGGGTCGGCGTCGGGGCGATGCGCTCCGGCTTCGAAGCGCGGGCCGAGGGCAAGCAGGAGATGTGGGGCGAAGTCTCCGCCTCGGTCAGCATCCCCAGGTACGCGACGTGGGACCGCCCCCTCGTCGTCATCATATTCAACGGGGTGTTCAGTCCGATCGCCTACTCCGACCCGTTCCACGTCACCACCGAGGACGGCTTGATCCAGCGAACCGGCCAGATCGTTGACGAGGGAATGGGGTGCGTCACCCTCCGGGACCAAGACGAATACCTGTACGCGCTCTCGGGAGACGGCGTGGACGACCTGAAGCCCGGCGACGAAGTGGTCGTGGAAGGCCCCGTCGCCGAGTCCAGCCCCTGCGGCGAAGCGGACTCGATCACCGTCGTTCGCTGGGAAAGGGCGGGGGACGAGTGAGCCTCGTCGAGCCACGCCGAATCGTCTGCGGTGTCCCGCTTCCTCTCGACACAGGCAGGTCCGCCATGCTTAAGCTTATCCGTCCGTCAGCTGTCTTCGCCGTTACCGTCGCATTGATCGCGCAGGTCCATCCGACCGCCGCCCAGGACGCCCGCCCCATCGCCCCCGGCGCACCGGTCGCGGCTACCCTCGCGCCCGGCGCCACCCACACCTACTCCCTCGAGCTCGGCGCGGAGACCTTCGTGTACGGCGAGGCCCGCCAGAGCACCCTGGACGTGGTGGTCACCGTCAAGGACGCGAACGGCGGCGCGCTGGGCCGCTTCGACTCCCAGGCAACCGGCGCCGAGCCGTTCGTCTTCGAGACTGAGGCCGCTGGCACGTACTCCATCGAAGTCGCGGCTTTCACGGACGACGAGGACGGTGGGGGCGAGGATCGCGGAGGCCAAGCCCGTGGCGGCGCCTACGAGATCACTGTCCTCACGGCCGAGCCCGTCGCTACCGACCCGGAGGCCCGCGTCGGCCAGATGATCCGCGCCCACGAAGGCGACGATCGGCCTGGCGGGATCGTGGGCGTCATGCGCGAGGGCGAGTTGGTGTACGCCCGCACCTTCGGCATGGCCAACCTGACGCACGGCGTCCCGTGGGGGCGCGGCACGATCTCCAACATCGGCTCCGTGACCAAGCAGTTCACCGCCATGGGACTGCTCCTGCTGGAAGCCGACGGCAAGCTCTCCCTCAACGACGACATCCGCGACCACATCCCAGAGCTGCCCGACTTTGGCACGCCCGTCTCGATCCGCCATTTCCTGAACCACACGAGCGGCTACCGCGAGATATACAACCTGTTGCCGATCACCGGCCACAACGGGGAGGACGGCTTTGCCCGGGAGAAGGCGATTCAGATCGTCCAACGGCAACCCGACCTCCAGGCGGCTCCCAACACCGAGTGGAACTACAACAACACCGGGTTCATCCTCTTGTCCCTCGTCGTGGAGCGCGTCACCGACCAGTCCTTCGCCGACTACATGCGGGAGCGCGTCTTCGAACCGCTCGGCATGAACGACACCCGCGTGAAGATGGTGCAGGGCGAACTGATTCCCGGAAGCGCACAAGGCTACGTAGCGGACAAGGGCAGCCGTTTCCGCACGACTCGCGACCTGGCGTCCTCGGCGGGCGCCGGCGGCATCTACACCACCGTCGAGGACCTAACCCGCTGGATGGGCAACTACCGGGACGCGACGTTGGGCGGCCCGGAGGCCGTTCAGGCCATGGCCACGCCCGCCGTTCTCGAAAGCGGCGACTCCACCGGCTACGGACTAGGGCTGGGCGTGGGCGAGATGCGCGGCCGCACCGTCTACGCGCACACCGGCGGCGACGTGGCCCACCGCGCGTACTTCGGCTACTTCCCGGAGTTGGACGACGGCGTCGTCGTCATGAGCAACAACGCGGCGTTCAACCTGGGGCTGGGCGGGCAGATCGCCCAGTTGTTCTTTGCGGACGATCTCGAAGCGGAGGACGACGAGGAGGCCGAGGCCACGGGCGACGGCAGCATGTCGCCGGAGCGGATGGAAGCCGTCGCCGGCCACTGGGTCCTCGACGTGCGGGGCATGTCGCTGGACGTGGAGATCACCACCGAAGACGGCCAGCTCTTCTTCCAAGCTGCCGGCCAGCCCCGCACGCCCGTCCAGACGTCGTCCGATTCGACGGCGGCGATCCCGGCCGCTCAAGCATCCTTCACCTTCCACTTCGAGCCCGACGGAACCACCCGCTCCGCCACCTTCCGCCAGGGCGCCGAAATGGCGATGCGCAGATCGAACCGGGAGGCGCTGACCGAAGACGACCTCCGCGCCTACGTCGGTCGCTACTTCTCGGAGGAGCTCGAGACCTTCTACGAAGTCAAGCAGGAAGACGGCGGACTCGTCCTGCACCACTTGGACAGGCCGCCGATGGCACTCACCCACCGGGACGGAGACGAGTTCTCTTCCGAGTTCACCTTCCTGGCCACGGTCGCGTTCCAGCGGGCCGGCAACGGTCGAGTCACGGGGTTCACCGCGTCGAACGGCCGCACCAAGGGAGTATGGTTCCGGCGGATGTAGCCACCATGGCCAATCACTCTACGTTCGACCTGCTGATCTCCAACTACAAGAGTATCGCCTCGTTGAAGATCGGCGGTTTGCTCCCCTTCACGGTCTTTGCTGGGCCGAACGGCTCCGGCAAGAGCAACTTCTTCGACGCCCTGGACTTCGTGGGGAAGGTCTGCCGCTACGGTGTCGAGGATGCATTGCGGGCTCACGGCGGTGCCGACAACATCCGCTCAGCGAAACTGTACAAGCCCAAGAATCGACATTTTGAGTTCGAAATCAAGCTGCATGACGCGAACGCTGAGAAACGCGACGATGCACGGTCTTCCGACTACGCACTCCGAATTCAAGAGTTTGCGACTGTGCCAGAGATCGGGGAGTCTCTTTATCGTCACGACATCCCGTTGTTCACTCGTACTCCGGGGAGCCCAGTACTTAGACACCAAGCGGACCGCATCCGGAACTTCAGCTATCCGGCTTCAATGTCGACTCTGCGGACCTTCAAGCATCTGTTGGCGCGCCTACTGACAAACATCACCGTGTACCGCATGGACCCTCGGTCGGCCAAGGAGCCGGACCCCTCCGACGCGGACCCGTCCAAACTCAATGCCAGGGGAAGCAATTTGGCGGCTGTACTGGGACGCATTGAGTCCGACCGAGAAGCCCGGACACTCATCGGCCAGTGGATGGAGATGGTCGTTCCTGGCGTTCAAGCGATCACGACCAAGCGCCAGCGACTTGACCATAGCACGGCGGTACTGTTCAAGGAACATGGCACAAAGAAGCAGTTTCCTGCGGGCTTGATGTCGGACGGTACGATCTATGCACTCAGTCTGCTAGTGGCGGTGCTGGACAGGCCCTACCGCCGCGGCCTTACGCTCATTGAGGAACCAGAACGCGGACTCCATCCGGCGGCGATAGCCGAGTTCGTCGACTTCCTCCGAGACTCGGCTGGACCAGAAAACCCGATCTGGGTCACGACCCACAGCGAGTCCGTAGTGCGGAGGCTTCAGCTTGAGGAGCTGGTTGTGGTGGACAAGAAGGCTGGCCGCACTCGCATGAAGCGTGCGGACTCAGGAAACCTAGAGCAGGCGGACTTGGATCCTATTGGCTTGGACATGGCATGGCTGTCCAACCTGCTGAACGGTGGGGTGCCATGGTAAAGATCGGATTTGTGGTAGAGGGATATACGGAGAAAGTATTTGTTCAGAGCGAGGCGTTTCGCGGGTGGCTTGAGGAGCGGGAAATGCGTCTTGTCGATCCCGTGATAGTTGCGGGTGGACACGGGAGGATGCGGCGACGGGTTGCCGAGGAGTGCCGTGCATCACCGCACGAAAGAACCAGATTGATTCTGAAGCGGCCGACCTTGTTGTCGTCGCCCGGAAAACCATCGAATCGTGGTTCTTGGCCGACACCGAAGCGATAGCACGCTGGACGACGGACGACTCGTACTACGAAGCGCATCCAGAGGCAACTCCGGGTATGCCATGGGACCGCATCAAGGAGGTCGGTCCCGTAAGGCGCGGAAGAAGCAAGGTCTTGTTTGCAAAGCGCTTGACCAAAGAACATGGATTCGACATCGCACGAGCGGCGGAACATCCGGAGTGTCCGACAGCCCGGTACTTTGTCGAGCGTGTTGGTGCCTTGGGACTAAGCTGACCGTCACCAGGACTCGACGCGCCCCTGCGTCGTGAAGACCAACATCCGCTCGATGACGGGTTCGCTTGTGATCTGCTCCCAGCACTCGGCGTAGATGTTGACCTGTGCCCTGTACTTCAGGACGCGGTCGGGGAACCTCGGGTGCGTGCCCGTGTCGTTCTTGTAGTCGGCCACGACCCAGCCGTCGTTCTCGCGGAAAACCAGGTCGATCACTCCCTCCAGCACTTCGGGCTGGTCGTCGGGGCCGCCGCCCCTTCCGAGCGCGAACGGAACTTCGGTGTAGCGTTCCTGGCTTGCCGTCGCCCTGGCCCATATTTCCGAGCGCACCACGTCGTCGACGAGCGTCAGCAGCGTGTCGAGTTCCTTCGGGTTGCCGTGGGCGTCCAAGCGACGCTCGTGGCTGAGCAGGAGATTGCGAGCCCGAGCCGCCAGCACTTCCTTCCCTTCACCCTCCTCGACGGCAGACAGCATCTCGTGAACAACCTTCCCCCACTCGGGGCCGCCGGAGAGAGGGCGCGCCGCGCGCACGGGAAAGGCACTGGTTCCCGCGGGCGCGTCGGTAGCAGCAAGAGCAGTGTCAGCAGAACTGCTGTCATCAAAATCGCTGACCTCGACCTCATCGCCTTGAGCCAGGCTGGTCGCCGTCCTCAGCCGGTAGGTGGGCGTCCCGGCGTCCTTCACCGCCGCCTCGGCCGCCTTCACCTCCGCCGCCAACTCTATCTCCGGGTCCAGTGCTTCGGAGTGGGGCGCCTCCGGCCGGCAGACGATCTTCAGGCGGGCCGCCACCTGCCCTTCGCCGGCACCGTCGCCCAAATCGCCGGCCTCCCGTTTAGCTTCCCGGGCGATCCACCGCTCGACCGCCTCCCACGGCGACTTGGTGCCTCGCCGCGGCGGGGCTTCCCACCTGGCCACCCAGAGCTCGTCCCTGGCCCGGGTCGCCGCTACGTAGAGCAGCCGCTTCCTTTCGGCCATCTCGAACTCGGCCTCGACCTTCACGTCCTCTTTCCACGTATGCGGCCGGGCGATCACCTCCATGCGTCCGAACCGTCCCGGCTTGCCGACCGGCATCACGCCTCGCGCCACGCCGTCGTTGCCACGAGTGACCTGCATCGTCGGAGTCCGATTGTTGTCGCCGAACGGCGAACCCAGAAAGACGACGTTCGCTTCCAGCCCCTTCGCTTGGTGCATGTTCATCACCTGAACGGCGTTGCCTCGTCCGGGCACCAGCGACACTACCGCGTCGTTCCAGTCCAACGCCGTTTCCATGGCTTCGACGGCGCCCCCCAGGGAAGCGTTGCCGGCAAGGGCCTGCGCTCGCACCGCGTCCAGGAGGTAGACGAGCGCACCGGCCCGCAGCTGCCCGAGCGGCCCAGCCGCCGCCAGGGGAAAGAGCCCAGTCTCCGCCGCCAGCCTCTCGGCAGTCACGTCCGCCGGCTCCCGACAGGCCAGCTTCCACCAGCCGTGCAACTTGTCGAGCGCCTCGACAACGTTGGCGACGCCGGGGGCGCCCGCAGACCCGGCAACCCCTTCGTCGCCCTCCCGCACCCACGGCCGCTGGTTCGCCACCAGCTTCCCGCGGGCGTCCCGGTACGCCACGATCTCGTCCAGAGTGATTCCGAAGAACGGCCCCGCGAGCACGCCCAGCACGCGCACCTCGTGGGCCGGGTCCGCCATGCACTTGAAGAGCAGAAGGAACGCCAAGAGCTTGTCCTCGAAGTCCACGCCCGCGCCCGACACCTCCACTGGCAGGCTCCACTCCTCCAGCACCTTGGCGTAAAGGGCCAAGTGCTTGCGGACCCGAGTGAGGACCATGAAGTCCCCCGCCTTCCGGGCACCCGACGCGATCTCGTCGGCGATGTGGGCGGCGATGAACCTGGCGTCGTCTTCCGCCACCTCGTCTTGAGTGCAACCCTCGACGGCATAGGACCTCAGCACCCCCGGACCGCAACCCGTCGCCGGCCTGCGCTGCGCCCGCAATGGCGCGAAGGCGGCCTGCTGCGGCTGGTCCTGAGCCGGGAACATTTGCTCCGAGTCGAACACGCCCTTCACGACTCGCTCAATGCACTTCAGCGACCGGAAGTTGGCTTCCAGCTGGAGCACTTCCCCGAACTCGGCGAACCGCTGCTTGACGAGCTCGTACAGGGCGATGTCCGCTCGGCGGAAGCGGTAGATGCTCTGCTTCGGGTCGCCCACGACGAACAGCGCGCCGGGTCGAGGCTTTGCGCGGGTCCAGTCGACGGCGGACGCCACCTCGTCCTCGACCGAGGGCTCGCTGGCCAGGAGGAAGACGATCTCCGCTTGCAACGGGTCCGTGTCCTGGAACTCGTCCACAAGGAGCCGGCGGTAGCGACTCCCCAGGTCGCGACGGGTGGACGGGTTGCTGCGCAGGAGCTCGGCGGCCAACACCAAGTCGTCCTGAAAGGTGACTTGCCCCAGCTCCTTGCGCTCCTCGGCGAAGGCGTCGGCCGCTCCCTTGGCGAAGCCGACGGCTACCGGGTAGCGGTAGGCCCACCACGCATTCAGCAGTCGGCCTGCCGGGCTCGCCGGGTCTCCGAATGCACGGAAATCCTCGCCCAGCTGCTTGACTTGAAGCTTTCGCACCGAGTCGCTGGACCATCGATTCTGGGTCGGCTTGGTCTTGAACCGGTGAAGTTTGGCCAGAGCGTCGAAGAAGGCGGTTCGGTCGTCCCATCCGAACGACCTGCGCTGGTAGAGCAGCGTGCGAACCTTCTTGGCGAGCGGATCCCATCCCTTCTCCGGTTCCCGGTTGGGGAGCAGAGCCTTCGCCCGGTCCAGAAGCGCGTCCAGCTGCGCCCGCACCACCGCAGCCTGGGCTTGGTCTGGAGGCGGTACCGGCGCCGAGCCGAAGTCCACATCCGGGTTGTCCACCAGCTTTCCGTACAGGTCCTCGAGCCGCTCCGGCCTTATGCCGAGGTCGTCCAGCTCCCGCAACCGGGGGTCGCCGTCGGCAGCCAGCCGCTCCAGGTAGCCGATCCAGAATTTCTTCTGAAGCCGGAGTGCCTCCGTCTCCATGACCTCCCGGAAGCCCGGGTCCAGGCCCGCCTCCAAGGGTCGCTCCCGCAGCAGCTTGGCGCAGAAGGAGTGGATCGTGCCCAGGAACGCGCCGTCCAGCTTCTGGAGAGCTTCTTCCACCCTCTCCCGTTCAGGGTCGTCGGGTTTCCGTCGGGCGCCGGCCTGCTCCAGCTCCACCTGAAACCGCTGCCGCAGCTCCGCCGCCGCCTTCCGGGTGAAGGTGACCGCCGCGATCTGCTCCACTTGGCACGCCCCCTGGCGCACCAGCGCGACCATCCGGTCCACCAGCGCCGTGGTCTTCCCCGACCCGGCACCCGCTTCCACCAGGAAGTTCGCCACCAGGTCCTCCCGGATGCGGTGGCGAACCGACTCGTCCGGCGGCGGCGGAAACTTGCCAGTGGACCGATCACCCACGGAAGGCGGCTTCCTTCGTCCACCCGCGCACCCGCCGCAAGACCGCAAGCTCCTCCATCTCCTCCAGGTTCCGCTTGGTCCAGTCGGCGTAGCGCGACGACATGTCGCCCCACTGACTCTCCCGCACGTCGCACACTTCCTTGTAGTCGCAGAAGCGGCAGTCCTTCTTGGCGTCGTCGGTGGCAGGGAACCACCCCTTCGACACGCCGTCCAGCAGCGCCGCGACCAAGCTGCCGCCGTGCTGCAGATCGTCCCACTCGTAGAGCTTGACCGCGTTCTCGCCCCGCCGGGTGGGGAAGTGGTACTCCATGCGATCGACCCGTCGCCCCAGCAGCTGCGACGCCGCTCGACAGTACACCACGTGCTGCAGCCGCCGCCCACCGTCGTAGGTGCCGGATCGGCTGTCGTAGCCGAAGGTACTCCCGGTCTTGTAGTCGACGACCCGCAGCCCGCCCGGTCGGTCGTCCACTCGGTCGATGGCGCCCACCACCTGAATTGATCCCGCCGGCGTGTCGAACTCCACGTTTTCCTCGTCGAAGCCGAAACGCCGCTCCAGCGCCAGCCACTTCGGCGGTTCGTCGCGGATCATCTCGACGAAGGAGCGCGCATCGTCCCGCAGGGCGTCGATCTCCCACTCCCGGACCGCCGCGCTGGGCGAAGGAATGTCCGCGCGCGCCTGCCGACCGACCTCTTCGACCTGCGCCAGCGCCAACGCCATGAAGGCGTCGTCCTCCGGCACCAACCGGCGCTTCCGAGCCTCGTGCAGGGTGCGCTGGTAGACCGTGTGGAGAAGGCTGCCGCGCTGGCGGGCGTCAAGCCAGCGTCCAGGGTCGAACTCCGGGTCTTCGGGAGGCTTCGCCCGGATGACTTTCTTGAGCAGGAACTGTCGCGGACAGGCGCCCAAGGTGCTCAGCGCGCTGGCCGAGTAGAGTTTGGCGAAGGGATCTAGGTACGGTGGGCCAGCGGCGTCTGCCCCCGGCGGCGAGCCGGCGCCCAGAACGCCGACATGGACCGACGGCAGCTCGCTCTGCAGCGCCTTGTCCACTTCGATCCCGCGGGCAAGTCCAGGGTAGAACCGACCCACCGCCGCCAGCCCGCTTCGGAGCCTGCCGTCGTCGGTAGCCAGCGCCCGGAGCCAGACGTCGGAGGCGTCCACGTCGCCCGCAATCCATGGCCGGGGCAACCGGGATTCGGCCAAGCCGAGCGCTCGCTCAAGGTCGTCGAAGGTGAGGGAACCGTTGCCCTCTCGAAGGCGGTACGCCTGAAGCATCTCGGGCGCCGGGGTCAGCGCCCGGGCTTCGGCCGGGTCCCAGCGGCAATAGCTCATTGCGACTTCGCCCCGCAGGCGCGCGAAGAGTCCCGCGAAGAGGAAGCGGGCTTCGGTCGAACGGTCCTTGGCCAGGGGCAGAACACCCTTCCCCAACCGCCACCGTTCCTGGTCCAAGAGGAGGGGGTCCTCCGAAACGGTCCCGGGGAAGCGCGTCGAGGCCATCCCCACGACGAAGGTGATCGGTCGGCCCGTGGCCCCGCCGTGCTCGAAGTCCGACAGGTGCAGAGTACCGGGGATCGCGCTCCACGGCGCGGCGCCCTCCGCCCGGGGGGCCGGGACGGAGATTTGGAGGAACCCCTGCACGATGTTGGACGCCGACGCGAAGTCGGTAAGGCGCGTCTGGGTCTTCTCGATCCGGTTCAGGACGCTCATCAGCCGTTCCCGCGCCGTGCCGTCGGTGGGCGTGCCGGGGGCGACCTGCGCCAGCAGGCTCTTCAGTCCTTTGGCGACATGGGCTGGCGACACGACGCCGGCCTCCGCCTCGCCGCTGGTCGCTGGCGTTGCCGCAAGCACCGGCGCCAGCAACGCCCTCAGCGCCCGCAAGTCCTTTTCGGTGCCGAGCTTGCGCCGCTCGAACTGCTCGTCGTCCTCGTACCGGCGCTTCGAGGCGGCGGGCAGCTCCTCCAGGGCGTCCTCCACGGCGGCGAGGTAGCGCGTGCGCCCCCAGCCGATCCGCAGCCGTCGCAGCGACCGGGCCAGCCGAGGTCCCGGAATCCAGCCGTAGGGGTCGGGCGGCTTGACGTCCTCCGCTTCTACCAACGCCCGGAAGACCGGCTCCTGAAAGCCGTTCTCGATCCAGCGGAAGTACGCCGACGCCACGCGTCCGGGCCGCGTCCGCTCCACCGGCAAGCCCACGGCGAAGTTGACGCTGATCCCGATCGGCCCGGCCAGGGCGTGAAGGGCCGAGCCGTAGGTGGCGGGATCCGGGGTCACGATCTCGACCTGGTCCCAGCGCGCGCCTCGGTCCAGCACCCGTCGCAGGACGCCCCTCAGCTCGTCGTATACCGACGCCGCCGCGAAGAGGTCGATTCGTTCAAGATCGCCGCCGCCGGCCGGTAGCGCGTCGCCGTCCGAGCGTGGCGGTCCTTCGCCGAGGCGACCCTGCGCAACGTGTGCGGGGCGGCGGTCCACGGCGTGGAGCCAGCTCCCGGATGCTTCCGCCGGCATCACGTCCCAAATAAGGTGACGCGGCGCGGGCAACCCTTCGACCGGATCGGTCTTGAGGAGCACGGCGCCACGGCGTTGAAGCGCACGAACGAACCGGCCCGCGAGCCCGCGATCCGACAGCCCCGGCAACAAGTACACTGCCTGGTCGCCGACGCCCCGGGCGTCCAACGCCGCCAGGGCCAGCTCCAGCACCCCGGCCGAATCCACCAGCTTCTCCTTGCGTAGCAACGCTTCGTAGCGCCCCAGCACTTCGGCGACGAGCGCCTGCTTCTCCCGGTCGCCGATGACGCGCGGAGTCAGGTCGCCTTCGCGGACTCCTCCCTCCCGCAAGGCAACCACCGACCTCCGCACGGCGTCCCGGAACCCCACCTTGTTGACGAACCGCGCGAACCGGCCGGCGGTGCCCGAGATCACGTCGTCGATCGCTTGCTCGGCGATCGCCTGTTCGTCGAAGCGGTCGGCCGCGACGGTCCCGTCCCGCAGGATGCGGGGCATGGCAGTCTGGGTGGCCAACGGCTGAACCGTGGTGACTTCCAGTCCAGCCCACGACTGGCCCCGCAGCGCCACTTGGCGAAGCAGCTCCTTCCCTTCGCCCCGCGTCCGCGCAACCAAGACCGTACGGCCCCGACCCCGACTCGCCGCCACCCGCGCCAACTCGCGCACCAGCACGCTGGCCCCGTCGAACTCGGGAGGCAGGCGACCGTCCTGGTCGCCACCGCCGGTGCCGGCCGGTACCTCCGCTGGAGCGGGAGGCGCGTCGAAGTCCAGCCAGAGCTGGTCGCTCACAGGTCCAAGTCAGCCAACAAGCGCAACGCCGGCCGACGGGAGCGCGGAAGCCCCGCCGACCGGCGCGTCGCGTGAAGTGACCAAGCTCGCCGTCGGCTACCTAGTTCTGGAACGGCGAAGCGCGGCTCTCCGTCAAGACCCGGTTCATGTCGACCTCAATCGTCACCTCCGTTTCGAGGAGGGCGGCGGCGGGTCCGTCTCCGTCGTACAGCTCGACGGGAGAGTAGATGTCGATCGCGTACCTGGGGTTCAGGGGAACCCAGGCGGGCACCGCCACGGTCGTGCCCGGGTCACCTTCGTTGATGCCCTCGTTCTGGTCGATCTCCCTTTGCATCATGGGGAGCTTGATCCCCAAGTCCGCCAAGCGCCGACCTTCCAGCAAGAGTATCTCCTGCCGAGCCAGCCACAGAGCGTGCCAAAGCTCGTCGGCGGTGGCCAGGGACGAAACGCTGTCGGCGTCCAGAGAGGTGCCGGAAACCGCGGGGATCTCCAGACCCTTCGCCGGCCGGTCCAAGACTAGTCCAGCACGGAACGGACTGTTGGCGTCTGCCCGGATCATGATCTCCGAACTCCGGGGCCGCAGGGAGAGGTCCGCGTTCCGTCGCTCGTCGATGTCGTTGAACATGACCATGGCTCGGGTCCCGGCGATGGTGATCGCCGTCGCCAACTGTGCCGCCGCTCTCGACAAGTCTCCGCTGGCCAAGGCCGCCTCGGCCAGGATCAGACGCATCTCCTCGGCACTGGCGATCGGAATCGCGGCGGCGCGAGTCGTGTACTTGGGATCGAGGAAGTCAAGGCGGGGCAGGGGCTGCATCTCCTGCAACGCTCGTAGGACCAGGAAGGCCACGGCCGTGTTGTTGAGGAAGCTGGCGTCGTACCCCTGGGCAAAGAGGAAGTTCGGCGCAGCGGTCAGTACCGTGTTGGCGGCAGCTTCGGCTGCTCCGGCGTCGCCGAGCAGACGATGGGCCCTCGCCAAGGCCGCGTTCGCTTGGGCGCCGAACCCGGTTGCAGCCTGAAGATCGGTAACCGCCTTGGCCAAGGACGTCGTTGCGGGCTGGGGCGTCCCGTCCTCCTCGTGAGGCACAAAGGAGAAGACTTCGCCCATCGTTAGAAAGGCCATTCCGCGGTAGTAATGGGCCTCGGCGACGAGGGCCGCCGGCGCTGTCTCGTCGTTGGGCGCGATCTCGTCGATGACGAAGTCGGCCAGCGCCCGCAGCTCCTGCACGTTCCAGTAGATGCCGCTGACGCTTGTCCCCGTTCCGTTGAGCAGCTCCGGCTTGATCGCGCCCGGATCGTCCATGTCCACGACGATGCCTGTGCCGTGGATCGAATAACTGTCCGTGACCACCTCCGCCACCACATAGGCGTTGACCATGCGGGCGAACTGCGCTCGCAGGCCCGGCAGCAGAGCCTCGGTGGGACTGCTTGCCTCGGCGAGGTCCGCGTCGGTGGTGGTGGGGTTGCTCACCTGGGTCGGGTCGATGGCGTCGCAGCCTGCCAGCAGGACGACCACCGCAGCCAAGAGGGCTCCGGCAGCGTGCCTGCGGAGTGCGCTGAAGACGTTCGTGTCGTTCATCGGTCGGATCATCTCCTTGGCCATTTTAGAACACCACCTCGACGCCGAACCTGAAGGTCCGGTTGGGAGGCAAGGTGACGCTGCTCTCACCGCCGAGCTCGAGGCCTCCGCCGTTAAGCCCGCTGAGCTCGCCGTCGATCATCGCGTTGCGGGACCAAATCCATAGGTTCTGGGCCGACCCATACACGGTCGCCCGGCCCAGGCCCGCCCTGCCGATGATGTCGTCGGGAAGGGCGTACCGCACCGACACTTCTCGGACCTTGAAGTAGTCGCCGTCATACAGGAAGGCGCTCCGGGCCGCACTCTGGCTGTACTTGCCTCGGCGTGTCCCGTCCGCGTTGTACTGAACCGGAAATTCGTATTCGCACCCAACCTCTGCGCCGTCGTCCATGCCGCATCGAACCAGCTCCCGGCGGTAGATGCCGTTGAAGGTGGCCCATACCGAACCGAAGTCGAAGACGTGATGACCACCCGCCCAGTCCGCCAGCGCGCTGATGGTGAGGTTGCTGCCCACAGAGACGGTCGTGTTGACGCCGCCGCTCTTGTCCGGCACCGGCATGTCCCCGGTGAAGACGCGCTCGGAGCCGTCGGCCAGTCCGTCGCCGTTGGTGTCCGTCGGGGTCGTCACGCGCCAAGCGCCGACGGGCATGCCCTGGGTCACCCACTTCTGACCGTCCACGCCGAAGTCGGCGACACCGCCCATGTCCGTCACCTCGTTGTGCACCCACTGGAAGGTCCCGCCGACGGACCAAGCGACTTCGCGAAGGTTCAGCAGCTGAACGTTGGCGGCGACCTCCACGCCGGTGTTGCGTATCTCTCCCACGTTCTCCTGTTGCGTGCCCTGTCCCGTCACCGGCTGTCGCGGCACCTGGAAAAGGGCGTCGGAGGTGATCGCGTCGTACCAAGTGAAGTTGAGGCCGATTCGGTTGTCCAACAGGGCGGCGTCGATGCCGGCTTCGATCGTCGAAGTGGTCTCCGGCCTCAGGTCCGCGTTCCCTGGATTGGCGAAGCGCGGCGCCGACTCGCCCCGGAAGGAGGTGGCGGAAAACGTCCGGTCCTTCAGGAACGCCCCGGGGAAGTTACCCGCTTGTCCGTAGGCCGCCCGGATCTTGAGCTCGTCGACGAACCCAAGGGGAAGATCCTCGGAGAGGATGTAAGAGCCCGTGGCCTTCGGGTAGATCTTGTAGTCGATGTTGTCGCCAAAGCTGGACGCGGCGTCGACCCGGAAGCCGCCGCCCACGTACAGCTTGTTCCAGAGGCTCACCTGCTCGTCCACGTACACGCCGCCGCTGAACACCTCGGCGTTGCCCTCGTCGGCTGTGATCGTCGCCGCCGAACCGAAGTCGAAGGTGCCGGGCAACGCGAACGTCCGGCCCAGTCCAATGATCGTGCTCTGATCGTCGCGGAACCCCTGCACTCCGACGGACGTGGCGGAGCCGTAGGCACCGCCTGCGCTGCTCCAGTTGTACGTCAAGCCCGCGTCCAGGGACACGGAAGTGAAGGAACGGTCGAAGCGGCGAAGCTGTCCCGTGGGTTCACCCGGCGTGAAGCCGATCGGCTGATACGTGCGCTGCTGGTTGGTGCGGTTGTCCGTGCCCAACGTAAACCGGAAGCCCAGGTCGTCGCGGATCTGCCAGCGCGCCGTAGTGGACACGATGAACCTGTTGACCGCTTCCGTGATGTCCGGCAACAGGAAGATGTCCATCGCCTCCTGCAGTGTGGCCGCTCCCGAAAAGAACAGCGCGTCGCCCACCTCGAAGCTGGTCAGCGGGTCGGCGATCGCCGCGCCATTGTAGAGGCGGTCGAAGTTGTGGCGCATATAGCTGCCCGCGAACTCGAAGGTGAAGTTCTCGGTCAGGGAGGCCTGAAGGCCGCCGCGAAGGCTGTAGTTCGTGCTCGCGTCCTTGGGCTGGGTGCCGTCTCGTTCTTCCAGCCGGCCGCTCACGTTGTAGGTCACGTCGGCGGTTCCGCCGGATACGGCCGCGTAGTAGTTCTGGGTCCGGCCGTTCTTGAAGTAGACGTCCTTCATGAACGTGCTGGGCACTTCCCCCGACTCCACCTGCTTCGGGAAGATCAACCCCGTGTCGAAGATGTACTTGAGCTCGGGCATTTCGATCCCCTGCTCGATGCGGCCCACGATCCGGGGGGCGCCGGGCGTGCCCTTCTTGGTGAATATCTGAATCACGCCGGTGGCGGCGTCGGATCCGTACAGGGTGGACGCGGCGCCGCCCTTGGTGACCTCGATCCTCTCGATGTCGGTCGTGAGCAGGTCGGCCAGCGCCGAGGACTGCTCGCCGCCGGTGCCGGCGGCCGTGGACTGGTCGTTGTCCACCCGCACGCCGTCCACGTAGATGATCGGGGTTTGGGCGCCGAAGACCGACGACACGCCCCTGAAGTTGATCAACGACCCCGTGCCCGGCTGGGCCGAAGTGGCGTTCACCGTCGCGCCGGGCACGCGTCCCTGGAGGAAGCTGGCCACCGACTGGACCGGGGCCACGGCGATCTCCTCGGCACCCACGACCTCCACGGAGGTTCCAAGGGCGCGCCGTGCGGTCTGGGCGCCGACTCCCGTCACCACCAGCTCGTCCAGGGAGATCGCCGTGGACTCCAGCAGGATGTCGATGGTGACGGTCTGGCCCGACCCCACGGTTACGCTCTGCCTGGCCTCGCTGTAGCCGATCAGCGAGACGCGCACGACGTGGTCGCCCGCTGGCACGTTGAGGAGCAAGAAACGCCCGGAGGCGTTGGCCAGCTGGCCGATCCCGGTTCCTTCGACCAGGACCTGGGCGTCGGAGAGCGGCCGCATCGAGGATGCGTCCACCACCTGCCCCTGTACGACGCCCGTCTGGGCCACGGCTGGGGCTGCAGTGCCCACCAGCGCGAAAAGTGCGGCAAGGACTGCAACCGCATTCATACGTAGGGTTCCGTTCATTGTCCCTTCCCTATTGTGAGTTGTCCAATCCGTAGTCTATCGGAAGTTCCCAAAGTTCGCTTCCGCGGTCGCCGCTCCGTCGCTCCAATCCACCACCACCACCCCCGACGACTCGGGCGGGATGTTGTTCAGGGCATAGTCGACCAGCGCAGAGACCCGAGCGTAGGCCGTGGGCTGGTAGCAGATGTTGGTGCCGAAGCTGACGATCCCCACCTGAATCCAGCGCTTCCTGAAGGGTACCATAAGCGGCCCTCCCGAATCGCCGTTGCAGGTAGACTCGGACGAGCCGAGCATCCCGGCGCAGATCGTCACGTCCAGGATCGACGAGTCCAGGTGGGTCTTGCACTCGTCGTTGCTGATGATCTGCGATTCCAGCCTCTTCAGAAACGGCGACAGGTTGCCGCCCTCCGACGTGAGACCCCAGCCGACAGTGGTCGCCATCGTGCCCGGCGCGGCCATATTGGCCCTGTCCGGGGTCAGCAGCTCAATCCGCGGATAGGCGTAGTAGCCTTCCAGCTCAAGCAAGGCGATGTCGTTGGAGATGCCGGCGGACCCGTAGGCGGGGTGGATCAGTATCCGCGTCACCTTGAGGAGCTCGCCGCCCTCCCGTACGTCGTGGGTTCCCGCCAGGACTTGAATCGCCGCCGGGCCGTCGAGGTCGTCCACGCAGTGAGCCGCGGTCAGAACCCAGCCGCCGGCCACGAACGTTCCGCCGCATGACAGGAACCCGCCGGTCCGCACCAACGCGACCTGGAAGCGGAACTCCTCTGGGTCGGTCGGCTCGCCCCCGATGATCGGCAGCGCCCGGAACAGCGACCGCGAACCGGGCACTCCCGGGGCAGTGTTGGTCCAGCCCAGGGTCATCTCCTGCGTAACGTTGTAGGACTGGCGCTCGTCCAGCCCCTCGAACCGGTACTCGCCGTCGTCGTTGGTGACCGCCGCCGTCTCCGTGGAGTCCCTCGCGCCGTCTCCGTTCGCGTCCAGGAAGACCACGAAGCCGGGCACCGTCTCCTCGTCCGGGTCTCGTTCTCCATCGTTGTCGGCGTCGTGCCACACCACTCCGGTGATCTCGTTCTCGCCGGTTCCCGGGGGGCTGTTCACCGTGATGGCGTTCCCCTGGCGGGTGTGCGTCGCCTCGCGCTCGTCGGTCACGGTCAGCGACGGCGTGTAGGACCCGGCCTCCTCGTACACGTGAGTCGTCGTGCGGCCGGTGCCGGTCGCCCCGTCCCCGAAGGTCCACGCCCACCCCACGATCGTCCCGTCCGGGTCCGTCGACGCGCTGCCGTCGAAGCGTACTTCCAGCGGCGCGGCGCCTTCCGCCACGTCCACCGTGAACGACGCCACCGGCGGCACGTTGGGCGTGCCGGTGAACGTGTCCGGCTCAGTGCCGCCGTCGCCGCAGGCCGCAACAAGGACGAGCATCGTCGCCGTCGTCGCCGACCGCCGATCCGCTGTCCCTGCTGCTCTACGCATCAAACGTCCAGGTTTCTCACGTACTTGGCGTTCTTCTCGATGAAGGCTCGCCGAGGCTCCACCTCGTCGCCCATCAACTCGGTAAAGATACGATCCGCCGCCGTGGCGCTTTCCACCGTCACCCGCAGGATCGTGCGGGCGTCCGGGTCCATCGTCGTCCTCCAAAGCTGCTCCGGGTTCATCTCGCCCAGCCCCTTGTAGCGCTGGATCATGACGCCCTTCTTGTCCTTGCCGTTGGAGACCGCGTTCACCTCCCGGTCCCGTTCTTCGTCGCTGAAGGCGTAGCGCTCCGTCTTCCCCTTGTGGACCCGGTAGAGCGGCGGCTGGGCGATGTAGACGTAGCCCTCCTCGATCAGCTCCCGCATCTGGCGGAAGAAGAAGGTGAGGAGCAGCGTCCGGATGTGGGCGCCGTCCACGTCGGCGTCGGTCATGATGATGATCTTGTGGTACCGGGCCCTCTCGATGTCGAAGTCGTCCCGGATCCCTGCGCCGATCGCAGTCACCATCGCCCGTATCTCGTCGTTCGACAGGATCCTGTCGATACGCGCCTTCTCCACGTTCAGAATCTTGCCCTTCAACGGCAGGATCGCTTGGAACGACCGGTCCCGTCCCTGCTTGGCGGAGCCCCCGGCGCTGTCGCCCTCCACCAAGTAGATCTCGGTCAACGCCGGGTCGGCGATCGAGCAGTCGGCCAGCTTCCCCGGCAGCACCCCACTTTCCAGTCCGCTCTTCTTGCGAGCCAGGTCCCGGGCCTTCCGCGCCGCCTCGCGCGCCCGGGCCGCCTGCAGGGACTTCTCGATGACCGCCTTGGCCGACTTGGGGTTCTCCTCGAGAAACGCCGACAGGTGCTCGTTGACCGCCGCCTCGACGGCACCCCTCACCTCCGAGTTGCCCAGCTTGGTCTTGGTCTGTCCCTCGAACTGGGGCTCCATGACCTTCACGCTGAGCACGCAGGTAAGTCCCTCCCGCACGTCGTCGCCCGACAGGACCTCGTCCTTCTTGAAGATCTTGTTGCGCCGGGCATAGTCGTTGACGGTGCGCGTGAGCGCCGCCTTGAGGCCGGTCAGGTGGGTGCCGCCCTCGTGGGTGCTGATGTTGTTGACAAAGGTGTGGGTGTTCTCGGAGAAGCCCTCGTCGTACTGCATCGCCAGCTCGATCTCGGCTTCGGGCCTGGAAGCCTCGAAGTAGACGATGTTGTCGTGCACCGGCACCCGCGATCCGCGCAGGAACGTGACGAACTCGGCCAACCCCCCGTCGTACTTGTAGACCTCTTCCCGCTCGTCTTCGGTGCGTTCGTCGCGGATGACGATCTTCAGCCCCCGGTTGAGGAACGCCAGCTCCCGCAGCCGGTCCGACAGCACGTCGAAGTCGTACCCCAGCACGGTGAAGATCTCGGGGTCCGGTTTGAAGGTGACCCGGGTTCCCGTCCCATCCGCCGTTCCGACCTCTTCGAGCTCGGTGACCTTGATCCCCCGCGCGTACCTCTGGCGGTAGCGCTTGCCGTCTCGCTGGACTTCCACTTCCAGCCACTCGGAAAGGGCGTTGACCACGCTCACGCCGACGCCGTGAAGGCCGCCGGAGACCTTGTAGGAGCTCTTGTCGAACTTGCCGCCCGCGTGGAGGGTGGTCATCGCCAGCTCGACCCCGGGCACGCCCTCCGTGGGGTGGATGTCCACCGGGACCCCTCGCCCGTCGTCCACGACCGTCACGATGTCGTCCGGGTGGATCGTCGCGTGCACGTTCGTGCAGAACCCGGCCATCGCTTCGTCGATGCTGTTGTCCACCACTTCGTAGACGAGGTGGTGAAGCCCCCTGGTCGACGTGGAGCCGATGTACATCCCCGGCCTCTTCCGAACCGCCTCCAGACCCTTGAGGACCTGAATCTGCCTGGAGGTGTATTCGCTGCCCCGGTCAGTTGCCGCCATTCATCCTCCCAGAACCCTCGTTCGGCGTTTCGGTTGCCTTGGGGCCTCGGACCCGTCGGCCGCAGGTCGTCTCCGCCAAGCGGAACCGGACCCCCCGCACCGGCGGCCCGGCCC
Organism: Longimicrobiales bacterium; assembly: GCA_958296005.1. Taxonomy (GTDB): domain Bacteria; phylum Gemmatimonadota; class Gemmatimonadetes; order Longimicrobiales; family Gaopeijiaceae; genus CATQHQ01. The sequence continues at coordinate 217,374 of CATQHQ010000001.1, forward strand.
GGATGGCGTTCACCCGCTCCAGAACCAGCCCCCTCATCATCGACAGCTCGTTGATCCATGCGCTGGAGGCCACCTCCACCACCAGCACGTCGCCGCGGACCTCCACGGCCTCGGTCACCTTCGCGATGCGGGCTCCCACGGCTCCCGCCCATTCGTCTATTGCGCCCAGGCGCGCCAGGGAATCCCCCAGCCCCGATTCTTCCAGGTACTCGGCCAGCGCGCCGGAAAGGGGGGCCGGGCGGGTCACGCTTCGATCGCTCCGGCGCGGATCCGCCAGCGGGCCAGCGACATGCTGCGCAGCCGCACATCCGACTCCTTGGGCACAGTGAGGATCACCTGGCCCCGTCCCTCTTCCTCCATGAGCGACATCACCCTCTCCGATCGACCCGGGTCCAGCTCGGCAAAGGCGTCGTCCAGCAGCAGGATCGGCTCGGCGGCGCGCTGACGACGGATCGTTGCGGCTTCCACCAAGCGCAGGGCCAGGGCGGCGGTGCGGCGCTGTCCCCCGGAGCCGTAGGTGCGGACAGGGACCCGGCGCCCGCCGGACTCGACGGTGATCCTCAGCTCGTCCCGGTGGGGGCCGGCGCCCGTCGAGCCCCGGCGAACGTCGTCGTCCCAGCCGTCGTCCAGCTTGCGGCGGAAGCTTTCGCGCGCGGCCTCCGGCGGCGGGTCCGAAGCGTCGTCGGCGGGATCCGCCCCGACGCCCAAGTTCGGCCGGTACTCCATCGCCGCGGCACCGTTCCCGGACACGGCACGGTAGTAGGCGGCGAAGGCGTCCGCCCAGGCGGCGACCCACTCCTGGCGCAGAACGGCTACCGCCCCGCCTTGCGTCACCAAGGGTCCCTCCCACGCTCGAACGGCGGCCCGCCCGGAGCCCGCCCGCAGCGCTGCGTTCCGCTGGACCAGCGCCCGCCGATACTCCTGAAGGGCCTTCACGTACCCCGGCCTGTTCAGCGACAGCACGACGTCGAGGAAGCGCCGTCGCCGCCCCGGCCCGCCGCTGACCAGCCCGGCGTCCGCCGGAGAGAACGCCACCGCGCCGAGTCTGCCCAGGGCGTCCGCGATCCGGGAAGCGTCGTTTCCGTCCACCGTCACCTTCTTCTTCCTCAGTTTCCGGTCGAACCCGGCGGACACCGTGGCCGGCCTCTCGCCGGAGACCGCGGCTCGCAGGTGGAACACGTCTTCCGAGAACGCCCCTAGCTGGCCGTCGCCGGCTCCGCGGAACGAACGGAAGCTCTCCAGGTAGTAGATCGCTTCCAGCAGGTTGGACTTCCCCTGGGCGTTGTCGCCGACGACCGCCACGCCCTCCGGGGGGAACCGCAGCTCCTGGACTCCCAGGTTCCGAAAGTGGCGCAGTTCCAGCTCCCTCAGAACCACGGTGGAGGCCGGACGAGGCGAGCGTCGGACATTTCTTTAATATAGCGAAGACAGGGACCTGGCGGGGGCTCCAGCCAGGGGGCCCGCGGGCCGCAGATCGCCCGCCTGCCGCCGCTGTCGGGCCGTCGTCGTCTACCGTCCCTCGAAGCGCGCCTTGCGTTTCTCCAGGAACGCCGCCATGCCCTCCCGCATGTCGCGGGTCGAGGCCAGGAGGCCGAATAGGGACGACTCCAGCGCCAGCGCGTGCTCCATCGTGTTCTCCGCGGCCGCGTACATCGACTTGAGAGCCATCTCGAGGGCCTTCGGGCCGTTGCGGACGATCCGCGCCAGGAGCTTTTCGGCCCGCTCCATCAACTCGCCGTGGGGCGCGACGACGTTGGCCAGGCCGATCTCGTAGGCCCGCTGCGCGTCGATCATATCTCCCGTCAGGACGATCTCCATCGCCCGGCCCAGCCCCACCAGGCGGGCGAGGCGGATGGTGCCTCCGTACCCGGGAATGATCCCGAGCCCCACTTCCGGCAGGCCGAAGTTGGCCCGCTCGCTGGCCACCCGCAGATGGCACGCCAGCGCGAGCTCGCAACCTCCTCCAAGGGCGTAGCCTCCGACTGCCGCCACCACGGGCTTCGGGAACTCCTCAATCCGCCGGAGCACCGCCTGCCCTTCCCGGCTGACCTCTGTGCCCGAGAGGGGCTCCATCTCGGCAAGCACGCCGATGTCGGCCCCTGCCACGAACGCCTTGTCGCCCGCCCCTGTGAGCAGCACCCCATGCACCGAGGCGTCGTCCCGCAGCTGCTCGAACGCTTGGTCGATCTCCTCGATCACACCCGGGTTCAGTGCGTTCAGCTTGTCCTGGCGGTCGATCACGACGGTGGCGACAGCCCCCGAGACCTCGGTCCTGACGTACTTGCTCTCGTTCATGGCTCGAAAGCTAGGAACGCCCGAAGGCGTCAGGAAGCCCCGTTCGGCCGGCCGAGCGGCCTCCGTCCGCGCCATGGCGGCCCCAGCGGCTTCAGCTTACCTTTCTCGTCCACCAGCAACCCCCCAGGCCCGCCAGCAGCTTCAAGGACCCTATGGCACGTTCTCTCAACAAGGCCACGCTGATCGGCAACGTCGGCGGCGACCCCGATGTTCGAACCACCGCGAGCGGCAGCCGCGTCGCCAAGCTCTCCCTGGCCACCAGCCGATCGTTTCAAGACCGCGCCGGCCAGCAGCAGGAGCGCACCCAGTGGCATCGCCTCACCTTCTTCGGCCGGCTCGTGGACGTGGTGGAGCAGTGGGTCAAGAAGGGAGACCGACTCTACGTGGAGGGCCGGATCGACTACTCGCAGACCCAGGACGAGCACGGCAACGCCCGCTACTGGACCGACATCATCGTCCAGGAGATGATCATGCTGGGCTCTCGGGGAGGCGTCGACGGTGAACAGGGTTCGCAGCGGAGCGGCGGGGGGTATCGGCCGGCGGCCCAGAGTGCGCCGACCGCCGAGCCCGACGACGACTTGCCGTTCTGATGGCCAACGACGCGATCGAGATGGAAGGGAAGATCACCGAGGTGCTTCCCAACGCGAACTTCAGGGTGAAGTTGGAGAACGGCCACGAAATCCTGGCGTACCTGTCGGGGAAGATGCGGAAGTTCTACATCCGCGTGCTCGCCGGAGACCGGGTGAAGGTAGAGATGTCTCCCTACGACCTCACGCGGGGCAGAGTCACCTACCGTTACAAGTAGCCGGCGACTGCGCGAGGGGCGCAGGTCAGTCCGACTCGGCGTCGCCCTCTTCCCTCTTCCACAGTCCCATCAGGTGAGGGTCGAAGCGTTGCGGCTGTCGTTTGTATTCCTCCGCCCAGTCCTGGAACCGGGGGAGCTTTAGGCGGTCGCGGATCTTGCGGGTTGCAAGTTGGACGGCTTCGTCGTGAGAGGAGGGGGCGATCTGATTGATGCCGCGAGCCTCCGCTTCGGCCAACGCGTACACTTCCTCGGGAGACAGCGACAGCAGGACGTCGGCCACTCGTCCTGAGCAATAGTCGTCGTACTTCGCACGAAGCACACCGTCGCGGCTGCCTTCTGCCATCCGTTGGCCTTGTCCCCCAAGGGCTGGATACACACCTCGGTAGTTAGACGTTTACCGAGACATTAAGGTTGTGCAGAGGGGTACTAAGGTCAAGGTCGTGAGTGGAAGACCCTATCGACGAGCCCGCCTACGACGACGCGCCGGCCACCGACGCGCTGGCCACCCCCGGCCTACGGCTGCACGAACCCGCTGGACCCGTGGTCCGGCGACGCCGAGACGGCTTGGTTGTTCAACTGGTCGTCCCGAAGCGCTCGGTACGCCGATCGCCGGGCGAACCCGTACGTGAGCACCTGGGCGACGAACCCGGGATCGGAATGCTGGACACTCTCCACTTCGTCGGCCACATCGGCCGGGAGCCGAACGTCAAGTCGCACGGACCGGGTGTTCCACATCGGCGCTTCATCCCTTCAAGTCGGTTGGCGGGCACGGAGCGGAACCGGTCCGGCCGCGGGGGGCCGGTCGTCTTCTCTCCGCAAGGTCGGGCCGAAACGATATGAAGCCGAGCGGGGATTCACAAGGGAGCGGGGCGGAGCATCCCGATTCGGCGGGGCTCGCCCTGCCAACTATACGCAAACTATTGTTCAGAAACGACTTACGAAGAATCGTCGCCTGGGCTACGTCACATGTTTTCGACGATCTGCACCGCTTGTTTCGGTACCTGTCCCCGGTGACTCGGCCATCGTCTTGGTACGGCTCCAAGTACCGTTTCAACATGGACTTGTGACGATTTCAACCGCACCCGAAACGGGTCGTTCGGGCGCCGATTACGCGCCCTGAAACCGGACTCCGAGAAACATCTTCGGACGGCTGCCGCGGGTCCGAGATCGATCTCCTCCGAGTCGTTCGCGACGCCCCCCCGTCACCCCCCGGCTGCGCCGCAGCTCCCCCGCAACGCCTCCCCGGCTCCCGGGCAAGTCCGTCTACTAGTGGACCGAAGCGCCCAGCCCCATGGCGACGCCGGGGAAGCTCAGCCGGTCCAGGGTGCGGCGCTCCCCGAACGCCGACACCAAGCCGTCGACTGCCCGGAACCGGTCGGGCTCGAAGCGGGCCACCAAGTGGGAGAGGCCGTGACGCATCCGGTAGAGGCTCCGGCGCGCCTCGCCGAACTCCACCGGCACGCCGAAGCGCACCCGGTAGCCTCGGTGGTGCTCGCCGTCGCTCCCGTCGCCGCCGAACCGCGTGGCGGGAAGGCCGGGGAAGAGTTCGCGCAGGGCGGTCTCCAGCGCGGGATCGGGTCCGGCGGGGGAGGTCTCGAACACCAGGGCGGCGTCGTCGTACTCCAGATGAACCCGGACCAGCCTCCCGCCCCCGGTCGCGATCCGCACGGCGGTGCCTTCGTGGAGGTCGAGGTCCTGGCAGAGGTCGCGGTAGCCAAGCCGGAGAAGCGTGGGGCGCGTCAGCGGCGTGAACCCCTTCCTGGCCAGCACCCGCAGAGCCAAGTCGAAGCAGTACCGTTCCAGCCTGGCACCGGCGGGCCGTTCCTCCGCTGCGTCGAGGGCGAGACGGCGGAGATGGGCCAGGGTGGGCTCGTAGACCCAGTCCAGAACCACAAGCTCGGAGCTCAGATCGAGGAACTTCGTCTCGGCGGACCCTAGGTCGATCGCCCGCACCGACGACGCGAAGCGGCCCTCCACGACGACGGCCAAGCCGATGTCCTGGATCCGCCCGCCCGGGTAGTCGAGCTCGTGCACGTCGCCGTACTGAACGACAGCCCGGGTCAGGGGCAGTTCGCAGACGCCCGGGACGTCGGCCATGGCCTCGGGACGGCGGCTGGCGGCAGTGGTCGTCAACATGGCAGCTACGATAAGCATATGTTTACGGGAACGGCAAGCCGTTGACGCGCGCCGCCGATTCTTCCATCATTCGGGCCGTTTTCCACTTTCGGTCCCGCGTAGCTCAGCTGGTAGAGCAGACGGCTGTTAACCGTCGGGTCGCAGGTTCGAGTCCTGCCGCGGGAGCTTCAAGGCCGACAGTGCCGCCACGAACGCGTCCACTTCGTCGGTCGTGTTGTAGAAATGAGGGCTGGCACGCACGATCCCCGGCCGCTGGTCCACCACGATCCCTTGTTCGGCCAGTTGGCCCACGGCCTCCGCCGGCGACGGATGCTGCACGGGCACGATCGCCGACCGGCTCGCTCGGTCCGGCGGCGTCCGAACCCGGAACCCGGCCTCTCGACATGCGTCCGCCAGCCGCTCCGCCAGCATGAGGTTGCGAGAGCGGATCGCCGAGACGCCCACTTGGTCGATGATCTCCTGTCCCCCCAGAGCCGTGTGCACGGTGGGGAGCGACGGCGTGCCCAGCTCGAAGCGGCGGGCGTCGTCGTGGTAGCGGAAGTCGCCGGAGTTGAAGAGGAACTGGTCCTGGGTGGCGAACCAGCTGGTGATCCTGGGGGTCAAGCTGCCGGCCAGCTCCTCGCGGACGTAGAGGTACGCCAGCCCCGGGCCGCCGCAGAGCCACTTGAGGGGTCCCGCGGTGTAGAAGTCCACCCCTGCGGCGGGGAGGTCCAGCGGGAGTTGGCCTGCTCCCTGATAGCCGTCGATGATCGTGAAGGCGCCTGCGCGGCGGGCGATCGCGGCGATCGCGGCCAAATCCTGAACCGCTCCCGTCGTGAAGAAGACGTGGCTGGTGGCGACGGCCAGGGTCCTGTCGTCCACGGCGTCGGCGAACTGCTGGGGGTCGATGGCGACGCCGTCCGCGCTCTTCAGCACCACGAGCTCGGCTTCCGGTCGCACCATCCAAGGGTAGAGGAGAGTGGGGAAGTCCAGCTCCGTGGCGACGATCCGGTTGCGCCTTGTCCGCCGGCTCCACTCCAGGCTCGAGGAAGCCACGGCCAAGCAGGCGGAAGTGGACGGCAGGAGGGCCACCGTCCCTTCCGGAGCGCCGAAGGTCGCCTCCACGCGCCGCCGCAGGTCGCCCAGGAGACCCCACCAGTGATCGTACCAAGCCGCCGCGCCCAGATCGTGCCACAGCCGCGTGAAGTCGCCCAGACGTTCTTCCGAGCGTAGCGACAGCGCTCCCAGCGAGCACGAATTCAAGTAGTTTCGGCGGAGGAGGATCGGGAAGATCTCCCGGATGCGTTGGGTCTCCATGGGAACGAAGCTACACTCGCCCGGCGGTCGGTGCCCGGCTCGCTGAACAGCCGGCTGAACGGCCCGCTGGACTCGGAAAGGGTCGTCGCCGAGGCCGTCGCCCTCGGGTTCGAGACGGCCGGGGTCGCGACCGGAAGCCGAAGCGGCCACGTCGCCCACTTCCGAGAGTGGATCCGCGCAGGGCTTCACGGTGAGATGGGGTACCTGGCCCGGCGTTCCGCGGTGGAGCGACGAAGCGACCTGACGCGGACGCTGGACGGGTTTCGGAGCGCAGTGGTCGTGGCTCACTCCTACGCCGACGCGGATCCCGCTGCTGGTTCCGGCGACCGATCGCGAGCGGTGGTCGCCCGCTACGCCAGGGGGCGCGACTACCACCACGTCGTTGGGGAACGGCTGGAGGAATTGGGGGACCGTCTGGAGGCGGCGGCCGGGAGGCCGGTGCAGCGCAGGGCGTACGTGGACACGGGGCCGGTCCTGGAGCGCGACCTGGCCCAGCGCGCCGGACTCGGGTGGTTCGGCAAGAACACGATGCTGATCCACCCTAGGCGCGGCTCCTACTTCTTTCTGGGCGTGCTCTTGACCGACCTGCCGCTGGCTCCTTCATCGCCGTTCCGCGAGGACCACTGCGGGAGCTGCCGACGGTGCATCGACGCCTGTCCCACCGGCGCGCTGCTGGGCCGCCACGAGGACGGCGCTCCCGTAATCGACGCCCGGCGGTGCATCTCCTACCTGACGATCGAGTTGCGCGGCGCGGTTCCCCGCCACCTGCGTCCGGCGATCGGCAACCGGGTGTTCGGCTGCGACATCTGCCAGGAGGCGTGTCCCTGGAACGAGAGCTTCGCGACGCCGGCGAGCGAGCCCGCCTACATGTCCCGGCCCGACCTGGACCGCCCGTCGCTGGTGGAGCTGGCGCGCCGGCTGCTGGCGATGTCGGGGAAGGGGTTCCAGCGCGAGTACGCCGGGTCGCCGTTGTCGCGGGCGGGGCGCAAGGGGATGCTCCGCAACGTGTGCGTGGCGCTGGGCAACTGGGGAGATCAAGAGGCGGGGCCGGTGCTGGCGGCGGCGTTGGCCGATCCGGCGCCTCTGGTGCGCGCCCACGCGGCCTGGGCGCTGGGGCGGGTGGGGTCGGCGGAGGCACTGGCGGCGCTGGCGACGCGGCGCGAAGTGGAGACGGATCGGACGGTGCTGGCAGAGGTCGAGGCGGCACTGCGGGAGGCGGAGGCGGACGATACGCAGGGCAGCGACGTGTGCCTCGACATCGTGGACGGGTGACTTCGGCTGGCTCTGCCGCATACCTTGGCGCAGCATCGCGTGCCGACCGCCACCCGCCGAAGGATCGTCCGCCATGAAGTGTCTGCTCCCAGCCCCGCGGCCAGCCGCTCTCTCCGTGCTGCTCGTCCTGGCGGTCCTCGCCTTTCCACCTCCCGGCGCACTCGCCGTCCAGCACTTCGATGTGCTCTTCCGTGGCGGGCGGGTGCTGGACGGGACGGGCGGGCCCGCCGTGGTCGCCGACGTTGGCGTGGTCGGGAGCGAGATCGTCGCCGTCGGCAAGCTGGCCAGGGCGACGGCCGACCGCGTCGTCGACGCCACGGGGCTGCACGTGGTCCCGGGCTTCATCGACATGCACTCTCACGCCGACCGGTCGTTCGCCTCCGACGACATGGAGGCCCGGCGCGCGCACAACTTGGTCATGCAGGGGATCACCACGTCCGTTTTCGGGCCGGACGGGCGCAACCCGGTGTGGCCGATCGCCGACGAGATGGCGGCGTACCGCACGCCGGGAGTCGCCACCAACGTGGTCCCGATGGTGGGCCACGGCACTGTTCGGGGGCTGGTCATGGGCGACGACTACGAGCGCCCCGCCACCGAAGCCGAAGTCGCCGAGATGGCGGCGCTGGTGCGCAGCGGGATGGAGGACGGCGCGTGGGGGCTGGGCGCGGGACCCGAGTACCGTCCCGGGCGGTTCAGCGCCACAGCGGAGCTGATCGCGCTGGCCAAGGTCGTCGCCGATTACGACGGGTTCTACTACGCGCACCAGCGGAGCCAGTCGCCGCTGCCTCTCTGGCAGACGCCCTCGATCGTGGACGACCAGCCGCTGACCGGAACCGACGGGATGCGGGAGACGATCGAGATCGGCCGGGCGGCGGGGATCCGCGTCGTGGGCACCCACATCAAGGCGAAGGGAACCGACAGCTGGGGCCACGCGGCGATCGACGTTCTCATGATCGACGCCGCCCGAGCCGAAGGCGTGCAAGTCTACCTGGACCAGTACCCCTACGAGACGTTCGGCGGCGGACCCGTGGACGTGATCCCCGACTGGGGCTTCGCTCCCCCCGGCACCGACCGGTCGGGCGGGCTGGACGCGCCGATCTGGCGGGACGAGGAGCTGCTGAAGGACCACAAGGCCAACCTGCAGGCCAACTTGGCGGATCCGTCGATCGGGCCGGAGTTGGTGCGGGACACGGAGTACGTGCTGCGACTGCAAGGCGGCGCGGACCGCCATGTGGTCGTCTTGGCGCCGGACTTCCCGGAGACGGTGGGACGCAACTTGGCCGAGATCGCGGCGGAAGCAGGGCGGACGCCCTTCGAGCAGCTCGTCCGCTTCGCCGTCGACGCGACCCGGCTCTTGCCGGCAGGCGTGCGCTTCCGGCCCGTCGCCGGCCACCGCTTCGACGTGGAGCACTACATGCGGCAGGAGTATACGGCCACCTCCACCGACGGCTTCGTCTCGCTGGAGACGCGCCCCGGGCAGCACCCACGGTCCTACGGCGCCTTCCCCCGCAAGATCGCCCACTACGTGAAGGAGCGGGGCGTGATCACGCTGCCGTTCGCGGTCCGGTCGTCCACCGGGTTGCCCGCCCAGATCGTCGGGCTGAAGGACAGGGGCTACGTGCGGGAGGGGTACAAGGCGGACTTGGTCGTGTTCGACTACCAGACCATCTCGGCCCCCGCTACCATCATGGAACCCGACCGGTACCCGACGGGTATTCGGTACGTCGTCGTGAACGGCCGGTTCACGGTGGACGAAGGCAGGCCTACGGGGGCTCTGCCTGGCGAGGTTCTCGACCGGCGGTACAGATAAGGGAGCGATCGATGTCTTGGTTCCAGAGGAAGCGCGCGGCGATGGCGCTCGCATCGCTTGGGCTGGTGGGTGCGACGCCTCTGGTGGGCGAAGCGCAGTCCGCCGCAGAGCAGTCGGCGTTTCGGGGCGAACTCGTGTTCTACGGCGACTTCGCCCTGCCCGTCGGGGAGTTCGGCGACAACGTGGACGTAGGGGGCGGAGGGGGGCTGGCGGGCGTGTGGCTGCTCGACGCCGACGGGATGATCGGGTTGCGCGCCGACGCCACCTTCGTGCTCTACGGCTACGAGTCGGAGCGGCGGCGCTTCAGCCTCACGGTTCCGGAGGTGGGCGTGGACGTGCGCACCACCAACTACATCGTGACGGGAGGCGTCGGCCCGCAGATCTTCTTGGCAACCGGCCCGATTCGGCCCTACGTCTTCGGAACGGTGGGCGTCTCCTACTTCGCCACCGAAACCACGGTAGGGGGCGGCGACCGGCAGGAGGACATCGCGTCAAGCACCAACTTGCGGGACACGAGCTTGGCGCTCACGGGCGGGGGAGGCTTCTCGATCCGGGTCTCCAGCGGCGTCAACCCGGTGTCTCTAGACTTTGGGGCCTCCTACCAGTACAACGGCGAAACCGAGTACCTGACGAGCGGCAATTTGGAGAAGGCCTCGCGCCGGCAAGGTCGGCGCTTCGTCCCGATCTTGAGCCAGACGAACATGGCGATCTTCCGAGTGGGCGTGACGCTGGGGACAAGCTGACTGCAAACACCCCCAGGCTCGCCCGCCGCCCCGCGCGGAAGCTTGGGGGCGGCGGGCAAGCGCCCTAGTGCGATATCAGGTCAGCCGGCGTCGGCCAAGCGCCGGACGGCGTCTGCCAGCTTGTTCACCTTGGCGGGGTCGCTGGAGCCGCTGCCGTCCATATCCAGACCGTCGGCGAGGGCGCGCAACGTTCTGCTCCGGGCCATGCCGGAGCTGGACTCGGCGTCCGCCAAAGCGCCGAGGACCTCCCCGAGGCGCATCCTCGAGAGTCCGCCGGAGCGCACTAGCTGGTCGACGTAGGCCCGGGCCAGGGCGAACGTCGCCGGCCACTCGAAGATCGGCTGGCCCTGCGAGTTGAGCTGGTCGAGGCGCACCGAGTTGGCGGCGTCGATCTCGTTCTGGGTGAGGACTTCGCTCGGAACCAACTCCAGGATGTCGAGCCCGCGAGCGATCTCGGAGTTGACGATCAACCCGTTGTACCAGTACACGGACCAGCTGCCGGCCATCTCCATCCGTTCCCCGTTCAGGGGGCCGCGGTCGAAGTAGGCGATCTCCGTCGGGTTGCCGGGGTCGGTCCAGTCGATCAGCGAGATGCCGCCCTGGTACCAGCCCTGAATCATGATGTCGCGACCGGGGATCGGGATCAGCGACCCGTTGTGGGCCACGCAGTTCTCTTGGGGTGTCTGGGCAGCGGGGAGCTTGAAGTAGCTGTGGAAGACCATCTCGCCGTCTTCGATCGTGAAGATCGCGTTGGCGCCCCACTCCATCGGGTCCAGCGCCCGGCACTTCGGCGCTCCGCCCCCACCCCACTCGTCGGTGAAGAGGACGGCGGTGCCGTCGTTGTTGAAGGTGGCGGAGTGCCAGTAGGCGAAGTTGGAGTCGGCCACCGCGGCTAGGCGTCTGGGGTTGACCGGGTCCTGGATGTCGATGAGCAGCCCGTAGCCTCCGCAAGCGCCGCCCGCCAAGCCGATGGCGGGGTAGACCGTGATGTCGTGGCACTGGGTGGGACCGGGAGCGGGGCCCTCTTCCTCCGACTGGTTGCCCATCTGCGCCGCCATCGCGTCGAGCTGCTCCCGCAACGCGGTGCTGTCGGCCGCCGTGGGGTCGCCTTCGCCTCCCCTCTGACTCACGATCTGTGCCAGCATCTGCGCGGCGAACCGGTCGGGCACGACTTGCGAGCCCTGTCCCGGAATGTCTACCACGAACGCGCCCCTTGCCCGGGCCACCTCGATCTCGGCCAGGTCGGCCTCCGACGGGCCGTGGACGGGCGGCGCCACCAAGTCTTGGAAGATGCGAGGCGAACTCACGATCTCGGCGCTCTGCGGATCGTCCAGCGGCACTCGGATCACCTCGATGCGGAAGAGGGCCGAGTTCGGGTCCTCGTCGGGCGACAGGCCGGAGCAGCCCGCCAACTCGTCGGCCGGTCGCACGCCCGCCGAGCCGGAGACGTAGATATAGACGTTGTCGTCGTCGCCTGGGTGCTTCAGGACGGTGTGGGTGTGGGAGCCCCGGCAGGTCTGGACGTTGGCGACGTACTCGGGAGCGGTGATGTCGGAGATGTCGAAGATGCGGATGCCTCGTAGCCGGTGGTGGCTGACGGCCTCTTGGACGCCCTCGTCGCCGCAGTCCAGTCGCCCGCTCAACCCCTCGCCGGAGACGAACAGCAGGTTGTCGTAGACCGACACGTCGCTCTGGGACGCCGGACAGACGTAGGTAACTACCGACGTAGGCTGGGCTGGGTTGGAGATGTCCCACACCTGGATCCCGTCGTAGTTGCCCTGGATGGCGTAGTTGCCGGTGAAGGCCAAGTCCGAGTTAGTTTGGCCGACGAACGGCTCCTCGGGGGGTGTGGCCGAGACCAGCCTCATGTTCCATATCGCCTCGCCGGCGTCGAACATGCCCGGGGCGAGTCCGATGCGAGGGTCGGGGGAAGGCGGGCTGGCCGCGTCGGCGACGAGCGCCAACGACGGGACGACGGCCATCGCGGCCGCTCCTGGCTGGACGGCGGCGGCGGGAGCCATGTCGGTGCTCCCGTACTGGGACGCGCAGCCGGCAACGGCAGCCGCGGCGGCCAGGCTCGCCAAGCCGGCAAGCACGCGCGTGGGGGTCCGCCGAGCAGGCGCGGCGGATGTTGAAGACAAGGTCATGTCAGCTTCCTGGATGGGGGGTTGGTTGCTGCGGGCTGGGCGGTAGAGCGTCCAGCATCAGTTGCATGCGGTGTATCTCGGAGCCTTGGTCCGCTTGGATGTCGGAGGCCAGCTTGAACACGAAGTCGCCCTGGGCGGCCCCGTCGGTGCCGAACAGCTCCTCCACCATCGTGACCGCGCCCTCGTGGTGCATGATCATGTACTTGAGGAAGAGGCGGTCGAAGTCGGGGCCGCGGGCGTGCCGCAGCTCGTCGAGCTGCTCGGGAGTGAGCATCCCGGGCATGTGCATGGCGTGCTCGGGGCCGTGGACCATGAAGCGGCCGCCCTCGGTGTGGAGCTGGGGCACGGGGAGGCCTCGGTCCGCCAGCCACCGCTGCATGACCGCGATCTCGTCCTTCTGAGCGTTGATGATGCGGGTGCACAGCGTTTGGATCGTGGGACTGGCGTCGTTGTCGGGCGCGAACCCGGACATGACCAGCGCCTGCCCGTGGTGGCCGATCATGCCGGTCATGAAGTGCACGTCGGCGTCGTGGTAGTTCTCCATGACGCTTTCGGCCCGGGCTTGGTACAGGGCCTCCAGCTCGGCGGCGCGGGCGGCGGTGGGACGGGTGGGCTCGGCTCCGGGCGACGCGGGGCTGCCCGCGGTCGCGCAACCTTGGAGGGCCGCGGCGACGGTTGCCACGACGACGGACGCGACGGGAGTTCGGCAGTTCTTCATCTAACCAATGTACGGAATCGGCGAGCGTTCGGTTACTGGGCGACGTGCTCGCGGACGGCTCGAGCCGGGGCGGGCGAAGCGCATCCGCTCGTCCAACAGTACCTTCAAGCGACGGCCGCGTTGAACCGCGGCGGACGGCGACGAACTCATAATTCGAAGGCGACGCAAGGCCGGAGCGACCTATGGACCGACGGGGTTTCCTGAAGGCCGGCGCTGCAGGAGCGGCCGGGGGAGCGCTTGCAGGTTGCGACCGGCCTGGCGCGACGGATGCGGGCGGCGGCACGCCCGGACGCAACGAGACCGCTATGGTTCCTGCCGCGCTGGGCCCGCCCCCCATCCAGCCGTTGGCGGCGGCACCGATAGGGGAGGTGCGGATCGGGTTCGTGGGCGTGGGAGGAATGGGAACCGCCCACGTCCGCAACTTGGTGCGGATCGAGGGGTGCGTGGTGTCGGCGGTCTGCGACGTCGAGGAGAGCCACGCCGAGCGGGCGGCGGGGATCGTCGAGGAGGCCGGGCACCCCAGGCCGGCCTTGTACACCCGAGGCGAGACCGACTTCCAGCGCCTCTGCGCGGAGGAGGAGCTGGACCTGGTGTACACCGCGACGCCCTGGCGCTGGCACGTGCCCGTGTGCGTCGCCGCCATGGAGAGCGGGAAGCACGCCGCCACGGAAGTTCCGGCCGCCTATACGCTGGAGGACTGCTGGCGGCTGGTCGAGACCGCCGAGGCGACGAGCCGCCACTGCGTGATGATGGAGAACGTGAACTACGGCCGCGCCGAGCTGCTGTGCCTCAACCTGGTGCGCCAGGGGGTCTTGGGCGATATCCTCCACGCCGAGTGCGGGTACCTGCACGACCTGCGGGCGATCAAGTTCGCCGACGAGGGCGAAGGGCTGTGGCGCCGCGACCACTCCTGGACCCGCGACGGCAACCTCTACCCCACCCACGGCCTGGGACCCGTCGCCAACTGCATGGACGTCAACCGAGGCGACCGCTTCGACTACCTCGTGTCGATGAGCAGTCCGTCCCGGGGCTTGCAGGAGTGGGCCACCGCCCACTACCCGGAGGGTCACCCGAAGCGCGACGAGACCTTCGCCCTGGGCGACGTGAACGGGAGCCTGATCAAGACCGCTCTGGGCCGCACGATCTACCTCTCCCACGACACGAACCTTCCCCGCCCCTACAGCCGCATCAACCAGGTGCAGGGAACACGGGGCGTATTTCAGGGGTACCCCGACAGGGTGCACGTCGAAGGCAGAAGTCCCGGCCACCAGTGGGAAGATGCGGAGGCGTACTACCACGAGTTCGAGCACCCGCTTTGGCGAGCGCTTCGAGAGGAGTCGATCGGCGCGGGCCACGGCGGCATGGACTTCATGGAGGACTACCGGCTGGTCAAGTGCCTGCGAGATGGACTTCCCACAGACATGAACGTGTACGACGCGGCGGCGCTGAGCGCAGTGTGCGAGCTCTCCGAGATCAGCGTCGCCCGCGGCAGCGCGCCGGTGGCGTTCCCCGACTTTACCCGGGGACGTTGGCAGGAGTGGGCGTCCTGGTCGATCGTGGAAGCGTGAGGGCCGGCCACAAGTCACGAGACGAACAGACAGGAAGATGCTCCATGCGAGAGGTTGACAGTGGAACGCCCTGGGTGGTTTCGGCGGCGGAAGCGCTGGTTCTAGCTGCCGTAGCGGCTCTTGCGGCGGCCGCCGCGGTTCCGGTCGTTGGCACCGCACGCCTGAACGCCCAGCAAGTCCCCACGCCCGAGTCCGTGCTGGGTCATCGGGTCGGGGCGGACTTTCATCTGGCCACGTTCGAGGAGTCGATCGGCTACTTCGAGCAGCTGGACGCGGCGAGCGACCGGTTGGAGCTGCGGCAGGTGGGACGCTCCTCGTTCGGGCGGCCGGTGTACGTCGCGCTGATCTCCAGCGCCGAGAACCTGCGCAACCTGGAGCGGCACCGGGAGATCGCCCAGCGGCTCGCCCACCCCAAGGAGCTTTCCGACGACGAGGCCCGGACGCTGGCCGCCGAAGGCAGAGCGATCGTGCACATCGACGGCGGACTTCACGCCACCGAGGTCGCCCACGCCCAGCACACCATTCAGCTGGCCTACGACCTGACGACCGGCGACGACGACCCGGAGATCAGGGCGATCCTGGACAACGTGATCCTCATGCTGTGGCCGTCGATCAACCCCGACGGGCAGACGATGATCGCCGAGTGGTACCGCTCCAACTTGGGCACGCCCTACGAGGTGTCGTCGGCACCGTTTCTCTACCAGAAGTACATCGGCCACGACAACAACCGGGACGGGTACATGATCAACCAGATCGAGTCTCGGATGGCCACGCGAGTCGCGCGGGAGTGGGAGCCGCAAGTCCTCTACAACCACCACCAGAGCTCGCCGTTCCCCACGCGGATCTGGATTCCGCCCTTTGCGGAGCCGATCTCGCCTCACGTTCATCCCCTCATGTGGCGAACGGTCAACCTCATCGGCATGTCGATGGCGCAGGCGCTGGAGGAGCGCGGCCAGAAGGGCGCCACCCATATGGGCACGGGCTTCGACAACTGGTACCCGGGCTTCATGGACCACGCCCACAACTTTCACAACGTGGTGTCGTTCCTGACGGAGACGGCGTTGTACCGCTACGCCACCCCGCACTTCTACACGATTCAGGACTTTCCGGGGAACACCCGCGAGCTCCGTCCGCAGTCCCTCTACAGCAGTCCATGGGAAGGAGGATGGTGGCGACTTCGCGACGCCGTAGAGTACATGCTTACCGCGTCGATCTCGGTGCTCGATCTTGCAGCCAAGTACCGGACCGACATCTTGTACAACCGCTACCAGGCGGGGCGCGACATCGTTGCGCAGTACACGGAGGAGCCTCCGTACGCGTTCTTCGTCCCCCAGGACCAGCGGGACCCGGTGGCAGCGGTGGAGATGCTCCGGCGCCTCGCCTACAACGGGATCGAAGTGCACCAGCTTGCCAGTGCGGTCGCGTTTGAAGGGGTTGCGCATCCGGCAGGGACTTGGGTGATCCCGATGGACCAGGAGTTCGCCAACTTCGTGCGGCAGCTCTTTGCGGTGCAGGAGTACCCGGACCTGCGCCAGTATCCGGAGGGGCCGCCGGACCAGCCTTACGACGTCTCGGGTTGGACGTTGCCGTACCTGATGGGCGTGCGCGTCGTGGAGGCGGCGTCGCCGTTGACGGAAGGGGTGCGCGACGCAATGGCGCCGCTAGCCGCCGAACCCCTGCCGTGGGACGCCGACGTGGACGACGCGTCGCCGTTCGACTCGCCTCCGGGGGTTGGGTTCGACAGCCATCCCGTGGCGGCAGCGATCGTGCCTCCGCCGGGGAACGCCGGGGGCGGCGGGGGCGGGCTGGTGGCGGATCCGGCCCAGAACAACGCCTTCAAGGCGATCAACCGCGCGTGGGCGGCCGGGGGGCGGGTGCGCTTCGTACCGGGGACCGGCGGCGAGGACGGAGCGCCTGGAAGATCGGGACGGTACGTGGTCGCGGGCCTTTCCGGGACGGCCCGCAGCGCGCTTGCGTCGGAGCTCCACTTGCGGAGCGTCGGCGACAACGGCCGCGGCAGCTCCGGCACCCAGGGCGGCGTCGACCTGCGGCGGCCTCGAGTTGGCCTCTACCGCCCGTGGAACCCGTCGATGGACGAAGGGTGGACGCGCTGGCTGCTGGAGGCTTACGACTTCGAGTTCGCCAGCTTGTACAACCCGGATGTGCTGGCCGGGGACCTTCGGGACCGCTACGACGTAATCGTCTTGGCGGACATGCGCGCCAGGCAGATTCTGGAGGGCTTCGCCAAAGGATCGGTGCCCCCGCGCTACGAAGGCGGCATCGGCAGCCGTGGCGTCCGGGAGATGGACGCCTTCGTGCGGAGCGGCGGCACGTTGGTGGCCTTGAACGACGCGGGTCTGTTCGCGATCGACCAGCTGCATCTGCCCGTGGAGAATGTGGTGGCGGACCTTGATCCCACCGACTTCTTCATGAGCGGATCGATCGTGGCGATGGAGGTCGATCCGTCGCATCCCGTGATGTCGGGGATGCCGGCGCAAGCCAAGATCGTCGTCGAGGCAAGCCCCGTCTTCACGACCAAGGACGGATTCGAAGGCTCGGTCATCGCCAAGTATGCGGCGGAGGGCTCGCCCCTGCTGTCTGGCTACCTGTTGGGAGAGGAGCACTTGCAGGGCTACGCGGCCGCTCTGGACGTGGCGCATGGAGACGGGCGCGTGGTGCTGCTGGGCATGAAGCCCCAGTGGCGAGGCCAGCCCTTCGGCAACTTCCGCATTCTGTTCAACGCGCTGCTGTACGGCACCGGCGTCGCCGCGGCGGCCCCGGCGAACCCGGAGTTCTGGACAGCTCCTGACAGCGCGGCGGCGCCGAAACCACCCGAGCCATGATCGGCCGGGGGCGACGGCCAGCCGTGCTTGCGGCCCGGCTGCTGTCCTTGACGGTGGGGGTCTCGACGGTCCTTGGGTGCGAGGTCGTTCTAGACCCTGCGCTCTCGTCTCCCGGACCTTCGGCCGCGGACCCGACAGCGCTCGCCGGCGATCATGCGCCGAACGGACGGATTCGGGTGTCGCCCCAGCGAGCGGCGTTCTTTCGACGGAACGGAGAGCCCTCGGAACGCTTCGCCTTTTCTGCACAGTTGTTCGATTCCACCGGCGCCGTCGTCGCCTTTTCGAGTCCGCCGGCATGGACTGTTGCGGGAGACGGCGGGTCGAGTCTCGCAAGAGATTGGCTGTCTGACGACGGACTCGCCGCGGTGGCGGAGGCGGAGTCGGAATCGGCCGGGCGCGACACGGTGATCGCGAGCCACGGGTCGGCGGCGGGACGCGCGACGATCACCAACTGGGAGTGGCTGGACGGTCGGTGGCAAGGGCTCGACTGGACCCGTCTGGGGAGGTCCCAGTGCCTCTCGTTCAGGGTCTTGGACGGCCGGGGGACGCCCATTGCCCTGTCGTCCTTCCAGCATTTGCACGGCTTGTCGCTGGCGCCCCAGACCGTCGAAGTGGAATCGGTCTCCTTGGTCGGCGACGGCGTCGAGGCGCGCGTTTGCATCCGGGCGCACCGACCCGGGACGAGCCGCGTTGTCTCGTCGGCCTGGGACACGGTGTCGTTCCGCTACGTGGGGAGCTACCAGCCTCACCATGTGCTCGCAGAGCCACTGGCGTTGCGGTTCCGGGCGGACCGCTGGGAGCTGGGAGTTGGTCAGGCGGAGCGCGTCGAGCTGCACGTGACAGGCAGTCAGGGAAACGTTGGAACCGCGCCGACGTCGGAGGTTTCGGTGTCGTCGTCGCGCGCCGACGTGGCGGTGATCGACGACGGGGGCGTGGCGAGGGGCGCGGGGCCGGGTTCCGCGACCTTCCTGGCGTCGTATTCGGACCTTGAAGCCGAAGCGCGGGTTGGAGTGAAGGTCTACGAGATCGTGGCCGTTCGCGCGGGCCAGGGCGTCACGTGCTTGCTGATGCGCCGGGGAACCGTTCGGTGCGCGGGACTGAAGCACCGGCCCGCGATCGGCTACAAGCTGGAAAGTCAAGGCGGCGTGCTCGCGTTCGCCGATGCGCCCGACGTTCCGATCGGCGGACCGCCGGTTGTGGACTTCGGGCGGGGATTGGCCTTCCGTCACCTGTGCGTGGTGCAGGAGAACGCCGAGGTTCGCTGCTGGGGAGAAGGGGCCTATGGCAAGCTGGGCTACGGCAACGAACTCTCCGTGGGCAACTGGAGCACGCCTGCCGATGCGGGCGCCGTGTCCGTAGGGCTCAGGGTCGGAAGCGTTGGGATGGGCGAGTTCCATACCTGCGCCGTCGCGGCAGAATCAGGCGTGGTGCGTTGTTGGGGACTCAACTCGGCTGGCCAGCTGGGGTACGGGTCCGAGGAACCGGCCGTAGGCGACGACGAGACGCCAGCCTCTTTTGGCGACGTGCCCCTGGGCGGCAAGGCAGTCCAGGTGCAGGGCGGTCGATTCATGACCTGCGCGCTGATGGAGACAGGCCGCGTCCGCTGCTGGGGAATCAACAGTGACGGATGGGATCCGAAGACCAAAGAAGTGGCGGGCCAATTCTTCGGCCTGGGCTACGGCGACCGGTTCCCGCCCGATCAAGCTCTGGGCGACGACGAAACGCCGGCTTCGGTGGGCGACGTGCCCTTGCCGGGGCGGGTCGAGAAGCTCGCCGTCGGGGGCTTTCACGTGTGCGCACTGATCGTCGGGGGCGCGGTTCGGTGCTGGGGGTCGTCGTGGTGGGGCGTCTTGGGAGACGGCAGCAGGGGCGAGCGCATAGAGCACGTCCTCGACGCCGCCGATGCGCCCGAACTGCAGTTCGAGACCCCCGTGGTCGACCTGGCGGCGCATTACTTTCACACCTGCGCGCTTTTGGAAGACGGCTCCGTGCGGTGTTGGGGACTTGGCGACAACGGCGCACTGGGCTACGGGCACACCCGCAACGTCGGTGACGACGAACCCGTGACGGCCGCTCCGCCCGTGCCGCTTGGCGGGCCCGTCGCGGCGATTGCCGTCACCTATCAAGGGGGTTGCGCCGTTATGCGGGCCGGGGGTCTCCGTTGCTGGGGAGCCCCGAGCGATCTGGGCTTCACCGGCGCGCATCTCGGGGACGATGAGGCGCCAGCGGTGGGTGGGGATGTCCGTGTCTTCGCCGGACCGCTCGGAGGGACGACGAGTCGTGCGTTCTGGGCCCGCAAGCCGACGATGGAGGTCGGTATGTGGGTGTCGGCCCCCCGTCGCGGTCCGGTGGCTGGACCTTGGGGCGTGCTGTCGCCCGACTCCCTGCCGCCCGTGTCTTCTTGGCCGCCCGTCCGATGACGGGGACCTCCCCTCCGGTGACTCGGACGACGCGCGGTCGCGTCCGAGCCGCTCTGATCCTGACGCTTGGCGCTGGCGGGGCGGCGTGCGGCGGCGACGCGCCCGTTTCTCCTCCCGATCCTCCGAAGGCGGCGCGCCTCGAGCTGGTCACCGACTCGGCTGCACTGTGGGGGTACCCTGGGTCGGCGACCGTCGAGCGCTTGGTCGTGGTGGCCAGCGACCGGGCCGGCAACCCTGTGCCGGGCGTGCTCGTGAGCTTCTCGGCAACGGACGGAGGGTCGGCAACGCCTTCCCAGGCGACCACCGGCACCGACGGTCGGGCAACAACGACCTGGGTATTGGGAACCGAGCCGGGGGCCTACCGCATGACGGTGCAGGCGGAGGGGGTCAGCCCGTTGGTCGTCGTGGCGTCTACTCGGTTGCTGGTCGAGTTGGAAGGCGACACGGTGGCCGTCGCGTCGCCCGACACCTCGTTCACGCTTCCCGTCAACGTGCCGTCGGGACAGGCATGGGCCGGGCGCGTTGTCGAGGAGTCCCGATCGCTGGACGACGTTCCCGTGGTGGAAGTGCGCCGCCTCCGGGACCCTCTCCGCTTGGAGCTACGAGTGCGATCGCCCGGGACCGCACAAATTGCGGTGGAAACCGAGGGGGCGGCGCGCCATTTCTTGCTCGTCGTGGCACCCACGCGTCCGGTGGTCGTGGATGTCCTCCAGCCCGATTGGCCGGCCAGTCAGGAAGCGGTGCTTCGGGGCTACAAGCTGGACGAACTACCCTTTCCGGCTATCCAGTTGGACGGAGAACCCGTCGCCCGTGCCTACCGCTTGGACAGCACGCAGATCGTAATCCAACCCGTACCGTTGAACCGTGGCGCATGTTCCGGCCCGGCCGTGGTGCCGGGTGTCCTGTCGGTTGTCGGGGGGATCGTTGTCGGGGAACCGGTGGTCATGCGCACCGGGGGTCCGCTCCTGTCGTTGGCGCTGGGCGAAGCGAAGCGCATCGACTCCAACGACGCGTGCCTTCGGCTGTTGCTGGCGCCGGACGCGCGACTCGCCGTTGCCGGCGTGGACCGCTCGTACCTGGACCAAGCTCGGGAAGAGGCCGAGGTCGTACGCTATGCCGCGCACCCGTTCTACACGATCTTCATGGCCGACAGCACTCCGGCCGCCGGGTATTCGGCGGCCCGGCGCAGAGAACAGCTGCCCTTCCACGACGCCGTCTTCGACCGGCCTCCCGACGTTGTGCCGTACATCCCGTCGGCCGCTCTCGCTACGGCGAACGTGTACGCCAACGCCCAGCCTTACGTCGTGGGCGACGAGTTCGAGTGGTCCACGAACAACGGGCGGCACGGAACATACCGGGTCATGGGGCTCTACCCGCCCAACGTTGTGCTGGCCGTCTTCAAGGACGACCTGCCCGCGCTGTGGAACGACGCCCGCAAGGCCGCCATGGACTCTCTGTTCATGGAGCTGGGGTCCAGCGAGGTGCAGGGGCTCTACAAGAACGTCTTCGGCCCCCATCCGCCGGCCACGAGCGCGGCCACGGGGCAGATGCTCGTCCTGTTTCACGACGGAACCGACAGCCAGGGCACCGGTGTCAACAATCCGTACTACGAGGACAACCGATACTCCACGATTCACTTCCGCAGAGTGCACTTCCAGGACGACAACGGCTGGTACCGCAACTTGGTGTCTCACGAGTTCGCACACGCTTGGCAGTTCCGCAACATGCAAGCCTTCTCGGCCGTGTGGAGCATCGAGGGGATCGCAAATTTGTTCGCCGAAGAGTTCCTTCGGATCTCCGTCGGCCTGCCCTTGCACGCCAACCGCGACCACGACCGCCAGATCCGCGGCTGGCACTTTCGCTTGCCCGTGACTGGGTCCTTTCCCGGTGGCTACCGGGAGAGCCATCCGTTCCTTCGGTTCCTCGTCTCCCGGTTGGTCCTGGTTCATGGACAGAGCTACGAATCGGCGGTCCGCCGGGTGGTTCGGGGCGCCGCCCTCGGATGGTACGGACGTCACTTCGTCCAATGGGGAAGCGAAGAGGCCGTACAGGGCCTAGGGCTGGTCGGCCGGATGCAGGAAGTCGTTCCGGCATGGGACCCGTTGGAAGCGCGCCTCGACTGGATGCTCTCCTTCGCGCTGGACGACCGCGCCCCCTTCGACGAGTACGACATCCCGTTCGTGCGGGACGCTTGGCAGCACTTCGGACCCGCACAGGAGATACGTCTGGGCGACGGCGAGGAGATGTCCGTGACGGCCTCGCGCGCCGGGAACTTGTACTACGTGCTGACTGGCGGCGCCGAGCCCGCCAGCGTCCGCCTGCGCATCGTTTCGGGGGAACCGAAGATGGCGTGGAAGGTGGTGCGCTTCAGGTAGCGTCGTACAGCAAGCACGGCGCCACGGAAGCGTCGAAGTCGTCCAGTTCCCGCTCCGCCTCCTTCATGATCTCGCCTGCGCTCGCGCCCGCTTCGAGGCCCGTTCGCAACCCGTCGTGCCCCCACAGGATGTCGATCGGCGGCAGATTGTGTTCGTACTCGTAGGGCGGGGCGCGCCACTCGAAGCGGTCTGGCGCCAAGGCACGGGCGGCGGCCAGGACTTCGACGGCGGTCCGCACCGGCGCGAAGGCGCTGGGGTCGGTCACGTGCAGCTGCGCCCCGCCGCACAGCTTGCCGGCGTGCTTCTGGAAGGTGGGCTCGAAGTGGCACGGGCGGAACACGACGCCGGGCAGATTCGCGGCGCGCAGCCGCTTCACGAGCGCGTCGGGGTCCAGCCACGGCGCACCAAAGAGCTCGAAGGGGCGCGTGGTTCCGCGTCCCTCCGACAGGTTGGTCCCCTCCAGAAGCACCATGCCTGGGTAGACCACGCAGGACGCGACCGTCGGAAGGTTGGGGCTGGGCATGACCCAGGGCAGTCCCGTGTCGCGCCAGGTCGTCTCGCTCCGCCAGCCTCGGCACGGGAGCACCGACAGCTCGCAGGCGACGCCCCTTTCCGCGCAGAGCCACCGGGCCAGCTCCCCGCACGTCAGCCCGTGTCGTAGCGGGATCGGGTGCAGTCCCACGAAGGACTCGAAGCCGGGCCGCAGGACGGGACCCTCCCGCGTGGCGCCTACCGGGTTGGGCCGGTCCAGGACCACGAACCGGACCCCGGCTTCGCCGCACGCCTCCATCGCCAGCGCCATCGTCCACACGAAGGTGTAGACGCGTACGCCCACGTCCTGAAGGTCGAAGAGCACGACGTCCAAGCCGGAGAGCATTTCGGGTGTGGGCCGGCGCACGTCGCCGTACAACGAGTGGACCGGCAACCCGGTGGCCGGGTCCACGTAGGGCGCCGATTCGATCATGTTGTCTTGCTTCTCGCCCCGGGCGCCGTGCTGCGGGCCGAAGAGAGCGCGCACGTCCAGCCCGGCGTTCCTCGCCGCGTCCGCTGCGAACGCCAAATCCGACGCAACCGACGCGGGATGAACGATCATCCCCAGGCGGGCGCCGGTCAGTCCCAGGCGCGTTGCCGCATCGGGCTCCCCGACGAGTCGGTCCAGGCCCGTCGCGACTCGTCGTTTCGCAACCTGCTTGCCTGCGTTCAGGGGTCGGGAACCGTCCTCGGCGGTTGCTCCCGCTGCCAGTAGAACGGTCCGGCCGGAACGCTGTCGGGCCATACCTGGTCGAGCGTGTCCCCGTCGTAGAGGCGACCGTTCATCATGACCCGGTCGATCGCGTTGGTGTTGCGGATGTCGTCCAACGGGTTGGCGTTCAAGATCACCAAGTCTGCCAGCTTGCCCGCCTCGATCGACCCCAGATCCCGGTCCAGGCCGAGCGCGTGCGCGCCGATGATCGTGGCCACCCGCAACGCTTCGTGCTCCGTCATGCCGCCCGAATGGGTGGCCCACAGCTCCCAGTGGTAGCCCAGCCCCTGAAGCTGGCCGTGGCTGCCCACCCCGGCACGGCCCCCCGCCCGCACCAGGTCTCGGACGAACGCCGACACTTGGTCGAAGGTGTGCACCGCCGGATGAAACCAGCCGGACGGCCCCGGCCCCGGTCCCGGCCGCCTCAGCGCCTTCTGGTGGATCTCCTCGAAGGGCGTGAAGCGGGCCAGCTTCTCGTCGCCCAGCACGTCCTCGGTGGCGTAGAAGTAGTTCTCGGCCCACGGTCCGCCGTAGGTGACGAGGATCGTCGGCGTATAGGCCATCGTCGAGCGAGCCACTAGCTCCGTCATGTCCGCGTACATGGGGAAGCCCGGCATGTTGTGCTCCATGCCCGAGTAGCCGTCGATCGCCATCGTCATGTTGGCCTTGGTGTCCAGGCCGCCCTCGGTCGTGGGCATGAGCTTCAGCTCTCGGGCGGCTTGGATGATCCACTGGCGCTGCTCCCTGTTGCCGGCGCCGTACATCTTGATCGTCTTGGTGTCGTAGTAGTCGCTGTAACGCCGCAGAACGTCCCGGGCGTGGTCCAGGTCGCGGACGTTCTCCGACGAGAAGACGCCGGGGCCCGTCGAGTAGATGCGGGGCGACAAGATGCGGCCCGCCCGCACAAGGTCTTCGTAGCTGATGACGTCGGTCGTGCCCGTTTGCGGGTCGCGAGTCGTGGTGACGCCGTAGGCCAAGTTGGCCGCATAGGACCACGGCTGGCTGCGGTGAATGTTGATCTGGGCGCGCAAGTGAGCGTGGGTGTCCACGAAGCCGGGCACGATCGTCTTGCCGGAAAGGTCGATCACTTCGGCGTCCGCGGGCAACGCCGTGGCGCCGGTTGGGGCGACGGCGAGGATTCGGTTGTTCTCGACGACCACGTCGCCGCGCTCCAGCACCTCGTCCCCGGCCATCGTGATCACCCGTGCACCCGAGAGCACGACGGTCCCTTGGGGAACGTCCCTCGGAACCTGAACGCGAATGCGCGCTTCGGCGGGCCGGTAGCGCGCGTCGGCGTCCTCGACGGCCACCGAGTCGGCGGATCCGCCTTGATCAAGGTCGCCGTCAGGGTTCTCGGCCGCCGCCAGCGAGTCCTCGAAGGCTTTGGCCGCGTCCAGGTCGTACGCCAAGTGGGCGTTGCCAAGGGTCCAGTGGACGGTTCGGCCGTCGCTGCTCCACGCCGGGAACTCGCCGCCGACCTCGGTGAGCTGCCGGGCAGGCGTGGCCGCGTTCGCCGGATCGCCGACGTTGATCGTGGGAACATCGCCTCCGGTGCGGGGCACCGTCACCGCGTACAAATGGTGGAAGACCCGTGCGAACGCTTGGTCGCCACGGGGCGCCATCTTGACGAGCGATGCTGGCGGGGAACTGCTTGAACCTGGCGGCCCCTTGCCCACGACCTTGACGTGCTGCTTGCGGTCGGTGCCGTCCCAACGGAACGACACGAGGCCGTCTTGGGCGTTGTAGGCGTAGATGCGGTCAGGGTCGCCGGCGAAGTGCGGCCCACGATGCTCGGCGGGTCCTATGACCGTTGCGTCGCCGCCTTCAGCGGGGATCCATACGAAGTCGGCGGCGCCCCCTGGGACGCCTCGCACCAGCGCTTCGTCGTAGGCGCGCCCGGGGCCGCGGATCGCTACGATGCGAGTTCCGTCGGGCGACCAGACCGGCTCGTTGTACAGAGCGGGCACCGTAGTCAGCCGCTGGGCCTCGCCGCCTGCCGACGCTACCCGGTAGATGTGTCCGCCGACGGCGTCGTCCCAGGTGGCGTAGGCGATCCACTCTCCGTCCGGGGACCACGCCGGCATGTGTTCGTTGACGCTGTCGTCCGAATCCGTCAGCCGCTCCGGCGTTCCGTCGGGCCACGCCACGACGTACGCCTTGGACAAGAGCGAGAACGCGATCCTGTTCCCTGAGGGGGACGGAACCGCATCGCGAACCTGCTTTGCCACGAAGGACTCGGTGTCTTCGACGGGGTAGTCGAAGTCCACTTCGGGACCGATCGCCATCTCCAGCTCGACCCGAAACGGGATCGCCGCCGGCTCGCCGCCGTCCACGGGGATCCGCCAGAGGCCGCCGCCGTAATACGCCACGACAGCCTTCGAGTCGGGGGTGAAGGACATGCCGGGGTAGGCATCGCGCGTGGCCCGGGACTCCTGGTCGTCGCGCTGGACGGGGAATGCCAGCCAGCGTTCGTCGCCAGTGTCGAGCTCACGGATGCGCAAGCCGGTCTGGCCGACGTGGCGCGACCCGTAGACCAGCCATCGACCGTCGGGGCTCAACGTGGGTCGGAACGCACCGCCGTAGCGGGACGAGCGCGTGAACGATTCGCCGGTCTCCCGGTCGTAGACGGCCAGCTGGTACTGGCGCATCCCCGAGTTGTACTCCCAGCTGCCGGTTCGGTAGGCGTACCAGACGTAGCGGTCGTCGCCGCCGAACGCCGCTCCGGTCGTGCGTCGGTTCTCGGGCTCGTCGATCAGCTGTATGCCCGAGCCGCCGTCCACATGGTACATCCACAGCTTGCCTTGCCCGGGGCTTTGCTTGGTGGCCACCACATACTTGCCGTCGGGCGTCCACTCCGGCGACTGGTAGGCGCTCGACTTCCCCTTCGTGACCTGAACCGTGTCGCTCTTGTCCAGCGCGACGACATGGATTGCTTCGCCGCCGCTGCGGTCGGACGTGAACGCCACCCGGGTCCCGTCGGGGCTGAAGCGCGGCTGGCCGTCGAAGGCCATTCCCTGGGTGAGGGGCGTGGCTGTGCCGCCCTCGATCGGCAACGTGTAGAGGTCTCCGAGAAAATCGAAGACCAGGGTTGTGCCATCGGGGCTTACGTCCACCGACATCCACGAGCCTTCGGTAAAGGAGGCGGCAAAGGTTCGCCCGGGCGCCAACGGAAGGCCCTCTTGGGCTGGATGGGACTCGGCGTCGTCTTCTTGCTGAACGGGCAAGGGCTTCGCGGCGGCGGCGTGCGACGGCCGGGCGCCCGCCAAAGCCGACGCGGCGACGGCCAGAACCAGGCCTCGCGCCGTCGTCCACCAAACCGTCCTCATCGGAGCCGTGGAACGCCGCGAGAGAGCACGCGGTAGTACTCCTCCACCAAGGCGCGGTACTCATCGGGCACGTCGCCGGAGGGGCGCATGAGGAGTTGCTCTTCGCCGGCAGCGGCAAGTTCCCGGCGCAAGCGGAACTCGATCTGCTTCATCCCGTCCACGAGCTCGCTGCGCAGGCGCATCACCTCTTCCGGGTCGGAGTAGGTGCGGTCGCGGTCGAGGGCGCGCATGGCGGCGATCATCGCCTCCAGCTCGGACGGGTCGGCGCCTGCCCGCTCCATCAGCTCCGCCAAAGCCCGAGCCTCCCCGGCGCGCTCGCGAACCTCCCGGCGCATCCGCCGGACGTCGTCGGTGTCGAACGGGCCAACGGGTCCCCGGGGGCCGCTCCCGCGGGCGCCCCCGTTGATCGCGGGTCCGCCTTGGTTTTGGCCGCCCGCCCGGTCCTGGTTTCCTTGGCCCTGTTCGCCTTGCTCGCCCCCTTCGCCTTGCCCCTGCCTCCGCTCCATCGACTCCAGGCTGCGCACCAAGTCGCGGGCCGACTCCAGCGCTTCCTCCCGGGGGTCGTCGCCTGCCGGGGCGCTGATCGCCTCGGCGGCCTCCTCGAGTCGGTTCTGCAACGACTGGATCGCCTGGGAGGTCTGGTTCTCGAACGCCTTCGCGTACTCCTCCTGGTCAGGCCGGCCCACCAAGCCGCGGGAGTACAGCAGCCGCTCTCTCAGCTGGGTGTCTCGGATCGTCTCGGCGGCTTCATCGAGCTCGTCCGCCCCCGTCCTGCCGTCGCGACGGGCCTGGGCGGCCGCCCGGTCGAGCTTCTGCAGAACCTCCTCGGTCCGCTCGGCCATCGATGCCTTGACGTCGTTGATGCGGCCGATCTGGTCTGCCGACGGACGGCCCGCCCGGCGCATCGCCTCCAACCGGTTGTCCACGTCCCGTTGCTGACGCTGCAACTCGGCAGTCTGCCGGCGGGCGTCGGCCACGTCCCGCTCCAGGCGGTCGTCGCGAGCGTCCTCGAGCTGCTCCCGGGCATCCCGCAACCGACGAAGCGCCGACTGGGCTTCGGCAACTCCTGCGCTGCCTCGGTTGGCGGCGGCCCGGCGCATGTCGTCAGCAGCTTGCTGAAGCTGTCGCGAGACGTCTTCCAGGCTCCGGTCGCCGGCTTCTCGCGAAAGGCGCTCCAACCTCCGCGCTGCTTCTTCGGCTTCGTCGGCCAGCTGCCGAGCCGCTTCGCCGCCGCCGGCACCGGTCGCATCCCCCTGCTGGGCCGCCGCCCGCCGCCTCTGCCGCTCCAGTTCCTGCTCCTGACGGCGCGCCAGCTCGCGGAGCTTCTCCAGCGACTCGTCCACCGCCTGGTCGGCGCTCTGCTGGCGGCTCTGCTGAACGGTCTCGTACTGGTTGCGCAGCTGGTCCGTCTCCAACTCGAAGAGGTCGGCCAAGTCTTCGGCGCTGGGGCTGCCGCCGCCACCTCCACCCCCTCCTCCCTGCTGCTGCTCCATGGAGACGAAGCGCTCGTAGGTCTCCTCGGCCTTTTGCAGCTCCCGCAACGCCCGCTGCTCCGGCCCTATTGCGCCATCGGGGGCCAGCGCGCGCAACGAGTCTTCGGCCTCCTGCATCGCTTCCACCGCACGGGGCAGCGTCTCGGCGATCCGCTGGAAGGACTCGTCGGCACCTGTGATCCCCCGGTTCACGATCCGCTGGGCCAGCGTCTCCACCTGCTCCCGCAGCCGCTGTTGGCTGAGGGCGATGCTGATCACGTTCTCCTCCCACGCCTCCGGTGCGTAGCTCTTCCGGTCGCGCACGAGGTTGAAGCTGGCGGCGATAATCTGGCGCTGGAGCCGCGACAGGTCTTCCTCCATCCCTCCCCCTTCTCCTCCACCGCCTCCGCCGCCGCCTGCCGGTGCCTCTCTGAAGTCGCGACGGAAGGGCCGCACCTGCAGAAAGTAGATGTCCGTCAGCGCCTCGTTGGGGACCGGCGCGTTGTCTCTGGCGACGCCGTGGTATGCGACCAGATCGCCCGTCTCCAGCTCCAGCTCTTCCATGAAGACGACATGGCTCGCCGTCACCTCCGCCATCGGCGCGCCCGTCGAGCCATGAATGCGCACGGTGTCCGGCGGTCCGCCGTTGACCGACGCGATCCATAAGACTTCAGCGACCCCGATGTCGTCGTCGGCCCGAGCCTCGATGAACACCTCCTCGATCGAGCTGACCTCGGTGTCGCGCCCCGGCTTGCTGAACGAGATCGACGGCCCCTGGTCCGCCAGCACGTCGATCCGGTAGTCGGGTGCGCCCGCCACCCACGTGCCTTCGGCGGTCCGAAACTCGATCCCGTAGAAGCCTTGGCGGGCGAGTCGGAACGAGCCCTGGAACGAGGACGCGACCTGGAGAGCGTCTTCCTCTCCGGCCGGGACGCCGGCCGCGGGGGTCTCCAACGGCGACATCGGTATTGTGTCGCCCGAATCCATCACCAAGCGGGCCGCCGGGGCCGACAGCGTAGGCGTGACCGTCAGCACCACCGTGGTTCCGGCCAGCGCGGCCACGTCGCCGCCGTACTCGAAGTGGCGAGGGGCAAGACCGGAGTAGGCGGGAAAGCGGTACTCCATCGCTAGGCGGTCCACTGCCGGAAGATCGGCGACGCCCAGCGTGAACGTGCCGGAGCGGACCCCGCTGGACTCGACGTAGTACCGGGTCTCGTCGGCCACGTTGAGGAGCAGCCCGTCGAAAGCCCCGGTTCCCGTTGCGATCATGGGCATTACCGACCAGCCGCTCTCTCCCGCTTCCCGCATGAACAGCACCACATCGTCGGAGTCGAAGCCCCGGAGCACCGCGGAGACTACAAGGTCCGAGTTGCGGGAGATCGTCGTGTCGCCCGGGCTCACCGAGACGCTGTACGGGTTGACCGTTTCCGCGGCGCGGGCAGGGAAGAAGAGCGCCGAGGAGGCGTGGCGGAAGAAGCCGGGGCCGAGGAACACAAGCGCGAACGACGCCAGCGCCAGCCCGCCCAGCGCGCCCGAGGAGCGTCGGATGGCCGATCTCTCTATTGACTTGCCGTGGTCGATCCGACGGCACCGCTCCACGGCCCGCTCCACGACCGCTTCCAGCAGCTCCGTGCGGGCCGGAGCGCCCGGGCGAACCGTCTCGACCGCCGTCAGCACCCCCGACTTGAGGGAGGGCTCGTGCTCCTCCAAGTAGAGCGCCACCCGGTCGTCGGAGATCGGGCGAAGCAACGGCCAAGCGACCCACCGCGCCAGGAGGCCCGCCACGACCAGCCACAGGACGACTCGAAACGCCGTCACGGCCTCCGGCTGGAAGCGCAATACCTCCAAGCTGGAGGCGGAAAGAAGGAAGGTGAGGAGCGCGCCCGCCATCGTCAGGGCGAGCCCACGGAGGAGAAGCTTGACGCGCCAGCGACGGCGCACGCGCCCGACGATGCGGCGAATCTCGGCGGAGGCCCGAAGCTCGCGTCCGGTCTTGGTGGGTTTGGCTCGGTCCATAGCCATCAACCTACGACATGGTCAGCTGAGACGGTTCAACTGCGACCTGCAAGCAAACCATCCTATCCGAGGTGGGATTCGTCGGGCAAGCGAGGCGGGGGGATCAAGCGGGTCCCGGTCCTGCGGCGCCCCCGCGCCGCGCCTCCTTGAACCGGGACAGACGGTTGGCCAGGATCGTCTCCGAGACGATCAGCAGGAACACGGTCGCCAAGAGGTACCGCCAGAAGGACTGGCGCTTCTCGAACTCCGCCGCCTGGACGTCCAGGGACGCGGTTGCGGCGTCGGCGGCCGGGGCGTCCGGGCCGGTCCTTCCAGCCGCTTCGGCTTCGTCCGCCGCCAGCCCACCACCGATCGCTCCTACGAACTCCTCCAGGTCCAGCCTCGACAGGTCGGATTCGGCCAGGTTCACGTTGACGGCCAAGGCCATGGGGTTCGCCGGTCGCTGTCCCGGAGGCCGGATCTCCCAGATGCCGTGAGCGTCCAGCGTCAGCAGGGGCACCGTTGGATCAAAGGAAACAGAGCCGCCGCCCGGCTCCATCGCCACGGCGTCGGTGGGAACCTCCAGCGAGCCCATAGCCTCCGCCAGCTCGGCCAAGTTGACGGTGGTGCCCGCCGAGTGCCACGCCGGAAGATCGCTCCGGCCGCCCAGGTAGCGGGCCATTCGGTGGACGAACGGCAGGTAGACGGGGTGCAGCGGCAGGTCGTTCCAGAAGCGGTCCAAGCCCGTGGCCCAGATGAGGACCCGTCCTTCGCCGCGCCGCCCCTCCACCAGGGCCGGCGAACCGTCGTCGAAGCGTGCGAGCACGCGGCCGTCGGTGGGGTCGAGAGCCCGGCTGCGGAAGAAGGCGGCGCGCGAGAAGTCGCCGGAGCGCGCTCCCTGAAACGCCTCGAAGACGGCGTGATCGTAGTCCACGAAGCCGAGACGCCGCTGCTCGCCGACGGCATCGGACGTGCCTCCGACGGCGGCGGGCAGAAACTCCGCGTGGACCGACGGTATCCGGGTTCGTTCGCCGAGAACGACGAGCAGCCCGCCTCCGTCCTCCACGAAGTCGCGCAGACGGGCGCCGGAATCGCCGCCGGGAAACGGTCCGCCGTTCACTACGACGACGTCTTGATCGGCCAACGCGGCATCGGTCGGCACCCCCCGGACGACGCGGGTCGCGAACCCGGCCCCTTCGGCTATTCCCAAGGCGCCGCGCAGGTACAAGTTGGATTCGCCGTCTCCCAGGGGGTCCACGATCAGCACGTTCAGGTCGCCCCCGGGCGAAGTCACGAAGTGCAGCGTGTTGTCGGCCTGCAACGCGTTGTCGGAGAAGCGGAGCTCGCCCCGGGTGAAGGGGTTGGTCAGGGTGAAGGGATCGAAGGCGACGGGCGCGGTTCCGCCGGAGGGCACGACGACCAACGCGCGGCCCACTTCGGTGTCGTCGACGAGCAAGGCGACTTCGGCGGCGATCTCCGCCGGAGGATCGGCGGCTGATCCGGAGCTGCCAGCCCCGACGTTGCCCGTTGCCGCCAGCCGGGCCCTCACCGAGACTCGCTCCCTCCCTCCCGCGGTCGTCTCCCCACCCAGCTCCAGCCCCCCGAGCGCCAGGTTGGTCGACCCCGCGTTCTCGTCGCCGACCACAAGAGTCTCGACGGCCGTGCCTTCGGGAAGCGCTGCATCTTGGTCGGGCCGCCACCCGGTGCGCTGGAAGTCGCTGACGATCACGGCACGACGCCGGGGAAGCTGGGACGCCTCCAGCACCGAGGCCGCCAGCTTCACAGCCGGCGCCAGCCGAGTCGCCAGGGAGCTCGTCTCCAGCGTGTCCAGGGACTCGGCGACGCGCCTGGGTTCGGCAGCGGAGCGGTGTAGCAGGAGAGGCGTCTCGTCAAAGGCGATCAGGGAAACGCGATCCCCCGGTCCCTGTGCCTCTACGACCGATCTGGCCATTGACACGCCCCGTTCCCAGTGGTCGGCCAGCTCCATGGAGTACGAGCGATCCAAGAGAACGACGACCTCTTCGGGACCCGGGCCTCCCACCGCCGCCAACCGCCCTCCCCGCGCGAACGGGCGCGCGAACGCGAAGACCATCAGCGCCAGCGCAGCAAGTCGGATCAGCAGCAGCACGAGGTGGCGAAGGCGTCTGCGGGAGGTCGCTCGAAACGGAATCCGCTCCAGAAACATGAGCGACGGGAACGACAAGGGCTTGCCCCGCTCGTTGCGGGTGAGGTGGATCAGCACGGGTATCGCCAAGCCGGCCAGTCCGACGAGGAAGAGCGGGGCGAGGAAGCTCATCGGACCCTGGTCGTCTTCTGGCGGAACACCAAGTAGGAGTGCAGCGCCCGGTCCAGCGGCTCCGACGTGTTCAGCAGGACGTAGTCGACGCCGTGCCGGCCCAGCATCTCCCGCATCGCGGCTATGTGCTCGCTCATCCGTTCACGGTACTCGGCGGCGAAGTTGTCCGGTGCCACCGGCAGGACCCGTCGCGTCTCCACGTCCTGAAAGTTGGCGACCTCCGAGAAGGGGAAGTCGATCTCCGCCGAGTCCAGGACGTGGAACGCCACGACGTCGTGGCCTTGTACGCGGAAGTAGCCCAGCGCCGTTGCCACCGATTCCGGCTCGTCGTAGAAGTCCGAGGCGACCACCAGGATGCCCCGCCGCCGAAAGGTGTTCGCCACCCGCGACAAGGGGCGATCCCAGCTTCCTTCCCCACCAGCCGCAACTCGTGCAACGGCATGCAGGACCCTGTCGAGATGGGCTGCGGACGGTCGCACGTGCTCCACCACGTCGTCGTCGAAGGCGTAAAGTCCCACACGGTCCTTGTGGCCGGCAGAGAACCACGCCAAGCACGCGATCAGGTAGCGCGCGTAGTCCAGCTTGCTGACGGCCGCCGGGCGACGGCTCGACGACTCCGACCGGTAGCCCATCGACGCCGACACGTCCAGCAGAAACCCCACGTCGGCGTTGGTCTCGGCTTCGTACTGCTTGATGTGAAAGCGGTCGGTGCGGGCGTAGAGCCGCCAGTCGATCCGCCGGATGTCGTCGCCGGGCATGTAGGGGCGGTGCTCGGCGAAGTCCATGCTCGCCCCAAGGTAGGGAGATCGGTGTATCCCTTGCAGGAAGCCGTCCACCACCGTCCGCGCCAGCAGTTGCAGGTTGTCGATCCGGGCCAGGACCGCCGGGTCCAGAAACGACGTCCGGGAGTCGGCGTCCACGCCCCGGCTACATCCTCGAACTGGGCACGGGCACCGCGTCCAGCAGCTTCTTCACCAGCTCGTCAGTCGTGCGCCCTTCGGACTCGGCCCGGAAGTTCGTGAGAATCCGATGGCGGAGGACGGGCAATGCAAGGGCCCGAACGTCGTCGAAGCCGACCGTGAGGCGGCCTTGGACGAGTGCCCGGGCCTTGCCGCCAAGGATGAGGTACTGCGCGGCGCGCACACTGGCGCCGTACTGGATCCATTCCTTGACGAACTCGTGGCCCCCGTTGGGGCTCGGCCGGCTGGCGCGCACAAGGGCGACCGCATAGCGCAGAACCGGTTCGGCGACGGGTACTCGTCGCACCAGGTCCTGGAACGCGATCAAGTCCTCTCTGGACACGACCCGGGCCAGCTCCGGCTCCACCTCGTCGGTGGTCGTGCGCACGACTTCCATCTCCTCCTCTTCTTCCAGGTGGTCCATGCGGATGTGAAACATGAACCGGTCGAGCTGGGCCTCGGGCAGGGGATACGTACCCTCCAGCTCGATGGGGTTTTGCGTGGCGAAGACGAAGAACGGCGGCGTCAGCTCGTAGGTCTTGGCCTGCACCGTCACTCGGTGTTCCTGCATCGCCTCGAGCAGGGCGGCCTGCGTCTTCGGCGGCGTGCGGTTGATCTCGTCGGCCAGCACGACGTTGGCGAACACCGGTCCCGGCGTGAACGCCAGTCCCCGGCTTCCGTCCTCCCTCTGCTGGATGATGTCGGTGCCGGTGATGTCCGACGGCATCAGGTCCGGCGTGAACTGGATGCGCGAGAACTCCAGGTCCAGCACCTGCGCCACCGTATGGATCAGCAACGTCTTCGCCAGCCCTGGAACGCCCACCAGCAGGCTGTTGCCGCCCACGAGAAGGGTCAGGAGCACATGCTCGACGGCTTCGTCCTGGCCGATGATGATCTTGCGCACCTCTGCGAGGATCTTCTCCCGCCCCTCTTGTATGCGCTCGGCGAGGGCTAGGTCGGTCGGCGGGTCGGCGATCTCTGTGTTTGTCGGCAAGGGGTCGTCTCGTCGTTTCTTGAGTTGAGGGCGGCGCGCGCCCGGCGGTTATCGGGTGAGGGCGTAGATCACGTAGTTGACACCGACCTTGTAGGCCTCGTTGGAGAGGTCGATGGGGTAGTAGCCCATGTCCGAGTACTCCCAGTAGTCGCCGATGTCGTTGTTGAGGTTGGCGACCACCTGCAGCCGCTTCGACGGATCGTCGTCCTCGCGAATGCCGAGAAAGTAGGGCTTGTACTGGCGGAAGGTGGGCGGCGAAAAGTCCAGCGTCTCGATCTTGAAGAACGTGTTGAAGATCGGGTCTTCGAGGGTGAGCTGGCGGAAGCGCTGGCCGGGAAGAATGTAGTTGAAGATGCCCTGGACGTTCCGCCACTCCCACTCCCCGCGGAAGTCGTCCAAGATCAGAAAGCCGCCCTTCTGCAGGTAGGCCGAAAGGTTGTCGAGTTCGGCCTGGGTAGGCGACCACACACCGGGCTCCGACACGTACGCGACGGGATAGCGGTGCAGCTCCGGGCTTTCGGCGTCGACGACGTTGGTGCCGTCGTTGGGGTTGGACAGAGTCACCTCGTCGAGGATCTTGACGAAGTTCCGGTCGGCGTGGGGAAAATCGTGGGCCCACGGTGGCTGCCGACCGCGGAACCCGCGCCCGAAGCCCCCGCGCCCGCCCATCGAGAAACGCACCCTGACGAAGGTGTAGCGGGCGTCGTAAGGGACGTTGCCGAACTCTTGGTACGACGGGGACGGGGAGCGCGCGGCGACGCTTCCGGCGTTGGCGACGCCCACGGCTAGCGCAGCGCCGGCGACTCCGGCCAGCGCAACGATCGACAGTCGCGGCCGCACGCGCCGGAGTCCCCGCCAGGACGGAGTCACCGTTCGTCTCCCTCGCGTCGGATCTCCAGGAGCAGCTCCAAGGCGTCCTCGTAGTTGGGGGCGATCTCCAGGGCCGCGAGCACCTCCCGCCTGGCGGCCGCGCGGTCGTCGCCCCTGTAGAGTACACGGGCGAGGCGGAAGTGTGCCGCCGCCCGGTCCACCGGGTCCAGGGCCAGGATCGACCGTCTGGCCATCGGCGCGCCCTCCCAGTCGCCGAGCTCCTCCAAGGTGTCCGCCAACCGCTGGTGATCCGCAATCTCGTAGGGATGGACGAAGGGCACGCCGCGAAGGGCGTCCGAGGCCCCGGCCAACTCTCCGGCGTCGGCAAGCACTCGGGCCAGGGCGGTTCGGCCTTCGTAGTGACTCTCGTTTAGGCGCAGAAGCTCCCGGTAGTGGTTGGCGGCGGCCTCCCGGTCGTCCTCCGCTTCGCGGATCCGTCCGAGGTACCAGTGGGGACCGTCGGGGCCGCCGTACTCTGGGAAGAGCCGCAACGCCGCATCGAAGTGTCGGGCGGCGGTCTGGAGCTGGTCGTCGTCGAAGAGGGCGCGGGCGAGGGCCATTCGGGACTCGAAGCGGCCCGGGTCTCGGGCGACTGCCGCCCGCGCGCCGGCCAAGTCCCGGGGCGGGTCCCCCGGCGGGTGCGCCCCCACCGACGCGACCGCCGTCGCGAACCGGTCCGCCAAGTGTTCCTCGAACTCCTCGTCGAACTCCTCCAGGCGCACTCCCAGCGCCCGTTCGAACGCCTCCTCGTTGCTCGCGCCGTCGCGGTAGGCCAGGAGCATCTCGAGGATCGCCGGGAAGCCGTGGCGCTCTTCGATCATATCGAACACCAGCGAGGCTTGGAGGTAGCTGTTGGCCACTTCGCCCGGATGACGCGGGTTGGAGAAGCCCCGGTCCAGCTCGCTCACGGGACGGAGGCCGCCCGACGCCAGGGCACGGATGAAGCCGACGCCGGGGTGGCGTCCCCAGGTGGGATCTCCCTTCCGTTGCTCGTGGACCGCCAGCCCTTCGGAGAACCAGCGCGGCACTTCGCTGTCCGACGCGCCGATGTGGAACGAGTGGGCGATCTCGTGCCACAGGGTGGACGCCCAGTTGAAGCTCCCCTGCTCGCGGGCGGAGGGCGAGTCAATGGCCAAGGCGGGCCCGAAGCTGACTCCGAGCGCGCCGATGCCCACCAAGCCGACGGTCCGCACCGAGAAGTCGGCGTGGCGGGGGTAGACCTCCACCCGGATCGGCTCGGAGGGCGCGTAGCCGTACCGTTGGGACATCTGGCGATGGGCTCTCTCGGCGACGGGCGCCATGTACGGCGCCAGCAGGTCGGCCTCCGACTCGTGTAGGACGAGGCGGAAGTGCTCGGTCTCCACGACCCGGTACTCGGCGAAGGTGTCGAGGAGGTCCAGCGTGTTCTTGAACCAGAGGTTGAAGGGGTCGCCGGCGAAGGCGCGCTCCAGATGCGTCCGAGCTTCCTCCACCCGACCCAGGCGGAGTTGGTTGAGCCCGGCGAGGCCCCAGCCGGTCCAGCTGTTGGGGTCGGCGCCGGCTGCCGAGAGGGCGAAGTCGAGGGCGTCGGGGTACTTGCGGTGGTCGGCGGCCAACTCCGCCAGGACGACGTAGGGCCGGGTCGGCGCCGGGGTCAGCTGGCGGACGCGCTCCATCGTGGCCCGAAAGGCCATTGCGTCGCCCGCCAAGTGGTGGATCGCGGCTTCGGCGCCCAGGGCCTCGAGCGCCGCGCCGTTTGTTTCCAGGGCGCGCTCGACCTCGGCCAGAGCGGCCTCCCGGTCGCCGCTGAGCAGGAAGAGGCGGGCGCGGAGAACGCGGGCGCCGACGAGGTTGGGGTTGGCGGCGAGAGCCGTGTCCAGCGACGCCGACGGGTTGCCCCCACCCTCCAGCCGCGCCACGCGGGCCAAGCCGAAGTGCGCCTCGGCGTGGTTCGGGTTTTCGGCGACGACGGCGCGGAACGCCTCCGCCGCCTGGGCCGCGTCGTAGCGCTCCAGGAAGAGCTCCCCGACGGCGAGCCGGGCGGAGTGGTCCAGCGGGCCGGCGGCCTGCGCCTCGTCGAGGGCGCGGAGGGCGTCGTGCGCGTACTCGTAGTTCCAGCGTGACAGACGAGAGAGGGCGCGCCCGACGGCGACGAGCTCTCCGGCGGACAGCCGGGCGTTGGCGCCGCCCGCGCTGTTGTAGTCGTCGATGAAGCCGTCGAAGAGGGCGCGGGCGGCTTCTCGGTCGCCGTACCGGTACTCCAGGACGCCGAGCTCGACCCGGGCCAGCGCGCCGGCAGGACCGGGGGCCTCGGCGGCAGCCCCCAGCGCCGCGCGCGCCGCGCCGACGCGGCCGGTCCGCAGCAGCGCCGCGCCGAGGTGGGCCTGCGCACCGGGGACGCCCCGTTCGACGGCGGTCCGAGCCGCGGTCGCCGCGTCGTCGTAAGCGCCGGTCTCGACCAGCGCGGTGATCCAGCCGGAGAGCGCGAGGGGATCGCCGTCGAGAGCAGCGGGGCGGAGGACGCGGATCGCATCGTCGTAGCGGCCGGCGACGAGGGCGTCGTGTCCTCTCGACCGTGCCTGCGGGACCTGACGGGCCGAAGCAAGCTGCACCAGACAAGACATTGTCATCACGACAACCGCAACAGCAGATTGCCGCCTACTGCCACCGCAAGGCAAACTAGACGACCGGAGACAACTGGCAAGTCGCCTATACATCAGCTATCCGCCAGACATTATGGCGTCGCTGCTTGGAAAACACAAGTTCCTTGAAGAAGACTGCTTCTTCTGATCTCACGTATCTCCAAGACTGCGGTACAGCAAACCTCGTGAGGGACGATCTCAAGTGATCAAGCTCAATGGGCGCCATTCTCCACAGGCCAATAATCTCCAAAGCATATGCCACGCTGCTACCGGCAAAATAACTATCATACTCGTCTCTACCGACGCCGGCAACGTTAGATATTCGTCGCCAAACTAATTCTGGTGATTCGCTCCAGACACGCCCAATTCGAAACCCACCCCAGATCTCCCTGACAGGAGTCGACACATAGATCACCACTCGACGATTGGGGACAAACTCCGTGCTGATCCGTCTGCGAAACTCTACCTTCTTCCGGCCTCCAAACACCAGTTTCGCATATCTCGGCTTGAGCGAAATAAGTACCAGTTTCGTGCTCACCGTAGACTCCGTCTGTATATCTCCGCAAATTCATTTGCGGTGAGCATGAGGGGTGACTGCAGGGACAACGTTCCGCGTCCGTTTTCCAGTATCTCCCTGAGTATCGCCAGTGATACCGGCTTGCGAAACGGAAATGTATGGGAGAAAAGCAATGTCATCAACTCCGTCGATACATCCCTCCGGCACATATCGAAGATGTCTTTCCAATCCAGTACACCAAGTCGCTTGAATTTCTTGAACAGCACCTTGGGCTTGTCACATACAACATCATCAAGTCGAGACACAGCAACGACTTCGCGCTGGTTTCCGCTCACGTACCAGAGTATCCGTGCCGGTGCCTTGAGTTTCCTATGGTGCGTCTTGCGTCGATAGTATACGTTCTTCCATCGCAACAACACATCGACCCTGCCCCCAAACATGTCCCTAGCTGATCCAGAATTGTCAACAAGGCTGATGGCATAGCCTGGTTTTATCGGTACAAGAACGAAACGTTGATCAGCATCCGTCACACTTAAAGGAGAACATACCTTCTCTAAATCGGTGCACGCCTTGCTGTTGTACAGGCCTTGAACTGATGGGGCCAACTTTCGAATCCTAGAAAGCACATCAAGACGACTCCACGTCCCAGAGAAGACAAATCGCACATATGCGTTTTCATGTCTCACGAATCCCATATCGTTGAGATATGGAAACACTGGGGGCGGTACAAAACTGTCTTCCACCTGAATCATGCATTCGTCATGGTGTCTTGCCGCTCTAGTAATCGTGTCAGCCAGCAAGTATCGACCGAACAGAGCATGGTCTTCGCCACGCGCAATTCTGGCCAGCATTATGTTGATCTTGCTACTACTCTCGGTGACCACACGCAACGCCATGACTTCGCCACCGAACCAAAGCTGCTCTACGCGATACTGATGTGGGCACGCGCAGTGTTCGTTAAGCTTCTGGCGTAGGATTCCTTTCTTCTCGGTCTGGCCGGCTTGGCCAAGAAATCTGTCAAATGGAAACGCTTGTAGGTTGTCTGACGACATTCTCCGCCACTCAAGGCCCTGTTCTCCCGCAATTCGTGATGGTACATATAGCTGGCGGTCCGATAGTTCATGCAAACTAACAATCAATTCCGATGGATAAACAACAGAAATGCCTGTGCATTCGAGGATGTCCCTCTGTCTCTTGAGTATACCCTCGTCTTCGGTGACGAATACTTTGATTCCGTCAGATGCAGCCGTGATCGCGAGGTGGTTGATGTCGGACATGTCGGCGTCTGACTCGCTGGGTAAGATCTGTTTTAGCTTGTCGACAAATTGATCTTTGACCTCAGGGTCGTGCTCTACTCTTGGGTATTGATGTGCAAGTTGTTGCGAACGATTGCGTTTCTCATCATCGTCGCTCCTATTGATCTCGTGGAAGAGCTCGTCCGTTATGTAATAATTAACGGAATCGACGAGATGGTCAGCCAACAGGGCCTTGGATG
This sequence comes from Longimicrobiales bacterium, assembly GCA_958296005.1. Classification (GTDB taxonomy): domain Bacteria; phylum Gemmatimonadota; class Gemmatimonadetes; order Longimicrobiales; family Gaopeijiaceae; genus CATQHQ01. The sequence goes on from CATQHQ010000001.1 coordinate 257,590, forward strand.
GCCGAGCTCTGTCACTGTCAGGTTCACCCGTGTAAAATATGATCTGAGCGTCCAGTACGGCGTCGACTCTGTCATCTGACTTGTCTGCTTGGAATAGGCTAAGTTGCTCGTCCTTTGCTAGGTTACGAACCCACAACGTTAGAAGATAGCCTTCCTTTGACCGTCCGCGCTTTTCGCCTTCCGGCACAAAAGCCAGCTTGCGCCACATGTTGTTGGCCTCATAGTCGCGTCGGCAACTAAGTTTGATGTATTTGTGACCGGTATCGCCGACCGATACCAGTCGGTCTACTAGCTTTCTTGCAAGTCCTTGACCTCGAGACGTACTAGAAACGCATAGATGCCAGATTCGGAAATACGTTGAATGATCGGCGTACAACAGATAGGCCAGCAAGGTCCCGGAATCGTCTTGGATTCCCATTACGGTACCACGTTCAAGGTATTCGTGCAGTGCTTTCCCCGGCAAGAAGCCTAAGGTCTGACCGTTTTCCTTCATCAGCTTATCAACTGCAACGTAGTGGGCTGGCGTGAGGGTTACCGGGGAATCGTTGATCATCGTCATGTTGGGTGGCTCCTGTTGTGTGATAGTGGCCGTCAGTGTCTAGCCAAGGGCGGGCTGGAGGCTACACCGCCCGCCGGCATAAATGGGAAGATATGCTGCTCGACTTGCTGGGTCAACGTATCGGTTGTCCGGGCTCGAGGCGAAAGGCAGGCCAAGACAGGTCTCGCCAACTACGGTCGTCAAGCTGGTCATCTGGGGGCCACTGGCAAGAACCCCCGCAGGTTGGTCGCTATCCCATCAGTCCGGTTCGTCTTCGATCCATGCCGAGATCAGCCCGGCAAGGGAGCCGATCAAGCCCAGGGACAGCGTGACCAGCCAGATCGCGACGAGCCGCCCGGCGGTGGTGACCGTATAGTGGTCGCCGAAGCCCGCCGCCTCGGCGCCGATCAGCGTCGAGATCGTCCACAGGAACGCGGCTTCGGCAGTGTCGATGTTGGCGCCTTCGTGGGAGCTCTCCACGCCGAGGACAAGGAAGCTGCCCGCCACGACCGACACGACGATCAAGGCGAAGACCGTGGCGGCGACGGCCTTGGTGCGCCCGACGTCCAAGAGGGTGACCAAGCCTCGGACACTTCGGGTGGTGGAGCGCATGACGCGCACCATCATGATCAGGCGCAGCCCTCGCAGGGCCCGAAGCACCTCCACATCGGGGACCGACGCGATCACGTCCGCCCAACCCCACTTCCACCAGCGGAGACGGTTCGGCGCCGTCCACAGGTCCCACGCCGCCTTGGTGATGAACAGGCTGCACACCAACCGGTCCGCGATGACCGCCAAGGCGTCGAACTCGGTGTCCAGGTCCAAGCCTTGACGGAGGCCGAACAAGATCACTGACCCCAGCGCGAGCAGGGCGTACAGCATCTCGAGGATGACTTTGGCGGCGGAGGGTGGAGGCGGAGCCGCTGCGCCGGGCTGGACCTCTGGGCGGGAGGCCTCGTCGGACGTGCTCATCGAACGCCGGCCCACGTGAGGAAGTCGGCCACCGACACGATGGGCTTGCCGTAGCGACGGGCCGCCAGCGCCTTGCTCGATCCGCTCGCTACGTTGGCGGCCACCAGCGCGTCGCACCCCGTCTTCGTGACGCTGGCCACGGGCGCAAGACCGGCCTGCCGCGCCAGCGCCTCCAACTCGCCGCGCGTCCACATCTTGCCGTCCACGAAGGCGGTGCCGGTAAAGCAGACTCGGCCGCCTGGCACCAGCGCCTCCACGCCGGCAACGGGCGTCGGGGCGGGGACCTCCACGTCCGCAAGCTCCAGCTGGTCGGCGATGCGCGCGATGATATCGTGCTCCGCCGGGCTCACCACGCCGTCGCGCTTGGCGGCGGCCACGATGCAGTCGAAGTACTCCCGGTGCGCCTTCCGCCTGTCCCCGTCGGATATTCCCCATTCCCGGGCAAGCCGCTCGATCTCGGTGCGCTCCGTCTGGTCGATCACGCCGTCGTCCAGCACCCAATCCAGCGCGTCCAGGTAGGCGCAGACGAACTCGTCGCTGTGGGGGTAGTGGGAACGCGCCACGACCCTGTGCATCGGGCTCATATCTGCGTCGACCAAGCCCCGGCGCACGGTTCGCTGGCTGGGTTTCCGCGCCACGTAGCCAACTCGAACCGGCTCGGCACCCAGGTCCGCTCCTTCGCTCCACAGGCACCGGGCAAGATCCGCCGTGGCCCGGGCGTCGGCCAGCGCTCGGTGGGCGCGGGAGATGGGAATGTCGCGCTCCTTGCACGCGGCTGGAAGCTTCTGGCGGGTCGCCCGGAGCGTGCACAGCCCGTTCCCCATCTCGACTTGGACGCCGTTGCGATCGAACTCGCGCCGCAACATCCGGGAGTCGAAGGGGAGGTTGTGGGCGACCAGCACCGCCCCGTTGAGACGCCTCGCCACGTCCGCGACCACCTCGCCGAAGACCGGCGCGACCTCCACCATCGACGCGTCGATTCCGTGCACGCCGGTGGCCCCCACGTCCCGCTCGGGGTTGAGGAGGGTGTCGTACTCGTCCACGGTCTCCCACGAATCCGGGTCCATGGCGACGATTGCGATCTCCACGATCTTGTCGAGCCTGCCGAAGCCGGTCGTTTCGACGTCGATCACGACGGGCGCGGCGGGCAGTTCCTGCATGAAGCGCGTCTGGTGCATGTTGGCGTGTTGGCTAGTTGGACGCCGCCCGAACTTCCCGGTTCTTCAGCGCCAGCTCGACCAGTAGCTCTTCCAGCTGGTCTTCGTAGCGCTCCAGCGGCATCTGGTTCTTCACCGCCCGAAGTGCGTCGATTCGGGCTTCGATCTCGGCTTTCTCTTCGTATAGAGCCCGGAGGGCCGGGTCGCTTGCGGCCCGCTTGGCCGTTGCGCCGCCCGCCAAGGACAGAAACACCCGCCGCGCCAACGACCCGTCGCCCCCTGCCGCATCGCCCGCCACCGCATCCACCTCCCGGCTGCCTTCGCCGTCGCCGTTGTCGTCCAGCACCGCGTGTTCGGTGAGAAGTTGGTTGTCGCCCTCGTACTCGCGCTCGACTTCGTGCACCGCGTAGCTGAACGCCTCCAGCACCGACACCCTGGAGTTCTTGTCCACGTCGGCGTCTTCGCCCGCGAACGCTTCGACGAAGTGCAGCCCGAAGCGCGTCATGTTGCGCTCCCGGCCCGTGCGGGTTGCGGCGATGATCGTGCGGTTGGGTCCCGAGAGGGCTTCGACGAACGGACCCGATGCGCTGGCCATGTTTACGAAGGTGACGCGCCGGTTGCCCAAGCCCTCCAGGAGGAAGGCGAACTCCCCGGGCGTCATGTCGGGCCCGGGGATGTTGAAGCGCGCCTCGTCGTTGCGGAAGGTCCCGTGGCCGGCCAGCAGGACGACCAGCTCGTCCTCGGGGGCCATCGACATGTCCAGCGTCGCGAAGGCGGAACGGATGTTCTCGGCAGTGGACCGGGCCGAGATGCGGGTCGGGTCGATCTCCGTTTTCTCGCCCAGATAAACGATGCGATCGGGGTCCACGCCGTACTTCTCGGACGCGACGTCGGCGAAGCGGCTGAGCCACCCGTGGAAGGCGTCGGTGTACTCGGGGTCGCCCCCCAGGCCCGCGACGAGGAGAACGTGGGCGTCCCCCGCCTGGAAGCCCGCGGAGGGGAAGGCGCCGACTGCCGCGACGCCAACCGCCGTCGCCACGGCGTAGCCTCGCGCTCGTCTCACGCCAGCCCTCGCCTGCGCCGGTACGCCCACTCCCCCACCAACAGTCCCGCCAGCAGCAAGAACACGGCGGGCATGTCCCACAGGTCGCGCTCCTCGCGCACGGTTACGCCCCCGCCGGCGAACCGCACATCCTCGGCGAGCTGGTCCACCGTCTCCAGCGTGTAGTAGCGGCCGCTCGTCTCCTCGGCGACGCGCTCCAGCAGGCCGCGACGCTGGTGCGGGTCCCGAAACTCCTCCAAGCTAGGCGCCACGCGGACGTTCGTCCTGGCCGATCCGAACACTGTGGAGTCCCGCCCCGCGGCGTCCACGACGACCTCGAAGATGCCGTCGGACTCGGGCACGAACATCGCGGCGTACGATCCGTCCTCTTCCACCGACCAGTCCATGGCCAGATCCTGCGCGACGCCCGCGGGCGTCGTGATCCGGGCCGTGACCGTCGCCCCGTTCACCTCCACGAATCCGGCGTCCGCCACCGTGGCCGTGATCGTCGCCGGCTCGCCCGCCTCCACCGACTGCCGCTCGGACGACGCCTCCACCGGGTCCGGCGTCTCGGCGACGGTCCAGCGCAGCAGCTGCCTCCAGAACGTCTCGTGGCTCTGGTCCTCCAGCGGCACCGTAGCGTCCATCTGCCACAGCCAGGTGTCCTGGACTGCCAGGACGATCGACCGGCCCTTGCCGTAGCGCTGGAACGCGCTCACCACCCGGTCGGCGGACGGCCCAGCGCCCGAGACGACGGTGCCTGCCAGGAACTCCGTGGCGCCGGGCTTCAGCTCCAGGACCAAGTTGGTCGTGGACACCGCCGGCAACGAGTCCCACCGAGCCTCCGACGCCTCCACCGTGCCCGCGATCCGCGCTGCCGGGTGATGCGCCCCCGCCAGCGTCGGCGCGACCTTCACGAACACTTGGCGCTCGGTCGGGGTCGATCCGTCGGGCTCCTCCAGCACCACCGGAAGCACGTCCTCCAGCGGCGTGCCCTTGTACCCGCCCTCGGAGAACGCGCGCCGTCCGCCGAGCATCAACAGCGTCCCGCCCCGCTCGCCCACGAACTCGGCGATCATCTCCAGTTGGTCGTGAGTGAAGAAGCTGGCCTCGATCGAACCCAGCACCAGGGCGCGGTAGTTGTACAGCTCCTCTCGGGTGGTGGGGAAGCCGCCCAGCAGCTCCAGAGGGTCGTCCAAGTTGCGCCGGAGGAACTTGTTCTCCGCCGTGCGCTGAAGGAGCACGACCTGCACGCCTGCGTCGTCTTCGATCGCGCGCAACGTGAACGCGACCTCGTGGCGCGGCTCGCCCTCGAAGTACAGGATCTTCTCGGTGCGGTCCCGGACCTGCACCACCGCCCGCAGCTCGTTGTTCTCCAGCACGCGCTCGCCCGGCTGTCCGGCAACGCGAAACGAGAGTTCCCGGGCGCCCTCCGCCTCCAGCGAGACCGCGATCGGCACGACCAGAGGCTGCCCGTCCCGCGGCAACGTCACTTCTTCCTCGGCGACGATCCGTCCCATGTCCTCGACGACGATCGACGCGGCCCGCCCGCCGTAGCCCCGAGCGTCCACCAGCACGTTCACCGGGAGCGACGACCCCGCCAGCGCCTTCGCGGGCACGTCCACGCGACTGATCTGCACGTCGGCGTCGATCTCCTCGTCGCCCAGCCCGACGGTGAACACCGGAACCGACGCCGCCCGCAACGGCAACAGGGCCTTGCCGATCGCGTCGTCGCTGTTGTCGCCCCCGTCGGACACCACGACGATCCCCGACAGCGGCACGCCTTGCAGCTCCTCCTGGACGTAGCCCAAGGCGCGTCCGATCCGCGTATTGCTTCCCCCGAAGGTCAGTTCCTCGGGCCCGCGCATCCGCGACGGCGCCGACGAGTAGCGGAAGTAGCGCAGGGCGAAGCGCTCCGAGAGGCTGGTCAGCACGCCTCCTTCCGGCGCCAGGAGTCCGGTCGCCTTCTCCGCTCTGGAACTCCCGTCCCGGTCGTCTATCGTCATGCTCTTGGAGTCGTCGATCAGGACCGCGAGGAAGTTCCGCTGGGGGACCACCGACGTGAGCACCAAAGCCGGCTGCATGAGGACGGCGAACAGCAACAGGAGCGCCGCGCCCCGAAGGACGCCCAGGACCACCCGGTCGGCGAGCGTGCTCCGCCCCCGGGCCGTGGCGTAGCTGATCAACGCGGCCACGGCGCAGGCTGCGGCGACCGCTCCGACGACCACCGGCGGCCAAGGAGACAGGAACGCCAGCTCGCCTTCCTCGAGGAGGGCGGGCCGGTACTTGAAGAGGAACTCGAAGACGTCGCTCACGGCGCGACCCAGGTGGACCCGGGCAAGCTCGTCATCGCGTCAGTGGCTCATGGCGTAGACGATCATGTTCACGCCCATCTGGTAGGCGAAGGTGGAGCGGTCGAGGGGGTAGGTGGGCTGCTCCGCCCACTCCCAGGCGTCGCCCAGGTCGGTGTTCCAGTTGACGACGACCATGAGCCGCCCGTCGTCGTCGAGGATCCCCTTCACGTAGGGCACGTAGCCGTCGCGCTCGCTGTAGCCTCCGTAGTAGTAGCGACGGAACGCCGGCACTTGGAGGACCTCGTCGATCTCGTAGAAGGTGCTGAAGAGGGGGTGGTCCGTCTCCAGATCGACGATCGGCCGGCCCGGGAGCACCAAACTCATCTGGTACTCGAACTGAAGCCACTCGCGGGAGCCCCAGAAGTCGTCGATGATCAGCGTTCCGCCAGCCGTCAGGTAGTCCCGGAGTCCCTCAATCTCGGGCGGCGACAGGTTCATGTACCCCACCTCCAGCGCGTAGAGGAAGGGGTAGCGCCGGAGCCGCGGGTCGTCGAGCAGGACGGCGTTCTCGCACTCGAAGGCGTCCAGGTTGGTGAGCCGTCGCAGCACCGTGAGAAACTGCCGGTCGGCCTTGGGGTAGTCGGTGGCCCAGGCGCCGCCCCGGCGGCCCCACCCGCGGCGGTACGAAGAGTAGGCCGCACGGGTGAAGTAGAACTCGTGCCACTCGGCGGGAGCGCCGTCCTGTTGGCGGGCCAGCAGGTCGCAAGGGGCCTGGACGGCGGCGGTGGCAGTGGTGGCGGCGGTAGGAGCATCCGAGGGAGCGTCCGCCGACTTTCGCAGTCCCAGGTCCCCCGCCAGCACGAGGACGGCAACCACTCCTGCGCCCGCCACGCCGACCGCCGCTCTCGGCAACGTCGGCACAACCGTCGTCCCCCATCGCCGTCGACGCGCCACCGGGCCTGCCTTTCCCTCTGGAGTTGCGGGTCGTCTGATCCGGCAGCCGCCGACCTCGGAAGGCGCCGTCAACGATCCTAACGCGGAACAGAACGGACCGCACGGGGGACAGCCGGGTTTGGAGCTGCCGCGGTCGCGTTGCGGACGGAGCGACCCGTGCTGGCTCAGGACCGCGACTTCGAGGTGATCGCCCGGCACTTGAGTTGGAAGTGGTGGCGACCTGCTGACGCGCACCCCGGCGGAGTAACCTATTGCCCTGTCCCGGGGTATTATGTCCCCATGGACAAGACACGGGCACGGATCGGCAAGAGACGAGGCGCTCGGCGAACTGCACGCGGCGTTCGGCGGCCAGTGCGGTGGGTTGCCGGGCTCCTCCTCGTCCTCGTCTGCGGCGGCGTTCTGTCCTGCGGTGGACGCGTGCCTTCGGAGAAGCGGGAGTCCGTCGTCCTCGTCCACGGTCTGGGCCGGACGGAGCAGTCCTTCGTGGTGCTGGCCCAGCGGCTTCGGTGGGCGGAGTACGACGTGACCACGGTGGGGTACGACTCCCGCTCGGCACCGCTGCAGGAACACGCCGCGCGGCTGGCCGACGCCGTCGCCAGCTGCTGCCGGGACGCTCCTACGCTCCACTTCGTGGGCCATTCGATGGGGGGAATGGTGATCCGCCGCTATTTGGCGGACTCGCCTCCCGCCACGCTGGGCCGCGTGGTGCTGCTGGCGCCGCCGAGCCAGGGGAGCGAGCTGGCGGAGCGGCTTCGCCAGCACCCCGTCGCCGCGGAGATCCTGGGTCCGTCCGGCCGCTCTTTGGGCACCGGTAGCGACGACCTCCCCGCGACCCTGCCCCCGCCGGCCTACGAGCTGGGGATCGTCGCGGGCAACCGGAGCATCAACCCTGTGGGCTCCGCCGTCATTCCAGGCGTCGACGACGGAGCGGTGGCCTTGGACCGGGTCGGAGTTCCGGGGGCGCCGATCGTGATATTGCCTCGCTCCCACACCTTTATCATGAACAGCCGCCACGCCGCCGACGCCGTGATCCGCTTCCTCCAGACCGGCGCATTCGAGGCGTAGGCGCCGCGCTCGAACGACCCCGCCCGCCCGCCGAGTGAGCGTCCGCCTCCGTCCCATGACGCCGGCCGACTGGCCCGAGGTCGCCCGCGTCTACCGCCAAGGCATCGCCAGCGGCGACGCCACCTTCGAGACCGAAGTGCCGGAGTGGGAAGCCTGGGACGCCGCCCGCCTTCGGGAGTGCAGGATCGTGGCCGAGGCAGAGAGGCGAGTCGTCGGGTTCGCGTGCTTGAGCCCGACGTCGTCGCGGCCCGTCTACGCGGGGGTGTGCGAGGTGATGGTCTACGTGGCCGCCGAAACCCGAGGCAAGGGAATAGGCGGATGCCTCCTCCGCGCTCTGGTCGAGGCGTCCGAGGCCGCCGGCATATGGACCCTGCACGCCGGCATCTTCCCCGAGAACGAGGCGTCGATCCGGGCGCACAAGCGGGCCGGGTTCCGTGTCGTGGGCACCTTCGAGCGCGTCGGCCGCTTCCACGACGGGCGCTGGCGGGACACAGTGCTGCTGGAGCGCCGCAGCACTGTCGCGGGGGTGGACTAGCCGGCGGCCTGCCGCCACTCCTCCAGCAACCGGGCCTCGGTGGCCCGATCCAACCCGGTGCGCAACGTCGCCTGCCCGGGCGCGAAGCGGGTCAGGTGCCAGTCCAGAGTCTCCTTGGCCGTCACCGCCAGAGGCCGGAACGCCAACCCTGCCGCAATCGCCCGGCTGCTGTCCATCCGACCGTAGTTGAGGTAGCGCCCCCGAGGCGGCTGCCAGAACGGAAGCTGCCGCTGCGGCATCTGTCCCCGCGCCGACAGGAAGTCCCAATCCACCCAGGTGAAGGAGACGGGCGTCGCAGTGATCGCCCGGATTCCGTACACCAGCTCCGCCGCCGAGAGGGGGGCCGCCGGTCCCTCCGTGTTGAAGACCCCCGTCGTCTCCTGCTCCAGCAGGTGCACGTAGAACTCGGCCAAGTCGCGGACGTCGACGAACTGGAGAGGGTCGTCGGGGTCGCCCTGCACCAGGACTTCGCCTCCCTCGTGGATGCGGGCGGGCCAATAGGTGAACCGGTCGCTCCGGTCGCCGGGTCCCACGATGACGGGCGGCCGAGCGATCAGCGTGCGCGCGCCGAACGCCGCTTCCACGATCCGCTCCGCCAGCACCTTGTTGGGCCCGTAGCCGTCCCACTCGCTCTCGGGAACGCCCGCGGGACCGACCGGAGCGTCCTCGTCCATGACCGGCTGCGCGTAGTCGGTGTAGACGGCGCGCGTGGAGGTGAAGAGGTACTGGCCCGTGGCCGCCTTCAGAAGATCGACCGAAAGGCGGACCTGCTCCGGCGTGTAGCCCGAGTTGTCCACGACCGCGTCCCAGCGCCGGCCCTCGAGGGCGGCCAAGTCGCCGTTGCGGTCGCCCACCAGCTTCTCGACTTCGGGGAAGAGGTGCGTATTGGTGCGGCCCCGGTTGAAGAGGACGACCGTGTGGCCGCGCGACAGCAGGCGACGCACGAGGTAGGGGCCGATGAAGCCGGTGCCGCCGAGAACGAGGACGTTCAGCCCTGCTTGGGGACTGTGCTTGGGGCGCTCCCGGCGCTGGGCCAGGGCGGAAGCCGCGCCGGGCAGGCCCGCCAATCCGACGGCGGCGGTTCCGACCGTTCCGGCGAACGTGCGTCGAGAGATCATCGTCTCTCCTTCGATATTGGAAGGCGTCATGTGGGTCCAGCTCCAGGCTGTCCTCCACGCCCGCATCCCGTCAAGTGCGGGACCGCCACGTGCGACTTCCGGGCCGGCACGCCATTGTAGGGCGTCGCCTCAAGCCGGACCCCCGCCTCCACCGGAGACCCGCCGTGCCCTCTCTCTCCCGCCCAGCCGTCGTCCTCTTCCTCGCGTCTGCAGGCTTGGTCGCCACCGGCCTCCTCGCCTCGACCGCCGTCCCCCTTGCGGCGCAACGCGACATGGACACGCCCAACGACCCCTTCGCTCGGGCCGCCGCGGCCCTGAAGTTCCGCACGATCGGCCCGACGATCATGAGCGGGCGAGTGTCGGACCTGGCCGTGGTCGAGTCGGACCCCCGCGTCTTCTACGTGGGCACGGCGTCCGGCGGCGTGTGGAAGACGCAGAACGCAGGCGTCACCTTCGAGCACGTCTTCAAGGACGAGGCGACGGCGTCGGTCGGCGACGTGACCGTGGCGCCGTCCAACCCCAACGTGGTCTGGGTGGGCACCGGCGAACCCCAGAACCGGCAGAGCTCGCCGTGGGGCGCCGGCGTCTACCGCTCCACCGATGCCGGGCGAACATGGACGCACCTGGGGCTGGAGAACACGCACCACATTTCGCGCATTCAGGTCCACCCCAGAGACCCGGACGTGGCCTACGTGGCGGCGGTGGGTCACCTGTGGGGCGCCAACCCGGAGCGGGGCGTGTACAGGACCACCGACGGCGGCGCGACCTGGGAGCAAGTCCTGTACGTGGACGACGACACGGGCGCCATCGATCTGGTCATGGACCCGGCGGACCCGCGGACGTTGTTCGCGGCGATGTACCAGCGGCGTCGGCGCGCATGGGGTTTCAACGGCGGCGGACCGGGCAGCGGCATCTACCGGACCACCGACGGCGGCGACGAGTGGAGCGAGCTGACCGATGGACTGCCGGAGGGCGACAAGGGGCGGATCGGCCTGAGCGTCTACCGCGGAGACGGCAACATGGTCTTCGCCCTTGTGGAGGCCGACCCGCGGGTGCCGGGCCAGGGCTTCGGCGGCGGACCGTCGGAGAGCGAGCGCAAGAACGGCGTCTACCGCTCCACCGACCGCGGCGAGACGTGGGAGCACATGAGCACGACCAACAACCGCCCGATGTACTACAGCCAGATCTGGGTGGACCCCACCGACCCCGAGCGCGTCTACTTGGGCGGGTCCAGCATGTACCGGTCGTCGGACGGGGGGCGCAACTTCACCCCCGACGCGGCAGCGGGCGTGCACTTGGACCATCACGCGCTGTGGATCGATCCTGCGGACTCGGACCACTTGATCCTGGGCGGCGACGGCGGCGTCTCGGTGAGCTGGGACCGTTCCGACAACTGGTACCAGTTCCGCAACTTGCCGATCTCCCAGTTCTACGAGATCGGCGTGGACATGCAGGACCCGTACCACGTCTGCGGCGGCCTTCAGGACAACGGCTCGTGGTGCGCGCCGTCGGACACGTGGTCGAACCAGGGGATTCGAACCCGGGACTGGTACAACGTGGGCTCCGGCGACGGCTTCTTCACCGTGATGCATCCGACGGACCCGGACCTAATGTTCGCCGAGTCCCAGGGCGGCAACCTGATACGGGTGGACCGAGCGACGGGGGAGCGCGCCCGGATTCGGCCCGTTGCGCGGCCTCTGGAGGACGACGAGGAACGGGAGCTGCGCTGGAACTGGGACTCGCCCGTCGTCTTCTCGGCCCACGACGACCAGGTCGCGTACATGGGCGCCAACGTGCTGTTCCGTTCGGCCGACCTGGGGCAGAGCTGGGAGGAGATCAGCCCGGACCTGACCTGGGGGATCGACAGGGACACGTTGATGCTGATGGGCGTGGCGGGCGGCGAGGCCCAGATGTCCCGCAACGACGGTCAATCCAGCTACGGCAACTTGACCGCGATCGCCGAGTCGCCGCTGGACCCAGCGGTCTTGTACGCGGGCAGCGACGACGGGCGGCTGCACGTCACCCGCGACGGGGGCGCCACGTGGCAGGACCTTACGGGGAATGTGCGCGGTCTGCCGCCGCATACCTACGTGACGCGCATCGTGGCGTCGAGAGGCGACGCGGGAACGGTCTTTGCTGCCTTCGACGGCCACCGCAACGACGACTTTGCCGCCTACGTCTACGCCAGCGCCGACTTCGGGGAGAGCTGGGAGCGGATCACCGACGGGTTGCCGACAACTTCAGTGAACGCGCTGGCGCAGCATCCCACGGCGCACAACCTGCTGTTCGCGGGCACCGAGATCGGCGTGTACTTCTCGGTCGACGCCGGCGACGCCTGGCATCGGCTGGACGGCGGGCTGCCCACGGTGCCGGTGGACGACATCGTGGTGCACCCCAGGGAGAACGACTTGGTGATCGGCACCCACGGCCTCGGCATCTGGATCATGGACGAGATCGCGCCGCTCGCCGAGCTGACGGCGGAGGTGATGGCCTCCAGCGCCCACTTGTTCTCGGTGCGCCGCGCCACGTCGTACAACCTGTACCGGCCCCAGGGGTGGACCCCCGGCATCTACGCGGCGCCCAACCCGCCTGCAGGCGCCCGGGTGCGCTACTGGCTGGGAACGGAGGCGGACAGCGTGACGTTGACGTTCCGCGACGCAGCGGGCGCGACCGTGCGCGAGCTGGATGGCACCGGAGACGCGGGCCTCAACGAGGTGATCTGGGACCTGCGCTTGGTCGAGGACGGGGCGGACGGCGAGCCGATGCAGCCGGGACCTCGGGTGATGCCCGGGAGCTACGTCGCGGCGCTGGCGGTGGGCGGCGACACGCTTGAGACGCCGGTTGAAGTGCGCCTGGACCCCCGAGTCGAGATGACTCGTTCAGTCATTGCGTCGCGCCACGCGGCGATGATGGAGTCGTACCGCCTCTCGGGCGCGGTCCGGGACGCCAACGAGCGGATCGAGTCGATCGGCGAGCAGTTGGACGAGATCGAGGCGCGGGTGGCCGCGGCCGACGACGCCGTTGCGGAGGCCGTTGCGGAAGAGTTGGATGGCGAGATCGAGGCGTTTCGGGAGTCGCTGGAGGAAGTGGACGAGGCACTGGGTGACGCCAGTGCGGGTGCGGGCATGTGGAACGCGATCCAGGGCGCCAGCAGCCCGCCGACGGCCGATCAGCTGTGGTGGATCGACCGCTCGTGGGAGAAGGTCCCGCCGATCGTCGAGCAGGTGAACGACATGCTGACGGCACGGTTGCCGGCGCTATACGACCGCCTGGCCGAGGAGGACGTGCGTCCCAAGGCGGGCGACCCGGTGGCGGTTCCACGGCGGAGCGGTTCGGGCTGACTTACGGCTGCTCCGGCGGTGCCACCGTGACGGCGACCGGCGGACCCGCGCCGCTCCCGAGGCGCAGGGTTGCCGGGGGCTCCACTTCCCGCCGCACGTAGCCGAGTCCAACGACCTGGCCGAAGCGGGGCGACTGAACGACCGACGTGACCCGCCCACGCACCTTCCCGCCGGCATCCGGCTCGAAGAGTTGGTCCCCAGGGGCAGCTTCCGCGCTTTGGAAGCGGAGTGCCCGCAAGCGCCAGTTGACGCGCCCTCGATGGCGGATCCGGACGATCACCTCCTGGCCGGTGTAGCAACCCTTGTCGTGGTCGAAAGCTCGGTCGACCAAGCCCGCCTCAACCGGGATCGTGCTCCCGTCCATGTCCACGCCGAACCGAGGGAACCCCGCCTCGACGCGCAACGTCTCCCACACCTCCGGGCTTACAGGGACGGCACCCTGCTCCACGATCCTCCGCCGCGCCTCGTCAAGCCGGTCCGCGCCGACCCAGATGTCCCACGACACCACCTGCTCCACGCCCTTCGCCAACAGGACACCGCCCGCCAGCGGTCCTCCGTCCAGCAGGGCGCATCCGGCTTCCGGCGCCGTCCCAAACGCCCCGGCCACTGCTTGGCGAGCCTCCGCGCCCACCGCTGTGAGAAGGGCAACGCGGCGTTCCAGGTCTTGAACGCGGGCCATGCGCGGCGGCAGAAAGCGGGCGAAGTGGGCGAGCACCGCGGCGCGTCCTGCGCTGGAAACGTCCAGTCCCAGCCCTTCAGCCTCGTTCGCTCCGAGCCAGAATGTCTTCTGGTCCGCGACCATCCGCCCCTTCGCAGTGAGGAGCGCGCCGTAGACGACCTCGCCCGCCAGTGTGTCGGGGTGCCCGGCGAGGGCGATCGGCGGCTCGGGGATTCGATTGGTCAAGATGCCATGGAGCATTTGCCGCGGGGCTCGACCGTGAACCCGAAGCAGTGCGCGGTCGGTCCTGCACACGAGTCCGCATCGTTCCGTGGCCGACCGGTACTCCTCGGGCGCGGCCGGAAAGTCCACGCCTTCCACGTTCAGCCTAAGCCGCCAGCCCAGCGGGACAAGTCAGTGAACCTCATCTGCTTCATGTCGGTGTCTCCTGTGGGGAAGCCTGTGCCATCAAGTGTAGTGTACACGATCTTTGGCCCGCGGTGCGTCAAGGCCGCGTTGACTGGTGGACGGCGCGAGGCCGGGCGCGAATCCGCGATCATCGGGGTCGCGGAAGGGGCGTTGCCCGTCGGCGGCGAAGCGTCCTATCTTGAGGAAGAACGAGCTGGGGGTCCTCGCAGGCTCGGCGGAGCAGGCAAACGGGTCTCCGAGGACCTCGAAACGCTAACCGGCAAAGAGACGCGGAGCCTCGTGGGGAAATCCGGGGTGCCTAGCCCGAAGCAGGCGATCCATGACAGCGACAACAAATGGGAGCCCTCCGCCATTGATGGTGGCTGCGCGGGCATGTGGACCGCGGTCCGCCGCTCGTGGGCAAGACCCCGCGGCTCGTCGTGCAGGCTGCCGAAGAATATCCACTAGACGGTTGCTGGTGCGCTGCGAGCCTCTCGACGAGCGGGGGCGCGGCCCAGCCGGGCGGTGGTTTCGACGCAGAGCAGTTCGAGGTGGCCGGCGTTGCCCTGACAGAGACATCGTAGCGACGTGACCACGCACGTCGGGCACCGGCAACGGCTCCGCAACCGTTTCCAGAAGTCCGGCCTCGACGGCTTCGCCGACTACGAAGTGGTGGAGCTGTTGCTGACTCTCGCCATTCCGCGCTCCGACGTGAAGCAACCGGCGAAAGAGCTGATCCATCGCTTTGGCGACTTGCGCGGAATCCTCGATGCTCCGTCCACCGAGCTGCGTGCCGTCCACGGTCTTGGGAACGTAGCTCCCGTCGCGCTCAAGATCGTCAAGGCCGCCGCCACACTGTACCTTCAACAGGAAACCGAAGCTGGCGACTTCCTCGCCGACCCGACCCGCCTCACGGACTTCTGGCGAATGCGACTGGGTACCCTAACTAACGAGGTCTTTGAGGTCGCGTACCTGGACGCCTCCGGCCACACTCTGCGTGACGGCGTCGAACGTCTGTCGGAGGGCACCACAAACCGAGCGCCTGCCTACCCTCGTCGTGTCGTCGAACAGGCCCTGAAGCGTGGCGCGGCCAGCATCGTGCTGGCCCACAACCATACGAACGGCGATCCCACTCCCAGCCCACAGGACAAGAGCTTGACGCGCCTGATCATCCTGGCCGCCAAACCGCTGGACCTGCGCGTCCTGGATCATGTGATCGTGGCGTCAAAGCAGACCTTCAGCTTTCGGCAAGCAGGCCTGCTGTAGCCATGTCTCGTTCCTCTTCTACCCCGCAACCGGCCCGAACTGAACTAGTCTGGCCGGGGAAGTACAACGACGACGGCACGCCGAAAGAAGTGCCGCGCGTGAGTCTGCCGTTTCAAGTCATCGAGACCGTGAACGAGAGCCGGGCCACAAGGGAGGCCCGAAAAGATACTGGCAGGTCGGTGTTCGACGTGTGGGACGGCAAAGAGGGCGACAGTTTTGAGGGTGGGTGGCGAAACAAGTTGATATGGGGAGACAACTTGCTGGTAATGGGTTCTCTGCTCGAGAGGTTCGCTGGAAAGATCGACCTGATCTACATTGACCCGCCGTTTGCGACGGGTGCTGATTTCTCGTTCAGTGCACCTGTAGGCGAGTTCAACCAGAAGGCCGATAAGCAGGCATCCGCCATCGAAGAAAAGGCGTATCGGGATACCTGGAGCCGCGGTCGGAGTTCGTGGTTTGAAATGATGTACGACCGCCTTCGGTTGATGCGCGACTTGCTCAGTGACAAAGGAACCATCTACATTCACCTCGACTGGTACGTAGGGCACCATATGCGACCAGTCTTGGACGAAGTGTTCGGCGAGGCCAATTCTTTGGGCGACATTGTATGGGCATATGGGTCACCGTCAGGCGGTCGCGTCTCCGGCTCCAAACTTGTCAAGGCACATGATTTCATCTTTTCTTTTGCCAAGCGCTATGGATCGCACTATTACAAAATTGCGTACCTGCCGTATTCGGAGAAATACATCAAGGACTGGTTCAAATATCAAGATGGCGATGGCCGACTGTACCGGAAACGTCAGCGAAGGGACAGACAAACAGGACAACGCTATTGGGAGAAGCAGTACCTTGACGAAAGCAAGGGTGTACCTGCGTCCACGGTTTGGACCGACATACGGCAGGCCTACGCCGATCCACGAGCCTACAAGATTGGCACGACTTCTGAGATTACGGGCTATGCCACGCAGAAGCCTGAGAAGCTGTTGGAACGCATCATCAAAATTTCTAGTGAACCGAACGACCTTGTTGCCGATTTTTTCTGCGGCTCGGGCACTACACTTGCTGTTGCCGAGAAGCTAGACCGCCGATGGATCGGTTGCGATCTCGGCCGATGGGCCATGCACGTCTCGCGAAAGCGACTGCTCGAAATTGACCAATGTAAGCCATTCGAACTGCTCAATCTTGGACGGTACGAACGGCAATACTGGTCTGGAGCTACCTTCGGCGATCATCAAGGGCGCGACAAGGCATACTTCGAATATCTCGCCTTCATCCTCAAGCTCTACTCCGCTCAGCCCGTGCCCGGCATGTCCTACTTGCACGGACGGAAGGGCCGGGCAATGGTGCATGTTGGAGCCGTGGATGCTCCGATCACGATCAACGAGATTCAGTCAACGATTGACGAGTGCATCCAGAACGGTCAACGTGATCTCCATGTCTTGGGCTGGGAATGGGAGATGGGCCTAAAGAACTTGATGGTCGGCCAAGCGAAGAAACAGGGCGTGTCTCTCCGTCTCTTGCAGATTCCGCCTGAGGTTATGGAACAGCAAGCCGCAGACAGAGGCGACGTCACTTTCTTTGAGCTTGCCTATGTGGAACCAGTGGTTGCACACGTATCGGCGCCCAGCGATCAGTGGCAGTCCTCCCGTAGGATCCACGTCAAGCTTACGGACTTTGTAATCCCTAACGCCGATCTCGTTCCCGCCGACGTGCGCGAGAAGATCAGCAAGTGGTCGGACTGGATCGACTACTGGGCGGTAGACTGGGACTTTCGCGAAGACACGTTCATGCAGGGATGGGTTGCGTATCGTACCCGCAAGGAACGGAGTTTGCCTCTGACGTCCGACTGGCATGAATATGACACTCCCGGCAACTACCGCGTGTTGGTTAAGGTGATCGACATCTTCGGCAACGATACATCTCAGATCGTGGACGTGGAGATCCGATAGCGTGGCGGAAGCTGTCGTCGGCTACGACAAGGAATTGCCGGAGATTCCAGGCCGCCGCGCCTGGGAAATGCCAACGCAGCACTTGGTCAAGATTGCCAGCGATCCACCGAAGTGGTCGATCAAAGACGGGCGGCGCGACAGTGAAATTCTGCTCGTACCCAAGATTCGAGCCGAAGTCGACGCTTGGCGCGACGGAGGCTATCCTGGTGCGTCGAAAGTTACGGCGCGCCTCTTTGAATATTGGTTTGAGGAAGACCATGATGTCTCAGGCTATCCCTCGCCGTTGCGATATCACTTCTGCCAGCGAGAGGCCATCGAGACTCTTGCTTGGCTGGTTGAGGTCGCCAACGGGAGGGATGCCGTCGCGCTGATCCAAGCCTATGGCACGCGGTTTGAAGACGGCGCCCCTGCCACAGATTTGTTATCGAATAGTTTTCAAGTAACGACCTCGATGGGTGGTCGGCGGTACCTGACTAGGTACGTACGCCAGAGTGCCGGCGAGTGTCGCCAGGATCTGCCCCCGAGCAACTTGCGACGTTACGCCCTTAGGATGGCGACCGGATCTGGGAAGACCTGGGTCATGGCGATGCTCGTCGTCTGGTCGTACTTCCACCGGCGGATGGTGGACGGCTCGGACATGTCGTCCAGCTTTCTGATTGTGTCGCCGAACGTTATCGTCCACCAGCGGTTGGAGAAGGACTTCGCTCACAACCGCATCTTTCACGAGTTGCCGCTGATACCACCGGAATGGGGTAGCAAGTTCTCGCTGAAGATGATCTTACGAGGCGAAACTACCGAACCCGACCTCTCTGGCAATTTGTTTCTCACCAACATTCAACAGCTCTACGAGTATTACAACCAGCCATGGGTGCCGGAGAATCCAGTGGCGGCCGTGCTGGGACCGAAGCCCCCACAGGACTTGGCGTCATCGAGCCACCGGTCGATGTTGGAGCGAGTCAAGTCTCTCAAGGACGTGCTGGTCATCAACGACGAGGCGCATCATGTCCATGACGAGGAACTGAAGTGGACCCAGACGTTGCTGGATATCCGCGATGCTCTCCCCGGAGGGATTAGCGCGTGGGTGGACTTCACTGCGACGCCCAAGGACCAGAATGGGATGTTTTTTCCGTGGACGGTTTGCGACTACCCGCTTGCCCAGGCGGTGGAAGACCAGATCGTGAAGGCGCCGCTGATCGTGTCGCGACGCGACAAGGGGGGTCGGCCGCCGGACGACCCCGACCGCGTCACCAAGAAGAACGTCGTCGAGAAGTATGGCTACTGGATTCGTGCAGCTGTCGAGCGTTGGCGAGAACACGACAACGCGTATAAGAGGCTCGACCCGAGTCCAGTCTTGTTTGTGATGGCGGAGCGAAGCGTCCACGCTGATGCAATTGCGGACTACCTGCGTTCGGACCCGCAACTTGGCTTTCAGCGCAGAGAAGTATTGGTCATTCACACGAATCCCGGCGGTGAGATATCGAAGAGGGATCTGAAACTTGCCCGACATGCTGCGCGCGACATCGACAGTGCTAAGAGTCCAATCAAGGCAATCGTTAGCGTAATGATGTTGCGCGAGGGCTGGGATGTGCGCAACGTCACAGTCGTGCTCGGCCTTCGTCCTTTCACTGCCAAGTCGAAGATTCTCCCCGAGCAGGTGATCGGGCGCGGCTTGCGTCTCATGACCGGAGTCGGACCGGATCGACGCCAGACGCTGGAGGTGCTCGGCACGCGGAAGTTACTCGAAGTCTTGAGGGAGCAACTGGACCAGGAAGGCGTCGGTGTGGTGGAAGTCAAGCAAGGACCGCCCCCACCGATCATCATCGAGCCGTTGCAGGAACGGATCAAATACGACATCGTCATACCGATCACGAAGCCCCGCCTCGAACGGGACTTGCGCAGACTGTCGGACTTGGACCCCCAAGCGCTAGCGCCGATCGTCGACCAAGGAGACCTCAGCGAACAGGACCGGCTCTTGTTGGGCCTGGAGTTCGCAACTACTGAAACGGAGGTCCATCAGGCCGAGGTCGCAGTTGCTCTACTCTCGGCACGCGAATTGCTCGCGGCAATCACCAAAGAAGTGATTAGGAGAGCATCCCTGGACTTGCCGGGGGCATTCGCACAACTCTACCCGGTCGTACGAAGTTATGTTCGCTATCGATGCTTTGGCCGTTCGGTTGACTTGGACGACCAGACAGTGCGATCTCACCTCGGGCACTTCGACCTGCGCGAAGCGGTTGCCAAGTACCTCGCACGCGAAATCGGCAAGCTCGCGACCGTCCGACGGGCCGTGGTGTTCGACGACCCCGAGCACCGGCTTTCGCAGACGCTTCCTTTCAGTTGGCGACGCGATCTACGGCCGACGGAACCACGCGGCTGTGTAGCGGAAAAGACCGTGTTCAACTACGTCGCTACGTACAACAACTTCGAGCGGGAATTCGCCGGGTTCCTCGACCAAGCTGGCGACGTGCTCCGCTTCGCTGCGTTGGGGACCACGGAACAAGGTGCCACGGGCACGCAGTTCCGCGTGGACTACCTAAAACCGGACAGCGGCGCGATCGGCTTCTATCACCCGGACTGGGTCGTGGTTCAGCGGACTCCGGCGGGCGAGGTCAACTGGATCGTCGAGACCAAGGGTCGCGTCTGGAGCGACACGCAGACCAAGGACGAAGCGATGAAGAGATGGTGTGCCGGCATCTCTGAGAGTACAGGTGTCGCGTGGCGGTACCACCGGGTCAACCAGACGGACTTTGGATGTCGCCAAGGGAACCGGCTGGCCGACTTGGTGGACGACCCAGGCTTGGTTCCAGCGTAGGGGCAAGTCGGCGCCCCGTCGCTTTCTCTGCCGCTTGCCGCCCAGTCCATGGGCGGAGTCTGCGTTGCGGAGCCGGACGGGCGTGGCGAGCAGCTACGAGTTCTCCGTGCGAACGCTGGCTTGGATCGTGGCGGGGGATCCCAGGGACCGCCGATCAGGGTTAGGCGCTCGCCTCCACCCAAGGATCGAAGTCGGGCGGCAAGATGCGGATGACGGCATCCGGGGACATGTGGTAGACATCATGCGTGCGCTCGAGCTGTTCGAGGACGCGGATCAAGTGCATGAGCCCACCGGACCCGTCCTTGAATCCACGCTTCTGTCTGCCATCCCTCGTGTACAGGCGAAGAATCAAGGGCACGAGCCCGATTGAGTTGAAGATGCGCTGCGACTGAAGGACGCGGTTTGCGAGGGTACCCATTGAAGCAGGGGCCTGGTCCAGTAGGAACGCCGCTTCTTCCCCGTGCGCCTCGAACAGGCGCCAAGCGGCCCGCAGATAGTGAAAGTGCATGCGCCATCGGGAATGTGGATTGCCGGGGTCGATCACGAGCGTCTCGTCCAACGGTGACAGCTTGGCCGCGCCATCCACGATTCGCACCGTCCCCTCGAAGTAGAAGATGCCGAGCCACGACCAGAACGACGCGCGGTCCACGATCTGGCGCCGGATCGGCCTCAATCTGGGCGACAGGTACGCGCCAACCTCGCGTCGCGTCGCGAACCGGCGTTGCGCCAGCGCGGGCGCGTTGGGAAGCGGGCGGCTGTTCCGGTTGCCGAAGAGAACCTCGCGTGGCGGCTTCCACGGCCCCGCTGGACGGGCGCGAACGTCTGCGAGGAAGCGAAGGGCACGCTCAATCCCTCTCGCCGTGAACTCCCGCGCCGGGACTTCGCGCTCGGCGAAAGCCTCGTGCTCCGTTGTCATCGCGTCCTCCTGCCGTACAGATCCACAGCTTTGACGCGCTTCTCCGAGAACGCCGCCACCACCCCGTCGATCCACCGATCCGCGTGCGCAACCTCGTCGTCCTGGGCATCGGGCCCCAAGACGGGCACCGGCCGGCCCGGCAGAACGTCTTCCGCCAAGTCGAACCAAGGCCTCCATGGACCCTCCACATCGTCGGGCGCCTCCCGCCGTACCAGCAGGCCCCGCTCCAGCACGGAACGCAGCACTTGGGGCATCACCAGCGCCCGAAAAGCGGAGTCGTTGCGCACAACGTCGCTCATCCCCGCTATCCGCTGGTTTACCTGGAGTTCCGCGATGTCGTCGCCCTCTCCGAACTCCAGCCGCCAGATCTGGCTTCCTAAGTCCGTTATCACCAACGGCAAGAGGGACTCCACGGGCCGCCGAGGCACGAGTTTGTCGGCAAGGCCGAGCAGAAGGCCGGCCCGACCCGCCTCCACCACGGCGACGCGAAACCGGCACGTTTCCGGCACGTCGCGAAGAACCCGGTCCGGTTCGGCTGGCGCCACCAGCCGACCGACGACGCCCCAATCCCAGCGTTGAACGGCGTTGCCGCGCCAAGCTTCCACGCGGACGCGAGCGTTGGAGGGAAATTCGTAACTTGAGAGGTCTAGCTGCAAGTCGAAGCAGTGGCTGGAATCCGCCTGTACGCCGTTCGACCTCAGCCGCCGGAGCCCCACGATCGCGTGGGAACGTTGGATCTTCCGGCGTCCCGTGCTGTTGAAGTGGCGGATCACGTCTCTTCGCCCTCCTCCGCTGGCTCCGCGACCGGTGAGATTTCCACCAACAAGTCCCGCTCGTCGAAGCCGGTTACTGCCAGGGACATTGCCGCCTCGTTCGTCGCGACTCGCAGCTCGTTGTCGGCGACGACGTCGACCGAACAGCCGTCGTGCTCGACCGAAAGGCGGCCATCGCGCAGCGAGAAGTCGGGACACCCCGCCCTGACGCCGCTCGCGAAGCGCGTGAACGCCGTGCGGGCTGTTCCGCGAGCCAAGTCGTACGCCATCCGCACGGTCCATGCGGTGTCAGCGAGGCCGTCGTCGGGGTCGGTCGTTACGACGATCCCGCCCCGAACGTGCCGGACGCGAAGCGTGAGCTTGGGATCGACGGGCTTGGGCGGCAGCTTGTCGCGTGAGTCTCCGTTGCTGGAACGGCCGCCGCGTCCCTCCGGCTTCGACGGGAACAAGTCCGCCAGCGCGTCCCGTTGCTTCTCCTCGGGGCGGACGGCCAACAGACGCAGGATTCGCTCGGCCGCGCGCTGTGCCTCGCGCACGCGCTCGGCCGCAGCGGGCCAGCCTCCCTCCTTGAGCCTATGCGCTGAAGCGTTCCACTTGTCGTGAGCAGGCCCCTCCGAATCGCGTAGCAAGTGGCCTAGGAGGGAGCGATTGCTCACGAACGTCAGGGCGCGCGCCTGGTAGGCGTGGATAAAGTCCATCCCCGGAATGTGCAGGTGGCCGCGCACATAGTAGTCGTGTCCCTTCGACAAGGCGTCGTCCTTCTCGAGGAAGACGTGGAAGGAAGCCAGCACCCCGCGCACCTTGGTCCTCACCTTGAAGGCTAGGCGTTCCCCTTGCTCGTACCGTTCGCGCAGCTCGCGCAGTTCGTGCGCCGAGACAGCCTTCTTCTTGCGATGGGCCACTGCGCCCACCACCTCTGGGTTGTCGGCACCCCACACCGCCAACTCGATTGCCCGCGCCATCGGCCCGGCGGCCTCCTCGCCCGTGTCGGCGGAGGCATCACCGCAGTTGTGGACCTCGTGGGCGATGGTCGTGGCATCAATCGTCCGAACCACCCCGCCCGGCGAAACGACCTCGGCCACCAAGTCGCCCGCCACGATCGGCCAGAAGTACTGCGTGACGACGGCCCAAGCCAGCTTGTCTGGATCCGTCAACTCGTCTTCGGGGTGCAGCACCACGACCGACGTTCCCGCCTGCCTTCGGTCTCGTAGCGCGAAGTCGGCCACTGCTTGTCTCACGAATGGAGCTTGGGGGCCGTCGGAAGTCGCCGGCATCGGAAGCCATGTATCCTCGGCGGCGTCCGAGGCGGCGGCGAAGTACCCGTAGTGGGCGTGCTTCTTGTCGCCCAGCTTGTGCAGCTTGAGCATCGCTTGGCCCATGAGGAGCATCTGGTCGTCGTCTTGGCGCCGGGTCACGCCGATGAACGCGTTCAGCTTGGAGGCGTCCGGGAACACCCACTTGCCGACTCCCCACGAGCCGGCCGCTTCCTTTCCCTTCGGCGAGATGCCCACGCTTCGGAACAAGCCCCAGAAGTTGTTGTCTTTGGCGTGCGGCTCGTTTGCGCGCACGTCGCCGCGCAGACCCGTCGTGCCGAAGTCCTCCACGACGAGGAAGGGCATCGGAGCGTCGAAGAGCCTCTTTCGCCCTGCCAGCTCGCCCTGGTTCCCGCCGGAGCCTGTCTCGGCATCCACTACTGCGTGGATGTGCGGCCGCAAGCCCGCCAAGTAACGAGCCGCCCGTTCCGGTGCCAGAGCGCCCTCGGCGCCGCTGATCGCGAAGCGAACCCGCACCGGAGCCTCTCCCGCCTTGGCGTCCAAAGAGTTCTGGATCGACTCCCTGACGAAGCGCTTGGGCAAGTCGGAGCTGAAGAACTCGCCCTGAACCGGGTTCTCGTTGATCTCCGACGGGGACATGACCCGGAAGCGCCAGCGGGGGGCACTCTGGGCATTAGTGGGCAAAGGCGAACTCACGACGGCGCAGTCACGGATGGGTTAGGGGGTGCTAGAAGACACGGGAGCGGAACGGGTCGGCAAGAACGGACAGAATCGGCGACCGCCCGTGGCGGCGCAAGTGCCGCCCGCCCGACTCCCGCGCCAGGGCGCGAGAGGCTACCTTCGTGGCCCGTCCTGAAGCTACCGGTGCCCGTGGAGACCAGATGAACGACCAGATTGCACGCCTGTACTCAATGGCGGAGGATTTTCCTTCGATCTGGAAGCGCCGTAGCCGCGGAGACACTCGGGTGAAAGAACTCCTGACTTCAGTGATTTCCAACCTGGAGTTCATCGCCGATCAAATATGCTCCGAAGTACGGGAGAGTCATATCGTCAAGCGTACCAACGTTGTTCACTACACAAGCTTGGAGGCGGCAATGTCCATGTTGGACGCCGTTGCCAACGAAGCCTCGAACGACGACGCCGGCGGCCGCTTGAAGGCGGCAATGTCCATATTGGAAACCGTCGCCAACGAAGTCATGGACACTGACACCATCGGCCGCTTGAAGGTAGCAATATCCGTGTTGGAGGCCGTTGCCAACGAAGGCTCGGACGACGACACCATCGGCCGCTTGAAGACGGCAATGTCCATATTGAAGGCCGTTGTCAACGAAGTCACGGACAACGACACCATCGGCCGCTTGAAGGCAGCAATATCCATATTGAAGGCCGTTGCCAGCGGCCGCTCGAAGGCGGCGTTCCGCCTGTACGACACTGTCCATCTCAACGACCCAAACGAGGGACGCTATCTCTTTCGGCAGCTGGCCAGACGCTATGAGTGGTTCGGTGAGGCGACATTGCGCAAGGCATACATAGGGTCCTTCATAACTCCGGCTGACAAAGGCACAATAACTCCGATTGACAACGGCGAAAGCGACGACTTGGCGTTCTGGCGCGCCTACGGAAGAGACGGAACGGGGTGCTCCTTCTCGTTGTCCATTCCGTCTGACATGGCACTAGGTGTTCGCTACGGATCAGAAGAGGCAGACAAGACGACGACTCGGCTGAAGCCACTGCTTGAGCCGCTGAACCGGATTGTCGAGACCGCTCAGACTCCCGTTGACCGGGCGGCCGTTCGAACGGTCCTGGCGAACGCTGTCGCCAAGTCGCTGGAGCCCATTCGCTACCTGTACAAGAGCGACGCGTACGCGTACGAGAAGGAATGCCGCGTCGTCAGACTCGCCAACGACAACCAAAGGCAAGTGCGGTTCGAGTGTCAAACACCATACGGTAGCCCAGCGTACATTCGACACTACTGCGAGCCCGACGATCTCTTGTTGCGCAAGTTGCTGGTGTCCGGCACGTCGATCGTCATTGGCCCGCGGGTCCCCGAGCCAGAGAGCGTGAAATCGTGCTTCGAGACGTTGCGGAACCGAGCCAAACTCGGCTCCACGATCAGGCTGTCGAAGATTTTGTACCAGAGCTTCTGACCCCACGGGTCACAGTCTTCCAGAAACGACCCAGCATCGTCTTGCGACGCGCCGAGCGCATCAAGTAGGGGGGCCGCACTGCGT
Source organism: Longimicrobiales bacterium (assembly GCA_958296005.1). Classification (GTDB taxonomy): domain Bacteria; phylum Gemmatimonadota; class Gemmatimonadetes; order Longimicrobiales; family Gaopeijiaceae; genus CATQHQ01. Next base: position 282,893 of record CATQHQ010000001.1, read on the forward strand.
CACCGCGGGCTCGCCTAGCCCGGAACGCACAATGTGGACGGCACTCCTCTCTCGACGCCGAAGTCTCCGCGGTTAAGAACTGATGTTCCTGTTGTCCGACGACCGGCCACCACTCGGGCGCCAGCACGTAGCGGAGCATCATGTTGACGTCCATTGCGGCAACGGCCAGCCCGAACGGAAACACGTTTTGGTTGGCTGTCCTGTCGTCGGCCGGCAGGTTCGCGACGTAGGAGGGCTCATCAAGCGAGCCGTCCAGTTCCATGACGACGTCGCTGGATGTATACTGTCGGGCGCAACGCATGCAACGGTGGTACGGCGTCGTCAGATGCGTCCGCCAGTGTGCCGAAAACAGCGTGTCCGTCTCGCGATCAGACTCGACCGCCACACCTCCGTCCACCACGGGAACGAGGTGAGCGTGAGCTATGTAGTTGAGCACGTCACGCGCAACGGGGCGGTCCACGCAGCTGAAGATCACGTCGCAGTCGAGAGCAGACTGGTAGGCGCCGACCTCGTGAATCGACGAGGGTGCAACTTCGATCTTGATCGACTCGGCAGCAGCGTGCTTGCGCATCGCCCGTTCGGCTACCCGAACCTTGAGCTTGCCGATGTCCGCGGGAGTGCCGTAGAGCAGCCGGTCCAGGTTGTGTTCCTCGACGCGGTCGGGGTCGACGAGAAGCACGTCGGCCACTCCGATGCGGGCGACCGCTTCCGCCACGACGCAGCCAACGCTGCCCAGCCCCACGATGCCGACCCGCAACCGGGAGATCGCTTCCTGCGCTTCACGGCCCCAGGTGTCGAAGGTGCGTGCCAAAACGCGACGGCGCGGCGGGGGCGGTGCAAGGGCATCGTTGTGATGAATCACATAGCGCTTAGGCCCGATCACCCGAATTTTCTCGCACCACAGGCGCCGCATTCCGCGGCGGCCCTTCCTCCAGAAGCGAGCACTCCAGTATCCGTCGCGACCCATCGTCAATCCAACCAGCGGAAGGCCGCCGGCCGTTGCCGGATACGCCAGCACGTCGCGCTCCGCCTTGATGTCGGACGAACTCATGCCCTGCCATCCGTTCGTCGGATGACTGTGCATGAAGGCGAGTCCAGATCCGGCCGACCGTGCGGCGTCGAGTGCGCGGACAAGGTAGTCCGGACAGAAGCTGGTGTTGCCGTGGAGCAGGCGGTCTTTCTCCGACGGCAGGATCAACTCGTCTACAAGCGCGGTTCGGCGGGTGCCGCCGGTGGAAGGTCGCCACAGGGCAAAGCAAAGGTCTTCCTGGTCCAATCCCCGCCGGTAGTGTTGAAGAAGGTGGTCTCGGGCTGCCGAGTCGGCATCGGCCGTCAAAGCAACATGGAACCTCACATCTCGCTCCATAGACGCCGCACATGCTCCGTCAAGTAGTTTTGCATGTGCTTGGTGGGCATGTCGTCCCACACTTCCCCTGGGGGGCGGCTCATCGCCACCCACTGGCGGCCGTCCACCTCGTATCTCTCCACCACGCCCCCCTTCTGGTCGTCCACCGGCGGGCTGATGTGAATCCAGTGCGGAGGATACTCGGGGTACTCTTCGGTGCCCTGGAAGCTGAGGCCCAGCACGAACGTCTTTCCCTTGTGCGTACCCGCTTCTACCCTGTACTCAAAGGAAACGACTTGGCCCCTGGGGCTCTCGACGATCGTCGTCTTGTAGTCCAGCGCGTCGAGTTGCGCCCGGATTCGGTCGATGTTGGAGTACATGACATTGGGTCACGCTACTGGTGTCGGCCGGTTCGGGATGGTAAGGAAGACAGTCTCTTCCTCGACGTCGACCACATCTTTGCCACTGTACTTTCCCTTGTCGCCCAAGAGGAAGTAGTCTTGCGGCTCTCCCGGGATCAGTCCCTTCTTCTTGGCGAGCTTCAGGATGTCGAGCGCCGTCGGCTTTTCCACGGACAAGCTGAGCTCTCCGCCGTTGACCCGCACGACGATTCCCTTTTGATCCGATTTGTCTTTGGCGACCACCTTGCGGCCCTCCGTGTCGATGGATCCTCATCAACTCAGCCCTTCAATGTAGTCCACCGGGGCACCCCGCGCACGTAGCCGTCGCATGGCGTTTGCCCAGGGAACCGGGCGGTGCGGCTACTTGGAACCTTCCTCCGCCTCTGGGGTGTTGGAGCAACGCAGGGTACTTTCGCGTCGCCAGGGGGTTAGCAGCATGGACGCTCTTCGCGGCGACATCGGCAATCCCATTCAACGAACAGAATCGACAGCGAGTTCTTCCTTCACCCATAGCCGAGAGCGACAATCATGAGAATCCCCTTCGGCAAGACGACCTCCCTGGCCCTGTCGGCTGCCTTCTGCGCCGCTTGCGAAGCGCGCCAAGCCGTCCCGGCCATCGCCGTCGTGGATAGCGCCGGAGTGCGGATCGTCGCCAGCGCCCCGCTCGGTTCCGACGCCACGTGCGCCGTCGGCGAGGAGCCGCGCCTCGTCATCGGCGGCCGCGAGGACGATCCGAGCTATTTCTTCGGCAGAGTGGTTGGCGCGTCCCGGTTGTCCGACGGCTCGGTCGCAGTGATCGACTCGTCCGTCGGCGAAGTCCGCATCTACGACGAGACGGGGGAACACCTCCGTTCCTTTGGCGGCTTCGGCGACGGCCCCGGCGAGTTCAGGAGGCCTTGGTTCGTCTGGGTTCAGCCTGGCGACACGCTGTGGGTCGGCGACTACCGGCCTTGGCGCTTCAACGTCTTCGCCGCCGACGGACAGTGGAGCCGCGCCGTGCAGCTGGACCCCGTCTATATCAATCCGTCCAGGGGAGGCGGAGTGCTGTCGGGCGGCGCGCTGATCGCGTCCAGGAGCACTGGCTTCAGCCGGTCCTTCGAGACCCCGGACACTCTGGTCGTCGAGGTGCACGGCGCGGACGGCAAGTTCGCCGACGTCCTCGCGCGTCTCCCGAACACGCGGCGAGACGTGCTCCCCGACGTGTCGGGGGACACCTACATCCATCCGCTGTTCGATTCCGGGGCCGCCGTCAGTGCCCGAGGCGACCGCATCGCGATGGGCACGAGCAGCAAGCCCGAAGTTCGCATCCTCAATTCCGAATACAGGCTGGCCACGATTGTCCGCTGGGATGCCGGCGACCGGTCCGTGCGCGCCTCCGACGTCGAGGCCTATCGCGACGACATCCGTGCGCGACAAGCTGGACGCCAGCCGATCCAGGTCGCCGACGCACGCCTCAGCCCGAAGCGGCCCGTAGCCGACGTGTTCCCCGCATTCAGCTCGTTGCTGATGGGCAACGCCGGCCATCTGTTCGTGTTGCCCTACCAACACCCCGGCGGCGACCCTCGGGCAGGCACCATGGTCTTCGCCCCGACAGGCGAGTTCATGTGCCACTTGGAGCCGAAGCCCGGATTCTCGGTGTGGGAAGCCGGGTCCGACTACCTGCTGGGCGTGCAACTCGACGAGATGGATCGTGCGTCGGTCGTGGTGTACGGCTTTGGGGGGCTGGAGTAGTCGCGGAATCGGTCGTCCGCCACTTCCCTCCGCCGTCATATTTCAACAGGTTTCCGTCGAACAACTGCCAAGGTGGCCCGCGCCGACCACCCCGGCGCCCGCTCCCGCCGCCTCTGGAACGCCCCATGGACTCCCGCCTCGCCGAACGCCTCTCCGAGACGGAGACACGGTGCCGGGACCTGGACCGGGAGCTGGCGGACCCTCAAGTCGCCCGTAACGCCTCTCGCCTTCGGGACCTGGGCAAGGAACGCGCCGCCCTCTCCGCCGCCCTCTCCGCTGGACGCGAGGTTCTGGCTCTGGAAGAGGAGCTGGCAGGCGCGCGGGAACTCGCCGCCAACGACCCCGAACTCAAGGAGCTGGCCGAGGAGGAGGCTGCCGCCCTAGAAGTTCGTCTGGCGGCGGCTACCAAGCGCTTCCGCCAAGTCCTGGTGCCCGCCGACCCCATGGAAGACCGGCCGGCGGTGGTCGAAATCCGGGCCGGGACCGGTGGCGACGAAGCCGGCCTCTTCGGCGCCGACTTGCTACGGATGTACCGCCGGCTGGCGGAGCGGGCTGGCTGGACGATCGAGGTGGCCAACATCTCGGGGGGGCTACTGGGGGCGGTCAAGGAGGCGGTCTTCACGGTGCGCGGGAAGGGCGCGTACGGGCGGTTGCGCTTCGAATCCGGGACCCATCGCGTCCAGCGGGTGCCCGAGACCGAGAGCCAGGGCCGGGTCCACACCTCCGCCGCGACGGTCGCGGTCCTCCCGGAAGCCGAGGAGGTGGACGTGCAGATCGACCCGTCGGAGCTGCGGATCGACGTCTTTCGCTCGTCGGGACCTGGAGGCCAGTCGGTCAACACCACGGACTCGGCGGTGCGGATCACGCACGTCCCCACGGGCATGGTCGTCTCCTGCCAGGACGAGAAGTCGCAGCACAAGAACAAGGCGCGGGCGATGAAGGTGCTCCGCTCGCGACTGCTGGATCAGATCACGGCCCAGCGCGATGCGGAGCGGGCGGCAGAGCGCCGCTCCCAGATCGGCAGCGGCGACAGGTCCGCCAAGATCCGCACCTACAACTTCCCCCAGAACCGGGTGACCGATCATCGGATCGGGCTGACCCTGTACCGCTTGGGCGACGTGCTGGACGGCGACTTGGCCGAGATCGTCTCCGCCCTCAAGCTTGCCCGCGAGGAGCAGCGTCTAGCCGGCCACGCATCGGAAGCCGGGCCGCGGTGACAAGCCGCCAGCCCGCGGTTCGTACCTCTGCCGGCGTTTCCGAACCAAGTGCCGCCCGCCGGGCCACGACCCCCCTTACCGTCCTGGAAGTTCTCCGCAAAAGCGCGGACTACCTGGCCGGCAAGGGGGTCGAGAACGGTCGCCTCGACGCGGAGCACATCCTCTCCCACGTCCTCGAGATGGGCCGCCTCCACCTCTACCTGCACTTCGACCGCCCCCTCTCGCCCGGCGAGCTGGCGGCCTGCCGACCTCTGCTCCGCCGCCGCGCCGCCCGGGAGCCCCTCCAGTACGTGCTGGGCTCGGCCCCCTTCCGCAACCTGGACCTGCAGGTCGGCCCTGGCGTCGCCGTCCCACGCCCGGAGACCGAGCACCTTCTGGACGCGCTCCTTGAAGTGACGGGTCGGCAGTGGACCTCGACCTCCCCTGTCGGCTCGGCCCTGGACGTCGGCACCGGCTCCGGCGCCCTGGCCCTGGCCTTGGCGGACGAGAAGCTGGCCGACCGCGTGGTCGCCACCGACGTGTCGCCCGCCGCTCTTGCTACGTCCCGCCGCAACGCCGCGGAGGCCGGCCTCGAAGCCGTCGACTTTCGGGAGGGCCCGTTGCTTTCGCCCGTCGCAGGCGAGACCTTCGACCTGATCTTGTCGAACCCGCCTTACCTGACCACCCTCGAGTGGCGTTCAGCGGCGCCTGAGGTGCGGGAATGGGAGCCCCGGGTCGCCCTGGAGGCAGGCGAGGACGGGCTCGACGTGATCCGCCCGCTGGTTTGGGCCGCGATGCCCGCGCTCCGCCCCGACGGATGGGTCGGGCTCGAGGTTGGGCGTGGCCAAACCGATGCCGTCGCAACGATCTTCCGCGAGGCCGGGGCCGCCGAGGTCGAGGTGCGGGAAGACCTGGCGGGCCGACCGCGCTATGTTTTCGCCCGGAAGGCCGGGACAACCCGGAACGCGGAAGCGTCCCCAAACCAATCCCAAACTCGCAAGGAGCCCTCGGTTGGCTGAAATCCAAGAGCTGGCGGAGTCCCTGGGACGTGCCCTGGGCCAGACTCCCGAGTACCGCACTCTCAAGAGGGCCGCAGAGGCTGCCGACGAGGACCGAGAGCTAGTCGCCCTCAAGAACGAGGCGGCCCAACTCGGGGCGGCCCTGGAGTCTGCGATCCACAGGAACGAGGAGCCCGCAGAAGACGACATGGCCAAGTACGAGTCGGTCGCCCAGCGGCTCCAGGCGTTGTCGGCGTACCAGAGCCTCGTGGCCGCCCAGGCCAACTTCGACCGAGTGATGACGCGGGTGGACCAGTCCATTCAGGAAGGCATGCGGAAGGGCGCCGCCTCCACCATCATTCTGGCGTCTTGAGCAGCGCCCCGACCCCGCCGACTTCGGAGCGGGAACGCGGCCTCAAGGCGTTCCGACGCCCCGTGTACGCGATCATCGAGCCCGTCGTCCAGTGGCTGGTGCGTCGCGGCGTCCACCCCAACGCGATCTCGGTGGCGGGGTTCGTCGTCACCCTCGCCGGGGCGTGGCTGTACTCGCAGGACCACGTGCGCACCGCCGGGTTCTGCATCCTGATGGGCGGCCTGCTGGACATCTTCGACGGTCGCGTGGCCCGAGTGTCCGGCTTGGCGTCCAAGTTCGGCAGCTTCTTCGATTCGACGTTGGACCGGATCTCCGAAATCGCGATGTACCTGGGTCTGATGACGCTCTACAACAACTACGGCGCGGAGCTGGCGGACCTCTGGATGATCTACGTCATCACGCTGGCCCTCGGGGGCTCTCTCATGGTCAGCTACACCCGGGCCAAGGCGGAGGCGCTGGGCTTCGACTGCTCGGTCGGGCTCATGCAGCGTGCCGAGCGCATCGTTCTGCTGGGCCTCGGGTCCCTCGCCTTCGGCCTTGCCTGGAGCGGCGTCGTGGTCAGCAGCATAATCGTGGTCGTCGCGCTCCTCACCAACGCAACCGCCGTGCAACGGATAGCTTGGGTGTACAGGCACGGCGCCGGCGTTCCGCTCGGCAAGTCCCGCGCCTCCCTCGGCAACCGAAAGGACTAGAAGTCCGTGGAATCCACGCCCCGCATCGCTTCTCGCGAAGGACGCCTCGGGGTCCTGCTGCCCGGACTCGGCGCCGTGGCCACTACCGTCTTGGCCGGCGTCGAGGCGGTCCGTCAGGGGCTTGCCCAGCCCTTCGGAAGCCTGAGCCAGATGAACACGATCCGCCTGGGCAAGCGCACCGACGAACGCTCTCCGCTGATCCGCGAGCTCGTGCCGCTCGCCGAGCTGCCCCAGCTGGTCTTCGGAGCGTGGGACCCGATCGCCGCCGACGCCTACGACAGCGCGGTGGACGCCGGCGTGCTCGACCGGCACCGGCACCTGGACCCGATCCGGGACTACCTCAAGTCGGTCGTGCCGATGCCCGCGGTCTTCGACACCGCCTACGTGAAGCGCCTGGACGGTCCCAACAAGAAGCGCGCCGACGACAAGATGGCGCTGGCCGAAGCTCTCCGGGAGGACATCCGCCGCTTCAAGGTCGAGAACGACTGCGACCGCTTGGCGATGATCTGGTGCGGCTCCACCGAGATCTTCCTCCGTGCGGGTCCCGCCCACGCCACGCCGGAAGCGTTCGAGGACGCCCTGCGGGCCAGCGACCCGGCGATCGCGCCGAGCATGATCTACGCCTACGCCGCGATCATGGAGGGCATCCCCTACGCCAACGGCGCGCCCAACCTCTCCGGGGACCTGCCGGCGCTCGAAGAGCTCGCTCGTCGCCGGGGCGTCCCAATCGCCGGAAAGGACTTCAAGACCGGCCAGACCCTCATGAAGACGATCTTGGCGCCGGGGCTCAAGGCCCGGATGCTCGGCGTCTCCGGCTGGTTCAGCACGAATATCCTGGGCAACCGCGACGGCGCGGTCCTCGACGACCCCGAGTCCTTCAAGACCAAGGAAGAGTCGAAGCTGGGCGTGCTGGACTACATCCTGCAGCCGTCGATGTACCCGGACCTCTACGGAGACATCTTCCACAAGGTCCGCATCAACTACTACCCTCCCCGGGGCGACGACAAGGAAGGGTGGGACAACCTCGACATATTCGGATGGATGGGCTATCCGATGCAGATCAAGGTGGACTTCCTCTGTCGCGACTCGATCCTGGCGGCGCCGATCGTCCTGGACTTGGCGTTGTTCCTGGACTTGGCGAGCCGCGCCGGGCTGAGCGGCATCCAGGAGTGGCTCTCGTTCTACTTCAAGAGCCCGCAGTGTCCCGAGGGACTCTACCCGGAGCACGACCTCTTCATCCAGCACTGGAAGCTGAAGAACACCCTCCGCTGGCTGGCGGGCGAGGATCAGATCACGCACCTCGGCCGAGAGTACTACGCCGAGTAGCCTGCTCCGGCCCCGGCGGGAAAGATCGGTGAGCGACACGGGACCTGTGGGCGGATCGGTCGGCGATTCGGGCGGTCGCGGTCGCTTTCTGGTCGTCGAAGGCGGCGAGGGCGCGGGCAAGTCGACGCAGGTCAAGCGGCTGACGGCGTTCCTGCGGGCAAGGGGGTTGCGCGTGGAGGCGACCCGGGAACCCGGCGGCACGCACGTCGGCGAGCGGATCCGGGCCGTCTTGCTGGAGAGAAGCACGGACGTGCCCCCCGTCAGCGAGCTGCTGCTGATCCTGGCCGCTCGCGCGGCGTTCGTCCGCGACGCGGTGGAGCCGGCCCTGGCTTCGGGATCGTGGGTAGTGTCGGACCGGTTCGAGATGAGCACCTTCGCCTATCAGGGATACGGACGCGGCTTCCCGCTGGAGCAGCTCCAAGAGATGAGCGGCTTCGCGACGGGCGGGCTGAAGCCGGACCTGTGCCTGGTCCTGGACCTGTCCGCCGACGAGGGCTTGGCGCGCCAAGCCAGGGCGGGGAAGTCGCCGGACCGCTTCGAGTCGGGCGGATCGGCGTTCCTCCGACGGGTGTCGCACGGATACTCGGAGCTGGCGCGGACGATGGAGGAGGCCGTTCGCATCCCTGCCGCGGGCGGCGTGGAGGAGGTGGCGCGCCGGATCCGCCGGGAAGTCGAACGCCGGTTTCCCGAGGTCGCCGGCCTTATCCGGGGACAGTCGCAACAGTAGATTTGCAGTTCCTGCACGGTGTTGCGGCAGGAAACGGCGATTGGAGACCCCATGCGGAACCGAAAGTTGGTGGTGGTTCCCGCTTTGGTGCTGGCGGTTGCGGCGGCTGGCCTGGGCGGATGGCTCATACAGAAGGAAACGGCGCGGCGGGCGGAGGAAGCGCTTAGCGCCAAGCTGCTCGACGAGGTGCTTGCCCGGGTCGGGCGCTTCTACGTGGAGGAAGTCGACCGGGACAGCCTGTACGAGGCGGCGATCAGCGCGGTCGTCCGGGAGCTGGGGGACCGCAACTCGTACTTTCTTCCCGCCTCCGAGTGGGAAGAGGCACGCATCCGCACCGAAGGCGACTACGGTGGGATCGGGTTGGAGGTGGTGAACCGGGAGGGGGTTGTGACCGTGGTGGCGCCGATTCCGCGCTCGCCGGGCGCCGAGGCGGGGATCAAGCGCGGGGACCGGATCGTGGAAGTGGACGGCGAGTCGGTCGAGGGATGGCTGACGGACTTGGTCGTCCGTTTCCTTCGGGGTCGCCCGGGAACGAAGGTCGAGGTCGGGGTCCGCCGGCTGGGGGTCGAGGAGGTCGTCCGCTTCGAGATCGAGCGCGCGTTGATCCAAGTTCCGTCGGTTCCCTTTGCTGCGATGCTGGACAACGACGTGGGGTACGTGCCCGTCGAGGGCTTCAACGGGACGACGACCAACGAAGTGCGGGCAACCTTGGACTCCCTCTCGGGGGAGGGCATGAAGTCGCTGATCCTGGACTTGCGGCACAACGTGGGAGGACTGCTGGACCAGGGCGTGGGCGTGTCGGACCTCTTCCTGGACCCGGGGATGGGAATCGTCGAGATCAGGGGCCGGGCGGAGGGCCCCGAGACGATCCGCGCCAAGTCGCATCAGGACTACCCGCAGGTGCCGGTGGTGGTGCTCGTGGACGGCGGGACCGCTTCGGCGGCGGAGATCGTAGCGGGCGCCCTCCAAGACCACGACCGGGCGCTAGTCGTAGGGGCCGCGACGTTCGGCAAGGGCTCGGTGCAGACCCTCTTCCGGCTCAGCGCGGGGAACGTGCTGCGTCTGACGACGGCGCGCTGGTTCACGCCGGCGGGACGGTCGATCCAGAAGGACCGATCCAGGCACGCGGAACGGCAGTGGGAAGGACCCGTGGCGTTCGACGGGGGAAGCGTGGAGCGACCGGGCGACTGGAGGGAGAAGCCCCGCTTCTCGTCGGCGGGCGGGCGGGTCGTCTACGGCGGCGGCGGGATCGTGCCGGACCTGTGGGTCATGCCCGACACGATGACGACGGACGAGTACGAGGCGATGAGACGGCTTCTCGCGGCGGGCGGCAACTACTCGACGGCTGTGGCCGACTGGGCCTTGGCGTACGTGGGCGACCACCCGGACCTGCGGCCGGAGTTCGAGCTCGCCGACGCCGATCTGCGCAGCTTCCACGCGACGCTCGAAGACGCCGGCACCGAGCTGGCGCTGGACGACCTGATCGCCGCGGGGCGCTTCATGAAGTACGTCCTGGGCGGCGAGGTCGCCGGCCAGCTTTGGGGCGATCTGGGCGAGTTCCGGCGGGAGGCCGCCGCCGACCGGCCCCTGCAACGGGCGTTGGACCTCCTTCGATCCGCCGACACTCGGGAGGAGCTCTTCGCGCTGGCGGGCTCGCCGTTCGGGGCGGCGGAGGCGGCCGAGGACGGGATCGAGTCGCCGCTTGGTGGCAAGTCCCCGGGCGACGGGGCCACCGACCGAGACGGCGGGAAGCGTTGACCGGAGCACCGAGCTCCTCTCGTGTCCCATGCGGACATGCGAACGCCCGCGGCACTTGGCGCGGCGTCGCGGCTTGGTAGGATTCGGGGGTCACGCCCAGAAGGGTCCGTCGTGATCAGTAGCGAGCCGGTGCTGCAGGTCGTCGTCGAAAGAGGGCGGACGGCAGAGTCGGTACACCGGGTCCACGCAACGGTGGCGGACGCCTCCGGGGTCCTGGTCCGCTGCTGGGGCGAGTCCGGTCGGACCGTCCTGCTCCGGTCCGCGGCGAAGCCCTTCCAGGCCCTTCCCCTGGTAGAGGACGGAGCGGCGGACCGCTTTGGCCTCGCAGAGAAGGAGATCGCCCTGTGCTGCGGTTCCCACAACTCGGAAACGGTTCACCTGGAGACGGCTCGCTCCATCCTCGCGAAAGCGGGGGTGGCGGAGTCGTTCCTCGCCTGCGGACCCCACCGCCCCCTCCTGCCGGAGCGCGCTCGGGAGTTGGCGGAGGCCGGCGTGCGGCCGTCGCCCGTCATGAGCAACTGTTCCGGCAAGCACGCAGGCATGTTGGCGCTGGCCGCCCACCACGGCTGGCCGCTGGAGGGGTACGAGCACCCGGATCATCCCGTCCAGCAGCGGATCGTCCGCGAAGTAGCTCGGTGGACGGGAGCCGCTCCGGCGACGTTGGAGTGGGAGGTCGACGGCTGCGGGGTTCCGAGCTTTGCCGTGTCGATGAGCGTGGCGGCCGCGGCGGCGGCTCGGCTGGCGGTCGCCTCCCGGTCCCCCGGCCCCTCCCGGCGGGTGGTGGCGGCGATGACTCGCCACCCGTTCATGGTGGCAGGTACGAAGAGGCTCTGCACCCGGCTCATGGAGGAAGAGCGCGGTCGGGTCTTCGCCAAGGTCGGCGCCGAGGGCGTCTACCTGGCGGGCGACATGGAGCGCGGCTTGGGGGTCGCCCTGAAGGTGGAGGACGGCGGTTGGCGAGCTGCCCCGCCGGCGCTGCTGGCGGTTCTGGAGCGCGCCGGCATCCTGTCCCCCCGAGGGGCGGAGGCCCTGTCCAGCTTCGCGTCGCCGCCGGCGACCAACACCCTTGGCGACGTGGTAGGCCGCATCTCGGTCCGGTCCTAGGTTCAGCCCGGCTTCCGGGCGCAGAGGGGGGTCGCGGCGATGTTCATTGACTCTGTTGCAGTGCACCTCCGCGCGGGCGCCGGGGGGTCGGGCGCCGAGGCGTTCCGGCGGGAGAAGGGAGTGCCTCGGGGCGGGCCTTCCGGCGGAGACGGAGGGAAGGGAGGCGACGTCGTGCTCGTCGCCGACCCGGAGCTGTCCACCCTCTCCGACTTTCGGTACAAGCGACACCACTACGCGGAGCGCGGTCGTCACGGCGGAGGCTCGAACCGCACTGGAAGAAGCGGGCAGGACTTGGAGCTGTGCGTGCCCCCCGGCACGGTGGCGGTGGACGACGGCACTGAGGAGATCGTCGGCGAGCTGCTGACGGCCGGCGAGCGGATCGTGGTGGCCCGAGGGGGGCGCGGAGGACGGGGCAACGCGCGGTTCAAGTCGCCCGTACGCCAAGCCCCTCGGCACTGGGAGCCGGGGGTGGACGGCGAAGAACGGATCGTCCGACTGGAGCTGAAGCTGATCGCCGACGTGGGACTGGTGGGCGAGCCCAACGCCGGCAAGTCCACCCTCCTGTCGAGGATCAGCCGGGCAAGGCCCCGGATCGCCGACTACCCCTTCACGACCTTGACGCCGAACCTGGGCGTAGTCGAGCTGCCGGGCTTTCGTTCCTTCGTGGTGGCCGACATCCCGGGGATCGTGAAGGGCGCCCATGCGGGGAAAGGGCTGGGGCACCGCTTCCTGCGCCACATCGAGCGGACGCGGCTTCTCGTCCTCCTGCTTCCAGCCGACGGCGGGGACCCGCGCGCCACGCTCGCCGGACTACGGGACGAACTCGGCCAGTACTCGCCCCGGCTGTCGGAGCTGCCCTTCGCGGTGGTGTTCTCCAAGGCCGACTTGGTGCCGCCCGGCGACCCTCCCCCCGACGCGGACGCGCCCGACGCCTGGGGGAGCTACCACGTGAGCGCGGTGACGGGGCAGGGCGTCGGCGACCTCCTGGAAGGATGCTGGCGGCAGCTGGAGGTAGCGAAGCGGGGCTCGGAGGACGGCGAGGAGAGATGGTAGCCCCCGGAGCTGCGGCGGCCGGACCTCGCGCAACCGCCGCCGACCCAACCGCCGACGCCCTTGTCCTTCAGGGCCTCGCCAGCGTTGGCCCAAAGCGGTTTCGGGAGCTGGTGGACCGGTTCGGAAGCCCCGGCGCGGCCCTGGCCGGCGGCGACCAGGAGTTCGGGGCCGTCGCAGGGGGGAGGGCGATGTCGGCGCGACGCAACCTCTCCACCGCCGACTGGCGCGACGCACGGGAGCTGGCGCGACGCTGCGCCGGCAAGGGCATGCAGCTGCTCGTCTACGGCACGCCGGCGTATCCGGCGATGCTGGGCGACCTGCCCGACCCGCCCTCGATCCTCTTCGTCGCGGGCCGGGCGGAGCTGCTGGCGGGTCCCTGCGTCGCGGTCGTGGGCTCGCGGGCGGCCACCGTGTACGGGCGTCGGGTGGCGCGAGGACTGGGGGCGATGCTGGCGTCGCGGGGCAAGTGCGTCGTGTCGGGCATGGCCATGGGGGTTGACGCGGAGGCGCACAGGGGGGCGTTGCCGGGAGCGACGGCGGCGGTGCTGGGCTCGGGGGCGGACGTTGCGTCGCCGGCGCGGAACGCTGGTCTCTACCGAGAGATCCGCAAGTCGGGCGTCGTGGCTTCGGAGTTCCCGCCCGGGGTTCGAGCCGAGCCCCACCACTTTCCGAGGCGCAACCGGATCATCGCCGCGCTGGCCACCTACGTGATCGTCGTCGAGGCGTCCAAGAAGAGCGGCGCCTTGATCACCGTCGACCACGCCCTGGACCTGGGGCGCGACGTCCACGCCGTGCCGGGTCCCATCGACCGTCCGACCAGCGAAGGAACCAACCGCCTGATCGCCGACGGCGCCGAAATGATCCTCAAGATCGGTGGCGGCGGCGACTTCGCGCCGGAAGCCGGGGCGTTGGCCGACGAACCCGACCTGCAGATGATCTTGGCGGCTGTTCCGGCCACCCACCCCGTCACCGTCGAGGAGGCCGCGGTGGCGGCGGAGCTGCCCGTGGAGGAGGTCGCCGCGTCGGTCGCCCTGCTGGAGATGCGCGGCTTCCTGACTCCGACCCGGGACGGACGGATTATGCGCACCCCCGGCCGCCGCGCAACGGGATGATCGCCCACGTCTACGTCCACGCACCGTTCTGCGCGCGGCGCTGCGTCTACTGCGACTTCGCGGTCACAGTGAACCGGACCCCCGCCGGCGCGACCTGGCTCGCCGCGGTCAGCCGGGAGTTCGGCACGCTGCGGGCGTGGGGCGACGCCCCCTTGGCCCCCGAGCTGGACACCCTCTACGTAGGCGGCGGTACGCCGTCGCTTCTGGACCCTCGGCTGGTGGGTCGGCTCCCCGCCGCTCTCGGTCGCGGCAACCGGAACGCCGGCCCCAAGCGGGACGGACCGGAGACGCTGGAGTGGACCGCCGAGGCCAACCCCGAGTCCTTTACGGAAGCCGTGGCCAGGGAGTGGGCTGCCGCGGGCGTAAACCGCATCTCCTTCGGCGTCCAGTCCTTCGACCGTGCCACAACCGAGTGGATGGGCCGTCTGCACTCGCCGTCGGACGCCGAGGCCGCGGTGGCCCGGGCAAGAACCGCGGGGGTGGACAACCTCTCCCTCGACCTGATCTTCGGGCTCCCCGACACCGTGTCCCGCTCTTGGGAAACCGACCTTCACCGGGCGCTGGACCTGTCGCCGCCCCACGTATCCCTCTACGGCCTGACAGTCGAGAAGGGAACCCAGCTCTTCCGGGACGTGACGTCCGGCCGAACGCCTCGTCCCTCCCATGCCCGCTACCAAGAGGAGTACCTCCTGGCCGCCGAGCTCCTCGCCGACGCCGGATACGAGCACTACGAGGTGTCCAACTTCGCCTTGCCGGGCTTCGCGTCCCGTCACAACCGCGCCTACTGGAGCGGCGCTTCGTATCTGGGACTGGGCAACGGCGCCCACAGCTTCCACGACGGACGTCGATGGTGGAACGAACGCGAGTGGGAGGAGTACGCGGCCCTTGTCGCGCAGAACGGCCACGGCCGAGCAGGCCAGGAGCGCACATCGCCGAAGCGGTCCCGCTTGGAGTCCGTCTGGCTGGGGTTGCGGACGGCGCAGGGGCTGGAGGTCGCGGGTCGCTCCGTGGACCGAGTCGTGCGGCGGTGGGAGGCTCGGGGACTGGCGACCCGCGACGACACCGCCGTCCGCCTGACGCCCTTGGGATGGCTGCTGCTGGACGACTTGGCGGTGGAGCTCGACTTGGCTCTCCAGCCGGTCGCGCACCCTCCCCCGGTTGACGCCCCCGCCGACAGGGCGAATTTGAGTACATGAAGTCGCGTAGCAGAGTCGCCGCTCACCTCACGGAGCGAGAAACGAGGGTGCTGGAGGCGGTCGTCCGCACGTACGTGGACACCGCCGAGCCCGCAGGGAGCCGCACGCTGGCGCGGCGCTTCGACTTCGGCGTGTCGTCGGCCACGATCCGCAACACGATGGCGGACCTGGAGGACGAAGGCTACCTGACCCACCCCCACACCTCCGCCGGGCGCGTCCCGACGGATCTGGGCTACCGCTTCTTCGTGGACCGAGTGGTGCAACCCGGCCACCTTGCCCCCGCGGAGAAGAAGCGGATCGAGCGGGAGCTGCTCGCCGGCGATTCCACAGTCGAGCAGGTGTTGCAGAACGCGACCCGAGCGCTGAGCATCCTCGTCAACGAGCTGGGCGTCGGGTCCGTGCCCCCGCTGGACAACGCCCGCTTGGAGAAGATCGACCTGATCCGGGTGTCGTCCAGCAAGGTGCTCATGGTCTTGACCGTGCGGAGCGGGCTGGTGCGGACGGTGTACGTGGACCTTCCCGGCGAGGCGCCGACGGACGTGCTCGACGGACTCCAGCAGGTGCTGAACGAGCGCCTGTCCGGGCTCACCTTCGTAGAGATCCGCCAGTCCTTCGGCGAACGCCTTCGAGACGCCGTGGACGATTCCGCGGCCCAGGACGTGCTCAACATCTTCATCGAGTCCAGCGACGACTTCTTCGGGGCAGGTTCCGAAGGCCCGGACGAGGTGGTGCTCGGCCAGACGTCCGCGATCGCCGCCCAGCCCGAGTTCGCCAGCAACGAGCGACTCATGGACCTGATCGCCCTCACGGAGCGGAAGGAGCTGCTGGCCAGGGTCCTGGGCACCCGCGCGACCGCGGCCGGGCCCCACGTCACGATCGGCGGCGAGCACGCTCCGGAGCTGGCCGGCTTCACGCTGGTCACCTCGGGCTACCGATTGGGGCGCCTCCGGGGCGTCGTGGGGGTGATCGGGCCGACCCGGATGCCCTACGAGAAGGTGATCGCCATCGTGGACTACACCTCGTCGCTGGTCACCCAAATGCTGGAACCCTGACCAGCGCACGCCCTCGGCAAGCCATGTCCGACTACTACGACCGCCTGGGCGTCTCCCGGGACGCCAGCGGGGACGACATCAAGAAGGCGTACCGCAAGGTCGCGCTGAAGCACCACCCGGACCGGAACGCAGGCTCCAAGGAGGCCGAGGCCCGGTTCAAGGAGGTAACGGAAGCGTACGAAGTGCTCCGGGACCCGGAGAAGCGGTCGCGCTACGACCGGTACGGCGTGGAAGGCTTGAGGAGCCGGGGCGGCGCCCCGAGCGGCTTCGACTTCTCCGACGCCCTGAACGTCTTCATGCGGGACTTCGGGGGCTTCGGCGGCCTGGAGGACCTCTTCGGCGGGCGGCGGCGGTCCAGCGAGCCCGCCCGGGGCAAGGCGTTGCGGATCACCATTCCTCTGACCCTGGCCGAGGTGCTCACCGGCGTGAACAAGACGGTCAACGTGGCCGTGCTGGACCTCTGCGGCGAGTGTCGGGGGACCGGGGTGCGAGGCGGCGGCCGCCCCTCCGCCTGTCCCACCTGCGGGGGCGCGGGCCAGGAGCGACGGGTCGAGCGCTCCGTATTCGGCCAGTTCGTGAGCGTCGCTCCCTGCGCGCGCTGCCGCGGCGAGGGGACGATCGTGGCAGACCACTGTCGGAGCTGCCGCGGCGAGGGACGAACCCGCGCCACACGCAAGTTGAAGGTGCGGGTTCCGCCCGGCGTCTCGTCCGAGAACTACATCACCTTGCGCGGCGAAGGAAACGTGGGACCCCGGGGCGGTCCCAGAGGCGACGTCGTGGCGCTTCTGGACGTAAAGGAGGACCCGCGCTTCCGCCGGGACGGGAACGATCTGCTCGCCGAAGTCCCGGTCACGTTCGCCCAGGCCGTCCTGGGCACCCGCGTCGCAGTGCCCACGGTGGAGGGAGAGGAGCAGCTCGAGGTGCCGGCGGGCGTGCAGAGCGGCACGATCATGCGCATCCGCGGCGAGGGACTTCCCGACGTGAACGGGCGGGACCGCGGGGACCTGCTGGCCCGGCTGGTCGTGTGGGTCCCCGACCACCTCACCCCCGAACAGGAGCGCCTAATCAAGCAACTTCGCTCCCTGGAGGACCTGCCGCCCGCCAAGGTGAGCCCAGACTCGCGTCGGGGCTTCTGGGATCGGGTGAAGGACGCGCTGGGCTGACGCGCCCGCCTACCGCGTATACACCAGCAGCACCCCGTTGGCACCCCGGTCGCCGTAGAGCAGGCCAGCCTCAATCGGCGTGATGAACTGGATCCGCTTGATGTCCTGAGGGTTGATCTCGTAGAGGAAGAATGACGATTCGGGCACGGGCGTGTCGTTGATCCGCACGTCCACCATGTTGCAGGTGTTGGCCCCACCGGCGCTGCGGGACCTGGTCATTTCGATGCAGACGCCCATCCGGGGAGACCCGAAGACGTCGGGCAAGAACGTCTCGGTGACCGTCAGCCCCGGCACCCACGCCGCCCGAGCCAACGCCGCGAAGTCGGTCACCCGGGGAGCGATCGAGTCCACCTGGGCCTCCGTCAAGCCCGAGAACCGGGTGCCGGGAGTGGTCATCACGACGAGGTCGTTTCGTCGGCCCGTCACGACCAGCGGCTCGAGCACGATCGCTTCGGTGGACAAGACGATCTCCAGTCCCAGCGCCTCGTTGCTGAACACGGTGAGGGAGTCGGTGCGGGGGGCGTAGCCGATGAAGTCGGTGCGGACCACCTGCCGGCCCGGCGGCACTCCGGTAAAGCCGAAGTCGCCCGCCGAGTCCGTCAGCGCCGTGAACGGAGACCCCATAAGTGCAACCTGGGCCCCTTGGATGGGGCTGGAGGTCACCCAGTCCCGTACCGTGCCGGTGATCGTCACCGGCTCCGAGATCGGGATCGAGATGTCCAGCATCTGGGTGCCCCGCTGGGAGATCTCCACGGGAAGCGCCTGGTTGCGCCCGAACGTCGCCAGCAGCGTGACCCCGTCGCTCGCCTCCAGGTTGCAGAGCCGGTACTCGCCCGACGACTCCGTGCGGGACTCGACCACGACCGGCCGCCGCCGCAGGATGCCGGTCTCCTCGCCGAGGACGGCCACCACCGCGCTCGGCAGGGGCACCCCCGTCAGCGCATCGGTCACCACGCCGCCGACCGAGGTGTTCCCGGTCCCGGACTGCCCCGAGCACCACGCCGCCAGGATCGTGGTCCGCGAAGGCACCGCCAGGTAGACCTCCGAGACCGACCGGTCCGTCACCACGACGCGCTGGGGCGTTCCGTTCACCCCCAGCGTCCCGAGTCGCGGATGGAAGAACGACACGATGTGCTCGCCGGCGGGCACGTCGTCGAGCCGGAACTGCCCCTCGCCGTCGGTCTCCGTCATCGCCGACGCGCCCATGACCGCGACCCGGGCGCTGGCAAGGGGGGCGCTCTGCGTGCTGTCGAAGACGAGGCCCACGACGGTCCCCGTGCCCTGCTCGTCTTCCTGTCCGCGGGCTGCGTCCGGGGCGGCGGCTGCGCCCGCGACCACGCCGGCGACGAGGGCGAGCACGACGGGCAACCCTGCGGCCCGCGGCGCGAACCGCTCCGGGATCGTTCTGCTGGCCGGGTTCGTCATCGTTCGAGCGTGGCTCCAGTGGCGGTCCAGATACTCTCTACGCCGTACAATATCACATTGTTCCCGCCGGACTATATTCTAGACGACGCCGCAACGCTACGCGGAGGAGGCCGTGGCCGGACACAGCAAGTGGTCCCAGATCAAGCGGAAGAAGGCGGTCAACGACCAGAAGCGGGGCCAAGCCTTCACCAAGCTCATCCGGGAGCTCACCGTGGCGGCCCGGGAGGCCGGCGGCGACCCCAACTTCAACCCGCGCTTGCGGCTGGCCGTGGACAGCGCCAAGGCCGCGAACATGCCTCAGGACAACATCGACCGTGCGATCAAGCGGGGCACGGGGGAGCTCGAGGGGGTCAGCTACGAGGAGGTCGCCTACGAGGGCTACGGGCCCGGCGGCGTGGCGCTGTACATCGAGACCTTGACCGACAACCAACGGCGCACCGTGGCGGCGGTCCGCCACATCCTCGACAAGAACGGCGGCAACCTGGGGACCGCCGGTTCCGTGGCGTGGCAGTTCGAAAGGCGGGGGATGATCTACGTGAACGACGGGTCGGCGGAGGAGGACTTGGTCTTCGAGGCGGCGGTGGAGGCCGGTGCCGAAGACGTGGCCAGGGAGGGGGGAGAGTACGTGGTCACCACCGATCCGAACGCCCTCCACGAGGTTCGGAAGACCCTGGACGGGGCGGGCGTTGCCGTGGCGTCGGCCCAGTTGGTGATGGTGGCGAAGAACGAGGTCGGCGTCGGCGGGCGCGACGGCCAGCGGCTCCTCAAGCTGCTGGAGGCGCTGGACGAACACGAGGACGTGCAGCAGGTACACTCCAACGCCGACCTGGACGAAGCCCTCCTGGCGGAGAGCCGGTGACGACCGGACGGACGGCAGGGAAGCAAACGCCCCCGGACGCCGGTGGGGTGCTGCTGGGCGTGGACCCAGGCACGGCGGCCACGGGCTTCGGCGTGGTCCGGGTGGATCGCCGGCGGCAGGCGGCACTGCTGGAGTGCGGGGTCGTGCGCACTTCGTCGCGGGCCCCGCTGCCCGTCCGGCTTCGCGAGATCCACGAGGCCGTGGGCGAGCTGCTGGTCAAGTTCGCCCCCGTCGCCATGTCCGTCGAGGACGTCTTCCAGGGCAAGAACGTCCGCAGCGCCCTCACCCTCGGCCACGCTCGGGGCGTCATCATCCTGGCGGCGGCGCTGCGGGACGTGGAGGTGGTGGAGTACACCCCCAGGGAGATCAAGCGAGCCGTGGTGGGGACCGGCGCCGCGACGAAGGACCAGGTGGCCTACATGGTCCAGCGCCACTTGCGCCTCCGCTCCGCGCCTCGGCCCAGCGACGCCGCCGACGGGGTGGCCGCCGCCCTCTGCCACGGCCTCAAGGGTGCCTTGCCGGGGTTGCCCGGGGTACCCCGACCGTGATCAGCCGGGTCCGTGGGGAGCTCCTGGAAGCCGATGCGGGTCGCGTCGAAGTCCTGCTGTCCGGCGGCGTCGCCTACGAGGTGCACGTGCCCCTGACCGTCTTCCAACGCCTTCCCCGACCGGGCTCACAGGTGGACCTGAAGACGGTGCTCGTCGTCCGCGAGGACGCCCACAGCCTCTTCGGCTTCCTTGAAGACTACGAGCGGACGCTCTTCAACCGGCTCTGCACGACCCCGAAGGTGGGGGCGAAGGTGGCGCTGGCCATGATGAGCACCTTCCCCACGGGACGGCTGGCCCGGATCCTGACGGAGAAGGACGTGCGGGCGCTCACGCAGGTTAGCGGAGTGGGCAAGAAGCTTGCGGAGCTGGCGGTCGTGCACTTGGCGGACAAGGTGCAGGACCTGCTCGACGCGGACAGCCGGAGCGGCCCCCAGTCCGCCCGGGAGCACGAGGCCGTCGCCGCTCTGGTGCGCCTGGGCTACTCCCGGGGCGACGCCGAGACGTCGGTGCGAGATGCGGTCGGCCCCGGCGGCCCCCGCACGGCCGAGGAACTGATCCGCCATGTCCTGGCGCAGCGCCCCCAGCGAGGCGGCTGACGGGGCGATGAGGCGCACCGAGATCACCACGCCCGAAGAACTGCCGGAGGAGTCCGGCCCAGAGCTCTCCCTTCGGCCCCAACGGCTGTCGGAGTTCGTGGGTCAGGACAACGTCCGCGAGTCCCTTCGGATCGCCGTCGAAGCGGCCCGTCAGCGGCGCGAACCGCTGGACCACCTTCTCTATCACGGTCCGCCGGGCTTGGGCAAGACCACCCTGGCGACCCTTACGGCGCGGGAGATGGGCGTCAACATCAAGACCACCTCCGGTCCCGTCCTCGAGAAGCCGGCGGACTTGGTGGGCGCGCTGACCAACCAGCGGGAGGGCGACATCCTCTTCATCGACGAGATACACCGCCTCCGGCCCGTCATCGAAGAGTTCCTCTACCCGGCGATGGAGGACTTCAAGATCGAGATCCGGCTCTCCGAAGGCGCCAACGCCCAGACGATGACGATGTCGCTGGAGCCGTTCACCCTGATCGGCGCTACGACCCGCTTCGGGCTCCTCACGGCACCGATGCGAGCCCGCTTCGGCATCATCGAGCGCCTGGATTTCTATCCGCAGGAGGACTTGTCTCGGATCGTAGAGCGAAGCGCCAAGATTATCGGGGTGCAGGCGACCCGAGACGGGGTTCGGGAGCTTGCCGCCCGCGCCCGGGGAACGCCGCGCGTGGCCAACCGGTTGCTGCGCCGGGTGCGGGACTTCGCCCAGGTGAGGGCGGGCGGCGTGCTGACGGTGGCCGTAGTTCGGGACGCCCTTCGGCTGCTGAACGTGGACGAGTACGGACTCGACGGCATGGACTCCCGGATACTGGCCACGATCGTCGAGAAGTTCGACGGCGGACCGGTGGGACTGAACTCCCTGGCGGTGGCGATCGGCGAAGACGCCGGCACCATAGAGGAGGTCTACGAGCCCTACCTGATCCAGGAGGGGTTCATGATGCGTGGACCGCGGGGGCGGCTCGCCACCGCCAAAGCGTATCGCCGCCTGGGACTCGAGCCGCCGGACGACGAGGCGCAGGATCCGCATCCTTCCTTGGGGATCTAGCGTTTCCGTTCGCGTCAAAATCCCATAGGAATCTGTCCGAGAATCTGTCAGGAAGTCTCGTCTCGGCGCCTTGCGACGGCAGCGACGACGAGATCGCCGTGCTCCCGGCCGTTTTCGATGAATATCTTGTTGGCGTTGAAGCCAGCGGCGATCACGCCGGCGACGTAGACGCCGGAAACGTTCGTCTCCATCGTCGCCGGATCATGGGCGGGGATGCCGGTTTCGGGGTCGCACTCAACGCCCAAGTTCTTCAGCAGGGTGCGGTCGGGCCGCCATCCCGTCATCGCCAAGACCCAGTCGGCGGGACGTTCGATGGAGGTCCCCGCGTCTTCGTCCTCGATCGTCACGGTGCCGCCGACCGTGTCGACATGGGTTACTCGGGAGCGCCAGTGGATGGGGATCTCGCCGTCGGCGAGCCGGTTGTCGATGTCGGGCCGAACCCACGGCTTGACCCCCCGGTCGAACACGTCGGCGAAGTGCACCATGCGCACCCGGACCCCGTTTCGGTGCAGGTCCAGGGCCGTCTCGACAGCGGAGTTGCCGCCGCCGACGACGACCGCATCCTGGTCGTAGTACCGGTACGGCTCCTTGTAGTAATGGACGACGTTGGCCGGGTAGCGGCCGGGCTCGGACCCGCCCGGCAGGTCCAGCCGGTTGGGCTCGCCGAACCCGCCGGTGGCGATCACGACGGCTTGCGCGCGCAGAGAGGCGGTCGGCACGGTTCGCGCAGCGCCCGGCCGGGTGCTCCGGGTGTGGATCAGAAACCAGCGTAGGGCCGCTTCGCCGGGCGAGCCGCCTTCCCGTTCCACCACCGTCGCCTCCTCGTACTGCCGCACTGCCAAGCCGTGGCGCCGCACGACGTGGCGGTAGTACGCAAGGGCCTCGCGACGCGTTGGCTTGGGCTCGGGAACCGAGAAGGGGACGCCGCCGATCTCGAGCCGCTCTGCCGTGGAGAAGAACGTCATGTAGTACGGGTACTGGGTCAGGGAGTGCGTGACGCATCCTCGGTCCAGGATCGCGTAGCGCAAGCCGCGCGCCTTGGCCGCGATCGCCGCCGACAGGCCGCAGGGGCCGGCCCCGACGATCACCAAGTCGAACTCCTGCACCTCGGGCGCTCCGCTCAACTCGTCGAACCGGCGTTCTGGCTGCTGGACTCGGGTCGTCAGCTTACCGGGCGACCGCCCCGCAACACGACTTGGCCGGGGAGGGCGTCGGTAAACTCGCCGTCGTCGATCGTGAAGACGCCGTTGACGATCACCCAAGCGACGCCCTCGCTGTACAGGTCTGGGCGCAACACCGTGGCGCGGTCCTGAAGGCCGTCCAGGTCGAAGACCACCAGATCGGCCTTGTAGCCCTCCCGCAACAGGCCGCGGTCGTCCAGGCCGACGATCCGGGCCGGAAGTCCCGTCATCGAACGCACCGCGAACGGGAGCGAAATCGCGTTCAGCTCCTTGACGTAGCGGGCGATCTTGCGGGTGAACGCGCCGAAGTGACGGGGGTGGGCACCGGGGCGCGACGCGAACTCCGGGACGCCCGCCACGCCGCTGACCGCCGCGTCCGAGGCGGTGGCCGTGTAGTCCTGCTGGTAGTAGTTGACGATATCGACCTCGTGGATGCCGTAGCCCCGGGTCCAGGCGCCCCCCAGGACGTCGGGGTCGCCGTTCAGCGCCATGTGCACGACCACCTCCTGGTAGGTGGTCCCCATCTCCTGGGCCAGCTCCGCCAGCGTCTTGCCCACGAACGCCGAGTCCGGGTAGCCCACCACGACCACCCGGTCCGGGCCGCCGTTGTGGTCCACGATCCACGCGATGTCGCGCCCGATCTTCTTCCGCGTCTCCGGGTCGGCCCACCGTCGTTGCAGGTGGGCCCGAGCGTCGTCGAAGACGCCTTCCCCGCCGAAGACCGGGCTGTCGCGGCCGCCGCTGGAGTCGATGCTGTCGTGGACCAAGCTCCATCGGGGGATCATGGGCCGGGCGCCGCCGCCGAAGGTCTCGTACGGGTACACGTCCAGGTAGACCTCCAGCCCGTCGGCGCGGGCGCGGTTCACCACGAGCGTGTCGTGGCCGGAGCGGCCGAAGCTGGACCGGCCCCGGGACTTGTGATGGCTCGCCACGACCCGGACGCCCGTTCGGCGGGCGATCTCGATCGTCTCCTCCAGCGCCTGCAGACCGTCCACCGGCCAGTCGTCCACGTTGCTGGGGAGCTGCCACAGCGGCATCGACGCCTCGCTCCGCTGATGGGCGATGTAGAAGCCTCCGTAGGGCGCCACCGCCGCCGCCAGCGCCACGACTTCCTCCTGGGTGCTGAACCGGGCAGGCCGGTACTCGATCCCGGCGCCGAGCCCCCACGCGCCCG
Organism: Longimicrobiales bacterium; assembly: GCA_958296005.1. GTDB lineage: Bacteria > Gemmatimonadota > Gemmatimonadetes > Longimicrobiales > Gaopeijiaceae > CATQHQ01. The sequence continues at coordinate 306,948 of CATQHQ010000001.1, forward strand.
CCTCCATCCCTTCCCGCACAAGCGCCTGCATCTGCGCGATCTCGCCGGGGGTGGCAGGCCGCTCGTAGTCGTCGCCCATGACCTGCCGGCGCACGGTGCTGTGGCCCACCATCGGCACGAAGTTCATGGCGTGGCCGCCGTCCCGGAGCGCGGCGATCTCGTCGGCGACCGGCCAGCGTGCGTTGCGGCCGTCCGCCCCGCCTATGACGGTGGCAAGCCCCTGGCTGTTCAGGCTCTTGGCGCGCCGTGCCTCGGCGTGCTCGGAGGTCATCGCCCTGTCGGCGTGGGAGTGGAGGTCGATGAAGCCTGGCGCCACGTACAGGCCGGAGGCGTCCACGACGCGGGCTGCGGTGGCACCGTCCAGGTTGCCGATCCGGACGATCCGGTCGCCGTCGATCGCGACGTCGGCCCGGAACCAAGGGTTGCCGCTGCCGTCCAGGATACGACCGTTGCGGACGATCACGTCGTAGTCCTGAGCATGGGCGGCAGGCGCAGTCGCCGCCACGGCCGCGGCGGCGAGCACCGGCGTCGAGCAACGGAAGGCGAGCCGGCGGAGAGAGCGGTGGTTGGCCATCTTATTCGCCTGCGCTGCCGAACGTCCCCACCAACGGGCGTCCGGGGGTCGCGCCCGCCACGTTTGCGCCGTCGCGGACGACGAATTCGCCGTTCACCAGGACGTGCACCACGCCTTCGGAGTAGGACAGGTCGTCCTCGAAGGTGGCGGTGTCGATGATCCGCTCCGGGTCGAACACGGTGACGTCGGCGTCGGCGCCGGGCTGGAGGCGCCCTTTCCGACCGGCTTGCGCCGTGGTCGTCTCCAGGCGCCGGGCGGGCATGATCGTGATCCGCGCCAGCCCGTCGATGAGCGAGACCAGTCCCTCGTCCCGCACGTAGCGTCCCAGGAACCGGGAGAACGTGCCTGCGCTGCGGGGGTGGGCACCGGGTGCGAACGGCATCCCGTCCGAAGCGACGATCACGAACTCCCGCGACAGGGCTTCCCGGATCCACTCCGGACGCATCATGTGGATGATGACCGTGCCCCCGGTGGCTCGGTAGCTCTGGAAGCTCTCCGCCGTGAGGCGCTCGCCCGTGTCCTGCCACTGGATGTCGCCGTATCCGATGCGGAGGTTGTCCTGCCAGCCGGGATCGAAGATGGCGGACTGGATGCCGGTGGAGGCCGCGGTGTAGGGGTACGCCTCGGTGGTCACGTCGAAGCCTCGGCTTTGGACGCCGGCGACCAAGTCCAGCACCGTGGGGATCGTCCACAGGCTGGAGCTGTTCACGTGGACGATGTGGAGGGGCGCCCCGGTCGCCACCGCGTTGGCGACGACCTCCTGCATCGCGCCGACGCCCATGCTGCGGACGTGCGTGTAGATCGTCGCCTGCTCCTGTGCGGCGAGCTCGAAGACCCGCAGGATCTCTTCCCGCGTCGCTCCGGGGTAGTACTGATGCGACATTCCGATCCCCAGGGCGCCTTCGGCGAAGCCCTGCCGCACGGCGTCGCGCAAGGCGTCGTAGTTTTCGGGAGCGACGGGGGCGTAGCGAGCGCCGGAGGCCACGGAGCTCAGAGCGTACTCGCCGGCCTCGGGGTTCTCCGCCAGGGTCCGGGCCGCTCGCTCCAGCGCACCGACGCGGCTGGGCATCGCCCATGCGCGGGCGGCCATGTGGGAAACGGTCGCGCCGAAGTTCAAGACGGCGCTGCCGGTGCGGTGCTCGAGAAACGCGCGGGGGCTGGCCACGCCGCTCTCCAGCTCCAGCGCGGTGGTGACCCCGTCGCGGGCCTGGAACTCGTTGGCCCGGTTGGTCTGGCCGTGGGCGTGGAGGTCGATGAAGCCCGGCGCAACGACGAGGCCGGTCGCGTCGACTACGACCTCGCCCTCCAGAGGCTCTTCGGAGACCGCCGCGATCTCAGAGCCGCGGATGCCGACGTGGCGGGTTGCGTCGAGGCCCGTTTCGGGGTCGATGACGCGGCCGCCCGCGAGGACCACGTCGTACCGGTCCTGAGGAGCGGGCGCGACGGCGGCGAACAAGGCCAGCGGAACGGCCACCGCGACTGCGCCAACCGCGTTCCACCGGCCGCGGGCGAGGAAGGAACGGACGGGCAGGACTCGGGCGCAGGACAACAGCGGTCTCAAAGGAGTTCGCCTCCGGCGAGGAGTGGTCTCTCGGCTAAGCCGCACGACGGGCCGGCTAAGCAGCGCGACGGCGCCGCCCAGCGGGTATTCTACTCTCTGGGGCACGTTGCGCCAGTGTCGATGCCGGCAAGCGCCGGGGCGCATCCCGGGGCGATGCGCTTCGCGTTCAGCAGAAAATGGGCGTCTCCAGCCTCCCAGGTGTGGCCGACTCCGTGCCTTACCAGCATGAACCCGGCACCATGAGTCCTGTACACGCTGCCCGCGGCCCGCAATACGGCACTTACCAGAGCTGTGTCTACGCCCGCTTGCCTGGGCCCCCAACCGCCCACTCGGACCAAGTCGTCCCGGGCAATCAGCAGGGTGCCGCCAGCCAGGAAGTCCGTGCTGTAGGCTTCGCTGTGCCCGCCCGCTTGGCAAAAGGTTCGGTCCGACGCGGCCAGGTACGCGAACTCGAACCCCTTGCCGACGACTTGCGCACCGGAGTACGCATGGGCGAGGACCAAGTCCCACACGTGCTCGGCGTCGTACAGGTCGTCGTCGTCCATCTTGGCCACGAGCGTGCCGGCGGCGGCGGCGGTCGCTTCGTTCAACACCTCGCCAAGCGACGCGACGCTCGGCACACGCACCAACCTTGCGGGAACCGACAAGGCGGCCACTTGCTCTTCCGCCCCCGCGAAGGCACCGTCGGGGCCGTGCAGGGCCAGCGAGAGCTGGAGCCGTGGATAGGTCTGGCGTGCCACGGCCGCGAGCGCCTGGGACAGCATGGCCGGACGCCGGGTCGCTAGCAGAACCGACACGGTGGGCAGCTCCGCGGAGCGGCGCGCCCACGAAGAGTGCTCCCGCATCGCCGCGCGACGCATCCTTATGCTGTGCAGCTCGCGGGCCCCGGTATCAAGCCCCCTCGGGTCGATCGTCGTCAGCGCGTGGAGTTCGGGGCCGAGCAGTGCGTCGAGCCTGTCGCGGGCATCCGGGACGTGAACAACTACGCCGGCGGCTGCCAGCTTAACCAATGTGCCGGCACGGGTTGCCGGGTCGCTGTGGTACGCCTCCGCATCCACCACATGATGAAAGCGGCGCAGCCGAACCGGATCGCGACGCCGAACGACGCAGTCCGCCTTTGTCCCGGGCGGCAACAGATCAAGCCTCCCCAACGCCGCCGCCTCTTGGCTGCTCTCCGGCCGCCAGTGAATCGGGTTGTAGGTTCGCAGGTCGAGAGCCGGAACCGGCCTGTCGTCGACCGCCAACCCCCGTCTGAAAGGACTGGGCGACGGACTCGGCACTGACCGTTGGTTCCGCCAAGCCAGCGCGAACCGGCTCCGACAGCGAAGAAACCACCACAGAGCCTGCCTTTTGTTGATCGCCTGCAACGCTGGAATCCAAAGCGCGCGCCAAGCCACCCAACGGACGACGCCCCACGCTTGCCCGAGGCTGCGCACGCCCTGCACCCGTCTCAGGAGCGCTTGCCGTCTACCGAGAGGGAGCATCGCCCTCGTCGACGAGGCCGGCCATTGCGGGAACCCAACCCGGAACGACTCGATCCGCCAGCCCGAGGAAGAAGTCGTCGCCCGTCTCCCAGGTGTGGGAGCGACCGTGCCGGACAAGCATGAACCCTGTGCCGTGCGTCGTGTAGACGCCACCGCCCGCTTGCACTACGTCTTCTTCCAACGCCATGTCCACCCCGAGAGGTACGTTCCGCCAGCCGCCGATCCGGTCCAGGTCGGAGCGGGCGATCAGCAACGTGCCTCCGGCCAAGTACCTGCGATACAATTCGCCTTGGCCCCGCCGGGTGTGCACGGTTCGATTCGACGCAGCCAAGTAGACAAACTGGGCAACCTTGCCCACCAGTTCGGCACCCGAGTACTCGCGGGCGAGCACCAGGTCCCACACGTGATCGACGCCGTACAGGTCGTCGTCGTCCATCTTGATCAACAAAGTTCCAGAGGCCGCCGCGGAGGCCGCGTTGAGCGCGCTGCCGAGCGTTGCGCTGCCAGGCACGCGGACAACAGTCGCGGGAAGAGGCATGGCAGCAACGCGCGCGTCGATTCCTGCAAACTCTTCCGCGTTGCCGTGCAGCGTCAGCACCAGCTCGAGTCGGGGGTAGGTCTGGCTTGCCACTGCGGCGAGCGTGCGCGCGACGATCCATGGACGCCGGCTGGTGAGCAGGACCGACGCCCACGGCAGTTCCGTCGTGTCACGCGCCCACGAGGAGTGCGCCAGCATCGCCGCTCGACGCATTCGGATGCAGTGCAGCTCCCGTTGGTCCGCATCGAAGACGTCCGGCTGTGTGCTCATCAACCGGTGGAGTTCGGGGTCCAGCAGTCGCCCAAGCCGAGCGTCGGCATCCGCTACGTGAATCACCACTCCGGCGGCGGCAAGCTTAGCCAGTTTGTCGGCACGGCTCGCAACGTCTCCATGGAACGCCTTCACATCCACTAGGTGGCGATACCGGCGCAGTCGCCGGGGATCGCGGTGTCGCGCGACATGGTCCGCCCGGGCTTCAGGCGGCAACAGGTGGAGAGGGCCAAGCGTGCCCACGCCGTCGCTTGGATCAACCGGCCACTGCACCGGGTTGAACGTCCGCAGATCAAAGGCAGGGCGACTTTGGCGCACCGTGGTGAACTCAGCGTCGCGACAACCGCGTGCAGACCGCCAGCAATCCGTATGCTAGGCGGCGCCAACGCCAGTTGGCCGCAAACCATGCCGCCCGAAACGCTCTTTTGAATCCGCGATTGCTTCTGAACATCTCCCCCACAACCTCGCTCCAAGCCGGATAGCGAACGATCTTCGTCAACATCGCATCACCGCTGGACTGGGCGGGGGCGGCAACGGTTGCGCGAAGGCGAGTCGCAGGAACAGACCGAACGTCGCCGAAGGTAGCAGGAGCGAAGCCCGTGCGACGTGCTCGGTGAAGCGCCCACATTCTCGTGATCGTCAGCCGGCTACTGTCCGGCATCACCGACACCATCTCGACTGCGTCGTCCAGCTCCGCTTCCAGTCGATCGATCAAGCCTCTGGCGAAGACGGCGCTTCCCGGCAGTTCGACATGAAAGGCCGACGCCGAGAACTCGTCGAGGACCGAACGGGTCGGGTTCACTCGCACGCGGGGATCCGGCCCGAGCTCGTTTCGGATGTACTCGACGCGGTCGTCGTCGGTCTGTCCGGCTTCGACCCGCACCACCAAGTCGTGCACGGGGTCGGCCAGGACCTTGGCGACCCTTCGAACGGCTTGGTCGGCGCGCAGACGACGCGCATCCAGGGTCACGACGAACATCGACACGGCGAAGAACCTCCCCGGGGTGCCACTGCGGTAGTTCCAATGGGGGATTCGGTGCGCACTCTTTCCCCGGTTGATCCAGCTGGACCGTCGCTTCGCCTGCCTGTTGGAGTCCAAGCCCTGGTGCCATGCCATCGTGTCCCTCATGGGTACCAGCAGACCTCCGTGGGCATAGACCCGGTAGCTTAGCTCTCTGTCCTCCTGTCCCCATCGACGGTAGCTCTCGTCGGAGCCGCCTATTGCATCATAGAACTCCCTGCGTATGCCGAAATGGGCCCCGAGGACGGCACTGAACAGCTCGTCGTCCTTCGACGTCAGGTCGTCGGTCCGCGACAGGTAGTGCTCGATCCAGCTCTCGGCGACAGGCGGGCTCGAGTACAGGCCAGCAAGAGACCCCTGTCGCTCTCGGATCGCATCGGCATCCACGTCGTCAGTTGCAACGCTCTTGCGGATTCCCACGGTCAGGGCGTCCGAAAGGACATGGTGCCATCTGGCGTGGGCAGCGATCCATCCAGCCTCTGGGAGCATGTCGCTGTCGAGAAAGAGCAGGATGTCGTGGGCGGCGGTTCTGGCACCCAGGTTGCGCGCTCTGGCAAGCCTAAACCCACGACGTTCCTGACGCGCAACGTTGATCTGAAACGGGACCTCGCCGGGAGCCTCGAACGGCGGTTCGGAGCCGTCGTCGACCACCACAACTTCGAAGAGCTCTCTGGGATAGGTCTGGCGCTCCAGCGCTGCCAGGGTCTTCTCGGTCTTGTCGGGAGTCTGGTAGTACGGGATGACCACGCTGACCGGATCGGTGGGCTCGAAGCTGTCGGCTGGCGGCACATCCACCTGCCGCCAGTCGTTGTATCGAACCGAAGTAGGCTTGGGCCTCATCGCAGGGGCATCGCCCGCCGCCGATCGTCGGGAGCTACCGCCGACCCCTCTCCGCCCCTTCGTTCTCCTCCGCCATCGCCTCGCGCTTGGCGATCTCGTCCGCGAACTGGCCCTCCGTCAGATAGGTGACGTCCACCCAGGCGTGAGCCATTTCGTCGACGGTGCGGTCGCCCCAGCCGACCCATTGCGTGTGATCGGGGTTGTTGGGGTTCTCGGGGGTGTTGTCGTGCCAAGCGGTGATCACCAGCGTGGTGCCCGCAGGGAGCAGCGGGGCGGCGTGGTCGGCGTAGATGTAGTTGACGTGCCAGTTCCACTGGAAGTTGTCGACTTGGCTCAATATCTGCTTGCGTCCGTCGGGGTAGATCGCCTCCATCGTCATCGTCTTGCCCCGCATGTGCATGTGGGGCTGGAAGTTCTCGAGGCGCGAAGGCCACCGCAGGACATGGAAGTCCTGGGTGACGGCCACCTTGCCCGGCGGGATGTCGAGGCCAGAGCGGCCCCGGGCGTCGAACATGCGGAGGCGGGTGCGGTTCTGGGGAATCTGGTCCTTGGGGTAGAACCAGATGCCCAGCTCGACGTAGCTGTCCGGGACCTCGCGACCGATGGCGTGCATGTGCACCTCCCAGCGGATGCGGGAGCCCGGAAGCATGAGCTTGCCGGCGCCGTCGGGGAATATCTCGCCGACCTTGCCCACCGCCCACTCCATGAAGAGGCCGGCGCCGCCCATCGCCGAACCACTGCTGATCGTCGCTGCGCTCTGCACGGTCATCTCGTCCGGGTCCTCTTCCTGCACCAGGTAGGCCAGCGCGTGGTGCACGATCCGGCGCCCGTCGGGGTAGGAGGGCCGAATCTCGATCGCCCTTACCCAGCGTTCCTCCGTGAGCCCGGTCTCGACCTCGGGGCGGAACCACTTGTCCTGCGTCTTGGCGGCCAGGGTGTAGGGTTCGGAGCGGACCACCAAGTCCGGCGCACCGAACCGTTCGGCGAACTGCCAGGCGGTCCGATCCGGAAACGTCGGCGGCGGGGGCATGTCGTTCGCGTCGCCGAAGGGCATTCCGCCGTCGATCCAGGAGACGAACGTCTCCAGCTCCTCGTCGGTGAGGGCCCGATCGTTCTTGAACTCCTGGATGCCCACGGACCGGTCGATGTGCCACGGCGGCATGACCCGGGCCGCCACTTTCTCCCGGATGCGCGGCCCGTAGCGCTTGACCGCCTCGTAGGTCGTGAGGGACATCGGCGCGATCGACCCCGGCCGGTGGCAGATCTGGCAGTTGGCCTGAACGATCGGCGCCACGTCCTTGGCGAAGGTAGGCTCCTGGGCGTCGGCGGACGCCGGCACGGACGCGAGGACCGCGGCTGCGACGACGGCAGCGGGGAAGTGGCGGGTGGTCGTTGCGGTGCGGGTGCTCTTCCTGCCCATCTGAGTTCTCCTTGTGTGTCGCCTGCCGGGTCGCCGGTAGTCAGGGGGTCGGCGGCCGTCGGCGGGTCACGGTCACCTTCACGAATCCGTTGGTCCAGCAGCATTGAGCGTGCCCGGCGCCTGCCACGCCCGACGCGTCGTTCGCTCGTACGCGCAGCACGTATTCCCCTGGTTCGGAAAACACCGCGGTGGTCGTCATCTTGCCGCCCGCCGCCGGAACTTCGCCGCTCTCCTCTTCGAACGACACGTCGCCGGGGCCGCTCTGCTTGAACCACGTCAGGGTGACGGGTACCCCGACCCTTCCTGCACGGCCGACGCTTCCCGACGCCCTTCCGTCGTCCTTGGCCCAAACCGCGACGGAAAAGGGCACTCCAACAGCCGCCCGGATCGGTCCCGTCGTCACGCCTCTGGGGCCGGCACCCTCCCGCCCTCCTTCGGCGAAGGACAGCACGGGCGGCGTGTTGCCGGAGCCCGCCTCGCCCGCCAAGGCGTCGATCTGCCAGTCCGCGTGGAGCCTGCCGGGGATCGAGTAGCGCTCCCCGCGAAAGTCGATCGTCCACACCACGGCGTTGTCGCCGAACTCCGCGGGCACGACCACGGTGAACACGCCCCAGTGACGCCGGGGGTGAAAGGTCGTCGGCTGCGCCCCGTCGAACTCGGCGGGCGTCAGTCGGTTGTGCTCGCCGACGGGGATGTCGACGACTTCCCTCAAGTTGCGGTTGAAGTAGCCGAAGGAGAGGCTGTAGCTGCCGTCGGCGTTCGGGTACCAGCCTTCATAGACCGGGGTGACGGTCTGGCCTTCCCCGGTGAGGACCCCAAGCGGGGTCTGGGCAACGGCCCGACTCTGCCCGACCGCGACGGCCAGGAGGACGAGCGCCGGAACGACGGCGAAGCGACGGAAGCGTAGTCGGCTCATCGGCAGGATCTGTTGGCGGGTGGTCCCCATGACAGTTGGACGGCGCACCGCGAAGCGCAAGCAACCGACCGACGGCAGCAAGTGGCGGCTAGCGCACCAGGTGGAGCTCCGTTTGGCGGCGAAGCATCCAGCGGACTTCTCCGTCGATCGTCACCTCGGCCTCTTCCTCCTGGGCCATCCGCACCCGCTGGCCGTCCCACTCCTGGATCGGCGTGGTGACCTGAAGCTCCGTCGAGAACCACATGCTGGGGATCACCAAGGGGTCGCCGCGGCCAGGAACGCCGGTTTGGTAGTCCCAGAGGCCGATCAGGGGGCCGGCGCCGTGTCCGTGGTCGCCGATGGGGTGGGTGTACATCGTTCCGTCGAGACCTTCCGCCCGCATCTTGTCGAGCACGGACGCCAGGATCTCGTTGCCGCTTCGCCCCACCTGGATCTCCTCCATAAGGATGTCCTGCAGGCGGTTGGAGTTGGCCAGCGCCTGGCGGAGGCCGGCCGGGGCTTCCGTCTCGCCGTCCCGGAGGACGTACGCCATGTGCTGCGTGTCGGTGGTCATCCCCAGGGCGACCAAGCCGAAGTCGCAGTGGAGCACGTCGCCCTGGAGGATCACCGGCGCGATCGAGTCGCCCATCTCGACCCCCCGTCGCTGCACCGACACCGAGGGCTGGAACCACGAGCCCATCCCAAGGTCGTGGACCCGTTGGCGCATCCACCAAACCACGTCGGCCGTGGTGGTCTGCCCGGCGACGATCACGACCTCGGAGAACGCGGTGCCGACGATCTCGTGAACGATCGCCTGCATGCGCCGATAGACGGGGGTCATGCCCGGAACGCGCATCGCCAAGTACTCGATCGCCAGCTGGGGCTCCCGAACCACGCGACCCGCAAGATCCGCTCCAAGCGCTTCCTCCATCTGCTCCCACTCGCCGGCCGTGAGTCCGTCGGCGAAGTTGTGGTCGTGGGATATGTTGACGGCGATGCGCTGCGGGTCCCGCTCCCGCACCATCCGCGCGAAGAGGTCCCACTGGTCCCTTCCCCACAGCTCCGCCGCGCGGCCGTCGGGCGCCTCCGCGGTAGCCCGCACCGCCTCGTACGCGCCGCCTTGGGACGTGCCGCCAAGCGCCAGCCGCTCCACACCGGCCTCCTCGCCGCGGTCGTGGAAGATGTAGATCGTGCGGCGACGGGCGGCGAAGGTGGTGGGAGACACCAGAGCGCGAAATACCGGGTCTTCGTTGTACTCGCGCATCGTCACGACCCACATGTCCACGCCGTGCTTGCGCATGAGCATGGGCAGGTTCGTCTCCAGGCGCTCCTCCAGCCAGCCCTGCCGCACCTCGGCCTGCTCGCGGAGGGTGCCGAAGGGACGGTCGGGTTGGTAGTCGCGAACCTGGGCCGCGGCCGGGACGGTCGCCGGGAGTGCGGCGGCCCCCAGAAGAGGCGCGACGGCCAGGACGACACACGCCGCCCACGGGCGATCGGCCAAGCGCCAGCGGCGGTTGGACTGGCAACGGCAACGTCGGAAGGGGGTCTGCATGTCGATCGCGACTCCGGGGCTACGGGGGCTCCTGCTACGCGGAACTATCGATCGGGCGCCTCTGCGGCTGGCGCGCAACGACTCATCGTCCCGACGATCTCTTCGGCGGTGGTCCGCCCCTTGTCTCGGGCGTAGAAGGCGCGGACGTGCTTGTACCGAGGGCCGGGCTCCATCTTCATGCCCTCTTCCATGACCCACCTTTGGATGACGGTGGGGCGGGGACCCCACCAAGCCCGCTCGGCGCCCTCTTCGTCCAGGAAGATGACGACGGGGATAGATCGGCTGCGTCCGTTGGTCAGGTGGGCGTCCATGACGTCCAGGTTGTCGTCGCGGCCCAGCACGCGCAGATCGACGGCCGGAAGAGCCTCCGCCAGTCGGGCCACGACCGGCAGGATGTTGACGGCGTCGCCGCACCAGTCCTCCGACAGCACGAGCAGCCGCCAGCTCCCAGGTACGGCGCGTCCGGCGGCCAGCACGTCGGCCGGGATCCGCGCCCGCTCCCAGACGCCGCGCCAAAGCTCCCGGTGCTTCCGGACGGTCTCCAAGTACGCAGGGAAGGTCAGCCCGGACTCGAACCGGTCCAGCATGTTGGGGTTTCCTGTCATGGGAGCAATATGAAGGAAGCGGCAAGTCGCTCGCAATCGGACGCCACCCGCGCTTGCTCCGGGCACCCTGGCAGAACCAGACTTGACGGATGCGAACTCGACCAACTCCTGACGCCGTGGCGCGCCTTCGACTGGCCTCTCCGGCGGTGCTCGCGGCTGCGGCGGCAACGGCCGGCTTGGCCGTCGCGGCGCCAGCTCGCACGGCGGCCGTTCAGGATGTGGACGTAGTGGAGCTTACGGCGTCCCAGATACAGGAAGACTACCGGGCCTCGCGCTACACGGCGTTGGAGCTGGTGAGCGCCTTCTTGGAGCGGATCGAGCGCTGGGAGGAACGCTACAACGCCTTCATCTCCATGAACCCGGACGCCCTGGCCCAAGCCGCGGCCCTGGACGAGGAATACCGCCGCCTGGGACCGCGGGGACCGCTCCACGGAGTGCCTGTCGTAATCAAGGACAACATGGACTACGCTGGGCTGGTCACGACCGCCGGCTTCGCTGGGTTCAGTTCGGCCGCTGGGGGCGTGGACATGGTTCCCGGGGACGACGCAGCCGCGGTGGAACGGATGAAGGCCGCGGGAGCGATCGTCCTGGGCAAGACCAACCTGCCGGACTTCGCCGGACACGGCACCCGGACCCGCAGCACGGTGGCGGGGGAGACGCTGAACCCGTACGCGCCGGATCGAGTGCCGGGGGGCTCCAGCGGGGGGACGGCGACGGCCGTGGCTGCCAGCTTTGCCGTGCTGGGGCTGGGCACGGAGACGGGCGGTTCGATTCAGAACCCTGCGGCGGCGCAGGCGCTGGTGGGGGCCAAGCCCACCTTCGGGCTGGTGCCCCTGGAGGGCGTGGTGCCGATAGACGCGACCTACCGCGACGTGGTCGGCCCCCTGGCGAAGACCGTGCGGGACGCGGCCGCAGTGCTGGACGTGATCGCCGGCCCCACCCCCGAGGACCCTGCGACCTACGCCGCGACGGGCCGCATCCCGATCGACGGCTACGTCGCCGGGCTGAGCACGGAGGCGCTGGCGGGCAAGCGTTTCGGGCTGGTCGGTGCTGGCTGGAGGGACACCTTCCTGCCCCTGGCGCCGGAAACGGACGAGCTCTATCGGGAGGCGGTGCGCGCGCTGGAGGCGGAGGGCGCCGAAGTGGTGGAAGACCCCTTCGCAGGCTCCGGCTGGGTCGAGCTCTACGACGAACGGCCCTCGGTGCCGTCGGTCGGCGGGCACGGGATGCTGGTCTACCTCCAGGGTCTCGGCGACGACGCGGCGTTCCGCACGATAGAGGAGTGGGAGGCCCTCTCCGGGCAGTCGTTCCAGGAGGGGCGTGGGCGCACCCGCGAGCGTGCGGCCCCGGCGGCGCCCACGGCGACGGAAGAGGGCGACGCCTACCAGGCGTGGCGCATGGCGGTTCGGGCTCGCTTCCGGTCGGTCTTGGAGGACCACCGCTTGGACGGCCTCTTCTTCCCCCAAGCCGGGGAACCGATCCGCCCCTTGATCGAGGATGCAGAGAGGCCCGAGTACCGCCCCAACAACCACGCCGAACTCCCAAGCAACATCGTCAACGACATCGGCGTCCCCACAGTGACCGTGCCCTTCGCATACTACGGGGACGGGACGCCGTTCGTCGTCGCCTTCGTCGGCGACCTGTGGACCGACGCCGAACTGCTGGCCTACGCCTACGACTTGGAGCAGGCGACGGCGGGGCGGGTCGCCCCAGAGCTCGGCGACGCGCCGCCGCCCGGCTGACCTGATCCCAAGCCGTCCGACGGGGCAGGGGTATAGCCGGATGGGACGGCCTAGCCCGCGGCTCCTGCTGTTGCCGACGGCAGCAACCGGCGATATTCAGCGGCCCGACGCCGGACGAGCGCGTCCCAGAGCAGATCCTACTTCCTATCGCAAGCGAGGAACGGCATGGAATGGTTGTTCCGCATTTTCAGAAGAAGGCGGAAGCGAGTCCAGGAGCTATCGCCCCGAAGGTCGAGGCAACGATTCAAGACTCAGCCCCGGCGGCTTCGTTCCGCCTTGTTCGTTGACTTCGACAATATCCTCCACGGCGTGCACAGTCGCAGACCAGAGGTCGCCGAGGCGCTGGCGCGCAACTTTGCCACGTGGCTGGGAGACTTGTCAAACCGAAAATTGCCGCCCGGAGTGGTCGAGCGGGACATACTCGTCTGGCGCGCTTACATCAACCCCAAGGGAGGGGTGAAGGACGCAGAGGGCACTGGCGAATGGCTCTCCATCTCGCGGTATCGGCAAGCGCTTCTGCTCTCCGGCTTCGAGGTCGTGGACTGCCCGGCGCTCACCGCGGGGATGAAGAACGCCGCCGACATCCGCATGGTTGTGGACGCGCTCTCGAGCTACTACTCCGAGCCCTCCAGTCCGCCGTACGACGAGTTCATCATCGCGTCCGACGACGCGGACTTCACGCCGTTGCTGCAACACCTTAGGGCGCACGGTTGCAGAACAATGATCGTTTCGGCGGGCAACGCCGCCCACGCGTACGCGAACATTGCCGACGAGAGCTTTGATCTGATCGACTTCCTCACCACTGGGTCCGGGGAGGATACCACGGGGTCCGGGGAGGACGCCCGTCGCCCAGGCGTCCAGACACCCGGAGTCGCCACCCTGGACGAAGCCCAGGTTGTGGCAGCCGCCAAAAGGCACGTTGAGGAAAGTCGCATCGCGGTGCCTTTGGCTGTCCTTGCCGAAAAGACAGCCAGCGAGTTCGGCACGTTGCAGTCTTGGTTGGGCCACCGCTCGCTGGGAGAGTTTCTGCAAACCACGGAGATCGCTTCGACCTTCCAGATCGAAGGGGGCTACATCTGGGACCCCGCCCGCCACGCCGAGCCCAGACGGCTGGTCGTGCCGGCGGCCCCGGTGCCCCAGGCGCTGGCCACACTGCTGCGGGACACGATCCTGCCTCAGATCGGCGCCCGGCAGTACTGGGCTGTGTTTGCGGCGCTGGAGTCCTACGTGCGGGAGCGAGCAAAGCGGCAGGCCGTCCACTACGACGAGGACGGCTGCGTCTCTTGGTGCCACTCCAGCTTGGTCGGGAACGGGATGAACGTTCGGGAGCCCGACATCCGGCAGATTCTCGCACGAACGAGGGTTCACCTCGAGTGGATGAAATGGGTGAAGCTGCCCCCGGCACCCGAGGACGTTTGCGACAAGGTGCTGAACAACACGAGACGCACGATCGACGGGCGCCCCTTGCATCCCGACGAACTGAACGATCTGCGCGAGTGGCTTTGGAGAGGACGCCCCAGCGTACAGCGGCCTCCGGCGTCGCGAGCCGAGCCGCGGCCCAGCCTGCCGAGCGCAGGCAACCCGATCAAGGCCGTTCGGCCGGACAACGCGTCCGACAAGACCGTCATCGCGGGCACCCTGCGCGAGGTCATTCCCCGGACGAGCACGTTCAACGCCTTCCGGCTCCAGGACCGGTCCGACTTCGGTCGGAGGCTGGCAAGAGGGGTGCTGGGCCCGCTGGGCCACGGGAGCTGGGGCAAGGTCACCGTGCACAGCCCGACCGAGGGCCAGCTGCTGAGCTACACGTTCTGGGTCGAGAGCGACACGCTGTCCCAGCCCCAGTACCGCGCCGGCGCCACGCTGTCGGCCGAACTGCACGTCCTAGACCTGTCGGGACTCGGACAAGGGCTGGAGTGGGTCGGCAAGAGTTGCGAGATCCGCGGAGACGCAGGCTAGCGCGCATCGGACCGCGTCTGCTAGAATGCCAGTCCGCCGAAGCCGTGCGGCACCGAACCCCAACAGATGCCCAGATGCCTTCGAAAGGTTTCTCATGAAGAAGATCGCGCCGACGATCCTGCCCGCCGTCGTCGCCGGCCTTGCGCTGGCAGCGACGACCCTCGTCGGTCCTCCCGCGACTGCCCAAGAGTTGCAGCGCCCCGACGGGTGGAGCGTTCGCTTCGACGACCCGAGCAGTTCTGAGGGCGACCTGCAGATGTTCGTGGAGATGCCGCCGGGCTGGCACGTCACGTCGGGTCCCGCGGCCGTCTACTGGGGACCTGGAATGGAGGCGACGGGCGACTTCCGGGTGGAGATGGAAGTCTTCCTTTTCGATCCCGGTCGTAGGCGGGAGGCGTTCGGCATCTTCGTCGGAGGCCGCGACATGGAAGGCGACGCCGTCGAGTACAGCTACTTCCTCGTCCGCAACGGAGGCGAGTTCATCGTGAAGCGGCGGGAAGGTCCCGAGGCGCCGACCGTCCTGCCCTGGACCGCCCACCCGGCGATCCTCTCCTTCGCGGACCGGGAAGAGGACAGCGCCACCATCAAGAACGTGCTCGTGGTCGAGGCCAGGGAGGAGACCGTGCGCTTCTTCGTCAACGGTGCCGAGGTGGCCAGCGTTCCCCGCGACCAGTTCGGGACGGACGGCACTCTCGGCTTCCGGGTGAACCACGGGCTCGACTTGCACGTCTCCAAGCTGGAGGCGTCGCCGCTGTCGTAAAGGGCAGGGGCGCGTCTAGGGCTTGTCGCCCGGCGCGTTCCGAAAACGGTAGCCGAAGCCGCGCACCGTCTCGATCCGGTTGCCGTCGGGGCCGAGCTTGCCGCGCAGTCGCCGCACATGCATGTCCACCGTTCGGGTCTGGACGCGAGAGACAACGTCGGCTCGGGTCTCCCACATGTCGGCGAGAAGTCGGTCGCGGCTCTGGGTGCGGCCCCGGCGGCCCATCAGAGCTCGCAGCAACCGGAACTCGATGCGCGTGAGAGGCAGTTCGTCGCCGTCCCTGGTCACCTGCTTCGCCCCCAGGTTGAGCTTGAGAGCGCCCGACTGGATGATCTGCCCGCCGCTGTCGGACCTTGCCTCGCCCTGCGCGCGCCGGAGGATCGCCTCGACCCGAAGCACCAGCTCCCTGGGGCTGAAGGGCTTGGCCAGGTAGTCGTCGGCGCCCAGCTCCAGCCCCGTGATCCGGTCCTCCTCTTCCCGCTTGGCGGTGAGGACCAGAACCGGAATGCCGCGGGTGGCCGGGTTCGACCGGACGCTTTTCAGCACCGCGTCCCCCGAGACGCCGGGCAGCATCCGGTCCAGAACCACCAGGTCCGGCGGGCTCCGGTCCAGGAGGTCGAGCGCGGCCGTGCCGGTCAAGGCCGTCTCGACCCGGTAACCCCGCCGCGTGAGCTGGTAGGCGATCATCGCCGCGATCTCGGCCTCGTCCTCGACGACCAGGACCCGAGAGGCGTCGGAGGCGTCGAGTTGGCTCACGGGCCGCCCTTCTGATCCCCTTCCGGGCCAGCCAGCTCCACATCCTCGTCGTAGTAGCGGAACACCTTGTACCCTCCGTTCCTCGCTAGGACGTCCTTGAACAGCTGGATCCTGTACGCGGCGTCGCCGGCCCGAAAGCGGACGGAGCACTCCGTGTGGACGACGAAGGTGTCGAAGGACTGGAGCTCTCCTTCGCACGCCACCGCCAGGAAGTGCAGCTCTCCTGCCCGCTGGATCGTTCGCCGAAGCGCGCTGGCGGCTCTAGGAACCGCCTGTTGATTCCGCAGCTGGATGTTCCTCCACGCCAAGTCCAAGGGGTAGCCCGCATCGGCGGCCGGCAACTCCGGCCAGATCACCGTGTTGTGCTCGTTCTCGGTCAGGCGGAAGCGCTGCAGTGCTTCGAGGTCGTTCCGTGCGAAGGCCTCCAGCACCCCGCTCCCCAGATCGTCCAAGCTGCCGGCCGAACCGGTAAACGGGGGCTGGCCGCCGCACGCCGCAAGTGCGATGCTCGCCGCGAAGGCTAGGCCCGCGCCCGCACACCGGGGCGCGTCGACGCGCCTCAGTTCCTCGCGAAGGAAGTCCACCCCATCCACCACTTCTTGCCGCCCGGCTCCACCGCGCCGATGAACTCCGTCGGAGTGAAGAAGCCGTCGTCGGGCGGAGTGGCCGCGCCCGTCAGAAGCGGCGAGCCAGCGATGGGCGTGAAGTCCGGCGCGTCGCGGTTGTAGGGGTCGGCCAGCATCGCGTCGTCCAAGACTCGGTTGCCCCACTCCGGCGTGTTGAAGAAGGCCTCCTCGTCGATCCCGTCGTCGTCCGTGGAGAACGGGGCCTTGTTGTCGGCCAGGATCGAATTGCGCAACTCGAGTCCGTTGGTCAGAGTCTCAGGATTGTCCACGTCCAAACCCTGATCGCCGAAGCCGAGCACGACCGCGTTGTAGATCGAGCCCGCGGTGCCGCGCCGGAGGTGCAGTCCGACGTCGGACTTCTCCCCGCTCTCCCCGCCGGGACCGTTGCCCACGAGCGTGACGTTGTAGATGACCGGGGCGGTGAACGGCGTGGCATTGAAGTCGTCTTCGTTGCCGTCCACCTCGAAGCCGTTGTCCGCGTCGTTGGGATCCTGTTGCGCGATCCAGAACTGCCCCCGGCCCTGCCAACCGGTCGAGTAGTCGAAGCTGTCGTCGGATGCGTTGGTGACGAGCGCGTACTTGAGATCGACCGTCCCCCCGAAGAACTCGATGCCGTCGTCCAAGCCGACGTTGGTCTGCACATGGCTGATCTGGGTGCCGGCGCCGACGCCGTTCAGGGTCAGGGCATTGAGTTCGTTGCCGAACGAGACCTCGAAGCCCGCGAACTCGATGCGGGTATACGTGACGACTCCGCTGTCGTCGTCGCGGTCGACGCCGCCGTACGTGCCCGACGATCCTTCGCCCACGCACTCGTCGGCGGGGAAGTTGCACAGCGACTTCCCGTTGATCACCACCCCGCCCCAGTCGCCGGGACGCCGCTCGCCAGCCGGAGAACTGCTGGTGAACACGACCGGCGCGTCGGCGGTGCCTTCCGAGAACAGCTTGCCGCCCGCCCGCACGATCAGGGCGGTGGGCTGCACCGACACGTCGCCCTTGACGACGGTGCCTGCCGGAATGCGAAGCTCGCCGCCGTCGGTCACCGTCACGACGCCTTGGAGCAGATAGGTCGTGTCGGCGTGAAGCGTGCGTGTCCCCGTGACTTCGCCGCTTAGGCTGGCTTCGAGAGCTTGTTCCTCCGGCGGCTGGGGCGGGTCGGGGGGTGCCGGGGTGGAGGGCGTCGTGGGGCTGCTGCACGCCCAAGCAAGGACGGCGGCAACCATGGCTAGCCTGCAAGACCAGCGGTGCTTCCAGTTCATTTCCGATCCTCCTCTAGATCGAAATGGGAGTGTGGGCCTTCACCTTCCGGTGTCCCAGCCCAGCGACAGGGAAAACGTTCGTCCCGCGTTCCAGCTGCGGAGCTCGCCGCCGCCTTGGGTGAACGTCACCACGTTCCCCAGCAGCCGGCCGGCCGACAGCTTGATCTTTGGGCCGCCTCGGATCCGCTGCTCCAAGACGAGATCGAGCTGGCTGCGAGCCTCTTCGAAGATCTCCGGCGTGGCTTGGCCGCCCACCGCGTCGATGCGACGCCCGAAGCGGTTGAGCAGCAAGCTGGCCAACGAGGTGCCCGACCGCGACGCGTAGGTCAGGCTCACGTTGGCCACGTACGGTGACTGTCCCTGGAGGGCCCGGTTCTTTGCCACGACCGGCAGGTCGGTACCGCCCTCGCCGGGCACGTACACCCGGATCACGTCGGGCGTGTTCACCTCCGACCGGACAAGCGTCAGGTTGCTGTTCAGAGAGACCGACGCCAGGACCGGCGCCACGAACGCCAAATCGGACCGAACTTCCAGCTCTACGCCGTAGTTGACGGCCGTGCCGCCGTTCACCCATGTCTTGAGCAACTCGGAGCTAGGCAAGACGGAGACCTCGATGGGGTCGTCGAAGCTCTTGTAGAAGCCGCTGGCCGCCACCACGGCGCCTTGGCCGAAGAACGTCTCCCAGCGAGCATCGAAGTTGAGGATCCGGGAGCGTTCCAGCTCCGGGTTGCCCACTGTCAGATAGCCGCCGGCGTAGTCGGCGAAGGCGAACGGCGCCAGCTCGCGAAGCTGGGGACGGGCAAGGGTACTGGACGCGCCTAGGCGCAGATTCATGCTCGCTCCGAACCGGAACGTCAGGTTCGCGACGGGAAGCACGTCCACGTTCTGCAACCAGGCCGACGGCAACGGCGCCAGCCTCAAGTCGAAGAGGTCTCGGGGAACCACCTCCATTGCGGCCGACTCCACCCGCACGCCTGCCATCGCCGTCAGGGCCCCGGTCATATGGGCGTCCACCATGGCGTAGCCAGCGTAGACGTCTTCCGACGCGTCGTAGTTGTCGGGTCGGAAGGTGGCTTCCTGCAGCTCGAAGCCGTCGCCGATCGTCTGGTTGTCGAACAGGTCGTTGGGGTCCCTCGCCCTGTCGGCCCGGTCGAGGGTGCCGCCGGGGATCACCAAGAACCGGAACCGCCGGGTGAACGCGTCGCGGCGTTTCACGCTGGCGAATCCGCCCAACGAGAACGTGCCCGTCCGAGTCCCTCTGCCCAACGTGAAGGGAAAGTCCAGGTCGGCGGTGCCGCTGTAGGTGTCGTCCACCAAGTCCTGGTGGAAGACGGAGCCCGACGATACGAAGTTCTCGAACAGGAACTCGCCGTCCGCCTCCCGGTAGAGGACTTCTCGGGTGTTCGGCTCGTAGCGCTGTGCCCGGGACCAAGCCCCCCGCCAGTCGAACTTGGCGTCCGCCAGAAAGCCCAGCCGGTGTTCGCCCTTTAGCTGGGCGTTGATCAGGGTCTGGGCCAGAAAGCGGATGCGGTGGTTCCGCAGGTCGGCGTTGGAGTCCAGGTTGAAGCCCTCGTATGTCCGGGCTTCGTCGTCCATGAGACGGTTGTAAAGAAAGCTGGCCGTGATCCGGCTGGTGGGGGTCAGCTCGTAGGACAGATTGGCCAGTCCTCCTAAGGACACGGACCGAGTGGTGGCCTGCCCGTCGTAGTCGACCTCCGGATCCGCCACGCCCGACTTGGAGAATACGCGCTCCACGATCTCGGTCCGACTGTCGAACGAGTTGGAGTAGGTCAGCGAGCCCAGAACCCCGAAGGATCGGTCGAACAGCTCCAGGTTGTCGCCATAGGAAAGCCCGAGGGACGTGTTCGGCGGCAGGCTTTGGATCGACGGACCCCAGTCGCCGCCGAACGATTCCCCGAACCGTTCCAGGTCGGAGCGGGAGAAGATGGGATAGACGACGCGCTTGTCGGTTGGGATCAGGGCGGGCAGGGCCCGGGTTCCGTCGTCAAAGCCCAGGAAGTCCAGTCGGCCCCCGGCGTAGCGCAGGCCGTCCTCAAAGGTGCTCGCCGTGTTCAGGCTGCTGGACGCCGACACCGACAAGATCCGCCGTGCCGGAAAGTCCTTGGTGCGGAGGTTCACCAACCCGCCCGCGTAGTCGCCGGGCTGGTCGGGCGAGTAGCTCTTGGCTGTGACGATCGACTCCAGCAACTCCGACGGCACCACATCCAACGGCACCACCTTGCGGTCCGGCATGGGGGACGCCAGGGGGGCGCCGTTGAGCGTGGTGGAGCTGTAGCGCTCTCCCAGACCCCGCACGTAGGCGAACTTGCCGTCCACGACCGACAGCCCCGGCACGCGCTTGAGGGCCGCCGCGGCGTCGCCGTCGGGCGACCTGGAGATCTGGTCGGACCCGATGGCGTCCACGACGATCGATTCCTGCTGCCGTTCCGTCATGAGCGCCGTCGTGGACCCGGCCTCCACCGCCGCCTCCACCGTGATGCCCTCCACGGCGACGGCTGCGAACTCCAGAGCCACGTCCAGCACCGCGACGCCGTCGGCCTCCACCTCGACGCCAGTCACGGTCTTGGTGGCGTATCCGATCATCTGCACCACCACCGAGTGGACGCTCGCGGGCACGTCGCGAAGCACGTAGCGTCCATCGATCCCCGAGAGGTCGCCGACCGTCTGGTCTTCCAGGAACACCTGGGCGCCAGCGACGGGGCGGGCAGTCTGCCGGTCCACGAGCCGCCCGACGATCCTGCCGGTCTGGGCCGCACTGGACGCCGGCGCAACCGTGGCAAGAGCCAGGGCAAGGAAGCCGAACGCGGTCGAAGCCCTGGACGTCGCCGAGACCCGGGTTGTGGTTCTCGTCCTAAGTCGCACTGCGTTCGAGTCCTGTCGCAGAGAGATGAAGCGCCCGCGGAGTTGCAGGCGGCAAGCGACGATACCGAGCTCCCGTAACGACGTGAGGCCCGGTTGCGTAACGGTGCCGTAACCGGCTTTCGGGAAGCAGACATACTCGGCGCGAAGACTTTCTTCGAGACCAATCCGTTACCGCTTGAGTACAAAATCGTTGTATTTTAGGCAGTCCTAAATTATACTGGAGGGAGACGACGCTGCGGGAGCGGATCCGGACAAAGGAGGACGCCATCTACGAACCCCGGAGGCGAGACGACTTGGCGGAGACGCTACGCCGTCTGCTCATCCTGGCACCGGGGCTCGCCGCGACCGCCGCGTGCGGCCTCGCACCGCCCACGTCCGTCGAGGACGAGATCGGTCGCCGGGACGGCCTCGTGCTGATCCTCAACACCCTGGACGTGGAGGTTCAGAACCTGTGGGTCCGCATCAGCGCCATTCCGGCGGTGCGTCAGGACTTGGTGGTGACGTGGGAGCTGGAGGCAGCGACGGGCAACCCGTTCTGGCGTCCCAAGGCCTTCCAGAAAGCCGGGGGCAGGCACTTCGACTCACCGGACACCGCGCGAGTGTGGGGCAACGTCCCCCGAGCCTACGACTTCAGATTGGTGGCCACCGGTCGAACCCAGGCGGGGGAGTTCGCGTCGGACACCCTGGTGATCGCCGCCCCGGTATGCAGGGACCGCAACCGCCCCACCCTGCTCTGCAACGTCGGGGTGGGCGGCCCCGAGCTTCGGGGTTCTGACGGCAGACACGGGCAGGAGGCGGTCCTCGGTCGACCGAAGATCGACACGGGGCCACCGAGCCGTCGAGGGGCGCCCGGTTGACCTGACCCGGGTTCCGTGCGACCTTTCCGTCGCACCGACAGGAGCAGCACCCAGCAGCCAAGAACGCTTCACACCATCGACGGGCCCCGCACGCGCCGCATCGGGGGGGAGCCCGTCTTCTTAATTGGCGGCTGGTGACGTTCCACGGTACCGGTCGCCGACACCGGGCCGGGCCACCGAGGGACCGGCGGACCATATCAGCAACGCAACAGGAGAACAGCAGTGCGCACCCAGGGAACCGTCAAGTGGTTCAACGACCAGAAGGGCTTCGGATTCATTTCGCGGGCCGACAACGGCGAAGACTGCTTCGTCCACTACTCCGCAATCCAGGGACAGGGCTTCAGGAGCCTCGCCGAGGGCGAGCGCGTCGAGTTCGACGTGGTGGCCGGCGCCAAGGGACCCGCCGCGGAGAACGTCGTCCGGCTAGGCTGACCGCAGGACAGATGGCATGAGGCGGCCCCGGGGCTAGGCGCGGCCCCGGGCGCCGCCGGGCGGCCGGTCACGCGGGCAGCGGAGGCGTGACGGCACCGTCACGACAAGCTGACCACACCGGAACCGCCGGTGGCGGCCGCAACAGCGTCGGTCAGTCGCTGGCGGCGGTCCAGCGGAACTAGCGCACAGTAGCGGGCGCCCGCGCCGAACTTCCGTTCGGTGACGACGGCGTCCACTTCCTGCAAGATCCGCTCGACCCGTTCCACCGAGTCGTACGCCACGACCACGACGACCGCGGTTCGCTCCGCGTTCTCAATCGTCGGGCATGCCTCCAGCGCGCGCTTGACCCCGCGGGAGTAGGCGCGGGCCAGCCCTCCCCTGCCAAGCTTCACGCCCCCGTAGTAGCGGGCGCAGACGGCGACGACTTGGCCGACCCCCGAGTGGAGCAGGACGGTGAGCATCGGCCTGCCCGCAGTCCCAGGGGGTTCGCCGGCGTCGCTCATGCCTACTTGAGCGGTGGCGCCGGGGGGACCGGCGTTGAACGCCCAGCAGTAGTGGGTCGCACCTGGCAGTCGCTCCTTGGCTTCCATCAGGAAGCGATCGGCGGCGGCCCGGTCCCGCGCCCGCCCCACCCGGGTCACGAACCGAGATCGCCGCACCACGTCCTGCACCTGCGACGTCTCCGCCGGCACGGGGTAGGGTCGGTGGCTCATGAGTCGTCGGGCTTCCCTTTCCGGCAACGGTTCCTTACTCTACTGTCGCTTGGGAGTTGGTTGAGAATCGATCTCAATCTCAATTCGTCCCAACGGACGCATCGAACCGTCCCAAACTCCCGGTGCGGGGTTCACGCAGAAGCATGGAAGCATGACGAGCAGAAGCCAACCGTCTCTCAAGGCCGCCGAACGAATGCTGGCTGACGTCCCCCTCGAAGAAGAGGTCGTCCTGGTGCGGATCGACATGGCCGGCGACGACTTGGAGCCGCTGCTCGAGCGGGGCATCGTGCCCGGCTGCAAGCTCTGTCCCGTTCGCCACGCCCCGGCGGGCAACCCCACCGTCTACTTGGTGGACGGCGCACTCGTTGCCCTCCGAAAGGAGACCGCGTCCTGTCTCTGCGTGCGGAGCGCCCTGGAGGCGGCGGGAGTTCTTGATCCGAATTGAGCGCGGGCGCAGGATCGTCCGCGCCGGAGGCCGCTAGGGAGGACCTGAGGGCTGGTCCCAGGAGCGGCGCTTCGGCGAGCGTCCTGCCCCGAGTGGCGTTGGTAGGTCCGCCGAACTCGGGGAAGTCCACCCTCTTCAACAGCCTGACCGGGCTTCGCCAGCGGGTCGCCAACTACCCTGGCGTCACCGTGGAGCGCAAGTCGGGCGTCGCCTCCGTGGCGGTCGGGCTCGTGGAAGTCACCGACTTGCCCGGGGTTCACGGGCTGTCGCCCCGCAGCATGGACCAGATGGTGACCCGAGACGTGCTCTTGGGGAAGCTGGACGGCGGCAAGTCGCCCGACGCGGTGATCCTGGTCCTGGACGCCACCCGTCTCGAGTCCCACCTCATGTTGGCGGAGCCCGTTCTCGGCCTGGGACTCCCGACGTTCGTCGTCCTCACGATGGCCGACGAGCTGGGACGGCGGGACGGCGCTTTGCGAGCCTCGGCCCTCTCCCAGGAGCTGGGCGTCCCGGCAGCGCTGGTGGACGCCCGGGACGACGCCTCGCTGGGGCCCGTTCGCCGCTTCATGGAAGCTCTCCACATCGGCGGCGACGAGGTGCGCTCGTGTCCGGTCGGCGTCTTCGCGGGCACCTCGTCGGGCCACGGCGCGCTGGGCCGCCCTCTGCCGATGGTGGACATCTTCGCCGCCCGGCGGGAGAAGGCTCGGGAGATCGGTCTCTCCTCGGGCTTCAAGCCGCCCCGACAATCGCGCCTTACCCGCCAGCTGGACGCGGTGTTCCTCCACCGGGTCTGGGGGCCGTTGTCGTTCCTGGCGGTGGTCGTCGTGGTCTTCCAGTCGATCTTCGCAGGGGCGGTTCCCCTGATGGACGGCGTGGAGGCGCTGGTCGCCGGTTCGGGGGAGTTCCTGGCGGCAACGCTCCCCGAAGGGTGGTTCCGCTCGCTGCTGGTGGATGGCGTGTGGGCGGGCGTGGGCTCGGTGGTGGTGTTCCTGCCCCAGATCCTCATCCTCTTCTTCTTCATCGCGGTGATGGAGGACTCGGGCTACATGGCCCGGGCCGCCGTCATCGCCGACCGCTTGATGCACCGGGTGGGGCTCCAGGGCGCGTCCTTCCTTCCGCTCCTGTCGGCCTACGCCTGCGCGATCCCTGCGATCATGTCGGCGCGTACGGTGGAGAGCGAGCGGGATCGAATCGCCACGATCTTCGTCGCCCCGTTCATGACCTGCTCGGCGCGCCTGCCGGTGTACGCCCTGCTGATCGCCGCGTTCATTCCCGAAGGGCCGTTCCTGGGCCCCGTTCTGGGCCAGCGCGCAGCGGTCCTGCTGGGGTTGTACGCCTTGGGGCTCGTGGCTGCGGTGGGGACCGCGGCGCTCCTCAAGGGCACCGTTCTCCGAGGCGCTCCGGCACCGTTCGTCATGGAGTTGCCGCCCTACCGCCGGCCCACCGTCCGCTCGATCGCGGCCCGCCTCCTGGGCCGCACCAAGGTCTTCCTCCGGCGAGCTGGAAAGATCATCCTGGCGGTGACGATCGTGCTGTGGGTCATGACCCAGCTCCCGCGCACCTCCGACGGCGAGCCGCCGGCGATCGGCGACAGCGCTCTCGGTCGGGTCGGCCAAGTGATTGAGCCCGCGATCGAGCCCCTCGGCTTCGACTGGCGGATCGGGATCGGGCTGGTGACCTCGCTGGCGGCGCGGGAAGTGATCGTCGGAACCCTGGGAACGATCTACGGCGTGGAGAACCCGGACGAGACCGCGATCGAGCTTCAAGACGCCCTGCGACGGGACCTGGACCTGGGGTCGGCGGTGGCCCTCCTCGTGTTCTTCGTCTTCGCGCTTCAGTGCATGTCCACGGTGGCCGTGATGCGTCGGGAGACGGGCGGCTGGCGATGGCCAGCGCTCCAGTTCGGCTACATGCTCGCCCTAGCCTACGCCGGGGCGTGGGCCGCCAACCAGCTGCTGTGACGGCCTGCCTGCGGCGGGGTCGACGAGCCCGGCGGCACCTGCGTCGGGACCGAGCGGCGTCCCTTGCCGCGGCGAGCGTCGTCCTCTGGGGCTGGGGCCTCTGGGGCTGCGCTCCGGGCGGGGTCGACGAGGTCGGCGTCGACGTCGTGGCCGACGACTTGGGGCGCCCTCACGACCTCTCGACGCCGAGGTCGCGGATCGTGTCCCTCGTCCCCTCGGCGACGGAAACGCTGGTCCAGATCGGCGCCGGCAACCGCTTGATCGCTCGCACCCAGTACGACGTGCAGCCGGAGCTGGCGTCCCTTCCCTCTTTGGGCGACCCCCTGTCTCCCAGCATCGAGGCGTTGGTGGAGTTGGCGCCGGACCTGGTGATCCTTTGGCCGGCCCGCGGGCACGGCGCGTCGGCGGGGGAGCGCCTGGACGCGGTGGGGGTGCCGTGGTACGGCGCCGTAGTGCAGAGCGTGGGCGACTTTCGGCGGCTCACCGGACAGCTGGGGCGGCTCGTGGGCATGGAGCGGCGCGCCGACTCCCTGCTGGCGGCGGTGGAGGCCGAGTTGCGAGCGGCCGCCGATTCGTGGGCTGGCCGAGAGTTGGTTCCGGTCGTCTACGTGGTGCAGCAGGACCCGCCGACGACGGTGGGGCCGGGGACGTTCGTGGACTCGATCCTGGCCGCGGCGGGCGCGGCGAACGCTTTCCGGGACGTTAGCGGCGACTGGCCCCAGGTGAGCATGGAAGACGTGGTGTGGCGGAACCCGGAGTACGTGATCGTGCCGGTGCTGAACTACGGCACCCCGGCCGTCCCGTCCCGAGAACCGGATCGATCGGCAGGCGCGCTTGCGGCGGCCCCCGGTTGGCGGGCCGTCCCGGCGGTGGCGGCGGGCCGGGTGATCTCGGTGGACGCGTCGCTCTTCGGGCGTCCAGGTCCTCGCATGGGAGAAGCCGCGGCGTACTTGGCGAGGCGGCTTCACGGCGGGCCGGCTGCTCCCGTCGGATGAGCCGGGTCCGCGTATTCGTGCCGCTGGCGGCGCTGTTGGCGGCGGCGGCGCTCGTGGCCCTGAACTTGGGGGCCGCACCGATGAGCCCGGCAGAAGTGCTGGACGTGCTCCTCGGCGGAGGGGACGAGCGCCAACGCACCGTAATCTTCGACGTTCGGCTGCCTCGGGTCCTGCTGGCGCTCCTGGTCGGCGGCGGACTGGCGGTCGCCGGGGCGGTCTATCAGGCGCTGCTCCGCAACCCCTTGGCGGATCCGTACATCTTAGGGGTGTCCGGGGGGGCCGCGCTCGGCGCCGTCGCGATGATGCTGCTGGGCTCCGCCGTGTCCCACTGGGGCGTGGCCGGGGGCGCTCTGGCCGGAGCGCTACTGGCGATCGTCGTCGTCCTGCGACTGGCGATGGCGACCGGGCCGACGCTCGACTCCAGGGTCCTCTTGCTGGCAGGGGTGATCGCCGGCGCCTTCTTCAACGCGGTGATCTTGCTGCTTCTCGCCGCCGCCGACTTCCAGTCCTTCCGCTCCGCCGTCTTCTGGATGATGGGAAGCTTGTCGCGGGCCGGTCCGCTGGAGGCGGGCGTCCTGGCGTTGTTTCTGGCGCCGTGCCTGGTCGCGGCTTGGGCTCTCGCCCGCCCTCTCGACCTCTTCGCCGCCGGCGAGGAGATGGCGACCTACTTGGGCGTGCCTGTGGAGCGCGTCAAGCAGGCGGGCTACTTGGCGGCGTCGCTGGCCGTCGCTGCGTCGGTCGCCGCCGTGGGGATCATCGGCTTCGTGGGGCTGATCGTCCCCCACGCGGTGCGCATGGTGTGGGGCGGCGACCATCGAGTGCTCGTCCCGGCGTGCTTCTTGGGCGGCGGCGCCTTTCTCGTGATCACCGACACGCTGGCGCGGACGGTCGTGGCGCCCCAGGAGCTGCCCACCGGGGTGGTCACGGCGCTGATCGGCGTGCCGCTCTTCGCCGTCCTGCTGGTGAGAAGCGCACGGTGACGCTGGAGGGCAAGTCGCTTTGCTACCGCTACCGAGGCGCTTCGCGAGACGCCGTTCGGGACGTGTCGCTGCGAGCCGAGTCCGGTGCCGTGTCCACGGTCCTGGGTCCCAACGGCTCCGGGAAGTCCACGCTGCTGCGCCTGTTGGCCGGGGGCGTCCAGCCCCGCTCCGGGACCGCCCTCTACGGCGGGCGACCGCTCGACCAGTGGCCGCGACGGCTCCTGGCCCGGCAGCTGGCGGTGGTGACGCAGCACGAGCACATCCCGTTCCCCGTCACGGCCGGGAACTTGGCGGCGATGGGCCGCTACCCCCATCTGGGTCCGTGGCGAAGGGAGGGCGCGGAAGACCGGACCGCGGTGGCGGCCTCCATGGAGCGGTGCGGCGTCGCAGGACTGGAGGAGCGGGACTTTCGCACCCTCTCCGGCGGCGAAAGGCAGCGCGTGCGGATCGCTCGGGCGTTGGCCCAGGAGCCCCGGGTTCTCTTGCTGGACGAGCCCACGGCGGCGTTGGACATGCGCTACGAGATGTCGATCTTCCGGCTCCTCCGCGAGCTGGCTGCGCACGAAGGGACTGCCGTGGTGCTCGTGACCCACAACCTGAACCTCGCCGCCCGCTTCGGAGACCGGCACCTGCTGCTGGAGGAGGGCGCAACGGCGGCGGAAGGCGACGCGGCCGACGTGATCACCGGCGAGAACGTCTCTCGCGTGTACGGTTGGCCGGTGGGCGTCGTCTCCCAGCGCTTCCAGGAGGGCGACGCGCCCCAGGTGCTGCCGGCCTAGAGGCCCCGGGCCTCCTCTACGAGACCGGTGGCGGCTTCTTCCTCAGGACGAACAGCCCCTCGCGGATGCTCGAAACGACGATCACGCCGCTCTCGAAGAACGGGTAGACGCTCCACGCGCCAGCGAACCCGGGCACGTCCTCGCCGGCGGGCACGGTGTCGAAAAACCCGACTTCCTCCGGCTCCTCCGGGTTGGAGATGTCTAGGATGCGCAGTCCGCTGACGTAGTTGGCCTGGTACATAAGGTCGCCGTGGACGTAGAGGTTGTGGTCCGACGATCCCGTAACGCCGAAGTGCTCCTTCACCAGCACCGGCTCCTCCAGGTCCGAGATGTCCCAGATGAGCGTCCGGGTCTTGGAAACGTTGCCGGACAGCTCGTCCAGCTCGTCGTTCATGAAGAAGTAGCGGTGGTCGTCGGTGACCCAGCCCTGGTGCAGATACGCCGTGTTGGGGTAGGACGCCGACGCCAGCACGGTGGTCGCGTCCTTGTCGGTCACGTCGGCGATCGAGAGGGCGTTCTCGTTTGCGCCGAGGCAGATCTCGCGGTCCTGATAGTCGGGGTCCGGCCCGTGGTAGCGGATGCACTGGGCGTCGTGACTGTAGCCGGTCCCGGAGTGGCCCGTCGCCGGGTCCGAAAAGCAGCCCGCGAAGGTCGGGTTCGTGGGCTCGCGCACGTCGATCATGTGCAGGCCGCCACCGCACGTCTCTCCGCCCCCGGAGGCGCCGACGGCGTAGGCGAAGCCGGTTCCCTCGTTGAGGACGATGTTGTGGGCGGAGGCGATGCCGTCGTAGTGGGCGTCGGCGTCGAAGGAGACGGGGGGCGACGACACGTCCCGCAACCGGGTCAGATCGAACACCTGCATCCCGTGGGGACCCGCGTTGTCGGCCACGATGAAGGCGTGGTTCGCAAACACCTTTACGTCCCGCCACATGCTCGGCATGGCGCCTTCGGTGAGGGGCAGGTCGCCCAGGAAGACGGGGTTGCTCGGGTCCGAGATGTCCACGAACGCCGTGCCGTTGTTCCGGCCTTGGACGACGTACTCGCGGCCCGTCTCAGGGTCCGTCCAGCCCCACATGTCGTTGGCGATGATCCCTCTGCCGCCCCCCAGCGCGTCCACCGGCAGGTACGAGACCAGGTCCACGTCGCTGCACGAGAACCCCGCGACCGAACCCCCGTCGCACTCGCGCTCTTCGCCGGTGAGGGGCGAGAGTCCTTCGGTCTCGTCGATGATCGACCCGTCGGGTTCCCATCCGTCCGCCGTGCGTCGGAAGAGGAAGCCCGCGCCTTCCAGGAGGTCGGCGCCCGGCGCGCCCGCGACCGCCACGTCGCCGCCGACGGCCACGGCCAAGCCGTAGAAGCTGAAGGGACCGCCAGGCCCGAAGGCGGCCACCTGGTCCCACTCCCCCGACGCGCCCCGGCGGAAGGCGAAGCCCGCGCCGATGCCCCCGGCCAGAGGGGCGCCCACGACCAAGTCGTCGCCGGAAGCGTCGAGCGCCATGCCGAAGCCGGACCCGGGCCCGGGCATGTCGGTCGTGATCGTGTGCTGCACCGTCCACTCGCCATCGGCCTCGACGAAGTGGTAGACGGCGCCGGTGCCGCTTTCGGCCCACGGCGCACCCGCAAAGACCGTGCCTTCGAATACGGCCACGGCGCGGCCAAGAGCCAAGGCCTCGGTTGCGAGCCGGCCGTCGGCGACCCAGGTCCCGGCCACCTTCCTCAGGACGCTCACGTAGCCCGGGACGAAGCTGGGCAGCTCGCCGCCCGGCATCAGCGACAGGTCGGGACCCGGCGCTCCGATCGCGGCCACCTCTCCCTCCATGTCCAGGGCGATGCCGAAGGCATTGCCGCCCTCGCCTGCGGAGAACCAGGAGGCGGATTCGGCCCACCCGTCCTCGCCGGATCCGTAGAAGAAGGCTGCGCCGTGGTCGGAAGCCCCCGGTGCGCCGACCACGATGTCCTGTCCGTTGGTGGCCACCGCCGCGCCGAACCGATCTCCCGCTTCTGCGCCCTCCTCTCGGGTTAGCCTCTGCTCGCTGGTCCACTCCCCGTCCACGCGCCGATAGACGTACACGGCGCCGGCACCTTCGCGGGGCGCTCCGACGACCATGAGGTCGCCGACGATGTCCACGCTTTCGCCGTAGCCCGTCCCGACCACGTCGTCCGCCGGGGCGACCATCGCCATCTCGGACCAGGAGGTCCCTTCGCGGCCAAAGACGTGAACGCCGCCGGGCCGGTTGGCCGGCATAGGAAAGAGGGCGACGTCCCCCGGCCTGCCCACGAAGACCTCTCCGTCGACCACGGCCAAGCTGGTCCCGAACGCCGACATCCCGACGGGGGCGGGGGTGCGGGCGGTGCTTTGGGCGTCCGCGCCCGGAGCGAAGAACAGGCAGACGGCGACGGCCGGCAACAGCCGCCGCACCGGGAATCGAAGGCGTTCTTGGAGCATGGTCGATCGTCCTAATTGAGGTGCACGAGCCGCGCCTGGGCAGGACCTGCCGACAGGCAGTCCGCATCGGCATACTGGAGCAGTCGGCCCCCCACCGCAACTTCCTACGGGATCAGGTTGCGCCGGGCGTTGCGCAGGACGAACACGCCTTCCTTTCCGGAGGTCACCACGATGATCCCGCTGGCGAAGAACGGGTAGTTGCTCCACGAGCCGTCGAAGCCGGGAGCGTCCTCGCTCCACGGCACCGTGTCGAAGAAAGCGACTTCCCTGGGGTTCTCCCGGTCCGAAATGTCCAGTACGCGCAGGCCGCTCACATAGTTGGACTGGTACATCAGGTCGCCCCGGATGTACAAGTTGTGGTCCGACGAAGCCACGTCCGAGAAGTGCTCCTTGACCAGGATCGGTTCGTCCAAGTCCTTGACGTCCCAAACCAAGGTCCGCGTGCTGGACGCCTTGCCCTGCAGCTCGTCGAGCTCGTCGTTCATGTAGAAGTACTCTTGGGCCTCGTCGAGCCAGCCTTGGTGGGAGTAGCCGACGTTGGGGTAGTTCTCCATCGCCAAGGCGATCGGCGCATCCTTGTCGGTCACGTCGGAGATGCTCAACGCCGTCTCGTTGGAGCCGAAGCAGAGCTCCTTGCCCCGGTGCTCCTCGTCGGGACCCTCGTATACGACGCACTGGGCGTCGTGGCTGTACCCCGTTCCCCTGCGGCCGGTGTTCCCGTGGGCGAAGCATCCGGCGAACGTCGGGCTGGTGGGCTCGCGGATGTCGATCATGTGCAGCCCGCCGCCGCACGTGTCGCCGCCGCCGCTGCTTCCAACGGCGTAGGCGAAGCCCGTCTCCTCGTTGATCACGATGTTGTGGGCGCTGTGAATGCGGTCGTAGTGGACCGTCTCCTCGAACGTTTCCGGGCCGTCCCGCGGCTCGCGCAGCTGGGTGAGGTCGAAGACCTGCATCCCGTGCTCGCCGGCACCGTCGGAGACGATGAAGGCATGGTCCTTGTACACCTTGACGTCGCGCCAGACGTTGGGGTTTGCGCCTTCGGTCAAGGGCAGGTTGCCCGCGTACACCGGGTTGCTGGGGTCGCTCAGGTCGATGAAGGACGTGCCGTCGTAGCGTCCGACCAGCGCCCACTCGGTTCCCGTCACCGGGTCGGTCCAGCCCCAAAGGTCGTTGACCTCCACGCCGCGGGCGCCGCCGATCTCCTGCACGGGCAGGAACGACACGATGTCCACGTCGGTGCAGGTGAACTCGCCCGCTTGGCCGTCCTGGCACGCCACGTCGTCGCCGGTGATCGCGTCGAGGGCCAGGACCTCGCCCGCCACCCGGGTTGCGGTCGCCCATCTGCCGCCGACGTCCTCGATGATCGCCGCCGTGCCCAAGCCGTAGTCGTCCCGTTCCAGCCCGACGACGCCGATCCCTTCTCCGAGAGCAACGACGCTGCCCATTCCGTCGCCGTTCTCCAGGTCGTCCACCGCGAACTTGGCCAATGCGCCCGGTCCCTCGGTCCCCGCGTCCCACGACAGGACGTAGAAGCGGCCTCCGTCCGGCGCGCCCGGCGCTCCGATCCACAGTTCGGCGCCGGCGCTGAAGATTGCGCTCCCGAAGCTGGTGCCCGGGCGGCCGTCAAAGGGCCGGTGGACCGCGACGGGACGCCAGTCCGACGAGGAGTCGTCCATCTCGAAGGCGAAGACGGCACCGTCGAGGAACTCCCCGCCTCTAGGCGCGCCCACGAAGGCAAGACCGTTGGCGAGACCGACGGCAGACCCGAACCCAGGCGGGAAGCCGGGCTGCCCGAGGTCGTCGTTCCCGATCTGCGCAGCGATCTCGTCGATCTCTGCGAAGCGCATATCCAGCTTGGCCGCCTGGGCCCACGCGCCACCCTCGCGACGGAAGGCGTAGGCGACGCCGTTGCGCCCGTCGGCCGCAGGGGCGCCTACCAGGGCGTGATCCCCATCCACGGCCACCGCGACGCCGAAAGCCCCGTTGGGCTCGGCGGAGTCCGCGGTCAACTTGCCCTCTTCGGCCCACTCTCCAGCTTCGTTGCGGGCAAGGACGTACACCGCTCCTTGGGATTCGGCGTGGCCCATCGCTGCAACCAGCACCCGGTGGCCGTCGGTGGCGATCGTTCGTCCGTACGCATCGCCCGGCGCTCCATCGGAAGCGTGAAGCTTGGAGACTTCCTGCCACATTCCCGACTCGTCCTTGCGGAACACGTAGACGGCCCCCGTCGTGTTGTCGACAACGGTGGCCCCGACCAGCAGGTCCCCTCCGACAACTGCGAGCGCCCTCCCGAAGTGGTCGCCGTCGATGGCGTCGGAGGCGGCCAGGCGCTGGACCTGGGTCCACCCCTCTTCGCCCTTGCGGTAGACGTAGACGTAGCCGGGGGAGCGCTCGTTGAGGGACTCGCCCACCAGCACCTCGCCTTCGCCGGTAGTGACGGCGGCGCCGTAGCCTTGGGCGGCGGCAGGGGCGGTTGCGCCGGGCAGAGCCGACAGCGCGAGGAGGAGCCCGAGCGCAAGCGCGGGCGGCATCGGCAGGCGGACCAAGGGTCCGAAGGGGTTCTTCGTCACGGCATTACACCTCGTTGGCTGGTCTAGCGTATCTCGATCTGATCGATGTCGAACTGGAAGGGCCCCTGGCCGGGGCCGCCCGTCCATAGTACCGCGGACAGGCCGGACGGGTCCAAGCCGGGGAAGGCGTCGAAGCGAAGGGCGATCTGCCGCCACTCGGCAACGACGTCGAAGGTCTGCAACGTCGGCTGGGGACCCAGGCTCTGGCAGAAGATCATCACCCGGTAGGTGCCCGGCTCGCCCCGCGCCCAGAACACGAGCTCCGTGCCCGCGGACAGGTCCACCGGTGCCATCGGCGCCGCTCCAGGATAGAAGATCGCACCCGCCCAGGGGAAGCCGAAGCCGTCCCCGATCTCGCCGGAGACGGCCAAGTAGTGCGCACTGCCCTCCGCGCCCCCGTCCCCGATCTCGGTCGCCACGGTGGAGTTGCCGCCCACGATCTCGTCGATCGAGTCCATCCATCCGGCGCCGTAGGCCGCGGTCGCTTCGCCCTCGTCGAAGTCGGCGACGGCCCCGAGGTCGGCCGGCGCGGCCGCTACTTCCTCGGGCTTGGAGCGGTCGATGGCGACGCCGCCCTTCCACACGCCGGCGATCTGCCGCGCCAGCGTCGCATCCTCCAACGGGTTGCCCTCCACCATCACCAGGTCTGCTCGCTTCTCCGGGGCGATCCGTCCCCTGTCGTCGAGACCGAAGGCGTCGGCCGGCCGCGAAGTGGCGGCGGAGAGCACCTCGGCGGGAGAGAGTCCTGCGGCGGACAGCAGCTCGAACTCGCGATGCATGCTGATCCCGGGGGACGTGCCCGGGTTGGGGAAGTCGGTCCCCGCCAGTACCGGGACACCCGCGGCGTGGAGTGCGGCGACGGCGTTGATGGCGTGCTGGAGCGCGTAGCCCTCGTTCGCGTTCCCGGGGTAGGTGGAGGCGACTTGAGACCGCTCCTGGGCGGTCATGAGGGGGCCGATGTGGGGGTCGTCGGCGAGGGGTGCGGCGGACGCGCCGTCCATCAGGCTTTCCATCACGGTCAGCGTGGGCACGACGAAGATTCCGGCCTCGGCTGCGACGGCGGCGAACTCTTCCGGCGGCGGGGCGTCGCCGAAGATGTGCACCAGGCCGTCCACGTCGGCCGCCACGGCCTGCCGCGCGGCCTCGACGGAGGTGACGTGGGCGACGGCCAGCTTCCCCCGGCGTCGGGCGGCCTCGACCAGAGCCGCGACGGTGGGAAGGTCCAGCGTGGGCGTCGGCAGATCGATGATCTTGCCGTTCTCGATCACGATCTTGATGTAGTCGGAGCCCTCGGCGATCCGGTCCGCGACCCAGCCGTCGGCCTCTTCGGGGGTCGAGAGCGTGGGGATCGGCAGGCCGTACTGGGTCCCGTGGCCGCCGGGGGCGGTGGCGAGGGTGCCGGCGGAGAAGAGGTCGGCCCGGTCGTGGACCTCTCCTTCCGCCTGCCGGCTGCGCTGCTCGGCCGCCCATCCTGTCTCGGTGAACATGTCCAGCACGGTGGTGGTGCCGAAGACCGCTGCCCGGCGGAGGGCGTCGTCGCCTTGCGAGTGGCCGTGACCGTCTATGAAGCCCGGGAGGAGCGTGCGCCCGGCGCCGTCGATCGTCTCCACGCCTTCGGGGACCGTCACGTCTGGGCCGACCGCGGTGATCACGCCGTCCTGGACCAGCACGGTGGCCCGTTCGACGACCGTCTCGCCGTCGAAGACGCGCACGCCGACGAAAGCCAGGGACTGGGCTCGCGCGGTGGCGGGCAGGCCGGCCAGCGCGAGGACCAGCACGAACGCCTGCCGGTGAGCGACTGGGGAGAACCGAGAACTCCTCTTCATTGGGGCGATCCTCGTAAGAGCAATGCCCGGCAGGCGGACAGGACGCCTAGCCCGGCGGTTCAGCTAAATCTATCATCATGCGCCGAGACGGCCGCCGACGGGTCTTCGACGCGACCAGCCTTTCCCCGGACCGCTCATGCCCGAGTTCCGCCACGAAGCCCGCGTTCCGTTCCCGGTCCGCGACGTCTTCGACTGGCATCTGCGGCCTGGTGCGCTGGAGCGCCTCCTCCCTCCGTGGGAAAACGTCCGCGTGGTCGCGCGCAAAGGCGGAATCGACGACGGAGGGATCGTCCACCTGATCGTTCGCCGCGGGCCGGTCAAGATCGACTGGAGGCTGCGCCACACCGCCTTCGAGCACGGATCGCTCTTCCGCGACGAACAGGAGTCCGGCCCCTTCGCCCGCTGGTCCCACACCCATGAGTTCGAGCCCAGCAGCGGCGGCGACGGCGGCACCCTGCTCCGGGACCGGATCGAGTGGGAGCCTCCGCTGGGTCCCGCCGCGGCGCCGTTCGCCCACTCCGTTGTGGATGAGCAGCTGCGCCGCCTCTTCGCTTTTCGGCACAAGCGCCTCGCCCACGACCTGTCGCGCCACGCCGAGTACCGGGGCCGACCCGTGACCGTCGCGATCACCGGCGCCGGCGGCTTCGTCGGCTCATCCCTTTGCCACTTTCTGACGACCGGCGGGCACGAGGTCCGCCCGATCGTTCGGCGCAAGCCCGACCGCTCCAAGGGCGAGATCCACTGGGACCCCATGGAGAACCGGATCGAAGGCGAGCGGTTGGAGGGCGTCGACGCCGTCGTCCACTTGGCTGGAGAGAGCATTTCGGGCGGCCGCTGGACTCCGGCCAAGAAGAAGGCGATCCGGAAGAGCCGGATCGTGGGCACCCGGGTGCTGGTGGAGGCGATCAACCGGCTGCGCGATCCGCCCGGGGTCCTGGTCTCGTCGTCCGCGGTCGGCTTCTACGGGAACCGGGGCACCGAGCGGATCACGGAGGACAGCAGCGCCGGAAGAGGCTTTCTGGCCGAACTGTGCCAAGCGTGGGAAGCGGAGGCGGCCAAGGCGCGGCGGTCGGGGGTCCGCGTGGTCCTGCTGCGCACGGGACTCGTGCTCAGCCCCGCCGGCGGCGCCCTGGGGACGATGCTGCTGCCGTTCAAGCTCGGGGCCGGCGGGCGACTGGGGACCGGACGCCAGTACGTGAGCTGGATCGACCACGACGACCTAGTGGCCCTGATCTTCCACGCGCTCACGACCAACTCGGTGCGGGGACCCCTGAACGCCACCGCGCCGCACCCCGTGTCCAACGCCACCTTCGCCACGGTCCTGGGACGGGTGCTGAAGCGGCCTACCGTGGTTCCTTTGCCGTCCCTGGCGGTCAACGCTATCTTCGGCGAGATGGGGAAGACGCTGTTGCTGGAAGGGGCGCGGGTACAGCCCCAAGTCGCCGGGCGCGAGGGCTTTCGCTTCGCCTACGCCGGGCTGGAAGAGTCCCTCGCATTTCAGTTGGGACGAACCGGCGCCACCGCGGGCGGACCGTAGTTCGGCAGGTGGCCGAAGCGTGGAGAGCGCTGTCTGCGGCGGAGCTGTCGCCCGAGCCCGTGGAACAGTTCCGGCGCTGGTTCGCCCAGGCGGTGGACGACCCCGGCGTGGCCCTGGCGGAGGCGGCCTGCCTCTCCACTCTAGGCCCGGACCGGACCCCCGAGGGACGGATGGTCCTGGTGAAGCGCTTCGACGCCCACGGCTTCGTCTTCTACTCCAACTTGGGGTCGAACAAGGCCCGCGCACTGCACCAGCACGCCAGGGCCGGCCTGACGTTCCACTGGCAACCGCCGGCTGGCAGAGGCCGGCAGGTCAGGGTGCGGGGGCCCGTGACGCCGGTGTCCGCCGCCGAGGCCGACGCGTACTTCGCCAGCCGTCCCCGGGGCAGCCGCATCGGCGCGTGGGCCTCGGAGCAGAGCCGCGAGATCGAGAGCCGGCAGGCCCTGGAAGCGCAGGTGGCGGCCTGCGAGCGGAGGTTCGCGGACGGTCCCGTCCCCCGTCCGCCCCACTGGTCCGGCTTCCGGATCGTGCCCGAGGCCGTGGAGTTCTGGCAGGAAGGTCCCTTTCGCCTCCACGACCGCTTTGTATACTGCCGAGAGTCTGGCCCGTCGGGCTGGGTGAGGCGACGACTAAGTCCGTGAGCAGCGAGGAGGCGTCCGTGAAGAAGCACCGTTGGTCTGTCTTGCTCCCGTTGACGCTGGCCTCGTGCGGTGGCGGCGATGCGCCCACCGCCGCGCCGCCGCCGCCGCCCGTCCCGACTACCGTCTCCGTCTCGCCGGCCCAAGCGACGATGGAGGCGATCGAAGAGACGGTGCAGTTCACGGCCCAGGTCGCGGACCAGAACGGCAACGCCCTGACCGGGACGTCGGTGTCGTGGACCAGCAGCGCCCCCGGCGTAGTCGCCGTCGACCCGGCGACCGGCCTTGCCGAAGCGTCGGGGGCGGGAACCGCCGTGGTCACCGCCCGGGCGGGCTCCGCCTCCGGCACCGCCACGGCCACCGTGCGGCAGGTGGCTCGTGCAATCGAGAGAGCCGGAGGCGACGAGCAACGCGGCGTTGCGGGCGAAGCGCTGCCGGTCTCCCCTTCCGTCTTGGTCAAGGACGCCAACGGACACCCGGCGGGACAGGTCACCGTCGCGTTTGAGGTCGCTTCCGGGGGCGGCTCGGTGTCGCCCGGCGCCACGCTCACAGGGGCCGACGGTCTTGCCCGCACCACATGGACCTTGGGCGCCGATTCGGTCCAGGCTCTTTCGGCGTCCGCCGGCGGCCTCAGCACGACCTTCCAGGCCACGGCCGGGCCCCCTCTACTTGCCGTCGCCACCGATTCCTTGAAGCAGGGCCGCCTCACCGTCTCGTACGCCGAGACGCTGGTCGCCACCGGCGGAAGCCTGGAGGGCTACGCATGGAGCTTGGCCGAAGGAAGCGACTTGCCCCCGGGCCTGCTGCTCCGAAGCGACGGCGGCATCGTCGGGGTTCCCACGGAGGCCGGCGTCTCCGAGTTCGAGGTGCAGGTCGCCGATTCCGAAGGCGGGCAGGCGTCCCAAGTCCTTTCGATGCGGGTGTGCGACGGCCCCCTCGGTCTAGAGACGGGCGACGTGCAAGTGATGACCGGGCCCGAAACGGAGCCTTGCGGGTTCTTTGTCCGTGCCCCGGAGGCCGGTGCGTACTATCGGGTCGTCATCGCCGGAGCGTCGCCAGGGATGAGCAGAATTCTACCCGTCGAACTGGCGGTCGAAGCGGTTTCGGCCGGACAGGAAGACCCCCGTTCGGCGGAGGGGCGTCGTCGCGCTCGCCCGCCCGTCCCCGTGTCCGAGTGGCAAGACTTCTTGGAGATCGAGCTCGCCAACGACGCCCTTCACCGCAACATCCGTCGGCAGGAGGCAGAGATGTTTCGGCAGTTGGCCGCCGAAGATCGGCTCAGGGAAGTGCTCGATCGGGGACCGGCGGCACAACGATCCTCCGCGTACTTAACACAAAACCAGAGCAGCCCCGAGCAGCGGACGTTCCGTTTCTCCCAGATTGCGCAGCCGGACGGCTGGGACTGGAGCCGTTGCGAAGTGGACCGGACGGTGGCGGCCAAGCTCCTCGCCGAGAACGAATACCTGGCGGTCTACGAAGACGCGACTTCCACCGCGCCCGTTTCGCTCGACAACGTGAACCTCGTCCTCGACTACTACGCCGATCATGGGGCCGAAGTGATCGAAGGCTACTTCGGCGGCGTCAGCGATGTGAACGGCGACGGCAGGGTGGCCGTCGTCGTCGATCCGCTTCTGGACAACATCCAAGCCTACGTCTGGTCCAACGACATGCTGGTGTCGCAAGCCGACTGCGCCTCGTCCAACGAGATGGAGCTCGTGCACATTAGCGCCGGCGCCTTCAACCAGTTCGACGACGCCGGATACTGGGCGCTGTCCGGCATGGTGCACGAGCTCAAGCACGTGAGTTCCCTGTACAAGCGCGTGCGGAACTGGTACCGCCGAGGGGAGGGCGCGGCGTGGCATCCGACTTGGATTGAAGAGGGGACCGCCGAAATTGCCAAGGAAATGAGTTCACGGCTGGCCTGGGAGCGGGTGGGCGGGCCCTCGGCCGACGCCCGGATCACGGGGGAGATGCTGAGGGCCGGTGCAGCGGAGGCGTGGGCGGAGTTCTACGGCGTCTTCGGCGTGTTGGCTCGGACCGTATGGGCGTTCGAGATCGATCCCAATGCCGTGACTTTCGAGCCCGAGGGAGAGGGGCACGTGTACGGCAGCGGTTGGCACTTCCATCGTTTTCTGCGGGACTGGTTTGCAGACGCCGGGTCGTCTTCCGTTGACGACGAGGCGTTCGTAAGGGCCCTGAACGACTCCATCACGCCACCCGGCGCACCGGGCATCTCAAGCGTCGTGGGGGAGACGCTCCCGGAGATCTTGACGGCCCATGCGGTTGCCATGACAGTCGCAGGGGCGGAGTCGTCGCTGACGAACGACGAGACGCCGCGCTTCACTTCCTTCGATTTTCCGTCGGCGACGGATATCTTCTCGTGGCCTAATCCCCCCGGCACCTACCCCTGGCCTGTAACCACGACGGGCGAAGACGACGACTCCGCCGTGATGGCGGCACCGCTGGCGCAGTCGGCGACGTTCCGCGGGCGCGTCGGCGAAAGCGGCGTACGGGTCCACGACTTCCGGGCCCAGGCCGCCGGCGCCGCCGCGGTGTTCCGAGTGGATCTGCCGTCTAGGACGCGCGTGGTGATCGCAC
This sequence comes from Longimicrobiales bacterium, assembly GCA_958296005.1. Taxonomy (GTDB): domain Bacteria; phylum Gemmatimonadota; class Gemmatimonadetes; order Longimicrobiales; family Gaopeijiaceae; genus CATQHQ01. The sequence goes on from CATQHQ010000001.1 coordinate 346,464, forward strand.
GGATTCCAGACCCGGCGCCGTAGGGTCGCCACGTAACGCCGTCTCCCCCAGCACGGCCTCGAGCGTCTCCACCAACCGGTCGGCCTCCGCCTCGCCGAAGATGAGCGGCGGCTTGATCTTGAGGACGTTGTGGTCGGGGCCGTCCGCGCTGGTCAGAACTCCCAGCTCGCGGGTTCGGTTCACGACGTACGCGCACGCCTCGGGGAAGGGCTCGCGGGTCGCAGGGTCGCGAACGAACTCAACGCCCAGAAAGAGTCCCCGGCCTCGCACTTCGCCAACGACCGGCCGGCGGGCCGCCAGCCGTCGCAACTCGCCTAGGAGGCGGGCGCCGACCTTGCGAGCGTGCTCCTGCAAGCCCTGGTCGCGAACCTCCGCCAGGACGGCCCGGGCGGCCGCGCACGACACCGGGTTTCCGCCGAAGGTGTTGAAGTACTCCATGCCGTTGGCGAAGGAACCGGCGATCTGCCGAGTCGTGACCACAGCGGCGACTGGGTGGCCGTTCCCCATCGGCTTGCCGAGCGTCACGATCTCGGGTACGACTCCTTGCAGCTCGAAGGCCCAGAACGCGTCGCCGACGCGACCGAAGCCAGTCTGCACTTCGTCGGCCACGAAGACGCCTCCAGCTTGGCGGACGTGTTCGCAGGCGGCGGCAAAGTAGCCGGGGGGAGGCTCGATCTGGCCTCCGCAGCTCAAGATCGGCTCGGCGATGAACGCCGCCACGCCGTGGCGCCCCAGTCGCTCCGCTGCCTCGCCAACCGTCGCAGCGTAGCGCAAGCCAAGTTGCCGGTCCGCGGTTCGACCCGTTCGTCGGTACCGGCCCCTGTATGGATCGGGCATCGGGGCCACGGCCACGCGGTCGCTCCGGCCGTCGCCCCCAGGTCCGGCAAACTTGTAGTGGCTGATCTCGACCAGCCCGCTGGTGTTCCCATGGTATCCGCCTTCTAGGACCACGACGCCGTCGGCACCGGTGTGGCGGCGCGCCAGCCGCAGGGCCAGCTCGTTGGCCTCGCTGCCGGAACCGACCAGGAAGACCACCTCCAACGGGGCAGGGAAGTGCGCCAGCAGCTCCTCCGCCAGCGCGACGATCTCGCCGTGCAGGTACCGGGTGTTGGTCGCGAGCACCCGGGCTTGGCGGGCAACGGCCTCCGCGACTCGCCGGTTGCAGTGTCCCACATGGGGGACGTTGTTGACGGTGTCGAGGAATCGGCGACCGTCGGCGTCGAACAGGTACGAGCCCAGCCCGCGAACGGCGTGGATCGGCTGCCTGTAGGAGAGGCTCAAGGAGGGCGACAGGTGCTTCTCGCGAAGCCGGCCGATGCGCTCGGCGGCGGTCGCGGGGGGCACGCCCGCGCGGGAGAGGCCCGCTAGGGGCGAAGGGTCGGGCGCAATCGACTGCCACACGTCGCGAAGGCGAGGCGACGCCACGCCCGGAAAGTTGCCCGGGTCGCCACTCGAGTCGTCGCCGCCCGACTCGTCGCGAAGCGGATCCAGCGCGATCGCCTGAAGGTGGAGGTGAGGGGGCCATCCGCCGTTGACCCGCGCGTCGCCGAGCCAGCCGATCACCTCTCCGGCGGCCACCCGATCCCCAGGCGCCAGAAGGTCCAGCGTCGCTTGGTCCAGATGGCCGTACAGGGTATGGAAGCCGTCGTCGCAAGGTTCGTCGCTTCCGCCGTCGCTGGGCGGGTGGCGGAGGATCACGGTGGGACCGTAGTCCAACGGCAGGGCGTTGTCGGATACCGAGACGACGGTTCCCGGCAACGGCGCGTGGACCGGCGTGCCGGCGGGGGCGAAGAGGTCCAGTCCCAAGTGGATCGTTCTGGACTCGGGTCCGTTGTTCCCCTGCGACACGAAGCTGGGCGCGTCGTAGAGCACGCGGGCTTCGCAGTACCGTCCTACGCCGACGGTTGCTCCGGCAGCTGCCAACTCGTTCTCGACCCACGCCTCGAAGGCGGCGGCGAGGTCGTCGGGGTGCGGCAGCTCCAGACTCTCCACCGACAGGTCAAGGACGCACGGGCGCTTCATGACGGCCGGCGGCATCACGGGCGACGGAGACAGATCGCCGATCCGCTCCAGCCGCGACGCCACTGCCTTGCGCCTTGGGTTGGGCTCAATGCCGCAGGCGTGGCGGACCCGGAACTCGGCCAGCCGCCAGTCGGTCCCCGCCAACGCCTCCAGCAACCGCCACGCCGGCTTCTGACTGACGGCCAGGTACTCGTTGTCGGGCTGCTCCCTCATTTGGCGCGCCTGGATGCACACCGACAGGCACAGCCGGATCGCCGCCATCGGGACCAGCGCTCGGCACTCGTCCTCTAGAAGCGGCACCACCGACGAGTACCCGCTGGCCACGGCGCACGCCGCCTCCACAGGGTCCGCCAACTCCATCATGGCGTAGGCCGCCGCGACCGCCGGGTCCGCGACCCTCCACCCTCGCGCCACGTCGCCGAAGTCGATCAACCCGGCCAGTCGGACGCCCTCCAGCGACGGCGCCGCCAAGACGTTGTAGTCGTTGGCGTCGTTGTGAATCACGCCAGCGGGCAGGCGCCCCTTCAAAGGATCGAGGCGGCGGGAGGCGCGGTCCATCGTCGCCGACACCAGCGCCGCCGGCCCCGGTGCCAACGCGGCGAGATGAGCGTGCACGACCTCCCGGGCCGACTCCATCCGCCACGGAAACGTCCGGTCGAGCTCCGGGTGGTCGAACTCCGCCAGTCCTCGTCCAAGCTCCGCCAGGAGCGTCCCCAGCGCCTCCAGCACGGCGATGCTCCTGGGGCGAACCGTCGCCAGAGGAACGCCCTCCACGAACCCGATCGCGCAGGCGACGTACGGGGCGCCGTCGATCTCGACCTCGAGAACCGGAGGTCGGCCCGCGACCAACCGAGGAACCGTCGCGGACAGGCGCGCCCCGGCCAAGTGGTCCAGGCACGCGGCGGCGAGCTCCAGAACGGGCCGTCGCGACGCAGGGCTCAGCTTCAGCACGACCGTCCTGTCCCGTCCGTCCACCCGGAAGTTCAGATCGAACTCCCCCGGAAGGGCTTCCACCTCCCCGTCTATGCCGAACAGGTCCCGGGCAACGGCGGCCGCCCGGCGAGACGTCGGCGTCATGCGGTCGGCGGCGGAACCGTCTGGAGCCGTCGGCCGCGAGAGGTCGTCAGACGGCGAAGAGCTTCCTGAACGTCGCGGTGAAGCGGTCCATCTCTTCCTCGGTCCCTACCGAGACCCGCAACCAGTCGAGCATCGGCGGGAAGGGCCGGCCCACCGCCACCATCTCCTCCCGGAACGCTGCGCGAACCTCCTGCACGGGACGCCCGGTCCGCACCATGAAGAAGTTGGTCTCGGAGGGGATCACCTCGAACCCCCATCCCGCCAGCTGCTCCGTGCTGCGCTTTCGCAGGCGCAACGTCTCCTTGCGAACCTTGGCCTCGGTCTTCGTGTCCTTGATCGACGCCGCGCCGCCCCACTTCACCAGAGCGTTGATCGATCCGGTGGCATAGGTCCGCAACCGCTCGAGCATCGGGGGCGCCGCCACGGCGTAGCCGAGCCGCATCCCCGCCATGCCGTAGATCTTGGAGAAGGTGCGAGCGACGATCACGTTCCGCCCTTCCTTCACGTAAGGCACCGCGCTTTCGTAGCGGGGGTCCTCGACGAAGTGGTGGTAGGCTTCGTCCACCAGCACCGGCACGTCGTCGGGGATCGCGTCCAGCAGCTCCCGCACCTCCGCCGCCGGAACCACGTTGCCCGTGGGGTTGTTGGGGTTGCAGAGGTAGACGAAGCCGATCCCCCGGTGGTGCCGATTGGTGGCCTTAATCATCGCCGGGACGTTCTGGGAGTGGTCGTCCAGCAGGGGGAGCTTGATCGCGTCGGCGTGGATTCCCGTCGCGTAGCGGTAGACGGACCCGTAGGACGGATCGACGCCGACCACCTTCTTGTCGGTGCCCAGCAGGGCGATTCCCACCGACTTGAGGACCTCCTCGGACCCTGCCGTCAGGAGCACGTGGTCCCGGGGCACGCCCAAGTGGCCCGCGACGACTTCCTGCACGTCGCCGTCCGGGTAGCCGTAGCGGTTGGAGTACTTCCAGGCGGCCTCCATCGCCTTCATCGCGGCCGGCGACGGTCCGTAAGGGTTCTCGTTGGCGGACAGCTTGGCCAACGCGTCGTAGCCGCCGTCCTGCCGTCCGATGCGGGACTCGGGGGCGTAACGGGCCAGCATCCCCTGCAGGCCGCTGGGGGCGAGCCCCAGCGCTCCGACGGCCGTTGCCGCTCCCCCCATGAACTTCCGTCGTGATACCGCGTGCTCGCTGCTCATCTTCAACCTCCGAAGGCGTTGCGTCCTATCCACTGGCGTGGTCCACTGATTAGACGACGAAGCCCGCGACGGCGCAAGGCGGCCTTCTCCGCTGGCGAATGGGCTCCGCAAGACTCCCGATCCAAAGGGCGCGGGAACCTTTGATCGATTGGGTGGTACTACCGAGCGGGTGCCCGGTCAGTTGCGAGAACGCGACCGCGTGCTACTCTTGCGGCTGGACCGGGCCCAGGTGCTCAGACGTAGAGTTGGCGCTGGCGAACTCCATCCACCGCTGTCGGGAGGCTTTCAAATGGAACCGCGGGCTAGAAACTCGGCGAGGCGGGCGCGGAAGCTGCCGCTGACTCTGACAGCGGCGATCGTCGTCGTTGGACAGACGTGTCGACCATCCCCTCCCCCCGCGACGGCCGCCGCTCAGTGGCGCTTGGCGGACGTCCCTGTCTTCGAGCTCGGCAGGGACGACGGCGTTTTGCTCCACCTCGTTCGGGACGCCGTCTTCGCCCCCGACGGCAGCCTACTGGTGGCGGACAACTCCGGCCCCCGGCTTCTGCGCGTTTCTTCGACCGGCGAGGTCGTCGATTCGAGAGGCAGGGAGGGCAACGGCCCTGGCGAGTTCGACGGGATTACGCGCGTGTTCTCGTTGGGCGACACGGTGTTGGCCTACGACGGGTCTCTCGGGCGCGTCACGACTTGGGTGGGAGACGGGGAGCCCCAGGTCGTGGCGTTGCCGAAGCTGGGCGAAGACGGAGAAGTCGGAACGGGCTTGGCCGGCGTCGTGTCGGCCAAGGTTTGGGTCCTTTACACCTGGGGCAGCGCGGGTGCGTCGGAACTGGCAACGGAACTGCTCAAGCGGTGGCAAGACGTCCTCGTGTTCGACGCCAACACGCAAGAGGTTGCCAAGGTGGCTCGGTACCCCGTCAACTACAGCTACATGGTGGTTGAACAGTACGGAGTTACAGGCTACCGCTTGAGCTTTTTGGGTGAAGCGCATGTCTCCGCGACCAGCAACCACTGGCTGTTCGTTCCGTTGGACGAAGCCGTCCTGCTGCGGGGAAGCTTGGCGGACCAGGCGATCTCGCCAGTGTCGTTGCCTCTGCAGCTGGAGCCCTATTCGAAAGAGATGCTGCGCGGGCAACGAGAAGACTGGCTGTCGCGCGCCACCGGCAGCTACGCCGCCAGAGTCCGCTTGGTCTTCGACAACTTGTCCGGCGAGATGCCCGCGTTGGCGCCGCCGATAAGGCAGTTGGTGCACGTCGGCGAGGACGTGTGGCTCCAGAAGTTCGGGGGCGGGCAGGAGACCGAAGCTACGGAGTGGGTCGTGGTCGATCCGTCGGGCGGCAACATCCGGGCCACCGCCTCCCTTGATGCGGAGGTCGAGTTGCTCGGTGGAAGCGACAGCTTGGCCGTCGTGCTGGTCAGGACCGAGCTCGACGAGGAATTCGTTCAGGTGCGTCGGATACTCCGCTAGCGCCGTGCTGGTTGCGACAGCACAGGACGCGGCTCCAGACGGAGTGCGCGTCGATCTTGGGGGGACGGTTGGCGCTGGCAAAACTCCATCCACCACTGTCGGGAGGCTTTCAATGGAACCGCAGGCAAGAAAGCTCGGCGAGGCGGCGCGGAAGCTGCGGCTGACTCTGACAGCGGCGATCGTCGTCGTTGGACAACCGTCGACCACCCCCGTCCCTGCGACGGCCGCCGCTCAGTGGCGCTTGGCGGACGTCCCTGTCTTCGAGCTCGGCAGGTACGACGGCGTTTTGCTCCACCTCGTTCAGGACGCCGTCTTCGCCCCCGACGGCAGCCTACTGGTGGTGGACAACTCCAGCCCCCGCCTTCTGCGCGTTTCTTCGACTGGCGAGGTCGTCGATTCGAGAGGCAGGGAGGGCAACGGCCCTGGCGAGTTCTACAGGATTATGCGCGTGTTCTCGTTGGGCGACACGGTGTTGGCCTACGACGGGTTTCTCGATCGCGTCACGACTTGGGTGGGAGACGGGGAGCCCCAGGTCGTGGCGTTGCCGAAGCTGGGCGAAGACGGCGAAGTCAGAACGGGCTTGGCCGGCGTCGTGTCGGCCAAGGTTTGGGTCCTTTCCACCTTGGGCAGCGCGGGTCTAGCGAGAACGGCAACGGAACTGCTCGAGCAGTGGCAAGACGTCCTCGTGTTCAACGCCAACACGCGAGAGGTTGCCAAGGTGGATCGACGCCCCGTCGACTACGCCTACGTGGTGGTTGGCCAGCCCGGATTTACGGGCTTCGGCTTGAGCTTTCTGGGTAAAGCGCATGTCTCCGCGACCAGCGACCACTGGCTGTTCGTTCCGATCGACGAAGCCGTCCTGCTGCGGGGAAGCTTGGCGGACCAGGCGATCTCGCCAGTGCCGTTGCCTCTGCAGCTGGAGCCCTATTCGAAAGAGATGCTGCGCGGGCAACGAGAAGACTGGCTGTCGCTCTTCGCCGGCAACCCCGCCGCCGCCGCCGCAGTCCCCTTGGTCTTCGACAACTTGTCCAGCGAGATGCTCGCGCCGCCGATAAGGCAGTTGGTGCACGTCGGCGAGGACGTGTGGCTCCAGAAGTTCGGGGGCGGGCAGGAGACCGAAGCCACGGAGTGGGTCGTGGTCGATCCGTTGGGCGGCAACGTCCGGGCCACCGCTTCCCTTGATGCGGAGGTCGAGTTGCTCGGTGGAAGCGACAGCTTGGCCGTCGTGCTGGTCAGGACCGAGCTCGACGAGGAGATCGTTCAGGTGCGTCGGATACTCCGCTAGCGCCGTGCGGCGGCTCGCCTCCCTTGCCCGGCGCGGCAGCCGGTCGCTACTGTGAAGCGAGCTGGACACAGTTGGGCAGGGGCGTCTTCATGAAGCAGTTCGTCGTACCCGCAGCGGCGCTGGGCGCGCTTCTGGTCGTGACGGGCCAGGACGCAGCTCCAGACGGCGTGCGCGTTGATCTCGGGGGGGACGTTGCCGCTGCGTCGCTCGACTCCGGGGACATCCCCCCCGACACTGCCGCCCAGGGAACCGAGGTCGTCCAGCGTGTGTGCGCCCGCTGCCACAACGACCGCCGGCTGGTGGGCAACCTCTCGCTGGAAGACTTCGACGTGGCCGCCGCCGACCAGGCGCCGGAGATCGCCGAGCGGATGGTACGCAAGCTCCGGGCTGGGATGATGCCGCCGCCCGGCGTTCGCCGACCCGCTGGGGACACGTTGCTGAACTTGGTCGAGACCCTGGAAGGGGTGCTGGACGCGGCCGCCGCCGAGCGTCCCAACCCGGGCGTTCGCACCTTTCAGCGCCTGAACCGCCCCGAGTACGAAGTGGCGGTTCAAGACCTGCTGGGGCTCTCGGTCGATGCCGGCGAGTGGCTCCCGCTGGACCAGATGAGCGCCAACTTCGACAACATCGCCGACGTGCAGGCGCTCTCGCCCACGCTGGTGGAGTCCTACCTGAATGCTGCCGCCGAGATCAGTCGATGGGCCGTCGGCGACCGGTCGGCGACCTCGGTGGACCGGGCGTACAGGAAATCGGACTACGCCTCCCAACACCCTTGGGACCGGGTCGAGGGCGCGCCCTACGGAACCCGAGGCGGCATCGCAGTGGAGCACGTCTTCCCGGCCGACGGCGAGTACGTCTTCAGGCTGGGGTTCTCCTCCGGCGCCAACTCCCGCATGGAGGATGTGGACGTGTCAGTGGACGGAGAGCGCGTGGCGCTCCTTCACTACGCGCGAACGGGCGGGGGTGCCGACGGACGAGGCGCGGCCCCGATCAGCACCGAGCCCGTCTTCGTGCGCGCTGGCCAGAAGCGGGTTTCCGCGGCGTTCGTGCGCCGCTTCGACGGTCCCTACGAGGACCTGATCCGCCCCCACGACTGGTCCGCGGCCGGCGGCGGCTCCGGTGGCAGCGGCATCACGACTCTGCCCCACCTCCGCGAACTGGTCGTCGGCGGTCCGCTGGCCGTCACGGGCCTCTCCGAGTCCTCCAGCCGGAAGCGCATCTTCGTCTGTCGGCCAACGAGCCCCGAAGAAGAGCGGCCTTGCGCCCGGCGGATCGTCCAGCGCTTGGCCAGTCGGGCCTACCGTCGTCCCGCCGCCCCCCGGGACGTGGACGGCCTCATGACCTTCTACCAGACCGGTGCCCGCGCCCACGGCTTCGAGGAAGGCGTGCGGATGGCCCTGGAAGCTCTGCTGGCAAGCCCCCGCTTCGTCTTCCGCCTCGAGGAACAACCCGCCGGCGTGGCGCCGGGAACCGACTACCTGCTCTCCGGCGAGAACTTGGCGTCCCGCCTGTCGTTCTTCCTTTGGGGCGCGCCGCCCGACGAGACGCTACTGGAGGTTGCGACGCAAGGCGGCCTCCACGACGAGACCGAGCTTGCACGCCAAGCCGTCCGCATGATGCGCGACCCCCGGGCCGACGCTCTGGGCAGCCGGTTCGCGGGCCAGTGGCTACGGCTGCAGGACCTGTACAAGGTCCACCCGGACCCCAACTTCTACCCCAACTTCGACGACAACCTGGCCGACGACATGCGCCGGGAGACGGAGCTGTTCTTCAACAGCCTCGTGCGAGAGGACCGGAGCGTCCTGGACCTCTTCCGGGCCCGCCACACCTTCGTCAACGAGCGACTGGCCGCCCACTACGGCTATCCGGCGGCCCCCGGCGCCCACTTCCGCAAGGTCGTCTACCCCGACGACGCGCCCCGCTCCGGCCTGCTGGGGCACGGGAGCATTCTGGTGCTCACGTCGCTTGCCAACCGCACTTCCCCGGTGCTGCGAGGCAAGTGGGTCATGGAAGTGCTGCTCGGCACGCCGCCGCCCCCGCCGCCGCCGGGCATCCCGGACCTGGAGGAGACCGTCGCCTCCGAGGACGGCCGGTTGCTCACGACTCGGGAGCGGATGGAGCTGCACCGCGAGAACCCGGCGTGCAACTCTTGCCACCGCTTCATGGACCCGATCGGCTTGGCCCTGGACAACTTCGACGTCACGGGCAAGTGGCGCTCCTTGGAGCACGGCGCGCCTCTGGACACCCGGGGCGACTTCTACGACGGCACCTCGGTCGCCACCCCCGTCGAGCTGGCCGACGCCCTGCTGAGGCGCCCCATCCCATTGGTGCGCACCTTCACCGAAAACCTGATGGCCTACGCCTTGGGCCGGCGCGTGGAGCACTACGACCAGCCCGCGGTTCGGGCGATCGTACGCCGCGCCGAGGCCGACGAGTACAAGGTGTCCACGCTCGTTCTGGGCGTGATCAAGAGCGACGCCTTCCGAATGAAGCGGGCACCCGCGGCAGCCCCGTTGGTCGAGGTCCCGACGGACCCGCCGACCGCCCGAGGGGCACCGCCCGCATAGCGCGGTCCCGCACGCGAACCCAGGAGGTTCCAATACCATGCACTTCATCACCGGCAAGCACATTCCGCGCCGTACCTTCCTGCGGGGCGTGGGCACCACGGTCGCGCTTCCCTTTCTCGACGCCATGCTTCCCGCCGGGTTGCGGGGGTCCACCGCCGGCGCCCCCGCGGCACCCGTCCGCCTCGTCTGCATCGAGGAGGTCCACGGCTTGGCCGGGTGCAACGAGTGGGGCGCCACCCAGCACCTCTTCGCCCCGGCGGCCACGGGCAAGGACTTCGAGATCTTGCCGGAGAGCGCGCTGAGCGCCCTCAAGCCCTTCCAGGACCACCTGACGATCGTCAGCAACACGGACGCGCGCATGGCGGAGGCGTTCACGGCGCCGGAGATCGGCGGCGACCACTTCCGCTCCAGCGCGGTGTTCCTCACCCAGGCCCACCCCAAGCAGACCCAGGGCTCCGACATCTTCGTGGGCACGTCCCTGGACCAGCTCTACGCCCAGCGCTTCGGCCAGGACACCCCTCTGCCGTCGATGCAGTTCTGCATCGAGAACTTGGACCAGGCCGGGGGATGCACCTACAACTACTCGTGCGCCTACACGGACACGATCAGCTGGGCCTCTCCCAACGAGCCTCTGCCGATGATCCGCGACCCCCGGGTCGCCTTCGACATGCTCTTCGGGGCAGGCGGCACGCCCGAGGCGAGGGCGGCGCGCCGAGCGTCCCGGCGCAGCATTCTGGATTGGATCGCCGGCGAGGTCGCGAGCCTGCGGCGGGAGCTGGGCGCCGTCGACCGGGAGCGGATGGACCGCTACCTGGAGAACGTCCGCGAGATCGAGCGGAGGATCGCGGCGATCGAGTCCCGCAACACCGGCGGCGAGGAGCGGGAACTGCCCGAGGCCCCGGCAGGGGTCCCGGACTCCTTCTCCGAGCACATGCGGCTGATCTTCGACCTTCAGGTGCTGGCCCTGGAGACGAACATGACCCGGGTGATCTCCTTCAAGACCGGACGCGACGCCGACAACAGGGTCTTTCCGGAGAGCGGCTCCAGCCGACCGTTCCACCCTGCTTCCCACCACGGCGGCCGGCACGACGCGATTCTGGAGTTCAACAAGATCTGCCAGTACCGGGTAGGGCAGCTGCCCTACTTCCTGAAGAAGCTCCAGGACACGATGGAGGGCGACGCGAGCCTTCTGGACAAGACGATGATCATGTGGGGGTCGCCGATGGCCGACGCCAACCTCCACAACCACCGCCGCTGCCCGCTGATCTTTCTGGGCGGCGCCGACGGCCGGCTGGAGGGCAACCTGCACCTCAAGGCCCCGGACGGCACGCCGATGGCCAACGCCATGCTCGCCGCCCTCAACGACCTGGGGATGGAGATGGAAAGCTTCGGCGACAGCGACGGCGAGTTCTCCCTGCGGCCCCCTTCGTCGGCAACGTCCGAGGGGTAGGGTGGTGGCGGCGCAGTCCTGGCTAGGCCGGTGGCCTGCCGTCTTGGTCGCGGCCGCTTTGTGCCTGGCCGCGGGACCGCAGGGTGCCGATTCCCCCGTCGCCGACGCCGCGATGCGCGGGGATCGGCAGGCCGTGCGGGAGCTTCTGGCAGGCGGCGCCGACGTGAACGCGGCCCAAGGGGACGGGATGACCGCGCTCCACTGGGCGAGCGAGCGAGGCGACTCGGAGCTGGCGCGGATGCTCCTCCACGCAGGCGCCGCCATCGATCCAGCGACCCGGATCGGCGGCTACGCGCCCCTGCACTTGGCGGCGCGGAGCGGCAGTTCGGCAGTGGCGGAGCTGCTGCTGGACGCTGGCGCCGATCTGCTGGCGGCCGCCCCGGGCACTGCCGCCACGCCTCTCCACTTGGCAGCGGCGTCCGGCGATCCGGATCTCGTCGCTCTCCTGCTCGAGCGCGGCGCCGACCCCAACGCGCGGGAGGGCGGCTGGGGGCAGACGCCCCTCGTCTTTGCGGCCTCGCTGAACCGGGCCGACGCCGTCCGCGTGCTCATCGACGCCGGGGCGGACCCGTCCGTCGCCAGCAATGTGGAGGACTTGCGAGCCCTGGGGGCGCTGGACCGCTTGGCCGGAGAGCGCCAAGCCGAGGTGGTCGAAGCCTTCACCGGCGGCGACCGCGCTCCGACGCCGGTCGAGTTCCAGACCGCCATCCACGCCTCCCGGGCCGTCTACGACGAAGGCCTGCCCAAAGACGACGAGGAAGAGGAGGAAGACCCGTTCCGTCCTCGGCGGGTCACCGCGAAGGGCGGCCTCACGGCCTTGCTTCATGCTGTCCGCCAAGGTCACCAGGAAGCGGCGACGGCGTTGCTCGCCGGAGGCGCCGATATCGACCAGATCAGCGCGGCCGACGGCACCAGCCCCCTCCTCATGGCTGTGGTCAACGGCCAGTTCGACGTGGCGCTCATGCTGATCAAGTGGGGCGCCGACCCCAATATCGCGTCGTCGCTCAACGGCGCCACGCCCCTGTGGGCGGCGGTGAACGCACGTTGGCAACCCCGCACCCGATTCCCCCAGCCCCAGGAGATGAACCTCCAGTCGGCCACGTACATCGACGTGATGAAGGCCCTGCTGGAGGCCGGCGCCGACCCTGACGTCCGCTTGACCCTGCACCCTTGGTACATGGAGTACAGTGGATGCGGGAACCGGAACTGCGGCCTCGTGGACACGAACGGCGCCACCGCCTTCTGGCGCGCCGCCTACGCCACCGACGTGGAAGCGATGCGGTTGCTGGTCGCCTACGGTGCGGACTTCGAAGTGCCGACCAAGGCACCTCCCCGCCGCAACCGCTTGTCCCCCGACGAGTTCCTTCGCCAGCAGAACCGCACTCGCCTCGCCTCCGACACCACCTACGCGGCCCTCGACGACTCCGCCCGAGCAGCTCTCCTGCGCTCCGTGCGGAACGACCTTCCCAAGGAGATGCACGCAGACTTCCCCGACGACCTCTTGAACGCCCCCGACGACGACCTGCGCGCAGACCTAGTCGCCGCGTCGGAGCTGGCGGACTCCCTTCGCGCACTGGAGCCGGACCCCTCGGGCCTCCCTCCGGCGAAGGTGGGCGGTCCCGGCGTGTGGCCGATCCACGCAGCGTCCGGGGTCGGCTACGGCGAAGGGTTCGCCGGCAACGCTCACCGCCATGTTCCCGACGGATGGCTCCCGGCGGTGCGCTACTTGGTCGGGGAGCTGGGCGTCGACGTGAACGCCCGGGACCACAACGGCTACAACGCCCTCCACCACGCCGCGGCGCGAGGCGACCGCGAACTGATCATCTACCTTGTGAAGAAGGGGATCGACGTAAAGGCCGTCAGCCGCCGGGGACAGACGGTCGCCGATCTGGCCAACGGTCCTGTGCAACGCGTGTCGCCGCTCCCCGCCACGGTCGCGCTTCTGGAGAAGCTTGGGTCGTACAACAGCCACCGCTGCTTGATCTGCTAGCAGGCACTCATATCCTTGCCTGCACACTGTACAGACGGTGGTATCGTCCGCCCCGGGCCATCAGGGCGTCGTGCTTGCCACGCTCGACGATCCGTCCGTTCTCCATGACGAGGATTACGTCGGCGCGCTGAATCGTGGACAGGCGGTGGGCAATCACGAGGGTCGTCCGGTCGGCAAAGAGCTTAGCCAAGCTCTTCTGGACGATCGCCTCGCTTTGGGTGTCCAAGTTGGAGGTGGGCTCGTCCAGAATGAGTATGCGCGGAACCGTGAGCATTGCCCGCGCTATCGCCACTCGCTGGCGCTGCCCGGTCGACAGCTTCACTCCCCGTTCGCCGATCACCGTGTCCAACCTGTCGGGCAAGTGGTCGCTGAACTCTGTCACAAGCGACTGCTCCGCCGCCTGCTGAACCTCGCTGTCAGATGCGAAGCGACGGCCAAAGCGTATATTCTCTCGGATCGTGCCGTCGAACATGAAATCGTCTTGAAGCACTAGGCCGATCTGCTGGCGATAGGATGCCTGCTTCACTTGCCGCAAGTCGATTCCGTCCACCAGCACTCTGCCCTTGTCGGGCGTACGAAACGACGCAGCGAGAGCGGCGACGGTCGACTTGCCGGAGCCCGAGCTTCCCACCAACGCCACGACTGTCCCGGGCTGCACCTCGAAGCTGATCTCTTTCAGAACGCGTTGATCCTCGTCGTAGCAGAAGTGCACGTCCTCAAACACCAGATGCCCTTGGATCTCTGGCATCGTAACGACCCGGCGAGGGTCGTCACCTTCCTGCGGCCACGACAACAGCTCGGCCACTCGATCCAAGCCCGCCCGCCCGTCGATAAACTGGATGCTCGCTTTTGTGATTTGCGAGATGGGCGCCGCCAGCATCACCAGAAGGAGAAAGAAGGAGACGAGTTCACCGGTGGTAATTTCGCCTTGGATGACCAGTTGTCCGCCGTATGCCACGGCCAAGACCCCGGCCAGCCCCGTGAAGGCCATGCTGCCGATCGTCAAGATGCTCGAGACCCTTATCGTTACTGCCATGCTGGCTAGGATCTTCTTCATATGCGCGTGGAAGATCTTGCTTTCCATTTCTATTGCCCCGAAGCCCTTGACAACGCGTATGCCTCCCAGTCCTTCGGTAAGACGCCCAACGACTTCGGCACGCAACTTGTGGCGCTCTTGGAAAGCGGAACGCACCCTCCTGGACATCATCATGGAGAGCCATGTAAACCCCGCGAGCGGAACGCCTACAAACAAGGTCATGCCCGGGTCGATCCAAACAAGAAAGACCAAGATGGAAACAACGGTGATCGCTCCTCCCGCAAGCGTCGCGAAGCCCTTGCCGACCAAGTAGGGAACGCCTCTGGTGTCGTCCATGATCCGAGTCGCGAGTGCTCCCGACGTGACTCGGTCGAAGAAGCGCATCGGAAGATAGAATGTATGTTTTTGCAATTGCAAGCGCAGTTCGGCCGTTCTTCTGTGCCCTTCAATGCCCAGCAGACACGCGAGTGCATAAGAAGTGGCCGCCCGGACTACCACCGAGCCCCCGATCAACCCGGCCAGTAAGAAGAGCTGTCCGATGTCGTTGTTGACGATCCCGTCGTCGAACAGGTATTTTATAGAGGCGGGCACCATGAGAAGGGCAGCCCGGTCGACGAGAATCAGCACGATTCCCAGTAACAGGAGCCACCGCTGCGACCACATGATATCGCGCAAAAGGTTCTTCGGATTCGACATCTCTTGGCGGCGGGCAACCTTCTCCTTAAAGCGGAACTCCGGCTCGGACGACATGGACCATGCCCGAAATCTAATGGAAGAAACGTCCTCTTCCCATGAATGGGGCCTCGGGAGTGCGGCCGGCCCCCTGCGCCTGCCCCACCTCCATCAGCCACCCGTTCAGCGCCTCGACCTTCTCCGCGATCACGTGGATCACGCCGTCTTCGACCTGCACCTTGCCACGGCAGACCATCAGCCGCGCCGTCAGCAAGGCCCGGCGCCACCGTTCCCGTACGGACGGAAAGACCACTAGGTTCGCCGTCCCCGTTTCGTCCTCCACCGTGACGAACACGACTTCGCGAGCGGTTCCGGGCCGTTGCCGCACAAGCACGATCCCCGCCACCGCAACCCGCGTTCCATCGGGCAACTGGGCCAACTCCGCCGCCGGACGTACCCCCCGCCGCGCCAAGCGCTTCCGCAGAAACGCGACAGGGTGACGCCTGAGGGAGAGACCGGTCGCACGGTAGTCGGCCACCACATGCTCCCCCGCCGACATGGCGGGCAGCGTCGGCTCGACCTGGACGAGCCGGGTCGGCTGGACGGGCTGAACGGACCCGACGGACCGGACGAACTGCTGCTGGCAAGCCGCCTCGAACAGCGGAAGCGATCCTCCTTTGCGCGCACCGCTGGCGGCCCACGCGGCCTGACGGCGGTCCAATCCCATTGAAGCAAATGCGTCGGCGTTGGCCAAGCGCACAAGCGTGGCCCGGGAAACTCCCGATCGCCGCCACAACTCCTCCGGGGACAAGTAGCCGTTCCCTCTTTCCGCCGCCACCAACGTCGCCTCTTCCTGCCGCAGTCCCTTGATCTGCCGCAGCCCCAGCCGTAATGCGAAGGGACGACCGGGGTCGCGACGACGGTTACGGTTGCCGGCTTGCTCGCCGGCCGCTTGCCCGCCGGCCGCCGAGCCCCCTGGCTTCGTCGCCTCCAGGGTGCAGTCCCAAGCCGAATGGTTGACGTCGGTTGGGCGCACTTCCACGCCGTGGTCGCGCGCGTCGCGCACGATCTGAGCGGGGGCGTAGAAGCCCATGGGCTGACTGTTCAGCAGGGCGCATGCAAAGACTTCCGGGTAGTGGCGCTTCAGCCACGACGACACGTAGGCCAAAAGCGCAAAGCTGGCCGCGTGGCTCTCGGGAAATCCATAGTCGCCGAAGCCCTCGATCTGCCGGAAGCAGCGTTCGGCGAAGGCTTGGTCGTACCCTCGAGTCGTCATCCCTTCCACGAACTTGTCCCTGAAGCGATGGACCGTCCCGTAGTTGCGGAAGCTGGCCATGGCTCGGCGCAGCTGGTCGGCCTCCGCCGGAGTGAAGCCCGCCGCGACGATCGCCACCTTCATCGCCTGCTCCTGAAACAGCGGAACGCCCAAGGTCTTTTCCAGCACTTCGCGCAGCTCGTCGGATGGATAGCACACCGGTTCCGCGCCCTTTCGCCTGCGCAGGTAGGGGTGCACCATGTCGCCCTGAATCGGCCCGGGCCGCACGATCGCGACCTCGATCACCAAGTCGTAGAAGGTCGCCGGCTTCAGCCGAGGCAGCATCGCCATCTGGGCGCGGCTCTCGATCTGGAAGACGCCCACCGTGTCCGCGCGCTGGATCATCTCGTAGACCGCCGGGTCTTCCTGGGGAACGCTGGCCAGCGTGTGGCGGACGCCGTGATGAGCCTCCATCAGATCGAAGGCGCGACGTATGCACGACAGCATCCCTAGTCCCAGCACATCCACTTTGACGAGGCCCAGCACTTCCAAGTCGTCCTTGTTCCACTCGATCACCGTGCGGTCCGCCATGGCGGCGTTCTGCACCGGCACGATCTCGCACAGCGGCCCACGGGAGACGACGAAGCCGCCCGTGTGCTGCGACAAGTGACGGGGAAATCCGCGCAGCTCGTCGGCAAGCGCCAACGTCAGGGCAAGGCGGCGCTCGGAGGGGTCGAGTCCTTCCTCCTTGGCTCTTGCTTCGTCCACCGGCCCCGACCAGCCTGCCGTCTGGGAGAGGAGCCGGTCGATCACGTCCTTGCTCAGCCCCATGACCTTGCCCACGTCCCGGAGCGCGCTTCGGGTCCGGTAGGTGATTACCGTTGCCGTCAGCCCCGCGCGGTCCCGTCCGTACTTTCGGTAGATGTACTGGATGACTTCTTCCCGGCGCTCGTGCTCGAAGTCCACGTCGATGTCGGGCACTTCGTCGCGCTCCGCCGAGATGAAGCGCTCGAAAAGCAGGTCAACGCGGGTGGGATCGACGGACGTGATGCCCAAGCAGTAGCAAACCGCCGAGTTCGCCGCCGACCCGCGCCCCTGGCAGAGGATGCCCAAGCCGCGGGCGGTGCGGACGAGGTCGTCCACGGTCAGGAAGTACGGCGCATACTCCAGCTGGCCGATGAGCGCCAGCTCGTGCTCAACGGCGGCGCGAACCTTCGCCGGAACCCCACCGGGCCAGCGCTGGGCCGCTCCTTCCCACGCAAGCGCCTCCAGCTTCTCCTGCGGCGGACGACCATCGTCCGACACTTCGTCGGGGTACTCGTAGCGAAGCTCTCCCAGGGAAAACCGGCAGCGCTCGGCGATCTCCACGGCGTTGGCCATGGCTTGCGCATGGTTGCGAAAGATCCGCGCCATCTCCGTCGGCGTCTTGAGGTGGCGGTCCCCGTTGGGCGCCAGCCGCCGTCCTGCCGCGTCGATTGTGCAGCGTTCCCGGACGCAGGCCAGCACATCGTGAAGGCGGCGGCGCGCAGGGTCGTGCATCTCCACGTCCCCAGTGGCGACGAGGGGGACGCCTTGCGCGTCGGCAAGAGCGGCGAGGCGGGCTAGGCGACGGTCGTCGTCGCCCCGGCGGTAGTGGGTCGCAGCCAGGTAGAGCGGCGCGTCCAGCCGTTCCCGGTACCACGCAAGCTGCTCCGGGAACTCCGGCCCCGGCACCTCCGGCGGCACGACGACGAAGACTTGGTTGGCGGCCGCCTGGACCACGTCCGCCCGCCACAGCAGGCACTCCCCCTTGGGCGCCCGCCGTCGTCCTTCGGTGATCAGGCGGGCCAACCGTCCGTAGCCGGCCCTGGTCATCGGCAGGCAGAGCAGGCTCGGCCCATCCTCCAAGTCGAGACGCGCGCCAGCGATGAAGCGGAGCCCCGCTTGCTTGGCCTCGGCTTGCTCGGCGGCGTGATAGGCCCGGACGACCCCCGCCAGCGTGTTCCGGTCGGTCAGCGCGATCGCCCGAAGGCCCATTGCGCAGGCCCGCTCCACCAGCTCCTCGGGGTGGGAGGCGCCCCGCAGGAAGGAGAAGGCGCTGGTGACCTGAAGCTCGGCGTAGGAGGGGGTCGGAGCGTCGGCGTCGTCGCGGCTCACGCAAAGACTCCGTGGAGGAACCAGCGGGTCGCGTCGCCGGCCTCACGAAAGAGCCACCAGCGGCGGCCGTCCTCGCCTTCGGCCAAGTAGTATTCCCGTGGCGGGGAAACTTGCCGCCACCACTCGCACTCGATCCGCTCGGGGCCCTCGGCAGCCCGCACATCGTGCCTCCGTCCCCGACGGCGGAAGCACGCCGGCGGCTCTCCAGGACCGGGGTCGGGGAACACGTCCACCCGTTCCGGGGGCGACAGGAGGCGTACCGGACGGCGGCGCCCCTTGGGCCAGCGCGGCGTCGCGGCCGTCGCCGAGGCGAGGAGCGAGCCGCTTCCCACCGCTCCTTCGGGCAACCAGCTGTCGCGCGGCGTCGGGCGCGCAATCCGGTCGAAGCCGAAGCGGTTCCCCAGCCGATCCAGGAGGCCGGACAGCTTGCCGCCCTCCCAGCCGTCGGTCCAGTCGGCCTGGGCTTCCTCGACCGGTTCCGCCACCTCCGCGGACAGCGCCATCTCCTCGATCCCGAAGCCGGGCTCCACCTGCTCCAGCTTTTCGGCGAACAAGGCCATGAGGAGATCTTTCCGCCGCAGGGGACGGCTGGCACCGACGACCAAGCTCTGGGGCTTGCCATCCACCCGGCAGCAGACAAGGCGCATCCGCCGGGCGCCTTCTCCCGTCCGTCGCAGCAGCCGGCATAAGTCGCCCAGAAGCCCCGCCGTCGCCGCACGAACGTCCTCCGCCCTGGAAATGGGCTCGGCGAAGGCCCGGCGAACCTCCCGGGGCAGAATCGGCCGAAGGGGCACGAGCGGCTCGTCCAGCAGGCCCAAGGCTTGGTCCAGTCGTCGGGGAAGGTCGAAACCGAAGCGTTTGCCCAGCTGGACGGATTCTACGTCAAATAGTGCATGGATTTTGTCCAAGCCAAAGGACGACAGGGCCTCGACGACGCCGGGCTCCAGGCGCAGGGCCGCAACGGGGAGCTCGGCCAGCACCTCCTTCAGCTCGTCCGACCCGGCGGCAATGGGGGCCACGGTCGGGTTTTCCTTGCCGTAGCGGGCCAGCGCCCAGGCGGCCCCCGGCGTGCCGGCCAGCGCCATCCGCGAACTCAGGCCGAGGCGGTCGAGTCCCTCCCGCAGCGAGCCCGCCAGCGCTCGCTCGCCGCCGAAGAGGTGAGCGCAACCGCCGACGTCGAGGAAAAGGGCGTCGGGCCCCGCGACGGCGACGCGGGGGGTGAAGCGAACCGCCCATCGGGCCAGCGACTCCAGCACGCGGGCGTCGACAGCCGGATCGGCGGGGTGGTCGACCAAGTCGGGAACGACGGCCCTAGCGGCCGCCAGGGGCATCTCCCCGACCACCCCAGCCCGCCGCGCACGATCGTTGACCGCTGCGATCACCATCCGCCCCCGGGCCTCGGCAACGGTGGCGAAGGGCCGCTCCCGCGCCTCCGGGAGGCGGCGCGCCAACCTCTCGGTGGGCCACCACGGCAACCAAACCGCCAAGATGCGACGCGGCACGGCACGCGGCATGGCGGAGGCGCGGGCACCGGCGCTCATCGGACACCCCGTGCGCTGTTGCCCTGTGCGGCGCCGCACCATCCGCCGCCGCACCATCTCCTCACTGCCTCCGCCGGCCGGCCACCCCGGCAACGGAGCAGCTCGATGCGCCACTTCGCCGCCCCGTCGCCGTCGCCCGGAACGCCGGCGACCCGCCAGCGGCTGGACGCCGTGGGAACGCCCGCGCCCGCGCCCGGCGAAACCGACAAGACCAGCCCCAGCACATCCGAGCCTTCGGCGGCCAGCATCAGACGCCGCGAGGCCGCGAGGCCCACCAGCCCACCGCTTTCCGCCACCACCCCTTTCACCGCCCCGCTGCGCAACGCCTCCTCCATCGCCCACGCCACGTCTTCCGGCCGCCGCAGCCCGGAAACCACCAACAGCCGCCCCGGAACGATCCCGTAGCGAACCAAGCCCGGCGGATACAGGTCGCAACCCCGCGCCAGCCACAGCAGCTCCCCGCCATGGGCGCCCGCCCGAGCCAGCAGGATGGCGCAGAAGCCAGTGGCGGCGGCGTCCCCACCCACCTCGTGGACGCACCCTCGCCGCAGCCCACCGCCCGGAAGGGCCGCGTCGATCTCCGGGATGCCCAGCGGCAGCGGCGGCCACCGGGCGGACCCCCCGCTCTCCAGCCGCTGGACGGCTCGGCGAAGGGCGTCCGGCACGGGCCGGGTCGCGGAATCGGGTGCGGACGGGGACGCGGCAAGCATGGCTCGGCAAGATACCGAACAAAAACCGTAATCGTCAACCACGTGAGTCCGTCCCCATGTTCGGTCGGAGGCCGAACGCGATCCGGGAGAGGAGCGAATGGAGTTGAGCGTAAGGGAGCGGGACCGAATGGCGGTGTTGAGGCAGGTGGACGAGGGGATGTTGGCGGCGGCGACGGGGGCGGCGCGGCTGGGGGCGGCGCGGCGCCACTTTCGGCGTCTGATGCGCCGGTTCGAGGCGGAGGGCGACGGTGCTGCAATCCACCGGCTGCGGGGCCGGAGGTCAAACCGGGCGCTGGCGCCGGAGGTGCGGGAGCGGGTGCTGGCTCTGGCGGCGGACCCGTTGCAGGCCGGTTTCGGACCGCCGTTGCTGGCGGAGCACGCGCGGCGGCGCTTTGGCGTGCGCGTGAGCGCCGAGACGGTCCGAGGGTGGCTGGCGGCGGTGGGAGTGTGGAAGCGCAGGCGCAAGCGGGCGAAGCACCGGAGCCGGCGGCCGCAGCGTGCGGCGCTGGGCGAGTTGGTGCAGTGGGACAGCTCGATCCACCCGTGGCTGGAGGCGCGGGGGCCGGCCGACCTCGTGGCGCCCGCCGATCCTCTGGACGCGCACCGCCCGTTGCCGCCGGACGCCGATCTCGAAGCCCTGTTCGCGGACGGCTGCGCGGGTCGTGGGACACGACTTCACGGTGCGCTGGAAGAACACCTTCTGGCAGATTGGGCAGGAGGAGGCCGTGGCGGCCGGGAGTCCGGCCGGGCTCGCGGATCGTCGTCGAACGGCGTCTCTCGGGCGAGCTGCGCCTGCGCCACGGCGGCCGGTACTTGGCGGCCCGGGCGCTGGGTGCCGCTCGGCCTGCGCCGCCTCGCCGCCACGGGCGCGTCGTCTGGAGTGGCGCGGTGACCCGGCCTGCTCCCGGCCTCCCGGGCTTGGCGTCCAAGCCCCGCGCCTGCACCGTGCTCCGGGGCCTCTGCGGAGGCCCCGGAGCAACCCACTACCACACCAAGGGGAGGACATTTCTACTTTGGCCTACCCCCGGACATTTCTACTTTGGTTTGACAGCGTATGGGCCAAGTGTTGACTCTAGGCGTCGACCTTCTATCTTCCGTCCCCCGAACGGGCCTGTAGCTCAGGTGGTTAGAGCGCACGCCTGATAAGCGTGAGGTCGGTAGTTCAAGTCTACCCAGGCCCATTTGCCGTGTGGAAAGGACGCGCTGTGGCGCGACGACGAGTAAACTCCGGCTCTCGGACCCCCCAGCCCCATGCCGGCGATGCAAGTTGGTCGGCGACTGGTTTTCGCCGGGCGACTGGACGCTGGGCGACCGGGGCCGCAGCAGCTGACGCGCAAGGTGGCTTCCCGTGGACATTGAGCCGTGGAGGGCGATGGCTTCGGCAAGTACGCTGTTTTGTTCTTTGTGCCACGCTTGCGCTAGCAGCTCAGGCGGGCAGGGCGGCTCGGGCAGACGCCTTGGCAACCGGAGCGGTAGCCGCCGGGGCACAGACCGACGATCCGGCCCGACGCTGGGATTTCTTTATGGAGCAACGACGGTCTCCGGGGCTGGAGGGACTAGGCGGCCGACTGCAGGCGGCTCGATCCGCAGTCTTGCGCAGGCCGGTGCGGACAACGCCGCCCGGGCGCCGAACCGCGGTGCGGTCGGGGACGTGGGAGCCCTTGGGGCCGCAAGTCATTCCATGGTTCTTGAACTCGACGGGCCGGGTCTCTGCGGTGACGCTGCACCCCACCGACCCCGACTTGATCTTCGCGGGCGGAGCGCAAGGCGGAGTCTGGAGGACCGATAATCAAGGGATGTCGTGGCAGCCCCTGACGGACGATCAATGCTCGTTGGCGATGGGGGCGGTCGCATTGGACCCTGTGGCTCCGAACATCGTGTACGCCGGCACCGGCGAGGCTCACTTTTCGGGGGACAGTTACTACGGGTGCGGCGTGCTACGCTCAATCGACGGCGGCGCGACTTGGACGCACTTCGGCCAGTCCGTTTTTGACAACGCTTGGGGTGGCGCACGCTTTTCGCGGATGGCCGTCGATCCGGCCACGGCGGGCTCGGTCAACGAGACCACCGTCTACGCGGCCACCGACCTGGGATTCTACCGCTCCACGAACTCGGGCAGGACATGGAGCAATACCTTAGCACCTGTGGGTGACAACGTCGTGACGGACCTTGCGTTGCACCCTAGCGTTCCGGCGCGGCTCTTGGTCGGGATTAAGCGGGGCGGCGTGCATCGGTCCATCGACGGCGGCGCAACGTGGGAGCACCTTGACTTGGGCGACAGCACCGACGGGCGGGTCATGCTGGCCCAGGCTGCGTCCGACCCCGGCATCGTCTACGCCGCCTTCGACCCACAGCTCGAGGAAGACGCGCCGCCCAAGCTGTACCGAACCTCCGACGGCGGCGACACGTGGTCCGCGTTGCCCGCCGAGGGCGCGTCATGCAACCAATGCTGGTACGACATGACGCTGGCCGTGCATCCGCGGGACCCGAACGTCTTGTACTTCGGGGGCATTTTGTTCTATCGCTCCGACAACGGAGGGCAGTCCTTCAAGGTCAAGATGAACCAAGCCGAGTGGATCCACGTGGACCAGCACGTGATCACGACCGATCCCGACCGGCCAGACATGGTCTGGGTTGGCAACGATGGCGGCGTGTACCGAAGTCCCGACCGGGGAGAGAGCTGGCAGTCGCTGAACACGAACCTGGAGCTGACGCAGTTCTACGGCGGCGTGTCGATTCAGCCGCACGAGCCTTTCGTCTTGGGAGGCACGCAGGACAACGGCACGGTTCGACACCGGCCCGGAGATCCGGTTTGGCAACTCGTGCTAGGCGGCGACGGCGGCTTTACGGCCACGCATCCCACCCGGGATCGGATATGGGCCGAAACGCAATGGGGCGGCGATTACTCGGGTCCTCGGCGCTCGGACGGCGGCTCGTTCCTGGAGCAGGTCATTGCGGGCATCAACTTAGACGACAACGCCTGGTTCATTCCGCCGCTGGTCATGGATCCGTTCGACCCGGACGTGCTGTACTTCGGCACTACGCGCCTGTACAGGACGCGAGACGGCGGGGATTGGTGGGAGGCGACCCTGAACGAATCGAGAGGCGTATCATCTCCGATATCTGCGATTGCGCCAGCGCGCTCCGACGGGGCCGTGGTGTATGCCGCCAGTTGGGGTCAAGTTCACGTGACCCGGGACGGCGGCGACACGTGGCGCACGGGCGTTCTTCCCAACCGATACGTGTCCGACTTGGCGGTCCATCCCTTCCGGGCGGGCAGGGCTTGGGCCACGGTGTCGGGGTTCGGCTCCGGCCATGTGTTCGCCACGGACGACTTCGGCGAGACGTGGCAGGACGTCACGGGCAACCTTCCCGACCACCCGGTTAACGCAGTGCTACTGGATCCCGGCAACGACGGTCAGCTCTTCATAGGAACGGACCTGGGCGTGTTCGCGTCGGCAACACCAGGCCGCTGGGAACGGTTCGGAGGCGGACTGCCCATGGTGGCCGTCTTCGACTTGGTCGTTGAGCCTCATGCGCGCATGATGGTGGCCGCCACGCACGGCCGCGGCGCCTTCTCAGTGCCGGCGTCGGCACCGCTGGCGTTGCAGGTGCGGGTTCAAGAGCAAGAGTTGGAGGTGCCGGTGGGCGGTCAGCCCGTGGCGGCCGTGGCCGGCGTCGGCGTCTTCGGCACCGACTGGCCAAGCGAACGATGGACGGCTACGCACGGCGGATCGGAGTGGCTGTCGCTGGACGCGAGTTCCGGCGCGCCCTTCGACACGCTGGCCTGGACGGTTGATCCGTCGGACCTCGAGGCCGGCGAGTACGCGGAGACAGTTCGGCTCCGCGCTCCGGGCGTCTCCGAAGAGGACGAGGCGGCAGTGGAGGTGCGGCTCACGGTGGGCGTGCTCGTTTCGACGCGAGACCGCTCGGGTGGCCGCGCCGTCTCGATGGCCGGAGTTGCGGAGACGTTTGCGGACTCGGTGGTCGTGGAGTTGAAGGGCTTCGGGGCCGAAGCGAGCACGTGGTCGGCCAGCGTGGGCAGGGCGGGCGGATCGGCGTGGTTGGAGCTGCTGGACTCGGCGGGCACGGCTGGCGACCGCTTGCGGTGGCGCCGGAGCGCCAGTGCGGTGGACGCCGGTCTCCATGTGGATACGATCCAGATTGACGTGGACGGGGCGGGGCGTCCGTTCTTCGTGGCCGACACCTTCCAGGTGGCGGCGGACATATCGGTCCAAGCGGCCGCCCAGGCGCTCCTGGGTGCCGGCCCTGCCAGCGACCTCCAACGGACGACGCTGGACCAGCTGGGCAACGACGACGGCGTCTACAACCTGGGCGACTTCCTGTCGTGGCGAGACCGGTGCCGGGCGGGCGGTGCCCGGTGCGAGACCGGCGCACCGTCCGTGCTACCCTCGCAGATACCCGTGTCGCCATACCACCAAGAGCCGTGGGGACGGAGGCGGCCGCCGGGCCGGAAACCGGCCTCACGCAGGAACAGACGACAACGGCGGGACCGCGTGCGCACGATCGGGGCCGGCTGGAACCCATCGCGGACCACCAGGGGACCGCGGGTCATGTTCCGGGCTCTTTGGCTGCGGCTGATCGTGCCGGCGCTCGTGGCCGCATGCGGAGGCGATTCCCCTCCCACGGTTCCCCTTCCCGTCCCCACGACCATGGTCCTCTCGCCGTCCGCCCTCACGCTGGAGGCTATCGACGACACGCAGCAGTTGGGCGTCCAAGTTTGGGACCAGAATGGCAACCTGATAGCCGACGCAACGGTCCTCTGGACCAGTTCGGCGCCGGGCGTGGCTACCGTCGACGCCACCGGACTGGTCACGGCAGCCGGCGGTGGCGTCGCCACCGTTTCGGCTCAAGCGGGCACGGCTCGCGCTCAAACCGCCGTCACGGTGAGGCAGACTCCCCGCGAACTGGAGAAAGTCGAGGGCGACGGCCAAGACGGCGTTGCGGGCGACCCCCTGGACGTTTCGCCGGCGGTGCGGGTGCTGGACGCCAACGGACATGCGGCCCGAGACGCCGTAGTCCGCTTTGAAGTGACTTCGGGCGGCGGCTCGGTCGCTCCAGATTCGGTCATCACGCAAGCCGACGGCTTGGCTCGGACGATGTGGACCTTGGGGTCAGACTCGTCGCAGACGTTGCAGGCATCGGTGGCGGGCCTGAGCACCGAGTTCAGCGCCGTCGCCCTTCCCTTGCCTGGGTTCCTCGCCGTCGACTTGACTCTGCCCGGTTCGAACGACGACGCGGGTGCCTTGCTGGAGGTGGAGGGCCCCGGCCTGGACTCGTTGCGCTCGGCGGAGTTCCAATTGTTCCACGCGGGCGTTCCGTTGCGGCGTCGAGTCGTTCTGGCCGGCCGCTTGCGGACGGGGAACGTGCTGGAGTTCTGGGTGCCGAACGTCTTTCGCGCCTCAAGCTACGAAGTCCGGTTGCTGCAGGTGGCCGCCGCGGAGACGTATGCCCAGCGAGACCTAGACGGTTACCGGGTGGGGGTGCGACGAGAGGACTAGGACGCCGAGCTTTCGGGCGTTTTGCAACGGCGTGCGAGACTTGGCGACGGGCTGACAGCGACCTTGGCGCTACCGTATCTTGTCGGGTGTCGCACTCATCTCGCCTCGACCCAGAACGCCGTGTCCCCGACCCGTCCCCTCCGCCTTGCTCTGGCCGCCGTCGCCGCCGTCGTCGCCTGGCCCCAGCACGCCCGGCCCCAGCAGCAGCCCTTCCTCGACTCCGCCTTCCTGGCTGGCTACCGCTGGCGAAACTTGGGACCCGACCGCGGCGGGCGTTCCATCGCCGTCAGCGGAGTCGTCGGCCGACCCATGGAAGCCTACTTCGGCGCGACTGGAGGCGGGCTCTGGAAGACGACCGACGGCGGCGAGCGCTGGCTCCCCGTCACCGACTTCAAGATCGGGTCGGCGTCGGTGGGGGCCGTGGCGGTCAGCGAGTCGAACCCGGACCTGGTCTTCATCGGTACCGGGGAGACCTGCATCCGAGGCAACATCCTCCCGGGCGACGGGCTCTACCGGAGCCGGGACGCCGGAGAGACGTGGGAGCACGTGGGCTTCTCGGAGGCCGACGCCATCTCCAAGGTTCGCGTGCACCCGACAAACCCGGAGATCGTCTACGTCGCGTCCTTCGGGAAGTACAGCGCCCCCAGCGAGGAACGGGGCGTCTACAAGAGCACGGACGGGGGCGACACTTGGCGACGGGTCCTCTACCGGGACGAGCGCACCGGCGCCATCGACGTCGTGCTGGACCGCAACGACCCGGACGTGATCTACGCCTCGCTCTGGGAGGCGTTCCGCAAGGAGTACACGATGTCGTCGGGCGGGGCGGGCAGCGGGATGTTCAAGAGCGTCGACGGCGGCGAGACGTGGACCGAGATCACCCGGGCGACGGGGATGCCCGCGGAGGGCGTGGTGGGAAGGATCGGCCTAGCCGTCTCCAGCGCCAACTCCAACCGGGTCTACGCGCTCTTCGAGCACGCCGACGGTGGTCTCTTCCGTAGCGACGACGCCGGGGCCAGCTGGACGCTGGTGAACGACGAGCGGCGCATCCGCCAGCGGGCGTTCTACTACACTCACGTCTTCGCGGACCACCTCGACGAGGACGTGGTGTACGTGCAGAACACCTCGTTCTTCCGGTCGGAGGACGGCGGCGAGAGCTACGAAGTCATCAACAACGGAACCCACGGCGACTTTCACGACTTCTGGATTGATCCAGAGGACCCGTCGCACGTGGTGGTGGGCAACGACGGGGGCGGCGCCGTCAGCTTCGACACCGGGGGACACTGGACGGACCAGGAGTTCTCCACGGCCCAGTTCTACCATGCGGTCACCACCGCTCACGTCCCCTTCCACGTCTGCGGGTCGCAGCAGGACAACAGCACGCTGTGCCTGCCGTCGACGTGGAACGCGAGCCGGATGGGCTTCGGCGGCGCGCCGGCCCGTGGCAACCCGCCGGAGAGCATCACGGAGGGCTCCATGGATGTGGCCTACCGGGCGGGAGGAGGCGAGCCGGGCTACATCGCGCCGGACCCCCAGGACCTCGATCTCTTCTACTCGGGCGTTAACAACGGCCGCTACATCGACAAGTACAACCGGCGACTGGGGACCACC
This sequence comes from Longimicrobiales bacterium, assembly GCA_958296005.1. GTDB lineage: Bacteria > Gemmatimonadota > Gemmatimonadetes > Longimicrobiales > Gaopeijiaceae > CATQHQ01. Next base: position 374,001 of record CATQHQ010000001.1, read on the forward strand.
CGGGAAGTCGTCCCCTATCCATGGTTCTACTCCGGCGAGCCCGCCAGCGACATGGTGGAGCGCTGGCAGTGGACCTTCCCCATCGTCTTTTCGCCCCTGAACCCGTCGGCCCTCTACGCCGCGTCCAACCGGCTATGGCGCAGCACCGACGGCGGCAACTCCTGGGAGCGGATCAGCGACGACCTGACACGCGCCGACCCCGCCACTCTGGGGCACTCGGGAGGCCCCATCACCGGCGACATGAACGGCCCCGAGGTCTACGCCACGATCTTCTCGGTGGGGCTGGGAAAGGTGGACGAGGACGTGATCTGGACCGGATCCGACGACGGCCTCGTCCACGTGACCCAGGACGGCGGCGCGACCTGGACGAACGCGACCCCGCCGGATATGCCCGACTTCGGTCGAGTGAGCCGGATCGACCCTTCCGCCTTCAACGCCGCGAAGGCGTACATGTCGGTTCGGCGGGCGTTGCTGGACGACCGCGCGCCCCACATCTGGAAGTCGGCAGACTACGGGCGGAGCTGGACCCGGATCACCGACGGCATCCCCTACGGCGCGTACGTGAACGCCGTCACGGAGGACCCGACACGGGAAGGGCTGTTGTACGCCGGCACCAACCAAGGCGTCTACGTTTCCTACGACGACGGCGGGAGCTGGCAGGAGCTCAACCCGGGGCTGCCCGGCATCCCGGTAGTGGACGTGCTGGCCGAGCACAACGAGCTGGTGATCGGAACCCATGGCCGGGGGTTCTGGGTGCTGGACAACGCAGCCCCCCTGCGGCAGGCGAGTGCGGAGTTGGCCCAGCGCCCGGTCGCGCTCTTCGACCCGCCGGCGGCGTTCCGCTCCGCCAACGGCGTGATCCTGTCGTGGTGGTTCGCAGAGGCGCCCGCCCAGGCCAAGCTGGAGATCCTGGACGCCTCCGGGGAGGTGCTGCGGACCTTCGAGCCCGCGGCGCCGGACTCGGCGGACGAAGCCGGAGACGGCGATCAGCAAGAGTCCACCCGGCCGGCCCCGTCCGTCCGCGACCGCTGGGCCGGACCGGCCATGCCCGCCGAAAGCGGCCTGAACCAGCTGCACTGGGACCTGAAGACCCAGTCCGCCGCCACCTTCCCCGGGATGATCCTGTGGGGTGTCCGCACGATGGCGCCGACGGTTCCCCCGGGCCGCTACACGATCCGTCTCACCGCCGACGGTCGCATGGAGACGACCGAGGTCGACGTCCGCCGCCACCCGTGGGTCGACGACGCGACCGACGCCGATCTAGCCGCCCAGTACGAGTTCGCGCGCCGGATATGGGAGCGGGTCGACGCGGCCAACAAGGCGGTGGTCGCGGTCCGCCGGGTCAAGACGCAGCTGGAGGACCGCTTGGCGTCCGAGGAAGCGGCGGGCGACGAGCGGCTGGCGGACGCGGCCCAGACGCTCGAGGAACGCGCCTCGGCGGTTGAAGGCGACATCTATCAAGTCAGGAACCGGAGCAACCAGGACCCCCTCAACTTCCCCATCAAGGTGAACAACCGGCTGGCGAACCTGCTGTCGATGGTGGAGCGAGGCGACGGACGGCCCAACGAGGGAATGCACGAGGTCTTCGGCATCATGACCGCCGAGCTTCAGCGGCATCTGGAACGGCTGGCCGATCTATGGGAACGGGAGTTGGCAGCCGTGAACCGGGAGCTGGAACGGCTGGGGCTGCCGCTGCTCGACCCCGGCGAGAACGACCGAACCGCCGTGAGCTAGGCTCGTCCCCGGCCCAGGCTGAGCACCAGGCCGACCCCCAGCACCGTCGCCGCGCCGATCACGTTGTGCCAGAGGTACGCCACGTCCGGCGCCAGGTAGGCGGTCGCCGCGACGGCTACCATGCCCGCCGGCAACCCCGCGAACGCGCCGACGCCACGAGCCCTGGGAACCATCGCCAGCAGGAACACCCCCAGGATGGAGCCGTAGAAGAGGGATCCGACCCGGTTCACCACCTCGATCAGCGACCCCAGGTCCGCGATGAAGGTGGCGACCACGCAGGCGAACGCTCCCCAGAAGAGGGTGGTCCACTTGGAGACCGCCAAGTAGTGGGCGTCGTCGGCCCGAGGCCGGAACCAGCGCCGGTAGAAGTCCACGACGCTGGTCGTGGAGAGGGAGTTGAGTTCCGACGAGATGCTCGACATCGCCGCCGCGATCACCGCCGCGATGAAGAGCCCCGACAACCCGATGGGAAGCTCGCTCAGGACGAAGCGGGGGATCACGTAGTTCACGTCGTTGGAGGGCTCCCCCGTCACTTCCTCCGCCAGCCCGAGCGCCTCCGCCCGGATCTCCTGAACCGCCGCTTCCCGGGAGAGGAACTCCTCCATGGTCTCGCGGGCCGTCCCGTCCTCCGCCTCCGCGGCTCGCGTGGCCGCCGCCGCCCGCTCCGCCAGCGCGTCCCCGAACCGGTTTTGAAGGGCTTCGTACTCGGCACCCCGCTCCCGGACGACGGTCGCCTCGTGGGCCGGGTTGTACAGCAGCGGCTGGGGCTTGAACTGGTAGTGGACGAAGACCAGCACCCCCACCAGAAGCACCAGCGCTTGCAGGGGGATCTTCCAGTAGGCGCTCATGAGGAGCGAGTTGCGCGCCGCGCCCACCGACTTGGCGGCCAAGTACCGCTGCACTTGGCTCTGGTCGGTGCCGAAGTACGACAGCATGAGGAAAGTGCCGCCGATCAGCCCCGACCACAGTGTGTACTGCTCCGTGACGGTGAAGGAGAGGTCGAAGACCTTGAGCCGTCCCGCCGCCCCCGCCAGCCGCAGCGCGTCGTCCGGCGACACGGGCATCTTCACGATCAGCACCACCACCACTGCCGTCAGCGACGCCACGATGAGGACCATCTGCTTCACGTCGGCCCACGTCACCGCCTGGATGCCGCCGAGCATGGTGTACGCCACCGTGGGGACGCCGATCAGCGCTACGCACCACTCGAGAGGCCAGCCGAAGACGGCGGAGAAGACCACCCCCGGCGCCGCGATGATCGTTCCGCATGCCGCCCCACGGGAAAGGAGGAAGAGGAAGGCCGTGAGCGACCGGGTACCGGGACCAAACCGTTGCTCCAGGTACTCGTAGGCGGTGTAGACCCCGGCACCCCGCAGGAGAGGGACCAGCGTTACCCCGAGGATCACCATCGCCAGCGGCAGGCCGAAGTAGATCTGGACGAAGCGAAGGCCGTCGGTGGCGCCCTGCCCAGTGGTCCCGATCATCGTCACGGCGGAGAGCTGGGTGGCCATGACCGAGAGCCCCACGGCCCACCAGGGCAGCGACCGGTTGGCGAGGAAGTAGCCTTCGATCTCGCGAGTGCCCTTGGCCCGGCGGACGCCATCCACCACCACGTAGGCCACGTAGCCGACGACGACGACCCAGTTCAGGGGGTGCATGGCGGAGTCCTCTTCCCCTTCAGCCGTGGTAGCGGGCCTGGAGGAGCCAGAGGAGGACCATCGTCGCCGCTTGGATCAGAATCACCCGCAGGAACGTCCGGCGGACGGCGGGGGCGTCGTCGGCTGGCATCGGCTGACTCTCCCTTAGGGAACCGTGGCGGGCGACTTGCCCGCTGCGAGGTCGGGCTTGCGCGCCCGGCTTGCAGACCCTTCAATACTTGAGACCGAGCGCGGTTTTCGCCAAGATTCCCCCTCTCGCGCTTTTCACTCCCACTTGGAGCAACGCCATGAAGCGTGCCCGCGTCGCCCTGGCCTTCCTCGCGGTGCTAGCGGTCTCCGGCATCCTCGCCGCCTGCGCCTCCGGCGGAGGCTCCTCAAGCGGACCCCGGCGGAACGCGAACGTCATCAGTTCCGAAGAACTCGCCGAGTTCACGAACCTCACCGTCCACGACGTGATCAGGCGGCTGCGGCCGCGCTGGCTGACCGCGCGTGGCGGCGGCGAGCCGCAGGTCATCATGGACGGTGCCCGCATGGGAACCCCCAGCACCCTGCAGTCGATCTCGGTGTCCGACGTGGAGGCGTTGCGCTTCCACAGCGCCTCCGACGCCACCCTGCGCTTCGGAACCAACTACCCCAACGGGGCGATCGAAGTCACCAGCCGAGCCAGATAAGGCCCGGCAAGCCGGTCAGTTCCCAGCTGAAAACCGGTCGCCGGTTGGGAGCCGGTCGCCAGCCAGGAACCGGCGGGCGAACTCCGTCAGCACGCGGGCGCACGTCCTGATCTCCGAGACCTCGACCCATTCGTTGTCGGTGTGGGCCTGGGCGATCGAACCCGGGCCGAAGCAGACGGCGGGGATCCCGATCTGGTTGAGGAAGCAGGCGTCCACCCACGCCGACATGCCCTTCACCTCGCCGGGGAGCCCGTGGCGGACGCACGCCCGGCGCAACCCTTCGACCACCGGCGAGTCCTCGGGTACCTCGGTGCCGGCCCGGTACAGCCCCGCCTCGATCCGGGCGTCCAGCTCGGGGCAGCTCTTGCGGGCCAGGGCCAGTACCGCCTCCATCTCGGCGATCACCCCCTCCCGGCTCTCGCCCGGCAGCGTTCGCCGCTCCACCACCAGATCGCACCGGCCGGGGTAGACCGACGGCGCCGACCCTCCCCTGATCGTTCCTGCGTGAAGCGACGCGGGACCCAGCATCGGGTGGTTCGTCTCTCGCCGGAGGCGCCGGGCCTCGCTTTCCAGGGCGACGAGCAGGTGCCCCGCCCGGGCGATCGCATCCACCCCTTCGTCGGGACGAGAGCCGTGGGCCGCGCGGCCGTTCACTACCGCCTCGATCCAGAGGAAGCCCTTGTGGGCCGGCATGACGGCCAAGCCGGTAGGCTCGCACACCACCGCTGCGTCGGCTTCGATCCCGGACTCGACCAGCGCCTGCATCCCGAGCGAAGCGTGCTCCTCGTCGGCCGTCAGCGCGACGACCAGCTCGCCGGGGGAGTCCTCTTCCGCCAGCTCGGCCGCAGCGGAGAGGATGCACGCCACGCCCGACTTCATGTCCGCCGCGCCCCGGCCCCATACTCGCCCGTCTCGGACGGCGCCCGAGAACGGGGCGTCGATCTCGGCGACTCCCACCGTGTCCAGGTGGCCGTTGAGGAGAAGGCGAGCCGGTCTGCTTCTGCTCCCGGCGCCGGCGCTCCGGCGAGCGACCACGTTGAACCGTCCGGGGGCCACCTCCTCCACAGCCGTCTGGTACCCCCAGCCCGCAAGCCACCCGGCGGCCAGCGTTGCGATCTCCTCTTCTCCGGCGCCGCCGGCCTCGATCCGAGGGTTCACGGAGGGCGTGCGAACCAGGGCCCGGGTCGTGGCCACGGGATCGACGGCGCGTCCAGTTTTCCGTGCACCGACCAATAAAGTGTCCTCCCCGACGAGCGGCTGCGGTATTGACCAGCTGGAACCTGAAGGAGCGGAAAACGTAGATCGCACTAGGGCGGAACGACGATCCGAGACGCTCGGAGCAACCCGCTCCCGAGGAATGGCACGGTTGTTGCACTATCAAGAGCGCACCTACACAGCGCATTCACCACTAACCAGAGGAGGGAGTCATGCGCAAGTTCACCGTGAGCTTGATGGGGGCCGCGGCGCTCGTGACGGCGGGTCTTGCCCTCCTTCGGCAGGGAATCGGCCGGCCCGGGCCCGTAGAGGGGACGGTAGACCAGGTTCCGCCGGGGGAGACGGTTCCCGGCAAGATCAGTCTCGAGAGGCTCAGGGAGCTGGGGATCTAACCCGCCAGCAAGAGCACTCCAACCCCGTTCGAGAGGGGGGCGGTCCAACGGGGCCGTCCCCCTCGTTTCTTTTCAGCCGACACTACTCGAAGTGCTCGATGTTCTTCGCTATGTAGTCGCTCCATTCGGGCGGAACGTCGATGTCGGGAAAGATCGCCTGGACGGGGCACTCGGGCTCGCAGGCACCGCAGTCGATGCACTCGTCCGGGTGTATGAAGTACTGCTCTTCGGACTCGTAGATGCAGTCCACGGGGCACACCTCGACGCAACTCGCGTCCTTGGTGCCAATGCAAGGCTCGGTAATGATGTACGTCATTGGTTCCTCGGGATCGCCTGTTCCTCGGGGTTGCCGTTCATGAGCGGGTTCAACGATTGCCGAACCGCGACGGCGTCGCAACCCTGGGCGACACGCCCCGTCGGCGCCGAAGCGTCTGCCGGAAGTGGCGCAGCGTGGCCTCCACGGCAGCCTCCAGCAGCGGCGGAGTCGGTTCCTGCACGGGATATGGGTGTCCAGCTCCGAAGGTATGGTCGGCTCCTTCCAGAACCAGCAACTCGGCGCCCGGTCCCGCCTCCGACAACGCGCGGCCCTCGGCCTCTGGCACGACCGGGTCCTCCGACCCCTGGACCACAAGCCAGGGCGCCCGCACCCGCGCCGCCGCCGACAGCACGTCGAGCCGCTCGGCGTTCGCCTGCAAGTCGTCCCACACGGTCTTGTAGATCGGCATCTGCTGGCCTGTGCGGACGTTGGCCACGTAGGCAACCCCCGCGGTCTCCCACTCCCGGCGCTGCTCCTCGGTCCACCGTTGGAAAGATGCGATCCCCGCCCACGTCGCCAGCGAAGACACCGCCTCGCCTGCCTCCGCCGCCGCGACCACCACGCCGCCGCCTCCTCGGCTGTGCCCCAGCAGCCCGACGGGTCCCGGCGTCACTCTGCCGGTCCAAGTGCCGGCGCAGAGCTGGCCCAGCATCCAGAGCAGGTCGTCCACTTCGCGGCTGATGGTGTTTCGGCCGAAGGCGTCCAAGTCGCTGAACTCCACCAGCTCGGGGCCGGTCCCGTTGAGGGAGAAGTTGAAGGAGACGACCAAGTGGCCGTCCTCCGCCAAGCGTTCGCACAGGTAGGGGAAGAACCCCCAGTCCTTGAAGCCCTTGAAGCCGTGGGCCACCAGAACCGCCGACGTCGGTGGGACCCCGGAGGGTCTTCGGACGTCCAGGCGGATCACGTCGCCGTGGGGAGGGGTCGTCTCGCCGCGTTCGTGGGTCACCGCAAGCCGTGCCATTCCACATCCTTTCCGCCGGAACGGGCGTTTTCGAGCCGGGCCGCCGCGAAGAGGTAGTCCGACAGTCGGTTCAGGTAGCGAACGACGAGCGGGTCCACGGCAGAACCGGCGGCCAGGGCAACCACGCGCCGCTCCGCCCGCCGACACACGGTGCGGGCCAGGTGGAGGTGAACCGCTCCAGGAGCGCCCGCCGGCAGCACGAAGTTGCGGAGGGGCGGCGTCGCGCTTGCGGCTTCGTCGATCCACGCCTCCATCCCGGCCACGCGCTCCTCCGGGAGGGGGGGAAGCGCCGGGACCGGCCGAGCTTGCCCCGTCTCCGCAGGCGACGTCGCCGAGAGGTGGGCGCCCAGAGCGAAGAGGTCCGACTGGACGCGACCCAGCCGGCGACGGGAACCGCCGTCGGCAACGTGAAGCAAGGCGACGCCGATCGCTGCATTGAGCTCGTCCACGGCGCCGTACGCCTCCACGCGGGGATCGTCCTTCAACGTTCGCCCGCCGCCGAAAAGTCCCGTGGCGCCTCCGTCTCCCCGCCGCGTGTAGAGCTTCACGGCACCCTCAGCTTCGTGAACTTGCGGATCGCCTTGGCCCGGTCCAGCAAGCTCGGCTCGTCCTCCGATTCCTTGGCCCCGGCTTCGACCACGCCGTCGCGGATGTCCAGCATGACCTCCAGAAACACTTGGTCTCGCTGGAACCGGAAGTCCAACGCCTCCATGCGGGCCGCGTCTCCAGAGGCGTCGGCCTGCTCGAACGCCTCCCGGTAGACGCTCTCGAGGCTCGCGACGACCTTGGACCTGGAGCGCATGGGGAGTAGCCTTTCGAAATGGGTGGAGCCCCCGTCCGGCCGAACGACGCGCCGTAGCAGGGGAGCGAAGCACCGTAGCAGGGGGCTGGGCGCACTCCGTACATTCTACCGGCTTCCGCCGTCCCGCGTCGGTCCCACCCCCTTCGTCGGAAAGGAACGATGACCACCTCCGGGCACTCGAGCGCGCCAGGCGCCAGCTTGGCGACCCCCTCCGGCGACCTGTCTCTCGGCGATCTGGGAACCGCACTCGGCGACCCCAAGTCGATCGTCACGCCCGACGCCTTCTCGGTTGCTCCCGAGCTGCTGGGAACGCCCTTGGCGGCCCCGTGGCGGCGGTTCGCCGCGATCTTCCTCGATCTCGTCCTGATCGGCTTCCTGCAACTTCTGGGATGGCGCTTCGTCCTCGGGGGCGCGGCGCTCATCCTCTTCCTTGTGCTGATTCGGCGCCCCGGCGGAGCCAAACCGAGCCTCCTGCGAAGGACGGTCACGGGCTGCGCCGGCGCGTTGGTGCTGGTCGTCGCGGTGCTTGCGACGCTGATCCCCACCCTCATCAGAAACCGCGACTTGGTCCTGACCCCGGACGGAGCCAGCGTGGCGGGACCAGCCGTCGCGCCGGGGCCGGAAGCTGGCAGGGCAGCCGAGGGCACCGAAACGACCGGCGAGGACGCCCCAAGCTTGGCCGACTCGATGCTGGCGCTCCTCGCCGCCATCGCCGACAGCGCCGAGGCCGGTGCAGACAGCGCCGGCGAGGGTCGCGACGACGGATCGGGAGGGACCGCCTTCGACTGGATCCGCGACATCGCCGACGAGGCCGGGCTGGTCTTCGGCTGGGGAACGGTCTACATCACACTGTTCCTGGCCCTCTGGGACGGGCGGACGCCGGGCAAGCGGGCACTGGACCTGAGGGTCGTGCGCATTACCGGCGGGCCGCTCGGGCTGCTCATGTCGTTCGAGCGGGCGGGCGGGTACGCAGCGGGGATAGCCACCGGACTGCTCGGGTTCGCACGCGTTTGGTGGGACCCGAACCGGCAGGGGATCCACGACAAGATCGCCAACACGGTGGTGATCCGGGAAAGCCTGCCCAAGGTCCCGGGGCTTTGGAATACAGCGGCGCGTCGCAACATTCCGGCGACGAAGACGACGCAGGGCAACGAACCCACGGAGCACGAGAAGCCATGACGGCTCGCAAACCAGCTTGGCCCCCAGCGCCGACGCACCTCCCGGCACCGACCCCTCCACCCACGCCGAGACGCTCGACGCCCCGGACGCGGGCGACCTGGGCGGCCCTGGCCGTCGCCGTTCCCTTGGCAACGGCGGCGGGGTGCGGCGAAGGGAGCGGCTCCGGCAACGTCGGCGAAGCTTCTGCGGCCGCATCCCAGTCGGTCCCGGTCTCGATGCTGACCGATGGGGGCGTCCAGGCGGTGCCCCCCGCCCAGGAGTTCTCGCTGGACGAGATCGGCTTCGACTTCGGCGCCGAGGACGCGCCGGTGAAGGTGGTCGAGTTCAGCGACTACGGGTGCGGCTACTGTCGGCGCTTCCACACCGAGATTTTCCCGACCCTCATGGAGGAGTTCGTGAACGCCGGCGTCGTGCGATGGAAGTACGTCACCTACGTCAGCGGAATGTTCCCCAACGGGTTCCCCGCCGCCTTCGCGGCCGAGTGCGCCGGCGAACAGGGGTTGTTCGCGGAGGTGAGCCGCGCACTGTACGAACGTCAGGGCGACTGGAAGCCGCTCGGAGAGCCCTACCCCGTCTTCGAGTCCCTAGTGGCCGAAGCCGGCGTCGACCTGGACGAGTTCCGCGCCTGCGTCCAGGAAGAGCGGCCCCGGCCTCGTATTCGCAGCGGCGTAATCTCCGGCGCCCGCCTGGGAGTGCGCGGCACGCCGTCGTTCCTCGTGGCCGGACGGCCCTTGGTGGGTGCTCAGCCCGTCTCCGTGTGGCGGGATATCATCGAGGTCGCCAAGAACCTCCCCGCCGCCCCGGAGGCCGGTGCCGAAGGGGACGCGAGGCGGTAGTTCGGCGGACAGCCCGGGACGGGGCCTCGTCCATCACGACCTCGAAGTCCTCCTCGTATCCGACCTTCCCAGGCGAAGGCAAGTACCGGGAGAGGTCGATCTCCGCCCCGGCCAGCTCCCGGTCGAAGGTGGCCAAGTCCCGTTTGGTGGCCTCGGACTCGGTGTCCGCGGTGGAGTAGACGATCGCCCCCAGCTTCTTGTCCTGCAGGCGAAGCCTTCGCCGCATCAGCTCCGCTTCGACGAACGTCCGCCGGATCCCCGGGAAGCGGTAGCGGAAGCCGTCGTCGCGCGCTTCCACATCGGCGTCGAACTCGGCGGCCAGCGCCTCCAGCTCCTTCGTCGCCGCTGCGGCGACGCCCCGGGTCGAGTCCTGCCGACCACCTAGGCCTCGCGTCACGTGGCGAACGGCCTCGCCCACCGAGAGCCACCGCACCGTCCCGATGCTTCTCTGGTAGACCAGCCCCAGCAGCAGTCGCCGCACGTTGCGCCGCTGCCGCTCCCGGTTCTCCCGAGCAAGCGCGAACGACCGGAGCGCAGGGATGGCGAAGAAGAGGGTGCTGAAGACGACGGGGACGACTCCGAGTCCCCAGAAGAACAGCGGGTCCACCAGCACGGCTCCGGCGGCGCCGGCGACGGCCCCGGCCGTGGCGGGCGCAACGGCGGGCCCCAGGCCGATTGCGCTGCCGGCGACCAAGTTGAAGCCGTTCATGCCCCCGATGACCGCATTGGAGGTGCCGCTGTTCCCGGTCAGCTTCTTGGGGTACTCCAGCCGCAGCCACGCCGGCTTGGGCTCCCGGACGCGAACCTTGCCGTGGGCGCTCTTCATCAGTGCAGGGAAGGCGTAGACCACTTCCCCCTCCTTCGAGACCCGAGGGTCGCCGCCGTAGGCGCCCGTCAGTCGTCCCATCTCCTCGTCCGCCTCGTGGAGGGGAAGGGCGGCGTGCTCCACCAGCTCGGCGGTGGTCAGCACGCCTTTGCGCGCCCGGACCAGCTGCAGGACGCTCCGATCCTTCTCGGCCTGGGTGGGTCGAGGCTCCTCCGGACCGAAGATGAAGGCGAAGACCTTCTTGTAGAACGGCGGCTGGGCCTCCTTGGGAAGTCGCTTCGCGTGGCGGTCGCCGTAGTAGAGGCTTCCCCGTCCCCACCCGCTCCCACCGAGCAGCCAGTGCATGAGGAAGAAGTCGCCCAGGCCGAAGCCGCCGCGCCGCCCTCCGAAGCCGCCGTTCCGGTCGCCGTCCTTGTTCGCCGTCATCGCCGCGATGACCAGCACGACGAAGATCACGAAGTAGACGACCAGCATCACGGCGGTCCAGACCTTGAACCCCACCTTGAAGGCGGCCCAGGCGGCACGCTTGAACCGGACCCAGAGCGCCTCCTGGTCGCGAGCCACGAGCTTGGGATCGAACTGGTAGAGGAGCTCGCCCGAATCCGAGACCTCCAGATGCCCGCGACGGGTCTCCAGGAGCCTCTTAAGGGCCGACTCGGCTTCGTCCTGCGGCATCCCGGTGGCCGACACCACGTCCCCCAGGGTGGCGCGTCCCCGAAGGCGGCGCAGGGCATCGAGAACGCCGGCCGGCGGCTCGACGGCGGCGGCAACGGTTGGGCGGGCGGCGATGCTGGACAACAGACAGACCCTTCCTCAGCAGGGACGGAACAAGGTCCAGAAAACTAACCAACCACCGGAACCGGCGAAGCCAGCTCCGTGGCGTCCAGCGTCATTCTAGTCTGGTAGCCCAAGACCAGCACGCCGGCGGCCCGTGCTGCCCCAAGCGCGGCCGCGAACTCGGGGTCCCGATCCGCAGCCGCCTCGATCCGCCGCACCGGTCCCGAACGCTGCATCAGAAAGAGCACGGCGGCACCGTGTCCAGGCGTTGCGGCCACTTGAGCCAGCTCCCGCAGGTGCCGCGCCCCTCGGGCGGTGACGGCGTCGGGGAAGCGGGCCACGCCCTCCGCGACCCACGAGACCCCCTTCGCCTCCAGGTAGAGCCTTCGGGCGCCCTGGCCCAGCAGGAAGTCGAACCGAGAAGAACCCCAAGTCGCTTCGCTTCGTAGGACGCTCCATTGGGAGAGTGCGGCGATCGCGCCGGCCTTCAGGGCCGCGGCGGCCAGCTGGTTGGGACGCCTCGTATCGCAGCAGACCAGTCCGCCCTCCTCCGGCACCACGTAAACGGCGGTCCAGCGGGTCTTGCGGGAGCGGTCGGCGGCCTTGAGCCAGATCGACCTCCCCGGGACGAGGAGCTCCGTCAGCCGTCCGGGGTCGGGCAAGTGGGCGCGGACTTCGCCGCCTCCAGAGGTGATGCGGGCGTGGACCACAAAGCGGTTCGGCCGATGCACGAAGATCGCCCGCCGCCAGGGACCGGGAGTGGGTAGTACCAGGGGGGACGGGCGTGTTCGGTCCGGTTCGAGCATGGAGGGGGGAAGCGGTGATGATCAAACGATGATAGCGGCTCAGTAGGCTGTCCGGCTCCACCACGATCACAGCCAGGAGCCTGCGAATGCCGAACCGTCAGAGTCGCCCGGGGATCGTCTCCCTCATGCGACCGCCCTACCGCCACCTGCGCCCCGTAGATCATACGCGCCCGGTCCAGCCTCAGGGAGGGGGTTGGGTCATGGTGTGGAACCTAGGGGTGAACGGGTGGCCGAGCGGAAGCGAGTTGGTTGCTCGCCGGCACGCCGGCGTAGCGCTGGCGATCGTCCTGCCCGACGACGGCTTGGCTATCGCCCAGGTGCTTCGGGCGATCGAGCAATCCCGCCCCCAAGCGGTCCTGCCGTACCACGCCGTACCGCGCCCCGCCGACGTCGCCTGCGTGATCCGCCGCCCGCCGGCGTCCCTCTCGGCTGCCGTAAGCGAGTACCTGGAGTGGCGGGGGTTCGTCTTGGACCCGGTCACCAGGAGCGTGGTTCGCCGGACGGTGGAGCTGAGCGCTCACGTCCAGACGATCACGGCGTTGGCCAAGAACCTGTACATGTCCCGGCGGGCTCTGGGACGCCGCTTCATGACCGGCGGTCTCCCGGTTCCTTCCCACTGGCTCCACGCCGCCCGGATCCTGCGCGCGGCGATCAAGCTTCAGAACTCGGACGCCAGCCTTTTCAGCATCGCCGTTTCGCTGGGATACCCCGACGGGTTCTCGTTGAGCAACCAGATGAGCCGGCTCTGCGGCGTCCGGCCTCTGGATACGCGGACCCAGCTGGGCTGGGAGTGGGTGTTTGAATGCTGGTTGGCCCGCGAGGCCGAAGAAGGAAACGTTTGCCGGAACGTGTTGCGCGCTAGGCCGTCTGTCGCCTCGCCACGGCTCGGCGACGCGACGAGCGACACGCACCGGCGCAGGACTGCCCTCTCTGGATAAGGCTAGGGCTTGTCGGGCAGCGACGTCGGGATCCGGCGTCCGGGACTCCGGCTCGAGCTCTTCGGAGGACCTTCCCTGTGGCGGGACGGTCGTCACGTAGGCACATCGCCGTTTCAGGCCGCGCTCCTGGCCGTCGTCTTCGGCGAAGGGAGGAACCGCCTATCGCGGTTGGCCGTCCAGCAGCTCTTGTGGAACGACGCCGACCGCCCAGCCGTCCGTCACAGGGTCAGCCAGCTGATCTATCAGACGAACCGACGTTGCGAGGCCCGGATCCTGGCACTGGAGGGCGAGTTCGTGCGCGTGCGCGCCGGGATCGTCGCCTGCGACCTGGACGACTTCGAGGAGATGATCCGCGTCCCGCGCTTTCGGGAGGCCTGCGAGCTTCTGGAGCGAGGCTTGCTGTCGGCGTTCCCCCGCCGACGGACGCCCGCGCTGGCGGACTGGATCGAGGAGCGAAGAGTCTCGGTGCGGGCCAAGCTCCGTCGGAAGGCCCTCTCCATGTGGGAGTTCGCCGAGCGCTCCGACGACTGGCCCCACGCGCAGCAAGCGGCGGACGCACTTCTGCGCCTCGACCCCCGGGACGAGACGATCCTGCGCCGCGTCATGAAGGCCACGGCGATGGGCGGGATGGTCCGCGAAGCCGAAGCCGTGTACCAGGCCTTCGCCGAGCGAGCGGGTCCGCCCGGTGGGTGGGTCCCGGCGCCGGAGACCTCGGCCCTGCTGCGGTCGGTGCGGTCCGCGATCCGCCGTCCGAGGACGACTTCCGACGCCGCGCCGTCGTTGGAGACGGAAGTGCCGCTGCGCGGTCGGGACGACGAGCTGGCACACCTGGGACGCAGCATCTACCGGAAGCGGGCGGACGACCGCCTACGTGTGGTGGCGGTCAGCGGCGAGGCTGGAATCGGCAAGACCAGACTCGTGGAGGAAGCGATCCACGGCGCACGCTTTCGGGGCTACCGGGTCCTGCGGGCGGCGCCGGCCGAGCTGGAGCGCGACATCCCATTGAGCCCGTTGCTGGATGCACTGAACCATCCCTGGATCGGACCGTTGCTCCGCACCGTCGCGGATCCCTGGCGCTCGACGCTCGTCGCCTTGGCGCCCCACTTCCACGACGGACCCGCCAGTCGGCCGGAAGCGCCTCCGTCCGGCCCGCATGCCGTCGCGATGCGTACCTGCGAGGCCTTCCTCCATCTCTTCGAGGCGGTCGCACGCGACCAGAGGACGATCTTCTTCCTGGACGACTTCCACTGGGCCGACCGTGCCTCGCTCGCCGTACTCCAGTTCGTCTATCGCCGCTGGCGGGCGAGCGGCCTCACGGTGGTCCTGTCGTACCGTCCAGAGGAGCTGCGCGAACACGACCCCGCCTCCCGGTTCGTGCGGGACCTGGAAGTGGACCCGCGCCTGACGGCTGTTCGCCTGGGTCCGTTGGATCCGGGGACGGCCAAGCAGGTCGCGGCAGCCGTCTCGGCCCAGTCGCCGCCGGACGCCGTGCTCGACGAGATCGTGGCGCTGGCGGGAGGCAACCCCTTCTTCCTGATCGAGCTTGCGGCGGACCACGTCGCCAACCGGACGCCGGAGCGGTCAGGCGACGGCCTGGCGCTGCCGACCTCGGTGCGCCAAGTGGTCGGCCGGCGCGTAGCGCAGTTGAACTCGGGCGCCGTGGGGGTGATCGCCGGGCTCGCGGTCTACGGACGGCCCGTCACCCTGAGGCGGCTCTCCCAGATCACCGGCACCGGGCGCCGCGAGTGCGTGGACGCCCTGGAGACGCTTCGGCGGCTTCGGCTCGTGCGATGGACGGAACGGGGTGTCGGGACCCGCAACGACATCGTTCGGAGAACGGTCTACGACGACCTCGACCACGCCCGCCGCGCCATGCTCCACGCCGCAACGGCCGAGATGCTGCGCTCCGGCCCCCGCCCGCCGCTGGACCAGATCGCCCTTCACTACTTTCGCGCCGGAGAGCAGGAGCTGGCGCGGAGGTACGCGCTGGAGGCCGCCGACGACGAACCCGGAAGCCCGATCAGCCACATGCGCCTTCTGCGGTTGGCCTACGACGCCAGCGAAGAACCGGGTCGCCGCCCCGCCGCAGTCCGTTTGGCGCGGGCGCACTACGACCTTCGGGAGCTGGCAAAGGCGAAGCGCTACGGCGAGGAGGCTCTGAAGAACGCCAGGGAGCTGCGGCCCGGCGAGCAGATCGACGTGCGGCTGGTGGTCGCGTGCGCTCGTGGCCTGCTCGGCGTCGACCCTCCCGCCAAGACCTTGGCGCAGCTGGCCGAGCTGGAGAACGCGGCGCTGGAGGTCCAGGAGGAACTCCTCGCGGCCCGCGCTCTGGACGCCGCGCTGGAGGTTCTGGAGGCGACGGGCGACGAAGCGGAGATCGCGGAGCTCTTCGTCAGGGGCAGCGGCATGGCGGCGTGTCGGGAACCTGCGGCGCGCTGCCGGATCATGGCGCTGCTGGCCGCGAGCGCGGTTCACGGGTCGCCGGAGGCCGGACTGGGTTGGAGCCGCAAGGCCGTGGCGCTGGTCCGCGACGAGAAGCTGGTCGCGGAAGAGATGCTGGCCTGTCAGCGACGGGTCCTGGCGTTGGCGGCCAGCGGCCTTCTGGCCACCGACCAGGGCCGCATCGCGGTGACGGAGGCCCGGGCGGCCGCGGAGCGGACCCGCGACGTTCGCTCCAGAGCCCTCTTCCTCTTCCAGCTCGCCGACTGGCACATCGTCGTCGGCACCTGGGAGGCCGCCGACGGAGTCCTGGCCGAGTACCGTGCCGCCATCGCGGACGCCGATTGTCCCGGCCTCCGTTTCCTGGAGGGCTTGGGTCGCGGCGCAGCGGCCTTGGCAGGGGGCGACTTCGCCCAGGCCAGGGACGCCTTCGCCCGGGCGCGGGAGCGGCCGACGAACACCGTTTCCCGGCAGCTTCTCGCCAAGTTGGCCGGCATGGAAGGAAGGCTTCTGCTCAACCTGGGACGCATCCGCGAAGCAGGCCAACTCGCGGAGCGCCACCCCGTCGCGCCGGGTGCTCCCAGCGACCTGTACGCCTTCCACGCCCTCTACCTGTCCCGCGTCGGCAACCCTGGACTCGCGGTCGCCCTGCTGGAAGGGGGCTTGGCAGAGACCCGGGCTGTCCGGCCCGTCTGCTGGCTTCGCCTCGCGCTGGAGTTCGTGCGTCTGGCGCGCCGAAGCGGCCGACCCCGCGCCGATCTGGCCCGGCTGGCCCGGACCCGTGCGGAGGCGCTGGAGCTGCCCGCCTTGGCGCACGAGTTCGTCCCTTTCGTCGGCTGACGTCCCACCCTTGGCCGTGTAGATTTCCCGTATGAGGACAGCCGAAGGAGAGGCCCGCCGAGCCCTGTCCAGGCTCCGCAGGTCCGTGGAGAAGGCCCGCCGGGAGCTCGGAGCGTTGCGCGGAGCGCTGGAGCACGCCGAAGGGGACGACTTTCCCGAAGACGACTACCGAGAGTGCGACGAGCACTTGGCCGCCGCGACCGGCTGGATCGGCCAAGAGGAGGCGCGGCTCCGCGCCAAGGTGCTGCAAGCCGGAGGACTGGAGCCGGGCCGGGTGCGGAGATCCTCCGGGCGGGGACGATGAGCAGTTGGGGATGAGGCGACGGGAGTTCGTTGCGCGGAGCACGGCCGGCTTGGTCGGCTTCTCCTCGTTGCCGGGTCTGCCAAGTTGCGGCGAGGCCCCGGCGGCCGGCGCCCAGCCGGAGCTGGTGGTGCGCGGCGGGACGATCTTCGACGGCAGTGGCGGCCCGCCCCGCTCCGGCGACGTGGCGGTGTCGGGCGATCGCATCGTCGAGGTCGGTCGCGTGTCGGGCGCCGCCGCCGCGGAGATCGACGCCCGGGGGATGGCCGTCGCTCCCGGGTTCGTGGACATCCACTCCCACGCGGACCTCTCCCTTCTGGTCAACCCCGCCGCCGAGAGCCGGGTCCGGCAAGGAGTCACGGTGGAGGTGGTCGGCCAGGACGGCAGCTCCGTCGGCCCCTGGGGCGACGCCGCCTTCGAGTCCACGCGAGACCGCTACCGCCGGAGCTACAGCGTCGAGATCGACTTCCGGGACCCGGGCGGCTTTCTCGACAGGATCGACAGCGAGCGCCCTGCGGTGAGCGTGGCGACGATGGTGGGCCACGGCACGGTCCGCGGGCGCATCGTGGGCGGTGCCGACCGTCCCGCCACGCCATCCGAGCTGGAGCAGATGCGGGCCCTCGTGCGACAGGCGCTCGCCCAGGGCGCGGTCGGCCTCTCCACCGGACTGGAGTACACGCCCGGCAGCTTCGCCGCTCTGGACGAACTCACGGCGCTGGCGGGCGAGCTGCGCGGCACCCCCTACCCCTACGCCTCCCATATGCGCAACGAGGACGACCGGCTCCTGGCGGCGCTGGAAGAGGCCCTGCACGTCGGTCGCGTCGCCGGGGTCCCCGTCCAGGTCTCGCACCTCAAGGCGCAGGGGGAGCGCAACCACTGGAAGGCGGACGCGGCCCTCTCCGCCATCGAAGCCGCCCGGGCAGCCGGAGTGGACGCCCACTTCGACCGGTACCCGTACACCGCCTATGCGACGGGCCTCTCCAACCTCTTCCCGGCGTCGGCTCGGGCGGGCGGCGGCGCCCGCTTCCTGGAGCGCTTGGCCGACCCGTCCCAGAGTCCGGCGCTGGAGCGCGCCTGCCGAGAGAAGATCGCCCTGCTAGGGTCGTGGAACGCCGTACAGGTCGTCGGCGTCGGAGGCGGCGACGCCCGCGCCCAAGGCCGCCGACTCGGCGAGCTGGCCGAGGAGCTGCGCGAAGATCCCTACGACCTGACCGTCCGTCTCCTCCGGGAGAGCGGCGGCAGCGCAGGGATGATCGGCTTCGGCATGTCGGAGGAGAACACCGAGCGCCTCCTGGCCCACCCCTTGGGGATGGTGTGCTCCGACGGCGGCGCCTACGCGCCCTACGGTCCCCTTTCCGCGTCGTCCCCCCATCCCCGAGGCTACGGCAGCTTTCCTCGGGTCCTCGGCCGCTACGTCCGGGAGCGCGGGGCGATGACCCTGGAGGCCGCCGTCCACAAGATGACTGGCCTTCCCGCGAGCAAGCTGGCCCTTGCGGACCGGGGCCTGATCCGCCCCGGCGCCGTAGCCGACCTCGTAGTCTTCGACCCGGACCAGATCGGCGACAGGGCAACGTTCGAGCAACCCCACCAGTACCCGGCGGGCGTTCACCATGTGGTCGTCTGCGGCGTGCACACGATCCGCGACGGCGAGCAGACCGGGCAGCGCGGCGGCCGCGCCGTGCGAGGGACGGGCTCCCGCGGACCTGGACCGGGCTCCTGAACCCGGAGCCGCTTCCGGCTCTCACCGGCGAGCTGGCCGCCTGGTTCCGCCGCTGGGAAGGACCGAGCCGCCATCCCGCACCCGCCGCCGTCCCCGAGTTCGACGACGACGCCTTCAACCGCTGGGCCCTCCGGGTCCACGCCTGCCAGCGGGCATCCAGCCCCGTGCTGCGCCGCTACTGGGAGCAGTCGGGCTGCCGGTCGCCGGCTTGCTGGGAGGAAGTTCCTCCGGTTCCCACCGCCGCCTTCAAGGACGTCTCGATCGGTCCCGACGCGCCCGAAGCGGTGTTTCGGACCAGCGGCACCACGATCAAGCCGGCGGGCCGGAGAGGCGAGCATCGCGTCGCCAGCTTGGCCCTCTACCGGACCGCCTCCCGTCGCAATTACCGCCGCCACCTCTTCCCCGGTGTGGCGTCGGTACGCGTCGTGTCGTTGGTTCCCAACCCGACTGCGCTCCCGGAGTCCTCCTTGGGGACGATGGCCGGCTTCATCTCCCGCGAACCCGAGGTGTCGGTCGCGGCCTGGGCGTTCGACCCCGAACGGGGCGTGGACGTCGAGGTCGTTCGGAGGGCGGTCGCCGGCGAGCCCGTGCTCCTGCTGGCCACGGCGTTCGCTCTCGTCCAGCTCCTCGATGCCATCGAGGAGCTTCGGTTGCCGACCGGTTCCCGGATCATGGAGACCGGCGGCTTCAAGGGCCGGACGGCGGCAGTGGACCGGGAGACGTTGTACCAGCGCATCGGCACCGTCCTGGGCGTGCCCGAGTCCCATGTGGTGAACGAGTACGGGATGACCGAGATGCTCTCCCAGGCCTACGACGCGGTGGCAGGCGCCGCTCCGCCCCTGCCCGCCCGCGTCCACCGGTTCCCGCCGTGGGTCCGCACCCGAGCCCTGGACCCGGCCAGCTTGGCGCCCCTGCCGCCGGGACGCCCCGGACTGCTCTCCCACTTCGACCTCGCGAACGCCGGCTCGGTCTGCCATCTGCTGACGGAAGACATGGGGGCAACGACCAGCAACGGCGGCTTCCGCTTCTTGGGCCGGGCGGCGGGCGCGGTCCTGCGGGGGTGCTCCCTGCCAGCCGAGTCGTTCATCCGCACTGCCGGGCGTCCGTGACCGAGCCTGCGCACCTCGGCGCTCGCCTCCCCGACGCGCCCCGCCTCGACGGTTGGCTGTGGCCGCCCGGGCTGCCCGTCCCCGAGTCCTTCGTAGAGACCCGCGCCGGGCACGCGCAGGTGCGCGGACCGGCGCCGGGGCCCGGTTGCGCCGAGGCGCTCGTGTCCTCCCTCCGTGCCGCGGGCAGGCGTCTCGCGGACCGCCCGGTCCGGCAGATCTCGGCGACGCTGGCCGCGGTGGCCGGCGACCTTGTCCGGCAGCTGGACGACCACGCGCTCGAAGAAGTCGCCGCCAACGCCGCGCTCTCCCCCGCGATGACCCGGGAAGTGGTCGAAGGCATCGCCGAATCGTGGACCCCGGACGCCCTCGATCGCCTGCTGCGCGCCGAGTTCCCCGACGTTCGGGCGCTGGACGGCTTCGTTCTCGAAGACGGCAGGGCCGTCCGGGCGGCTGGCCCCGGCACGACCCTCCACTTCGGCTCGGGAACTGTGCCCGGGGTCACCGTGACGTCGATGATCCGCGCCCTCCTGGTCAAGTCCCCCATCCTGGCCAAGCCCGGTGCCGGCGACGTGGCCCTGACCGTTCGCTTCGCTCGGGCGCTCCGTGCCGCCGACCCCGTTCTCGGCGCCGGCGCCGCCGTCCACTACTGGCCCGGCGGCGACCCGGCCCACGACGACTGGGAGCGCGCGCTCCTCCGCCTCGTCGACCAAGCCGTGGTCTACGGGGCAGACGCAACGATCGAGTCGGTGCGCGCCCGCGCGCCCGCTTCCACCCGGCTGGTGGAGCACGCCCTCCGTCTCGGTGTCGCCGTGGTCGACCCGGCCCGAGCTCCGGGCTCGGCGGCGCATGGCGCGCGGGCGGCGGCGCTCTACGACCAGCGCGGATGCGTCAGCACCCACCTCTTCCTCCTTCTTGGCGACCGGGACCAAGCCGCCCGGTGGTGCGACGAGCTGGCCGACCGGTTCGCCTCCCTCCACCGCACCCTTCCCTTCGCCCCCGTCGGCACCGGCACGCTCTCGGCGGTCCACCAGCTTCGGGGCCGACTCGCCCTCAAGAAAGCGGCCTCGGGCACCGTCGAGCTGTGGACCCCCCGCGACTCGCCGACGCCCGAGGCCCCGCGCACAGACCTCGACGCCCCCGGCTGGACCGTGGTGCTCGCCCCGATAGAGGAGTTCGAGCCAATCGGCGCCCGAACCGCCTGGGTCGTCCCAACCCCGGACTTGAACGGCTGCTTGGAGACGCTGGCGCCGCTGGCGCCGGTGCTTCAGAGCGTGGGCCTAGCCGGAATCCCAGAGGAGCGCCTCGACGAATCCGGGTTCGCCGAAGCCCTCTTCACGGTCGGCGCCACTCGGATCGTCCCCTTGTCCGACGTGCCTTTCCCCGGAGCAGAGTGGCTTCACGACGGCGCTCGCCCGCTCGGCGAACTCGTTCGGTGGGCAGAGGCGCGACGACGGTAGGGTCGCCACCCCCGTCCTCGTCACTCGTCGCCTTCGGGGTCCTTTCGCCACATCACGATCTGGCGGACGCCCTGGGGCGTTTCCTCGACCCGCACGACCATGGTGTCCCCGTCGGCGATCCCGCAGTCCTCCCGCATCGTCTTGGGGATCGTCATTCGTCCTTCGGTGCCGACGGTAGCTTCCGCGTAGTAGAGCGTTCGGTAGATTGCCATGAAGGTTCCCTCGACGGTCGTTTCGATTTCCGGTCGGGCTGCCCGCTTCCGTCCCCGGGCCGACGACTCCGGCCATCAAGTATAGTCCCGCCAAGGGAACGCCGAACACTTTCGCGGCGGCAGTCGTAACCAAGTACGTCGATCCTCGCTCCCAAATCAGGACTCGCCTCGTGACTCCACCGGCTGTGCGCCTCGTCGGCGCCACCAAGACATTCGGCACCCACACCGCCGTCTCCGGCTTCGACCTCGAGATCCCCCAAGGCTCGATCTACGGCCTACTGGGACCCAACGGGTCGGGCAAGACGACCACGATCCGCATGATCATGGGCATCCTGCTCCCCGACGTGGGCACCGTCGAGCTCTTCGGCGGCGTCCCCGACTTCGCCCGCCGGAGCCGGGTGGGCTACCTCCCGGAAGAGCGCGGCGTCTACGAGAAGATGAAGGTGGTGGACCAGCTGGTCTTCCTGGGCGAGATCAGGGGCATGGAGCGGCAGACGGTCCGCGGGCGGGCGATGGAGTGGCTGGAGCGGCTGGAGCTGGGCGATTGGGCGCTCAAGAAGGTGCGCGACCTGTCGAAGGGGATGCAGCAGAAGGTCCAGTTCATCGGCACGGTCCTCCACGAGCCGGAACTGCTGATCCTGGACGAGCCGTTCAGCGGCCTGGACCCGATCAATCAGGACGTGCTGGAGTCGATCGTGCGGGAGCAGCAGGACAAGGGGACGACGATCCTCTTCTCGACCCACCTGATGGAGCAAGCGGAGCGCCTCTGCGAGCGGGTGTGTCTGATCTCGAAGGCCCGCAAGGTCCTGGACGGGGACCTGAAGGAGATAAAGCGGAGGGAGCGGTCGAGCGTGGTGGCGGTCGAGTTCGACGGTCCCCCGCCTCGCATCGCGTGGCCCGGGGTCGCGGCGGTGCAGGAGGTCGGCGACGCGCTGCACTTGTTGCTGCGTCCAGGTGCCAGCCACGGCGAGGTGCTGGCGGCCGCGGTGGCCGACGGGGCGGCTCTCCGGCGCTTCGAGCGGCTGGAGCCCCGGCTCCACGAGATCTTCCTCCGCCACGCCGGGGAGAACGGCGGCAACGGACCTACCGAACATGGAGAGCAGCGATGAACCAGGTGTGGGTGGTGGTCCGAAGAGAGTACGTGGAGCGGGTGCGGACGAAGGGGTTCATCATCGCCACGCTGGCCGTCCCGCTGATGATGATGGGCCTGATGGCGTTCAGCATCTTCATGGGCGTGCAATCGAACCAGTCCGAACGGGAGATGGCTCTGGTCGACTACACCGGGGTGCTTGGCGACTCGGTGGCCGCCGGCCTGGAGGGGGTCGGCTACACGATGGAGATCGCGGCGCCGTCGGAGGCCGGGGTGACGGAGCTGGATCAGCGCCTGGAGGACGACGAGATCGCGGCCTACATGATCCTGGACGACGTGACCGTTTCCCAAGGCGCGTTCGTGTACCGCAGCAAGGACGGTCCCGGCCGTCTCTTCCGCGCTCTCTCGGAGCGGATCGTGGCGGAGGCCGCGCTGTCCGCCCGCTTGGCAGGGGTCGAGGACCCCGCCGGCCTGCGCCAGCTGCTGGGCGGCGGCGAGCTCGAGTTCGAGGCGTTGCGAGAGGAGGACGAGGCGAGCGGCATCGACGAAGGCGTATCCATAATCACCGGCTTCGCGGGAGCGATGCTCCTCTACATGTCCATGCTGATCTACGGCTCCTACGTGTTTCGCTCGGTGATGGACGAGAAGACGAACCGGGTGGTCGAGGTGGTGATCTCGTCGATCCGGCCCTGGCAGCTCATGCTCGGAAAGATCCTCGGCGTGGGCGCCATGGGCCTGACTCAGCTGGGGATATGGGTGGCGTTCGTGGCCGCTCTCGCCCTGGCGGGCCTCCCGCTGGTGGCCTCCCGCTTTTCGATGGAGAACATCGACCAGCTTCTGTCCGTCCTGCCCGGCGTCGGCATCCTGGGGCTCTTTCTGCTCTACTTCCTCTTGGGGTACTTCCTCTACTCGGCGTTGTTCGCGGCCGTGGGTGCCATGTGCAGCAGGGAAGAGGAGGCCCAGCAGGCCCAGGTCCCCCTCTTCCTGCTTCTGGGCGTCCCTCTCATGCTGCAGCTGAGCACGATCAACAGCCGCGCCTTCGACTGGCTGAACTGGGTGGGTCTCTTCCCCTTCTTCAGCCCGATCCTGATCTTTCCCAGGGCCGCGGCCGGCACGGTGCCCGGGTGGATGACGGCCCTGTCCTTGGTGCTGATGGCGGCGGCGATCGTGTGCACCGCGTGGGTGGCGGGCCGGATCTACCGGACGGGGATCCTCATGCAAGGCAAGCGCCCGACGTTCAGGGAGCTCGTGCGCTGGGTCCGAGCGGCCTAGCGTCCCGACGACTGCCGTCGCCCCAGGTGCATCTCCACAAAGCGTCGCACCAGCTGCGAGGCCCGCGGCGTCTCCTCCACCCGGCTCGACAGCTCCTCTACCGTCGTGCCGGCCACCTCGGCCACGTAGCGCGGGTAGGCGGCGAAGCGGCTGAGCAGCCCCGCGGCGTCCAGCTCCGGGTGGAACTGGGTGCAGTAGACCGGCGCGTCGTCGAAGCGGTACGCATGGTTCTCCACCTTCGCCGACGACGCCAAGAGAGTCGCGTTCTTCGGCAACCTCTCCACCAGGTCCTCGTGGCCCATCTGAACGTTGCACGACGGCGCAAGGTAGCCGAACAGAGGGTCGGCGCCCCCCGCGTCCGTGATTGTGAGGCGGTGGGTGCCTACTTCGGCCCGACCCAGGTCGCGGATCACCTCCCCGCCCATCGCCACCGCCATCCCCTGGAAGCCCCAGCAAGAGGCGAACGCCGGCACGCCCGACGCGTGGACGGTCCGCAGCGACTCCATCGCCGTGTCGAACCATGGCCCCCCGGCTGCGGCCGAGTAGGCGCCGCTCCCTCCCATGAGCACGAAGTCGGCGCGCTGCAAGTCCTGCTGGCGGAGCGGCCTGCTCAGCAGGTCGAAGACGTCGATCCGGGCCGGCAACGGGCGCAGCGCCCGCTCAAAGGAAGCGATCTCGTGGGAACCCATGGGGTCATCCGGGTCCCTGACCTGCAGCAGCAGGAAGCGCAACGGCGGCGTCGCCCTCTCGCCGGCCGACGCACGATCACCCGTCGTCAGCGCCCCCCGGCAGGCGGCCGACCCGGGTTCAGGACGCGGAGCGGAGGAGGGCGGCAAGGTTGTAGCGGTCCAGCGTCCGAGCTTTCTCCAGCGCCTCCTCGTAGCTCGATTCGATGATGATCACGGCGGTCCGCGCCGGCTTCACGTCGTCCGTCTGGTCCGTGGGGACGTAGCAGAGCCGGGCCCTGCACGACTCGTGCTGCCCCGGGTCCTCGGCGAACTCCAAGTACACGTCCCAGAACCTGCCTTCGTGGGTGAAGGTCGTCAGGTGGAGGTTCTCGGCGGCCCTCGAATCGTCCTGCCCGGTGGAGCCGGAGCCGGAACTCTGGGACGGCTTCTCTGAAGTGGAATCCGATCGCGGCGTCATGAGCATGGGGCTTTGGTTTACCTTGGGCTCGCCGGCGGCTGCGCCCGACGCCCGGAATCATGTCCTCTTGCTGGGAACCGTGGCAAGCCTGCCGCTCGCGCTCGTCGCGGCCCCGGCGGAAGTTCGTTGACATCCTCCACGCCAAATCCTAACTTCCGTCGGCCCGTTCAAGTACCCGTCGCTTCCCGCCGACGCCGACCTTGCTTCTCATCCACCATCAACCGGCCCGCAGCACGGGTTCCCGATGCCTACCGCGAGAACGAAGAGGCAGTGGCTGACGGCTGGTTTGGGGAGCGTCTCCCTGCTGGGCGTTGCGCTTCTCGTGGCATGGCAAGCGCCGAACGCCCAGCAGCCCTCCGAAGGAAGCGAAGGAGCCGCCGCGGAGGCGGACGTCGCGTCCCAGCCGATCCAGTTTCCTCACGACACCCACGCTGGGCAGTTCCAGATCGACTGCCAGTACTGCCACTTCTCGGCGGAGCGCTCGGTCGACGCGGGGATCCCTCCGGTGGCGACGTGCATGGGGTGCCACCAAGTCGTGCCTGGAAGGACCAACCCGGCAGAGGTGGCCAAGATCCGAGAGTATCACGACTCGGACACGCCGATCCCGTGGAGGCGGATCTACAAGGTCTCGGACCACGTCAACTTCCCTCACCTCCGACATGTGGCCGCAGACGTCGCCTGCCAGACCTGCCACGGCCAAGTTCAGGAGATGGGCGTGCTGGAGACGGTTGCTCCCGAAGCCGGCAACTTGAAGATGGGCTGGTGCGTCTCCTGCCACCTGGAGCGAGGCGCCTCGCGGGACTGCACGGTATGTCACTACTGAGGGCTTCATGAGCGACGGTTTCGGGCGGCGCGACTTCCTCAAGGTGGTAGGCGTCGGCGGCACGAGCGCGGCGGCGGCCGGTTGTTCGACGGATACTGTCGAGCGGCTGATTCCCTACGTAACGCCGCCGGAGGAGATCACGCCGGGCGTTGCGACCTGGTACGCCACCACGTGCGGCGAGTGCGGCTCCGGTTGCGGCGTACGCGTGCGCACCCGAGAGGGCCGCGCCGTGATGATCGAGGGGAACCCGGACCACCCGGTTTCCAAGGGCGGACTCTGCTCCCGGGGCGTGTCGGCGTTGCAGGGCCTCTACAACCCGGACCGAATCGCCACTCCGATGCGCGCCGTGAACGGGAGCTTCGAGCCCGTCTCATGGGACGAAGCGCTGGAGCTCTTGGCGGACCGGTTGGGCACCGGCGGCCGCTCCCTCTTCCTGACCGGCCCCAAGGGACCCACCGAGGGCAACTTCCTGAACCGCTTCGCGGATCGGCTGGGGGGACGGCGGGTCGTGTACGACGCCCTTGACGACTCGGCGCTCCGGCGCGCCGCGAAGATCGCCTTCGGCGTCGACGCGCTGCCCCGGTACCAGATCGGCGAGGCCGACTTTCTCGTCAGCTTCGGGGCCGACTTCTTGGAGACTTGGCTTTCCCCCGTCCACTTCGCCGCGGAGTTCGCCTCCATGCACGGGGTGCGCGACGGACACAAGGGCCGCTTCGTCTTCATCGGTTCCCGCCTCTCCCTGACCGGGCAGAACGCCGACGAGTGGATCCCCGCCCGTCCCGGTTCGGAGGCGCAGGTCGCCTTGGCCGTGGCCGGCGAGCTGGTACGCCGCGGCGCCGATGCTGGACCCTACACGGCGCTCGTCTCCAACACGGACTTGGAGAGCGCCGCGGAAGCCGCGGGCGTGGAGGCCGAAGCCCTCTCCGCGCTGGCGGATCGCTTCGCCGCCGGAAACGGCCTGGCGCTGGGACCGGGCTTGGCGGGCCATCACGCCGGAGCGACCGCCGCCAACTTGGCGGTCCTGATCCTGAACGCGGTGGCGGGCGCCGTCGGACGCACCATCCACCTGGATGCGACGCCCGACGGCGAAGCTTCGTCGTACGGCGACATGGTCCAAGCCGTGGCCGAAATGGACGCAGGAGCCTACGGCGTGGCGGTCGTGTCGGGCGCCAACCCAGTCTACTCCCTCCCCCCCGCCTCCGGCTTCGCGGACGCCTTCGGCAAGGTTCCCTTCAAGGTCGCCTTCGCCACCGCGCCCGACGAAACCACGGCGATCGCCGACCTGGTGCTCCCCGACGCCCATCCGCTGGAGTCGTGGGGGGACGCCATGCCGGCGCCCGGCAAGTACTCGGTGCGGCAGCCGGTCATGCGGCCGATCCACCTCTTCGACTCCCGCCCCATGAGCGACGTGCTCCTGGAGACGGCGAGCCGGCTCGGCCACGACTTCGGCGCCGTCACCTTCCACGAGTACCTCCGAGCGGCCAACCGAAGCTGGCTGGCCGCGAACGGAGAGGCCGTGGGGTTGGCGGGCGATCCCAACGCCCGCTGGCGCGAGCTGCTGCGGACCGGATCCGTCTCATACGCCGACACGTCGCCCAAGGTCGAGGCCCTTCAGCCTCCCGAGACGGCGGTGGGCTTCGCCGCTCCGAGCTTCCAGGGCGACGGCGATCTGACGTTGGTCGTCTACCCCTCTCCGCGCTTCGGCGACGGGGCGCACGCGAACCGGCCCTGGTTGCTGGAGCTCCCGGACCCGGTGTCCAAGATCATGTGGCACTCGTGGGCGGAGCTGAACCCCACCACCGCGGAGCGGCTTGGCCTCCGATCCGGCGACGTGGTGCGGATCGCGTCGGGCGAAGGCGAAGTGGAGGTCCCCGCATGGGTCTACCCGGGCGTCCGGGAGGACGTGGTAGCGGTCGCGATGGGCGGGGGCCACACCGTGTACGCCGAGTTCGCCCGCACGTTCGCCGACGGCGGCGGGGTCAACCCCATGACGCTCCTGCCTGCCGACGCCGACGCCGAGTCGGCCGCCCTGGCGCTGGTTTCGACCCGGGTCTCGGTGACGCCGACCGGCGAGTGGCGGCGCCTGGTCTCCACCGAGGGCTCCCACGATCAGGACGACCGGAACGTCGCTCCGGCGATGGCGTTGTCGGCTCTGGGGCACGCTGCCGACGCCGCCGCCGAGGACGAGCACGGCCATGACGGCCAGCGCCGAGAGCTGCAGGAGGGCGGCGGCTTCGTGCCCGTGCCCACCGAGGGTCGTGCGGAGGACTTCCCTCTGCCCGGCTCCGACTTCGGCGAGTACGCCGACGACCACCCCCGCTGGGCGATGGCGATCGACCTGGACAAGTGCACCGGCTGCGGCGTCTGCGTGACCGCCTGCCAAGCCGAGAACAACGTCCCGTGGGTCGGCGAGAGGGAGGCGATGAACGGCCGGGAGATGCACTGGCTTCGGCTGGAGCGCTACTACGAGACCGTGGACGCTTCCCACGCCGGGCCCCTGGACGTGCGCCTCCTGCCGATGCTGTGCCAGCACTGCAACAACGCGCCGTGCGAGCCCGTGTGCCCCGTCTTCGCCGCCTATCACACCCCCGACGGGCTCAACGCCCAGGCGTACAACCGCTGCGTGGGCACTCGCTACTGCGCCAACAACTGCCCTTACAAGGTTCGGGTCTTCAACTGGTACGGCTACACCAGCGATATCCCCGAGCCGATGAACTGGCAGTTCAACCCCGACGTGACCGTCCGCGACAACGGCGTCATGGAGAAGTGCACCTTCTGCGTGCAACGGATCCGGGACGCCGGGAACCGGGCGGCGGTGGAGGACCGAGAGGTTCGGGACGGCGAGGTGTACACGGCGTGCCAGAGCGTATGCCCGGCGGACGCGATCGTCTTCGGCAACATACGGGACGCCGGCTCCCGGGTGGCGGCAGCGGTGGACGACGAACGGACCTACAGGGTGCTGGACGAGCTGATCAACACCCAGCCCGCGGTCCACTACTTGAAGAAGGTCACCTTCCACGAAGTGGACGAGGGCGGGCACTAGCGCGATGGCGACGGCGGAACTGCGGCGGGAAGCGCCGACCGCAGCGGCGCGGAGGGAGCGAGGCGCCCTTCCCAACCCGGACGTTCAGTCCTACAGCGACGTCAACCGGGACGTGCTCAAGGTCCTATCTCGTCCGGGCCCAGGGTGGTGGATCCTCTTCGGCTTGGCCGCGGGCGGCGTGGGACTCTTCTTCACGTCGTGGTTCTGGCAGATCTACAAGGGAATCGGCGTCTCGGGCCTGAACGCGCCGGTCGGCTGGGGCGTCTACATCACGACGTTCGTGTTCTGGGTCGGCATCGCCCATTCGGGAACGCTGATCTCGGCGATCCTCTTCCTCTTCCGCGCCCCCTGGCGACAGTCGATCTACCGCGCAGCGGAGGCGATGACCGTATTCGCCGTGATGACCGCCGGCCTCTTCCCGCTGATCCATGTGGGCCGGGTCTGGCATGCCTACTGGCTGATCCCCTATCCCAACTCTCGCTTCCTCTGGCCCAACTTCCGGTCCCCGCTGGTGTGGGACGTCTTCGCGGTAACCACCTACTTCACCGTCTCCGCCGTCTTCTTCTACCTGGGGACGATCCCCGACTTGGCGGCGGCTCGAGACCAAGCCAGGGGCCTGCGGAAGAAGTTCTATCACTTCATCTCGCTGGGGTGGCGGGGGACCGACCGGGAGTGGCACCACTTCTCGAAGGCGTACATCTACTTGGCGGCGCTGGCGACGCCTCTGGTGCTCTCCGTGCACTCCGTGGTGTCGTGGGACTTCGCCATGGCAATCGTGCCGGGGTGGCACACCACGATCTTCGCGCCCTACTTCGTGGCTGGGGCGATCTTCTCCGGCGTGGCGATGGTGATCACTCTCGCCGTCCCCATGCGCAAGTTCTTCGGTCTGGAGAACTACCTGACCGTCAAGCACTTCGAGGCGATGGCCAAGCTGTGCCTCGTGACGGGGACGATCGTCCTCTACGCCTACCTGACCGAGTACTTCCTGGCGTGGTACTCGGGCGAGCCGCCGGAACGGGGCTCGTTCTGGAACCGGGCCTTCGGTCACTACTGGTGGGCCAACTGGACGATGCTCACCTGCAACGGCCTCGTGCCCCTCATGCTCTGGTTCAAGCGGGTGCGGAGGTCGATCTCGGCCCTGTTCGTGATCTCGATCTTCGTCAACATCGGGATGTGGTTCGAACGCTTCGTCATCATCGTCACCTCCCTCTCCCACGAATACGAGCCGTGGGCGTGGGGCCTCTACCGGCCGTCGATCGTCGAAATGGGGATCCTGATCGGCAGCTTCGCCTGGTTCGGTTTCTGGTTCCTGCTCTTCACGCGCCTGCTGCCGCCGGTAGCGATTGCGGAGATGAAGGAGGTGCTTCCGCCGCCGCTTCGAAGACGGAGAGGATCGTGATGGCCAGACGTTCGGACGATCGACAGGGCTTCTTCGCCGTCTTCGAGCACTTGGACTCGACGGTCGACGCCTGCAAGGCGCTGCGAGCCGCGGGCTACAAGAAGTTCCGCGCGTTCGCGCCCCTGCCGGAGCACCACCTGCTGGAAGACGGGTTGGCGCTGGAGCACAGCCCCGTTCGAGTGTTCACCCTGTCGGGCGCGCTGACCGGCGCGGCGACCGGCTTCGGCTTCACCTCCTGGACGTCGTTGGATTGGCCGCTGGTGACGGGCGGCAAGCCCCTGTTGTCGATCCCCGCCTACGTGGTGATCGCCTTCGAGTGCGCGATCCTCTTCGGCGCCCTCGCCACCGTGATCGGCCTCTTCATCAACGCCGGCCTGCCGAACTTCCGCCGCAAGGTGGCGTACCACCCCGCCTGCTCCAGCGGGGCGTTCGGCATCTACGTACCCGTGTCCGCCGCCAAGGCGTCGGAGGTGCGCGAGATCCTGACCAGCCACCACCCCGCCGAGCTGCGGGAGGACCAGGAGGGGTTCGATGCTTAGGCGATTCGGCCTCGCCGCCGCCTTCCCCATCCGCCGCCCGGGGATCGTCGCGGCGCTTCTCCTTGCCGGCCTCGGTTCCGGCGCCTGCGTACCGTTGGACGACTTCATGGCGGCCGTCTTCGGCAGGAGCATGAGGGATCAGCCGTCGTTCGACCCCTACGAGAACACCCTGCTGCCCCCGGAGGGCTCGGTGCCGTTCGCGGCGGGAAACTACCCGGCCGGTCCGTTCGAGGTGAACATCGGCCAGCCCGAGGGCAGCCCCGACGTGCCGCCTCCCTTCACCCAGCTGGAGATGACCAGCCGCCCCGAGGTCGTGGACAGCCTGACCAACCCGGTTCCGGCGTCCCCCGAGTCGCTCGCCCGGGGAGAGGAGCTGTACGAGCGGGTGTGCATCGTTTGCCACGGCCCCGACGGGTCGGGGACCACGGGGTACATCTTCGAGGTCCACCCGGCCCTGGCCGCCTATCCCCTTCGCGGCGACGCCGCCGTGGCCCGGAGCGACGGCTACCTCTACGGGATTATCCGGGTGGGCAGGGCGCTCATGCCAGCGTACGGTCATCAGATCGGCCACTACGACCGATGGCATGTCGTCAACTACGTGCGTCGCCTCCAGGGCGTAGGCGCAAACTGACATGAGCGGCCACTCCGTCCCCTCCGAGATCCCGATCCGGCACCTGAACCGCTCCGGTCCGACCAGCACTGCGCTGGGGATCATGATCTTCGCCGGCGTCGTGTCGTTCTTCGCCGCGCTCTTCACGGATCCGGCGCTGGCGTGGAAGTCCTACGTGGTGAACTGGAACTACTTCACCTCCCTATCCCTGGGCGGCGCGGCGGTGGCGGCGGTGACGTGGATCGTGAAGGCGAAGTGGAACTGGCCCATTCGGCGGCTTCACCAGTCGCTGGTGGCGTTTCTGCCGATCTCTTTCGTGCTCTTCGTCCCCATGCTGGTGGTGCTGCGGGAGGACTACTTCCCGTGGATCGCCATGATGGAGTACGATCCCATCGTCCAGAAGAAGGCGGCCTACCTGAACATCCCGTTCCTGGTGAGCCGCAACGTCGTGGGCGTCGCTGCCCTCTTCGGCTTGGCGCTGGGGTTCGTGTACTTGGCGCTTCGGCCGGACTTGGGTGCGTTGGGACGCGGCGGCGCAACGGCGGCCCACCGTTGGCGCGAGCGCCTCACTGCCGGCTGGGCCGGCCAAGAGGCGGAGGAGAACCGGAGCTATCACCGGATGACCCGCTTGGCGCCGGTGCTGGTCATCACCTGGGTGGTCGTGATGACGATCCTCTCCTTCGATTGGGCGATGTCGCTCGAGCCCCACTGGTTCTCGACGCTGTTCGGCGGCTGGTTCTTCATGGCGTCGTTCTGGGGGGGGCTGGCGGCTACGGCGGTACTGGCGGTGGGGCTGAAGGGGAGGGACGCCGTGTTCGACAAGCACGTGGGAACGCCCGTCCTGTGGGACCTGGGCAAGCTGGTGTTCGCCTTCACCGTCTTCTGGACCTACTTGTTCTGGTCCCAGTACCTGCCGATCTGGTACGGAAAGCTGGAGTGGGAGCAGGCGTGGCTGGCCACGAGGCTCGGCCCGCCGTGGGGCGGCCTGTCGGCGGCGGTGATCGTCCTCTGTTTCGTCGTGCCGTTTGCCGGGCTGCTGGGGGCGCGTCCCAAGAAGTCGCCTCGGGTTCTGCAGAGCTTCGCGACCGTGGTGCTGGCCGGCCTCTGGGTCTGGCAGTACATGCTGATCTTCCCGTCGCTGCACCACGAGGGCGATGCAGTGTTCTCCGCGCTGACTCCGTTGATCGGCGTGGGCTTTCTCGGCCTCTTCCTGACGGCGATCCGCTGGTTCCTGGCGACCTTTCCAGCGATTCAGGTGTGGCAGCCTCCTGTGGACCCGGAGCCGCTGGAGGCGGAAGGACGGTAGACGGTAGGGGCTGTCCGACGGGGAGCGACCCGTACCGCAACAAAACGGCAAGCCTATGTGGACAGGTGACCCCCGGCGTGCGCTCTACCTTGCGCTGACGCTCCTGCCGGCAACCCTACTGCCTTGCGGCGCCCTCGCCCACCAGAGCTCGTCGCCTTGGTCGGCCCCCTCGTCCTGGACAGAGCGCACGCTGGCCTCGCTCACCGTCCGGGAGAAGGCGGGACAGCTGATCATGCCTTGGCTGATGGGCGACTTCGTGGCGGAGGGCGACGAAGGCGACCTGGAGACCCTGGAGTGGGTGGAGGAGCTGGGCGTCGGGGGCCTAGTCATGTCGATCGGATCGCCCACGGAGGTCGCGGCCAAGCTGAACCACTTGCAGAGCCGCTCCCGGCTCCCCCTCCTGGTCGCGGCGGACCTGGAGACCGGGGCGGGGTACCGGCTGCGGGGCGCGATGTACATGCCGGGGGCGACGGAGCTCGGGGGCGCCACCGACTTTCCTTCGCTCATGGCCGTCGGGGCGGCGGGAGAGACGGACCTAGCCTACGAGATGGGGCGGATCACGGCCGTCGAAGCCCGGGCGGTCGGGATTCACGTTCCCTTCGCGCCTGTGCTGGACGTCAACGTCAACCCGGAGAACCCGATCATCAACGTGCGCTCCTTCGGCGCGGAGCCCGGGCGCGTGGCGGAGTTGGGGACGGCTTTCGTGCTCGGAGTGCAGGAGCACGGCGCCCTCGCCGTCGGCAAGCACTTCCCAGGCCATGGCGACACCGACGTGGACTCCCACCTGGAGCTGCCGATGGTCCACCACGACCGAGCGCGGTTGGACTCGGTGGAGCTTCGCCCCTTCCGTGCCGCCGTCGGCGCAGGAATGGCGGGCGTGATGACGGCGCACATCTCGCTGCCGTCCGTCACCGGAAGCCTGGCGCCGTCCACCCTGTCGCGCCCGGTGTTGACCGGCCTATTGCGCGAGGAGATGGGCTTTCGCGGACTCGTCTTTACCGATGCGATGGAGATGCGGGCGATCACCCGGGGCTGGCGCGGGGCAGAGGCGACGCTTCAGGCGCTGGAGGCCGGGGCGGACGTAATCCTCATGCCGCCGTCGCCAGCGGATGCGATCGATGCGGTGGCGAACGCCGTCGAGTCGGGCCGGATCACGGAGGCGCGCTTGGACGAGTCGGTGCGGCGGATCCTCCGGGCCAAGGAGGCGCTGGGGCTGGACGTCGCACGCTTGGTGCCGATCGACGGGGTGCGCAAGTCCGTAGGTGTGCCCGCCCACGCGGAGGCTGCGGCCGAGGTCGCCCGACGGTCGATCACGGTCCTCAAGAACGGGCGCAACTTGCTACCCCTTGTCGGGACCCGGCGCGCCCGCGTGATGTCCGTCACGTACCGGATGGAGTCCGACTTGCTGTCCGGCCGCTACTTCAACCGACGGCTCCGGGAAACTTACTCCAGGCTGGTCGCCGAATCCGTGCACAGCGGCACTCCCGCCGACGTGTACGAGTCCTTGGTGCGCAGGGCACGGCGCCAGGCGCTGGTGGTCGTGAGTCTCTACGTGAGCGCGATCGCCTCTGAGAACGACGCTGCCTTGCCCGAAGAGGCGACGGAGTTCATCGACTGGCTGGCGGGCAGCGGCGTGCCCCACGTCGTGGTGTCGTTCGGCAACCCCTACCTGATCTCCGAGTTTCCCGACGTGCGCGCCTCCATACTGGCGTGGAGCCGATCCGAGGCCAGTCAGACCGCTGCCGCAGGGGCGCTGTTCGGGGACTTTGTCGTCTCCGGCCGGACGCCGACGCCGATCCCGCCGCTGTACGAGGTCGGCGACGGGATCACGCTGCCCGCCAAGTCGTCGCGCTAGCACGACGCTTCCCGAGCACCTTGTCGTCATGTGTCGCATGCTTTGCGTCGCGAGCCCCGGCGGGTTCCAGATCGAGGAGCACGTCGCGGCCCTTGCGGCGATCGCGGAGCACAGCGTCGAGTACCAAGGGCACGGCTGGGGGTGCGCATGGCGGGAAGACGGGAGATGGCGCTCGTACCACAGCATTCAGCCGGTCTGGGAGGACCTGCACCGTCCCGTCGGGCGATCGACCCTGCTGGTTGCACACGCCCGCAGCGCGTTTCGCGACGAAGGAATTCGGATAGAGAACAACATGCCCTTCCGGCAAGGGGAGCAGGTCTTTGCCTTCAATGGCGAGCTGCGGGGAGTTCGCATCCGAGAGGAGGGCCGGATCGGCGCCGAGAAGATCTTCAACTTCATGCGGCGGTTCCACCGGGGCGACTTGCGCGTCGCGCTCGAGCGTGCAACTGGAGCGATCGAGAGGCGGACGCAGTACGTTCGCGCCATGAACATCGTGGTGGCGGAGCCGTCGCAAGTGTGCGTCGCCAGCCGGTTCAACGAGTCGCCGGAGTACTTTCAGATGCAACGATGCACGGTGGGCGACGTGCGAACGGCGGACGGGATCCAGATCGTCTGCTCGGAGCGTTACCCGGCACGCTTCTTGCGCCGGTCCGTGTTGTGGAAGCCCGTGCCCAACGGGGTGGTCTGCGGGTGGGACGTGCGCGCCGGTCGCGCGTGAGCGTGAGGGCTCGCTAAGGTCGGCGCCCCCAGGGCGTGGCGCTCATCGAGAAGCTTACGCCGAAGTTTCTGTAGTAGGCCCCGCTGATGTTGGTCTCGGCCTTCTTCCAGTAGACCCGGACCGTGGCGAAGATCGGACCTAGCGTACGGACTAGTCCGGCCTCTATGCGTGTGAGGTCGTCCACTTCCTCGCCGGGAACCAAGTACTGGCCCGGGATCAGATAGGACTTCCTCGTGACGTTGAGGTCCAGCAACAGGTCCGTCGCCGGCCCCAGGCTCTTGACCAGCGAGCTCTCGAAGCCGACTAGGTTGTACTCGACCCGTCGCGAGTTGGAGCGGTTGAAGGTTCCGCCTATGCTGGCCTCTGCCTGAAGGCCCCGAGTCACGTACCTGTTCAAGGCCCAAGCGACCCCGACCCGGCCTGCCTTGTCCCGCCGGCGGATGCTCAGCCCCTTGCGGGGGTAGCTGTGATACCTGAAGGCGCCAAACGCCCTAAGCGTGCTGTACTCCGATCCCAGAAAGCGGGTGAGGCCCAACGTCGCCTCGCCCGAGGATCGATCCAGCAAGTCGAGTTGCGGCAAGACTCTCGGCGCGGCGTAGTCGCGGCTCTCAAACGTTCCCCGGACGTCGAACTCGTGCAGCAACCCGTCGAACGGCAAGTCTCTCGTGTACAGCACCGACGCGACGAAGCTGTTGTAGCCCGGTTGCAGGTACAACGGCATAGGCGGCCGATCGGCCACCCCTCGTGCAATCGCCTGCCCTCCTGCGCTGACGAGACCGCCCCACAGCCTCTGGCGGTACGTCGCCGCTACGTCTCCGTGGTACTCCCGCGGCGCGTAGTTCCGCAGCTCGAAGCCGCCTGTGGCGTACTGTCGAAGGCCCCCGTCGAAGTCGATGCGGACCTCTCGATTCACTCCCCGGAAGCGGACAACGCCCTCCAGCTGGAAGAAGCCCGTCCCAGCAAAGGCCCTCTCGGTGGGGTCGGTCCAGACTACCGCGACCGACGACAGGTTGCCCCAGTACCCCCCTGCCGACAAGCCGGCTCGAACCGTCACGTCCTCAAGGGATACTTGGGTGCCCGCCGATTCGGCGGTCTCCTGGGCGTACGTCGGTCCTGCTCCCGCACCGAGAGCCGCCAGAGCTGCTGCGCATAGGAAGCGGGCCTGCGTCCTCATCCTGCACCTCCTAGTAGGCTCCTGAACTCCGTGGCCCTTTCCTTCAACTCCGTGATTCGCTTTTGCACCTCGCTTCTCAAACGCTCCAGGTTTTCGATTCGTACCTCTATCGGCAGCTCTCGTTCCCCGCCGACGCCTTCCGACACTTGGTCCTCGACGGGATCGTTGCGACCGAACGCCTCCTGCTCGGCCCGGTAAGCCGCCAGCCTCCGCCCCCGGGCCTGCTGGTTCTCGAGCACCTCGATCTCTCCGTTGAGGGCCTTGATCTCGTCGTCAAGCTTGCTTGCCTCGCCCTCCAGGAACTCGGCCTTTCCTCTGATCTGCTCGGGGGTGTCTCCCGGGCGGATGCGGATCGCAGGGAAGGGCGGCAACTCCTGAATGCCGCACGGCCCCGAGTCCGGCAAGATGCCCAGGTCTCGCCCGCGCTTGCCCATCTCGATCTCTACCTCGCCCAGGTGCGCATTCATGTTCACGTAGTCGATCGGGATCGAGTCTTCCAGGGCATCCAGCATCTCCAACCGAACATCGATGAACTGAATCAAGCTGTTGCCGGCTTGGCACCACTGGGTCTTTGCCGCAAGAACTGCCCGCGTTGCCGCCGACAGCTCGGCCGACAGCTCGTTCGCTGTTGCCACCAAGTTGCCCCGCTCTCGCCCGCCGGTTCCCGACTCGCGCGAATCGTCCAGGCGGCCGAGGGTGGCGGCCCATCTGTCGTCCAACTCGGTCTTGTGCGCGTACGCCTGCACGTATTCGACCCTGGCGGAGTCGTACTGCTCTCTCTTTTCGTCATAAAGGTCCTGCGGCGAAGAGTTTTGCTGCAAACGACCGTTCTGGCTGCTCGCGGCAAACGGAGCTGCGGCGATCGCTCCGGCCAGCAACGCCACCGCCGACGGACTCATTGGACTCCGTACTTCTTCAACTTCGCGTAGAACGTACTCTTGTTCAGCCCCAGCAACCGTGCGGCCTCCGCCTTTACGCCGCCGGTCCGCTCCAGCGCCTGACGGATCAGCTTCTCCTCCATCCCGTCCACGGCCTTGTCCAGGTTTACTCCCTCGCCGGGCAACCCTGCGGACGCCGCCTTGCCCGCGCCGGCGCCCAGGTTGGGCAGGAACGGCAAGTCGTCTTCCAACAGCGCGTTGCCCTCGGCGAGTACCAACGCTTGCTCGATCACGTTCTCCAGCTCCCGAACGTTCCCGGGCCAGTCGTAGGCCACCAAGCGCTTCATCGCCGCAGGGTCCACGCCCTTCGCCTGGGAACGCGTCCGGGGTTGAAGCTTCTGGACGAAGTGGTCGACCAGCAGCGGGATGTCGTCCTTGCGCTCCCGAAGGGGAGGCACCGTTACGGGCACCACGTGCAAGCGGTAGTAGAGGTCGTCGCGGAAGTCGTCGCCGGAGAGCAGCTCGTCGGCGGGAGTGTTGGTGGCGGCTACGATCCGTACGTCCACCGAGATCGTCTTCTCCCCGCCCACGCGCTCCAGTTCCCGCTCCTGAAGAACTCGGAGGAGGCGAACCTGGGTGGCCGTCGTGATCGTGGATATCTCGTCCAGGAAGAGGGTCCCGCCGTTGGCGAGCTCGAAGCGACCGCGGCGCTGGCGCTCAGCGCCGGTGAAGGCGCCTCGTTCGTGTCCGAAGAGCTCCGAGTCCAGGACGCCCTCGGCCAGCGCCCCGCAGTTCACTCGGACGAACGGCCCCCGGTGACGAGGCGAGCGGGCATGAATTCCCCGGGCAACCAACTCCTTCCCGGTCCCCGACTCGCCGTAGACCATCACCGTCGAGTCGGACCGGGCCACCCGCTCGACGAACCGCTGGATGCGTCGCATCCCACGAGATTCGCCGACCATCTCCCCGTAGGGCGTGCCTCCGTCTTCCGCCTCGCTGCGCAGGTACGTGTTCTCCACCCGCAGCGCCATGTTCTCCTGCTGGAGCCGCAGCCGCTCCTCTCGTTCTCGGAGGATGCGATCCACCTTGATGGCGAACTCTTCCGACCGAAACGGCTTCGTAATGAAGTCGCAAGCACCCATCTTCATCGCCCGCACGGCCGTCTCGATGTTGCCGTGGGCGGTGATTACAAGCACTTCGGTGTCGGGAGAGGACTTCTTGACTTGCTTCAGCACCTCCATCCCGTCCACTCGCGCCATCTTCAGATCGGTGATGATCAGGTCCGCCCCGCGCTCGTCGAGGAGCCGCAGACCCTCCTGCCCTCCCTCTGCGGACATCGTCGCGTGGCCCCGTCGCCGGATCAGAAGTTCGAGACCGGCACGCATGGAATCGTGGTCGTCGATGATCAGAACCTGCTTCAGGGCGCTCATCGCTTCCCGTCCCGTTGAAGGGCCTCCTCCTCGGCCGCCTCGCTAACGGGCAGGTTCTCCAGGCCCCGCAAGTACACGTGGAACTCGGCGCCCGCGCCGCGCTCGCCGTCCGCGTCCGGTGGACGAACCAGCTCCACCCTGCCCCGACTCGTCTCGGCGATCTCCTTGACGATCGCCAGCCCGAGCCCCGCACCCTTTTCCTTGTCGCTCACAAAGGGCTCGAATACCCTGTCCTGAAGTTCAGGGGCGACGCCGGGCCCGTCGTCTCGAACCACAATTCGCACTTCTCCATTGACCATCGCGCTCTCCACCCAGACAGTCTGGCCCGCGTCGGACGCATTGCGCACCAAGTTCAGCACCAGACGCTTCACATGGGTTGGGTCGGCAACGGCAAGGAGGGGCCGCGGAGGAACGTCCAGGTGCAGCCGGCCGCCCTTCTTGGCCATCTCGGCCTCGGCCAGAGCCGTCGCTTCGGAAACCGGCCGACGCACGTCGTGGATCTTCGGCTTCGGCGGGGCTGGCTGGCCGAAGCCGAGGAACTCCTCGATGATCGCGTTGAGACCCAGAACCTCGTTCCTGATCTTGCCCAGTATCTGTCGGCGTTCCTCGGGGTCTGCGGCATCCTGCGCCGCCGACGCAAAGAGCTCGAGACCCCCCAGCGGGTTGCGGATTTCGTGGGCGACCCGAGAGAGCATGAGCCGCAGCTGCTCGTCCCGCCGCCGAATTCCGGCCCTCATCCGCTCCATCGCTCGCGCCAGCCGGTTGATCTCGTCGTCCCCCGTCACCGTCACCGGCTCGTCCATCCACCCTCGCTGAATGCGCAACGCCGCTCGACTCAAGTTCTCCAGTCGGGATACGATCGAGCCCGCGATCTTCCAACCCACCAAACCAGCCAGCAGGCTCATGAGCAGGGAGAGCTCGACGATCCTGAGACGAAGAATCGTCAACGGTTCCTCATAGTTCGCAGGCATCCGGACAGCTAGGAAGACCTGGTCTTCGGACGTCGCCTCGCCGGCTCCCTGCAGCGCCTGGCGGTTCCGAAGCCGCTGAATCGCCCACCTGTAGAACTGACCGTTGTCGCCGACGGCGCGGGGCGTGCTGGCCGACCCGTGTTCGTATGCATGCTCGAGTTCGGTCGGATAGGCGTTGACCCACGGCAACGGGTCGTGCGGACGGATTTCGGGCCGGTCGGTTACAAGCGCGACGGCGGTCGGCGCCCCGGGCTTCCACGTGAAGAACTGCGCTGCGGCCACATCGCCTTCGTTGCGGAGGTGGTCGAGTTCGCGTTGCCGCGTCTGCCACAACCCCAAGTCCTCGTAGCCGGGACGGTAGTCCACGATGTCCTCGGCCCAGGTGCCGCTAGCGATCGACCGCGTCACCTTCTCGTGCTTGTCCTCAATCTCGTTTTCGAGTATCTGTCGCGCCGTCCGCCACGCCAGCCACCCCACGAGCACGCTGATCAGCACGGCAAAGGTCACGAAGAGAACAGCGAAGCGGTTCCGAAGAGTCAACATCTCGTGTCAGGGGCCGCCGCAGCGCGACCTCTCGACCTGCAGCTCCGAGAAGAAGACTGGGGCCGGCGCCCTCGGCGCGACGACGATGTGGAACGGTCGCACCACCTTGTGCACAGGGGCGCAGAAGTCCCCCGGCACCCGCTCTACGATCTTGATCTCGGTACCGCGCTCGGTCCCCAAGTACAGCACGCGACGGATCTCCACGGAGTCGCCGGACTCCTCCCGAACTCCGATCGCGCCCACCAGCACCATCTCGGTGGCCCAGTCCACCTCCGGTTGCTCGCGGGCCGCCCCGGCGTGGGCCGTCCACGCCGACTCCCAGTCGGGCGGGGGAGCATGACTTCCCGCGCCGTCGGGCGAGCGGAAGACCTGGGGCTGGTCCAGCTCCAACCCGGTTTCGTCCCCCTTCTCCACGGTGGCGAAGGGCCAGCTGCCCGTGTAGGCGTAGGTGTCGTCGGTTTCGCCGATCGTCAAGTTGCGCATGATGATCACCGCCTGGATCACGCGGGCCGCCGTGTTGTCCCGCTCGCCTGACCGAACTCGCAAGGACCTGAGGGTGCCCGCCGCGCACCGTGACCAGGTCGCGTGCTCGCCCCGGTTGCCGTCCCGGATCACAAACGTTACCTGACTCTCGGTGACGCCGCACTCCGGCTCGGGTTCAGCGGAATCGAGGCCGTCGACGTTGAAGAGTCGCCAGCCCACGGCCGTGTTGACCCCGTTGATGAAGGACGCGTACGACGAAGCGAAGAGCTCGGGGACCCCTGGGTTCGGCGTCGTCGTATCGTCCCCCGGCAACCCCCGATACCCGATCTCCTCAAAGAGCTGCCACGCGCCGCTGGACTCCCACGTCAGACGCTGTCGTTGCCCCCCAACCGCGCCGTGCAGAGGCGTGGCGATCCGCACCTCGACCTGCCCGACCTGTCCGAAGTGCAACGTCCCCGGGTCCACCGTCCCGTTGCAGGCCCACAGCAAGGCGATCCCGGCGGAGGCGAGCGCCTGTCGCGCCGTCGCCCTCAACCCTGTCCCCAAGTATCTTTCCATGCCATGGACCCTCCGCCCTCCGACCGTCGAGTTCAGAACCCTCGCCGCCAGCTCCTCCGACTCCTCCGCGAACGGAGCCTGCGGACGGGGGAATTTACCCTCGCCAGCGGCAAACGTTCGACCTACTACATCGACGCCCGCGCCACGACGATGACAGGCCGTGGTCAAGTTCTCGTTGGCCAAGTCGGTCATCAGACGATCCTGGAGGCGGGCTGGGAGCCCGAGTTCGTCGGCGGGATGACGCTGGGCGCGGACCCTGTTGCCTACGCCGTTGCCGGACACGCTGCGCGAACCGGCACGTCCCTCGACGCCTTCACGATCCGCAAGCGTCCCAAGGGGCATGGCAGCGGCGGCCGCATCGAAGGAGGCCTCCGCTCCGGCGCTCGGGTGGTGTTGGTTGACGACACGATCACTACCGCAGGCTCTGTTCTCGAAGCGGCGAACGCGGTCGTCGCGCACGGGAGTCGCATCCTTGGCGTGATGGTCTTGGTGGACAGGGAAGAGGGAGCGAGGCAGCGACTCGCTCGGGCCGGCCACGAACTCCGGGCGATCTTCACCGCCAGGGAGCTTCTCGCGGCTCGCTAGCTCCAGGGCGTGCTCCCCGTCTACTCTAGCCGAAGAGGCATGATCAGACACAGGTAGTCCACGCTCTTGTCGGCAGGCTCGATGACGGTGGCCCGCTCCGCCGTCTTGAAGGAGAACCGGACTTCGCCCTTCGGCATGTTCCCCACCACTTCCAGCAGGTAGTTGGCGTTGAACCCGATCTGCTCGGCTGCGTTGTCGTAGTCCATCTCGACCTCGTCGGCCGCCTCTCCGAGGTCCGGGGTCGTCACGTCCAGGCGCAACCGGTTGGGCTCGAACGCCAGCCTGGTCCTGTGAGGGGGATCGGAGGCGACAACGGCCATCCGTCTGACTGCCGCCACCATCATCTGCTGGTCGATCGTCGCCACCTTGTCGTTGTCCTTGGGGATCACCTGCTCGTAGTTCGGGTACTTCCCTTCGATCAACCGGGTGTAGACCTCGGCGTCCTCCGACCGGAACCCTAGGTGATTCCCGCTCTTGGCGACGGCCAGCTCGCTCGACTCCCCGAACAGCCCCTGGGCCTGCTGGAGGGCAGCAGGCGACACGATCAAGCTCTCGCTGGCCTCGGTGGGAGGATCCGCCACGACCGACACCCTGGCCAACCGGTGCCCGTTGGTGGCGACCATCACCATGTTCTCCCTCTTCAGCTCCCAAAGAACCCCGTTGAGGATCGGCCGGCTCTCCTCGGTGGAGACCGCGAACGTCGTGCGTCGTACGAGTTCGGCGAGCGCTTTCCCGGTGATCTGCCAAGCATCCTCGAACTCTACTTCCGGCAGGCTCGGGAACTCCTCTTTCGGCAACCCGTTCAGCTTGAAGTGGCTCCAACCACACTGCACCTCCAGCTGGTGTCCCGTGGCGGAGATCGTCACCGGGTGCTCCGGCAACTCTCGAGCAAGCTCCTGCAGCTTCTTTCCCGGTGCCGTGATCGTTCCGCTCTCCTTGACCTCGGCTGGAACCTTGATGCGAACCGTCAGGTCCAGATCGGTCCCGGTGAGCCAGAGCTCCCCGTCGTCCGCTTCCAGAAGGACGTTGGACAGGACGGGC
Organism: Longimicrobiales bacterium; assembly: GCA_958296005.1. GTDB lineage: Bacteria > Gemmatimonadota > Gemmatimonadetes > Longimicrobiales > Gaopeijiaceae > CATQHQ01. The sequence goes on from CATQHQ010000001.1 coordinate 416,654, forward strand.
AAGGAAGTCTTGGCCGGGATGCTCGCCGAGACAGCCGACAGACCCTTGACCAGGTTCTCGCGGGTGATGGTGAAGTTCATGACGGGTTCTCGCAGGTTGGCGTTTTCGTTCCAGATACTCTGTATAAAGATATTCGTTCGTAATAGTAGGGTGGTGTGGGAATGTGGAGAACCCCGCTTTCAGCTGTCGCGCAGGCCAACGGTGGACTTGGACTGGAACGCCCTGAGGAAAATCCACAGGAAACCCACACCGCCCGCGAGAACTGCACCGAAAGCAGCTCCTCGGACGCGGCGACCGGTGGAAAACCGGGAGTTGTCAACATTTCCACCGGGGTTTTCCACACCCGATTGTCGAAATGGGGAAGGGGCTGGGGTGGCGACCGGTGGTCACGCCGTCCTCCGCAGGTTCTCCACGAGCGAGTCGACCTTCGATCTGAGTTCGCGGTCGGTCGCGAGCTGGTCCTTCACCTTTCGAATCGAATGCAGCACGGTCGAGTGGTGACGTCCTCCGAGGGCCTGTCCGACGCGACGAAGCGGGACATCGAGAAGCTCCTTGATGAGGAGCATGGCAACCTGCCGGGGCACGAGCACCTGTCGGGCACGCGTCGCGGAAGCCAGCTCCTCCCCCGCGAGCCCCCACGCCTCGGCCACCAAGTTCCGTATGGCTTCGGGGTTGAGCGAGTCCATGTCGGCGGTGCCGGAGCCGAGCACGCCGTCGGAGTTGCTTCCTGGCCGCGCGCTGGCCAGCGTGTGGCGCGCCATCTCCAGGGTAAGCTCCTGGCTGGTCAGCGACGAGAACGCCAGCAGCTGGATGATCGCGCCCTCCAGCTGTCGAACCGACGACCGGCAACGTCGGGCGATCAGGTCCAAGATCTCCGCCGCCAGACACACTTCGTCCTCCTCGGCCTTCTTGCGGAGGATCGCCACGCGGGTTTCGTAGCTGGGCCGGGTCATGTCCGCGACCAGTCCCCACTCGAAGCGGGACATGAGCCGATCCTGCAGGCCCTCCAGCTCCTTGGGCTTGCGATCGCTGGAGAGGACGATCTGGCAGCTGCTCTGGTGGAGGGCGTTGAAGGTGTGGAAGAACTCTTCCTGGGTGTGCTCCTTCCTGCGGAGAAACTGCACGTCGTCCACCAAGAGGAGTTCGTAGGACCGGTAGCGGGCCCGGAACGCCTCCATGGTGTTCTTCTGGATCGCCGTCACCATCTCGTTCATGAACTGCTCCGTCGGGATGTAGCACACCCGCGGGGCAGGATGTCTCTTCGACTCCAGGATCCGGTTGGCGATCGCCTGCATCAGGTGAGTCTTCCCCAGCCCCGTCGCTCCGTAGAGGAAGAGCGGGTTGTACGTCTGCGCCGGACGCTCGGCGACCGCCAAGCTGGCCGCCTGGGCAAGGCGGTTGTTCTCCCCCACGACGAAGCGGTCGAAGGTGTAGCGGCTGTTGAGGTACGCCGGGACGTTGTTGGATCGGCGGTCGGTCGGAGGGGCGTGGGCGACGGGCGCCAGACTCACCTCCGGCGGCCGGCGGTCGGGCAACGCGCTGGAGGTGACCCGAATCTCCACGGGGGTTCCGACCACCTGTTCCCCGAGCGTCCGGAGCAGTCCCCCGTATTTGTCCTCGACCCACTCCGCGTGGAACCTGGACGTGGCTTCGGCGTGCAGCACGCCGTCGGACCAGGACACGGCCTTGACCTTCGAGAGCCACGTGGCGTAGCCCTGCTCCGTTACGGATTTGGCGGCAAGCCGGAGGATGGCCTCCCAGAGGTCGTTCGCGTCCAGGTCCATGCTCTCCCGGTGGTGGGTTCCGTCGGAAAGGGCTCCAAGCTTACCCGGCGGCCGCCGGGAGGTCAAACCAACCTTGCCAGCTCGCCCGCCGGACGACGGGGAGCGACGCCGACCCGCGTCGGGACCCGCCTGTTGACGGCTGTTCTGGGTTCGACTAGAGTTCAGGGCTGAGCTTGCTTCAACCCCCCTGCCGCCCCCTCTGGTGGGCGGCTTCGGCCCGACAAAGGTACCCGATATGAAGCCGACCTACAGGCCCCGCAACCGGAAGCGCTTGAACAAGCACGGCTTCCGGGCTCGGATGAGCACGCCGGGAGGCCGGAAGATCCTAAACCGGCGGCGGCGCAGGGGCCGGAAGGCGTTGACGGTCCGCATCGGATCCAAGTACGCCCGATAGCCCTCCGTCGAGTGTCTAGGAGGAGCGTGGGGCCGGAGGTCGGGTGCTCGGGGGGGGAACGCCTCCCTCGCGTTGCCAGAGTCCGCCGGAGCCGGGATATCGAAGCGGTCTTCAGGCGGGGCAGGCGGATGCGGACGCCCCTGGCGGACGTGTTGGTGCTGGTTTCCCCCTCACGGTCCGCCGGCGGGGAGTCGCCCGGCGATCCTGCCGGCCGCTTCAACGCTCGAGTCGGGTTCGTCGTGCCCAAGCTCGGGCGCGGAACCGTCGCCAGGAACCGCCTGAAGCGTCGCCTGCGGGAGATCGGGCGACGGCGGGTCCTCCATCGTCTGCGCGAAGCGGGCGTGGACGCCGACGTGCTGGTCCGGTCGAAACGAAGCGCCTACCAAGCCACGTACGACCAGCTGGAAGACGCAGTGATGGGTGCGGTGGAGGCGATATGCTCCGAACAGCGGTGACCGGACTCCTCCGGTTCTACCAGGGATCGATCTCGCCGCTGATGCCCCCGGTCTGCCGCTTTACCCCGACCTGCTCCGAGTACGCTCTGCGGGCCGTCCAAGGGCACGGGACGTTGCGGGGAGGGTGGCTCGGCCTGAAGCGGATCGCCCGTTGCAGGCCGTGGGGCGGTTCCGGGTACGATCCGGTCCCCGAGCGAGAGGCGGTCCAGTGAGCGGAGCCGACATCCGGCGCTTTGTGCTGGCGATCGTTCTCATGATGGGCGTGATCATGGGGACCAACTTTCTCTTCCCGCCCGCCCCAACCGTGGAGCCGCCGCCGGCGAGCGAGGGCGAAGTGGAAGGCGTGGGGGAGCGGGAGGTGGACCCAGTTGCCAGACTCATGCGTGAGGCGGAAGAAGAAGAACCCGAGGCCGACGCCCCCGATACCGATGCCGACGGACGGGAACGGCTGGTGCAGGTCGAGACGCCTCTCTACCGGATGTCGTTCTCGACTTACGGAGGAGCACTCCGCTCCGCGGAACTCCTGGGCTACCGTTCGTTCTCTCGGGACGGACCGGTGCAGCTGGTGCCCCAGGCGCGTCTAAGCGACGGCGGATCGGCCCGAGGCGGTCGGCTGGAAGCCTCCAGCGTTCTCGACGGCTTGTGGCTGGTCGGGTCGGGTTCGGACACGGTCCCTCTGGCCAGCTACTCCTACGCAGCGACCCCACCGGACGGCCTCCGGTTGGACGAGGGGAGCGAGCCTCGCACGCTGGTCTTCAGGTACGACCATCCAACGGGGCGGTTCTTCAGCGAGATCAGGTACACCTTCTCGCCCGATTCCTACATCGTGCAGGTGGCCGGCGAGCTGCCGGAGCTGGATTCGCCGGACCGCACCACGTTGCTGCTCAACCTGGGGCCGGAACTGGCGGTCAACGAGCTTCACGAGCCCGACGACCGGCGGATGATGGCCTACTCCAGCAACCATGTGGAGGACGGCATCCGGTCCAGGCCCATAAGCAGGATGAAGGAGCGGGAGGAAAGGGGCGGGCCGCTCTACTGGGCTGGGATGAAGAGCAAGTTCTTCCTCGAGGCGGTGTTGCCGTCGGGGGACAGCGAGTTTCTCGCGCTGGTGTCGGCTCGTCCTGGCGACGAAGAGGGCGCGGGAGCGGTGCAGGTGGGGGTCCCGGTGGAGGCGTCGGGGCGCTACGGGTACCGGGCCTACCTGGGACCGATGGAGCGGGAACGACTTGTGGCGATGGGCGACGCCATGGAAGAAGTGAACCCGTACGGCTGGCGCTTCTTCCGGCCGATCATCCGACCTATTGTGGGGGTCGTCCTTTGGCTCATGAACTTCCTTCACGAGCAGCTCCTGCTGGGCTACGGCTGGGTGCTGGTCGTCATCGGCGTCTTGATGCGCCTTCTCATGTGGCCGTTCTACCAAAAGTCGATGCGTTCGCAGGTCAAGACGATGGCGTTGCAGCCGCGCGTGGAGGAGCTGAAGCAGAAGTACGCCGACGACAAGCAAAAGATGACCCAGGAGACGATGAAGCTGTACAAGGAGCACGGCGCAAGCCCGCTGGGAGGCTGCTTGCCGATGCTCCTTCCGTGGCCTGTGCTTATTGCCTTGTTCTTCGTCTTCCAGAACACCATTCAGTTGCGGGGCGAGTCGTTCCTCTGGCTTCCCGACCTGTCGGCGCCGGATCCCCTGTACATATTGCCGTTGTTCATGGGCGCCAGCATGTTCCTGCTGCAGTACATCAGCATGAAGACGGCCGGAACCGCAAGCCAGCAGATGAAGATGATGATGTACATTATGCCTCTGCTGATGGTCGTACTGTTCTTCCGTTTTGCGTCGGGCCTGAACCTCTACTATTCCGTTGTCAACATTGCGACAATTCCGCAACAGCTGATTATTGCCAAGCAACGGAAAAAGGCGCAAGCCGGAATTCCTAAGAAACGCCCGTGAGCGGGACCGCTTCCGGGCAATGCGCAACTCGCAATTCCTTGCCGACACCATCGTTGCACAGGCAACGCCGCCAGGGCTTGGCGCGGTCGCGCTGTTGCGTCTCTCGGGTCCTCGGGCGACCGAGATCGCCGGGCTGCTGACCCGACGGGACCCAGCCGAGTGGACGGACCGCACGAGCACGCTCTGCGCGCTGAGTCGGCCCGAACCCGGTGGTGAAGTGCTGGACCAGGCGCTGGTCACCGTCTTCCGCGCTCCGGCCAGCTACACCGGCGAGGACATCGTGGAGATCTCGACCCACGGGGGCCGCGAGACGCCGGCCAGCGTGACCGAGGCCTGCGTCGAGCTGGGGGCTCGCCGGGCGCTCCCGGGTGAGTTCACGCAGCGAGCCTACCTCAACGGCAAGCTCGACCTGACCCAGGCGGAGGCGGTGGCGGGGTTGGTGGCGGCCAAGTCGGCGAAGAGCCGGGCCGTGGCGCTCCACCAGCTGGAAAAGGGACTGGCGGACCGGGTGGCGATGCTGCGCGAGCGGTTGGTGGGGCTCTCTGCTTTGCTGGTGCAGCACATCGACTTTCCCGAGGAGGACGACGCTCCCGTGGCGCTGGGGGCGATCGTCGCCCAGGGCCGCGAGATGGTGCAGGAGGTGGAGAGGCTGTTGGCGACGGCACCTGCGGGGGAGCTCTTGCAAGACGGCGCGATGGCGGTGCTGGCGGGGCGTCCGAATTCGGGTAAGTCCAGTCTTTTCAATGGGTTGCTGGGATTGGAGCGTGCGATCGTTACCGAGGAGGCGGGGACGACTCGCGACGCGGTGGAGGCGGCCGTCGCCATCGACGGCTTCCCGTTCCGACTGGTGGACACGGCGGGCCTGCGAGATGACGCCGAGCGGATCGAGCGGTTGGGGATCGAGGTCGCGCGGCGGTACCTGGAGGGGGCCGACGTGGTGCTGTACTGTCGGGAGGCGGGCGCGTCGGCCGACACTGAAGCCGAGCGGGCGTTTCTTGCGTCGGTGGGGGCCCCGGTCGTCCAGCTGCGGACGAAGTGGGACTTGGCGGGAGACGGAGAGTCGGCGGAAGCGGGGGAGATTGCGGTGTCGGTTCGGTCGGGCGAAGGAATGACGGCGCTCAAGGATGCCTTGCGAGAGCTGGTCTTTCGGGGCGCGGTGGAGAACCGCGACGAAGTGCCCGTCGTGACGACCCGTCGTCAGGCTCGTTGCCTCGGCGCGGCTCGGGCGGAGACCGAGGCGTTTTGCGCCGCGCTGGACAACGGCGTGCCCCCCGAGGTGGCGTCGGCGCACCTGAAGTCGGCCGAGAGCGCCCTGGAGGACGTACTGGGGGTCGTGGCGGCCGACGACGTGCTGGAGCGCGTGTTCAAGGACTTCTGCATCGGAAAGTAGATATCGTGCGGTTGCGATACGAAGTGATCGTGGTGGGCGGCGGCCACGCCGGCGTCGAGGCGGCTGCCGCTTCGGCCCGGATGGGAGCTGCCACGGTTCTGGTGACGCCGGACCTGACCCGGATTGCGCAGATGAGCTGCAACCCGGCGATCGGGGGCGTGGCCAAGGGGACGGTGGCGCGGGAAGTCGGCGCCATGGGCGGGGTGATGGCCCAGGCGACCGACGCCGCACGGATCCAGTTTCGGATGCTCAACGGGTCGAAAGGTCCCGCCGTATGGGGACCCCGGGCCCAGTGCGACAGGGCGCGGTACCCCGTTGCCGCGCGCCGCATCTTGGACGGCCTGTCCGACCTCGACCTCTTTCAGGAAGTTGTCACCGGGATCCTCGTGGACGACGGAGGCGTCGTCGGCGTCGACACCCGGGGAGGCGTCGCATTCGAAGGGAAGACCGTGGTCGTGACCGCCGGAACCTTCCTCCGGGGCCGGCTGCATGTGGGCGGGTCGGCGGCTCACGGCGCTGGACGGGCAGGGGAGGCGCCGTCGATCTCCCTCGCCGAGGCCTTGGAGGCTCAGGGACTCGAGGTGGCGCGGTTCAAGACGGGCACGCCGCCTAGGATCGACGGCCGCACAGTGGACTACGCTCGCTGTCAACGTCAGGACGGCGACCCCGACGGCGACGCATTCAGGTTCTGCTCCTACACTCGCGAGCCTCTTCTCGACCAGCTTCCATGCTGGAGCACATGGACCGGCGAGGGCCTCAAGGAAACCGTCGGCCGGAACTTGGCCCGGAGCGCTCTCTACGGCGGAGAGATATCCGGAAAGGGTCCGCGCTACTGCCCGTCGATCGAAGACAAGGTGGTGCGGTTCCCCGAGGCCCGCCGACATCGGGTGTTCTTGGAGCCGGAGGGGCTCGACACCACCGAGCTGTACGTGAACGGACTGTCCACTTCGCTTCCGCCGGAGGTGCAGCTGGAGTTCCTGCGGTCGATACCGGGACTGGAGGAAGCGAAGATGACCAAGCCCGGCTACGCCATCGAGTACGACTACTTTCCGCCTCACCAGCTGCGTCATACGCTCGAAGTGCGGGGCGTGCCGGGACTGTACTTCGCTGGCCAGATCAACGGGACCACGGGGTACGAGGAGGCGGCGGGACAGGGGCTGGTGGCAGGGGCCAACGCGGCGTTGGCAGTGCGGGGCCGCCCCCCTCTGGTGGTGGAGCGAGACCAGGGGTACATCGGCGTCCTAGTGGACGACCTCGTGACAAAGGGCGTGGACGAGCCGTACCGGCTGTTCACGTCGCGCGCCGAGTTTCGGCTGCTGCTTCGCCAGGACAACGGGCCGAGCCGTCTCGGTACGCTGGCTCGAGAGATAGGGTTGCTGACCGAGGAGCAGGAACGGGTTCTGACCGAGCGGCTGGCCGACGAGAGGCGGGCGCTGGCGTGGTTCCGAGACACGGCATTGCATCCGAAGACGGTCAATCCCGTGCTGGAACGCGCCGGCAGCGCGCCGATCTCCGTGCCTACGAAGGCGCGGAGGCTGTTGCGCCGTCCGGGTGTTGCGGCAACGGAGCTGCTGATCGCCGCCGGGCGGGACGGGGCTCCCCGCGACTTGGGTGCCGACGTCCTCGCCACCGTGGAGATGGACGCCAAGTACGAGGGCTACATCCGTCGAGAAGCGGAGCGGGCGGAGAACTTGCGGGCCCAGGCTACGCTGGAGATACCGGAGGACGCGCCGTACTCCCTGTTCGTCACCCTGTCGATGGAGGCGCGGCAGAAGCTGACACGGGTGAGGCCCAGCACTCTGGCCCAGGCGGGACGGATACCGGGAGTCTCGCCCGCCGACCTGCAGAACTTGGTGATGGAGGTGCGCAGGCTGAAGGTCGAGCGCAGCGCCGACAGAGGGGAGCCGGGTGCGGGCAGGGGCCAGGACGGCCGAGCAGGGCATCGCATCGGCGTCGCCAAAGGGCGAGCGTGGAGGTAGCCCGGGAATGTTCCACGTGAAACACTGTCGGGCGGTCGGTGAAGGCGACCGGCGCGCCCAGCAGGGAGAAAGGAGGCACCGGTCAGGTAGGGGAACCGGGCGGCCCCCCCTGCCCCAGGCCGACCCCTTCTTCCTCGCGCCGACGTTCCACGTGGAACACGCCAAAGGGGCTTCGGGTAATCCAGAGGTGAGTGCCGAGCGCGCCGAGTCGGGCCCTGTCGCAACGCCCCATGGGTGCTATAAATTGGCCTTGCCGGCGGGTTCCCCCCGCAGACAGCCCTGTTCGCCTGCCCTCCCTCTAGCCGTTTCGACACCCCCCGGCACACGCGGGAATCGCCCTGCTGTTCTCCCCGACCCAGCGGAGCCTGAATTGACCAGAGTCATCGCGCTGGCAAACCAAAAGGGCGGCGTTGGGAAGACGACCACTGCCGTCAACCTCGGAGCGACGCTGGCCAGCACCGGCGCGAGGGTTCTCGTCGTGGACATGGATCCCCAAGGGAACGCTTCCAGCGGTCTGGGGCTTGCCGACAACGGCTTGCCGACGATCTACGACGTGCTGATCCGCGGGCTTCCGGTCTTCCGGGCTGTCCACCGAGGAGTCGCAGGGCACGAGAGCCTGCATGTCGTCGCGGCCAACCGCGACCTGGCCGGCGCGGAGATTGAGCTTGTGGGCGTGCGGGACCGGGAGACGATCCTGACGGAGACGCTGGCTCCAGTCCTGCCGGAGTACGAATACGTTCTGGTCGATTGCCCGCCTTCTCTTGGACTGCTTACGGTCAACACCCTCGTGGCGGCAGATTCGATCCTGATCCCCATTCAGTGCGAGTACTACGCCTTGGAGGGATTGACTCAGCTGCTGAACACGATCCGGCTCATCCAGCGAAACCTCAACCCAAGGCTGACCATCGAAGGCGTGCTCCTGACGATGTACGACCAACGCCTCAACCTCTCACGCCAAGTCGCTGCCGAGACCACGAAGTACTTCGGCGACCGCGTGTTCAAGACGGTCATCCCACGCAACGTCACCGTCGCGGAAGCGCCCAGCTTCGGCGTGCCGGTGACCGGCTATCAGCCCACGTCCATAGGCGCTCGCCGCTACGCCGCGCTGGCGCGCGAACTGCTGGACAGGCGGAAGCTCGCCGCGGAAGCCGAGGCAGAGGCCGGCGCGATGGCGGGAGCGGGCTCGAGATGACCGGCAACGACCGTCTAGGCCGAGGCTTGGGAGCCCTCCTGGGCGACTACACGATCGAGGGCTCGGAACGGTCGCCGAGCGCGTCTGCCGGGCCTCCCTCCACGTTGCCCGTTCGGGCGATCGTCCCCAACCCCTTCCAGCCCCGCAAGGAGTTTCGCCCCGGCGAGCTGGACGAGCTGGCCGCATCGATCGAAGCATGCGGCCTGTTGCAGCCTGTGCTCGTGCGGAAGGCGCCGGGCGGCCGGAGCTACGAGCTCGTGGCCGGCGAGCGCCGACTGCGGGCGGTCAAGCAGCTTGGCTGGACGGAGCTGCCGGCTTCAATCCGGGAAGTGGACGACGACACGCTCCTTGTCCTGGCCCTTGTCGAAAACCTCCAACGAGAAAAGTTGAGTCCGCTGGAAGAAGCCCACGGCTACGAAACGCTTCGGAATATGTTCGGTTTTACCCAAGAAAAGATCGCCGAGGCCGTGGGAAAGAAGAGGTCGACGGTGGCGAACATGCTTCGCCTGCTGAACTTGCCCCCGTCGGTGCGACGGCTCTTGGAGGAAGGCGCGCTCTCCACGGGCCACGCCAGGGCGATCCTGACGGTGCGGGACCCGGTTCGGGCGGCGGAGATCGCGCGCCGGGCGGTGGCGGGTTCGTGGTCCGTGCGGGAGACGGAAGAACGAGTCCGAGCCGTCGTTGCCCAGGCCGAGACGGCGGGGAAGGCCCTCGCCCGACCAAAGCCCGACGACACGTCGCGAGATCCGGCGGTCGGAGCACTGGAAGAAGCCCTCGGAGGCCACCTGGAAACGCGGGTGGCGATCCGGTGGAGGGGCAAGGGCCGTGGCGCGATCCGAATCGACTTCCACGGCGCGCGGGACCTGGAGCGCGTGTTCGCGGCGTTGACCGGCAAGGAAGCCGAAGAGGTTATCGGCTAATGAAGTTGCCGTGGGGCGTCAAGCTGGATCGGGGACTCTCGATCATCGTGTTGCCCGAAGGGGGCGGGGCCTCGCGAGAGATCGTCCTCTCGCGCAGGGCCGTGCGGACCGCCGTCTTCAGCGTGCTCGCCTTGACGGTGGTGGGCGTCGTGGCGGCGGCGCACTGGACTGTCGTGAAGGTTCGCGCCGCCGACGAACTCGCCGCGTTGGCCGAGCGCGCTCGGGCGGACAGCCTGCATCGCAAGGTCTTGGAGCTCGAAGGGAGATGGGACCAGGCGCGCCAAGTCGTGGTGGGCCGTCCGGACACGATCGGGGTCGGTCTGTGGCTGGCCGATGCGGACGAGCCCGCAGGCGGACGGCGAGCCGAGCCGGTTGCCGTCCCGCTGGAAGCCGAGTCCTGGGCTTGGCCGCTGACCGTCTCCGGGTACATGACGCAGGCCCTCGTGGCGGGCAGCGGCCGGAGCCACCCGGGGATCGACATCGCGGTGCAGACCGGTTCCTACATCTTGGCTGCCGCGGCTGGACAGGTGAAGGAGGCCGCCGAGGATCCGGACTACGGCTTGTTCGTCCAAATCGACCACGGCGACGGACTGCACAGCCTGTACGGCCACGCGTCGGAGCTGCATGTGGCGCGAGGGTCGGTGGTGCGGCGCGGCGAGGTCATCGCTATGTCTGGTTCGACCGGAAACTCCACCGCCCCCCATCTGCACTTCGAAATCACCAGAAACGGCACCCCTGTCGACCCGCAGTCGATGGTCGTTCCGCCTTCGCAGTAAAGGAACTCGACCCCTCGCAAGGAGGCACAAGCAGCCCATGGCAAAGCCTGCCCGCAACCGCAACGCAGCAACTTCCCCCGAGCAAGTCATGTCGATCATCGGACACGGCATGAAGGTCGTCGGCGACTGCGTGACGACCGACACGGTTCGGATCGAAGGGTCCGTGGAAGGATCCGTCCGCGCCGACAAGGCAGTGGTGATCGGAAAGGAAGGCCGCGTGACCGGAGACGTCCTGACCCAGGACGCCGTGATCGCGGGAACCGTAACGGGGATGGTGCAGGTCCACTCCCGCCTCGAACTCCAATCGACCTGCAAGATCGACGGCGAGATCCAGGCCGCGAGTCTGAAGCTGGACGAAGGAGGGACGGTGAACGGGACCGTGGCCGTCGGGCGGCAAAGCCAGCCGGGGTTGGCGATGCAGCCCAAAGAGCTAGGGGGCGCGGGGCCGCCGGAGGTCGCCGAGCGGGACAAGAAGCGCGGCTACCGCAAGTAGGCGCCGGGCGTGGCGGCCGTTTCCTTGCCCGAGATCGTCGCGTTCCTCGATGACTACTTGGGCGTAGAGGGCGCTCCCGACTACCCCGGCGCCCTCAATGGGCTCCAAGTGGAGGCGGCCGGGCCGGTGAGGCGCGTCGTCGCCGCCGTCGACGCCAGCGAGGTGACGATCCGGGAAGCGAAGGCGTGGCGGGCCGACTTGCTTCTGGTCCATCACGGGATCTTCTGGGACGGCCTCCAGCCCCTCGTGGGACGGCGGTTCCGCAAGGTCGGCGCGCTGATCGAGGGCGGCATCGCTCTGTACAGCGTCCACCTGCCCCTGGACGCTCACGCCGAGGTTGGCAACGCAGCCGTCCTCGCCCGCAAGCTGGGAGTGTCGGAGCTGGAGCCCTTTGGCGAGTTCGAGGGCGCGCCGGTGGGCTGGATGGGCAAGGCGGGGCCGGCCCCAGGCATCCCCGTCGCCGAGCTTGCAGCCCGGATGGAGGCCGTCCTGGGCGGCCCCGTCCGCACCTTGCCCGGCGGGCCCGAGACCGTCGCCCGGGTGGGGGTGGTGACCGGCGGCGGCGCGTCGATGCTGGGCGAGGCGGCAGCGAAGCGGCTCGACGCCCTCGTGACCGGGGAAGCCCAGCACCACCACGCCATCGACGCCGCCGAGCTGGGGGTGACCGTCTTTCTGGGCGGTCACTACGCCACCGAGACGTGGGGCGTCAAGGCGACGGCGGAGAAGTTGCGGGACCGCTTCGGGATCGAGACGATGTTCGCAGATTTCCCCACGGGGCTGTAGCAGCCAACCGGGGATCCCTTCAACTATGGACGACTGCCGATGAGCGCTTCGCTGTCCACCACCACCTTGCGGCGTCTTGCCGCCCCCCTCGCAGCCGCATGGCTCCCTGTCGTCATGGCGTGCGATCGCGGAGCCCCCCAGGTCCCGTCGCCCGCAGACCACTTCGGCTTCGAGATGGGAACAGCGGGCAAGCTGGCGAACTGGGACGACCTCACGTCGTACTACGAGGCCCTGGCCCACGCCGGCGACCGCGTCGCGGTGGACACGCTGGGGCCCACCACGGCGGGGCGGCCGTTCGTCATGCTCACGATCACCAGCCCGGAGAACCACCGACGGCTGGACCGCCTCCGGGAGGTGCAGCGGCGACTGGCCGACCCGCGAACCTTCGCCACCGGCACAGAGGGCGAAGCGGAGCTGGCGGCCCTGCTGGACGAGGGACGCGCAGTCGTGATGATCACCCACGCCATTCACTCCACCGAAGTCGGGAGCGCCCAGGCGGCGGCGAAGCTGGCCCACCGCTTGGCGGCCTCCACCGACGAGAAGGCGACGGAGATCCTGGACAACGTAATCGTCCTCCAGGTGCCGTCGCTCAACCCCGACGGGACGCAGTGGGTCAACGACTTCTACAACGAGCACGTGGGCACGTCCTTCGAAGGCCGCGCGCCGCCCTGGCTCTACCACTTCTACACGGGCCACGACAACAACCGGGACTGGTACACCTTCTACCAGAACGAAACCCAGCACACGGTGCGGGCCCAGAACGAGTGGCACCCGCAGATCGTCCACGACATCCACCAGATGGGCGGCGGCGGCGCAAGGATCTTCTTCCCGCCGTACATCGACCCGATCGAGCCCAACGTGGACCCGGGACTGGTGTCGGCGGTGAACCAGCTGGGAACGTGGATGGCGGCGGAGCTCGTCTCCCAAGGCAAGGACGGGGTGGTGGTCAACGCCATCTACGACGGCTTCCACCCCGGACGGGCCTACATGCACTACCACGGCGGCGCGCGCATCCTCAGCGAGACGGCGTCGGCCCGCCTGGCCACGACCGTGACCGTGCCCAAGGAGACGGTGCGGGGCGGACGCGAGTACGACGCCTCCCAGGCCGCGTGGAACTTCCCGCAGCCGTGGGAAGGGGGCGAGTGGGGACTGCCGGATATCGTCGAGTACCAGTTCTCCGGCGCCATGGCGCTGCTCTCCAACGCCGCCCGGAACCGCGGTTACTGGCTGGAGAACTTCTACCGCGTCAACCAGCGGGCCACGGCCGGCTGGGACGAGTGGCCGGCCGCGTGGGCGATCCCGGCGGAGCAGGAGAACCGCGTGGGGCTCGAAAGCGTCCTGCGCATCCTGACGATGGGCGACGTGGAGGTGCGCCAGGCCAACGCGGAGTTCGCGGCCGGGGGCAGGTCGTATCCCGAGGGCTCCTACGTCGTGCTCATGCAGCAGCCCTGGGCCTCCTTTGCCCAGACCCTCCTGACGGAGCAGGAGTATCCGGACCTGCGGGAGTACCCGGGCGGACCGCCGAAGCGTCCCTACGACGTGACGGCCCACACCCTCCCCCTGCTGATGGGCGTGGAAGCTCACCCGCTGGAGGCCGAGCCGGAGGTGGCGTTGAGCGAACCGATCCCCGTGCCGTCGGTGGCGTACGAGCTGCCGTCGTCCCTTTCCGGCGAGGGCGCTCCTCGGGTGGGCGTCTACAAGGGGCACCGAGAGACGATGCCGGCAGGGTGGACTCGGTGGATGCTGGATCGGCACGACTTGCGCTACGACACCCTCCACGACGCCCGCTTCCGGGCCGGCAACCTGGGGGACGACTACGATGTGCTGCTCTTCCAGAGCCAGGCGGCGTCGTCGATCCGCGAGGGGCATCCGCCGGGGTCCCTGCCCGAGCAGTACACGGGAGGCCTGGGAGAGGCCGGCAGCGACGCGGTGCGCGAGTTCGTGGAGGCCGGAGGTCGGTTGGTGGTGGTGGAAGAGGCCGCCCAATTCGCCGTGGAGCTCTTCGGCCTAGGGGTGTCGAACCCGGTTGCGGGCCTGCCCAACACCGAGTTCTACGTGCCCGGTTCCCTCCTGCGGGTCGACTTGGTGCGGGATCCGGTTTCGGCTGGCTACGACGGGTCGACGTCGGCCTGGTACTGGCGGAGCAGCCGGGCGTTCGAGGTGAACGACGCCCGCGTGCAGGTGCTGGGGCGGTACGCGGCGGAGCCGGTGGTCGCCGGATGGGTTCTGGGCCCCGACCGGCTGGCGGGCCGACCGGCGCTCCTGCGGGCGCGAGTGGGCGCGGGCGAAGTGATCTTCTTTGGGTTCCAGCCCAACTACCGGGGCCAGAGCATCGTGACGTGGCCCTTGTTCTTCAACGCCATCGCGGGCGGGGGAACGGGAGGGTGACGACAGACGGCGAGGCGACGGCCGGTCGGCAGGCCGCGTGTCCCCACTGCTCCGTGGGCATGCCTCCCGAAGCCAACTTCTGCCCGGCGTGCGGCGGAGCGCTCCGGGGTCCCGCTTGCGTCGAGTGCGGCGCCGCTTCGGGCGGTGCCGACCGGTTCTGCACGCAGTGCGGGGCCAAACTGCCGGTCGCCGGCGCTCGAACGCCGGGCCGAGGCACGGGAGAACGCGGTCCGTGGTCGAGCCGCGCGACGGCCCGGACGGTCGTCGGAGCCGCGGTGGCGGCGCTGGTGGTGCTCGCGCTGGTGCTGGTGCTCCGCGACGGCGGTGCCTCGTCGCCCCCTGCTGGGCAGTCCACAACAGGCCAGCCGACGCCGCTGGGGCCCACCTCCACCGTGGACCTCTCCTCGATGAGTCCACGACAGGCCGCCCGGCGACTCTTCAACCGGGTGATGACGGCCGTGGAGGCGGGCGCCCGAGACGAAGCCGACCAGTTCCTCCCGATGGCCGTCGCCGCCTACGACCGGATCGGGGTGCTGACGCTGGACGACCGGTTCCACCTCTCGCTCCTGCACGCGGCCGCGGGCAACGGCGCTGAAGCGCTGGCCGTCGCGGAAGCCGGACTGGCGGTTCGGCCCACCCACCTGCTGTGCCTCTCGGCGGCTGCCGAAGGCGCTCTGCTGCTGGGTGACTCGGCCCGGGCGAGGACTCACTACCGCGCCTTCGTGGACGCGTACGACGAGGAGCTGAGGACCGGCCTGGCCGACTACACCAGCCTCGAGGAAGGGCACCCCGACATCCTGCCGAAGCTGCTGGACGACGCCCAAGCGTTCCTGGGCGACGGGTCTTGATCGGCGTCGTCGCAGCGTGATCCAGTCGCCGCTGGCCTTGTGCGCGATCATCGCCGCCGCGACGGCGTTGGCGTTCTGGCTGGACTACCGCTTCGCGGCGCTGTCGAAGGTGGGCGCGTCCCTTCTGGCGATCGCCTTTGGCGCGGCGCTGTCCAACACGGGAGTGGTCCCTGCGTCGTCGGAGGTCTACGACGCGGTTCTGGGCCCCGTGACCTCCCTGGCTATTGCCTGGCTCCTGCTCTCCGTCAACCTGGGCGACCTGAAGAACGCCGGCCCTCGGATGGTGGGCGCCTTCGGGCTCGCCGTCGCGGGCACGGTCCTGGGCGCGTTCGTGGCCGCGGCCGTCTACCAAGCGCGCTTCGGCGACGACACTTGGCGGATCGCCGCCGCCATGACCGGGACCTACTCCGGCGGCTCGGTCAACTTCATCTCGGTGGGCCGAGCCGCGGGCCTCTCCGGCCCTCTCTTCGCCGGCGCGACCGCCGCCGACAACGTGGTCACCGCGCTATGGCTTGCCGTCACCCTCGTGCTTCCGATCTGGCTTCGACGCTTCTACCCGGCCCCCACCCGATCGAACGCTTCGGCGACGTCGGCGGAGCAGTCCAGCACCCCGGCGAGCCGCCACCAGCACCATCCCTACTTCGTGCTGGAGGGCATGTCGGCCGCCCGAACGGCCAACCTCGTCGCCGTCGGCTTGGCGCTCGTGCTGGCGTCGGAATGGCTCGGTCAACTCGTCCCGGGCGTCCCGGCGATCCTCTGGCTCACGACGCTGGCGCTGATCCTGGGCCACTCCCCCCTCTTCCGAGAGGCCCCGGGGGCGATGCAGCTGGGTTCGGTGGGCCTCCACTTCTTCTTCGTGCTGATCGGCGTGCTGTCCCGCTTCTCGGAGATCGTCGCCGTGGGGCTCGAGGTCCTCTTCTTCACCCTGATCGTGGTCGGCGTGCACGGCATCGTCGTCTTCGGGGCCGGCAAGCTGCTGCGCCTGGACATGGGCTCGATCGCGGTGGCGTCCCAGGCGTCGGTGGGAGGGCCGTCCAGCGCGCTGGCGGTGGCGGTCTCCCGGGAGTGGCGCCACTTGGTGCTGCCGGGGGTCGTGGTGGGGCTGCTGGGCTATGCCGTAGGGACGTACCTGGGGTTGGGGGTGGGGTACGTGGTGCGGGCGTGGTAGGGTAGAGAGCGCCTTGCCGTTTCGCTATCGTAGGGGCTCGTCTTCCCTGATCCGAGGTCTCACGAACTCTTGACGGTCTCAACCCGCACCGCGCCGGGCGGCTACGCCCCGGCTGGGAAGGACACGGGCGAGGTCAAGCCCAAGGGCACGTCCCGGATACGGGCCCACGAGGGGCTGGACACGATCCCCATCACGTCCCGCAAGCCGTCGTGGCTGAAGGTCCGATCGCCCGGCGGTCCCAACTACGTGCGCCTCAAGCGGCTGATGCGGCGCCAGTCCCTCCACACCGTCTGCGAGGAGGCCGGCTGCCCCAACATCGGCGAGTGCTGGGAGGCCGGCACCGCCACCTTCATGATCCTCGGAGACGTCTGCACCCGTGCGTGCAAGTACTGCGCCGTCGCCCACGGGATGCCGACCGAGCTGGACCTGGACGAACCCCGGCGGGTGGCCGACACGATCGCCGCCATGGAGCTCGACCACGCGGTGATTACGTCGGTGAACCGGGACGAGCTCGCCGACGGGGGCGCGAGCATCTACGCCGCCACGGTCCGCGAAGTGCGACGCCGGTTGCCCGAGTGCTCGGTGGAGGTCTTGATCCCCGACTTCAAGGGCGACGAGGCCGCCTTGCGAACCGTCATGGAAGCGCGTCCGGCGATCCTCGGCCACAACTTGGAGACCGTGGCGCGGCTTCACCCCGACGTGCGCCCCGGCGGCCGCTACTGGCGCTCGATCTCGTACCTGGGGACTGCCAAGCGGATCGACCCGGGGATGCTGACCAAGACCGGGATCATCTTGGGGATGGGGGAGCGAGAGGACGAAATCCGCGAAGCGATGAGCGACCTCCGAGAAGCGTCGGTAGACATCCTCACCTTGGGGCAGTACCTCAGGCCGTCGAAGCAGCACATCCCGGTGGCGCGGTGGGTCACGCCGGACGAGTTTCGGAGGTGGAAGCGGATCGGCGAGGGCGAGTTCGGCTTCCGCCACGTGGAGTCCGGCGCCCTGGTCCGCTCCAGCTACCACGCCAAGGAGCAGGCCCGGGAGGTGCAGGCGGGCGGCCCCGGCGCGATCCAAGACGTCATGGAGGCGGACGTTCCGGCCCCGGCGGAAGTGCCTGCCGAGATGCTGGGCGCATGCGGACCCCCGTCGAAGCTGATACCCCTTCGGAGTGCGCGGACGGCCCCGACGCCGGCTTCGCTCGCCCACCGCCCGCCGCCGCCCCGTCGCACCGCAGCACAAGGAGGCTGACCAGTCAGATGGCGACAGCAGCACCGGAGGCCCCGTCCGCCGAGAGCGCGGCCGCCTCGGGCATCGCCGGCTTCTCCCGGGAGCAGCTTCACGAGCTCCTAAGGGAAATGCTTCTCTACCGCCGCTTCGAGGAGAAGGCGGAGGAAGCGTACTCCATAGGCAAGATCGGCGGCTTTTGCCATGTCCACATCGGCCAGGAAGGGCTGGCCGCGGGCGCAATCAAGCCGTTGCGGAAGGACGACCTGGTGATCACGGCCTACCGGGAGCACACCCAGGCGATCGCCAAGGGAATCACGCCCCGGGCCGTGATGGCCGAGCTCTTCGGAAGGGTGGACGGCTGTTGCGGGGGACGGGGCGGCTCGATGCACCTCTTCGACGCCGAGATCGGCTTCATGGGCGGCCACGGGATCGTCGGGGGGCAGATCCCCTTGGGCACCGGGCTGGCTTGGGCGATCAAGTATCGGGGCGGCGATCAGGTCTGCCTCTGCTTCATGGGCGATGCGGCGGTCAACCAAGGGGCGTTCCTGGAGTCGCTGAACATGGCAGCGATCTGGCGGCTTCCCGTGATCTACGTGGTGGAGAACAACGGCTACGGCATGGGCACCGCGTTCAGGCGGGTCTCGGTCACCAACGTGGAAGAGCGCTCCGGGGCTTATGGCGTTCCGGCCCACACAATAGACGGACAGGACGTGCTGGGGACTCACGACTTCTTCGCCCGACTGGCGGAAGAGGTGCGGAACGGGGCGGGACCCCAGTTCGTGAACGCCCTGACGTGCCGCTTCCGGGGCCACTCCATGTCGGACCCGGTGTCGGGCACCTACCGCTCCAAGGAAGAGGTGGACAAGCAGCTGCACGAGCAGGACCCCATCGCCCTCCTCCGCGACCGCATGACGGCGGCCGGCGAGCTGGACCCGGAGGAGATGGAGGCGATCGACGCAGAGGTCAGAGCGGTATGCCAGGACGCCGCCGACTTCGCCGACGCTTCGCCCTGGCCGGACCCCTCCACCCTCTACGACCACGTGTACGCCGAGACCAACGTGCACGGGCGCTTGTTCCTGGACGGGCGCGCCGGCAGAGGCGCCGTCAATGGCTGAGTTGACCTACAGGGAGGCCCTGAACGCCGCCATGGTCCAGGAGATGGAGCGGGACGACTCGGTGTTCATCATGGGGGAGGAGGTCGCCGAGTACGACGGTGCCTACAAGGTCTCCCGCGGGATGCTGGACCGCTTCGGCGACCGGCGGGTAGTGGATTCGCCGATCAGCGAGCTGGGGTTCGCCGGCCTCTGCGTGGGCACCGCCATGGCGGGCCTGCGACCGATCTGCGAGTTCATGACGTTCAACTTCTCGATCCTCGCGCTGGACCAGGTGATCAACAGCGCGGCGAAGATGCTGTACATGACCAACGGGCAGGTCAATGTCCCGATCGTCTTCCGGGGACCCACGGGGGCGGCCCTCCAGCTGTCCGCCCAGCACTCCCAGGCCTGCGAGACCTACTACGTCCACGCCCCAGGGGTGAAGTTGGCGACCCCCGCGACCCCCGCCGACGCCAAGGGCCTGCTGGCTGCAGCGATCCGCGACGACGACCCGGTGGCGGTGATGGAGGGAGAGCTGCTCTACAACGTGAAGGGCGAAGTGCCCGACGGAGAGTACGTGATCCCGCTGGGGGTGGCGGAGCTGAAGCGCTCCGGAGACGACGTGAGCATCGTGACCCACGGCAAGATGGTCCATGTGGCGTTGCAGGCGGCGGGGAAGCTGGCCCGGGAGGGGATCGAGGCCGACGTGCTGGACCTGCGCACGATCCGGCCCCTGGACGCGGACGCGGTTCTGGAGACCGTCGCCCGAACCAACCGGGTGGTGTACTTGGAAGAGGGGTGGCCGTTCGCCGGCGTCGGCGCCCAGATCGCGGCGCTGATCCAGGACGAGGCGTTCGACGACCTGGACGCGCCGGTCGTGCGAGTTGCCCAGGCCGACGTTCCCATGCCCTACGCCAAGAACCTGGAGCAGCTGGCGAAGCCGGGCGTGGACCGAGTGGTGGAGGCGTGCAAGAGGGTGCTGTACTTGGTGGCGGAGGCTTGAGGCCGATGGCGACGAAAGTGCACATGGAGGCGCTCTCTCCCACAATGGAAGAGGGCCAGGTCGTCGCGTGGCTGAAGGGCGAGGGGGACCCGGTGGCCCAGGGCGACGTGCTCGCCGAGATCGAGACCGACAAGGCCACGATGGAGCTGGTCGCTCGGGGGGACGGGGTGCTCCGCGCCGTCTTCGCCGGGGAAGGGGCGGTGGTCCCGGTCGGGGAAGTGATCGCGGTGATCGCGGCCGCCGACGAGGAGATCGCCGCGCTGGCGGCGGGGGCGTGGGGTGGGGGCGGCGGGGCGCCGGCGGAAGCGCCGCCGCCCGAGTCGGCCGCCGAGGAGCCGGTTGCGTCCGAGCCCGCCGCCCCGTCTGTGCCCGCCGCCCCGTCCGAGCCCGTTGCCCCAGCGGAGCCCGCGGCAGCGGCGTCGCCACCCCCTCAGCAGGGCCGCGTGAAGGCGTCGCCCGTGGCCCGCCGGTTGGCCGGCGAGCTGGAGGTGGACCTTCGCGCCGTCGCCGGTTCGGGCCCGGGCGGGCGGGTCGTCAAGCGGGATGTGGAGGCGGCCGCAGAAGCAGCGGCGGCGGCGTCCCCAGCGGCCCCCGCGCTCGAGGCGCCGATCGTCGCCCCATTCGCTCCCGACGGCCCCGTCCCCGACTTCGAGGACGTTCCGCTCAGCCAGATGCGGAAGACCGTCGCCCGGCGGCTGGTCGAATCCCTGGGTCCCGTCCCCCACTTCTTCCTCACCGTGGACGTGGAGATGGGGCGGGCGATCGAGGTTCGGGCGCGCGTCAATCAGCTCCTGGAGGCGGAGGGCGGCAAGGCGTCGCTCAACGACTTGGTCGTCAAGGCCGCAGCCGCGGCGCTGGCCCGCCACCCGGAGTGCAACGCCTGGTGGCAGAACGACTCCATCCGCCGCTTCAACCGCGTCCACATCGGCGTTGCGGTGGCGGTGCCCGACGGGCTGATCACGCCCGTGATCCGGGACGCCCACCTCAAGGGACTGGGCCGGATCGGCGCCGAGGTCCGGGAACTCGCCGCGCGCGCCCGCCAGAAGAAGCTCCAGCCCCACGAGTACACCGGCTCCACCTTCTCGATCTCCAACCTCGGCATGTTCGGGATCGAGGAGTTCACGGCGGTGATCAACCCCCCGGAAGCCGGCATCCTGGCGGTGGGCGCGGTGGAGGAGAGGCCGGTGGTGGTGGACGGGCAGGTCGTGGCCCGGCCAAGGATGCGCATCACCATGAGCTGCGACCACCGGGTGATCGACGGCGCCCAGGGCGCCCGGTTCCTGGCCACCCTCAAGGCGTTCCTGGAGGAACCGGCGGCGATCTTGACGTGAGCCCGGAACCGAGCACCCTGCCACGCATAAGTCGCCTCGCCCCGAGGAGCCGCGCGCGACGGCTGGCTGGCGCGGCGGTCGCATGCTTCCTGGTCGCGGCCTGGCCGGCGGCGGCCCAAGAGAGCGCCTCGACCCTCGTCCGCGCCGCCCGCCTCATCGACGGCAAGGGTGCCGTGGCCGAGCCCGGTGCCGTGCTGGTGGAGGGCGACCGGATCGTCGCCGTCGGTTCGGATGCCCAAGCCGCCGACGCCGACCGGATCGTCGACCTTGGCGACGCCACCCTCCTTCCGGGCCTGATCGACCTTCACACCCACCTGACCGACGAGGTGGGCGTTCACTGGGAGGAGGTGCTGGTCACCACGACCCCCGCCGAGGCGGCCCTGCACGGCGCGGCCAACGCCCTGACCACCCTTCGGGCCGGCTTCACCACCGTCCGCGACATGGGACCCACCTGGCCATACGTCGACGTGGCGCTCCGGGACGTGATCGATGCGGGCGTCCTCCCCGGCCCCCGAATGCTGGTCGCGGGCAACTACGTCTCGGCGACCGGCGGGGCGGGGGACGCGCGCCAGTTTTCCCTGTACGTGGACGTGCCCACGGTGCGGAACCTGGCCGACGGGGTGGACCAGGTTCGGGCCGCCGTGCGCACCAACTTCAAGCACGGTGCCGACTTCACGAAGATCCTCGCCACCGGCGCGGTGCTCTCCCAAGGGTTGCCGCCGGGCGCCCAGCAGTACTCCGACGCCGAGCTGGCGGTGGCGGTGGAGGAGGCCGGGCGGTGGGGCAGCTTCGTCGCCTCCCACGCCCACGGCACGGAGGGGATCAAGGCCTCGATCCTGGCGGGCGTCCGCACGATCGACCACGGCTCCATGCTGGACGACGAGGCCGTGCGGATGCTGGCAGCCAGCAGCGACACCTACTACGTGCCGACCCTCTACGTGGGCGTGATCGTGCCCCGCGACGGCGCCGCCCTGGGGGTGCCGGAGCCCCAGATCCGCCGCTCCACCGAGATGATGCGCCACCGTGGCGCTTCCTTCCGCCGGGCGCTGGACGCCGGGCTGACGATCGGCTTCGCCACCGACGCCGGCGTCTTCGAGCACGGGCACAACGCCCGGGAGTTCGCGGTGCGGGTCGAGCACGGCCAGAGCGAGATGGACGCCATCGTCTCCGCCACCAGCGTTTCCGCCATGATCATGGGCTGGGACGCGGACGTGGGCGCCGTCGAGGCCGGGAAGTACGCCGACCTGATCGCCGTCCCGGGCAACCCGCTCAACGACATCACGCTGCTGGAGCGCGTGGCGTGGGTGATGAAGGGCGGAGAGGTGCACAAAGACAACCTTGGGCAGGCGAAGCGATCCTCCGGCAGTCGTTAGCTTTCGGAAGGCCGCGACGATGCAACTCCAACCCCGCGCGAGGCGCGCCGTGACCCCCAACTCCAAGAACGAGCGAGAGTTCGACGTCGTGGTCGTCGGCGGCGGTCCGGGCGGCTACGTGGCCGCGATCCGGGCGGCCCAGCTGGGACTTCGCACCGCGTGCGTGGAGGCCGACAAGCTGGGCGGCGTGTGCCTGAACGTGGGGTGCATTCCCACCAAGGCCCTCCTGAGCAGCGCCCTCCTGGTAAACGAGCTCGCCCACGCCAAGGGACACGGCATCTCCTTCGACGGCTTCTCGGTCGATCTGGGCCCCGCCCAGAAGCGGAGCCGAACCGTCGCCGGTCGCTTGTCCAAGGGCGTCTCCTTCCTCTTCAAGAAGAACGGGGTGACCCACGTGGACGGCTGGGGCCGGCTGCTCGGGGGCGGCGCCGTGGAGGTCGAGAAGGACGGGCGCAAGCAGGTGATCCAAGGGAAGGACGTCGTCCTCGCCACCGGGTCCCGCCCCCGCAGCCTTCCGTTCCTGAAGATCGACGAGGAGCGGGTGTGGTCGTCCACGGGAGCGCTCTTCCAGACGAAGGCGCCGAAGTCGCTGGTGGTCGTGGGGGCCGGCGCCGTCGGGATGGAGTTCGCCGACATCTACAACGCCTACGGCACAGAGGTCACGGTGATCGAGGCGCTGGACCGGGTGCTCCCGGTGGAGGACGCCGACTCCTCCGACGCCGTGGCCCGAAGCTTCAAGCGACGGGGGATCGAGATCTTCGCCGACGCCCGCGTGCAGGACACGGTGGTCGGGAACGACGGCGTCTCCATCGCCTTCACCGACGCGAAGGGGCAAGACCGGAAGCTGGAGGTGGAGTACGTGCTGTCCGCCGTCGGAAGGGTCCCCAACACGGAGGACGCGGGACTCGACGCGGCGGGCGTGACCACGACGGAGCCGGGCGGCTTCGTCGCCGTGGACGGCGCCATGCGCACCAGCGCGGCGGGCGTGTGGGCGGTGGGCGACTGCGCCGGACCGCCCCTGCTGGCCCACAAGGGCATGCACGAAGGGGTGGTGGCCGCCGAGCACATCGCCGGCGCCGGGGAACATCAAGTCGACTACGGAAACGTTCCCAACTGCACCTACTGCCACCCCGAAGTGGCGTCGGTGGGGATGACCGAAGCGCAGGCTCGCGAGGCTGAACTGGAGATCGAGGTCGGCAAGTTCCCATGGGTGGGGAACGGCCGGGCCCTAGCGGCGGGCGGAACCCCCGAGGGCTTCGTCAAGGTGATCCGCGACGTGCGCTACTCGGAGGTGGTGGGCGCCCATGTGGTCGGCCCCCACGCCACCGAGCTGATCGGCGAGTTCGTAGTCGCCCGCCACCTGGAATCGACGGTGGAAGAGATCGACCGCGCGATGCACCCGCACCCGACGCTGTCGGAAGCGGTGGCGGAGGGCGCCCTGGCCGCGCTGGGCAGGGCGCTGCACGTCTGACGCCTTACTACAGGTCGGCCTCGATCCCCCGGATCTCCAAGATGCGCAGCAGCGCCTCGCCGATCTTGTTGTTGGGCGTGGAGGCGCCGGCGGTGATCCCCAGCTCGAACGGCGCCGGCGGCAGCCACTCCATCTCCACGGCCACGGGAGCTTCCGCGTCGATCTCGGGCTTGTGGCGGATGCTGCCGACGTCCACGTCGATGCACGTCGCGTCCTCGATGTGGTACGTCGTCACGTACTGGCGGCAGAGGTGGGCCAGGTGGTTGGTGTTGGAAGAGTTGTAGCCGCCCAGCACGATCATCATGTCCGGCGGGTCCTGCATCATCTCCAGCACCGCGTCCTGTCGCTCCTGGGTCGCCGAGCAGATCGTGCCGAACGACCGGAAGTGGGTCTCGGCGTGCTCGTCGCCCAGGGACTCCGCCATCATCTCCCGGAGGCGCGCGCCGATCGCCAGGGACTCGGTAGCGAGCATCGTCGTCTGATTGGCCACGCCGATCTTGGCTAGGTCCGCATCCGGGTCGAACCCTTCCGAAGTCCGACCCGCGAAGTGATTCATGAACGCGTCCCGGCTCATGCGTTGCGCCCGCCCCGTCATGTAGGCGCCGACCAGCTCCGCCTCCGACATGTCCCGAACCACGAGGTACTTGCCCCCTTCGTGCTTCTCCACCTGGCTGGCGGTGGCCCGCGACTCCTCGTGCAGGTGCTTGCCGTGGATCACGGCCGTAAAGCCGTCCCGGGCATAGTTCTTCACCCGCTTCCACACCAGCAGCACCGACCCGCAGGTCGTGTCGACCAGAATGCAGCCCAGCGCCTGGAGCGCCTTCATGTCCTTCACCGTCACGCCAAAGGCCGGGATGATCACCACGTCCTCCGACGTCACATGGCCGAAGTCGAAGACGCCGTCGTTCGGGTAGATGAACTCGATCCCCATCTCCTGGAGACGGTAGTTCACGTGGGGGTTGTGGATGATCTCGCCCACTAGGTAGACGCGCTTGTCGGGGAACTTGTGGCGGGTCTCGTAGGCGTAGTCCACGGCTCGGTCCACGCCGTAGCAGAACCCGAAGTCCTTCGCCAGGCGCACCTTCACGTCCCCGAACCGGTCGACGAAGCCGCGCGACCGGATGCGCTCCACCACGGCGGACTGGTACTCCGCGTCGATCGCCGGCTTGACCTCGGCCTTGAGCCCGAAGCCCCTGCGGAAGTAGGTCTGGGTCATGACGGGATCTCCGTGGAAGTGGGGGCGGAGGACGGCAGGCGCGCCCCGACGGGACCCGAAAGATATACGTTACGGGCGCTGCCGAAGGAAACGCCCCTTGCCCGAAGAACGCCCCTGCGGAGGGAACGAAGCCGTTGCTGAGTCGGTTGATCCTGCTGTTCGTGACCGTGCCCCTGCTGGAGCTGGTGCTCCTCCTTCAGGTGGGACAGTGGATCGGCCTCGGGCCCACCGTCGCGCTGGTGGTGGCGACCGGGTTCGCCGGTGCCGCGTTGGCGCGGCGCCAGGGCCTCCGCGCGTTTCTGGCGGTCCAGCAAGAGCTGTCGGCCGGCGGACTGCCGGGGCGCGCGCTCCTGGACGGCCTCTCGATCCTCGTCGGCGGCGCCCTCCTCCTCACGCCGGGGATCCTCACCGACGTCCTGGGCTTCAGCCTGATCCTGCCCTCGTCCAGACGGTGGCTGCAAGGAATCCTCCGCCGACGGATGGAGCGCCGGATCAAGGAGGGCGCGGTCCACTTCACGGTGTTCGGGTCCGGCGGCTTTCCGAGCGCGGGCGGCTACGGCGGGTCCGACGCGGGGAGCGCCGACGACCAAGCCCGCCAAGAGCTGGGGACCCATCCTCCCGGCCGAAACCCTCTCGACCCCGCAGACCGCCGATGACGCCCGACACGCCGGATTCCGGAGGCCGCCCCGGCCGCACTCCCGACGACATCTCGTTCCTCCGGCGGCTGCTTGACGCCCACGGCCCCTCCGGCTTCGAGTCCCGGGCCGCCCGGACGTGGCGCGAAGAGGCGGCGTCGTTCGCCGAAGTCCGGAGCGACGTGGTCGGGAACAGCTGCGCGACGGTGGGCAAGGGAAGGCGCCCGTTGGTCCTCATGGCCGGCCACATCGACGAGATCGGTCTCCAGGTCACCCACGCCGAGAAGTCGGGCCTCCTCCGCTTCGCCGGGATCGGCGGATGGGACCCCCAGGTGCTGGTGGGCCAGCGGGTGCGGATCTTGTCCAAGAGGGGCGACGTGATCGGGGTGATCGGTCGCAAGGCGATCCACCTCATGGACGTGCAGGAGCGCAAGAAGGCCGCGGAGATCAAGAAGCTGTGGATCGACGTCGGCGCCTCCAGCCGGGACGAGCTCGCCGAACTAGGGGTGCGCGTGGGAGACCCGGCGGTTCTCGACCAGGGCATGGTGCGGCTGGCTGGCGGGCGAGTGGCGAGCCGAGCGATCGACAACCGGGTCGGCGCCTTCGTGGTGCTGGAGGCGCTCCGTCTCTTGGCCGAGGAGCGATGCGAAGCCGGCGCTGTGGCGGTGGCGACGGCGCAGGAGGAGATCGGCTACTCGGGGGGCGGCGCCAGGGCCAGCGCCTTCGGCCTCGCCCCCGACGTGGCGCTGGTGGTGGACGTGACCCACGCCACGGACGTTCCCGACGTGGACAAGGCCCGGGTCGGCGAGCACGAACTGGGGGGCGGCCCGGTGCTCGCCCGGGGCTCGTCGACGCACCCCGCCGTCTTCGAACGTCTGGCCGAAGCCGCCGACGAAGCCGGAATCCGCTACACGATCCAGGCGGCGCCCCTGCGCACCGCCACCGACGCCGACGCGATCCACCTGGCCCGAGGCGGCATCCCCACGGGACTCGTGTCGGTGCCCAACCGCTACATGCATTCGCCCAGCGAGACCGTCGCCCTCTCGGACCTCTTCGACACGGCCGCCCTGTTGGCGGAGTTCGTCCGACGGCTCGACGCCGACGTGGACTTCACGAGAGAGTGACGGGTCGCCTGCCGTTGCCCGCCTGCCCGACGGCTGGGAGTTGGCTTATATTTGGTGCCCGCTGGCCAGCAAACACGCATAAGAAGACCGAGACGCCATGATCGACGCCCGCCCCGTCATCACCGAGATTCAGGAAATGAGGGACGAGGGCTACCTCTCCGACGCCCTCCTTCGGCATACCGTGAAGGTGCTCTACAAGGCCGACGCCCGGAACAACTGGGTCGGCGTCTACCTGCTCGACGGCGAGCGAGCCGAGCTGTGGCTGCACAACTACGTGGGCGCCCAGACGGCCCACGCCAAGATTCCGGTGGGAGAGGGCGTGTGCGGTACCGCCGTAGCCCACGGGGCCAACCAGGTCGTGCCGGACGTCACCGCCTTCGAAGGCTATCTGGCGTGCAGCGAAGACGTGAAGTCCGAGATGGTCGTCCTCATCCGCGCCGGAAGCCAGATCTTTGGCCAGATCGACATCGACTCGTACCAGCCGGCCGCGTTCAACGACAAGGACGAAGCGGCGGTCCAGATGATCGCCGACAAGCTGGCGGAGCAGATCGCCCACGAGCGCCGCTAGGGCCACCCCCGGGGCGACTGGGGTCGCCGATGCTACTGGGGCCGCCGAGGCCGCTGGCGAGGTCCGACCTTTCTTGGCGCCGAACCCGGGTCCCTTCACCTTCGACGGCACCCGGAGCTACGTGGTCGGCCGCGACGTGGTCGCCGTGATCGACCCGGGTCCCGCCGACCCCGACCACACGGCAGTGCTGGCGGCGGCCGTGGAAGGCGCCCGCCAGGCGACGATCCTGCTGACCCACGCCCACGAGGACCATTCGGCGGGCGCGGAAGAGCTGGCGCGACGCACGGGCGCGGAGCTGGCCGGGCCAGGGACCGCGCGGCAGGTCCGCGACGGCGACGTCTTCGCCACCAGCGCGGGGCCCTTGGTCGCCGTGTCCACTCCTGGTCACGCCAGGCGCCACCACTGCTATCACCTTCCGAAGCACGGCGTCGTGTTCACGGGAGACTTGGTCCTGGGCGAAGGGGACACCACCTGGATCGGCGAATACCCCGGCGGCGTGGCCGAATACCTGACCTCGCTGGACCGGCTCGAGTCCCTCCGCGCCCGGCTTCTCTACCCTGGACACGGCGACCCGCTGGCCGATCCCGCCGAGGCCGTCTCCCGCTTCCGCCGCCACCGGCTGTCGCGCATCGCCCAGGTCCGGCAAGCTCTGGCCGACGGCGTGCCCCGGAACGCCCGCGAGATCGCCCGCCACGTCTATGGTGTTGCCCTTCCTCCGTGGGTCTTCGAGATGGCCGCCACCGGCGTCGAAGGGATGCTGGAGCATCTTTCCGCTGCCGAACCGCCGGAATAGCTTGGGCCGATGATTCCCGCCAGCCTCGCGGCCGCCCTCGTCGAAATCTGCGGGCGGGACGGCGTCGTTCTGGAACGCGACCGGCTCCTCGTCTACGAGTCCGACGGCCTCACGGCGTACCGCCACCGACCGGGCGCCGTGGTGTTGCCGCGCACCGCCGAGGAGGTGCGCCGGTCCGTGAAGGCGGTGGCGGAGCACGGGTTGCCGATCGTGCCCAGGGGGGCTGGAACGGGTCTGTCGGGGGGCGCGGCGGCCCTGAACGGCGCCGTCGTGGTGGGGACCGCCCGCATGAACCGGATCCTGGAGATCGACGCGGAAAACCGCCGGGCCGTCCTCCAGCCGGGCGTGATCAACGCCGAGCTCTCCGTCGCCGCTGCGCCGTACGGCCTCTGCTACGCGCCGGACCCGTCGTCCCAGACCGCCTGCACGATCGGCGGCAACGTGGCCGAGAACTCCGGCGGTCCCCACTGCCTCAAGTGGGGGACCACCTCCCGCTGGGTGACTGGGCTGACCGTGGTCCTTCCCGACGGATCGACGGCGCGGTTCGGGGGACTTGCCGGAGACGCGTCGAGCTACGACCTCACGGGGCTCTTCGTGGGCTCCGAGGGCTGCTTCGGAATTGCGGTGGAGATCGAGGCCGGGCTGCTCCCGCTGCCGGAAGGGGTGCGCACCCTGCTGGCGATCTTCGACCGGATCGAGGACGCGGGGCGCGCCGTGTCCGCGGTGGTCGGGGCGGGACTGTTGCCGGCGGCGATGGAGATCATCGACGGGCCGACGATCCGAGCGGTGGAGGACAGCGTGTTCGCCGCGGGGTACCCCACCGACGCCGAGGCCGCGCTGGTCGTGGAGTTCGACGGGGTGGAAGCGGGACTGGACGCGGACGCGGCCCGGGCGGCAACGCTGTGCGAGGAGACGGGCGCCCGCGAGGTGCGGCGAGCCCGCAGCGAGGCGGAGCGGACGGCCCTCTGGAAGGGGCGCAAGAAGGCGTTCGGCGCGATGGGGAGGATCGCTCCCGACTTGCTGGTGCAGGACGCCACCGTGCCCCGGACGCGCCTTCCCGAAGTGCTGAAGGGGATCGCCGAGACGGCGAAGCGGTTCGACTTGGTCGTGGCCAACGTCTTTCACGCGGGCGACGGCAACCTGCACCCCAACATCCTCTTCGACCGCCGGGACGCCGGCGAGGTCGTCCGGGTGGAGGCAGCTTCGAAGGAGATCATGCGACTGTGCATCGACGCCGGGGGTACGATCACCGGCGAGCACGGCGTGGGGCTGGACAAGAAGCACCACATGCCGCTGGTGTGCGGTCCCGAGGAGCTGGCGGCGATGTGGGGCGTGCGCCGAGCCTTCGACCCGGACGGCGCAATGAACCCCGGGAAGGTGCTCCCGGACGACTCGGAGCCGGAGGCGGGTCGACCGCCCAGCGCGGCGGCCTCGCCCGGTCGAGTCGGCGGAGACCGAGTCGGCGGGGACCGAGCCGCCGAGAACCGAGCCGCCGATGTTCTGGGGCTGTACCCGTCCGAGCGCGTCCTGAAGGGCGAGGCGGCTCGGGAGTGGTCCCGCGGCTTTCCGGCGGAGGCCGTCGTCTTTCCCGCGACCGTGGAGGAGGTGCAGGAAACCGTGCGGGTTGCGGGCCGATCCGGGGTCCGGGTCGTTCCGGCTGGGCGGGGGAGCTGGCTGCAGGCGGGGGGCTGGACGCGAGAGGCCCCTGTGGTGGTGTCGGTGGCGCGCCTGAACGAGGTTCGCCACTACGAGCCCGCCGACCTGACGCTGACCGCCGGGGCCGGAGTCGGGTGGGAGGAGCTGGACGCGACGTTGGCGTCGAACGGCCAGTGGCTTCCGCTGGATCCGCCTGGGGTCCGTGCCGGGACGCTGGGCGGGGTGGTGTCGTGCGGGGTGTCGGGGCCGCTCCGGGCGCGCTACGGCGCCGTGCGGGACAACGTGCTGGGGATTGAGGTCGTAACGGGCGACGGTCGCCGGCTGAAGCTGGGCGGCCGCGTGGTGAAGAACGTGGCCGGGTACGACTTGGTCCGCCTGACGACGGGAAGCCGGGGCAGCCTGGGGATCGTCACGGAGGTCTCGGTCCGGCTGTTCCCCCGCCCTGCGGCCGCGGCGACGTTGCTGTTCCGGGCCGGGTTGCCCGATGCGGTGGCCGCGGCCCGCGCCGTGTGCACGGGCCCTCTGCCGCCGGTTGCGGTGGAGCTGCTGGTGCGCGGCGAAGACGGCGAGGCGGAGGTCGCCGTGCGCCTCGGGGGCGGCCCGGCGGAGGTCGATGCGATCTGCGCCCGGGTGGCCGCCCTTGCCGGGGCCGATCCCAGCCGCCTGCTGCGCGACGGCGAGAGCGACGCCTTCCACGAGGACCGAACCCGCTGGGAGGATGACGCGCCGGTCGTGGCCCGGCTGGCGGCGCTGCCGTCGCATCTGGGCCGCACCGTGGAGTGGGCCCGGCAGCTTGCCGACGCGCTGGACGACGGAAGGGTGTGCGCCGACGCGGTGGCGGGAGTCGTGCGGGTGAAGGGGTCCGTCCGCGCGGGAGTTGCCGGCGGCGAGGCGGCTGCCCTCGCGGAGCGGGTCGCCCGCATCCGCGGCGAAGTCGAGGCGTCGGGCGGGACGCTGGCGTTCAGTCAGGCGCCGGCGCCTCTGGCGGCTCGGGCGGGGTGGGTTGCCGCGCCCGGCAGCGCCCCATCCGGTCCCAAGGACCGCCTGGCCGAGCGCCTCAAGGCCCACTTCGATCCGTGCTCGACGCTTTCGGCGGGACGCCCGTGAGCGCCGCCGGCCCGTCCGCCGCCGGCGCATTGGCGCAAGCCGTCAAGGAGCAGGAGGAAGGGCTCCTGGCCTGCGTGCACTGCGGCTTCTGCCTGCCTGCCTGCCCCACCTACCGCCGTCTCGGCGACGAGGCCGACTCGCCCCGGGGCCGACTTTACCTGATGCAGGCGGTCGTGGAAGGCCGGCTGAGCCCGGACGCCGACGCCTTTCAGACTCACATCGACCGCTGTCTGGGGTGCAGGGCCTGCGAGCCGGTGTGCCCGTCGGGGGTCGCTTACGGCCACCTGCTGGAGCTTGCCCGCCACGTGGGACGCGAAGCTCGGCCCCCGTCCCTGGCGGTCCGTCTCCTGCTGTCGGTCTTGCGTAGGCCGTGGCTGGCCCGCGCGGCCCTGCTTGCGGCCCGCCTTCTCCGCGCCACGAAGCTCTCCGCCGGCGTGGGCCGGCCGAGGTCTGGAAGCGGCCCGCCCGGCCCGCTGCGGCTCGGCATGGCGATGCTTGCCGCCTCGGCGCCTTCCCGTCTGCCGGAGAGCCCTCCGTCGCCTCCCGTCGAGTCGAGCCCGCTGCCACCGCCGCCTGCGCCCGCAACGACTCCGCAGCACCCGCCCGCCAGCGTCGGCGTCCTGCTGGGGTGCGTGCAGGCCGGCCTCTTCTCGCGGGTCAACCGCGCCACCGTTCGCGTCCTGCAAGCCAACGGCTACGCCGTGACCTCCGTGCCCGGCCAGGGGTGCTGCGGCGCTCTCCACGCCCACGCCGGCGACTTGGAGACCGCCCGCAAGATGGCGCGCAGCAACGTGGACGCCTTCGACGACGCCGGCGTGGACTACCTGGCGATGAACGCAGCCGGATGCGGGGCCGCCGTCGCAGAGTACGGAACCCTTCTGTCCCACGACCGCGCCTACGCCCGCCGCGCCGCCGAGATCGCCGCCCGAAGCCGGGACGTCTCCCAGCTGCTGGCGAAACGCGGCCCCGTTTCCGGCGCGCCCGTCCCTCTCGCCGCCACCAGCGACGCCCCTTGCCACCTCCTGCATGCGCAAGGCGTGGACGGCCCGCCGAACGCCGTGCTGGCCGCGGTTCCCGGCCTGCGGGTCCTGCCGTTGCCGAACGCCGCCGAGTGTTGCGGAGGCGCCGGCGTCTACGGGATCACGCAGAGGGAGCTGGGGAGCCGGATCGGCAGGGACAAGGTGAAGAGCGTGCTGGCGACGGGCGCTGACGCCGTCGTCACGGGCAACCCCGGCTGCATGATGCAGATTGGGGCGGGCCTGCGTCTCGAAGGACGCCCGCTCCCCGTCCTTCACCCCGTGGAACTGCTGGACGAGAGCTACCGAAGGGCGGGGTTGTACAACGGATCGTGAGCAACGTGACCGCCTATCGGAGCGCGGGCGAGCGTCGCGCCGACGAATGCCTGACGCTTCTCCGCACCCTGACCCAGATCGAGTCGCCGACCCGCGACGAAGAAGCCAACCTGCGAATTGCGGCGGCGCTGGAGGAAGCCCTGGCCCTGGCCGGCGGCGTCGTGGATCGCGTGCCTGCGCCGGGCTTCGGGGCGCACCTTGTCGGTCGCTTCGCAGACCCGTCGTCGGAGGGCGCCGGCGTCCCCCTCCTCGTCGTCGGGCACATGGACACGGTTCATCCAACGGGGACGCTGCTCCGCTACCCGTTTACGGCGTGCGGCGGCAAAGTCCGCGGACCGGGCGTCTACGACATGAAGGCAGGCTTGGCCGTGTCGATCACCGCGCTTCGCATCCTTGCCGAAGACGGGACGGCGCCGCGGGGCGGCCTCTCTTTCCTGATCACTTGCGACGAGGAGGTCGGGTCCCCTACTTCGCGAACCCTCATCGAACGCGAGGCCCGCCGCTCCCGGGCGGCGCTGGTCATGGAGCCGTCGGTGCCGGGCGGCGGTGCCAAGACGAGACGTAAGGGCGTGGGCGACTACGTGCTGATCGTCCTGGGCAAAGCGGCTCACGCTGGCATCGAGCCGGAGAAGGGGGCCAGCGCCGTGCATGAAGCAGCGCACCAAGTTCGTCGCATATGCCGTTTGGCCGATCCCGGCGCGGGAACCACCGTGAACGTGGGCGTGATCTCCGGCGGAACGAGGGGAAATGTTGTTGCCGACGAAGCCCAGTGCAGCATCGACGTGCGCTTCTGGAGCAAGAAAGAGGGACGCCGGGTCGACAAGGCGTTGCGTGCTCTCGAACCTATCGACAAGAGGTGCGCCTTGAGGCTGGATGGGGGCATCAATCGGGGTGCGCTCGAGAAGACCCCGGAGTCGGCCCGGTTGTTCAACAACGCCCGCGCTTTGGCGCACGACCTTGGGTTTGGCTTGGAAGAGGGGGAGACCGGCGGCGGCAGCGACGGCAACTTCACTGCGGCCGCGGGTTGTCCGACGCTGGACGGCTTGGGACCCGACGGCGGCGGCGCCCACACGTTGCACGAACACGTCTTGCTGGAGGACGTTCCTCGGCGCATTGCCTTCGTCGCGGCCCTCTTCGCCACGTTGTGACGCTTCCCCTTTTGCCCTCTTGCCGTCTTGCGCGGCTGTGCTTGACGGTTTATCGTTCACTTGTCGAAAGTCCTTGTGGCCGCTCTTCCGGCCATCGAAAGGACAAACCATTTAGCACCCGATCAGGTCCCAAAGGAGAAAGCCGATCAAAATGGCAACATCCCGCAGCGAGTACGAAGGCGCCCTCAAGCAGGCGGAAGCCGAGCTGGCGAACCACGAGGCGCGGGGTGATGCCTTGCGGGCGGCCGTCGGCGCCCTGAAGGGCTTGCTGGCCTCCGAGCCTGCCCCCGCTCCCGCCCCGGCCAAGCCTCGCCGCCGCAAGGCCGCCAAGCGCAAGGTCGTTCGACGCAAGCCGAAAGCTGCTGTCAAGCGGAAGCGGCGGAAGAGCGCTGGCGCAGGACACCCCAAGGTCGCAGCGGACCACTACAAGGGCCTAGGACCCGTGAAGGCGTACGACAAGTTCGTCGCCGAGTTCGGCGACGACTACTCGGTTCCCCAGGTCCGGGACGCGCTGCTCATGGGCAGCGTCAAGTCCTCGTCGGCCACTTCGCTGGCCACCAGCATTTACTCGGTCCGGCGCCGTCGCGCCATGGCCGCCGCGAAGAAGCCGGCGGCAGCAGAGGCAGAGACGCCCCCCCCGGCGCCCGACGCCGACGCCGCCAGCTGACGTCTTTGACGCTGGGCTGACGGACGCTTGCAAACGCAAGTGTCCTGCGAGCCGACAAGATGCAGATCAGCCGTGCCGTGCTCAGGGAGGTTCCGCTTGAGCTGAGGGAGTATTTCGAAATCAGCAGCGGCGGCATCAAGGCCCGGCGCGTGCTTCTCCTGACGCTGGAGGGCGACGGCTTCAAAGGCTGGTCGGAGTGCGTGGCCGGAGAAGTGCCCGGTTACTCGTACGAGACCACCGACACGGCTTGGCACGTGCTCACCCGGTGGCTTCTGCCCGCGTTGGTGGGCACGCATACCGACGATGCCCGGCGCCTGCATCCGGCGTCGTGGCTTCGCGGCCACCCCATGGCCCGGGCGACCGTCGAGATGGCGGGATGGGACTTGGAGGCGAAGCGCAGGCGCGTGCCGTTGGCGACGTTGCTGGGAGGGGCCGGCACCAAAGCCGTTTCGGTGGGCGTTTCCATCGGCATCCAGAACTCCGACGACGCGCTCTTGCGGAAGGTGGACGGATACCTCGAAGAGGGGTACCGAAAGATCAAGATCAAGATCAAGCCGGGTCGCGACGTGGAGATGCTGCGGGTCGTGCGCGACCGCTTCCCGGAGGCGCCGGTCATGGCCGACGCAAACTCGGCCTACCGATTGCCCGACGATCTGTCGCGGCTTCGCGAGCTCGACGACTTCGGCCTCATGATGATCGAACAGCCCCTTTCCTACGAAGACATGCTGGAGCATGCAGAGCTTCAGCGCAGCATCGACACGCCTGTTTGCCTGGACGAATCGGTGCGTTCGCCGGAGGACGCGCGCTTGGCTCTGCACCTGGAGGCGGGACAGATCGTCAACATCAAGCCCGGCAGGGTCGGCGGCCTCGCTTCTTCGACGGCGATACACGACCTGTGCCTTGGCTCGGGCTGGCCGGTGTGGTGCGGCGGGATGCTCGAGTCCGGGATCGGCCGGGCGCACAACGTTGCGCTGGCGACGTTGCCCGGCTTCACTCTGCCCGGCGACATCTCGGACTCGAAGCGGTACTGGGCCGAAGATGTGGTAGAGCCCGAGTTCGAGATGACCGACGGTTGGATGCCGGTGCCCGAAGGGCCGGGGATCGGGGTGAGTCCGCGACTGGAGCGGATCGAGGCGCTGACCGTTCGCAAGGAGATCTTCGCGGCCTGACCCGGTGGGCAGCCCGACGCCCGCGGAGGCAGTCACGCCAGGGCCGGAGCCGCCCGGAGGCACGCGGGGCAGAACCGCCACTTGGTTGCGAGGGGCGTGCCGCAGGAGCATGTCGTGCCGCGGGGCCGTCCGCACCCCGGGCAGCCGGCGGCGCCTGGCGGAAGCGACGCGTCGCAGCTGCCGCACTGGGCCGCCGATCCCGCCGACAGGGCGATGATCTTGCCCGCCTCGTGAGGCGACGTCGCCCCTTCCGCCACCTTCCGCATCGCGTCCCGGGCCATCGAGCCCATCCCGTTCTCTCGGGCAAGAGCGCGAAGGGAGGAGATCGACGCGCCCGAGGACACCGCGGTCCGCATCGCGTCGTCCACGACCAGGACTTCGAAGACGCCGTTGCGCCCGTGGTAGCCGTCGGTGCACACGGGGCACTCCCGTCCACCCCTCCCGGCGCAGCGCGCACACAGCTTCCGCACTAGGCGCTGGGCCACGACGCCGGCCAGTCCCCCCGCCACCAGGAACGGCGGCACGCCCATCTCCAGCAGACGAACCACGGCGCTGGGGGCGTCCACCGTGTGGATCGTCGTAAGGACCAAGTGGCCGGTGACCGCCGCCGACATGGCGATCTCCGCCGTCTCCCGGTCCCGCACCTCGCCTACCAGGATCACATCCGGGTCCTGCCGCAGGATCGCCCGCAGCCCCGATGGGAAGTCCACCCCCGCCTTCCGGTCGATCTCCATCTGGGCCACGCCTGGGAAGCGGTACTCGATGGGGTCCTCCAGCGTGACGATGTTGATCTTCTCGGCCGACAGCTCCGCCACCGCGCCGGAGAGGGTCGTGGTCTTGCCGCTGCCGGTGGGGCCGGCCGCCAGGAGGACCCCCTGTCGCCGGTCCAGGACCTGTCGGAGCCGCTTCAGGTCGTGGTCCGAGAGCCCCAGGGAGGACAAGCCGCGGGGCGCGTCGCCCGGGTCCAGAAGACGCAGCACCGCCTTCTCGCCGCCGGTGGTCGGGATCGTGGAGACCCGAACGGTGAGCTTCGCGTCGCCCCGCCGGACCGTGAAGCCGCCGTCCTGCGGGCGGCGACGCACCGAGATGTCCAATCCGGCCATGATCTTGACCCGGGAGATCGCCGCGTGATGGCTCCCCGGGGGGAGCTCCGTGGCGGTGGCCAGAAGGCCGTCCACCCGAAGGCGCACTCGGGAACCGTCGCCCAAGGTCTCGATGTGGATGTCGCTGGCGCGCGCGTCCACCGCCGTGGCTAGGATGTGGTCCACGATCCGCACGACGGGAGCGGCGCTGGCCTCCTGCTCCAGCACCCGGGCCTCGGTCCTCCCTGCGGGTGCGGAGCTGCCCAGTCGGCTCAGCAGCTCTGGGAGTTCGCCGCCGTAGGCCTCCAGCACCGCCCGAGCCACGGCCGACGGCGGCGCCGCCACCGGGTCGACCCGGCAGCCCGATTGGAAGCGCAGGTCGTCCACCGCCTCGCCGTCCAGCGGGTCCGCCATCGCCACGGTAAGCCGTCGCCCCTTGAGGGAGAGGGGCAGGACCCCTTTCGTCCGGGCCAGCTTGGGCTGGACCTTCGCCAGGGCGTCGGGCTCCGGTCGGAACGGACCGGCGACGTACGCCAAGTTCAGCTGAACGCTCAGCGCCTTCGCCACGTCCGCTTCGTCGACGATCCCCTTGCGCTGGAGGACCTCGCCCAGACGCCGCCCGGAGCGAGACTGCTCCGCCAGCGCGTCGTTCAGCGCGCCGGGGGTAAGCGCACCGGCATCGATCAGGAGCTGTCCGAAGAGCTTGCCGCGCATCGCCATGGAGGAAGTGTCGCGCCCGCAGCTGGGCGCTTCCATGGCTGAATGGGACGGTATGCTATGCGCCCCAGGGCGGCACCCCGGCCTACTCCGGCGGCTCGGCCTCGGCCAGCGGATCGACCAGCGGCGCCAAGGGCCGCAGGTCCAGGGTCACCTGCACGGCGACGTGGCCGATGTCGGCCCGCTCCTTCAGCGCAGCCCGCAGGCGGGGCTCGATCTTCTGGTAGGCGGCCAGCACGCCGTCCCGGAGTCGGAGCCGGAGAACCTTCATGGCGTTCACGTCGGGGCGGGAGGTGCGGGTCTCCTTCTTCGCCTCGTCCAGGTGGACGGAGGTGATCTCGAACGGCACGACGCCCACGTCGTCGTCGCGGCCCGAGTCCAAGTAGTGCACCGACACGCTCACGTCCCCTCGGGCATCGTGATGGGAGATGTCGCCGATCGCCCGAAAGCGCGCCGCGAGGGGGCCGATCTCCGAGCCCTGCGCCGCCTTCCGGTACCCCGACTCCATCAGGCCGAAGATGCGCTTCATGCGCTCCGGCGAGGTCGCGTCTCCGTCGGGAACCGTGGTGTCCATGTCCCGGCCCCGGGCTTGCCGGTCGTGGAGGGAGAGGGCCCGTTCCATGTCCCGGCTGCGGGCCCTGTCGATGTTGTCGAGGATCCTGTCGGTGTCCGTCCTGTAGCTCATTGCACCTCGCGGATTTTGCGACTGGCCGCCGGCAAACTCCGCCCCAAAGAACAGTGCCTGCCAAGCAAGGAGGGAAGAATAACGCCTCCCCGTACGCCGGACCAAACCGCTTGATTGCCCGGCCAGCGGGAGCGGCGTAGCTTTTCACGTCTCGCGGACGGCGGCTAGGCGCGCTTCGTCCACGGTGCCCATGCCGCCTTCTGCCAAAGGAAACGCCTTCATGTCGAGAACGCCCCCTCTCGCCCGCTTCCTTTCGATCGTTGCTGCGTCCCTCCTTGCCGCTTGTTCGTCCGGGGCGGGAGCGGACGGCGCCGCATCGCCGGTCAACGTCCTGGCCTTCGGCGTGCCCGACGTTCCGTCGGCGACGTACCAAGTCACGGATTCCAACACGGTTACCGTGAGCACGCCGCAGGGCGTCTTCAACATCGACCAAGTGTCGGATGCGACACTGCAAGCGACCTTTGCGGACGCCCCGGGCGGCGTGCGAGTGACGGCGGTCCTGACCGACTTCCAGGCGTCGGCCTCCAACCCCATGGGCGCACCGACGACCGCCGACCTCGGCGATCTGGAGGGCGACTTGGTGTTCGTCCTCGACGCCAGAGGCAGGGCCCAAGTCGAGTCGGTGCCCTCGGTCTCGGGGGTTGCCGCTCGGTTGGCGGTGCTGGACGGATGGGCCCACGAGCTGTTCCCCCGCCTTCCCGGCCGCGCCGTGGAGGCGGGCGACGCATGGCAGGACACGGTGTCGTGGTCCGCGGAAGGGGAAAACAGCGTCACCACCACCGGCGTGTACAGCTACGTCGCGTCCGGCGACACGGTCGTGGACGGGCGGGAGCTGCTTCGGATCACCGTTTCCGGCGACGCGGAGGCGGAACAGGAGGGAAGCCAGGGCGGCGTGCAGACGACGGCAACGCTGACGATCTCGGAGAGCGGCGTGGTGCTGTGGGACGTGGCCAGGGGACTGCTCCACCGGATGGAGACGAACCGAGAGATGACGGGGACGGTCGCGATGTCGGGCGTCGGCACCATGAACATGGAGGGCAGCGGACCGCGAAGCGTGCGACTGCTGGAAGGAGAACCCCGATGAACGAACACCAGCCTCAAGAGGAAGCTCCCCGGCTTCCGAACTTCTTTGTCCGCATGGCGATGGTCTTCTTCCAGCCCGCCGCCCTCTTCCAGGCGCTGGCCGCCCGTCCGGCGTGGTTCCCCATGCTGGCGTTCGCGGCGACGGCGGCGGGAGCGTCGATGCTGCTGCTCCCCCCGGAAGTGTGGATCGAGACGATGCGCCAAGCGCGGCCTGAGCAAGTCGAGGCGATGGGCTCGATAAACCCATCGATCCTGAGGTTCATTACCGCCATCGGCATAACCGGGGCCGTCTTCGGCTTTACGCTGGTCTTCGCCGTCGTCACTTACGTGGTCTTCGTCTTCTTCCGGGGAGACGAAGCCAACTTCAAGCAGCACCTGTCGATACTCGCCCATACGGCGATCATCACCGCAGTGGCGGCATTCTTCTACCTGCCGTTCCGGATCCGCAGCGGGGATGTTGAGCTGGTGTTCTCGGTGGGCACGTTCATGCCGTTCTTGACCGACGGATTTCTGGCGAACCTGCTCCAAAGGTTGGATTTCTTCGGGTTGTGGGGGGCGGTAGTGGCTGGACTTGGCTTTTCCCTGCTGGACCCGAGGCGGCGCTGGGGGCCGACGGCGATCGTCGCCGTTGTGGTGATGG
Organism: Longimicrobiales bacterium; assembly: GCA_958296005.1. Taxonomy (GTDB): domain Bacteria; phylum Gemmatimonadota; class Gemmatimonadetes; order Longimicrobiales; family Gaopeijiaceae; genus CATQHQ01. Next base: position 456,307 of record CATQHQ010000001.1, read on the forward strand.
TTCTGCTCCCGTCCTTGGTCTTGGCGCTGGTTCAGACAGCCGCAGGCTAGGTGGGCGCGACTCCAGCCACTGGCGGGCGGTTGGGACGGGCGGCTCTGGCAGTCGCCGCGCTTGCCGCGGTCTTCCACCTCTTCGGGGCGGGAATCTCGCCCTTTACGGCACTGGTGCAGCGTCCCGTCCACCTGGCGCTCATGGCGTCGCTGGCGTTCCTGGGGGTCGGGGTACGGGTGTTGCCCCGCTCGAAGTGGGGTTGGGGGTTCAACGTCGTCTTCGGGGGGCTCCTGGTCCTCTGCTGTCTCTACCTGGTCTCCCAGAACGAGGCCCTCGTGGCGCGCTCCGGCAGCCCGACGGGGCTGGACTTGGCGACGGGCGCGGTGGTCGTTGCGGGGGTCCTGCTCCTGGCCCTGCGCGCGACGGGGTGGGGCTTGGTCGCGGTGGCGCTCGCATCGCTGGCGTATGCCATGGCGGGGCCTTGGCTGCCGGGGATCCTGGCTCATCGGGGCTACGGGCCGGGACGCCTGGTGGAGCAGCTCTTCCTCTCCACAGAGGGGATATGGGGCGTGCCTCTGGGGGTGTCGGCGGACTTCGTGTACCTCTTCGTCCTCTTCGGCGCCTTCCTGGACGCGGCGGGAGGAGGCGCGCTGCTGATCGCCCTCGCCAACCGGGTCGCCGGGCGCACCCGGGGCGGACCGGCCAAGACCGCGGCCGTGTCCAGCGCCTTCATGGGGTCCCTCTCGGGGAGCGCGGTGGCCAACGTGGTCACGACGGGGACGTTCACGATCCCGCTCATGCGCCGCTCTGGCTTCAAGCCGTTCTTCGCGGGGGCGATCGAGGCGGCTGCGAGCACGGGGGGACAGCTGATGCCTCCGGTGATGGGGGCGGGCGCCTTCATCCTCGCCACGTGGACGAACCTCCCCTACGGGCAGGTGGCGCTGGCGGCGGCGATCCCCGCCGTGCTGTACTACACGGCGTTGTTGTGGGCGATCCACTTCCAGGCGGGGAAGGTGGGGCTGGTCGGCACCGCGACCGCCGTCAAGGAGAAGGTCGCGGAGCGGGCGCACCTGCTGCTCCCCATCGTGGCAATCGTGGTCATGCTGGCGATGGGGCGATCGCCGATGCGGGCGGCGTTCTGGGGGGTGGTCGCGGCGCTGGCGGCTGCGTCGGCGGTGAAGCGCACGCGACCCGACCGGGAGCAGATCGCCGAGGCGTTGCGGAGGGGAGCGAGGGGCGCGGTGCAGGTGGCTGCGGCGTGCGCGGCGGCGGGGATCGTGGTGGGGATGGCCTCCCTGACGGGGATCGGGCTCCGGGTGTCGGAGCTGATCCTGGTCGTGTCCCAGGGCAACGTTCTGATCGCGCTGATGCTCACGGCGCTGGGTTCGATCGTGCTGGGGATGGGGCTGCCGACCTCGGCGGCCTACGTGGTGCTGGCGGCGCTGGGCGCTCCGGCCCTGGTGGAGCTGGGCGTTCCCCTGCTGGCCGCACACCTCTTCATCTTCTACTTCGGTTGCATCTCGAACGTGACGCCCCCGGTGTCGCTGTCGGCCTATGCGGCGGCGGGGATCGCCGGGTCGCCTCCCCTCAAGACCGGGTGGACCGCGATGGGGCTGGCTTCCGCCGGCTTCCTCGTCCCCTTCATGTTCGTGTACGCGCCTCCGCTGATCCTGGTCGGCTCGGTGCTGGAGATCGCGACCACCACCCTTTCGGCGTTGCTGGCCGTCGTGGCGCTGGCGGGCGCCGTGATCGGCTACGTGCGCGGCCCGCTGCGACTCTGGCGACGAGCGGTTCTGCTGGCCGCCGCGCTGGCGCTGGGCACGCCCGGGGTCCTGTGGAGCGGGATCGGCCTGGGGCTGTTCGTGGTCGGCGGCTTGCTCGGCGCGGCAGGCCCTCGCGCAACTAGCCCCGCTCCAGCAAATTCAGCCCCGCTCCAGCAAGTTCTTCCTAAGGAGTCGTCGTCAGGAGTCGTCGTCGAATGAATAGCAAGTCGAAGTCTGGAAGTGCACCGTCGTCGTCGGGGCGGCCCCATGTGGCAGCCGCCCCCGTGCTGGCGGCGGCGTTTGCGGTAGCCGTCGTAGCAGGGGTCGCGTGCTCGGGGCCTGGAACCCGGGAGTTCATGAGCTTGGGCGCTGCAGGCGCCGGGGGCGTCTACTATCCGCTGGGGGGCGCTCTGGCGGCGCGCCTCTCGGCGATGGACACCCTGCGGCAGTACACCGCCGAGACGAGCGGAGGGTCGGTGGAGAACGTCAACCGGCTTCGGAACCGCCAGACGGACTTGGCGTTCGCGACCGGCAATACGGTCTACGAGGCGGCCACCGGGGGGCAGGACTACGACGAGGCGGTGGCGGAGCTTCGGATACTGGCGCCCCTCTACCCCAACATCGCTCACGTCCTGGTCTCGCGGGGATCCTCGGCGACTTCGGTAGCGGACATCCGCGGGCAGACCGTGTCGGTGGGCCCGGCGGGGAGCGGCACGGAGCAGATGGCGCGGCAGATCCTGGCGGCGTTCGACCTGACCTACGACGACCTGACGCCCCGCTACCTGAGCTTCAACGAGTCGGCATCGGCGCTGAAGGACAACGCGATCCAGGCGGCGTTCATCTCGGTCGGGTACCCGGCGGCCGCGGTGCTGGACGCGACCACGATCGGCGGCGCCCGCCTCCTGACGTTGGAGGACGAGAAGCTCGAGGTCCTGCGGAGACGGCACCCCTACTACTCTCGGAGCACGATCCCCCAAGGGACCTACCCGGGGATGGACGGGGAGGTGATCACGGCGGGGGTCCTCAACTGGATCGTGGCGATGGCGGACCTGCCCGGCGACGTGGTGGACCACGTCCTGCGTCTGCTGGACGAAGAGCGGGAGGAGTTGGGGCAAGTCCACGAGACGGTGAAGCAGATCCGAATGGAGTCGCTGCTGGTCGCGCCGATCGAGGTGCACCGGACGACGCAGGAGTGGATAACGGCGCACCTGCCCGGCGCGGGCGGGATGTGAGGAAGACGCCGCGACCGCGGCCGGCCGGCGGGCTTTCCTGTCGGCGAAGCGATTTTTCCCTCCCCAGCGACTTCCACTACCTGAACTGCGCGTACATGGGGCCGCTTCCTCGGGCGGGAGAGGAGGCCGGGATCAAGGGCCTGCGGGCGAAGCGCTTTCCCCAGGCGATCTCGCCGGAGGACTTCTTCCGGCCCGCCGACGAGCTTCGGGCCCGCTTCGCTCGGCTAGTGGGCGCGCCCCGACCCGAGGATGTGGCAACGGTCCCGGCGGTCTCGTACGCGGTTTCGACGATCGCCCGCAACACCCCGATCGGTCCGGGCCGAAACGTGGTCGTCCTCCACGAACAGTTTCCGGGCAACCTCTACCCCTGGCGCCGCGTCGCGGCCGACAAGGGCGGCGAGGTGCGCGTCGTGGGACCGCCGGGCGACGGGCGGCGTGGCGACGGATGGACCGAGCGCATCCTGGACCGGATCGACGCGGGCACGGCGGCGGTCGCGATGGGAACCGTGCACTGGACGGACGGTACCCGGTTCGACTTGGAGGCGGTGCGGGAGCGGAGCCGGGACGTAGGGGCGGCGTTGATCCTCGACGGCACCCAGTCGGTAGGGGCGGCCCCTCTCGACGTGTCGGCCCTGGCGCCCGACGCGCTCGTGGTGGCGGGCTACAAGTGGCTGTTGGGGCCTTACTCGCTCTCGCTGGCGTGGTTCGGGGAGCGGTACATCGACGGGGCGCCGCTGGAGGAGACGTGGATCGGTCGCCGCGGTTCCGAGAACTTCGCGGGCTTGGTGGAGTACGTGGACGAGTACCAGCCGGGTGCCGCGAGGTTTGACGTGGGACAGCGCAGCAACTTCGCGCTGATCCCGGCGCTGTCGGCTTCGCTGGCGCTGGTGCTGGAGTGGGGGCCGGCGCGGGTCTCCGCCTACTGCGCCGACCTGACGCGGGAGCTCTTCCCCAGGCTGCGGGCGATCGGCGTGCGGGTTGAGGACGACCGGTGGCGGAGCGCCCACCTCTTCGGGTTGGGGCTTCCGGCGGGCACGGACGCCGAGAGGGTGAAGGCGTCCCTGGACCGCCACCGGGTCGGGGTGTCGTTCAGGGGCGCCAGCGTGCGGATCTCGCCGAACGTCTACAACGACGGGAGGGACGTGGAGGCGCTGGCGACGGCGTTGGAGGAGGCGCTGGGCTGACGAGAGCGGGGCCGCTCTCCGCGCAGCGGCGTCAGCGGACCTCCAGGCCGGGACCGAACACCACCGTCGCTTCGGCGCCGCGGGCGATCCCCCGTTCGGCGAACCAGCCCTGGCGGACCTCCAGAACCAGGGCGGTGGGGGCGTCGGAGTCGGTGAGGCTCTCGTCCATCGGCTGCATCTGCTTGATTCCAGCGATCCGGTAGCGGTCGTCGAAGAACGCGATGTCCAGGGGGACGCGGGTGTCCTTCATCCAGAAGGAGCGGTACTCGCTGTTGGGGAAGACGAAGAGCATCCCCGTGCCGTCGGGGACGGCGTCGCGGTTCATCAGGCCTGCTTCCCGCTGCGCCGGAAGACTCGCCACCTCGGCGACCACGGTGTCGGCGCCGAAGACGACCCATGCCGTGCCGGCGGCGGGGAGGGGATCGGCTCGCTGGACGCCCTGCTGGGCGGCTGCGGCAGGCGCCGTCGCGACCGCGGCGAGCACCGCCAGCAGGAAGTGCCGTAGATTCCGGTTCGTCTTCATCAAGGGACCCTACGCGCTGGACGCAAAAGGAGTTGCCGTGCCGCTGGACAAGGAGCTTCTCGAGATTCTGGTTTGCCCGGACACCAAGGAGCCCGTCGCCATGGCGGGCGCGGGCGTGCTGGAGCGCCTCAACGCGGCGATCGCCGAGGGCCGGGCGACGAAGCTGGGCGGCGAGGCCGTGGCCGCCCCCGTCGCCGAAGGCCTGCTGCGGGAGGACGGCCGCATCTTGTACCCGATCCGGGAGGGGATCCCCATCATGCTGATCGACGAGTCGATCGACGTGTCGGGCTTCTGACGCCGGGCACCGTCACTCGGGGCGCTCGGGGCGAACGATCGTTCCCGACGCGACCGTCACCGCCTGGCCGATCAGCTCCACCCGGTCGCCGCGGGCGCGCACCACCAGCGAGCCGCCCCGCGCCGACCGCTGACGGGCCGACATCTCCGGCTTGCCCAGGGCCGCGGCCCACCAAGGGGCCAGGGTCGTATGGGCGACGCCGGTAACCGGGTCCTCGTCCACTCCCAGCCAGGGGGCGAAGAAGCGCGACACGAAGTCCACTTGCGGGTCGTCCCCCGGCGCCGTGACCGCGACCCCCATCTGTGCGCCGGGCATCGCGACCCGCGCCAGCGCCCCGAAGTCGGGGCGGACGGAGAGCACTGCGTCCTCCGAAGGCAGGACGACCAGGGCGACCTTGTTGGACGCGGCGAAGACGGGCTGGTGGCCGCGGTGGAGAGGGCGGGCCGCCGAGCCCAGCAGCGCCTCCAAGAGGCCCTCGGGCATCGGCGCTTCCGTTGCGGGGTTGGCGGGGAAGTCCATGAGCAGACGGCCGTCGTCTTCGCGAACGGTCAGCGGTCCCGACGCCGAGTCGAACGCGACCGGCCCCGCGACCCCCTTCTCGCGCACGAGCACGTGAGCGCTGGCCAGAGTCGCGTGGCCGCACAGAGGCACTTCGGCGACCGGCGTGAACCACCGGAGACGGCGGACGCCGCCGGAGGCTGGCCGGTACACGAAGGCGGTCTCGGAGAGGTTCATCTCCTGGGCGATCCGCTGTCGCCCCTCGTCGGAGAGGTCGTCGGCGTCCAGGCACACGGCGGCGGGGTTGCCGCTGAACGGGCTGTCCGTGAATGCGTCCACGGTGTAGAATGGAATCCCTCGTCTGGTCATATTGCCGCCCGGGGTTGCGCGAAAGACATATGAGAACCTCCACGATTCCGTCCGATTTGGAAGGTCTCCCCCGGGGCAGGACCGGTTGACGACTCCGGACGCGCCGGTCACCGCGGACCGGTTTGCTCGGTTTTACGCCCCCCTGGCAGCGACGAGCCTGCTGCTGACCAGCACCAACCCCATCTTGGCGGCGGCGCTGGGGCGCTCCGCCGACCCCGTCGCGGCGCTGGCGGGGTACGGGTTTGCGTTCTCGGTCTGCGGCGTCCTCTACGCGCCCCTCTTCGTGGTCCAGCAGGTGGCGGCGGCTCGGTTGCTGGCCAAGGGCTCCTTCGCGGCGGTCAAGCGGTTCGCCTACCTGACCGGCGCCTTCTTCTCCCTGCTGGGCGCGCTGATCGCCTTCACCCCCGCGGGCGCCTGGGTCTTCGGTCTCCTGCTGGGCGGCGGCTCGGAGGGCGGCGTGAGCCAGGCGGTGCTGGCGGAGGCGGTCGACGCCATGGGCTTCCTCTGGCCCGTGCCGTTCCTCACCGCGGTGCGGTCGTGTCATCAGGGGCGACTGGTGGCCGGGCACAGAACGGGTCCGATCGCCTTCGCCACCTCCGGGCGGACGGCGGTGCTGGCGGTGGTGGCGTTCGGGATGCTGGCGACGGGCGGCGGCGCGTGGCTGGGTGCGGCCGCGTTCACCGTCGGCTTGCTGGTGGAGACCTTGGTGGTCGTGTGGTCGTCCACTCCCGATCTGGCGCTGGAGGGTGACGAGGGCAGCGACGGCGACAAGAAGGTGGCTCGCTTCTCGGCCCCCTTGATGCTCAACGTCCTGATGTGGTGGGCGACGCCGCTGATCATCAACGTGGTGCTTGCCCGGACGGCGGACCCGGACCGGGCGATCGCCGCGTTCGGGATCGTGGAGGCGGTCGGGTGGTTCGTGGCGGCCCCGGTCGGACAGCTCCAGCACGCGAGCATCGCCCTGGTGGGGTGCTCGGAGGCGTACAAGCGAGTCCGGGCGTGGGGTGGTGTCGTGGCCCTGACGATGACGGGAGTGCTCCTGCTCCTCGCCTTGCCCGGGGTGCGAGGACCTCTTCTCGGGGGTCTCCTGGCGTTGGAGTCCGAGCCCGAGCTTCTGGCCACGGCGGGCATGGCGCTGCCCCTCGCGGCGGCGTACCCGTTCCTCTACGGGGTCCGGCAGTACTACCAAGGGCTCTTCGTGGGGGCTGGCCGGACGGGCGTAGTGGGCGTGGGGGCGGTGCTGCGCGTCGCGAGCATCGTGGCGGCGGCGACGGTGTTGCTGCTGGCAGGGGCGGGCGGCCAAGCGACACGGGGCGCAGTGCTGGGGGTGGGCCTCGCGGTCGTCGGGCTGGTGGTGGAGGGGGCGTTCCTGGTGCGGCGCTGCCGGAGCGACGTGCTGCCGGAGCTCAAGGCGCGCAGGGCGGAGACAGTGGGCGCCGGCGTGCTGGAGGGGGCGTAGCGGTGGCCGCCCTGCGTGCTGGCGCCGTCGTCGATCCGGCGCGTCACCAGCCCGAGCTGCAGACCGACCGCTACATCGTGAGCGACGCGCCCGATGCGGAGGCCGTGCCGATGGACGTGGTGTTCGTGGGGGCCGGTCCGGCGGGGTTGGCGGGGGCGATCGAGCTGGCGCGCTTGGCGGCGGAGGGCGCGGAGACGGGGGAGGGGCCGGGCGAGATTGAGGTCGCCGTGCTGGAGAAGGCCGAAGGGCTGGGCGAGCACAGCCTTTCCGGCGCCGTGGTCAACCCCCGGGCGTTTCGCGAACTCTTCCCGGGGACCGCCGACTCCGAGTTCCCCTTCCGACGGCCCGTCGAGCGCGAGGCCGTCTACTTCCTTCGGGAGGGCGGCGCGGTGCGGATCCCGACTCCGCCGACGATGCGCAACCACGGCAACTACGTGGCGTCGATCTGCGAGATCGTGCGCTGGCTAGGAGAGCGGGCGGAAGAGGCCGGCGTGAACATTCTGCCGGGCTTTCCGGTGGACAGCCTGCTGGTGGACGGCGACGACGTGGTCGGCGTGCGCACGACGCCGTCGGGGATGGAGAGGGACGGCCGGGAGGGCAGCGCGTTCATGCCGGCGGTGGACCTCACGGCCCGGGTCGTGGTGCTGTCCGAAGGCACCCGGGGCGCGCTGTCGCAGGCGTACATGGAGTGGCAGGGGATCGAGTCGCCCAACCCCCAGATCTACTCCTTGGGCGTCAAGGAGCTGTGGGAGGTGAGGAAGCCCCTCGACAGAGTCGTCCACACGATGGGATGGCCGTTGCTCAAGGACGGCTTCGGCGGCTCGTTCGCATATCCGTTGGGCGACGACTTGGTGGCGCTGGGCCTTGTCGCCAGCCTCGACTACGAGAACGCCCGGCTGGACGTGCACGGGCTGCTTCAGCGGCTCAAGCACCACCCGCTCTTCCGCGAGATCCTCGACGGCGGCGAGCTCGTGGAGTGGGGCGCGAAGACGATCCCCGAGGGCGGCTTCCATTCGCTTCCGGCCCGCCGCCACGGTGCCGGCTTGTGCATCGTGGGCGACGCCGCGGGCTATGTGGACGTAGCCACGTTGAAGGGCGTCCACTACGCGATGCACTCAGGCGTGCTGGCGGCGCGCGCGATCTACCGGGCGCTGTGCAGCGACGACGTCTCGGCGGAAGCGCTGGCGCCGTGCTCGGAGGACGCGGACCGGTCGTTCATCGCGGAGGATTTGCGACGCAACCGCAATATGCGACTTGCCTTCAAGAGCGGTTTCGTCGCGGGCGGCGTGAAGGCCGGGCTGGCGACGCTTACGCGCGGACGGTTGCCGGCGGGGAGGATTCCAACCGCGGCCGATGCGTCGGAGCCCAAGCGGCTGGGAGAGTCGATCGACGGATCGGGACCGCTGGCGGTGTCGAAGGTGGACGCCGTGTTCAAGAGCGGGAACCGGACCCGCGACGACATCTCGTCCCACTTGGCGGTTGGCGAGGACGTGCCTCCCGAGGTGGCTGAGATGTACGTTCACCTCTGCCCAGCGGGCGTGTACGAGCGCGACGGCGATCGCCTGGTGGTGAACGCGCCCAACTGCATCGACTGCAAAGCCACCGACGTCCTCGGCCCGCGTTGGGCGCCCCGAGAAAGCGGCAGCGGGCCGCGCTACCGGCGGATGTGAGATCGCCGCAACAAGAGCAAAGGGAGAGACGGCATGAGCGGAGACGCGCGCGACCACGGCGGGAACCTGTGCAGGATCGGTGCGGACGGGCCGCTTCATCTGACGGGGCGGATCCGGATCGAACGGCCCGACGGCGCGGCTGAGGATACCGACGAGGCGTTCCTCTGTCGTTGCGGCGCGTCCCGCGAAAAGCCCTACTGCGACGACTCCCACCACGGCGCGGGGTTCACCGACCCGGGCGTCATCCAGGGCGGGCGGCTGGTGCCCGTGGCGGGGACCGACGCCGGGTCGGACGGTTCGGTGACGATCGTCTGCGCGGCCGACGGGCCGTTGCTAGTGCGGGGACCGCTGACGGTGGTCGGCGAGGACGGCGGCACGTCGAGAGGACACAAGGGCGCGCTCTGCCGTTGCGGGGAGTCGTCGGCCAAGCCGTTCTGCGACGGCACCCACAGGGGGTGCGGCTTTACGGCGTAGGTCGTGACCAGTTGGCGGCGGCGCTATAATGATCGGGGTGGGTACGACCAGGGTGATGCGGTGGCATGATCCTCACAGGTGAGCATCCGTGACCAGAGCCTTCTTGCCGCCAGTGTTGGTGCTGAACACGGGCCGATGCGGCTCCACCATGCTTTCCGATATTCTGGGCATCCACCCGCGGGTGCTCAGCTTGTCCGAGACCTTCACGACGGTGGGGCAGGGGCCGTTCCGTCGTCGCCGGTGCGGCGGAGAGCAGATTTGGCGCGCGTTCAGCAACCAGTCGAAGTGGCTGAACGAGGGCCTGCACGCCGGCTACAAGGAAGTTCTGTATCCCTTCGGCTCTCCTGGTGCGCGCTACACGCGCGACGACGTCCCTCCGCTGGCGTGCACCACGCTGCCCCACCTCACGGACGAGTGCGACGCGCTCTTCGACGAGTTGGCGCAGGTCGTGCCGGCATGGCCTCGGCAGCGCCCCAGCGAGCACTTCCGCGAACTCTTCGAATGGCTGTGCCGGCGGTTCGAGCGCGACGTGTGGGTGGAGCGGTCCGGTGCGTCGCTGTTGCTGGCGTCGCGGCTCATTCGCGACTACCCGGACGCCCGCATCGTCCACATGTACCGGGACGGTCGGGACACGGCGCTTTCGATGCGCGACCACTACGTCTTCTCCACCTTGGTGGCCACGACTCGCGCAGTGCGACCGGTGGGCATCGACGCCGCGCGCTCGATTGCGACGAGCCGGCAGTGGAACCGCGTCAGTCCTTGGATCGAGTGGCTCGGCGGCACGCTCGTCCCGCCCAAGCGCTTGCCCTACCACAAGTTGACGCTCGGCGACTTCGGCCGCTTTTGGAGCGCGATGGTCGAGCGCAGCCGTTGGGTGCTGGCGGACTTGCCCCCCAAAGCGCTTCTGAACGTGAAGATGGAGGACATGCAAGCTGAGCCGGAGGCGCAGATCCGCCGCCTGATCCGCTTCGTGGCCCCGGAGCTGGAGGACGACGAGTGGGTGCGCGCCGCGTCCAAGATTCCCCGGTCCACCGTCTCCCGGTTCGACAACCTGGACCCGGCGGAACAGGCGGAGCTGGTCCAAGCCTGCCGTCCCGGGCTGGAGATCCTGGGCTACCCGCTGTGATCCCCACGACCTACGAGCCGGGATACGCCAAGGCACGCGCTCTGAACAGCCGTCTGGCAGACAACTACATCCGTCACACCCACATTGGCGATCCCTTGGCCGACGACGCCGTGGAGGCGCTGGCTCCCCTCGGGCAACAAGAGGCGCACCGCCTGATCGCCGCAGGAATGGAGCAGCACGACGAGGTGCTCTCCACCGCCCCCTTTGCGTTGCAGGAGTTCTTTCGCCAGATATCGGTGCCGCCGCCGTGGGTGGACTTGCCGTCCTTGGTGCCGGGGATGCGCGCGTACCACCAGAACTCCGACTTGTTCATCGCCGTGCACGTCACCAGCGTGCTCGTCAGCGGCTTCTCCACATTGATCAGCAAGTCCTTCTTCAGGACCGGCAGGCTCACCGACTACGGCGTTCGGCGCCTTCAGCAGAACAACCGCCACCTGCTCGAGATCTGCCTGCCGGGCGGACTGGAGCGGCGCGGAGACGCCTGGAAGCTTTCCGTTCGCATTCGGCTGGTGCACGCGCAACTCCGGTGGCTGCTGCGCCAGCCGGGCGAATGGGACGAACGCCGCGACGGCACTCCCATCAGCGCCGCTCACATGGCGTTCGCGTCTTCCGCCTTCTCGTCGCTGCTCGTTGAGCAGGTTCGCCGGGTCGGCGCCCGGATCAACCAAGAAGAAGCAGAGAGCTTCGTGCAGATCTGGCGCTACGTCGGATGGCTGTTCGGTGTGCCGGAGACGATCCTCTTTCGCGACTTCGACGAGGGGCTCGAGCTCTGCCGCATCGGCTTCCTATGCGAGCCGGAGCCCAGCGAAGAAGCCGTTCTCATGGCCAACGCACTGATCAACTCGGCTCCGCTGATCACCGGTGCCGTCGAACCCGAGAAGCGGCGGGCCATGGCGAAGTTCGTGTATCGCGTCTCCCGTGCGCTCGTCGGCGACGAGTTGGCCGACCAGCTCCGCTTTCCGCCGCAACGGACCACGGGCCTTCTCTTCCTGCTGAAGTGGCGTCATCGCTCCGCGGCCTTTCTGAACCGCTTGCTTCCAGGCGGTTCGGCCCGGCGCCGCAGCACAAACTTCGTCACGCTGCTCCAACGTTCTTTCTTCGAGGAAGCGGGCATCCCCTACAGGTTGCCGGACGTCCTGGACGCCGATCGTGCCAAGCGATGGTAGGCAGGGCAGTGAAGCGCTTTCACGATCTGGACGCCCTGCGCGCTTTCGCCATGATGCTGGGCGTCCTCCTCCACGCCGCCTTGTTCCTGTTGCCCGACCCGAAGCCCGACAACGCCGTGCCCGCCTGGCCCGCGTACCACCCGTACGCCCACGACACGCCGCCGGTGGCCAACCCGTATTCCTACCTGCTGCTGCTGATTCACGGCTTCAGGATGCCCCTCTTCTTCATGCTCAGCGGCTTCTTCACGGCCATGCTGTGGGGCAAGCGGGGGCCGCGCGCACTGGCCGTGCACCGGCTGAAGCGCATCGTCGTCCCCTTGGTCGTGGGCATGTTCACGATTGTTCCGATCGTTGCCCTGTTCTACCCCGACAGCCCCTCCGGCTTCGGCGGGTGGACGACGGCTTGGTCCCGGAATCTCTATCACCTGTGGTTTCTCCTGTACCTGGTGCTGATGGCGGCGGGGTTCCTGGCCTTGGTGCGGTTGGGCGCGCGGTTCCAGAGCCGTCTCTGGTGGCTGCTCCTCCCGTTGGTGCTGGTTCCCCAGTACACCATGAGAGAGACGTTCGGCGCCGACGTCCCCTCCGGGTTCCTGCCGATCCCCGACACGTTCCTCTACTATGCCTTGTTCTTCCTGTTCGGCGCCGTCTTTCACGAACGCGACATGACGGTGCGCCGGCGGTGGACCGCGGCGCTGCCGGTCGCACTCTTGTTGTTCATGCCCGGCGTGGCCTTTGCATACCCCGACCAGATCGACGCGCTGAGCGCATACGTCGGCACCGCTTGGTTCCAGATTGTGTCAGCGGGGCTCCAAGTGTCGTTTGCTTGGCTCGCCAGCTTCGGCATGATGGGAGCGTTCCGCTGGGTTGCGGGACGCCAGCGCTACTGGGTGCGGTACATGTCGGACGCTTCCTACTGGATATATCTGTGGCACCTTCCGCTGATCATCGGAGGACAGATCCTCACGACCGATTGGGGAATGGGGCCCCACGCGGCCTTCCTGCTGATCTGCGGAGCCGCCACCGCCGTGCTCCTGGTCACCTACCAGGTCGGCGTGCGCTATACCTTCATCGGCGCCACGCTGAACGGCCCCCGCCAGCGACGACGGACACAGGGCGCGGCGTAGTTACTTCAGCTCCGACCGCACGTACGTCAGATCTCCGAAAGGATCGCCATCGGCCAGCCGCTGGCGCGCCGTCTGGTCGCCCTTGAGGTGCCAGTCGAACCAAGCCCGCACGTACCAGTCGCGGACGATGTGGGGCAGGTAGGCGTCGGCTGAGCCCGCGGCGGCCCATCCCAGGAGAGTGTAGGGTTCGCCCGGTGCGGGACGGGGAGCCAGGGCTTCGGCGCCTGTCGGCTTGCGGCGGCGCTGGTGGGGGGCGGCGCCGAAGAGGAGTTCGCCGCGTTGGAAGGCCGGCCACGACAAGAGGCGCGCGAAGTCGTTCACCATGACGTCGTGGCCCACGTCCCGCACGGTCACCAGGACACGGTCGGAGAGGGCGCGCCGCCACGTGCTCAGCGCCACCGGCTGGGGGTTCTCCATGCGATCGGGCGCGGCGCGCTCGGCCTCCAGCGGAAACGCCTCCGCCGGGTCGCCGCCGGCTTGGGCCAGAGCGGACTGGAAGATGCCGGAGAAGACCCGCTGCACGAAAGCGTCCTCGTCGCCGATCACGAGCAGCATCGGCTTGCGGGCGCCCCCCGGCAGACCGCCGGCAGTCTCTTCTCCCGCCAACATCTCCTCGGGCGTCCAAGTCAGGGGAGGCCCGTTGTTGAAGCCGGCGGCCGCGGCCACGCCAGGGAGGTGGTTCGCCGCCATCTGGGCCGTCATGGAGCCTAGGGAGTGTCCGGCCACGCCCGCGGGTCCGCCGCCGACCCGGCCCTCCAGCAAGCCGCAGTGGTCCCTCGCCGCGCTGGTGGCGCCCATCGCCGAAAGCGCCGCGGCGCACTCTTCGCGCTCTTCGCCGAGCAGGCGCACCGTGTGGAGCACCAAGCCGACGTCGGACACCCGTTGCCGGAAGAGGTTGCGCATCATGGTGGTGGTTCGCTCCACCCCGCCGGGCACGGCCTCCGCCGCGCTCGGGTCGAAGGCCGCCAGAGACGCGAAGCCGCCGTCCCCCTCGTATCCGAACAGCAGGCGGAAGAAGTAGGGCACCACCTTGAACTCGCCCGAGAGCAGGTCGGAGGCGCGCCGAAGCTCGCCCGCACCGGCCTGCGCGGCGTAGGGCGAGTCCTCGTCGCGGAAGACCATGGCCGGCGCGCCGTCGGACACGAAGGTGGGGGCCGCCACGATGTAGCCGTGGGAAGCCAGGAACTCGCCCAGCGAGCCCCACATGCCGTGGTTGCCCCCCAGTCCGTGGGCCAGGAGCACCAGCGGGAACGTGCCCTGCGCGGGCCATGCGTCCTGCCAGGCGCCTTGCGGCCAGTCGGCCAGCCGCCCGGCCAGCTCCTCCATGGTTGCTTGCCGGGCTGGACCGCCTGCTTCCGCCAGCGCGCCGCCGTCCGCCGAGTGCACCGCGCCGGGGTCGATCATCGCCGCGGTGGCCCGAAGCGCTATGGCCGGGTCCTGGAAGAAGAAGTCGTACCGGTTGGCGGGCCGCCCGCTGGTCGCCGGAAAGGGAGACCGGGGACCAGCCAGCCGCCCGCTGGCGCTGTCCGCCGCCGCGGGGTACCAGAGCTGGAAGACGACCGTGCGAACTTGCCCGCTGGCCTCGATTCGGCGCAGAAGCGCACGGTACTGTGGGCGGCCGTACGCGGCGTTCCACGGGTCGAAGCGTTGCCGGTTGTCCACGGCGAACCCGGTGGCGACACCGACGGCATAGTCGCCGTACTCGGTGCTGGGCGGAAGCTGTGGGAGCTGCTGGGCGGCGAGGGCCGCGGACGAAGCGGCAAGGGCCGCCAGCGGGACGAGGAGGCGGGTCACGCGGACGGCCCCAGACGGCATCTCGGCACCTTAGTTGCTGCCCCCGATCGGGTCGCCGGACGGCAGCGGCAGCGCCTGCTCCGGAACAGTGTTCTCGATCCGGGCCTGCCAGCGGCGGATGTCGGCGTGGACGAGGCGTTCGTGAGGCGACTTCTCCAGTCGGTCGCCCGCGACCCGCCCGCCGATGCGTCCGGCCAAGCGACCGAGCCCCGAGCTCCCCTCCGTGAGTCCCTCCAGCTGCCCGGCCAGTCGGTCGAGCCGGTCCGACAGCACGGCGCGCACCTCCGGCGCCGACGCGTCGCTGCTCGCGCGTTGCATCATCCGGTCCACCACCGCGCGCTGAACCGCGTGCAGCACCTGCAACTCGTACTCGTCGTCCGGCTTGTCGGCGTCCCACGTGGCTTCGATCAGCCGGTCCGTCACTTCCTCCAGGTTCGGGTAGTCCTCGTGCATGGCGCCGTAGGCGACCAGTCGCGCCATCCGCGCTGGGTGCAGGATCTCGCCGACGGAGAAGTCCGCCGAAGCCGCCGCAGCGGCGATGGGGTCGAAGAGCATCCCGGTGCGGCCGGGGAACGTCTCGCCTTCCTGATGACGGTAGGCCGGAGGCGGAATGCTGTTCACCAGGTCCCTGGGCAGCGCGAGGAAATCCACGTCCAGGGTGGAGAGGATCGTTTCGAGGGCTCGGCGCTGTTCGTCGCCGTCCACGATCTCCACGGCGACCTGGCCGTCGCCCCTCAGGGCGTAGCGGTAGTTGGCGCCGCCCAGGCTCTGGGCCGCCGAGCGAAGCTGGAAGCGGTGGTGCATGTACAGCGGCAGAAGAACGTACTCGAGGTCGGAGAGGGGCCGGCCCGCCCGGATCATATCGTTGCCGAAGCGTTCCATGCCGATCTCGCGGACCCGAAGCTCGTGCTCCAGGTGGTCCACCAGGTTGGCGCCGTTGTCCCACACGCTGGCGAACTGATGGGCCGCGCCGATGAAGTTGTTGTTGTTGTGGGCCATGAACTCGAAGCCGTCGCGGATCCCCTGCATGACGATCTCTTCCAGAGCCGCGGCCTCATCGGTGCCCTCGGGGAACTCCCGGTACAGCCAGTTGACCGACAACTTGTCATACTCGCCGATCCGCTGCACGTAGGCGTTGGAGAGGTCTAGCTCGCCGCCTGTGATCTCCACGAGCGGGGCGGGGTAGTCCATCACGCTCTCGCGCCCGTAGGTGCTCGCCAGGTAGTTGTGCGGGAAGCCCAGCGTGTGGCCGACTTCATGGGCCGACAGTTGGCGCACCCGGTCGAGGGCCATCTCCACCGCGTCGGCGCTGTTCGCCGCCTGGGCCAAGTACTCGAAGACGGGCGCCGCGGCCATGCAGGCGTCGTCGCCGTCGGGCGAAACGCCGCCGCCGGGGAACGGCGCAGTCATGCCTTGGGCCAGCAGGTAGTCCTGACGGAGCCGCAGGCTGCCCAAGTTCACCACGCCCCGAACGATCTCGCCCGTGCGCGGATCGGTGACCGTGTTGCCGTAGGAGTAGCCCCGGGTCCGGCGGTGGGTCCAGTGGATCATGTTGTAGCGGATGTCCTGCGGGTCCACCCCCTCGGGGAGAACCTCGACCTGGTAGGCGTTCACGAACCCGGCGGCCTCGAAGGCCTCCGCCCACCAGCGCGCGCCCTCGACCAGCGCGCTTCGCACCGGCTCGGGCGTCCCTGGGTCCACGTAGTAGACGATCGGCTCCACGGGCTCCGACGGTGCCGGACCGGGGTTGCGCTTCTGGAGCCGGTGGCGGGCGGCCAAGCGAACCCGCAGGTCCTGGTCGATCGGCGTCGCGTAGTCGTGGATCGTGGGGCCGTTGACGCCGACGCGGGGGTCGGCGATGCGGATCTTGTAGCCGTCGTCGGGGAGGCGGATGAACGAATGGTGCTCGCGCAGCGTCACGGCTCGCGGGTTGACGGCGACGCCCCGGACCAAGCCGCCCGGGTTGTTGCTGGTCAGGGTGAGGAGCGCTTCGACCTCGGTGTTCTCCGGGAACGACCGGGTGGCGGGCATGTGAATCGCCGAACGCGACTTGTCGAGCTGGAAGGTGCCCTGGCCGCGCTGGGCGATCTGGGCGGCTGCGCCCCGAGCGTCGCGGACAAAGAACGGCGTCGCGTCCACGAGCACCCGTCCGTCCGTCTCGGCCACCACGTCGAAGCCCCAGTAGACCGAAGGCGCGAAGGCGTCGCGGACGGCCTGCACCTCGGTCGGGTTGTCGCTGTTCGCCCGGAACCGGTAGTTGGGCTCCATGAGCAGGACGCGCGGCCCCACCCGCTTGGCCTCCAGCACGTGCGTGCCCCGGAGCTGCCCCCGATCGATGCCGACCGGGTTGGACCCCAGCCCCGATCCCATCGACACTTGGTAGAGGAACTCGCCTGCGCCCGGGTCGATCTCCCAGTAGAGGACGCCGGTCGCGTCGTCCCAGTAGAGGTTGAAGAAGCCCTCGACGGCGTCGGTGCCCTCGGTCTTCTCGGCGATGGAGGGCAGGGCGTCCTGCGCAGCCAGGGGCGCGCCGAGGAAGGCGACGGCTGCGGCAACGGCGGCGAAGGCCGTACCCTGAAGTCGGCGGGAGAAGCGCGTCTTGGACATGGAGGTACCTCGTGTGGTCTTGGCGGCGACGGTTCGGATCGGAAGGCGACGAACCGGATGCGGAATAGTGGAACCGGGAAACACCGAGGGCAAGGACGGCGAGAGGGCCGAGGACGCCCCGCGACAACAGCGATGACCCGGCCCGAGGCCTTTCGGCGCGCCCTCCTGCGCCACTTCGACGAGACGCGGCGCGACCTGCCCTGGCGTACGGCGCGCACGCCCTACCGGGTACTGGTGTCGGAGTTCATGCTGCAGCAGACCCGGGCCCAGACGGCGGCGCCCTACTACGCCCGCTGGCTGCGGCGCTTTCCGGGGTGGAGTGCGCTGGCCGACGCCTCCCGAGACGACGTCTTGCTGGCGTGGAAGGGGCTGGGCTACTACGCCCGAGCGGCCAACCTTCACCGGACAGCCGTCGTAGTCCGGGAACGCCACGGCGGGTGCCTCCCCCGCGACCCGAGCGTGCTCAAGACCTTGCCCGGCGTGGGCGAGTACACCGCAGGGGCGGTGGCCAGCATCGCGTTCGGCGCGTGCGTGCCGGCGGTGGACGGCAACGTGCGGCGAGTCCTGTCGCGCTTGATGGACGCGCCACGTCCGTCCCCGTCGGAGCTCCGCGTGGAGGCTGCCCGCCTGCTGGACCCGAAGCGTCCCGGCGACTTCAACGAGGCCCTGATGGAGCTGGGCGCCACCGTGTGCACGCCGAGATCGCCTCGGTGCGGCGTCTGTCCCGTCGCCGACTGCTGCCGGGCCCTTGCGGCGGGCACCGTGGCGGAGCGGCCGGCCTTGCGTCCCAAGCGGCCGGTTCGGCATGTGGCGTATGCCGTGGCCGTTGCTGTGGACGGGCAGGGCCGGACGCTGGTCGTGCGTCGCCCGGAGAAGGGGCTGTTGGCGGGGATGTGGGAGTTTCCGTCGGCTGAGATTGCTGATAGCGGCTCGGGAGGCGCGATTGAGGCGGCGGCGAGGGCGCGGCTTGCTGGGCTGGGGGTGGGGGGAGAGGGGGCGATGTCCGGCCGGCGGTGTCGGCCTTCTGTTCGCTTGGTGCCAGTTCGCCATGCCTTCACGCATATGCAGGCTACGTACCATCCTGTGGTCTTGCCGTGCACGACCCGAAACTTGGCCGCCGTTGCCAAGTCGGGATTGGTGGTGCGTGTGGACGAGTTGGCCGGGCTGGCCCTTCCTGTGGCGCAACAGAAGATCGGTGAGCAGTTGGCGACGATGCTCGCGGGGGGCGGTGGGGAGGGCTCCGTCTGACCCCTGATTGGCGTTGGGACGCTGCTCGGGGAACCGACTACGCCCGCCGCCAAGCACTCGTGGAGACCGACGTCCTAGCGGCGATGGCCCTCGGTCCTACCTTGGATGAGCTTCTGACCATCTATCGAGTCCAGTTCCCCGTCATGCGCCAATACGAAACCGACACGTGGTACGACGCCAACGGCCGCAT
Source organism: Longimicrobiales bacterium (assembly GCA_958296005.1). Taxonomy (GTDB): domain Bacteria; phylum Gemmatimonadota; class Gemmatimonadetes; order Longimicrobiales; family Gaopeijiaceae; genus CATQHQ01. The sequence continues at coordinate 475,020 of CATQHQ010000001.1, forward strand.
CGTCTTCATGCCTTCAAAGGGCCTGCCCGGCGTGCCCGGTGGCTGCATTGAGCGTACCGTCAAGTACCAGGTGCCGCTTTCGCGGGCGGACAGGGAGAGCGACTACGAGGACGCGTGGGCTTCTTTCGAGGCGAGAAGGAGATGACCGCGGTGGACGGAATCGACTTCGTCGCAGTTGACGTTGAGACCGCGAATTACTGGCGAGGCAGCATCTGTCAGATCGGTGTCGTCACGGTTCGGAACGGACGCGTCTCCGAGATGTTCGAGACGCTAGTGGATCCTGAAGTGCCATTCGATCCCTATCATACGGCGATCCATGGGATTTCCGAGGCTGACGTGGCAGATGCGCCACGGCTACCAGCGGTGATGCCCAAGGTACGAGAGCTGCTGGCAGATCGGATTGTGGCCTCGCACACATCCTTCGATAAATCGGCCTTCGGACAAGCACTGGCTTCCTACGACGAGCCGCCCCTCGAGGCATTCTGGTTGGACACAGCTTGCGTAGCCCGACGGGCTTGGAAAGACGAAGATGGGTACGGACTGACGGTGGTGGCCGAGCGTCTTGGCATCGACGTCCGGCACCACCACGCCGCGTTGGCCGACGCTCGCATGTGTGCGGAAGTGCTGTTGGCGGCCGTTGAGGAAAAGCAACGCTCCCCGGAGGGCTGGTTACGGCGTGTGGCGAAGCCGATTCGCCCCCGTGCGTCTGCCGCCGACCATAGGCCTGCCGCCGACCATAGGCGCGTTGGCGATGTGGACGGAGAGTATCATGGCGAGAGCATCTGCTTCACTGGGCGACTCCCGATGACGCGCCAAGAGGCCGCCGACATGGCTTCGGCTGTCGGCTTCGACGTCCATGCCAACGTGACAAAGAAAACAACGTTCCTGGTGGTGGGAATGCTGCATTCTGCTTGCATCGTGGGGAAGAAGAGCCGCAAGCAACGCATCGCCGAAAAGTGGGCCACGAAGGGCACAGGCATTCAGGTGATCACGGGCGCCGACTTTCTAGCCATGATCCCTGGAGAATACGAAATGCCCACGCCGTCTCCGGTGCCGGACAGCACCTACAATCGTGCTACTGAAGACCCGATGTTCTACCGTCGCGCGGTGGTCGATGACATCGTGGACTCGGCGACGGCCGAGGACCTACAAGATGTCTGGACGGAAGGACATTGGGAGGTTGAGCTGGCGGTGGACTTCTCCGGGGAAGCGCCCGGGCCTGACCCGTGGGAGCTTGCTTGGTCCGAGGAGCACGACATACCGCTAATGGGCATGACGATGCTGTGCGCGTGGGCGCTGAAGGCCCTCGTTGTGCTGCATGAGCGGGGGCAAACGCCGGCCACCAGCGCCGAAGTGTCCGCCTGCGCCGAAGATGTTGCCAAGCCAGGCTGGGGTCCGAGCATGGAGACGTCTTCTTTTACGGCCCGGCTGAAAGTCGTCGAGAATGAAGGGTTGGCAACGGCGGAGAAGCGAAGCGGAAAGCTCTACTGGACCCCCACGTCCAAGGCGCTTGAAGCCATGGACGGATCAGGTCCATGACGCGTTACGTGGAAGCGCCATTGTTTGACGACCGTGTCGCACGAGAGAGGCGTCACCGCCGCGACGGGCCAGCTTATACGGCTGTCGCGCCAAAGTAGAAATGTCCGGTCTTACCAAAGTAGAAATGTCCTCTTTCGGCTCATGTTCGGTCGGAGGCCGAACACGATCCGGGAGAGGAGCGAATGGAGTTGAGCGTAAGGGAGCGGGACCGAATGGCGGTGTTGAGGCAGGTGGACGAGGGGATGTTGGCGGCGGGGACGGGGGCGGCGCGGTGGGGGGTGACGCGGCGCCACTTTCGGCGTCTGATGCGCCGGTTCGAGGCGGAGGGCGACGGCGCTGCGGTCCACCGGTTGCGGGGCCGGAGGTCGAACCGGGCGCTGGCGCCGGAGGTGCGGGAGCGGGTGCTGGCTCTGGTGGCGGACCCGTTGCAAGCCGGTTTCGGACCGACGTTGCTGGCGGAGCACGCACGGCGGCGCCTCGGCGTGCGCGTGAGCGCCGAGACGGTCCGAGGGTGGCTGGTGGCGGCGGGAGTGTGGAAGCGCAGGCGCAAGCGGGCGAAGCACCGGAGTCGGCGGCCGCGGCGGGCGGCGCTGGGCGAGTTGGTGCAGTGGGACAGCTCGATCCACCCGTGGCTGGAGGCGCGGGGGCCGGCCGACCTCGTGCTGGTCTCGATGCACGACGACGCGACGAGCCGGATGCAGTTCGGCCGGTTCGTGAAGCGCGACACGGGTGCGGAGAACCGGCGGGCGATCATCGCGTGCCTGAAGCGCCACGGTCGTCCGCTGGCGGTCTATGCGGACCACGCCGGGCACTTCGGCCAACGGAGGAAGGACGGCAAGCGCACGAAGTCGGTCATCGCGCGCGGCCTTGAAGCGCTGGGCGTCGAGCTGATCCTGGCGGGCTCGCCCCAGGCGAAGGGGCGGATCGAGCGCACCTACGGCACGGCGCAGGACCGGCTGGTCAAGGAGATGCGCGTGGCGGGGGTCGCGACGATCGAGGAGGCGAACCGGTTCCTCGAGGAGCACTGGATCCCGTTCTGGAACGAGCACTTCGCCGTGGCGCCCGCCGATCCTCTGGACGCGCACCGCCCGTTGCCGCCGGACGCCGATCTCGAAGCCCTGTTCGCGGACACGGCTGCGCGGGTCGTGGGACGCGACTTCACAGTGCGCTGGAAGAACGCGTTCTGGCAGATTGGGCAGGAGGAGGCCGTGGCGGCCGGAGTCCGGCCGGGCTCGCGGATCGTCGTCGAGCGGCGTCTCTCGGGCGAGCTGCGCCTGCGCCACGGCGGCCGGTACTTGGCGGCCCGGGCGCTGGGTGCCGCCCGGCCTGCGCCGCCCGCTCCGGCACCTGCGCCGCCTCGCCCGAGGCCGAAGCCGTCGAAGCCGGGACCGAACCATCCGTGGCACCGGCATATCCGCGAGGAGGTCGAGCGCGCCGTCGCCAGGCGGGAGCGCCGCCTCGCCGCCACGGGCGCGTCGTCCAGAGTGGCGCGGTGACCCGGCCTGCCCCCGGCCTCCCGGGCTTGGCGTCCAAGTCCCGCGCCTGCACCCTGCTCCGGGGCCTCCGCGGAGGCCCCGGAGCAACCCACCACCACACCAAGGGGAGGACATTTCTACTTTGGTCTACCCCCGGACATTTCTACTTTGGTTTGACATTTCGGGAGGAAGCGCACCCTTGCGCCGGCAGAATGAATTGACATATATAGGCAAAACGCGAAGAAACCACTTCCAACCCAGCCGGGCGAGCCACATCAGTGCTGAACGTCGCCTGCGGAGACATCGCCGCTGAGGGGACGCACCCAACTCGACATAGGCGACTCATAACTTGTCCACCGGACAAAGGGGGGTTACGACGAAGGTGATCGGTCTCTTGAGTCCAGACCGCGCTCCGAGAACAGAAGCGCAGGTGGCTTAGCCGATGGCGTTGAGGGATGTAGTGCGACGACTGGGTGAATGGGTGCGCAGGCTGTGGCGTGCACCCAAGCGCCCCGTACCCTCACCCAATCCGTCGGTCGCCCCAGTAGCACCTCGGCATGACTCACGCGAACGCGCTGGCGGCACGGACGCTCCAGAGGCGGTCAGCGTGCCTCCGGTTGCGAAGCCCCAGAATGACGCATCGTCCGAGGGCGCACGGACCGCCGAGACTGCAACCGGCGGTGAGGTGCCTAACCCGAGTCCGCCCGCCCCGCCGAAGACGGTTGCCGAGCAAGAGGAGTCGCCCTCGACGGAACCCGCCGACGGCGAATGCCCGGACGCATTGCCCGACGATGTCGAAGCCACGGACCCGCCACGATCCGAAGCCACTCCTGAGCCATCCAAGCCGCAAGGACACGCCGCGCCACCTAATGACAGCCGTCCCAACCGTACCGACAACGGCCCGACGAGCGAGCCGAGGGACAACGGAGGGCGGCGGAGACATGGCCCCCAGCATGACTCGCACAAACGCGCCGGCGGCACGGACGCTTCCGAGGTGGTCAGCGTTCCTCCGGTTGCGACGCCCCCGAGCGACGCATCATCTGGAGGCGCACCGACTGCAACTGGCGGTGAGGTGCCTGACCCGAGCCCGCCCGCCCCGCCGAAGACGGTTGCCGAGCAAGAGGAGCCGACTTCGAAGCAACCCGCCAAAGGCGAAAGCCCGGACGCATTGCCTGACGATGTCGAAGCCCCCGACCCGCCACGATCCGAAGCCACTCCTGAGCCATCCAAGCCGCAAGGAAACGCCGAGCCGTCCAAGGACAGCCGTTCCAACCGTACCGCCAGCGGCTCGACGAGCGAGCCGAGGGACATTGGCGGACGGCGGAGACATGGCCCCCAGCATGACTCGCGCGAACGCGCCGGCGGCACGGACGCTCGAGAGGCGGTCAGCGTTCCTCCTGCTGCGAAGCCCCCGAGTGACCCATCATCCGGGGGCGCACGGACCGCCGAGACTGCAACTAGCGGTGAGGTGCCTGACCCGAGCCAGCCCGCTCCGCCGGAGACGGTTGCCGAGCAAGAGGAGCCGACTTCGAAACAACCCGCCAAAGGCGAAAGCCCGGACGCATTGCCTGACGATGTTGAAGCCACCGACCCGCCACGATCCGAGTCCGCCCCTGAGCCATCCATGCCGCAAGGAAACGCCGAGCCGTCTAAGGACAGCCGTCCCAACCGTACCGCCAGCGGCTCAACGCGCGAGCCGAGGGACATTGGTGGACGGCGGAGACGTGGCCCCGCGAAATCCGGCCCTCGGCCGCAACCGCGACCGCAACCGACGCCGCCTCCAGAGTTGATCTGCCGCAAGTACGGTCCGCAGTGGGAGGTCGTCCTATCAGCGACTGACGGCTGTCAGGTCGAGAAAGTATGGTACAATGGCGAATCGTCCGATATGACGCGCGGCGAATACCGCCCCCCGTCCCTCGCCGGGTCTCTATCCGTTGCCTACGATGGACGGCGCGTCGAGTTGCCGTTGTACGAGGAAAAGCCTTTGATTTTCAAGTTGCAGACGAACTGGAAAGATCCGGGACGACTAGTCGATAGTATCACAAATGGCTATTATCTCGTCATCGCGCCCGCCGACTGGAAACGCACGGGACCTTGTAGTGTCGAACCAAGTGGCTGTGTGGATCACAGTTTTCTCGCGCACTATTTTCATCATGACAAGGATGAATCGCCAAACGATATAGGTGGCTTCCAGGAATATGACCTCCCATTGACGCGCCCGCAGATTGCTCTCGAAGGCGAGACTGTCTTCGATGACTCAGAAGCGGGAATACTATTTGGCGGCAGCGACCCGCCACAACTGCGGCCCAACCGTGATGTCGTGTGGGCTAAGGTCGGCGAGGAATCATCCAATGGTTGGCGCGAGAACTTCAAGCCGACCGAGCAGACGCTTGCGGAAGTCTTGGACGGGCGCGAGGGACGCTTATTTCTTCGTATCTACAATAAGCGCATGTTGGATAGTTGCCAGTTTCGATACCTGCGCGGTCTCAAAGAGATTCGCATGAACGACGACACGTACACCGAACGCACAGTTCTCATACCGTCCTCCACTGGTCATCGTCCTGCAACAGTGCGCTTCATCGGCACGGACGGCGCGGTGGTTGATCCAATCTTGCGGACTGGAACAACGCACGCCGCCGTGGCCAGTGGCTGTCTCATCGTCGAGCCCCATCCAGACGGCGACGTTGTGCGGTGTACTCTTAGCTCCGAGAGTGGTTCTGTCGACATCGTATTGCATCTGCCCCGCATCTGGTGGCGACTCGAACCGGGCGCTAGCAAACCGAGCGACTGGCGTGCTAAGCCGGTCACTCTGACGCGGAAGAAATTTCGAGAATACGCCGATGAGGATACCGTCTTGAAAGTCCGCTTGCCGCGGCGATTCAAGTCGGTTGGCGTTGGTTTCGATGGCGATCTGGAGCGAAAGTATCGCCCGACAGCCACGGAAGACGGCAGGTGTGCCTCGCTTGACATCCCGTTGCTCGATTTTCTCGACCATATGCAGATTGATCAGAAACTGCATGAGGATGCGCTCCTGAACATCGAGTGCGGTGGCACGGATCTCACGGTTATCCGAATCGACCGCGATCGAGATCCCATGCCAGTGATCGCGTCCTCTGCGAGCGACCCACCGATTGTCAAGTCGTTGCCTGGGATCGATCGAGATCTGATTGCCCGTGTACGACAGCCGCATGGCTGGAGATGTGGGAAGGGATTCAGCTATGGCGAAATACGTGCCGCCGGCACCACCGTCGCTCACGCAAAGTGCCGTACAATGCCTGTTGATCAACGCCGCCGCAGCGCCCATATGGCGAACGTAGACGCCATCAGGAAATCGCTCGATGCCTGACGAAAAAGACGTGAAGGATTGGATCGACAAGATTCAGCGACGTTACGAAAGCTACCTGAAAACCTCCTTTTTCTTTAGGAAGCCGGAACTGAGGAAATCTTTTAGGGACGCATTGCAGAAGGAGGGAAGCCTGCTCAAGGGTCCGTACCCAGAACGAGCTCGGGGCTTCGAGACTGGGAAGAACGCACGGGTAGTGGCACAGGAATGCTTCCCGAGCAAAAGCGACGATCTTCTTCCGGCCCTGATCGACAAGCCGTTGTACATGCACCAGCAGCGGGCCCTGCACGCGGCGCATATCGAAGACCGAAACGTTGTCGTCGCTACCGGTACCGCTAGCGGCAAGACTGAGAGTTTTCTCTACCCGATTCTGTTTGATCTGTATCGCCAACATCTTGTTGGAGAGCTGCATGAGCCTGGCGTACGGGCGATGATCCTATACCCGATGAACGCACTTGCCAACGATCAACGCGAGCGCCTAGGCGAAATCCGCAAGGCCCTGGACGAGGCGGACTCGCGGTTCAGGCCCACGTTCGGGCAATACATTGGCCAGACACCGAAGCATCGCCGCGATAAGTGGCGTAACGCGTCTGACTGGGCGACTCGACGCTTGCCGGGTGAATTCGTGTTCCGAGACGAGATGTGGAAGACGCCGCCCCACATCTTGCTGACAAATTACTCGATGTTGGAATACTTGCTTATCCGTCCCGACGACAGCCCACTGTTCGACCACGGTCGGGCTGTGCGCTGGAAGTTCGTCGTGCTCGACGAAGCGCACCAATACCGGGGTGCAAAGGGCATGGAGATGGGAATGTTGGTACGACGGCTTAAGCAACGGTTGCGCGACGGCGGTCGGCGGGAGCCATTCCGGTGCATCGCCACTAGTGCGACTATGTCGTCGGGCGAAACGAGGCAAGATAAGCAATCGGTTGCCGAGTTTGCAAAGGAACTCTTTGGCGAAAGCTTTTCGGACTCTGACATCATTTTCGGCGAATCTAAGCCAACGACGGCGAGCGGACCACCACGACGATACCACACCTTTCTTCGTGCGCTCGAAGGAGCGTTTCTCGTTCACGAGGATGGCAAGGATGTTGTCGTGCTCAACCGCAAGAGTAAAGGCGAGGAGGGAGTCGATGCAGAGCCATTGGAAATTGCGTTGTGCCGAGAGTGCGGCCAGGACTACTACGTTGGCCGAGAACGGGGCGGAAAGCTGAGGGAGGCAGTCCGTGATCCTAGCCAAGTCGATTTTGGGGTTGACTACTATCTAGCAGTGGAGAATGGAAAGGAGACGCTTTGCAGATGCTGCGGTGCGCTTTCGAAGTCTACGATGGAATGTGGTTGTGGTGCCGCGATTCGCGTGAAGAAGTGCGAGCCTCATAAGGTTCATGCCGATCAGGTTGGGAAATGCGAAACGTGCGGGTACAAACCCGGTGGCGTCGGAGACCCAGTGCAGGAAATCGTGCATGGCACTGACGGCCCGAACACCGTTGTCGCGACCGCTCTGCACGAGCTGTTGCCAGAAAGTCAGCGCCGAGTGCTGACTTTCGCTGATAGTCGCCAGGAGGCGGCGTTCTTTGCCTGGTATGCCGAGGAGTCGTATGGAAAACTGCGCGATCGCAACCTCATGCTTCGAGCGATCAAGGCGGAAGAAGTCGATGCCGAAGGTCTGTCCGTCGACGATCTTGGAAACCGATTGCTAAGGCAGTGGGATCAAGTCGGCCTTCTTAGAGAAACAGATACCTGGGAAGCGAAGCACCGAAAGGTGCTGACATCGATTCTCCGCGAGGCGTTGACCGACGAGAAGAGGCTGTCCCTTAGCGGAGTGGGTTTGGTCAAGTGGTTCGTCAAGTTGCCCGACGACCTAGACTTGCGGGAACTCATCAAGGGGCGATGGGGCTTCACGGATGCGGAAGTGCGTCGTGTCGTTGCGTACCTTCTTGACGACTTGCGATCGCGCCGGGCCGTGAATTTGCCGGGTGGTGCCCCATTGTGGAACGATATATTTGCGTCGCGACCGCGATCACAGATGGCTTACGGCATCGGACCACCGGGGAGGCAGCGGTATGTCGCGCAGTGGGGCAACCGCCAATCCGCGGTTGTGAGACATGTCCTCTGTCCGTTGCTTGCTGGCAACGGTGTTGCCGGCGGTGACGGACCGCAAGCATCGGTTGAGTTCATGAAGACTGTATGGAAAGCGTTGCGGAGACATGACCCTCGAAATCGTGACGATCGGATTCTCTCGCCGGGCACGGTGAACGGAACATTTCGACTTAATCCAGGGTGGCTACGGATTCGCCCAGTCAGGCCCAAAGACATCTGGGAATGCGACACCTGCGCGACCGTGAGCAGTCACAACATTCGCGACATCTGTCTTCGGAATCGTTGCCCCGGAACCCTGGGACCCGTCAATCAGGCGCGACTGAAGACGAACCACTACCGTGCACTCTACGAGAGCGCGAACTTGCCAGCTATTCTGCGTGCAGAAGAACATACTGCACAGATCGATAGCGATGAAGCACGCCGAAGACAGGAGGAGTTCAAGAATGGCGACGTTCATCTTCTCAGCTCGTCGACGACATTTGAGGTCGGCGTCGACCTCGGCGACCTAGAAGCGGTGTTTCTCCGCAACGTACCGCCCGAGCCGTTCAACTACACTCAGCGTGTCGGACGAGCCGGGCGACGAGAGAGTCCGGGCTTGGCAGTGACGTACTGCCGACGCAATCCGCATGATCTGTATCATTACGAACAGCCGGTCGAGCGTGTGATTAAAGGTACAGTACGTCCTCCGCGCCTTCGGATGATGAATGAGAAGATCGTCTTGCGACACATGGTCGCCGTGGCCCTGTCTGCATTCTTTCGAGAAGACGAGGAGCGGTTCAACAATGTAAGAGACTTGGTTTATGACTGGGAATGCCCCCTCGCAGTAGTGGACCTAAAAAAGTTTTGCAGAGGTCACGGAGAGTTGACGGATTCACTCCGCCAGATCGTTCCGAGGGACTTGCACAGCCGCCTAGGGCTTGAGGATAGTACCTGGATTGATAATATTGTAGGCCAAGAAAGCCGTTTCGCGCGCGTCGAAGCAGAAGTATGCGCGGATTATCGTGACATGAACGCGCTCTTTAAGACATATTGTGACCAACGCAAATTCCGGCTGCTTGACCGCATCGACAGGCGTAAGAGAACTATCGCTGAGGAGGATACCCTGTCCTTTCTTTCACGGAAAGCCGTCATCCCTAAGTACGGCTTTCCGGTGGATGTGGTCGAACTCGATACCCGCCCCGGGGGACACGGACCGACAGGCGTTGCGTTGCAACGAGACTTGTCTCAGGCTATCGCCGAGTATGCCCCGGGCGGCAGGGTCGTGGCCAACAAAAAGGAATGGGAATCCTGCGGCGTAAAGAGGGTAGCCGGCAAGGAGTGGCCTGTTCGGTATTATAAATATGACGATGCGCGCAATTTCAAACAGTGGCCCGAAAGTGATGCACCAAAGCCCGGCATGCTAAAGTACCTCATCCCGAAATTCGGTTTTGTAACGCCATTTTTCAAGAAACCTGCCGAGCCGCATAGAAGAGCGCGTCGAATGTATACGACACGACCGTTTTTCGGAGGCTTTATAGACAAGACAGTCAAGCCCGAAGAGCGAATACTTCGTGGTGTGCAAGTGATCAAAGCTGTTCCTGGGACTCTGGTCATTCTTTGTGAGGGTAGGAACCGGAAGGGTTTCCATATCTGTCGCTTATGTGGCGCTCATATGGCGGAGCTGCAGAACGCACACAAATCACCGTGGGGTGACAGTTGCAATGGAACCTTAGAACTGTTCTCGCTTGGCCACGAACTGGTTACGGATGTGGTATACCTGGAGTTTCCGCACCTGCGTGGGCAGTGGGACAGTTACTCCGTTGGGTACGCGGTGCTACTTGGGGCGTCAGAGGCATTGGATGTCCCGGATACGGACTTGAATGTGACGATTACCAGCCGTGAAGCGTCGGACGGTTCTGCGATTGTGCTTTATGACAACGTGCCTGGCGGTGCTGGACTTGTGGCGCAACTAGAGCAGGCGTCGGTCTTTGATGACGCGCTCCGCAAAGCGAGGGGGCGGGTCGGAGGGGCGTGTGGTTGCGATTCGAGTTGCTACGGGTGTTTGCGTAGCTATCGTAACCAGTTCGCGCATCCGCATTTGGACCGAAAGCGGGCGGAGTCGGTCCTAGCCACGACGTTGGACTTGGGTGCCGAGGACGATAGCGGCGGAAGTGGTGGATCGAACGCGGTAACGGCATGATCCCGGCCAACCTTCAGATTCTCGTCCACGGTTATGTTGTATGAGCTGGACGATACGTGTTCGCGACACGCCTCCCGACTCGGTTGATCTTGCCGCATGGTACCTTCCGGTCGCAATCGACTGCAGGCCCGCGCTCGCGAGAGTGCCGACATGAGCGGCGAGTCCTGGATCGTCGCCAGCCTGGGCGCCGAGAGGGTTCAGGATGCCGTTGAAGAGGCGGGGCGGCGGCGTTTCTCATCGGCCCGCGGTGCCCCGTCGAGTTCCCTTCAGAGCGACGACCAGCTTCGCTTCGTGGCGAACACGCTGGAACTCGACGTGCTGGCCGCCATTGCGGACGACGACCTGCCGAGAGTGCGACGTTCGGCTGGCTCGGCGTTTCAGATCGCCCGGGTGCTTTCTCATCCCGAGTTGCCCGTGGAGAGGGCCGAATCGCTTGTCAGGCTCGGATGCCTGGGGATTCTCGGCGACAGAGACGCAGACGTTCGGCGTATCCTCCGCGACGAGGACTTGGAGGAGCCTCATCTAGGTTCCACGCGGGGGGATCGCGTGTGGACGACCGTGCTGCACGTCTGGTTGCTGCTCTTCCGAAAGAACGGATGTGACGATCTCGACGCTGTGCAGGCACAAGTTGCCGCTCTGCGCAGCGACCAGAACGATCAAGAGCCGGACTTCTTGCGGGACGCCGCCGAAAGGAAGGATGTCACTCCGGCTTGGGAACTGATTTGGTGCTACCACGTGGCGAAGGCGGCGGAGATCGTCGGAATGCATCAGACCCAAGGCGATGCGGAGGGACACCACGATGTCGGCGAGCAGCTCGACGCCCAGTTCGACCACGCGGCGACCGCCGCCGTACATGGCGGGCTAGCTCGGCAGGAGGTGCTGGGCCGCCTGCTTGCGCGCACGGCCCAAGCCGTTGTCGAGAGTAGCAATTCCACCTGACGGCGTCTCGCTTCGCCCCGACGTCCTACGTACTTTAGCGACCATGAGATGCACTTGGTGCGGCGCTGACGAACTCTACGTCAGGTACCACGACGAAGAGTGGGGCGTGCCCGTCTGCGACGACCGAACGCTCTTCGAGTTCCTCGTCTTGGAGGGCGCCCAGGCGGGGCTGGCGTGGATCACGGTCCTGCGCAAGCGCGAAGGCTACCGGGCCGCCTTCAGCGGGTTCGATCCGGAAAAGGTCGCCCGCTACAGCGATCGCAAGCTGGACGAGCTGCTGCAGGACCCGGGCATCGTCCGCAACCGGCTGAAGGTCCGCAGCGCTCGTCGCAATGCTCGCGCCTTTCTGGCCGTGCAGGAGGAGTGGGGTGCCTTCTCCAGCTACATCTGGCGGTTCGTGGACGGCAAGCCGATTCAGAACCGCTGGCGGTCGTTGGCCGATCTGCCCGCATCCACGCCGCTCTCCGACACCATCAGCAAGGACCTGAAGCGGCGCGGCTTCAACTTCGTGGGCTCCACCATCGTGTACGCGCACATGCAGGCGACCGGGATGGTGAACGACCACGTGGTGGAGTGCTTCCGCCACGAGGAGTGCGGACGGCTCGCGCCGTGAGTGGCGACGGCCCCTCGTGATTCCCTCCGTCGTCGCCTCGGAAGTCCTGGTCGCGCTCCGGGACTTCCTCAGGACCGGCTTCGGCCCTTCCACGCCGGACTTGGCCGGGGTCGTGGAAGATTTTCTGGCGAACCGCGACAACCTGGCCAAGGGACCATACCTGTCGCTCTCGCTTCCCTTCGAGCACGCGCCCGAGGGCGGCGAGCCGTTTCCCCACATTCCCTTGGGCTTCACGCCTTACAAGCACCAACGCACGGCCATTGCCCGCTTGTCGCCGGACGCCGGACGGTCCACGGTGGTCGCCACGGGCACGGGCTCGGGCAAGACCGAGTGTTTTCTCTACCCGGTTCTGGAGCACTGTCGGCGGGAGGCGGGCAGGAAGGGCATAAAGGCGGTCGTCGTCTACCCAATGAACGCCTTGGCGTCGGACCAAGCACGGCGCATTGCTCAGATCGTCCACAGCGCGCCTTCGTTGCGCGGCAAGACGACGACCGGGCTGTTCATCGGACAGACCACCAAGTCGCCCCACGATCGGATGGGACCGGACAACGTGGTCACGGATCGGTCCGCCATGCGCGAGCGCCCACCCGACATCTTGCTCACCAACTACAAGATGCTGGACTACCTGCTGATCCGGCCCCGGGACCAGCGGCTCTGGCGCCACAACGAGCCCGACACGCTGCGCTACCTGGTGGTGGACGAGCTCCACACCTTCGATGGTGCCCAGGGCACGGACTTGGCGTGCTTGATCCGACGCTTGCGAATGCGGCTGGGCACACCGGCGGAGAGGCTTGTGTGCGCCGGCACGTCGGCGACGCTGGGCGGCGACCCCCGCGAGTACGTCTCGAGGATCTTCGACCAGGAGTTCGACGCGGATTCGGTCGTGGGCGAAGCCCGACAGAGCATCGACGGCTTTCTGGGCGACGCGCTGATCAGCCGCCACCTGCTGCCTCGAAGCGACCTAGCCGCCGTCGTGGACCATCGACGCTATGACACGGCGGAAGCGTATCTCCGAGCCCAGCACGAGCTGTTTCTGGGAGCGCCGATCGAGGGGGAGTTCGATTCGGCGGAGTGGCGCGTGGCGCTGGGCGAGAAGCTCCGGGAGCACGTCGTCTTCGTGAACTTGCTGCGCGCGCTGGACGGACGTCCCCGCCCGCTGCTTGAGCTGGCGAAGCGGTTGCGGAGCAGCTTGCCCGTGACCAGCAACGCGGAAGCCCTCGGCGTGCTGAACGGGCTGTGCGCCTTGATCTCGGCTGCCCGCCGGCGACCGGTCGAGAGCGAGCGTGGCGGCACCGTGCTGCTGCCGTTTCTTCGAGTCGGCGTGCATCTATGGGTGCGCGAGCTTCGGCGCATGGTGTGCAGCTTGGGCGGCGATCCGCGTTTCCGACTTCGCCACTCCGACGACCTGAAGGCCGACGAGCCGTTCGTGCACCTGCCGCTGGTCCAGTGCCGGGAGTGCCACGCCACGGGATGGGTCACCAAGCGCGCCATGGCAGGCGGCAGCACCAAGGTCTTGTCGCCGCGAATGCAGAACGGCTTGCGCGACATCTACGGCGCCTTCTTCGGTCGCGACGTCGATACCATCTTCCTCTTCCCCAGGGACGCACCCGTCGCAGGCGGGGGACACGCAAGGGGCGTGCCCTCGCGGCTGTGCGGGTCGTGCGGCGTCCTGGCACCCGACTCCGGCGAGCCCGACGCGAGCTGTGCCTCCTGCGGCAACACCGTCGTGAAGGTCGATCTGCCGGTGGCGGTGACGCCCCGCGGAAGTTTGTCGGGAAGCGCCAGGCCTCGGCTCTCCATCGACTGCCCCTACTGCAACGCCCGAGAGGCGATGGTGATCGCGGGCGCCCGGGCGTCCAGTCTCCTTGCTGTAGTGCTGAACCAGACGGTCTCGTCGCGCCACAACGACGACGCCAAGGTCATCGCTTTCTCCGACAACGTGCAGGACGCCGCTCACCGCGCCGGCTTCGTGTCGGCTCGAACTTGGCGCACCAACATGCGGGCGGCGATCGCGCAAACCGTTGCCGACCACGACGGCGTCTCGTTGCACGAGCTGTCGAAGCAAGTCGTGGTCCGCTGGCGTGACCGCTGGCACGACGTGTCCAGCGGCGAGGACGGCTCGCCGGGCTTGGCGCGCTTCGTGGGCGAGTTCATCGCCCCGGACCGCCGGTGGCTCAACGACTTCCGCGAGTTGGAGAGCACGGGCCGCTTGCCCTCGGGTTCGGATCTGGCCGGCTTGGTGGAACGACGGATGTGCTGGGACACCTTCGCCGAGTTCGGTCAGCTCTCCGCCATCGGGCGGACCCTGGAGAACACCCGCGCGGCTGCGGTGGGCGTGGACCGATCGGCGCTGGAAGAAGCCTGCGCGATCGCCTCTGGTCGCCTTCGGGAAGAGGTCGAGGGCCTTCGCGATGCCTCCGACGACGCGGCCCGCGCGCTGGTGCTCGGCGTGGTTCGGCGCATGAAGGACCGAGGCGCGATCCTGACCGACTTGGTGCAGGGCTACCTGGCCAAGGGTGGCAACACCTTCGTGCTGCGACGCAACCCTGCCTTGCCGGACTACGGAACGAGCCGGTCGGCGGTGCCGGTCTTCCCAGGGACTCGTCCGCAACCTCAAAGGTTGGGCGTCGAAGTGCTATTTGGCCACGGTGGCGCGGGCCGCAAGTCCTGGTATCAGAAGTGGACCCAGAAGGTTCTCGACAACGCCGCCTTGCCCATGGCGGCTCCCTATGCCGATGCGGTGCTCGGCGTCGTCTTCCAAGCGTTGGAGGCCGCGGGACTCGTGCGCAAGGTGGACGCCGACAAGGGACACGCCTGGGGCTTGGCACCCGACCGTCTCTACGCCACCTCGCACGTCGCCGAGGTGCGGGTGCACGCGCCCGGCGGCCGCCCCGCCGGTCGAGCCCTGATCGTTCCCCCTCAGGAGGCGGAGCTTTGGAAGGGTGTGCCGAGCCTGGAGTTGGCGAGCTCCGGCATCTACCGCCGCCACGAATCCGTTCGCCCCACTTGGTTCGGACGCCTGTACCGCGACATGAAGATTCGGCGGATCGTCGCCGCCGAGCACACGGCGCTGCTGCAGCGCGAACAACGCGAACGCCTGCAAGAACGCTTTATGGCGCGGGGCTACCGTCCTTGGGACCCCAACGTCTTGTCGGCAACGCCCACGCTGGAGCTGGGAATCGACGTCGGCGACTTGTCCACGGTCATGCTCTGCTCCGTGCCTCCAGCGCCCGCCAACTACCTGCAGCGGACGGGGCGGGCGGGACGGCGCGACGGCAACGCCTTTGGCCTCGCCGTGGCCGCCGGGCGCTCCCACGACCTGTACTTCTACGCACAGCCGTTGGACATGCTGGCCGGCAAGATCGAACCGCCGGGCGTGTTCTTGAACGCGCTTGCCGTGCTGGAGCGGCAGATGATCGCGTACTGCCTCGACAGCTGGGTAGCCGGCGGCGTGGACGAAGACGCCGTGCCCAGGAGAATGCGTACCGTGCTGGACACCGTGGAGCGCCAGAGGGAGTCCCAGTTCCCCTATCCGTTCTTCGACTTCGTGCGCAAGCGGGCCGGCGCGCTTGCCGAATCCTTCTTGACGGCGTTCGACAACGACCTGAGCGACGCCAACAAGAACGAGCTGTCGAGCTTCTTGTTGAAGAAGGCCCCGCGTCGCCTCCTCGACCGCTTTGCCGAAGTGGCCAGGGAGCGCAAGTCGGTTCGGAGCGAGGCCGAGGCGTTGCGGAGGCGCGCCGAGGTCCTGCGTCGGGGGCCGCAAGACGACAGCACGAAGGCCGAGATCGAGGAGATCCTTCGCGAACGGGTCGGGCTTCAGGGCGTGCTGCGCAAGATCAACGGCCGAGAGACGTACAACTTTCTGACGGACGAAGGGCTGGTTCCCAACTACGCCTTCCCCGAGAAGGGCGTCATGCTGCGTTCGGTGATCTATCGGAAGCGCGAGGGGACCGCTCCCGTGGAAGGCGAGCATTACGACCAGGAAGTCTTCGAGTACGAGCGTCCGGCGGCGGCCGCGTTGAGCGAACTTGCCCCCGAGAACAACTTCTATGCTGGCGCGCGCCAGGTGAGCATCGACCGGGTGGACTTGGAGACCTCGAAGCTGGAGCAGTGGAGGCTCTGTCCGTCTTGCGTCTACTGCGAGCGCATCGACGCGGTAGATCGACACACCGATTGTCCCCGGTGCGGCAACCGCATGTGGTCCGACGAAGGGCAGCGCCGGGACATGCTTCCGCTGCGCATGGTGCACGCCGCGACCTCCGACCGACGCAGCCGCATCGGCGACGAGAGAGACGCGCGCCAACCCTCGTTCTACACCCGTCACTTGGTAGCCGATTTCGATCCAGAAGCGCCCCGGACCGCCTTCGTCGCGACCAGCGCCCCTTTCGGGTTCGAGTACATCCCGTCGGCCACCTTTCGGGAGATGAACTTCGGCCGGCGCCAAGACGATGGACAGCCGACGCTGGTGGCTGGCGTCCGTCTCCCCCGCGACGGATTTCGCATTTGCAGGCGATGCGGGAAGGTGCAGCCCAAGAGAGACGACCAGACCGTCCACACGCGGACTTGTCCAGCGGCACGACGGCCGCAGAAGCATCGGGCCGAGGACGTCGCCGAATGCATATATCTGTACCGGGAGTTCAGCTCCGAGACGATCCGGATGCTTGTGCCCGGAGTCAGCGGGCCCGCGGCGGACATGTACATGCACTCGTTCGTGGCGGCGTTGGAGCTGGGCCTTCGGCGCAAGTTCGGCGGCGAGATCGGACACCTGCGCGCCATGGATTGCGAGTATCCGGTTCCGGGCACCAGTCGGAAGCGCAAGTACTTGCTGCTGTACGACACCGTGCCCGGCGGCACCGGATACCTGAAGGACCGCATGACCGACCCCGACAAGTTGCGGTCGATCTTCCAGGCGGCGCATTCGGCGTTGCGAGAGTGCGCCTGCGTCCTCGACCCGGAAAAGGACGGCTGCTACCGCTGCGTCTTCGCCTACCGCCGGAGCCGCGACATGCCTCACACGTCGCGCAGGGTGGCGGAGCGGCTGGTGGAGACGACCCTGAAGCGCTGGCCGGAGCTGGAGAAGGTGCAGCGGCTGGCGAGCGTCGGCGACAACGTCCTCTCCGAGAGCGAGCTGGAAGAGAGGTTCTTGGAGGCGCTGCGGCACCGCGCCGCGCATGGGTCGGCAGACGCGCCCGACGTTCGGATTCGCGCCGACCAGGTGAGGGGCAAGCCAGGGTACGTCTTGTCCGTGGACGACCAGACGTACTTCGTGGAACCGCAGGCCGACTTCGGCTTGGGCGAGGGCGTGGCCGTCCCCAGTCGGCCCGACTTCGTGATACGCCCAGCTCGGTTGTCCGCCGCGAGCCCGACCGTTGCCGTGTTCCTTGACGGCTTCGAGTACCACCGCGGCAGTACCGGCACCGATTCGGCGAAACGGATGAGCCTAGTCCGGGCCGGCGTCTTGGTCTGGTCGCTGACGTGGGACGATCTGGAGGGCGCATTCGGCGGCGCTCCCGACGCCCCGGACCTTCTTGGGGAGGAGGCAGCAGCCGCCGGCCCGACCGCCGTCCAAGAAGCTCTGGACGCGCGATGGGACACCCAGGAGCACCGTCTCCGACTGGGCGCGCCTTCGTTCGACCTGCTCCTGCACTACTTGGCGGCTCCCGACCCGCTGCCGTGGCGTCGCGCGGTCTTCTCGAAGCTGCTCGGAGTCTTCGACCAGACGCGAATGAACACCCCCGAGCTGCGCGCCCGCTTCGACCACGCGACGCGCAACAGCTTGCCCGGCCAAGCACTTGAGGCCGTGGCCGAGCTTCCCCAGCCCGTCGTGGTCGGCGGCTTCGGTTCGTGGGTCTCGGCGGCGGCGAACCCGGCCGCCGCCCTCTTCGCTGCCGTTCCCCTATCCGCCATCCAAGACCCGAACCCGGCCGGCATCTTCGTGGCGGTCCACCTGGACGACGCCGGGGCCGACCAGCCAAGCCCGAACTACCGTCAGGCCTGGAACGGCGTGTTGCGTCTCTTCAACGTCGTGCAGTTCCTGCCCCAAGCTTGGTGGACCACCCGATCCGGCGTTTCCGGCGGCCTCTATCCCGAGTTCGCCCCGACCAGCACCCTCGACGCCCGCGACGCCGACGCGCCCGCCGAGCCGGTCGGCACGTCCTCCACCGCCCGGCCCCACGCCCGCCCAGAGGAGTGGGCCGACGCCCTGCGCTACGTCGCCCCGCAGCTCCAGCCCATGCTGCACGAACTCGCGAGCACCCGAAGTGCCCGAGCCGGCCTTCATCCTCCCGAACCCGGCTACGAGCTGACCGACTCCGCCGGCGAAGTCGTGGCCGAGGCGGAGTTGGCCTGGCCCAGCCGCAGCACCGCGGTGTTGCTCCCGGACCAAGATCGCCACAGGATGCACTTTGAGCGGGCGGGTTGGCAGGTGTTCACGGCGGACGCGGAGAGCCTCTCCGACGCCTTCGTCGACACGCTCGTCCAAGCGCTCGCAAACCCTCAGTCCCCAGGAGGCTCGCGACGATGAGTCGCCGCGTCCACCTAGCCATGTCGGCCGACTTTCTGCGTGCGTTCGCGCGGTTGCCCAGAGCGCAGCAAAGGGGCGTTCGCGCGCTCATCAACAAGTTCAACAGGGACTCGACGGCACCAGGCCTGAACTACGAACGCATTCGCAATGCGCGGAGCCCTCGGATGCGTTCGGTGCGGATCGATCAAGGGTACCGAGCCATCGTCTTCGACACGGGCCAAGGCGGACTTCACCTGCTTCTTTGGGCCGACAAGCACGACGACGCCTACGACTGGGCCTTGCGCCACGAATGCGGCGTCAACCCCGAAACCGGCGCCTTGCAGGTATTCGTGCCGCGAGAGAGTGCACCCGACGATCAAGTAGGCGACTCCGTCAAGGGTCCCAGCGGTGCCCCGACCACAGGCCGCCCACCCGCCGACGGCGCCTTCAAGGACCTCAAGGACCGCGAACTTGCCCGCCTGGGCGTGCCGCCCGCCATGCTGGCCGAAGTCCGCACGCTCCGGGACGACGCTGACCTGGACGACATGCAGAGCCGGCTTCCCGTCGAAGCCTACGAGTCCCTCTTCCTCTACTTGGCGGGCGAGTCCTACGAGAAGCTGGTCCTGGACCGCGAAGCCCCCGCCGAGCCGGTGGACACCAGCGACTTCGACAAGGCTCTTGGTCGCGCCGACTCCCGCGTGCGCTTCGTCGTTGTGGACGACGAGGAGGCCCTGGAAGAAGTGCTAAGCGCACCGCTGGAGCGTTGGCGGGTCTTCCTGCACCCGTCGCAGCGACGGCTTGTGGAGCGCGGGTGGAACGGACCGGTCCGAGTGCTCGGCGGCGCCGGCACCGGCAAGACCGTGGTCGCCATGCACCGGGCCCGTTGGCTGATCCGCAGGGATCCTGAACAGGGACGCATCCTCTTTGTGACCTACACGCGCAACTTGGCCGCCGACATTGAGAACAACCTGCACGCCATCTGCTCGCCCGAGGAGATGGAGCGAATCGAAGTCGTCAACTTGGACCGCTGGGTGACCGGATTCCTGCACCGGCAGGGCGCCGAGTTTCGCATTGAATACGGCGTTTGCAAGAAGTCCTGGGCCCGCGCCATGGACCTCAAGGATCCAAGCCTGCGGCTCCCCGACGCCTTCTACAAAGAGGAACTGAAGCACGTCGTCCTCTCCGCCGGCGTCACCACCGAGGACGAGTACCTGCGCGTCTTCCGGTCGGGTCGGGGCACGCCTCTGAACCGGCGAGCCAGAGCCAAGGCGTGGCCGGTGTTTGCCGAGTACCGCGTTCAGCTGGCGGAGCGCGGCCTAAAGGAAGTGGACGACGCCTATCGAGACGTCGCCGCCATCCTCGAGCGCGACCGGTCGGGGCTGGAATACACCAGCGTCATCGTGGACGAAGCACAGGACTGGGGCACCCAAGCCTACAAGCTGATCCGCAGTATCGTGCCCGAGGGGAAGGACGATCTGTTCGTCGTCGGCGACGGGCACCAGCGCATCCACGGCGTCAATCGGGTGGTGCTGGGTCGATGCGGCATCAACATACGGGGCCGCTCCAAGAAGCTGCGGCTCAACTACCGCACTACGGAGGAGACCCGCGACTGGGCGGCACGACTTCTGGAAGACAGGAAGATCGACGACCTGGACGGCGGCGAAGACGACAACCGAGGCTTCAAGTCCCTGACCCACGGCCCGAAACCCCGGCTGACCCACTTCGACTCCAAGGACGAGCAGGCCGACCACATTGCCGAGTACCTCCGGGAAGTCGCGGCGAGGGCGGACGGCTCGGCGGACGGCGGCGAGCCGATGCGGGGCGTGTGCGTCGTCGCCCGGACCAGCCGAGAACGCGACGCCGTGGCCGAGGCGCTTGAGGAGCGCGGCATCAAGGTCTTCGTGCTGGAGCGCAGAGAACCCGACCAAGAGCACGACGAGTGCGTACGCTTGGCCACCATGCACCGCGTCAAGGGACTGGAGTTCGACCGGGTGGTGGTCGCCAGCACCAACCGCAACTTGGTGCCCTTGCCGGCGGCGGTGAAGAACCGGGGCGACGCAGCCTCCCAGGAGATGGCCGAGACCGGCGAGCGCGCCCTGCTGTACGTGGCCGCGACCCGGGCCAAGAAGGAGCTGATAGTGCTCAGCTATGGCCGCCGAAGCCGGTTCCTGCCGGACGTCTTGGCCTCCAGCCCCACTCTGACGGCTTGACCAAGCCGCTGCCGCTGTCCCTTGCCAGTCGGTGCGTCCTGGACGGGACAACTATCTCTCCGAAATGGACGACAGGCTCGATCGGCTGTAGAATCAGCGGTCCGGTACCGACTCACCCATATAGAAGCAGGCCCAAGTGACCTTTAAGCGACGCAAAGCGGCCAAGTGGCACCGGGATGTCCCCGGGGCCCGATGGTTCAAGACGGACTTGCATGTTCATACAATAGACGACCATCAAGGCGGAAGAGCGAAGCGACCTGCCGACTTGACTGGTCCGCTGGAGGAGACGATCACCGAATATGCTCGTCGATTTCTTAAGAGCGCGGTGAAGAACGGGGTGCAGGTGCTCGGGCTCACGCCACATTCGCCCCGCGTCGGGACTAGTGCCGAGACCAGCGCTGTCTGGCGGATCGTGGAAGAGTGGAATAGTGGCGATGACGACGACGGCCGGCCGTTTCGCGAGAAAATCTTTGCGGTGTTTCCCGGTTTCGAGCCGTCATTGAAGCAGGGCAAAGCAGGTTTGCATCTGCTGTTCCTGTTCGATCCAGAAATCGGACGCCATCACTACCTTAAGGCGTTTGACATTGCCATGGGTAGCGTGTCGCCATGGGAGGGCAACGAGCTACAATTGTCAAGCAAGAGCGCAGAAAAGACGTTCCACGACTTGCGCGAGTGGCATCAGCGGGAGGCGCCTCGGACAAGCGATGGCGGATACCGTTGGAGTTACATTGTTCTCGCACCGCATATCGATAGTGACAAGGGCCTGCTCGAGGCGCAAAAGGCGCAAGTGTTAGAGCTGTTTCAGCACGATAATGTGGCCGGACTGGAGCTCGGAGACGAGAAATTGCCCCAGGATACGGAAAAGAATCGCCCGTGGCTGATCAAGGGAATGGCAGAACATCGGCAAGCGTTCTTCCACAGTAGCGATGCCTACTCGGTGGACGACATTGGCAAGCGCTATACGTGGATGAAGCTCGCGAGTCCACGAATTGAGGCGCTACGCCAAGCTTTTGTCGCCAACGACTCGCGCATGCGGATCGCGTACGACAAAGATGCGGACGGCAGCTTGCAGGAGATTGCCGATCCACCTGACATCACCAAGCAAGGTAGAGAGTGGCTCAAGTCGGTAACGGTCGAAAGAGGAAGAGCATCGTTCTTCCAGACTGACGGCTCCACCAAGTGCCACTTTGCCCTTAGCCCAGACCTGACGTGCATCATCGGCGGCAGCATGACTGGGAAGAGCACCTTCCTTGACGGCCTGCGAGTGTACCTCAAGGCTCCCCTGCCGTCCGACGATCGCCTAGAGGGTCAAGTGCTGGCTCGGGGCAAAGATGGTTTCCTTGCTGGATCGCCGACCATTACGCTAGACTGCCCCGGAAAATATTTGACTGTCCCGTTTCACGAGCAATGGCCAGCCGAGTTTTTCACACAGAACGAGCTGCAACGCCTCGCTCAGGAACCTGGAGCAGTGGAAGACATCTTGGCTCGGTTGGCTTCGCCCAGCGAGATCGACGACATCCAATACCGGGAAAGACTTCTGCGCACTCTGGACAGGGAGCTCGTCCGTACGGCCAAGCATCTGGCGAAGCTTGACCAGGAAGTCGCGGATGCGGAGCAGGCCTGCGAGCGAAGCCGGAAGGCAGCCGCCGAGCTCGCGGGGTTTGCCGACGCCGGTATCGAGGACATTCGTCATGCTTCCAGTGTGCTCCATCGCTGGCACGAAATCGCAGACGCAGCCAAGGCGATAGCGGCGGACCTTGGCCGGACTCGGACATCGGCGAAGTCGGTTGACTTGCTGGAGGCCGACGATAGCATGGCGAAGGTTTTGAGTTGCGCGGCCATGGAGAAGCAGGCAAACGATCTTCGCGAAAGTTGGAGCCGTGTCCACGATCTTCTCGATTCGGCGAGCAGTGAGCTGGATGCCGTGAGCAAAGCCAGCGGAGTCATGGTGAGCGCACTAGTTGCACATGAGGGCCGCGTTCGTGAGGAAGTCAATCGCAAGCTCGCGGACCGTGGCCTCGACGGGGCGAGGATCAACGAGTTTCAGGCCCTGAGTGGCCGGGCGTCTTTGCTTGACAGCTACCAGGCGAATCTCGACCAGTTGCGCAAGAAGCGCGACGATGCGGAGCGCGAATTCGGGGCTTCGCTCAAGGACAGGAAGGAGCTGGTGGACAAGCAGCGAAACGCGTACGATCGCGTGGCCGAGAAGGTCAGTGCAAAGCAAGCCGGGAGGATTTCGGCACGCCGGCTCGACAACGGCGAGCGCGGGCCGTTGGACCGGTTTCTGAGGGAGCTGAAGCAGAAGGGCGTCACGCGATGGTGGAACGACTCGCCGGAAGCTCGCAGACCGTCACCAGAAAGGTTGCTCGATGCAACCGTGGCCGACAAGCTGGCGGAAGTCGGCATGAGCAGTGCGGTACAGGCCACGTTCCGCGAGTGCCTGTCGAGGTCAAAGCGACGGGAGCTGGCCGCGATTCGGTGCCCCGACCGCTACGTGATCGAACTCAGAATGGATGACGGAGGCTACCGACCGCTGGCCGATCTTTCTGGTGGCCAGCGGGTCAGTGTCCTGCTCTCGTTGCTACTGAAGACGAACGACCACCGTCCCTTGGTCATTGATCAACCGGAAGACGAGCTGGACAACCGTTTCCTGTTCAACACGGTCCTTCCTGTGCTCAAGGAACTCAAGGGGCAACGACAGATTATCGTGGCGACCCACAACGCCAACATTGTCGTGAACGGCGATGCGGACATCGTGATCCAACTGGAAGCGACGGCGAGCCGGGGATGGATTGCCAGCACGGGCACTATCGAGGAACCAGCGGTTCGGGACGCCATCGTTCGAACGGTGGACGGCGGCGACGAAGCGTTTCGTCTTCGACGGCTGAAGTACGGATTCTGATGGCGATGAAGTGGCTCGATGTGCTCCAGCGCATTGAAGCGGGCGAGACCTGGACCACGGAGTTCAAGCGGGGGCTCAACCTGTCGGCTGTCGGCAAGGCTGTCTGCGCGTTTGCCAACACCGAGGGAGGCGTCCTCATCCTGGGCGTCGACGACTCCCGGACGATTGTGGGGGTTCGGAAGGACGCCGAGCGGGTGCAGGAGCAGTTGACGAGATTCCTCCACACCGGTTGTAGCGCACCGGTCTCGGCCTACAGCGGACGGCACGAGGACCCGAAGGGATGGGTGCACTGGCTCGAAGTGCCTCGGCAACGCGGCTTCGAGCCCCTGCGCTATGAGGGTCGCGTTTGGGTTCGCCGCCAACGAAGCAGCGTCGAGCCGTCCGCGCCGGAACTCCAGGAGCTCTACAACGCGTTTGGGTACATCCTCACCGAGGGGCGCTTGATAGAGGCCGGCCGTCCGGCGCACATCGACCTTCAGGCGTTTCGGTCCTACCTCCGAGCCCTCGGGCTCGAAACGGAACAGGACCCCCAGCCCACCGACGAGGACGACCTCCGCAACGGGGGCGTGCTGAGGGAGCTTGGCGGCACCTTGCGCCCGAGCCTCTACGGGGTGCTGGCGTTTGGCAAGGACCCCCAGCACTACCCTCAGACGCGAAATTTCCGGGTGGAGTGCGTGGCCTACGAGGGCAGCGATTGCGCATCCCAGGTACTGCAGGTGGCCGACGCGGCAGGTCGCCTCGACGATCAGGTTCAGAGAGCGGCGGGATGGTTTGCGGGCCTCGGAAAGTTCGAGTCATACCGTGACCTGATCCGCGAGGATCGTCTGCTGTTGCCGCGCAAGGCGATTCGGGAAGCTCTGGTCAACGCCGTCGTCCACCGGGATTATGCCATTACCGGATCGAAGGTTATGGTGGAGGTCTTCTCGCGGTGCGTCCACGTGACCAGTCCCGGCACGTTGCCCAACCACATGCGGGTGGAGAGCGTTCGCGCAGGTTCCCACCCCCGCTCAAGAAACGAGTCTCTGGCGCACTTCATGTTCACAATGGGCTTCATGGAACAGCGGGGAAGGGGATGGCCCCTATTGCGCCAAGCCATGCGCGAGTTCAACGGCACAGAGCCCGAGCTGGTGCACGACAAGCAAACCGGATTCGTGAAGGTGAGCTTCGTCCTCGATTGACGGCCATGCCCTAACGCCGTTCCCTCCTCGGCAACCTCCAACGACACCGCCAACCACGGTGCTGGCGCGGGCCCTCCGGGTAAACAGCAATAGCGCGACCGGTAGGGTAGGATGCGCGGGTCCTGCAGCAGCTCGTCCAGCTTGCGGTCGCTGTAGCGGGCGACCTTTTAGATCGAACCCGCTGAAGGCCGCCCGGTAGCCTTCGCGCTTGCGCAGGACCGTGATCCAAGCCAGCCCCGCCTGGGCACCCTCCGAGACAAGGAACTCAAAGAGCGTTCGGTCGTCCAGAACCCACCGCGACGAATGCGGGGCCGCGGTTTTCGGCAGTTCGCGACTTCGGACAGATTCTGGCCAGATTTTGTCGGCGAATCGTATCCGTAGTTCGCGTGCCTGGGGCGTGCGCCGCCGTGCGCGGTACGCCCGCCTAGTTGGCCGAGCAGCCCACCGGGATCCGTGCGGATAGAATGTGGTCGGGGGAGCGTGGTGTCTCCGCGTCGGAGAAATGGGACGACCGCATAGCGGAATGGGCCTTGCCTGTGCCGTGTATCCTCCCATGCTCGGCCCTAGCTCCGATCTGGCCGCGCACTTGCCTTGATGGTCGCGTTAGGTTCCCCCACCGCCGGCCGGCCGGGCGAGCCACACGGCTAATCACGCGAGGGATCGGACACCCATGGGCATCGCCATCATCCGCGGCACCAACGACAAGCCTGGTGCCAGCAACATCCTAGCGGAGGCCGTGGACCAGTGGGCGAACGTCGGCGACGACCACTCCGCCAAATCCGGCAAGCTGTACATCGGCCATCCCGTGATTGCGACTCCCGACGGGCCTCGGCGAATCGACGCCCTCCTGGCCTCAGAAACCCACGGACTCGTCGCGTTCGACCTTGTCGAGCACGACAGTATCGCAGGCCACCAAGAGCGACAGGACGACTTCGCCAACGCCATCGAAGCCAAGCTCCGGACGCAGAGGAACCTGGTGCGGCGCGAGAACGGACAAAGGAAGCTTGTAGTCCCGGTGCATTCGGTCTCGTTCGCTCCAGCCGTTGCCAATCCGCCAGATGCCGCCGACTACCCGGTCCTCAACACAAGCACGTTGGCCGCATTCCTGGACGACCTTGATGGATCAGTCTCCGAACCGGACGCGTTCGCATTCGCCCTGTCGTTACTCGAGTCCATGTCGGCGATCCGCCGACCACACGGAGACAGGCCGCCGGCCACGCCTCAGTCCCGCGGCGCCAAGTTGCGCACCCTTGAACGCGCCGTGGCAACCCTCGACACCCAGCAGGCCCAGGCCGTGATCGAGACGGCAGACGGTGTACAGCGACTCCGAGGCTTGGCAGGCTCCGGCAAGACGATCGTCCTGGCCCAGAAAGCCGCTTACCTTCATGCTAGACACCCCGACTGGCGAATCGCGGTCACCTTTTACACGCGGTCGCTAAAGGAGTACTTTCGGGATCTCATCACCAAGTTCTTTGTCTCCCAGACGACGGAACTTCCGAACTGGGACAAGCTGTGGATCGCACATGCGTGGGGCGGTCGCGGCGGACCCGAGCATAGTGGAATATATCGCCATTTCTGCAACACGAACAACGCGACGTACCTGAATTTCACCGAGGCCAAGTTTCTAGCTGGGCCGTCAGCGGCGTTCCAAGAAGCTTGTCGTCGCGCCCTCAAAGAAGTCGAGGCACCGAAACCGTCATTCGATTCCATTCTCATCGACGAGGCTCAAGATCTGCCACCGGAGTTTCTTGCGATCTGCTACCGTTCTTTGACGGAGGAGAAGCGCTTGGTCTACGCATACGACGAACTACAGAACTTGAACTCCGCTTCTGTGAAGGCACCACGCGACATCTTCGGCCCCGACGTCCGCTGGGACGAGGAAGCGCCTCAGAGCGACGTAGTGTTGCACAGGTGCTACCGAAATCCTCGGCCGGTATTGACAACGGCTCACGCCCTCGGCTTCGGCATTCACAGGACGTCAAGTGGTGACGACAAGAGCGGCATTGTGCAGATGTTCGACGACGCCCGAATGTGGAAAGACGTGGGCTACGAAGCGTCTGGTGGACCAATTCGCGAGGGCGCAGCGGTCACGCTCCGACGAACTGACGCGACAAGCCCACGGTTCCTTGAGGACCATTCTCCATTGGACGATCTCGTGATGTTCAAGGTGTTCGGAGACGCCGCCGAACAGGACGACTGGCTCGTAAGACAGATTTGCAGGAATCTGCGCCACGACGCCATTCTCCCGGAGGACATCATCGTCATCCATCCTGACCCGTCATCGACGCTCAGGGCCACCGCTTCCATGAGAGCGCGGCTGCTCAAAAGGGAGGTCAAGAACCATTTGGCGGGAGCGAATACTATGGCCGACGAGTTTCGCCGCACCGGCTCCGTGACCTTCACCGGCATTCACAGAGCCAAGGGGCATGAAGCCGGAATGGTCTACGTCGTCAATGCTCAGCGATGCTATTCTGCTGATCATGGCCTAGCCCGATTGCGGAATATGCTTTTCGCCGCAATAACGAGAAGCAAGGCATGGGTGCGTGTCTGCGGCATAGGCGACCGCATGACACAGCTAGCGAGGGAGCACACTGCGCTGAAGAACGATGGCTACAAACTGCGGTTTCGATATCCAACAAAGGAAGAACTGACGACCATAAGAATTGTCCACCGCGACATTCTCGATGATGAAGCCACGTTGATAGATAGTCACACGACCAATCTGCGTCGATTCCTTGACGATCTTGAGAACAAACAGATCTATCTCGAAGACATCGCGGAACTGCAGCCGACGTTGCGACAAGTACTCGCCGTCAGAGAACGAGGCCGGCAACGTGGCAACGACTAGGAAGATTGTTGCCGAGATTCGCAGCTTAACATTGCATCTAGTCGAGGCGGCGATCGTTCGGGATTCCCAGTGGCCAACGACACGTCATCGTAAGTCGATGTCGACTGTATCGTTTGACAATGACGAATATGTTGCCGCAGCCATGAAGCTGGACACGTACACGGCCGTTTACTCGTGCCTTGAAGAGAAACATGCGTATAACCTCATGATGCTCGATGGTGCCATCGTGCAGTTCATGTATCGATTCGAACGACGTAGCTTGGTGAGCCATCGCTTAGCCTTTCTTCCAGCGCCAGATGATCGGACGCATGACGTTGCGGACGATTTTCGTGGTGAGCACCTTGCAGACTTTGCGAGTCGGCGAGTCATGCCGGTGCCCTTGAGGATCGACTACACCGCCAGCGAGCGGGCCCATCGTCCGGTTACCCACCCCAAGTGCCACTTGACCCTAGGCCAATATCGGAGTTGCCGGATACCGGTCTCGTCGCCACTGACCCCGTGCCGGTTCATGGACTTTCTCTTGAGGAGCTTCTACGACGACGAAGAGCATGCCTACGCGAACCAGCTACCGAGCAGCAACCGCGGGTTCGCCACTTCGATTCATGCCGACGAACGTAAAGTCGTTCACGTCGTCGTTCCCGGACAAGGCACGTAGCTGTCCCAAGAATTGGGCGCGAACCAGAATCGCAGGCTACCTACACAGAAATGGAGTCGCGTGGCGTCATTCCAGTGGGCAGGAGCGGGCGAACGCTTGGCATCATCGCGCTGAAGCAAGGCGTGATGCGAACGCTTGCCATGCTTGGGAGTAATCTGCCTCGCGGTCGCAGCGGTCAAAAGGGGCGTGGTATTCGACGGTGCGGTCGGTGGGGCCGCCGGGCAGGGTGTCGTCGGTGACCCGGCGGACGATGGTGGCGGACCGGAGATGACGGACGTCTTCCCAGCCGAGGGCGATCGAGGCCTGGGAACCGTTGGGGGTGTGGACGGTGTAGCGAGCGTCGCCCTTGATGGCCCTGCGGGGAAGGCCAACGCCAGGGAGTCCCCTGGAGGACGTGAAGACGATGCGGCCGGTGGCGTCGTACCACGTGTCGGCTTCGTACTTGCGCATGACGGGGAACTGGATTCGATAGATGGCGAGGAGTTCGTCCAGGGTGAGGCCAAGAGCCATCGCCGCCAGGACATCAATCTCGACCAGTGCTTGGCGACGGGCATAGTCGGTGCGAAGGGCGTAGTCGTATTGCCACTTGGATGCAAGGTCATGGAACTCTCTGGGAAGACGGAGATCGTCTTTGGCCCAGGCATCGGCACGAAAGGCGGTTAGGGCAGGAATCGGTTGTTCACCGGGACTACAGAAATGGTCGACACAGGCGCCTGTCCAAAGCTCGGCGTAGTGGGTGGTCAGGCAACAAAGGCGAAGAATTCGCACTCGGAGAGCACTACGGAGATAGGCGTCGCAAGCGGCGTCGAGGACAGGCAAGCGGCTTAGCCATGACGGCCATACGTTGCCGGTCCCGGTCGTCCTGATAAAGAAGTCGAGAATGATAGACGCCGATAGCGCGGCGAAATCCAGGCAAGCGCCTGTGTCTCGAAATAGGCTAGCGACGTTCACGTCGATCAGAGCGGGTCCCTTGGGGATCAGCGTCGTGACCAGTGTCCGCTCAAGGCTGGCACTGGTCATTCGTCGATTGATGACCCGGTAGAAGTCGGTTACCGGGATCGATTCTCTCGAAATGGAAGGACCCCACTTCACTTTGGGCGTGCGTCGCTCGTACTCGTCCGTAGCACAAGCAGGAAGATAGTTGGTGCGGGGCAGGTAATCGGCCGGCAGCGTTGTAAGATCAAGCACGTCATAGTGGCTGTTCAGCGTGCAGATTCGACGGGGAGTCTTGGCGAAAGGGTTGCCAACGAAGAAGTGCGGACCAGAATAGATGAGATCCCCTGGCGTGTCGGGGAACCGAAGCCGACGCTGGATTGTGCCATCACGTTGGGCTAGGGTCTCGTGCCAGTGGGCAGTGAGGTAGACATCGTCTCCTAGGGTGCCCAGCCGCTGAGCGTGCGCCGCCAACTTCTTCAGCACGCCGAGCAACGTAGTCGCATGCAAAGCCGGCAATCGCGCCCTCCCGGGTGGCGTCCCCTCCGAGTCGTACAGCTTCGTGAACGTCTCCAGCGCGCGGATGTCAACATCCACGACCCGGTCCGCATGCCCCGCCAGGCTCCACTTCCCCTCTTCGTCCTTGATGCCCGGAACCGTTCCGTGCCCGTCGTGGTCCAAGCACGCGTCGACAGTCGCGGGCGCGAATAGGTTTGCGATGTGCTGAAATGCCGGCTCCGTGCGTGGCGGCCCGTACACGTTGACGCTGAACTGGGTGTGATGATCCACCTCCGGGAACAGGCGCTTCTCGTTCTGGAACTGGAAGTGGGCGCGGAGTCTCGGATACAGCGCCTCTCGGAATCGTCCACCTTTCGGATCGTCATACACACCGTCGGGATGCAACAGACCCGTGGCGCCCCGGTCCTGCCGAGCGACCATCCATGCCTGCGGCAAAAAGCACTTGAACAGATTCGTCTGCTGGCCTGTCAACAGCGGA
Organism: Longimicrobiales bacterium; assembly: GCA_958296005.1. Classification (GTDB taxonomy): domain Bacteria; phylum Gemmatimonadota; class Gemmatimonadetes; order Longimicrobiales; family Gaopeijiaceae; genus CATQHQ01. The sequence continues at coordinate 505,436 of CATQHQ010000001.1, forward strand.
TAGTTTTGCACAGCGTTCAGGAATCCTTGCGTCGCATCGGCCTCCTCCAGTTCCTCCAACCACTCCCCTCGCAGTTGTCCTCCGTATCGCTCAAACAGCCTGCTCCGCAACTCCGTCACCTCCTTCGCCGACACCTTCCGCAGCACCAACGCCGGATGCTTCTCCGCCAGCACCCCCCGCTCCTCCCACTCCACCTTCACCCACGGCGGATTCCCCACCACCAGATCGAACCCACCCCGCTCCGCGAACAAGTCCGCGAACGCCAGCTCCCAGTGGTGGAACCGGTGCCGCCGCGCTAGGTCGTCCACGAACTTCAGCCTCGGGAACACCTCGAACAGCTGCTCCAGGTCCAGCATCCCGATCTCGTTGGTGATACGCCGGGCCATCTCCTCCGCGTGCTCCGCATACTCCTCCCCGAACAGGTCGCCGATCTGATTCGGCCCTAGGCCCTCCTGGAACACCGAGCCCGTCAGCACCAAGCTGATCTCGTCCAGGAAATCGTCTCGGTTGGGTAGCTGCTCGGCTTCGCGAACCGGCCAGAACCACAGGGCGCACCAGTAGTCCATCACCAGCTTCAGCCGACGGTATGGGCTGGCCGTGCGAACCCCCTCGCCGTCGCCGAAGATGCCCTGGGCGCGAATGCGGTCCTTCCACGTGTTGCTGGTGCGGCGCTCGCGGGTCGGGGCCGGCCGGCCCCACACGGGGAGCGTGTCCTCGGTCTCGCGATGATCGCGGCCGAGCTGCTCGGCGTGCATGGCCCAGAGTTCGTCCACCTTGCTGGACAGGCGTTCGAGTTCAGCGGTCTGCTCGGGCGTGAAGGCTCGGAAAAACGACTTCCGCCACTTGGCAAATGCGTGCGAAGCTCTCGGGCTCCAGCGCTTGGCCGTCTTGTCCTTGTAGCCGACCATGCCCGGATCCGGCAGCAAGAAGTGGTACACCGTCCCATCCGGGCGGCTCGCCCTCCGGCCCGGCTCCACTCGCACCGGTGCCTCGTTGAACCACAGATCCGCCTTCTTCTGACCCCTTGCCTTCTTGATCTTCTCCACGGGATAGACCTGCCGCCGCGCTCCCACCAGCGAGTTGCCGCAGGCCAGCTGGTAACCGAACCAGGGGACGTGTCCGTCTTCGTGGATGCAGTTGAGCCAGAGCGACACTTCGGCCAGTTCGATGGCCACGGAGTTCAGGTCGACGCCATAGACGTTTCGGTCGGTGATGAAGTGGCGGACCTTCTGGAGTTCGCCCGCATACTCGTCGTGGGGCACTCGCTTGCCCAGTTCGCGCGACTTCCGGTCCAGGTACTTCTCCGACAGTTGGTTGACGGCCTCGTTGAGGAACGCGGCCGAACCCATGGCGGGCTCGCAGACGGTGAGGCGCAGGATTTCGTCGGCGGGCATGTCGTCCGTCACCAGCTCGCGCAGCGCGTACTTGACCACGCAGCGCGTGAGCGACTCGGGCGTGTAGTAGCTGGCCGACCTCTGCCGGTCGCGGCCCGCGAGGCGGTAGACGAAGGCGCCCTTGGGATGCACGCGCAGCTTGCGGCGGCCGTCTTCGTCCGAGTCGTGGACGCGCTCGTCTTCCTTGTATTGGTGCAGGTCGCCTTCGGTCACGAAGAAGGCGGCGGCCAAGTCGTCGTGGGACTCGCCGGCCTTCTTGACTTCGTACAAGTCTTCCTCGGCGAAGAATCCCCGGTACGACAGCAGCGCCTCGTAGACGGCCCCGAGCTGGTTGATGCCCAGCTGCGCGTAGGAGATGCGTCCCCTGCGCTTGTACCTGCGCCCGGCTGGTCGCGTCAGCGACATCAGGCGGATCACCTTCTGTAGCACTTCGTTGCGCAGCTTCACCTTGTCGATCAGCGGCGTGGAGCCTACGCGAAACAGCCTGCTGTCCAGAGGCCGAACGCGGAAGCCGAAACGGAGCGAACCGGCCTCGTCGCCACCCGCGTCGGTGCCGTCTTCCGCGAACAAGTCCTCGCTCCCGCCCCAGTTGCTGCCGTCGAACCCGTCGCGCACCAAGCGAAAGAGCCGTTCGACGCTGTGGTGCAGGTAGTGACCGTTGCGCGACTCCTTGGTGGTCAGCTCCACCATCTCCAGTTCGCGCAGGTGCTCCAGGCTGTAGCCCTTGCGGTAGGCGTCGGAGCGCACGGGCGCGTAGCCCAGCTCCGGTCGCGCCTCGATGTAGAAGAGAAAGAGGAGACGGTACATGTAGCGCAGGCACTGCAGGCTCAGCTGGCTGGCCAGGGCGCCGTCCAAGTCGAACAGCTTCTCGTGGCGCACTTCGCGCATGTACCAGACGACCTCGTTGCCGACGAGCTCGATCGACTCCCGAAGCGCGTACTTCAGGTCCTCCGACACCGCAAAGGCGTGCTTGTGGCTGTTCTCGTCCAAGCGGTCCAGCAGGCTATGGGCTTGCCCGTCCGAGGGCAGCAGGCTGTCGCGGTGGAGGAGAGCGGCGGTCGCCTTGAGCGTGGCGTCGTCGCGACGGCCCAGAATATCCGCGAAGTCGAAGCGCAGTGCCCGGTTGTGGGTCCACTTGCTCCGCTCCAGCAGCAGCGCTTGGCCGAACGACAGCAGGAGGGCCCAGCGCGGCGGATGGTCCTGGCCGAAGACGCGGCGCGTCACCACATGCTCCCAGCGTTCGTCCAGTAGCGTCGGTGATGGAGGCGCCTCGCCGTGGAACTGGGCCCGGTGGAGTCGGAGGGAGAGCGGGTCGTCGCCCTCGGCACCGACGTCGTAGGCGTCCAGCACCAGTAGCTGGGGGGCGCCCGAAGCGGACCGACCTGCGGTGGTTCGACCGGCGGCGCACAACACCGGAAGCTCGATGCCGTCGTCCAAGACGTGATTGGTTGGGCGCCAGTCGTTCTCGTAGCCCAGCGTACGGAGAAAGCGACGGAACCAGCGGCGCTGCTCGGCGACCTGGTTGCTGTGGAGTTGGTGCGCTGCTCGCCGCCGGCCCGCCTGCCGCGCAAAGCGATCGCGGAACCGCGTGTAGTCGCCGGCCAGGGCGCGAAGGGTGGCGTGGGGAGTTGGTGCACCTGTGCCCGCCGCCGTCTCCTGCCACCGCTTCACCGTGTTCTTGATGTCGCCGGTGAAGATCTCCGACAGGTAGTGGTTGCTGTAGAACTCGTTCTCGTTGGTGATGCCGGCGAAGGTGGCGGCGGTGGCGACGGCCATCGGATCAGTCCTGCCCGGCCTTGAACGCCTTCATCCGCTCCGTCCGCGCCCGGTAGCCGTCCGCCGTCCGCTCGACGAGGCTGGCGGCGACCAGCCAGTTGAGGTCGCGGGTCAGCGTCTTGGTGGTCTTGCCGGCGTACATCTGCGCCACCTTCGGCGTGAGCGTCGGGACATTCCGCTTCTTGACCGGCGCTTCCGCGTGCGACAAAGAGAACACGACTTCCCGGCGACGGCGGGACGCCCGGGTCTGCTTCTCGCGCCGGAACGTGTCAAAGACGAAGTGGTCCCAGGCCAAGCCCATCTGAAGGCGCTCGACGTACCTGCACTGCTCGGCGAGTCCGTCCACGAACCCCCGCAACGCGTACTCCGCGAACCCGAACACGTCGCCCCGAGCGTGGTCTTCCCCACTGCCCCCCACCCGGCTGGACCTGTCCAGCTCCAGGTAGTACCGGCTGCGCGTGAGGTTGAAGTGGTTGCTCATCAGGTGCGCCGACGGGGACGGCACCCCAGCCCGGCTCAGCAGCATGAACTCGACGAGGCGCGCGGTCCGTCCGTTGCCGTCTCCGAACGGGTGAATCCAGGCAATGTAGAGATGGGCCAGCGTCGCCTTCAGGATGCCCTCGGCCATGCGGCGGCGGCGAGGGTCCTGAAAGGCGTTGTGCGTGGGGCGGCCGGGGGCGTCGTTGGGCTCGGGCGAACCGGCCGATTCATGCGGGGTGGTCTCGGGGCCCGGCACGTCGTCCTCGTCCAGCCAGCGGCAGAGGCGGCTCAGCAGGTGGCCGCAGTCCTCCCTCGGCGCACCCAGGTACCGACCGACGCCGACCGGAAAGGCGGGCACTTCTCCCGGAACGACTCCCTCTCCCAGCTGCTCCTGCAGTCCCTCGAGCACTCGCCGGTTCGCGCCTGCGATCCAATTCGGCGTCAGCCGCGGAGGGGTGCCACCCTCAATCTGGCTGTGAATGGACTCGAAAGCGTCCAGCATATTGCTCACTTCCTGTGCCAAATACGTCCGCGACGGTGGCAGATCGAGCGTCCCGTCCAGCACCTGGGCCACCTGCTCCTCGGTCAGCGTGTTGTTCTCAATGGCGGTGGTCGCCTTCGCCCCCTTGACGAGGTACGTCTTGAAGAGCCCCAGGGCGGCAGGGGGCGGCAGCACGGCCCCCGAAACCTGCTCGCAGAAGGCCACAGCCTGCCCTAGCAGGGACCACAGCCGGGGCGATGCCCGGTCAAGGTTGATCCCGAAGCGGATCCAGGGGTGGCTGGTCTGATAGGGGCGGTGGGCCATTTCGGGCGGGTGCGATTACGGCGTTCTGGATTTCATATATCTAGAATGTCCGAGCAAGTGTCCCATCCTGCAACCTTATGGTGTCCACGAGGCTGTCCGAGGTTGGTGGTGCCTATTCGCCCGCCAGCACGCAGACGACCTTGATGTACGGTTGCCGCTCCAGCTGTTCCACGTCCAGGAGCGCTTGGTACTTGGCGTAGTCCCCCGGCCCGATCGCGGCCAAGGCGTCCCGCAGCGTCAGAAGCGAGGCTATCTCGGCGGCCACCGCCCCGTCGCTCTCCGCCGCCGCCCGAGTCTCCCGGCCCCAACCCTTCATCTCCAGCTCGCACCGCCGAATGCGCTTCTCCACCGTCGCCCGACAAGCGGCCGGACTCGAGAACAACGCCTTCTCCGGCGTCACCAGAAACAAGTCGCGACGCACCTGCCGACGGCTCCCACGCTCGCTCGGACGCCCGCCACCGTCCCGAATCGCCGAGTTCTCTCGCCGCGTCCCAGCGCCGCTCGCCTTCGCCACCTTCACGTCCAACAGCGCCTTGTAGGCCGATTCCTCCATTTGACGAGGCCGAAGCTGCGCACCTTCCCGTCGTGAGGAGTCGCGGTCAGCATGATCAGCGTGTCCGACCGTCGCGCCAGCAAGCGGGCAAGCCGGCCCCCGTCTGCGCCGATGTCCACCCGCCGAACCACCCACTCGGCGTCCCGAACGACTACGCGCGCGCCGGGTGCCAGCGTGAGGCGGAAAAAGCCTCGTCGATCAGCGGAGCGCAATCCAGCATTGTCTACAAACCGGCTACGACATCTACATAATCTGCCACTAGCAGCATGTTTGCCATAGAACCGTCCAGCAACAAATCCATCGGACGTTGTCCGTTCAGGTCTCCACGCTTCTCTCGAAGCCATGCGTTCTCGACGTTCTCATCCTGAAAAAGCGCAGACAAAGTCTTGCGAATTCGAAAGAGACACGCAACCCGGTCTCTAATGTCGCGTCCCTTTAGTTCAGATCGCCCATTTAGTATGTCAAGTGCGTATTTCGTCTCTTTTTCGTCGAATCCAAGCAAAATGATCGCTTCACCGGTTGTCAGTTTCCAAACCGATAGTAATCTGTTCATGAATTGAACGGGACCCGGGAGTCGATCTGCTCCTTCGATGGCCGCGGTCACAAGGACACCTCCGTCACGGTTGCCTGGCAGGTCGGTCGGAATCGTAGGGAGAACCTAGCGAGGGCCTGGGCCTGCTAGCAATCTGGGCATGCAGGAAGCCTGTCGTGCCAAAGTAGAAATGTCCTCTTTCGAATCATGTTCGGTCGGAGGCAGAACGCGATCCGGGAGAGGAGCGAAATGGAAGAGCCCCTGGGCGGCAGGGGGCGGCAGCACGGCCCCCGAAACCTGCTCGCAGAAGGCCACGGCCTGCCCCAGCAGGGACCACAGCCGGGGCGATGCCCGGTCAAGGTTGATCCCGAAGCGAATCCAGAGGGTGGTAATGCCTATTCGCCCGCCAGCACGCAGACGACCTTGATGTACGGTTGGCGCTCCAGCGTCATCGTGTCCTCGACCCACTCGAAGTAGTCGCTGAAGATCTGTTCGATCTCCCGCTCGCCGGTGGAACGCTGACGCTCCCCCCGCCGCGACCGTTCCAGCCAGAGTTCGAGCTGTTTCACGCGCCGTTTCCGCAGCTCCTCCAGTGCTTCGAGTTCCCGGTTGAGCTTCTCGTTGATCTTGGCCTCGAACGCCTGTCGATGCTCGTCCAGCCATTCCTTCGCCCAATCCACCGCATCCGGCAGCAGGCTCTGCAGCGCGGCCACATCGTGCCGGTTGCCTCGGTTCGGGATCGGGTCCCGCCCCAGGCCCGTTCGCTCCAGCAGGGCCTCGAATCGCTCGACCCGGTCGCACTCGCGCCCGCGGAACGTCACCGCCACCCACTCGTGCACCAGGGGATGGCTCTTGCGGTTCGGCACCACCCCCGACAGGACGAAGACGGCCTCGTCCGCCGCCAAGCTCGCGACGCCGGCCATCACAGGTGCCTCGTGACGGCCGAAGGCGGCCAGCATCCGGTCGTTCAGCCAGCCGACCACCGGGTTCAACCGCCAGAGGTAGTGGACCTTCGGCCATGCGGTCTCGTCTCGGCGGCTTTCGGCTATTGCCTCGCCCATCCGCCTGCGGTCCGTGGTGAGACGGAAGCGCCAGTGCTCGGGACGAACCTCCCGAGGAAACTGGCGGAAGCGGTGCTGCAGGTCCTCTGGGGCGTCGAGGGTAAGCGTGCCGGAGCCGACGTCGAAGCTCAGCTCCGGGGCTCCGCGGCTGAGACGGTGAAGCGCCTGCTCGCAGTAGGCCAGGTCGTCGGCGAAGAGCGACAACGGCGGCGCGGGCGGTCCGTAGTCCGGCGATAACCCAGCGACCGGCGCCTCCAGCGGAAGCCCCGCAAGCTTGTTCCCGTCGGCCCTGGGGGCTGTCCCGAGAAAGAGGGCCAGCAGGTCCTCTCCGTCGTTCGACTTGGGCTGAAGGCGAGCGTCGAAGCGGTCCGCTCCTTCCCCTTCGGCTATTGACTTGGCTGTAAACTCCTCCTCGGCCTGCACGTCGTGGACGTTCATGAACGCCGACGGGTCGCCGATGTTCGTGTACGCCTGTTCGTCCTTTTGCTCCAGCACTTCGAGGATTCGCGTGTCGCCCCGGATCGTCTCGTTCGCGCTCTCGGCGACCAAGTAGACGATCTTCGGCTCCCGCGCTTGCCCGTAGCGGTCCACCCGCCCGTTGCGCTGCTGGAAGACCATCAGCGACCACGGCATGTCGAAGTGGATCAGCCGGTGACAGTGGTAGTGCAGGTTGATCCCCTCCGATGCCACGTCGGAGCAGAGCAATAGGCGAACCGGACGCTTGGCGTTGCCGAAGTCCTCCACGACGCGCTGCTGCTCCACGTCGCTCATCGTCCCGTGCAGAATGGCGATCCGGTTATTGCCGAGCCCCAAGTCCTCCGCTAGGCGCTCCCGCAACCAGTGCAGCGTCTCGATGCGCTCGGTGAACACGACCAGCCGGTCCTCTGCGCTCCCCCGGCCCGTGGCCTTCCACCGAAACGGCTGTCCGCCCCGGATCGCGTCCAGCAGTGCCTGGTACTTGGCGTAGTCCCTCGCCCCGATGGCGGCCAAGGCGTCGTGCAGCACCCGAAGCGACGCCACCTCGGCGGCCAGCACCGCGTCGTCGGTCGCCGTCGCCCCCGCGATCTCCTGCTCGCGTCGCCGAATGCGCTTCTCCACCGTCGCCATGCATGCGGCCGGACTGGAGAACAGCGCCTTCTCCAGCGTCACCAGGAACAAGTCACGACGGACTTGCTGGCGGCGCCCGCTCCCCGGTCGAGCCCCTGCGCCGCCCGCCTTCGCCACCTTCACCCCCAACAGCGCCTCATAGGCCGATTCCTCCATTGCCGAGGCCGGGAACTTTCGGCGGAATACGGTCCGGTCTCGAAAGGCGTCCTGCACGTGGTGGCGGATGTCCTTCTTGAAGCGCCGGACAACGAGCCCCTTGTCGCTGAAGTCCTCGCGCCCGAAGTCGTCCGGGTCGGTGATGGCGGTAGCGTCCAGCATGTTCACGAGGCTGGCGAAGCTGCGCGCCCTCCCGTCGTGAGGAGTCGCCGTCAGCATGATCAGCGTGTCCGACCGCCGCGCCAGCAAGCGTGCAAGCCGACTGCGCAACGAACCCGTCCCCCGATCCGCCACGTTGTGGGCTTCGTCGATCACGATCACGTCCCAGTACGCCTGCTCCAGGTACGTCCGGTACTCGGCGTCCTGCTTGAGGGTGTCAATGGAGATGATCGACTTGTCGTAGTAGTGGAACGGGTTGTGACTGGTGGGAATCCGCCGCCGAACTCGTTGAATGCCGATGGAGTCCAGCCGCGTGAGGGGAATCGTGAAGCGGTTCCAGAACTCCTTTTGGAACTGGGTCAGCATGCTCTTGAGCGCCAGCACGAGAATCCGCCGACCCCTGCCGCGTGCGATCAGCTCGCTGACCAGGACGCCCGCCTCCAGCGTCTTGCCCAGCCCAACCGCGTCGGCGATCAAGATGCGCTGCCGAGGCTGCCGCAACGCTTGGCGGGCCGGGTCCAGCTGGTACGCAACCGGGTCCATGGCGCCGAGGTGCCCCACGTGAATGCGCTCGTCGCTGGGGACGGCGCACACCAGCTGCGACCCGCCGTCCGGCGTCGCGTCCACCCTCCGCACCACCCACTCGGCGTCCCGGACGACCACGCGAGCGCCGGGTGCGAGGGCTGCGGGGGTCGTCACGCGCTCGCTAACGCTAACCACGGCCTACAGGCACGACCGCGACGCTCCAAACTCAGTCCCAAGGCTTTCGATCTCAGTACGAGGCCGCTGGTTCTCCAGCACGTGCACCTGGAGTGGCCCTGACGCATAGCCTCGGCGGCATCCCCAGCCGCTCGGTGCTAGTTCCCAGGATGTGGGTCCTGCGCAAGGGCGCTAGACCTATTTCCAATTTCCATGAACTGAACGGATGGATCCTGGATACTTCCATCTTCTGCTACAAGACCAGTGGAAGTATTTGCAAAGATGCACTTCGTGATGGATGTGATGTTAGTCTTCAGGCTGTCAAGGGTGCTTTCGGAAACCACTGAATTGCTCCGGCTCACGGGTGGCGGTGATGGTAGGGTGTCGCGGTACTTGGCGGATTCTCATCTGTTCCATCCTAGTCCAGGCGACACCTAGCGTCAAGGGGGAACGACCACAGCCGTGTATGAGCTCCGCTAGAGCATACAGGTGCCCGGCCATGGAGCACCGAAGTGGAGACGGGCTAGAGGGCAGAGGTCCACCGGCTGCGGTGGTGAGCGGCGGGGGGGCGACGCTGGTAATGCGCCAAGCCTCTTGGCGGGAGGGGCGGAGACGGCAAGGTGGTCCCGCTGGTTGGCGGTGCGGCGCCGATCCAACCGTCGGGGACGCCAGGACGAATCGCCTCCCCCGGCTATGTGGGTAGCTCCCCTCCACCCGCCGAGGACCACCCGCGGTCCGCAACGCCGAAGCGCTGCATCCAAGCGTTCCCCCGACCTTGTGCGTGTCTCGCCACCGTGTCTATTATTCCTCTGGTGCCGCGGACAAGCCGTTGGCATCGAAGGCTTGAGACCGCGGATGCCGATGATGTCATGTGCCGTGGTCCCGGCCGCTCAACTCATCAGCGAGGTGTGACCAGATGACCGGTGACGCGTTGTTCGTGACCATTGCGATCCTGCCGGGGTACGTGGGCCTGCTCACGTTGCGATTCCTCTCGGTGGACGAAGAAGGAACTACGTGGGAAACGATAGCGCGATCCTTGATGATCGGCATCCCTTCGGTCCTTCCGGTGCTGCTGCTTGAGGGCTACAGGGACTACATCTTCGGGCAGAGGGAGCTGACGATCGACGTTCTTTGGGGCATTGTAGCTCATACGGCGTCGGCGGTCGCGTTGTCGTTCGTATTGGCCTGGGTCTTGACGTCACGTCGGGTTTCACGGCTGGGGCGATCATTGTTTCACAGCGCGTGGGACTGGACATGGTTCCACATGGCGAAGGAGCGCCGCTATATCTTGGTACAAACGGAAAACGGCACGTTCTACGGTTCTCTGGTGTTTGCGGGCACCCAACGTAAGGGAGGGGGGCTCGTGGTCAAGAACCCAATGGCACTGACCAGCGATGAGGAGATGAAGGCAACGGGGGCCGAATTCCTGTTGCTTAGTAAAGATCAGATTCGCTACATTCAGGTCAGTCCATCCAACCGTTCAACCTAGGAGAGAGCGATGTCCAAAGATTCCAGTGGTCTTCGAGAGCGCGTACGGGCACGCTTCGTGCGCGGCGGCGTGCAACGACGAGGCGGATTTGAGGGCCCGCGAGAGGTTGGTCCGCCGACGCCAGACCAGTTCCCCAAGGTGATCGTGGTGGACGGTGTTACGGTGGAGCCGGAGGTTGTCCTCCCAGAGGGTCCCGCGCCGCCCTCGGACGCGGAACAAGCACCGGAAACCGAACAAGAGCGTCGGCCCGACGTGCTCGGCGCGGTTCTGGAGCTGGCCAAGGAGGTTGCGGCTGGAGACAGTGGGCGCTTGGGTCTGGGCCCTGCTGACTTTCGAGGCTTTGACCCGAACCGACACGGCGCTCTGGATGCCTATTTGGCACGGCTGATGAAGGGTGGCGAAGAAGAGATCGTGTCCAAGATGCTGAAGGACGAGGACGGCCGCCCGTGAGGTTCGAAGCCATTGGAGTGGAACGGTTTGGTTGCTTGCGGGACCTCGCGACGGACTCGGGACCTTCGTTGCCGTCGATCGTGGTGGTGCTGGGACCCAACGAGAGCGGCAAGTCTACGTTCTTTTCGCTCCTCATCACGTTGCTCTACGGATTCAGCCCGGTAAGGCGAGAACGCCACCCATATACGCCGTGGGACGGCGGCAACGCAGAAGGTTGGGCACAGTTGCGGAAGGACGACGGCGTGGTCGTGGAAGTAGTTCGACGGCTCTTGGCGACTCCAAGGGGGAGTCTGTCCGAGGACGGCAGCGACAGGGCCATCGGCAACAAGACCCTAGACGTAGCGGCCCATGTCACGCGAGCCCGCTTCCGCCAGGTTTATGCCGTGTCGCTGCCAGACTTGACGGAGTTGAAGGGCAGTAAAAACTGGAAGCTGTTACAGGATCGGCTCATCGGCACCCTGGGTATCATGGATCTGCGGCCAGCGCGAGACGTCGTGGAGGAGTTCGACGCCCAAGGCAGGAAGTACTGGAAAAGCGACAAGCGGGGCCATCCTCCTGTCGCCCAAGCCCTCAGGGATGAACTGAAAAAGCTGGGCGAGAAGCGGCAAGAGGCGGTCGCGCGGGACGACGAACTTCGAGCCAAGATGATGGAACAGGAAGAGACGCGAGCGAGCCGGCAAGCGTTGCAGGCGAAGCTTGAGGCGACTCGCGAACGACAACGCATCTTGAACGACCGATTGCTGCGGCTGCGTCCCGTGGTGCGAACCTTGGTCTGGATTCGGGAACTGCGGGCTAGTACCCCGCGAGGATTGGATGCGGACGCGAGCCTGCTGGAGACCCTGCTGCCGGATCCCAAGGGACGGCTGGCCGAGTTGCGAAGGCAAGTCGCGGACGCCAACGAGCGGTTGGACAAGCACCGTCGCCGGGCCGCAGCCGCCCACGCGACGATTCAGAAGTACCGGCCAATCGCAGAGGCTGAGAGCGAGTTGCGCGAGGCCGTCGAGTCCCAGGCTGCGGTGGCGGAGATGGGAGCGGCGGTTGAGGAGGCGCAGGAGATGGCCGACAAAGCCAAGCACCGTTACCGTAAACATGCGAAACGCCTTTTCTCAGAGGACTTTGACGACATCCCGGACAGCGCCTTGGAGTCCCCGTTGGCGGATGAGCTTCGCAGGCGCGTGGAGGAGTATCAACATCTTGGCGACGAGCGCCGGTCCGCCGAAGCGAGTTCGCACGGCAACCCGCCAAACTGGGCCTTTTGGCTGTGGGGGTTATGCATGCTTATTTGGTGCCGGTGGAACCGGAAGGAGCTGGAGAGCCGGACCCAGGCTGCGCATTCGGTGCGGGCGGCCGAGGAAAAGGCACGGACCAAGATTGTCGACATGCTCTCGGGGTTCCCCGTGCTCCCTTCTCTGCTGGAGCGGCCCGACCATGAGCTAGTGGCTGCCGTGGCACGCATGTCGGAACTCGGCAACGACCTAAGGAAGCGGACGGAAGCGCTGGAAGACCAGCGTCGCAGGCTGAACAGACAACGCGCTAAGGTCAAGCGTCTGACAGAAGGCGTCGGCGTGGACTGTAGCGGGGGCAAGGGGAGACCGGATTTGGCCGCGGCCCTCGTTGCGGCAGTGCGAGCGCAGGAGGAGGACAAGTCCGCGAGCAGAGATCTGAAATGGGCCAAGACCGAAGCAGACAAGGCCGAATCGCAGAGAGACGGAGCGGCGAAGGCCGAGAGGGAACTGGAGGACCGGCTGCTGGATCTGGGAGATGGCGATGTGGACCGGGGGGCCGAAGCGGTCATGGCGTGGACCAACGCGCGGAGCCATGCGGCACGGCTGGAGAGCGACCTGCAGCGAGAGCACCCGCGCTTGGAGGAAATCAAGGCGGAGATTGAGGCGGCCGAGGCCGACAGCGAGTCGAATGGGGCCGACATGTGGGACGGCCTGGACGAGGATTTGGCGGAAGAACGCCGGCTTGAGGCGTGGTTGGACAACAAGGCCAAGGAATTGCGGCAAGCTTCAGGCCGACTGGACCGCGACATCGACTACCTGCACGAACATGATTCCGCAGACGAAGTCGAAGGGAAGATGAAAGTGCTGAGAACCGAGATCGACAATGCCCACGAGATCCGGGACCGTGCGTTCCTTCTCGCCCGCATCGTGGAAAGGGCAGATCGCGACTTCAGGAACCAGCATCAACCTACCTTGTTGCGCCGGGCTGGAGAGCACCTACGCCGCATGACCGGCGGTCGCTACGACCGAATCGCCGTGAGAGAGGTGGGCGACCAGTCCTTCTACTTGTGCGGCCCCTCCATACCCGACGAGCCCCGCAGGGTGGAAGGTGCCTTGTCGCAAGGAGCCAAGGAGCAGACGTACCTAGCCCTACGCCTAGCCATCGTGGACCACTTGGACGAGGGCAAAGAACGACTCCCGTTGATCTTGGACGAGACGCTGGTCAACTGGGACGCGGAACGGCGAACTTGGTTCTTCAAGCTTCTCCACGAAGTATCGGAGAGCCGGCAGGTGTTCTTCTTCACAGTCCACGAGAACATGGCTACCCAACTGGAGCGTCTAGGCGCACGGATCATCGCCCTGGAGAGAAGCTCCGGTTGAGGTGCATGCGGCGCATTAGGCGGAATCTGCTCCCGCCTCTGGCGTACACGTAGGATGTTCGCCGTACCGAGCGGACCGACGGTTCAGTTGACTGTGATTGAGACGAGCGGCGTCCCGGCCCCTGCGGTTATGCCTCCGTGAGCACCCGCCCCCTTGCAGGAGATTCGAGATTCGTTCGGCACTCCAGAAGAGATCGACGACTCACCGCGAGGTGCACCGTCGAAACGGATTCAAGCCGTGATCCCAGAGTATCAGAAGCCTTGGATGGGCACGGTGGCGGCCCTTGAGATCGGCATTCCGGCAATGCAAGCCGAATGCCCACACTTCGCGAACTGGCTAGAACGACTGACAGCGCTTGCGTCTACGTGACTTGTCTGCTGGGTCTTATGCGTCAAGTGGTCGTGAACGTAATCGACAGCGATATCCAGACCGGAACCTTCTTGTCCCGGTTCAGGGCCGGGGTGAACTCGAAGACGTCGGCCACCCGCAGCGCCGCCTCGTCAAGCGCCGAGTGCCCGGAGCTCTGGTCGATCCTCGTGTCCTGCACCATGCCTTCTTCGGTGATGAAGAAGTGGACCCTGACGGTGCCCCCGATGCCGGCGTCCCGAAGCAACGGCGGATACTCCCGCTCCAGGGCTCGCTGCACTTCGCGCTCATTCTTGAGGCCGGGTCTGACGGTATAGGGCGTGAAGGTCGGCGCGGCCGAGATGTCCGTCTCCTCCTTCGCCGGGCCAGCTTCCATCGCCGCCGAGTCGCGGCGGCCTTCGCCCATTGTCGCCGATGCGGAGTCATTAGCCTCGGATGTAGCTTCGCGATCGACAGAACTTGTCGTGCGTGGAGTTGTAGGCGTTCGGCTGGAGTCATTGGCCCCGGATGTAGCTTCGCGGGCGACAGTGCATGCCGCGGAAAGAGTTTCTAGCGCTTTGGTTGAGCCGGAAAGGTTGAAAGGAAATACTACAAGACCATCGCCGTACCAGTCCACTTCTAGGCGCATCATGTTTTGTGCCGCGATCCCATCTATAAGCCGCTGGTCATCGCTAGACAAGTAGTTCGACCCCCATTTCTGGGTAAAGGCTACTCGGATAGGATCGTTACCATCGAAGGCTACTCGATTGCTGGATACGCTATAACCAATTCGGGGGCTATCACTGTTGATGAGGATAGGTTCTTCAGAAAATGCGATGGCGATGCGGATGTCCGGCGCGCTGCTCTTGCGGCAAGCAGCGCCTATTTGTGCAGTGACGCTGCCAAAGAGCCACGACATGCGTTTTGTTGGCCGAGCTCTTGGGCCGACGATCTGGTAGCCGGTCGTCCGTCCAGTCAGCTCGTCTTTGGACTCCCGTACGGTCTGTTGCCATGCCAGTTGCTGCGTACTCGATGGCGTCGCAGCTGCCACATGTCCATTCCATGTCGAGTCGATCGCATCGAGCCTGTTGGGCAGGCCAACGGAGGCTATCCAGCACAGTACGAGTCCGATCCAGGTCGTAGCCCGCGTCTTGTCATTCTTGCTCATGTTCAGTTCCGCCCGCCTCCGGGCTAGGGCCGGGTCGGCGGATTCGTTCGGTAAGTCAACTTAGGATTTCGAGTGTTGAAATGTCCCAACCGATGTCCCATTTCGCAAGCCCAGATGTCCGCCACTGTCCCAAGCTCCAGTCCGGTGGCGTGCCGACGCTCCGATAGTCCTTGCTAATCGAACATCAACCATACAATATGCAAGGATGATTTCACGACGTTACCAACCGCGAGTGATCCGCAGCCTCGACGAGACTCCTGCCGTAGCCATCCTGGGACCCCGGCAGATCGGCAAGACCACCCTTGCCCGGGAAGTCGCGGCCACGGTTCCGGGAAGCGTCTACCTGGACTTGGAGGACCCCGGCCACGCCGCCCGGTTGGCGGACCCGGCCCGCTACATCGAAGACCACGCCGGTACCCTGATGGTCTTCGACGGAGTGCAGCGGATGCCCGGCCTCTTTGACGTGCTGCGGGGCCAGATCGACGCGCGTCGGCGGAGGGGACAGCGGGTTCGTCAGTTCCTCCTTCTCGGTTCGGCCTCGCGGGCGCTGCTCAACCAGTCGGCCGAGTCGCTCGCTGGGCGGCTAGCCTACTACGAGCTGCCGGGGTTGGACGCCCAGGAGGTTGAGGAGGCGCACGGCGGCGGCAGGGACCGGCTCTGGCTTCGCGGCGGGTTCCCAGACTCCTTCACCGCCGGTAGCGACGGGGCCTCGGTCCGATGGAGGCTGGCATTCATCCGAACGTACTTGGAGCGGGAGGTCCCCCAGTTCGGGGTGCGTGTTCCCGCCGCCACGCTACGGCGCTTCTGGACGATGCTGGCCCACCGACAAGGCGGGCTGCTGAACGCGTCGGCTCTGGCCCAGAGCCTCGGAGTGTCGCCGCCTACGGCGTCCCGCTACCTGGACCTTCTGGTCGATCTGATGCTCGTGCGCCGTCTTCCGCCCTACTTTGCCAATGTGGGCAAGCGTCTCGTGAAAGCGCCCAAGGTCTACATCCGCGACACGGGCATCCTCCACGCGCTGCTGGGGTTGCGCACTCGCGACGACCTCTTGTCCCATCCCGTTGCCGGCCCCAGCTGGGAAGGCTTTGTGATCGAGAACCTGCGTGCGGTTGCGCCCTTTGGAACCGACGCTTGGTTCTACCGCACCCGCGCCGGCGCGGAGATCGACCTCTTGCTCATGTTGCCCGACCAGCGGCTTTGGGCGGTCGAAGTCAAGCGAGGCGCGGCGCCGAAGACCAGCAAGGGCTTTGAGCTTGCCGCGAACGATCTCGAAGTTGCCGAGCGGTTCGTCGTCTATCCGGGTACCGCCGAGTATCCCCTCTCCGAGAATACGTCCGCGATCCCGCTCAGTACGCTGATGGCTCGTCTGGCGAAGGCGGAGTGGCCCTGACGCACGGCAGCCTCACAGCCTCGGCGGCATCCCCAGCCGCTCCGTACTGGTTCCCAGGACGCTCTCCGCCCCGACCGCCCGCCGCAGCAGCACCAGGTCGGTTCCCGATGGCCCCACGAGCTGGAGACCCACGGGCATTCCGCTATTGTCCAGCCCGACGGGCAGACTTACGGCGCACATGTTCAGCATTCCGGCGGGACCCGTCGCCGAGAGCATCTGTCGGTTGAGATCGCGGTACCGATCCAGCGGTTCGAGCTCGGCCAGGGTGGGGGGCGTGACAGGGACGGTCGGCATGGCCAGCACGTCCACCCGTTCCCTCTTCATCCGTGCGTGGATGCGGGTGGAGAGCCGCTCCCGAAGCCGCAGGATCCTCACGTACTCCACGGCAGGGGTGTGGCGGGCCGCTTCCAGCCGCTTGCCGACGGTCGGGTCCAAGACGTCGGCCCACTCCGGCAGCTCCCGCTCCAGGAACTCGATGCACTCCGGGGGCACGAGTCCTCCCGAGAGGTAGGCCAGTGCCGCCTCGTCCCACTCGGGCATTGCGACTTCCCGGAGAACCGCGCCAGCCGCCTCCAGCTCCGCCAGCGCGTCGCGGACGACGGTTGCGATGTCCGGCTGTGCGTCGTCCCACGTGTAGGAGCCGGCGAGCACGCCGATCCGAAGGCCCGACACGCCGGTTGCAGGGCCGGTCCCGGTCCCAGCCGGAGCCTGGATCGCGCCGCCGCCGCCCGAACCCGCCAGCCGGTCCACCGCCGCGAAGGCGTACAGAGAGTCCTCCGCCGTGCATGTCAGAAGTCCCACGGTGTCCATCGTGTTGCTCAGGGGGAAGACGCCGGTCGTCGGCCATCGGCCCGTCGTCTGGCGGTGGCCCACGACGCCGGTCGCCGAGGCCGGGATGCGCACGGAGCCGCCGGTGTCGCTGCCCAGTGCGATGCGCGCCGACCCTTCCCACAGGCTCACGCCGGCACCCGCAGACGACCCGCCGGGCACCCGATGCTCCTGCGCGTCCCACGGGTTGATCGGCGTGCCCGTGTTCGGGTTCAGTCCTACGCCCCCGAACGCCAGCTCGACGGTGTGAGTCTTGCCGACGATCACCGCTCCCAGCGTCCGCAACGAACGCACCAGAAACCCTTCCCGTTGCCACTTTGGGGGAAGCTCCCGCTTGGTGCCCGCTTGGATGGGGAGCCCCTCGACGCCGTACAGGTCCTTCACGGAGACGGTGATCCCTGCCAGGGGACCCAGGTCCTCGCCCCGTGCCACCGCCGCGTCGATCCGGTTGGCCTGCTCCAGTGCGCCCTCGGCGTCAAAGCAGACGTACGCGCCTAGGCCGCTGGCCTCGTAGCTGCGGATCGCCTGCTCTACGTGCCGCCTCGCGCTGTCGTCGCCCCGCCGGACGCGGTCGGCGGTCTCCCGAACGGTCCGTCGTTGCATTTTGGCGCTCCTACGCTAGCGGAGCTGTTGCCGGCTCCGTCCCAGCCGACAGATCCGTTCGCAGAACTCGGGGAAGTCGATGCCGGCCGCGTGGGCCGCCTTGGGCACCAAGCTGTTCCGCGTGAGCCCGGGGAGCGCGTTGGCCTCCAGGCACCAGACCCCGCCGTCGGCGTCCACCATGAAGTCGGCTCGCGAGAAGTGCTCCAGGCGCAGCAGCCGGTGCACGTCCAGGGCCAAGGCCTGGAGACGGGCCGACAAAGCGTCGGAAATCGGGGCGGGGACCGTCTCCCGGGCCATCCCCTCCACGTACTTGCAGTCGAAGTCGAAGAGCTCGTTCCGCGGCTCGATCTCGATCACCGGCAGCGCTTCGTCTTCCAGCACCCCGACGGTGTACTCCCGCCCGTCCACGTACGCCTCGTACATGACGTGGTCGCCGCCTCCGGCCGCCGTTGCCGCCGCCGCCGCCACCGCCTCGACGGACTTGGCCAGCGTCAGCCTTACCGACGATCCGCCCGAGACGGGTTTCACGATCAACGGCAACCCCAGCCTCTCGACGACCGCCTCGGCGGCGGGCTGCTCCCCCGGACGGCCCGGCTTTCCCGTCCCGCCCACGATCCAGTCCGGCGTGGCGATCCCGTCATCCCGCAGAAGCCGCTTGGAGAGGTCCTTGTCCATGGACAGCGTGCAACCGACCGGCCCGCTCCCGGCGTAGGGGACCCCCGCCGCCTCGAGGAGCGTCTGGATCGTCCCGTCTTCGCCCGCCCCGCCGTGAAGGGCCAGGAAGACCACGTCGGCGTCCTTCAGCGCCGGCTCGGAGGCGATCACCTGGGCGTCGGGGAGCACGCCGACCTCGCCGGTGCCGTCGCCGCCGCCGCCCGGCCCAAGCGGAGCCGCCTCCTCGGCCTGTCCGATCCCGGATGCCAGGATGCGCCGCTCCTGCTCCCGCGAGATCGGTCCCGCCGCCGAGTCGATCGCCGCCACGTGGTGTCCGGCCGAACGCAGCGCCGCCGCCACTTGGCAGCCGCTCGCCAGCGACACGCCCCGTTCCTCCGAGCTGCCCCCCAGGAGCACCGCGACGCGCAGCGGGCTCACGGCGACGACGCCAGCGCCCGGACTACGTCGTGCCTGGTCAGGATGCTGCTGATCTCCCCCTGCGACCGGATCAGCACGGCCTGGGCGCCGCCGGTCAGCAGCCGCACCGCCGCCTCCGAGTCGGCGTGCTCGTCCACCACCGGGTAGGGCGCCTCCATGACCGTCTCCACCACCACGTCGAGCGCCTGCCGGTCCTCCAGCACTCGGGTCATGAGCTCCCGCTCGGCCACGCTCCCAACGCACTCCCCGCCGGCGACCACCGGCAGCTGCGACACGTTGTGGGAAGCCAGCGTCGAGATCGCCATGCGAACCGGCATCTCCGGGGCGGCGGTCACCAGCCCCGGAAGGCGGTCCGCCTTGGAGGCGACCATCTGGGCCACGGTGGACCGGCTGCGCTCCAGGAAGCCGTTGTTGCGCATCCACTCGTCGTCGTACTGCTTGGTCAGGTAGCGCTCGCCCCAGTCGCAGAGGACCGCGACCACGCACGCCTCCGGGTCGTCGATCCGGCGGGCCGCCTCCAGCGCGGCGTGCACGATCAACCCGCTCGATCCCCCCACGAAGAGCCCTTCCTCGGCGACCAGGCGACGGGAGGTGCGGAAGGCGTCGCCATCGCTCACGACGACGTACTCGTCCACGTACTCCAGGTCCAGCGTGCCGGGGATCTTGTCGTTCCCCAGCCCTTCGACCTTGTACGGCGCGCCCTGTCCCACTTCCCCGTCGGCGAAGAAGCCCGCGATCACCGAGCCGGCCGGGTCCACGCCGACCACCTGCACCGCCGGGTTCCGCTCCTTCAGGTACCGGCCCGTCCCCGAGATCGTGCCGCCGGTGCCTGCCCCGGCGAAGAAGTGGGTGACGGCGCCCTCGGTCTGCTCCCACACCTCGGGTCCCGTCGTCCGGTAGTGGGCCTCGGGGTTGGCCCGGTTGTAGAACTGGTTGGCCAGGAAGCCGTCGGGGGTCGAGTCGGCGATCGACTTGGCCCGGTTGACGTAGTGGTCCGGGTGGTCCGGCGGGACCGCCGTCGGCGTGATCACCACTTCGGCGCCGAACGCCCGGAGCAGCTTCACCTTCTCCAGGCTCATCTTGTCGGGCATGGTGAAGACGCATCGGTAGCCTCGAGAAGAGGCCGCAATCGCCAGGGCCAGTCCCGTGTTGCCGCTGGTTCCCTCGACGATCGTGCCGCCCGGCGCCAGCAGGCCCGCCTCCTCGGCGGCCTCGATCATCGCCAACCCGATCCGGTCCTTCACCGAACCGCCCGGGTTCATGAACTCGGCCTTGCCGAAGACGGGAGTGCGGATGCCGGCGGTCACCCGGTTGAGCCGAACCAGCGGCGTCCACCCCACCAGCTCCATCACGTCCCGGTAGGGCCGCCGGTGCCGGGGGGCGCTCGCTCCGTCCGCCGTGGGGATCAACTCGCTCCCTCGGCTTGGCCGCCGTCGGCGGAACCGGCGGGCGGCCTCGGCGTCATGTGGAAGTCGATGGGGACGGTCGCCCACGCCTTGATGGGCCGTCCATTCCTCCGGGCCGGTGCAAACTCCATCGCCAACGCCCCCGCCACCGCGGCGGAGTCGAGGGCCGGGTGTCCGCTGCTCTCGGCGACCGACGCGCTGTCCACGCCCCCCTCCTCGTTCACCAGCACGCGCACCACCGCGCTGCCCTCCACCTCCTGCTCCCACATCTCCAGGGGGTACTCGACCGGGCTCTCGTCGAAGAGGGGCACCGGCTTGTCGATCGCCTCGTCCCCGCCGCACGCGGTTGCGAGCAGGACTGCGGCCAGCGAGAAAGTGCGTCTCATTCAGTCATCTCCCGGAGCGAGTGGAGGACGGCCAGCGCCTCCATCGGCGTCATGCGGTCGGGGTCCAGCGATCGAAGTTGCTCCACCACGGGATGCTCCACGTCGAAGAGGGAGAACTGACTGTCGTCCGGCGTCCCCGGAGCGCCTTCCCCGCGGCCCAAGCCAGCGCCTCCGCCCGAATGGGCTCCCTCCAGCTCGGCCAGAAGCGTCCTCGCCCGAGCGACCAGCTCCGGCGGGAAGCCTGCCAGGCGCGCCACGTGGATGCCGTAGGAGCGGTCGGCGCCCCCCTCCTCCAGCCGCCGCAGGAAGACGATGTCGTCCCGCGACTCGCGGACCGCCACGTTCAGGTTCTTCACGCATGGAAGAACGTCGCCTAACTGGGTGAGTTCGTGGTAGTGGGTAGCGAAGACGGTCTTGGCGCCGACGTGCTCGTGGAGGTGCTCGGTGACCGCCCACGCGATCGAAATGCCGTCGTAGGTGGACGTTCCCCGGCCGATCTCGTCCAGCAGGAGCAAGCTCCGCTCCGTGGCGCCGTGGATGATCGACGCCATCTCGTTCATCTCCACCATGAAGGTGGATTGGCCCCGGGCCAAGCTGTCGGAGGCGCCTACCCGCGTGAACACCCGGTCGCAGACGGCCAGCCGCGCCCGGTCCGCCGGAACGAACGACCCCATCTGCGCCATGATCTGAACGAGGCCGGTCTGGCGCAGCACCGTGCTCTTGCCGGCCATGTTGGGGCCGGTGAGAATCGCGATTCGCCCGTCCTCGTCCAGGCGCAAGTCGTTGGGGATGAAGTCCTCCCGGGGCATCACCGTCTCGACGACGGGGTGACGGCCGGCGGTCACGTCGAAGGCGAACTCGGTGGTGACCTCGGGCCGAGCGTAGCCGTTGGCTTCGGCGACTTCGGCCAGCGCGGCGGTGACGTCCAGCTCCGCCACTCGGCGGCTGGTCTGCTGCACTCGGGGAACGGCCTCGGCCAGCTCCTCCCGCACCCGGTGGAAGAGCGACTGCTCCAGCTGGGCGATCCGATCCTCGGCGCCGAAGACCTTCTCCTCCCACTCCTTGAGCTCGGGGGTGAAGAAGCGCTCGGCACCGGTGAGGGTCTGCTTCCGGATGAAGTGCTGCGGAACCCGGTGCAGGTTGGCCTTCGTGACCTCCAGGTAGTAGCCGAAGAGCTTGTTGAAGCCGACCCGGAGCGACCCGATCCCCGTGTTCTCGCGCTCCCGGACCTGAAGTCCTGCGATGAACTCCTGGGCGCCGTCGCGGACGCCCCGGAACTCGTCCAGCTTCTCGCTGAAGCCTTCCCGGATCACGCCTCCCTCCGCCAGCGTCGCGGGCGCGTCCTCCGAGAGGGCGTCGGTCACCCGCGTCTCCACGTCTGCCAGCGCGTCCAGGCCGTCGAGGAGCGTCCGCAGGGCGTCGCTGCGCAGCCCCTTGCCCGCCTCCGCCAAGCTCGGGAGCTGCCGGGCGGAGGTCCCCAGCGCCAGCACGTCTCTCGGCGAGCCCCGTCCCGCGCCGATGCGCGTGGCCAGCCGGTCCAGGTCGCGGATCTTCCCCAGCGCGGCTCGGAGGGCGCCTCGGGCGGCGGGGTCGGCCACCAGCTCGGCCACGCCCCCTTGCCGGCGGCGGATCGCGTCGGCATCCACCAGCGGCGTCAGCAGCCACGAGCGGAGGAGGCGGGCGCCCATCGGCGTCTTGGTGACGTCCAGCACGGAGAGAAGGGAGGCGTCGCCTTCGACGGGGCGGAGGGGCTCGATCAGCTCCAGGTTGCGGCGGGTCATGGCGTCGAGAGTCATGACCGAGCCCGGGCGCAGCACCCGGGGCGCCCGCAGGTAGTCCGAGGCGCCGGGGCGGATCTCTTCCACGTAGGCGAGGAGCGCGCCGGCGGCGCGGATCAGGAGGCCGTCGTCGGGCCCGAAGCCGAAGCCGTCGAGGGACTGCACCCGATAGCGGCGCACGAGCTCGTCCCGGGCGGTCTCCAGGTCGAACACCCAGTCGGGGCGGACGGTGGCGACGACGGCCGGGGGCGGCAGAGACCGGTCGGACTCCGGGACCAGGACCTCTGTGGGCTCGAAGCGGGCCAACACCTCCTCCAGCTCGCCGGGGGCGGCGGTCAACGCGGTCATCTCCCCGGTGGACACGTCCATCGCGGCAACGCCCACGGACCCCGGCGGCGGTTCCTCGCTTGCCACCAGCGCGGCCACGTAGTTGTTGCGCTTGGCCTCAAGGAGTCGCCCCGAGAGGACGGTGCCGGGGGTGACCGTCTCCACCACCTCCCGTCGAACGACCTTCTTGCCCGACGACGCCTCCTCCATCTGCTCGCAGATCGCGACCCGCCGGCCGAGCTTGACCAGCCGCTCCAAGTAGTCGTCCAGCGCCTTGGCGGGCACCCCGGCCAAGGGGACCCGGCCCGCGGCGCCGTTGTTGCGGGTCGTGAGGGTCAATCCAAGGAGACGGGACCCCTCTTCGGCGTCGTCGCAGAACATCTCGTAGAAGTCGCCCACGCGGAAGAACACCAGGGCATCCCTGTGCTGGGACTTGACCTCGCGCCATTGGCGCATGAGCGGCGTTTCGGAGCCGCGGAATCCGGACTTCGCCATCGCACTGGGGGACCTGATCGGGTCGCGGGGACTGGGTCACTATACTACCGCCCTCGGCGGTCGATCAATCGGCGGATCGGGCGAACGCCTCGCCGGCCTCACCCACTCTCGGGTGGGTCCCTCAGGGCTCGAAGAACCGAAGCCGGTTCGCGTTGGCGACCACCGTCACCGAACTGAACGCCATCGCCGCGCCGGCGATCATGGGGGAGAGGAGAAGCCCCAGCGACAGGTAGAGGGCGCCGGCGGCCACGGGGATCGCCAGCACGTTGTAGGCGAACGCCCCCACCAAGTTCTGGGCGATGTTCCGCTGGGCCGCCCGGGAGATCCCCAGCAGCGTCTCGATCCCCCGGAGGGAGTCGCCCAGCAGCGCCACGTCGCCGGTTTGCAGCGCCACTTCCGTGCCTCCTCCCATGGCGACCCCCACGTCGGCGGCGGCCAGGGCGGGGGCGTCGTTGATCCCGTCGCCGACCATCGCGACGATCCGCCCTTGGTCTCGCAGCGCCTGCACTTCCCGTGCCTTCTCCTCCGGCGAGACGCGGGCCAGCACTCGGTCCCTGTCGATCCCCGTCGCCTGCGCCACCCGCTGAGCGGCCTCCGGCGCGTCGCCGGTGAGCATGAACGCCTCGACGCCCGCCGACTGCAGGCGCGCGACGGTGTCCGGCGCGTCGGACCGCACCGCGTCGGCTACCCCGAACACGCCCGCGGCGTTCCCGTCCACTGCAACGCAAACCGGCGTCGAGCCTTGGCCGGCCACCTGTTCCAGGGCGTCTCGCAGGGCGCCGCACTCCACCCCGGTCTCCTCCAGGAACGCCGGCGAGCCCGCCAGCACCCGCTTCCCCGCCACCACCGCCGAGGCGCCACGGCCCGGGTGGGCCGCGAAGTGCAGTGCCTCGCCCGGCGTCGCTCCCCGGCTGGCGGCGTAGCGCACCACGGCCTTGCCCGCAGGGTGCTCCGAGGACGCCTCCACGCCCGCCGCGGCTGCCAGCAGCTCCTCCTCGCCGAAACCCGGCGCGGGCACGGCCAGCGTCACCTCCGGCTTGCCGGTCGTCAGGGTGCCGGTCTTGTCCAGCACCACCGCGTCCACCCGCCTGGCGCGCTGGAGGGCCTCGCCGCTGCGGATCAGCACGCCGTGGCCGGCCGCCTTCCCGATCGCGATCATCACCGAGATCGGGGTGGCCAGCCCCAGGGCGCACGGGCACGCGATCACCAGCACCGAGACGGCGGTGGTCATGGCGAGAGGCAGGCTGGGCGACGGTCCGACAGCCAGCCAGAAGAGGAAGGTGGCGACGGCGGCCAGGACCACGGCGGGGACGAACCAGCCCGCCACCTGGTCCACGGCCCTCTGGACGGGCGGCTTCGTGGCCTGGGCCGCCCGCACCATCTCCACGATGCGCGCCAGGACCGTCTCCGACCCGACGCGGGTCGCCTCCATCGTGAGGGCGCCGGTTCCGTTCACGGTTCCGCCGGTCACCGGGTCGCCGGGGAACTTGGGCGCGGGGACGGGCTCGCCGGTGAGCATCGACTCGTCCACCTCGCTCTCCCCCGAGATCACCCGGCCGTCCAAGGGGACGCGCCCGCCGGGCCGCACCAGCAGCCTGTCGCCGGGCCGCACCTCCGCCACGGGAACGGTCTCGGGCTTGTCGCCGTCGGCGATCCGATCCGCCGTCTCGGGCACGAGTCTGAAGAGGCTTCGCAGGGCGCGGGCCGTCTTTCCCTTGGCCTTGGCTTCGAGCGCTTGACCCAGCACGACCAGCGTGATCACGACGGCGACGGCGCCGAAGAACGGGCGGCCCGCCCCGTCCGGGAAGAGCTGGGGCGCCACGACGGCGACGGTCGAGTAGAGCCACGCCGACCCGGTTCCCAGCGCGATCAGCGTGTCCATGGTGGCTGCGCGCCGCTTGAGGGCCGCCCACGCCCCCGTGAAGAACTGCCTGCCGACGTAGAAGAAGTACGGCAGCGTGAGGAAGACGAAGATCCGCGCCAACAACAGAGAGACTTCGGGCGCCAAGGGGGGCAGGCCGGGGATCAGCTCCCAGTGGCCGAAGAGAAGGATCGGCGTCCCGCAGAGCGCGCCCCACCTGACCTTCCTCATGAGGATTTCGTGACCGGTGTCCTGCTCCGCCTCTCTGGCACGGGCTTCCTCGAGGGCGTCCTCGATGCCTGCCAAGACCCGAGCCTCGTACCCCGCGTCCTCGATCGCCCGGACCAGCGCCTCCGGGTCGGGAGGCCCCGTCCCCGCCATCCCCGCCTCCGACGGATGCACCCGCGCCGAACCGTCCACGAGGTTCACGCCGGCCGCCGCCACGCCGTCCACCGAGACCAGCGCCCGCTCCACCGACGCGACGCACGACGCGCAGTGCATCCCCCGGATCGAGAGCTCGACGGCTTTCGGCTCGCTCACGACGCTCCGCCGGTGCTCCCGCCGCCCGTCAAGCTCCACAGCCACTCCTCCATCAGGACGCCGCCCGCGAGCGAGCTGGCCTTGAGGAGCTGGTCCAGTCGCCGGAGGCCCCGAACCGCCTGGGCCACGTCGGCGGAGTTCCACCGCCGGGCTTGGCCCAAGATGCGACGGGCCAGGAACCGTTGATACGGAGGCAGAGCCTGGTTCAGCGCCGACGCGCCTCCTTCGACGGCCACGCCGATCCGCAGCATCTGGGAGGAGAGGCCGATCACCAGCCCCACGGGCGTCTCCCCTTGGCCCAGAAGGACCGACAGCCCCCGCGCGGCCTCCGGGATCCGCCGCTCGGCCACCAAGTCGAACCAGCCCCAGCGGTCCTGGCGTGGGATGCGAAGTCCACCCTTGGCGACCGCCGCTCGATCCACCGGCGACTCGTCGCCCACCATCGCCGTCAGCTTCCGCACCTCGTGCACGAGGACGCCCAAGTTGGTCCCCGCCGCCCCCGCCAGCGCCCGGGCCGCGTCCAGCTCCAGGGTCGTTCCAAGCTCTTCCTTGGCCCACGCCACGAGCCACGCCGGCACTTCATGGGAAGGAACGGCCTTGAAGGCGACGGAGCGGGCCAGCTTGGCCAAGTCCTTGTAGAAGCGGGCGCGGGAGCGGGCGGGCACGGTCGCCTGCAGGATCAGAACCAGCCCCGACGGCGGGCTCTTGGCCGCGCCCAGGATCACCGCGCGGGCTTTGGGACTCGACGCGAACGCCTCGGTCTCCTTCACGTGGACGACCCGCCACTCGGCCATCATGGGCGGCGTCGCAATCACCGTCGCCAAGCGGTCCACCGTGGTCTCCGAGCCGTTCAAGCGGTCGAAGTTGAAGTCGCGAGTCCCTGGGTCCAGGTAGCGCTCGACCAGCGCCCGCGCCGCTTCCAGCTTCCGGTACTCGTCCTCGCCGTGCAGGTAGAAGACGCCCCCGCCCTTGGCGGCGGCCAGGGACTTCGGCAACAAGAGGGGGACCCCCTAGAGGTCGGGCGCGGCGGCGTCGCGGGCCATGCGGGCCCGGTTCCGACCGTACTCCACGAGCATCGCCCTGGCGATCTCCTCCGGAGTGTCTTGGAGGCTGCGGAAGCCTGGGTCCGCGAACCCGGGGTCCAGGTAGGCGCCGTCCGCGTAGGCGCCGTGCACGAACGACGGTCCTGGGAAGAACGACGGCGCTGGGACCGAGAACGAACCGCCAAGCGAGGAGTACGCGAATGGGGACGAGATGGCGGCGCCCCAAGGGAAGCTGGGCTGGGCTGCAACGGC
Source organism: Longimicrobiales bacterium (assembly GCA_958296005.1). Classification (GTDB taxonomy): domain Bacteria; phylum Gemmatimonadota; class Gemmatimonadetes; order Longimicrobiales; family Gaopeijiaceae; genus CATQHQ01. The sequence continues at coordinate 532,217 of CATQHQ010000001.1, forward strand.
GCTGGGGAGGACAGGCGGGAACCCGACGCCGGGACGGTAGTAGCCGGGAGCGCCCGTCGTGACGCTCTCCCGAGTCGTCGTCTCCGTCTCCGGCACGGCGTCGAAGAGCATCGGCAACGAGGCGACGCCGGCGAGCACCGCCGCAAAGGCTACGGCCGCGAGGATCGTTGCGGACCCCCTCGCCTCCAGCCTGCGGTTCTCGCGCCTTTCCGCGAGTCGGGCACGGCGCCGCACCGTCACCACCCCCAACCGATGGCGGGGCTTCGGCTCCGGCGCGCTGCGCAGCACCGCCACGCCCTTGCGGACGACCCTGTCGTACCGCCGGCACGACGGGCACGACGCCATGTGGGAGGTCATGACCGCACGCGCCTCCGGCGCCATCCGGTCGTCTCGGAACGCAGAGTACTCCCGAACGAAGGTGCGACAGCTGGGCTGGCGGGTCCGTCTGTCCACGGGTCGGCGACTGGGCTAGAGTGGTAGGAAACCGTACCACTGGTAGAACCCGGCAACGGCGCACGGGTTCCATTACAGTATACAATAGCCAGCCGTCGCGCATCTGCGAAGCGCTCGACCACCTCCGTCAGTGTCAGTCGATCATCGGCGCGACGATCTGTGCGAAGCGGTTGCGGGCCCGGTTCAGCCTGCTCTTCACGGTGCCCAAGTTGCAGTCGGTGATCTCCGCGATCTCCTCGTAGGTCTTGCCCTCGATCTCCCGGAGGACGAAGGCTGTCCGGTGGTGGTCCGGCAACAGCTCGACGGCCTCCTCCACCCTCTCTCGCAGAAAGCGCTTCCGGTAGAGGTCGTCGGGACGGGTCTTCGGGTCCTCCCACTCCAGGGGCCGCGTGTCCCCCTCCCAGTTCTTCGTCAGCGTCTGGAAGAGGACCAGCGGGTTCCGGGAGCGGTTCCGGAGCTCGTTCTTGGCCAGGTTCCCGGCGATCGTGTAGATCCACGACGAGAACTTCCTGGACTGGTCGAACCTGTGGAGGTGGCGGAAGACCCGCACGAACGCCTCCTGCACCAAGTCCTCCGCCCGCGCCTGGTCGCCGATCGTCCGCTGGACGAAGGCCAGCAGCCGCGTCTCGTAGCGACGGACCAACTCCGTGAACGCCCGGTCGTCGCCGTCGAGGAACCGCTGCACGACCTGGCTGTCGCCAAGATCCACGATCTTCCGTCGAGCCCTCGCGGCTTGCCCGGCCCCCCCGCTGCCCCCGTGCTCCACCTTGAGCGCTGTCGCATGTGCCATCGTCTCGTCCCCTTGCTGTGTCTGCGGGACCATTTGGTCGCCCACCACTCGCCGACTACTCCAAGCAAGAGCCGTGCCATTCGTTGAAAAGCGTTGCGAAAACAGGGTTTGCAATGGATTTCAGCTCAGCTTCGGCTTCCCAAGCCCGCTCCCGGCGTCGAACGAGCACGCGGGGTGTCCACGCTCTGCGACACCCGTCGGCCCGAAAGTGCGACACCCCCAAGGACGCTTGGGGTTGCACCCGTCGAGGGACTACGCCGGTCGGCTTTTCCCCAGCAGGAAGCGAGCGGCGTGGAGAAGCGCCACGAGGGACTTGGCGTCGGTGATCTCGCCGGACTCCGCCAGCGTCAGAGCCCGGGAGAGCGGCATCCGAACGGTCTCCAGGAACTCGTCGGCGTCTCTGGCCGTCGGCGCCGGGGTCAGCTGGAACGCCGCGTACAGGCGGATGCGCTCGTTGGTGAAGCCGGGGGTGGTGTGGATCGTGGTCAGGTGGACCACGCGCCCGGCCCGCACGCCCGCCTCCTCCTGCAGCTCGCGCAGGGCGCACGCCTCCCAGCTTTCGCCAGGCTCCACGATCCCCGCCGGCACCTCGTAGACGACGCCCCCGGCGGCGTAGCGGTACTGCCGGAGCAGAAGCACGTCGGGGTCGGGGTCGTCTTCCTCTCCGAAGACCGGCAACACCGCGGACGCACCCCGGTGACGGACCAGCTCCAGCTCCCCCAGCGAACCGTCGGGGAAGCGCACCGTGTCCACGCTCAGGTGGACGACCCTGCCGTCGTGGACCAGGACCGACTTGACCAGCGCGCTCCGATCCTCGCTCACGGGCGTCGGCCCCCGCTGCTCTCGTGGACCACGACCTCGCCCGCTCCCAGCGCCTCGAGCTGGGGCGCCACGGCCGTCGCGTCTCCGACCACCACCGTGCACAGCTCGTCGGGTCGCAGGTGGCGCCGCGCCGCCTGGACCGCCTCCTCCGGGGCGACCTGGCGCACCCGATCCCGATAGCTCCGGTAGTAGTCCTCCGGCAGGTCGTGGACGATCATCTCCGCGATCCGCGACGCCAGCTGCCCGGTCGTCTCCAAGCGGAGAGGGAAGACGCCCGCCAGGTAGCTGACGGCAGAGAGGACCTCCTCTGCGGTGGGACCATCGGCGGCGATCGACTCGATCTCGCGCAGGATCTCCCCCGTTGCGGCCCCGGTCACCTTGGTCTCGACGGCGGTGGAGACGGAGAAAGGCCCCGGTCCCCGGCGGGCGGCGAAGCCGGAGCGGACGCCGTAGGTGAACCCGTTCCGCTCCCGCAGGTTCAGGTTGAGGCGGGACGAGAACGATCCGCCGAGCGTCAGGTTCATGACCTGGACCGCCAAGTAGTCCGGTACAGACCTGGCGACGCCCGGGTGGCCCGTGCGGATCTCGGACTGGACCGCGCCCGGCCTGTCCACGACGTGGACGACGCGCTCCCGCCCTCGGAGACCGACCCGGGGCTCGGCGACCGGCGCCGTCGCGGCGTCCCAGCTCCCGAAGGCTTCCTCCGCGGCGGCCGCGGCCTCCGACGGCTCCACGTCGCCCGCCACGACGACTTCGGCGACTGCCGGTCCGTAGCAGCTCGCGACGAAGGCGTGGGCGTCGTCGTCGGACAGCCCTTCCAGCGACGCTTCGGTGCCGACGAGCGGGCGCGCGTAGGTGTCGTCGTCCCTGTGCATGAAGCGGGCGTGGGCGTCCTTGGCGAGCGTCGCCGGGTCCATCAGGCGCTGACGGGCGCCGGCGAGCCGCTGGGCCTTGAAGCGGTCGAACTCGGCGGGCTCGAACGCGGGAGAGCGCACCATCTCCGCCAGGAGTCCCATCGCGAGCGGCAGGTGCTCGGCCAAGCACGAGACGGCGACGGTGGTGGAGTCCCACCCGGTGGCGCCGCCGAAGGAAGCGCCGATCTCCTCCAAGGCGTGGGCCAGTTCCTTGCCGGACCGGGCGGTGGTGCCGCCCTCCAGCGCGGCGCTCGTCAGGAACGCGAGGCCCGCCTGTCCGGCCGGCGACGCGGTCTCTCCCGCCTTCAGGACGACCATCGCGGTGACCAGAGGCAACGGCGTCTTGGGGACGACGGTGCGGAGCGGGATCCCGTTGGCGAGGCGCGTCGTGGCGACGTCGGGGAACTCGTAGGGGCGGATCGGACCGGGAGAGGGGGGCACAGAGCGGTCGCCAAGTGCTGGCCCCGTCATCGTTGCGCCTCCGGGACGTAGCGGACGAACACGCGGTTCTCCTCGTGCAGGTAGGCGCAGCTCCAGGCTCGGGCGTCTTCGGCGGAGACGCTGCGGATGCGGGCCAGGTCGTCGTTCAACCGGGCGGCGGTGCCGAACAAGGTGGCGTACATGGACAAGAAGTCGGCGCGGGTCTCCACCTGCTGGAGGGCGCGAAGGGTGCGCGTCTCCCTGCCGGCGGCGACGCGGGCGATCTCGTCGGGGCCGAGGGTCCCGAGGTCGTCCAGCTCCTCGACCAGCGCGGCCTCCAAGTCGCCCACCTCCGTGCCCGGGTACCCGGTGGCGACCAGCAGGAAGATCGATGCGCCCGTCGCCAGCGGCAGGGCGTGGCAGCTGGCGGACTTGGCGACGCGGGTGCGGACCAAGCGGTCGTGCAGCCGGGAGGAGCGGCCCATCCCCAGGCAGCACGACGCGGCTTCTCCGGCGTAGAACGCGTCGCTCGTGAACGGCGGGATGCGGCAGGCGGCGTAGATGCGCGGCAGCGGCACGGCGGACTCGACGGTCTCGCGGAGCGTGCCGCCGGTGGCGAAGGGGATCTCCGGCTTGCCGGGGAGCGGAGGCGGGGTCGGCCCGGACGGGATGTCGCCGAAGTAGTGCTGGACTCGGGCTATGGCGTGATCCGGCTCGAAGTCGCCGCAGATCGTCAAGACCGCGTTGTTGGGCCGGTACCACGTCGAGAAGAAGTCGTGGACGTCCTCGAGCGTGGCCGACGCGATGTCCTCCATGGCACCGATCACCGTGTGGTGGTACGGGTGGTCCGCCGGGAAGAGGAGGGCTTGCAGGCGCTCGTCCCAGTCCCCGTAGGGCTGGTTGTCGTAGCGTTCCCGTCGTTCGTTCATGACGACCTGACGCTGGTTCTCGAGCTTCTCCTCGGTCATCGCCGGAAGCATCCAGCCCAGCCGGTCCGACTCCAGCCAGAGGGCCAAGTCCAGATGGTGGGACGGCACCGTCTCGAAGTAGTTGGTGCGGTCGAACCACGTGGTCGCGTTGGCGGTGCCCCCCACCTCCTCGACGCGGCGGAAGTGGCCGTTCTTGGGGACGTGGGCCGAGCCCTGGAACATCATGTGCTCGAAGAGGTGGGCGAAGCCCGTGCGCCCCGGGGGCTCGTTCCGGGAGCCGACGGCGTACCAGAGGTTGACGCCGACGACGGGGGTCGCCCGAGCGGGCGCCAGCACGACCTTGAGGCCGTTGGCCAGCATGTGCTCTTCGAACGGGACCACGATCGCTGGGCGGGTCACCATGGGCGAGCCTGCAGTCGGGTGCGAAGGGCGATCGGCACCACCGAGTCGGCTAGGTGCTTGGCCGCGGATTCGGGTCCGTCGTTGATGGCGTCCTCGGCATCCTCCAGCGCATCGGCGTCGCCGGCTTCCGCGACGAAGCGGGCGCTCTCCAGCATCTGGTACGCCTTCTCCTCCCAACCGGCCGCTCCCGTTGCCAGCGCGGCCAGGAGGTGCGCCTCGAAGTCGGCGGGACCGGCCTCGGCGGCGGCGGCCAAGTCGGTGGCGGCGGCTTCCGGGTCGTCGTCTTCCAGCTCCACGAGACCCAGCAGGGTCAGGCTCCACGGGTTGTTGGGATCCGTCTGCACGGCCCGGGCGAGGGCGGCTCGGGCCCGGCCGAAGCGCCGACCGAGCGCGTAGGCAATTCCCAGCTCCAGCGCGACCACGGGGTCGCCTTCGTCGAGGGACGCGGCGGCCAGCAGTTCGGCGGTTCCGTCCTCCACCATCCCTTCCCGGGTCAGGTGCACGCCGTAGGCCATGCGGACGTAGGGCTCCTCGGGCGCCAGGAGAGATGCGGTGCGCAGGGCCGCCTCGCCTGCCGGATCGCCGGTGGCCGAGAGCGCCGAACCCGCCGCCGACAGGACGCGGGGGTCCTCCGGCTCGCGCTCCAAGACCGATCTGGCGATTGCGTAGGCGCGCTCGCCCTCTCCGACTTCGCGGCAGAGGAGGGCCAGGACGCAGAGGGTCCGCAGGTCGGCGTGGTGGTCGCTGGCGGCTTGGTCCAGCGTCCGCCGCAGCTCCGCCCAGTCGCCGCTGGCCTCCAGCTCGCGAACCTGCTTCGAGACGGCGTCGATCTCGCTCAAGTAGTCGTCCCTTTCGCCGGTTTCGCTCTCGCGTCGGCGGCGTCATCTTCAACGCGACGCGAAGTCGCCGCCGAGAACACTCTAGAAGGGGGCGACGAGGCACAAGGCGGCGAGGCGCAAGGAGGAACACCGTGGGGTTCACCCCGTTCAAGATGGAGCGCTGGCAGTCCACTTACGAGCACCGGGTCGACTACAACTTGTCGGAGAGCGGGGTCCATCCGCTGACGGTGGGGGAGCTGCTGTCGTACTCCGACGACTCCGTGGACCTGTCGGCAATCCGGCTGGGCTACATCCAGTCCAACGGCTCCGACGAGCTCCGGGCGACGATCGCCGCCCTCTACCCAGGGGCGACGGACCGCTCGGTCGTGGTGACCACAGGGGGTGCCGAGGCCAACTTCGTGGCGTTCTGGGAGCTGGCGAAGAGAGGCCGGCCGGTCGCTGCGATGTGGCCCAACTACATGCAGGTGCCAGGGCTGGCGCACAACTTCGAGGGCGGCGTCCTCCCCTTCAGCCTGCGGGAAGACGCGGGTTGGCGGCCCGATCTCGACCAGCTGGAGTCGGCGTTGAAGGCCGGGGCCGGCTTCGTGGCGATCACCCACCCCAACAACCCCACGGGGGTGGCGCTGACGCCGGGGGAGATCGACGAGATCGTCGCCCTGGCCGACCGCCACGGCGCGTGGATCCTCTCGGACGAGGTCTACCAGGGTGCCGAGGCGGGTGCCGAGCCCGTCCGCAGCTTCTGGGGGCTGTACGACAAGGTCGTGGTGACCAACTCGCTGTCGAAGGCGTACGGGATCCCCGGCACGCGGCTAGGCTGGTGCCTGGCACCCGACGACATGGCCGAGCGGCTGTGGGCTCGGAGCGACTACACCACGATCGCGCCCGCGGCGGTCTCCGACGTGCTGGCCCGGGTCGCGCTGTCGCCGGAAGTGCGGCCCAAGGTGCTGGCGCGAACCCAGGGGATCGTGCGGCGCAACTTTGCGGTGCTGGCCGAGTGGCTGGCCTCCCGCGACGGCCTCTTCCGCTGCACGCCCCCCGACGCCGGCGCGATCTGCATCGTGCGCTACCACGCCCCGATCGGCTCGGAGGAACTGGCGGAGCGGCTGCGCGTCGACCAGAGCCTGCTGATCGTGCCCGGCGCCCAAGTCGGCGTCGAGTCCACGATGCGGATCGGGTTCGGCCCGCCGGAGGACGAGCTGCGCCGTGCGCTGGGCCGGCTAGGGGCCGGGTTCGACGGGGTGCTGGCGTAACGCTAGTCGGCGGCGGGCGGTGTCGTCAGGCCGCGAGGATCGACGTCTTGCCGGCGCTGCCGTTATGTCAATACCCAAGGCCAAAATCAGATCAGAAGAAGACGCTCAGCGACGCAAAGCCGATCCCCGGCACGGCTCCGTACTCGGACCCGAGTGACAGCCCCGTCTCGGCGACCGTCGCCTCCGCCCCCACGCCGAAGAACCCGCCGACTCGCAGCGAGGCCCGCTCGCTCGCCGACCAGCCAAGCCCCGGCCCGACAAGCACCGAGCCGTCGCGCAGGTTGCCCAGCGCCATCAGGCTCGCCGACGCCAGGGGATGGACCTGGTACGACAACTGAAGCGCTCCCACGTCCCGACCCAGCACCTGCATCTCCCCGTGGGCGAAGGCGGGGCTGGCGGCGGCGTCCAGCAGTCCCGCAGGGGTTGCCGAGCCGAAGCCGTCGCGCTGGTACTCGGCCACCACATACAGATCCCGGCCCGCAACCGAGAACGTGCGGTCGGCACCGACCGCCGCCCGCAACGCAGTGCCGTCGTCGGTGTCGCGCACCGCGCCCTCGGCCCGCACCGCCCACAATCCCACCGAGCCGCTGGCGAACACTGCCGCGCCGAAGGTTTCGTGCACGGCACCGACCCATCCGCCTATGTCCCAGCCCCGGTAGTTGGAAGCGGCCCGCGCCAACGCCGTAACGGTGCGTTGATCGCCCGACCCGGCCAGCCGCCCAACGATCTCCACCGAAGTGAACGCGCCCTGGTAGTAGCGGAACCGGACGGCATCGACGCCGGCCCGGTACTCGCGGAACGGGTCCGCTGGGTCGAACGGCGAAAAGGGGTCGGCCGGGGTCAGGAAGAGCGTCGTCGCCCAGGAGACCGGCTGCCGCCCCACAACGATGTCGGCGCTGGCCCCCAGGTCGGCACGCACGCTCGACCGGTCGACCCGATGCCGCCACGACACCCTCTCGTCGGACACGATCTCGCCGTCCAACGGCAGCCAGTCGCCCCCGGTCGCCACGCCCACCCCCGTGAACAACCCGGCGCCCGCAGCGCCCCGCTCCCGCAACGTCAGCGTGTGCTCGTATCCCATCTCCACGAACAACGGCCCGACCGCCCCGGCCCACATCAGGCGAAAGCGCTGGAAGTCGGACAACCCGCCGAGCGCGATCGCGCTCGCCCCCACCCGAGTCCCGACGTTCAAGTAGTGGCCGGAGAAGCCGGTCTGCTGGGCCGCGGCAGGAAGCGAGCAGAGGCCGGCTCCGACAAGAAGGGCGGCGACGCGCCTCCGCACCGCGCCTCCCTACCGGCGAGCCCGCAGGTTGCGCAAGCTGAAGAACGCCTCTTCCAGCCCTACGTCGAACTCCAAGTCGAGGTACGTGACCACGGTCCGCTCGTCGCCGTCGACGGGCTCGACGGTCATCTTGGCAGGCACGGTTCTTCCGCCCATCGCCTTGAAGTCGGTGAAGGTCATGGAGCGGACCAGAACGCCGTCGTCGTCGTAGTAGCGGGCCCACAAGGGCATCCGGTCGCGCTGGCGGATGCGCTGTTCGACCCGGCCCCAGATCACCGGTGCTTCGGGGAGCGGCGTCATGATGAAATCCCAAACCGCCTCGCCGTCGCGGTCGCCCTCGAAGCCGATGACGATCTCGTAGCTGTCGATCAGCCGGCTTTCCTTGACCAAGTCGTCGTTCGTGAGGTGCGAGCCCATCCACGAGCCCAGCATCATCGACGGCGGAACTTTGATCGTGCGGTCCACGCGAGGCAGGTAGTTCCAGACTTCGTTGCCGACCTTGAGGGTCGCGGTGCCCGCCTCCCGCTCCGGGCTCTCGACGCGCACGAGGGAGCGCTCGGTGCCCAACGACCAGACGCTCATCTCCAGTGACCTCGACCAGTGCTCGGTGTCGATCTCCATGCGCATGCGGCCTATGCTGGACTCCCCGCGCATAAGACGGTCCACCTCGTCGATGATCTGCAGTACACGGGGGTCGGTCTGCGCACTGGCACGTTGCGCCCCCGGGACGAGCGTGCCCGCAAACGCCAACGCCGCAACGATCGTCAACGTCGCGTCCCGCCAGGAGCGTTTGCCGCGACCTAGGCCGGCCTTCGTCATATTGCCTCTGCTGAGTTTCGCCTATAGATGACGATGCCGACGTTGCTACGCACTGCGACGGTGGAAAGGCCCGGTTCACTCATCGCTGCTTTGCCTGGAGCATCTGCTCGTGCAAGTGAATGAGTCTCGTGCAAGTGAGTGAATACAGTGAAGTAGCGAGAGCTGATGTTTCCAACAACGTCTTGGATCAGGTCGGAATCGTACTTGTGGGATGTGCGGGTGCGGTCGGTCAACATGTCCATCCAAGCATCGCCGTCTTCAATGAACCGAGCTTCGTAGGCGGCCCGAATGACGGCTCGCGGAGTGGCGACAACGACAACTCCGTCGTATTCCAACCGGTCCTTGAGCAACTTCCAACCCAGCTCGAATGTGTACTTGAAGCGCCGGATCAACCCCTCCATCTCCAATGGATTCAATGTCCCGAGGTCGCTCTCCAGGACCTCGTGCAACAGACTATACGCACGGGAGAAGCTCGCGAACCTGTAGTGCCAGCGTATCTCTTCGGGCATCGTGCTCGCGTCCTCGGCTCCTCTCCGCGTGTCGGGGCTCGACTCCAGAGTACAACAATATTGAGTCTGCCCCCATGTCCGGCAAGCGGAGCCTCGTTCGCTCACTGCTCCTCCCGCCCGACCCCGCCTGCTCTGGCCCGCCCGCCTTCGGGCCACTATCCTTCCACTATTGGTCGCCAAGACCCCGACGACCTGCGACCTTCCCACAAGGAGCACCCATGCACCACCTGACCATGCTCTGGCTTCCCATCCTCGCGACCTCGGCGGCGTTGTTCGTCGTCAGCGCAATCATCTGGATGGCGATGCCCCACCACAAGTCGGACCTCAAAGGCGTCAAGGACGAGGACGGCTTCATGGACGCCGTTCGGAAGTTCGTCGGCGTCGAGCCGGGCTACTACTACTTCCCCTTCGCCAAGTGGGAGCAAGCGGCGCAGGAAGAGTACCGGGCCAAGGTGAAGGCGGGACCGGTCGGGATATTGCGCGTGCGCGACCCGCAGGCGGTCTTGAACATGCGCTCGTCGCTGATCAAGTCGTTCGTCCAGTTCTTGGCAACCAACACCATCATCGCGCTTCTGGTGTCGGCCGTGGTCGGTCCCGGTGCCGAGTTCGGGATCGTCTTCCATACGACCGGACTGGCTGCGTTCCTGGCCTACGGCCTCATCGGCGTACAGGACAGCATTTGGTTCGGCCTGCCCGGCAGGGTGGCCCTGAAATACGCCATGGACGGCGTGCTCTACGCTGCCGTCACCGGGGCCATCTTCGCCTGGCTCTGGCCTGTCGCCTAGCAGCCGGCCCGACTAGCCCGATCCGAGCCCCCCAACCGAGAGAACCATGAGCGACACGGCCTACGAAGCCAGAATCAGAATCGAACGCACTCGGGGACCCCATCGCCTCGCGTACCTGCCGGCCCACGACGGCCCCGTCGAGTTCGGGGTCCACGGAGCGATCGCGGAGCACTACGGTGCCAGCGCCGCCAAGGAGACCACCACCACCCTCGACTACGTGATCGCCGCCACCGGCGGCTGACTGGTCGGCACCTTCGGAGGCGTGCTGGAGGCACGCGGGATCAGCGCTTCGGATGGTCGGCTGACCGCCGACGTTCACGGCAAGGTGGGCAAGGACGAGGGCGTCTTGGTCGTCCGAGCAATCCATGTGCGGTACAACCTGAAGGCGTCCGGGGCCGACGGCGACGCGATCCAGCGCGCCTTCGAGCTCCACCCCATGCGCTGCCCGGTCTACCGGACCCTGCGCAGCTGCATCGAGATCACGACCGAGCTGGCGGTCATGGAGGACGACTGACGGGACGGGACTGAAGCCCCCATGACGATCGACAGGCGCAGATGGCTGAAGCTGGCGGGCGCTTCCGTCGCCGCCGGCTGGTCGGGTGCCTGCGCGGGCTCCGGCGGAGGTCGCTTCGGCCCATCACTCTGGGGACCGGATGCCGGGGCGTCGGTCCGACCCGTCCCGATCTCCCGCGACAGCGTGATCCGGGTGGTCGCCGGGTTGCGGCCCTACCGGCCCAATGGGTTCGTGGTCCGGGCGGAGCGGTTCGGCGGGAAGCTCCTCGTGCACAACTACGGCCACGGAGGGGGCGGCTTCACCCTCTCCCGAGGCACGGCGGCGATGGCGGCGGAGCAGGTCGCCGAGGCGGGAACCGAAGGCGCAGTCGCCGTGCTGGGCGCGGGCGCCGTGGGACTTGCGACCGCCACGATCCTCCAGCGCCAGGGCCGTCGCGTGACGATCTACGCCCGGGAGCTCCCGCCCGACACCACCTCCAACATCGCCGGCGCCCAGTGGTCTCCCACCACGGTGGCGGACGACCTCTCCGGCCCTTTCGGCGATCAGTTCGAGCGGGCGGCGCGCCTCGCCCACCGCAGCTTCCAGCGCTTGGTCGGCCCCGACTACGGCGTCCGCTGGATCGACAACTACTTCCTCTCGGAGCGGCCTCTGGGGGAGCCGGAGTACATGTCCCGCATCCGCGACCTCTACCCCGAGTGGGAGGACCTTGAGGGCGACGAGCACCCGTTCCCGACCCGTCACGCTCGCCGGGTCGCGACGATGTTCATCGAGCCGCCCCGCTACCTCCGCGCGCTCCTCCGCGACTTCCGCGTCGCCGGCGGCAAGGTTGTCGTGGGAGAGATCGCCGACCGCCGCCAGTTGGCCGCCCTCTCGGAGCCCGTCGTGGCAAACTGCACCGGCCTGGGCTCGCGGGAGCTCTTCGGCGACCGTTCCCTCGTGCCGATCAAGGGCCAGCTGGTGGTCCTCCGCCCGCAACCAGGGATCGACTACCTGACCGTGGGCGGCGGACGCTTCTCCGAATCGGGGAGCCTCTACATGTTCCCCCGGAGCGACGGCGTGCTCCTCGGCGGCACCTTCCAACGCGGCGTGGAGTCCCTGGACCCGGACCCCGCCGCCACCGACCGCATCCTCGCCAGCCACGCCGCCCTCTTCGACGCAATGGCTGCGGGACCCTGAACCCTTGACGCCGCTCCGGCCGTAGGTACGATTGCCCCTGCGAAGCCGGGACCGGGTTCCCCGACCTTAGCCCCCACCGACCCGGAGGACGACCATGCTGGTCAAGCTGCTCCGACACGCTCTCCTCTTCGTGCTCAACTGGTTGCGACGAAAGCTCTAAAGGACCGGAGAACCAGAGGTGGCTAGCTTTCCCCCATGCGACGCGCGGCCAAGAGAATCCTCTGGGTGGACGACGAGATCGGCCTGTTGCGGCCCCACCTCCTCTTCCTCCAGCAACGGGGGTACCACGTCGACGCCATCACCAACGGCGACGACGCCCTCGCCCTGCTCCGGGAGCACCCCTACGATCTGATCCTCCTCGACGAGCAGATGCCCGGCACGCCCGGCCTCGAGGTCCTGAAGACCCTCCGCCGCGACGACCCCCACGCTCGCGTGGTCATGGTCACGAAGTCCGAGGAAGACCGCACCATGACCGAGGCGATCGGGCGCCACGTCGAGGACTACCTGGTCAAGCCGACGAGTCCCAGGCAGGTGCTGTCGGTGGTCACCCGCATTCTGGAGGGATCGTCGATCCGCCAGCAGCGCACCGCCCAGGACTTCGCCGGTCGCTGGCCCGCGCTCGCCCGCCAGCGCGAGCGAGTGTCGTCCGCCGACGGCTTCGCTCGGACGTACCAAGAGCTGGTGGACTGGCACCTTCGGCTGGAGAGCGACGGCGAGACCGGCCTGCTGGACACCGTCGAGGCCCTTCAGAGCGACCTGCGCTACGACTTCGGCCGCTGGATCGTGCGCGAGTACCCCCGCTGGGTCCGAGGCGCCGGCGACCCGCCCGAGCTGTCCGTCGACGTGGCGGCCCGCCGCCTGGCGCCCCTCCTGGGACCGGACCCCGTCCTCTTCGTCGTCTTGGACTGCATGAGGCTGGACCAGTGGCGGTCGATCGCCCCCCTCCTGTCGGGCCTCTTCGAGGTCGAGGAGGGCTACCACTACTCGATCCTTCCCACGGCGACCCCGTACGCTCGCAACGCCCTCTTCTCCGGGCTCTACCCCGATCAGATCGCGGAACGCCGGCCGCAATGGTGGGGCGCGTCTGCCGACGAGGGCTCCCTCAACGCCTTCGAGCAGGAGCTGCTGCGGGACCAGCTTCGATTCCTGACGGGCCGCGACGTGCCAGTCCACTACGAGAAGGTGTTCACCGACCGGAAGGCGGACCAAGTGCGGAAGAGGGTGCGATCCGCCGCCGGCAACCCGGGCTCGGTCGTGGCGCTGGTGTTCAACTTCGTGGACCTGATGACCCACGGCCGCTCCGAGTCGCCGATCCTCATGGAGGTGGCCAAGGACGCGTCGGCCCTCCGGGAGCTCACCCGATCCTGGTTCGAACGCTCCACCGCCTTCTCGGTGCTCAAGGACGCGGCGGCGCGAGGCCACAAGGTGCTCCTCACCACCGACCACGGCTCGATCCACTGCCACCGGCCCGCCACCGTGTACGCCCGCCGGGACGCGACGCCCAACCTGCGCTACAAGTTCGGCGTCAGGCTTAGAACGAAGAACCCGGGCGGCGCCCTGGCCACCAACCGCTCCCGAGATCTGCGCCTCCCGCCGGGACCGCCTGGAACCACCTACCTGGTGGCGCTCGAAGACTACTTCTTCGTCTACCCGACCAAGCTTCACGAGTACACTCGCCGCTACCGCAACTCCTTCCTCCACGGCGGGATCTCGCCGGAGGAGATGATCGTCCCCGTCGCCACCCTCAGGCCCCGGCCCCGGTGACGATCGCACTCTGCCGCAGGGTCCTCTCGTATCTGACGCCTCACAGGGGAACGTTCCTGGCGGCAGGCGCGGCCAGCACGGCGTTCGCCGCCCTCGACGCCTTCTCGTTCGTGCTGCTGATCCCGTTCCTGGGGACGGTCTTCGGCAGCGCCCCGGGGAGCGGTCCCGACTCGGTGGCGGGCGAGCCCGACAGCATCCGCCGAGTCATGGACGCCACCGTGGGCCGTTTCGTCGACCTGGACGGCGACCCGCTGGCTGCGGTCACGGGGATCATCGCCTTCATCTTGGTCGTGGTGGCGAGCAAGAACGTGGTGGACTTCCTCCGCGCCTATCTGACGGCCCGGGTCGAGCAAGGAGTCACCCGCGACCTGCGCAACCGGGTCTACGGCCATCTGCTGAAGCTGGATCTGGCGTTCTTCGGGCGGACCAGAACGGGCCAGGTCGTCTCCCGCCTGACCCACGACGTGGAGCAGCTCCGAGCCCTGGTCGCCAGGGAGCTGGTGGCGGCGGTCTCGGCGGTGTGCATGTTCGCCGCTGCGCTGTACTGGATGATCCAGATCTCCGGCCGGCTGACCGTTGCCGCGTTCGTGGTCGTCCCCCTTACGATGGTGGTCTGGGGGCCGCTGGTCCGCCGCCTGAAGCGAGGGGACCGCCGGGTGCTGGACATGGCCGGGGAGGTCGGCGCCCACGTGCAGGAGACGGTGTCGGGGATCCGCCTAGTGAAGGCGGCGTCGGCGGAGGCGCTGGAGCGGAAGCGCTTCGGGGCACTGACGGGAGCGTACTTCGCCACCTTCATGAAGACGGTCCGCCTCCGCGCTCTGGCCGCGCCCCTGACCGAGTTCCTGGTCACCGCGGGCACCGCGATCCTCCTCTGGTACGGCGCTAGGCTGGTCGTCGCGGAAGGGACGCTGACGGGCGAGGCGTTCGTGGGGTTCATCGCACTGAGTTCGCGGCTGTACGCCCCGGTCAAGTACCTGAGCAAGCTGCCGGTGCTGGTGCAGCCGGGCTTGGTGGCGGCCGAGAGGGTGTTCGAGTTTCTGGACGCGCCTCCCGAGACGGGGAACCAAGAGCGCGCCCGGCCCTTTGCGGGCGTGGGCACGGGGATCCGCTACCGGCGGGTGGGGCTGGAGTACCGGCGGGGCCAACCGGCGCTTCGCGACGTGGACTTCCACGTGCCGGCGGGGACGACGGCGGCTCTGGTGGGACCCAGCGGCGGCGGCAAGACCAGCATCGTGGACCTGCTGGGCCGCTTCTACGACCCGACCACCGGCACCGTGGAGATCGACGGCGCCGACGTCCGGAGCTACAGCCTCGACTCGCTGCGGCGCAGTCTGGGGGTCGTGTCCCAAGAGACGGTGCTCTTCCACGACACGGTGCGCGCCAACATCGCCTACGGGACCCAGGGCGCCTCGGACCGGCAGGTTCAGGAGGCGGCGCGAGCGGCCCACGCCCACGAGTTCGTCGCGCGGCTGCCCGACGGGTACGACACGGTGGTCGGCGAGCGGGGGACCGCGCTGTCGGGGGGACAGCGGCAGCGCATCGCCATCGCCCGGGCCGTCCTGCGCGACCCGCCGGTGCTGGTGCTGGACGAAGCCACGAGCGCCCTGGACGCCGAGTCCGAGCGCTTGGTGCAGGAGGCCGTGGAGCGCCTGCTTGCCGGGCGGACGGTGTTCGTGATCGCCCACCGCCTCTCCACGATCCGCAAGGCCGACATGATACTGGTGGTGGACCAGGGACGGATCGTGCAGCGAGGCGACCACGACTCCCTGGCCAGCGAAGGCGGTCTCTACCGGCGCCTCCGCGACCTTCAGTTCCGATGAGCCGTCGTCGGTTCCCCCTCCGCCACCAGCTCGAGTACGGCGGCTTCCGCTTGGTCTCGGGCGTGTGCAACGCGGCGCCCGAATGGCTCGCGGACCGGGCGGGGGCGTCTCTGGGATGGCTTGCCGCCCGGCTGGGCCGACCCCGCTGGGACGTGGTGACCGCCCAGCTCGCCGCTGCCTTCCCGGACGCCTCCGAGTCGTGGCGGCTGGCCGTCGCCCGGCGGTGCTACGCCCACCTGGGCGCCGAGTCCGTGGCGATCTTCCGCCTCGCTCGCCTGGGTCCCCAGGAGATCCGGGAGCGCACCCGGGTCGTCGGGCTGGAACTCGTCGAGCGGGCGACCCGCGAAGGCCAAGGCGTCGTCGTGGTCAGCGGCCACCTGGGAAACTGGGAGTTGGGTGCCGCGGCCGTCGCCGCCAGGGGCTTCCCCATGGACGTGGTGGTGGCGCGCCAGCGCAACCCTCGCTTCGACGCGCGGCTCACCGAGGCCCGCGAGGGCTTGGGTTTGACCGTGATTCCCCGCGGCGAGGCGCGGCGCCGCGTGCTGGCGTCGCTTCGCGGGGGAAGGGTGGTGGGCATGATGGGAGACCAAGACGCCCGCCGCGCCGGGATCTTCGTGGACTTCTTCGGCCGTCCTGCGGCGACGGCCCGGGGCCCGGCGGTGCTGGGCATCCGGGCCGGGGCCGTCGTGGCCACCTTGTTCTCGCTGCGGCTCCCGGGCCGCCCGCCGCGCTACGAAGTGCGGATCGAGGCGGTGGAAGCGCCCCGGACCGGCAGGCTGGCGGCGGACGTGGCGGCCGTCACCCAGGCGTTCACCAGCCGGCTGGAGGCGCTGGTGCGGCAGCATCCCGGCCAGTACTTCTGGCATCACCGCCGGTGGAAGACTGCGCCCCCGGACGAGGACGCCGGCTAGGCGGAGCAGCGCGCGCCGGACGGCAGGGGCAGGGCGTCGATCTCGGGGCAACCCGGAACCGGTCACAGGTCGTCGGGGTATATTGGAACCCATGATCCACATCTGCATCCCCACCCGAAACGAGGACCGGACGATCGGCGTCCTCCTGTGGAAGATCCGGGAAGTCATGCTGGACTTCGGCCGGGACTACCACGTCTGCGTCCTAAACGACGGCTCCACGGACGGGACTCGGGCCCTGCTGGACAGGTACCGGCGGGTCCTTCCCCTGACGGTGCTGCGGGAGCGGCGGCCGATCGGCTACGGCCCAGCGGTCGAGAAGCTGCTGCGCACGGCGGCCGACTGCACCGACTACCCCAAGCGGGACGCCATCGTGGTCATGCAGGGCGACTTCACCGAGCACCCGGACGACTTGCGATCGATGGTCAAGACCTTTGAAGGCGGTGCCGACATCGTAGCCGGCAGGCCGGGCGACGGCGAACCGAAGCCGCCGTGGCCGGTCAGAGTGGCCCGACGGGCCGGAAGCGCGGCGTTGGGCCAGCGCCCGGCGGACCCGCTGTGCGGCTTTCGGGCCTACCGGGCGATCGTGATCCGGAAGGCCGTGGCCGCCGCCGGCGAGCGTCCCCTCGTGACCCGCAAGGGGTGGGCCGCCAACACCCAGCTCCTGGCGGCGACGACGCCGTTCGCTCGTCGCATCGCCGAGGTCCCGGTCGGTCTCCGATACGACATCCGCCATCGCCGAACCCGTGTCCGCGTGCTGCCCACCGTCTTCGAGCTTCTGCGTCTGCGCGGAACCTCGT
This sequence comes from Longimicrobiales bacterium, assembly GCA_958296005.1. GTDB lineage: Bacteria > Gemmatimonadota > Gemmatimonadetes > Longimicrobiales > Gaopeijiaceae > CATQHQ01. The sequence goes on from CATQHQ010000001.1 coordinate 549,413, forward strand.
CGCCCCAAGGAGAGAACCGTGACGCCGCGTAGCCGTTCCGTCGCCGCCCGGTGCCAAGCGATGCTGCTGTCGGCGTTGCTGCTCGTCGCCCTCCCGCCGTCGCCGGACGCCGCGGAAGCCCAAGTCGGGCCCCTCCTCCTGACGGACTCGTTGAGCGCCCCCGTTCGCGCCGTCTCCCGCATCCCCTTCGGACTTGGCGAGAACCTGAAGTACAAGCTCAAGGTGTTCGCGTTCACGGTCGGCGAGGGCCGGATGAGCGTGCCCCGCATCGACACGGTGCACGGCGTGCCCGCCTACGCCGTCGAGTGGCACATCCAGGGGGGCGCCCTGGGCTACAAGATCGACTCCAAGTTCTACTCGTGGATGGACACGGAGACGCTGGTGTCGCGCCGCTTCATGAAGGACCAGCACGAGGGAGGCCGGAAACGCTACCGGGAGTACGACTTCTTCCCGGAAGAACGCCGGTGGCATCGGATCGACTACGACAGCGTCGGTGCGCTGCCCACTTCGTTCCCCCTCGACGACGTCTCCTTCGTGTACTTCGCGCGCACGCTCCCGCTGGAGGTAGGCAAGACCTACACCTTCAACCGCTACTTCAAGGACGAAGGCAACCCCGTCGTGCTCGAAGTGCTGCGCAAGGATCGGCGCAAGGTCGGCGCGGGCGAGTTCAACACCATCGTGGTGCGGCCCGTCATCAAGACGCGCGGTCTCTTCTCCGAGGGAGGGGACGCCGAGATCCACTTCTCCGACGACGAGCGACGGCTGGTCGTCTATCTGAAGAGCAGCCTGCCGGTGGTCGGGACGCTGACCCTTCACCTTGAAGAGATCGGCGCCCCTTCGCCCGAAGAACCGCCCGAGGGAGCGCCCTGACGCCTCGATTCAGAGTTCGGAGACCGCGGCTGCAGGCGGCCTGGCTTCTGGCGATCGGCCTCTTCTGGTTCGCTCGCCCCGACTCGACCTCGCTCCTTGTCGGCGGCGCCCTCGTCCTGACGGGCCTCGGGATCCGCGCCTGGGCGGCAGGCGTGCTGGAGAAGGACAGGGAGCTGGCGGTATCGGGTCCCTACGCCTTCACCCGCAACCCCTTGTACTTCGGCAGCTTCGTCGTGGGCCTGGGCGCCGCGGCGGCCGGCGGCGTGCTGTGGTTCGTCCCGCTGGTCGCACTCTGCTTCGCGGGGGTCTACAGCAAGACGATGACGCGAGAGGCCCGCCGCCTGGACGCGCGCTTCGGCGGCGAATACGCCCGCTACCGCCAAGCCGTGCCCCTCTTCTTTCCCCGGGCGACGCCCTACGGCGCCGGCGCCGAACCGATCTCCTTCTCCCTGAGGCGCTACGTCCGCAACAAGGAGTACGAAGCGGCGATGGGCGCCGTGGCCGGGTTCGCAGCCTTGGCGTCGAAGGCGATGGGCTGGTGGGGCTAGCGAGTCGGGTCCGCGGCCTCCGCCGTCTCGACCAGGTACAGGGTTGGTCCCTGCAACGTCCGGCCCTTCAGCTTGACCTTGAAGTCGTACCGTCCGGGCACCGGGAAGACGATCTCTTCCAAAGGCATGACCAAGCGGGTCCGGGGCGGTGGACGGTCCGGGGGACGCGGCGTCACCTCCGATTGGCCCTCCACGGTGAGGGTCGGCCGTCCGCCGGGACCGATCACGTCGATCCGAAAGGAGTAGCGGCCGGCGTCGGCTCGGTCCCATTCGAGCGAAAGGACTAGGACCATGCGCTCCTGGCGGGCCGGGAACCCCTGAGCGTAGAGGTCGTGGAAGACCCCGTGCATGTCCAGCTTGCCGTTCGCCCCGGCGGCGGCGTGATCGCACAGGGCCGAGGCCAGCAGCCTCACGAGGCTTCTTCCGGCGTTCCCCAGCCGCCGCCGCCGGGCGACTGCACGCTCACCACGTCCCCCGCCTTGACGCGAACCGTGTCCTTTCCTCCCAAGGGCGACTCGACGCTGCCCCGGATCAAGGCGTTCACGCCGGGTGCGCCCGCTTCGCCTCCCTGGACGCCCGCCGGACCCCGCAGGCGCCGGTCCGAGAGCAACGTCACCGAGGCGTCGGCGAGCAGCATGATGTCGCGGCGCAGGCCGTCGCCGCCGGGGTTGCGTCCCGCCCCCCCGCTCCCCCGCCGGATCGCGTAGCGAGTGACCCGGAAGGGGTAGGCGTGCTCGAGCGCTTCCACGGGGGTGTTGAGGGAGTTGGACATGTGACAGTGCACGCCCGAGAGCCCCGGTCCCTCCGCCCCTCCGCCCATCCCTCCGCCCACGGTCTCGTAGTAGGCGAACGCGCCCCCGGTTCGGGGATCGTCGCCGCCCATCGCGGTGTTGTTCATCGTTCCCTGGGAGAGGGCGGGCATCATCTCCGGGAGCGCCTCGGCGAAGGCGAGCATCAGCACGTCGGTAATCCGCTGGCTCGTCTCGACGTTCCCTGCGGCCACGGAAGCTGGCGGCTTGGCGTCGACCAGCGACCCCGGGGGCAGGCGGATCTCGATCGGCCCCATCGAGCCGCCGCCGGCGGGCAAGCTCTCGCCCAACAGGGCCTCCACCACGCACCGGACGACGTAGCGGGTCGCCGAAGCGGTGATCGCGGCCACCGCGTTGATCCCGCCCTCCGCCTGGGGCGCGGTGCCGGCAAAGTCCACCACCAGCCGCCTTCCACGCACCTCCAGCGACGCTCGGATCCACTGGGGCCCCGAGCCGAATCCGTCGTCGTCCAGACAGTCGGCGGCGGCGTAGGTCCCGTCGGGGATCCGCTCCAGCCCCGCTTCCACGAGGCGGTCGGCGTACTCGACCAGGGCCTTCATCGCCGCCTGGGTCAGGGAGAGCCCGCGGGAGGCCACGATCTCCAGCAGGCGGGTCGTTCCCGCGTGGAGCGCGGCCAGCTGGGCGTCCAAGTCTCCGGCCCGCTCCTCGGGCGTGCGGACGTTGGCCAGGATCGTCCGCCACAGGTCCTCGTCGCGCACGCCCCCGCGGTAGAGCCGCACCGGGGGGATCCGCAGCCCTTCCTGAAAGATCTCGCGGGCCAGGGGCATGGAGCCGGGAGACATGCCGCCCACGTCGGAGTGGTGAGCCCGCGAGGCCACGAAGGCGATCGGCTCGGCCCGGCCGCCGCCCGAGCCGCCGGGCGCGTACACCGGCGCCAGCAGCGTCACGTCGGGCAGGTGCGTGCCGCCCTCGAAGGGGTCGTTAAGGCAGGCGACGTCGCCGGGCTCCAGCCGGCCCAGGGCGTTCAGCGCCGCCGTCACGCTCATCGGCATGGCGCCCAGATGGACGGGCATGTGGTCGCCCAGCGCCACCGCGGTCCCGTCCGCGTCGAAGAGCGCGCACGAGTAGTCCCGCCGCTCCTTGATGTTGGGCGAGAACGACGCGCGCTTCAGGGCGGCGCCCATCTCCTCCGCCAGGGCGGTGAAGAGGTGGCGGAAGACCTCCAGCACGACGGGGTCGACCGCCGAGCTTGCCGACCGAGCCGCGACCGCCGCCCGTTGCCTGCTTCCGCTTGGGCTATTGACCGGCCCGGGGTTGCTTGCCATCCGAAGCTCTAGGCGTACTTTACGGTTTCGCCCGAAGCCGGTAGCCTGCCGCCGCCGGCGCTTCGGACCGAACGACCAATAACTAGGAGGAGTCGTGCCAAGGCAACAGCCCATTGAGCGGGCGCGGGACGAGTTGTTCAGTCATATCCACCGTTGCGGGGTCCTGAAGGCCACTCCGGCGGATCAGGAATCGTGGATGACCGAGACGATGGAGTATCTCGCGGAACGATACCCGGACCTAGGCGAGAAGGAGCTCTTTCAGCTGAAGTCGGTCGGCATGCAGTTCTGCAAGCCGGTCATCTCTCGGCTGAAGATCGAAGAGCCGCAGGAGACCGCCGTTCTCGACGAGGTCACCACCGACGAAGGCGTGGTCCTCACGGAAGAGATCCTGGGAGAGCCCCGGGAAGCCTGATCGGGTCCAAGGCCAAGGCCGATTCACCCAAGGAGGAGCGGTGCATGAAGAGCCGTCGCGATTTTCTGAGAACATCCGCAGGCGCGAGCCTGACCGCGGCAGCAGGGCTCGGCGTGGCGGGTCCGGCATCCGCAGCGCGGCGCGAGTCCGCCAAGGGGTTGTCCGGTGCGCCGTTCGTCCGTCGCGGCGCCGTGGTCCCCGTCTCCGTCGCCAGCGGCAACGGCCTCGAGTCCGTAGCCACCGCCGTCCGCGTGGTGGCCGAGGGCGGCGACACCCTGGCCGGCGTCGTTGAGGGGGTGAACATCGTCGAGCGAGACCCCAACGACACGTCGGTCGGCTTCGGCGGGCTGCCCAACCTGGACGGGACCGTGCAGCTGGACTCGTCCGTCATGCACGGACCGAGCCGGGGCGCCGGCGCCGTCGCGTGCCTGGAGGGGATCAAGATGCCCTCGCAGGTGGCAGTGGACGTGATGCGCCACACGGACCACGTTCTCCTCGTGGGCCAGGGCGCCCAGCGCTTCGCCGTCTCCATGGGCCACCGGCTGGAGAACCTCCTGACGGAGCGAACCCGAAGGCGCTGGATCGAGTGGCGCGCGGCGATGAGCGACACCGACGACTACCTGACCCAGGCAGAGTCGGGGTACCCCGGCGAGCCGCCCGAGAACCCGGAGGACTACGGCGACGCCCTGCTCGATTCCCACGACGGCGTGCGTCCCCAGGGCACGATCAACTGCAACGTCGTCAACCGAGACGGCGAGCTGTCGGGCGTCACCACGACTTCGGGCCTGGCGTGGAAGGTCCCCGGGCGCGTGGGCGACTCCCCCATCGTGGGCGCGGGACTGTACGTGGACAACGACGTGGGCGCCTGCGGCTCCACGGGTCGCGGCGAGGCCGTCATCAAGACCTGCGGCTCCCACGCCGTCGTGGAGCTGATGCGCTCCGGGCTCTCTCCCACCGACGCGTGCCTGGAAGCGCTTCGGCGCATCGTCGCCTTCACCGTCGAGCCGAGGCTTCAGAGGGAGGACGGTCGCCCGAGCTTCAACGTCAACTACTACGCCGTGAACAAGAACGGCGAGTACGGGGGCGCGGCGATCTGGTCGGGCGCCCGCTTCGCCGTGTGCGCGGAAGGACAGGAAGCGCGCCGGGAAGACTCGGCCTACGTGTTCGAGAGGCCGGCTTGAGCGGCGGCGGTTCGGCAGAGGCCCCGAGGGGCAGGAAGCGGTCCCCAGGCAAGCGGAAGGCCCCCAAGGAGCCCTTCGTCCCGAAGAAGCTCCGCAAGCCGGTCGGCTTCGGCGCGACCGAGCTGCCGGACGTGGACAAGGCGGAGCGCTTCCACTGCAGCGGACGCCAGGTTCCGTCGCCTATGGGAGGGTTTCTGGAGAGCCTCGGGACCAGGGGCGAGCCCGACGGGACCAGCACGGTTCTCTTCGAGTGCAAGATCTCCACCCTCCGCTTCCAGCTGCCCCTGCGGCGAAGCACGTGGCGGGAGCGGAGGAAGGTCCGGATGCAGGCCGACGAAGGGTTGGACCCGATGTGTCCGCGGGCGGAGCTGGGACCCGGTCTGGTTCGTCGCGGCAGGGACTGGTACTGCCCGCGCTGCAACCTGATGTTCGGGAGAGTGCCGTAGGGCGGGCCCAGGCTCGCGGAGAGGCTGGACGGAGGCCGTGAAGCGAGTCGCGGTGATCGGCGGCGACGGGATCGGCCCGGAGGTGGTCGCGGCGGCGGTTCCCGTGCTGGAAGCGGTTGCCGACAAGCACGGCCTTCACGTGGCTCTGGATTCCTGGGACCTGGGTGCCGACCGGTACCTCCGGGACGGGACCACCCTCCCCGCCGGGGAGCGGGATCGCCTGGTGGACGAGTACGACGCCGCCCTGCTGGGGGCGATCGGCGATCCCCGTGTCCCCAGCAACGTCCATGCCCGCGACATCCTGCTGGGTCTCCGCTTCCACGCCGACCTGTACGTCAACTACCGGCCGTGCAGGCTCCTCGCGCCGTCCCTGTGCCCGCTGATCGACGCCCCCCACGAGATCGACATCGCCTTCTTCCGGGAGAACACGGAGGGGCTGTACGCCGGCGTGGGCGGGCGGTTCAAGGCCGGGACGCCCGACGAGATCGCCGTCCAGGAGAGCGTCAACACCTGGAAGGGCGTGGAGCGGATCGTGCGGGCGGCGTTCGAGCACGCGGCGCGCGCCGGACGCGAACGGGTCACCCTGGTGGACAAGGCCAACGCCCTGGTGCACGAAGGCGCCCTCTGGCGGCGGGTGTTCGACGAAGTCGGCGACGAATGGCCGGAGGTGCGCCGGGACGCCGTGTACGTGGACGCCATGGCGATGGACTTGGTGCGCCGCCCGGAGCGGTACGAGGTCGTGGTAGCCTCCAACCTCTTCGGCGATATTCTGAGCGACCTGGGCGCCCAGATCACCGGCGGCTTGGGGCTGGCGCCGTCCGGAAACATCCATCCGGGCTCGTGGGCGTTCTTCGAGCCGACTCACGGCTCGGCGCCCGACATCGCAGGCACGGGCACGGCGAACCCGCTGGCGGCGATCCGCTGCGTCGTGCTCCTCTTGGAGTGGCTGGGGTGCAGCGAGGCGGGGGACGACGTGGAGGCCGCGGTGGTGGCGTCGGTCGAAGCGGGCGTGGCCACTCCCGACCTGGGGGGAACCGCCACGACTCGCGAAGTGGGCGACTGGATCGCGGCCCGGGTGTAGCTTTGAAGGGGGCTCGACGGCGTGGGCGCGCCGGGCGGGGGGACGACACGCGAGGCAATCGACGGGGAGCGACCGACATGGGCACGCAGGGCTTCGACAAGGAGGTCGTTTTTCTTTCCGGCAAGCGAACCCCCTTCGGCACGTTCGGCGGATCGCTGAAGGAGTTGTCCGCCACCGATCTGGGGGTGCTGTCGGCGACTTCGGCGCTGGAGGCGGCTGGAATCGATCCGGCCCGGGTCGGCCATGTGTTCTACGGGAACGCCCTCCAAAGCTCGGCGGATGCGATCTACCTGGCTCGCCATGTGGGTCTTCGCGCCGGAGTGCCCCAGAGTGCGGGCGCCCTCACGGTGAACCGGCTGTGCGGCTCCGGGTTCCAGGCCGTCGTGTCGGGTGCGCAGGAGATCCTCCTGGGCGAAACCGACGTCGCCTTGTGCGGCGGAACCGAGTCGATGAGCCAGGCCCCTCACGTGGTGCGCGGCGCCCGCTGGGGGAAGCTGCGGCTGGGGCCGGCGGGCCAGCAGTTCCAGGACTCGCTGTGGGAGGCGCTGACGGACTCCAACTGCGGTCTGACGATGGCCCAGACGGCCGAGAAGCTGGCGGAGCGGTACGGCGTCACCCGAGAGGAAGCGGACCAGGTGGCCGTGAACAGCCAACTTCGGGCGAAGGCGGCGTGGGACGCGGGGCGCTACGACGCGGAGGTGACCCCGGTGACCGTTCGCTCGCGCAAGGGAGAGCGGCTCTTCGGCGTGGACGAGCACGTCCGGCCCGACACCACCATGGAGCGGCTGGCCGGCCTCCGCCCCTACTTCAAGAAGGACGGATTGGTGACCGCCGGGAACGCCAGCGGGATAGGCGACGGGGCGGCGTCGATGGTCGTCGCGGACCGGGCCTGGGCCGATGCGGAGAACGCGACGCCGATCGGCCGGCTGGTGTCCTGGGGCTTCGCCGGCGTGGCCCCGGAGATCATGGGGATCGGTCCCGCTCCGGCGGCCCGGGCGGCTCTGGCCAAGGCGGGCCTGACGTTGGACGAGATCGACGTGGTGGAGATCAACGAGGCTTTCGCGCCGCAGTACAAGGCGGTGGAGAAGGAGCTGGGACTGGACCCCGATCGGACCAACGTGAACGGCGGCGCGATCGCGATCACCCATCCGCTGGCGGCATCGGGGGCCAGGATCACCCTCCATCTGCTCCACGAACTCCGGCGGCGAGGGGCCCGGTACGGACTCGGCGCCGCGTGCATCGGCGGGGGCCAGGGCGGCGCCGTCGTGGTCGAGGCGTACTGACCGGGACGTGACGGACGGGGACGACGGGGAGGTGAGCGGCGGAGGGCCGCTGTCGCGGCGTCAGTTCGAGGAGGTCATGCGCCGGGCCGCCGAGTTGGCCGCCGATCGACCCGACGCCGAAGATGCGGGCCTCACCGACGCGGAGGTCGTGCGGATCGGGGGCGAAGTGGGCCTGCCGGAGCCCCACGTCCGCCAAGCGCTGGCGGAAGTTCGCGTCGGGCGTGGCGTGGTGGAGTCGCGCCGGAGGCAGCGCGGCCTGAGTGCTCTTGTTGGGCCGGGCACGATCCGCACCAATCGAACCGTGGCGCGGCCGCGCCAGCGGATCGTGCGCGAGCTGGACGAGTTCATGGTCGCCGGGCAGCTGCTGCAGCGAGTGCGCCGCAAGGACGACCTGCTCCAATACCGTCCTGCGATCGACTGGGCGTCGCGGGTGGCCAGGGCCGCCAGCTCGACCTCCCGACAGCACTACGTGGCCGCCGCCCGACTGGTGGAGGTGCGCCTGCAGGAGGTGGACGCCGGCTCCACGCTCGTGGAGCTGCATGTGGACCCAGGGGTCGCGACCAACTACCAGCTGGGCGCGGCGTTCGGCGGTGCGGCGGTGGGTGCGATCCTGGGCGGGGCCGCCGGGCTCGGGGTGGCGCTGCTCTTTCCCCTGACCGTGGCGGTGATCGCCGGAGCGGCGGCGGGAACGGCCGCCGCGCTGGCGGTGGCAACGATCTGCGGACGGGGGTTCCGTCGGCGGTTGAGAGAGGTAGACTCGGAGGTCGAAGGGATCCTGGACGCCCTGGAGAGGGGTGGCGACCTGGAGCCGCCGCCGCCGGCTTGGCGACGCTGGGTCCGGCGCCACTTTCACGGCGTGGCCAGGGAGATGATGAGCCGAGAGCGAAACGACCGCGCCGTCGGGGGGCGCGAAACCGAAAGGAACTGACGTTGGAGATTCGCAAAGTAGGCGTGGCCGGATGCGGCCTGATGGGAAGCGGGATCGCCGAGGTGGCCGCCCGAGCGGGATGCGACGTCGTGGTCCGGGAGGTTGATCCAGGGGCTCTGGAGGCAGGGCGTGGCCGGATCGAGAAGTCCCTTGCTCGGGCCGTGGCGAAGGGAAAGCTGGCGGAGGCGGCCCGGGACGACGCCCTGGGGCGCATCCGCTTTACGACTTTGCTGGACGACTTGGCCGGCGCGGAGCTGGTGGTCGAGGCGATCGTCGAGTCCCTGCCGGCGAAGACCGAGCTCTTCGGCCACCTGGACGGCGCGTGCGGCGCGGAGACGATCTTCGCGTCCAACACCAGCTCCCTGACCGTGACCGACATCGCGGCGGCCACGTCGCGCCCGGACCGCTTCGTCGGCCTGCACTTCTTCAACCCGGTGCCGATCATGAAGCTGGTCGAGGTGGTGCGGACGATCGCCACCAGCCAGGAGACGTTCGACGCCGCCTTCGCCTTCGCCAAGCGGATCGGGAAGACGCCGATCAAGGCGAGGGACAACTCCGGGTTCGTCGTGAACCTGCTTCTGGTCCCCTACATGCTGGACGCGATCCGGCAGCTGGAGCGGGGCGTCGCCACCGTCGAGGACATCGACAAGGGAATGACGCTGGGCTGCGGCTACCCGATGGGGCCGTTCACCCTCTGCGACTTCGTGGGGATCGATACCCTACACCTGATCTCGGAGATCATGTTCGACGAGTACCGAGAGGAACGGTACGCGCCGCCCCCGCTCCTCAAGCGTCTGGTCTCGATGGGGCGCTTCGGACGCAAGACCGGCAAGGGGTTCTACGAGTGGACTCCCGAGGGGCCGGTGCCCCTGATCGTCTAGCGCTCACGCAGCGCTCACGGGTACCCCCCGCTACTACCTCCGGGGGCCTCTCCGCTGTCTCCGTCGCTCCCGCCGAACGGCCGCTTCTCGCCGGCGCTTCCGCCGGGCGCTGGGCTTTTCGTAGAAACGGCGCTTCCGAAGTTCCGAGTAGAGGCCGGAGCGCTGGACCTTCCGCTTGAAACGGCGGAGGGCCCGCTCCAGGCTCTCGTTGTCTTGAACGATGACTTCCAACGTTTGAACGACCTCGCGTGAGTTGCACGTGCTGAATTGAAGGGCTTGATCATACCGCCGGTTGGAGGGGGACCGCAAGCCCCGGCGCCTTGGCCATCGCTTCGTCCAACATGCCCCGGACCGCCTCCGTCGCGTCGTAGGCACCCGACCACAGCTCGCGGAAGCGAGCGCCGGCAAGCTCGGCCCCGTCGGCGCCGCACACCGTGGCGAACGCCGGTCCCGATTCCGGGAAGGGTCGCTGGAACCAGTGGAAGCCGAAGATCGCGGCGAAGGCGCGGTCGTCCCGGTGGAAGACGGAGAAGTCCGGCGTCCACACGGCCATCGGCGCCACCCGCACCAGCAGTCCGCCGTTGGCCAGCAACCGAGAGAGGCGCTCGGCCACGGGGCGGCGCTCCGGGTCCGCCATCACGCACTCGGCGTCGGCGCGGAAGGCGGCCGAGTTCAGCTCTGCCAGAACCACCCGGATGCGGACCAGTCCTTGAGCTTCGTCCGCGCCCAAGTCCACTCCGGCCAGGCGGATGTGCCGGGCCGCGAACGCGATCTCGGTGCTCTTGAGGGCGAGAAGGCCGAAGCGGACGCGGAGGTCCGGCTGGGCCCGTTCGTCGAGGACTTCGCCTAGCGCTTGAGTCATGGGCGGGGATCGCCTCCGTTAGACGTTGAACCGGACATGCATGATGTCGCCGTCCTGCACGACGTACTCCTTTCCCTCCACCCGGAAGTGCCCCGCGTCCTTCACCGCCTGCTCCGAGCCGTACTCGGCGAAGAGCGGGTAGGGGATCACCTCCGCCCGGATGAACCCCCTCTCCAGGTCGCTGTGGATGCGGCCGGCCGCGGCGCGGGCGCGGGTTCCCCTGCGAACCGTCCACGCCCGGACCTCGTCCCCCCCTGTGGTGAAGAAGGAGATCAGGTCCATCAGCCCGTAGGCCGTTCGGACGAAGCGGGCCAACGTCGGCTCCGCCAGCTCCATCTCCTCCAGAAAGTCGGCTTGGTCTTCCGGGTCCAGGCTCGCGATCTCCGCTTCCACTTGGGCAGACAGCACCAGCGCGGCCCCGCCTTCGGCCTCGATCTCGGCGGCCAGGGAGGCGTCGAGGGGTTCGGCGGCCTGGGACTCGTTGCGGTTGACGGCGACCAGAAGGGGCAGGTCGGTGAGGAGGCCGTAGCCTTGGAGGAAGCCCCGGTGGAGTTCGTCGGCCGAGAGGAGGCGCAGCGGGCGTCCTTCTTCCAGAGCCTCGGTCGTCGTCTCGAAGGCGGCGATCTCGCGAGAGTCGGCGCGCTCCTTCCGGGCCCGGTCCAGCCGGCGCTCCGCGATCTCCAAGTCAGCCAGCACGCATTCGGTGTGGAACGCCTCCAGGTCGCGCAGGGGGTCGGGGTCGCCGTCGAGCGCTGGGTTGACGAAGTCGCGGAGGACCAGGCAGAGAGCCTCCTGATCGCGGATCCGCTGGAGGGTGGCGGGCAGCAGGACCTGTCCGCCCGAGCCGTGCTCGCCGGGCACGTCGCGGAAGTTGATGGTGGCGTACGTGGTCTTCTTGGGGCGGAACGTGCGGGAAAGGTCGTCGATGCGCGGGTCCGGCACGCGGGCCGTGCCCATGCGGAGTTCGCCCCCGAAGCCGACCGGCGCGTCGAGGCCGGTCATGGCGTTGAAGAGCGTGGTCTTGCCGGAACCGGCGAAGCCGACGAGGCCGACCTTCACGAGGCGCAGCCGTGGGCTGGGGGACCGGGAACGTAGGGGACGGGAGAACGTGGCATTGGTTGGCGGCGGGTTGCCGGGCAGGCGGAGGGCGGGGCACGTTGAACGAAACCCGGGCGGCTCGCGGAAGTCAACGTGCTTGGGACACCTCGCGACGGCGCGCCCGGCCAAGCGGAAAGGGACGGCCAAGTGGAGAGAGACGAACCGGCGCGCAGCACGGGTTACCGGAGCGTCTCGCGACGTGCGTTCCTGGCAGGCGGGGCCGCCGGAGTGGCGAGCGCCTCCCTTTCAGCCTGCGTGCCCGAGAGCCGCGATCGGCAGGCCGCCGGCGTCCGCCTTACCGCCCCTGCTGGGACCGGCGACGAAGCGTGGGCTCGGGTGCGCGAACAGTTCGTGCTGGAGCGCGGCGTCGCCTACATGAACAACGCAAGCCTGGGGATGCCGCCCGCGTCGGTTGCGGCGGCGGTCGGGGCCGGGTATGAGGCGCTGTCGCAGGAGCCTCTGCGGGCGAAGAACGAACTGTCGGAGGCGATCGCGGGCCGGGTGAGGCCGGGGCTCGCGGCGATGCTAGGGGCCGAACCGGACGAGCTGGCACTGACCCGGAACGCCAGCGAGGCGCTCCATATCGGGGCCTTCGGCGTCCGGTTGCGCCGCGGCGACGAGGTGCTGGTCACCAGCCAAGAGCACCCGGCGGGCCTGCGGCCATGGGAGATGCGGGCCGAACGGGACGGCGTCAGGGTGAGCAAGGTGACGATCCCGAGTCCCTTGGAAAGCGCCGACCAAACGGTGGCGCTGGTGGAGGAGGCGCTCACCCCCGCCACGCGAGTCGTCGCCTTCTGCCACGTGACCCGGGGCGGCCACCTGTACCCGGTTCGCCGCCTCTGCGCGCTGGCCCGGGAGCGAGGGTGCGTCAGCCACGTGGACGGTGCCCAAGCCGTCGGAATGTTCCCGGTCGATCTTCACGACCTGGGGTGCGACACCTACTCGGCGAGTCTCCACAAGTGGTTCCTGGGGCCGATGGGCACAGGCGTCTTCTACGTGCGGGCCGCCGCGCGAGACAGGGTCGCGTCGGTCTTTGCGCCGGGGGAGGTGGAGGGTGGGGCAGTCTATCGGCCGCCCGGGACGTCCGCGCTGCCGCTGCGGGCGGCGTTGGCGGCGTCCCTGGAGTTCCTGGAGGACGTGACGGTGGAGGCCGTCGAGGCCCGCACCCGCCACTTGTCGGACTACCTCAAGGCTCGGCTGGCGCAGATCGACCGGGCCACGCTGCTGAGCGGCGACAACCGGGAGGTGTGCTGTCCCGGCTCCACGATCTTCGAGCTGGAAGGCGTGGACGCGGTGGAGGCCGTGGGGCTTGTGGCGGAGCGGGCCCAGATACATATCGACGAGCACCAGCGCGATGGGCACAACGCGATCCGCGTGTCCACCCACGTCTACAACACCCAGGCCGAGATCGACCGGCTGGCGACGACCCTGGAGGAGCTGTGAGGAAGACGAATCGATACGCGAGGCGGGCCGACCGAGCGGTGGTGGGTGCAGCGCTGGCGTTCCTGCTCGGAGCGGCGGCCTGCCGGCTGGAACCCAAGGTGGCGGATCGGTCCGGCGACGGCGTGGAGCCCGGAGTTGCCGAGCAGGGCGCGGCCGTCCCCACCCCGGAGTTCACGCTGGGGGCCGAGAACACGCATGCCCGCTGGAGCGCGACGATCCCGCCGGTGCTGACGGTGCCGTCGGGCGCGGTGGTTGAAGTGCGTACCAAGGAGGCGTCGGACGGGCAGGTCGTGGAGTCCACCGAAGCGGCCGAGCTGGCCGATCTGGACTTCGGGCTCATCCATCCGCTGACGGGCCCGGTCTACGTCGAAGGCGCCCAGCCCGGGGACGTGCTTGCGGTCACGATCCACGAGATCGAGGTGGAGGGCTGGGGGTGGGCAACGATCATCCCCGGCTTCGGCTTCTTGGCCGACGAGTTCACCGAGCCGTGGATCCGGGGGTTCGAGATGGCGCCGGGCGCGACCGAGGTCGCCTTCAACGAGCGGATCACCATCCCCCTGGCCCCCTTCGCCGGCGTGATGGGCGTCGCGCCCGCCACCGACTCCATGCTGGTGACGATCCCGCCTCGGGCCAACGGCGGCAACATGGACAACCGCCACATGACCGCGGGAACCACCGTCTACTTCCCGGTGCAGGTGGAGGGCGCCCTGTTCTCGGTCGGCGACACCCATGCGGCCCAGGGCGACGGCGAAGTGTCGGGCACCGCCATCGAGGCGCCGATGCGCATCGTGTACCAAGTCGAGGTCGTCGAGAACTCGCGGGGGATCGTCGAACCCCAGTACGAGACCGACGAGTACTACGCGGTCACCGGCTTCGCACCGACGATCGACGACGCGGCCCGCAAAGCCACGCGCTACATGATCGACTACTTGGCGGCGGAGCACGGGCTGACCCGCGAAGAGGCGTACGTCCTCTGCTCCCTTGCGGGCGACCTGAAGATCTCCGAGACGGTGGACGTGCCCCACATGCTGGTGAGCATGCACATGCCCAAGTCGATCTTCCGGGGCCGATGAGCGGCGGCGTGGCGGGCTCCCGACGGGCGTTCCTCAAGCGATCCGCCGCAGTGGTCGCAACGGCGTCGGCGGGGGCGTGCGGTCGTCGGGGCGAGGGCGAGGGCGAGGGCGCGACGGCTCAAGTCGTCCTGCCCGGCGAGACCCTCCGAGCGGTCGGCAAGGCGGTGCTGCCGGGGGAGCTGGGAGCGGACGGAACCGAGCGGGCCGTCGCGGCGTTCGAGCGGTGGGCGGCCGACTTGGAGCCGGTTGCCGAGCTGCGCCACTCGTATCTGGTGCCGGGAGTGCGCTATTCGGGACCGGACCCCAGGCCGGGCTGGGCGGCCCAGCTTCAAGGGCTGGAGACGGAGTGCATGAAGCGCCACGGAACGTCCCTTGCCGAAGCGGAGATCGGCCAGCGCCGCGAGATGCTGGCGGGCCGCGTGCAGGAGGCGCGAGGCGACTTCGGCCCACCAGCCGAAGCCGGGCACGTGGCGGTCGCGCTGATGGCCCACTTCTACCGTTCCGCCGTTGCCCGAGACCTCTGCTACCGCAGGGCGATCGGCCAGGAGCAGTGCCGTGGGCTGGCAGGGGCCGGCGACGAGCCGGCGGCGCTCGCGGGAGCTGCCGCATGAGGCGGGTCGCGCAAACGCGCGTCGTCGAGAGCGACGTGTGCATCATCGGGGCGGGGATCAGCGCCGCCATGGTGGCGGAACGGCTGGCGGAGCGCACGCAGGCGTCGATTGCGGTGGTGGAGGCCGGGAGGCGCACCGCCGGACTCGCGGAGCGCGCCCGGACCCGCGACAGGATGCTGGCCTACGGCGAGAACCCGTATCCGGGCGACCACGTGGCCGGCCAGATCGGAACCGGTGCCATGTACAACTCGATGGCCGTAGGGGGCGCGGCGATGCACTGGGGCGGCGCCGTTCCCCGCTACTCGCCCGAGGACTTCCGCGTCCGGTCCCTCTACGGCGTCGGCTTCGACTGGCCGATCGCGTTCGACGACTTGGAGCCCTACTACCAAGAGGCGGAAGAACGCATGGGCGTGGCCGGGGAACAGGGTCCCCCCGAGTACGACCCTCGCTCCAAGCCCTACCCCATGCCGCCGTTGCCGCTCTCGTACAACCTGCGGCGGATGCGGGAGTGGACCGACGCCGCCGGAATTCCCTTCTGGACCCAGCCCTGGGCGCGCAACACCGAGCCCTACCAAGGGCGCAACGTCTGCCAGCGCTGCGACAGCTGCTACGTGTGCCCCACCGGCGCCAAGTACACGCCCGACTTCGCATTCGACCGGCTGCTCGCCGACGGGCGCGTCGATCTAGTGCCCCAAACGCTGGTTCGGCGACTCGTGCTTAATGCGGATTCGGATCGGATCGAGTCGGCCCAAGCGGTTCGCACCGATTCGCCTGAAGAAACCGTCGAGATCAGGGCCGGAACCTTCGTCATCGCCTGCGGCCACGCCTGGAGCGCCCACCTGCTCCTCAACTCGGCCGGCGGACGGTTCCCCACCGGCTTGGCGAACCGCACAGGCAACGTGGGTCGCTACATGACCGGCCACTGGTTCGCAAGCGGCTTCATCGAGCTGCCGATGCAGCTTTTCCCGGGGATATTCGTCAACAACAGCCTGCTCTCCCACCGCTTCGCCAGCCCCGGGCCTCTGGACCGCTACCTTCGCCACGACCTCCGCCTGTGGGAGTCCGACGTCGGTCGGGCGCCGAGGCTTCGGGGGGACGACAGGCGGACCCTTTGGGGCGACGAGATCGTCTCCGACTGGAGGGCGCGCACCCAAGCCGCCACGGCCCGCATCCGGGCCTACTACGACGTGATCCCGGATCGCGAAAGCCGCCTGACCCTGGACCCTTCCCGCACGAACTCCTTGGGCGACCCCATGCCCCGCTTGGGCTTCCGAGCCGCCCAGGCCACCCTCGATCTGGAACGCCACACCCACGACGCGATCGAGTCGCGGTTCCGAGAGCTGGCGCGCTCCGGTGGCGGCAAGGTCATGCGCACCCAGAGGTCGCAGCTCTTCGAGCACCCCGGTGGCGGCTGCCGCATGGGCGACGACCCGGCCACCAGCGTCGTGGACCGCTGGAGCCGTGCCCACGACCACGAGAACCTCTTCGTAGTGGGCGCGCCGACGATCGTGTCCAGCGGATGCGCCAACGGAACGCTCACCTTCTGCGCACTGTCGCTGATGGCGGCGGAGGAGATCGGACGGGGGTTGCGATGACCACTAGGCTTTCTCGCTGGAAGTCGGCCTGGAGGACTCCGATCTCCGTGGTTGCTTTGTCGCTTGCCGCTTGCAGCCACGAATCAGGCGCTACGTCGCAAACCTGGAGTGACTGCAAGCTGGAGGAAGCGGTTTGGAGCGTAGGTGGCGACGAGGATGGGCTGTTGTTCAACGGCATAGTCGACATCGAGTGGTTAACGGATACTACCGTTGCGGTAGCGGAAAGGACCAGCATTAGAGTTGTGGCAACGACAGGCGACGATCCGCTTGTCGCGACGTTAGGACGTGAAGGCGATGGCCCAGGAGACTTTCGGGCAATACGAACGATCACCGCAAGTGAAGATGGTCGTACGATCTGGGCTTACGATTCCCCCCTCAGGAGAATTAGCCGTCTCGGCGTGTCGGATTCCACGACGGAGGTCGTCCATTTCGCCGGAGACGATGGACTGAGCTATCCATCGGTGGCCCACTTATTGGCCGACGGTCGAGCCATTGTAGACGGCGAGACGCCCAACACCAGGTTTAACGTCTCGCCGGATGGCACGACCCAGGGCCGTTACGCATTGGCCCTCTATGATCAGGGGTTGCAGTTCATCGAAGTAATATCAGAGGCTGTGCCACAGTCGGCGCAGTTTCGGCCGCCTCAATCGATGACAGGCGGTCGGATGGTGGTCGTGCCTCTCGTCTTCGGGTCGCAGACCTATACTGCGACGAACGGTGATATACTGGTTGTTGCCAACAGTGATTCGGCCGCTTACCGCAAGTATTTGCTTGACGACCTTGGTAGCGAAGCTGTTAGATGGGAAGTCCAGGCGGGACCGGTATCTGACGCAGAGCGCGAGCGTAGAATCGACGTACTGTTGCGGTTGGGCGGCACCGAGGGGCGAGACGAGGTGCGCGATCTGATGAGGCAGGCTCCGCGCGGACAAACTGCGCCGCGCATTGGCGGTATTGTAGTACTGGCGACCGGAGAGGTTTGGGTGGCGGACTACAAGTATCTGTTGGAGTTGCCGACGGAATGGAGGGTTTTTCGTAATGATGTACACGTTGGCAATGTTACTACGCCAGCCAGATTCCGCATACATTCTGTACGCGGCTCCATGGTCGTAGGAGTCCAGCGAGATGATTTTGACGTAGAGCATGTCGAGACATACTTGATGTCATGCACATGGCGGTAGGCGCGCGGCCAGAGGCGAGCGACTGGTGGGCGGAGGGGCTCGCCTTCGAGAACTGCAACTGCACGGCCGTCTGTCCCGGGCATATCCACTTCAGGCAGAAGTGCACTCACGACGTGTGCCACGGCTTCTGGGCGATGCGCTTCCAGAGCGGCGAGTGCGATGGGATCGATCTGTCGGGCGTCGACGTGGTCATGGCCTTCGAGAGCCCGCCCGTCATGATCCAGGGCGGCTGGAAGGGGCGGATCATCGTGTCGGACCGAGCATCGGAGGAGCAAGCGCGGGCCGTGTGCGAAATCCTGACGGGAAGACGCGGCGGGCCTTGGGAGGTGCTGGCTCGGTTCGTGTCCGACTGGTTGGCGACCCGGACCGCGCCGATCCGGATCGAGGACGAGGCCACGCGGAAGACGATCACCGTGGCGGGCGTCCTGAAGGGGACCGTGAACGCGATTCGAGGCCGGGACCGGGGCCGCCCGGTGACGTTCCGCAACATCTACAACCAGATCCACGACTCGGAGCAGGTCGTCGCAACGGGATCGACGGAGTACGACGACGGGGAGATCGTGATTCGAACGGAGGATACCCACGGGCTTTGGTCGCACTTCCGCTGGGCGCATAGGGACTGACTCCGCTGGTCGGGGCGGGAGGCGACCCGGGGGAGTACTTCGCCGTCCTCGCCATGTGGCTGACGATGACGGCCGTCATGATGGCACCCGTCGCCTACCCGTGGGTGCGGGCGTTGCACCGGCTTGCGGGGGCTTCGTCCCAGCCGGCGTCGCCCTCGCAACCGTCGCCGGCCCTGGTGGCCCCGTTCGTCGCCGGATACGCCCTCGCCTGGGCAGGGTTCAGCGCTGTCGCCGCGGCGGTTCATGCGGGCCTGGGGGCGTCGGGGCTTCCGGTCCCCCTGGGGGTTCGAGCGCCCGCCGCGTCGGCTGTGGTCCTGATCGTCGCAGGAGCCTACCAGTTCACGGGGCTGAAGGAATCGTGCGTGGTCCACTGTCGGTCGCCGGCGGGCTACCTTCTGGTCCACTGGAGGGAGGGCCGGGCCGGGTGGGCGCGACTGGGCTTCCGCCACGGCCTTTACTGCGTCGGGTGCTGCTGGGCTCTCATGCTGCTGGCGTTGGTCGTGGGGATGGCCAGCGTGCTGTGGATGGGCGCGATGGCCGCGTTCATGGTAGCGGAGACGGCGCTTCCCTTCGGCCACCGGCTGGCCAAGCCCGCGGGCGTCGTCCTGGTGGTCGCCGGAGTGGCGATCCTTGGGCGCTGACCGACCGGTTCGACGCCCCTCGTCTCACCCCTCGAACTCGAAGACCGCGGCGTTGCGGTTGAGTTGCAGCACCAGCACGTCGGGGTCGATCACCACCTGCTCGGGCTCGAACGGAACCGAGATCTCGAACGGAACCGACTCGTCGCCTCCCAGCTCCACCCAGACGCGCGCGTCCCGGTACTCCGGCGACTGGGCACTCCCGCCGTCGCCCTCGTCGTCGTCCGACCACCGCTCCCCCGCCACGGCAGCGATCTCCACCGCCATCCGCCCGGTGCCGACGTTCTCCACGGTGCCCCGTACGATCCACTCGTCGCCGACTTGCTCGCGAGTCACCCCGGAGAGCTTGTACTCGGGTACCACCACGTCGAAGAACCACTGGTCGGCGAAGGCGTCGAACGCCGCAGTATCCGGCGCGAACCCTCGGAGCACGGCCAGCATGTCCTGGATGACGGGGAAGTCGGGGTCCGGGTTGTACTTGGCGATGAACACCCGCAACCCGGCCAGCAACGGCTCCCGCCCCATCTCCTGTTGGAGCATCCACATCACCCAGCCGCCCTTGTCGTAGGTGACGGTCCCATCCCCGGAGCGGTTGCCGTCGGTGCGCACCAACGGACGCTCCGAGTCCACGAACCGGCCGTCGCCGTACCGCTCTTCGATCCGCTTGGCGAACTCGATCCGATAGCGCTCGCCGTGCACCTGTTCGTGCAGAAGCATCGTCGCGTAGTGCGACATGCCCTCCGACAAGATGTTGCCGCCGGGTCCCCGGCCGGGCGTCAGCAGGTTGCCCCACCACTGATGAGCCGCCTCGTGGGCCACAACCAGGAACGCGACGTGGGAACGAGGGTCGCTCTTGGCCAGGAAGCCGATGCCCTCGCTGAAGGTGATGTTGGTGGGAAAGCCTTGCGCGTACGTGGCGAAGCCCGGGAACTCGGAGAGCTTCAGCAGCTCCCAGGGGAAGGGGTAGAACCACTCGGAGTAGTACTTGCGCGCCGCGTCCAAGGCGGCGGACATCTCTTCGATGTTGTAGTCGTGTTCAGGGTGGTAGTAGATCGCCGTGCCCTCGCCTTCCCGCACTGCGTACTTGCCGGCCACCACGTTGACGAGCCCGACGGGGTGGTCGCTCTCCCAGACGACGGTCCGCCGGCCGTCCGCCACCTCCTCGCCCGTCAGCCGTCCCACGCTGTTGGCGGTGTACTCCTCCGGCGCGGTGATGCGCACGCGGGTCGTGAACGGCTTGCCGCCCCAGCCGAAGAGCGGCTCCGTCTCGCCTTCGAAGAAGTCGTCGGCGTACTCCTTCGAGTCCGGCGTCTCGGGCCTGCCCCAGCTCTCGCCGTAGCCCGGCACCGGCGCAAAGGTGGGAGTGAACGTGCCCAGCACGATCCCCGACGAGAGGATGAACTGCCCAGCTCCGCCGGCGGTCTTGCTCGTGCCCTTGAGGTACTCCAGCTCGTAGCTGAAGCCGATCGTCAGGGAATCGCCGGGATTGAGAGGCGACGCCGGTTCGAAGACGAACAAGCCGGCCCGGTCTTCGGGCTCGTGTTCGCTCCCGTTCAGCGTCCATTCGATCGGGTCCCACTGGCCCGCCGTGACGGGGATCCGGTCGTAGGCGTAGTCCCGGTGGTTGAAGAACGTGTAGGCGCCCGACACCTCGACGGAACGCAGGCGCGGCTCGAACTCCAGGTCCATCTCCACGTGGAACACCGAGGGCATCTCGAAGCCTGTCCACGTCGCCGCGTTCCGTCTCCAGTAGTCCTCGGCGGCGTCCTCGGCGCGCTGTCCCTCGTAGCCCGCCCGGCCCCCGAAGTGAAGCGTCGATCCCAGGACGACCGGCAACAACAAGAACGGTGCCAAGCGCAGGAAGCCCATGAACAACGGCTTCGGGCGCAGTCGGTGCAGGAACTGGGCGGCGTCGAAGTCCCGCCGGCCGAAGCAGGCGACCGAAACGGCCACCAACGGCGGCACCAGGCTCAAGTAGAAGAGACGGTTGGTCATCAACGTTCGCCCGTGCAGCGAGAACGCGCCCATGTCGCTCCACTGGAGCGCGTTCCAGGCGATCCAGTTGGCTGTCCACGGCAGGTCTTCCACGAAGGACGCCCGGTACACCGTGTACACGATCACCCCCAGCCCGGCCCCGTACGCCGCGTACCGACTGCGGAAGACGCAAGAGAGAGCAGTGGCGAACGCCGTCCAGAAGACGAAGGTGGGGATGAGCACTGCGCCCCACGCCGCAACGAAGGGCACGATGCTGAAGCCGACCGGACTGTCCTCGAACAGCTGCTGATAACCCATCAATCCGGCGGTGGCGAGCACGGCGGCCGTCAAGATCAGCGCCGCGACGAGGCTGTTTCCCAGCGTCTTGCCGAAGAGCATGGCGCCGGTGCCGATCGGCGTCGAGTTGAAGATCTCCGCCAAGCGCCTGCCGCGTTCCTTGTGCAGGGACTCGACCGTGTAGAAGAGAAGCAGGACGCACACCAGCAGGGCGAGGGTGTTGATCTGCCGCGTCGCCGCGGCCCCTGGCGTAAGAAGTATCTGCGAGTCGAAGGGACCAACGGAAATGGTGAGGTTGAAGACGGACTGGTAGATGATCAGGGGCACGAAGAGGTACATCCCCGGGCGGACAAGCAGGTCCCGCACTTCCGAGTTGCCGACGGTGCGGACGGCCCGCCAAAACCCGGGGAGCCTCACGGTCATGCCGAGGTTCGCCAGTCCCTGGCCTGTCGACACGGCGGCGGCGGGGTGCGGCAGACCGGTCTCCGTCGAAGGCCCGCTGGTCCGGGTCCGTCGGCGGAACAGCCGGAAGGCGAAAGCGGATGCGCCCGTCCGCAGCCTCCGGGCGACGCTGCGCTGGGCGGCGGCTACGGCAGCGAGCCCGGCAACCGCGAACACCACGCGGCTGATCAGGAACCCGGCGTCGGGCCGCAGCGAAGCGGTGTTGTAGAACTCGACGCCGCGATCGACCTTGAGGAACGTCTCGTTGAGCCATCGGAAGCCGGACGGATCGGCCAGCATCAGCGCCCGGTTGACCGACGGGTCGAGCCAGCTTGGGGACCACAGCGTGAGCAGCGTCATGGTGAGCAGAAGCACCACGACGGGAAACGCGAACACCACGATCGGACGCCGGGTCCACGCTCCCAAGAAGAACGGCACCCCGGCGAAGAACAGGATCTGCGGCACGCCGAAGAGCAGCGTGGGGAAGAGGTAGTTCCCCAGCATGAACGGCCCGATGTGGTCGGCGTCGCCGCCCGGTGCGACGATGTGGTTGAACCCGGCCGAAACGCACAGGAAGAGGAACCAGCCGGCCAAGAAGACGCCCAAGGCCCCGACGAACTTGCCCCACACGTACTCCCCCGGCGTCAACGGCGTCGAGTTGAGCACCTCCTCCACCCGAAGCTCGGCTTCGCGGGGAAGGATCATCCCCGCCACGATCGCCAGGAACCACGCGCCGATGCCAAGGATGGCGACGGTCTGGATCATGCTCTGGTTGAAGATGGAAGTGACGTGGGGGCGGGTTCCTCCAGCGATCGACTCGCCCGTCGAGATCGTCACGGAGCCCTCCGAAAACCCCCAAGCCATCAGCATCAGGATGCCGAAGAGGATCCAGTAGGCAGGCTTGCGCAGACCGGCCAGGAATTCCTGCAGGGCGACCTGCCGCCACCGCGCCAAGGGCGTCATTCGGCGTCGGCGGCGGAGGTCCCGTCCCGAGCCAGCAGAAGGTAGGCGTCCTCCAGCGTCGGCTCGACGGGCGCGAAGCGTTCCGGGGGCGGTCCCTCGGGCACGTGCACGCGCACCCGGTTGTGGCCTTCCACCAGCACGGCCTGGGTCACCTGGAAGCGCCGGGTCGTCTCGGCCAGGCCGTCGGCGTCCACCGCGCCCTCGAAGATCGTGCCGGCGAGCCGGCTGCGGGCCTCCTTCGGCGTCGTGTCGGCCACGAAGCGCCCGTCGTGCATGATCGCGACGCGGGGGCACAGCACCGAGATGTCCTCCACGATGTGGGTGGACAGCAGCACCGTTCGGTCTTCCGCCAGCTCCGCCAGCAGGCGGTAGAAGCGGATGCGCTCCTCAGGGTCCAGCCCCGCCGTCGGCTCGTCGACGATGACGATTCGGGGGTCGCCGGCCAGCGCCTGGGCGATTCCCAGCCGTTGCCTCATGCCGCCGGAGTAGCCCTTGACCTTGCGCTTCGCCGCGTAGGCCAGATTGACCCGTTCCAGCAGCTCCGCAGCGAGCTTGTCGACGCCCTGCGGCGCCTCCACGCCCTTCAGCCGAAGGAGGAATCGCAGCATCGCTTGACCGCTCAGGTGGGGATAGAAGCCGAAGTCCTGGGGGAGGTACCCCAGCTTGCGGCGGATGCGGCGGGGGTCCTCCACCACGTCCTCGCCGTCGAAGCGTACCGTGCCCGACGTGGGCTCCAGCAACCCCGCGACGATGCGCATCAAGGTGGTCTTGCCGGCCCCGTTGGGACCGAGTAGCCCGAACATCCCCTTGGACACGGAGATCGACACGCCCTGAAGCGCAGCCACGGGGCCAGGGTACACCTTCACGAGGTTGTTGACTTCAAGCATGGGGTTCGCGGGGCTGGAGTTGAAGGCGCGGGACGGGCGGGACGTCGGGGACAAAACGTGCAATCCGGCAACCTACCGCGGCCACCCCCGTCGCAACAACGCAGAAGGCGACCGCTAGAACGCCAGCAACTTCGTCACTTTGAGGGTGATCCGCCGGTCGATCACCGCGTTGCCGGCCGACGCGACTCCCGCCATGGCGTCCGCCGCCGCAAGCTCGACGATCTCAGCCAAGTCGCGTCGCTCGGAGTACACAAGGAACAAGTCGCTCAGGGGCGAGTGGATCAAGTTGAAGCGCACGTTGGTCAACAGCTCGTCGGAGGACTGGTTGTACTGCACGAACGCGCTCAGGAACGCACGCGTGTTGTGGCCGTAGCGCAAGCGCCCGCTGAAGAGGTGCGCGTCGAAGTCGCGACCGCCCAGGTTGAAGCGGTTGTGCTCTGCCGTCCCCTCGACCAGCAGCCGGGCGCTGGGGCGCAACGTCGCGCTGGCCGTGAACGACCTCCGGCGTCCGTCGAAGAAGTCGCCGTTCGCAACGCTCACGGTCCCTCCCAGCTTTCGCCCCAAGTTGGATTTGTAGCTGGCGGCGATGGCGTCGAAGCTGTACTCCCCCGCAGGCACGAGAGCGCCGACCACCGGCGTGGGCTCCGCCAAGCGCTCGAACCGCGCCGAGTACTCCACGGTCAGCAGCCCGCTGTCCAGAAAGCCGACGCCGAACCCCGGCTTGATCTCGCGGCTCTCCAGGCGCCAGCCCAAGTCGGAGTAGACGTCGACGTCCACGTAGGGGTTGATCTCCTGCACCTTGGGGATCGCCGGCTGCGGATGCGCGCCCAGCGTGACGAACCCCTGCCGCACGCCGCGCCGCCGCACGAAGCCGACGCCGGGATCGAAGCCGTCGCCCACCGACTTCAGCAGCACCGACGCGGCCCACACCGGGTCTCGCCAAGCCACCTCGAACGCGCTCGTGGTCCGGTCGTCGCGAGCGTCGGCTGCCGCAACCCCTTCCGACGCGGTTGTGGCGGCGAAGTACGAGTTCACCAGCATCCGCCCGCCGGCCAAGCGGAGGTTGGCGTCGGCGCCGAGCGCCCGGTTGTACGTTCCGGCGACGCCCGGTCCCGTCCCCTGACGGTTGACGAACATCACCCCGACGTCGCTGCTTCCCAGGACGTTCCGGCGCAGCCGCGCGACGGAGAAG
This sequence comes from Longimicrobiales bacterium, assembly GCA_958296005.1. Lineage (GTDB taxonomy): Bacteria > Gemmatimonadota > Gemmatimonadetes > Longimicrobiales > Gaopeijiaceae > CATQHQ01. The sequence continues at coordinate 574,013 of CATQHQ010000001.1, forward strand.
TTCTCGCCCTGAAAGGCGGGGTCGCTCCCCAGGTAGTCGGAGTCACTGCGCGTCTGCATGTTGAGCAGCCCGACGGCGTAGCCGCCGATCCGTCCGGTCAGGCGCGCGCCGCCGGCGATCGGCACCGGCGACCGGTCCGCCGACAGCCCGATCCGCCGGCTGTGGAAGAGCCGGAAGTTCTGCGGCCCGGACCCCGTTCTGAAGTTTCGGACCCGCGCATCCTGGAACGCGAAGATCCCTTCGTTCTCCAGAAAGAAGTCCCGCTTCTCGGGGAAGAACAGCGAGAAGCGCGTCAGGTTGATCTGCTCCTCGTCGGCTTCGGCCTGGGAGAAGTCCGTCAGGGCCGTCACGTCCAACGTCAGCTGCGGAGTCACGCCCCACTTGAGATCAACTCCCGCCTCCAGCGTCGACCCCGCCTCCGCCACGCGTCGCCCGTCGGCCCGAACGCCGTTGGCAAAGGGCTTCACCCACAGGTTTCGGCCCTGGCGCAGGCCTCGGAGGCCCGTCAACGTCCCCGCCCGCGACATCTTGTATACGCGAAACTGTCGCGGCAGCGGCGCCCAGCTGGAGTCTTCCGAGATGCGCCGGATCCGCCGGGAGAAGTTCAGGCCCCACGACTGCTCTCCGTCGACTTCCCGGAAGCGCAAGGTCGTGAACGGCACCGCCACTTCCGCCACCCATCCGTCCGCGTTGACGGAAGTCGCAGTCTCCACCACGCCTTCCCACGCCCGGTTCACGGACTGCTGGTCGTTGAACGCCTGCGCGTCGAAGAGGGCGCCGGCCGGGTTCACCGCAAAGAGAAAGGCGTTCTGCCGGTCCAAGTACGTGTCCAGAGCGAAGCCGAAGATGTCCGAGTCCTGGGTCGCGAAGTCCTGCTCGAGGCCCGCAGCTACCAACGATTCCGGGCGCCGGTCGTACATCTTGGCGCCGATGTACAGGCGTTCGTCGTCGTAGAGGACCCGCACCACCGTCCGCTCCGTGGAAGGCAGGCCCTGAACGGGGATCGACGTGTAGAACACGCCGTCGGTAGAGTCGGCAAGCGCCCAAGCGGCGTCGTCCAGCACGCCGTCCAAGGCGACGGGCAGGGTGGTCCGGCGCGCCTCCAGCGCCGGCCGCGGCATCGAATCGGGATCCACCGGGACTGGAACCGGGACCTGATAGCCGACGAAAGCGGCAACGCCGGCAGGGGCGACGATCTGCGGCAGGGCCGAGGCGGCTGCAAGGACAATGAACAAGCGTGCGCGGCCAACGAACGAGCGTGCGCGGCAGATCGGTCTGGTTCGCAGGACTCGTCTCATGCGCGGGCTTCGGGGGCGTTGGACGGCATCGGAGGGCAATACAATAGCGGAGTCGGCCCCGCCGGGTCTCCCGGACTGGCGCACGGACTCCGGCGGGGCGACCTTGATAGCCGAATCACCAAGCGGACGAGGCATGACAGAGCTCAAGGAGCAGCGAAGATGATCCGTCGGATCTTGGCAGTCGGAGCCGTCGCGGCGTTCTCGGTCACGGCGTGCACAGGAGGAGACGCGGGGGACCCGCCCGCCGAGGAAGCGCCCAGCCAAGCCGCCGAGCCGCAGGACGCGGCGATGGAGCCTGCCTCCGTGTCGATCGTCGTCCCGGAAGACGGCGCCGTCGTCGATCAAGGCCCCCTCCTGGTCGTCATGGAGGTGACGGGCGTGACGATCGCGCCCGCCGGTACGATGGACCCGGGCACCGGCCACCACCACCTGATCGTGGACGGCGAAGTGGACTGGACGCTGCCGATCCCCAACGACCCGGGCGTCCACTACCACATGGGCTTGGCGCAGACCGAGTTCACGTTGGAGGACTTGACTCCGGGCGAGCACCAGATCGTCGCCGTCGTCGCCGACGGGGTGCACATACCCCTCAACCCGCCAGTGGCCGACACAATTACCGTGGTCGTTCGCTGACCGGGCGTTCCGCCTGCGTCCCAGTGGCCGGCCCGGCGCCGCGGGGGCTGGTCGCGCTGGTGGGCGTTGCCCTGCTGGGCCTGGCCGCATGCGACGACTTGGCCCGAAGGGGTCTCGTGGCGCGCACGGGGGAGTGGACCCTCTCGGAGGACCGGCTGGCCGAGCTTCTGGTGCTGGCCCAGCCCTTCCCTCTGGACTCGGCGGCGACAGTCGAACTGGCCCGCCACTGGCAAGGCGCTGCGGCGCTGGCGCTCCGCTCCGCGGCCGGCGACTCCCTTCTCGGCGCCGAAGCCCTGGAGGCCGCCAGCTGGCTCGACCGCCGGGAAGCCCTCCTCGCCGCCGACCGCGAGGCGCGCCTCGCGACAGCCGCACCATCTCCCGAAGCCGTCGCCGCGGCGTTCCAAGCAGGCTCCCTGCGTCTGGTCGCCCATGTGCTCCGGCGGGTTGGCCCCGAGACCTCGTCCGCCGAACGGGTGCTCCAGCAGCGTACGGCCGAGCGCATTCTGGGGTCGATACTGGAAGGTGCCTCCTGGAACGACGTGGTGGCCGAGAGCGAGGACGCCGCCTCCCGCGACGCTGCCGGGCTCCTTGGACTCTTCGCCCGAGGGGAGCTTCCGTCCAACGTGGACAGGGCCGTCTTCCAACTCGAACCGGGCCAGGTGTCGGGGGTGGTTCAAACCCGGCAGGGGTTCCATATCCTCTACCGGCCCCGCTTCGAGGAGGTCAGCCGTATCTTCGGCGCCCGCCTGCGGGAGCGACGCCTCGTCGAAGCCGACGCCGCGGCCGCAGAGGAGGCTCGAGCGACGTTCGGGATGGAGCTCTCGCCGGTTGCGACCCACCTGATCGGGCTCGTTGCGGAGGACCCGGACGGCTGGTTGGACTCGGCCACGCCCCTGGCCACATGGGACGGAGGAGCCTTCGCCGCGGCGGATGCGGCTCGCTACCTGGTCTTCTTCCCGTCCTCGTCGCGGGCCGAGCTTGCCGCGGCGGCCGAGGAACCGCGGGCCGACTTGGTGCGCGAACTGGCGACCCGGGAGCTCCGCCTGGCCGGCCTGCACGAACAAGAGCTCTCTCTGGACTCGGCGACGGTCGCCGGGTTGGCCGAGGCCCACGCCGAGGAGATCGAGTACTGGACCCAGGCGCTGGCGCTAGACGCCTCCGACGCCCCGTCCCGATCGGCTTTGGCGCGGCAGATGGAGATGGTCGTGTCGAGACAAGGCCAAGCGCGCTCGCTGTCGCCGCTCTTCGAGGCGTGGCTCCTCGCCCGAGCCGGCACGGAGATGCGGGCGACGGGCATCCTGGCGGCGATCGTCAAGGCGCGGGCGATGCTGGAGGGAGCTGGCGCGAGCGCCGTTCCGGGCTCGTGACGAAACTCCGGCGGTTGGCCCGACCCGCATGGCTCGCGGCCGCCTGCGCCCTGGCAAGCTGCGGCGACCCCGGGCCGTCAGGGCTCCCCCCCACGACGCCAGGCGAACCCCTTCCCGGGCTGGACCCCGCCGCCCGCGGCCGCTTCTTCCTGGGCCGCGCCCTCTTCGAGCGCCTGGCCACGGCGGACGAAGGGCTCGGCCCGCTCTACAACGCCGAGCGGTGCAGCGAGTGCCACGACGAGCCCGTCACCGGCGGCGGCAGCGCCAGGGTCCCGGTGCTGAAGGCCACCCGCTTCGCCGACGGTCGCTGCGATCTCCTCGAGTCCCAGGGCGGCGACAACGTCCAGCGCCGCGCCACCGACCTGCTGGCGGCTCACGGCATGGGCCCCGAGAGCGTGCCGGAAGGCGCCACCGCCACGGCCCGCATGGTCGCGCCGCCTTTAATGGGGCTGGGGCTGGCGGAAGCCCTGCCGGAGGCCGTGCTGGCCGAGCGCGCCGACCCGGACGACCTGGACGGCGACGGCATCTCGGGCCGACTGCCCCGGCTCCCCGACGGCGGCTTCGCCCGCTTCGGCCGCAAGGGAGACGCCGCCACGGTGGAGGAGTTCGTCGACACGGCTCTCCGCTTCGAGCTGGGCTTCACCACCCCGGCGCACCCTGCCGAGGAGCCGCGCAACGGCGTCCCCGTCCCCCCGGAGGCGGACCCCATGCCGGACCCGGAGATCGACCAGGAGACCCTCGGCCTCCTCGCCGACTACGTGCGCTTCCTGGCGCCTCCGGCCCCTGCCGACGCCCCCGACGCCGTCGCCGAAGGCGCCGCGCTCTTCCGCCAGATCGGTTGCGAGTCCTGCCACAGGGAGGAGATGCGGACCGGCGCCGCCTCGCCAGCGACGCCGTCGATCCACCCGGCCCTTGCCGACCAGACGATCCGCCCCTACTCGGATTTCCTGCTCCACGACCTGGGCCCGGCCCTCGCCGACGTGTGCGGTCGCGACGCCGCCCCCAGCGAACTTCGCACCGCACCCCTCTGGGGGCTTCGCTACCGTCGCCGCCTCCTCCACGACGGCCGCGCCACGGACCCCGCAACCGCCGTCGCCGCCCACGGAGGCGAAGCAACCGCCGCTCGCGACGCCTTCGCCGCCCTGCCCGCCCAAGCCCAGGCGGCTCTCGTCCGCTTCCTGGAGTCCCTTTAGACGCAGGCTCGCCGAAGCGCGGGGCATTGACGGAGCGGGCCCGAATTTCGATTGTTGCAGGAGGAGCAAGGAGGAGGATTGGAGCACCCGCCCGCCCGCCGACAACGGCCCGCCAACCCTATGGTCCAACTGGACGGCGTCACCAAGTACTACGGCCCCAAGCGGGCCCTGGGCCCCGTGTCCTTCGAGATCGAGAAGGGCGACGCGGTGGGCTTTCTGGGCCTCAACGGCGTAGGCAAGACCACGTTGCTGCGCATCCTCGCGTGCGGCCTTCGCCCGTCGTCGGGCACGGTTCGCATCGGCGGCCTGGACGTGCTCCGGGACCCCCATGAAGTCCGCAAGCGGGTGGGCTACCTGCCGGAAACGCCACCCGTCTACGGCGACATGACCGTAGGCGACTACTTGGCGTTCGCGGGGCGGATCAAGGGCATGTCGCAGGAGGCGGTCGCTCGTCGCGTACCGGAGGTGGAGGAGTACGCGCGGGTGGCCGAAGTCCACGACGTCCTGACCCGCAACCTCTCCCAGGGGTACCGCCAGCGCGTCGGCGTAGCCCAGGCGATCATCCACGATCCGGAGCTTCTGATCCTCGACGAGCCGACCCACGACCTGGACCCGGTGCAGATCATGGAGATGCGGGGGATGATCCGGGAGCTGAAGGACTCGCACACCATCCTCATCTCCAGCCACATCCTGCCCGAGATCAGCGAGACCTGCGACCGTCTCCTCGTGCTGAACGACGGCGAGATCGTGGCGTCGGGGACCGAAGCCGAGCTGGGCGAAGGACTCCTGCGCTCCCGACGACTCTCCGTCACGGTGCGCACCCCGGCCCAGCAGCCGGCCGACGGCAGCCCCGGGACCACCCCCGAAGCCGCGATCCGAGCCGTCCCCGGCGTGACCCGCGTCGAGCCCGCGCCCGCAACCCGTCGTCGCTCGGAACCGCAAGCCGTCACCTACCACGTGGAGGGCGACGCCGACCTGCGAGCCGCCGTCTGCCGGGCGTTGGTGGAGGCCGGCCACGACGTCGTGGCCCTGGCTCGCGCCGAACGGGAGCTGGAGCGCGTCTTCGTCGGCTTGGTGGGAGGCGTCGAAGCATGACCGCCGCCCAGCCAGCGATCACCGCGGGCGCAACCGGCGTCGTCTTCCGCCGCGAACTCGGCGCGTACCTCCGGTCGCCGATGGGGTACATCGTCGCGGCGACGGTCCTGCTGCTCGACGGCCTCCTCTTCTACGCCCAAGCCCTGGGACCCTCCGCCGGCGAGCGTCTCTCGGGGCAGGTCCTGGCGGGGTTCTTCTACAACGCGAGCGGCCTCACCGCCATCGCCGCCGTGGCCCTCTCGATCCGACTCGTCGCCGAGGAGCGCCAGACCGGCACCCAACTTCTGCTGGACACCTCTCCCGTGCGCGACTGGGAGATCGTCCTGGGCAAGTTCCTGTCGGCGCTGGCGTTCCTCACCGCCATCAACCTGGCGACCCTCTACATGCCCCTGCTGATCCTCGTGAACGGCAAGGTCTCCCTCGCCCACGTCCTCACGGGGTACCTGGGGCTCACCCTCATCGGCGGCGCAGTGCTGGCCGTCGGCCTCTTCGCGTCCGCCCTCACCCGCCATCAGCTCGTGGCGGCAGCCACCGCGTCGCTCGTCACGGGGACGCTCTTCCTCCTCTGGCCCCTCTCTCGAATCGTCGGTCCGCCCGTCTCTTGGGTGTTCGCTGCCCTGGCGATCCACGGCCGCCACTTCGCCGGCTTCCAGTCCGGCCTCTTCCACCTGCGCGACGTGGCGTACTACGTGGCCCTGACCTACTTCTTCCTGTACGCGGCCACAAAGATCATGGAGGCGAAGCGATGGGAGTGACGCGCCTCTGGACGACTTGGCTCCTCTTCGGCGGACTGGTCGCGGCGTTCGCCGGCGTCCGCGTCTTCGACGGAACCCCAGCGGTCCGTCTGCTTCTGATCCTGGCCGGCGCCGCCGCAGCCCTTGCCGCCGTGGTCCTCCGAGTCGCCGCTTGGCGCCGCGCCGCGGCCGCCGACCCGGACGACGTCTCCGCCGGCGCCCGGGCCACCGAGGCCGTCTTCGCCCTCTGCAGCATCGGCTGTGTTCTGGCCCTCGCCGGGTTCCTGCCGGGAACCCAGGACGGGATCGAGTGGCTCGGGCTGGAGTTGGGCGGCGCCCGGGAGGAGCGACGGGTGCGACGGTTCTTCCTCGCGGCGTCCTCTATTCTCATGGCCTGCTCAGCCCTTCCGGCGCTGGCGGCCCACTGGGCGGCCAAGAAAGGCGGTGCCCAAGGCCGAAGCGCCCAAGCCGCTCTCCACGTGGACGCGCTCCGCATCCGCGAGACCGCCTCCAACGCCTTGAGCTTGGCGCTGGCCGGAAGCGCGCTGATGCTGCTGGGCTACGTCGCCGCCGAGCGGAACCAGACGCTGGACTTCAGCTACTTCAAGACCGCCACCCCCGGCGACGCCACCCTCGAGATCGTCCGCAGCCTGGACGGACCGCTTCAAGTCGCCCTCTTCTTCCCGCCGCTGAACCCGGTCGGGGAGCAGGTCCGCACCTACGTTCAGGCGCTGGCGGCCGCCGCCGACAACGTCGCCGTGGAGGAGCACGACCGCTTCGCCGACCCCGCCGCCGCCGCCGACTGGAACGCCCGCACCGACGGCCAGATCTTCTTTCGCGTGGGCGACCGCACGGAGCAGATCGCCCTGTCCGTGGAGATCGACGACGCCCGCGGCCGCCTGCGGGTCCTCGACGGCTTGGTCCAGCAGGCCCTCCTCCTCCTGGCCCGAGGCCGACGCGTCGCCTACCTGACCACCGGCCACGGCGAGATGAACGACCCCTTGGCCCAAGACTCCCTGGCCCCTCGGAACGAGCCCCGGGAGCCGTGGATGCCTCGCGACGCCCCCCCGGGACCCCGAGAACCGCCGCTCCCCGTGCTCCGCCGGATGCTGGAGCTCCTCAACTACGATGCCCGCGACCTGGGAGCGCGGGAGGGGCTGGGCGACCAGATCCCCGACGATGCCGCCTTCGTCATGATCCTGGGACCCCGGCGGCCGTTCTTCGACTCGGAGGCCGACGCAATCCGAGAGTACCTGGACCGGGGCGGCTCGCTCCTGGTGGCGCTGGAGTCGGGCTCCGAGTTCCGGATCGGCGACTTCCGGCAGCGCCTGGGAGTGGAGCACGACCCGGCGACCGTCGTGGACGACCAGAACCACATGCGCGAGACGGGCGCGCCTGCGGACCGCCGCCTCATCGTCGCCAACCGCTTCTCCACTCACCCGTCGGTGACCACCGCCAGCCGCCAGGGCCGGGGCGGGGGCGTTCTGATGCTCGGCGCGGAGGCCCTTTCGCCAGCGGAAGACGTGGAGGGACTCCGCCACTCGCTGGTCGTCCGCTCGATGCGCTCCAGCTTCGCCGACCGAAACGGGGACTTCCGCTTCGACGAGGGCGACGAGACGCGGGAAAGCCTGGGCGTGGCGATCGCCGTGGAAGCGGACCTCCCGACAGACCCGTCGGCGGATTCCGCGGCGCCGGACTCGGCTTCGGACGCGACGCCCGCCCCGGCCGCCCCCGCCCCTGGGATGCGCGCACTGGTCTACGGCGACGCCGAGATCTTCGCCGATAGGGTTCTGGTCAGCCTCCAGCTCAACGCCGCTCTGGTGGCCGACGGCATCCGCTGGCTGGGCAGAGAGGAGGCGTTCTCCGGCCAGGTCGTGTCGGAGGAGGACGTGCCGATCGTCCACACCCGCACCGAGGACGTGGCGTGGTTCTACGCGATCATCTTCGGCGCGCCGTCGCTGGTGCTGGCGGGCGGCGCAATAGCGATCTACGGCCGCAGGGCCAGACGGAGGACGGTGGCGTGAGGGGGGTGCGGGCTCACGCGATCCTGCTGGCGGCGGCTGCCCTGTGGGCGTTCCAGACCTGGACACGCGACGAAGTGCGGCAGGAGGACCGGAGCCGGGCGCTGGCGTGGGAGCAGGACACGACGGAGGTGGTGGCGATCCGCTACCGCTCCCCGGAGAAGGAAGTGCGGATCGAGCGCCGAGAAGACGGCGAAGGCGTTTTCCTCTGGGGGTTCCAGATCGAGGACGGGGGACGCGACACCCTGGAGTTTCCCGTCGGCGCGTCGGGCCACGTGGTGGTGGCACGGCTGGCCGCCCTCCGGGTGATCCGCGACTTCGGCCCGCTGTCGGCGGAGCAGGAGATCCAGTTCGGGCTGGACCGCTCCACCGAGCGGATCACGGCGACGTTCGAGGACGACCAACGGGAGCTGGTTCTGGGGGACACGACCTTCAGCGGCTCCAACAGGTACGCCGCCCAGCTTGCCACCGGCGCCGGCTACGTCGTCCCCGGGGAAGTCGTGCGCCCGCTGGCGATTGGGGAAGGCTCGCTCCGGGAACGCTGGCTCCATCATTACCCCGCCAACGAGGTGGCTCGGGTCCGGGCGGCGATCGACGGCCAGGCGCGGACGATGACCCGCCTCGCCTCCGGAGAGTGGGCGGACGCCGACGAAGAGGCTCCCGACGCCGGCTTCGGCAACTTCATGCAGCGCGTGGACCAGCTGGCGATCGCCGGGTACGACTCGCCGCCGCCCGCCGGCGCCCTCCGCACCCTGCTCCGAGTGGAGTACTTCGACGAGGACGGAGACCCGCTCGGCTTCGTGGAGCTCTTCCGCGACGACGCCGAGCGCGACCCCTACTACATCCGGAGCGAGCGCACCCGGATCCTGGCAGGGGCGGTCACGGCCCTGGCGGAACGCGTGGCGGAGGGGCTCGGGGAGGTGTTTTAAAGTGTCCGAAAAAAGGATGTTCGACATCTAGGTGGCGCGAATCGGACTTGCGTACTACTATGTTCCGACTCCGTAGCGAGGCGTTGGGGAGCGCAGTGCTGCCCAAGCCGACAGTCATCCATCACCGAAGGAGAGGACGACATGACACAACCGCTACAACCTCATCGGGGGAGGCTTTCCTCCCTCCTGGCGGTGGCAGCCGCCCTGGCTCTTGTCCTGCCGGTCGGCGCAGCCGCCCAGGACGGGACCGTAACGGGCTCGGTCACCGCGGCCACGACCGGGGAGCCGATCAACGGCACCCAGATCACCATCATGGACACCCAACTCGGCGGGCTGTCCAACGTCAACGGACGGTTCCTCATCACCCGAGTGCCGCCGGGGACGTACACCATCCAAGCCGTCCATGTCGGCTTCGGCACGCAGACCGAGGACGTCACGGTCACCGCAGGGGGCTCCGCAACCGTGGAGTTCCGAATGGAGGTCTCCGCCGTCGACCTCGACGAGATCATCGTCACCGGCACTGCCGGCGCGGTCGAGCGTCGGAAGCTGGGGGTGTCCGCCGCGTCTCTGAACGTCAGCGACATCCAGGAGACCATTCCCCTCGACGGATTCAGCCAAGCCCTGGAAGGCCGGATACCGGGCGTGCGATCGATCGGATCGGTCGGCGGGGTAGGCGCGTCGCGGGTATTGACCGTCCGCGGCATGGACTCCTTCTCGCTAGGCCAGCGGCCCGTCATCTACATCGACGGCATCCGTGTCGACGCCCTGGGCCGCGAGTGGGGAAGCAGCGCCGGCGGGCAGACTACCTGTTGCGCCTTCAGCGGAGGATCAGGCGAGGACCGGCTGTCGGATCTGAACCCCGACGAGATCGAGCGGGTCGAAGTCCTGAAGGGACCGGCGGCCGCGACGCTGTACGGCTCCGAGGCTTCCGGCGGCGTGATTCAGGTCTTCACAAAGCGGGGCCGGAACAACAGCCCGGCAAACTTCACCTTCGAGGTCGGCGCCGGGTTCAACCGGCACCGGGCGAACTTCCCGACGTCGCTGCGCAGCAACTTTAGGGGCGAGGACGGAACGGTTGCTCTGGATCCAAACGAGTCGCTCATCGAAAACGGGCTGATCAACACCTACAGCCTGACCGTGGACGGCGGTGGCGAGAACGTCACCTACTTCGTCTCGGGTGGCTTCTCGTTCGAGGAGGGTTCGATCAAGCCCAACGACCAGAAGCGGGCCAACCTGCGAGTCAACCTCAACTGGACCGCCGGAGAAAACCTCACGGTGGGCGTGACCTCCAGTTACGTCAGAAACCGCGTCTACGCCCTTCAGTCGGGAAACAACTGGCTCGGCATCTACACCAACGCCCTTCTTACCAACCCCAATAACGCCTCGGTGGACGAGCCGTACGGGGGGGGGCTGGACGTCAACGTGGAAGACGCTCAGGCGATCAAGACGTATTCGGATGCGGATCGGTTCCAAGGCTCGGTACAGCTCAACTACAACCCGCGACCGTGGTTCCACCACCGGGCGACGCTGGGACTTGACGCCGTCAATGACCAGAAGAGCCGGAACCTCCCCTTTGGGCGCCATTACACGTACATCGGCACGCTTGGCGAGAGGAACATCGGTTACCGGAACATCCGCAACTTTACGCTCGACTACACCGGCAACCTTGACTACACGCTGCCGTTCGCCGGCAACATCGGCGGGAGCTTCGCCTTCGGTACCCAGGGCTACTGGGAGATCGGCTCGCTGTCGATGGCGACGGGCAAGGACTTCGCCGGCGAAGGCGTGACCACGGTCAGCGGTGCGGCGCGCAACTTCGGCGGAGAGTCGTTCTCCGAGGAGATTAACCTCGGCTTCTTCGGCCAGAACCGCTTCGACATCGGAGACGATCTCTTCGTGACGGCGGCCGTGCGCGTAGACGGCAACAGCGCCTTCGGGAAGAACTACGGCTTCCAGGTGTACCCAAAGGCGGACATGGCCTACAACTTGAACGAGGACATGCTTCCCGGGTTCATCAGCAGCGCCAAGCTCCGAGGGGCCGTAGGAATGGGCGGCAAGGCGCCCGGCGCCTTTGCGCAGTTCCAGACCTATGTGCCGTCTACGGTACTCGAGGACTTGGCTGGCGTAGCCCCGAGCAACCCAGGGAACGACCTGCTCGAGCCCGAGACCAAGGTTGAGTACGAGGCCGGTTTGGACCTGGGTCTGATGGACGACAGAATCGGGATCGACGCCACGTACTGGCACGCCACGACCAACAACGCGCTGCTCGGCATCGCTCTCCCGCCCAGCGAAGGGTTCGGTTCTTCCCAGCAACGCAATACGGGCAAGATCCTGAACCGGGGCGTGGAGCTCTCGGTCAACAGCACGATCATTGACCGCAGCGACTTCAGCTGGTCCACGGGAATCAACTACGAGTGGAACTACAACGAGATCCTGGACTTGGGCGAAACGGCCGTTGCCGATTCCCTGCCGATCTACCAAGGCACCGAGTTGACGGGTTGGACCCAGCACACTCGCTTGGGAGGTCTGTGGGAAGGGTTCCCCATCGTCGAGATCATCCGGCGTGGAATCTTGGGATGGGATCCGACCAAGAGGGAACACATCAGGTCCGTGTACAGCTACTATCAGGGCCAAGCCTTCCCTGATCACTTGGCATCCCTCAACACGCACTTCTCGGTCGGTCGGTCGCTTCGAGTAGCTGTCCAGTTCCGGGGAGAGTGGGGCGCCTCCATGGTCAATTCGGACCGAGGATACGGCGTGCGCCAGCTGGCCTACGACGAGTACCTGATGCACCTCGGCCCCAACGGCGAACGCACGCCGGCCGCCGACTCGGTCCTCAACTGGCACCGGCTTGCGTATCCCGTGGATTCCCGGGACAACATCCGTCTGCAGGAGGTGTCGGTCTCGTACACGTTGCCGGAATCCCTCACCAGCATGGCTGGCCTCCAGCGTTCGACGTTAACGCTGTCGGGGTACAACCTGCACTGGTGGGACAACTGCAACTGCCCGGACCCCAACCAGCTCTACCAGGGAGGCCGAGACTACGCTTCCTCTCCGTTCCTGGGACTCCCGCAGCCCAGGCAGTTCAAGCTGACCTTCAAGACTCGGTTCTAGGGGGGAGGACAACCAATGAACGGAAGCAAGACGAAGGGGTGGGCGACCGCCCTAGTGGCCGTCTTGGCCTTGGGGGCCTGCGAGTCCCTGCTGACGGTCCAGGACCCGCAACGCTACACCGCGGACGACTTGGACACGGCTCTCCCGGCCGTGGCCAACGGCGTAGAGGGGGCCATACACTCGGTCATGGACGGTTTCGTGACCTACCAGGCCCTCCTGGCCGACGTGTACCAGCACACGGGAACGTGGGGCGGGTACGACGAGGTGGACCATGGGCGGTTCCAATACGGGACTAGCCCGATGGACGGCACCCACAACGCATGGCTGAGGGCCAACTGGTTCGCGATGGACGCGGAAGAACGCTTCAAGAACGTTCTGGGCGAAAGCGAAGCGGCCTCCAGCCCAATGACGGCTCAAGTCCGGCTAGGCGGTGCCTTTGCCGACCTGTACATGGGCTTGACGTTCTGCGAGTCCGTGGGCCAGCCCAGCGGCCCCGCAATCACGGACATGGATGCGCTGCGGCAAGCAGTCCAGGAGTTCACGAACGCCATGCAGACTGCCCAGTCGGCGGGGCGCTCGGACTACGCCATGGCCGCACAGGCCGGCAGAGCCCAGGCAAACCTGCTGCTGGGCGACCTGACGGCCGCAGCGGCCGACGCCAGCGCGATCGGCGACGGTTATTCCTACGAAGCCGTATTCAACCAGTCGTCCAACAACTCGGTCGTTTTGCTCACCACCAAGAACTTCAACGAGGCCGCCGGCCTCTTGCACAAGTGGTGGGATCAGATCGACATCAGCGACGACCCCGGCTTCATGCGCGATCCGTGGACAGACGAGTACGACATGCGCCTCCCGGTGTACTTTGACGGCGAGGTGGCGACGGACAACGAGACGCCCCACTACAGCCAGTGGAAGTACAACGGCCTGACGGACAACATCCCGATGGTGCACTCGGACCTCATGCGCCTGATCGAGGCCGAGGCCGCCATGAGTGCGGGAGACTACGCAGGGGCAACGGCGATCCTCAACAACCTGCGGGATGCCGTGGGGTTGGCGCCGTTCGAGACGCCGACCGATCAGGGCATGATGATGGACTACCTGCTCTCCGAGCGGTTCGCCGAACTGTTCATGGAGGGTCAGCGGGCCGCTGATCTTTACCGCTTCGGCCTGACCCGCCAGATATTCGACGCCTTGGACGACGACGAGCGTGAGGGAAGCGACCGGCCCACCAAGTTCACCATGACGGACTCGGAACCGCTGTACAACGACAACATCGACGACGACCTGACGAAGCGGTGCGCGCCCAAGACCTGACGCGTCGCTGAGGACCACGACGCCGGCGACGGCGTCGCGGTGGGAAGTCGAAGACAAAGACTGGGGTGCCACCTCTTGCAGGTGGTGCCCCAGTTGCTTTGTCGGCCCAGGCTTCCTAGAGCGACTGAAGGAAGAGCAGCACCTGTCGCCGGGCGTCGCTGGCGAGCCGCCGAAAGAGGTCGCGGCTGGGTGTCGCTTCCCCGCCGTGGAGGAGGATCGCGTCCTCGATGCTTGGCGCTCGACCGTCGTGGAGGAACTCGAACCGGTGGCCTAGGCCGACGAGACGGGCGGTCTTCCACTCGGAAGGGCTCGTGCCCGGTATGCACGGGCCAGCGAGCTCGGGTCCCATGTCGTGGAGGAGAAGGTCCGAGTACAAGCGGAAGCGCCGGCGGTCGAAGGAAGGCGAGCCACTGGCGGCGGTCGTGAACAACGGGACGTGGCACTTCGCACACCCCATGAAGTCGAAGATCTTTGCTCCTTCTTCGAGGTCGCGCGCGGCATCGGTGGTGGTGCGCCCTTCGCCTGCGCCTGGGGCAGCCAACGCTCTGGGAGGGGCGAGGAACCGGATGTAGTCGGTGAGGAGCTGAAGCGTCGCTTCGTCGACTTCAGGGTCGGACGCGAGATCCGCTCCCTCCGGCAGGGGACGCCCGTTGGGCAGCTCCTCGCTGGGGCGGCTGGGCGTGGTGATGCCCATCTCCAGCCGGATCGCTTCCTCGACAAAGCCGCGAAGCGTCGCGTGCTGGGCCCTCCGCCCAAACCGACCGACACGTCCGTCGGCGTCGAAGTTGGCACGGCCCGAGATGCCGTCGGCGTCGGTGTCGTCCGGGTCCGCTCGGCGGAGCAGGTCGGCTTCGGGAACGGCCGCCACCAGGCCCAGCCCATAGACGGCTGGGGCGCGGATGTCAGCTGTGATGGTCGCGCCCTCGGGGGTCTGTTCGGGCTGGACGCCCAGCGCCCGAGCGGGTTCGGTCACGATCTGCTGCAGAAGGTCGCCGCCGTGCTCGGACAACGTGGTGCACCCCTCTACCGGGTCGAAGCGGGCCGCCTTGACCACCGGCTCGGCCCCGTGGCCCCCACTGGTAGGAAGGTCGTGGCATGAGCCGCACCTGTCTTGATTGAAGATCGGGCCCAAGCCTTCGGCGACGGCGAAGGGACGGTTGAAGAGCGCTTGTCCTTCGGCGAACCGACGAAGCTGTTCTTCGTCCAGATCCGGGAGCGGCGCGCCGGGCTCCCCTTCGGTGTACGGCGGCAGAGTGCAGGCGAAGGCCAGTCCTGCGCCGGCCGCCACGGCGACAGCCCGGAGGTTGCGGGGCAACCGGACGGGGCGGGGTTCTCCTTGCGTCAGGGAACCCTGGCCTGGGTGTACTGGTAGACGAAGCGCAACGTCTCGGGCATTCCGTCTTCGTCTTCCGGTTGCAGAGTGCGCGAGTTGTTGTACCACTCCCGATCGTCCACATGGGCGGTCATCGACAGGGTTACTGGCACCTGGGCCGACGGGAACGCCTCAGCGTAGAACTGGAGACGGAAGTTGAAGGGATACGTGCCCGTGAACGGAAGAGGGGCGACCGTTGTGTCGCTCTCGACAAGCTCGATATCTGGATCGCAGCCCGGGCAGTCGGGGTCGGCCACTCGAACGAACCACTTGGAGGTGATCAGTGTGACTTCCGACACGTCGTTGCTGTCGATCTGGATGCGGGCAGCCTCCGGTTCCCGGCTCAAGATCAGCGAGTCGCAGGCGCCCAGTAGGACCAGCGCCGCTGGAGCGGCAAGGAAGAACGCCCAGCGTTGGCCGGCCGATCTGCCCTGCGACTTCCTGCGTAGTGACCTCATGGCTTCCACCCCTGTCGCTGCCGCCAGCACGCCCCGTTCGTGTGACGGGCGCTAAAGGTAAGCCGTCTGGCGCACAGGGTCAAACGGAGGGGGCGGGGACCGCGTTCGACCCTGGCTCCCAGCCGTCGGGGAACATCAACCGCAGGTGCTGATCGACAGACGGTCCCACGGAGTAGTACTTGGCGCGAGCGACTAGGGCCTCGGAATCGACCGGCTGGTCCAGCGTCCGCAGGATCGCCTTGGCCATCGCCTTGGAGTCCCCCACCGGAACCAGCGCACCCCACTTCCCGTCTTCCAGAACTTCCCTCGGCCCGGTAGGGCACGCCGTGCTGACCACGGGCGTTCCGCACGCCATCGCCTCGATCAACACCGCCGGCGACCCCTCGCATATCGACGACAGCGCAAAGACCCGCGCCCGCCGGACGTAGGCGAACGGGTTGTGCTGGAACCCGGGGAGGTCGAAGAACTCGGCAATGTTCAGCTCCTCGGCGATCGCGGTCAGCCGTGGCCGGTCGGGTCCTTCTCCAACGATCACGAGCCGGGCCGGGCGCACCGCAACGACCTCGGCAAACGCCTTGAGAAGCGTCGCATAGTCCTTTTGCAGATCCAAGCGGCCAACGGACACGACCACCGGCAGCTCGGGGCCGGGGTCGCGCAACCAGCGATGGGCGACCGGCTGGTCGGCGAGCTCGAGGATCCGCGGCTCGAAGATCGGGTTGGGGATCGCCGTCATCTTGGCGGACGCCCGCGGGGAGGCGCGCACGATGTCCGCTGCCGCGTCCTCGCAGACTGCCACCGCCGCATCGGCGGATGGGAGCAAGCGGGCGTGCAAGCGAATCAACAACCGACCAACGGTGTCGTTGATGAGGTAGTCGCCCGTGTAGGAGCCCTCGTACCGAATCAGCGTGCGCCAGGGCCCCTTTACAATGCGGGCGGCAAGCAGAGCGACGATGCCCGCGCGCATCGTCGCCATGACCGCATCCGGGTGCTCTCGTCTCAAGTACCGGCAAAAGTGCGGAACGCTGGTCATGCATCGTCGAGAGCCCAGAACGACAAGCCGCACACTGTCGGCGACCAACTTGCGAAACGGCCCGTTGCCGTCCACGACCACCAGATCGACGGACAGCCCGCGCTTGGCAAACTCGTTTGCCATGGCCGTGTTCGTGCGCTCGGCGCCGCCGCCAGTAAGAGACGGAACAAACACAGCCACCTTCTTTGCGCTCATGCGGCGCCTTCGTTGCCGGAGCTGTCGGGGAAGAAGACCTTCTTCACGTACTCCTCGGCTATCGATCTCGCGGAAAAGCGATTCGCTCGCTCCACGAGCGCGGTCGAATCCACAGGTTCGTCCAATGAATTCAGTATTGCGCGGGCCATCGCCTGCGCGTCCTCCACGGGCACTAGCTTCCCCCACTTGCTATCTTCCAGCACCTCCCGGGTGCCGGGACACGCTGTGCTGACGACTGGCGTCCCGCACCCCAGGGCTTCGACGAGCACGAGCGGCAGCCCTTCGAAGATCGACGACAGGACGAACAGGTTCGCGTTCTTCATGAACGGATACGGATTGGGCTGAAACCCGGGAAAGTCTACGAACTGTACGATATCCAACTCCTTGGCACGCGCCAAGAGCGATGCTCGGTCCGGTCCCTCGCCGATGACCACAAGCCGTGCCCGTCGCGACCGCACAACTTGTGCAAAGGCCGCCAGCAGGGTCTCGTAGTTCTTCTGCGGCACCAGTCGGCCGACCGACAGAATCACCGGAACCTCCGAGTTGTTGAACCACGGATGAGCAAGAGGTTCGTTGGCAAGCTCGACGATGCCGGGTTCGAACGCGGGGTTGTAGATCGACACCACTTTGTGGGACGTCTTGGGGAACATGCCGACGAGATCGTCCGCCGCCTCGTTGGATACCATCACGATTGCGTTGGCGGACGGCAGCAGAGCACCGAGCAGACGCAGCCAGAGTCGAGCGACTGGACGGGCGTCCTGGTACTGCATGGAGAGCGTATTCTGGTGCTGGACAACAAAACGACTCTGTCCGCCGACCAGTCTCCTGGCGAGCAAAGCGATGACGCCGGCGTGCTGCATTGACGCCATCACCACGCTTGGACGCTCCCGAGCCAAGTAGCGGCAGAAGCGGAGGACGCCAGTATCGAACCTGCGAGAGCCGAGAACCACAAGCCGAACATTCTCAGCGACCCGCTGTCTAAAGGGCCCGTCGGCGTTGTAGACTACAAAGTCGACGGTCAGCCCCTGCCTAACGAGTTCGTTGGCCAAATTGACGTTGGCGAGCTGGGCACCGCCGCCATCCAGATCCGGGATGAAGATTGCCACCTTGCCTGGATTCATGAGATGCTCACTGCTTCTGGACGACGGTTCTGGCGCAGAACGGGAACGACAAGCGGTATGGCGACTGCGGTCAACGAAAGGTAGAACAGCGTGCGCGAGAACGCCGCGCCGTTTGCCCCGAACTCGGGTACAAGCAAGAAGATTGCAAGAACCTGCACAAGCACGGCGACGGCGTTCCATACGAACGAAGGCCACACCTTCCCAACGGAGGCCGGTAGCATCTGCGCTGCCGTTGAAGCCAGAAAGGCAAAGGCTCCGGGGAGAACCCACGCCAACGTCGTCGCCCCGCCGGCGCCGGCGAACTCCTCGCCCAGCAACTTGGCCACCGTGTCCCGAAAGACGAAAATGCCGCCGCATATCGCCAGGGCCGCCGCCGCGAGCGCTACGGTGGAGCGGCTCCAGAGCGAGCGAACGCCGTCGCCGGTTGAACCAAACCACCTTCTGCTGTACTCCGTCTGTATCACTTGACCGACGGTACGAGCGAGCGAGTCGAGCGTGTCCGTGACCCGACGCACGAGGCCGTACAGCCCCGCCTGCGCGTCGGTACCTAGCTTGGCGGTCAGGATCGGGTCGAGGTGCCAGCCCAGGGCGCCGGCTTTCGTTTGCCAGAAGGATGCTCGCAGGAACTTGGCCATGTCGCTGGGCATCTCTCGGAACGACATGCCGGACAACGGCCCCGACAGTCCGATCTTTCGAGCGGCCGAGAGTGCCGCCGTGAACATTCCGAGTCCGTTGACTGCTGCCGCTCCAGTCGCGATCAGGACGACCAGCCACAGCGACCCGCCCGTCAGCCAAATCGCCACCAGGGCGCCAAGCTGGACGACGCCCGTAACGACGGCGACGACGAAGGCGTAGGAGTAGCGGTCTGCCAGCCTCAGAACCGCGAGATAGTCCTTCTGATTGGCCAGGAACAGCGCGGTCAGGCCGAATACCAGCAACAAATGGCGGTGTTCCGCGTCGACGCCAATCAGACCGGGGATCGCAAACGCCAGGGTTGCCACACTGAAGTAGGTGGCCAGCCCCAGGACAAAGGACAGCTTGACGTTGGACCAGAGTATCAGAGAAGCTTCCCTTGGTCGTCCGTCGGCAAGAGCTCTGGCGGCGTAGGTCGTGATCGCTTGATCGCTCAGAACCGATAGTCCGGCCTGCAACAGTCCAGTGACGTAGTAGATCGGCACCAGCACGCCGTAACTCTCTCTGCCGAGAACTCTGAACACAATTATGATTTGTGCAATTCCACGCGACAGCTCGAAGGCCGTTATAGCCACGGACCACTTGCTCTGGCGCTTGACCCGGCCGGATGCCAACGACTTCGACAGCAACTTCGGCAGGGACATTGGTCGGAGCCTGGGCTTAGCGACGCGGGGGCATGAGGCGAACTCCCCAATCTAGGACTTTCCCCCAGCCTCGCAAGACCAAGTCCCGGCGGCGGGAGCGGCGCGGCTGGGGGTGACGCGGCGCTACTTTCGGCGTCTGATGCGCCGGTTCGAGGCGGGGGGCGACGGTGCTGCGGTCCACCGGTTGCGGGGCCGGAGGTCGAACCAGGCGCCGGTGCCGGAGGTGCGAGAAGGCGAACCGGTTCCTTGAGGAGTGCTGGATTCCGTTCTGGAACGAGTGCTTCGCCGTGGCGCCCGCCGATCCTCTGGACGCGCACCGCCCGTTGCCGCCGGACGCCGATCTCGAAGCCCTGTTCGCGGACACGGCTGCGCGGGTCGTGGGACGCGACGGAGGCTCGTCCCACGCCGCGCATCAGTGTTTCTCGACGTAGTACAGCCTTCTCATCAGGCCGTGGTTGGCGATGTTCTCGAGGTTGTCCGCAACAAATGCGTCTACGATCGGCTTTACTCCCAGAAAAGCCCGGGACGTGTAGTCGTCGAACGCCATGATGCCGCCGGACGCGAGCCGAGGCCAGATGGTCTCGGCGCAGAACATCATGCTGTCTTCCAGGTCGCAATCGACAAACGCCAAAACGACCTCTCGGTCGCAGACCGCGGGCAACGTGTCTTCGAAGAAGCCCTCGACCGGGAATATCGTGTCCGCCAGCTTCAGCTTGCGCAACTTGGCAACAACATACTCAAAACTCGTGAGAGTGAAGCTATCGTCCGAAACTTCCGTCAGCCCAGCGCCCCGCACGCGATCCAGTTCGTCTCTTCGAAATCCGGCGAAGCTGTCCAACGCAAATATCGGCCGGATCCGACCTCGCCTCTCGTTATGTCTTGCCAACAGGATGGCGGAGCCCAACCGATACGAGCCGCATTCGATGATCACGCCAGGAAGCGACGCCACGCGATCTGCTAGTTCATACAGATCTAGCAACCCGATCTCGTCCAGACTGCTCTCATAGCGGACAAACCGGAAGAGAACGGGGCACATAAGCTTCAAGCGTTGAAAGGTTGGTGAGGCCGTCTTGCGGATCGAGCCGCTCTTGGTCATCAAGTCGAAGAACCTTTCCAAGCAAGGAATCGGCGGCCCGCCGACCGGAACGCCAAGGTGAAGATAATGGGGCATCGGTTCGGGTCAAACATGCGGGCGCGACTTCCGGTCTTACCAAAGTAGAAATGTCCTCTTTCGGCTCATGTTCGGTCGGAGGCCGAACGCGATCCGGGAGGAGCGAATGGAGTTGAGCGTAAGGGAGCGGGACCGCATGGCGGTGTTGAGGCAGGTGGACGAGGGGATGTTGGCGGCGGCGACGGGAGTGGTGCGGCTGGGGGTGACGCGGCGCCACTTTCGGCGTCTGATGCGCCGGTTCGAGGCGGAAGGCGACGGCGCTGCGGTCCCCGTGCTGGAACGAGCGCTTCACCGTGCGCTGGAAGAACGCCTTCTGGCAGATTGGGCAGGAGGAGGCCGTGGCGGCAGGAGTCCGGCCGGGCTCGCGGATCGTCGTCGAACGGCGTCTTTCGGGTGAGCTGCGCTTTGCGCCACGGCGGCCGGTACTTGGCGGCCCAGGCGCTGGGCACCGCCCGGCCTGCTGCCGGCCTCCCGGGCTTGGCGTCCAAGCCCCGCGCCTGCCCCGTGTTCCGGGGCCTCCGCGGAGGCCCCGGCAACCCACCACCACACCAACGGGAGGACATTTCTACTTGGTTTGACACCAAGTCCCTTGGCGTGCGCCAGCGAGTCGCGACGGCTTTACGTCGGAGGTGCGCTGTTCCGAGGAGTCGAAGGAAGGTATCTTGTCGGCGTCCGGCAAAACGCAGCGTCGACGTCGGTTGCCGGCGGGGGCGGCGTTCTCGACAAACAGGTGCCGTGCCCGCAAACGCTTGAGTCGGGGAGAGAACTAACGTGCGCGGTCCGGCAGGCCTTCGCAGCAGCCGTGCAGTTGCTGGCCCAACGGGGCCTGCCTCGGCGCGGGCCGTTTCCTACGCCCGAGGCGCTCGCACGTGCTTCGTCTGTGGTCCCGACAACCCGGTCGGCCTCCACCTCGTCTTTCGCCTCGAGGACGGTGCGTGCGTGTCCGAGTTCACCCCCGGCGAGCACCATGTCGGCTATCCCGGCGTGGTCCACGGCGGGATGATCTACAG
Source organism: Longimicrobiales bacterium (assembly GCA_958296005.1). Lineage (GTDB taxonomy): Bacteria > Gemmatimonadota > Gemmatimonadetes > Longimicrobiales > Gaopeijiaceae > CATQHQ01. The sequence continues at coordinate 595,405 of CATQHQ010000001.1, forward strand.
TGCGTTGGACGACGTGATGGCCAACTGGCTGTACCTGCGCGGCGCCCGGGCGTACACCGCGAGTTGCCGGATCCGCTACCGGACCCCGGTTGCAGTGGGCGAGCCGATCCGGCTGGAGGGCCGACAGGTCGAGCGGCGGCGCAAGGTGACGAAGATGGAGGGAAGGGCCGTTCGGGCGTCCGACGGCGAGGTTGTTGCCACCGCGACGGCCACCTTCGTGATCCTCGACGAGACGGAGTTCAAAGATGTCCGCACTGGGTAGCGTTGTTCTTGTCGCGAGCTTGGCCGTCGTGTCCTCGCCTGCCGCCCGGCAGGCGGTTGCCCAGCCACCCGTCGCCCAGCCGCCCGTCGCTCGGCAGCCGGGATCGCCGCTTCTCGCGTCCGATCCGGCCCGCTGGCAGGTGCCGCCCGTCGAACTCCAAGCCCTCCGCTACCGAGAGCTTGGGCCGTTCCGGGGCGGGCGGGTGACGACCGTAACCGGCGTGGCGGGCCAGCCCCACGTCTTCTACTTCGGTGCCACCGGGGGCGGCGTCTGGAAGACCGAAAGCGCCGGGCAGGCCTGGGCGAACATATCGGGCGACGCAATAGCCGTAGGGTCGATCGGAGCCGTGGCGGTCGCGCCCTCCGACCCCCAAGTGCTGTACGTAGGCACCGGCTCCGACGCGATCCGGGGCAACGTGTCCACCGGCCGGGGCGTGTACAGGTCCGACGACGACGGTGCCGCTTGGCGGTACCTGGGGTTGCGGGAGGCGGGCCAGATCGGGCGCATCCGCATCCATCCGTCCGATCCCGACATTGCTTGGCTCGCGGCCACCGGCCATCCCTTCGGCCCCAACCCGGAGCGAGGCGTTTTCCGCACGCGGGACGGCGGTCGCTCGTGGGAACGGGTGCTGTTCGTGTCCGACTCGACGGGCGCAATTGAGCTGCTCTTGAACGAACACAACCCGGACGAGCTCTTCGCGGCGATGTGGCGGGGCGAACGGAAGCCGTGGACGATGACTTCGGGAGCTCGGGAAGGAGGCGTCTACCGCTCCCGAGACGGCGGCGACAGCTGGGAGAGGCTGGGGGGAGGGCTGCCTCCGCTCGCCGTACCTGGCCCAACCGGCCGCGAAGAGCCGGGCCTGGTCGGCAAGATCGGCATCGCCCAGGCCCGCTCGGAACCGTCCCGGCTCTACGCGATCGTCGAGGCGGACCCGGGACCCGGCATCTATCGCTCCGACGACGGGGGCGACAGCTGGACCCTCGTCAACGACCAGTCCTTCCTGCTGGGGCGCCCCTGGTACTTCCACAACGTCTTCGCCGACCCCGTGGACCCGGACGTCGTGTACGTGGCTGGCGGCGGTTTCCACCGCTCTGACGACGGCGGCGCATCCTTCCGGGCGGTCTCGATGCCCCATTCGGACCATCACGATCTGTGGATCTCCCCCGACGATCCCAACGTCATGGTCGAAGGCAACGACGGGGGCGCGGTGGTGACGGTGGACGGAGGCCGCACATGGTCGTCCCAACTGAACCAGCCCACCGCGGAGATGTACTCGGTGACGGTGGACGACCAGTTCCCCTACCGGGTGTACGGTTCCCAGCAGGACAATTCGACGCTGTCGCTTCCCAGTGCGGCGACCGGAACGGGGATCACCCTTCAGCACTGGCGGTCCCACGGGGGATGCGAGACGGGCCCGGTGACGGTTCACCCCCGAGACCCGGCGATCGTCGTGTCGGGTTGCTTCGGGGGGCGGCTGGCGCGCTACAACCGCCGGACGGAGCAGTTTCGCCAGATCCGCCCCTACCCCGAGCGGCAGGACGGCGCCCCGGAACGGGAGCTGCGCTACCGGATCCAGTGGAACGCGCCGGTGCTCTTTTCCCGCCACGACCCGGACGTGCTCTACCACGGTTCCCAGTACGTCGCTGCGAGCCGGGACCAGGGAGGAAGCTGGACGGTGATATCGCCCGACCTGACGGGGAACGACACCACCCGCTTCGGCCAGGCGGGCGGCCCCATCACCGCCGACGTAACGGGCGTGGAGATATACTCGGCGCTGCTCCAGATCGCCGAGTCGCCCCACAGTCCCAGCGTGCTATGGACAGGCTCCAACGACGGCCGCGTGCACGTCACCCGCGACGGCGGCGCCACCTGGACCGACGTGACGCCCCCCGAGATGCCCCAGCCGGCGACCGTCAACCGAATCGAGGCGTCGCCCCACCGGGAGGGGACGGCGTACCTGGCGGCCTACCGCTATCGGCTGGACGACTTCCGGCCGTTCGTCTATGCGACCCGCGACTTCGGCGCCAGCTGGACGCTCCTGACCGACGGCGCCAATGGGATCCCCGCCGACCATCCCACCCGCGTGGTGCGGGAGGACTCGCAGCGGGAAGGGCTCCTCTACGCGGGCACCGAGTTCGGCCTCTTCGCGTCCTTCGACGCGGGCGGCGCTTGGCAACCCCTTCAGCTGAACCTGCCGCCCACGCCGGTCACGGACTTGGTGGTCCACCGTGGGGACTTGGTGGTTGCCACGCAGGGTCGCGGGTTCTGGATCCTGGACGACGTCACGCCACTGCGGCACTTCGTTCGCCTCAGGCCCGGTGACGGGCTGGTGCTCTACCCTCCCCGCCCGGCGTACCGCACCGCCGCCCAGGAACGCGACGGCCACTACGTCCGCGACCACGTCTACGGCGCCATGATCCCCCGCTACATGAAGGCGTCGAACCCTCCCGAGGGCGCAGTCTTCTACTTCTCGCGCCCGGTGGGGGCGTCAGGGTCCGTCGTCGTGCGCATTCACGAGGACGACGGGGACTCGGTGCGCACCTTCCCCGAGATCGAGGCGAGTCCAGGGCTGACCCGCTTCAACTGGAACCTGGACTACCCCGGACCCCGGGCGGGCGGGCCTGCGGCCCGGGCAGTGCCGGGACGCTATCGAGCGACGGTGGAAGCGCCGGAAGGGGTGGCGTCGGCCGAGTTCGAGGTTCGCATGGACCCGCGCCTCCAGGAGGAGATCGCGACGGCGGACTTGGTAGCGCAGTTCGACTTTCTGATCCGCGCCCGCGATCGGCTGAACGAGCTGGAGGACGCCTTGAGCGGCCTGCGTCGAGTGCGCGGCGAGGCGGTGGCGGCCGCGGCGTCCGGGGACGGGAACGCCGCCGTTCGGGAGGCGGCGGGCAGGGCAATAGCGGAATTGACCGCCGTGGACGAGGTGCTGGTGCAGCCCAAAGGCGCCGGTTTCGCCGCTCCTTCGCGCCTGCGGAGCCATATCCGCTTCGTCATGACCGCGGCAAGCAGCCAGCGAGGCGAGGACTTGGACGTGCGCCCCACCGACGCGCTCTTCGAACGTCTGGACGACTTGGAGGCCGGACTGGAGGAGGCTCTGGACCGTCTGATGGCCGTGTACGCCGGCGAGGTCGCCGACCTGAACGACCGGCTGGACGCCGTCGGCATGGACCCCATTGAAGTGCCGACCGTGCCGCGCCGGAGAGCCGTCAGCCAGCCATGACCCTAGGCGCGGCGTTCGTCCTGTTGCAAGCCGCCGCGGTCGGCCAAGCCGTTCCACCCGACTCGTCGCTGCTGCACGCCGACGGGAGCGTGCCGCCCGCGGTGACCGCCGTCCGCGCCGCCCGTCCCCCCGCACTGGACGGCTATCTGGACGAACCTGCGTGGCAGGCCGCCGTTCCCGTCACAGGGTTCCGTCGTGACCGTCCCGGCGACGGGCTGCCCGCCGCCGAACGCACCGAAGTGAAGGTGGCGTACACCGAAACCGCCCTCTACGTGGGCGCTCGCATGTTCGACCGGGACCCGGCACGGATCTCCCGGCTCCGGGGACGTCGCGACTCCTTCATGCAGTCCAACGATCAGTTTCTGGTGCTGATCGACTCCTACCACGACCACCGGTCCGCCTTCATCTTCGGCGTGACCCCGGCCGGCGGACGGAACGATCTGGTCGCTCCGAACGACGGCTTCCAGGGGATGGACGCAGGCTGGGACCCGGTGTGGGACGTCGCCACGCGGATCGACTCGCTGGGATGGGTGGCCGAGATCCGCATTCCGTTCTCCCAACTGCGCTTTCCCGGGGCAGAGGACGCCGCCCAAGCGTGGGGGATCAACTTTCGCCGCGACATCCTGCACGCAGGCGAGGCGGTGGACTGGGCTTGGCGTCCATCGACGGAAACTGGGCTGGCTTCGGCCTTCGGCCACCTGCTCGGCCTGGAAGACATTCCCCGTCCCGGACGGCTGGAGGTCCTGCCCTACGCTCTCGCCCAGGGTGACTTTGATCAGCGGGCGAACCCGGCGAACCCCTTCAACGACGGATCCGTCTATGGCGGATCGGTGGGACTCGACCTCAAGTACGGCTTGACCAGCGGCCTGACGCTGGACGCTACGGTAAACCCCGACTTCGGCCAGGTCGAAGCCGATCCGGCGGTGGTGAACCTCACCGCGTTCGAGACCTTCTTCGAGGAACGGCGACCCTTCTTCGTGGAGGGTGCCGGCGTCTTCGGGTTCGGGGGCGTGGAGTCCCTCCGCTTCTTCTACTCCCGGCGGGTTGGGCAGCGGCCCGCTTTGTTCGCCCGCGGGGCGGGGCAATACGTGGACCAGCCGACGGCGTCCAGGGTTCTGGGCGCGGCCAAGCTGTCCGGGAGGACCCAGTCGAACTGGCTTGTCGGCTTCCTGACGGCGACCACGCGGCAAGAGAAAGCGCGACTGACCGCCGGCGCCGGCTCGCCCGTCCTGGAGTCGCCGGTGGACCCGCGCTCCAACATCACCGCGTTGCGGGTTCGCAAGGACGTGAACGCGGGCGACAGCTACGTGGGCGCAATCGCCACGACGGTCGTGCGCGACCTCTCCCACGAAGCGTTCAGCGGCCTGCGGGACCGGGCAATAGTCGGCGGGACCGACTTCCTGCACCGCTTCTCGAACCGCACGTACGAGCTGCAGGGGTGGGCCGGCGCATCCTACGTTCGCGGGTCGTCGCAGGCGATCGCTCGGGCCCAACGGTCGTCCGTTCGCTACTACCAGCGGCCGGATCAGGAGTACGCGACCTTGGACCCGGATCGGACGTCCCTGGCGGGCTACGGAGGAGAAATGAGCCTCCGAAAGGTGTCGGGGGAATGGCTGTACGGGCTGGAGGGCAGCGTCATCTCCCCCGGCTTCGAGATGAACGACGCCGGGTTCCAGACGATAGCGGACGTGTACGCGCTGGTGGCCAACGTCGCCCGTCGCTGGGTGGAGCCGGGGCGCTGGTTCCGGTCGTCCAGGATCGAAGTAAACGTCGCCGAGATGCGAAACTTCGGCCACTTGGCGTTCAACCGACGCGTGTCAGCAAGCGCCAACGGCCAGACCCACGGCTTCCGCTCCCTGCGGGCGTCGCTCGGCCACGGCTTTGGAGTCTGGGACCACCGTGCAACCCGAGGGGGACCCGCAATGGCCAGTCCCGCTACCTGGAACGGCAGCGTGTCGGTGACGGGCGACTCGCGAAACCGGGTCTCGGGCACCGTCTCCCTTACGTACTCCCGCGACGCGGAGGGCTCGTACTCGGTCTCGGCGCGACCCGGCGTCTTGGGCAGGGGAGAAGGGTGGTTCAGCTGGAGCCTCCGCCCACGCCTCACGCGGAGCCGCAGCGCAGCGTTCTACGTGACCCAAGCCGAGGACGCCACGGCGGTGGCCACCTACGGTCGTCGCTACATCTTTGCCGAGCTCGCGCGGTCGTCGATCGACGTCACCGCCCGCATGGACATGGCGCTGACCCCGACCATGACCCTTCAAGTGTACGCCCAGCCGTTCGTAGCCACGGGCACCTACGACGACTTTGGCGCCCTGGCGGCCCCCCGCACCTTCGACTTTCTCCGCTATGGGGCCGGCGCGGCGACGATTTCCCGCTCCGAGGGACGCTACCAGACGGACGCCGACGGACCAGCCGGCCCAGCGGTCGCCGTGAGCTTCCGCGACCCGGACTTTCGCGTCCGCTCCTTCCGCAGCAACGTGGTCCTCCGCTGGGAATACCTCCCCGGATCGACCTTGTACCTGGTGTGGAGCCAGGATCGGGCCGATGCCGCCACCGACCCGCGCCTGGGCGGTCCCGGCGACCTGGCCCGCCTCTTCTCCGACCCGATGCGCAACGTATTCCTGGTCAAGGCGAGCTACTGGCTGAACTTCTAGTCTGTTCTAGAGTCGCTGGAGGGCCTCCACCAGTGCGTAATCTTGACCAGCCAAAATGTCTTCTTGAGACCCATGCCATTCAGGAAGTGCGGCTTAGGATCGTTCAACAACACCAAGTATGCAAACATCTTGATGGTGCCGTCCGACAAATATCAGGCAACAAAGAGTCCGCGAAGCTGCTGTTGCGGAAACGCAGCACTAGGCATCCATCCTCCGTAGGCTTTGCTTCAACATTGGTGATCTCCGGCGCTCGCTCTCGCATCGCTACGACTCTATTGAAGCGTTCCCGATGCCGCTCGTACACGTACCGAACAACCTGACGGTCGGGCCGGGCGATCCGTGATCGACCCGGCGACTCGGATTGGCGCTTGATCTGCGGACTTGGTACCTTGGCCAGGAACCTCCGACGAGGAGCCGCCGTAGATGACCCGGAACAACTGCCGATACGCGTTTCCCGCGACCCGACGGTTCCACATTGGCTTCGCCTTGAAGGTGATCGCCGCCGTCGCGGTCCTGCCGGTCGTCGCACCGGTCCCAGCCGAGGCCCAGACCCTGGCAGTAACCGGCGGCACGGTCATCGACGGTACCGGCGGTCCTCCCGTGAGCAACGGGGTGGTGGTGGTCGCCGATGGTCGCATCGCAGCTGTCGGAGCCGTCGCCGACGTAGCGGTCCCGGCCGACGCAACCTTGGTGGACGCCACCGGCAAGTACGTCGTACCGGGGCTGATGGACGCCAACCTTCACCTCTTCCTCAACATCGATCTCGAGACGCTGATCAAGCACGAGGGTCGGTATCACGAGATCGTGCTGGAAGCGGCGCAGATCGCGCTCAAGACAGGTCAGACCACGGTGTTCGACACGTGGGGGCCCCGGGAGGCGCTGGCGAAGGCGCGGGACATGATCAACCGAGGCGATGCGCCGGGCAGCCGCATCTACTTGGCGGGCAACATCATCGGCTTCGACGGACCGCTCTCTGCGGACTTTCGCCGGCAGGCGGCGCCCCATGTGAGCAAGGCGTTCGTGTCGCGCACGAACGAGACGTGGGAGCAGGGGACGGGACGCTCGCTGATGTGGATGCCGCCGGACTCGGCGCGCGCGGTCGTCCGGGAGTACGCCGGCAAGGGCGTCGATTTCCTGAAGTACGGCGCCAGCGGCCATGTGGACATGAACTTCGTGTCGTTCTCGCCCGCCGTTCAAAGGGTGATCGTCGAGGAAGGGCATCGCGCCGGCATTACCGTTCAGACCCACACGACTTCCGTCGAGAGCTTCGACATGGCCGTCGAGGCCGGCGTGGACATCATCACTCACTGCGGCATCACCGGGCCGACGCACCACCTGCCGTTGGCGTACATCCGCAAGATGGTGGACCGGGGCGTCGCGTGCTCGGTGCTGTCGATCACTCAGAGGCGCTTGGACGCGTTGCAGAAAGAAGTGCCGGACGGCGTCCTGACGCCCTACATGAAGGTGGCGAAGGTCAACCACCGCAACATGATCGAGGCCGGAGCGGTCTTGCTCGTCTCCACGGACGCGGGCATCGAGAACCCCGTGCTGCGGGCCGAATCGGAGACGCTGGCGGCCGACACGGTGGACCCGCGCGTCAAGCTCGGCGAAGGCCACTTCAACGCCTTGGTTGCGTTGGAGGAGCTGGGGATGGACCCCATGGAGATCCTCAAGTCGGCCACCAGCCATGTGGCACGGGCGTACAAGGTGGACGACCGACTGGGCACGCTGGAGCCGGGCAAGGCGGCCGACATGGTGATCTTGGACGCGAGCCCGTTGGAGAGCGCTCGGAACTACCGTCGCATCCACGCGGTCATCAAGGACGGCGGAATCGTGGACCGTGATGCGCTCCCGACGTCGCCGTTGATCAGCTCGATGAAGCCGCCTGGGGTCCCGGCCTCGTCCGACGGGGACAGGAGCGACGGCACCCGCGGCTACGGCGCTCCAGCCCGCCAAGCTGCGGCCACGTTCGTAGAGGTCGGCAGTTCGGTTCCGCCCGACGACGACGTCGAGGCGATGATTGCGCCCTACCGGTCCCGGATGGAAGCCCACTTGTCCGAGGTGCTGGCCGAGGCCACCGGCCTGTTCGTCAAGGCCGACCCGGAGGGGGCGCTGGACAACTTGGTGGCGGACGCGGTTCTCGACGGCGCGCGCGAGCTCTCGCGAGACACCGTGCACGTGGCGCTGGTCAACGACGGCGGCCTTCGGGTGCCGATCGCCAAGGGTCCCGTCTTGATGCGCCATACGTACGAGCTCTTGCCGTTTGAGAACTACATCACCGTGCTCACGCTGACGGGAACGCAGTTGGAGCGCCTAGCCGACGAAGTTGCCCGAAGCAACGGCGAGCCCGTGGCCGGGTGGAGCATGGTGCTGGAGGGCGAAGACGCGACCCGGGTTCTCGTCGGCGGTACACCGATCGACCCGCGAGGGAGCTATCGCGTGGCGACGGTGGACTACTTGGCCGACGGCGGAGGCACGTGGAGCGTCCTCTGGGAGCCGACCGCGCACGACGACCGGGAGGACCTGACCGTGCTGATCCGGGACGTGTTCGTCGAGTACATTCGGGAGCGCGGCGTGATCAGCCCGGAGCTGGACGGCCGCATCCGCCGGGACGGCCAAGGAGCTCGGGAATGAACCGCCGGGAGTTCGTGCGCGCCGTTGGAATTGGCGCCGCCGCGAGCGCGGGGGGTGCCGGCAAGCTGTCCGCGCTCGCTCCCGCGTTGTCGCCGAGGCCTGCGCCGACGTTCGGGCCGCTTGTCGATGCCGACGTGCGCTTGGTCGTGCTTCACACCAACGACACCCACTCGCGCATGGACCCGTTTCCCCTCGACGACGGCCCCTTCGCCGGGTTGGGAGGCGCAGCGCGTCGCGCCACCCTCGTGCAGCGCGTTCGCGATGCCAACGAGCACGTTCTGCTGGTGGACTCCGGCGACATCTTCCAGGGTACGCCGTACTTCAACTTCTTCGGCGGCGAACTGGAGTTTCGCGTCATGACGGAGATGGGGTACGACGCCGCGACGCTGGGCAACCACGACTTCGACAACGGCGTGGACGGCTTGGTCGCTATGTTGCCCGAAGCCGGATTCGACTTCGTGTGCGCCAACTACGACGTGTCCGATCCAGCCCTTGCGGAGCGCGTCCAGCCCTACGTCGTTCGCGAGTTCGGAGGGGTGAAGGTCGGCATCTTCGGCCTTGGGATCGGGTTCGAGGGACTGGTTCTGGCGTCGCTGCACAAGGGCGTGGAGTACCGGGACCCCGTCGATGCGGCGCGTTCAACCGCTCGCATGCTGCGCGATCAAGGTTGTGCGCTGGTGATCTGCTTGTCGCACTTGGGCTACCGCTACTCCAACCCGAGCCGTCCGAGCGACCGAGTCGTGGCCGAGGCCGTGCCGGAGGTGGACCTCGTTCTGGGAGGCCACACGCACACGTTCCTCGACGAGGCGGAGCTCTTCGAGCAAGGGCGTACCGGGTTCACGCTGGTCAACCAGGTCGGCTGGGGCGGCATGAGGCTGGGGCGGATCGACGTTGCCTTCGGCTCGGCGGGACAGCCCTCCGGCTGGGCGTCCGCGGGCTACGAGATCGACGACCGCTACGACCCGTAGCCTGCAGAACCGTCAGCGCCGCCCAACGTCGAAGGAGCCGCTAGCCGTTCGCTCGATCCGATAGTCGGCTTCCAAGGCACCCGACACGGCGTTTCGCTCCACGACAGCGTCCGTTGCCTGCCGCACCATGATCCCGTACTCGGTCCAAGGCGGCGACCTGTCGTCCCGCACGGTGTTCCCCTCCACCACCACATCCTCCGCCGGCCCTTCGGTGGTGCCGCTCACCACGATGCCCACGACCTCCGACGACGAATCCGGCCCCGGTCGGCGAAAGCCCGTATCCAAGACGTGGTTGCCTTCGATCCGACCGCCGACTACTCCGACTTGGCCGATTCCGTGCCACTTGGAGCCGCGCACCAAGTTGTTGCGAAGCACGATCCCTTCGGCCCTTCCTGCGGTGTGGTTGAACTCGCACCAAATGCCTCGGTTGCAACGTTCCACGGCCACCCCTTCCACAAGGGCGTCACCGCACGCAACCGCAGGATCCGAGTTGTTGAAGGTGATTCCCTGGCCGTCCGCAGTGCCAAGAAAACCGTCGTCGATCTCCTGGACGCGTCCCCCGTAGATCCGCCAGCGTTGCCACCCTTGGTTGGGCTTCGCGCCCAGGTAGCCGTCGTCGGCGGGCGAGTGGCACTGGATCCCGTTGTTGCGGCAGTTGGCTATTCTGGGACTGACCCACGTCACGTTGCGACACTTGTACAGCTTGGCGCCTTCCTCGATCCCGTCCTCGATCTCGACGAGGGCGAAGAAGAGATCGTCCCCTCGCACGATGTGAAACGCGCTGACGGTATCGCCGACCGTGGCGGCGTCTCGGCTCAGTTCGAAGCGACCGCCGAGCACCCGCAACCCGTCGCATGCGGCGTGCCGATCGACGAACATGTGCTCGGTGTTGGTGCTCCCGAACCGGCCTTCGGGGTGCTTCCGCAAGACCGCTCGGTGACACATGAGCGTGAGCCCAGGCGATCCGCTCTCGCCCAGATCGACCGAATCGATCAGGTACGTCCGGCCTGCAGGGAAGGCCACGGTGTCGCCCGTCCGAGCGTCGGCGACGGCGGCCCGAACCGCCGCGGTGTCGTCGGTGCGCCCGTCCCCCCGGGCACCGTAGCGCCGCGAGGTGACGTCAAGGACGCGGCCGCCTTGCCTACGTGTCCGACTAGCCGTCGGTCGCGCCTTCTCCTCCGCCCAGCAACTGCGCCACGACGATGCCGACCACGCCGTACATCAAGGCGCCGATCACGGCGTCGCGAAGCACGATCCACGTGTTCGGCTCCGCTTCCATCATTCCCATGAGGGAGAAGCCGACGGCGAGACCAAGGAGGACCCCGAACCCTGCGCTTGCCTTGAACGCATCCCCGGCACCGGTGGTGCCTCTCCAGCTAAGCACGAGGGCGAGGACGGCGCCCAGGAACAAGGATCCGAGGGCGATCGCCCACAGCGCGGGCTCTGCCGCCGCGTTGGGATCCGGAGGGATGAGCATCCCGTAGATGATCCATCCCAGGACGAAGTAGACCAGCCCGCCGGCGACGCTAGCCGTTACGCACTTGACCATGTTTTCGATCTCCCTTTGCCGATGTGAACCGGGTTGCGCTGAACCCCCATGAGGGGAAGGGGCAACTTGGGATGGAAGCGGGCGCCGTGCAAGGGGAAGGCTAGGTTCTTGAACGCGGATCGCGAAGTCAAGGGCCGCCCGAGATCTCCGCGTGGTCCGTCGGAGGCGAGACGTGAAATACGTAGCTAGAGGGTCCAATTACGGATGCGAGCGCCCGTCTCGCCGATAGACCAAGAGGTGTCTCCCAAAAGCCGCACCAGACGAATGGGATCGGGAACTCCGCGGAAATCGTCCAGCCATGTTGCCGAAAGTGGCGGCGCCACCATGTCAGACGAAAGTACAGCAGTTCCGTGATCACGTTGCCCCTCTCGCCATGGCGTCGTGGGAAGATCCCCGAGCGCAGCCGCCGCAGCAACCGGGACACGCCTTCCTCTGGGAGGTTGTTTTCCGGCCACGCCCATGGCCCGGACCGCGGCAAGCGTCTCAGCAACCGGGACATGTCTTCCTCCGGGGGAGTGGTTGGCAGGGCGGCATCCCGCCCGTCGGCGTCGCTCGGTCTCCGAACGATCCGAGCAAGTTCGCCAACTGCTCTGTGGGCCATGAACGGATAGAACTGAAGCCAACTCAGCAACAACCATTGGGGGGTCGGGACGACGTGAACGGCGGACCCTCCGTCGCGCAGAACTCGGGCCATTTCGTCGTGAAGACGAGACAGCGACACGACGTGCTCCAAGCAGTCGGACGTGAACACTTTGTCGAAGACCTTGTCCGGGAACGGAAGAGTGCGGCCGTCGTACTCGACTATGCGGTGGATCCGGTCGTTGCGATAGCAGGACCCAGCGACGTCGACCGACACGACAGACACTCCCCGCTTACTGAGCACACTCGCCTGGTAGCCTGTTCCGCCGCCGATCTCCAGCACTCGGTCGCCGTCGCCGATCAGATGACCCCACACCTGCATTTCAGCGTACCGAATGGCATGGAGCCAAGCTTGATCCCTCATCCTATCTTACTCCCCTTTGCCGATGTCGGAGGCGAGACGTGAAATACGTAGCTGGAGGGTCCGATTATGGACGAAAGCGCCCGCCTCGCCGATAGACCAAGAGTCGTTCTGAACAAGCCCGAGGCGATCGGGATCGGGAACTCCGCAGATATCGTCCAGCCATGTTGCTGAAAGTGGCTGCGCCACCACGCCGGACGAAAGTACAGCAGCTCCGTAAACACGTTGCCCCTCTCGCCATGGCGTCGTGGGAAGATTCCCGAGCGCAACTGCCGCAGCAACCGGGACACGCCTTCCTCTGGGAGGTTTTCCGGCCGCGTCCATGGCCCGGACCGCGGCAAGCGCCGGAGCAACCGAGACATCTCTTCCTCCGGGAGACCGGCTGGCAGAGCGGCATCCCGCCCGTCGGCGTCGCTCGGCCTTCGAACGATCCGAGCAAGTTCGCCAACTGCTCTGTGGGCGATGAGCGGATAGTGCTGAAGCCAAGTCAGCAACAACCACTGGGGGGTCGGGAGGACGTGAACGGCGAACCCTCCGTCGTGCAGAACTCGGGCCATTTCGTCCTGAAGACGGGAGAGCGACACGACGTGCTCCAAGCAGTGGGACGTGACCACTTTGTCGAAGACCCCGTCCGGGAACGGAAGAGTGCGGCCGTCGTACTCGACTATGCGGTGGACCCGGTCGTTGCGATAGAAGGAGCCAGCGACGTCGACCGACACGACCGACACGCCCCGCTTACTGAGCGCATGTGCTTGGTAGCCTGTTCCGCCGCCGACCTCCAGCACTCGGTCGCCGTCGCCGATCAGATGACCCCACACCTGCATTTCCGCGTACCGAATGGCATGGAGCCAAGCTTGATCCGCCACCTACCTCAACCTTCTCCGTAGACGAACCGCTCCACCTCTCCGTGGATCCGCTCCACCGTCTCCTGGGAGGGCGGCCGCGTGAAGCGCGACACGACAACCGTCGTCGCGAAGTTCACGAGCAGCGAGAAGACGGCGTCGTGCATACCCCAGGGCATGCCTCCCAAGCGCGCTAGAACGTCGTCCGGGATCAGGGTCAAGGCGAGAAAAGCAGTCAAGCCGACGACGATGCCCGCCACGGCTCCGGCGCTGGTGGTAAGCCGTCGCCTCGGATAGCAGACGCCCAGGACTGCCGGCATCAGCTGCAAGGCGCCCGCCGCCGACAGAGCCACGATCGTGACGAGGAAGTCCAAGTTGCGCACGGAGAGGAACCAGCCCACCGCCAGCAGCCCCACGACCACCGCCCGTCCGAAGGCGATGTAGTGGGCTTGGCTCCGCTCTTTGGCGATGTAGCGCTGATACACGTCCCTCGTGAGCACGGTCATGTTCGAGTGAAGGATCGAATCCAGCGTGGACATCGCGGCCGCCGTTGCGCCGGCCAGGATCAGCCCGGTCAGCCACGCCGGCGCATAGCGGAACAGCAGCTCGGGAAAGACCCTGTCCGGCTGGGCCAGATCGGGCAGCACGAGCGCCCCGCCCAGCCCGACCATCGCAATCGGAATGAACAAGGAGAACAAGTACAGCGGCGTCGTCGCGCCCAGCAGCTTCAACGTCTTGGCGGACGCGGCCGTGTAGTAGCGGATCATCATGTGCGGCTGAAGGATGATCCCAAAGGAGAGCGCAACCGTCATTCCGAACCACATCCCGGGCGTGAAGTAGCCCTCCGGTCCGGGCAGCGAGAGCAAGTCGGGCCGCTCGGCGACGAGTCGCCGCCACAGTTCGACAGGCCCTCCGAAGAGCTTGTAGACCAGAACGAGGGCGCCGGTCCACACTGCCACGTACATCCACACGCCCTGGATCACGTCGGTCCAGTAGACGGCCCGCAGCCCGCCGGCCATCAGGTACGCCGCCGCCACGACCAACAGGATTGCCGTTGCGAGACCGAAGGAGATGCGGTCGCCCGTCGCCACGGAGAGGATGTATCCGAGTCCTGCGGCCTGCACCTGTATGTACAAGATCGTGAACAGCACCGACACGATCGCGACGGCGACGCGCACCGTCTCGCTCTCGTAGAAGTCGGCCAGCATGTCCGCAGGCGTGATGTAGCCGAACTTCTTCCCCAACGCCCAGATCCGCGTGCCGAGCGTGTAGGTGATCGCGCCGACCAGAACCGTCCATGTGCCGGCGGCCCAGAAGCCGATTCCATGCGTGTAGAAGAACCCGCCCGACCCCAAGAACGCGAACGCCGAGTGGAAGGTGGCGACCACGGTCAGGTAGAGGACGATGAAGCCGGCTTGGCGGCCGTACAGGAGGAAGTCCTCCATGTTCACCGTCAGCCTCCTGTTGGCCAGGACGCCGATGACGATGGTGGCCAGCAGGTAGACGAAGATCAGGCTGGTGGCGACGACCCACGGCTCCATCAGGTCAGACGCCCTTCCTCGCGGTCCAGATCAAGACCCCGATCATTAGGAGGTAGACGACCAGCAGGTAGGCGAAGAGGAAGGGCATCTCCAGGACCCGCGGCTCGATCCGGTTCGCCCAGCCGTGGACGATCGGAGGCTGGGCCAGGACCATGCCCGCCAGGAAGGCGACGGTGGCGATCCAGCCGGTCCGGGTTCGGGGCAGGTAGTGGGAGCGAGGTACGAGCATCGACCAAAGGTACGTGCAAACGCCGACGCCTGCACAACCCCCCGATCTCGGGCGCGGAACTGCTTGACGAACGCCTGTGCTCTGGCGAAGGTTAGCTCTGCCAAACTGCGAGCGCCGGTCGCTTCCCCCCGGAGGCGCCGGCGTTTTTCCGCCGTGCCTCAATTGCCGTGACATCCATTCGCAAGCCCGGACGGGCGGTCTCCCCCCGACCTGCGGCCGATCCCCGCGAGGGGTCCAAGCCCCGGCGGGCGGCGGTCCGCGTCGCCTTGCCCAAGGGGCGGATGCAGGCCGGGGTCCTGAACCTGCTGAGCCAAGCGGGCGTCGATGTCCTGCTGGGCGAGCGCGGCTACCGCCCGTCCCTTTCCCTTCCCGGCTTCGACGCCAAGCTCCTCAAGGCGCGCAACGTGGTGGAGATGCTTCACGCGGGTTCCCGAGACGTGGGCTTTGCCGGTGCCGACTGGGTCGCCGAACTCGACGCCGACTTGGTGGAGCTGCTGGACACGGGGTTGGACCCGGTGCAAGTCGCGGCGGCGGCGCCGGCGTCCCTCCTCGACGCGGACGGCGCGCTCCCGACCAACCGTCGGCTGGTGGTCGCCTCCGAATACGCGCGCCTGACCGAGGAGTGGATCGCCGACCAGCCCTTCGACGCCGCCTATGCGCGCTCCTACGGTGCCACCGAGGTCTTTCCTCCGGAGGACGCCGACTTGATCGTGGACAACGTGGCCACCGGCGCCACCTTGCGGGAGAACGGCCTCGTGGTGGTCGCGACCCTCATGCGCTCCACCACCCGGCTGTACGCCAACCGGGACGCCCTCGCCGACCCGGCCCGCAACGGTCCCGTTCAAGACCTGACGCTCCTCCTCGCGTCGGTGCTGGAGGCGCGCACCCGGGTCATGCTGGAGCTCAACGTGTCGGCGGACGACTTCGACGGCGTCGTATCGGCCCTGCCCTGCATGAGGGAGCCCACCGTCTCTCGTCTTCACGGCGGCGACGGGTACGCTGTCCGGGCCGCCGTCCCCCGCCGGGGGCTGCCGGAGCTGCTCGTATCCGTCAAGGCCCTCGGGGCCACCGATCTGGTAGTCTCCCAGCCCAGGCAGATCGTGCGATGATCTCCTACCGGAGCACCCTGGCCAGCCCTGCAGCCGCGACGCCACGTCCCGTCCTCGACCTTTCCATGAACGAGGGCGAGCCGCCGCCGGAGGAGTGCATCGAGGTGCTGCGCCGCGCCGGGACCGGCGTCCTCCGAGAGTACGGGGACCCCAAGCCCTTGGAGGAGGCCTACGCCGACTACATGGGGGTCGCCCCGGAGTGCGTCCTGGCCACCACGGGCGGCGACGACGCGATCGACAGGGTGTGCCGAGCCTACCTAGGGCCGGGCCGGCGGATGGTCTTCCCGACTCCCACCTTCTACATGACCCCGGCGTACGCCCGCATGACCCGCGGGCAGCTGGTGCCGCTGCAGTACGAGTGGGGAACGGTCCCCCGCGACCAGATACTGGACGCCGTGGACGAAACCACGGGCTTGGTCGCCGTCATATCCCCGGACAACCCCACGGGACGGGAGTTCCCGACGAGCGCCCTGCTCGAACTGGCCCGCGCCTTGCCGGACCGCGTTCCGTTGATGGTGGACATGGCCTACGCCGAGTTCGGGGACCGCGACCCGACCCGGGACCTGCTGGAGTGCCCCAACGTCTTGATGATCCGCACGATGTCCAAGTGCTGGTGCTTGGCAGGCCTCCGCACCGGCTTCGCTGTGGGGCCGGAGGACCGAATCGCCGAGCTGCGGAGCTTCGGCGGTCCCTACCCCCTGAGCGGCCCGGCGCTGGTCCTGGCCTTGGACGCCCTTCGCAACGGCCGTGCGCGGATGCGGCGCTTCGTCTCCTACGTGCGCGCCGGACGGGAGCGCTTGGCGGAGCTGACGCGGGAGACCGGCGGCGACCCCCAGCCGTCGTCCACCAACTTCGTCCTCGCGGCCTACCCCGACCCGCGCTGGGTCTTCCGGGGGCTCAACGCCCAGGGCATCCTGACACGCCGCATCGACGGTTTGGACGGGCACGTGCGGATCACGGTGCCCCGCAACGACGCCGAGTTCCGCCGCCTCGACGCCGCGATGCGGGCGCTGGTGCGGCCAGACGCGCTGCTCTTCGACATGGACGGCGTGCTGGCGGATGTGCGCCGCTCCTACCGGGCGGCGATCGCGTCGGCGTGCGCGTCCTTCGGCGTCCGCGTGAGCCCCGAAGAGATCGAAGCGGCCAAGGCTCGGGACGGCGCCAACGACGACTGGGCCGTCACGCACCGGCTGCTGGCGGATGCCGGCGTCGCCACGACCCTGGCCGAAGCGACGGCACGGTTCGAGGCGGCGTACCAGGGCACCGACGCCGAGCCGGGCCTCCGCCGTCACGAGCGGCTGATTCCCCGGCGGGAGCTCTTGGCCGACTTGGCCAGCCGCTTCAAGCTGGCGGTGGTGACGGGCCGTCCCCGGCAGGACGCGGAACGTTTCCTGGAGGATCACGGGATCGGGCGCTTCTTCGGCGCGGTGGTGTGCCGGGAGGACGCGCCCCTGAAGCCGGACCCGGCGCCGCTGCAGGTCGCCATGGAGCGGCTCGGCGCCGGCTCGGCGTGGATGCTGGGGGACACCCCCGACGACGTTCGCGCCGCCCAAGCCGCCGGCGTCGTCCCTGTGGGCGTGGCGAGCCCGGGCGCAGGCCGTCGGATGCGCGAGGCCCTGGACGCGGCGAGCGCGGCCCGGGTTGTAGACGCCGACCCCAGCCTTGGAGGATTGTTTGATGAGTAGCGGAGCCCGAACGGCGACGGTGTCCCGCGAAACCCGCGAGACCAGGATCAAGGCGACGTTGACGGTGGACGGTTCCAGGGCGGCCCGCCTCGACACCGGGATCGGGTTCCTCGACCACATGCTGCACGCCCTGGCCTTCCACGCCGGGTGGGACCTGGAGCTGACGTGCACCGGCGACCTTCAAGTGGACGACCACCACACGGTGGAGGACGTGGGCTTGGTGCTCGGCCAGTCAGTGGACCAGGCGCTGGGCGACCGGGCCGGGATCGTGCGCTTTGGCTCGGCTTATGCGCCCCTCGACGAGGCCCTGGCTCGCGCCGTCGTCGACGTGTCCGGGCGTCCGTTCTTCGCCGGCGAGATGGGCTTGGCAAGAGAGAGGGTGGGCGACCTGTCGTGCGAGATGGTTCCCCACTTCTTCCATTCCTTCGCCCAGACCGCCGGGCTCGCGCTCCATGTGGACGTGATCCGCGGGACCAACGACCACCACCGGATCGAGGCGGCGTTCAAGGCCTGCGCGCTGGCGCTTCGGACTGCGCTCGGACGGACGACCTCCGCCGGCTCTGGCGGGGTCCCCTCCACCAAGGGAGCCCTCTAGACCTTGCGGCCGTCGGTGGTCGCCGTGGTGAGGACCGGCACGGCGAACCTGGCCTCCGTCGAGACCGCCCTGCGACGGTTGCGGTGCGAAGTGGAGTTCGTTGCCGACGCCGATGCGGTGGCCCGAGCCGACCGCCTCGTTCTCCCGGGGGTCGGCGCCTTCGCGGCGGCGCGACACGCCGTCGCCGCCTCGGGCCTGGAAGACGCCCTCCGGGATCGGATCGTCCAAGGCCGCCCGACGCTGGGCGTCTGTCTCGGGATGCAGCTCATGGCCCGCGGCAGCGAGGAGGCCCCGGGCGTGCCCGGACTGGGCGTGCTCGATGCCGTGGCGGAACGGTTCGGGGATGGCCAGCGAGTCCCGCAGATGGGCTGGAACCGGGTCGTCCCGACGGACGGCTCCCGGATCGTTCCCGAAGGCTTCGCGTACTTCGCCAACTCCTACCGCTTGACCCGCTTGGCCACCGGGGACCGGGGCGGCGACTGGAGTCCTGCTTGGTCGGACTACGGCGGGCGGTTCCTGGCGGCGTTCGAGCGAGGTACCGTGGTGGGTTGCCAGTTCCACCCCGAGCTGTCGGGCGCGTACGGCCGGACGCTCATCGCCCGATGGCTCGCGTCGTGACGGGTCTGCCGGTTCGCGTCGTGCCCTGCCTCGACGTGCGAAACGGGCGCGTGGTCAAGGGGGTGGCGTTCCAAGAACTTCGGGATCAGGGAGATCCCGCCGCCCTCGCTGCCGCCTACGAGGAGCAGGGTGCCGACGAGGTGGTGGTGCTGGACGTTTCCGCCACGCCGGATGGGCGCCGAACCCGGCTGGACACGGTTCGCACCGTCCGCGCCGCGCTCTCGGTGCCCCTCACCGTCGGAGGCGGCGTGGGCCGCGTGGAGGACGCGAGTCTTCTCCTCGAGGCCGGGGCCGACAAGGTGGCCACGAACACGGCGGCGGTTCGGCGGCCGGGGTTGCTCTCCGAGCTGGCGGCCCGCTTCGGCGCGCAGTGCGTCGTGGTCGCCATCGACGCGGCCGCGACTGGGGAGACGGGGGCTGGCAGCGGGTACGAGGTCGTGGTGCGGTCCGGCACCGAGCGAACGGGCATCGACGCGGTGGCGTGGGCTGCTCGGGCTGCGGAGGCAGGCGTCGGCGAGGTGCTCCTCACCAGCGTCGACCGCGACGGCACCAAGCAGGGCTACGACCTGGAGCTCCTGCGCCGGGTGCGTGCCGCCGTCTCCGTCCCGATCGTCGCGTCGGGCGGTGCCGAGTCGCCCGAGCACATGGCCGAAGCTGTGCGGGCGGGAGCGGACGCCGTGCTGGCGGCGTCGATCTTCCACCAGGCCCGGTGGACCGTGGAGGGCCTGAAGGAAGCCTTGCGGGCGCGGGGCGTGCGGGTCCGGCCCCACCGAGCCGAGAACTCTTGGAGCGCGCCGTGATCGTCCCCTCGATCGACCTGATGGACGGGCGGGCCGTGCAGCTGGTGCAGGGCCGCAGGAAGGTGCTGGACGCCGGCGACCCGCGCCCGCTCGCCGAGCGCTTTGGCCGGGTGGGCGAAGTGGCGGTCGTGGACCTGGACGCGGCGCTGGGGCGCGGGTCCAACGCCGCCGTGATCGAGGAGCTGTGTCGGCGGGCGCCGTGCAGGGTCGGCGGCGGCATCCGCAGCCGGGAGGACGCGGTCCGGTGGCTGGATCGGGGCGCCGCGAAGGTGGTGCTGGGCACGGCCGCCGTACCGGAAGTGCTGGAGGGGCTGCCGCCGAACCGCGTGGTGGCCGCGCTGGACGCCTGGGAGGGCGAGGTGGTCGTGAAGGGGTGGACCGAGCGCACCGGCCGCACGATCCGGCAGGGCATGGAGGCCCTTCGCGGGCTGGCGGGCGGGTTCCTGGTCACCTTCGTGGAGGGCGAAGGCAAGGAGGCGGGGTTCCCGCGTCACGAGATCGAGGAGCTCGTCGCGGCTTCGGGCCGTTCTCGCCTTACGGTTGCCGGCGGAATCACGACCGCCGAAGAGGTGGCGTGGCTGGACCGCGTCGGCGCCGACGCCCAGGTCGGCATGGCCCTCTACCGAGGGACGCTGGAGTTGGCCGATGCCTTCGCCGCCCCCCTGCGCAGCGAGCGCTCCGACGGACTCTGGCCCACTGTCGTCGCCGACGACCGGGGCGCGGCCCTGGGCTTGGTCTGGTCGAGCGTCGAGAGCATCCGGGCCGCGATCGACGAAGGCCGGGGCGTGTACCACTCCCGCAAGCGCGGCCTTTGGCGCAAGGGCGAGTCCTCGGGCGCCGTCCAGTCGCTCTTGCGGATCGACCCCGACTGCGATCGCGACGCCCTCCGCTTCACGGTGGCCCAGCGCGGCGCCGGGTTCTGTCACCAAGGCGACTGGACCTGCTTCGGTCCCGCCGAGGGCTTGCGCGCTCTGGAGCACCTGTTCGGCGAGCGGCAGGCGTCGCCCGTGGAGGGGTCCCTGACCAGCCGACTCCTGGCGGGCGGCGACGGCAGTCGCTTCCTCCGGGGCAAGCTGATCGAAGAGGCCGGCGAAGTGGGCGAAGCCGAGGGCTGGCAACGGGTCGTGGAAGAGGCGACGGACCTCGTCTACTTCTTGTCCGCGGCGATCGCTCGAGAGGGAGCCACATGGGCCGACGTGGAACGAGAGATCGACCGCCGGCGGAAGAAGATCAGCCGAAGGAAGGTGTCCGCTCCCAAGGGCGCGGCCAAGGAGTTCCGGTGAGCGTCTCTCCCGGAGGGCCGGCGCGACCGTTCCTGAGGAGGGTCGCGGCGACCGACGCCCCACGCGCCCGCACGCCGGCGGTGCCGGAGGCCCTCCTCCCCCGGGTCGCGAAGATCGTCGCCAAGGTCCGGGACGGCGGCAGCGCGGCGCTGCGGGAGTGCGCCCAGCGCTGGGACCGCCTGCCTCCGGGCGCGCCAATGCTCCGAACGCAAGAGGAGATGGCCGTCGCGCTCTCCTCCCTGCCGGCCTCGGATCGCCTCGTCCTGGAGCGGACGGCGGGCCGGATCAAGGAGTTCGCGCAGGCCCAGTTGGCGTCGGCTTCGCCCGTTCGCGCGAAGGTGCTGGGCGGATCGGCGGGCGACGCGCTGGTGCCCGTGCGAGTGGCGGGCTGCTATGCCCCAGGGGGACGCTTCCCCCTTCCGTCCTCGGTCCTGATGACGGCGGTGACGGCCCGCGCGGCAGGCGTGGGCGAAGTCTGGGTGGCGTCGCCGGACCCCTCCCGGGAGACGATGGCGGCGGCGGCGGTGGCGGGGGTGGACGGTCTGTTGGCGGTGGGCGGCGCCCAAGCGGTGGCCGCCATGGCGTACGGAGTCGCACCGGCGCCCCGCTGCGACGTCGTCGCCGGCCCCGGAAACCAGTGGGTGACCACCGCCAAGCTGCTGCTGTCGGGGGTGGTCGGGATCGACTTGCTGGCGGGGCCGTCGGAGCTGGTCGTGCTGTCGGACGAAGGCGGGGACCCGGCCCTGATCGCCGCCGACCTGCTGGCCCAAGCCGAGCACGACGACGACGCGCTCCCGGTTCTGGTCACCACATCGGAGTCGTTGGCTGCCCGCGTTGATCAGGAGCTGGCGCGCCAGCTGCCGGCGCTCTCCACCGCCGCGACCGCCGCGACCGCGTTGCGGAACGGCTTCGCCGTCGTCGCTTCCGAAGAGGACGCGCTGCGGTGCTGCCAGGAGTTGGCCCCGGAACACCTGGAGATCCACGGACGGCGGGCGGAGCAGTGGGCCGAATCGCTGGACGCGTACGGCGCCGTCTTCGTCGGCGAGGACGCGGCGGAAGTGCTCGGCGACCACGGAATTGGCCCCAACCACACGCTGCCCACCGGCGGGACGGCGCGCTTCGCCGGCGGACTGTCCGTCTTCTCGTTCCTGCGACGTCCCACTTGGCTGCGTCTGGCGAGCGGCCCCGAACTGGACGAGGCCGCCCGGGACGCTGCCGCCCTGGCGCGCATGGAGGGACTGGAGGCCCACGCCCGGGCAGCGGAAGCAAGGATCCGCCACCCCCACACCCCAGCGGCAGACCGCCGGCCCGGCCGGAGATGAGGCCCCGTCCCTGTTCAGAGAGATGATCTTCGACCACTATGGCGTGCGATGCCTGCGGCAACGCCGCGGCACCCGACCCGGCCCGGTTTCTCGACTCGCAGCGGAGGCTCGCCCCGTGACCAGACGTACTCCCACCACGACGCTCCTTCGCTCCGTCCCCGCCCTCGTTCTCCTGGCGGCGGCGTCCGCTCCAGCTCCAGCCCTCGCGGGTGCCCACCCCCAGTCCGAGTTCGTCGCCCCCGCCCCCGCCCGCGCCGAGGGCGAAGGCCCGTTCGAGCGGCTGATCATCCGAGGCGCGATCGTCGTTGACGGTACCGGCGCGCCGCCCCGCGGCCCCGTGGACATCGTGGTGGAGGGCAACAGGATCGCCCGGATCGTCGGCGTGGGCTACCCGGGCCTGCCGATCGACGAGAGCCGCCGGCCAGCTGGCGCAACTCGCGAGATCGACGCCCACGGCATGTACGTCCTGCCCGGCTTCGTGGACTTGCACCTGCACACCGGCGGAGTGCCGAAGACGCCCGAGGCCGAGTATGTGTACAAGCTCTGGATGGCCCACGGGATCACCGCCGGGCGCGGCATCGAGTACGGCCCCGTTGAGTTCTCCCTGGCGGAGCGGGAGCGAAGCGCGCGGAACGAGATCACCGCGCCTCGCATGTTCGTGTACCAGCGGCCTGGGCAGGGCTGGGATCAAGGGCCGGTGCGGACGCCGGAGGCCGCCCGAGAGTGGATCCGCTGGGCGTCCCAGCAGGGAATCGACGGCATCAAGCTGGTGGCCTATCCGCCGGAGATCATGGCGGCGCTTCTCGACGAAGCCGGCAAGCTGGGAATGGGCAGCGTCGCGCACTTGGCGCAGCTCGGAGTCGCCCAGATGAACGCGGTGGACGCAGCGCGCTTGGGGCTGGGAACCGTCACCCACTTCTACGGGCTCTTCGAGGCGCTGTACGACGACGCCGACGTGCAGCCCTGGCCCGCCGACATGAACTACGCCAACGAGCAGCACCGCTTCGGCGAAGTCGCACGCCAGTGGGAGATGATCCACCCCCAGGGCAGCGAGCAGTGGACGGCGATGCTCGAGGAGCTGCTGGAGCACGACGTGATCCTGGACCCGACGATGACCGCGTACCTGGCCAGCCGCGACGTCATGCGCGCCCGGACCGCCGAGTGGCACGAGCGCTACACCCTGCCCAGCCTCTGGGAGTTCTACGAGCCGAGCCGCGAGAACCACGGGTCGTACTACTACGACTGGACCACCCACGACGAGATCGCGTGGAAGAACTTCTACCATGTGTGGATGGCGCTTCTCGACGACTACAAGGACATGGGCGGGCGCGTGACGGTCAGCTCCGACGCCGGCTTCATCTACAACCTCTTCGGCTTCTCCACGGTTGAGGAAATGGAGCTCCTGCAGGAAGCCGGCTTCCATCCATTGGAGGTGATTCGGGGTGCGACGATGCACGGTGCTCAGGCGCTGTTCGAGCCGAAGGGCCAAGCGCCCGAGTTCGGCATCGTGCGCGAAGGGATGCTGGCGGACTTGGTCGTCTCGCCCGAGAACCCGATCGACAACCTCAAGGTCCTGTACGGCACCGGCCACGAGCGGCTCAACCCGGAGACGGGGGTCAAGGAGCGCATCGGCGGCATCCGGTACACGATCAAGGACGGGATCGTGTACGACGCGCGACAGCTGCTGGAGGATGTGGCCCGCTTCGTCGAGGCGCAGAAGCGGCAACGAGCGGCGACGCAGCCGCTGGACGGTCCGGGCCCCTCGCGCTAACGTCCGGCGGTCGCAGCGGACGCTGGGGTTCGCCGACCTTGGTTCCCCTTCCTAGGGAGAGTGCGGTGACGGAAATGAAGAAGAACGGGAAGCCCAACGCGATCCTTGCGCAGCGGATCGTCCTGGCGGCCACTGCGGCGCTGGCGTTCCTCGCGGCCCCGACCCTGTGGCGCGGCGAGGCGACGGCTCAGGACGCGGGCACCTCCACCCTCCAGTCCGAGATGCTCATGGACTTGGCGCAGGTGCGGGACAAGTACGTGGGCCTAGCCGAGGCGATCCCCGAATCCAGCTACGGCTGGCGGCCGGCGGAAGGCGTGCGCTCGGTGTCCGAGGTCTACATGCACATCGTCGCGGCCAACATCGGGATCGTCGCGAGCACCCTCGGCGAGGCGCCCCCGGAAGACGCGGATCCGATGTGGTACGACTTCGCAAACGCCGAGTCGATCACCGACAAGGAGACGATCGGCAACGCCCTGGCGGCGTCGTTCGATTACGTGGCGGAAGTGATCGAGGGCTCGTCCGGTGCTCGCCTAGAGGAGCCGGTCAACCTCTTCGGCCAGGAAACGACCGTCCGGGCGGCGCTCCTGCTGGTGCTGACCCACTGCCACGAGCACCTGGGCCAGTCGATCGCCTACGCCCGATCCAACGACGTGACGCCTCCTTGGTCGGGAGGATGATCCCGCGGCGCAGCGCCTCGGTCACATGCTGATGACGTAGGGGAACCAAGCCGCGACGGGCTTTCCGTCGAGGGTGCCGGGACGGAAGACCCACTGGGCGGCCTCCCGCGCGAGCTGGCGGTTGAAGCTCCGGTCCCGCGTCGGCGGGTCCAGCCGCGTCGAGTCGGCCACGACCCGGCCGCGCTCGTTCACGAAGACCCACACCTGCACTTCGACGCCCCGCAGCCCCTTGTTGGCAGGTGGAATGATCATCCCCCGAGGAGTGGGCGGCAGCACCCGACGCAACCCTTCGGCGGCCGTTCCGCCGTCTCCCTCGCCGTCGCCGTCGGAGAGCCCCGGCGGGCCGGGAAGTCCCGGCTGCTCTCCCATGACGGCGGCCACCTCCAAGACGGGTTCCGGCGCCAACTCCACCGGAGCGATCTCGATCTCGACGGGCAGGGGGATCGGGGGCGGAACGAGCGGCACGCTGGGTGGCACCAGGACGTTCAACGCCTGCATCCCGCCGGCGGCAGGCCGGTCGTCCCCCGCCTTGGGGCCGGCTGCGGCGAACGGCGACGGTGGAATCGGTGGGGAGCCGCCTAGAAGCAGAGCCAGAAGGTGCACGAGGAGGGACGCCGCCATGGCGGTTCTCCACAGCTTCCGGTCCTTCCGTCTCCGGGCTGCGACGGCCAGTTCGTTCATCCCGCGTCCTGTCCGGTATCGCGTCCTGTCCGGTATATTGGGCCGCTGGAGGTCCAGTGCTCGTTCCAAGTCTTACCCCGGCGAGGCGAGGCAAGTTTCGCCCGTCTCCTGCAATGCAACCGCGGCGCCGGCTCGCCAATAGTAGCGACGGGGACCGGCTGCCGACAGGGAGAATCCCAAGATGGACCTTGGACTGAACGGTAGGGTGGCGCTCGTCACCGGCGCATCGAAGGGACTGGGGCGCGCCGTGGCGGAGCGGCTCGCGATCGAGGGGGCCGACGTGGCGATCAACTCCCGCTCGGCTGGGCCTCTCGCGGAGACGGCGGCGGAGATCGCGAGGGACACGGGCCGAAACGTGCTTCCTCTGGCCGGAGACGTGTCCGACGAACGTTGTTGCGCCGAGTTGGTCGAGCGGACGGTCGCCGACCTTGGTCGCTTGGACGTGCTCGTCGCCAACGCCGGGGGACCGCCCCCGGGAGGCGTCGACGCGTTCAAGCCGGCGGCCTACCGGCAGGCGCTGGAGCTGAACCTGATCTCCACCGTGCAGCTCGTGCTGGCGGCTTTGCCCCACATGCGGAGGAACCGCTGGGGACGGATCGTGGCGATCACTTCGGTCTCGGTGAAGCAGCCGATCAAGGGCCTGCTCCTCTCCAACACGGCCCGGCCCGGCGTCGTCGGCTTCATCAAGACGATCTCCCAAGAGCTTGCCCCGGAAGGCATCCTCTGCAACGTGGCGGCGCCGGGCTTCATCCTCACCGAGCGGCTGAAGTCGCTCTTCGAGGTCCGGAGCAAGGCACAGGGCACGACCCTGGAGGCCGCCCGAGACGCCACGGCCGCGGAGGTCCCCATGCTACGCATCGGCCGGCCCGACGAGTTTGCGAAGGGGGTCGCCTTCCTGGCGTCCGAAGCCGCGTCCTACGTGACCGGCCACACTCTCCAGATCGACGGCGGATTGGTGCAAGGACTGCTGTGAGCCTGGAGGAGCGACTGCGGATTCGCGGACTCTCGGCCTACCTGGAGCTCACCAAGCCCGGAATCACGATCTTCGTGGCGGTCACCGCCGCCGTCGGCTACGTGATCGCCGCCCTGCCCACCGGCGTCTCGGCGACCCGGCTCTTCCACGTGGTGCTGGGCACGACGCTGACCACCGCCGGGGCACTCGCCCTGAACCAGTACCTGGAGCGGCGGCCCGATGCGCTCATGGTCAGGACCCGCCAGCGACCGGTTCCTTCCGGACGGCTTCGCCCGGAGCGCGCGCGCTGGTTCGGCTGGGCGCTGCTGCTCGCCGGGATCGGCCACCTCTGGTTCTGGACCGGATTGCTGCCGGCCCTGGTGGCCGCGGTCACCGCGTTGCTCTACAACGGCGCCTACACGCCCCTCAAATCTCGGTCTCCCCTGGCGACCCCCGTAGGCGCGGTTCCGGGCGCCCTCCCGGCCCTCATCGGCTGGACGGCCCACACCGCCGGCGACCCCCGTGGGCTGCTGCTCTTCGGCATACTCTTTCTTTGGCAGCTCGTCCACGTCCTCGCGTTGGGCTGGAACCTCCGGGAGGACTACGTGCGCGCCGGCTTTCAGCTCATCCCCCCCGGCCCCTCGCGCCTTGTCGCGGGGCTGATGGTCGGGTACTCGGTTGCGCTGTTGCCGGTCAGCCTCCTGCCGGCGTTCTTCGGCATGACGGGGACTGTCTACCTGGTGGCGGCCGCGGTTCTGGGAACGGCGATGGCGGGGGCCACGACGGCGTTCCTGCTCCGGCCGACCAGACGCCGGTGCCACCGGGTCTTCCTCGGGTCGATCTTGTACCACCCGGCACTGATGACGTCGATGGTCGTCGGCGCGATCTGACCGAGCCGTCGCACACCACGAAGGAGCGTCTCATGAAGGAGCGTCTGATGGCGAGGCATCGAGCGGTCGCGGCGGGGCTCGCCCTTGCCGCCGCACAGGCGCTGGGCGCCTCGGCGGCCACCGCGCAGAGCCCGACGGGCGGCGAGGACCAGCGGCCCCGGGCCCGGGATCTGGGGATCGAGCCCGGGATCTTCCA
The DNA here is from genome assembly GCA_958296005.1 of Longimicrobiales bacterium. Taxonomy (GTDB): domain Bacteria; phylum Gemmatimonadota; class Gemmatimonadetes; order Longimicrobiales; family Gaopeijiaceae; genus CATQHQ01. Next base: position 622,889 of record CATQHQ010000001.1, read on the forward strand.
GCCCGGCGCCTTCAACGCCATCACCGACGTGACCGGGGTCCTGGTGGGCCACGCGACGGTCGTCGAGGGCGACCGGGTGCGCACCGGCGTGACGGCGATCCGTCCCCACGGCGGCAACCTCTACTTCGACCGGGTGCCGGCGGCGGTGCACGTGGGCAACGGCTTCGGCAAGCTGCTGGGCGTCACCCAGGTGACCGAGCTCGGGGAGCTGGAGACCCCGGTGCTGCTGACCTGCACCCTGTGCGTGTGGAAGGCGGCCGACGCAATGGTCGAGTGGGCGTTGGAGCAGGACGGGATGGAGAACGTCCGATCGATCAACCCGGTGGTGGGCGAGACCAACGACGGCGGGCTGAACGACATCCGAAGCCGTCCCGTCACCGCCGCCCACGTTCGGACCGCTCTGGACGAGGCCGCGTCCGGGCTGGTCGACGAAGGCGCCGTCGGGGCAGGCACGGGGACGTCGGCGTTCGGCTGGAAGGGAGGGATCGGGACCAGTTCGCGGGTGCTGCCCGAGTCGCTGGGCGGCCGGACGGTCGGCGTGCTCGTCCAGTCCAACTTCGGAGGCATCCTCCGGATCGCCGGTGCGCCGGTGGGCGAGACGCTGGGCCGCTACGCCTTCCGGTCTCAGGTGGAGGGTGGGACGGAGGGCGGCTCAAGCGTCCAGGAGGAGCGCGACGGGGAGTCCCAAGGGTCGATCATGATCGTGGTCGCCACCGACGCCCCACTCTCGGAGCGGAACTTGGCGCGCTTGGGACGGCGGGCGATCATGGGGCTGTCCCGCACGGGCTCGTACGCCAGCAACGGCTCCGGCGACTACGTCATCAGCTTCTCGACGGCGGAAAGCGTCCGCAGGCGACCCGGCGGCGCTCCGGTCCGCAACGTCGAGGACTTGGCCAACGACCGGGTGTCGGCCCTCTTCCAGGCCACTGTCGAAGCCACTGAGGAAGCGATCTACAACTCGCTCTTCAAGGCCGTCACGGTGACGAGCCGCTGGGGCGAACGCCAAGCGCTCCCCTTGGCCGAGACGCTGGAGGTGCTCAAGCGCTACGGCGTGGTTCCGAGGGAGTGAGGGGCTCCGCTTACCCGCCCTTCGCCAACACCTCTCCGGCCCGCGTCCCCGTGAACCCCGAGTTGAGGATCGCGGCTTGGCCGTTCACGAAGAGGTGCACGACTCCCGCAGCGAGTTGGTGAGGTTCGGTGAAGGTGGCGGTGTCGCGGAAGTAGTCGGAGAACACGACCAAGTCGGCGACCATGCCCTCCTCGATCCGACCCCGATCCGCCATCCCCAGAACTTCGGCGGGCAGTCCGGTCATGCTCCGCACGGCCGCCTCCAGGGACAACACTCGGTCCGCGAAGACGTACTTGCCGATCTTGCGGGCGAAGGCGCCGTAGGAACGGGGGTGCGGCACGCCGACGCCGAACGACGGGAGGCCGCCGTCGGAAGACGTCATCGTCCACTCCTGGGTCATGAAGCGCAGCAGGTCGTCCTCGCTCATGTTGAAGGAGACGATCGACGGCCCACCCTGGCGGATCAGCTCCAGCGCCGTGTCCACGGGGTCGGCGCCCCGCTCCGCTGCCACCTCCGAGAGTAGCCGCCCCTCGATCGACGGGTCCTCGCGAAAGCGCCTGAACTGGATGCGATCCGCGCCCCCGCGCCGCGCCAAGTTCTCCACCATGGCGTCGCGGATGCGACTCCGGGTGGCGGGATCGGCGAGACGCTCCTCGAAGGCCTCCCCGCCGCCGGCCTGGGACCAGCGCGGGAGCAGCGCCGCGGAGAGCCCCGTGGCCGACGCCAAGTAGGGGTACTGGTCCGCGTAGATCGACACGCCCTGCGCTCGAGCGGCTTCGATCCGCTCCACCACCCCGGCCGACGCGCCCCAGACCGGCGGACCCAGCGCCTTGACGTGGGTCACGACGGCGGTCAACCCGGCGTCTCGTCCCACCTCGATCACCTCCTCCACGGCGGCGTCGAGGCCGATCGTGTAGTTGGACTCGTCGCGGATGTGGCTGGTGTAGATGCCGCCGTACTCCGCCGCAACCCGCGCCAGCTCCACCAGCTCCGCGTTCTCGGAGTAGGCCCCGGGCGCGTAGAAGGTCCCGGACGACATGCCCCAGGCGCCAGCCTCCATCCCCTCGCGAACCAAGCGCCTCATCTCGTCCAGCTCGGCGGCGGAGGGAGCGCGGTCGTCCATGCCGAGCACCTGCCGCCGGACGCTGCCGTGGGCGGTCAGCTGGGCCGCGTTGACGCCCAGTCCGTGGGCCTCCAGCTCCAGCCGCTGCTCTGCCAAGTCCACGGCGCCGCCGCCGTCCGGGTTGATCAGGACCGTGGTGATTCCCTGGGCCAGGAGGGGTTCGCCGTGGCTGAGGGCTTCGGTGGCCAAGCCGGGTCCGGCGTGGGAGTGGGAGTCGATGAAGCCGGGGGCGACGTAGAGGCCCGTCGCGTCCAGGTTCTGCTCGGCGACTGCACCCGACAGGTCGCCCACCGCGGCGATTCGGCCGTCGCGGATCGCCACGTCGGCTTGGCGGGCGGGGGCGCCGGTTCCGTCGACGACCTGGCCGCCGCGGAGCACGACGTCGTATGCAGAGCCGTCGGTGCAGGCGGCGGCGAGAACCAAGATCGCCAGCCCGGTCGAGCCGCGCGGCCGTTGGGGACGAAACGTCATCTCCCTTCCTCCAGCAAGCTGTCCGGCGATACGTCCAGCTGCTTGCCTGGTATCCTGGCCGCGCCCTCCCAGTCCGGGTCCGCAGCGCCCACCTTCAACCCGTTGGCGGGATCGATCCAGATGCCGTGGATGCGCCCAAAGGCGCCTTCGCGCTCCACGGTTTGGACCTCCAGCCCGAACGACTCCACTTCGGCGACGGTTTCCGGCGTCCAGCCGATCCCCGGCGAAGTCTCCATCGCGACCCCACCGTCGATGGGGTGCACTCGAGCGGCCGCCAGCGCGTCGGGCAGGCTCATCCCCTGGTCCACGACCCGCAGCACCGCCTGCACCACCGCCGAGACGATCCTGGCGCCGCCCGCCGCGCCCAGCACCAGAACGGGCTCGCCGTCGCGGGCGACGATCAGCGGCGAGATGTTGGAGCGGGCCCGCTCGCCGGGCGCCATGTGGCCCAAGTACCCGCCGAGGGTCGCGGCGTAGAGGAAGCCAAGCCCCGGCGTCACCACCTTCGAGCCCAGATTGGGACCGATCGTCTGGGTGAGGGCGACGTACATGCCCTGGCCGTCGGCGGCGGAGAGGTGGGTGGTGTGGGAGCTGGCCGGCTCCCAGGTGCTGCCGTCCCAGTCGTGATCCCGTGGGGCTGCACCCGCGGCCACGCCGACCCGTCCGGCAACGAACCGAGCGGGCTCCGCGGCGGATCCCAAGGCCGCCGCCCGCTGCAGCTCGACCCCGGGCAACTCGATCTGCGCGGCCACCTCCGCCGCCCACGCCTTGCTGGTCGTCGGCTCGCCTTCGGGTCCCCCAAGCCCCTCCCTCCGAGCGAACACCTCCGCCACTGCCGTGCCCACCAGCGCCGCCCATTCGTCGGGGTCGAGCGCCGACATGTCGAAGTTCTCGAGCACGTGGAGGATCCCGATCGAGACGGCCCCCGCCGCCGGGACGTGGGTGCCCACCAGGTCGTAGCCTCGGTAGCTGCCACGCACGATCCGGGCGTCCTCGGCGCGGTACTCGGCCAGCGACTCTCGAGTGACGGCCCCGCCGTTGGCCTCCATGTCGGCCACGATCCGCTCGGCGATCGCCCCTCGGTAGAAGGCGTCCGTGCCTCCTTCGGCGATCGCGCGCAGCGTCCTGGCCAAGTCGACCTGGACGAAGAGGTCGCCCGCCGCCCGGGGCTCGCCGTCCACCAGGAAGTGGGAGCTGGAGCCCGCGAACTCGGCCAGCTGCCCGGCCCCGAGGGCGTGGCGAGCGGCCTCGCCGGGCAGGATCCGAAAGCCGCCTTCGGCCAAGGCGATCGCCCGCGCCATGACCTGCTCCAGCGACATCGTCCCGTGCTCCTCCAGCAACCGAGCCAGCCCCGCCACCGAGCCGGGGACGCCCACGGTGGGGTATCCGTAGCCGGCCTGGACGGCGGTGTCCGGGTCGTAGGTGGACGGCGCCTGCGTGGTGGCGTCGATCCCCACGAAAGCGCCGTCGGGCCGTCGGATCAGGATCTGCGTGCGCCCTCCGATGCTGTTCATCGACGGCTCCACCACCGACACGACGAACGCGGCAGCCACCGCCGCGTCGGCCGCGTTCCCACCCTCCTCCAGGATCCTGGCGCCGGCCTGGGCGGCGAGGGGCTGGGCGGCGACCACCACGCCGTCGAGCGAGCCGGCGACCTTGGGGGGCGGAGGCCTCTCCGGCAAGGAGTCCGCCTGGGGCGTGCAGGAGAACGCGGCGCCGGCCAGAAGCAGGCCCGGCAAGAGGCGGTGGATGCGCTGTCGGCGAAGACGAAGGCGAAAAGGCATTTTGGCGGAACTCTCCTAGTGCGAGTGCGTCTCGGGGGCGACCGCCCGAATTTGGCGTGCCGCGTCGCGCCGGGCTACGGCTCCCCCCACCTAGCAAAGTACTGAACCATCAGGGCGGGTCCGGCAGGGAGGTTTCTGCCGCCCAAGGCGAACCTGGCCCCGAGCTCGAGCTGACCGGGACCCACGTCGAGCCCCAACGACGACTGGATCTGGACCAGGTCCCGCTGAAAGCTGGGGACGGCGATCCCCTCCGTGGTGCCGGATGCACCGTTCCAGCCGTCCAACGCCGCCTTCCATCCCACGGGACCGACCCGGCCGCCGACCTGAAGGAAGTAGAAGAACTCGTTCCCGAAGTCCTTCTGCGACTCCGGGTTTTCCTCCCGCCAACGGTACCCCGCCCACCCGGAGAGGTAGAGGGAGCGGGGCCAGAAGGAGTGCCCCGCCTCGGCCATGACTTCCCAGTCCCGCTGACCGTCGCCCAGGGGAACGACGTCCGTGTTCACGTCGAACTCGCCGGCGGGCACCTTGACTCCGGCCCGAACCGCGACGGGCAGCTCGATCCCAAGCCACTGCAAAGGCGCTGCCCGCAACCAGAACCGCATGTCGCCGAAGCCGGTCGAGGTGCGGTTTTCCAGCAGATCGTCGTAGCGGAGGCGGTGGAACGAGAACTGGCTCCAGCCGTCCACGCCCGGAACCAGCCCAAGAGCCACGGTCAGGAACGACGACGTGGTGACTGCCCGGCCTTCGGCGAAGAACTCCCGCACCTCCCCGTCGGAGCCGTAGCGCTCGCGGGTGTCCTGACGGTATACCGCCAAGGCGGACCAGCCGGCCCCCGGCGCCTCCACCCACTGGGCCTCCAGGCGCGTGGGCGTCCCGACGATCCCGCCGCCGACAGCCCAGGCGACCAGAGCTGTGGGGACCGCCACCGCCCGATAAGGAGACGGACCCCGAGGCCGCCGCGTCCGCACTACTGGACGAACAGCTCGGTCTCCGGATGGAACGCGGCCCACGCCAGCCAGAACGCCACGTACGCCTCCGAGATCAGCTCCATCCGCTCTCCGTCCAGAGGTCCCGACTCCGCCTCGCCGGCCACGTTCCACACCGAGCCGGTTTCGGCGTCCACGATCCGGCCATTCTCGGTCCGAAGCGTTAGAGGTCGCCCGTCCGCCACCGGCCGAACCGCGGTCGCCGCGAACCGTCCCCGGTCCCAGAGCACGGTCGCCGGCTCGCCTCCGTACTCGAAATCGGCGACCCAGGCGCGGCCCCGAGCGTCCATGGCGTGGAAGGGAAACGCCAGCGGGGGATCGCCGTCGCGGGCGGGGAGGCCCAGGACTCGTTCCTTGGGCAGGCGCCGATTGTCGCTTCGGGGGATCGGGAAGCCCAGGTAGTCGCCGTTGCCGGGAGCCTCGTAGGCGGCGCCGTAGGGGTTGCGAGCGTATCTGGCGACATCCACCAGATCGACGCCGATGACATTGGACACGGGGAAGAGCGTCCGCCATCCGCCCCATGTGGTTTCGACCACCGGAAGACGGGTCAGCGGCTGGCCTTGCCGCGGACCGCACCCGGCGACGCCTGCCATCTGCGGCCAGAGAGAGTCGTCTCCCGTCCTGTCGTACATGATCAGGTTGGCTTGATAGAGCAAGCCCGAGACGCCGAACTCGGCCCCCCCGGCGGACGCCCGGTCGAACGCCAGCGCCGACCCGGTCAGGGGACAGTAGGTGACGGCGATCCGCTCGGACTCCGTGTTCAGGTTCACGATCTCGTGGCGGTACATGATGTTGTGCGGAACCGCCATCCAATGGCCCCCGACCTCGACCCCGATCACGCGCGAGCCATCCGTCATGTAGGACGTCTCCTCCGACACGGTGGCTTCCACGAACTGCGGGTTCACGAGCGCCGGGATGCCGTCGCGCCCCACGCCTCCGTCGGCGAGGAACGCCGGGTCCAAGTCGCCGCACTGGACGGGTTGGGGCAAGACGACGGCTGGGTCGCTCCCGGAGCAGGCGGCCACCGACGCCCAGGCGAGCAAAGCGGTCGCGATCTTGCGCGGAGCGGTCGGTATCTTGGTTGACATGTGCGACAAGGGCCAAGGGAGCGTGGAGGAGTTGAGGCGGCGGCTGCGCCGGATCGACGGACGAGGCTACGCCGCGTACCGAGAGCTGATGGGGAGCTGGATTCTACCCGGATTCATATTGGACGTTCGCCACGTTCAACGCGACCCCTTCGCCCCGGCAAGCCGGATGGCGGCGAGGCTGTCGCCGGAGCAGGCGGGCTTCCCGCCAAGCGCGATCGCGACGGCTTCCCGGAGGACGGGAGTGTCGTGCTTTCTGGCGCGACGTTTTGCAGCCGCGGCCCGTCGCGCCCGAGGGCACGGACGCCGCGGTGAGATCGCCATGACGGACCCGGGGCAGGTCGTGCTCCCCAACACCGCCGTCCACGTGAGGCAGGACGGGTCGCTGGAGGCCCGGTTCACGGTGGGACTGCCCGCGGCAGGACGACGGGTCCTGGGCCGGGCCGCGGACCAGCTGCTGGGCGACGCCCTGCCGACCCTGGTGGACGCGACCCTGCGCTTCGCGGCCCACGACCCGCTCGACGTCGCCCGCCACGCCGAAGCCAGCGAAGACGCCGACGCCCTCCGGGACCAGCTGCCGGAGCGGGGCTTGGTCGCCTTTCTGGCCGACGGCTCGCTCCTTCCCCGGCGCAGCGGCACCGACGACCGCCCCCTCGCCCGGGAGCAGACCGTTCTCTTCATGTCGCCGCCGACGTTCCGGGTCGTGCTGGAGCGGCCAAACGGATCGCCCGTGCCGGGGATGGGCGTCCCACGGGGGGTGACGTTGCTGGTCGGCGGCGGCTACCACGGCAAGTCCACGGTGCTGGACGCGGTGGCCCGGGGCGTCTACAACCATCGCCCCGGCGACGGGCGGGAGCTGGTGGTCACGGACCCTGCCGCCATGAAGGTGCAGGCCGAGGACGGGCGCCCCGTGGCGGGCGTGGACATCTCGCCGTTCATCGGCGCGCTCCCCGGCGGCCAGGACACGACGAGCTTCTCCACCCTGAACGCCTCCGGCTCCACCAGCCAAGCCGCTGCGGTGATCGAGGCGCTGGAGGCGGGGTCCCGCTTCCTTCTTGTGGACGAAGACACGGCGGCCAGCAACTTCATGATCCGGGACCGTCGGATGCAGGCGCTGGTCCGGGCCGAAGACGAGCCGATCACTCCCTTCATCGACCGCGTGCGGAGCCTCTACGAGGATGCCGGCGCCAGCGTGCTCCTGGTGGTGGGCGGCTCCGGCGACTACCTGGACGTGGCCGACCACGTGATCGGCATGATCCGCTACCGGCCGCTGGACCTGACTGCCCGCGCCAGGGAGGTGGCCGCCGCCTTCCCCACTGGCCGCCGAAGCTGCGGGGGCGCCGTCCGCTGGCCCGCCCGCAACCGTTGCCCGAACCCGGACTCGGTGCGCTCCCAGCGTGGCCGGCGGCAGCAGAGCATCAGAGCGCGCGACCGCCAAGTGGTGGACTTCGGCGAGCAGCGGATCAACCTCGCCGGCGTGTCCCAGATCGTGTCCGAGGCCCAGGCCCGCGCGGTTGCTCTCGCCGTCGCCCACGCCCGCCGGTTCATGGGGAAGGACCGGACCGTCGAGGACGTGTTGAAGGCGCTTGGGACGTCAATAGCCGAGAGGGGCTTGGACGTTCTGGATCCGCGACGCGCGGGAGACCTTGCGATGCCTCGGTTGCAAGAGGTCGCCGCCGCCCTCAATAGACTCGAAGCCGTCTCTCTGTACCGAGAAGCGCGTTAGAGGGGCTCGTGCGCAGTGGCCCCGCCCGCGCCTACTCGTCGTCGTCCTCGTCCTCGTTCTTCTTCTCGGACTGGAGGGGCCCCGTCGCCTCGTCGTCCTCGGCCTCCTCCTCTTTCTCCGACCGGAGATGCCCCCCGTCCTCCAGGAGCTGTCGGAGACGGGCCTCCCGTTCGGGCAACGGCGTCTTGGAAATGTCGCGGGCCAGAGCGATTCTATCTTTCTCCTCCACGGTGTCCAGGGCGACGATCGGCGCTCCGTAGCGGAGCAGGATCCGCTTGGCGTCAACCGCTAACCGCTTGGCGTCATCCGCTAACGAGTTGTCCACAACCTTCCTCGCAAGAAAGAGATGAACCTCACCGAGCATCTAATATAGCAGACGCGCACAACCTGACGGGCAACGTTCCACGCGAGCTGCGGCAGCTCGTGCGCGACTTCAGCTCATCGGATCATTGCGGCCCACAACCCGGGCGGCGGAGCCGGCGATCAACGGGTCCGGCCCCGTCACGACGGACGCTTCCTTGTCGGGGTAGGGCAGTGCGGACAGGAAGTGCTGCATGCACGCCAGCCTAGCCCGCTTCTTGTCGTCGGACTTGATGACGGTCCAGGGCGCGTCGGCGGTGTCGGTGTAGAAGAACATCGCCTTCTTGGCCTCGGTGTATTCGGACCACTTGTCCAGCGACGCGATGTCGACGGGGGATATCTTCCACTGCTTCAGCGGGCTGGTCTCTCGGCTCTCGAAGCGGAGCGCCTGCTCGTCCTGCGACACCGAGAACCAGTACTTGAAGAGGCGGATTCCGCTGTTGACCAGCATCCGTTCCAGTTCGGGGCACTGACGCAGGAACTCCAAGTACTCCTGGCCGGTGCAGAACCCCATCACCCGCTCCACGCCCGCTCGGTTGTACCAGGAACGGTCGAAGAGGACGATCTCGCCGGCCGTGGGTAGATGCTTGACGTAGCGCTGGAAGTACCACTGGCCGCGCTCCACGTCTCCGGGCTTGTCCAAGGCGACGACCCGGGCGCTACGAGGGTTCATGTGCTCCATGAAGCGCTTGATCGTGCCTCCCTTGCCGGCGGCGTCCCGGCCCTCGAAGAGCACCACGATCTTGACGCCGGACTGCCTGACCCAGCGCTGGACCTTGAGGAGCTCCACCTGCAGTCGCGCCTTCTCCGCTTCGTACGCCTTGCGTCCCAGCTTGCGTTCGTAGGGGTAGACCCCTTCGCGGAAGACCGCCTCGATCGTGACGGGCTTGGCGAGGTTGCCGTCGTCGGTGCCGGGGTTGCGAGAGTCGCGGATCACGAGTCCTCCAGTCTCCGGGGCAGGACCAGCATCACCATTTCGCCTCCTTGCGCCACGTCCTGCCAGCCGTTGCCGTCCAACGCGACCACCACGGCCGTGCCGGTTGGCATGCCGACCCGGAGCGTACGGAACTCCTCCGCGTCCGCGCGCCGGGAGAGGTGCAAGGCCAGCTGGAAGATCCCCGGGTTGTGGCCCAGCACCATCAGCGTCTGCACCTCCGGCGGCGCCGAAGCGACGACCTCCAAGATCGTCTCGAGCGACGCCAAGTAGAGATCGGGATGGAAGCGCGCCTCCGGGCCGGTGCCGAAGCCGGGCGCCATGAGGCTCCACGTCTCCCGAGTCCGAGCCGACGTGCTGGAGTACGCCAGATCGGGCACGTGGCCGGCGTCGCTCAACGTCGCCGCGACGATCGGCGCCACCCGCCGCCCACGGGCGTTCAGAGGCCGATCGTGGTCCGCCAACGAGTGGTCGTCCCAGCTGGATTTGGCGTGTCGGACTGCGATCAGGTGTCGCACAGGCGTTGCTCCATCTTCGTTTGCCTTGCCCTGTTATCAATGGCACGTTGGAGCCAAAACCGAAAGGGCCAAGGGGAGGAACCGATGATGCGACGTGCCGCTGGACGAAGTGCACCGGCCTCGGCGGGCGTCTGGGGGTCGGCGACCGCTCTGGGCTTGGCGGTCGCCCTGTTCCTGGCGTCCCCGCCGCTGTCGGCCCAGCCCGTGTCGTCCCAGCTCCCCGCCGCTTGGGGCCCGCTGGTCGCCCAGTTCGCCGCCGAGCTCGCAGCGGATGTGGAGCACGACGCCGTCGGAGGCGTCACCGCGGCCCTGGCCAGGGACGGCGAGCTGCTGTGGTCCGCGGGGTTCGGCTGGGCCGACCGGGAGGATCGCCGGCTGGCCGGACGCGAGACGATCTACCGGGTCGGCTCGATCTCCAAGTCCGTCACCGCGGTGCTCATGGCGATCTTGGCTCGGGACGGCACCGTGTCGCTCGACGCTCCCTTGCAGGAGTTCGTCCCCGAGATCCGACGGCTCCGGCACCGACCCCCGGGTGCCGCCCCGGTGTTGCGACAGGTGGCGAGCCACACCGCCGGCTTCGTTCGCGAGCCGATGCTGGCCGGCGCGGCGGCGGGACCGATCGGCCTGTGGAAGGCCCGCATCCTGGCGTCGATCCCTACGACCGGCTACCAAGCCTCGCCGGGCGCCGAGTACTCGTACTCCAACATCGGCTTCGGAATCCTGGGACTGGCGCTGGAGCGAGCCGCCGGCGAGCCGTTCATGGATCAGGTCGAGGAGCGGATCTTCCGCCCCTTGGGCATGGGCAGCAGCACCTTCGTCGTGGACGGCCGTCTCCAGCCCCGGCTTGCCACGGGGTACGCCAACGGCGGCGACGGCCGAGTGGACGCGGCAGGACCTGCCCGGGAACATGCGGGACGGGGCTACAAGGTGCCGAACGGCGGCGTCTACTCCACGGTGCACGACTTGGCGGCTTTCGCCGCAGGAGTCATGGAACGCGGCGGCGCGGACCTGCTGGGCGACGCGATGCGAAGCGAGGTCCTCTCGGTCCAGACCCCCGAAGACCCGGACGCGGGCTACGGGCTCGGCTTCTCGGTGGCTTCCGTGGACGGCCGCCTCTACGCGGGTCACGGCGGTTCCGTCGCCGGGTACACGGCGCATCTGCTCTTCGAACCGGCCACGGGGCTGACCGTCGTTCTCCTTCGCAACTACAACCGAGGCAGGACGAACCTAGGGACCGCGGCGCGGGGCCTGCTCGTCAGCCTGCCTCGACAGGAGTGATGCCAGAAGGCCACGAGTTACGGGCGCCCCCGGCGGTGTGGGTGCGGTGGGCGTAGTTGCCAGCGACGCCGGCCAGCCGGCATCTGCGTTATCTTGCCGAGCTGCAACGACTTCTAGCGGACTCCCCTGCAACGACAACCCATAAGGAGAACCGACGAATGGCGGACACGCCCAACGGCCGCTTGTGCTGGCACGAACTGATGGTCCCGAACATGGACGCGGCGAAGGAGTTCTACGGCCGCGTTGCCGGATGGACGACCACCGTGTGGGAAGGGGCCGCCGGTCCCTACACGATGTGGATGAACGGCGAGACGCCGGTCGGCGGCATGATGACCCTGACCGAAGAGCAGCAGAAGCACGGCACGCCCCCCTGCTGGCTCGCCTACGTCTCCACGCCGGACGCGAACGGCACCGTGGCCAAGATCAAGGAGCTGGGCGGCGGCGTGATCCACGAGATGGCCGTGCCCGAGGTGGGTCGGTTCGCGGTGGTGTCGGACCCGCAGGGCGGCGTGTTCGCCGTGCTCGAACCCGAGAGCGACACCCCGGGCCACGACGGGCCGCCCGGGGTCGGCGAGTTCTCGTGGCACGAGCTGGCCACCACCGACTGGGAGGCGGCGATGCCGTTCTACGCCGAGGTCTTCGGCTGGCAGGAGTCCAGCCGCATGGACATGGGCGAGGCGGGCATCTACCAGATGTTCGGACGGGGCGCCCACCCCCTGGGCGGCATCTTCAACAAGCCGCCCGAGATGCCCGTCGTCGCTTGGCTCATGTACGTCCGCGTGCCCGACGTGAACGTCGCCGTCGAGACGGTGAAGGAGCTGGGGGGCAAGGTCCTCCACGGACCGATGGAGGTCCCGGGGGGCGACTTCATCGCCAGCTGTCAGGACCCGCAGGGCGCCTACTTCGCCGTCCACGCCGTGACTTGCGCCGAAGAGCAGGAGGACGACTGCCCGGACGACTCGAAGTGACGGAAGCCGGCGTCGGCGCGCGTTCGGACAACACCCGGGCGGCCGCGGGCGCCGGGCTTCTGCTGCTCCTCGCAGCCGCCTGCTTCCCAGGCGCGCCCCCAGTCGCTGACTTGGTCGTGGCCGGGGGCGTCGTCGTGGACGGCTTGGGCGGGCCGCCGACGCCTGGGACGGTCGCGATCACGGGCGCCGAGATCGTCTCGGTCGGCGACGCCGCTGCGGAGGGGCGCGACACGCTGGATGCGACAGGCTTGGTCGTCGCCCCCGGCTTCATCGACGTCCACAGTCACACGCCCCCCTTCCTGGCGATGCCGGCCAACCGTCTGAACGAAGGCGTCGTCCGCCAAGGCGTTGCCACGGTGATCGGCGGACCCGACGGGGGCTTCGCGCCGTCGGTGATCGAGCAGCTGTCGGAGGCGTACGCCAGCCACGGTACCGGCACCAACGTGGCGTTCTACGTGGGCCACAACGGGATCCGTCGGGAGGTGATGGGCGACGACCAGCGGCGCGCTCCCACGGTCGAGGAGCTGGATCGGATGCGGGCCCTGGTGCGGGAGGGCATGGAGATCGGCGCCCTCGGCTTCTCCACGGGGCTGATGTACGAGCCCGGGATGTTCTCGGAGACGGCGGAAGTGGTCGCCCTGGCGCAGGTGGCGGCGGATTACGGCGGCATCTACGACTCCCATGTGCGCAACCCGGTCCACGACTTCGTGGGGTCGGACCGGGAAGTGGTGGAGGTCGCCGAGCTGGCTGGGTTGCCGGGGAAGATCGGGCACCTGAAGGCGGTGGGGCTCCACAACGAGGGCGCGATCGCGGAGATCGTCGCCTTGGTGGAGGAGGCCCGGGAGCGGGGCGTGCCGATCGTCTCGGACCAGTACCCCTACGACGGCGCGGCCACCGCCAGCCTGGCAGGGATCGTGGTGGCGCCGCCGGGCGTGGACGGGCTGGACGCCTTCCGGGCGATGGGGCGGGAAGGCCGAACCGACGAAGGGATCGCCCAGCTGAAGGCGGCCCTCGGGGACCCGGCCAAGCGCGAGCAGCTGCGGGTGGCCAGCGAGAACGGCGTGGACGGCGGGTTCGCGTGGCTGAAGGCGACGGGGTACACCAGCATGAGGATCACCAGCTCGCGGGACTACCCGGAGCTGATGGGCGCATACCTCTCCGAGATCGCCGAGCGGCGGGGCGTCGGCGGCTTCGACGCGGTGGCCGACATGATCGTCGGCGCGGCCCACCCCGTGAACCTGACGCTGGGCGCCATCAAAGAGCACGATGTGCGCCGGCTCATGGTCCAGCCGTGGAACATGATCGCCAGCGACGGCGCTTTCGCAGACGGCTCCGATTCGCCCTCGGGACATCCTCGGAGCGCAGGCACCTTCCCCCGCCTGCTGGGCCACTACGTGCGGGACGAAGGGGTCCTCTCGCTGGAAGAAGCGGTGCGGAAGATCACGTCGCTGCCGGCGGAGTTCCACGGGCTGACGGACCGAGGCCGCTTGACGCCGGGCGCCCGAGCCGACGTCGTCGTCTTCGATCCGGCGACGATCATCGACCGTTCCGACTGGGACCACCCCCAGCGCTTTGCCGAAGGCGTGGTCCACCTGGTGGTGAACGGCGTTTCAGTGCTGAGGGACGGCGCGATGACCGGAGAAGCCCCCGGCCAAGTGGTGAAGCCGACGGGAGGACGCTCCCCCTAGGCGGAGGGGACCGGTCGGACGCGCCTTACGCCACGTCGATCGATTCGTCCAGAAACACGTCCTGGATCAGGTTGAGCAGCTTGACGCCTTCCGCCATGGGCCGCTGGAACGCCTTCCGGCCCGAGATCAGTCCCATTCCTCCGCCTCGCTTGTTGACGACGGCGGTGCGCGCCGCTTGGGCGAAGTCGTCGGTGCCGCTGGACCCCCCCGAGTTGATCAGGCCGGCCCGGCCCATGTAGCAGTTGGCGACCTGGTAGCGCGTCAACTCGATGGGGTGGGCGTCAGGGACCAGTTCGTCGTACACCTTGGCGTGAGTCCGCCCGAACCCGACGGCGGGGTAGCCTCCGTCCACCGTGGCCTGCTTCTGCTTGATGATGTCGGCTTGGATCGTGACGCCCAGGTGGTTGGCTTGGCCGGTCAGGTCGGCAGCGGCGTGGTAGTCGGTTCCGTCGACCTTGAACGCCGCTTGGCGCAAGTAGCACCAGAGGACGGTGACCATCCCGAGCTCGTGGGCCATCTGAAACGCCTCCGAAACCTCCTGCAGCTGCCGCGAGCCTTCGTCGGACCCGAAGTAGATCGTGGCCCCCACCGCCGCCGCTCCCAGCTCCCAGGCCTGCTGGACCCCAGCGAACATCACTTGGTCGTAGCGGTTGGGGTAGGTGAGCAGCTCGTTGTGGTTGAGCTTGACCAGAAACGGGATCCGATGAGCGTACCGCCGGGAGCAGGCGCCCAGCACGCCCACGGTGGACGCCACCGCGTTGCACCCGCCTTCGATCGCGAGCTCGACGATCTTGGCCGGGTCGAAGTAGATCGGGTTCGGCGCGAACGACGCCCCCGCCGAGTGCTCGATCCCCTGGTCCACCGGCAGAATCGAAACGTACCCGGTGCCCCCCAGGCGTCCGTGGCCGAGGATCTGCTGCATGTTGCGGAGAACCTGCGGGTTGCGGTCCGTCCCAGCGACGACGCGGCTCACGAAGTCGGGGCCGGGAAGGTGAAGGCTCTCCCGGGGGAAGCCCCTGGCCCGGTACGTCAGGAGGTCGTCGGCTTCGGCCCCTAGAAGGTCGCGGATGCGGCTGGCAGTAGTGGTCATTCGAGCTTTCGAGTCGGTTTTGGCTGTGGGCTGGCGTTGGCGGTCCTACATCGTGGGTCCCTACAATGACCGATGGGGAGAAAGGGCGCAATTTGGAAGGAGACGAGGAAGTGACCGGATCGGCGAAGTGGACCAAGATCGTCGCGGGTTCCCGGCGTGCGACGCCGACAGTGTTTGCGTTGGCGTTCATGTCGGCGTCTGCCTTGGTGCCTGGAGTGGCCTTGCCGGCCCAGGAGGTCGCCGACCCCGTCGTCGGACTGGAGGCCGACCCGCCGGAGCTGACGATGCGCGTGGGCGACGAGACGCGGGTGACGGTCGTGGCGGTGACGCGCTCCGGGGAGCGACTCGACGAGGCGGCGGTGCGGCTGGTGGGTCCCCGCGCCGCCGTGAGGGTGCGCCAGGGCGTGGTGACGGCGCTGGCGGCGGGGCAGTACGCGCTGGTGGCCACCTACGCGCAACCCGGTGCCCGCCCGGTGGTGCTGGAGGTGCCGGTCCGGATCGAGTGGCCGGAGATCGCGCGGGTGGTGGTGGCCCCGGCCTCGGACGCCCGGTTGCTGGTGGGCACGACGGTGCGCCTGCGGGCCGTCGCGGAGCACGCCGACGGGAGCGCTCGGCCCGACGCGACGGTGGAGTGGCGGAGCGGGACGCCGGAGGTGGTGACGGTGGATCGCTTCGGGCGCGCAACGGCCCTCGCACAGGGAGAGGCCGTGGTGACCGCCGTCGTCGACGGTGCAGAGGGGTCGCTGGCGCTGCGGACCGAGCCGTTTGCGGGAGAGACCCTCGAGATCGAAGGCGGCGCGTCCCGGATGCGCACAGGCGACGTGGCGGAGTTCCGCGCCGTGCTGCGGGACGAAGCCGGGCGGGAGGTGGCCGGAGCGCCCGTCGAATGGTCCCACGCGTACGAGGTCCCGGAGGGGATCGTGGCGCCGCCGGCGCCCGCGCAGATGATCGACGGCCGCTTCGTCGCCGACGTGCCCGGCGTGTACACCGTCGTCGCCGACGCCGGCCCCCTCTCGGCCCGCAGCTCCTTCAGGGTCGTCGCTCGGGACGTGGTCCAGAAGCTGGAGGTGGAGGGGCAGGGCAGGGAACAGCGAGTCCGCACCACCGACTTCTGGGTCTTCGAGGGGGTGGACGGGCGAGACTACGCCCTAACCGGCGCCAAGCGCTCCGACGGCTACGGGTTCGTGTGGGACGTGACCGACCCCGGCGCGATCGTCAAGACGGACTCGATCCAGGTCGACGCGCGCTCGGTGAACGACATGAAGGTCTCCCCCGACGCCCGCTACGCGACGATGACCCGCGAGGGCGCGTCCAACCGGCGAAACGGCGTTGTGATCCTGGACTTGGCGGATCCGGCCCACCCCAAGATCGCGTCCGAAGTCACCGAATACGGTCTGACCGGCGGCGTGCACAACGCCTTTCCCACCGAGAGCCACGTCTTCGCCCTGGCCAACGGCGACAAGTACGTGATCCTGGACGTGACCGACATCTACGAGCCCCGCTACATCGGCGAGTACAACCACCCGGAGAGCCGCCTCCACGACGTGTGGGTCATGGACGGCTTGGCCTACTCGGCGGAGTGGGAGAACGGCTTGGTCGTGGTGGATGTGGGCGACGGTCGCTGGGGCGGTTCGCTGGCATCCCCCGTGTTCGTGAGCAGCTACCCGTTGCCCACGGGCGGAACCCACGCCGTGTTTCCGTACGTCTCCGAGTCCACGGGCAAGCACTACGTCTTCGTCGGGGACGAGATCATGAACCGGCGGGGCCTGGCCTGGGAGGGACCGGGCGCCGGGCGCGGGTCGTACCAGGTGCCCTACGACCCCGAAACGGGCATGAACGGCGTCCCGCTGGCGACCCGAGGCTACATCCAGATCATCGACTTCTCCGACCCCGAGAGCCCGGAGATGGTGGCGCGCTACGAGGTGCCCGAGTACGGAACGCACAACATCTGGGTCGAGGACGACGTGCTCTACCAGGCGTACTACGAAGGGGGCCTGCGCGTCGTGGACGTGTCCGGCGAGCTGATGGGCAACCTGTACACACAGGGTCGCGAGATCGCCGTCTTCAAGCCCTACGACCCCGCCGGCTACATCCCCAACTCGCCGATGACGTGGAGCGCCATGCCCTTCAAGGGCCGCGTCTTCTTCTCGGACACCAACTCGGGCCTGTGGTCGGCGAGGCTCGTGCCGAAGAGCCGGCCGGTAAGCTGACGACCGACGGGCGATGCGGATCGCGATCAACACGGGCGGAGGCGACGCGCCGGGACTGAACGCCGTCGTCCGGGCGGTGGTGCTGGCGGCGGAGCGCAGGGGCTGGGAGGTGGTGGGGATCCGGCAGGGGTACGACGGCCTCTTCATGGAGGGCGGGGTCGTGCCTCTGGACGGCGCCTCGGTGAGCGGGATCACCCACAGGGGCGGGACGATCCTGGGCTCCACCAACCGAGGCAACCCCTTCCGCTTCCCCGTGGAAGGGGCGGACGGCGCCGTGAAGGTGGTGGACCGTTCCAGCGAGGTGGTGGGGCGCATGGAGGCGTTGGGGATCGACTGCCTGATCGCCGTGGGGGGCGACGGATCCCTGCGGATCGCCGCCGAGCTGGCCGGGAAGGGCCTCAAGGTCGTGGGCGTTCCCAAGACGATCGACAACGACCTGGACGCGACGGCTGTGACGTTCGGCTTCCACACCGCCGTCCAGACGGCCACCGACGCCATCGACAAGCTCCACTCCACCGCCGAGTCCCACCGCCGCGTGATGGTGGTGGAGCTCATGGGCCGCCACGCCGGGTGGATCGCCCTCTTCGCCGGCTTCGCTGCTACTGCCGACGCGATCCTGATCCCCGAGATCCCCTACGAGCTGGCCAAGGTCGCGGCCAAGATCGAGTCGCGCTGGGCGAAGGGACGGGAGTTCGCCATCGTCGTCGTGGCGGAGGGCGCGGTGCCGCAGGGCGGCGAGGCGTCGTACCTGGACGAGCTCGGGGCAGGGGGCGGGCGAAGGCTGGGCGGCGCCGGCAAGCGCGTCGCTCGGGGGCTGGAGGCCCTGACGGGCAAGGAGACCCGCAGCTTGGTGCTCGGGCACCTTCAGCGGGGCGGCCGGCCGATCGCCTACGACCGGATCCTGTCGCTGCGGTTCGGGGCGGCGGCGGTGGAGTTCGCAGAGCGAGGACAGTTCAAGCACATCGTGGCGCTGGACCCGCCCTACATGCGCGCCGTGCCGTTGGCGGAGGCGGTCCGCAAGCTCAAGACGGTACCCACGGACTGGGACATGGTACGCGCCGCCCGCGCCATGGGCGTCTCCTTCGGGGACTGACCGCGGCCGCGGCCCGGGTTCAGCCTCCGATCGGCCGCCGGGCCATCGCCCGTCGCCACTCCTCCGGCTTCAGCGAGACAAGGTTCGCGAACAGGCGGTAGGCCCCCGGCACCCCGGCCGGGAACTGCCGGAAGAAGGCCAGCCCCGTGTAGACGTAGAGCCCGTCGCCCACCGGCGCGACGAGCAGTCCCCCCCGCTTGGGCGCTTCGCCGGGGTCGGCCGTCTCCAGAATGGGCACGAAGCGGTCGTCCCACTCCGAGAGGAAGTAGAGGCCGCGCTCCTGAACCCAGCCGTCGAAGTCGGCGGGGCCGATCGCGTTGGGGGTGTTGAACACCGGCGCGCCGGGCACGGCAACGGTCACGGGGGCCGTTTCGTCCACGACCCGGTCGTGAGGACGGCTCATCCCCACCGGATAGGGCGCAAATCCCCCTTGCGGGTACCCGTACCGGTTGTACTGCACGATTACGGTGCCGCCCGCCCGGGCGAACTCCAGCACCGACTCGTTGGCGGCGGCGAGCTCGGGCCGGGTCTCGTAGGCGCGGATCCCCAGAACGAGGACGTCGTACTGGCCGAAGTCGCCGTCTCGAACCTGCTCCGGGCCGACGAGCTCCACCGTCGTTCCCATCTGGCGGAGGGCTGCGGGGCCGCCGTCTCCCGAGCCCATCACGTAGCCGATCCGCAACGACGCGTCGGCGACCACCGGGAACGCGGATACGACCGTCCGCGCCTTGCGGAAGAGGGCGGCGCGCCGGACGTGGGGGTGGTCCACGATGTCGTAGTCGGCGTCGAAGAGGGTGCCGCTCTGGTCCGCCGCCACCGCCCGGAACTCGTGCCGTCCTTCCAGTACCGGGCCGGTCGGCGTCGCCTGGAAGAGGAACGATCCCCGGCTGCCGTCGGGTCCCGCGCCGGGCCCCAAAGCAAACGGCGCCGACTCGGGTGCGACCCGCCATCCCTCCGGCGCGACGATCCGCACCGATCCGGACCTCTCGCTGGACGACGCGTTGGTCAGCACGACCGCGATCTCCCGGGCGCTCGCGTCCCCCGCCGGCCAGACCATGACCTGCGGATGCGCCTCCACGTCGAGGGCCGGGACGACCAGCACGGGCTCCCGGTACTCCCCCAGCGCCGGATCGAGGCCTACGTAGTCGCCCTCCCGGCGGACCTCCACGCGCCGCTCGGGGCCGTCGGGCGGCGCAATGGACAGCGCGACCGTCGCCTGCACGGGAGAGGGATCGAAGGGCCTTGCCCACCGCTCCGCGTCGTCGGGCCATGCGTAGAGCGATCCGGCCCGCTCCTCTTCCAAGTAGTACGGCACCGATGGACGGGCGTCCGACGGTACGCTGGCCTTCCAGCTCCAACGGGCGATCTC
The DNA here is from genome assembly GCA_958296005.1 of Longimicrobiales bacterium. Classification (GTDB taxonomy): domain Bacteria; phylum Gemmatimonadota; class Gemmatimonadetes; order Longimicrobiales; family Gaopeijiaceae; genus CATQHQ01. Next base: position 642,641 of record CATQHQ010000001.1, read on the forward strand.
CCCAGGCGGCACCCGCCCGTCCTCCGGCGTCTCCGGCACCGTGGGACGGAAGAAGAAGGAGCGGGACGACGCCATGGCCGACTCGGCCGTCGGCTCGGCGGTCCATCGATCCGGGAGGACCAGCCGGGGCGCCACGTCCCGAAGCGGCAACGAGCCGCCGTTCCACACGGTTGCGTCCACGACCACGGCCTCGCCGGGGACGAGCAGGCTCTTCTCGATCCGCACGTCCACGACCACTCCGGCGGCGGCGAGGGCGGTTTCCTGGACGCGGGCCAGGCGCCGCGCCAGCACTCGGCGGGCTTCGCCCCGGGGCGCCTCCTCCACCAACGCCTGCAAGATGCCGGCCGCCTCCAGCAACCCCGCCAGCGAGTCTTCGGTCCGCAGCCCGGTCAAGCGATCCCGGGCGTCGGCCACGGCTTGCCTGTACGCGTCCAGGCGTGCCCGAGCGTTCGCCGGCCAAGTGGGCGGAAGGGGGCTCGGCAGCTGGCCGAAGATCGTCGTGTCCACGCCGGCGAAGACGCCGTCGTCCTTGCCTTCCCCGACCCGCGACGCCAGCAGCTGCAGCGGAGCGTCCCGGGGACCCATGTACTCGGGCGACCCCATGTCCTGAGACCGGTGCTGGCTCCGGCTCCGCATCGCCAACTGGAAGTAGGAGCCTCCCAGAACCGGGTCGAACGTGCCGGTCGGCACCCGGACGGTGGCGTCGGCGGGGGAGAAGCGGACGGAGCGGTAGAGCTTGGCGGGCGTCCACGGCGTCACGCCTCGGCTGGCCAACTCGGGAAAGCGGTCCGGGTCGCCGGCCGCCTCGAACGCCTCCCGGGCCACGACGCCCGCTGCTTGGTGCTGGCCGTGGCCGTCCCGGGGCGTCCCGGAGAAGACGGAGACGACCACGTGAGGCCGAAAAGAGCGCATCACGAATACCGCGTCCCGGAGCACTTGGTCGATGGGCCATTGGGACAGCGTCTCGTCGATCGTCTTCGAGTAGCCGAAGTCGAAGGCTCGGCTGAAGAACTGACTGCCGCCGTCGAGCGCGCGGGCCGCCACCAGCTCCCCGGTGCGGATGATCCCCAGCCCGTCGTGGAGGCGCGGGCCGATCAGGTTCTGACCGCCCTCGCCCCTGGTCAGGGAGAGGTAGGCCGTTTCGGCACCGGCGCCTCGGGCCAGAGCGGCCAGTAGGCTCGTGTCCTCGTCGTCGGGGTGGGCGGCGATCATCAGCACGCGCTTTACGCCGTCCAGCTGACGGAGTCGGAGGGCGACGGATGCGGCACCGTACTCCTGCTGCGGGGCGGCGCCATGGCTCTGCTGGCCCGCTACGCCTCCCGGGAGCACGCTGCCGGCGAGCCCGTCCGCCGCCAGCAGCCCGTTTGCCACCGACAGGAGTGCTGCGACGACGACCCAGGCGCCGACGACGGCCCGGTTGCTTTTCGATTGTCTCATCCGTTTACCCTGGCCGTTTGGGCCACGGAAGAGCAAGGGCGGCGGGCGCCCGGGAACGACCGAACCAACCCGCCAGCGCCGCAAGGCTCAGCACGTAGGGCAGCGCCAGCAGCAACGGGTAGGGCAGGTCCACGTCCATCGCCTGGAGGGCGAACTGGAGGGCCTCGGCGCACCCGAAGAAGAGGGCCGCCGCCAGCACGCCTCTCGGGTCCCACCTCCCCAGCACGACGATGGCGATGGCGACGAACCCCTTCCCCGCCGACATGTTCTCGCTGAACGTCCCCGTGTGCACGAGGCTCAGGTGGGCGCCGGCGAGCCCGCCCAGCAGACCCCCGAAGAGCACCGCCAGCGTCCGAGTCGCCTTCACCGGGAGCCCCGCCGCCTGGGCAGCTTCCGGCGCCTCTCCTACCGCCCGCAACGCCAGCCCCCACCGGGTTCGGAAGAGGAACCACCACAGGGCCGGCACCAGCAAGTAGACGAGGTAGACGGTGGCGGCCCCGTGGAAGAGGGCGGGCCCCGCAATGGGGATATGGGACAGCAAGGGGACCTCCCAGGCGGGGACCGTCTCCAGCTCCAGCGCCACGCCGGTCGCGCCGAAGCGACTTTGGAAGACAGCCCCCGTGAACCCCAGGCTGCCAAGGGCGACGGCGGCGCCGGTGATGATCTGGTCGGTGTTCAGGTGGACGGCGAAGACGGCGAAGACGAGAGCGGCAGCGCATCCGGCGGTCGCCCCGCCCGCCAGTCCCACATACGGGCCGGCCGCCAGGGACCCCAGTGCGCCGCCCAGGGCGCCACAGATCACCGAGCCCTCGATGCCGATGTTGATGACGCCGGCCCGCTCGGACACCGTCTCGCCCAGCGCGGCGAGCGCAAGGGGGACCGCCAATCCGACCGCCGCCGTAAGGAACGACGCCATCACCGCCGTCTCAGCCACGGCGCCGCCTCGCCGCCTCGAGGCCCCGGTCCACCGCCAGGACGGCCAGGATCAGAAGGGCCTCCGTGCCCCGCACCCACGCCTCCGGGACCCCGGCGTCCCGTTGCATGGCGCCGCCGCCCGCGCTCAGCGCGCCGAACACGACGGCCGCGGGGACCACGGCGGCAGGGTTGAGCCGGGCCAGCAGGGCGACGGCGATCGCCGTATAGCCCCAACCGGGCGACAGCCCTTCGTACATCCGGCCCGTCACTCCCGCGACCTGCACCCACCCGGCCAGGCCCGCCAGCGCGCCGGAGACCAGAAACGCGAGCCAGGTCACGGGCTGGGCGGCGAACCTGCCGCTGGCCTCGGCGGCCCGGGTGGATGCGCCCACGGCCCGCATCCGAAAGCCGCCCGGAGTCCGCGTCATGTACAGCCACGCCGCCCCTGCGAGGACGACGCCGAGAAGGAACCCCGCGTGCAGCCGGCTCCCGGGAAGCAGCGACGGCAGGGCGGCGGCCGCAGGGATCTCGTCGGTCTGGTTGAAGACGCCCCGAGCCTCCTGCAGCGGCCCCTGCACCAAGTACTGCGCAAGAAAGAGGGCGACGAAGTTCATGAGCAGCGTGGTGATCACCTCGCCGACGCCCAAGCGCGTCTTCATTGCAGCCGGAACCGCAGCCCACAACGCTCCGGCCGCCGCGGCGGCGAGGAGCGCGACGGGCAGCAGCCAAAGCCCGGACGCCCCCGCCGCGCCGGGGAACGAGACCGCCACGGCCACGCCCGCCAAGGCCCCGGCGTACAGCTGGCCCTCGGCGCCGATGTTCCACACTCCGGCCTTGAACGCGATGGCGACGGCCAACCCCGTGAGCAGCAGCGGCGTCGCCTGCACCAGCGTGAAGGACGCGAAGCGGTTCCAGGAACCAAAGGCGCCCCGGACGAGCGCGCTGAACGCCTCGACCGGCGAGTGTCCGCCGATCGCCAGAAGGGCGGCGGCAACGGCAAGGGTTGCCACAAGAGCGGCCGCGGCTTGCCCCGCAGGACGAAGCGCGGCCCCCCAACGGACGGTCATGGGCCGGTTCCCCCGGTGCCGAGCATGATCTCGCCGATGGCGGCTGCCGAGCGGCGCTGCGGTGGAAGGGGCACCAGGCGACCCCGCACCATCACCGCAATCCGATCGGCCAACTCCAAGATCTCGTCCAAGTCCGGCGAGATCAGCACGATCCCCGGCGGCGGCTTTCCGGGACGCCCGAGCGTGTCGGCTCCGGCAGTTCGAGCGAGCCGACTCCGCACCGCCTGCGACGCCTTGACGTCGAGTCCGCGGGTCGGCGACTCGGCGACCAGCAGGTCTCCCGAGCGGAGGAACTCCCGACCAGCGAGAAGCTTCTGTCGGTTCCCGCCGGACAGCTCGACCGCGGGCTGCCGCGGACCCTCGGCGCGCACGTCCATCTCGTCCAGCAACGCCGCTGTCCGGTGCTCGATGGCGCGCCAATCCAGCCATGGCCCGGTCCTGCAGGCCGGGTCGTCGTGCAAGGCGAAGGCCACGTTCTCGGCCAGCGAGAACCTGCCGACAAGCCCCTCCTCGGTCCGGTCCTGGGGGATCCACCCCACCACATCCGGCAGGTTGACCGTGCCCGAGTCGGGCCTCAAGGCCCCCGCCAGAACTGCGGCGAGCTCACGTTGCCCGTTGCCTTCGACGCCCGCGATCCCCACGACCTCCCCTCGGCGCACCTCCAAGCTGACACCGCGCAGTCTTGCCAAATTCCTACTACTAACTGTCACATCGGTCAGAGAAGCCACGACTCGGCTTGCTTCGACGCCGCTCTGGACGACCGGGTCATGCCTTCCACTGCTCATCTTGCCAAAATCACTATACATTTTGTCGGCGAGTCTGTCCGGGCGGAACGCCGATCCCACCATCGCCTCGGCCAGCCTACGGGCGGATGTGGCGGTTGCGTCCGTCGTGAGCACGCGCTTCCCCTTCCGAAGCACCGTCACCCGGTCGGCCACGGCCAGAACCTCGTCCAGCTTGTGGGCCACGAGCACGATCCCGGTCCCGGAGCGGACCAGCCCGCGCAGCACCGCAAAGAGGCCTTCCACTTCTTGAGGTGCCAGCACGGCCGTCGGCTCGTCCAGCAGCAGGACTCGAGTCTCGCCCATCAGCGCCTTGAGGATCTCGACCCGCTGCTGTTCCCCCACGCTCATCTCGCGGCACGGCGCGTCCAGCCCCACGTCCAGCCCGAGCTCGCGGGCACGGGCTTCCACCCGCTCCCGATACCCCGCCGTCGCGCCGCCCCGCCGGCTCCATGCGTCGCGGTTGAAGAGCGCGACGTTCTCGAAGCCGGTGAACCGGGGCACCAGCGAGAAGTGCTGATGCACCATTGACACGCCCGAGGACCGAGAAGCCGCCGCGTTCCCGAAGGCGACCGCTCGACCCCCGATCTTCATCGAGCCGCCTTCGGCCGACACAAGCCCTGCCATCACCCTGGCAAGGGTCGTCTTGCCCGCTCCGTTCTCCCCCAAGAGGCCGTGGACCTCGCCCTGCGCCAAGTCGAACCGAACCCCGTCGAGGGCGACGACCCGACCGAACCGCTTGGCGACGTCTCGGAGCCGCGCCGCGGGAACCCTCACGCCAAGCTCGTTCGGGGCAAAGGTCAGCCGGACGGCTGGGCCCTCCCCCTCCCACCAGAAGAACCCCCGTCCCCAGCCTCCTCGTCCTCGAGGTAGCGGATCTCAGGAACCTGTAGCCGTCCGTCGGCGATCTCCTGCCGCGCCGATGCGATCCGCGCCTCTGCGGCGGCGGGGACGATGCCGGGCAACAATGGATTGGGCACAAAATCCACGGTGCCCGATTCCAAGCCCGAGTGGAGCGGCCCCGCTAGCGTCCCGCTCCGCCATTGACGGGCCACCTGAAGGAAGACCGCCGGGACGTCGATCACCGCGCTTCCCACGATCACGTCGGGCGCCACGTCGTTCTGGTCCCGGTTCATGCCAAAGGCCCATGCACCCCGTCCCGCCGCCCGCGCCTCACGCACGGCCTGGAAGACGCCGAAGCTGGCGGCGTCCACGTTGTGGATCAACACGTCGGCGCCCCGCCGGAGCTGGGCTGCCGCCGCCTCCTTGGCCGCCGACACGTCGTCCCAGCTCCCGGTGAAGGTCTCCAGCACGGTCGCACCGGGTCGCACCACCTCCACGCCTGCCCGAAAAGCCAGGAACGTTCCCCTCACCGGCGGAATCTCAACCCCGCCCACCATCCCCAGCACCTCCGCCCGCGTGATGCTCCCCGCGGCGATCCCCGCCAAGTAGGCCGCCTCGTTCAAGTGGAAGATCAGCGGCACCACATTGTCGGAGTATCGAGCCCCCGACGACACCACGAACGTCGCATCCGGGTATTGCTTCGCCGCTCGCTCGGCGGCGTCCTGATACTCGAATCCGTGGCCGAAGATCAGTCCGTACCCGGCCTCCGCGTAGGAGAGGAACGCCTCGTCGAAGTCGGCAGGCGTTCGGGTCTGCTGATGGGAGACCCGCAACCCCAGAGAGTCGCCGATCCGCTGGAGTCCTTCGTAGGCGCCCGCGTGCCACCCTGCGTCGCTGACCGGTCCCGACGTGAGGAGCGCCACCGCCGTCGCGGACTGGACCTCGCCGGAACCACCGGCCTCGTCCCCGCACCCGCCGCTCGCCAACGGGAGGACCAACGACAAGACTCCAAGAGTTCCGATGCGCCGAATCATCTCATGCCTCCTGCTGGCCCGAACGGGAGCTCGGCAATATAATACCGCGCTTCGCAGCAACTCCCGTGCGCGGTGTTTCCACGCCCGCGCCCGGCTCCACCCCCCACGGAGGGACTTTGCGATGAACGGAAACGCCGGAACCAACGCCACCCGCGGCAACTGGACCTCCAACGCAGGCTTCGTGCTGGCCGCCACCGGCAGCGCGATCGGACTGGGCAACCTATGGAAGTTCCCCTTCATCACCTGGGAGAACGACGGCGGCGCCTTCGTCCTGGTCTACCTGATCTGCATCGCCGCGGTGGGCCTGCCGATCATGATGGCGGAGCTGCTGATCGGACGCCGGAGTCAGAAGAGCGCCGTCGGGGCGCTGAAGGAGGCCGCGGGGCCGCTTTGGGGGATCGTGGGCGGCTGGGGGGTGATCGCCGCGTTCATCCTGCTCAGCTACTACACCGTCATCGCCGGGTGGTCGCTCTTCTACTTCGCGAAGACGGTCGGATGGTCGATCGGGGGGCTGCCGGAGGGCACGTCGATGGGCGACGTGTTCACGGCTCAGGTGGGCAACCCGGGCCTGCAGCTCGCCCTTTCGCTGGGGTTCAGCATCGGCACGATCGCGGTCGTCTACTTCGGCGTCCAGCGCGGCATCGAGCGGATCGCGCGCATCTTTCTCCCCATCCTCTTCGGCATCCTGGTGCTCATGCTGGTCAGCGCCTTGGGGATGCGCGGGTCCGGCGAAGCCCTGACGTTCATCTTCCGGCCGAACTTCGGGGCGCTGGAGGCCAGTTCGGTTCTGGAGGCCCTCGGCCACTCCTTCTTCACCCTGTCGCTCGGGATGGGCGCGATGATCACCTACGGGTCGTACATCGCCAGAAACCAGTCCGTCGTGAAGGCTTCGGGGATGATCGTGCTGCTCGACACGCTGATCGCGCTGGTCGCCACGGTCATCATGTTCTCGGTGATCTTCTCGGTGGCTGGCATGGCCGATCAGGTGGGCGGCTCGACCGTGGGAATGCTGTTCATCTCCCTGCCGCAGCTGTTCTTCTCCGAAGTACCGTTCGGATCGCTGCTGGGCCCGCTCTTCTACGTCTTGGTGGCGCTGGCCGCCCTCACCTCCACGATGTCTCTGCTCGAAGTGGTCACCTCGTACATGATCGACGAGCGGGGATTTGGCCGGCACAAGGCCACGTTCGTCTCCGGCGGCGCGATCTTCGTCTTCACGATCTTCGCGGCGCTGTCGTTCACCGACACGCCCTTCCTCTCCACGCTCAACATCTTCGGCGAGGGCAAAGACGGGTGGTTCAGCACCGCGGACCACTTCGTCTCCAACTGGATGCTGCCTACCGGCGGCTTGGCGATCACCTTGGCCGCGGGTTGGTTCATGACCAGCAAGGCGACAAAGGCCGAGCTCGTGGACGGAACCGAGCCCCGGTGGTTCAACTACGCGGCGTGGCGCTTCTTCATCCGCTTCGTCGCGCCGCTGGCGGTGGCCGCGATCATCATCTCCGTGCTCTTCTTCGGCCGGGACTTCAGCTGAGGCCGCAGCGAGTTCGCCAATGTCCGCCAACCCCCTGGACCGGCCCGTCGAGAAGCGACCGTCCTCCGTCGCCCTCGAGGGCCGGGTACTCTTCCTGGCCGACGACGCCGAACTTCTGCGTCGGCAGCTGGAGGGCGGCGAGGACCTGGAGTTCACGCCGGAGCTGAGGGCGCGCCTTCGGGACCAGATCAGCACCGACGAGATCACTCCCGCCTACATCTGCTTCTTCTTCGACGAGAAGCTGGGGGAGTTCCCGTACCTCGGCCTCCAGGCCAAGGGCGCGAACGGCGGACAGGAAGCGCCGGTGGGGAGCGGGAGCGTTCGGGCCGGAGGCTTCGTGTGCTCCGTCGCCGGAAAGCGGCGAGGGAAGGGGTCGAGCCGGGAGCAGAGCCCCTACGCCGAGCTCATGGCCGGGATCAAGGTGGTCGTGGCCGAGAGCATCGAGCGCATCTACGGAGAGAACTGCCAGAACTTGGGGATGCTCGTCACCACCGACTTCGGGGTCGTGGACCGGATTCGGGCGGGCGAGGCGATCCCGCGCTCCGAGTTTACCAAGGGCGCGGACGAGATCACGCGGCAGATCGTGGAGTACGGCGGGCTCTTCGAGTTCAACGCCGCCCGGATGCAGGGGAAGGTGTCGCTGCCGGAGCCGAAGGCGCTGTCGAACGGCTCAACGGACGACGGGCGCCGTCCCATGACCCTGGGCGAGAAGATCTTCGCCCGGAAGTGGGTCGTGGACGCGGCGACGGAGCGGGTGGGCGTGCCCTGGACCGAGCCGGGAGAGGCCGGCTTCTTCCGTGCCGACCTGCGCTTCTCCCACGAGTTCGTGACGCCGATGGCGGCGATCTTCTTCGAGCAGAAGCTGGGGCGCGACGCCAAGGTGCACGACCCCGGCTCCGTCCTCTTCTTCCGCGACCACCTGACGTTCCTTCACAAGGCGATGAGCCAGGAGCGGATCGCAGCGGGGCTCCTCGACGCGGCCAACCAGCTGGAGGTGAAGCAGCGGGAGTTCGCCGAACGACAGGGGATACGCCTCTACGGCGAGCAGATGGGCCATGCAATGGGCTCGGAGGCGATCTGCCACTCCAAGGTGCTCGAGGAGTACGCCGAGCCGGGGATGCTCGTCATCGGCACGGACTCCCATACGCCCCACGCCGGAGCGGTGGGCGCGCTGGCGTTCGGCGTCGGCACCACGGCGATCTTCAATTCGTGGATCACCCAGGACGTGCGGGCGCGGATCCCTCCGTCGTTCAAGGTCGTGGTGACGGGCACGCCTCCCCCCAACGTCACGGCCAAGGACTACATGCTGGAGATACTCCGCCACCCCTACGTGCGCGACGGCCACGCGATCGGCCAGGTCGTGGAGTACGCGGGTCCGGCGGTGGAGGCCCTGTCCGTGGACGAGCGCGCCACGATGACCAACATGGCGGCGGAGGTCGGCGCCTTCACCGGGATCGTGGCCGCGGACGAGCGCACGGTGGAGTTCCTGGTGGAGGAGCGGGGCATGGACCCGGCGCGGGCCCGGGCTCTGGTGGAAGGGATGCAGAGCGATCCAGGCGCGCACTACGCAAAGGTGATCGAGATCGACGCTTCCAAGGTGCGGCCGATGGTTGCCTTGCCCGGCGACCCGGGCAACGGCGTGCGGATCGACGAGCTGGCAGCGCCGGTTCCGATCGAGATCGCCTACGCCGGGTCGTGCACCGCCGGCAAGAAGGAGGACATGGACATGTACGCCCGCGTCTTCCGGGAGGCCCGAGACCGGTACGACGGACGTGTCCATCCCGGCGTGAAGTGCTACATCCAGTGCGGCTCGGTGGAGGTGCGCGAGTACGCCCGGGAGCAGGGCTACCTGGAGCTCTTCCGGGAGGTCGGCGCCGAGTTCATCGAGCCTGGGTGCGGCGCGTGCATTGCGGCTGGGCCGGGGGTGACCGTACGTCCGGGCCAAGTGTCGGTGTCGTCCCAGAACCGGAACTTCCCCGGTCGCTCGGGGCCGGGAGAGCTCTACTTGGTGTCGCCCTACTCGGTGGCGGCGTCGGCGGTGGCGGGACAGGTCGCAGGGTGGAAGGTGTGACGCGCGTCTTGGTTGCCCCAATACTTGCAGCCGGCTACAATCCAACTAATCAAACACCCCGGGGCAACGGAGTTCCCACTCCCTTCCCTGTCTACAACCCCAAAGGCTACTTGTCATGGCGATCCTCCATGAAAGCTTGGGCTCCCTCGGTGCCCCTCGCGCCAACGCCACCTCAACGTCGATTGCGGCTCGCTACGTCGAGATGCTCTTCGAGAAGGTGGCATCTCACGACGATCCCCAATTTGATCTGATGAACAGGATCGAAAAGTCGATGGAAGTCGGTCGCGGGCTGGGCGACGTCCGGGCGTTGAAGGCTCGCTACGTCGGCATGCTCATCGACAAGGCCAGCGCGATGGACGAGCCGAGCGGCGACCTCTTGGACAGGATCGAGAAGTTGCTGGAGTCGGGCGACCTCGCCCCGAAGGCGAAGCCCCGCCGGGTCGCGACAGAGCCGCCGGTGCGCAGGCGGAAGGTCCAGCGGAGGCGGCGGAGCACTGCCGGTCAAGGACACCCGGAGGTTGCCGCCGACGAGTTCGCCGGGATGGGCCCGACCGACGGGTACCGCAAGTTCATCGAGACGTACGGCAACGACTACACGGTACCCCAGATACGCGACGCTCTCCTCAAGGGCGGGGTCAGATCGGCGACGCGCACGTCCCTTCTCACCGGGTTGCACTCGGTCCGTCGCCGCGACCGGCTCAAGGCGGAAGCCAAGCAGCGGGAGAGGGAAGAGCTAGAGTCCAAGAAGGCCAAGGCGCGAGCCGCCGCGGAACGGGCAGCAGCGGAGATGGAGTCCAAGGGAACGCTCGTGCGGAGGTCGGTTCCCGGCGCGTCCAGCGCTTAGCCGACCGGCCCGAATACCTCCGCCAAGCTGATCTCCGCGAAGCATGCGGATGCGGCGTTGTTCGTGTTGTCCGAGTCGGTCATGACGCCCACGCTGTGCATCGGCGGCGGCGTGCGGTCGAAGGCTTCGACGAAGTCCGCAGCCACGTCTCGCTCGAACAGCCGCCATGCCGGGCTCGTGGGCTTTCCCGACGCCACGACGACCACGGCCACCCGATCGGAGTAGGGGCTGAACGTCCGGACGCCTTCGGGCAGCACGTTTCCCCAGACGTAGTTGATCGCTCGCCCCGGCAGCTCCCGTCCCTGGGCCCGCTCCGCGACACTGTGGCCGATGCGCGAGAAGAACCCCTCGTTCTCCGACTCGAACTTGAAGTTGACGAAGACCCGGGCGGCGAAGTCGTCTGCATCGCGCTCGCGGCCGTCGCCTCCCGGCACAGTGTCGTCCACCCGAAGGCGAAAGCGCAGGATCGGATAGGCCGCCAAGTCGGCCGGCACTTCCCTGATCAGAGCCGACGCCGCGTCCCGGCTTTCGGAGCAGAGCCCCCGACGACCGGCGACGTCAATAACTTGGTAGCGGGTGACTCTGTCGCCGGCCAAGCGAAGCTGGGTCCACCCGACGGGCCACAGAGGAGCACTAGGCACGCCCTCGGCAGCGACCAGGGAATCAAAGGACAGGAGATCTCGACTGCCGGGCTGGGCGGCGGTCGCCGCCGACCCGCCGACGGTCCACAACGGAAGCAGGAGAAGCCATCCGCCCAACGTGCCTCTGCCGCGAACCGGCACCTTCGGCTGCTCCTTGCTCGAAAGTCGTCGCCTGCCACGGGGGAACCCGTCGCCCCATGGTCGCTGCTGGACTCGAACCAGCGACCCCTACGATGTGAGCGTAGTGCTCTACCAACTGAGCTAAGCGACCCGCACTGTCCTGCCAAAGTACCCCCACGGGGAATCGAACCCCGGTCTCCTGGCTGAGAACCAGGTATCCTAGGCCACTAGACGATAGGGGCAAAACGACGGCGGACAGGAAAGGTAAGCCGTCCGAAGAAGAGGTCAAGGGCGAGAGGCGAGTTGCACCAGCGACCTGCAGCCACCAGTGTTGCACTTATCATGATCGACCCGGCAAAGGGTGGCGGCGTTCCTCGTCCCAGCGTCGAGCCCGACGTGCTGGTGTTGGGCGGTGGGCCGTCGGGAAGCGCGGCGGCGCGCCTGTTGGCGGCGTGGGGGATCGACGTTGTGCTCGTCGAGCGTTCGCCGACGCCTGCGGACTCCAGCCGAGCCCTCGCCGAGTCGTTGCCCCCGAGCGCTCGAAAGGCGCTGGCGGCTACCGGTCTCCTCGGGCTCGTGGAGGCAGGGGGGTTCCACCCCAACACGGGGAACACCGCTCTCTGGGACGGTGAGCGACGCAGCGACGGCTTTGGTTGGGGGGCCGTCGGATTCCACGTCCTCCGGTCGCACTTCGACAAGCTGTTGCGGGCGGCGGCTGCGGACGCGGGGGCCACCGTCGCGGCGGGAACGGCCCTGCCTCCAGTGCAGACCGAACGCCGCAGATGGATCGTTCCGGTCGAATGGAAGACGAGCGGCTGGCCGGCCCAACTACGGCCCAAGTGGCTGCTGGACTGCACGGGCAGGACCGGGGTGCTGGCGCGACGGCACCGGGTCCTGGAGCGGGAAGCCCCGACCTTGGCGGTCCTGCGACGCTACCGGGCGCGGTCGGACGCGGCCGGGTGGCCCGGCATCGACCCCGGCCATGCACTGGCAGAGAGCTTCGAGCGCGGTTGGGCTTGGTCGGTCCCCACATCGGAGACGGAGCGGCACGTGGCAGTCATGCTCGACCCGGAGCTTCACCCGGTCATGGCCGATGCGCCCCACTTGTCGGCAGCCTTTGAAGCCGAAGTGGCGTCCACTCGCCTGATCCGCCAGGTAGTGAAGGGAGGGCACCCGGTCGGCGAGGCGTGGGCGGTTGCCGCGTCGATGTACTCGTCGTCGTCCGCAGCCGACGGCCGCGCGCTGCTCGTTGGAGACGCCGCGTCCTTCGCCGATCCGATGTCCTCCTATGGCGTCAAGAAGGCGCTGGCCTCGGCTTGGCTGGCCGCGGTGGTCGTGCACACGGCGATCCGCGACCCGGCGATGGAAGACGCGGCGGTGGCGTTCTACCGTCAGCGGGAACGCGAGATGTACACGGCGATGCGGGATGGGCTGGCGGCGCAGGTTCAGGCGCCGAGAGAGTCGGCCGACCGGACCGCGCCGTCGTTCTGGGAGAGGCGGGCTACTTGGCTGGCGGACCGCGCTGGCCCTGCGGCCGGGCTCGCCGCCGGGTCCGTCGCCGGCACCCGGCTTCGCGACGACCCCGCGGTCGTGTCCGCCTTTCGCGCCCTTCGCGCTGGCTCCGGCCTGCTTCGCGCCGGCAACAGCCGCACGGTGGAGCGACCCATGGTGGTCGGGAACCGGGTCGTCATGGCGCCGGCGCTGGTCACCCCGCGGTTCCCGGAGGGCATCCGCTACCTCCGCGACGTGGACCTTCTCAGGGTGGCCCACATGGCGCCGAGCGGCGGCGACCCCGGCCTCCTCTTCGAGAAGTACTCCGCGTGGACCGCTCGGGAGGACGCCCCGCCGGTGGATCTGGCAGATTTTCTGGGGGCGTTGGCCGTTCTGGTCGCCGACGGCGTGCTGGTGCCGCTTTGACGTCGAGCGAGAGTCCGTGCTATATCAATCGGGCTTTGGAACCCTCAAGGAAGGACAGTCGCCGGATGAGCCAGTCGATCGTTCGCGCCCGCACGACCGTCCCGTTGCTCGCCATTTCCCTCTTGGCCGGCGCGCCGATCGCCGCCTCCGCACCGGCCGCCGCCTCCCCAGGCCAGGCCCCAGCCGACACCACGGGCATCCCCGTCCGCGACGAGATCGTCGTGGACGCCTGCCAGCGTTGCCACGCGGTGGACGACGACGGCATGATGACCCGCGTCTCCTACATGCGGAAGACGCCGGAGGGTTGGCAGCAGTCGATCCGGCGCATGGTGATGCTGAACGACGTCGAGCTGGAGCCCGAGACGGCCCGGGAGGTCGTTCGCTACTTGGCGGACAACCATGGGGTTGCCCCGGCGGAGCTGCGGCCCAGCCGCTTCGAGGTGGAGCGCCGACTGATCGATTGGAGCTACGACGCCGACCGCGACGTGGCGTACACCTGCAGCCGTTGCCACTCCATGGGGCGTGTGATCACCCAGCGACGGAGCACCGAGGAGTGGGAGCTGCTCATGGCGATGCATCGCGGCTACTACCCCTTGTCCGACACTCAGGGGTTTCGGCGGATCGGACCGCCGGACCCTGACGCGACCGACACCCGTCACCCCATGGACAAGGCCGTCGCGCACTTCTCGAAAGCGTTCCCGCTGACCACGCCGGAGTGGACGTCTTGGTCGGCGACGATGCGGCCGCCTCGCTTGGCGGGCATGTGGGCGCTTCGGGGCCACGACCCGGGGAACGGACCGATCTACGGGACGATCGAGATCGCGCCCGGCGCCGACGAGGCCAGCTTCACGACTCGTGCGGAGTACGTCAACGCCCGCACGGGCGAGAGGTCCGAACGGAGCGGACGCGGCATCGTCTACACCGGCTTCCAGTGGCGAGGGCGGTCGTTCGAGGACGGCGACCCCGACGACGCGCTTCGGGAAGTCATGATGGTGGAGCGAGGATGGAATCAGATCGACGGGCGCTGGTTCGCCGGCGACTACGACGAGTTCGGTCCCGACGTGACGCTGCTTAGGGCGGACGGTCCCGTTCCGCTGGGCGTGTATCCGGTCTCCCTGCGGGCCGGAACCGAGCGCGCCGCCGTCCGGGTCTACGGCGCCAACCTGCCGCCGGGGCTCGGCGCGGAGGAGGTGGACTTCGGTCCCGGCGTGGAGATCCTGACGGTCTCGGCGAGCGACCCGCAGATGCTGACCGCCGAAGTGTCGGTGGACGGGGACGCCGCTCCGGGCGCCCGGGACGTGTACATAGCCGGACGGGCCGTTCCCGGCAGCTTGACCGTGTACGAGGCGGTGGATCGGATAGCCGTGAGCCCCGAGGCGGGGATGGCTCGGCTGGGCGGAGGCGCCTTCCCCAAGGGCTACGCCCAGTTCGGGGCGACGGCGTTCAGCAACGGACCCGACGGAGAGCCTGCGACCGAGGACGACTTGAATTTGGGAGAGGTGGACGTGGCATGGTCGGTGGAGGAGTACGCCGCCGTATTCGACGACGACGACATCGAGTACGTGGGCACGCTGGACCAGAACGGCCGCTTCGAGCCGGCGATCGACGGTCCCAACCCGGATCGCGCGGGCAGCCGCAACAACGTGGGCGACGTATGGGTGGTGGCGACGTACGCCGGGCCCGACGGCAACGAGGTGCGGGGGCGCGCCCACCTGATCGTGACCGTGCCTCTGTACATGCGCTGGGAGCCGTGGCGAGTTACGGAAGGTCCCCCGCGCCTGCCCAGGAGGACGGGAGGACCAGCGCGATGAACGCCGGACAAACTGCTCTGCTGGCGCAGCGGGAGTTCCATCCCTTCGAGGCGGGTGGCGAAACGTTCGTCTACTTGGTCCCGTCGGCGGCGGTCTTCCACTTGGACGACCCTTCCCGGGCGGTTCTGCAAGCCCTCGACCAAGGCCCCACCGACGAGCACGGCTTGGTCGCGTCGCTGGAGGGCCCCTTCGGCGCAAGCGCGGTGCGCAGCAGCATCGCCGAGCTGACTCGCGTGCAGGCGATCGGCCCGGCCACCGCGCCCAAGGACGTCGTCCCTCGGGTTTTGCCCCAGGCCGGCTTCCCCCTCACCACGATGGTCCTCAACGTCACGAACAAGTGCAACTTGGCGTGCACGTACTGCTACGAGTACGGCGAGGACAAGATCGTCGACACGACGTGCGACACCGCCCCCGCCTACATGAGCGAAGAAACCGCGCGCCAGAGCGTGGACTTCATGTTCGACCAGTCGGGGCCCCTCCCTATGGCCCACCTGACGTTCTTCGGCGGCGAGACCCTCCTCAACTTCAAGGTCCTGAAGAAGACGCTGGCGTACGCTCGGGAGCGGGCGACGGCTCTGGGCAAAGAGCTGGACGTCTCCCTGACCACCAACGCGACCCTCCTTCGCGAGGAAGTGATCGAGTGGCTGGCCGACAACGACGTCGGGGTGACGATCAGCATCGACGGGCCGAAGGAGACCCAGGACAAGTTTCGCGTCTTCAAGAACGGGATGGGCACGTACGAATACGTGCTGCCCAAGATCAAGCAGCTGCTGGAGCGCCACCGCAGCCGGCCGATCGGCGCGCGGGTCACTCTGACTCGGCAGACGCTGGACGCGACCCGGATCTTCCACCACCTGCGCAACGAGGTGGGGTTCTGGGAGGTGGGGTTCGCGCCGGTCACCACAGCGGACGGGCGGGGCTACGCAATAGAGGATACGGGCTTCGACCAGATGCTGGGCCAGTTCGAAGAGCTGGCGCAGGAGTTCTTGGAGTACGCCGTCGAGGACAGGCATCACGGCTTCTCCAACGTGAGGGACACGCTGGAGGAGATACACAAGGGCGTCAGCAAGGCGTTCCCCTGCGGGGCCGGCTTGGGGCTCATGGGCGTGGCGACCGACGGCGACGTGGCCCTCTGCCACCGCTTCGCCGGTTCGGACGACCACTCCGTCGGCTCGGTTCAGCATGGCCTGGACCGGCAGCGCCAGTTCGAGTTTCTGGGGAAGCACCACGTAGCCAACAAGACGGACTGCAACAGCTGCTGGGCCCGGCCCCTCTGCGCCGGCGGCTGCTACCACGAGGCCCATGTCCGCTACGGCGACACCGGCAAGGCCAACCTGCACTACTGCGACTGGATTCGGAGCTGGACCGACACCTGCCTGAAGGTCTACGGCGAGATCGCGGTTCGGAACCCGGCGTTTCTGAAGAAGTTCGAGGCTTGATCGGCCGAGGCGAACGAGAAAGGAAGGCACAGAGATGGAGCACCTGAGAGCGATCAACCAGAAGGCGGATCGGGTTCGGGCGTACACGGAGGCGCCGTCCACGGAGATCGACGCCCTCGACGTGGAGGCGCTGGAGAGCCGTCCGCCCGACCCCGCGGGACCCCACATCCCCTTGGGCTGCTCGCTGGTCTTCGCTCCCGGCTGGGAGGTGGATTCCAGCGGCGGGACCGCGGGGCTCTGCCAGCCGGTGGAGCGGGACCTCTTCGACTGCCACTTGGCCTGCTTCTGGCCCGCGCAGGTGCCCGACCAGCTGAACCACGCGCCGGACTGGACGGGGAAGTGCGCGGCGGCCCAGAAGGACTGGCGCAAGATCGACCTGGTCTTCCCGTGATCCGTCGCCCGGTCGTCGCCTCGGCGCTTGCCTTGGCGCTTGCTCCTGCCGGCCTCCACGCCCAGAGCGGCGGCAACGGGGTCATCTACTGGGCGGGGTACGACCACGCGATCCACGTCATCGACGAGAGCACGCTGGAGATTGTGGACAAGATCCCCGTCACGACGGGCATACCCATCACTCTGGCCCTGTCGAAGAACCACGAGCGGGTCTACGTGCTGGACGCCGAGTTCGAGGAGATTGAGACGGTCGATCTGGGCACCCGCAAGTCGGTGGGCAGCTTCACCCTGAGCCGGGGGCGCTCCCAGGTGCGGATCTGGGGCTTCACGGTGCACCCCGCCGAGGAGTACGTGATCCTCAACACGATGCGGTACACGAAGCGCATCGACCGCTGGGAGATCGACGACCCGGTGCTGATCAGGTACGACCTGCAGGCGGGCGAAGTCGTCGACACGATTCCGTGGCCCGACGGGGAGAAGCGGGAACGGGTTCGTCTCATGTTCTCCCCTGAAGGCGACTACCTGTACTTCTTCGGCAACGACATCCTGGTGCTGGAGACGGAGAACTTCACGGAGGCCGATCGCTGGGAGCTTTCGCACCCGCCGGAGGACGGGCTGGGGCGGTTCAACTTCAACTTCCCCGTCAGCCCCTACGACGAGCCGGGGTTCCACACGGGTCTCTTCTCCTTCACCGATCCTGTGCAGAACCGCCGCATGATGGGAATCGCCAAGGTGGACTTGGCGTCCAAGGAGTTCGACTTCTACACGCTTGGTCCTCGGGAGCGGGTGAGCTTCCGGCTGGCGCCGGGTGGGAAGAAGGCCTACGGCTTGGTGCAGCAGATCGGGAACTACGAGTTCTGGACCTTCGACCTGGAGGGCCGACGCGTGGAGAGCCGCCACCGCTTCCCCGGACGGCCCCGCATGGGCTTGGCGGTCAGCTCCAACGGCGAGCTCCTCTACGTGTACAACGCGGGCGCCACCATCGACGTCTACGACGCCGCCACCTACGAGAAGCTTCGCACCGTCGCCTACCACGCCGACATGACCGAGTTCCTGATGATCCCCGAGGGCACGGGGCCGGGAGGGAGCTGAGCCGGGGAGCTGGGCGACCGGCCACGGGCCTGGGTAGCGGACCAGTGGCGGCGTCGCGTTTGCGGGCTTGGGCGCGTCGCCTGCGTCGGACGCTCTTGGACCCGGATCTTCGCCGAGGGCTGGCCTATATCGTTCCCTACCGGGGTCGGCTGGCGGTCGTTCTCGCGCTCAATCTGGTGGGAACCGGCTTGGCGCTCTGCGTTCCCTACCTTTCCAAGACGCTGGTGGACGACGCCCTCCTCGGGGGCGACCTCTCGGCCCTCGCCCGAGTGGTGGGACTGTTCGCGCTGGTGACGGGCGCAAGCTTCGCGCTGAACGTGGCCAGCGGGCTGCGGTATACGAAGGTGTCGGCGGAGATACTCTTCGACATGCGACTGGACGTGTACCGGCACCTTCAGCGGCTGTCGCCCCGGTTCTTTGCAAAGACGCCGCTGGGCGACATCATGTCGCGCCTCAACAACGACGTGGGGGAGATCCAGCGGGTCCTCTCCGATACGGCGTTGTCGTGGGTGGGCAACGTGGCGTTTCTGGCCGGGACGGTCGGAATGCTGCTGTGGCTGGACTGGCGGCTGTTCCTTGCGGCAGCGGCGCTGTTGCCTCCGGCCGCTCTGGCGATGGTGCGCTACCGGCGAAGACTGGAGGAACGCGTTCGGGCGATGCGGGAACGGAGTGCCGAGATCGGCGCGTTCCTGATCGAGACGTTGCGGGGGACGAAGCTCGTGGTTGCGTCCAACGCCCAGGCGCGGGAGTCCGCACGGTTCCGCCGCCGCAACGACGCCTTCGTGGGGGCGCTCCTCAAGATGCAGCGGCTGCGCTACCTGGCCGGGGGGCTTCCGGGGCTGCTGCTGTCGGCCAGCACGGCCGTCGTGTTCCTCTATGGCGGCGCCCGGGTCGTCGCGGGAGACGTGACGCTGGGAACGTTCACGGCCTTCATGGCCTACCAAATGCGGCTGATCGGGCCTGTCCAGGGCTTGATGGGACTATACGCGGGGTTGGCCACGGCTCGCGTCTCGCTGCGACGAGTCCACCAGCTGCTGGACGAGCCGGTCGAGGTGGCGGAGGCGAAGCAGCCCGTTCGGCTGGATCGCGCGCGGGGGGATGTCGTCTTCGAGGACGTGTCGTTCGGTCACGGGCGTGGCGGTCCGGTGCTGGAGAGGTTCCGGCTGGAGGTTGCTCCCGGCGAAGTCGTGGCACTGGCGGGGCCGTCGGGGAGCGGCAAGTCCACCGTGGCGGGGCTGCTCGTCCGCCACATCGACCCGGACGGGGGACGAGTCCTGCTGGACGGCGTGGACATCCGACGGGTGCGTTTGGCGGATCTGCGAACCCAAGTGGCTGTGGTGGACCAAGACCCGTTTCTCTTCAACGCCACGATTATGGAGAACGTGCGCTACGCCAAGCCGGGCGCAGAAGAAGCCGCGGTTGAGGAGGCTCTGGAGCGCGCTCGGCTGTCCGACTTCGTGGCTTCCCTGCCCGACGGCCTCGACACCGAGGTGGGGGAGCACGGCCAAGCCCTGTCCGCCGGCGAGCGCCAGAGGATCGCCATAGCCCGGGCGTTGGTCGCGGACCCGGCGGTGCTGGTGCTCGACGAGGCCACTGGCCACCTGGACCCGGAGGCGGAAGCTCACGTGATCCGGGCCTACGCAGAAGCCATGCGGGGACGCACGACGATCCTCGTGTCTCATCGCTCCGCTCCGCTGCGGGCGGCGAGCCGAGTGGTGGTGTTGCGCAACGGGCGCATCCGCGAGGAGGGCCCGGCGGAGCAGGACGACCGCAAGTGGTAAACCGGCGGGGCAGGCAGTTGCTGGCGCTTGCGTCGACGCCGGGCGTCGTCCAAGATGTGGCGGGTGCGCTGGTCCGCGGAAGGCTTGCCCCGGCCCTCCGCATGGCGCGCACGGTTGCTCGACGCGCTGACCTGGGTGCCGAGAAGATTGTTTCTCGACGGTACCGCTATGTCTGGTTGTGCAACCCGAAGGTCGCTTCGCGCAGCATCAAGTCCGCGCTGTGCAGCGTCACACCGGACGCTGAGGAGTTCAGCGGCATGAGCATCGGCGAAGTCTTCGCGGTCCGGCCGGACGCTCGTCGCTACCACAGCTTCGCCTTTGTCAGACACCCGTACACCAGGGCGCTGTCGTTCTACGCCGAACTGCATTTCGCGCACAAAACGTACGCGGAAGCATCTCAGGTGCGGCACAAGAAACAGAAGAGCAACCGGTTCTTCACGGACTATCATGGGTTGTCGGAGACCACCACTGGCTTCGACGCGTACTGTGGATGGCTGGCGACGCCCTACGGTTCGGATGCCTTCGCCGACCGCCATTACCTGTCGCAGCACCTGCAAGTGCGGCTGGAGGACGGGCGCTTGCCCACGTTCGTGGGCCGCTTCGAGACCCTGGACCAGGACTTTGAGCGCGTCGTCCGCGACTTGGGGTTGCCGAAGCCGAAGTTGCCGGTGCTCAATACAATGGCGGGTTGGCAGGCGGGGCCGGTCGCGTTGCGAACTGCCCGAGCTGCCATGAGCGAGCGCCTTACGGAGGACAACAAGACGCTGTTGCGCAAGCGGTATGCGGAGGACTTTGAAGTGGGCGGCTATACCCCATGACGACGATGCTTGGGCTTGCGGGCCGTGCCGTGCCGGCTTGCCTCCACACGGCGGTGGAGGGCCGACCGGCGCGACGCTATCTTACCTTACATTTGACGATGCGCCACGCAATTGGATCAGAACCCGTTCCTCGAGGAAGCGCGTGAGACACGTCATAATGAAAGCGAAAGCCCTGCAAAGGGTAAGCCGCTTAGATAGGCCGTTCCGGGTGCTTGCGACGATAGCGTCAGCCCGACTGCAAAAGGTAAGCCGCTTGGATAGGCCGTTCCGGGTGCTTGCGACGATGCCAGGCGTCCGCCAAGACTTCGCGGGTGCGTTGGTCCGCGGAAAGTTGCCCCGGGCCTTCCGCATGGTGTGCACGGTTGCTCGACACGCCGACGTGCGTGCCCTGAAGATCGTCTCTCGAAGGTACCGCTATGTCTGGCTGAGCAACCCGAAGGTTGCTACGCAAAGCATCAAGTCCGCGCTGTGCAGCGTTACACCGGACGCTGAGGTGTTCAGGGGCATGAGCATCGGCGAAGTCTTCGCGGTCCGGCCGGACGCCCGTCGCTACTACAGCTTCGCCTTTGTCAGGCACCCGTACACCAGAGCGCTGTCGTCCTATGTATACTGGAACGAAAGGCTGGTGGATCGGAAATCTCAGGTGCGCAAGAAACAGAAGAGATATTTGTTCAAGGAAAGATACGGGTGGTCCGAGATAACTAGCTTTGACGAGTACTGTGGATGGCTGGCGACGCCCTACGGTTCGGATGCCTTCGCCGAGGGCCATTACCTGTCGCAGCACCTGCAAGTGCGGCTGGAGGACGGGCGCTTGCCCACGTTCGTGGGCCGCTTCGAGAACCTGGACCAGGACTTTGAGCGCGTCGTCCGCTACTTGGGGTTGCCACAGCCGAAGTTGCCGATGCTCAATACGATGGTGGGTTGGCGGCCTAGGCCGGTCGCGCTGCCAGCTCTGCAAGCTGCCCATGCGGCCATGAACGAACACCTTACGGAGGACAACAAGGCACTGCTGCGCGTGCGGTATGCAAAGGACTTCCAAGTGGGCGGCTATACCCCATGATCGATGATCCTCGGGCTTGCGGGCCGTGCGGAGCCGGCTTGCCTCCACACGGCGGTGGGATGGCCGAGTGGAGCGACGCGCCCACTTTGTCCCTACATTGACGATGCGCAACTGGACCAGAACCCGCTCCTTCGAGGAAGCGTGTGAAGACACGCCATAACGAAAACGCGAGCCCGATTGCAAATGGTAAGCCGCTTGGATAGGCTGTTCCGGGTGCTTGCGTCGATGCCAGGCGTCCGCCAAGACCTGGCGAGTGCGCTGATCCGCGGAAGGCTTGCCCCGGCCCTCCGCATGGCGCGCACGGTTGCTCGACGCGCCGACTCGCGTGCCGAGAAGATCGTCTCTCGACGGTACCGCTATGTCTGGATATGCAACCCGAAGGTTGCTTCGCGTAGCATCAAGTCCGCGCTGCGCAGCGTTACACCGGACGCTGAGGTGTTCGAGGGCATGAGCATCGGCGAAGTCTTCGCGGTCCGGCCGGACGCCCGTCGCTACTACAGCTTCGCCTTTGTCAGACACCCGTACACCAGAGCGCTGTCGTCTTACGCATTCTCGCACGAACGGGCGGAAGAGGCATCTCAGATGCGACGCAAGAAACAGAATGGATACTTGTTCAAGGACAGATACGGATGGTCCGAGATAGCTGGCTTTGAGGAATACTGTGGATGGCTGGCGACGCGCTACGGCTCGGATGCCTTCGCCGACCGCCATTACCTGTCGCAGCATCTGCATATACGGCTGGAGGACGGGCGCTTGCCAACGTTCGTGGGCCGCTTCGAGAACCTGGACCAGGACTTTGAGCGCGTCGTTCGCGACTTGGGGTTACCGAAGCTGAAGTTGCCGGTGCTCCATACGATGGCGGGTTGGCGGCCCGGGCCGGCCGAGCTGCAAGCCGCCCGAGCGGCCATGAGCGAACGCCTCACGGAAGACAACAAGGCACTGCTGCGTGCGCGGTACGCAGAGGACTTCGAAGTGGGCGGCTATACCCCATGATCGATGATCCTCGGGCTTGCGGGCCGTGCGGAGCCGACTTGCCTCCACACGGCGGTGGGACGGCCGACTGGAGCGACGCGCCACCTTGCCCTACATTGACGATGCACCACGCGAGCGTCCAGCAGGTGGCGCGTCACACCATGGGAACGGAGGCAGTACGATCTTGTCGGCAGTCATTCATCAGGGCAGGAACCCTCTCGAGCCTCGCGGCGGGGACGGACATGGCCAGCGCCTTGGGCACCAAGCTCCCCCCCCCCCCCCCCCTTTGCGACCAGGCCGGGGGCGCAGGACGACCAAGCCCTGTCCGCCGGCGAGCGCATCCGCGAGGAGGACCCGGCTGGCCCAGCATTCGGTGGACTGCCGTTGAAGCGAATCAAGACAAGCCATAACGAACGGACCCGATTGCAAGTGATAAACCGCTGGAATTGGCTATCCCGGATGCGCACGGTTTCTCGACGCGCCGACGCCGCCGTGCGTGGCGAGCGTATCGTCTCTCGACGGTACCGCTATGTCTGGCTGTGCAACCCGAAGGTTGCTTCGCGCAGCATCAACTCCGCGTTGCTCAGCGTCACACCGGACGCCGAGGTGTTCAACAACATGAGCATCGGCGAAATCTTAACGGTCCGGCCAGACGCCCGTCGCTACTACAGCTTCGCCTTTGTCAGGCACCCGTACACCAGAGCGCTGTCGTTCTACGCCCAACTGCATTTCTCGCACGAAACGTACGTGGCTAGATCCAAGTCGCAGTGGAGGAGAAGGCATAGAAGAGCGTTGTTCAATAACCGTCCCGGGTTGTCGGGGACTGCTAGCTTCGACGAGTACTGTCGATGGTTGGCGACGCCCTACGGCTCGGATACCTTCGCCGATAACCATTATCTGTCGCAGCATCTGCATATACGGCTGGAGGACGGGCGCTTGCCAACGTTCGTGGGCCGCTTCGAGAACCTGGATCAGGACTTTGAGCGGGTCCTTCGCGACTTGGGGTTGCCGAAGCCGAAGTTGCCGGTGCTCCATACGATGGCGGGTTGGCGGCCCGCGCCGGCCGAGCTGCAAGCCGCACGAGCGGCCATGAGCGAACGCCTCACGGAGGACAGCAAGGCACTGTTGCGCGTGCGGTATGCAAAGGACTTCGAAGTGGGCGGCTATACCGGATGATCGGCCCGAGATTACCAGCTTCGACGAGTACTGTCGATGGTTGGCGACGCCGACCTGATAGCAAGGTGCACCGCTTGTATAAGCTGTTCCAGATGTGCGCGTTGGAACCGAAGATCCGCCAAGACTTGGCGGATGCGCTGGTCCGAGGAAAGCTTGTCCAGGCCTTCCGCACGGCGCGCCTGGTCTCTCAACCTCGACGCACCGACGTGCGTAGCGAGCGTATCGTCTCTCGACGGTACCGCTATGTCTGGCTGTGCAACCCGAAGGTTGCTTCGAACAGCATCAAGTCCGCGTTGCTCAGCGTCACACCGGACGCCGAGGTGTTCACCAGCATGAGCATCGGCGAATTTTGCGAGATCCGGCCGGACGTCCGTCGCTACCACAGCTTCAGCTTTGTCAGGCACCCGTACACCAGAGCGCTGTCGTTCTACGCCCAGCTGTTTTTCTCGCACGAAACGTACCCTGGGTCGCAGTGGAGGAGAAAGCATAGAAACTCGTTGTTCAATAGCCACCCCGGGTTGTCGGAGATTACTAGCTTCGACGAGTACTGTCGATGGTTGGCGACGCCCTACGGCTCGGATGCCTTCGCCGACAACCATTACCTGTCGCAGCATCTGTACATACGGCTGGAGGACGGGCGCTTGCCCACGTTCGTGGGCCGCCTCGAGAACCTGGACCAGGACCTTGAGCGCGTCCTTCGCGACTTGGGGTTGCCGAAGCCGAAGTTGCCGGTGCTCCATACGATGGCGGGCTGGCGGCCCGCGCCGGCCGAGCTGCAAGCCGCACGAGCGGCCATGAGCGAACTCCTCACGGAGGACAGCAAGGCACTGTTGCGCATGCGGTATGCAAAGGACTTCGAAGTGGGCGGCTATACCGGATGATCGGTCCGAGATTACCAGCTTCGACGAGTACTGTCGGTGGTTGGCAACGTCGACCTGATAGCAAGGTGCACCGCTTGAATAGACTGTTCCAGATGTGCGCGTTGGAACCGAAGATCCGCCAAGACTTGGCGGATGCGCTGGTCCGCGGAAAGCTTGTCCAGGCCTTCCGCACGGCGCGCCTGGTCTCTCAACCTCGACGCACCGACGTGCGTAGCGAGCGTATCGTCTCTCGACGGTACCGCTATGTCTGGCTGTGCAACCCGAAGGTTGCTTCGCGCAGCATCAAGTCCGCGTTGCTCAGCGTCACACCGGACGCCGAGGTGTTCCTCAGCATGAGCATCGGCGAACTTTGCGAGATCCGGCCGGATGTCCGTCGCTACCACAGCTTCAGCTTTGTCAGGCACCCGTACACCAGAGCGCCGTCGTTCTACGCCCAGCTGTTTTTCTCGCACGAAACGTACCCTGAGTCGCAGAGGAGGAGATGGCTTAGAAACTCGTTGTTCAATAGACTCCCCGGGTTGTCGGAGATTACTAGCTTCGACGAGTACTGTCGATGGTTGGCGACGCCCTACGGCTCGGATGCCTTCGCCGACAACCATTACCTGTCGCAGCATCTGCATATACGGCTGGAGGACGGGCGCTTGCCCACGTTCGTGGGCCGCTTCGAGAACCTGGACCAGGACCTTGAGCGCGTCCTTCGCGACTTGGGGTTGCCGAAGCCGAAGTTGCCGGTGCTCAATACGATGGCGGGTTGGCGGCCTGCGCCGGCCGAGCTGCAAGCCGCACGAGCGGCCATGAGCGAACTCCTCACGGAGGACAGCAAGGCACTGTTGCGCATGCGGTATGCAAAGGACTTCGAAGTGGGCGGCTATACCCCATGAACGACGATGCTTGGGCTTGCGGGCCGTGCGGTGCCGGCTTGCCTCCACACGGCGGTGGAGGGCTGATTGGCGCGACGCACCACTTTGCGCCTATATTGACGATGCGCCACGCGAGCGTCCAGCAGGTGGCGCGCCACACCATGGGAACGGAGGCAGTACGATGCGTCGGCGGTCATTCATAAGAGCAGGAACCTTCTCGAGTCTCGCGGCGGGAACGGGCATGGCCAGCGCATTGGGCGCCAAGCCCCTCGCGGCCCTGGCGACCGGGCCGGGGCGCAGGACGGCCAGCGGGGACGTGCGCCTCAACTCCAACGAGAACCCCCTGGGAATCTCGCCCGCCGCGAAGGACGCGCTGGTGGAAGCGATCGTCCTCGCCAACCGCTACCCGTCGGACCAGAACGCGGCCCTCGTCTCCAAGCTGGCCACCGCCCACGACGTGGCCGACGGCCAGATCGTGCTCGGCACCGGCTCCGCCGAGGTCCTCCAGATGGCGGTACAAGCGTTTGCCGCACCGCGGGCCCGCTTGGTCATGGCCGACCCGACCTACGAGGCGATCATCGACTACCAGCGCACGGAGTCCTACGAGCTGGTGAAGGTGCCCCTCACCGCGACCCACGAGCACGATCTGGACCAGATGCGCGCCGCCGCGGAGAGCTCGGGCCGGCCCGCCCTCGTGTACCTCTGCAACCCCAACAACCCGACGGCGACGATCACCCCCAGCGCCGCGATCGACGCATGGATCGCCGACGCGCCGGAGCACGTCTTCTTCCTCTCCGACGAAGCGTACATCGAGTACGTGGAGGACGATCGGATGTGGAGCTCGCTTCCCTGGATCGAGAAGAAGCGCAACGTCCTCGTGGTCAAGACCTTCTCGAAGATATACGGGCTCGCGGGCCTCCGGCTGGGGTACGGAATCGCCCACCCCGACACCGCGGCGCGACTGTCGGATTTCGCCTCCCGGAACAACGCCAACCAGCTGGCCCTGGCCGCCGCCGCCGCGTCGTTCCAGGACGAGGCGCTCATGACCAAGAGTCGGATCGTCAACCAGGAGGCCAAGAAGATGGTCCAGGCCACCTTGGACGAACTGGGGCTGGAGCACATGCCCACCGAGACCAACTTCCTCATGCACCGGATCAGCGGCGACTTGGCCACGTACCGGGGCCGCATGGCGGAGGCTGGGTTCCTGGTGGGTCGCGACTTCCCGCCGATGCTCGACTGGAACCGACTCTCCTTCGGGCTGCCCGAGGACATGGGCCGCTTCTGCGACACGCTGCGACAGTTCCGGCAAAAGGGCTGGGTGTAGTCGCATCGCCACGCGAGCTATGGCCAAATACCTCACCGAATTCGTCGGCGCCTTCTTCCTGGTCCTGACCGTCGGCCTGACGGCGGTGCAGCAGGTCGCCCTGGCGCCGCTGGCCGCCGGGTCCGTGCTGATGGCGATGGTCTACATGGGCGGCCACTTGTCCGGGGCGCACTACAACCCCGCGGTGACGGTCGCCGCCTCTATGGCCGGGAAGCTCGAGCGGAAGTACGTGGGACCGTATCTGCTGTCGCAGATCGCCGGGGCGCTGACGGCGGGGCTGGCGGTACGGCTCCTGGCTGGCGACTTCTTCGTGCCGGCGCCGGGCGTCGGGGTGCCGCCCGCGACGGTGTTGCTGGCCGAGGCGCTGTTCACCTTCGCTCTGGTGATCGTCGTCCTCCACGTGGCGACGGACTCCCGCACCGAGGGAAACTCGTACTACGGACTCGCCATCGGCTTCACGGTCATGGTGGCGGGCTTCGCCGTGGGCGACGTCTCCGGCGGCGTGCTCAACCCGTCCGTGGCCGCCGGGCCGATGTTGGCGCGCCTTGTCGCCACCGGGTCTACCGGCGGTGCTCTGGGAGGCATATGGCTGTATTGGGTCGGACCGGTCGCCGGCGGCATGCTGGCCGCGGCGGCCTATCGAATGCAGAGACAAGACGGCTAGGCTATAGGCAAGCGTTCAGCGCCGAAGGCGCTTACAACTTCGTCGTGGCGTCTCCGCCGGGTTGTCCTTGTCGATGCAAAGGTCCGAGTGCGGTCACTCGCAGAGTTCTTGATTCTGCTTCAGGTATTCCAGCAGGGCTTCCGCCGCCCAACGGTGGCCGGCGAGGTTCCAGTGGCCGTCATGTGCCCACCTAGCGTCGCGCAGCTCGGCGCCCTGGCGGTTGATGAAGTCAGCCTGGTCGACGACGGGGATGCTTCGCTCTGAGGCCATCTCGCTCAGCAGGGCAAGCGTACCGTCGCCGTCAGTGCTGCGCATGTGGTCCGACTCCATGTTGCGCCCAGGGGTGCGCACGTGGTACGACGCCAGAATGACCAGCGCCGCCCCGTCGCGCTCCGCGCGTTTCTTAAACTCGTCCAGTGCGAAGGCGGTGAAGGCGAGTGTTTCTTTGTACAACGGCCCACCGTTTTCTTCCGCAAACATCGGGAGGTTGTTCGGGTTGACCACGCCTACTGCTGCAAGTGTCTTTGACACAGTTTGCTGGTCCTCGAGCCACGGTGCATAGGCGGGGTGCCGGCTCAGTAGTTCCAACCGGGCAATTCGCTCCGCGCCGGTGCGCCCGTGTTCTATGTAATGCAGGGTGTATTCGCGCTTCGCGTACGCCAAGAACCAGGAGCGGGAGGAAATCTGCTTGACAAGCGTCTTCCACTGGGGCGTGGGCGGAGGGTCAACTTGCGGCAACATGAATCGTAAGTAATCCGGGTCGGGAGGACGCAACCGAAGTCCGCCGTCCTCGGTTCGCTCCGCGGATACAAACGGCGGATGCTCCGGGTCGAAACCACTCTTCACGAGCCTCCAGAACGGGAAATTGTTGGTGAAATCGTTTGGAAGGAAGACGAGCACGACCAGCCGAGGGCGCAGATGCCGGGCGTATTCGTCGTACCAGGCCAACTGGTTGACCTGCCCGGTACCGCCCCTCCCGAACGCCGAGGTCGTGACGTCCAGAGCGGGCAACTCCCGTGCGGCCATCTCTTCGAACCGTACGTGGAACTTCTCCGAGATCTGCACCTCCTTCGCTTCAACCACGGAGTCGCCGAACACGGCGACGTGACAACTCTCCGCGGCTCGCTCGGGGCTCGGCGGTTCGCGGTCCAGGAAACCCAGGCTGTTGGCGCGGACGGTGGTCCAGTAATCGACTTGGTTCGTCCAGCGGACCTCCGCGCGGGGACGTAGCAGCGAGCCCACATCGGTAACGAAGACGGCTGGGTAGTTAACTGTCATGAACAGGCCCTTGGAACGGAACAACGTTTCCCCGGCAAGCCCAATCAGGGCCAGCCCGGCCATGAGCAGCAGTGCATTCAGACCGGCCACGCGCAGGACACGGCGGGCCGCCCCTCGGCCCCGGCGTGGGACATGACCGGTCCCGCCTGTCCGAGGCGGCGACCGCCTTTGCGTCGGTTCGGATGTTGTCGGCATCTTACTTCCCAAGCTTGGCCAGCGCTTCCTGCGCCTGGACGTCCCGACGTCGGTTGCACTGGGTCCACCAATTTAATGGCCTGCGCCGGGTCCTGCGCCACACCCCGGCCTCCGAGTAGGCGTTGCCCAGGTTGTGGGCACCGAAGACATGACCCTGCTCTGCGGCACGCTGGTACCAGAGAGCGGCCCGGCCCGGCTCCTCCGCCTTGCCCAGCCCTTCGTCGTAGGCCGTGCCCATGAGGAAGACCGCCTCCAGCACGCCCGCTTCGGCGGCGTGCTCCAGCAGCCGGCGGGGCTCTGGCGTCGTCCACTTATCCCGCAACGCCTGTGTACCAATCCACCGCTTCGAGCAAGATCGGGTCCGGCACCGCAGGTGTGTGCCCACGCCACCACTAGCCGCCCGCCTTGTCGTCGCCCGACAGGCCCGGCGCTCCAGCACCTCGGGGGGCGGGCCGTCGAAGCTGGGCAACGGGAGGTTGCCGACGTAGAGTCCAAGTCGGCCACATGCCTTCCTTGGTGGTCCAGAAGCCGGTGGCGATCATGTCCCGGAAGAGGTTGAAGAAGTGGGCTTGAGGTGGCCGCGGGCGGAGGGTTCGCAGGCGATCTCGTCGCATATCTCCCGACGCCGGGCGTCGTCGTAAGTTCCGGTTCCCGGTCCCGGGTCTCCCCAAGCGTTCAGTGCTGAAGGCACTTACAACTTCGCCGTGGCGTCTCCGCCGGGTTGTCCTTGCCGATGAAGTGCGGTCACTCGCAGAGTTCTTGATTCTGCTTCAGGTATTCCAGTAAGGCTCCCGCCGCCCAGCGGTGGCCGGCGAGGTTCCAGTGGGCGTCATGTGCCCAACGGGCGTCGCTCCGCTCGGCGCCCTGGCGGATTATGAAGTCGTCCTGGTCGACGACGGGGATGCGTCGCTCTGCGGCCATCTCGCTCAGCATGGCAAGCGCAGCCTTTTGCCTAGATCTGTGCATGTGGTGCGCCGCCAGAATAACCAGCGCCGCCCCGTCGTGCTCCGCACGTTTCTTGAACTCGTCCAGTGCGAAGGCGGTGAAGGCGAGTGTTTCGGTGTACACTAACCCACCGATCTCTTCCGGTAACATCTGGATGTTGCGCGAGTCGGTGACCTCTACAGCTGAGAGTTCCGGGAGCAACGGCGCATAGGCGGGGTGCAGCTGCAGCTTTTCCAACTGGGCAATTTTCCGCTCATAGAAGCGCCTTTCCCTTTGATCTCGTATGCGAAAAAGCAGGGAGTATTTGCGGTTCAGGTACGTCGGGAACCAGGCGCGTAAGGAAATCTGCTTGGCAAGCTTCCACCAAAACGTGTCCGGAGGGGTCACCATGAATCGTAAGTAATCCGGGTCAGGAGGACGCAACCGAAATTCGCCGTCCTCGGTTCGCTCGGCGGAGACATACGGCCGATGCTCCGGGTCGAAACCATCCGCCACGGATCGCCGGAGCAGGAAGTTGTTGGAGAAATCGTTTGGAACGAAGACGAGCACAACCAGCCGAGGACGCAGATGCCGGGCGTATTCGTCGTAGTAGGCCAACTGGTTGATCTGCCCGGTACCACTCCTCCCGAACGCCGAAGTCGTGACGTCCAGAGCGGGCAACTCCCGTGCGGCCATCTCTTCGAGCCGTACGTGGAACTTCTCCGAGATCTGCACCTCCTTCGCTTCGACCATGGAGTCGCCGATCACGGCGATGTGGCAACTCTCCGCGGCTTGTGCGGGGCTCGGCGGTTCGCGGTCCAGGAACCCCAGGCTGTTGGTGCGGGCGGTCGTCCAGAAATCGACAAAGTTCGTCCAGCGGATCTCCGTGCGGAGAGGCAGCATCAAGCCCACGTCGGTAACGAAGACGGTTGGGTTGTTTATGTTCGTGAACCGGCCCTTCAAACGAAACAACGTTTCCCCGGCAAGCCCAATCAGGGCTAGCCCGGCGATGAGTAGCAACGCATTCCAGCCG
This sequence comes from Longimicrobiales bacterium, assembly GCA_958296005.1. Lineage (GTDB taxonomy): Bacteria > Gemmatimonadota > Gemmatimonadetes > Longimicrobiales > Gaopeijiaceae > CATQHQ01. The sequence goes on from CATQHQ010000001.1 coordinate 673,541, forward strand.
GCCACGCGCAGGACACGGCGGACCGCCCCCTCGGCCCCGGCGTTGGACATGACGGCCCCGCCGGTCGGAAGGCGGCGACCGCCTCGCGTCGGTCCGGATGTTGTCGGCATCTTACTTCCCAAGCCTAGCCAGTGCTTCCTGCGCCTGGACGTTCCCGGCGTCGGTTGCACGCCGGTACCAAATCTCGGCCGCCTCCAGGTCGCGGGCAACGCCCCGGCCCTGCTCGTATGCCTCGCCGAGGCGGAGCTGAGTGATCGCGTCGCCCGCTTCGGCTGCCTGGATCCACCACTTCACGGCCTGCGCCGGGTCCTGCGCTACGCCGCGGCCATCCGAGTAGGCGTTGCCCAGGTTGTGGGCGCCCAAGACATGCCCCTGCTCCGCGGCGCGCCGGTGCCAAAGAGCGGCCCGGCCCGGATCCTCCGCCTTGCCCAGGCCTTCGGCGTAGGCCGTGCCCATGAGGAAGACCGCCTCCAGCACGCCTGCTTCGGCGGCTCGCTGGACGGCGCGAATCACGGTGCCGGCCAGACGCCGAGCCTCGTCCTCGTCGCCCTCGAACCCCATCCGGCCACGGGAGTGAACCCGGGCCAGCCACATGACCGAGATCGGATCCCTGTCTTCGACGGCCTGCTCCAACAGCTGGCGAGCCCTGGCGTCGTCCACTTGTCCCGCGACGCCCGTGTACCAATCCACCGCTTCAAGCAAGACCGGGTCCGGCGTCGCGGGTGTCGCGACGCACGCCGTTGCAGCGAGGAGGGATGCAGCGACGCCCAGAGCGCCTACGTCCGCAGTCGCCAGCCTTCTCGTCACGTCAAGTCGTCGCCCGACAGACCCAGGCGCTCCAGGACCTCTGGGGGTGGACCGTCGAAGCTGGGCAACGGGACGTTGCCGACGTAGCCCAAGTCGGCCATGCCTTCTTCGGTGGTCCAGAAGCCGGTGGCGGTCATGTCCCGGAAGAGGTCGAAGAAGCGGGCCTGAACCTTGAGGTGGCCGGGGGCCGAGGGCTCGTAGGCGATCTCGTCGCATATCTCCCGACGCCGGGCGTCGTCGAGCTCCGGGAACCCGGCGACCCCGAAGCGCTCGCGCGCCGCCCGGTTCAGCCAAGCCAAGCCGCCCCGCACAAGGATCAGATGCTCCTCGTGGCCCGATGCCGACACGAACTCGTTCACGTAGGCCGGTACGCCGAGGGCGCTGGCGGAGGGGGAACGTTCGTCCGCCGGGATGATCACGTCGGCGAGAACCGCCACTAGACGCACCTCCTCGTCGGTCAGCGCCATCTCCCAGGGCACGACCGGGGCCAAAAGGTCCGGATCCGCGAGGGTGCCCGCCGCCAGGGGGTTGCTCGGCGGCAGCGGATCGAACCCCGACAGCGCCTCGTGAGCCGACTGCGCCGACTCCTCCGGCGTGCAGGAAGGAGCCACGCCCAGAGCCGCGGCCGATGCGATCACCTTCAACGCCGTCCGGCGGGAGACCGCGTCGGCGCTTGGGGCCGCGTCGGCGCTCGGAGCCGCTTCAATGCCTGGGGCCACGTCGGCGCTCGGGGCCGCGTCGGTGCTTGGGGCTGCGTCGGTGCTTCGGGGCACCTCGGCGCTCGGAGCCGCGTCAGAACCCGTACCGCTCATCCGATGCTCCGCCGGGCCAGCTGGTCCACGATGTAGTCGGCGGCCCGCCAGGCGATCGCCATGATCGAGAGGGTTGGGTTCTTGTCGGCGTTGGAGACGAAGCAACCGCCGTCGGTCACGAAGAGGTTGGGGACCTCCCACGACTGGCAGTACTGGTTCAGCACCGAGTCTCCGGGCGTGTCGCCCATGCGCGTGCCGCCCACCTCGTGGATGATCTGTCCCCCTTTGGAGATCGCCTTTGTCCCGTCGGTGTGGACGGCGCCCAGGACGGTCCCGCCCATCTGGTCCACGATCTCCGCAAAGGTTTGGTGCATGTGGACGGCCTGGCGCAGCTCGTGATCCGACCACCGCCAGTGGAAGCGCAGGACCGGGATGCCGTAGCGGTCCACCCGGTCGGAGTCGAGCTCGCACCAACAGTCGTCGTTGGGGATCATCTCCCCCCGGCCGTCGAAGAAGAGGAAGCTTCCGTAGTAGCGTCGGCAGTCCTCCTTGAAGCGCTGGCCGTAGCTGCCGCCGGTAAGGGGCTCGACGCCGGAGAAGGCGCCGAAGCCGGGCATCCGCCGCCCCCCGCCGAACTCGATGTGGTACCCACGCGGGAAGTTCAGTCGGCCCGCCTGCTGCTCGCCGTAGAGCCACCACGGCATGTACATGTGCATCCCCGACGCGCCGTCTTCGTTGTGGGGCGGCAACCCCTCCAGCGCGGGAAGATGGGCCTGGAGGCCAGCGCCCACCGTGTCCATCAGATACTTGCCCACCAACCCCGAGGAGTTGGCCAGTCCGTCTGGGAAGAGAGTGCTGGACGAGTTGAGTAGTATGCGTGCCGACTCGCAGGCGCTCGCCGCCAGCACCACGACCCGGGCTCCGACGAACTCGTCGACCAGGGTTGCCTTGTCCACGTAGTGCACGCCGGTAGCGCGGCCTTGGGCGTCGACGGTCACCTCCCGCACCATGGCGCCGGTGCGCACCTCCAGGTTGCCCGTCGCCAGGGCAGGGGGCAGCAGCACGGTGGTGGACTGGAAGTTGGCTCGAATCGAGCAGCCGCGTCCGCACGGGGTCGCCCAGTAGCAGGCGGCCCGTCCCCGCATCGAGTCGGCAACGACGTCCCGTGCCAGCGCGTTGTCCGGGAAGAGTTCGCCAGGAAGGCGGTTCGCGTCCTGGGTTTGGGTCAAGATCGCCAAGTGGGCGGGGATGACAGGAATGCCCAGACGGCGGCATGCCTTCCGCGTCAGGAGCTCGTAGGCGCGGGGCTTCGGTGGCGGTTGGAGGACTCCGGGGGACGAGTTGGGGGTGTTCTCCAGCCCCTCGTTGGACCCGTAGACGCCGATCAGGGATTCGGTCTTGTCGTAGTACGGTGCCAGGTCGTCGTAGGAGATCGGCCAGTCGAAGCCCAGGCCGTCCCGGCTCCGCGGCTTGAAGTCGTACTCGCCCATGCGGAGGGAGATGCGGCCCCAGTGGTTGGTGCGTCCCCCGAGCATCCGCGAGCGCCACCACATGAACTCGGAGCCGTCGGCCACCGAGTAGGGCTCGCCGGGAACCTGCCATCCTCCGTCCACGGTGGCGTCGTAGAAACCGAAAGGCTTTTCCGGCGTGCCCGCCCCCCGCAGGGGAGCGTCCTTCGGGAGCTGAAACATGGGCGTCTCCCGAAGCGGGTCGTAGTGGCGGCCCGCCTCCAGCAGGAGCACCCTCAGCCCGGAGGCGGCAAGAACGAACGCAGTCATGGCGCCGCCGGCCCCGGAGCCGGCGACGATGGCGTCGTAACGCTCCTGCCGCTTCCTCACGCGCTCCCTAGCCGTCCCCGCCGCCGCTGCCGTCCCCGTCGTCGCCCGGTGGGGCGGGCGCCACCCGGTCGGCCCTGTAGGTGGGCACCTCGAACACGTAGGGGCTGGCGGGCGTGGCAACCCGGAAGTTGCCCTCCTGTTCCGTCAGGAAGAGCGACGCCACCTCCTCGCCGTCTGCGTTCGTCGCCTGCACGCTGCGGTCCGCCTCCCCGTCGTCGCTCGGCCGCTCGGCGTCCTCGGGCGCGAACCCCGTCGCCCGCAACCCCGACAACTCCTGCAGGATGTTCCGCACCGTGGTGGCATCGGCTTCGTCGTCGCCCACCATCCATGTCGACTCCGAGCGCTCGAACAACGTCTCGTCGCCGTCCCGGGTCACCCGGATGCTGGCGATGGCGGCGGTGTCGGCCCGGAGCACGATCTTGTCCCGCCAATCCAGCAGCGAGCGAGCTGCCGCGGAGCGCAGGTCGCCCTGGATCAGGCTGGCCACGTCCTCGTCGGGCAGGCGAGCGTAGGCGGTGCGGAAGCGCGTGCCGGCCTTCCCCAGCAGCACCCGAACGTCGTCGTCTACCGCCAGCGTCCAGGCGCTGTCCGCGTCCAGCCCGAGCCGCCCGTGGTTCGCCGGGTTGGTGGCCGCCACGGAAGCGACTTCCGCTTCCTCCAACGCCCGCAGCAGCCGCGAGACCGCTCCCGAGTCCGCCTCGAAGCCGTTGACGCTCCACTGGGTCCCCTCCCGCAGAAGGCGGATCGTGTCCCGGGGACCGGTAATCTCCACCTGCGACACCAGCACTGGGTCGATCTCCTCCAGCGCCGCCGCCAGACCCGGATCGCCGCCGGGTGCGCCGCCGCCGACCCTGCCGCCCAGCACCACGGACAGCCCGTACAGAAGCGCCACCGACGCTAGGAAGTAGAGGGACATCCGCAACGTCTTCTCGCTCACGACCGGCCTCCTTCCCGCCACCGACGCTCCGCCCGCGCTCCCCGTCCGGTTACGCGAGCGAAGCCGAAGAGGATGAACACCAGGGGCACGCCCACCAGCGACCCCCACTTCAGCATGCCCTGGTCGACTTCGGAGTCGAAGACCAGCGCGGGAGGTTGCCGGTTCTTGGACCGTATCCCGATCAGGGCTTCGTCCTGGACCAGCCAGTCCACCGCGTTGGCCGCGAAGGCGAGGTTCTGGGGGCTGCTCTGGACGAAGTTGTCTTCCAGGAAATCCCCGTCGCCCACCGCGACGATCCGTCCACCCCGGGTCTCGCCGCCGTCGTTGCCTTCGCCGCTGCCGCTTTCTTCAGCCAGTCCGGGGTCCACAGCTACCGCCAGCACCTGCACCGCCAGATCCGCCTCGGTGAAGGGGATCTCTATGCTGGGGTCGATCATGCCGCCGCCCGGACGCGCTCCCCCAGCCTCGGTGGTGGTCCACAATGCGGTGATCGTCGGGTCGTCCTCCTCCCACCGGAAGGGGGCCGCCCACCCCAGCGTCAGGTTCTCCAGGTCGCGGTTGGTGGCGTGGGGCTGGCCCCGGAACGTGATCGGCCACAGGGGATAGGGCCGGATCACGTTGAATATCCCCTGTCGGCCCATCGACACCGACTGGGACGAGCGCAGGTCGAAGACCATCTGGGACGTGAGCTCCACTCCTCGCGCTGAAAGCAGGTCCTCCAGCCCGGTGGTCACCGGCACGGACACGAGACCCTCCTGCGGGTTGATGGCGTGGCGGTCCAGAAGGAGCAGCGCCGCCCCGCCAGCGTCCAAGTACTCCCCCACTGCCGACGACACCTCGTCGGAGACCGGCTGGCCCGGCGCCGCCACCACGAGCATGTCGATGGTGTCGGGCCGCAGGACTCCCGCCGAGTCGTTCTCGATGTCCAGCGAAGTGACGTGGTACCGGTCCGCAATAGCCTGCCGGAACAACCGGTAGTGGAACGGCTCCTTGGCTTCGAAGCCCGACATGAACGCCACTGTGGGCGTCTGCTCCGTGGTCATCGCCGCCACCGCCGACACGAGACGAAACTCCAGGTCGTCGGCTCGGTCCACGAAGGGGATCACCTCCTGCTCGTCGGCGTAGGTGACAGCCAGCCCGAAGTATCCCCGCTTGACCTGAAGCTCGTCGTCGCGCAAGACGTTGAACTCGATCGGGGCGATCCCCAGCGACCTGGCCTCTTCGTCCGCTTCCTCGTCGTCGTCGGGGTTGATCTCCTCCGCGGCCAGCATCCCGTTGGAGGCGTTGTCCAGGTCCGCCACCAAGTCCCGCACGTCCCGAAGGAGCAGCTGGACCTCGGGCGGCAGGTCGTCGCTCACGAAGAGCTTGAGGTTCACCACGTCGTCCAGGGCGCCCATGATCTGGCGGCTGCCGTCGGAGAGGGTGAAGAGGTTGTCGCGGGTCAGGTCCAGCCGCCCGCGGATGTGGCTCCCGAGCAGGTTCAGGATCAGTACGCCCGCGGTGATGACGGCGGTGCCCAGCTTAAGACGGCGGAAGGCGTCGCCCTGGCGGCTGAGCCTCTCCCGCCCCAACGCCGCCACCGCCAAGAGGAGGAAGAGGCCGCAGGTGGATGCGAAGTAGAGCAGGTCGCGGAGGTCCACCACGCCCCGGGCCACGTTCTCGAAGTGGCTGATCACAGACAGCTGGACGGCCCATCCGCCGATCAGCCTGGGCAACCCGATCTGGACGATCGGCGTTCCGATGAGCACGAGCACGAAGCAGGTGAAGGCGCCGAAGATGAAGGCGGTGATCTGGTTGCGGGTCATCGACGACGCCCAGATCCCGACTGCGGTCATCTGGGCGGCCAGCAGCAGCGCGCCGGCGTACTGAGCCACCATGATCCCGGCGTCGGCCTCGGAGGCCAGAAGGATGCCGACAGCCATGGGAAGGGTTCCCGCCAGGGTGATCCCCACGAACGCAAGGTTGCCCAGGAACTTGCCCAGTACGATCTCGGTCTCGGTGAGGGGCTGGGCGACCAGCCACTCCAGCGTCCGGCTGCGACGCTCTTCCGCCAAGCTCTTCATGGCGACCGCCGGAACGAACACCACGAAGAGCCACGGAAGCAGATCGAAGAACGGGCGAAGGGTCCCCGCGCTCATGGCGAAGAGCGACCGGAGGGAGATGTAGAGACCGAGACCCAGGAATGCGACGGCCAAGACGTAGGCGGTCGGCTGATCGAAGAAGCTCCGCACCTCCCGCCGAGCCACGAGAAGGGTCTGCTTGATCACCATCCGTCCTTCTCCGATGCCGTCGTCAGTTCGCGGAAGAGCTGCTCCAGGTTGGTCTTCTCTCGGCGCAGCTCCCACAGCACCCACCCCCTGGAGGTCGCCAGCTGGAAGATGTCGGGGCGAAGCTCCCGGTCGGCGGGTGCTTCCAGGCACACCCGCAGCCGGCCGTTCACGGTCTCCACCGAGTAGTCGGCAACGCCCGGCAACACCCGCAGGCCCTCCGCCACGCCGTCGCCCTCGGCCTCCACGGTGTAGCGAGCGCCGCCCTTGCCCGCGTCCAGGAGCTCGGCCACGGTGCCGTCGGCGACGATTGCACCCTTGGAGATGATCAGCAGGCGGTCGCAGGTGGCCTCCACCTCCTGCATGACGTGGGTGCTGAGGATGACGGTGCGCTCGCTGCCCAGGGAGTTCATCAGCTTGCGTATCTCGACCCGCTGGTTGGGATCGAGGCCCTCGGTCGGCTCGTCGAGGACCAGGATCTCCGGCTGGTGGAGGATCGCTCCGGCCATGCCGGTCCGTTGCCGGTAGCCCTTGGACAGCTCGCTGATGGGGCGAAAGAACACGTCCTCCAGTCCCGTTTCCTCCACTGCGACGCCGATCCCGCTCCGGGCTTGGGCCTCGTCCATTCCCCGGAGGCGCGCCACGAACTCGAGGAACTCGCAGACGAGCATCTCGTCGTACAGCGGGTTCGCCTCGGGGAGGTACCCCACCCGGACCTTCGCAGCGGTCAAGTCGTTCGCGATGGGTGCGCCGTCGAAGCGGATCTCGCCCTCGTCGGGCTGCAACGTGCCCGTAAGCATCCGCATGGTGGTCGTCTTGCCGGCTCCGTTGGGTCCCAAGAAGCCCACGACTTCGCCTCGTCTCACCTCGAAGCTGGCCCTGTCGACCGCCACAAGGGAGTCGTAGCGCTTGGTCACCCCTTCGACCGAGATCATTCGCCCTCCTGTGCTTGGTGGTTTCTGTCGCTTGACGGTTCCGCAACGCAAGAAACCGCATCCGCCGAACGGCCGACGCGGTTTACCACCAGCGTGAATGGGAACCGTCGCTGGTATATTCCGTTCCCGTCAGCGCTTAGGTCATTTGGGAAGATTCTAATAAGGCCGAAAGGGGTTGTCCAGTGGGAGATCGGGGCCGCGTCCCGCGTGCGCTCTCGCCGTCCCAGCAGGGAACGGCGCGCCGTCTTGCCCCGCGCCGGAAGCGGCCCAATCTTACTCCGTGGCCGGGTGCTTCGTTCGGCCTTCTCCCTGGGCTTGGTCTCGCGACCGGCCCGGGCTTGACCGCTTCGTTGCCGAGCCGTGGCGGAAGGGCGGATGTGGCGTGTATATCGTTCGGTACCCAAGCAATCAATCCGAGAGGCTCGACCTCTCCAAGCCGGAACCAAAGAGGAGGAACAACGGGATGAAGCTGTTTCGCATGAGCGTACCGCTGCTGTTTCTGGCCGCGCCTCTAGGTGCCCAAGAGACCGGGACCGTGACCGGGGCCGTGACGGCCGGTGGCACCGGCGTCGAGAGCGCCCAGGTCGTACTGTCCCAGACCGAGACCGGTGCCCAGTACGGCGGGCTCGCCAACCAGAGCGGGCGCTACAATATCGTCGGCGTGCCTGCGGGCACCTACAACGTTTCGGTCCATCTGATCGGCTTTACCGCCGAGTCCCAGCGGGTCGCCGTGGAGGCCGGGGGAACTGCGATCGTGGACTTCGCGATGGCCTCGTCGGCGGTGTCGCTGGGGGGGATCGAGGTTCTGGCCGAACGAGCGGAGGAGCGCCGAACGCCGGTCGCCTTCACGGACGTCTCCAAGGCTCAGATCCAGACCCAGCTGGGCTCCCGGGACCTGCCGCTGGTCCTGAGCGTCACGCCGTCCGTCTACTCAACGGCCCAAGGCGGAGGCGCTGGAGACGCCCGGATCAACGTCCGGGGCTTCAGCCAGCGCAACACTGCGGTGATGATCAACGGCGTGCCCGTCAACGACATGGAAAACGGGTGGGTCTACTGGTCCAACTGGGACGGCTTGGGCGACGCCGCCACCAGCATCCAGCTCCAGCGGGGGCTGAGCGCGGTGAACCTGGCCACGCCCTCGATCGGCGGCACCCTCAACGTGATCACCGACCCTAGCCAGCAGGCGCCGGGCTACAACTTCAAGCAGGAGTTCGGCAGCGGGAACTTCCTGAAGACGACGATGACGGCTTCCACGGGCCAGGTCGGGAAGTTCGCCATGACAGCCTCGGGGGTCCGCAAGACCGGGGACGGCCTGATCGACGGGACGTGGACCGACGCCTGGTCCTACTACGTGGCGTCCCAGTACCGGATCAGCGACAGCAACCGGCTGGAGCTGTACGCGGTAGGCGCGCCGCAGCGCCACGGCCAGAACCTGTACAAGCTCAACTTGGCCACCCTCAACCGGGACTTCGCCGCCGGCCTGGACGACTATGATCCAGCGGCTTTGGATCGCTTCTCCACCGAGGCGGGCCGCTACTGGAGCCCCAACGTGGGCGGCGTGAGCTCGTCCTACACCGGACGCCAGTACACGAGCACCGGTCCGGGCGCCGGCGTCTTCAGCCGGCACAGCCGGAACTTCATCAACGAACGGGAGAACTACTTTCACAAGCCGCAGGTCAACCTGAACTGGTATTCGTACTTCGGGAACGGCCTGACCATGAACACGGTGGCCTACTACTCCGGCGGCAACGGCGGCGGCACCGGCACCTACGGCTCGCTGCGCTGGGACTACACCTACGGCCAGCGCTTCGCGGACTGGAACGCCACCATCGAGCGGAACCGCGGCAACGACGGCGGCGCGTCCTCGGGGATCCTGCGCAACTCGGTGAACAACCAGGACACCTGGGGCGCCATCGCCAAGCTCAAGAAGGACTTTGCCAACGGCCTCGTCACCGAGGTGGGCGTGGACTGGCGGACCGCCACCATCGAGCACTACCGGGAAATCCGGGACCTGCTGGGCGGCAGCCACTACAACGACTGCTTCCGGGGCTGCAGCTCCGACTTCTGGACCGAGGCCCAGGGCGACCGAGGGCTGGGCGACAAGATCCACTACCACAACGAGAACGACGTAAACTGGGTCGGCGCGCACCTGCAGGCGGAGAAGTCCTCGCAGGCAGGGTCGTTCTACGGGATGGCCGGCGTGTCGCGGATCTCCTACGACTTCACCGACTTCTTCACGAGGGGCCCGGGCGGAGGCAACCTGGAGCTGAGCAGCGGCGGCATCAGCGGCTACCAGTTCAAGGGCGGCGCGGTGCGGAACGTGAGCCCCGAGTGGTCGATCTACAGCAACGCCGGGTACGTCTCGAAGGTGCCGATCTTCGACGGCGTCATCGACGACAACAACGGCGAGCTGGTCGCGGACCCCAAGAACGAGAGGTTCCTGTCCTTCGAGGCCGGTGCGCGGTTCCGTTCGCTGAACAGAGGGTTCTCCTTGGACGCCAACGTCTACTTCACCCAGTGGAACGACCGCACCCGCATCGAGCGCGACCGGATCTCCGAAGACGTGAACGTGCTGGTCAACTTGCTAGGCGTCGATGCGCGCCACATGGGCGTGGAGCTGGAAGGCGCCTTCCAGCCAGCCGACTACATGCGCTTCGACGCTGCGATGTCGTGGGGCGACTGGACGCACACCAACAACCCGTCGGGCACGTTCAGACGGGAGGATCGCCAAGGAGAGACCGAGACCAGAACCTACTACTTGACCGGGCTGCTTGTGGGCGACGCTCCCCAGTTCCAGGTCGCCTACGCTCTCTCCCTCTTCCCGACGGGCGGACTGTACGTGCAGGCCGTGGGGAAGACCTTCGGCAAGCACTACGCCAACTACGACCTCTTCGGCCGCACCAGCAACGTTGACGAGGGCATTCAGTCCTGGCGCGCGCCGGGGTACTCCGTCTTCGACATGCACGCCTCGTATCGGCTCTCGTCCGAGATGACGTCGGCGTTCGGCGGCAACGTTCGACTCTTCCTCCACGTGTTCAACATCTTCGACACGGTCTACGTGCAGGACGCCAGCGACAACTCCCGCTTCAACGGCTACCGCGACGACGCGGAGCGTGAACGGGGCTCGCTCAGCCACAAGGCCGACGACGCGGAAGTCTTCCTAGGCTTCCCCCGGTCGCTGAACTTCGGCTTCCAGATCATGCACTAGCGCGCGGGGCCGGGCGGCGCGGCTCGCTTCAAGGACCGCGCCCGCCCGGCTTCAGCCCTACCATCCCAATCCGGCGGCGCAGCAGGGGCACGAAGCGTTGTCCCAGGCGCTCGAGCACGCGCAGGCCGGGGAGGTGGGACTCGGCGAAGCGGGCGGTCTCGATCTCGAAGCCGGCTGCGGTCAGGAGTCCCTTCATTCGGGTCATGGACTTGTAGTCCACGTGGCTGACGTCCCGCTTCAGCACGATGTCGTGGTTCTTGAGGACCTCGAGGAAGTGGCTTCGGCACGGCGTCCAGACGACCAGCCTGCCCCCTGGCTTCAGCACGCGGTGCGCTTCCGCGACGACGGCCCCGGAGTCGGCCGGGTAGAGGTGCTCGAAGAGGTCGGCCGCCACCACCACGTCGAAGCTCTCGGCGGCTAGGCCGGTGTCCCGGGCGTCGCCCACCCGAAACGCCACGTTGTCGAAGCCCGCCTGGGCCAAGTGGGCGTTGCACTCGGCGACGGCCCGCTCGGCGAAGTCCACTCCCACGACTTCCTTGGCTAGCGGGGCCAGGGCGCAGCTGATCGTTCCCCAGCCGCAACCCAGGTCAAGCACTCGATCCGCCGGGCCGGGCGAGTGGAGCGAGAGCACCATGCGAACCCGGTAGCGCTGAAAGGGGCTCTGGAAGTCCCGAAGGTGGGCCGCCCCCTCGAAGTACGTCGTCTCGTTGTAGTACGCCCTGCCGATCCGTCCGGCGGTCGCGTCTTGTCCGGCGGCCGCGTTCCGTCCGGCGGCTGCGTCCCTCGGAAAGTTGGCCGGGTTGCCGGAGGACCCTACCAGGAAGACTTGCGGACGCCGGGGATCAAGCCGTGGAGCGACATGTCCCGAAACGCGATTCTCGAGAGCCCGAACTTGCCGATGAACCCTCTGGGGCGACCGGACATCTGGCACCGGTTGCGGTAGCGTACGGCGGCGGAGTCGCGGGGGAGGGACCGGAGCGCGGCCATCGCCTCCCGCTTCTCGCGAGCGGTGGCGTCCGGGTTCTTCACGACGGCCGTCAGCTTCTGCCGGCGCTCGGTGTACTTGGCGACCAGTCGCGCCCTCTCGTCGTTCCTTTGCAGCTTGCCCTTCTTGGCCATTCTGGGGCGCTTCTCTCGTGGTTCGGGCTCGGGACGCCCGGCGAGTCCGGGGCACCGAAGGATTGGAAAGATAGGGAAGACGGCGGTTAGGTCAACGGGGCGGGGCAGGCGGCGACCGTCCCGACCCGCGTTGCCGGGCCTCTACGGCCAAGCCGGGTCCACACCGCCGAAGAGGTCGCCCTGGTTCCGATCTTTCTTGGAAGAGCGGTACTTCTTGAGGGATCGAAGGTCGCCGATGCCCAGGTGCCCGGCCCGGTCCAAGAGGCGGAGGAGGATCCGCGCTGTGGCCAGGGCGTCCCCGTAGGCTCGGTGCCGATCGTGGACAGGGACGCGGAAGACTTGCGACAGGGTGCTCAGGTCGTGGCGGCCCAGCCCGGGGCACAGGCGACGAGAGAGGTCCACGGTGCAGAGCCGCTCCACCTCGGGCACGTCGCCCAGCACGTCGCCCAGCTGCGACCGGAGCCATCCCCAGTCGAAGGCGACGTTGTGGGCGACGAACACGTGCCCAGCGATGCGGCGGAACACCTCCTGGGCGATCTCGTCGAAGGCGGGGGCACCGGCGACCATCTCGTCGGTGATGCCCGTCATGCGGACGACGGTCGGTTGGATCCGCCGCCCGGGGTTCACCAGAGTGCGGAAGCGGCCCGCGACGGCGCCGTCGCGGATCTCGACCACCGCCACGTCGGTGATCCGGTGGCCGTGCTCGTATCGTCCTCCGGTCGTCTCCACGTCCACGACGGCATACGAGAGGCGGGACAAGGGCGTCCCGGGGCGAGGCATCCGGGGCCGAATGCTCCACAGGCCGTCGCCGGTGCCGTGGAAGCGGTCGTCGGCGCCCAGGAGCGCGAGGACGGCGGCGGCCGCCGCGCCGGTGTGGCCGTCGATGCCCATGACCTGCTTGGCCAGGTCGGTGGAGTGGACTGGACCGTTCTCCAGTGCGATCCAGGCCCGCTGGAGGAGAGATGTCTCTGCATCCCGCCGCCGCCGAGCCGACGTCACCCCTTCTTTCCCCTGGCCAGGGCGTAGGAGAGTCCCTCCAGCTCCAGCAGCATGCTCACGTTGCCGAGAGTCACGTCCACGGGCACCCGCAGCTGGGCCGGCGCAAAGTTGAGGATCGCCTTGACGCCCGCCGCGACCGCCCGGTCGGCGACGTTCTGGGCGACTGGGGCCGGCACCGCCAGGATCACGAGCTCGGTCCCGCTCTCCCGCAGAGCCTGCTCCATCTCGTCGTCGCCGCGGACCACTACGTTGCCCATCCGCGACCCCACCTTGGCCGGGTCGCTGTCCACGACCGTCGTGATGGCGAAGCCCCGCTTGCGGAACGGCTCGTACTCGAAGAGCGCGGTCCCGATCCGCCCGGCCCCCACCAGCGCGACCCGCCACGTCGAATCCAGCCCCAGCACCCGGCGCAGCACCTGGGTGAGCTCGGGCACCGAATAGCCCAGTCCCCGCTTGCCGAACGACCCTAGGTAGGACAGGTCCTTCCGCACCTGGGCCGCCGTGGTCCCGCCGCGCTCGGCCAAGGCGGCGCTGGAGACGGTCGCCAACCCCGACCGCCCGAACTCCTCCAGAAAGCGGAGGTACCGGGAAAAGCGCCGGACCGTGCCGGCTGGAATCGGATGGTTTGCCGAGCTCAGTACCGGTAGTGCTCCGCCTTGTAGGGACCGTCGACCGGAACGTTGATGTACGCCGCCTGCTCTGGAGTCAGCTCCGTAAGCCGGGCGCCCAGCTTGTCCAGATGGAGCCGGGCCACCTTCTCGTCGAGTGCCTTGGGCAGCATGTGGACGCCGGGTCCGTAGGCGTCGCCCCGCTGGTGCAGTTCGATCTGGGCCATCACCTGGTTGGTAAAGCTGGCGGACATGACGAAGCTGGGGTGGCCCGTCGCGCATCCCAGGTTCATGAGGCGGCCCTCCGCCAGCACCAGGATGCTGGTCGCCTCCGGCCTGTCGGGACCCGCCGGGAACGTCCACTCGTCGAACTGGGGCTTGATTGTCTTCCGGACCGCACCCGACCCCTCCAGCCCGGCCATGTCGATCTCGTTGTCGAAGTGGCCGATGTTGCCGACGACGGCCTTGTCCTTCATGCGCCGCATGTGGTCCAGCGTGATCACGTCCTTGTTGCCCGTGGCGGTGATGAAGATGTCGGCGCTCTCCAGCACGTCCTCCAGTCGCGCAACCTGAAACCCCTCCATCGCCGCCTGAAGCGCGCAGATCGGGTCGATCTCGGTGACCACCACCCGCGCTCCCTGTCCCCGCAGCGCCTGGGCGCACCCCTTGCCTACCTCGCCGTAGCCCAGCACCACCGCCACCTTGGCCGACAGCATCACGTCCGAAGCGCGGTTGAGGCCGTCGATCACGGAGTGCCGGCAGCCGTAGATGTTGTCGAACTTCGACTTGGTGACCGAGTCGTTCACGTTGATGGCGGGGAAGAGAAGGGCGCCCCTCTGCGCCATCTCGTAAAGGCGGTGAACGCCGGTGGTCGTCTCTTCGGACACGCCCCGGATTGCGTCCGTCGCTCGTCGCCAGCGGCTACGGTCGACACGCTGGTGGGTCCGCAGGAGCGAGAGGATCTCGCCCCACTCCTCCGACTCCGCGGCCGGGTCGAACGCCGGCACCTCGCCGGCGGCTTCGAACTCGGCGCCCTTGTGGACGAGAAGGGTGGCGTCGCCGCCGTCGTCCAGGATCAGCGTGGGACCCGCGCGGTCGGGCCAGTGGAGAGCCTGCTCGGTGCACCACCAGTACTCTTCCAGCGTCTCGCCCTTCCGCGCGAAGACGGCGGGCCCTCGGGGGTTGCGGGGCGTGCCGTCCGGTCCCACGACGACGGCGGCCGCCGCATGGTCCTGTGTCGAGAAGATGTTGCACGACGCCCACCGCACGTCCGCGCCCAGCTCCACCAGGGTCTCGATGAGGACTGCGGTCTGCACCGTCATGTGGAGCGAGCCAGTGATCCGAGCGCCGGCGAGGGGCTGCAGCCCTTCGTACTCCTCTCGGAGCGCCATAAGGCCGGGCATCTCGTGCTGGGCCAGCCGGATTTCGTCGCGCCCCCAGTCGGCCAGCGAAAGGTCTGCCACCCAGAACGCCGGGCGCTCGACGACGGGCGACAGGCCGGGGGTCGGCGGACGTTCGGTGGAGGCGGGAGGGGAGAGCGTGGTGGGCATCGTTCTTCAGTCCTTCGGGCGTTGCTGGGGGCGGCCAGCCGGCCAGCCGGTCCTCCAAAGGTAGCTATGAGCTGGATGGGGAGGCAGGTGGCGTCAATCCGTCTCTTCGATCCCCTCGTTGAGGACAGCCAAGTACTCGCGGTAGGCGAAGATGCGGTTGCGCGACTTCCTCGTGAGCTCCTCGGCGATCCCGTAGTCGACCAGGAGTTGCATCGCCCGCGACACCGTGGGGAACGTCAAGCCGGTCTGCTCCGTCGCTTCGCCGAGCGACACGACGACGCGAGCCTTGAGCTCTTTGTGTACGTGTAGGGCCGACGATGCCCTGCGCCCGGCGCTGGTCGCGATCTGGTCGTAATCGTCCCGAAAGGTTCGGTTGAGCTTCCGGGCCGCCGAGACCGCGCCTTCCGCCGTGACCTGCACCCCCTCTAGGAAGAAGGCCAGCCATGCCTCCCAGTCGCCCGTTTGCCTTACCTGGTCGAGCAGCCGGTAGTACTCCTGGCGGTGCTGCTTCAAGAACAGGCTCAGGTAGAGAAGCGGCTGTCGCAACACGCCGGCGTGGCTCAGGATGAGCGTGACGAGAAGGCGTCCTACGCGCCCGTTGCCGTCCAAGAAGGGATGAATGGTCTCGAACTGGAGATGAGCGAGCCCGGCCTTGACGACCGTCGGCAAGCCGGGATCGTCGCTGTTGAGGAATCGTTCTAGCTCGCCCATGCACTCTTGCACGGCGGTGTGCGGCGGTGGCACGAAGACGGCGTTGCCCGGCCTGGAGCCGCCGATCCAGTTCTGGGAGCGCCGGAACTCCCCAGGAGCCGAGTGACGGCCGCGGCCTGTGGACAACAGAACCCCGTGCACATCTCGTATGAGCCGGTTGGACATCGGGAAGTCCGCTTGCAAGCGGCTAAGGCCGTGGTTGAGGGCGGCGACGTAGCTTGAGACTTCTTCGACGTCGTCCCGCGGAGCCCCGGACGCTTGCCCCATTTCAAGGAACAACAAGTCGGCGAGCGACGACTGGATGCCCTCGATCTGCGAAGACAGCACGGCTTCCTTGCGGACGTACGAATAGATGAAGAGGCTCGCGTCGGGAAGGAAGATTGAGACGCCGTCCAGGCGTCCGAGAGCGAGGTTGGCGGACTCCAGGCGTCGTTGCAGCGGACCGCCGAGGTTAAGGCGGGGCCTCGGGGGCAACGGCACCGGCACGAAGGCGCGGACGCGCTCGCCCCCGGCGACCGTAACCTCGTAACGGCCGGTCTTTCCGCGCTGCATGAAGCTCCTCCGGTTGTTAACGGTGCTTTGAATAACGGATCGCGCTATTCAAGATTTGCGATTTAAGTATTAATAACACGCCGCCGCGGGCGCACAGACCGCGCTTGACCGGGCCTTTACGCCCGGGACACGCTCTCAACCGCCCAAGATGTCCGTCCGCGTAGTGCCGGGCGGTTCGGCGCGTGGGGGACGGCCCGTCGACTCGGGGCGCTCTGGTAGCGCTCCGGGTCGGTGGTGACGCGCACGGGGTCGGTCGCGCCGGGGAGCGTGACGCCGTACTCGCGGTTGTCCCGGCGGCCTCTCCCGAAGCTTACCGCGGTCGCAGAACGGCAACAACACTAGCTGGCAACGGCATGTGGCATGTTGCTAAAGATGTCATCGTGCTTGTCTTCGAGAACTCTCTGGGCCACGATGTAGTTCTCCCGGCGCCTTGCCCTGGCGTCCTTCGCGTTCTCGACGTTCTGAATCGCTTTGTCGACCGCGACGGCTACTTGGGACGCGCGAAGCCGGGCGACAGCCACTTCGATGCCAACGATACGGCTGGAGTACTTGCCCAGGCGAATGCAGACGCCGTCGTCGACGTCGAAGTTGCGATACTTTTCGTCCACCATGTAGCGGAACTCCACTACAAAGCGATTGCGGTTCTTGTCGTAGCCTCCGCGAACGCCGTCGGGTATGTCGTAAGGAGATATCAGGATGCCAACTTCGATGGCGTCGCCTAGTACCACGTAATTTCCGGGCGTCACTCTGATCCAGGATCCGAGAGCCTGTTGTATGCTCATAGCCCCCGAACCGGGTCGTGGTATTCTCGGCTGCCCGTCGTGGTAACCACCTGGGCTAGATCAGCCGCGAAGTCGGCGTCGGTGACCCCGGCCAGCACGTCTTCTCTGGGCCGACAGGTCTCGAAGATGGTGGGGACGGTCATGAGGGCGAGGGTGCGAGGCGTGTGATTCTACCGACCTCGGGCCGCCCGGGCCAGCAAGTCGCCACCGCTGGTGCAGTCGATGATCAGGTCGGCGACCTCGGCAACTCGCTCCAGGTCCGTTGCGCCCTCGAGCAACGCGGCAAGCCCCTCCGCCGTCTCCGAACCGAACTTCCGCCGCGCTTGGCGCACCAGCGTCGCCCGTTGCTCAAGCCGCGCACGTGCCTCGCCTTCCTGCCGGCCCTCCTGCCGGCCTTGCCGACGACCTTCCTGCCGGCCCTCCTCGAGTCCCTTCCGGCGGGCTTCCCGGCGCTCCGCCGCCCACCACGTCTCCACGACTGGGCTCGCCAGGTCCTCCAGCTCCCGCAACTTCGCCATCTCTTCCTCCTTAGCCCCGTCTTCGATCATCGAGCTCCGCACCCACTCCACCAGCGCCCGTCTCGCCGGGCTGTCCTCCGGCAGCAACTCCCGCAACACTGCCAGCGCCTCGTCAAATTCGGCCCGGTCCCGGGCGTAGCGCAACCTCAGCCCCGCCGTCCGGGGCGTGTCCGCCCGCGTCAGCGCCTTCGCCTCCTCCGCCTCCGACACCAGGAGGAACTCGTGCCCGAGGGCAAACGGCAGGAACGCCTTCGCCTCGTCCGTCAGCATCTCCTCGAGGCGGGTTGGCGCGTCCCACGGCTTGGCCCCGAGGTACACGACGATCGGCAGCACCGGCGGCAACTTCCGCCGCTTTCGCACCTCCGGGTCCCTGGCGAGCTCCTCGTAGATCAGGGCCGTCTCCAGCAGGATCCGCACCGGCATGCGCCAGTCCACCGTGGACTGGGCTTCGAAGAGGAAGACCACGTAGAGCCACGAGTCCCGGAACGGCGCCTTCCACACCATGTCCGCGTGGCGGACGGCTCTGGACTTGCTGTCGATGTACTCGGTCGGCCCCTTCCGGAGCTTGGCGAGCTCCACATCCGCGACGATCCTCCCGAAGACGTGCTTGCCCAGGAACTCGTCCACCATGCCCTTGTCGCCGTAGAAGCCCTTGGCACTCTTGTCGATCGGTTGGTGAATCGCCTTGCGGTGAACCTCGTCCGTGGGAGACGCTTCGTCGGAAGGCTTGTCCCGGGGTGCCTCCCGCTCGGGGGGCTTGCCTGCTGGGCTCCGATCTCGGGGGCCGGCGGCCGCCGCCATGGACGCCTCTCCTCGAAGGGCGTGGTCGGGGTTCCGGCGGTCCCGGCCGACGACGGTCTCTGGAGGATTAAAGACCGGGCTCGGGAGGCCCGCCGGATATGGGCTCCCCTAAAGCGTCGCGATCTGGAATGGGCGCCTCCATGGCTGGATGAGACTACTCTATGGAGACAGGGTTGCATGACGCCCACCGCACGTCCGCGTGGGCCAGCGCGATTAGGCGGCTGTGGGTCTTGCCGCCGCCGTGCGAGGAAGTCCCTCGTGCTCGCGCAGGCGTGCGATCCGCCTTATCTGAACTCGATTCGGCCGAGGAGTCCCATGCGGCGCTCGCTGGGCTGCAGGCTGGTGTTCTTCACCTGCTCGCCGAAGAGGTCGATCATCAGGCGCAGGCCCTGGGCGCCCTGGCCCTGGCCTTCGCCGGGCTGGCCGCCCAGCACCGACCACTGCGTGCCCACGTTGAGGCGGTAGCCGTCTGCCCCTTCCCGGCTCCAGCGACCGAACGGCCTGACTTGGCCGCCGCCGGGCAGGACCGCGCCCCAGCCCAGCTCCATCGCCAGCCGGTCCGGGGTCAAGCCCGGAGCGTCGGCGGCGGCGTGCTGGGCCATGGCCTGAGGGCCGAGCCGACCTTGCGTCTGCCAGAGGGTGTGGGCACCGCCGCCGGCACCCCACGACGGCTCAAGCGAGAACGAGAGGCCGCCCTGGTCCCGGCCGGGCTGCAGCCGCAGCGCGACGCTCGCGTTCCACTCCTTGAAGTCCTCGGCCTGGTGGACCAGCAGCGTCCGGCCCCAGGCGTCCACGCTGAACCCGCTGGCGCGGTGGGTGAACCCGAGCTCGGCGCCCGCCTCGGCGCCCATCCCCGTCTCGGCGTCGCCGCGGTCCAGCCGACCGCCCAGCTCGAGGCGCGTGCGAAGCGATGCGCCGCCCACCGCCCACTGGCCGCTCAGCTCCGGGGCCAGCCGCACCCGCTGCGCATTGGCCGTCACTCCCGCCAGCTCCGTCGCGTCGGCGGACTGGATCCGCACCGAGAACGCGTCGGCCTTCAGCGCCAGCGCGCCGACGAGCTCCTGGCGTGCGCCGACCGCGCCCATGCGCATGTCGAGGTCGGTGCTGAACCGGCCGCCGCCGGCCAGCTCCTCCAGGTCGGCGCTGCCTCGGCCCGCGCCCGCCGCGCCCCACAGCCCCAAGCCCTCGCGGGGCGACCAGTGGAGGTAGGGGTAGAGGCTGGTCAGGCGGGCGTCCACCGATCCCGTACCGTTGATCCCGCTCTCGAAATCCGACTCCATGCCGCTGCGCGACCCGGCCAAGCCCAGCAGCAGGCCCGAGCCGAACCGGTAGTCGAGCCCGGCATACGCCGAGCGCGTCCGGCCTTCAAGTGCGAACCCGTCGTCGGGGACGCCCTCGAACTCGCCCGCGCTGGCTTGGCCCCACAGCGTCCAGCCGGCGCGCGACGCGGCGGCCTGCGGCGGGGCGGCGTCGAGGCTGTCCGCGCCGCCGCCGCCGAACGACAGCTGGAACGAGCTCTGGGAGAGCAAGTTGCGACGGGACACCGGGTCGAACTCAAGGCCGCCGGGCCCGACCTCGGCCGCGCCTTCCTGCTGGCCTCGGTACGCGCCACCGCCGCCGAACCCGAACCCGCCCTGCTCCCCGCCACCGCCGCCGAACAGCAGCGTCGCCGTGTCGATCGTCGCGCCGGAACCGCCGGCAGGACCGACGAGGGCCGCGCCGGGGTGCGAGAGCCGCGCGCCCAGCAGGCCGCTCGCGCCGCGCGCCAGCGTTGCCAGGCCGCACGCCTCGCCACCGCCGAACTCGCCGCAACCCACCGAGCGACCGCCCAGCCGGACGTGCGAGCGCCCCAGCGCGCTCGACGACTCGACGCCCAACCGCCCGCCGATCGCGTCGACCGTCTCCGCGCCCACCGACCGTCCGAACGCCGCCAGCGCCAGCTTCAGCGCCCGCTCCCGCTCCGACCTCGACGCCTCCACCGTCACCTGCACCTCCTGCATCGCCTCCAGTCCGCCCGGATCCGTCGCCCGCACCGTCACCGTCGCCACTCCGATCGCCTGCGGCGCGATCGACAGCCTCCCCGCCTCCGTCACCGCCGCCAGCGCCACCCCCGGTGCCGACGACTCCGCCGCGTAGCTCAACGCGTCGCCGTCCGGGTCCCGGAAGTACGGTCCCAGCTCCTCTTCCGCCGCCGCGCCGTACGCCTCCAGTACCTTCGGCGCGATCCCGCCCACCGCCTCCGGGCCCTCGTTCACGTCCAGGATCGTCACCACCACATCCGCCTCGTCGACCAGCCCGCCCGCGTCCACCACCCGCACCACCAGCGCGTACCGCGGCGGCCCGTCCTCGTAGTTCTCGCCCCCGCCCACGTACCGCACCTCGCCGCTCGTGCCGTCCACCTCGAACCGCGCCTCGTCGCCGCTCGCCAGCCCGTACGTCAGCACGTCGCCCGCGTCCACGTCCGTCGCCTCCACGCGCCCCAGGTCCCGCGGTCCGCGCACGTTCTCCGCCAGCTCGAAAGCGTACGCCGAGTCGGCGAACGCCGGCGCCTCGTTCACGTCCAGCAGCGCCACCGTCACCGGCGCTCGGTGCGTCAGCCCGCCCCGGTCCGCGACCACCACCTCGAACTCCCAGCCCGCCGGGCCAGTCTCCGCGTCCTCGCCGCTTCCCACGTACCGCACCTCGCCCGTCGCTCCGTCCACCTCAAACCGCTCCGCGTCCTCGCCCGCCAGGCTGTACGTCAGCGTGTCCGCCCGGTCCGGGTCCGTCGCGCCCACCACGCCCAGGCTGATCGGCCCGGGCGCGTTCTCCTCGATCTCGTACTCGTAGTTCGGCTCCCCGAACCGCGGACCCTCGTTCACGTCCAGCAGCGACACCGTCGCCCTCGCCTCCACCTCGATCCCGCCGCCGTCCGTCGCCCTCACCACCAAGTCCCAGCTCGCCGGACCCGTCTCCGCGTCCTCGCCTCCGCCCACGTACCGCACCTCGCCCGTCGCCGCGTCCACCTCGAACTGCTCCGCGTCGCCCTCCGCCAAGCCGTACGTCAGCCGGTCCCCCGCGTCCGGGTCCGTCGCCCTCACCCTCCCCAGCACCACCGGTCCGACCGCGTTCTCCGCCAGCTCGAAAGCGTACGCAGCGTCGGCGAATGCCGGCGCCTCGTTCACGTTCGTCAGCGCCACCGCCACCTTGGCCTCGACCTTCAGTCCCGCCAGGTCCACAGCGCTTACCTCCAGCTCCCACGACCTCGGCCCGCCACCCTCGTAGTCCTCGCCGCCGCCCACGTACCGCACCTCGCCCGTCGCCCGGTCCACCTCGAACCGCTCGCCGTCGCCCGCTTCCATCCGGTACGTCAGCGTGTCGCCCTCGTCCAGGTCCACCGCCTCCGCCACCCCCAGCACCACCGGCCCGACCACGTTCTCCGCCAGCTCGAACGCGAACTCCTCGGCCACGAACACGGGCGCGTCGTTCACGTTCAGCACCTTCACGCTCGCCAACGCCGTCCCGACCCGACCGTCGCTCGCCTCCGCCCGCAGCTCCATCAGGTACTCCGACCGCCGCTCCGCGTCCTCGCCCGTCCCCACGTACGTCAGCTCGCCGCTCGATGCGTCCAGCTCGAACAGCCCCTCGCCCCCGCCGCCCAGCACGTACGTCAACCCGTCGCCGAACGGGTCCGTCGCCCCCACCGTCCCCAGCACCAATGGCCCCGCCACGTCCTCCGTCAGCTCGAACTCGTACTTCGACACGCCGAAGTACGGGTCCGTCCCGCCCCCGCCGTTCACCTCCTGCCCGTCGATGTCCGACATCGCGTGGCTTCCCAGCCCCAGCTCCGCTGCCGTCGAGCCCCCCGCGATCAAGATCTCTCCCCCGTTCAGCTCCAGCGCGTCCTCCGGCACACCGAACCCGTCGGGGTCCACATCCGCCCCCAGCACCACGTAGCGGAACACCAGCACCGCCGTCCCGCTCCCCGAGGCATACGCCGCCCGCCGCCGCCCACCGCCAATCGTCAACGCCAGCCGCGGCTTGCCCGACACCGTCACCAACCTGTCGAACGCCACGTGCACCACGATCTCGCTCCCCAACGCGTACGCGCCGCTCGCGCCCGGCGCGCTGAATACCGACACTCCCGACACCGCCGGTGCCGTCTCCACCGCGTGGTTTACCCTGTGGAGCCCGTCGTTCGAGATCGCGTGGGAGCCCAATGCCAGTATTGCCGACACATCCTCCCCGGCATTCTTGATCGTCCCGCCGTTCAGCGTCAGCGCACTCGGCCCGACGCTGATCCCGTCGGTGTCCTCGTCCCCAGTCTGCACGCGGTAGCCGAACGTCAGGCTGGCCGTCCCCGTGCCCGAAGCGTAGGAAGCTTGGCGCGTCCCCGTGGACAACCCCAGCGCCAGCTGCGGCTCACCCGTCACCGCCACCGCCTTGTTGAACGTCACCGCGATCTCGATCAGCTCGGCCAGCCCGTACGTGTTGCCGCTCGCCGGAAGGCTCGAAAACGACACGTCGCTCACCCCCGCCGGTCCCAGGCTGCTGTCCACCCAAACCTGGACTCCACCACCAGGTATAGGCAGCACTAGGCCTACCGCCGCCGTCGTCCCGCCGCGAGCGTCGTTGATCGACCCGCCGTTCAGCGTCAGCGCAGTCGTTGCAACGGTGATACCGTCGTTGTCGCTGTCGCCCGCTACCACCGTGTAGCGGAACAGTAGGGTAGTCGTCCCCGAGCCCGAGGCGTAGTTCGCTTGGCGCGTCCCCGAGTCGATCCCCAGCGCCACCTGCGGCGTGCCCGTCACCGTCACCTTGCGGGTGAATATCATCGTAAACTCGATCTGCTCGCCCAGCTTATGAACGCGGCCAAGAGAGACGCCGCCTCGCGTAGGAAAGAAGTTCGTAATCGCCGCCGTCGTGAACGTCCCGCCCGCCACCTTGTGGCCAGAGGCGTTGGCGATCGCAGTTAGAGCCAGACTGCTGATCTGGGATCCGCCCGAGCCACGGATGATCCCGGTCAACGCCCCTGTCGCGATGCTGATCCCGTTGGCGTCCACGTCCGCTGTCACCACCGTGTACCGGAACACCAGCGACGTCGTCGGGGTATTCCGGGGCGTAATAGGGTTCGCTGCGCGCGCCGTCGAGCCGATCGTCAGCTCCAGACTCGGCGGGGACACGGAGCCATAGCTCACGGTGCCGTTGGCGAAACCCACCGTGACCTCGATGGTCTCGCCACGCTCGTACGTGGTGCCCACCGCGGGCGAGCTGGTGATGCTCGTGCTACTGATGCTCTGAGCCTTCGCGTCGCCCGCAACCGTGGCGGCGAGCGCCAAGGCAAACAGCCCTAACTTACGCATCCTCTTCGTCCTAATTTGGGATCATGGCACCGTGTCACCTCGAAAATATTGGCCAACTTCCCACAGTGGCACAAGTCAACCCCGCTTGTCCCGGGCGTGTCCGTCCGCGTCCATCCAACGGCTCACCCCTCGAACCCCAATTCCAGTTGCAGAAGCCCGAAGCTCCGCCGGTGGTGAGGGGTGAGGCCGCACGCCCGTAGTGCTTGGCGGTGGCTCGGGGTGCCGTAGCCCATGTTCCGCTCCCACCCGTACTCCGCGTAGCGAGGCGCCAGCCGGGTCATGAGTCGGTCGCGGCACACCTTGGCGACGATGGAGGCGCAGGCGATGGAGTGGACCAGCCCGTCGCCTCCCACCACCGCCTCGTGCTCCCACTCCACGCCCCGCATCGGGAGCCCGTCCACCACCACCTGGTCCGGCGCGAAGGGGAGATGCGACAACGCCCGGGTCATGGCGAGGGCGGTTGCGCGCAGGATGTTGTTCCGGTCGATCTCCCGCACGGAAGCCGCGCCCAGCGACGCCGCGACGGCTTGGGCGTGGATCTCCACCGCCACTCGGCGCCGGGTCTCGACGTCGAGGAGCTTGGAGTCGTCGGCACCTTCAATGAAGACGCCCTTGGGGAGGACCACCGCCGCCGCTACGACCGGTCCCGCCAGAGGACCACGCCCCACTTCGTCCACCCCCGCGACCCGGGCGAGGCCCCGGTCCCAGAACCGCCGCTCGTACTCCAGCCCGCCGGACGAGCGATTCGACGCCCGCGAAGCGTCTGCCCGCGTGCCGTCCTCCGAGGGAGCCGCGGCCGGCCTCCTACTTGGGCCGGTAGGTCCGCTTCTCCTTGATCCGAGCGGCCTTGCCCCGGCGGTTCCGCAGGTAGTAGAGCTTGGCTCGCCTCACCCGCCCGCGCCGCACTACCTCGACGCCGCCGACGGTGGGCGCGTTGACGGGGAACACCCTCTCGACGCCGATCCCGCCGGACGTCTTGCGGACTCGGAAGGTCTCGCCCATCCCCGAGCCGCGTCGCCCCAGGCACACGCCCTCGAAGACCTGGATGCGCTCCTTCTGGCCCTCCCGAACCCGGTACATGACCCTGATCGTGTCGCCGGGGGCAAAATCGGGAAGATCGTTCCGGGCGTGTTCCATGTCGAGCTGGTGAAGGGTGTCGGCCATGGTGACTCTCCGTCGGGTTCGTGGTCGGAGGAGGGTAGCCGGGGAATATAGGGCCGGAGGGGGCGGCGTGGAAGCCGCTGAGCCTCCTCGCGAGAGATCTAGCCGGGCGTGCGCACGAACTCGGGCTGGATGCGCGGAACCGGGCGGCCCCGGTAGAAGGACAGCAGGGCGTCCACCGAAGAGAACGCCTGGAAGTCCTCCAGGGTGCGCCGGGTGGGGTGCATCAGGGAGAGGCCGCCTTCGCGGTGGCGGGCCAGGGCGTCGCGGGGGGAAAGCCACACGGCGCCGGTGGTCTCCCGCTCGTCAGGGACGATCTGGGTGCCGACCGGGACGCCGGTAGCGAAGAAGCGGGTGTCGTAGCGGCGGGGGGACGCGGCGGGAGTGACCCAGTGGGCGACGTACTCCAGCGCGGCGCCGTCAAGTCGCACTCCCAGGCGCCGCAGGACGGGCGCAAAGGAATCGCCGCCCTCCAGAAGGGACTCGCGGGCGGCCGAAACCGCTGGGGACTGGAAGGGCGCGGGAGCGGCATCGGGCCGGTCGACCTCGCCACGAGGCACGGCGCAGGCGACCACGCCGGTTTCCTCGAAGGTCTCCCTCACCGCGGCCCCGTAGTACGCCATCGCGGAGGGCAGCGCGCTGGGCGCCAAGCCCAGTCGAACCCGGGTGGCTTCGGGGTCGAGTCCGTCCCAGAGTCGCGCCATGGCGTCGCTGCCGTCGGCCGCGTCCACCCGGCCGCCGGGAAAGACGTAGGCGCCGGGGGCGAAGCGGGTCGCCCGGTTGCGGCGCAGCAGGAGAACCTCCGGCCCGGCCCCTTCGTCCCGCAGAAGGATCAGCGTGGCCGCGGGCAGGGGAACCGACGGGACGGTCGCCACGTCAGTTGCCGGCGGCGTGGCCGTCCTTTCTGGGCTCGGAGGCTGCGGCCCAGCCCTTGGGCAGCCGGACGATCACCTGGGCGCCGCCGAAGTCGGTTCGGGTCCAGTCGGTCAGCTCGTGCCCCATCGCCTCCAACTCCGCCGCCGTGCCGGAGTCGATCCTCTCGATCGCCACTCTTCGCCCGGAGAGGTGGCGGAAGCGCGCCGCGTCCACCGCGGCCTGGGGGTCCATGCCGAAGACCAGCATGTTGAGGAGGAGCTGGGCATGGCCCTGTGGCTGCATCGACCCGCCCATGAGCCCGAACGCCATGTGGGGCGCGCCGTCCTTGGTCACGAAGCCGGGGATGATCGTGTGGAAGGGACGCTTGCGGGGCGCGACCTGATTGGGGTGCCCGTCGTCGATCACGAACCCGGCACCCCGGTTCTGGAGCGCAAATCCCGTCCCGGGAACCACCACGCCGGAGCCGAACGACGAGTAGATCGAGTTGATGAACGACACCATGTTGCCGTCGGCGTCGGCGACAGTCAGGTAGATCGTCTCGGAATCGGTGACCGCGGCACCGGGCTCGACGCGCTCCGCCGCGACGGTGGGATCGATGAGACGGCGGCGGGCGTCGACGAATCCGGGTTCCAGGAGCGAACGAGGGTCGATCTCCATGCTCTCCGGGTCGGAGACGTACCTGTGGAGGTCGGCGAAGGCGACCTTCTTGGCCTCGATCAAGTGGTGCAGGTACGCCGCCGAGTTGTGACCCATCCCCTCCAGGTCGAAGGGTTCCAGCAGCTCCAACAGCTCCAGGGCGGCCACGCCCTGCCCCGCGGGCGGGAGCTCCCAAACCGTCCAGCCCCGGAAGTCGGTGCTCAAGGGCTCGACCCAGCGGGGTTCGTGGGCCGCCAAGTCCTCCAAGGTGACGAAGCCGCCGAGCGCCTGGACGCCTCGGGCCAGCTCCTCTCCCAAGGCGCCCCCGTACAGGACGCCGGGACCTTCCTCGGCGATCCGCCGAAACGACCGGGCCAAGTCGGGGTTGGCGAACCACTCGCCCGCCCGCGGCGCCCGTTCCCCGTCCACCAGGTAGGTAGCTCGAGCACCCTTGTCGGCCGCCAGCTTGTCCGTCGCCGCAGCCCACTGGCGGGCGATGATCGGCGTGACCGGAAAGCCCCCCTCCGCAATCCGAATTGCCGGCGCCAGCACGTGGGCCAGGTCGAGGTTCCCGTAGGCGTCCACCAGCGCGTGCCACCCCGACACCGCGCCTGGGACGGTCACCGCCTCGGCGCCCGACCCCGGCACCCGCTCGTGGCCCCGTGCGCGCAGGGCGTCCGCCGTCATCCCGCTGCCGCTCCTGCCGCTGGCGTCGATCCCCACCAGCTCGCCGGTCTCGGCCCACCATACGATGGCGAAGGCGTCTCCCCCGGCGCCGGTCATGTGGGGCTCCACGACGTTCAGCACGGCGGCGGCCGCCACCGCCGCGTCCACTGCGTTGCCACCCTGGTCCATGATCTCCAGCGCCGCAGAGGTGGCGAGGGGCTGGCTGGTTGCGGCGGCGGCCCGGGGCGCATATACCGTCGAACGAGCGGCCATCCCGTTCTGAAGGGCAGCGGCGCTCATCGGGACGAGGGCCGCCGCGAACAACGAGAGGAGGGCCAACGGCGGGAACCGGCACGACAGCATTGCATCGTCCTCGCGGGGGAGGGGGGACTCCCTGGCACGGGCGGTTGCCCATTGCGGACGGGGCCCCGTTTCAGCGACGGTGCGAATGTAACAATAGAGCCAGCGGATTCGTAGGTTCTGGCCGGCGGGGCGGGGTGAGGCGTAGAATAGCTGCAAGCGGTGCAGGACCTGATTTGGGCAGACAACTCACGATCAAGGTGGCTCGCACATGGAAAAGCGGTTCTCGTTGCCGGTGCTTCCTCTTCGGGACACGGTGGTCTATCCGGGCGTGGCTGTACCGATCTCGGCAGGCCGGACGGGAACGATCGAGGCGGTCCAGCAAGCGATGGAGGGCGACCGCAGGCTCTTCGCCGTAGCCCAGCGCGACAATCAGGACGAGGCCGACCCCCAGATCCTCTACGCCGTGGGCACCGTGGTTCGGGTCATCCAGACCCACCGAGTGCGAGGCGGCATCCAGCTACTGGTCCAGGGCGAAACGCGAGCGCGGGCAATCGCCTTCCTGAACGAAGGCGAGGCGATGCTGCGGGCGACGTTGGTGTTGATGGAGCGAACCCGACCAGCCGACGGCGAGGACCCTTCGTTCCTGGCACTGGACACGGAGCTTCGGGAGCGGGCGGCGGAGCTGAGCGCCCGCCAAGGCGTGTCGTCGGAGGCGGTCAGCCAGCTGATCGAAGGAGTGGAGGACCCAGGTGCTTTCGCGGACCTGGTGGCGTTCTACCTGGACCTGGAGACCGCCGAGAAGCAGGAGCTGGTGGAGCTGCTGGAGGACGAGAAGCGGATGCAGGCGGTGCTCGTCGCGGTCAAGCGGGCTCTCGTGCGCCTCGACGCCCAGGAGCACATCCAGGCCAAGGTTCAGGAAGAACTCGGCGAACGTCAGCGGGAGATGCTCCTGCGGGAGCAGATGAAGCAGATCCGAAAGGAGCTGGGGGAAGAACGCGAGCGGGACGACTTGGACGAGCTCCGGGAGCGTCTGGCCGCCCTCGATCTCGGCGAGCCGGCGCGCAAGGAGGTGGATCGGGAGCTCCGCCGACTGAACCGAACGTCGCCCCAATCGGCCGAGTACCAGGTCATCCGCACTTTTCTGGAGTGGATCACCGAGCTGCCGTGGAGCGCCCGGACCGAGGACAAGCTGGACTTGGCAAGGTCCCAGGAAATCCTGGAAGAGGACCACTACGGGCTCAACGACGTGAAGGACCGGGTGCTCGAGTTCCTGGCGGTGCGGAAGCTTCAGCAGGAGAGGTTCGGCAACGTCGTGGAAGGCGACGAGGCCAGTGCTGCCGAAGCCGACGGGGCGGACGCGACCAGCGCTGCCGTCACCGCCGGAGAGGCTGTCACCGCCGAAGAGGCCGTCACCACCGAAGAAGCCGATGCTGCCGAAGAAGCCGACGGCGAGGGACCGACCATGCTCGGCGGAAAGGGACCGATCCTGCTGTTCGCCGGCCCTCCGGGGGTCGGCAAGACCAGCATCGCTCAGTCGATCGCTCGCTCAATCGGCCGGAAGTACATCCGCATCTCCCTGGGAGGCGCGCGGGACGAAGCGGACATTCGGGGCCACCGTCGCACCTACGTAGGTTCCATGCCCGGACGGATCATCCAGGGGATGAAGGACGCGGGCCACAAGAACCCCGTCTTCCTGCTCGACGAAGTGGACAAGCTGGGAACGTCGTTTCAGGGAGATCCCAGTTCGGCGTTGCTGGAAGTGCTGGACCCGGCCCAGAACTCGACCTTCTTCGACCATTACCTGGGGATACCCTTCGACCTGTCGGAGGTGCTCTTCATCGCCACGGCCAACTACGCCGACCGCATACCGTCCCCGTTGCTGGACCGGATGGAGAAGGTGGATTTCCGGGGCTACACGGAGCAGGAGAAGGTGGAGATCGCCCGGCGGTACCTCCTGCCCCGGCAGACGCGAGAGTCGGGGCTCGAGGAAGGCGAGTTCGAGATCGCCGAAGACGCGCTCCTGACGGTCATCCAGAAGTACACCCACGAGGCCGGCGTCCGGCAGCTCGAGAGAGAGCTGGGCAAGCTGGCGCGCAAGGCCGCCCGCAAGATCGCGTCCGCGGAGACCGAGACCCTCGACGTGGCCGCGGAAGGAGTCGCGGAGCTGCTGGGGCGCCCTCGGGTGCACCCGGAGCGGAGGGCCACCGAGGACGCCGTCGGCGTTGCCACGGGGATGTTCTACACGCCGATGGGCGGGGACATCATGTTCGTAGAGGCGTCGGTCATGCGTGGAGACGGCAAGCTGGAGCTGACCGGCCAACTGGGCGACGTGATGAAGGAGTCGGCCCGGGCGGCGCTCTCCTACGCCAAGAGCAACGACCGTGTGCTGGGGATCGACAATAGCCGCCCCCTGGACAAGCGCGACCTCCACATTCACGTGCCTGCGGGCGCCGTGCCCAAGGACGGTCCTTCGGCGGGGATCACAATGGCCACGGCCATGATCTCCGCGTTGTCGGGCCGGAAGGTGCGAAGCGACTTGGCGATGACCGGCGAACTGACGCTCACGGGAAGGGTGCTGCCGATCGGAGGCGTCAAGGAGAAGGTCATGGGCGCGGTCCGGGCCGGGATTTTCGAGGTGATCCTGCCGCGGGAGAACGAGGCCCACCTAGAGGACTTGCCGGACTCGGTCCGGGACGCCCTGACGACCCACTTGGTCGACGACTTGGACCGGGTGGTGGCGCTGGCGCTCACCCCGCGCCGGAAGACGTTGCCGGCACGTGCGACCCCGATTACCACAGTGCCGGAAGCCGCCGCAGTGGTGCCCGCGCAGGCCTAGAGCTGGAGCTAGCCGACCAGAATCCTTCCGCCCGAGCCAGCCTCGACGCGACCGATCTCGGCGGCTCGAACGTTCCGGGCCGCCATCTCCCGTCGCAGCAGCGCCACCCGGTCCTGCGGACACGCGATCAGCAATCCGCCGGAGGTCTGGGCGTCGGCCAGGAGCAGCTTTAGGACGGCCGAAACGTCGCCCTCGTATGCGACGTGGCCGGCGGCGTCAGCGAGGTTGCGCCGGGTGCCGCCGGGGACGTGGCCCGCTTCGGCGAGCTGGACGGCCCCTTCCAGCAGCGGGACCCGAGCCGACTCGATCCGCGCCGACGCGCCGGATGCCCGGAGCAGGGTGTGGAGGTGTCCCGTCAGGCCGTACCCGGTCACGTCGGTGGCGGCGCGGACGCCTGCCGCCTGGGCGGCTTCGGCGGCGTCCCGGTTCAACTGCGCCATCGTCTCCACGGCAGCGGAGAGTACCGATGAAGGACAGCGGCCCTCCTTGACAGCAGTCGCCACGATTCCTGTGCCCAAGGGCTTGGTCAGCACAAGGAGATCGCCCGGACGCGCTCTGTCGTTGGCCAGCACCTCGTCCGGGTGCACTTCTCCCACCGCCACCATGCCGTACTTGGGCTCCGGGTCGTCGATGGAGTGGCCTCCCAGCACCGGCACGCCGGCTTCGGCCGCCTTGTCGGCGCCGCCTCGAACGATCTCCTCGGCCAGTCCTTCCGACAGCAACTCCCGTGGGAACGACAGGAGGTTGAGGGCGAAGAGCGGCGTCCCCCCCATGGCGTATACGTCCGAGAGCGCGTTGGCCGCCCCGATCCGCCCGAAGTCGTAGGGGTCGTCGACGATCGGCGTGAAGAAGTCGAGGGTGACGACCAGCGCTCGATCCGGGGCGATTAGGTAGACGGCGGCGTCGTCCCCCGTGGCGATGTCCACGAGCACGCGGGGGTCACCGCCGGCCGCGGTCCCAAGAAGTGGACGCAGAACCTGCGCCAGCTCGGCTTGGCCGAGCTTGCAGGCTCACCCAGCCCCGTGGGACAGGGCGCTCAGCCGGATTCGCGGGCGCTGGTCCGCTGGACCGCGGTCCTCCGGGCTGGTCACCGCTCGACGGGCTTGCGGCTACCGGGCGAAGCAGGCCTCGGCGTTCGCCGCGGACGCCGGGTGGATGATCTTCTGGACCAAGCCGCCCTGTCCGTCGTCCTGCCACTGCACCTGAAGGCCCGTCAGCGCCTGCTGGGCGCCCGCCGTCTCGTCGCCTAGTGGTGCGACCCCGAACGGTCCCATTACGGTTTCCGTCGTCGTGGTGAAGAGGAAGTCCCGGAGCGCCGCTTCGTCGATCTTGCCGTCCTCGGTCATCGTCGCTCGCAGCCCTTGGGTCAGGAGCTCCACGGCGCCGAAGCCGCCCGCGGCGTGGTAGCCCTCGACCTCGCCGAACGCCTCCTCGTAGCGCCGGACGAACGTCTCGCTGTCGGTGATGGCGCCCCGAGTGCGGATCCACGGGATCCAGGGCGCGTTGCCTGCCACGCAACGGGCCGCGTCCCCAGCCAGCTCCGCGAACTGGGTGTCGGCGGGGCCGATGTTCCAGCTCATCAGCTTGGGGACGTACTCCAGCGCCGCGGCCGCCTTGGTCAAGCCGACGGCGTCGTTCAAGTACCCACCGCCTATGAAGAGGTCGGCGCCGGCTTCCTTGGCCGCCATGGCCAGCGCATTGTGGTCGGCGGCGTCTGGCGGATACGAACGGTCCAGCACGATCTGCACGCCGTGCTCCGCCGCCGCCGCTCGCACGCCGACGGCCACCGACTCGGGGAAGCGGGTGTCCTCCCACACCAGCGCGGCCGTGCTGGCGCCGTTCTCGGCCGCCAACTTCACCGAGCCATGCAGGTAGGTGTGGGCCGAGTTGAGCATCTGCACGGTCCACTGCCGGTTCCGACCCGCCCACAGCTCGGTCGAGGCCGCCATCGGCGCCACGAGGGGTCGCTCGGCGGCTTCGGTCACCGCCATCACGGCTTCCGTGACGCTGCTGGCGTAGGGACCCAGAACCAGGTCGATCGTCTCGTCGGCGACGAACTCCCGGTAGATGTCGGCGGCCGCCTCGGGATCGCTGCCGTCGTCGCGTGTCACGAGTTCGACCATCCGTCCCGCGATTCCGCCCTGTTCGTTGAGCATCCGCACGCCGAGCTCGTAGCCGTTGCGCATCTTGCTGCCGTCGTTGCGCAGGTACCCGGTGGCCGGGAACGAAGCTCCGATCCGGATGGCAGGCAAGTTGAAGCAGGCCTCGGCGTTCGCCGCGGACGCCGGGTGGATGATCTTCTGGACCAGGCCGCCCTGGCCGTCGTCCTGCCACTGCACCTGAAGGCCCGTCAGCGCTTGCTGGGCGCCCGCCGTCTCGTCGCCTAGTGGTGCGACCCCGAACGGTCCCATCACGGTTTCCGTCGTGGTGGTGAAGAGGAAGTCCCGGAGCGCCGCTTCGTCGATCTCGCCGTCCTCGGTCATCGTCGCTCGCAGCCCTTGGGCCAGAAGCTCCACGGCGCCGAAGCCGCCCGCGGCGTGGTAGCCCTCGACCTCGCCGAACGCCTCCTCGTAGCGCCGGACGAACGTCTCGCTGTCGGTGATGGCGCCCCGAGTGCGGATCGTCGGGATCCAGGGCGCGTTGCCTGCCACGCATCGGGCCGCGTCCCCGGCCAGCTCCGCGAACTGGGTGTCGGCGGGGCCGATGTTCCAGCTCATCAGCTTGGGGACGTACTCCAGCGCCGCGGCCGCCTTGGTCAAGCCGACGGCGTCACTCAAGTACCCTCCGCCGATGAAGAGGTCGGCGCCGGCTTCCTTGGCCGCCATGGCCAGCGCATTGTGGTCGGCGGCGTCTGGCGGATACGAACGGTCCAGCACGAGCTGCATGCCGTGCTCTGCCAACGCCGCTCGCACGCCCACGGCTACCGACTGGGGAAAGCGGGTGTTCTCCCATACCAGCGCGGCCGTGCTGGCGCCGTTCGCGGCCGCCAACTCCACGGAGCCGTGCAAGTAGGTGTCGGCCGAGCTCAGCATCTGCACGGTCCACTGCCGGTTCCGACCCGCCCACAGCTCGGTCGAGGCCGCCATCGGCGCCACGAGGGGTCGCGCGGCGGCTTCGGTCACCGCCATCACGGCTTCCGTGACGCTGCTGGCGTAGGGACCCAGAACCAGGTCGATCGTCTCGTCGGCGACGAACTCCCGGTAGATGTCGGCGGCTGCCTCGGGATCGCTGCCGTCGTCGCGGGTCACAAGCTCGACCATCCGTCCGGCGATTCCGCCCTGTTCGTTGAGCATCCGGACGCCGAGCTCGTAGCCATTGCGCATCTTGCTGCCGTCGTTGCGCAGGTATCCGGTGGCGGGGAACGAGGCTCCGATCCGGATGGGAGGCGAGTTGAAGCAGGGCATCGCCTCTGCCGCTGCCGCCGGATGGACGACCCTCTGCACCAAGCCTCCTTGGCCGTCGTCCTGCCACTGCACTTGGAGGCTCGTGAGGGCCTGCTGAAGGCCGGCCTCCGAATCGCCGAGAGGCGCAACCGCGTAGGCGCCCGCCACCGTCTCGGTGGTCGTGGCGAAGAAGTAGTCGCGCAACGCTGAGTTGTCGATCTCGCCGCGGTCGCCAGCGGTCGCCGAAACCGCTTCCGCCAACAGCTCCATCACGCCGAAGCCGACTGCGGCGTGGGCGTGGGGCCGGACGCCGTGAAGCTCTCCGTAGCGCGCGACGAAGGTCTCGGTGTCGGTGATGAATCCCCGGTTGCTGAGCGACGGCACCCACTGGGCTTGGCTCGCCACGCATTGAGCCAAGTCGCCCACTTCTGCTGGGAAGCCCGGATCGTCGGGGCCGAGGACGAGGCTGATCAGCCGGGGCGTGTAGCCCGCCGCCGCGACCGCTTTGGTGAAGGCGATGCCGTCGTTCCGGTAGCCGCCGCCGATGAAGAGATCTGCGCCCGCCTCCTTGGCTGCGGTTGCCAGGGCCTCGTGATCGGCGCGACCGGCCGGATAGGAACGGTCCAGCACCACCTCTATGCCCGCCTCGGCCGCCGCCGCTCGCACGCCTTCGGCCACCGACACGGGGAAGCGCGTGTCCTCCCACACCAACGCGGCGGTCTCGATGCCGTTCTGCGACGCCATCTCCACCGCGCCTTGCAGAAACGTGCGGGCGGGGTTGATCAGCTGCACGGTCCACCGGCGGTCTCGGCCGGACCAAAGGGCGTTGGACGCTGCGGCCCCGGCGATCATGGGCCGCTCGGCGGCCTCCACCACCGGAATCACGGCTTCCGTGATCGGGCTGCTGTACGGTCCCAGGAGCAGGTCGATCGTTTCGTCGGCCACGTACTCCTCGTAGATATCGGCTGCCGCCTGCGGGCTGCTGCCGTCGTCTCGGAGGATGAGCTCCACGGGCCGGCCTGCGATGCCGCCCTGCTCGTTGAGCATATCGACGGCGAGCGCGTAGCCTTTCTGAACGTTCACCCCGTCCGGGCTCAGGATGCCGGTCGCCGGGTACGTCCCGGCGATTCGGTACGGTCTGGGGGAGATGCAAGCCTCCGCCTGCGCCCGGCCCTGCGGGTGGACGATCCGCAGCTCCAAGCCGCCCTGCCCGTCGTCCTGCCACTGGACCAGAAGGCTTTCCAGCCGTTGCTGGCTGCCCGCTGCGCCGTCGCCGAGGGGCGCGACCGCGTACGGGCCCAGAACGGTCTCGGTGTCGGCGGCGAAGAGGTAGTCGCGCAAGGCTGCGTCGTCGATCTCGCCGTCCTCCGCCATGGACTCGGCGAGAGCCATGGAGAGGAGCTCCACGGTGCCGAACCCGGCCGCTGAGCGCGGGTCCGGCGCGCTCCCGTACGCCTCACGGAAGCGTTGGACGAATACGTCGCCGTCGGCGATCGGCCCCCGAGTGCGGATTCCCGCGACCCAGGAAGCGTTGCCCGCCACGCACTGGGCCGCCGACCCAGCCGACTCGGCGAACGCCGCTTCCGCCGGGCTCAGCGACACTGCCGACAGCATGGGCACGTATTCGACCGCCTCCATTGCCCTCGCGAACGCCACGCCGTCGTCGAAGTAGGCGCCGACGACGAAGAGGTCCGCACGCGCTTCCTTGGCCGCGGCGACCAGCCGTTCGTGGTTGGCCCGGCCGATGCGGAACGAGCGGTCCAGAACGACGCGCAGACCTCTCCGGGCAGCCTCGTCCCGCACGCCGTTGGCCAGCGACATGGGGAAGCGCGAGTTCTCCCAGACCAAGGCGACAGTCCGGGCACCGGCCTCTGCCGCCAGCTTCACCGCGCCCTGCAGATAACCCGTGGCGGGGCTGGACATCTGGACGGTCCACTGCCGGTCCTGTCCTTCCCACAGCTCGTCGGAGGAAGCCAGGGGCGCAATAAACGGCCTCTCCGCCGTCTCGACCAAGGGGATCACCGCTTCCGTCGCCGGGCTGCCGTAGGGGCCGACGACGACGTCGATCGTCGTGTCCGCCAGGAACTGCTCGTAGAGCACCGCCGCGGTGTGGGGGGCGCTGCCGTCGTCCGCCGTCACCAGCTCCACTCGCCTTCCGCCGATGCCGCCCTGCTCGTTGAGCATCTCGACCGCCAAGCGGTAGCCCCGGTGCATACTGGTGGCGCTGTGGCTTCGGGGCCCGGTCTCGGAGATCGTCGCCGCGACCCGGATCGGGCCGGGGTCCGGCGGGTTGAAGCACGCTTGGGCGTCGGCAAAGGCGGCGGGGAAGATCACCCGCTGGGCTAGTCCGCCCTCTCCGTCGTCCTGCCACTGGACCTGAAGGCCCTCAAGGGCACTCTGGCTGCCCGCGTCGGGCTCGCCGCGGGCGACGACGGCGTAGGGTCCTAGGATCGTCCGAGTGGATGTGGCGAAGAGGTAGTCTCGTACGGCGCCGTGGTCGATTTCGCCCGACGGGGCGGTCGTGGCCCGCGCGGCTTCGGTCAGGAGCTCGGCCGCCGCGAAGCTGCTCGCCGCCAAGTAGCTCGGGTCGCTGCCGTTGGCCTGCCGGAAGCGTTGGACGAACACGTCGTTGCTGGCCAGACCGCCCTGCGTCGCGATCGACGGCAACCAGAGGGCGTAGCCGGCCACGCAGCGCGCCAGCTCGCCCGTCTCCTCGGCGAACGCCGGGTCGGCCGCACTCGTGGACAGGCTTACGAGACGGGGCGCGTACCCAACTGCGTCCAGAGCCTTCGTGAGCTGAATAGCGTCGTTCCGATAGTTTCCGCCGATGAGGAGCTCGGCCTTCGATTCCATGACGGCTGTTGCCAGGGCCTCGTGGTCGGCGCCGCCCACGGGATAGGACTGGTCCAGCACCAAGCGCATTCCCGCTTCCTGAACTGCGTGCCGGACCCCGCTGGCCTCCGACTTGGGTGCGCGCGAGTCTTCCCAAACCAGCGCGACGGTCTTGATCCCTTCCTCGGCGGCCAGCCGCACCGGGACGTTCTGAAAGCTCCGGACCGACGGCAGCAACTGGACGCTCCACTGGCGCTGGCGTTCTTCCCACAGCTCCGGAGATGCGGCCAGGGCGGCCACGAAGGGTCGTCCCGCCGCCTCCACGACGGGGAGCACGGCCTCCGTGACGGCACTGCTGAAGGGGCTTAGGAGCAGGTCGATCGTGGTGTCGGCGGCAAGCTGCCGGTAAATGGCGGCGGCCATGTCCGGGTCGCTGGCGTCGTCGCGCAGGTCCAACTGCACTGTCCGCCCGCCGATGCCGCCCTGCTCGTTGAGCATCTCGACGGCGAGACGGTAGCCCGCCGCTACGCCGCGGCCTTCGGCGCTGTACGCGCCCGTCTCGGCGTACGTGCCCGCGATCCGCAACGGCGGAACCTCGAGCGTGACGTTGTCGGGGCCGATGCTCTCGCCGCAGGCCGCGACAAGGAGGGAGGCGAAAGCCGCGATCCGGGCGGCGGCTTGGTACGGGGAGTTGCGCATACTACCTCCAGAAACGGTCAGCGGGCGCCCGACGGCAGGGGAACGCAAGGCGCAACCCACCTAGTGAACGACCAGAATCAGACTCATGAAGCTAGCCCAGGAACGGCGGTTCGCGGTAGGTCGCCAGACCGGGCCCGCACCTTCCGCTTGAGCACCGGCTGGCTATAGGTAGCGCTCGACCAGCACCTTGCGGTGATGGACGGAATGGCCCGCCATGATCCAGGCCAGCGCGCGCACCGTGAATTCGCAGCTGCTCGCAACGCCGGTCCGACCCCAAGCGCCGGTCTCGAACCCTTCGAAGAGCAAGGTCGTCGCCTGCCGTACCGCTCGGAACTCGGCGCCCAGGGCCTCCAGGGGCCGGCGGTCGGCGCCGGAGTTCGTCGCGTAGCTGTTCTCGTCGAACGGCGGATAGGGCCCGGCGTCGCTGCGGGCGAACGCCAAGGCACGGGAGGCGAACATGCGTTCTGCGTCGGTCACGTGACCCACCACTTCGCGGATCGTCCACTTCCCCGGAGCGTAGCGGTGCCCTTCCTTTCCGGGCGCCACGCTGGCGAGCAGGCGCTTCCACTTTGCCGCGTCCTCTTCCAGCACGATATCGAGCGAATCGCCAGCGGCGGCCGCCGCGGCCACATAGGGACGATAGAACGAGGCGCATTCGCCCGGTTGGGGCTTGGCGGGCCACGCCATCCGATACGGCGTGTCGTGCATCTGCGGCGAGTCCCATTTAGGAAAACGAGGGGATGTGGCGAACCGACATTGTAATCGCGCCGCACGGGCTGGCGCAACGCAACAGCCCGAGTGCGGTCACTCGCAGAGTTCTTGATTCTGCTTCAGGTATTCCAGCAGCGCTTCCGCCGCCCAGCGGTGGCCGGCGAGGTTCCAGTGGCCGTCATGTGTCCACTCGGCGTCGCGCAGTTCGGCGCCCTGGCGGTTAATGAAGTCGGCCTGGTCGACGACGGGGATGCGTCGCTCTGCGGCGAGCTCGCTCAGCCAGGCCAGCGGCACATCGCCGTCATTGACCATGCGGTGCGCCGCCAGAATGACCAGCGCCGCCCCGTCGCGCTCCGCACGCTTCTTAAACTCGTCCAGTGCGAAGGCGGTGAAAGCAAGTGTTTCGGTATGCCACAGCTCGCCTTCCTCTTCCCAAACGGCTGAGAACTGCTCAGGCCCGGGCAAAGTGCTTGACTTCAACCACGCCCAGAACCAGGGCGACCGCTCGACCGTCAAGCCCGCCCAATGCCAATTCCACAATTTCGGGCGCGGCAACGTGAATCGTCGGTAATCCGGGTCAGGAGGACGCAACCGAAATCCGCCGTCCTCGGCTCGCTCCGCGGAGACGTAGCCGCGAATGCCCCGGGTCGCTCCATTCGCCATGAACCTCAATAACGGGAAGTTGTTCCTGAAATCGTTTGGAAGGAAGATGAGCACGATCAGCCGAGGGCGCAGATGCCGGGCGTATTCGTCGTAGTAGGCCAACTGGTTGATCTGCCCGGTACTGCCCCTCCCGAACGCCGAGGTCGTGACGTCCAGAGCGGGCAACTCCCGTGCGGCCATCTCTTCGAGCCGTACGTGGAACTTCTCCGAGATCGGCACCTCCTTCGCTGCAACGTAGGAATCGCCGATCACGGCGACGTGACAACTCTCCGCGGCTCGCTCGGGGCTCGGCGGTTCGCGGTCCAGGAATCCCAGGCTGTTGGTGCGGGAGACGGTCCAGAAATCGGCTCGGTTCGTCCAGCGGACCTCCGTGCGGGGAGGCAACATCAAGCCCACGTCGGCAACGAAGACGTTTGGGTAGTGAGATATCATGAACGGGCCCTTCGAACGGAGCCACGTTTCCCCGGCAAGCCCAATCAGGGCCAACCCGGCGATGAGCAGCACTGCATTCCAGCCGGCTACGCGCAGGACACGGCGGCTCCCCCCGGGGCGTTCGTGACGGTCGCGCCGGTCAGAGGCGCGACCGCCTTGCGGCGGCTCAGATATCGTCGGCACCCTCTCTCTTGGTCACGGTTCGCTCACACAAGTCACGATCTACACCCGACGGGCGGACGGCCAAGGTGCTGGCCTCCGGCCCGGTCGTCTTCACCAAATATAAGCCCGCAGAAAGGAGCGCTACGACGGTACCGAGGCCTTGAAGTCCCGTCCCTTCCACGTGATCCGCGAGCCGCGGAGTGCGCTTCTGGCGACGATGATCCAGAGGACCGCAGTGCCCAGCGGATAGATGACCCCGAGCAAGGCCGATCCACCTGCGACCTGCTTGGAGACGGCTGCCCACAGCACGGCGCTGCACGCATAGACGATCGCTGCGCTGGTGAGCATCGGCACCCCAACGAACCCCGCCGCGGCGGCGACCAAGACGACCGCGGGCGCCAGCCAGAGCAGCGGATAGCTCGCGAGCATGCCTGCCAGCAGGAGCCGGCCCCTCACCGGTCCGTAGGTTTGCTTGGCCCCCATGCTCATGTTCTTGGACCATCCTTCGAGGATCGCTCCCAGAGACTGGTACATTCGCGTCTTCAAGCTGGTACCCCCGTCCCGTATCGCCACGGCGTAGCCCGCTCGCGTTGAGAGTTGGGCGAGCCTCAAGTCCTCGACGACCGAGTCCTTGACCGCCTCGTGGCCTCCGATGCCCTTGTACGCCTTGCGTTTGAAGAGCAGGTACTGACCGGTCGCGACGGCGCGGTGCCACTTGCGCCGGGGGACGGGCCGGTGCAACGGGGGAAAGGCTTGCACCATCAAGAAGAAGACGTGCGGCTGCACAAGACGCTCCCAGAAGCTCGCCACCTCGCCGCGGGCGACGACGGCGTAGGGTCCTAGGATCGTCCGAGTGGATGTGGCGAAGAGGTAGTCTCGTACGGCGCCGTGGTCGATTTCGCCCGACGGGGCGGTCGTGGCCCGCGCGGCTTCGGTCAGGAGCTCGGCCGCCGCGAAGCTGCTCGCCGCCAAGTAGCTCGGGTCGCTGCCGTTGGCCTGCCGGAAGCGTTGGACGAACACGTCGTTGCTGGCCAGACCGCCCTGCGTCGCGATCGACGGCAACCAGAGGGCGTAGCCGGCCACGCAGCGCGCCAGCTCGCCCGTCTCCTCGGCGAACGCCGGGTCGGCCGCACTCGTGGACAGGCTTACGAGACGGGGCGCGTACCCAACTGCGTCCAGAGCCTTCGTGAGCTGAATAGCGTCGTTCCGATAGTTTCCGCCGATGAGGAGCTCGGCCTTCGATTCCATGACGGCTGTTGCCAGGGCCTCGTGGTCGGCGCCGCCCACGGGATAGGACTGGTCCAGCACCAAGCGCATTCCCGCTTCCTGAACTGCGTGCCGGACCCCGCTGGCCTCCGACTTGGGTGCGCGCGAGTCTTCCCAAACCAGCGCGACGGTCTCGCTCCCTTCCTCGGCGGCCAGCCGCACCGGGACGTTCTGAAGCCCGAGTGCGGTCACTCGCAGAGTTCTTGATTCTGCTTCAGGTATTCCAGCAGGGCTTCCGCCGCCCAGCGGTGGCCGGCGAGGTTCCAGTGGTTGTCATGTGCCCAACTAGCGTCGTGCAGCTCGGCGCCCCGGCGGTTGATGAAGTCGCCTTGGTCGACGACGGGGATGCGTCGCTCTGAGGCCATCTCGCGCAGCTCGGCCAGCGGCACATCGCCGTCATCGACCATGCGGTGCGACGCCAGAATGACCAGCGCCGCCCCGTCGCGCTCCGCACGCTTCTTAAACTCGTCCAGTGCGAAGGCGGTGAAAGCGAGGGTCTCGGTGTACAACGGCCCATCGTTCTCTTCCGCAAACAGCCCCTTAGTGATTGACCCTTCGGCCAGCAATCGCGTGAGCGTCTTTGACACACCCTGCCTGCCGTTGAACAGCGGCGCATGGGCGGGGCGCCGACTCAGCAGTTCCAGCCGGGCAAAGTGCTCCGTATAGTGGGGGTATGCACCTGCGCCAGTGAGCCGGGAAAATTCTTGCGTCAACCACGACCAGAACCAGGAGGGGGAAATCCGTCCCGTGGCCCAACGCCACTCCGTAACCGGAGGGGTCAGTCGCGGCAGCCTGAATCGTAGGTAGTCCGGGTCAGGAGGACGCAACCGAAATCCGCCGTCCGCGGCCCGCTCCGCGGAGACATACGGCCGATGCTCCGGGTCGAACCCATCCGTCACGGATCGCCAGAGCGGGAAGTTGCCGACCAAATCGTTTGGAACGAAGACGAGCACGACCAGCCGAGGGCGCAGATGCCGGGCGTATTCGTCGTAGTAGGCCAACTGGTTGATCTGCCCGGTACTGCCCCTCCCGAGCGCCGAGGTCGTGACGTCCAGAGCGGGCAACTCCCGTGCGGCCATCTCTTCGAGCCGTACGTGGAACTTCTCCGAGATCTGCACCTCATTCGCTTCAACGAAGGAATCGCCGATC
The DNA here is from genome assembly GCA_958296005.1 of Longimicrobiales bacterium. GTDB lineage: Bacteria > Gemmatimonadota > Gemmatimonadetes > Longimicrobiales > Gaopeijiaceae > CATQHQ01. Next base: position 715,042 of record CATQHQ010000001.1, read on the forward strand.
ACGGCGATGTGACAACTCTCCGCGGCTCGCGCGGGGCTCGGCGGTTCGCGGTCCAGGAACCCCAAGCTGTTGGTGCGGGAGACGGTCCAGAAATCGACTTGGTTCGTCCAGCGGATCTCCGTGCGGGGAGGCCGCAACAAGCCCACGTCGGGAACGAAGACTCCTGGCTGGTGATTTGTCATGAACGGGCCCTTCAAACGGAGCCGCGTTTCCCCGGCAAGCCCAATCAAGGCCAGTCCGGCGATGAGCAGCAACGCATTCCAGCCGGCCACGCGCAGGACGCGGAAGTTCAGCTTCCTTCTCATCGTCTGGTCACAGTACTCACGCAAGTCACGATGCCACCCGGTGGGCGGATGGTCAAGGCGCTGGCCTCCGGCCGGTCGCCTTCACCAAATGTAAGCCCGCAGAAAGGAGCGCTACGACGGTACCGAGGCCTTGAAGTCCCGTCCCTTCCACGTGATCCGCGAGCCGCGGAGTGCGCTTCTGGCGACGATGATCCAGAGGACCGCAGCACCCAGCGGATAGATGACCCCGAACAAGGCCGATCCACCTGCGACCTGCTTGGAGACGGCTGCCCACAGCACCGCGCTGCACGCGTAGACTATCGCTGCGCTGGTGAGCATCGGCACCCCAACGAACCCCGCCGCGGCGGCGACCAAGGCGACCGCGGGCGCCAGCCAGAGCAGCGGATGGCTCGCGAGCATGCCTGCCAGCAGGAGCTGGCCCCTCACCGGTCCGTAGGTTTGCTTGGCGCCTATGCTCATGTTCTTGGACCACCCTTCGAGGATCGCTCCCAGAGACTGGTACATCCGCGTCTTCAAGCTGGTGCCCCCGTCCCGTATCGCCACGGCGTAGCCCGCCCGCGTTGAGAGTTGGGCGAGCTTCAAGTCCTCGACGACCGCGTCCTTGACCGCCTCGTGGCCTCCGATGCCGTCGTACGCCTTGCGTTTGAAGAGCAGGTACTGGCCGGTCGCGACGGCGCGGCGCCACTTGCGCCGGGGGACGGGCCGGTGCAACGGGGGAAAGGCTTGCACCATCAAGAAGAAGACGTGCGGCTGCACAAGACGCTCCCAGAAGCTCGCCACCTCTTGATAGCCAGTGACCGAGAGCACGTCGGCGCCGTCTTCGGCGATCGCGGCGGCTGTCCTGCCCAGGGCTTCGGGGCTATGCCAGGTGTCAGCGTCGGTGAACAGCAGCCACTCTCCGCGCGCGACCTCCGCGCCCTGCCAGCACGCCCACGGCTTGCCCACCCAGCCCTCCGGCAGCGGACGTCCGTCGATCACTCTGAGGTCCTTGGCCCGACCCCGGTCCAGCGACCGAGCGATCGCGCCCGTGTCGTCGTCCGACTGGTCGTCCACGACGATCACCTCGAACTCGTCCCAGCGCGACTGCACGATGGAGCCTACGCACCGCTCGATGTTGGCAGCCTCGTTCCGAGCGGGAACGATGAACGAGACGAACGGGCCGCCCTCCTCCCGGGCGGGCACCTCGCGGGGTCGCCTAAGGCGTGCAACCTGCAGGACCAGGACGGCGAGCCAGCCAGCCGCCACGGCGACGGCACCGAGCCATGTCACGGCGATGGCGGTCGGGCCACTGGCCTCCCGGGCGTCCATGGGACTCGGGCTTGGTCCAGTGCCGGGCGGAACTCCGCCATTCGGGCTACCAAGGCGTTCAGCGCGGCGACCTGCTCGTTCAGGGCCGGGCCGACGCGATCCAGCGCGGCGCGCTCCTGCTCGGTGGCCGGCGCGTAGGCCTGGTGAAGCCCGTTGGCGTCGCCCAGCTGGCGCAACAGCGGAACGGGACCGTCGTCGTCGCCACCACCAGCGCCACCGCCGCCGAAGCCGCCGCCGCTTCCCCGAAGCGCCTCCAGCACCCCGTCCACCGCTTCGCTCAGCGAGTCGGCCCTGGCACTCAACGCGGCTACGCCCTGCACCCGCTCCAAAGCGAGTCCGATTCCTTCCAGCTCCGACTCGATCGCCTCTCCCTGCTGAACTGCCATCCGCAACGTTGCCGACAGCTCGCGGTGGCGCTTGCGCAACACCTGCAACTCGGCCAGCTGAGCGTCGGTCATTGCGATGAGGTCGTCCAGCACGACCGCGAACGACCGCTCCACCACCGTCGGCTCCCCCTCCTCCTCCGGCGCGACCGTCAACCGGGCCACATATTCGCCCGGCAGCGCAGGCGGTCCGCCGCCCCCGCCGCCAAACCTGCCGAAGCCGCCCCCAAAGCCGCCCTGCCCGCCGCCGCTTTGGCGCTCCGGCGGACCGGACCATGGCGCCTCGAGCCGCAAGTCCCATTGCGCGTGCTTCAGCCCCGCTCCCCGAGGCGCGTCCAGCGTCCGCACGACTTCGCCGCCGGCGTCGAGCACCTCCAGCGTCACGTCGCCCTGCGTGCCCGCGGGCATCATGTACGACACGCGTGCGCCGTAGGGCGGGTTGTCCGCGGCGTAGTCCCGGTCTGCGTGGGTGCCCGTCGTGGGCGCCGTGTTCACCACGTACGCCAGCGCGTCCCTGACGGAGAAGACGTACGGGCCGTCCGCAGCCTTCGCCGCCGCCATCTCCAGCAGCGGCGTCAGATCGTCCACGACAAAGAAGCCGCGGCCGTGGGTCGCCACGACGAGCGCATTGTCTCGTGCGTGCACCTTGACGTCGTGCACAGGCGACGGCGGAACCCCGTTCTCCAGCCCAATCCACGATTCCCCGCCGTCCATGGAGACGAAGGGCCGAACCTCCGTGCCGACGAAGAGCAGGTTCGGATCGTCCGGGTGCTCGGCGAAGGCTCGCACGTTGCCGAACTCTGGCAAGTCGCCGGCGATCGAGCTCCAGCTGCCGCCCTGGTCCGTGCTCTTCAGCACATAGGGTCGAAAGTCATTGCTTCGGTGGCCGTCGAAGGTCGCGTACAACGTCGATTCGTCTGTTGCGGACCAGCGGACCTTGCTGACGTAGGTCGTGTCGGGCACGCCCGGAAAGTCGGTCCGCTTGGTCCACGTCGCGCCGTCGTCGATCGTGACGGCAATGGTGCCGTCGTCGGAGCCGGTCGCGATCAGGCCGGCGCGCAACGACGACAGATGCATCGTGGATATGTTGGAAAAGACCGCGGTGCCCTGGTGACGAGAAACGGCGTCGTCGCTGGGGATCGAGCCCATCATCGGCAAGCTGTCCCGGTCGATCTCGCGCGTCAGGTCCTCGCCTAGCACCTCCCACGAGTTGCCCTGGTCCGTGCTCTTGAAGACATGGTTGCCCGCAAAGTAGACCGTGGACGGGTCGTGGGGCGAAATCTGAATCGGCGCGCTCCAGTTGAAGCGGTAGTCGTCGTCGCCGGGGGCCGGTCGGGGCCGGATCGACTTGCGTTCGCCGGTGTTGCCGTTGAAGCGCACAAGGTTGCCGTTTTGCGACTCCACGTAGGCAACGTTGTGATCCCTCGGGTCGACGGCCGCGAAGAAACCGTCGCCGCCGGCCATCCGGTACCAGTCCGCGTTGCCGATGCCCATGGCGTTGCGGGTCCGGCTGGGTCCGCCCCAAGTCGAGTTGTCCTGCAAGCCGCCGTAGATGCCGAAGAAGGGCTCCTGCATGTCCACGCCGACGGCATAGAACTGGCTGATCGGGAGGTTGGGCGAAAAGTCCCACGTCTCGCCTCGGTCGTGGGACATGTAGAAGCCACCGTCGTTGCCCAGCATCAGGTGGTGCGGGTTGTTCGGGTTGATCCACATGGCGTGATGATCGACGTGCACCGAACGCGCAATCCGCTCCCACGTCTCCCCTCCGTCGATCGACCTTTGCAAAGGCACGCCCAAGTGGTACACGACGTCCGGGTCGGTGGGATCGACGCGGATCTGGCCGAAGTACCACGGGATCGACGCGATGTCGCTGGTCTTCCGCCAAGTTGCGCCGCCGTTGTCGGTCCGGTACACGCCCTCTTCCTCGCCCTCGACAACCGCGTACACGGTGTTCGGATGCGACCGGCTGACGTCCAAGCCGATCCGGCCCATATCGGAGTGCGGCAACCCCTCCTCCAGCCGCTTCCAAGTTGCGCCGCCGTCCGTCGTCTTGTAGATGCCGCTTCCCGGGCCGCCCCCGACGTAGCTGTACGCCCGCCGTTCCCTTTGCAGCGCTGACGCGTACAGGACTTCGGGGTCGTGGGGGTGCATGACCAGATCCGTGACGCCCGTGTGCTGGTCGATCGTCAGAACGGCCTCCCACGTCTCGCCGCCGTCCGTGGTCTTGTATACGCCCCGCTGACCTCCTGCCGCCCAGAGCGGACCGACGGCCGCCACGTACACGGTTTGCTCGTCGCTGGGATGAACGACGATCCGCCCGATGTGCTGACTCTCCCGAAGTCCCATGTGGCGGAACGAACCGCCGCCGTCCTCCGACTTGTACACGCCGTCGCCGTAGGACGAACTGCGCATGTTGTTCGGCTCGCCCGATCCCGCCCAGACCACGCTCGGGTTCGACGGCGCGACGGTCACGTCCCCCATCGAGCCCACGCCGGCGTCGTCCAGCACCGGCTCCCACGTCACGCCCCCGCTGGTGGACTTCCACACGCCTCCGGTTGCGGCTGCGATGTAGATCACGGTGCCGGCCCGAGGCTGCTCGTCGCTCTCGGCCACATGGGCGACGGCGATGTCCACGACCCGGCCGCTCATCACGGCAGGTCCGATCGACCTGGCGGCGATGCTGCTCACCAGCGCTTGGTCGGTCAGGTCGTCGCGCGAACCGCGGCCGCTCTGCTGGGCGTCTATGGCGGGAGCGGCGCCGAGGAAAAGGGCGAAGATCGCCACGACGAAGCGAGACGCGAAAACGAAACGAGACGTAGAAACAACGCGCATAAGAACACTCCCTGCTGCTCTGCGTGTGCCGGGCGTCGGGAGGTCTTCGGCGAGCCCAGGCTGGTCGGAAATTTCATGAGAAAGATAGGCCGTAGCCGCTTCCCCCGCACCCGGCCCGGCCCGGTGGCTACTCTTCGGCGCAGCGATCCTCGACGATCTCCGCCGACCAGGCGATCTCGACAGAGTCCTTGATGCTGCGGGCGGTCGGGCACTTGGAGACGTGGCTCGCCAGCGCCCGGTCGATCTTGTCGCGAGGCGCTCCGGCTGGCACTCGGATCGTGTAGCGGACGTTGATCTTGGTCAGAACGACGATCCGGTCCACGATCTCGTTGACGCCCTCTGCGATCGCGCTGATCGCGTCTGCCGCCATGGGGATCCCGCGCACCTCCAGTGCGCCGTTGAGGGTCCCGAGGAGTCAGCCGGCTGCTGCCGCCACCAAGTAGTCCACCGGCAACGGCAGGTCGGGTTCGGCGTCCAGTCGGTAATGGGCCTTGATGGGCCCGTGGACCCCGAACTCCACCTGCGTGCCGTCGGCCAGAGTCGCCCGCCGATGGACGCCGGCCACCTTGACGACGCCGACATGGGCGGTGTAAACGGATTTGCTCATGGAAGGGTCTCGCGGTTGGGAGAGGAAACGTCGGAGGGTAGCGTCGGCGAACGACTTTCCGAAAGGCGACTAGGCTCTCGGAAGCCCCGATCCACGATCCGCCGGTACAGCTCCGGGTCCGTCGCCCCCTCGGTGTTGAAGACCAGAACCCGCGACCGGGAGTCCAGCCCCACGGCCTCCCGCCGCTCCGGGCGCCGGGCCGCCTCCACCAGCCCAAGCAGCCCCGCGACCCCCGACTCGCCTCCCTCGAACATGTCGCCCAGCTCACCCCCGGCAGCCGCCCGCATCATCGGGGCGACCCCGTGGTCGGCAACGGTCGCGAAGGCGTGCACCCCAGCGCTCACGACCTCCCACGCCAGCGGCGACACCTCCCGACAGCTCAACCCCGCCATGATCGTCTCCAGGCTCCCTCGACTGGCCGCTGGCCGTCCGGCTAGCGCGCTCTGGTACAGCCCATCGGAGGTAGCCGGCTCCACCACCACCGCCACCGGCCGTTCGGCGCCGAAGGACTCCCACAGGTGCCCGACCACCGCCGCCGCCAGCCCTCCGACTCCCCCCTGCACGAAGACGTGGGTCGGCGGCGCGCCGCCGATCTGCTCGACCGCCTCTTGCACCATCACCGTGTAGCCCTGCATGACCAGCCGCGGAACCTCGTCGTACCCCTCGTACGACGTGTCGGACACCACCGTCCATCCGCTGGCTTCGGCGTCCCGAGCCGCTCGAGCCACTGCCTCGTCGTACTCTCCCTCCACCCGGACCACCCGCGCCCCCAGCGACCGGATCGCCTCCGCCCGCGACTCCGTTACGTGGCTGGGCAGGTAGACCACCGCCCGTCGGCCGAACATTCGGGCGCCCCAAGCCACTGCCCTCCCGTGGTTCCCGTCTGAAGCGCACGTCACGACCTGCGGTGCGCCGTCTTCCCCCGCTCGGAGGACGCCGTATGCCCCGCCCAGCGCCTTGAAGCTTGCCAAGCCGAAGCGGCTCGACTCGTCCTTCACCCGCACCTCCGCCACTCCCAGCCGCGACGCCAGCCGTCCCACCGTCCGCAGTGGCGTTGGCGCGTAGCCCGGCCAGGCGGAGACAGCGGCGACGGCCGCCCGATGCTCGCGAAGGGAGACGATCTCCTTGAGCCGCTCGGGGTAGGGACCCGGTGGCGCGACGGCAGAGTTCAGAGTCCAACTCACGGGTCACGCTCCTTCTGTGTCCGGTTCTCTTTCCGGCAACCGCCCCAGAACGAAACCGTTTCGCCGGTTTCCCCGAAAGGCATCCCGGGTGGCCGTAGTAGGTAGGTAGGGTACGCGTTTCATGTTACACTTCGGTGTTGGATCGAAGGGAGATGGCCAGTTGCACACGGATCGCAAGAGACTGCGGATGCCGGGTCCCGGCGAGGCTCTGCCGGGCCGAGCCGAGCCGACGGAGGTGCCGACCGTCCATTACGTCAGCGGAAACCGGATCAAGCCGCCCTTCCCCCACGGCTTTCGGTGCGCCTACTTCGGCATGGGTTGCTTCTGGGGCGCCGAACGCCAGTTCTGGGAAGTGCCGGGCGTCTATTCCACGGCGGTGGGCTATCAAGGGGGACTGACGCCCAATCCCACCTATCCGGAAGTCTGCACGGGCGCGACGGGTCACGCGGAAGTCGTGATGATCGTTTTCGATCCCGACGTGCTGGACTACGCATCGCTCCTGACCGCCTTCTGGGAGGGCCACGACCCGACCCAGTGGATGAGGCAGGGCGCGGACGTCGGGACCCAGTACCGCTCCGCCGTGTTCGTGGCCGACGACCGGCAACTGCACCTTGCAGAGGCGTCGCGGGATCGGTACCAGACGGCCCTGGCAGCTGCCGGCTTCGGCGCGGTCGTCACGGAAATCGCAGCCGCGCCCGAGTTTTACTATGCTGAAGAGTACCATCAGCAGTACTTGGCCAAGAACCTGGGCGGGTACTGCGGCCTCGGGGGCACCGGCGTAGAGTGCCCCAGCGGCGCCAGAGACGGCCCAGACAGCGAGGATCCCGGATAGGACGGGATGTTCACCAGCAACAGACCCCTGAATGGCCCCCCTTGGCGGGGACGCCTCTACGAGATCCTCTTCGCGCGCTACACGGGGCGCCCCGGTCCGGAAGGCACCGACCGCACGGCGAGGGCGTTCGACATCGTTCTCATCACGGCGATCCTGGTCAGCGTCGCCGTCGTCATGCTGGACTCCGTCGAGTCCCTGGCCGCGCAGTACGGGCGATTGTTTCACGGACTGGAATGGTTCTTCACGATCGGCTTCACGATCGAGTACGCGGCCCGGCTGGTCGCCGTGCAGTCGAAGCGTCGATACGCCCTCAGCTTCTTTGGGATCGTCGATCTTCTCTCGATCGTCCCCACGTACCTGAGCGTCCTCCTGCCGGGAACCCGATTTCTGGCGATCGTCCGGGTCGTGCGCGTGCTTCGCGTCTTCCGGGTCTTGAAGCTGCTCTCCTACGTCGGGGCATTCCGGACCTTGGGGTGGGCGCTGTCGGTCAGCCGCCACTACGTCACGGTCTTCCTCATGACCGTGCTCACGCTCGTCGTGATCCTGGGCTCTCTCATGTACTTGATCGAGGGGCCGGACTCCGGCTTCACCTCGATCCCCGTGTCGGTCTACTGGGCCGTCGTCACCCTCACCACGGTGGGCTACGGCGACATCTCGCCCCAAACGGCCCCCGGCCAGCTCCTCGCCGCTGGCGTGATGCTGGTGGGGTACAGCCTGATCGCCATGTCGATCGGTATCGCGGTGCTGAGCCTGGTCGCCCAGCGCGACAAGCAGGGCGGCAGACAGACCGAGATATGGGCCAGGGTCTGTTCGAACTGCGACAGCGAGAACCACGACCCCGACGCGCACTTCTGCAAGCGATGCGGAAGCATGGTGGTGGACATCGGACATGAGTAAGCCGCGCCAGGGGCTGGACGCCGCCAAGAGCCGGGCGGTGGACCTCCTCGCCGAGAGCTTTGCCAGAGACCAGCTGACGATGGAGGACTTCGAGCGCCGCGTTAGCCTGGTCCACGGGGCGAAGTCGATGGGGAGACTAGAAGAGGTGGTAGGCAACCTCCCCGGCGCCGGCGGCTCGGAAGTCGCCTCGCCCCGAGCGGCTCACGGGCCGCCCAGGCCCTTGCCTCCCGCCCGCATTCGGGCGTCGGACCGATCCGTCGCCGTCTTCGGCGAAACCAAGCGCACGGGTCGGTGGGTGCCGGCCCGCAGCACCCAGGTCGTCTCGGTCTTCGGCTCCTCGGTGATCGACCTGCGGGAGGCGGTGCTGGTCCCCGGCGAGTACACGCTGACGGCTTGGACGCTCCTGGGCTCGGTGGAGGTGATCGTCGCTCCCGGCGTCGGGGTCGAGTGCGCCGGCTCCGCGATCTTGGGCAGCTTCGAGCAGATCGAAACCGCCGGGTCGGACGCGGCGGCCAGCCCCGAGAGCACGACGGTCGTCAGGCTGGAAGGCGCGGCCATACTGGGCTCGGTGGAGGTGGCGGTCCGCTACCCCGGCGAGTCCAAGCGAGAGGCCCGGCGCAGAAGGCGCGTCGAGAAGAAGCAGCGCCGGAGGCTGGCCCGGCCTCGACGGTAGCTCCGAACGCGTCGTCGCCTTACTCTGACCGTGCGCGGTTCAATCCCCCCAAAACCCAACAGGGAAGCGAGCGAGAGATGAGCGACACCAACCGCGGCGGCTTCAACGAACTGACCCTCAACGCCCTTCGCGTCGTGGCGGGCTTCCTCTTCCTCCAGCATGGCGTCCAGAAGCTCTTCGGAGGCTTGGGCGGCGAGCAGGTCGAGAGCTTCGTGAGCTTGATCGGCTTCGCTGGGGTGCTCGAGTTCGGCGGCGGACTGCTGATTATCGCCGGGCTCTTGACGCGGCCGGTCGCCTTCCTGCTGGCGGGCCAGATGGCGGTTGCGTACGTCATCGGCCACGCGGAGCCGCGGGGCTTCTGGCTCTGGCCGATCATGAACCGGGGCGAGCTCGCGGCCCTCTACAGCTTTACGTGGCTGTTCTTCTTCGCCAACGGCCCGGGCAAGTTCTCCCTGGACGCGATGATCCGGGGTCGGAAGGCGTCCGCCCAGTAGCGACCGGGGACCTCTTGGGCCTAGGCCGGGCCTAGGCCGACCGGCGGTTCACGACCGGAACCCGCCGGTCGTTCAGCAGTGCTGGTCCAGGGCAGCCTTCAGGTCCGCCGCAATCTCCGGCGCCGAGCGGCCTTCGATCTGGAACCGCTCCAGCATGAACACCACGTCCCCGTCCTTGAGCAGGCCGATCGACGGCGACGACGGCGGGTAGCCTACCAACTGCTTCCGGGCTTCGGCGGTTGCCGCCACGTCCTGTCCCGCGAATACGGTGACCTTGTGGTCCGGTTGCTTGGGACCCCGGAGGGCCATCGCCACGGCAGGCCGGAAGAGGCCGGCGGCGCAGCCGCACACCGAGTTGACCGCCACGAGCACGGTGCCTTCCATGGCGTCCATGGCCTGGGTCACGTCCTCGGCGCTGCGGAGCTCTTGAAAGCCGACCTGGGCAAGGTCTTGCCGCATCGGAGCGACCATCATCTCTGGGTAGGGCATCTCGCATCTCTCCGTAGGGTCTCGCATCCCGTCGGCCAAGCTGCCGACGCATCCGTAGTCTACCGAGAACCCCCCCATGGTTCCAGAGGGCGGGGCTGGCCGACGAGCCCCTGCCGGGCCGATATTGCACGTGGGATGTGTTGTTGCAATCGGGAGGTCGCCGGCATGGAGGAGTCCGCGTAAATGCAAGTCGTCCGCCTACGGGTGAATGGGGACGAGCGGGCCTGCGGCGTGCCTGCCCACTACACCCTGCTGGAGACACTGCGCTACGGGCTTGGCCTGACCGGCTCCAAGCAGGGGTGCGACAAGGGCGACTGCGGCGCGTGCACGGTGATTCTGGACGGTCGGGCGGTCCTGTCGTGCCTCACGCTGGCGCGGGAGGCGGAGGGACGAGAGCTCCGCACGGTGGAAGGGCTGGCGATCGGAACCGAACCCCACCCGGTGCAGGACCAGTTCGACTTGGCCGGCGCGGCCCAGTGCGGCTTCTGCACGCCGGGCATCCTGTGCAGCTCGGTGGCGCTTCTGGAGCGGAACCCGTCGCCGTCTCGGGAGGAGGTCCGCGCCGCTCTGGCCGGCAACCTTTGCCGCTGCACGGGCTACGAGAAGATCTACGACGCGGTCGAGGCCGCTGCCCGAAAGATGGGCCAGTGATTCGGCCGGCGGCTGGCGGTGCGGCTCAGGCTCCCGAGGCGCTCTCCGTCGTCGGCCGGCGGATGCGCAAGGTGGACGGGCTGGCCAAGGCCACCGGTCGGGCGCGCTACACCGACGACATCGCGCTCCCGGGGATGCTCCACGGCAAGATCCTGCGGAGCCCCCACCCCCATGCGCGCATCTTGGCGATCGACACGTCCAGGGCGGCGGCGCTGGAGGGCGTCCATGCCGTCGTGACTGGACGCGACATGCCCACGACCTACGGGATCATCCCATGGACCCCGGACGAGCACCCGCTGTGCGTTGACCGGGTCCGCTACGTTGGCGACGGGGTCGCCGCGGTGGCCGCGGTGGACGAGGACACGGCCAACGCCGCGCTCGAGCTCGTCGAAGTCGCCTACGAGGAGCTTCCCGCCTACCTGGACCCTCACGACGCGATCGCCGCCGCCGACGGTCCCTTCATCCACGAGCCCCGCAAGCCCGGGCGGAACGGCAATGTCACGAAGGTGGTGAAGCTGGCGTTCGGCGATGTGGAGGCGGGGATCGCCGCGGCTCGGGAGGAGGGCGGCGTGGTGGTGGAGGGCGACTACTTCTTCGAGGGCACCACCCACACGCCGATCGAGCCCCACTGCGCCATTGGCTTGGCCGACGCTTCGGGCAAGTTGACCGTGTGGTCCGCGACCCAGGTCCCCCACTACCTGCACCGGGAGCTGGCTCGGGTGCTGGAGCTGGACCCGGCGATGGTGCGGGTAGTGCAGCCTCCCGTCGGCGGCGCCTTCGGAGGGAAGTCGGAGCCGTTCGACTTGGAGTTCTGCGTCGCGAAGCTCTCCATGATCACCGGCCGCCCGGTGAAGATACTCTACACCCGGGAGGAGGTCTTCTACTCCCACCGGGGCCGCCATCCCTTCCACATGCGCTACCGCACTGGCGCCCGAGCCGACGGCGTCCTTGCGGCGGTGGACGCCGAGATCGTCATGGACGGGGGCGCATACGCATCCTTTGGGCTGGTGACGACCTACTACTCCGGCCAGCTCCTCACGGCCCCGTACCAGATGCCGGCGTACCGCTTCCATTCCACCCGCGCCTACACCAACAAGCCGGCGTGCGGGCCCAAGCGCGGCCACGGCTCGGTGCAGCCCCGCTTCGCCTTCGAGGTCCAGCTGGATCGGATTGCGGAGGCGCTGGAGATCGATCCCATAGAGCTGCGGCGGCGCAACGCCCTGGGCGAGGGGACCCGGACGGTCAACGACCTGCGCGTCACGTCCAACGGGTTCCTCGAGTGCTTGGCAATGGTCGAAGACGCCAGCGCCTGGCGCCGCAAGTTCCGACGGCTCCCGTACGGTCGAGGCGTCGGCGTGGCCGGCTCCACCTACATCTCCGGCACCAACTACCCGGTCTACCCCAACGACATGCCCCAGTCCGCCGTGCAGCTCCAGGTGGACCGGTCGGGGCGGGTGGCCGTGTTCTCGGGGGCGTCGGAGATCGGCCAAGGCGTCGATTCGATGGTGGCCTACGTGGTGGCCGAGGAGCTGGGCGTGCCGCTGGACCACGTGCGGGTGTTCGCGGGCGACACCGACTTCACGCCGGTGGACCTGGGCGCCTACTCCTCTCGGGTCACGTTCATGCTGGGGAACGCCTGCATCGACGCCGCGCGCCGGGTGAAGCGGCAGGTGCAGAAAGTGGTCGCCGAGGCGTGGGACGCGAAGCCGCAGGAGGTCCTGCTCGCCGGAGGGTTGGCGGTACGCGCCGGCGACACGGGGACCCAGATGCCGATCCGCGAGGCCTTCAACTTGGCCGAGGCGGCGTTCGGCGCCTTGGGGGCCACCGGGTCCTACGACACGCCCAAGGACGTCCACGGGAGCTACCGGGGCGCCACAATAGGCGCGTCGCCCGCCTACTCCTTCACGGCCCATGTGGCCGAGGTGGAAGTTGACCCGGAGACCGGGTTCGTGGACGTGGTGCAGATATGGATCGCCCACGACTGCGGACGGGCGCTGAACCCGGTGCTGGTGGAGGGCCAGATGGAGGGCTCGGCGTACATGGGCTTCGCCGAGGCGATCATGGAGGAACAGATCTTCAAGACCGCGGACCAGGGGCGCGCCGGCCTCCACAACGCCCCGTCGCTGCTGGACTACCGGATCCCCACCAGCCTGGACACGCCGGCGTTGCGCTCGCTGATCGTAGAGTCGATCGACCCCGAGGGACCCTACGGCGCCAAGGAGGCCGGCGAGGGGCCGCTCCACCCGTCGATTCCAGCGATCGCCAATGCCATCTACGACGCGGTGGGCGTGCGGATGAACGCGCTTCCGTTCTCGCCGCCCAGAGTGTGGCGGGCGCTTCAGGCGGAGGCGGCTCGAACTCCCGCCGCCCGTTCGGCGGCAACCCCCGCCGCGGTCTCGTGAAGCCGGTGCGCGGGACGCCCCGCCGACTTGCGTGCGCCAGTGGACTGGTCCTGGCGGCGTTGTCCACCAGCGGGCCAGCGGAGCTGCGCGCGCAAGACGCTGCAATGCGCCCAGCCGGCGGAACGCCCCGGGATTGGGAGATCGCCCGCGAGCAGGTGGCGTGGGCGCTGGAGCGGGGACTCGGCGCGGCGCCCGAGTTCGGCCACGTGGTCGCCTCCATCGGCGAGCGGTTCGTGGGCGCCGCCTACGAGCCGGGCACGCTGGAGCTCCCCGGCCCGGAGCGGTTGGTGGTCAACCTGGAGACGCTGGACTGCGTGACGTTCGTGGAGACCGTGCTGGTGCTCTCGCGGCTGGTGCGGGCCGCCCCGCCGGAGATCGTGAACGACCCGGAGCGCTTCCGTGCCGCGTACCGCCGAGAACTGACCCGCATCCGCTACCGGGGCGGGTCGCTGGACGGGTACGCGAGCCGGCTCCACTACTTCAGCGAGTGGATCGCCGACGCCGAGGCGAAGGGCGTGGCGACGGAGGTCTCGCAGGTGCTGGGCGGGACGATCGACGACTCCCCGATCGACTTCATGTCCACGCACCCCGAGGCCTACCGCCAGCTCGCCGATTCGGCGGCTCTGGCCCGGATCGTCGCCGTCGAGGCCCGGTTGGCCGGGGTCCCGCGCTTCTACGTGCCGGCCGCCGAGATCGAGGCCAAGGCCGGCGAGATCCGCACCGGCGACGTCATCGCCGCCACCAGCACGGTTCCTGGGCTCGACGTGGCCCACACGGGCATCGCGGTCTGGCGCGACGGCGCCCTGCGGCTCCTCCACGCGCCCCTGGTCGGCTCCCACGTCCAACTGTCCGACGAGACCATTGCGGAGCGCATCGGTCGGATCAGCGGCCAAGACGGCATCATGGTGGCGCGGCCCGTGGATCCGGCGGCGCCCGGCCGTCCTCCGCCCGGCAACCTCCAAGGCGATCGCTGACCGTGCTGCGGCTGCATCCCTTCCGGTACCACCGCCCGACCACGGTGGACGAAGCCGTCGCCCTGCTCGCCCAGCACGGCCCCGACGCCATGCCGATCGCCGGCGGCACCGACCTCATGCCCAACATGAAGCACCGGCTCTTCACGCCCGGTCATGTGGTGTCGATCAACGGAATCGACGCCATGCGCGGGATCGGCTTCGTGGACGGCCAAGGCAACGAAGGCAACGGCTCCCGCCCCGGCCGCTGGCTCCGAATCGGCGCCCTGGTGACGCTGGCGAAGGTCGCTCGCCACCCCACCGTGCGTCGCCGCTTTCCCGCCTTGGCCGACGCCGCCGGGCTCGTGGCCGGACCCCAGCTCCGCAACATGGGTACGATCGGCGGCAACGTCTGCCTGGACACGCGCTGCACGTACTACAACCAGACCGAGTTCTGGCGCCGGGCGCTGGGGTGCTGCCTGAAGAAGGACGGCGACACGTGCCACGTCACGAAAGTCGGGAAGAAGTGCGTGGCGGCCCATTCGGCGGACACGCCCCCGAACCTCGTCGCCCTCGGTGCCAAGCTGGTCTTGGTCGGCCCTAGCGGAAGCCGGCAGATCGACGCCGCCGACTTCTTTGTGACCGACGGCATCTGGAACACCCGCCGCGCGCCCAACGAACTCCTCACCGAACTCCTCTTGCCGGTTCCGCCGGATTCGGACCCGACCCGACGAAGCGCCTATCGGAAGCTGCGGCAACGCAAGTCGATCGACTTCCCCCTGCTGTCGGTGGCGGTCGCCGGCGACTTTGACGAAAACGGGACGCTGGAGCGTATCGTCGGCGTGGTGTCGGCCCTCGGCGCCCGTCCCCGAGTGCTGACCGGGTGGAACGAGATGGCCGCCGGCAAGCGTCTGGAGACGGGTCTCGTGGAGCGACTTGCAGAGCGTGCTTGGGAGCAGTGCCGACCCCTGGAGAACATGATCGTGGAAGCCGAGTGGCGCCGGGCGATGGTGCGGGTCTACGTGAAGCGGGCGCTGGAAGGACTGACGAGAGCGTGAAGGCACGGCAACGGCAATCCGAGCGGAATCGGCCTATCTACCGCGAGCGCACATGGGTGCCGCTCTGGTTCTGGATCCTGATCTGGGGCGCCTGTCTGCTGGGCGCGGGCTCGGCGCTGCACGCCCTCTACGTCGAGTCCGCTGGTCCGGGCGCGCTCGGGACAGGCGAGCAGCCGTCGGCCGGCCTGCTTGTGGTCGTCTCCGGACTCCTGCTCCTCCTTCCCATCCTCTTGACGCTGGCGTCCTCCTGCTTGGACGTGGAAGTGCGAACCGGTCACCTGTTCGTGGCGTTCGGACCGTTCCACCTGCTGCACAAGCGCATCCGGTGGTCTGCCATGGAAGCCGTGGAAGCCGTGAGCTACCGTCCCATCAGGGAGTTCGGCGGCTGGGGACTCCGAATCCGCAAACGCAAGACGGCCTGGACGATCCGAGGCAGTCAAGCCGCCCGAATCACCTTGTCCAGCGGCAAGCGGGTCTACGTGGGCTCGCGCTTTCCCCATCGGCTGGTCGCGAAGATCCGTCAGCAACTTTAGGACTCGCGGGGGCGGCACGACGACTCGAGCTCATGCCCGCTCCAGCACCATCGCGAACCCGAGGCCGCCGGCGGCGCACACCGTGACCAGGCCGAACTGGCGGTCGCGACGGCGCAGTTCGTTGAGCAGGGTGATCGTCAGCCGCCCGCCCGTGGCCCCGAAGGGGTGCCCCAGAGCTATTGACCCGCCCATCACGTTGATCTTCTCCGGGTCCGGGTGGCCGACTCGACCTGCCCGCCCGAGCTCGCCCTTGCAGAAGTCGTCAGAGTCCCACGCCCGCAGGTTGGAGAGCACCTGGGCCGAGAAGGCTTCGTGCATCTCCAGCAGGTCGATCTCCGCCATGCCGATGCCGGCACGGTCCAATGCGAGGGGAGCAGCGTAGGCCGGGCCTTGCAATAGCTGCTTGCCGGGGTCGAGGGCGGCGAACGCGAAGCTGCGCACGTAGCCGAGGGGTTCCAGCCCCAGAGATCGGGCGCGTTCCGGGGAGGCCAGCAGAACTGCCGACGCCCCGTCGGTGAGAGGCGACGAGTTGCCCGCCGTGACCGAGCCGAACCTGCGGTCGAAGACGGGGCGGAGCGCCCCGAGCGCCTCCAGCGACGTGTCGGGTCGGGTTCCGTTGTCCTGCGTGACGGTGGTTTGGTACTTGGGCGGCAGGTAGACGGGGGCGATCTCATCCGTCAGGCGGCCGTCCTCCGTCCCGGCGTGGGCTTTCTGGTGGGACTCGAGGGCCCAACAGTCCTGGTCCTCCCGGGAGATGCCGTTCTCCTTGGCCATCCGCTCGGCCGCCTCTCCCATGGTTTCGCCCGTCGAGGGCTCCGCAATAGCTGGAGGCACCGGCGCCAAGTCCCTGGGGCGCACCTTTCTGAACGCCCGTAGCCGGGCCCCGAGGCTTCGCGCCCGGGACGCCTTCACCAAGGCGCCCGAGAGCCGATCCGAGACCAGGATGGGGATCCGCGAGAGGGACTCGGCACCGCCCGCCACGACGATGTCGGCGCCCCCCGTCTCGATCAGATTCGCGGCGTCGGCGACGGCTTGGTTCGACGAGGCGCACGCCCGAGAGACGGTGACCGCCGGCACGGAGGCCGGGAGCGTCGCCAACCCGACTTCCCTTGCCATGTTGGGTGCCCGGGGGTCGTGAACCACCGTGCCGAAGACGAGATGATCCACGTCTTCCGGCGGTAGCTGGACCCGGGCGAGGAGCTCCCGCACGGCGTGCTGTCCCAGCTCGATCGCCGATAGGCCGGCGAAGTGGGTGCCGGCCCTGGCAAAGGGCGTCCGGCAACCCGCCATGACGGCAACCCGCGTTCGACCCATCGCCGATCTCCTCTCTTCCGTACGCCGTCGCGGCCCACGGTGCCATTGCGACGCACCGCCAAGTCGCCACTTTAGCGCGTCGCCTTGTCCAGCGCACTTCCATCCGTCGCACCATGGAGAAGCCCAGCCCGGTGATCGCCGTCGAGTTCAACGTGACCGTGGCGGGGTACCTGCTCGCCAAGAGCCTGAGCCGGATCACCGATTCAGCGCTCCACGGCCGACTGTCGCGGCTGTCGTTGGTGGACCGTCCCGCTCCGGCCCTTCCCGGGGACGACTGGGTGCGGGTCGAAGTACTGCTGTGCGGGGTCTGCGGCAGCGACCTGGGCAACATCGCCTACAACTCCAGTCCAGCGATGGAGCCCTTCGGTTCCTTTCCGGCGGTGCTGGGCCACGAGATAGTGGGCCGTGTCGTCGAGACGGGACCGGGGGCGAGCCACCTGTCGCCGGGGCAGCGCGTGGTGATCGACCCGATGATCCATTGCGAGGCCCGGGGCCACCCAAGCGACCGATGGTGCCCGTCCTGTGTATCGGGCCTGCACGCCACCTGCGAGATGGCGGGGGAGGAAGGTTCGCTCGCGGTCGGCGGTCAGCCGCTGGCGCGAGGCCTCACAACCGGGTACCACCGCGACCTGCCGGGAGGCTGGGGCGAAGAGATCGTCGCCCACAGGCGCCAAGTGTTTCCGGTGCCGGAGGGGCTGGACGACAGGGTGGCGGTGCTGGCCGAGCCTCTCGCCATCGGCGTCCACGGCGTGCTGGGGAGCGGCGCGGTCCGGTCGCGGGGACCGGTTCTGGTGATCGGCAGCGGGACGATCGCCTTCGCAGCGATCTGGTCGCTTCGGGCGCTGGGGTACGAGGGACGCCTGATCGCCCAGGCGAAGCGCCCGCACGAGGTGGCGATGGCCCACGCCCTCGGCGCCGACGAAACCGCGACGCCCGGCGACGAAGCCCGCCAAGCCCTCGTGGACACCGGCACCCGCGCCTACATGCCCGTAGTGGGCGACGAAGTGTACGCCGGCGGCGGGTTCGACTTCGTCTTCGACTGCGTGGGCAACGCGTCCAGCTTGGCCCAGTCGCTGCGCTTCGCGTCGCCCCGCGGACGGATCGTGCTGCTGGGGTGCGCCGGGCAGCTGAAGAACCTCGACCTGACCTTCCTATGGGCGAGGGAGCTGCAGGTGCAGGGCTTCGTGGGCTATGGAATGGAAGAATGGGACGGCCGGCGACGCCACACCTTTGACGTGACGCTGGAGCGGATGGCGGCGGACGCCGGCGCGCTGGCCGGGCTGGTCACCCACGTCTTCCCGCTCGATCAGTACCGAGACGCGCTCCGGGCCGCCTACAACCACCGCCGCAGCGAGGCGCTGAAGGTCGTCCTGCAACCCTGATCGGCCGCCCTAGTGCGGGCCGTCGAAGACGCCGCCGCCCCGAACCAGGGCACGCCCTGCCAGCGCCGTGGTGGCCTCCCCGTTCCGGATCGCAAATCTGCCGTTGACCAGGACGTGGGCGGTCCCTTGGGAGTACTGGTGGGGGTTCTCGTAGGTGGCCATGTCCCGAAGCTCGGTCAGGTCCAGCACCGCCACGTCCGCGACGTAGCCTTCCCGCAGGTAGCCGCGGTCGGTCCAGCCCAGGAAGTCGGCGGCGAGGCCGGTCATGGAGCGGACTGCGTGGGGCAGCGCGATCAGCTCTTCGTCCAGCACCAAGTCGCGGATCTTCTTGGTGAAGGAGCCGAAAGCGCGGGGGTGCGTGACGGGGCGCGTGGGACCCGGGTCCCGACCGTCGGTGCACGTCATCATCCACTCCAACCGGGCCAGGTAGCGGATGTTCTCCACGTCGTAGAGGCCCAGGTTCATGACGGAGGCGTTGCCTTCCCGCAAGATGCGGCGAGCGGCTGCGGGGGCGTCGATTCCCCATTCGTCGGCGACCTGCTGCAGCGTCTTGCCGTTGAGGCTGGGGCGGGGGTCGGCGAGTAGGAGCCGTTCGGCCCCGCCTCGGATCGCCAGCATCTCGCGGGTCTGGGCGTCGATGAGCGCCAGCGAGTCGGGATCGTCGAAGCGCCGGACCATCGCCGTGTCGCCTCCGTCCACCGCCCATCCGGGCACGGTGTAGGAGCGCAGGTTCGACTGGGTGGCCGTGTACGAGTGGTGCGCGCCCGCGACTTCGACGCCCCTGGCCCGCGCCTCTTCGATCAGCGCCGCGCCTTCGCGAGCCCGTCCGTAGTTGTGGGCGCCCTGGGCGTTGAAATGGCTGAAGACGACCTTCGTTCCCGCCTCCTCTCCGATGCGGATCCCCTCGGCGATCGACTTCAGGTACCCGAACGGCGGGTAGGCGGCCCCCAAGTCCCGGTCGTGGGTGTCGTAGATCGCGCCCGGATACTCTGCCGCGATCCGGTTCAGCGCGACCACCTCGTCCGTCTCGGCGTAGTTGCCCGGCAGATAGAAGAGCCCCGACGACAGCCCGTAGGCGCCCTCCTCCATCCCCTGGCGGACCAGTTCGCGCATCTGGTCCAGCTCGTCGTCGGTCGGCGCCCGATCGGCCATTCCCATGACCTGCCGACGCACCCAGTTGTGGCCCACGAACATAAAGGCGTTCGTCCCGATCCCGTCTCGCGCCCAAGCGCCCAGCTGCCGAGCCGGATTCGCCCCGCCGCCGTCCACCCCCACCGCCACGCTCGTGATCCCCTGGAAGAGGAAGGCCCGCGCGTCCCGCCCGTGGTCCGCCCCCAGTTCCGCGTGGGAGTGCACGTCGATGAAGCCCGGCGTGACCACGAGTCCCGTCGCGTCCACCGTGTCGAGCGCCTCGACGTCGGTCGCCGCCGCGTCCGCAACGAAGCTGATCCGATCTCCGACGAGGGCCACGTCCGCCATCACCGCCTCGGCCCCGGTGCCGTCCAGGACGGAGCCGCCCAAGATCAGGACGTCGGCGGGGTGGGAAGCCGGCGAGCAGGCGGCAGCCAGGACGGCCAAGCCCACAATCGGTAGCGGCAAGTCCGTGCGTCGAGGCAGAGCGGCGAGGATATTCATCTCTAGGGTGCGACACCTTTGTAGGGAGGGATCGGGTGGCGGCTACCCGGTGGCCGCCCGACGCCAACCTACCGCCGGAGCATTGGGGCGCAACGGAGGTGGAGGAGCCAAGTGTCGTGGGAGTCCGAGGCCATCGCATCGCGAAAGAATCTCTTGAGTATTTTTACTCAATGACATAATTTCCCCACATGACCCAATTCGAGCGCCCACACGTCGAGACTGTCGTCCACCGCCTGGCCGGCGATCCCAAGAGGCTCGTGGTCGCGGTGACCGGTCCGCGCCAGACCGGCAAGACCACGATCATCCGTCAGGCCCTGCGCCTGGCCGGCCTGCCCTATGAGTACGTCGCCTGCGACCAGCCCGACGACCCGGGGGCACGACGGCCGCAGCGGCCCAGCCTAGAGTGGCTGGTTGGGCGCTGGAAGCACGCTCGCCGCGAGGCCGAGAAGACCGACGGGGGCTTTGTGCTCGCCGTCGACGAAGTCCAACACCTAGAGGGTTGGTCGGGGGTGATGAAGGGTCTGTGGGACCAGGACCAGGCCACCGGGTGTCCCGTGCGCGTAATCGTGTCGGGGTCGGCGCCGTGGTCCATGCTTATCGGCTTGCACGAGAGCATGATGGGTCGCTTCCTTCCGGTGCAGGTCAGTCACTGGTCCCCTAAGGAAATGGCTGATGCGTTCGACTTCAGCATCGACGAGCATCTCTTCTTCGGTGGTTATCCGGGTGCGGCCGGCTACCGGAGTAAGGTGCAACATTGGCGCAACTACATCCTGAACGCGATCGTTGCTCCGACCATCGAGCGCGACATCGTCGCCTTGACTCGCGTAGACAAGCCATCCTTGATGCGTCGCCTGATGGACCTCGCGTCCCGCTACTCGGGACAGCCCCTCTCGTACGTCAAGATGCTCGGGCAGCTTCAAGACGCGGGCAACACGACCACGTTGGCTCACTACCTCGACCTCTTGTCGAATGCGGGACTCGTGATGAAGCTTGACAACTACTCCGCCAATCGGATCAAAGCGTCGAGCCCCAAGCTGAACGTTCTCAACACCGCCGTAATGACGGCACCGGCGGGTTACACGTTCGACGAGGCGAGGGCCGACCGAAGCTTCTGGGGTCGAATTGTAGAGAGCGCGGTTGGGGCACATCTGCACAACTCGCGGTCGGTAGGCACGGAACTCCACTATTGGCGTCACCGGAACCGCGAAGTCGACTTTGTGTTGTCGCGGGGACCCAACGTCCTTGGAATCGAGGTGAAGAGCGGCCTGCGACGCGCATCCCCAGCTAGCTTAGACGACTTCCAGAAGCGGTTCCCCGGTGCCCGTACCCTCCTCGTGGGACCCGGGGGAGTGCCGCTCAACGAATTCCTCTCGGACCCAGCAAGCTACTGGCTGGACGAGTACAGTCCGTGAGTTCCGTGACATACGTACGCCGAACCGCGACGGAGTACGACGACGGGGACAACTCGTCGGCCGAGTCGTCCCAACCGCTCTCCGCCTTCCGATCTGAGCAGGCATACGTCCTTCTGGGCGACCCGGGAGCAGGCAAGACGACTGCCTTCCGGCACGAAGCCGAGCATGAGGGGGCTTTCTATGCGACGGCGCGGGAGTTCATCAGGGGCGATTGCGTCCCAGGTCCCAAGGACGCCACGGTCTTCATAGACGGCTTGGACGAGACGCGAGCAGGCGGCGGCGACCCCCGCACTCCGTTGGACAAGATCGTGGCCCAGTTGAGAAAGCTAGGGCATCCCCGGTTCAGGGTCTCGTGCCGGCCTGTGGACTGGGGACTTACGGACACGAGCGCGCTCCGGTCCATCCTCGACGGCCAGCGGCTTCGGGTTCTTCGGCTTGATCCCCTCGGCAACGACGACATTCACGACATTCTGAATCAGCTGCAGGAAGCCGACGGACCGGATGTGGATGCCGCCGACTTTGTTTGGCAGGCCGAGGAACGGGGACTCGGCGGACTGCTGGACAACCCCCAGTCTCTCCAACTGCTGGCGAACGTCGTGGCGACGGGTACTTGGCCGGCGAGTCGAACCGACTTGTTCGAGGAAGCCTGTCGCCGGCTGGCCGAGGAGCAGAACCTGGAGCACATCGACGCAACTGGGCACTCCTCCGCCCCCATGCTGGGTGCCGACGACATGCTCCAGGCGGCGGGCCGACTATCAGTGCTGTTTCTGCTCACGAACGCACAGGCGATCTGCCGACACTATGCGGAGAAGCAGAAGGACGACCTTGCTCTTTGTGATGTGAAGGACGCGAGCCCGGAGGCGTTGAGTCAGGCGCTTGCTACCAAGCTCTTCGCCGTAAAGGCGGCCGGACGCTTCACACCCGTCCACGCCCACATCGCGGAGTATGTCGGGGCTCGGTACCTCAGCGACGTCGTTGAAGGGCGAACAAGCGGCTGGGGTGTCGGTCTGCCGAGTGCGCGCGTCGTGGCCCTGCTGGTTGGCCATGACGGCGAAGTATTGTTCGGCCTTCGAGGCTTGGCCGCGTGGCTGGCCGCCCTCTGCCGAGAAGCCAGGAGAGCGCTGATCGACGCGGACCCAATCGGCGTGCTGGCCTATGGCGATGCAGGAGGATTTGACGACGCCGACCTCGCCAACTTGATCCACGCGCTCGCAGGGAAGGCCCGGCAACTCTTGCGTCAGCAGTGGTCGGTGCCGGCGCTCGGATCCATGATCCGTCCACGCACGATTGAGGTGCTCCGTACGTTGGTTGCAGACGACGACCGCAGCGATGCTAGGCAGGCGGTCGTAGACCTGCTTCTTCGTGGTGTTCCGCACGCTGCCGCAACTCCGTTGGCAGAGTCCGGGCGTCCCCGAACCGAGGCCCGAACGTTCATAAAGGAACTGCTGTGCCTGGTGCGGGACCCCGCTTGGTGGCCGCGCGTCAGACAGACCGGACTTGAGGCCGCACTCGACACCGTAGAGAGAAGCGGTACCGGCGACGACCTCGTGGATGAACTCTTGCAAGAGATCAAGGAAGGCCAGGTTCACGATCCCGACAACGAACTGCGGGGCGGGTTGCTGACCACGCTGTACCCGCATCGCATTCCTCCCGAACGAGTTTGGGACTACGTGCCGGTGACGGCGAACCACAACCTGATTGGTCTTAACTTCGTCTTCTGGTTCGGGAGACTAGAGCAGAATACCCAAAGTGCCGATCTGCCCGCCCTCCTGAACGGCCTAAGCGTTACCAGTTCCCGCTCGCTTGCCGCACGCAGCGAGCGTGAATTCGACAAACTCGTGATCCGCCTGCTGGTGCGAGCGCTTGACGCGCACGGAAAGGAAACCCCGGTGTCGCAGCTGTCGAAGTGGATTGAGTTGGCGGTGCGAAGTGGTCCGCTGTACGGCAGAAGACGCGAAACGCCTGAACTCAAGGACCTTTGGTCCTGGTTTGTCGCACATCAAAAGATCTGCCAAGAATGTTTGCTGGACTTTCTGAAAAGAAACTCCCAAGAGAGGGACCTGAACTCCGTTGCCTGGCGGTTTCTTCACCATGTATTTCAGGGTACTCTCCCTCCCGGTTTTACCGAATGGTGTCGCGAACGCGCCAACGAGCTGGCGGCTTCCCACGCTCCGGCAGCGCGACTCCTGCGGGAGTGGGCGGTTGACCTTGCGTCATCCGCCGATTCGGAGGCCGGCAACGCCGCATCCATACAAGTACAGGAACGCGTGCGCCAACAGGGGACCGCAGTTCTGGAACGGCGTCGGCGAGAAAAGCAGCGGTACATCACGCATGTCCGCCAACATGCAAACGACTTGGCGACGGGCTTGTGCCGACCGGAGCTGCTGGACCGTCTCGCTAGGACGTACTTCGGGGTCGAAATCGGCCATATGTCTTCCGATCCAGTCGGTGCGTTGCGCGACTCTCTGGACTCGGACGAACGCTTGGTATCCGCAGCGCTCTCCGGGTTCAAGCGGGTGCTTGAGCGGGACGACCTTCCGGATCTGGACCAGATCGTTCAGTTGGACGAAGCGGGGAGGCGTTCGCTGTTCGCCTTTCCCGTACTGGCTGGGCTGGCCGAAGGGGATCGGACGGGTGAGGGCGGCTGCCGTCGGCTGACGGACGACGGCATCAGGAGAGCTGTGGGCTTCTACTACATCAGCCCGCATCTACCGGTTCGAGACTCGCTTGACGGGTGGTACTACCCGGCGGCAGTCCCAGCTTGGCACGGCGGCTTGGTCGGGTCCCGTCCCGAACTGGTCGCTGAGAGCCTAGTGGCCGTCCACGCA
Source organism: Longimicrobiales bacterium (assembly GCA_958296005.1). Lineage (GTDB taxonomy): Bacteria > Gemmatimonadota > Gemmatimonadetes > Longimicrobiales > Gaopeijiaceae > CATQHQ01. The sequence continues at coordinate 739,211 of CATQHQ010000001.1, forward strand.
TCGAAGATCAGGCGCAAGATCAACTACGCAACGCACTTGGCTGTCATCGCCCGGGATACCAAGCATCGAGAGCTGGCGCGGCTCGCGGTGCCGTCATTGCTTCGCACTTTTCCCGTTCGTTGCACCCGACCGCAGCTCTCGGCGCTTCGCTATCTGCTGTGGGCATCGGTCCGGTACATGCCCGACGAACTTGTATCCTGGGCGGGGAAGAAACTTGCGCGCCAAAGCATGGATGTCGCCCAGCGAGCGCTGTGGCTGGGTGCCGGGATGATGGCGTCTCCAGAGCAGTACTTGGCAGAGGCCATGGAGTTCGTTCGCGAGGACTCGACCGCCCGCGTGCGGCAGCTGGTAGAGTTCGTCGCCCTCGACGACATGCCGCCGCTGGCCATGGAGTGGAACGCGGAGCATCTGGCGATGGCCGTAAGGGGCGTTGGGGCGAGGGTCGAACCGTGGGGGCCCGTGCTTAACGACAACCGGAAGGCGCACATTATGGCGCCTGCCGAGGAGGCGACCGACAAGGTCCATCGCTTGATCTCGGCGTGGTTAGCCAAGCTCGCGAAAGACCCAGGAGCAGAGGCTGCCAACGCGCTGAACTCCCTTGCCGATGAGCAGCAGCTAGCACCGTGGCGACACGACATTCTCGCAGCACGCGACCAGCAGGCCGACCTTTGTCGCGCCCACCTGCACCGAGTTCCCACTGCCGACGAGGTGCAGCGCGTCCTGCGAGATGCCGAACCTGCCAACCCTGGCGACCTCGCCGCGTTGGTAGTCGACCGACTGAAGCAACTTGCTCGCAACATTCGAGACGGCAACACGAGCGACTGGCGTCAGTATTGGGACGAAGGCGACCGCCGCGAGCCACCCATGCCGAAGCACGAGGGTTTCTGCCGAGATGCCCTCTTGTCCGATTTGCGCAACCTGCTTCCTATCAGAATCGACGCCCAGCCTGAAGGCCGGTACGCCGACGACAAGCGGGCGGACATTCGCGTTGCCTACGACGGCCACGCCATCCCAGTGGAAATCAAGAAGAACACCCACCGGAGACTGTGGAGCGCGATCAACGACCAGCTGATTGCCAAGTATGTTCGCGACCCGGGATCGGGCGGGTTCGGCGTCTACCTCGTCCTATGGTTCGGTGCAAGCCGCACCAAGACGTTGCCGCCCTCGGGCCGTCTCCCGAAGACGCCGGACGAACTCCAGGAACGACTTGAAAACCAGCTTCCGCGAGACAAGAGGCGCAAGATCAAGGTCGTAGTCGTGGACGTGAGCCGACCCGAGAACTGAGCGCCGTAGCCCTTACCCCTCGGGGTGCCGCAAGTCCACCACCAAGCGCGGCTCGCCTCTCATCTGCATCATGCGGAAGTGCGTGTCGGCGGCGAGGCCCAGCAGCCATCGGACGGTTCCGTCCGCGTCGCAGGTCTGCTCGGCCGACGCCAACGCAGGCAGACCCGTCGCTGGCGCCCCCCCGTCACCGGCCGTCGCGCCCATGAACTCCACGGCCAAGTGCGCAGGAGTGTCTGGTCCCGCTTCGGTGCCGTCGCACCCGCCACCGCCCTCGGTGCCGAGCGCCAACCGGTACCCCGGCACGTCCCCCTCGAAGGAGAAGACCACCCGGTCGAAGCCGTCCATGCTCTCGGTTGAAACGCCCACCAAGCGGACCGCCTCGGCGGGCGTGGCCGAGTTGGACACCCGGTTCCGGGTCCAGTTCGTGTTGAGGCCGATCTCCGCAGGGTCCAGGTCGCCGTAGTCCGCCTCGGTGAGCGCCTCCATGGGACTCTCGGTGGAGATGTACGGGTCGGGCTCCGGCTCCGGCTCGGGAGTGTCGGCGCCGCCGCCGCACGCCGCGACGACGAGCGCGAAAACGAGGGCAACACACGCCGATGGCCCGAGCCAGCAAGGGCGAGTGCGGTCGAGAGCCTCAAGCAAGACGGTTTCCTTTCCGTGTTGGTGGCGGAGCGCTGGGTTCGACAGTGACCGGCGAGGGCGTCACGTCACCCCAGCAGCAGGTTTCTGGCTCGCCTCACGCCGGCGACGAGTCGCGCCACTTCTTCGATGGTGTTGTACAGGTAGAACGATGCCCGGACGGTCGCCGTCAGGCCGTAGCGGTCCACCACCAGCTGGGCGCAGTGATGTCCAGCCCGTACGGCGATCCCTTCCGTGTCCAATATAGTGGCCACATCCTGGGCGGAAGTTCCGTCGATTACGAACGGCACGACCCCGGCCCGTTCGTCGATCCGAGCCGGCCCCAGAATCCGCATCCCCTCCACCTCCGACAGCCCCGAGACCGCCTCGGCCGCCAACGCCGCTTCGTGAGCGTGCACGGCGTCCAGTCCAACGCCTTCCAGGTACTCCACCGCCGCCGCCATCCCCACCGCCCCGGCGATGTTGGGGGTGCCCGCCTCGAACTTGTGCGGGGGTTCCGCCCACGTGCTGCGGTCCCGATGCACTCGTTCGATCATCTCGCCGCCGCCCTGGTACGGCGGCATCTCGTCCAGAAGCTCCCGGCGCGCCCACAGCCCGCCGATCCCCGTCGGCCCGCACATCTTGTGGCCGGAGAAGGCGTAGGCGTCGCACCCCAGCGCCTGCACGTCCAGGGGCAGGTGGGGCGCTCCCTGGGCCCCGTCCAGCACGAACGCGGCCTCGGATCGCTCCCGCACCAGCCGCCCGATCTCCCGCACCGGGTTGATCGTGCCCAGCGCGTTGGAGACGTGGGAGAGCGCCACCACCTTCGTGCGCGCCCCCAGCAGATCGGCCAGCTGGTCGAGCTCCAGCCGTCCGTCCGCCGACAGCCCCACGTGGCGGAGCGTCGCGCCGGAGCGAGCGGCCAGCAGCTGCCAGGGAACCAAGTTCGAGTGATGCTCCATCTCGGAGACGACGATCTCGTCGCCTGCGCCCACGCGAGCCCGCCCCAACGAAAACGCGACCAAGTTCAGCGCCTCGCTGGTCCCGCGGGTCCACACCACCTCGTCGGCGGCTGCGTTCAACCAGCGGGCGACCCGCTCCCGGGCCCCCTCGTACGCCTCCGTCGCCCGGCGCGCCAGCTCGTGGACGCCCCGGTGGACGTTGGCGTGGTCCCGGTAGTAGTAGCCGCTGATCGCCTCCACGACCTGGCGCGGCTTCTGGGACGACGCGGCGTTGTCCAGGTAGATCAGCGGCTTCCCGCCGACGGTCTGGTCGAGTACGGGGAAGTCGCGGCGGACCGCGTCCACGTCGAGAGCGGACGGAGCTGGGGCGGACGCAGTGCTCACTTCGCTGCCACCGGCCGGCTACCCGAGCCGCAGGTACACCTCGCCATCCACCACCTCGACGTCGTAGGTCCGCACCGGACGCACGGCAGGCAAGCGCGTGGCGCGCCCCGTGCGCACGTCGAACGTCGCCCCATGGAACGGGCACTCCAGCTCGCACCCCTCCAGCTCCCCCGACGACAGGGGGAAGTCCTGATGCGAGCAGCGGTCCTCCAGCGCATAGAACTCGCCGTCCACGTTGGCCAGCACTAAGCGCTCCTGCCGGGTCGCCACCCCCTTCAACTTGCCGGGGGGCACGTCGGTTGCGGCGACCACCCGGGTCCAGTCGTCGCCCGGCGGACCGTTGGCCTCACGCATGCCGCAGCTTTGCCTCGATCGCCCTGGTGACGTTCTGGACGACGTCTCCCAGCGGCAGCCGCGACAGGACCTCGCCCAGGAACCCAAGCACCACGAGTCGCTCCGCCTGCTCCCGCCGCAGGCCGCGGCTCATCAGGTAGAAGAGGACCTCGCCGTCCAGCTGGCCCACCGTGGCGCCGTGGGAGCAGCGCACGTCGTCGGCGCCGATCTCCAGGTTGGGCAGCGACGTGGCGACCGCCCGGTCCGACAGCACCAAGTTGCGGTTGGTCTGGTAGGCGTCGGTGCCCTGGGCGCCTTTGTGAACCCGGATGATCCCTCGGAAGACGCCCCGCGCGTTCCCATCCAGCGCCCCCTTGTACAAGAGGTCGCTGTGAGCGTTCGGCGCGACGTGGTCCTGGCTGGTGTTGAAGTCGAAGTGCTGGTCGTCGTCCCCGAAGTAGAGGCCCAGCATGTCGCTGTTGGCACCGGGTCCCAGCAACCGGGCGTTGAGGTCCACCCGGCCCACGGCGCCGCCGAGGGCCACGTTCAGCGTGTCCAAAGTCGAGTCGCGCTCGGCCAAGGTCCGCTGGTTGGCCAAGTAGAAGCCTCCGCGTCCCATCTGCTGGAGCGACACGTACTGAACCTGGGCACCCTGTCGGGCGAAGATCTCCACCGCCGTGGCCGCTAGGGCCGTGCCCTCCTCCAAGTCGGGCGACAGCGCCTCGTCCACGAACGAGACGCGGCTCGCTTCCTCGGCCACCAGAAGGACTCGCGTGACGGTCGCCGTCCCCGCCTGCGAGTTCCAACGGCTCAACCGTACCGGCCGCTCCAGCACCACGCCGCGGGGCACCCGCAGGAACACGCCGTCGCTCCACAGGGCCGCGTTCAGTGCCGGAAACTTGCCGTCCGAAGCGGGCACCGCCTCGGTGGCCAGCAGCGCTTCCACCCCTTCGTCGCCGTCTCGCGCCGCTTGGCGGAGGGACTTGAGGACCACGCCCCGATCGGCTGCCTCGTCGTCCAGCTCCACAGCGACCACCGAGCCGTCCACCAGGCCGACCTGCCCGGCGAAACCAGCCCGACCTCGCTCCATGGCTTCCTGCAGCTCGCTGGGGGTTCCATTCGCCGAACAATCCCAGAACGCCGGCGTCAGCTCCCCCAACGGCAGCATTCGAGCCACGTCCGTGTACCGCCACTCCTCGGACCGGGTCGAAGGCATCGGCGTGGCGTTGTACGTCTCCCAGGCCTCTTCTCGGCGGGCCTGAAGCCACCCGGGGTCGCCGACGCCGGCCTCGCGAACCGAATCGGCCGACGCGTTGCTTGCCATCGGGCTACCCCACGCTCCCTTCCATCTCCAGCTCGATCAACCGGTTGAGCTCGACGGCGTACTCCAGCGGCAGCTCCTTCGCGATCGGCTCGATGAAGCCGCGCACGATCAACGCCATCGCCTCCGCCTCGTCCATCCCCCGGCTCATCAGATAGAAGAGCTGCTCGTCTCCCACCTTGGAGACCGTGGCCTCGTGACCCACCGTCGCGCTCTTCTCGTCGATCTCGATGTAGGGGAAGGTGTCGGTGCGGGACGTCTCGTTGATGAGGAGCGCGTCGCACTCCACGTTGGAGCGGGCTTGCCGGGCGCCGTCGTAGACCTTGCACAGCCCCCGGTAGGAGGAGCGTCCCGTCCCCTTGGAGATCGACTTCGACACGATGCTGGACGTCGTGTTGGGCGCCGCGTGGATGACCTTGCCCCCGGTGTCCTGGTGCTGCCCGTCGCCGGCGTACGCGATCGACATGATTTCGCCGTGGGCCCCCTCGCCCATCAAGAAGCACGACGGGTACTTCATCGTCAGCTTCGACCCCAGGTTCCCGTCCAGCCACTCCATGTGCGCGCCCTCGCGCACCAGCGCCCGCTGGGTCACCAGGTTGTACATGTTGTTGGACCAGTTCTGGATCGTCGTGTACCGGAACGTGGCGTTCGGCTCCACCACGATCTCGATCACGCCCGAGTGGAACGAGTCGGTGGAGTAGACCGGCGCCGTGCACCCCTCGATGTAATGGGCGCGAGAGCCCTCCCCTGCGATGATCAGCGTCCGCTCGAACTGGCCCAGCCGCTCCTGGTTGACCCGAAAGTACGCCTGAAGCGGCGTGTCCAGATGCACCCCCGGCGGGATGTAGACGAAGGACCCGCCGGACCAGACCGCCGAGTTCAGCGCCGCGAACTTGTTGTCGGCGGCGGGGATGACGGTTCCGAAGTGCTTGCGGAAGAGCTCCGGGTGGTTCTTCAGCCCGTCCTCGATCGAGTCGAAGATGACGCCCTTGGACTCCCATTCTTCCTTCAGGGAGTGGTAGACCATCTCCGAGTCGTACTGGGCGCCCACGCCGGCCAGGATCTTTCGTTCCGCCTCGGGGATGCCGAGCCGCTCGAAGGTTTCCTTGATGTTGTCGGGCACGTCGTCCCAAGAGCGCTCCATCTTCTCCTGGGGCTTCACGTAGAAGTAGGTCTGGTCCAGCGTCTCCTCAAGCTCCGACAGGTCGCCGCCCCAACCCGGCATCGGCTTGGATTCGTAGACCTTGAGCGCCTTGAGACGAGACGCCAGCATCCACTCCGGCTCTTCCTTGCGGGCGGAGATCTGGCGGACCACCTCCGCGTCCAGCCCCGGACGGGTGCGGAAGACCGGCGTCGAGTCCGTGACGAACCCGAACTTGTAGTCGTCGAGCCCCAATCCGTGAATGACTTCGTTCTGCGGCATCGCTTCTCTCCTCTTTCGTCAGGCGGCGTGGGCCGCTCGGTATTCCTCGTAGCCCTCGGCCTCCAGCGCTAGCGCCACCTCCGGGCCTCCCGTCTCCACGATCCTCCCGTCGAACATGACGTGCACAGCGTCGGGGCGGACGTGGTCCAGAATGCGCTGGTAGTGGGTGATCAGAAGCACCGACATCTCCGGGTTCTCGGCCTTGAGCGTGTTCACCCCTCGGGCGACGACCTTCAAGGCGTCGATGTCCAGCCCCGAGTCCGTCTCGTCCATCACCGCCAGCGTCGGCTTCAGAACCGCCATCTGCAGGATCTCGTTGCGCTTCTTCTCGCCGCCGCTGAAGCCGTCGTTCACAGGCCGTTCCGCAAAGGACGGCTTCATGTCCAGAAGCTCCATCCGCTCCATCAGATGCTCCTGAAAGTCGAAGAGGTCCAGCTCCTCGCCGTTCTCGAGGCGCGCCTGGAGGGCGGTGCGGAGGAAGTTGGCGATCGAGACGCCGGGAATCTCCACGGGGTACTGGAACGCCATGAAGACGCCAGCCTGGGCCCGCTCGTCGGGCTCCATCTCCAGCAGGTCCTCCCCTTGGAAGGCCAGCGAGCCGCCGGTGGCCTCGTAGCCGGGGTGCCCGGCCACTAACTTGGCCAGGGTGCTTTTTCCAGACCCGTTCGGACCCATGACGGCGTGGATCTCGCCGGGTCCGATGGTCAGGTCCACGCCTTTCAGAATATGAAGATCCTCATCTGCGACCTTGGCTTTCAGGCCAGTCGCGGCAAGGATGGGAAAGTCGTCCATTTGCAAGCAGTCCCCGAATCGGAATACGATCTGGATAGGGTGGGGCGGAGCCGCCCCAGAGGCCTGGAAAGATACCCCGAAGGATACAGGGGGTCAACGCTGCTTGACCCGCCGTTTTCCCGCGAAAGCGAGGCAACTCCATGTCGGACATGGACTTGAGCCAGTGGGCATGAATTCGCTGGGTCCGCGGCCCTGGCTCGTGCTGGGCGGCGGCGGAATCAAGGGACTGGCCCATGTGGGCGTGTGGCGTCGGCTGGACGAAGCCGGCGTCGGCGTCGCCGGGATCGTCGGCTGCTCGATCGGCGCCGTCGTGGGCGCCTGCATCGCCTCGGGCATGGACGCCGCCGAGATGGACCGCGTGGCTCGCCGGCTCCGACGCTCCGACATCATTCGGCTCAACCGCAGGGCCGCCTGGGTCACCGGCATCAAGGCGGTGAGCGTCTTCCGGGGCGACGCGCTCCGTGCCTACGTCGAGCGCATCGTGCCCGCCCGGGAGTGGTCGGAGCTGCGCCTGCCGCTGCTGGTGAACGCCGTGGACCTGGATACCGGCCGGACCGAGTGGTTCGGCGACGGTGCCCGGACCGACGTGCCCTTGCTGGACGCCGTGTACGCCTCCGCCGCGCTGCCCGTGCTGTACCCGCCCCTCGAGCACGACGGCTCCTTCTACGTGGACGGCGGGCTCGACCAGGTGGTACCCGTAGACCGGGCGGTGGCGGCGGGCGCGACGGGGGTGGTGGCCGTGGACGTGGTGGGAACCGGCAGCTGGTCGGGCGCCGAGGTGGTGCGGGAGGGGATGGTGGCGATCCACCAGCGCGCCATGGGGATCATGATCCGCAACCGCCGTCGCACCCTGGAGTCGCTGTGGGGTGCCACGCCCACGGTCCACGTTGAACCCAACCTGGAGGGCTACGGCACTTTCGACTTCGGCGCCGTTCCGTACTTCTTGGAGGAGGGCTACCGAGCGGCGGGGGAGGGGCTCGCTAGAAAACGCGGTGTCGAGTGACGATCAGTTCGTCCAAGCGAGCATGATGGGAGTTCTTCATGGCGACCCGAACCGCCGTAAAGCCATGGCGGTGCACTAAATCGACGATCTCCGGCGCCATGTCGTACGTCATCAGAAAGTCTGCGTTCGTGTCTGCCAAGATGGAGAAAATCCGCTCATGATCGACCTCGTGATGCGAATAGAGGCGACGGCCTGCACGTTTTCCACCCGCGGTATACGGAGGGTCGATGAAGACCACTGCATCGTCGATCAAAGCGATGGATTCCAGCATCTTCATTCCGTCGGCTTCGCAAAACGCTATGCGATCGGACAACATCGCAATCTCGCGCAATCGCCGTACGAGCGTTTCCGGGTACCAACGTGACGCTACGCCTTTGCCGTCCTCGCCGACACGCGAAAAGGAAGCGCCCTGCGCCAGGATACCGCTACGACGAGTGCGGTTCATTACCAGAGTTCGAAAGGCTTGATCGACCAATCCCGCCGGAACACGTCTGTCAAGTTCAATGACGTTCTGCCGAGTTGCTTCGAAGGCGCTGATCCTGTCGCATAGTTCGGTCGTGTGAGAAAAACAGGCGTGCCAGAAGGCTGCGACATCCCGGTCGATCTCCACCAGAATGCAGCGAGTCGCAAGACCTTCGGCTGCAACCGTTAGCGAAACAATCGCGCCGCCGCAAAAGGGTTCGAGAAGCACCGAAGGCGTCGGGCGGCTCGACAACCACGTTCTGATGTGCGGAATCAGCCACGTCTTGCCGCCGGGATAACGCAACGGTGATCGCTGTGGCACCGACGCCACATTCGCGGCGGGAATCCTCGAGAGAGGAATGCCGTAGTCGCGTTCGGACGACGGCTGGGTGGTGGACGGCGTCGCGCCAACGGCGTTGTCGAGGGCGAGACGGGGATTGGCTACGGGCGATCGGCGCGGCGACATGGCGTCCTTTCGGTGGAAAGCCCGGCTATCGCATGCGACGTTGGAGGTGATCGGGTCGTGGACCGGTCGGCGGTGCGGCTGTCCTACGATGTATTGGAGTTGGACGCACGACCGTCAAGTGGGACGATCCGGCCCGAGCGCAGGCGACGCCTGCCCAGCCGGCTGCCTGCCGCACCGCCTGTACCCGGACTGACAAGCCGGCTAGAGCGGCCGTCGGGCGGCGGGTCTTGCCGATGTCGATCAGACGAAAGGTGGCGGGATGTCGGGTGGCTTCAGGAAACCGGGCCCCACCGGTTTGATGTCCTCGGGGGGTCGGATTCTATGAATGTTGTCGGGATCGAACGACAGTCCGTAGGCCACGGCCAGTCTGTGCCAATGGGAGTCGTTGATCTCTGGCGCTTCCAGGTCGTCGGGACGAGGCAGATGCAACCGATGGACGCCAAACTTCCAGTCCTTACGTGTGAATTCCTCGGCAACGTCGTTGTACAGTTCAATGAACGCGCCACCACCGACAAGAAACAGCCGACCTGGCCACTCCAAGGCCATGTACGTATTGCCAGCTTTGCGTATCGTCTCACCGACGGCTAACACTATGAGACGGCGAAACGGCTCGACGATATCCGTGAGCTCTTCCAGCGAGACGTCGACTTTCTGGGCGATTTCCGCTGCCGACGGCAAATGCCTAAAGGGCGACAGCGCAAGGCCACGACCGGATTTCTCAGCTATGTGATCTACCAGATAACGAGTGCCGAGCGGCCGCACGGTCCTCGCCCAAACCGGGTCCCACCCCTTGTCGATGCTGGGAGGGAGCACCTGGAACACTGTGACATCCAGGGTGCCGCCCCCTGCGTCCACCAACACGTGCACGCCCTCTTGGCGCTGCTTGGACTGCACATAGCTGGCCACCTGTGGGACGAACTCCGGGAACACCTTAATTCGGTCTGATCCCTCCTCGTTTCTTTCTTCCATCGCCTGCCTGCATAGTTCAATCGTCAGCGGCTTGACTTTTCCCAATCTCCTCCGCTCCGCCCTCCTCCGCTCCGCCAAGCCCCAGGCGACTTCGGCGCTGCGACGATAAGCACCCACCAAGTCCTTCACTCCCTTGGACCCGCCGCCGTAGCTCTCCGTAGGCACGCCCAAGTTCACCAACCAGTCCAAGTGTCGGCTCAGTATGAGATCCGGGGACTCTTTAATCTGCTTCTGAACCCGTTGGAACAGCAGTGTCATGAAGGCGACTAACGGAAGCTGCACACTCTCGGTCTTTCCGTCGATCAACGGCTTCTTGATGTCGTCGTAGTGCTTGTTTGCGCCGCTGTGCAGTCCGAGACGGCACTCGCCGCAGTCGCCGCTGTCCATTACGGATACGGCCGTCGGTAGCAGGTACGGGTTTTCCTCGCCGCCCGGCACGTCGAACCGCACAGCCACACGCCGGCCTTGCGCCGAAACTACGACTTTCGACAGCGACGTCCCGATGTCCACCCCCATCACCAGCAGCTGATGCCGTTCTTCCACCCGACGCGACGTGTCCGGCGGGCTCTCCGCCTCTGGCACCCCGTGTGTCGAGAAACTCATGCTATTCGCCCCCTTTCTGCCTTCACTCGGATCACGCCAGCGTACAATTCGTCCTGGCGCGACGTGAACTTGCGCTTCAGCTCGCGCTGCGCGACTTCCGTATCCCGTCGAAGTTCTATCTTACGGATCCTTCCTTCATTCGCACGAGCCAATCCCTTTCTCCCGTGCTCTCTGTGCTGCTGCACCACTTCCCGCAGACGAGCAATCTGTCGAGCAGCCCGCCGCTCTAAGGTATTCACTTGCAAGTCAATGCGGTCGTCGTTGCCGTTTTTTCGATCCACGCGCGTGCGCGTGAAATCCTCGGCAAGCTGTGCTTGGCACCTGTCGATGGCCTCCCACGTCCGGTCTCGATCCACGTCGCGCTTGGCCGAGTGCCAGTCCATGCCATGTTGCTTGCCTGCACTTACGAGCTCCCACGACCGACTAGCAGGGAGCATGTCTTCGTCGCCCATGCGGACTGACCGCGCCCGAAGCTCCTCCACCGGTCGCCCACCTCCAAAACGCCAACGCCTGAAAGCAAATGCGTAGTCACCAGCTGGCCATCGGTCCCCAATATGGCCGGAGGACAGCTCAAGCGCAACTAGCGGACAGAACTCCCCCGAACTTGGCTTGAGTTGACTGCCGATGAAGCGAATGAATGGGTGAAACTGATTGATTCGCTCCCTGCGCTGCGAAGGACGCCCGATTTTATGAGAGAATACGTACTGCCGACTGCGCCCCTCCGTCAAGCTTGTGACCGCGGGCAACCGTTCGTTCCGAATGTACTCAGTCAAGCCCACGCGGAGCTTCGGCGGTAGCGCGATTTCCACGCACAAGGGCTCACGGGGGTCCTCTCGAAAATCGAACGACCCGCCAGCGTGCCGGTCGAGGTAATCTCCGGCGTACACCTTGAGATCGTGACTGGTAATCCGTCGCTTGAAGTCGTGGGCTTCCTTCACTTGGCGCAAGACATAGTCTTCGAGCGCAACTAGATGGATCGCCTGCTCCTCGAGCTCATCTTGGTGCCGACGGTGGTTTGCGATGGCAATCGCTGTCTGCTCAATTCGTTCTTCCTCCTGTTCCCTGGTGAGCTCTTGGCGCAACAGGTCTCCCGTGAGATCCCGTACCATCTCTCCAAGGATGGGTTCCATGCCGCCGATGGATCGCTTGAAGATGCCGATCTTATTGAGAAGCACGGTGTATATACGGTCGTCGATGGTGTCTCCGTATACCATGTTGACGATCTGGACCTTGGGCGATTGTTGGCCAATCCGATCAATTCGACCGATCCGCTGTTCAATCCGCATAGGGTTCCAGGGAAGATCGTAGTTGACGATGCATTGAGAGAACTGCAAATCGACCCCCTCACTTGCCACTTCGGAAGTCAGGAGGACTCTCGTGGCGACAGCGCGTCTGAACCTGTCGATGGCGTGTTGCTTGTTCTCTGCCAAGCCTCCATGCAGAACTTGACTCTTGACGTCGTGCTCCGCCAACCGCTCGGAGAGGTACGCCAGCGTCGCCTTGAAGTAGGAAAAGACGATCACCTTCTCGTCGGGATACTCCTTCATGTACTTGAGTAGCCAGTGGCAAAACGTCATGAACTTGGTATCAGTATCTCTCAGCAAGCGATGGTTGAAGTCCCTCAGATCTGCTGCGATGTGTTTCATTAGCGGTCGGACAGACTCCTTCGGCTTGGTCGCTTCGCTACCGTCGGTCTCGTAGGCCAGCAGCACCAGTTCGTCGTCGGAGAGATCGTTGGACCAGGACTTAGCGGCCGCATACATGCAGCTCGACATTTGGCGCTGGGGCATGGCAAGCAAGAAGCCCGCCCCCACATCCTTGTCGATGGCGTAGCGGCGAATGGAGGTCGTCACCCTGCGGTAGAATTCCTCCTCGACGCCGCCTGGGGGCATCTTGACCTTATGGTAGAGAGCCTCACGGTCAACTCGAAGCTCCTGCACTTCCCGCTTCCGGGTCCGGGAGAAGACGTACCGGAGGAGGTTCGTGCTGTCAATGCGGCTGGCGAGTTCGACCCGAGAGGATGGGTCGGCAAGCGATTCTTCGTCGACCGAGTCGATGATACCCTTAAGACGGCGGTTGCCGCGCAGGAGTTGGTGCTGGCGGGCCAGTCGAAGGGCTTCGACCACCTTGGCCTTCGTTGGTTGCGATTTCTGGTCCATGACAAGGTGCCGAGCACGGACCAGTGGTTCGTTTGCCGCCAGCACCGAAGGGAAGAAATCGGACCTAGAGAACGTATCGGGGTCCACTAGGCGAAGCAGGTGGAAGAGGTCGTCTTCTTTGTTGTTGAGCGGGGTGGCCGACAGGAGGACGACGTGTTCGCTTGCGTCCCGGAGGAGCGTACCGATGCGTGCGCTCTGCGTTCCCGGGTTTCGGAGGTGGTGGGCCTCGTCGACCACCAACAGGTCGATGATGCTTCCGCGGCCGTCCTGCTCCTCAAGAAAACGCGCCAAGCGAGCGGAAGGAGAGCTGACGGCGGGGTCTTCGTAATTCTTGGGAGGGCGAATTCCCTGGATGCTGCAGACGAGAGCCTGGGACTCTACGGCTCGATATCTGGGAGCCGACAGTTCCTTGAGCAACCCTTCGGCGTCCACCTGGCGGGTTGAGACGCCGAACTTGGCCTCGAGCTCGAGCTCCCACTTGTCGCGTAGCGTGGCCGGGCAGACGACCACAAGCCGGCGGGCGTCGGATCGGGCACGGAGCTCGGTCCAGATCAATCCGGCCTCGATCGTCTTGCCCAGTCCGACCTCGTCGGCGATGAGGATCCCGTTCGAAGGAGATGCCAGAAACGTCAGCACCGGCTTGTACTGGTAGGGCAGGAAGTCGATGTTCGTGGCGTCCATGCTGTACACCAGATCGTCCACGTTTCCGGCGATCTGGCAGAAGGCGATGTTCCGCCGAAGCTCCCTGTGTCCGCAGAACCGACCTTCCTCCAGCAGCTCGAAGGCGTCCGGAGGAGCCTCGGGCGCTGGGCACAGATCGCACTCCGGCTGCCACTGTACCATTCCATCGTTCCATTGCACGCGCCACTTGGTGTGAGTGGTGTCACCCAGCCGTACTGTACGAGGCCCCTTGACCACCACACCCTGGCGGCTCGGATCGTACTCCAGCTGAACGGAACCCCCGATCTTCACGGCGACCTTCCCCTACAGCCAGCCTCAGAACACCGGCGCCCAGATCCACGTGTCGGACCTGGCCCATGCCTCCTCGAACCGGGCCTTGGCTTTGTCTGCGGCTTCATCCTTGCCCTGGGCGCGCAGGGCCGCTTCGAGTCCGAAGAGGGACCAGCCGTTGTTGGGGTGGTCTTCCAGCGCCGCTTCGAACACGGCGGCTGCGTCGGCGTGGCGTTCGACTTCCAGCAGCAGGTTCCCCAGCCAGTGGCGGGCCGAGAAATTGAGGGGCTCGGGCTCGTCGTAGCGCAGGCCGTCCTCGGTCTCGATCGTTGCCTCCAGCACCGCGACGGCTTCATCGGTCTTGCCTTCGTGGCGAAGGAGCTCGCCTTCGAGGATGCCGGCCACCACGCCTAGCAGGTCCGCCGCCGAGTGCCCGCGGAAGGTCTCGCTCTCGGGGGTGTCGTCCGCAGCTTTCCGAACCCGCTCCAAGTAGACGGACGCCCGTCCCGGATCGTCGGTCCGCAGGTAGGCGTATCCGCGGCTGAAGTCCCAGAAGCCCCGCTGGATGCCGCCCTCCGGGGGATCGTCCAGCTCCAGGATCTCGTCGAAGCGGCCGAAGCGCAGCAACGTCATCGCCTCGTAGAACCCGCCTCCGGGCACGATCTTGCCGTAGTCCTTGGCGGCCTGCACGGCGACGGCGCCCTGCCCGTCCATAGAGGCGGCGAAGAGGAGCATGTGGAGGTTGTGGGACGGGTAGATCGCCCACGCTCGGTCGGCGCCGGCCCGCAGGTCGGTGTGCCAGGCGTCGGTGTTGGCCTCCACGGCGTCGCCCCACCGCCCGATCCGATTGTAGGTGTGGGACGGCATGTGCTGGATGTGGCTGGCACCGGGAATCGCCGCGCCCAGGTGGTCGGCGCAGGCTTCCGCCTTGCCGGGCTCGACGGTGGGCTCCGTAGCGTGGACGTACAAGTGGCACGCCCCGGGGTGCACGATGCTCCGTTTAAGCACGGCCCCCAGGATCGAGTGGATCTTCTTGACCGCCGGCTTGTCCTTGTCCCACCGCCCCCGCCGGGGTTCCAGCAGCATCAGCGACTCGCCGTAGAGCGTGCCCACCTCGAGATCGTCGGGGAAGCGCTCCCACACGTCCGCCATCGCCCGGGAGTAGACCGAGTCCAGGGACTTGCGCGTGGCCTCGTCCTGCTCCTCCACGTAGCGGACGGCCATCGCCTCGATCAGCGCCGCCTCCACCTCGCTGACCCCGCCCTTTTCGGCGACCTTCTTCGCCATCTGGATGTTTTCATACGCCCGGGGCGCGTCGTCGGGACCCATGCCGCCGTTCAGGTACGGTCCCCAAGCCCACGCCTCGCCCCAGAAGCACATTGCACAGCCCGGGTCCTCCCGTTGGGCTTGGCGGAACGAGCGCGCCGCCCGGAGGGGGGTGAAGGCGTACATCATCTGAAGCCCCTGGTCGAAGTACTTCTGGGCTTGCGCCGACTCGGTGGTGATCGGGCGGGTGAGGGGTCCCAGCGCCTCCGGGTAGTACTTGGCCTCTTCGTCGAAGCCGGCCGGGTACTCGGCTTGGTGTCCGTTTTCTTGGGCGGACGCGGGAGTAGGGAGGGCGGAGATGGAGGTGAGCGCCACGAAGGCGACGATGGCGCGGCAGCGCCGGGTACAGGCCGGGTCCATGCGGTGATCGTCCTCGTCTGCTGGGGAGACAGGTGCGGGCTTCAGGGTTGCGGAACCGTACACGCTCCGACAATGTGCGAAGCGCGTGCGGCCGCCGCCAGGGTTCCATGTCCGTCCTGTCCAGCTATTGCGCCGTCCCGTTGCCGCGAGTCGGAGTGGGTGTGCCGGGACCGGGTGCGCCGGTGGTCAAGCCGCTCCGGGCCGCTCCGGCCGTCCAGGCCGTCCGACGGGGCCGTTTCCCCGCCGGCTGAAGACGCCGAGCCGAACCTTCGTACTTGCCGTAACAACCGCGAACGGAGGGAGCTTGCTTCCCGAACTGGAACGAGAACTGCTACGGAAGTGCCAAGCTGGGGACGCCCGTTTCTTCGAACCGATCGTTCGCGTCTACGAGCAGCCGGGACTTCGGATCGCCTTGGGAATGATGGGAAACCACGAGGACGCACAGGACGCGCTTCAGGACGCCTTCGTGAAGACTTGGCAGACGCTGCGCCGCTTCGACCTGAATCGGAGCTTCGGCCCCTGGTTCTTCCAGATACTGCGGAACCAGTGCCGGGACGCCCTTCGGAGTCGGAAGGCGCGCTTCAGCCGGGAGGTGTTGGACGAACAACTGAAGATCGCGCCGGCGAACCGGGAGGACGGGCCGGAGCGGCGTCTCGAGCGCCAGCTCGCCAAGGAACGGCTGTGGGCGGGCTTGGAGAAGCTGAACGAGGACCACCGGGAGATCATCGTGCTGAAGGAACTCGAGGGCCTTCGCTACGGTGAGATCGCGGGCATATTGAAGATCCCGGAAGGGACGGTGGCCAGTCGTCTCTTCCATGCCCGTAGGGCCCTGGCCGACGTGTTGCGGGAGACGACATGACCAGCCACGAAGAACTCATGCGCTTTCTGGACGGCGAAGCCGCGCCCGAGGAACGGGTCGCCGTGGAGAGTCTCTTGGAGGAGTCCAGCGAACTCCGACGAGAACTGGCCCTCTACCAGTCGATCAAGGACGGGTTCAGGGACATGACCTTCGTCCCGCTCGGCGAGGAGTCGGCGTGGGACCGCATACGGAAGCGCGTATCGGCGCCCGTCGGTTGGGTGCTCACGGGGTCGGGGCTGGCGGCGTGGATCGGCTACGGCCTATGGGTCGCCTTCAAGTCGCCTGCGGGCATGATCGTCAAGCTTGCCACCGGCGGCGTTGTGATCGGCATTCTCGTCCTCTTGGCCAGCGTGATCTGGGACCGCTGCAAGGAGTACCGCACCGACCCGTACCGGCACGTCCACCGGTGATCGTCGCGACGACCGAAGCCGTTGCCGGACACCGAGTCCGGCGCACGCTGGGGCTGGTGCGCGGCAGTTCGATTCGGGCCCGCCACATTGGCCGGGACCTCATCGCGGGCCTCCGCCACCTCGCCGGCGGCGAGCTCCACGAATACACCAAGTTGCTGGCGGAAGCCCGCGAGCAGGCGATCGACCGCATGGTCGCCGAGGCCGAGTCCCTGGGCGCGAACGGCATCTTGGCGGTGCGCTTCCAGTCCGCCGAAGTGAGCCGCGGCGCCGCCGAGATGGTCTGCTACGGAACCGCCGTGGAGCTCCGGACAGAAGCGTGAACTCCCGGTTTCAGAGAGCGCCTGCGCCGTTGTAGATTGCTCGGGCCGACACAAGCGACCCCGATGATCCGTACTCGGCCGTCTCCACCAGGCCGGACTCCCGAACCGAGGCCACTCGATATGACCGTCAGGATTCCCGTCCTCGCCCTCGCCGCCGGCGCGGTTGCCCTTGCCCTGTCCCCGGCACAGCCTGCCCAGGCCCAGTCGGACGCGATGCGTTCCACCTACCACGACTACCGCGTGGTCACCGTCGCGGACGGACTCGTGCAGCCGTGGTCGATCGCCTTCCTCCCCGGAGGCGACATGCTGGTGACCGAGCGCCCCGGGCGGCTCCGCATCATCCGCGACGGCGAGCTGCTCGCCCAACCCGTCCCCGGCGTTCCCGAGGTGCTGGCGCGGGGTCAGGGCGGGATGCTCGAGGTCCTGCCCCACCCGGAGTTCGAGTCGAACCACCTCGTCTACCTGAGCTACTCCAAGCCCATCGGCGACGGAAGCGAGGCGACCACTGCGGTGATCCGGGGCACGCTCGAAAACGACCGCTTCACTCAGACCGACGAGATCTTCGAAGCGGTCTCCCGAGGGGCGGGGCACTACGGCTGCAAGCTGGCGTTCGACGCCGACGGCTACCTGTGGCTGACCGTAGGCGATCGCCAGGTGCCGCCCCGGGGGGACCTGCACGCGCACCCGGCCCAGGACGTGTCGAACCACCACGGCGTCGTCGTTCGGCTCCACGACGATGGTCGGGTCCCGGAAGACAATCCGTTCGTGGGACGGGACGGCGCTCGGCCCGAGACGTGGAGCTACGGCCACCGGAACCCGCAGGGGCTGGCGGTCCACCCCGAGACCGACGCGATCTGGATCACGGAGCACGGTCCTAGGGGCGGCGACGAGGTGAACGTCCCGGATGCCGGAAGGAACTACGGCTGGCCGGTGATCGGCTACGGCGTCAACTATCGCGGCGGAACCACCATTCACGAAGCCACCCACGCAGAGGGCATGGAGCAGCCCGTGCACGTCTGGGTGCCGTCGATCGGCACGTCCGGGCTCATGTTCTACACGGGCGACAAGTTCCCCCACTGGCAGGGCGCCCTCTTTGCCGGCGGCTTGTCGGGGCAGCGCCTGGAGCGGCTCACTGTGGAGGACGGGCAGGTCACGTCGGTGGAGACGCTGCTGCGCGGCATGGGGCGCGTCCGCGACGTGCGGCAGGGACCCGACGGCTACATCTACGTGGCGATCTCCAGCCGCGAAGGGGGCGAAGGTTCGCCGATCGTGCGGCTGGAACCGGCGGGGTAGGCTGGGCGCCGGGTCTTATCGCTAGTCGCTGCGACCCGCGTCCGCTTCCAGCCTCGCGACGTAGTTCCGCACCTGGTACCCGACGGAGCGCACCAGCCGCGCTTCGTGGGCGTCCAGGGTCGTGCGCCCGAAGACGGTCCGCAGCACCCGCATCACGCTCTCGGCCTTGCGGGACTTGAAGAAGTCGATGCGGTGCAGGCCCGCCTCCAGCGCATCGTACATCTCGTCGAGCTCGGCGACGGAGGCCGGACCCAGCGAGCGCTTCCCGGGCGGCAGCGCCTCGGTTCCGCCGCCCCCGGCGAGAAGAAGCTCGTAGGCGACCAGCAGCACCGCCTGGGCCAAGTTCAGGGAGGAGTAGCCGGGCGCCGTGGGCGCCACCACCACGTCGTGGCAGCGGTCCAGGTCCTCGTTCGAGAGCCCCCGGTCCTCCCGGCCGAAGACCAGCGCCACGTTCCCGTCGCGAGCCCGTCGAAGGATCTTGGGCGCCAGCTCTCGGGGGCGGTGGTAGTTGCGCCGCGCCGTCCGGGGCCGGGCGGAGGCGCCGACGACGTAGGTGGCGCCGGCCAGCGCCTCCTCCAGGGTTGCCGTCTGCCGAATCCGGTCCACCACCCCGTGGGTGCGGTGGGCGATCCCCGTGATCCGCCACGGGTCGACGTGGGCCGGGTCGACCAAGGTCAGCCGCTCCAAGCCCATGTTGGCCATCGCCCGCACCACCCCGGCGATGTTCACCACGTCCTGCGGCTGATGAAGCACGACGAAGAGACCGGTCCGGCCTTGCGGGGCGCCGCTGCCCGTCACGGCTCCGACTCCGACTCCGACTCCGACTCTGGATCGGCTTTCGGCTGCGCCAAACGCGCCGACACCAACGCGCCCGCCAGAACCAGCGCCGCCCCGGCGAGGTAGGGCAGCCCGAGGCGCACGTCGAACAACCTCCCGGCAAGCGTCGGTCCGAGGACCCGGGCCAGCGACCCGACGCTCTGTCCTACCCCCAGCACCGCGCCCTGGCGCTCCGGGTGCGCCGCCCGGGAAAGAAGGCCCAGCACGCTGGGGATCGCGCCCCCGTAGCCGATGCCCACGAGCGCCAGCCCAGCGAGCAGCACCGAAGGCGTGGGCGACCACCCCACAGCCAGCAGGCCCAGCGCGAAGGGGAGCGCGCTCCCGAGCAGCAGCCGGCGCTCGCCGGTGCGCGGCGCGACCCGCCGCACGAGCCCCCCTTGCACCACCGCCGAGACGACCCCCAGCAACGCGAACAGCAGGCCGGCCTGCCGCGCCCCCATGCCGAAGCGCTCCAGCGCCAGGAGGGAGAGCGTCGGCTGGAGGGCCGAGAACGCCATCGTGATGCACAGGTAGCCGCCCAAGACGAGACGGATCTGGCGAGACGCAGCCGCCTCCCTCAGGGCGGCGCGGACCGCAAAGCGCGGGGTCGGAGCGTCCTTCCCCGGCACGCGGGACTCGGGCAGCCAGAGCAGCGCCGCAAGCGCATTGGCCAAGCAGAGGACGGCGGCGACGTACCCGGGAGCGGCGGGCGAACCGGGCGACGCCCCGGCCAGGAACGCACCCAGCGCCGGGCCGATCACGAACCCGAGGCCGAACGCCGCTCCGATGAGCCCCATGTTCCCGGTCCGCCGGGAAGGGGGCGTCGCGTCCGCGATGTACGCCTGGGCCACTGGAATCGTCGAGCCGCCGATCCCGCCGACGATCCGAGAGGCGAAGAGCACGGCCAGGGAGTCGGCCTGCGCGAACACCACGTAGGCCGCGCTGCTTCCCAGCAGTCCGAGAACGAGCACCGGCCGCCGCCCGATCCGGTCGGACAGGCGACCCCACAACGGTGCCATCCCCAGCTGCACCAGCGAGTACACGGCGACGAGAAGCCCGACCTGAAGCCCGCTGGCACCGAAGCCTTCTGCGTAGAGCGGGAGCAGGGGCAGGACGATCCCGAACCCGATCAGATCGACGAGCACCGCCAGAAAGAGAAGGCCGAGCCGCCCCGGGCGGTGGGGAGTCGGGTGCGTCACGGTAGGTTGCCGGTACGGCTAGGCGTCGTCGTCCTCGACGTCTTCGGAATCGCTCCGGCGACCGGCCCGTCCAGCTTGGATCGACCCCTTGAAGTTGCGGATCCCGGAACCCAGCCCCCGCGCGATCTCGGGAATGCGCTTGGCGCCGAAAAGCAGCACGAGGACCGCAAGCACGAAGACGATCTCGCCTATGCCGATCGAAGGCATGGTCCCTCCTCTCTGTTATCCACGGAGCAGGTCCTTCGCAATGGTCTGGAGCTGCATGTTGTCGGTTCCCTCGTAGATCGTGCCGATCTTCGAGTCCCGGTAGTACTTCTCCACCGGGTACTCGCGGGTGAATCCGTAGCCCCCATGGAGGTCGATGCACAAGGACGACACCTCCTGGGCGGTCCGGGAGGCGAAGAGCTTGGCCATGGCGGCCTCCCGCAGGAAGCGTGCGCCCTGATCCTTGAGGCGGGCCGCGTTGTACACCATGAGACGTGCAGCTTCGATCTTGGCTGCCATCTCCGCCAGCTGGAACTGCACCCCCTGAAACGACGCGACGGGATGGTCGAACTGCTCCCGCTCCTGCACGTACCGCAAGGTGTGGTCGAAGGCGCCCTGGGCCAGCCCCACCATCTGGGCGCCGATCCCGATCCGTCCCTCGTTCAACGTCTCGATCGCCACCTTGTACCCCCTCCCCACCTCGCCCAGCACGTTGTCGCCGGGCACCCGGACGTCGTTCAAGATCAGCTCGGTGGTGGACGAGGCTCGGATCCCCAGCTTGTCCTCCCGCTTGCCCACCGCGAAGCCGGGCATCTCCCGCTCCACTAGGAACGCGGTGATCCCCTTGTAGCCCCGCTCCGGCGCGGCGTTGGCGAAGACGATGAAGAGCCCTGCCTCCCCGCCGTTGGTGATCCACATCTTGTTGCCGTTCAGCACCCAGTCGCTCCCGTCGCGGACGGCCCGGGCCGCCAGGGCGAAGGCGTCGGACCCGCTTCCCGCCTCCGAGAGGGCGTAGGCGCCGACGGTTCCCTCGGCCAGCCGCCGCAAGTAGCGGCTGTTCTGGTCGGGCGTCGCCCAACGCAGCAGGGCGTTGGCCACAAGCGTGTTCTGCACGTCCACCAGCACCGCCACCGATGGATCGACCCGGGAAAGCTCCTCCACGACAAGGGCGGCGGTGAAGAACGAACTCTCGGCGCCGCCGTACTGCTCGGGGATCTCGATCCCCATGATCCCGAGCTCGAAGAACATCGAGATCAGCTCCGAATCGATCTCGTGGGCCGCGTCCATGCGGGCGACCCGAGGGGCGATCTCCGACTCGGCAAACTCGCGAACGGTGTCGCGGAACATGACCTCCTCTTCGGTGAGGACGGTCAGGGCGGGGTGTTCAGCCAGCGCAGCCATGGCTCCTCCTTCGTGTTCGGACGACCCTGGGCGGGAAGGACCGGCCGCCTGAGCGCCTAAGTCGCAGGGTTCCCAATCTAACCCGCCGGGCCGGGTTGACGCATCCGCTCCATGCGCCTTTATATATTCCCCCGTTTGGAGCAAGTTCCGGCGGCACCCCCCATGCGGAGACGGCGATGTCCCACATTCCCGAAGGACTGCGGTACACCACGGAGCACGAGTACCTCAAGGAAGCCGACGAAGAGGGCGTCTACTTCGTCGGGATCACCGACTACGCCCAGGGCGAGCTGGGCGACGTGGTGTACGTGGAGCTTCCGGAGCCCGGCAACATCTTCGGCGCGATGGAGACCTTCGGCACGATCGAGGCCGTCAAGGCGGTCACCGACCTCTACTGCCCTCTCGCCGGCGAGGTGGTGGCCGTCAACGCGGGGCTGGACGACGACCCCGCCGTGGTGAACTCGGACCCCTACGGCGAGGGGTGGATGATCAAATTGCGGCTGGACGACCCCTCGGAGGCGGAGAAGCTGATGGACGAAGCCGCCTACGAGGTGCACGTCAGCGAGTAGCGGGAGCCTTCGAAACGGCCATGTCCATAAACCATCATCCCGATTTCCTGGCCCGCCATCTGGGCCCCAGCCCCGACGACGTGCAGGAGATGCTGGACGCAGTGGGCCAGCAGACTCTTGACGGACTCATGCAGGAGACGGTTCCTGCCTCGATCCGCCTGGGGCGACCTCTCCGGCTTCCCGACGCCGTGCCCGAAGCCGAGCTGATCGACCGCCTGCGGGGGATCGCGTCGGAGAACGAACTCTGGCGCAGCTACCTCGGCATGGGGTACTCGGGGACGATCACCCCCGGCGTGATCCAGCGGAACATCCTGGAGAACCCGGGCTGGTACACCCAGTACACGCCGTACCAGGCCGAGATATCGCAGGGGCGCTTGGAGGCCCTCCTGAACTTCCAGACCGCCATCATAGACCTGACTGGGATGGACATCGCCAACGCCTCGCTGCTGGACGAGGCGACCGCGGCGGCGGAGGCGATGTCGATGCTCTACGGAAGCGGGCGGAAGCGCAGGGGGCACGTCTTCCTCGTGGCCGACGACTGCCACCCCCAGACGATCGGCGTCGTCGCCACTCGGTCGGCGCCCCTGGGGATCGAGGTGCGGATCGGTCCCAGCCGGGACTTCGCGTTCGACGACTCCGTTTTCGGCGCCCTCGTCCAGTACCCGGCGACGGACGGCGGCGTCCACGACTACCGGGAGCTCTGCGCGGCCGCCCATGACGGCGGCGCAAAGGTGGTCGTGGCCGCGGACATCATGGCGCTGGCCCTCCTGACGCCCCCTGGCGAGTTCGGCGCCGACGTGGCCGTGGGCAACACGCAGCGCTTCGGCGTGCCCATGGGGTACGGCGGCCCCCACGCCGCCTACGTCGCTGCCCGGCAGGAGTTCAAGCGGCAGCTTCCCGGCCGCATAATCGGCGTCTCCACCGACCGCCACGGCGCTCCGGCTCTGCGGATGGCCCTCCAGACCAGGGAGCAGCACATCCGCCGGGAGAAGGCCACCTCCAACATCTGCACGGCCCAAGTCCTCCTGGCAGTGATGGCGGGGATGTACGCGGTGTACCACGGCCCCGAGGGCATCCGCCGCATCGCCCAGCGCATCCGCAAGCAGACGGCGACGCTGGCGCTGGCTCTGGATCGGAAGGGACACGAGCTGGTCCACGACGTCTACTTCGACACCCTGCGGGTTCGGCCCGCCGGCAAGCCCAGACTCGTGCTGAACGCGGCGAGGGAGGCACGGATCAACCTGCGGGAGTTCGACGACGGGACGATCGGCGTCGCCCTGGACGAGACGGTTGCGCCGTCGGACCTGGACGACCTGATCGGCGTGTTCGGCGGCGTCGGTTCCTCCGAGCAGCTGGCCGGCTACTTCGAGCTTGCCGAGTACCCGACCGCCTTCGCCCGAACCAGCGGCTACCTGGAGCACCCGGTCTTCCACTCCCACCGGTCGGAGACGGAGATGCTCCGGTACATCCACCGGCTGGAGTCGCGGGACCTGTCGCTGAACACCAGCATGATTCCTCTGGGGTCGTGCACGATGAAGCTCAACGCCACCACCCAGATGACGCCGGTCACGTGGCCCGAGTTCGGAAGCCTCCACCCCTTCGCGCCGCCGGAGCAGGCCAAGGGCTACGCCCGCATCGTGGCTGACCTGGAGGAGTGGCTGGCCGAGATCAGCGGATTGCCGGCCGTCTCGCTTCAGCCCAACTCCGGCGCCCAGGGGGAGTACGCCGGGCTTCTCGTGATCCGCGCGCGGCACCGGGCGCTGGGCCAGTCGGAGCGCGACGTGTGCCTGATACCGTCGTCCGCCCACGGGACCAACCCGGCCAGCGCGGTCATGGCGGGGATGAGGGTCGTGGTGGTGAAATGCGACGCCCGAGGCAACGTGGACGTGGAGGACTTGGAGGCGAAGGCCGCCGAGCACGCCGACAGGCTCGCCGCCGTGATGATCACGTACCCGTCCACGCATGGCGTCTTCGAGGCGCGGGTCCGGGAGATCTGCGAGATCGTCCACCGCCGCGGCGGCTACGTCTACTTGGACGGCGCCAACCTGAATGCCCAGGTGGGACTCTGTCGTCCCGGCGACTACGGCGCCGACGTGATCCACATCAACCTCCACAAGACCTTCGCGATTCCCCACGGCGGCGGCGGCCCCGGCATGGGTCCGATCTGCGCGACGGAGGAGCTCGCGCCCTACCTGCCGAGCCACCCCGTGGTGCCCACCGGTGGCGCAGCGGGGGCCGGAGCCGTGTCGGCGGCGCCCTGGGGCAGCGCCAGCATCCTCCTCATCTCGTGGGCGTACATCGCCCTGTTGGGCAAGGAGGGGGTAGCGCAGGCGACCCGCGTCGCGATCCTCGCCGCCAACTACATGGCCGAGAAGCTCGACGCCCACTTCGAGATCCTCTACTGGTGGGGACACGGCAGCGGCCGGGTGGCGCACGAGTTCATCGTGGACCTTCGGGCGATCCGAAAGGCGACGGGGATCACCGAGGAGGACGTGGCCAAGCGCCTCATGGACTACGGCTTCCACGCCCCCACGATGGCGTTTCCGGTGCCGGGGACGATCATGATCGAGCCCACCGAGAGCGAATCGAAGGCCGAGCTGGACCGCTTCTGCGACGCCCTGGTCTTGATCAAGGCGGAGATCGACCAAGTTGAGATGGGCCTTCAGGACAGACGCGACAACGTCCTCAAGAACGCGCCCCACACCGCCCAGGTCGTCACCGCCGACGAGTGGGCCCACGGCTACGGCCGTCGCCAGGCCGCGTTCCCGGCGCCGTGGCTGTCGCAGCACAAGTTCTGGCCCCACGTCGGCCGGGTGGACAACGCCTGGGGGGACCGCAACTTGGTGTGCGCCTGCCCGCCGATCGAGAGCTACCAGACCGAACCCGCGGACGGTTAGACTCCGCCGCCCGTCCAGCCAGCCGTCAACCACCCCCAGCCCAGGGAGCCCGCGTCACTTGGCCACACTCACGTTCCACGGCCACGCCACCTTCACGGCGGAGACCGCAGACGGAATCCGCATCGCCGTCGATCCCTACTTCGACGACAATCCGGCCTCGGATATCAAGCGCGCTGAAGTCGGTCCGGTGGACTTCATACTCTGCACCCACGGCCACGCCGACCACTTCGCCGACGCGATTCCCCTGGCGAAGGAAACCGGAGCGACGCTGGTCTCCACCTTCGAGATCGTCGCGTTCGCCCAGACGCAGGGGCTGGAGAACGTCCACCCCTTGCACATCGGCGGCGGATGGGAGTTCCCGTTCGGACGGGCGGAGATGACGCCGGCGCACCACGGCGGGCTGGTCCACGGCGACGAGACGGGCTGCTTCACCACGGTCCCCGGCGGGTTCCTCTTCGACCTGGACGGGAAGCGCGTCTACCACGCCGGCGACACCGCTCTGATGCTGGACATGCAGCTGCTGAAGGGCAAGGTGGACGTGGCCATCCTCCCGATCGGTGACAACTTCACGATGGGGCCGGAGGACGCGGCGCGGGCGGTGGAGTTCATCGAGCCGGAGGTGGTGGTGCCGATCCACTACGGCACTTGGCCTCTGATCGAGCAGGACCCGGAGCGGTTCAAGGAGATGGTGGGCGACCGAGCCCAGGTGCGCGTGATGAATCCAGGAGACGTCCTGGCTCTCTGACGATGACGATTCGATGGCGGGTACTCGTGGACCCGCCGACGTCGGGCGCCGTCAACATGGCCCGCGACCACGCGATGGCCGAAGCGTGCCGCCCAGGGACCGGCACGGTGCGCTTCTACCGGTGGGACCCGCCGGCGCTCTCCTTCGGACGCAACGAGCCGGTCACGGTGGGCTACCGGGATATCCTCCGCAGCCGCCCCGACCTCGGGGTCGTGCGCCGGCCCACCGGGGGACGGGCGGTGATCCACGATGGAGAGCTCACCTACTGCGTCGTCGTTCCCGCCCGGGCGCTGGGGGGCGTTCGCGAGGCGTACGGCAGGATCAACCTGGCGCTGGTCCACGGGCTGCGTCGGCTCGGCGTGGACGCCAGCAGCGCCGGGGCCGACGGGACGACGCCGGGACCGAACGCCGGTCCCTGCTTTCTGGGGCCGGTGGCGGGAGAGGTGACCGTGGCGGGGAGGAAGCTGGTGGGGAGCGCCCAGGCGCGGATCGGGAGTGCTGTACTTCAGCACGGCTCGCTGCTGCTGGCGACGGACCAGAGCGCATTGCTGGCCGACCGGGACGGGGAGCGCAACGGGGGGGTGCGGCGTCCGGTCACGCTGGGCGAGCTGCTGGGCGAGGTTCCGCCGTGGGAAGAGCTGGTGGGAGCGTTGCGGTCCGGCTTCGTGCACGCGTTGGGCGGGACGTGGGAGACGGGGGCGCTGAGCCATGGAGAGACCGTCCTGGCGGCAGGACTGGAAAGACGCTACCGTTCTCGAGAGTGGACATGGCGGCGCTGATCGGTCGAGGGAGTTTCGCGGACAGGCCCAGGTCGCCGATTCTCGGAGCTTGCCGACAGGAAATCGGCGGCGAAGTTGACAGCCCCGTTGATCGGGCTCATTATGGCAAGCCGTGCTATGCGGCCGATCCGGCCCGAGAGGCCGTAGCCGCGCCGAAGGGCGCGACCAACTCCAACCATCTGCACCGGACCGAAAGCGGGAGGTTCCTTTGACCAGCGCGACGACGACTCTCTACGGAGCTCTGCTCCAGCTCCCGGGCGTGGAAGGCCCGGACCTCACCTTCACCGAGCAGATGCAGCAGGCGTGGATCGACGCGGGGATGATGCGCTGGCCTCTTGGCCTGTGTCTCGTGGTGGGGATCCTCGTCATCATCTGGAAGTTCTTCGACCTGCTCTCGAAGGGCGGCGGCACGAAGAAGATCCTCCGAGAGGTGGACGAACTCCTGTCCCAGCAGCGGATCAAAGAGGCCCTCGAGGTCACCCGAGAATCCAACTCTCCTGCCGCCAACATCCTGCACGCGGGGTTGGAGCGGAAGGAAGAGGGGACCGACCGGGTGATGAAGGCGATCGAGAACCAGGGCCTCATCGAGCTCAGCAAGCTGGAGAGCGGGCTGGTCGTGCTGGCGACCCTCACCAATGTGGCGCCGCTGCTCGGCTTCCTGGGGACGGTGCTCGGGATGATCGCGGCGTTCCAGGCGATCGAGCTTGCCGGCGAGGTGGACGCCCAGACGGTGGCGTCGGGGATCAAGATCGCCCTCACGACGACCGCCGCGGGCTTGGCGATCGCCATTCCCGTGAGCATCGGCCACAACTACTTCGTGTCGCGGATCGACCACTTGGTGATCGACATGGAGGAGTCGGCGCAGAAGATGATCGACGCCCTCTACGCCATGAAGAGGTAGCAACGTTCGCCGGAGGCTGATCGTCGCCGTTGAGGCCTGACCGGGTTCTCGGCCGGACGGCCGGCTGGGCTTTCGGGTCGCACGGCGGCCGCACGCGAAGCGATCGCGTCAAGGGGGGTCGCGCCTGTCGAGGGCGCGGCCCGCTTTGGCGTTTGGGGGTGATGTCGTTGCTGGCGGTCGCCGCTGTGACGGCCGCGGCCATGTCGGCAACCAAAGAGGCCGCGGCGGCCCAGCAGGCCTCCGTGCCCGAGTCCGTTTGGCGGGACTTGGCCGCCGACAGGTACTGGAGGGCGAGTCTGGCCCTGCGCGACCACTTGGCGCCGCTGGCGTCGGCCTCCATCGAGGATCGGATTGTCCTGGCGGAGGCGCAGGCCGGCTGGCGGAACTGGGACGGCGCCGTCGAGGCGCTGACGGCCGGCGACCCCGACACGGCCCAGGCGCCGCCCCGCTGGTGGTACGTCCTGGGCACGGCGCTGGCGGCCGCGGGGAACGACGAAGGGGCGGCCGCCGCGCTGGCCCGGTTTGTGGCGGCGATGCCGGAGGGGAACAGGGAAGCGGTGGCCGCCCGCTCCCGCGTGGTGCGGCTGGAGGTGGGTCGAGTGCCGCCGACCGTCACGGTGGAAGCGGTGGCGGAGCTGCGGGGCCTGTCGCCGGTGGCAGCCGGGTGGACGGCGCTGGAGGCGGCGCGGACGCTGGCGGAGGAAGGCGAGGCGGAGGCGGTGTGGGGACTCCTGGCACTGGCCGGCGACCCGACCGTGCGGAACCGCGGCTGGAGGCTGGCGTCCGACGCTTGGGCCGTCCGGGGGGACACGGCCCGCGCGCTGGAGGCGCTGGCGGACGTCGCGCCCGGCGCCGAAGACGGCTCACCGAGCCAAGCCGCCGTGCTTGGGCTGACGTGGCGGTACCGACTTGCGCTCGGCGACACGGCAGCGGCGGTCTCGGCGATGTGGGACCTGCTCTCCCGCACCACTCGCGGCGCCGACGCAACGGAGGCGGCCCTCGCCCTCTGGAGCATGGACGTCGCCGGACCCGATCCGGACCGCTACCGACAGCTGGCCCGTGCGCTGGGGAATGGTCGAGAGTACGGTGCCGCGGTTCGGGCATGGGAGGCGGTGCTGGGGGCGGGCGCGAGCCTCTCGCAGGCGGAGCGGATGGCCCTGGCACGGGCCTACAACGGGAGCCGGGACCGGGACGCCGCCGTCGCCGTCTACCGAGAGCTGACGGCGTCGTCCAGCCCGGAGACGGCCGCCCGGGCGCTCCGCGCGTGGGCCGACATCCGTCGGGTCCAGGACCGCCACGGCGACATGCGCATCTTGGAGGACCGCTTGGTGGAGCGGTTCCCCGCTCATCCAGAGGCGCTGGACGTGATCTTCTTCGCCGGGGACGACCACCACGACGGGGGCCGCTTGGCCGAAGCCCTGGACCACTACCGCCAAGTCGTGTCGATGTCGTCGTCGGCGGACCGGGCGGGACTGGCGCGGATGCGCTGGGCCCAGATCCACCTGTCCCGAGGCGAGACGGCGGCTGCGGCGGAGGTCTTCCGCGGGTACTTGACGGAGTTTCCCAACGGACGTCGCTGGGAGGAGGCGGCGTTCTGGGGGAGCCAGGCCACGGCGGCGGAAGAGTCGGCTTCGTGGGTTGCCGAAGCGCTTGCCCGTCTCCAGCGGGACAGCCCTCTGTCCTACTACGCGCTCCTGGCCGCGGAGGCGGAGGACGCCGGGTTTGCCGCAGCTCTGCCGGAAGGTCCTCCGGTGCTCGCGCCCGACGGGGTGCTGAACGAAGAGCTGGAGTTGCTGGCGCTGCTGGAGGAGGCCGGGCTGGAGGAAGGCGCTGCAGTCCACGCGGCTTCCGTGGGCCAAGCAGCCCGTTCGGCGGAGGACTCGGACGACCTGCTGCTGCGACTGGCGATCGCGCTGAACGGGATCGGTCGCACCCGGGAGGCAATCGAACTGGGGTGGGAGCTGCGACGGCGGGGCCGCCCGTGGGACCGGACGCTGGCCCGGATCATCTTCCCCTTCCCCTATCAGGACTTGGTGACGGCCCGTGCGGAGGAGCTGGGGCTGGACCCGTACCTGGTGGCGGGGCTGATCCGCCAGGAGAGCGCCTTCGCCCCGGCGGTGGTGTCGTCGGCGGGGGCCGTGGGCCTCATGCAGGTTCTGCCCGGCACCGGGGAGGAGCTGGCGGGGCGGGTGGGTCCACGGGGGTTCCGTGCCGAGTTCCTGAAGACGCCGGAGCTGAACGTCCACTTGGGGACCACGTACTTGGCCCGGCTGATGGAGCGCTACGAAGGCGACCTGCCGCTGGTGCTGTCGGCTTACAACGCAGGTCCCACCCGGGCCAACCGTTGGCGGCGCTTCCCGGAGGCGGAGGACCCACTGCGGTTCACGGAGCGGATCCCCTTCGGCGAGACCCGGAGCTACGTCAAGAACGTGACGCGGAACCGGGCGCTGTACCGCTGGTTGTACGAGGGCCGGTAGAGCTCAAGGCCGCTGGCGCGTCAGCTCCCGTTCAGGATTTCGTCGCGCACGCCGGTCATCTCCCAGCGGACCAGCGTGACCGGGATCACGCCCGACGCATAGAACGTGTCGAAGAAGCGTTGGAGGGTGAAGGCGTCGCCCTCCTGGATCGCCCACTCGGCAATGAGCTCCTCGATCTCGATCTTGCCGGTCAGGTAGCTGGTGCCGTAGCCGGGCTGCTGCAGGTACAGGTGCTGCTCGTTGCGCACCAGCGCGGCGTCGGGGAGCCATCCTCGGGGCGTCCAGCGGGTGGAGTGGGCGACGGCCTCCTCCATGTCGAAGACGTTGCCGTGCAGGTACAGACCGCTCAAGGCGCGGGCTGCCCGCTGGGCCAACATGATCCACACCAGCTCCCGCGACCGCGGCTTCCCGGCGAAGAGCCCGGCGTGCATCATCATCTCCTCCATCCCCGTGGCCAGCCCTTCCGAGCGCGCGTCCCAGATGTTGTACAGCGACGGCACGCGGCGCACCGAGCTCGCGTGGGGCGCCTCGACCAACGTCGCCAGCTCGATCCAGTGATGCAGGTGCGCGCGCATCACCACCGGGTCCCGGTAGTTGACTTCGCTGAAGAAGTTGCGGATCTCGCCTGGGGCAGCGGGCGTGAAGGCGCCGTTCTTGGCTCGTAGCGCCGGGTCCATGTACGCCTCGACGGTCTGGACGTCCCTCTCCTTGAGGAAGAGCATGTAGTCGTCCACGGCCTCGTTCAGCCGCCGGTCGTACTCTTCGGGGGTGGCGATCCGCTCCAGCGGGGCGAGGTCGCGGTTGCGGTGCTCCTCCAGGCGAAGGGAAGAGTGGGCCCGGGCCAGCTCCCGCTGCATGAGGGTGACCTGCTCCTCCCACGAGTAGGAGACCAGGTGCACGTTCCGCATGTACCACGTGTAGTTCTCCCGTCCTACCCCCGACGGGCCGGTCTTCGAGTCCGCCAGCCCTTCAATCCAGTCGTGGAAGCCGAGCGTCGCCGCGTGGGCCGAGGCGATCGCCGCGTCCAAGGCGTCGCTGGTTCCCGCCACTTCTTCAGCCAGGGCGTCCAGCTCTGCGGCCTGCCGGCGGAACGAGCGGAGTCCGGCGACCCAAAGGTCGTGGGCGTTGCCGGTCAGGTTGGCACGGGCCTGCTCCAGGAGGGCGGGAACCGCGCCGATGCGGCCGGCCAGCTCGGCGGCGGCCTCGTCCGAAAGGGGGTAGTCGTACGTCCAGAGGTCGATCCAGCCGTGGATGACGGGGCCTTCGTGGGCGGGCACGTCGCTCTCTGCGGAGTAGATCGTGACGTAGAACGCCGGGTTGCGCTCCCACGGCCGGCGGACCCGGTGGTCGAAGTCGAGGCCGTTCATCTCCGCCCGCACCAAGTGCCAATCGATCTGATCGGCGACGGGCCAGCTACCGGAGTCGAGGGCGTCGAGGCGCGCCCGCCAGGCCGGGAGGGCGTCGTACTGGGCGGCCATGGCGTCGACGGAGTAGTCCGGCACGCCGTCGGTGAACTCTGGGGACTCGAACTCGCGCCACTCGGCGAAGAGAGCGGCGAGGTCGTCTGGGGTGGCGGTGGCGGCGGCGGAGTCCGGCACATCGGGCGCATCCGGAGGACCACAGGTGGCCAGGGCGATGATGAGGACCGGAGCCAGGATCGCTCCCGGGGCGGCGGCCAAGTCGGCGGCGACGGAGACCAGCCCGCGGACGTGAGACTCGAACTTCGGTTGCGGCGAGATCATCAGGAGTTCCTCCGAGTGGGAGTCGTCAGGCGCGGTTGTTCACGGACCAGAAGTCCTCCGCCACGTTGGCCAAGATAAGCAACTTGTCTCCGCACGAGGCCAAGTTGGCGGACGCGGTGCGCGACGAGTCGCCGGACTTCATGCTGGACGAACTGCGCAAGAACCGGCCCGCCGTGAAGCTACATGACGTGTACGCCGTGCGCAGCGAGGACCCTGACCTCCAGCGACGCGCACTGTCCGCCGTCAGGACCGGCAAGGCTACGCGGCTGGTTGTCGCGGTGAAGAACGAGAAGCTCCGGGACAAGCACGAGGAGATCGGCGAAGCCGCCAGGAAGCTGCCGGACACGAAGTACTCCGTCGTCTACATGGACCCGCCTTGGGACAAGATGGCACCGATCGACTTGACCGAGATGGACATGTCGTTCGTGGCGGACACTGCGCTCCTGTTCATCTGTGTAGCACACGATAAGACAGGCACTGCTTGGCACGTGCTGAGCAAGTGGGGGTTCGAGCACGTCAGCACGATCATCTGGGACGCCAAGTGGTGGCCTGGCGGCGTCGAAGTCGGACGGCTGGGTGATGCGACGGCACGAGACGCTGTGGATCGCAGTGCGCGGCGACGTGCCCGGCCCGCCTGCGGAACTCAGGCCTCCCAGCGTGATCGCCGCCAAGAAGCGAGGAGTACGGCGGCCGAAGCCGCCCGAGTTTCGAGCAGTGGTGGAGAAGATGACGCCGGGTCACGACGGCGCGAGGATCGGCCTGTTCGTGGGCGAGGCCTCAGGTTGGGACACGTGGGACGTTTCAAGGGAAAGGCCTTGACAACCCTGTTATATTGCCTCGCGGTGGGCGATGCGTTCAAATTGATGTTGCCTGCAAGAAATGGGCTGGATACTTTTCGATGAAAGTCGAAGCGAACCGTGCCAGGGCCATCACGACCATCAGGCTGCGGCCACAACCAAATGGTAACGGCACCGTAGTGATCATGTCCATCGACGCATGGCATCCCGACCGATATGTGCAATGCCAAGAAACAGCAACTGCTTACCGCAGAATTCAAGATATTCTCGACCCCACAAGGAGGACAAGATGACCATCGGTGACGTGTACGCCTCGGCCTCATTCTGGGAATGGGTGAACGAGCAGGAAGTGACTGACGACCCCGCTGGAGACTTCATAGACGACACCAAGACCGTCTACAGTGTTGGCGGAGCAAAAAGGTGTCAGTGGCGCATCTACGGCACAAGCCGTGCTGTACGTGCGGCTGGGCGAGAGGTTGCCACACGATGGCTAAAGCTTTCGGGAAAAAAGCTCACCCCGGAAGACTAGTCGCACCCATGGCCCGCGTCGAATCGTACCGCGACATGCTCCGCCGGGGCGGCGGCCAACTGGGTGGCGACGGCGACTAGCCCGCGGACGCGAGACTCGAACTTCGGTTGCGGCGAGATCATCAGGAGTTCCTCCGAGTGGGAGCGGCGTTCCTCTCGACAGATCTGCGACCGAACCGCCGCCTTGTCTAGTCCAGCGGGCTGCTAGGAGACCGGCTGAGCGGCGCTCTCGTCGTTCGGCGCCTCCTCCCACGCCCACTCCCGGTCCATTACCCAGCGCTCGAACCAGTCCAGCTCGACGTTGGCCTTGTACAGGCGGTGGCGAAGCTCGCGCCAGCCGTGACCCTGGCGAGGCGCGACGTACAAGTGCGTGGGCACATCGTTGTGGCGGAGGCCGCGGAACATCTCGACCGACTGGGGCATCGGCACGCGGGCATCCTCCTCGCCGACCAGAAAGAGGGTGGGCGTCGTCACCTTCCACACCTCCCGCAGGGGCGAGTCCTGCCAGTACTGGTCGATATTCGCCCCTTCCTCCCATGGCGTCGTCCCGAACCACGGGGTCCTGTAGATGCGCACGTCGCTCTGACCGTACATCGACACCCAGTTGGCGGCGCCGGCGCCGGAGGACGCGGCTTTGAAGCGGTCGGTGTAGGTGACGATCTTGTTGGTCATGTGGCCGCCGGCGCTCCAGCCCATCTTGGCCATGCGGTCGCCGTCCACGAGTCCCTGCGCGATCAGGTGGTCCACGCCCGCCATCACGTCCCTGTGCGCCTGGTCGAAGTAGTTGCCCACCATGTTGCGCAGAAAGTCGTCGCCGTAGCCGGTGCTGCCGCGGTAGTTGGGCTTGAGGACGAAGTAGCCCAGCGACGTCAGCACGGTCTCGTAGTTGTTGGACGACGGAAAGCGGAAGCGGTCCGACGACGCCGGTCCCCCGTGGGTCTGCACGACCAGCGGATGGCGCGCGTCGCTTGCGTAATCCAGCGGGTAGTAGAGGAGCCCTTCGACCGTGACGCCGTCCTCCCCCGGCCACTGGATCGCCTCCACCTCGGGCAGGCGGAAGCGGTCGGCGACGTCGGCGTTGACGGTGGTCGCTCTGGCCATTGCGCCGCCCGATCCGTCGAGCAGCCATACGTCGCCGGGTTCGGTGGGGCCGACCACGGTGACGGCGATCCGGTCCAGCGCGGGCCGGTAGTTGCCCAGCGACACGCTGTGGTTGCCCCGGGTGATCTGAGTGGCGGTTGCCGACGCCACGTTCACCGAGAACAACTCTTGGCGCACGCCCGTGTTGGCCTGCACGAGAACCGTCGACGCGTCCTTGCCCCAAACCGCTTGGCTGACTTCGTAGGGGAAGTCGCGGATGACCGGCCGGTAGGCGGCGTTGTCCCCGCCCTCGCCGCTCGCCGAGGCCAAGTACACCTTGTCGTTGTAGTAGAACTCGCCGTCGGCGTTGGAGTCGGCGCGGAAGACGACCCACTGGTTGTCCGGCGACAGCTCGGCGCCGTACTCGGGGACGGCGTTGCGGGTGATCTGGCGTGCCTCGGTGCCGTCGGCGTTCATCACCCAGACCTCGCCGTCGTCGTTGTCGTCGAAGAGGGGCGACGGTCCCCTGTCGTATGCGACCATGGCGCCGTCCCGGGACAGCCTGTACTCGTTGACCGAGTAGTCGCCGTCGGTGACCCGCGCGCTTGCGCCGTCCGCCAGCGACGCCCGCCAGAGGTGCCGCTGCGTGTAGTTCTCGTCGAAGGCGTAGACGTCGTCGCCCGCGGTCTTCCGCTCCTTCTCCTCCTCCGTCATGTCGTCGGACGCCAGGAAGAACAGCCCGTCGCC
Organism: Longimicrobiales bacterium; assembly: GCA_958296005.1. Taxonomy (GTDB): domain Bacteria; phylum Gemmatimonadota; class Gemmatimonadetes; order Longimicrobiales; family Gaopeijiaceae; genus CATQHQ01. The sequence goes on from CATQHQ010000001.1 coordinate 774,169, forward strand.
GGTGGGCGCCCAAGCGATCGCCGACACCGCCGTCGGGTGGTCCGTGAGCCGCCGCGCTTCGCCGCCCCGGGTGTCGAGGACGTAGATCTGGCTGGCCTCGTCGTCTCCTCGGGTGGCGGTGAAGGCGACCAGCGAGCCGTCGGGGGACCATCTGGGGCTCGACTCCCCGTTCTCGCCCGCGGTGAGGCGCAGGTCGGGGCCGTCCCCAACGGTGGCCAGCCAGATGTGGCCGACCGTCCGGTTCTTCTCCCAGTCGGCGTCGGAACGGACGTACAGGACGCGAGTTCCGTCGGGGCTCAGCCGGGGCGACGAGACCGACGGCACGTTGATCAGGTCCACGATCCCGGGCGCCCGCTGGGCGGCGGCTGGGGTGGGGGACAGGAGGACGGCGATGGCGGCCGCAGTCGTAGCGACGACGGACGGGAGGGAGCGGATCATGGCTGGACCTCGGGCGGGCGGCGGTTGCGCGACGGGACAAAGTCCGCACCGGCCGGACGCTCCGCAACTCGACCCTCGGCGTTCAAGCCACGTCGCCTCCAGCCTCCCACCACCGCCCCGGCGCCATCCGCTTGCCACGTCCCTGCACCCGATCCAGCCACAGCGCCAAGCGCCGCAGCGGCGTCCCGGCGAGCCATTGCCACGCCCGGTGCCGCCAGCGAGCGTAGTCGCGGTTGTAGGGACAGACGCGGACGCAGATCGCGCAGTCCGTGTTCAGGTTGGACCAGAAGCGGAAGCACTTCTCCGCGTCGGTCGTCCACTTCTTGACGCCCTGGATGTTGGAGCGGTTGTGCACGACGGTGGAGGGGCGCCCTCCGTCGATCGCCTTGGCCGGGCACGCGTCGGTGCACGCCCTGCAGATGTCGCATGTCTCTTCGACGCCGAAGCGCAGCGGCTGGTCGTGGGCCAGCGGCAGGTCGGTGAAGATCTTGCCCAGGCGAACCCGGGGGCCGAACTGCGGTGTGATCAGCAGACCGTGCCGACCGTACTCGCCGAGCCCGGCCTTGACGGCGAAGGGGATCGCCAGCGCCGAGTCGTTCATCGTTGCCACCGCCCGGTACCCGAGGTTGGTGACGAACTGGGCGATCGACAGCAGCACGATCGTGTCCCGCGAGTAGCCGGCCCCCGTCGCGGCCCCGCTGAGCGCCGACGGCGCGGTGCGCAGCAGATCCCGGTCCATCGACTGGGCCACCACAATCACGTTCTTCAGGTCACCCGACAGCTCTTGCGGCTTCTCTTCCTCCTGCTCGCGAGCGTAGTTGTGGGTGTATACCCAGCGCTCGTCGTAGCCGGTGACGCCCACCAAGTCGGCCCCCAGCGTCTTGGCCGCCCGCTTGAGCTGCCGGGCCATCTCTTCCGGCGACTCCACCGGCGCGCGTCCCCCGGGGCCCTCGCGAACCGCCGTGTACGGGTCGAGGAAGCCCTCCCGTCGGTCGGCGCCCTCGTGAAGCTCGGCGAAGACGTCGGTCACGTGCCACGAGGCGTTGCGCAGCGCGTAGTCCCGCCGGTTGAAGCCGTCGGCGCTCCGCCACTTCATCTTGGGCGTGCGGTAGGTCTCGTAGAACATGTCGGAACGGTGGCTTCGCACCGACGGGTCCCAGAACGAGCGGCAGAAGACGTCGTCCCTCTGGGAGAACCGCTCGAACTCCGGCCCGACCTGGAAGCCGGCCTCCTCGTCGGTCGCGGTGGCGGCCGCAGAGCCGTCGCGGACCGCCGGTCGACCGCTGGACCCGGCGTCCTCCGCGGCCGCCCGCCGGCCGCCCTCTAGACTCGGTAGTAGTCGCGGTACCATTCGACGAAGCGCGCTAGCCCCTCCCGCACGGGCGTCGAGGGCTCGTATCCCACGTCCCTTCGCAGCTCCTCCACATCGGCGCACGTCTCCCGCACGTCCATCGGCCTGCGGGGCAACAGCAGCCGTTCGGCCTTGCGCCCGAGCAGCTCCTCCAAGATGCCTACGAGCTCTAGCAGGTGCACCGGACGGCCCGCGCCGATGTTGTACACCCGATACGGTGCTCGGCTTGCAGCCGGGTTGGGCTCTTCGCCGCTCCACGACTCGTCGCCTTGGGGCGGCTTCATGAGCGCCCGAACCACGCCCTCGGCGGTATCTTCCACGTATGTCCAGTCTCGCCAGTGGTTCCCGTGGTTGAAGAGCTTGATCGGCTCGCCAGCCAGAATCTGCCGGGTGAAGAGGAACGTCGCCATGTCGGGACGACCCCACGGACCGTAGACGGTGAAGAAGCGCAGCCCCGTCGCCGGCACGCCGTGCAGATGGGCGTAGGCGTGGGCCATCGCCTCGTTGGCCTTCTTGGTGGCCGCGTACAGCGAGAGGGGGTGGTCCGTGGAGTCGCCCGTGGAGAACGGCAGCCGGGCGTTGGCGCCGTAGACGGAGCTGGTCGAAGCGTAGACCAAGTGCTCGATCCCGGTCCGCCGGCAACCCTCCAGGAGATGGGCGAAGCCGACCAGGTTGGAGTCCACGTAGGCCATTGGGTTCTCCAGCGAGTACGCCACTCCCGCTTGGGCGGCCAAGTGGACCACGCGGTTGAAGTCGTTGGCGGCAAAGCAGTCGGCGGTCGCGTGGGCGTCGCCCAGGTCCACGCGCTCGAACGAGAACTCGTCGTAGGCGGCCAAGCGGGCCAGTCGGTCGCGCTTCAGCTGGGGGTCGTAGTAGGGGCTCAGGTTGTCGATGCCGGCGACCTGATGTCCCGCGTCCAAGAGGCGGCGCGCCACGAAGTAGCCGATGAAGCCGGCGACGCCGGTGACCAGGACCCTCACGACGTGCTCTCGGTGGCGTGCCTGGTGCCGGCCGACGGGCTAGAATCGAACGTTGCGCCCGCGCCGTCCCCCCAGCACGCGATGCGATGACCAGAGCGGAGCTGTCCCCGATCGGGCTTCCGCGGCCCGCCGTTTCCGTCGCTTGGCTTGCCGACAACTTGGGTGCGCCGGGCCTTGTGGTGCTCGACTGCTCTTGGTACCTGCCCGGCTCTGGACGCGATCCAGCCCGCGAGTTCGAGGCGGAACGGATCCCCGGCGCGCGCTTCTTCGACTTGGACGCCAGCTGCGACCCGGACGCGCCGTTGCCCCACACTCTTCCCGCACCCGACCACTTCAAGGCCCAGGCCGAAGCTGCGGGGGTCTCCGACTCTTCGGCCGTCGTGGTCTACGACGCGTCGGGCGTCAATATCAGCGCTCCCCGGGTGTGGTGGACCTTTCGTTGCTTCGGATTCGACAACATCGCCGTCCTGGACGGCGGGTTCAAGCACTGGAAGGCCTCGGGGTCTCCCGTCGCTTCCGGCGCGGCCCAACGACCTCCCGCGGCGCCGGCCAAGATCACGCCGGTCCCCCGTCCCGAGCTGGTCCGCAACGCAGAGCAGGTGCTGCGGGCGATCGGCGACGGCGACGTTGCGATCGTGGACGTGCGCCCGCGCGGCCGGTTTGCGGGCAGGGAGCCGGAACCGAGGCCCGGGTTGCGGCTGGGACACGTCCCGGGCAGCAGGAACCTGCCCTACACGGAGCTGGTGGACGGCGGAACGGGAAAGGGCGTCGGCGCGGACGCCCTCTCTGCGCTTCTCGACCGCGCCGGCGTGGACCCGGCCAAGGAGCTGGTGGCGACGTGCGGGTCGGGAACCAGCGCCTGCGCCTTCGCTTGGAGCATGGCCAGGGCGGGCTGCTGGGACGTAGCGGTCTACGACGGTTCGTGGTCGGAGTGGGGGGGCCGGGACGAGCTGCCCGTGGAGACGGGGCCGACGTCGCCCTCGTAGTAGGGCCGTCGCTTCTCTGCGGTGGCAGTGCCGCGCTGCGCGCCCATCACCCAGTTGCCCGAGAAGAACTCTCCGTCCGTGGCCAACCGAAGGACGACGATCCCCCCACCCGTGTCGGCCTCGACGCGCATGTGGCCCGGCCCGGGCTCCACCCGCCGGACGACGGCGACGATCCCCCCGACCGAGAGTCGCCCAACGTACGATCCGGCCTCGCCGGAGATCTCCATCGTCCCTTCCGACACCATGTGGCCTGACGAGAGGACGACGTCGTACATCCCAACGGGATCGTGCCCACTCGCCGCGTGCTGGGGCGCGTCTGCTGGGCTCTGAGGGCCGGCCGCTCCCGGTCCGCCGGCGCAAGACGCCAAGAGAACCGGCGGGACCAGCGGAATCAGCCGGAAGACGCTCTGGCGACCACCCAGTCGGCGACGCTGCGGATGCCGCTCATCACTCCGTCGCCCACGGCGACGAGGGTGTCGCCCACCGTGGTCTGGTCCAGCCATCCGAGCCACACCGCCACGCCCAAGAGAGCGGCCGCCGGCAGGAGAAGCTTGAGGGCGGCCCGCGCGACCTCCCGGAAGACGATCCACACCAAGCCGATCGCCAGGATCAGCACCACCCCTTCGCCTACGAGAGCGGGCGCAACCAGTTCGCTCACGACTTCCTCCCTGGTCCGAAGAGATCCCACGACTTCTGTGGCACGCCCTACGCGAAACCGCGAGGAACGTTTTCACTCCCGCGGCCTCCGTCCGCTTCGGCACGCCGCGCCGGCCCGACCCCTTCGGCGGTCCCGGCCTCTTCGCTGCCGCCCGCTTAGGCGATGGAGTCCTTCAGCTTCTTGGCGGCCTTGAAGGAGGGGTGTTTCCGCGCCGGGACCTGGACCTGCTCGCCGGTGCGCGGGTTCCGAGCGGTGCGCGCCGCTCGCTCCCGCACCTGGAAGGTACCGAAGCCTCCGATGGCGACCTTGGAGTCCGTCCCTTGCGCGAGTTCGGTGGCGATCACCCCATCGCTCGGGTCGAAGAGAGCGTCCAGGACGTTGCCGGCTACGAACTGGGTCAGGCCGTCGACCTTGCTCGCGAGTTCCTTGGCCATCTGGGTCTTGTTCACGCAAACTTCTCCTTGGGTGGTATGCCTGCCCGTCCCTCGTGGCGGGCGGATCAAAGACGAGTGGGGAACAACTGGACTGCCGGTCGTCGACGCCACCATAGACGCGGACTCATGAAGATGTAACCGATCGCCCCCGGATGGAAGGGCTGGGCGAAGAGCAGCGAACTGAAGGAGGTGCTCCAATGAAGGCGGCGATCTACAGAGAATACCGAGGTCCGATCTCGATCGAGTCCCTGCCCGACCCGGCGCCGGCGCCGGACGGCGTGGTGTTGCGGGTCGAGGCCAACGGCGTCTGCCGAAGCGACTGGCACGGGTGGGTGGGCCACGACCCCGACATCGTGCTGCCACACGTGCCCGGCCACGAGATCGCCGGCGTGGTGGAAGAGGTGGGCCGGGAGGTGACCCGCTGGCGACCGGGCGACCGGGCGTCGGTGCCGTTCATCGCCGGGTGCGGGCGGTGCGTCCACTGCCGGGCCGGCGACCAGCAGGTCTGCGGCCGCCAGTTCCAGCCGGGGTTCCACGGCTGGGGCGGCTTCGCGGAGAAGGTGGCGCTGCGTCACGCCGATCTGACGCTGGTGGCGCTTCCGGACGATGTGGAGTTCGTGACGGCGGCCAGCCTGGGCTGCCGCTTCGCCACGGCGTTTCGTGCGGTGCAGGCCCAGGGTCGGGTGTCGGGGGGCGAGTGGGTGGCGGTGCACGGCTGCGGCGGGGTCGGGTTGGCGGCGGTGATGATCGCGACGGCGCTGGGCGCCCCCGTGGTCGCGGTGGACATACGCCGGGAAGCGCTGGAAATGGCCGTGAAGGTGGGCGCGGCGAGAGTGGTGGACGCGTCCCGGTCCCCGGACGTGGTGGACGAGGTGAGGGAGCTGACCGGCGGCGGTGCCCACATGTCGCTGGATGCGCTGGGCCACCCCAGCACCTGCTTCAACTCCGTCGCCTGCCTGCGGAGGCGGGGACGCCACGTCCAGGCGGGCCTCATGACCGGCGAGCACCGTCACCCCCGCGTGCCGATGGACCGGGTGATCGGCTGGGAGCTGGAGATCGTGGGTACCCATGGGATGCCGGCCCACGAGTACGACCGGATGTTGCGCATGATCGCAACGGGCTTGGTGGATCCGAGCCAGCTGGTGACCCGGACCGTCTCTCTGGCCGAAGGCGTGGAGGTCTTGAAGGGCATGGACGGCTACGACCTGCTGGGGATCGCGGTGATCGACAGCTTCTAGCGGCCCGAGCGCAGGACGTCCCGAACCGCCTCCGCGACCTGCTCCATCTCCTCCGGCGTGTTGTAGAGGTGGGGCGAAGCGCGGATCCAACCCCGCCGGAGCGACGCCACCACGTCCCGCTCGCCCAGTCCGTCCAGCAGCCGTTCCCCGTCGATCCCGGGGTGGCGGAAGACTAGGATGTGGCGCCTCTGGGCCGGCGTCGGGCCCGTCTCGCATCCCAGCGCCTCCAAGCGCCGCGCCAGGTCGTCCACCAGGGTTTCCACATGGGCTGCCACCGCTTCGATCCCAGCTTCCTCCAAGAGGGCCAGCGCCTCCGAGAAGCCGGCGATCAAGGGATAGGCGAGGCTGCCTTCCTCGAAGCGGCCGGCGGTGTCCTGGAGTTCGAAGTGGACCCGGTCGAAGTCGAATGCTTCGGTGGTGCTCCGCCATCCCAGGAGAGGCGGATGGACGCGGCGGACGATCGACCGGTCCACGAAGACGGCGCCGATCCCCATCATGCCCATCATCCACTTGTGGCTGTCGGCGGAGAGGAAGTGGACGCCCGCGTCCTTCACGTCCAGCGGCAGGGCGCCCACGGTCTGGATGCCGTCCACGCACAGCACGACTCCCCGTTCGCGACACAGCTCGCCGAGCCCCGTCAGGTCGGTGACCGCCCCGGTGGCGTACTGGGCGGAGCTCACGGCGAGCACGCGGGTGCCGGGCCTCATCGCCGCGGCCGCCGTCTCGGGGGTCACGGTGCCGTCGTCGCCTTCGATGCGGTCCAGAGCGACGGTTCCGCGCCGCTCCAGGTCCATCCAGGGATAGACGTTGGACGGGTACTCGACGGAGGTCGCCGCGGCCACCCGGTCGCCGGCCCGCCAGTCCAGCCCCGAAGCCAGCAGCGACAGCCCGTGGGACGTGTTGCGCACGAAGGCGATCTCCTCCGGCTCGGCGCCCACCAGGCGGGCGAAGCGAGCCCGGCACTCGTCGGCGAGGGCTTCCCAATCCTCGAAGCTCGGCCGGCCCACGGTGGCCAAGGAGTCCATGAAGCGGTGGACGGCCTCGACCACCCGCCTCGATGTGGGACCGACGCCGGCGTGGTTCAGAAAGACGAAGTTGCGGGCGACGGGAAACTCGTCGCGGAAGGAACGGAGGTGGCTCATCGGTGGCCTCGTTGTTGCGGCGTCCGCTCGCGGCCGGCAGAGTCCGGCTGGCGCTGGTCGATCCCGTGGGGCGTCCAGGTGCGGCGTTCCGAGCGGGTCCGCTGCCGGATCGCCTTGTTCTGGTTGATGGCGTCGAGGGTCTTGTAGCCACGGTCGTGGTCCAGATGAACGCACGCGGCCCGGTAGCGGATCTGGACCCCTCTGACGCCGGCGTTCTCCAGCCGTTCGCCGAACTCCCGGTCCTCTCCGCCGTAGCCCATGCGCTCGTCGAAGCCGTTGGCGGCCAAGACGTCCTTGCGCCAGCTGGAAGCGTTGCCGCCGTTCCACGTCGGTCGCGTGGTGGTGAGACGGTCGGCGAGAGGGGCGGCGGAACGGGGGAGGACCAGCTTGGCGGCTGACTTGAGGTCGCAGCCGCCGCGAGCCCGGACCCAACTCGGGGAGAAGACGCGCTGCGCCGCCACGTCGGCCTGTCCGACGGCGAGGCTGGCCGCCCGGGAGAGCCTGGCGCAGCCGCCGGAGAGGAAGCGGTCCTTCCGGGCCAGCGATGCGTGCACCGCCAAGAAGTCGGCCCGGGGGATGCAGTCGCCGTCGGAGAAGACGAGGTACCCGCCACGGGAGGCGCGGACCGCCTTGTTGAGGATGCGGGACTTCCGGAAGCCTCGGTCGGGTTGCCAGACGTGGCGCAGCCTGAACCCCGAGTCCCCGAAGCGGTCCAGAAGCTGGGCGGTCTCGGGGGACGAGCCGTCGTCGGCCACCAGCAGCTCGAACTCCCGGTGGGTCTGGGCCATGTAGCCCCACAGCACCTTCTCCAGCCACTCGGGGGACTGGTAGGTGCTGACGATCACCGAGATGAACATCGCCTACTGCACCAGCGCCAGCTGCGGCCTCGACCGCTCGGCCTCGATTCCCTGCCACTCCGGGCCGAGGACGGAGCGGTAGACGTCCAGGTAGCCGTTCACCATCGAGTCCACCGAGAAGAACTTCTGAACGCGGCGCCGGCCTCGGCGTCCCATTTCGCGGGCCGGTACGCGCGCCCCGCCGCTGGAGACGGCGGCAAGGGTGGCGGCGAGTTCGACGGGGTCGCCCAGCTTGAACAGAAAGCCGGTCTTGCCGTCCTCCACGACCTCGGGAACGCCGCCGGCCTTGGAGGCGACCACGGGTATTCCAGCAGCCGCCGCTTGCAGGACCGCCACGCCCAGCCCCTCCGCTGTTGCCGGATGGATCAGGAAGTCGAAGGCCCCCAGCCACTTCGGGAGGTCGTCCCGGTAGCCGGCGAAGCGGATCAGGTCCGCCACGCCCGCGCTCTTGGCGAACCCGACGACGCGCTTTTCGAGAGGACCTTGGCCGAAGAGCACCACCGTGGGCATGCGACGCTGGACCAGCGCCTTGGCTTGGTCGCGGGCGTCCCACTCGTTGCGCTGCCGCAGGAGGGCCAGGGCTTCCACCAGCAGCCGGTGGCCCTTTCGGGGGATGAACTGGGCCACCATGGCGGCTGCGGGTGCGCCGGGCGCCAAGTCAAACTCGCGGTCCAGCGCGCTTCGGGTTCGGGGAGTTCTCCACTCGGACACGTCCACCGCCGACCGCACAAGGGAGATCTTCTCCGGCGGGACGCCGCTGCCGGCCAGCACCTGGCGAACCGCTTCGGAGATCGCCACCACGTGGCAGTAGGCCGGGTACTTTCGGCGGGCGGCCCAGGCGGGCTCCGCGTTGTCGACGCGACGCGTCAGGACCGCCGGGACGTTGGCCCGCCACGCGGCGACGCCCCCGAACGTGTCGGCCCCCCGGCGAGAGTGGACGTGAACCAGCAGCGCTCTGCTCTTCTGGAACCGGCGCTTCATCCGCCATATGGCGGTGAGGTCGGCCTCGCCCCAGTAGGGGAACTCGTCGGTTGGCAGGCCCCAGGCCCGGGCCGTCGAGGCAACCTGGGAGCCCGTGGGCGCCAGGATCACGCTCGGCACCCCCCTGCGGAGCAGACCACGCACCAAGTAGAGGACCTGCAACGCGCCGCCGTAAAGCCGGCGGCCGGTTTCGACGTGGATGATCGTCATGGGGGTGGGGGTGTCCTCGGCGAGAGCGAGCGGGGCTGGGGGACGGCCGCCAGGCGCGCCTCCACCTCCGCCAGGACGCGCTCGACGGAGAGATCGGCCATGCAGTCGATCCGTCCGTCGCAGACCAGCTTCCCCCGGCACGGGGAACAGGGCCGCCCGGAGTGGAGGATCGACGCCGACGGGCCGGGCGGGTCCAGGTAGGGAGTGTTGGAGCCGAAAAGCAACACCGCCGGGCGGTCGTAGGCGTGAGCCATGTGGGAGAGCCCCGTGTCGACGCCCACGAGGACGCTGCACATCGCCACCAGGGCGGAGGCTTCGGCCAGCGTGGTGCGGCCCACCAAGTTCGCGACGGGGGTTGCGGGCGGCCCCGGGGCAACCTTGGCTCCTACCAGTATTCGGTCCGCGGCGGCCCGGTCGGCGGGGCCGCCCAGCAAGACCACGCCCAGCCCCGTGCGCGCCGGGAGGAGTCGGATCAGGCGCGACCACCGGTCCTCGAACCAGTGCTTGTACGGGCGAGTGGTGAACGGACAAGCCGCGACGAACGCTACGGGCGGCGCCTGCGGGTCCGGCGGTGCTTGCGGGTCCGGCGGCGCGAGTCCGCACTCCGCCAGCAGCCGGAGCGCGGCCGCCGTTTCCTTCGGGCTGCGGGGGACCTCCAGCGGGAACGGCTCTGCGGGAAGGTTCAGGACCGAGGCCAAGTAGGCGTACTCGGAGGCGATCTTGCGCGAATCTCCCCCGCGCTCCACCAAGTGGGTCATGAGGAAGCGGGAGCCTTCCCGGGAGCCGAGGCCGATCCGCACCGGCGCACCCGTCAAGAACGCCAGAAGGCCGCTGCGGAGGAGCCCCTGGACGTCGATGACGGCGTCGAAGCGGCGGTCGCGGAGGGCGTCGCCGAAGTCGGTCGCGGCCCGGACCAAGGCGTTCAAGCGCCCCCGCCGCAGCATCTGCCTCCACGCCGCCCGCTCCCAGACGATCACCTCGTCCAGGTGAGGGTTGTGGCGGACGACGTCGGCGGTGCGCTCCTCGGCTGCCCAGGCGATGCGCGCTCGGGGGAAGCGCCGGCGAAGGGCCTGGGCCAGCGGGGACGCGAACACCAAGTCGCCCCGGGCCGACAGGCGGACCACCAAGATCGAGCGAGCGTGTCGGGGAATCATGAAGGAAGGTTATCATTTGCCCCGCCCATCCCCAAAGAAAGTGCGCGCCAGATGACCGGAGTGCTTCGCGATCTCGTTCTGGCGACGGGGCTGGCCGCCTACTGCGTGAGGAAGCGGGTCGCGACTGGGTCTTGGCCCGCGGGCTGGCGGGACCGAGACGGCGCCGTCGGTCCGGTTCCGCGGCGGGCGACGGGGCCGCGGGTTCTGGTGCACGGCGTGAGCGTCGGCGAGATCAACGCGCTGGGACCTTTCGTGGAGGCGCTGGCGGCTTCGCCCGCAAGCCCGGACGTGGTGGTGAGCGCCGGCACCGCGACGGGGTTCGCGCGGGCCCGTCAGCTCCACGGCGGGTCGCGGGAGGTCGTCCGGTTCCCCCTGGACTTCACCTGGACGGCGCGACGCTTCCTCGATGCGGTCGCCCCCCGGCTGGTGGTGCTGGCCGAGCTGGAGCTGTGGCCGAGCTTCATGGCGGCGTGCGCCCGTGAGGGCGTCCCCGTCTGCGTGGTGAACGGCAGGCTGTCGGCGCGGAGCTACCGGGGGTATCGGGCGGGGCGGCCCCTGGGCCGGCGGATCTTCGGCGGGCTGTCGTTCGTGGCGGCGCAGACGGAGACGTACCGGCAGCGGTTCGTGTCGGTCGGCGTTCCGCCCGACCGCGTGGTCGTCACCGGGAGCTTCAAGTGGGATGCGGCCCGGCGTCCGCCGGACGCCGAGGCGGCGGAAGCGTTGGCGGCGTCGCTGGGGATCGACCGGACACGGCCCCTGGTCGTGGCGGGCTCCACCGGGCCGGGGGAGGAGAAGCGCCTGCTGGAGGGCCTCCCCGATCGGTGTCAGCTGCTGTTGGCGCCCCGGGACCCGAACCGCTGGGACGACGTGGCCGCGCTTTGCCCGGGGTTGGTTCGCCGAAGCCGCCGACCTGGGAGCGCTTCGAGAGGAGCGTCACGGGGCGCGGGCGAGAGCGTCTTCCTCTTGGACACGCTGGGCGAACTTCCCGACGCCTACCTGCTGGCCGACGCGGTGTTCGTGGGTCGAACTCTGGCGCCCCTCGGCGGCTCCAACCCCCTGGAGCCGTTGGCGCTGGGCAAGCCCACCGTCGTCGGTCCCCACTGGGAGCACTTCGAGGGCGTCGTGACCGAGCTTCTCCGCACGGGCGGAATCGCGGTCAGCGACGATCCGATGGGGGTGATCGCGAAGTGGCTGGCCGATCCCGCCGTCGGGGAGGCGGTGGCCGCAGGCGCTCGGCGAGCGTTCAAGAGGAACCAGGGAAGCTCGGCCCGGACGGCGGAGATCGCCGCCAGAGCGCTGCCGCCTCCCAGTCGATGAGCCGCGCCCGAGGGCAACGCGACGCTCACGCGCAGGCAGATGCGACCACGCCCTCCAGGTCGTGCTCGCCCGCTTCCACGATCTCCGCGATCACGATGTCGCCCGGTTCGGCGCTGGTCGCGCCGGCAAGGAACGTCTGGCCGTCCACTTCCGGTCCCTGACCCCACGTGCGGCCTACGGCCTTGCCCAAGTGCTCGCCGCCCGCAGGTGCCGCCGAGTCCACCAGCACCGGCAGCCGACGACCCACGAGTGCAAGGTTGGCCTCGTGGGAGAGTCCCCGCTGGTGGTCTTCCAGCCGTTCCAGTCGTTCCGCCTTGAGATCGTCGGGAACTTGGTCGGGCATCTCCGCCGCCACGGTGCCTTCCTCCACCGAGTACGGGAAGGCGCCCACCCGGTCGAAGCGCAGCTCGTCGAGCAGTTCGAGCATCACCGTGAAGTCGTCCTCGGTTTCGCCGGGGAAGCCCACGATGACGGTCGTGCGCAGGGCCAGGTCGTCGATGCGGTCCCGTAGCCAGCCCACCCGCTCCCGGATCGTGGCCTGCCGCTCGGGGCGGCGCATCCGCTTCAGCATCCGGTCGCTCCCGTGCTGCAGGGGCATGTCCAGATAGGGCAGAAGGCGGCGCTCCCGGGAGATCAGCTCCGCCAGCTCTCGCGTGATCCCCGACGGGTACATGTAGAAGAGCCGGAACCACTCCACGTCCGTACCGTCCAGCAACGCCGACAGGAGATCGGGGAGCAGCGGCGCCGATCTGTCTCGCCGCCGCAGGTCGCGCCCGTACCATGTCGTGTCCTGGGAGACCAAGTTCAGCTCGCGCACGCCTGCCTCGCCCAACGCCCTGGCCTCGGCTACCAGGTCCGCGAGGGGTGCGGAGCGGTGGAGCCCCCGCATGTGGGGGATCGCACAGAACGCGCACGTGTGGTCGCAGCCCTCGCTGATCTTGAGGAAGGTGCTGTGGCGGCTCGCGGAGGAGAGGATCCGCAACGGCCGCTCCATCGTCGGCACGAAGTCGTCCGGGAGGAGCCGCCGTCCGCGCAGCTCGGCGACCAGCTGCCCCATCTCGGCGATGCCCAGGAAGAGGTCCACCTCGGGAACCTCCCGGGCAAGCTCCGTCTGGTAGCGCTGGACCAGGCACCCCACGGCCGCGACCGCCTTCACTTGGCCCTGCTCCTTGAGCGCGCACGCCTCCAGAATGGTGTCGATCGACTCTTCCTTGGCGGCCTCGATGAAGCCGCACGTGTTCACCACCACGACGTCCGCCGTCTCCACGTCCTCCACGACTTGAGCCCCTGCCGACACGAGCGCCGCCGTCATGTGCTCCGAGTCCACCGTGTTCTTGTCGCAGCCCAGCGTGACGATGCCCAGGCGCGGCGCGTTCGCGGGGTGGTTCCCGAGGCGAAGGGAGCCAGCCGTCCGCACTCGCGGGGCCGGAGCTTCGGACGACACCGGGAAGACGGGGAGGTCCCGGGTGCGAAGCCTCATCCGCCGGGGCGCGACGGGGCGTCCATCACCCTGGCGCCCTCCGGAACGCGGAAGGTGAAGAAGTCGGGACCCAGCGAGGGGGCCAGGTCCGGGTTGCGAAGGGAAAGGGTCCGCACCGAGCCGTTCTCTTGGTGGAGTTCCAGCCGACGGACGAGGTGGTCCTCGGCGTCGAGCCAGAGCCGGGCGCGTTGGTAGGCGGCTTCGCCCCTGGGCGCCAGCTCCACGATCCGACACTCGCGGCCGTCCACCCGCTCGACGCCCCCGTCTCGCGCGACGTACTTGGCGCCGGGATCGTCCAGAAACTCCCGGTAGAAGTCGTAGCCGCCAGGCGAGCGAGCGACCGAGTAGCGGACCACCTGCGCCGTGTCCAGGCTGGGGTAGTAGATCCAGAAGTGCTCCCCGTCGGATAGGACGATGTCCCCGTCGGGGTCGCTGAAGCGCATGGAGAAGAGGTTCGGCCGCCGCTGGCACACCCGCCCCGCGCTTTCCACACGCCGCCCCAGCAGACGCACGTCCACGACCTGCTCGAAGTTGGCGCAGGCCGCCTGCACTTGGCTGTACCTTTCCGCCGCCGCCTCGAGGGCTCGCAGGGCGGCGTCGTGGGGCTCGCCGGGCGCGGACTGCTGGGCGGCGGTGGGCGGGGGCGGCAGGAGCGTTGCCGCGACGACCAGCATCAGAGCCGCAGATCGCTCGATGCGAGGTGCCCGGCTCGTCAACTGGGACAGATCTCGTCCAGCCCGCCGGGACCTACCATCACCTCCCTGGGCTTGGAGCCGTCGGGGGGACCGAGCACTCCGGCGTCGTGCAGCTGGTCGACGATCCGAGCTGCCCGTCCGTAGCCGATCCGCAGCCGCCGCTGAAGCAGCGACGTGGAGCCGCCGCCCTGCTGGATGCACGCTACCGCGGCCTCCCGGAAGAGGTCGTCCCAGTCCCCCGCGATCGGCCCGTCGCCTCCGTCCTCGTCGGCGTCCTCCGTCGCCCGAACCGCCTCCAGGATGTCGTCCTCGTTCCTCGTCACCCGGGCCTTGACCGCTTCCAGCGTGCCGGCCTGCTCCCGGTACCAACCCATGAGGGCCTCCGTGTCCTCGGTCGATATGAAGGCGCCCTGCATCCGCACGAGTCCGCTCTGGCCCGGGGGCAGGAAGAGCATGTCGCCGTGGCCCAAGAGGGAGTCGGCGCCGTTCTGGTCCAGGATCGTGCGGGAGTCGGTCTTCGACGCGACCCGAAATGCGATCCGGCACGGGAAGTTGGCTTTGATCAGGCCGGTCACGACGTTCACCGTGGGTCGTTGGGTCGCCACCAGCAGGTGAATGCCGATCGCTCGGGCCTTCTGGGCCAGCTGGGCAAGAGGTTTCTCGACGTCGGCCTGGACCTGCATCATCAGGTCCGCCAGTTCGTCCACCACGACGACGACGTAGGGAAGGGGACCGTCGTTGTACAGCCAGCGGTCCTCGTCCCCTTCGGGTCCGTCGGGCTCGGTACGCCGCAGCGGGACGTCGTTCTCGACGCGGGCGTTGAACTCCTTCAGCGACCGTACTCCGTTGGCGCTGAGGAGGGCGTATCGGCGCTCCATCTCCAGCACTGCCCACTTGAGCACCCCGGCGGCGTCCTTGGGGTCCGTCACCACGGGGTGGCGGAGGTGGGGCAGGTCCGAGTACGCCGAAAGCTCGACCATCTTGGGGTCGATGAGGAGCAGGCGAAGGCGGTCGGGGCCGTTCTTGTAGACCAGACTGGTGATGATCGTGTTCAGGCAGACCGACTTGCCGGATCCGGTGGCGCCGGCGATGAGGGCGTGGGGCATCTTCGTCAGGTCGGTGACGTAGGGTCGCCCCGTGAGGTCCTTGCCCAGCGCCAGGGGAAGGGCTGCGCCGGAGCGGGCGAACGCCGCGGCGCCGAGGATCTCGCGGAGGCGCACCATCTCCGGCTCCGGGTTGGGGATCTCGACGCCGACGGCGCCCTTGCCGGGGATCGGCGCCACGATCCGCACGCTGCGGGCCTTCGTCGCCAGAGCCAAGTCGGCGTCCAAGCTGGCGATCCGGTTTACCTTGACGCCGGCTGCGGGGACGACTTCGAACTGCGTGACGGCAGGACCGGTCGTCCGCCCGCCGATCGAGGACCGGATGTTGAAGGTGGCGAGGGTCTTCACCAGCACCTCTCCCAAGTGGTCGAGCTCCCTCTCCATGCCCAGGCGATCCCGGTGTTCAGGCGGAGCAAGAAGCTCCAGGCTCGGCCAGGGCTGGCTGGCGACGGGGGGCGGGTCTTCCTGCATGGGGGTGGAGGCGGGAGCGGGCTCCTCGGCGGCCGGCGGCTCGTTGGCGGCCGGTGCCGGAGCAGTCGCAGCTGTCGCGGATCGCGGCGGACTCGCGCTGTCGGGCGGCAGCAGCTCTCCGGTCTTCGGCACGTACTCTTCCTCCGGCAGATCGAAGGGCGCTTCGGCCTCCCATGGAAGGTCCTCGTGGGTAGCGGCAGGCTCCGCAGGTGCTTCCGCCCGCCCGGCCGCTGCCTGTTCCTGCCGGGCCGTTGCCTCCCGAGCCGCCTCGGCGGCGATGGCAGCAGCCCTCTTCTCTTCCGCCGCCTGCCTGCGTCGCGCTCGGTAGCCTGCCGCGGCCTCGCCCGCAGCGCCAGCGACGTAGCGAGCCGCCCGTCCGGCCCCTCTGGAGGCCCTGACCACGCCGTTCCCCGCCAAGGTCACGGGGTTGAAGCCGAAGACCCACACCGACATCGCGACCCATCCGGCCCCGGCCAGCAACGTCGTCCCGAACCACCCGACCACGCCGCACAGCAGGCCCCCGGTCAACTGAGCGCCCAGAAAGCCCGTCCATTCGCTGCGCAGCGTGTCCGGCGGACAGCCGGTCTCGGGCAGCAGGGGGCGCGCCAGCACGTACGCCGTGAGGGGAAGGAGGAAGAGCAGCCCGCCGGAGAGGATCCAAGCGCGCTTGCGCGTCTGGCGCGACCACCGTCCGCTCAAGGAGACGGCCGTGGAGAGCAGGCAGAGAGGTACCGCCGCGCTGCCTAGACCGAGCGCCGTGACCAGCCAAGAGCGCACTTTTTCGCCGGCGGGGCCCAGTGGGTTGCCCGGCGGCAGGCCCGGCAGTTCGAAGGGGAAGATCGCCACGGCAACCAAGAACGCCGCGATCGCGGCCACGACGGGCAAGGTCTGCTGGGAGCCCTGGCCGCTTCCCTTGCCGGCCCTCTTGCGCCCCGCCTTGTCGGTCCCAGAGGCGGAACTGCGCTTGCCCGGCCCCTTCGCCATTAGTCCCCGGAGAGGACGATGGCGCGGTCGTGCATCACGGGCACCACGTCGTGCCGGTCCACCTCCGCGCAGAACTCCAGGTCGGATGCCATCTCCGCGTCCACCAAGGCCCGACCGGCGGCTGAGGCGGCGAACGTCTGCGCGTCGGGTCCGTACGAGCCGGCGAGCTTCGCCGCAGCCGACGCCCCATCGTCCAGCCCGACGTCTCCGTCCGCCTGCTCCATGATCGTCAGCACCAGGTGACCGGCGCACACGGTGTCGTCCAACGAGAAGCACCCTTCCTTGCCGGCGCACACCACCGCGACCTCCGAGTCGTTGGCGACTTCCTGGGCCACGGCGCTCAGGTTGAAGAGGGAGGCCACCAGAGTCCGGCGTGCGCGGCGCGTGGCGACCAACGCCTGAGTGCCGTTGGTGGTCGTCATGATCAGCTGCTTGTCGGTGATCATCTCGGGCGTGAACTCGGTCGGGGAGTTGCCCAGGTCGAACCCGCCGATGCGGAGCCCTTTCCGCTCCCCGCAAAGCAGGGTGCGGTCCAGGTCGAGAGAGTCCCGCAGCGCCATCGCGTCGTCGACGGACTCGGTGGGGAAGATCGCCGCGGCTCCGTTGGCCATCGCCTCCACGATGCAGGACGTGGCGCGCAACACGTCGATCACGACGGCCGTCTTCCCTTCGACGCCCCGACCACCAAGCTCGGCGGGCGTGAAGAAGACCTGTACCGAGGGGCCGTCAGCCACGGCCGTTCCCGAACCTGTCTACGAAGCTTGTGTCCACGTTGCCCTCTTGGAACGCCTTGTCTCGGGTGATGTTCGACAGGTAGCCGATCGTGGTGAAGATGCCCTCCACGACGAACGACTCCAGCGCTTCCCGTCCCCTTGCGACAGCCTCCTGCCGGGTGTTCCCCCAGACCACCACCTTGGCGAGCAAGGAGTCGTAGTACGGCGGGACCCGGTAGCCGGAGTAGACGTGGGTGTCCACGCGGACACCTGGTCCCCCCGGCTGGTGGAAGGTCGTGATCTCTCCGGGCGAAGGCGCGAAGTCCCGAGCCGGGTCCTCTGCGTTCACGCGAAACTCTATGGCGTGGCCCCGGTGGATCATCTCCTCGGAGGGAAACGACAAAGGGTAGCCCGCGGCGACCAGGATCTGCTCCTTCACCAAGTCCAGCCCCGTCGTCGCCTCGGTGACCGGGTGCTCGACCTGGATGCGCGTGTTCATCTCGATGAAGTAGAACTCGCCGGATCGATCCAGCAGGAACTCCACGGTGCCCGCTCCCACGTAGCCGATCGCCTGGGCCGCTCGGACGGCCGCCTCGCCCATCTCCGCGCGAAGCCGGTCGTCGAGGGCCGGCGAAGGAGCCTCCTCGATGAGCTTCTGATGGCGTCGCTGGATTGAGCAGTCCCGCTCTCCCAGGTGCACCACCCGGCCCTGGCGGTCGCCGAAGACCTGAAACTCCACGTGGCGGGGCCGCAAGACGAGGCGCTCCAGGTACAGCCCACCGTCTCCGAACGCCGCAGCCGCCTCCGCCTGCGCCGCTACGAAGCTGCGGGAGAAGGAAGACTCGTCCTCGGCGATCCGCATTCCTTTGCCGCCGCCGCCGGCCGATGCCTTGATCATGACCGGAAAGCCGATCTCGCGGGCCGTCGCCAGAGCCTCGTCCGAGTCGGAGACCAAGCCGTCGGAGCCCGGCACCACCGGCACGCCGGCGTCCCGCATCGCCTTCCGGGCCGTGGCTTTGTCGCCCATCGTCCGGATCTGCTCCGGCGTCGGTCCGACGAAGACGAGCTCGGACTGCTGGCAGATCTCCGCAAACTCGGCGTTCTCCGCTAGGAAACCGTACCCGGGATGAACCGCCTCCGCACCGGTGATCTCCGCCGCCGAGATGATCTGGGGCACGTTCAGGTACGAGCGGGAGGCCGCGGCGGGACCGATGCACACCGCCTCGTCGGCGAAACGCACGTGAAGGGACTCCCGATCCACCTCCGAGTGCACCGCCACCGTCTTCACGCCCAGCTCCCGGCAGGCCCGAACGACCCGAAGGGCGATCTCCCCCCGGTTGGCGACTAGCAGCTTCTCGAACATGCGTCCGGCGTCCTCAGGCCGGTTCCACCCGGAAGAGGACCTGGCCGTAGTCCACGGGTTCGGCGTTCCCGACGCACACCTCGACGATGCGCCCGGCGGTCTCGCACTGCAGCTCGTTCATGAGCTTCATCGCCTCGATGACGCACAGCACGTCGCCTACGTCCACGTCGGCGCCGGTCTTGACGTAGGGGTCCGCCTCCGGCGACGGTGCCCGATAGAAGGTGCCGACCATCGGAGACGCGATCTCCACCAGCTTGGCGCCGGCCGACTCGGGGGCGGAACCTCCGGGCGCGGCCGCCGCGGGGGCCGGCGTCGCGACGGAGGGCCGGTCGGCGGCAGAAGGAAGGGTGGCCGGCGGGGACGCCGAAGCTGCGGTGGCCGGGGCGCCGGCGGGAGACTTGGCCAAGCGGATCCGCATGCCGCCCCGCTCGATCTCCAGGCTGTCCAGGGACGACTCGTCGAGGAGCCGCACCAGGGATTCGAGAAACTCCCGGTCGATCATCTTGTCACCCGCTCACCCGCGACAGGTACTTGTCCTCCCGCCGGTCGATCTTGAGCCTGTCGCCCACGTCCACGAAGAGGGGGACCTGAACCACGGCGCCCGTCTCCAGCGTGGCAGGCTTGGTTGCCCCTTGTGCGGTATCGCCCTTGTGGCCCGGGTCGGTCCGCGCGACTTCGAGCTCGACGAACGCCGGAATCTCGACGGCGATCACGTTGTCGTCGTGGACCAGCCCTTCGCACTCCATGTTTTCCTTCAGGTACTTCAGTTGGTTCTCGCCCAGCATCTCGCTCGAGACGGGGATCAGGTCCCAGCTTTCCTGGTCCATGAAGTGGTAGAACTCTCCGTCGGTGTAGGAGTAGCTGACGGGTCGGCGCTCCAGTCGGACGCTCGACACCCGTTCGCCAGCGCGGAACGTCCTGTCCACGACCGCGCCTGAGAGCACGTTCTTCAGCTTCGTGCGCACGAAGGCGCCGCCCTTGCCGGGCTTCACGTGCTGAAAGTAGGTGATCGTCCAGAGGTCTCCTTCGATCTCCAGAACCATCCCGTTGCGAAAGTCGGCCGTGGTTGCCATTCGGTGTCGGTTCGTTCTCCGTCCCGCGGCTGTGGAGGCCCGGTCGCGTGCTACTCCGCGACGCCTCGTTGCCGAACCAAGAAGTTACAGAGGCAGCGCAACCCTGAAAGATAGCTGTCCACCCCGAACCCTGCGACTACGCCCGTGGCCGCCGAGGCGATCATCGACCGTTGCCGGAAGGACTCTCGGCTCGCCGGGTTGCTCAGGTGCACTTCCACGAAGGGCTTGGACGTGCCCAGCAGGCCATCCAGCAGCGCTACCGAGGTATGGCCCAGTCCTGCGGGGTTTATGAGCACTCCATCCACCCGATCCCTGGCGTCGGCCAAGTAGTCCAGTATCGAGCCCTCGGAGTTGGACTGGAAGCACTCCACGCCGACGCCGATCGCCGCCGCTTCCCCTTCGATCGCCCGGTTCACGTCGGCCAGGGTTTTCGTCCCGTAGACGTGGGGCTCGCGGACGCCGAGCAGGTTCAGGTTCGGTCCGTGCACGACGGCCACCGCCAAGGGTTGCCGGGGTGCGGCTTCGGGAGGTGGGGGCACGGAGCGGTTCTGCCTTCGGAAGAGACGTGGACGCGGCCGACGCGCGACGGTTGGACCAAGCTACTCCGCGACGGAAAACGGCGTCAACAAGACGCGCAGCGCCGACTGGAAGGTCCCACGGCTGGAGCGGGCCGTGGCCGAACCGGGTTCGTGGCCCGACGGCTTTCCTTTGGTTGAACTAAGGTCGCGGCGACGGTTAGCTTTCTCCGCAACCAAAGGAGGCAAGCCCAATGATGCGGCAGATGCGGAACAACACGAAGTGGATCATGATCCTGGCGGCTCTCGCCTTTGGGGGGCTGTTGTTCTTCGAGTGGGGGATGGACATCACGGGGCAGACGGCAGGCTCCATGGGCGTGTACGGCGAGCTCGGCCAGGTCAACGGCACGCCCGTGACGTACGACGCCTACATGGCGTCCTACCGCTACATCTACGACCAGGTCCAGAGCAGCCAGGAAGAACCGGTCACCACCGTTCAGAACACGGAGATCGAGGACCAAGCGTGGGACGAGGTGGTCAACGCCATTCTCGTGCAGCAGGAACTGCGTCGGCGCGGGATCGTGGTCACCGACGAGGAAGTGGTCAACGCGGCCCGCTTCAACCCGCCCCCCGACTTCGCGTCGAGCCCCGCTTTTCAGACCGACGGCCAGTTCGACATCGCCAAGTACCAGCAGTTCGTGGCCGGGGCCACTCCCGAGCAGCTCATGGGGCTGGAGGCGTACTACCGCGACGTAATCCCCCGGGGGAAGCTCGCGCGCCAGATCTCGTCGGGCGTCCACGTTTCCGACGCCGAGCTGTGGGGCGACTACCGGAACGAGAACGAGAGGGCCAGCGTTCGTTACGTGGGGTTCGACCCACTGATACGGGTGAGCGACGACCAGATCGAGACCACGGCCGACGAGGTGTCCCGGCACTACTCCGACAACCGCGAGGACTACGCCGTTCCCACGACGGCGTCGGTGATCTCCGTCGCCCTTCCCAAGGTGCCGACGCCGGCCGACACGGCGGCGGTGGAGCAGAGGGTCGCCGACCTGCGGGAGGCGATCTTGGGCGGCGAGGAGTTTGCCGAGCTGGCCCGCGAGGAGTCCTCGGACGAGGGAACGGCCCCGGCGGGAGGCGATCTGGGCGTCTTCGCCAAGGGATCGATGGTGCAGGCGTTCGACTCGGCGGTCTTCGCGGCCCGCCTCGACCAAGTGACGGAGCCGGTGCGGACGCAGTTCGGCATGCACTTGATCGAGGTTTCCCAGCGTTGGGGACAAGATTCGGCCCAGGCACGCCACATCCTCCTGCCGTTCGAGCGCACGGACGAGTCCGAGTTCGACCTGCTGGAGATGGCCGACACGCTGGAGGAGCTGGGGGAATCGATGCCGTTGGCCGAGGCGGCGGCGGCGCTGGGGTTCGAGGCCGACACGCTGGAGATGACGGAGAGCTTTCCCTTGATTCCCGGCGCCGGCCAAGTGCCCGAAGGCGGCGAGTGGATCTTCGACCCCGAGACGGCACCGGGCGACGTGAGCCCGGTATTCGAGAACAGAGGAGCGTTCTACGCCCTGGAGCTGGTCTCTGTGGACCTCGGCGGCTACCTGACGGAAGTGGAGGCCGAGACGGCGATCCGCCAGACGCTGGGCGTGCAGAAGAAGGTGGCCGCCGCCTTGGAGGAGGCCCAGGAGCTGTCCGACGAGGTGCGCGGCGGGCGTCCGCTGGACGAGGTGGCCCGGGAGATGGGACTGGAGGTGCAGGAGGCCGGCCCGTTCGTCCGCAGCGAGTTCGTGCCGGGGCTAGGGTTCCGCACGGTCGCGGTGGGCGTCGCGTTCGGGTTGGAGGTGGGGGAGGTATCGAACGCGGTCGAAGCGAACCAGAACGCCTTCGTCGTCGAGAAGACCGGGTGGGAGGCTGCCGACAGCTTGGCCTGGGTCGGCCAGGTCGACGCGCAGCGCTCCCAGCTCGTGGCCGCGGTACGAAACCAGCGCCTCGCCCAGTGGATCGACGGCCTGCGGGAGTCGGCGCGGATCGTGGACCGGCGCGAAGAGGTGCTGGCACCGCCGGACGAGACCCAGCAAACCGGGTTGCCGCCGATCTTCTGAAGACCCTAGTGCCTGTAGCCGTTCGCGCCGACTGGAGCCGAGCCGCCTAGCGCGAAGTCGGGTCGGTCGGGAAAGTCGGGTCGGTCAGCTGGTCGTCAGTCGCCGGGGCGTACCGTCGTCGTTGCGGTCGGCGCTCTTGGACGTCGAGGATTTTTCCTCGATCGAAGGCGGCGTCTTGATCTCGGTTTCGATCTCTCGAACCGAGGACTTGAACTCCCTGATGCCCTTGCCCAGAGACGTTCCGAGCTCGGGCAGCCGCTTTGCCCCGAAGACGAGCAAGACGACCAGGAAGATCAGGATCATCTCCCCCATGCCAAGACCAAAGGGCATTCTCGCCTCCTTTATCCTGTAGTCGATGCGCTTGCGAAAAGCTGGTCGCCGTTGCCCGGCAACCGGGGAAGGAAGGTAACCCGCACCCGGCGGCGTGGCTACATCCAGGAACGGACGACGAACGCCACGACGGCGACGCCGACCAGCGTCAGCACGTTCAGCGCGAAGAAAACGGGGCCGATCGTGATGCCGAAAGAAACCACGTCTATCAGGAACGGACCGAAGCTGGCCGTCACCGAGGCCGTAAGGAAGTCCCGGGCGGTGCTGGCAGGCATGAGGTTGGCCAGCGCGGTAAGCAGGCCCCCGAGGACGAAGCCCAGGCCCAGGGTCCAGAACCCCCGGGTGACGCTCCGCTTCCGGTTGGGCAGCACGGGCTCGGCCGACCTCTACCGCGAACGGTTCACGGCGTAGACGACGGAGTGCCGCAAGCCGTCCAACGCTGGGCACGGAGCGAGGCCCGCGAGAGCGGCCTCGGCAGAGTCGGCGTACTCCACCGCCTTCCGCTGGGCGTAGTCCAGGCCGCCGTTTCGCCGGACGAGTTCGATCGTGTCGCGCACTTCCGCGTCCCCCGGCTCCACCATCGTGAAGACATGGCGCACTTGCTCCACTTCTGCCGGGGACATCTCCCGGAGGGCGCCCACCAACGGGAGCGTGACCTTTCTCCCCCGCAGGTCCAGCCCCGCCGGCTTCCCCGTGACGTCCGCGTTGCCCGTGTAGTCCAGCATGTCGTCGGCGATCTGGAACGCCATCCCCAGCGCTCTGCCGAAGCGCCTAAGGGGTGCCCGGTACGCCTTGTTGCCGGCCAGGGCGCCCATCTCGCACGCCGCCGACATGAGGGACGCGGTCTTGGCGGCGATGAGACGGAAGTACTCGCCCTCCGTGAAGCTCACGTCGTCGTAGGACAGGAGCTGCCGCATCTCGCCGACGCTCATCTCGTTGGCGGCGGCGGCGAGGACCCGCACGGCTTCCAGCTTCCCGAGGCGCGCCAGCTCCGCGACCGACCGGCTGTACAGGTAGTCGCCCATGATGATGGCGATCTGATGCGTCCACAGGGCGTTGACAGTGGGCATCCCCCGGCGCAACGGGGAGTGGTCCACGGCATCGTCGTGCACCAGGGTCGCGATGTGGACGAGCTCCACTGCGGCCGCCAGCGTGACGGCGTCTTCCGGCGGGTCGGCGCCGACTTCGCTGGAGAGGAGGAGCAGCGTGGGTCGGAAGAACTTGCCGGGGACCGCTAGGAGGTACGCGTTCACCTCCTCGATCATCGAGAAGTCCGGCACCGCGACGCGGCGGATTTCCTCGGCCACCAAGTCCAGACGCGCGCGAACGGGGGCCTGTATCCGGGACAAGTCCAGCGGCGCCTGTACCAACGCCGATGTGGGATTGGTCATGCCCCAAAGGTAATACCTGCTCGGGCCGCGTTGCGCCCCGCCGAGCTCCTTGCCGCCAAGTAGGCCTGCAGCCGGCGGCCCAGCAGCCGGTCCTCCGACCACCCTCGAACGGCGGTCGCCGGGGCGACGGCGGGATCCGACAGGGGATCGGGGATCATCCCGATCACTTCGACGCCGGCGACCCGGCCGCCCCGTTGCCGCACCCCGCGCTCGACCGCGCGAAAGACCGACAGCGGATCGGTCGCCGACGGGTCTTCCAAGTTCATGGAGACTTGAAGCCGTCCTTGCCTCGGCAGGCGCACTCCAAGGGCGCGCACGCCCGGGAAGCCGCCCCCCGACTCGCGGACGCTGGCGGCGATCTCGCGGGTGTCCTCTTGGGAGACGCCCTCCACGTCTACGTTCCACGCCAGGAGGACTTGGCGCGCGCCGACGCAGACGGCGCCGGCGGACGGATGGGCGAAGCGGTGCACAGGTGCTCCGTCGGCGTCTTGGCCGGGCAGGTCTGCCGCCGCCCGGTTGGCGGAACCCGGGCGGCCGTCGTCCTCGGCGTCGGCGGCCAGCGCCAGCGCCTCGAACCCTCCGCGACGGATCGACGCCAGTGGCCGTCCGGGCGGGTCCGAGGCTTGGCCGTAGAAGTACACGGGGATCCCCAGCGCCGCGATCCGGTGCCCCGCGCGACGGGCCAGACGCGCCACCTCCTCCATCGAGATGCCGTAGAAGGGCACGAAGGGAAGCACGTCCAAGGCCCCCACTCTGGGGTGGACGCCCTCGTGGTGCCGCATGTCGATCTCCCTCATGGCAACGATGGAGGCTGCGACCGCTCCGTCTTCCACCGCCTCCGGCGGCCCGGCGACGGTGATTACGGATCGGTGGTGGTCCGGGTCGGACGTGACGTGGAACACCTCGCAACCGGCCTCGGCGAAGGCGTCCGCGACGGCGTCCGGGAACCGAGGGTCTCGGCCCTCGCTGAAGTTGGGGACCGCCCCCACGACGGGGGTCACCGGGGGCCGAGAACCCCTCGTTGCGCGGCGTCGGGCCGGCGACCGCGCCGGCTCACCGGAAGCTTGAAGCGCTGTCCAGGTAGCGGTTGCCGGGTTGGGTCTGGTACGCCCAGTCCAGCACGACGAGCTCGCGGTCCGCCTGGTCCAGGCCGGTCAAGGCGATCCGCACCGCGCCGTACCGCACCTTCCCGTCCTCGCCGAGCACGCGGAAGACGTAGGCCAGCGACGGCCCCGCCTCGATCGGTGCCGGTGCGTACCCGGACCTGGGCGCCACCTCCCACGAGACGCAGTCTGGATCCGACCCCGGACCGCACTTGAGAGCCGTCGTCCACCGGCTCTCGGCGTGAACCTCGACCCCCGATCCGGGGACCAGCCAAAGCGCCACCGAGTCCGCCTCCAGCCGGAAGTGGCGGGTCGGATCGGCGCCGGGGACCACCGCTTGGGCCAGCTCCGTCTCCTGAAAGCGGAACCCGGAGACTTCGGCGCTGTCCTGATATGCGTACACCACCTCCCCGCCGTAGTCCGGCCTGGGGGTGGCAGATGCCGCTTCTCCGTAGTCGCTTTCGTGTCCCTGGTCGTCCAGCGACGTGACGAAGTACGTGTACGTGACGCCGTTCTTCGCCAGGAAATCCACGAAGCCCGGCGAATCGGTTTCGCCAAGCAGGACGTTCTCGCCGTCGTTCCGAACGTACACGCGGTAGACCGCGAAGTCCTCTTGCGAGGACGGCTCGTCGTCCCAATGCAGATACACGGCTTGGTCCAGCGCGACCGCCTGGGCGCCCTCCGGGGCCGGGGGCGGTGTCGGACGAGGAACGTGCACCTCCACCGAGTATGCGCTTTCGGCCTCCGCTCCCGAGTCCGGGTCCACCGCCGCCACGTAGTACTCGTAGACGACGCCGGACGACACGTTGGTGTCCCGGTAGCTGCACCAACCGTCGATGCAGCTCGTCGTCTCGGCGATCGGGAAGAACGCCTGGTCCCGCCTCTCCTTTCCGTAGACGCGGAACGCCTCGCCGTCCCAGCCTGTGCCCAGCCGCCACGACAAGTCCACGCCGTAGGCATAGTACGATCCCTGCAGGTCCTCCGGCGGGGCGGGCACGCCGGTCACCAAAAGAAAATCCTCCTCGCACGCGGCGACCAGCACCGCCACCGCCACCGCACCCGTCTTCCACCGTCCCATCGTTGCCACCTCCTCTTGGGGAAGCGGCTCCCTGCGAGCCGCTCGGCAACGAGTTAAGTGCAAGCATCGTACCAAAGTTGAGGATCGACGTGGAAGGCGACGGCCCCCGGTGGGCCGTCCAAGATCGGCGGCGGTCCCAAGTCAGCGGAACTCGCCGCCACTCCGTTGCTCGTAGTCGAAGTGCAGGTCGCGGTTGTCGGACAGCGCCACTTCGAACATGAAGCTCCAGTTGCCCGTGGCCGTCTGGCGGAAGGCGAAGTCGGCTTCCCATCGGTGCAGGTCTCGAGTCAGACGGATCACGTGGTCGTTGAAGCCGCCTGCCGCCACGTTGTACGACGTCCTCCAGTCCACCGACCACTTCTCCGTAGGCTGGAACCGCAGGGACCCTTGCAGCATCTGCTCGGGGGGCACGTCCGAGCCCCGCAGGCGAGCCAGCGAGTAGGAGACCGACGCGTCCCACTTCCCGGTCTCCCCCTGCTGGGGCCGTGGCGCGCTCCGGTCCTGGTCGTCGCCGGCTCGCGGCACCACGGTTGCGTCGCCCAGGTCCGCCGTCTCGAAGCCCGACGGATCCGCCGGGTCCAACTCCTCGTCTTCCTCGGGTTCGGGCTCGGGCTCCGGCTCGTCCGCGCCGCTGCCCATCCTTCGGATCCAGCGAAAGAGCGCGGACTGGTTGTTCATCGAGAACGACATGTTCACGCTGGAGAAGAACGGAGCGAAGCGCCGGCTGCCGGCGTCGGCGGTCACGCCCGAATCGTCGAAGAGGCCGTGGTCCAGCGAGAGCGAGAGGCCCCGCAAGTAGTCCGAGCTGACTTGGTGGGAAAGGGTCAGGTTGTCGGCGAACCCCCGGGTGAAGTGGCCCGCCCGGCCCGCCTCCTCGAAGTCGTAGGTAACCGCGCTGGTCCGCAGGGCCAGGAGCATCACCTTCTCGGCGGTCTGAAGCCGACGGGGACCATCGACGGCGGCGGTTTCCGCGCTGGCGGAGTCGGCGTCCTCGTCCGCCTTCTTGGCCTCGAAGGTTTGGCTGATGCCGATCCGAATCTCGTTCCTCGGGTTGATCGCGCGGCCGCCGAAGGTGGCCTGCTGGAGCGGCGTGGGGTTGGTGGCGGGGGAGTAGCTGTACTCGAACGTCGGCGACACCTTGTGGCGGAGCGTGCCGCCCCGGTAGAAGCCGAAGATGTCGGACTGAAGCTGGGCGCCGAGGCTGAAGCGCGTGGGCGCTGAAACGAAGCCGCCGCCGCCCGCCGAAGCGGTGTCGGAGCGGATCGAGCGGCCGGAGAACGACACCCGGGGCGTGAGGGTCGTGGAGCCCACCAGCGTCTGTTGCCAGTCGATCCCGGTAGACCACATGAGTTCCTGGGCGTTGAAGTCGCTCGGCCCGGAGGCGGCCTGCTGGAAGAAGACGGAGCGCTGAAGGTCGGCGACGCTCCCGATCCCCGCTGTCGTCGGAGGTTCCACGGGGTTGAAGAAGTCCACCGGCAGGTCGCGGGTGGTGTTGCGGTTCCAGCTCATGCTCTGGGAGATCGACAAGGCCCCTGCCGACAGCGAGGTGTTGAAGCCGCCCCGAAGCGTCTGCTTGTCGGCTTGCCCGAAGCTGAAGGGCTCGTCGGCCGGTTGGGCGGGCTGATCGCGGACCGAGCGGGCGAAGTTGCCCGATGCGGACCACGTCATGTTGTTGTAGAAGCGGGAGCGGTTCGGGGGCGCGGCAAAGAGGGTGATCGTGGACAACGACAGGTTGGCCGTCGGGAGGGTCGTTTCGACCCGGTCGTCGGAGAGGAACTGCCGGCGGTTGGCGCTCACCGAGACCTGCCCCCAGTCGAAGCGACGGCTGAAGCCCCCTTCCGAGTCGATCGACTGGGTAACCTCGCGCGGGTCGAAGGAGTTGCGGCGCACGAAGTCGGCGCTGGAGGCGTAGCGGGCGGAGACGCTGAGCCGGGAGCGCTCCGACATCCTCCACTCGTGGTTGGTGTCGAACGCCAGCTCGGTCCCCCCGCCGGTGCGCCAGAACTGGCGGAAGTTGGCGTTGCCCTCCAGGAACTGGCGAGACCAGTTGTAGCGAACGCGGCCGTTGAGCCCCATGTAGTTGCTGCTCCACCAGTCGAAGGCCATCTGGGCGTCGGCGTAGTCGCCGAGCGGGAAGTAGTAGCCCAGGTTCGAGATGCGGCGGGAGTAGTTGCTGGACGTGCGGACGATGTCGTTGACCGAGAAGGTGATCGGCAGGAGCCCTCGCCGCCGGCCCCGTTCCGTGCTCTGGGCCAAGAAGGGGAGCGGGAAGACGCGCACGTCGGCGAAGTAGAGCCAGACGCCCCTGGCCACCAGCGTGCCGCCGGGGCTCACCTTGAGCTCCTTGGCCAGAAAGTGGTAGTGCGGCTCCTCCTCCTCGCAGCTGGTGAAGGTGATATCGTGGCCGAAGGAGACGTCCCGGCTCACGGAGGGGAAGTCGCCCCGGACGATCCACTCCCCCATCCCGGCGTTCATGCGGGTGCGGACGTCGGTGGCCGTCCCTCGGTTCTCGCCGACGTCGAAGATCAACCGCCGGGTCACCACTTCATCGCCCTGGTCAGGGCGGTAGGTCGCCTCCTGGCCGATCGTCACCAGTCGGCCCGTCCTCTCGTCGAACACGAGCGCCGAGTCGGCCGCCAGCTCCATCCCTTCGCGGTTCAGCAACGCCTGCGTTCCGTCGGCGCCCATGAGCGTGAGAACCCGGGATTCGGTCTCGAACTGGGCCGACTGACCTCGGTACTGGACCAGGTCGTAGCCGGGGAGCGACAGCAGCGCCTGCAAGGTGGAGTCGGTGGTCGCGCCCGACAGCTGCGAGGCCGCGTCGGTCGAGTCGGGGGGCATGAGCCCAGTCGAGTCGCCGAGGCGGCGGTCGAGGCGCTCCAGGCGCAGCCGCAGGGCGTCTTGCAGCGAGTCGCTCACCTCTTCTTGCTGCACGGCCGCGAGAGGCGCGGCCCCGGAGAGGCCGGGCAGGGCGGAAGCGGCGACACCGGCGGCGACCGACAGCGCCAGGACCGCGGACTTCCGAACGCCGTTGCCGGGCCGCCTACTCGTCGGGGGGGTCACCCGAGTCCTGCTCCCGGGCCGGGTCCCCGTGGCCGTAGGGGCTCGCTTCGGCTTCCGCGTCGATCGTCTCGGCCACCGCGTTCTCGGGCGGGGCCGGCGGCTCGGGGTCTTCTTCCGCCGGGCCGGCGTGCCCGCTTCGCGCGTCTCGCTTCCGCCACATCAACTCCGAGAGAAGGATGCTGAACTCGTAGAGCAGGAACATGGGGAACATCATCAGGGCGGTCAGCCATATGATGTCGCCTGGAGACAGCATGGCGGCGACCACCGTGATCACGACCATCGCCCACCGCCGCTTCGACCTGAGGAAGGCGGGAGTGACCAGTCCCAAGGCACTGAGGATCATCACCACCACAGGCAGCTCGAAGACCACTCCGAACCCCAGCAGAACTCTGACGACGAAGCCGAAGTAGTGGGTTGCCGTGTACGTGGGCTGCAGGACGTCGGCCAGGAGGTTGCTGAGGAACCGCAGCGAGATGTCGATCGCGATGAAGTAGGCCATCGCCACGCCCGCCACGAAGAGCACCAGCCCCAAGTAGAGCGCCGGAACGATCGCGCGCTTTTCCTGCTTCTCGAGCGCGGGCGAGAGGAACGACCACACGTGGTAGATGACGATCGGCGACGCCAGGACGAGGCCGATCGCCAACGACATCTGCAGGATGATGAAGAACGAATCCGCGGGCCCCAGGTAGATGAGTGCGGCGTCCTCTCCGAAGACCTCTCGGTACGGGGCGATCAGCAAGGTCACGACCTCGAAGTACTGGACGAGCGCCAGTCCGACGAAGGTGCACGCGATCACCGCGAGCAGGCTCCACAGCAGCCGCCAACGCAGCTCCTCCAAGTGCTCCAGGAAGGGCATTTCCGCCCGGGGGTTCCGGCCCTTGCGTCCGAGCAGGCCGTGCTCCAGCACCTCCTTGAGCGGGCTCATCGGTCTCCTTCCTCAACCGAACCGCCGCCGCCGGGGAGGGAAAGTTCGCCCTGAAAGCGGGCGCGGAGGTCGTGCCGCTCCCGAAGGTTGAGTTCGTCCACCATCTCCTGAAACTCGTCAATGTCCTGGAACTGCCGATACACCGAGGCGTAACGGATGTAGGCGACACGGTCCAGCGGCTTCAGCTCCTGCATGACCAGCTTGCCGATCTCCGACGAGGGAACCTCCACCCCAACCGACTCCGAGACGGCGTCCTCGACCCGGTCCACCAAAGCCTCCACCTGGGCCGAGGACACAGGGCGCTTGGCGCAGGCGATGGCGATCCCCGCGCGCACCTTCTCCCGTCGAAACTCCTCGGCGCTGCCGTCGCGCTTGAGAACCTGAAGCGGACGCTCCTCAAGCGATTCGTATGTGGTAAAGCGGCACCCGCACTCCAGGCACTCCCTTCGCCGGCGGATTGCCCGGCGATCCCGAGCCGCACGGGAGTCCACCACCCGGTTCGACATCGACTGGCAACTAGGGCACCGCATGATCGAGTCCGCAGGAAGCCGAGGCCGGCGTTCGCCGGTGGCGTCAGTGGGCCCAGGCCCAGGAAGTCAGGGACACTCCAGCAACCGATCCTGGGCCCGGGAGGCCAGCATGTGCTCCCCGTAGGAGTTTACGACGCGGCTCAGGTACTGGGTGGCCTGCTCGCAGTCCTCCAACTCGATGTACAGCACGCCGGCCCTGTACAGGGCGTCGGGAACCGCCTCGGACGCGGGGAAGAGCTCGAGGATCCTCAGGTAGTGGTCGAGGGCTTCGTCGAGCAGGTCTTCGTTGCTGGCCAGCTCCCCCAGATGCAGGTACGCCAAGGGCGTCAGCTCGTGGTTGGGGTGCTCGACGACGAACTGCTGGAACCCTCGCCGGGCGGTGCCGAAGTTTCCTCGGTCCAAGGTGTTGGACGCGGCTCGGTACAGGTCCTCGGCCGGGTCGTTGATTTCGGCGTCGGCCGGGTTCGGATCCTCGGCGGGCGGGTCGTCGGCGCCGGCGGGTTCGGACCCCTCTGCCGCCGAGTCCGCCTCCGCGGCGGCTCGGGCGGCCTCTTGCTGCCGTTCCAACGCCAGCTGCTGGGCGTTCACGTCGCTCTGCAAGTCCTGCAGGCTGCGCTGGCTCTGACCCACCAGCTCGCCCACCCGAAGCTGCTGCTCCTGAATCGACTGGAGGCGCTGGTTCACCTCACCTCGGAAGTCGAAGAGCTCCCCGGCCAAGGCACGCACCGAGTCCAGCGCGGCTTCGTTTCCATAGGCGACGGCCCGCATCAACGCCCGAAACGCCGAGTCCTGGCGGGCCGACATGACGCGCACCTCGTTGCGGACCTCCGCCACTTCCTGCGAAGTAGCGCACGCGGCGGACACTACCGTCAGCAAGCCGATGCCGACCATTCTTCGAAGATCGTCTACACCCTGCGACACTGCCCCCTCCCTTCGTCCAGCCGGCGGAGCAAGGCTCCGGCGCGGTGGTGCACACGGTGGTTCTCTACCGCAGTTCGTCTCCGCCGGCCGTGATGACGAACTCCACACGTCGGTTGCGGCTCCACGCGGACTCGTTGGAGCCCTGCGCCATCGGACGCTCTTCCCCGTAGGACACGGAGGAGAAGCGGTTCGCGTCCAAGCCGAAGCCGGTCAGGGTCTGGATCACTGCTTCGGCGCGCTCGTTTCCCAAGGCGATGTTGTACTCGGAGGTTCCTCGCTCGTCGGCGTGGCCCTCCATGCGCAAAGAGACCCCGGGGTTGCCCCGCAGGACGTCCGCCTTGGCCCGGAGCTTCTCCTGGGTGTCCGACCGGATGTTCGACTGGTCGTAGTCGAAGTAGACGACCTCGCGAAGGGTTCGGCGAAGGGATTCCGCGCGCCGGGCGGCTTCCCTTTCCATCTGCTCCTGCTCGGCCCTCATGCGGGCCTCTTCTGCCGCCTGGACCCGAGCGATCGAGTCCTGCCTACGTCTTTCGAGCTCCTCGGGCGTTGGTCCTGTCGGCGCAGGCGGGGGGGCGGGTTCGCTGCCGCATGCGGCAACCAGCGCTACGACGAACGTGGCGACGAGCAGGCGAGTCTTGTACATCCCTTCTCCAGTCGGTGAGGGTGCGAGGCGCAACACGACACACTGTATATAAGCTATGGGCTAGACCGTTGCAAGACTTTATTCCCGTCCCAACAAGGGAGACCAGTCCACGTCCTCGGCCCGAACGCCGGCCACCAGCGTGCGGGTTCGTCCGGTCCCGGTGTCAACGACGAAGACGCCGTGACCGCTGCTTCGTTCTCCGGTGAATACGATGTGGCGGCCGTTGGGCGCCCAACTCGGGTCTTCGTTGTTTCCTTCCCGGGTCAGCTGAACCAGGCGGTTGGTCCCCGCCTCCAAGTCGGCGACCAGGATCTGGTAGCGCATGATCCCCCCGACGCGGGTGCGTCCCGTGTCCACTCGGCCCGCGAAGGCGATCTTGCTCGAGAGGGGAGACCAGTCCGGGTCGGTGAAGTAGCTGCGCTCGCCGTATCGGTAGGGGGAGATCAGGACGGCGTCCCCTCCGTCGGCGGGCATGACGTATATCTGGGGCGTCGGCGTGCCCAGCCGGTTGGACGTGAACGCGATCCGGCGGCCGTCCTGGGAGTAGGTGGGCTGCAAGTTCTTGTGGAAGCCTTCGCCGAGCCGTCTGGAGAGGCAGCAGCGCTGGCGGGCGTCGTAGCTGTGGAGGTCGCTGCGGCGGCCGGCCAGGAGGGCGAAGGTGATCGTGCTGCCGTTGGGGTGGTAGGTGGGGGTGATCTGCTGGCCGTCCTGTCCCGTGTCGAGCGGATGCTCCTGACCGCTGGCCAGTTCCCGTTCGTAGATGACGGGGATGCCGGACTTGTACGACGTGTAGGCGACCCGGTCTCCTTGAGGCGACCACGTGGGCGACACGACGATGCTCTCGTCCCACGTCACCCGTTGCAGGTTTTCACCGTCGGAGTCGACGGCGTACAGCTCCTTGCTCCTGCCCTCCGGGTCGCCCCACGGGCGCATCGCAAAGACGATCCGGCTCGCGGCCATCCCGTTGTCTCCGGTGACCCACGTCACGACGGCGTCCGACGCCTGATGGACTGCCAAGCGGAAGTCCGGGTCGCCGGAACCGGGCAACGGGAAGCGGCGACGCTCCCGCAGGCTGGCGAAGACGATGTCGTGAAGCTCGATCTCCAGGACGACCTCGCCTGTCCCCGTCCGTTCGAGCACGCCGGTCAACGCCCAGTCGGCGCCCAGCCCGTCCCACAGACCGTAGTCGATGCCTTCCCCGGGAAGGGCCGGCAGGGAGTCGATCACCGTGAAGCGGTCGCTGAAGCGCAGGTCCCTGGCCACGATCTGCCGCACGGCCTCTGCTTGGCTTTCGTCGCCCCCGCCGCTGCGAAAGGGCAGCACGGCGATCGGCGGGACGTAGGTCGTCTCGTAGACCAGTCCCAGCGCCACTCCCGGGATGACCTGTTCAGCTTCCTGAGCGGACAAGGGACCGGTCGGGAGCCAAGTCGCCGAGACCGGCAGGAGAAGCGCCGCCAGCAGGGGAACCACCGGGGTCCTCGGGGCGGTCGCGCGTGTTCGGACGCTCATGGACGCCTCACCTTCTCTTGGGGCTGAAGCTGAACAGGATCGGGAGCACTTCCAGCGGATAGTCGTCGGGGAGAGGACCCAGGCGCCCGCTCTTTCCCGCGCACTCGGCCGCCTCCTGCGCTGCCAGGTCGAAGACGAAGCTGCTCGAGGAGCGGGCCACGTCGATCTCGCCGGTCGTGCCGTCCCGCCGGACCACGAAGCTCACCGTGGCCTCGCGGGTCTGGCTCGGGGGGCGGAAGCACCGTCGCATCTGCACCACGATGTTGCCGTAGTAGTCGGGATAGTCGCGGCTGAACGCTTCCTGTCGGACGTCGATATCCAGGCCGCCTTCTTCGGCGTCTTCCCTACTCTCGGTTTCCGCGGCCGCCTCGGCTTCCTCGGGCGGGGGCTCCGTCGTCGGCGGAGGGGGATCGGCGGGCGGCTCGTCGACCGGCGTTTCCTGAACCGGCGGATCCTCGGGAGCGGCTTCCTCGGGCGGGGGTTCCGGCTCCGGTTCCGGTTCGGCGGGCGCCGCCTCGGGCTCGGGTTCGGGCTCTTCCGCAGGGGGTTCCGGCTCCGGGGTCTCCACGATCAGCTCGTCTTCCGGCTCGGGAGGCGCCGTCTCCTCCTCGGGCGGGGCGGGCGCGGGCGGCGGGGAGTAGATCTGGATGTTGACGACCTCGTAGAGCACATCGTCCCGAGAGATCGGCGCCACCAACAGCACGACGAGCGTGGCGACGTGGATCAGGACGGAGGCGACGAGCGAGGTCCGATCCAGAGTCACGGAATGATCTCCCGTCCGATCAAGCTGACGCCGACGCCCTCCTGAACGGCGGCGCGGCTGATGACGTCGAAGACCCGCCCGTACTGGGCTGCCGAGTCGCCCTTCACGTACACCATCTGCACGGACATCGACCGGATCAGCTGGCCGAGGGCGGCCTCCATGCTGTCGGGAGAAACCGGCGTCTCGTTGAGGTACACCGTCCCGTCCCGGTCGATCGCCACGATGAGCATCTCGTCGCTCGCGGGCACGACGCCCACGTCTCCTTCGGGCAGGTCCACGTCCACGCCTCCCTGCAGGACCGGCGCCGTGATGATGAAGATCACCAAGAGGGTGAACGCCACGTCCACGAGGCTGGTCACGTTGATCTCCGCTCGAGCCGCCAGTAACGAACGGCCTCGTCGGTGGCGGCGGCTCACGCCCGTCCGCCGTTCGCCCTACGGGGAGTCATACCAGTCGTTCCTTCGCAAGGGTCCCGATGAACTCGCTGGCGAAGCCTTGCAGCTCGCCGAGGACCAAGTTGAGGCGGGAGGCGAAGTGGTTGTACGCGATCACGGACGGGATCGCTACGGTCAGTCCCGCTACCGTGGTGATCAGCGCTTCGGCGACGCCGGGCGCCACGGCCTGAATGTTGGCCGATCCGGCCTGCTGGATGCCCAGGAAGGTGTTCATGATGCCGATCACGGTGCCCATCAGCCCGAGAAGGGGCGAGACGGAGCCGATCACCGCCAGCCAGGTGAGGCCGTGGGAGAGCTCGTCGGCCTCCTCGGCCTCCACCTTTTCCAGCACCATCCGCAGGGCCTCCAGCTGCGTGAGGGAGAGACCGGGCGTCTCCACCGTGCCTTGCCTGGCGTTCTTCAGCGCCCCGGGGCGGAGTTCGTCCACGAAGGCGAGGCCGCTGCGGAAGAGGCGGGTGTAGGGGGACTCGGGAAGGGCCGTCAGGGCTTCGCGGGCGCCGTCCAGACTGGCGGCTTGCTCCATCTGGTCGAGGAAGCTGTCGCCGTGACGGCGGACGTTGCGGTAGTGGCGAACCTTGGCCAGGATCACCCACAGGGAGGCTACGGAGAAGAGCCCGAGCACGCCGAGCACCACCAGAGTGGGCCCGCTGGCGTCCGCCACCATGTCCAGCATCCCCTGGCGCGCGTTCTGAGGGGCGACGAGACCCGTGCCGGCGGCGAAGGCGGAGGCGAACGCCGGGGTAAGGGTCATGCCGTCGTCGGCGCCGCAGCGACGTGCTCGAACGTACGGCGGAAGCCTTCCGCCAAGCCTACGGCGGGCGTCCAGCCAAGAGCCCGGAGCTTGGCCGTGGCCAGGACCGAACGGACGATCTCGCCAGGACGGGCGTCCCGGTGGCGACGGCGGCGAGGAGCGCCGCTGGCTCGCTCCAGCAGCTCGGCCACGGTGTTCACGCTGGTAGCCACCTCCATTCCTACGTTGAAAGCCCGGGCGTTGATGCCGGGCGCGTCGGAAAGGGCGGTCTCCGACACGATCAAGTTGGCTTGGGCCACGTCCCCGACGAAGACGTAGTCCCGCGTCTGCTCGCCGTCTCCGTAGATCGTCAGGTCTTTGCCGGTCAGGAGCCGCTCCAAGAAGATCGCCACCACGCCGGCCTCTCCGTGGGGGTCTTGGCGGGGTCCGTAGACGTTCCCGTAGCGCAGGGCCGCGTACTCCAGCCCGTAGACCGCCCGGTAGTAGTCGAGGTAGTGCTCCCCGGCCAGCTTGGTCACGCCGTAGGGGGAGATGGCGCCCTTGGGGGCACTCTCGGAAGTGGGAAAGGTCTCCGGCTCCCCGTACACCACGCCGCCGCTGGAGGCGAAGACGAAGCGCTTGGTTCCGGCTCGGCGGGCTGCTTCCAGAACGTTGATGAGCCCGAGGACGTTGATCGATGCGTCCCGCGCCGGGTCGGCCACGGAGATGCGCACGTCGATCTGGGCGGCGTGGTGGTTGATGAGGTCGAAGCGCTCCCGGAGGATCAGGCGGGACGCCTCTTCGCTGCCGATGTCGGCTTGGAGGAACGCCGCCTGGGGCGGCACGTTCTCCATCCGTCCCGACGACAGGTCGTCCACGATCCAGACCCTGTCGCCCCGGCCAAGGTGGGCGTCGGCGACATGGCTCCCGATGAAGCCGGCGCCGCCGGTGACGAGGACTTTCCGGCTTTCGTTGGGCATCTGCTCCTGGTCCGGCGGATCGGGGATGCTTCGGGCAGGCGGCGGTCGCAGAAATCTAGTGGCAACTGGGTTGCAGTGTTGCGGGGCCGGCTGGGCGCAACGGAGCTCCGTTAACTGCGGCGCCCTGCCAGACGGTTCTGGAGAAGCCTGGCCAGCCGGTCGTAGAGGGGAACGCGACACAGCCTTCCGGCGGCGAGGACCAGGACGCACCACGAGAGACCGGCGGCGGACACGACTCCGAGGCGAAGGAGTTCGCTGGCTTGGCCGGGCTCGGGGAGGGCCGCGACGACGAGCAGGAGGAGGATCGCCGGGCCCGTGGTGGCGGCGGCGATGCGGCCAACTCCATGGAAGGCGGCGGCGACGCGGCGGCCGGGGGCCAGTTCGGGGGGAGCGGAGAGCCAGAACGCTCCAGCGACGACGGCGTTCATCGCCACCTGAGCGGCTACGAGTCCCGCGAACGACCACAGCCATGTCGCCGGGACCAGCGCCAGGGCCCGAAAGACGTGGCCGACCACCTGCACGCGGTTGACCAAGGCGGAACGACCTGTGGCGAAAGCCGCCTGGAACGCCAGCTGGTTCCGGCCCTGGACCACCACGCCGGCCATGAACAGGGCCATGCTGGCGGACACCGGGCCAAGCATCCCATCTCGGGCCAGCTCGCCCCGACCGAAGAGGAGCGCCGCGATCCACGGCGACATGACGGCGACGAAGACGGCCACGGGAACGGCGGCTGCGGAGAGGCTCTCCAGCGCGGAGGCGAGGGCGGTGCCGGGGTTGCGGTCCGGCGCACGGGAGAAGCGGGCCAGCGCCATCGTGGACGACGAGTCGTTGAGCGCTCCGTGGAGGAGGTCGTGGACCATGCGGCCGAAGACGACGGCGGTGAACAGCCCCGGGCCCAAAGTCGAGGCGGCGACCCGGTACACCCATTCGCCGCCCGTGGTCGCGGCGTTGCTCCAGCCGAGACCGGCCCAGCGCCTCCATACGCGCCGGGCGGCCTGCCGGTGAACCGCGGTTCCGGCCGGTGGGCTGGAGGGACGAGGTGCTTCGCGGCGCGTCCACGCCAGCAGCGCCAAGCCGCCCGCCGCTGTGCCCGTCATGCCCGCCCAGCCAAGGCCGGTCACCCCGAAGCGGTCGCCTAGAACGACGACGAGGAGGACCGTCGCGGCTGCGGGCAGGACCTTGTTCCCGAGCGCCACTCGCCCGAAGCGGTTCGACGCTTCCAACGCCACCAGCGAGGTGGTCGTCAGGGCCAGGAACGCCAGCGCGGGCGACCGGATGCGCAGGAGGGCGACGGTCAGTGCGCGCTGCTCGCCGTCGTAGCCGGGCGCGAAGGCGTCCACCAGCCACGGGGCGAAGACCAATGCCGCGGTTGCCGCCAGCAGTGCCGCCGACCCCGCTTGGCGGCGAACCCGGGCCAGGAGCAGCGTTCCGTCGCGGGAACGGACGCCGAGCCCCGCATACTCCGGAAGGGCGATCGACTTCAGGGGCCCGAACATGAACGCCTTTGCCAGGAAGGCCACGATGTAGAGGCTCATGAAGTAGGCGTCGGTCTCGGCGCCCGCTCCAAAGAAGAAGCCGATCATCGACTGGAGCGCCAAGCCCAGGACGGCGGCGGCGACGGTTCCCGCCCCCAAGGCGCCCAGGCCGCGGGCGGAGCTCATCTCCTGGCGACGGTCTCCTACGCGGTCCTGCCGCCGCCGACGCGGTTGCGACGCGCGAGCCAGGTGCGGCCGGACACGATCTCGAGCTTTATGACCTCGGCCGTCAGGCCCGCCGCCAGCGCTGCCTGCAGGTGGGTCTCCACGTCGATCCCGGACCCCTTGGGGTAGGCCAAGACGACATGCTCGGCCTGGGCCAGCCGGGCCAGCGGCACGAGCCTCGAGATCGGACCCAGGACGGGCACTCCCTGGATTCGACCCCCCGCGATCCGGGGGCCCGCCTCCGCGAAGCCGACGACATGGTAGTCGCCTCCGTTACGGGCCCGGATCTCCCGATAGGCGGAGATCGCCCCGTCGGAGGAACCGGCGATGATCGTGCGCTTGCCCTCCCTCGCTTCGCGCTCTCGGGCGGTCACTTCGCCCAGTCGTCGGACGCCCAGGCGGGTGCCGGCGACGAAGAGCAGGGTGAGCATCCCTTCGATGACGACCACGGTCCGGGGAAACGAGGGCAGGCGCAACGCCAGGAGGAGGGTCGCAAAGAGGAGGGAGCCGAGGAGCACCGTCCCAGCCAGGCGAAAGGTGTCCGGGGTGGATGCAAAGCGCCATCGCGTGTCGTAGATCCCCCTCATGAGAGCCAGCCCCACCCGGAAGAGGAGGAGGTACGGAAGGACGGCGGCCATGTTCTGGAGCTGGTCGGCGGGGATCACGCCGTCGAAGCGAAGGTGGAAGGCCAGGTACAGCGCCGCGAAGACGAGGAGCACGTCCCCGGAGACGGCGCCGAAGAGCATCACCCATCGGTACCAGGGCGACTGTTCCCAGCCCCGGCGGGACGGCTTCACGAGGAAGTCCCGGAAGCGCTCCTGGACGTGTCCGTCGTAGAGAAAGGCGCCGGCGTAGAAGAGGATGACGAGGAAGAGGGCGGCGCCCGCGGCGTACGTGAGCGGAGCGACGGTGATCGCCATTAGGCCGAGGACGCCGGCGACCACCGAAAGGGCGTAGACCGCCACTAGGGCGCGACCGTGGGAGAGGCCGTGGGCCAGAAGGCGGTAGTTGATGTGGTCGGCTTGTCCCCGGCTCACCGGCACTCCGCGAAGCTTGCGCGTGAGGGTGACGAAGGTGGCGTTGAAGATCGGGACCGCGAGGAGCATCGCCGGCGCCAGCACGGTCATGCCCACATGGGTCATTCCCCGCCAAGAGTCCCCTATCGCCAAGCCCGCCAAGAGGAAGCCCAGGAACATGGAGCCGGAGTCGCCCAGCAGAATCCGGGCGGGCGGAAGGTTGTGGCGCAGGAAGCCCAGAGATGCGCCGGCCACGGCCCATGATAAGAGACCCGTCGCGGTCCGGTCCGTGGCGAACGCGAAGAATCCGACGAACACGGCGGCGGCGGCGGCGACCCCCGGGAGCATGCCGTCCATGTTGTCGATCAGGTTGAAGGCGTTGCACAGCCCCACGAGCCAGAAGAGGGTAAGGGGAACTGCCACCCACTCCATGCCGGGCCCTAGTGGGAACGTCACGCCCGAGACGATCACCAGGGTGGCGGCGGCCAGCTGCGCCAGCAACTTGGTTCGCGGCGCCAGCGGGTAGGCGTCGTCCCAGAGGCCGGCGAGGAAGAGGCACGTCGCGCCGGCGAAGATGTTGGCCAGCGGCGCCGGCGGATAGCCCCGCACGCCGATCACCACGAACGCCAGGAGAGCGACTGCCCAGAGGACGATTCCGCCTCCCACGGGCACGGCGACGGGGTGGTTCGGGTCCGGCTTGGAGAGGAGGCCGAGGCGCGGCAGTGCCCGAACGGCGAAGTGGGTCAGGAGGTATCCGGCGAGTGCGGCGACTCCCGCGAAGCCGAGGGCTTCGAGCATCAGGCGGCCGGGTGCCGACCGGCGGGCAGGTTGCGCGCGTACCACTCGGCCGTCGCCAGGATCGCCTCGGCGAGCTCGACCCTGGGTTGGAACCCCAGCAGCTCGAACGCCCTGGCCATGCGGGGGACGCGCACGTCGATGTCGGAGAAGTCGATCTTGCGGAACACGATCTCGGAGCTGGAGCCCAAGAGGGAGACGACGCGACGCGCCAGGTCGTAGATCGTGAGGGTGTTGCGCGGGTTGCCGATGTTGAAGGTTTGGCCGACGGCGGCTGGGCGTTCGAGGGCGCGGAGGAGGGCGTCCACGAAGTCGTCGATGTAGCACCACGACCGGATCTGGGTGCCGTCGCCGTGTACTTCCAAGGGATCGCCGCGCTGTGCGGCAGTGATGAAGCGGAGCATGGCGTGGTCGCCCAGCCGGAGGCGTCCGAAGACGTTGAAGGGCCGGATCGTGACGGTGGGCAGCTCCCTCTCTCGGTGGTAGCAGTAGACCAGATGCTCGCCGGCCAGCTTGGCGATCGAGTAGGTCCAGCGCGCCTCGCCCACGGGACCGATCGTGGCCGGGGAATCTTCGCCGGCGCGGAAGGCGTTGATTCCGCTGACCTCGGAGGTCGAGAAGTACACGAAGCGGTGCAGGCCGTCCTGGCCGTCCACGGCTCGGAGCAGGTTGCGGGTTCCGGTGAAGTTGGTCTCGATCGTGTCGAGTCCCCGGGCGCGGACGTGGTTCACTCCGACGACCGCCGCCAAGTGGACGATGGTGTCGTGGCCCCGGACAGCCTTGCTCAAGCTGGGCTCGTCCAAGACCGATCCTTCGACCAGCCGCAGCGACGGATGCTTCCACGCCCGGCTCAGGGCGACGGCGTTGCCGCGGAAGGACTGGTCGTAGAGGGTGACTTGGTTGGCGCCGACCAAGCGCTCCGCCAGCGCCGACCCGATAAAGCCGCCTCCGCCGGTGATGAGGACCCGGTGGCCGGCGATCGGCGGCGGAGCGGGCGAGGGTGGGGAGGCGAAGCCGGTCATTGTGTTCGTAAATATAAGCGCGTCAAAGGGGCTTGGCAGGCACGCCGGCGACCCGCGCCCCCTCGGCGACGTCCGCGACTGCGACCGCCCCAGCGCCGACCACGGCGTCGGCTCCGATCGTGCAACCGGGCGCCACGACCGATCCGGTTCCGAGGAAGACCCGGGGTCCGACCACGACCCGTCCCGCGAGGTGCACGCCGGGGCAGATCACCGCGTCGTCGCCGATGCGAGCGTGGTGAGCGACGGTGGCGCCGGGGTTCACCACGACGTTGCGGCCCACCTCTACGTCTACGGTGAAGGAGGTGGAGTCCATGATCAGGCAACCGTCGCCGAAGGAGACGCTGCTGGTGCGGACGGCGTCGGGGTGGACCCAGGTGGCCAGGGTTGCGCCGAAGCCCTGAACGCGCCGGCGCAGGGCGGCCCGGGCGGTCGGGTCCCCCACGGCGATCAGCGCCGCGAAGTCGCCTGCGCGGCTTTCCAGCCAAGCGACGGGGCCGAGGACGGGGAAGCCGTGGACGGAGCACCCCTGTAGGGCGGGGGAGTCGTCCAGGTAGCCGGCCAAGCGGTGGGGCGGGTCGGCGGCGGGTCGGCGGACCGCGGCAAGCGCCTCGTGAACGGAGATGGCGTCGGCGCCGAGGTCGCCTGCCCCCACCAGCACGACGTGGCGGCTCACCGGCGGGTGGGGGCGCCTTGGCCGTGCGCCCGGGGCAACGCCGAAGCGCAGGCTTCACGGTAGAGGCGGAAGCGCTCCTCCCACGTGGGGAAGTGGCGGAGGCGCTCGAACCCGGCGTTGCGAAGGGCTTGGCGCCTCGCCGGATCGGTGAGGACGCGGGCCAGTCCCCGGGCGCAGTCCGCCGGGTCGAGCGGGTCCACGTACTCGGCGGCCGGGCCGCACGTCTCCTTGGCGAAGTCGTAGGCGCTGGTCACTAGAGGCACGCCGAAGTGCATGGCCTCGACGTAGGAGGCGGAAAAGGACTCCAGCAGCGACGGCAGGAAGACGGCGTCGGCGTCGCGGTAGAGGGGGCCGAGTTCCGAGTGAGGCACCCGGCCCACGCGCTCGATGGGGACGACTTCTCCCCAGCGGCGGAGAGCGTCGCGGAACGGCTCCAGCCATGGCTCGCGATCGGACGAAATCGTCATGACGAAGCGGCCTGGACCGACGTCGAGCTCCTGGAGGCGCGCCCCGGTCTCGGGGACGACGGCGAAGTTCTTGAGCGGCTTGGGAACTCCGATGACCAAGACCGTCCATGGTTTCCGGGGCCGCCCGTTCTCGGGGGCGGGCCTCTCGTCGGAGAGAAAGGTGGAAGGGCCGTTGGGCACCAAGACGAACCGTTCGGGAGGGATCCGCCAGCGGGCCGAGAGGCGGTTGGCCATGGTTCTGGTCTGGACGCATACCCGGCGCGCCCGTCGCACGGCCAGGGAAGCATAGAAGCGCCTGGCACGGTCCTGGAGCCGCCAAGACCCGGACAGCGGCCGCCGAAGCGGGGAGTTGGGGTACGCCGCAGTGGGGTCGTGCCAGCCGACGACCGTGGGCACGGGGGCGCGGAGCGGGCCGGCGCCCGCCAACGTGAAGACGACGTCGGCACCCCACTTCTTGGCCAGCCCTGGCAGCCAGCGGTTCTCCAGAGCCAAGCGGCCGGCCAGCCCACGGGGGCTCGCGGAGATCGCGTCCTGCCAGGAACGGGTCGTCAGGGCTCCGATCCCCAAGCCGGGCCGGGCGACGCACAGCCACTCGTCGTGACCGCCCCAGGTTGCGACCGCCCGCCAAAAGTTGGCGGCGTTCTGCAGGCCGCCGGCGGCGGAGGAAGGGGGAAGGGGAAGAAGGTTGACGAGAACCTTCATACGTGCTCGCGAGTCGTAGTCGTGGGGCGGTGCAGGGTCCGAGACTTCGTTGGAAGGCCGTCCACATACTATACTACATTTCCACCCCCGGGCCTCCGCGACGCCTCGTCGCCTTGCCACAGGACCTCGTGAAGACGCGATTTGTTGCCCCCGTGCTTGCCCTGGTCGCCATCGGGGTGCCGTGCGCTGTTACCTCCCAGACGGTCGTCGCTCGGGATGAAGATCCCGTTCGGGACAGCGGTCCGGTCGGGGCCCTTTTGCCGGGCGACGTGATCGATGTCCAGATCTGGCGGGAGGAGACCCTCTCTGGCCAGTTCGCGGTCGACGAATCGGGCACGGTGGTTCTTCCCTTGATCGGAGCGAGGAACGTTGCGGGCGTATCGGCTCAGGACCTTCGCGACGAACTGGCCTCGGCATACGCGGAGTTCCTCAACAACCCTTCGATCAACGTGAAGCTCTTGCGCCGGATCACCGTCGCCGGCGAGGTGCGGGTCCCTGGACTGTACACGGTCGACGCGACCGTGAGCATCGCCGATCTCATCGCCCAAGCTGGCGGGCTGAACATTGACGCCGACGCCGACAAGATCACCCTGTTCAGAGAGGGCCAGCGCTTTGAACTGGACCTGAACGGGGCCACGGTGGTGGGCCAAGCCGGCATCCGCTCCGGCGACCGGGTCTCGGTGGGGCAGCGCAGCTGGCTGTCCCGCAACTTTCCTTCGGTGGTGGGGATCATGTCGATCGTCAGCAACGTGATCCTCATTGCAAGACGGTAGCGCTGTGGCGCAAAACGGCGGAGCGCCCGCGCTGGAAGCGTCGCCGGAGGAGTCCCCGTTCAGGGACTTGGTCAACCTCCTCCGCCGGAACCTGTGGCTCATCCTGGCGTCCACGGTGCTCTTCGGCGGCGCGACGGCCTACTACGTGTGGACCGTCCGACCGGTTTACGAGGCCGCCGCCACGGTTCACGTGGACGCCAGCCGGCCCGTCACCCAGGAGTTCGCCTTCATTGCGGAGGTTCTCCGTATGGGCGACGTGGACACGGAGATGGCGTTGCTGGGCGCCCGAAGCTTGGCGGAAACCGCCGTCGACTCCCTGGCCTTGCAGGTCGTCTTCGAGAAGCCGTCCAGCCTGGGACGAGAAGACGTGTTCTCGGCGGTCAGCGCCGGCGCGGCGACGACGGCGGAGCGGTACGACTTCCGCCGCGAGGGCGAAGACCCCGGAGCGCCGTACGCGATCTCGGATTCCGAGGGTCGGGAGATCGGCCGGATCGCCCAGGGAGAGGCCCTGGTCTTCAACGGCGCGCGCATCGTGCTGGCGGCGGGGGAACTGCCGGAGGAGTTCCGGATCAGGACGCTGGGGTTCCGAGAGGCCGTCGAGACCTTGGTGCAGGAGTTGGCCGTCGTCCGACCCAACCGCGAGGCGTCGGTCATGTCGGTGTCCTACCGGGGGACGGACCGGGCGTTGGTGGCGAAGGTCCCGAACTTGGTCGCTTCGCTCTACCTGGAGCGGCGCAACCAGGCCAAGCGGCTCGAAGCCGACTCCACC
This sequence comes from Longimicrobiales bacterium, assembly GCA_958296005.1. Taxonomy (GTDB): domain Bacteria; phylum Gemmatimonadota; class Gemmatimonadetes; order Longimicrobiales; family Gaopeijiaceae; genus CATQHQ01. The sequence goes on from CATQHQ010000001.1 coordinate 818,752, forward strand.
GTGGCTTTTCTGAAGAGGCAGATACGGGAGCACGGCGACAGTCTGCAGAACGCCGAGGAAGCTCGGTTGCAGTTTCAGCAGGGCGCGCAGGTCGTGGACTTGGCGGCTGAAGGCGCGGCGCAGGTGCGTCTGCGCGCCGACGCCCAAGCCGAGAAGCGCAGGCTGGAGGCCGAGCTGGCTTCGTTGACTTTCGTGCTGGACGCCATCGCGGCGCAGGGGGGGGCTGCCAGTCGGGATGCCGGGGAGCGGTCGCCGTACCGGGAACTGGCGGCGTTCGCGACGTTCCTGGAGAACCAAGCCGTCACAGAGCTGTTGTCCGAACTGAACCGCATCGAGACCGAGCGGACGGCCCAGCTGGAGCTGCGCACGCCGGCGCACCCGGAAGTGGTGTCGATGGACGCCCAGGTCCGCCAGCTGGAAGACGAGCTCTACCAGCTCGCGGTGAACTACCAAGGGAACTTGCGTGCTCAAGTCGAGTCGGCCGACGAACAGCTTGCCCAGTTCGGGGTGCAGCTGGAGCGGATCCCGGCCAACACCGTGCAGCTCAGCCGCTTGGAACGGCAAGTCGGGAACCTGTCGGAGATCTACGCGACGCTTCAGTCCCGGCTACAACAGGCGCGGGTCGCCCAGGGGGTGCGCGCGGGAGACGTGCGGATCATCGACCCGGCGATCGAGCCGACCCGCCCGATCCGGCCCCGAAAGGCGCGGGGGCTGGCGCTGGCGTTGTTCTTCGGCTTCGTCGCTGGGACGGGGCTGGCGGCCGCTCGGGACCATATGGACGAGCGGATCCACTCTCGGCAGGAGCTGGCTCGGCTGGCCGGCGCGCCAGTGCTGGCGGTGATCCCGCGGATCACGGGCGTCAAGTCCAACGGCCGGATCGCCGGGGCTCCCCGAAGGGACAAGAATCGGCCTCTGGTGGTCGGCGACGCGGCGCTTCGGGGGTCGCCCGTGTCGGAGGCGTACCGAGCGTTCCGTACGAACATCACCTTCCTGAACGTGGACCGTCCGCTTCAGACGGTGCTGGTGACGAGTCCCGGACCTTCCGAGGGCAAGTCCACGTGCACCGGCAACTTGGCGTTGACGCTCGTGCAGCAGGACGCCGATGTGCTTCTCGTGGACGCGGACCTTCGGCGAGGCGTGATACACCAGATGTTCGGAGGGCGCGCGGAGCCGGGGCTTACCAATGTGCTGAAAGGCGACGTGGAGCTGGAAGATGCCGTCCAGACGGTGGAGGTGCCGGGGGGCAAGACGCTCCAGTACCTGCCCACGGGGACGCTCCCCCCGAACCCTTCGGAGCTGCTGGGCTCCGGCCAGATGGCGTCGTTGGTGGAGGCGCTTCGAGGACGGAACAAGGTCGTCCTCTTCGACTCCCCGCCCCTAAACTTGGTGACCGATGCGGCCGTTCTGGGGACTCTGGCCGACGGCGTGATCCTCGTGGCTCGGGCGGGGATCACCCTTCAGGGCGCGCTGGGGTTTGCCCGTGGGCAGCTGGGTGCCGTCGGCGCGCCTCTTGCGGGCGTGGTGCTCAACGACGTGGATGCCAGCGGGCGGGGACGGTACTACGGCGACGACTACGGATACTACCAGCGGTACTATAAGACGGCGGACGCCTGAGGCCGCTTCTCGCTACCGGTCTAGCGCCCGGCGACGGCCGCCCGCAGGCGGGGGTACTGCACGTGGCTCCATATCCGTTCCTCGATCACGGCCCGAGCGGCGGTGCCGACCCGTCCTCCGAAGGCGGGATCCTTGGCCAGCCGAAGCAAGTGGGCGCGAAAGCCGGCGGGCGAATCGGCGAAGAGGGCGCTCTCGCCGTCCCGGGCCAGATCCTCCACTCCTCCTCCGCTCTCCAGCACCACAGGCAACGCCGCCGCCATGCTGTTCAGCACCGAGACCCGGCCTCCCCGACCTTGGCTCCAGGCATCTCGCGCCAACGGCGCCACGGCGGCGTCCATGGAGGCCAGCGCCCGCAGCTCGTTCTCCTCGGACCAGGGAATGAACACGATTCTGTCCGGGGGCAAGGGATGGAGGTTAGGTGCCTTGCCGCTGCACACCACGAGCTTGAAGTGCGGCAGCTCCTCCGCCAGGGACGCCAGCGCGTCGGCGAGGGACGCAAGGTAGTGCAGGTTCCGATCGTGTCCGATCCACCCTACCCGGAACGCTTCAGAGGCGGTGCGCTTTGGACGGGGAAAGTCGCCGAACCGGCAGGCGTCCAGGCTGGGGTAGATCACGGCGACGTTGGGGTTGCGTCGCTCCGCGTAGCGCCTCAACGGCTCGGACCCGACGATCACTTGGTCGGCGAGGTGCAAGGTGCTGTCCAGCCGCCGCCGGCGGGCGGCCGTCGTCGCCGGAGCTTCGCCGTTGGACGCCCGCGCGTAAAGGGCGTCGTCCAAGTCGTACACGATGCGCGTGCCCGGCGACTTCCAAGCGTTGACCAGGGCACCGGGGAAGAGGAGCTTCTGGATCAGCACGACATCCGCCGACGAGGCGCCCTGCCACGCCCTGAAGACGCACGCGACGCGCTTGCGGGCGGCAGCCGGGGACCATCCCGCCGGTCCGCCGTACTCGACCCAGCGGAAGGGAGAGAAGTCCCGCTCCAGAGCGGCGCGGTAGTTCCACAGGCGATGACGGGTGCTGGCGGCACTTCTGGTGCCGGCGGCCACCACCAGCAAGGAAGGCTTGGCTGGCATGTCTTGGAAGCTACGGGAGAGCAGGGGGGGACTCAAGCTGTGCGGAGCTCGCCAGGCGAAGCGGCGGGAGGCCGACGATGTGCGGCATAGCCGGCTTTGCGGGGCGGCCGTCCGCCGCCGGACTCGACCGGATGACCGCGGTCCTGCGCCACAGGGGCCCCGACGGCGAAGGCGCCCGCACCTTCCTCGGGCCGTTGGGCTGGACCGGGCTGGCGAGCACCCGCTTGGCGGTTCAGGACCTGGGCAGGGCCGCGGAGATGCCGATGTCCACCGAGGACGGGCGCTTCACGATCGTGTACAACGGGGAGGTGTACAACTTTCCTGCGCTGCGTAGCGAGCTGGTTGCGAAAGGCCATCGCTTCCGCTCCAGCGGCGACACGGAGGTGGTGCTGGCGGCCTATCGGGAGTGGGGACCTGGGTGCCTGCAACGCTTCAACGGGATATTCGCGATCGCTGTTTGGGACAGCAGGGAGCACACGCTCTTCCTGGCCAGGGACCACTTCGGCATCAAGCCGCTGTACGTGGCGCGCCTGCCCGGCGGGGTGGCGTTTGCGTCGGAAGCGAAGGCGCTGCTGGAGCTGCCCGAGATCGAAGCCGCCGTGGACCCGGGGGCGATGGCTCGTTACCTGGCGTTCCTGTGGGTGCCGGAGCCGGGGTCGATCTTTCGGGGGCTGGAGAAGCTTCCCGCGGCCCACTACTGCCTGTACGAGGGGGAGTGCCCGACGTACGTCCGCTGGTGGGACGTCCGCTTCCCACCGGCCTCGGCGCCGCCGTCGGGTCGCTCGGCGAGTGATGTCGCCGCCGAGCTGCGGAGTCGCTTTGCGGCGGCGGTACGGGCCCAGATGCTCTCGGATGTGCCGGTCGGCGCCTTTCTGAGTGCAGGGCTGGACTCCAGTAGTGTCGTCGCGATGATGGCAGCCGAGAGTTCGGCGCCGGTGCGGACGTTCACGGTCGCGGTTCCGTCGCAGGGGGCGCGGGGCGCATACGGATTCGACGACCCGGCGGTGGCCGCACGGACGGCGGAGCGGCTGGGGTGCGTGCACCAGTCCTTGTTTCTCGACGCGAACGTGGCGGAGCTGCTGCCGCGCTTGGCATGGCATCTGGACGACCCAGTGGCCGACCCGGCGGTCTTCGCTGCCTACTTGGTGAGCCGGGCCGCGTCCGACCACGTCAAGGTGCTGTTGTCGGGGATGGGCGGCGACGAGGTGTTCGCCGGGTACCGAAAGTACAGAGCGCACTACTTGGCGCTGAAGTACCAACGGCTGCCGCGGTTTCTGCGTAGCCGCATGCTGGAGCCGGCGGCGGCCGGGATGCCGCTGGCAACCGGCACGCGCTTGGCGCCGATCGTTCGCCTCGCCAAGAAGATGGCGCGTAGCGGGTCCCTCGCTCCCGTCGACAGGTTCATAGCAGACGGCATGCGAATGAACGGCGGCGAGGTGGCGGCGCTGCTCGCCGACGACCTGCGGGAGGAAGCCTGCGCCGGCGACCTCCGGGAGGCTCACCTCCAAGCCTTCGACCGGACCGACGACGCGGACTTCCTGGACCAGATGCTCTACGTGGACATGGCCACGTTCATGCCCAGCCTCAACCTGCTGTACAGCGACAGGATGAGCATGGCGGCGTCGGTGGAGCTGCGCGTCCCGTTCCTGGACAAGGAGCTGGTGGAGTGGGTTGCCGCTGCGGTGGCCCCTCGCTTGAAGCTCGCGGGGAGCACGACCAAGTACGTCTTGCGCGAGGCGATGGGCAACGCGGTCGGACGGGAGGTGCTTCGCCAGCCAAAGGCGGGGTTCGGTGCACCTGTGGACGTGTGGCTTCGCGGCGAGTTGGCGGAGATGCTTGGCGACCTCCTGTCGCCGGCGCGGTTGAGGCGCAGAGGGTTCTTCAAGCCGGAGGCCGTGCAGGCGTTGCTCAAGCGCCACGAGGCGGGCAAGGAAGATCTGTCGTATCAGCTGTGGCAGCTTCTAGCGTTCGAGGCGTGGGCGGAGCGGTTCCTGGGGTAGGGGACGGGGGGCGTCGCCGCTGGCGGGCAGCTGGGCATCGCCGGCCCCTCGGCGGCTGTCGAGGAGGAGCTGGATGGCGTAGGCAGTTCCAGCGAAGAAGATCAAGTTGTTGCCCAGGAAGCGGTGTGTGCGGAACGAGAGCAGCACGGCCAGGAAGAAGTCGATGTACACGACCAACCAAAACAGGTTGCCCTTGCTCAGGAAGCGGTTGTAGGCGATTGCGACGAGGGCGCCGTACACGCCGGGCATGAACAACAGGCCCGCAAGGCCGAAGTCGAAGTAGAGGAAGCCCAGGAAGGTGGGCGTGTTGTGGGTGCCGTAGAGGTGGCTGATCTGGAGGCCCACGTCCCGCGTCTCGGGGACGAGGGTTCGGAGCATGTCGAAGCTGTTGAGCCCCATCGTCAGCGGGCTGTCCTGCTCGACGGTCAGCTGAAGGTTCTTGAAGCTGGCGCCGGTATGTGCCCAAGCAGTGGCGAGGGCGCCTATGTCGACCCTCGGGTTCTGAATCTCCGGCGTTTCCTGGAACTCGCGACGACGGGCGGTCTCGACAGCCACGAAGATCGCGAGTCCCAGCACGGCAAACAGCGCCGCGGTGCGCCGTCGCCGGAGAGGAAGCGCGTACGCGACGTACACGCCTGCCCACGCAAGGGCGGCCAGCGCCGAGACCCGCACGCCCCCGAACATCAGCATGACGACCGACGAACAGGCGAGGATCAGCCAGGCGGCCCGCCAGGGGAGGGCCTTCGACCTAAGCGCCAGCATCAAGCAGAGCGTCACCGCGAGGATGTGCAGGTGGTACAGGTACCCGAAGTAGGGAAGCTGGAAGGTCTGCCGGAGCGTGTTGACGGCGGGCGAGAAGAGGGGGATCCCGCCGGCGACCCGAACGAACCACCAAGTCGTAAGGGTCGCCACCAAGTAGACTGCCAGCGCAGCCCAGGCCAAGCCCGGGAGCTCGGCCAGCCCGCGAAGGCGGGTGCGCGCTGCGTCGCGGTCGGGAACCCAAAAGCGTTTCGTCGCGAGGATGAAGCCGGCGGCGAACGAAGCGAACGCCACAAAGACGACGATGTAGGCTTGGAGCTCGAAGGGGTCGGCGTAGTAGGGTTCGTCGTACGTCTCCGACAGCCGAAGGTGGGCGAAGCCGAAGACCCCGATCCAAGCCGCCGTGAAGACGGCCAGGGGGTGGATCGGGTCGTGGGTGGCGGCCGCGATCCGCCACGCTGCCGCCAGCGCCCCGACGATCAGCGTTGTGCCGAGGAGGGTGTCCATCTCGCGATCGGCTGTGGCTTCCAGGTGGGCATGGTGGAAGGTAGTGGGGGCGCTCGGGCTAGAGGCGGTAGCGTTCCTGAAGGATGGCGGCGGACGCCAGCATGAGCAGGAGCGAGTCGGCGGCGGGGCGGTCCGCGTCGGGGAGGGCAGGAAGCGCGTCCAAGAAGCGCAGCACCGAGGCTTGGTCGAAGAACGGGACAGACTGCATCGCCTGCCCCCGAAGGGCGTCCTGCACGCAGTCGTGGAGCGGGTTGGCCCCGAGGCCGGCCGACGGCGGTGCCCAGAAGGGGCGTTTGGTCCTGTCGTGGACAGCGTCGGAGACGTACGGGCGCATCGCCGTCCGGAGCAGGAGCTTCTCGGGGCGGGTGGCGGCCAGGAGCGGGAGCGGGAGGGTGTTGACGTACTCGAAGAGACGGTGGTCCAAGAAGGGAAGCCGCACCTCGACGCCGTGCGCCATGTCCAGGCGGTCTGCTGCGAGGTGGTAGTTCGCGAAGAGGGAGTGGAGCCAGAGGTACAGGAGTTGCCGGGCGGGCTCCCGCTTTGCCAGGCTGGCCGCCTCGTTGCAGCGACGGTAGTAGGCGCGGTAGAGGTCGTAGCCGCGAAAGTCGTGCAGGAATGCAGGGGCGTACAGGGACCGCAGGTGGCCCAGGCCCCGGGCCAAGCGGCCGAAGAGGGCCGGGGACGTGCCGAGGAGCGATGCGATGCGGGCCATCCAGGGGGAGACGGCGGCCAGCGCGGGGAATCGGCGGGACGGGGAGCGCAACAGGCGGGGCAGGAAGCGAAGCCGACGCAGCACGCCGGCGATGGGGCTCGCGCCCGCTGCCGGGCTTGCGCTTGCCGCAGCGCGCAGGAACTCGTAGCCGAAGAAGGCCTCGTCCGCGCCTTCGCCGGCGAGGACGGCTCGGTAGCCGGCTTGGCGCACGCTCCGGCTGAGCAAGAACCGAGCCACGCCGTGGGCGTTGTACTGCAGCGTCTCGGCGTGCCAGACCGCGTCCGCGAAGTGATCGGCGAGATCCGAGTCCCGGAGCGTCGCCACGACGTGGTTTGCGCGTGCGGATTTTGCCATGCCCCGGGCCGCGTCGCTCTCGTCGTAGCTGCGTCGCTCGAAGCCGACGGTGAACGCGGCCACGGGTTCGCTTGCGCACGACGACGCCATCCCCAGCACCGCCGACGAATCCAATCCGCCGCTGAGGAGGCAGCCGACGGGGACGTCTGCGTCGATGCGCAGGCGGACGGCTTCCCGGACGAGGTTGCGAACTTCCTCGACGTGTTGATTGGGCGGGCTGGCCGGGCGGACGCGAGTTCGGGGCGACGGGGGCAAGTCCCAGTAGCGCTCGATGCGCACGCCCGCGTCCGAAGCCACCAGCAAGTGCCCGGGCGGGAGCTGGGCGATGCCGGCAAAGAGGGAATGCCGTTCGTCGGGACAGGCATGAAGCGCGTGGTAGGCCGCGTGCGGGTCCCACGCTGCGGGAACACCCGCCGCGAAGAGCGCCTTCGCCTCCGACGCCAGGTAGAGCGCACCCTCGTGCTTGCAGTAGAAGAGCGGCTTGATGCCGAAGCGGTCCCGGGCCGCGAAGAGAACGCCGGTCGCCTCGTTCCAGACGACAAAGGCGAACTGGCCTCTCAGCTTGTGCAGGCACTCGGTCCCGGCGTCCTCGTACAGGTGCAGGGCGACCTCGGTGTCGGAGCGGGTGCGGAAGCGGTGTCCGGCGGCTTGGAGGGACCTGCGCATCCGCCTGAAGTCGTAGAACTCGCCGTTGGCCGCGATGCGGAGGCGTCCATCTTCGTTTGCGATCGGCTGCGCGCCCTCGGGGTCGTTGATCGCTAGGCGGGCGTGACCGAGGCCGACGCGGCCCGAGGGCGACGTCCATGTGCGCTCCCCGTCGGGGCCACGATGCCGCAACGCCGCCGTCGCACGCGCCAGCGCGTCCTTGGAGACCGTGCCGCCGTCCCAGGGCCGGATTGCGACGATGCCGCACACGGAACGAGAGTCAGGTCCTGGCGGGGTCGGGCGTCGTGCCGACTGGGTCGAGGAGCGTGGCCACGCCGTCGCGGCAGCGGAAGCGCATCAGGAAGCGGCGCTCTCCTCGGGCGAGATCGAGGTTGTCCGCCGTCACGCGCTGGACGGTTGCGAACGCCTCGATCGTCCCCGCGTTCGGATGCGACCGGGCGTAGCGGGCGGCGTAGCGAGCCAGAATGGCTTCTCTCACGGTCGCGAGTGCCTCGGGACCCATCTGCAGCCACACGTTTCCGAAGAGGTACGACTGGAGGAGGAGGTGGCGCATGGTGTCGTCGAACAAGGTACTGGCGTCGAGGGCCTGCCGCTTCTTCGAGCCGGAGGTCGCGCGCCAGAGTTCGTAGCGAACGTGATAGTTGCGCGAATCGACCCAGTCGAAGAGCCGATAGCTCTGGAACACGCCCGCCAGCCACATCGCGGAGCGCAGGGGGTTGGCCCAGCCCCGGGCCGAATACGGCTTGGAGACGGGCCGCCACTTCGCTGCGGCTTCCCAGGCGCACATCGCAACGAGGGCGGCGACGAGGACGAGGGCGACGACCGCAGCGGGATCGAGGGCGACGGGGAATGGGGCCGTGGGGGGGCCGGTCGGGGCGGGAGAGCCGGCCGCTGCGCTTGCGATCTCCGGGCCGAAGGCGACGGGCAGCGCACCGAGCATGAGAAGGTTGGCGTAGGGGATCTTGAGCGTTGCGACGATGCCTAGGTGAAAGACGACCGCGCACCCCGCCAGGAACCACTTGCCGAGAGAATGCGACGGGAGCACGAAGACGAGGCCGAAGAGCGGTTCCAGAACCAGGGCGGCGTAGTTGACGCAGCGCAGCACGGACCGGCGCGGCACTGTCCAGAAGTCGGGGGTGCGGGCGATCGGCATCCGCAGGGCGGCGTGCATCGCTGTCCCGTTCCGCCACATCGGGCTGGTGAACTTGTACGCTCCCGCCACTAGGTAGATCAGCGCCATGTTCGCCATGAACGCCCGCGGCGCCGCGCCGGGGACCGTTGTCCCGAGCCCGCCGCCGGTGCCCGGGGCCAGCGTGTGGCCGATCGGCAGCAGCACGAGCCATAGGCAAGCGATATGGACGATCGAGTCGTCCAGGTACGCGACCAGGACGTTCCATCGGTAGGTGGAGACGGCGGCGGCGAACAGAAAGGCCGCGCACGCTCTGGGGTGGATCCCCAGCGCCACGAGGACCGCCGCCGCGCAGGCGCAGAGGTAGACGGCGCGGAAGACCCACCCGGGCATCCCGGGCTGGAAGAGGCTCCAGCGAACGGCGGGCAGGAGCTTCGCGCACAGGCGGTGATCGATCAGGCCGTCCGGGTCGCTGAAGTCGCTGGCTTGGCGGTACGCCTGGAGGAAGTACACGAACACGATCCCGCCGGCCCAGATGCGCAGCAGGTCGAGGGGAACGGCGTGAACCGGGGCGGCCCAAGCCGCGAGCATCTCGGACAAGGCCGGTGACCTAGCGCCGGTTGTGGAGCGCGGACCCGATCGGGCTGGACAGCGCGTCGAGGACCGCCTCCGCAACCCGCTGGCCCGCGCCGCCGTCCACGCGAAACGCCTGCTCCTCGACCATCTTCCGGCGGGCGTCCGAGTCCAGGGACGGATCCTCGACGTAGCGCTCCACCGCGTCCATGAGCTTGGAGATATCCGAGACGAGGCGCAAGCCGCCGGAGCGCACAAGGTTGGCTTGGTGAGTGAAGTCGAAGTAGCGGCGGACCGAGCGCTCGTACGGGCGCTCGCCATCGACGTCGAAGCAGACCCCCACCACCGGCGTGCCAACGGCGGCCGCGTCGATCGAGATCGACGACGCGGTGCTGGCGGCCACGGCACCGTGGCACAGGGTGTCGGCTAGGCGCTGGCTCGCCTCGCGGTCGAAGACCCGGTCGCGGTACTCGCCCAAGTGACCCGCACCGGCAGCGTCCACGGCGACTCCCGGCAGCTTCCGCAGCTCGCCGTAGCGCTCCAACCGATCCAGCTGGTGCACGCGCACCAGGAAGTGCAGCGAGTCGCCGAACCGTTGGCGCACGGCTTGGGCGATCTGCAGGGCGAGACGGGGCTCGTCGGGGATCGTTCCCTCGGTCTGGGTTGCGTACACCAGGTACGGCTTGGCGGGGTCGAAGCCGAGGGTGGCGCAGAAGTCGTCGCGGCTTGCGTACGGCGCACCGGCGTAGACGTCGTGCTGGGGCGCGCCGGTGACCCACACGCTCTCGGGCGGCAAGTCGTGCACTTCGACGGCCTCCCGCCGCATCGTCTCGTTCCACACCGTGATGCGGTCCGGTCGCACGGGAAAGAAGCCCTTGCTGGTCAAGTTGTCCCAGCTGGGGACGAGGACCATCGTGGGCAGGTCGTGCTTGGCGGCCGAGATGATCAGGTAGCGGTCCAGGTAGGGCTCGGCGGCCGGACCCCGGTTGGCGGCCAGGGTGAGCACGCGCGTGCCGATCACCAAGTCGGGGCGCAGCCGCCGGATGTGAGCGCCGTAGAGGTCGGGTCCGAAGCGGCGGATCGCCCAACGCGACAGGCGCAGCAGCGGGTTGCCGAAGCGGGAGGCGAACGCGACGGCGACGGCGTGCAGCACCCGGACGGTCGGACTCCCGGCGGACCTGGTGCGAGCGTAGATCCGGCCGGTCCTGGTGCGGCTGGAGAGGACGAGCATGAAGAGGCGGTGGACGGCGTGGTCGATCCTGCGGAAGGCGCCGTCCGGGGCCGGGGCTAGGGCGTGGAAGTGGACGTTGGGGCCGGCGAATTCGTCCTGGAAGCCGGGCACGTGGCCTGCACGGGTGAAGAGGTGAAGCCGAACGCCGGCGTTCCGTAGCGTCCTGAAGGCGTCGGTGCGCAGGATGTCCCGGACGCCGGCGGCCATGGGGATGCCGATGAAGACGGTACGGACCGACGGACGCGCCTCGGTCACGGAGCGAACCGCCGAAACCACAGCTCCGTGGCGACCCACTGCCACACGTGAAAGGAGTTGGGACTCCCCTGCTGCCGAAACAGTCGGAGCTCGGCAGCGACTTCCTTGGCGTCGAATAGCCCCCGAGCTGCAAACTCCGGCGAACCGACGATCTCCTCGACGGCGTCGGCAAGGGGACCCGCCAGCCATTCGCGTTGCGGCGTGACCACGGCCCGCTTGGGCGCCCAGCGGACGCCTTCGGGGAGCCTGTCCCTCATCGCTCGACGAAGCACGTGCTTGGAGGTGCCGTTCCGAATCTTGCGGTCGCCGGGCAGCCGGAAGGCGAACTCGACGATGCGATGGTCCAGAAACGGCTCCCGCAGCTCCCGGGACGACGCCATCGAAAGGCGGTCGTTCATCCGCAGCACGCGGGGCAGCTTCGTGTGGACCAAGTCCCGATAAAGGACGTTCCGCAAGTGGTCGGGAAACGGTCTCTCGAACTCCGGCGGCGGACCGGCCAGCTCGCGCATCGCCGGGCTTGCGCAACGGGGTCGAAGGTGGGCGGTGCCGTCCTGCGACAACGCTTGCGCGCGGCCGTTGAGGAGGCTGCGCAGCCGGCTCGCGACGCGGCGCCGACTCCCGCCCGCCGCCCTGATCTCCGTCCGAAGACGGCGGTGTCGACCCGCCTCCAGCAGGTCGAGGAGGTGGTGAGGCAGGTAGTAGCGGTACCCCGCGAGAAGTTCGTCCACGCCCTGGCCTTCCAGGAGCACGGTGACGCCAAGGTCCCGGGCCAGCTGGTGGAGGCGGTGGTAGGCCAGGGTCGCGACGCCACCGAACGGCGCCTCCTGGTTCCACACCGCCTGTCGGGCGAGCTGCATGACTTCGGCCGCCTCGAGGCGCGACCGGTTGCGCCTCCAGTGAACCTGCCCCGGAACCTGTCCTGCGAAGGGGGCTTCGTCGTACTCGGGGTGGCCACACGTCGCCGTGAAGGTGTGGACGCTCTCGCCTGCCGCCGCAGTCGATCCCACGGACGCCAGCAGCGACGCCGAGTCCAGGCCGCCGCTCAGGTTCACGCCTACCGGTACGTCGGCCCGCAGGCGCAGGCGCACCGAGTCGTCCAGGAGTTCGAGCAACGTCCGCTGGGCGTCCGCTTCGGAGAGGTGAGCGGGTTCCTCGGCTTGTTGCGGCAGGTTCCAGTACTGCAGCGGACGAGGTTCGCCGTGCCGACCGAGGTCGACCCGGAGCCAGAAGCCGGGCGCCAGGCTTCGCACGCCGCGGAAGAAGGTCCTCGTCCCGTGGTCCGAGCATCCGTGCACGAGGTAGTCGGCCCACGCCTTCGTGTCGGGAGCGGTCGGCACGCCCAACGCCGCCAGTCCCTTGATCTCCGACGAGAAGTAGAAGGCGCCGCGGTGGACGGTGTAGTGAAAGGGCTTGATGCCCAGGCGGTCCCGCGCGCACAGCAGGAGCTTGCGACGACGGTCCCACAGGGCGAAGGCGAACATGCCGTTGAGGCGTTCGAGGAAGCCGGACCCCCACTCCATGTACGCCGCCAGAAGCACTTCCGAGTCGGTGGCGCTCCGATAGGTGCGCGGCGGCAGCTCGTCCCGGAGCTCCCGGTAGTTGTATATCTCGCCGTTGAAGACAAGTACGACGGACCCGTCGGGGGACGTCATCGGCTGGCGTCCCGCTCGCGTCGTGTCGATGATGCTGAGGCGGTTGTGACAGAAGGCGACCGGGTACTCGGGGTCGATCCAGCTGCCTCGGTCGTCGGGTCCGCCATGGTGCTGGACGTCCAACGCGGCCTGGATTCGGTTGGGCTCGAGATCGGCGCCGACCGCCCCTGCTAATCTGCACATGGACTCAAGATAAGCCGCGGCGCGCCTGTCCAAGCAGTCCGGCCCGGGTCATCTCTTCCAGAGCGGGCGCGAGCCGGGAGCCCGAAGCGGCGACGTCGCGCACCCACTCCGTCAGGGCGTCCAAGCCCCGGTCCAGGGGCACCGAGGGGTGCCAGCCGAGCAGGGCGTCGGCCCGGGAGAGGTCCGCCTGTGCGTGGCGGATGTCGCCGACTCGGAACTCGCCGGTGACGGCCACGGCCTCGGGGGGAGCGTCGAGCTTGCGACGGAGCATCTCGGCCGCTTCCGCGATCGCAGTGCGCGACCCGCCGCCCACGTCGAGGATCGCGGGGGTGCGGGCCACGTCCACGCGAAGGCCGATCGCAAGGGCGTCCACCGCGTCGTCCACGTAGACGAAGTCGCGGGTGGCCAAGCCGTCCTCGAAGAGCCGGACGCGCTCGCCGTGAAGGAGCTGCACCGAGAAGATCGACAAGATGCCGGTGTAGGGGTTGAGGAGGGACTGGCCCGGGCCGTAGACGTTCTGGAGGCGGAGGGCGACGAAGCCGATCCCGGCCGGGGGGAGGGCGACGCGCAGCAGCTCTTCCTGGGCCAGCTTGGTGGTCCCGTAGGCCGAGGCGGGCGCCGTACGAGCCGAAGCGGCATCGGCGGCGACGGGGGACAGGGACTCGCCCGACGGGCCTTCCGGTTCCCATCGGCCGGCTTCGAGGGCGGCGCGGCTTCGGGGGCCGGGGTAGACGACTTCACCTCGGGGCGTCCGGTAGGGGCCTTCGCCGTACACCGCCCGAGAGGACGCCAGCACCACGCGCCCAGGGCTGATCTCGCGGCGCGTGATCAAGTCGCACAGGATCGCGGCGCCCTGCACGTTCACGTCCACATAGTGGCACGTCCGGTACATCGACTCGCCCGTCCCGGTCTCCGCCGCCAGGTGCACGACGGCGTCCACGCCGCCCCGCGCCGCCTCGACCCACGCGGCAGGGTCACGCACGTCGCCGCGCACGAAGAGAGCGCCGCCCAGGTCGGGCACCGTCGCCTCCTCGCCATGGACCGACGGAACGAGCGCGTCCAGCACGGCGACGTCGGCGCCGTCGCGAGTCAGCCGGCGCACCAGTCGCCGGCCGATGAACCCGGCGCCGCCGGTCACCAGCACCCTCATGCGGGGGGACCCCGACGGTCGTCCGGTGCCGAGCCGGCTTGCTCCACCAGCCCGGCCACCGCTTCGCGCAGCCGCGTTGCCTGCCCCTGCCGATCGAACCGCGCCGCCGCCGCCCGCCCCGCCGCTCCGTCTCGCGCCCTCCGCGCTGGGTCGGTCCGGTACGCCCGCACGGCCTCCAGCAGCGCCGCTGGATCGCCCGGCTGCGCGAAGAGACCCGCCCCGGCGGCCTCCACCACCTCCCGGATCGCGCCGTCGATCGCCAGCACGACGGGGCGCCCCGCCGCCATGTAGTCGAAGACCTTGTTCGGGTAGGTGGTCGTGAAGATCGGGATCGGCTTGAGGATCGCGACGCAGCAGTCGGCCGCCGCCAAGATGCCGGGCATCTCGGCCTTGGGCCGGGGACCCAGGAACTGAACGTTCGCGAGCTTCCAGCTCTCGGCCAACCGTTGCAGTCGGGGCATCTCGCGTCCCGACCCCACGAAGGCGAAGAGCTCGCGGCCCGGTTCTGCTCGGGCCGCCCGGAGCTTCGCCGCTCGCAGGACGACCTCCAAGTCGTTGGGAACCCCGTGGGCGCCCGCGTACAGAGTCACGAACTTGCCTTCCCATCCCAGCTGCCGTCGCCACGCGGGCCGGTCCGCGGCAAGGAACGGCGCCGTGTCGACCCCGTTGGGCACCACCAGCGCCTCGCCGCCGCCCTCCCGGCGCACATGGTCCACGAACCCCGGCGAGTTGACGACCACCAGGTCGGCCCGGCGGTAGAGGAAGCGCTCCAGCGCCTTGGCCGCTCGGATCGCGGAACGGTTGCGCACCACGCCCAGCGCGACGGCGAAGTCGGGCCACAGGTCCCGCACCTCCAGGAGGAACGGCACGCCCTTCAGCCGGGCCACCGCCCACGCCGCGGGGGCCTGGAAGATCGGCGGCGTCGTCCCCCAAACGGCGTCGACGCCCCGCACGAAAAGCCCGGCCCGGCACGCCGCGAAAGCAAACCGCAGAAAGCCGGCCACGCGGGCGGCGACAGACCGGCGGCCCGACCGGCCCGCCGCGGACGCCAGCGCGCCCAACCCCGTTCGCACCACCGTCAGCCCGGCCGGCAGACGATCCGGCGGAGGCGTGGGCGCGCCCGTCAGGTAGTTCGCCGGGCTGGTGACGACAGTCACTTGGTCGCCCGCCTCCGTCCACCGACGAGCGATCTCGAAGTGCCGCGTGCCGCCCGCCTCGTCGCCCGTGGCGAAAAGCTGGTGGATCAGCAGTACGTGCACGGCGCCGTGGGGTTGGGGCTGGTCCCGAGCGACGGTTGGCCGCCGGCCCGACGCGCCCTCAATAGTGGACCAACTTGAAGAGGACCTTGTGGGCGGTCGCCCGCCGCCGCTTGGCCCCGCTCCGCTGGAAGGCGTCCCAGCGCGCCGCGGTGCGACGGAACGCCTCGCGCCCGGTCAGACGGTGGAGGACCCGAAGCTGCACCACGTGAAGGGCGTGATAGAACCGGCTGGCCGGGTTGCGGATGCGGGTCCCCGGCAGGTCGTACATCGACCAGAACCCCATGTCGAAGCGGGGCAGGCACTCCTCCAGCGTGTCCGTCCCCTGGGCGAAGAGCGCGCCGGCGTCGTCGTCGCCTGCATGGAGCGAGAGGTCGTAGAGTCCCCATGACGCCCAGATGAAGCCGTTGAGGATGTGCGTCGGCGGGTCCACCACGGTCTCCTCGAACCAGATGCGCCCCTCCTCGTCCCAGAAGCTGACGCCGCCCTGCTCCACGGGGACCCCGAACGAGAGGGCCGCCGCGTGCGCCGCGTCCAGGTAGCGGGAGGCGCCGGTGAGCCGGTGCGCCCGGGCGAGCATCGACACGCCCTGCCCCTGGGAGAGGGCCGAGTACCACGGGGCCTTCAGCAGCCCTCGGTACTCCCAGTCGAAGTGGTGGTTCCAGACCTTCAGCCCGCCGGCGTTCTCCTCCAGGTTCTCCGCCAGCCAGTCGGCGGCCAGCAGGCACTTCCTCCGCCGATCGTTCTCGCCGTCGGCGCCGGAGCGGAGTGCGTTGTAGTTCCCCAGCCCCCACTGGGCCACCGCGATCGGGTTGTACTGGAGACCCACGTGCCCGTGGTAGTCGAGCATGGGGATGCCGTGCTCGTCGAACGGCCCCGGGTAGTCGGCCTTGCCGCGAAAGGGTTGCCAATAAAGGTCCACTGCGCCCGGCGTCGCGTGCTCTTCCAGCTCCGGCGCACCGTGCCAGAAGGTCAGGTGGCTGTTCCGGCCGCCCGCGTACGCGGAGAGCACGCGATGCCAGTAGCGGAGGCGCGCCTTCACCCCGTTCCGCCTTCCCGCATCAGCAGGTCCGCCAGCCGCAGATCCAGCTCCGTGTCGATCCCCACGGACCGCTCTTCCGGCATCTCGTAGGGTCGCACCCGGTCGCCCCACATGGCGCCGGCGAACACCACGTCCCGCCGAGCGAGGTAGAGGGCGCCGTTTCGCATGTAGGCCGGGGGAGCGTAGTCCTGGCGCCGGCCGCCTTTGGGCTCCGGGTCGCCCCACGGGCGCAGCCAGCCGTCCTCGATCCGCTTCATCAGGACCGGGTGGGTCGCGTGCACCCGCACCACCGAGACCACCGAGTCGCACTCGCCCTCCTGGGCCAGCTCCACGACGGCCTCCACGTCCTCTCGAAGGCGGATCGGGTTTGTCGGCTGCAGGAGGAGCACCCACTCCACCCTTCGCCCCTCGTCCGCCTCCACGAACTCCACCGCGTGGCGCACCGCCGGCGCCATCGGCGCCCGATCCCCGGCCAGCGCCGCCGGCCGCATGAACGGCACGTCGCCCCCTGCCTCGCGGGCCACTCGAGCCGTCTCCGGGTCGTCGGTGGAGACCACCGTGCGGAAGACCAAGTCCGACACCGCCTCCGCCGTCCGGATGCTGTGGACCACCAGCGGCGCTCCGCCCACCACCCGCAAGTTCTTCGCCGGCACGCCCTTGGAGCCGCCCCGGGCCGGGATCACGCCGAGGATGCGCATCAGTACGCGATGCGCTTCTTCACCGTCAGATCGAGCGACGCCAGCAGTTCCGCGACGCGGCCTCCCGCCTGCCCGTCGCCGTACAGCCCGGACGGGGCGTAGCGGCCGTGAGCGAGCTGGGACTCGACCGCCGCCCGAACGGCGGTCCGGTCGTAGCCCGCGTCCACCACGTTGGCGGCTCGATCCCGACCCGCCTGACGCCCGCCGACGTTCACCGCCGGCAGCCCGAGGAACGCGCCCTCCCGGATCCCGGCCGACGAGTTGCCGACGAGGCACCGGGCGCCCCGCAGCAATCGGATGAAGTCCTCCGGCGCCAGGTTCTTGAAGAAGTAGACGTGATCCAGAGGCCGGGTCTCCCGGTAGTGGCGGATTCCCTTCGAGATCAGGTCCGAACCGGCGTCCACGTTGGGCCAGAACCAGAACGTAGGCCGAGCGAGGACCTCGACGGCGGCCAGCGTCTCGCGGATCTGGTCCAGGGCGGCTTCGTACTCGGTGGTGACCGGGTGCTGGAGGACAACCAGGTAGCCGGCGGCCGGGTCGAAGGGGCTGCCGACCCCGGCGTACTCCTGGAAGGGGTCGAAGGGAGGCTCCCGCGCCTCTGCGGCGACGCGCGCCGCCAGGTCGATCGACGGACAGCCGGTCACGTGGACCGACGCCGGGTCCTCGCCCATGCGCGCCACCCGCTCCGCCGCCCCGTCGTTGGAGACGAAGTGGAGGTTGGAGAGCTTGGTGACCGCGTGGCGCACCTTCTCGTCGATCGAGCCCGTGACTTCGCCGCCTTGGAGATGAGCGACGGGGATGTTCAGGTACGCCGCGACGATGGCGGTGGCGATCGTCTCGTAGCGGTCTGCCACCGACACCACCACGTCGGGCTTCAGGTTGTCGAAGATCGTGGCCAGCTCGACGACGCCCAAGCCGGTGGACTTCGCCGTGGTCACCAGGTTCTCGCCCTCCACGACCATGTACACCACCGCGTCGGGCTCGAAGCCGTCGGCTCGGATCACGTCCACCGCCGGGCCGTAGCGCTCCAGCAGCGCAGAGGCGCCGACGACCAGCTGCAGCTCCAGCCCAGGGTGGCGGTCCACGGCCTCCAGGACCGACTTGACCCTGGCGTAGCTGGGGCGGGCGGTAACGACGACGCAGACGCGGCGGGTGCTCACCGGAGGGCGAACGGACGCACGTCGCGGCAGAAGCGCCGCAGCCTCCGGGCGATGAAGATCTCGGTTCGGGCCATGGACTCAAAGGTAGCCCCACCGAGGTGGGGCGTTAGGAGGATGTCGCTGCGGCGCCGGGCCAGGGCGACGAGACGCGAGGGGCGGGCGCCGTCCGCCGCCGAGGGCTCGCCGCGAAGCACGTCCAGCGCGACGCCGCCGAGCGTTCCCGACTCCAGGGCGAGGGCCAACGCGTCCTCGTCGATCACGGCGCCCCGGGAGGTGTTCACGACCACGGCGCCTTCGGGGAGAGCGGCCAGCACACCGGCGCCGATCATGCCCCGGGTGGTCGCGTTCAGCGGCACGTGGACCGAGAGCACGTCCGACGCCCCAGCCAGCGCCTGTAGCCCGCCCGCCCGCTCCACGCCCTCCACCCAGCGAGCCGGCGACGGGTCGTAGGCGGCCACCCTCATTCCGAACGCCAGACCGTACCTCGCGACCCGGCGTCCCACCCGCCCCAGTCCCACGATCCCCAAGCGCCGGCCCGCCAGCTCCCGCCCTCGAAAGCGATCTCGCTCCCACCCCCCGGCCGCGGCGTGCCGATGGGCCCACGGGATGCGCCTCGAGAGGGCGAGGAGAAGCCCCCACGTATGCTCGGCGGTGGCGTGGACCGTCTCCAGAAACTCGGTTTCGCCGATCAGCGAGAGCACCGCCACGTCCCGGCGCCGAGCCGCTTCCAGGTCGATGTGGTCGAGCCCGGTCGTCGGGGTGGCCACAGCCCGAAGCCCGGGTGCGCGGGCGAGCAGCTCGTTGTCCACCCGGTGACCCAGCCGCACGATCAACGCCGTCGCCCACGAGACCGCGTCCAGCAGCGCTTGCCTGTCCAGCTCTTCCAGCCGCACCTCCCCGGCCTCGGCCAACACGGCGGCAGCCTCGGGCGAGTAGCCGGCGGACTCGGCGTTGAGGATGCGGTGGCGGGTCACGGCGCCAAGTCGCCCTCCCGCAGGAGGCGCCCCTCGTCCACTGCCCGCCGCAGCGTCCGTCCGGTCAACGACGGAATCCGCGCCGCAGGAACTCCCGTGCCCGGCTTTCGCGGCGCCAGGTCGCCGGGGACGAGGCGGTGTCCTGCCGAAAGGGGCCGAACAGCGGCTGCGCTCTTGCCGAATACGGCGCGCGTCGGCGCCAGCGCGTCCGCCAGCGCGTCCTTGTCCACCGGCGCCGCTCGCGCCGCCCGCAGGAACGCCACGCCGCGGCACAGCTCGGCGAGCTCCTCCAGCGTCACCGAAGAGCTCACGTCGGGGCCGAACGCCCGGCGGGACATCGTCACATGGACCTCCACGACGTCCGCTCCCAAGGCGACGGCGGCGAGCGAAGGGAAGATCGTTCCCGAGTGGTCGGAGAGCCCCACCGTCACGCCGTACCGCGACCGCATCTCGGTCATCACGTTCAGGCCGACCTCCTCCGGCGGCGTCGGGTAGCGGGACGTGCACTGGAGCAGCGCCAGCGTCGCGCCCGCCCGCCGGGCCCGATCCGCAACC
The DNA here is from genome assembly GCA_958296005.1 of Longimicrobiales bacterium. Classification (GTDB taxonomy): domain Bacteria; phylum Gemmatimonadota; class Gemmatimonadetes; order Longimicrobiales; family Gaopeijiaceae; genus CATQHQ01. The sequence goes on from CATQHQ010000001.1 coordinate 838,295, forward strand.
GCGTCGATCTCGGCCCACCCGCTCATCCCCGTCGAGACCAGGACCGGGAGGCCCGACGCGAGCATCCGGTCCAGCAGTTCGGGCGCGTCCACCTCTCCCGACGCCGCCTTCCACACGGCCACGCCCACCCTGGACAGCAGATCGAACGCCTCGATCGAGAACGGGGAGCTCATGAACGCCAGGCCCCGCTCCGCCGCGTGGCGCTTCAGCCCGGCCCACTGTTCCTCGGTGAACTCCATCCGCCGCCAGTACTCCCAACGGGTCGCGTCCTGGGGGCTGAAGTGGACCCGCCACGGCTCCTCCGACGAACTCTCGGCGCGGGCGATATGGGTCTGGAACTTCACCGCATCCGCCCCGGCGTCCGCCACGGCATCGACGAAGGCGTGGGCGGTCCCCAGGCTGCCGTCGTGGGCCTGAGCCACTTCGGCGATTACGGGTGGGAACGGCTGGCTGGCGTCCACGACTCCTCCGGGCGGCGCTCCGCGGTGGGACTTCGGGCTCGGCTCCAGGGCTAGGGACGGGACGCGGCCGGGAACTCCAAGGCGAACACGCGAGCGTCCTCCGGCGGCTCCTGATAGTAGGCGCCGTGGGTCCCGATCTCCCGAAAGCCGAACCGCTCGTACAATCTAGCCGCCTTGCGGTTGGAGGCGCGGACTGCCAGGAAGATCCATGTCGCGCCCCGCTCCGAGGCTGTCTCCACCGCCTGCGCCAGCAGCGCGCGGGCCACGCCCGTGCCCCGGTGCGCAGGACTCACGGCCAGGTTGGCCAGCTCCGACTCGCCCACCGTGGATCGGAGCACCACGTACCCGGCCACCTCTCTCCCGATCTCCGCCACGAGGATGTCCACGCTGGGGCGACCCAGCAGGGCGACGAACGTTTCCCGCCGCCAGGGCTGGTCAAAGGAGCTGTTCTCGATCTCCACGACGGCGGCCAAGTCCCCCTCTGCCGCCTTGCGCACATCGAGGGCAACGGTCACCCCGGCCTCCACTCCCGCAGGTAGTCGGGTTCCCACGATGAAACGTCCACCGGCGTCCAAGAACAGCAGAGAAGCACGGCGCAGGCCAGGGGGACGCCGGCAGGCGAAGGCGCTACGTCGTAGCCGGCGGCCCGCAGGAGCTGGGCGTGGGCAGCGGCCCCGTCTCCCATGAAGACTGTTCCCAGCGGCAGACGCCGGTTGATCGCATCGACGATTGTGCCTCCGTGAGGTGCCACGGCCTCGACGGGTCCGTCGGTGCCCACGTCGTAGCCGGCGCCGTATACCCTGCCGCCGCGGGCGTCGAAGAGGACGTAGCGGATCTCCCGTTCGTTTCCCTGCAACGGCCGGGGGAGCGCCTCCCCCTGCTCGAGGAGCTCGGGCGGGAGGACGTCGGCGCGCTTCTCCAGTCCAAGCGCCTCCACCGCGAACGCCGCCGCCCGCAGACTCGACGTAGCGTACAGAGGGACCCGAAGACCGCTCGCGAGCCCCTTGGCCGCCACACCCGCGACCCGGATGCCGGTGAACGAGCCGGGACCGGCCCCGGTCGCCACGCCCTCTATGTCGTCGCGGCTGGCGCCGGCCTCCTCGAGCACCGCCTGCACCGCGGGGATCAGCCCCGAGGCGTGGGCGAACCGCTCCGCGAGGAACCGCCGCGCCGCCACGACGCCGTCCACCGCCAGAGCCACCGAGCCAACACGCCCCGAGGTCTCGATCCCCAGCAAGCACCCGGGGGGCATCGCTGGACCGGAGGGGATCGCCGGAGCGGAGGCCGTTGCTGGACCGGGGGACCTCGCCGGATCCGAGCTCGCCGCCTCCCGCCGATCGTCGCCGGTCATTCCGCCGCCGGGAACCCGGGCAGCTCCGCGGGCACGGGCGCCCCGATCCGCCGCGCCTTGGCCGTGCGCACGCCGGGCTCGTCGGGGATCTCCAGCTCGATCTCCCACCGGTCCTCCGGGAGCTCCCGCTCGGCCCGCTCCGGCCACTCCACGAGCGCGACGAACCCGTCAGCCAGCAGGTCGTCCCACCCCAGTCCCGCCAGCTCTTCCACGGACCGGACCCGGTACAGGTCCGCGTGGACCACCGATCCGCCGTCCGGCAACGAGTACCGGAAGACGAGGTTGAACGTCGGCGACGGCATCGGCGCCTCCACGCCCGCCCCGCGAGCCACCGCGCGGGCCAGGACGGACTTTCCCGCCCCCAACGGCCCCCGCAACCCGATGAAGACGGGCGGCCCGCCTCCGCCCCCTGCGGCGGCAGCCCCGGCGCGCACTCCGGCCCCGATCCGCCGCCCCCAATCCGCCATCTGGTCCTCCGTCAGCCTCACTTGGCGCTGGCCTTCAGGTCGAGCAGCTGGTCCCGCAGGATCGCGGCCCGCTCGAACTCCAGCGCCTTGGCCGCCTTCCTCATCTCCTCCTCCAGGATCTTGGCGAACTCCTCGGCGTCCACCTCGTCCACGTAGGATCGGCCCGGTTCGGCCACCTTGGCCGCCGGCTTCTCCCGCGCGTCGGCCACCCGCGTCGCGAACTCGATCTCCTCCACGCTCTTCCGCACCGTCTGGGGGACGATCCCGTGGCGCTCGTTGTGCGCGAGCTGCACCTTCCGCCGCCGCTCCGTCTCGTCCAAGCAGGCCCGCATCGACCTGGTGACCCGGTCCGCGTACAGGATCGCCCTGCCGTTGGCGTTGCGGGCCGCCCGCCCCACCGTCTGGATCAGGGAGCGCGCGTTGCGCAGGAAGCCTTCCTTGTCCGCGTCGAGTATCGCCACCAGCGACACTTCCGGCAGGTCCAGCCCTTCCCGCAGCAGGTTGATCCCCACCAGCACCTCGATCCGCCCCAAGCGCAGCGCCCGCAGGATCTCCATCCGCTCGATGGCGCCGATGTCGGCGTGCATGTAGCGCACGCGAACGCCCAGGGAAAGGAAGTACTCCGCCAAGTCCTCGGCCATCCGCTTCGTCAGAGTCGTAACCAGCACCCTCTCCCCGAGCTCCGACCGCTCCCGGATCTCCGCCAGCAGATCGTCCACTTGGCCCCGCACCGGACGCACGTCCACCGGCGGGTCCACCAACCCCGTGGGGCGGATGATCTGCTCCACGACCGCGCCCCCGCAACGCTCGAGCTCCAGGTCCCCCGGCGTCGCCGAGACGAAGACGACCTGCTTCGCCAGAGACTCCCACTCCTCGAAGCGCAGCGGCCGGTTGTCGAACGCCGACGGCAGGCGGAACCCGTGCCCCACCAACGTCTCCTTCCGGGAACGGTCGCCGCGGTACATCCCGTGGACCTGGGGCACGGTCACGTGGGATTCGTCGACGATCAGCAGGTAGTCGTCGGGGAAGTAGTCGATCAGGCACGCCGGGCGCTCTCCCGTCCGCCGCCCGCTGGTGTAGAGGCTGTAGTTCTCGATCCCGGGGCAGGTGCCGATCTCCAGCATCATCTCCAGGTCGAAGTTGGTCCTGCTCTCGATCCGCTGGGCCTCCAGCAGCAGCCCCTGCATCCGGAAGCGGGCGACCTGCTCCGCCAGCTCGTCCCGGATGATGGGGACCATCTCCTCGATCGTCCGACGACGGGTCACGTAGTGGGACGCCGGGTAGATCGACGTCCGGTCCAGCGCGGTGATCGCGTTGCCCGTCAGGGGGTCAAAGCGCGTGATCCGCTCCACCTCGTCTCCCCACAGCTCGATCCGGATACCCTGCTCGTCGTACGCGGGGAAGACCTCGACCGTGTCGCCGCGCACCCGGAACGTCCCCCGCTCGAAGGAGATGTCGTTCCGCTTGTAGAGGATGTCCACCAAGCCCCGGAGGATCTCCTGCCGGGGAAGTTCGTCGCCGACCGCCAGATGGAGCATGAGGGCCCGGTAGTCCGCCGGGTTCCCCAGCCCGTAGATGCACGACACGGACGCCACGACCACGACGTCTCGCCGCTCCACCAACGACGACGTGGTCCGCAGGCGAAGGCGCTCGATGTCCTCGTTGATCGAGGCGTCCTTCTCGATGTAGGTGTCGGTGGATGGGACGTAGGCTTCGGGCTGGTAGTAGTCGTAGTAGGAGATGAAGTACTCGACGGCGTTGGCGGGCATGAGGGACTTGAGTTCGCCGTAGAGCTGGGCCGCCAGCGTCTTGTTGTGGGACATCACCAGGGCCGGGCGCTTCGTCTCGGCGATCACGTGGGCGATCGTAAGCGTCTTGCCGGTTCCGGTGGCCCCCAGCAGCGTCTGGTAGCGGGTTCCCGCTTGGACGCCCTCCACCAGCTCGGCGATGGCGGCGGGCTGGTCTCCCTTGGGCTCGAACGGCGCGCGGATCTCGAAGTCGGGCATCGTCAGCCCTCCCGAAGCTCGCTCTCCCGGAAGCTCTCGCGGCGCACGACGGAGACCACGCCCTTCACCCGCCGCACCGCGTCCATGATCCGCTTCAGGTGGCTCAGGTTCTGCACTTCCACCACGAACGCCGCCGTCATCCCGCCCTCGGTGGCCCGCATGTCGGCGTGCTGGATGTCGGTGGCGGTCTCGGTGATCGTCTTGGCCACGTCGCCCAGGAGCCCTCGCCGGTCGGTGCCCTCCATCGCCAGGTGGACGAAGAAGCGGTCCTCCCGCTCCACTTTCCACTCGATCTCGACGCGCCGCTCCGGTTCCTGGTCCAGGGCAAGGATGTTTGGGCAGTCCTTCCGGTGGATCGAGATGCCGCGCCCTCGCGTCGTGTAGCCGATCACGTCGTCGCCGGGCACCGGCTGACAGCAGCGGGAGTAGCGGACCATCAGGCCGTCCATCCCTTGGATCGTCACGCTCTGCTTCGACTTGCGGATCTTCTCGGCGATCCGCTCCAGCGCCGACGGCGTGCGGCGCACCACCCTCGACGGGTCTTCGTCCGGGTAGAAGGCCTTGATTACCGCCGCCGGGCCGATGTCTCCTCGGGCCAGCGCCGCCAGCGCGTTGTCGAAGTTGGCGAACCCCAGCGCCCGGGCCGCCTTGCGCGTGTCGTCGGCGCCGGGCTTGGGCAGCCGGGCCTTCCGCAGCTGGCGCAGGAAGAGCTCGTTCCCCAGCCGCAGCGCCTGGTCGTACTCCTCCCTGCGGACCCATTGGCGGATGCGCTGTCGCGCCCGGGAGGTCTTGACGAAGCCCAGCCAGTCTCGGTTGGGCCGCTGCCGGGGGTTGGTGATGATCTCCACCGAATCGCCGTTGCGCAGCTCCCTCGACAACGGCGCGATCCGCCCGTTCACCTTGGCGGCGGCGCATCGCAGCCCGATCTCCGTGTGCACCGAGAAGGCGAAGTCGATCGGCGACGCGCCCACCGGCAGCCGCTTGACCTCTCCCTTGGGCGTGAAGACGAAGATCTCCCCCTGGAAGAGGTCCATGCGGAGGAACTCCATGAAGTCCTCCGGCTCCCCCGCCTCCTGCTGCCACTCCAGCACCTGCCGGAACCACACGAGGGCCCGGTCCACCCTCGTCTCCTTGCCGTCCTCCTTGTAGCGCCAGTGGGCGGCGATCCCGTACTCGGCGGTCCGGTGCATCTCTTCCGTGCGGATCTGCACTTCGTAGCGCCGCCCGCCGGGCCCGAACACGGTCGTGTGGATCGACTGGTACATGTTGGACTTGGGCGTGGCCACGTAGTCGTGGAAGCGGTCCTGCACCGGGGTCCACTTGCTGTGGATGATCCCCAGCGCCGCGTAGCAGTGCTGGATCGACTCGGTGATGACCCGCAGCGCCATCAGGTCGTAGATGTCGTCGTAGTCCCGGCTCTGGGTGACCATCTTTCGGTGGATCGACCAGAGGTGCTTCGGCCTCCCGGTGACCTCGGCGGGGACGCCGCCTTCCTCCAGCATCTGCTCCAGCGGCCGCTGCATCTCCAGGACGTGCCGCTCGCGGGCGCGCCGACGCTGGCGCACGAGCTTGCGCAGGGCGTCGTACGACTCCCGGTCCAGGTACTTGAACGACAGGTCCTCCAGCTCCCACTTGACCGCCGCCATCCCCAGGCGGTGGGCCAGGGGCGCGTAGATCTCAAGGGTCTCCCGGGCGATCGGCTCCTGCTTCCCGGACGGCAGGTACTCCAGCGTCCGCATGTTGTGAAGGCGGTCCGCCAGCTTGACCAGGATGACCCGAACGTCCTTGGCCATCGACAGCAGGAGCTTGCGGTAGTTCTCGACCTGCGCCTCGGTATGGGACCTGAAGCGGACCCGACCGATCTTGGTGACGCCGTCCACGATCGCGCCGACTTCCTCGCCCAGCACTTCCTGGATCCGTTGCAGGGAGACGGCGGTGTCCTCCACCACGTCGTGGACCAGCGCCGACGCCAGGGAGCCCGTGTCCAGCCGAAGCTCCGCCACGATCGTGGCCACCTCCACCGCGTGGTTGACGAAGGGTTCGCCAGACGCCCGCTTCTGGCCGGCGTGGGCCTCCGCCGCCAGCTCGTAGGCGGACCGGACGGCGTCCACGTCGAGGCGCTGGGCGTACTCCTCCATTGCACGGGCCAGGGGCCGGGGGAGTCCCGGGACCGTCGTTCCGCGTTCGGCCGCCGCCGTCGTCGCCATGGGAGTTCAATCTACGGGCGGGATCAACCACGGGGCTTCCGCGGCTGCGTCAACCGCCGGGCTTGGCCAGCCTCAACGCCTGGGGGTGCTCGACATCGTTGTCGTCGCGGCGGACGCCCAGCACCTCGTCGTCGCCGATGCGGACCAGGTCGAAGCGCTCCGGCGTCTCGACCACGCCGAGCCACGCCCCCGTCCCGTCCCAGACGTACCACTTCCGGGGATCGTCGCGCCTGGCAAGTCCGAGAAACTCGCCCGCCCAGACGTTGCCCTGGCCGTCCACCAGCAGCTTCTCGTACGCCGGCTTCCGGGCGGGCACGGGCAGGCGGCCCACCAGCTCCTCGACGTAGGGGTTGGGGTTCGGTCCCAGCCGGGTTCGCCGTTCCAGCTCCCACGCCTCCCGGGAAACGGCGAGGGAGACGCCGAGGATCCGGGCGATCGCCTGGGGCGCGCCGGCGTCGGGGTCGTACCGGGTCCACTCGAGGGCGTCGGCGACGCCGGCCACCAAGCCGCCGCCCGGCGTGGGGACGACGTGGGTGCGGCGGCCCATCACAGGGATCACGTCGGCCTCGGGCGTGAAGTAGGCTTCGTCCCCGGGCAGGACGAGGACGGTGTCGGTGGCCCGACCCGGCGAGTAGCGAACGACGGCCATCGGAGGGCGACGGAAGCCGTCCAGGGGCGCCTGTTCGTCGTAGACGTAGCCGCGACGGCCCCAGAGGCGCAGGTCCGCCGTCGAGGCTGGACGCCCCACGGCGGTCGGATGCCGAACCGGGTTGACGTTCGGCGGGAGGCGGATCGTCTCGACCAGGCTCTGGTCGAGGTCGAAGACGGCGGCGGGTCCTCCGGCGCGGAGGTCGATGGCGACGATCGTGTCGCCGGGAAGGTGGGCCAGCGTCCAGAGCGCGCGAAACTCGCCGGGTCCGTCGCCTTCGCCCCCCAACGCGCGGACGAAGGCGCCGGCGGGGTCGTAGACCCGGAGCTGCTGGGAGCCGCCGTCGGCGACGAGGAGCCGCCCGTCGGCGGTGCGGAGAAGGTCCCTCACGTAGTGGAATTCGTGGGCTGCCCCGGCACCGCTTTCGGCCAAGTCGACGGTTGGCGCCGGGTCGATCCGCCAGCCTCGGCTCTCCGGCCATCGAGGGGCCGTCGATTCGACTATGGCGACGCCCAGGCTGTCGCGGGAGGTTGCCGTGGACGCGCTCGGCACCCCCGGACCGCATCCGACGACGGCGGCGGCCGTTGCGACCGCGGCGGCGACGTAGACGACCGGGATCGTCGCGGCTGAAGTCGCCGGCTTGCGCCGCGGTTGGACGCCGCTGGCCCGATTATTGCGGGGGTCGGACATGGTCTCCATTGTATCCTCCAGCATACTGTCCCGAAACGGGGTTGCACTCACCCCCTGGGGACGTTTAACCCCCCTGGGGACGTTTAACAGAAGGAGGCGCTGGCGATGCGGCGTTCGATCGGAGTGGAGCCAAAGCAGGGGGCACGCGTCCCACGAGAGAACACGCGGCGCGGACTCGACCGAAGGCGGTTTCTGCGAAGGGCGGGGTCGGCGACGCTCCTCGGCGTAGCGAGCGGCGCGGCGACCCGGGAGCTGTCGGGCGCCGAGACCGCTCCGCCCGTCCAGCCATTGCGCGGCCCGTCCGAATACGACTTCGACGAGGTCTACGACCGGCTCGGGACCGACAGCATTCGGTGGGACAAGGCCGTCGAGGAGTACGGCCCGGGGATCGTGGCCGGGATGGGCGTGGCCGACATGGACTTCCGGGCGGCCCCGTGCGTCGCCAAGGCGCTGGCGGAGCGGTGTGCCCACGAGAACTGGGGCTACCTGCACCGCCCCGCGTCGTACGCCCAGGACGTGGCCGACTGGAACCGGCGGCGATACGGGCTGGAGATCGACCCCGAGACGATCGTCTTCACCACTGGCGTGCACCCAGGGATCATCGCGGCGCTGCACACGTTCTCGCCGCCCGGCGGGCGCGTCCTCATGACGACCCCGACCTACGACGGCTTCTACACCGACATCCGCTTCTCCCGCACGGTCGCGGAGGACTGCCCCATGGTCGTCGAGGACGGGCGCTGGTCGATCGACTTCGACGACTTCGAGCGGCGCGCGCAACGCTGCAACACGTTCATCCTGTGCAACCCGCAGAACCCCACGGGCAACTGCTGGTCCCCCGCCGACCTCATGCGGATGGGCGAAATCTGCCTGAAGCACCGGGTCGTGGTCCTGGCCGACGAGATCCACTGCGACTTGGTGACCCGAGGCAACACGTACACGCCGTTCGCCAGTCTGCCGGACGCCGAGATCGTGAACAACAGCCTCACCTTCAAGTCGGCGAGCAAATCCTTCAGCCTGGCGGCGATGAAGGTGGCGTGGTACCACACCACGAACCCGGACTACCTGGAGCGCGTCGGGAGCCACACCCGCGCCGACTTGAGCACGCTAGGAATGGTGGCGACCCAGGCGGCGCTGAACGAAGGCGAGCCCTGGCTGGACGACCTGCTCGCCTACCTGGACGCCAACCACGACTTCGCGGAGTCGTACGTCCGCCGCAACATGCCGCTGATCCGCTACGTCAAGGCGCAAGGCACCTACCTGGCTTGGCTGGACACGTCGGCGCTGGCGGCCCGGATCGGGGCGAAGGAGACGGCGGCCCGCGAGAGCGCCCAGGCCACCGAACCGGTGACGCCGGAGAAGGTCGTGCAGCGATGGTTCGCGGAGCGCGCCGGCGTGTTCCTGAACCCCGGTTCGAGATACGGAACGGGCGGCGACGGATACATGCGCATGAACTTGGCGTCGTCCCGCCGGGTGGTCGAGATGGCACTGAGCAAGATGGCGGACGCCATGGAGAACGCATAACGACGCCCTCCTCGAAGGACGTGCGATTGGGGACCGCCTCCGTTCCCGCGCCGGCCCTCGACTTCGCCGGCGACGCGGAGGCCGTGTCGGCGGTGGCCGCGGCTTGGCGGCTCCTCTACGGGCACCAGTTCAACCCCGCGTTCGCTACCGAGACCTCGCGCATCGACCCGCTGCCGCACCAGCGCATCGCCGTGTACGAGCGGATGCTGGCGCAGGAGCCCCTCCGCTTCCTGCTGGCCGACGACGCGGGTGCCGGCAAGACGATCATGACCGGACTCTACGTCCGTGAGATGCTGTTTCGGAGTCGGCTTCGTCGCGTGCTCGTCGTGCCGCCCGCAGGCTTGGTGGGCAACTGGGAGCGCGAGCTGCGCACTTTGTTCCGTCTGAACTTCAGCATCGTCTCGGGGGCCGACCTGCGTGACGCCGGGCCGACGTTGCGCCGAGGCGCGGATGCTTGGAGCGACTTGGCGATCGTCTCGCTGGACACGTTGGCGGGGGATCGGGCGTTCCAGGCGCTCCGAAACGCGGGTCCGGCCGCCGCCTACGACCTCGTGGTCTTCGACGAGGCGCACAAGCTGGCCGCCACCGCCGACGAACAGCGAGTGCGCAAGACCCGGCGCTACGAGCTTGCGGAGGCGCTGTCGGGCTGCGGCCGCCCGGTGCCGCGCTTCGCCGGACTGAGGTGGTCCGCTCGTCACCTGCTGCTGCTGACCGCGACGCCCCACATGGGCAAGGACTCGCCCTACTACCACCTCTGGCGCCTGCTGGACCCCCGCGTCTTCTCGACGCCGGAGGCCCTTCGGCGCGTCTCGACCGGTGCCCGGAGCCGGCACTTCGTCCGCCGCACCAAGGAGGAGATGGTCGACCTGCAAGGCCGGCCCCTGTATCCGCACCGAGCGTGCGACACCTTCAGCTACGACCTGACCTCCGGCCCCGACGGCGAACAGGCCCTCTACGACGAGACCACGGCCTACTTGCGCCATACATACAACCGCGCGCTCCAGAACCGTCCGGCCGTCCGCTTGGCCCTCAGCGTCTTCCAGCGCCGACTGGCCAGCTCGACCTACGCGTTGCGGGAGTCGTTCAAGCGTCGAATAGCGAAGCTGGAGCGTACCGCCGCCGACCTGCAGTCCGGGCGTGCGTCCACGGAGGAGATGGAACGCAGGCAGCGAGAGATCGCCGAAGCGCACGGCCAGGACTTCTTCGACTCCCGCGGCGCCGACGAGGAGGAGGGGACGGGCGCCCGCGAGCGCAACGAGGACTACGAGGACGCCGTCCTGGGCGCGGTGACGGCCGTGACCGTCGAGGAGCTCCAGCGCGAGACGGAGGTTCTGATCCGCCTCCGGGAGCGCGCGAGCCGGCTGCTGGATTCGGAGAGCGAGTCCAAGTTCGACCGCCTGCATGAAGTGCTGGAAGCCCCGCGCTACGCCGCCGACAAGTGGCTGATCTTCAGCGAGCACCGCGACACGGTGGACTACCTGGTTCAGCGCCTGGAGGGACTTGGCCACGCGGGCAAGGTGGCCTCGATCCACGGCGGGATGGCGTGGCCCGAACGCGAGGAACAAGTCGAGCGCTTCCGCGACCCCGCCGGCGCGCGCTACATGGTGGCCACCGACGCGGCGGGCGAGGGGATCAACCTCCAGTTCTGCCGGCTGATGGCCAACTACGACATCCCGTGGAACCCGGCCAGGCTCGAACAGCGCATGGGCCGAATTCACAGGTACGGCCAGAAGCACGACGTGCAGATCGTGAACTTGGTCGCTGGCGAGACCCACGAGGGGCGCGTGCTGAAGGTGCTGCTGGAGAAGCTCGAGACGATCCGCCAGGAGCTGGACTCGGACAAGGTGTTTGACGTGGTCGGCCGCCTGTTCGAGAACCGGTCGCTGCGCCGGTACATGCTGGAATCGCTGGGCGACGGGGGCGACGGGGCAGGGAAGGCGGCGGAGCGCGTGGAAAGCGCCCTGACGGCGAGCCGCGTCCGCGCAGTAGGCGAGCGGGAACGGCAAGCGTACGGTGCTCCGGACGACTTGGCCGGCCGCCTGGAGGACCTCGGGAGCGAGATGGAGCGCGAGCGCTACCTCCAGCTTCTACCCGGTGACGTGCGCAGCCTCGTGGAGCGGGCTGCCCGGCTTCTGGACCTGGAGGTACGAGGCGACCTGGACGGCTTCTTCGCCCTTGCGCCCCGCCGCGCCGGTGCCATGGACCCGCTCCTCCCGGCGCTGGACGACTACCCGGAGGAAGCACGAGCCCGGCTCTGCGTGTGGCGCCCGGAGGTTGCGGCCGGGTCCGGCGGCGACGCACCCGCCGTCTGGCTCCACCCCGGCGAGCCCGTCTTCGACGCCCTGGCCGCACAGGTTCTGAGTGCGTTCGGTCGCGACGCGCTGCGGGGCGCCATCTTCGCGGACCGCCACGCCGACGCGCCCTACATGCTCCACTTGGCGCTGGCGACCGTGGAGGAGCAACCGGAGCAGGCGACGGAGGGCGCGCCGCAGGTCCTGGAGCGCCGTCTGCTGGCTCTTCGCCACGAGGGAGCGGACCGCCCCGTCGAGTACCCAGTCGAGCACCTCCTCTCGCTGCGCGGGGCCCAGGGCGTGCCGCCGGGCGCCGTGCCCCTAGCCAGCAGTGGTCGGTCGATGCGTACCGAAGCGATGGCCTACGCCGAGTCCCACTTGGCCCGGCTCGTGGAGGATCGTCGCGACGCCGAGCGGGCCGAACTCCCCGAACGCCGACGGCAGGTCAGGACCGGGTTCGGCCTGCGGAGCGCGGAGTTGGCGCGTCGCCGGAGGCAGCTGACCGAGGTCGGCAAAGACGCGGAGGCACTGGCGAAGGTGAAGGAGGAGCAGCGCACCCTGCACGCAGACCAACAGGGTACGCTCGAAGGACTGGACGCCGCGCCCGACCGGATCGTCTCCGGTGGCGTCCGCTTCCTGGCGCACGCTCTGGTGGTGCCCGAGAGCGATTGTCCCGCCGGCGACCTGGAACGCTACGACGCCCCCGTGGAAGAGCGGGCCGTGCGCGTGGCCGTGGCGTGGGAGCGCCAGCACGGCGGAGCCGTCCGCGACGTGTCGGTGCCTCGCCGCGCCCGCGCCGCTGGCTTCCCGGACTGGCCCGGGTTCGATTTGGTGTCCGAACGCCCGGACGGGGAACGCCGCCACATTGAGGTCAAAGGCCGCGCGGGTCGCGGCGGAATCCAGATGGAGGAGAACGAATGGAAGCAGGCCTGCCAACTGGGCGACAAGTACTGGCTGTACGTCGTGTTCGACTGCGCAACGCCGTCGCCGAGGCTCTTGAGAATTCGGAATCCCTTCGGTAAGTTTCTGGCCGGCCGGGTCACGAACGCCCGGTATACCATTCCCGTCGGAGCCATTTTGAAGGCCGGCAAAGGCCAGGAGGAGTAGAACATGGGAGCAATTCACGTTGAAGTCACCATCCGAAACCCAGGCGAGAGGTCAAGAAGCTGGGCCGGGCCGTTTCTGGTCGACACGGGCGCGACCGACTCGATAGTCCCCAGGAGGCACCTGGAGGGCATCGGACTGGAGCCCGTGGAGCGGATGGTGTACGAACTTGCGGACGGTACCCGCGTACCGATGGACGTCGGGGTTGCCCAGATCGAGTTCATGGGGAAGCGCATAGGGGGAACGGTCGTGTTCGGCGATGCCGAAGCGGAGCCCCTTCTCGGCGTCACGGCGCTGGAGTCCATGGGCGTCGTCGTGGACCCCGGCAACCAGCGGCTGACGAAGCTGCCGGCGGTCAGGTTGAAGGCGGCTCAGGCAACTCAGAAACTAGACCGGCTTGACGCATACCGCAGGATACTGAAGCTGTTGGCCGACCTAGAACCCTTTGAGTTTCCCATCACTAGCAGCCGAGTCCGAGTATTCGCTTCCGAGCACGACTACAACGACATAGCAACGCTCCGTGAGGACTACATTTCCCTTTACTGCCAACATCTCGGAGAAAAGGGCTATGTGGAGGTCGGGAACGTGCAACGTTCCATTGGCGGCGAGCCGCCGGAGGTGCTGATATATCACGTAACCTCGGTCGGCTACGATGTAGCGGAGCTGAGCTCCGCCACGTGGCGCAAGGTCAAGACAGGTATGAAGGCCGCGTTGCCTTTCGCAAGAGATCTTGCGTCCATGCTACCTCACCTGCTCGCGGCCACGACGTGAACGGCGGCAAGGGTAGTCGCATGAAGTACCCTCCAGAGGAGCTCCTGTCCCGCCTTGAAGCTGGCGAGGATGGGGAATGGGAGTTCAAGGAAGTGCGTTTCGCAGGCGATCGGCTCAAGGGCCCGAAGCGGAACGACATTGCCGACGAGATGGCGGCCTACGCCAACGGCCAGGGCGGCGTCATGGTCTTCGGAGCAACCGACGAAGGCGGTGTTCAGGGCATGACGCGCCCGCAGATGGACGCTTTGGACCGCGTGCTGGTGGAGGGGTGCACGCAGTCGATCGAGCCGCAGATTGGTCTGGGGACATACCGAAGGAAGCTGGACGAGAAGTTCGTGTTGGTCGGGGCCGTCCCCAAGGGCTACGCCCAGCACGACAGCCCTGGCGGCAGCTACCAGCGGGTGGGCGTCTCGAAGATCAGGATGAATGGTGACCAGCGATCACGTCTGGCCCAGGAACGGGCCATGTCACCGTTCGCGTGGCTGGACAAGACCGCGGTGCCAGACACGGGGTTCGGGAGCTTGGACGCGGCGCTGTGGAAGCGCCTTGTGAGCGTGCATGGCATACGGGACCCCGTGGTCGCGCTGGAGAAGATGGGGCTGCTTGCCCGGGACGAGCGGGGAACCCTCAGGGCGTCCCTAGCCGGCCTGCTGCTGTGCGCCCAAGCGCCCGAAGAGTGGCTCGGCAACGCGTGCGTGACCGCGACCTGCTACCGAGGGTCGGACCGCGCTTCCATGCAGATTGACGCGGAGACGATTTGCGGCCCGCTGGACAGGCAGATCGGCGCGACGGTCGCCTTCGTCCTCCGCAACATGCGGGTCGCGGCTCGCAAGGCGCCTGGCAGGGTCGACCTCCCGCAGTACAGCGACAGAGCCATCTTCGAGGCCGTAGTCAACGCGGTCGCGCATCGCGACTACTCAATCGCCGAACGCCGGATTCGCGTGTCCGTGTTCGAGGATCGGCTGGAGGTTCAGTCGCCCGGAGCACTGGCCAACGGTCTCAGAATCGACATCATGGACAGCCAGCAGGCCACGCGGAACGAGGCTTTGGCGTCCGCTCTGGCGCGCATGAACTGCACCGACATTCGAGGCTCCGGCGACCGGCAGTACTTCATGGAGAAGCGCGGCGACGGCGTCGGCATCATTCGCAGGGAGACGGAGGCGCTCGGTGCCAAGTCCCCGTTCTATGAACTGGCCGGCAACACCGATCTACGGCTCACGATCCCCGCCGCGCCTCTTGGATGGACCCCCGGCCACATCGCCTTGACAGTGCGCTCGGCTGGCCGACCCGTTGCCGCGGCCGACATCCTCCTGATCTTCCCGGACGGCACGTACCGACGGGCCAAGACCAACGTCGAGGGTTCTGCCGGTGCCGACTTGCATTCGACGCACCTGCCCATGACGCTGTTCGCGGCGGCCCCCGGCTTTGCGGCAAAGGTCGTACGGGCGTGGGTGCCGATGCGGGACAACCTCTCGATCGAGATCGAACTAGCGGAGCTTCACGACGGCGGCTCCGTCATCTTTCCCGACGGCGCCGGCGAAGTCCCGGGCCTACAGGCAAGGCTAAACCCCGTCCGCGACGCGCACGACAGAACCAGCCTCTACGTCTCCGGCGCCACGATCAATCAGGGCGTCGCGCAGCCGGTGCCCTTCGCGCTGGACGAGGAGCTGCACGTGACCGACGCCGTCGGAACCGTCCTTGCGATCCGCATCCCCGAAGTTCTCACCAGGGCGACGATCGTCGAGTACGAGCCGGCTCAATGACCGCCCAGCCCCTCTACGACGTTCTGGAAGCCACCGGCTATCTTGGCGATGGTGGGCCGGCGCCCGGTGTGTCGCTGGAACAAGACGCCCGCAACGCCCGTCGCAGTCGCAACTTCGAACCTGACGCCATGTGGCGGGGCCGGTCGTCGCTCACGGTCTACTTCAAGTACGAGCCGAGCTCCCCGTCCGAAGACACGGTAGCCGAGTGGCGGCGGGAGGTGTGGAACGAAGGCACCGCGCCCCTGCTGTGGGTGACCTGCCCGGACAAGACCGACATCTACAACGGCTTTGCCAAGCCGAAAGGGTCGGGTGACGCAGCAGCCCACCGGATACGGACCTTCAGGCAGACCGCCAGCGCCCTTGATGCCCTCAACCTCGCAGCTGGGCGCTTGGCGATGGAGACCGACCGGTTCTGGCAACACTCGATGGCGCGGAAGGTCAACCGGCGCACCAGCGTCGACCGCTTGCTGCTACATGACATCGCCCGCCTGGAGCGAGACCTGTTAAGCGCCGGCATGGCTCGATCCGATGCCCAGGGATTGATCGGCCGCTCGATCTTCGCTCAGTACTTGGTCGACCGCGGGATCGTCACGAAGGACTTTCTCGCGAAATTGGCAGACCGCTCGGCGCTCTCCCAAGTCCTGCGCGAAAGAGCTATGGCGGAACGCCTGTTCGACTGGCTCCGAGAAGTCTTCAACGGGGACATGTTTCCAGACCACAGCACCCTCGAGGAAACGCCGCATCTTCGCCGAGTGGCCAACTTTCTCGACGCGACGGACCCCGACACTGGTCAGATGACGCTGTTTCCGTACCAGTTCGAGATCATCCCTGTCGAGCTCATCAGTTCCATCTACGAGCAGTTTGTCCGGTCGGACGCGAGTGCTAGCAAAAGGGACGTGCACTACACCCGGCTGTCGCTGGTTTCGTTTGTCCTCGACGAGGTCATGAACGAGTGCCGGGGCACCGAGACAGTACTCGATCTGACGTGCGGCTCCGGCGTGTTTCTGGTCGAGGCATTGCGCAGGTTAGTACGAAAGCGGGCAGGTGACCGACCAGTGAGCCGGGCACTGATTCGCAAGGCTCTCTATGAGCAGGTTTTCGGGTCAGACCAAAGCGAAGCGGCGCTGCGAGTGGCGGCGTTCAGCCTCTACTTGACAGCGCTGGAACTTGATCCGGATCCCGAGCCCCCCAGCGCCCTTACGTTCAAGCCGTTGATCGGGCGCACCCTGTTCGCGGGCGACATCTGGGCGAAGAGGGCTGCCTTGGACGAACATGTTCCCGCACGCAAGTTTGACGTAATCGTCGGCAACCCGCCTTGGAGCTATTCCGGGCCGGAGTTGCAAGAACGCCGCAGGCGGACGGGAATGGGCGGCTCGCGGGGGGCGAGCCTGGACTTCGTGCATCGAGCCATGGACTACGCGTCGGAGCGCACCCGCTTCGGCTTGGTGCTCGGGGCGCCCCATTTCTTCGGACGGAACCCCAACACTAGGCGAACACTGCGGCAACTCATGAAGACGCTAGCCCCGGTCACGCTGGTGAACTGTTCCAACTTGCGGGACTGGCTGTTCAAGCCCAAGATGCCCACCCTAGTGCTATTCGCCCATCAAAGGAAGATGGTCGGCGATGCGAACGTGATCGCGACGTATCAAGTTCCGTGGACAGCCGCCGGGAAGAAGAGCCACACCTTTCAGATCGGTCCCAGCGATCTCGCAACGATCCCTTTGGACTACTGGCTTAACAGGCCCGACTCCCTGAAGGCGGTGCTGTTCGGTAGCCGCTACGATGCGGATTTCCTGAAGCGACTCGTCAAGCGGTGCCAGCCGCTGGAGGCCGTGCTGGACCACTTCGGTACAAAATTGTCCACGGGCTTGACGCGCAGCAAGTCCGGCGGGAAAGACGCAACGTTTCTGCACGACCTCCCCTTCCTGAAAGCTGCGAGTGGGTTTGCACCCTACTGCGTACCGACCGACTTGGCGCTGTTTCGAAGCCCATCGGCCAAGCGTCCGCGAATTCGTTCCATATATGTCGCGCCGCTGCTCCTAGTAAAGGAATCGCTAACGGCTAAACACGGCGGGCGAGTGGCTGCGGCCGTGGCCACCACGGATACGGTATTCACGAAGGCGTTCTATGGTGCCACCTTCGGTTGGGCGCATCGCGACGCGGCTTGGCTGGTGGCGGGAATCCTCGGGTCCTCGCTGGTGTCGTGGTTCTTCCTAATGACCGCAGCTGACTACGGACTCGGACGCAATCGCGTCAAGCTTGCCGATGTGAACCGATTGCCGGTTCCAGATTTTGACGAATCACTGAAGTCCGAGCCTGGGCGACGGGTCATCGAGCTGGCTCAAGCCGGCGGCCCTTTCGCGGAAGACGAGTGGTGTCTGCTGGACGAGGCGGTACTGGACCTCTACAGCTTACACGCGGACGACCGCATCGCCGTGCGGGACGGACTTACCCGTGCGGGATGGCAGTGGAAGGAGGGCAAAGGGCAGTCCATGACTGCTGCCGGTCCAGCCGTGCACGTGAGCGAGTACGCCCGCGTGTTCATGTCGGTCATATACAGGTTGCAAAGGGCCAGCAAGAAGAACCACATCAGAGCCGAGGTCTACGACCTGCCGGAAGGCGAGGCGGTGCGCGTGGTTAGGTTCGTCCTGAATCCCGGACACCGACCGCCGACACTAGAGATGGTGCCGAGCAGTGGACTCCAGGAACTGCTCGGCCAGATCGGCGACGCTGTGAATGTGTCTCTAGCCGATCTCGCAGGGCTACACGAAGTTCAGCGGTACGGTCATGAGGAGATCGTGGTCGTGAAGCCCGCAGCTCTGCGACACTGGCTGGGCGTCTGTGCGCTGCGTGACGCGGGACGGGCGGTTGCGGACAGCATGGGAGGATGGCGGCCATGATGCTTGAACCGTTCGACGGTGATGCGGGCCACAACGGTGTCGTCAGCCTGGAAACGGATGCGACGGTACACGTCCTGAGCACCATCCACAATGGCTGGCGCATTGCAGCAGCCCATTCCGAATTCTCCGGGTTGGCCTATGAGCTCGCAATGACGCACCGCCTCGTAAAGGGAATGCGCCAAGCGGCCGATTCGTCCGGCCCGGCACTACCAATGAGGGTCCTTACGGGTACGGAAGTCCACAACGAGTCAGGAGCAGTGGGACTCACGGACATTTCAATAATCTTCGACTCGTTTTCTGGCCATGATCCCCATGTGGTCATCGAGTGCAAACGCATATCCGGCAACGCCGCGAACCTATGTCGGCTGTACGTGACAGAGGGGATCGACCGCTTTAAGAGTGGAAAGAAGTACGGAGTGAATCACAACACGGGCTTCATGGTTGGTTATACTATCCATGGCCCCACGTCCGACGCTGTGGCTGGAATCAACAGATACTTGGGAAGGCATGATCGCTGCGATGACCGCTTAATGCCCTCTTGCTTGATCACCGACTCTTGGGCACGGCTGAGCAAACACGCCCGTCCAGATCGTGGGCCGGTGGAGCTGCATCATGCGTTTCTGATAGTTCCGGAGGCGGCGACATGAAGTACTCCCGGACGAATTCCTGTTTCGTCTCTAAAACGAGCGAGAAGCACGGGAAGGAGCATAGGCAATGGATGTAATTTCCCAAGTGCTCGGGGTTGACAAACTCCGGGAGTATGCTACCAGTGCCGTTGGAGCGATTCTTGGCCCGATGTTTTGGCTCCGGCGTGCAAAATACAAAGCCGATGCTACGCGGATTGAGGCCAGGGCCAAGGCTGACGGACTGCGAACCAAGGCGTCCGGCGTGGCAGATGCTCTTGGGATCCTCGGTAGTGCTCAAGCCCACATGTCACGGCACCGATCACCTGGAACCGAGGTTGGCAGTAGTGCAATAGAGATTAGCATGGATGAAATAGTACAACGGATTGAATTTCGAGATAGGAAACAACTAGCTAACATTACCTCTGTCTTCAACGATGCAGCGGAACAGCTTGAAGGAAAAACTGTGCCAGATCACGATCCTGATCACGACTGGGTTAAGTGTTTCACTGAGTTCGTACAAGATGTATCGTCAACAGACTTGAAGCAGATATGGAGTAGACTTCTTGCCGGTGAAATCAAAAAACCGGGAAGCAGCTCCCTACGTACACTCCATGCGCTCAGGCTAATGTCAACAGTAGACGCGAAATATTTTGCCAAAGTCAGTTCTTTGGTCACGGACCATTTCATATTCTACAAATCAAATTGGCACCGGCACTACGGAGACGTGCATTCATACTTCCTTCGGCTTAGCGAGTGTGGCCTGCTACAGACTGAGCCATTGACCAAGACATTGAGGGAGTCGCCGACCCACCTACGATCCACCCACGCGATCCTTAAGATTCAGCGTAAAGGCAATCCGCTCGCACGCTTATATTCACCGTTGGTTATACCCATAATCACTCTTACATCCGCTGGAGTCGAGCTATATAGAGTTACGGAAAGCGAATTGGATGACGCGCATATGCAATCACTAGCTCTGCACTGCAAGAGAAAATATCACCGCCTGTTGAAAGCCCAAGTTACGGAAGACCAATCTGCTGACGCGATCCCGGACACTGCCTACGTTGAAATCCCGCCTCTTGGTCGCTCCATGCCGTGAGTGATCCTCGGGGAAACCGTACGACTAATCGGCGCATCGCCGACTTAGTCCTGCCGCTCCGCCAAGTCTCGCTCGACTCGGTGCACGAGAAGAACGTGCGACACGGGCACATCTCGACGCTCCACATATGGCCGGCGCGGCGGCCGCTCGCGGCGAGCCGGGCAGTTTTGCTGCTGACGCTGCTGAAGGACAGCGGGAGTCACGACAAGCGGGCTGCAGTGTTGCGGCGGATGGCTGGGCATCTAGTCGAGGTGGACGACGGCCGGGGGAAGACCAAGGAGGAGACGAGAGGGGGCATCTGCAAGTGGGGTCGGGAGGACGGCCCTGCGGTGGACGCCTTTCGGGCAGAGGTGCTGGAGGGGACGGGTGGACGTGTCCCGCGACTGTTGGACCCGTTTGCGGGCGGCGGGGCGATTCCGCTTGAGGGGATGCGGCTCGGGGCCGAGGTGGTGGCTTCGGAGCTGAGTCCGACGGCGTGGTTCGTGCTAAGGTGCGCGTTGCACTATCCGCATCTGGTGGTGGGAAAGAGGTTACCGTTGCCGGCGTTTTCCCTTGCGGACCGAGACTTCGTCGAGGCGTTCTTGAAGGCGCGGGGGCTCAAGGGCGCGAAACTCCGTGCCAGGGTGGACACCGTCTGGCGACCGGCCAATGGTGCGCCGAAAGAAGCGTCTTTGCCGGTGATACCATCGACTGCGTCGGAGGTGGAGTTGGCATGGCATGTTCGGGCGTGGGCGCGTCGTGTGGCGGACCGAGTGCGGTCGGAGGTGACAGGTCGGTATCCGACGTACGCGGAGTTCGAGCCGGTGACCAAGGCTAGGCCGGGGGCAGAGATTCGGGGCGAAGGACCGGTCGAGGACTGGCGACGGCCTGCCCGTGTGCTTGATCCCACCATGACTGCCCGAGGTGCAGTAGCGGGGCTCAACGAGGAGTTCGATTCGAAATACCTGAAGGACGGGAGCAATCCGCGCTGGGTCGCGAAGCCGGTAGTGGCGTATCTGTGGACGCGCACGGCGACATGTAGCGACTGCCGGTACGAGGTGCCGTTGCTCAAGACGCGCTGGCTGTGCAAGAAAGGCAAGAAGCGGGCTTGGCTGGGGGCGGAGATACGGGCCGACGGAACCTTTGGGGTGTTTGGTACGGGTGGTGCCGTGTCGGCGACGCAGGCGGGGCAACGCACGGGCGTTGGGATCGGGGAGACGGGAGACGAAACCAACGCGGGCATGGGCACGATGAGCCGGACCGGCGCAACCTGTCCGAGTTGCAGTTCGGTGTTGACGATGGCTGACCTCCGGCGAGAGGGGCGTGCCGGACGCCTGGGCGCGACGATGACGGCGGTCGTGGTGGACGGCCAACGGGGCAAGGAGTACCGCTCGCCGACGCCGGAGGAGGTCAAAGCGGCAGACGTCGGCGACGAGGACCTTCAGAGAGTGTGGGCGGACATCCCCTTTGGGTTGCCGAACGAGGCTACGCCAATGGAGGGTAGCCTGGGCATCCGAACGACTCGCTACGGCTTCACCACATGGCGCAGCCTCTTCACCAACCGCCAGCTCCTGGCGTTGGGCTTGTTCGTCCGCCAAATCCGCAAATGCCGCGACGAGCTGGCGGACTATCCCGATGAATGGCAAGAAGCCATCGTCGTCTACCTCGCCTGCACCCTGAGCAAGTTCACGGACTACAGCAGTTCGCTGTGCTCATGGCACAAGAACCTCGAAGCACTCCGTCAAACCTTCGCTCGCTTCGCCCTTCCCATGGTCTGGGACTTCTGCGAAGTCAATCCCCTTTCGGCAAGAACTGGTGGGTTCGCGGCCATGACCGAATGGCTGGCCCGCTCAATCGTGCGAGCCGAGTCTGCCGTGTCCGCCGCCCCTCCTCCCACGATCCTGCGCCGAAGCGCCATCGACTGCCAGGGCTCGGCCGAGTACGACGTCATCTGCACCGACCCGCCGTACTACGACGCGATCCCCTACTCGGACCTGATGGACTTCTTTCACGTCTGGCTCCGGCGTGTCCTGCACGGGCTGTCCCCGGAGATCGACGATGTGTTCTCGGAGCCTCTCGGCCCGAAGTGGAACCGGGAAACCAACAACGGCGAGCTTATTGACGACGCCAGCCGCTTCGGCGGCGACAGACAGGCTTCAAAGAAGAACTACGAAGATGGCATGTTCCGGGCCTTCAACCGGTTCTACGAGGCGCTGAGGGAGGACGGCCGGCTGGTCCTGGTCTTCGCCAACAAGTCGCCTGCCGCCTGGGAGACGCTCGTTTCGGCACTGATCCGCGCCGGGTTCGTCGTGACCGCTTCCTGGCCCATCCAAACGGAGATGCAGACCCGGCAGCGCTCCATGTCCTCCGCGGCCTTGTCATCTTCCATCTGGATCGTCTGCCGCAAGCGGCCCGCCCGAACCAAGCCCGGCTGGGACCACAAGGTCCTCGCCGAGATGGAGGCGAAGATCACGCAGCGGCTCCGGGACTTCTGGGACGCCGGCATCCGCGGTCCCGACTTCGTATGGTCGGCCACGGGCCCGGCGCTCGAAGCCTTCAGCAAGCACCCGGTGGTCAAGCTGGCCGACGCGCCCGGCGAACGCTTGACCGTCGCCGAGTTCCTTCGGCACGTGCGGCGCATGGTTGTCGGCTTCGTGGTCAACCGGCTACTGAAGAGGGAGGGTGGGGCGACCGACGACCTGGACGACGTGACCACCTACTATCTGCTCCACCGCAACGACTTCAGGCTGGAGAAGGCACCGGCGGGCGCGTGCATCTTGTACGCGCTGTCGTGCAACTTGGCGGACTCGGAACTGGCCGGACGCCTGGACCTGCTCGCGCGAGGCGGCAGGGGCGGGGACGACGGCGGCTCGGGCGCCGACGTCCGCCTCAGGCCCTGGAACCTGCGCAAGGGCCGCAAACTTGGCGAGCCGAGCGCCGACGGAAGGCCACCGCCTCTGATCGACTGCGTGCACAAGGTCATGCAGCTGTGGAAGAGGGGGGAGCGGTCCAGGGTGGACGGCTACTTGGGGCGGCGGGGGTTGTGGCACCACGAGCTGTTCGCACGGGTCGTCCAAGCCGTGATCGAACTGGCCAAGGAGGGCACGGAAGAGCGGGCCGTCCTGGAGTCGATTCAAAACCACCTGATGGCGGCACCCCGCGGGGCGGCACGACGCGGGGCCAGAGTTGCCCGACAGGGAAGGCTGTTCTAGTATCGCCGTCGCGCCGGCTCGGGTCGGCCCCGCGCCCTGTCGTAAGGAACACCCAGACGTGAAGAGCACAAGCAGAGCCCGCCCCTGGCACGAAGTCGTCCGGCTCAAGGAGGAACTTCGCACCGGCGAGCTGTCCCTGGCCCAGTTCGCCGCCGACCTGCACGAAGTCGCCCTGGGCCGAGGCAAGCGTCCCGTGTACGAAGACCCGGCGCGCTTCTTCGAGCTGACGTACGCTACCCACGCGTTGCGGGACCTGGTGCGCGACGTGGCCGGGCGGCTGGCGGGACGGACCACCAAGGCTGTCCGCCAGCTGGAGTTGACCTACGGCGGCGGCAAGACTCATACGCTGATCACGCTGTACCACCTCTTCCGGGACCCGGCCTCGCTGCCGAACCTTCCCGCGGTCCACGAGTTCCGCCAACACGTCGGACACGACCTTCCCCCGGCGTACCCGGCCACGCTCTGCTTCGACAAGATCGACGTCGAGTCGGGCATCCAGAGCGTGCACGGACCTGACGGGCGGACCCGCGATCTGTTGCACCCGTGGAGCGTGCTTGCGTACCAGTTGGCCGGCGACGACGGACTCCGCGCCATTCACGCCAACGGCCAAGCTCGGGAGCGGGAGACTCCGCCCGCCGAGCCGCTGCTGGCCGACCTGATCGCCAAGCCGCAGGAGCGGGGACTGTCCACGCTGATCCTGGTGGACGAAGTCCTCATGTACGCACGCGCCAAGGCGGGCATCGACCCGGTGTGGGGGGACCGCATCCGGGACTTCTTCCAGTACCTGACCCAGGCGGTCGTCAAGGTGGACCGGGCGGCGATGGTCGTATCGCTGCTGGCCACGGACCCTCGCAAGCAGGCCGACGACTTGGGCAAGGACCTCATGTCCGCTCTCTTCGACGTGGTGCGCCGGCAGCGGGAAGAGGGCGTCCAGCCAGTCGAGAAGAAGGATGTGGCCGAAGTGCTGCGTCGCCGCTTCTTCGAGGCGGACGACATCCGCGAGCCGGATGCCTACCGGTCCCACGTCATCGGCGTCGTGCGGAGCTTGGCCAAGGTGCAGGAGACCACCGACCGCTCCCCTTCCGAAGACGAAGAGCACTTTCTGCGCCACTTTCCGTTCCATCCCAAGCTCACCGACGTCTTCTACACCTGCTGGACGCAGCTGGAGGGCTTTCAGCGCACGAGGGGCATCCTACGGACGCTGGCCACGGCGCTGCGCGAGGCGGAGAAGTGGGACACCAGCCCATTGGTCGGTCCAGCGACGCTGCTGTCGGCGCCCGGCGAATCGAAGCTGTCGGAAGCGGTGCGCGAGCTGGCAGGAACCGCGACGATGGAGTCTGCCGAGGGCAAGAAGGTCGAGTGGGCGCCGCTGCTTGAAAAGGAGCTGGAGAAGGCGCGCGATATCCAGAACGAGATTCCCGCGCTGGACGCCGGACGCGAGGCCGAGCAGGCGGTGGTCGCCGTCTTCCTTCACTCGCAACCGGTGGGTCACAAGATCCAAACGCAGCCCCTGCGACGTGCGATCGGTGCCGGTGCACCAGACCAAATCGAGCTCGACAAAGCCCTGATCCGCTGGCGCGACGTTTCCTGGTTCCTCGACGACGAAGACGCGGGCTCCCACGAGCCCGGCAGCCAGCAGCTGCCCACGGACTGGCGGCTGGGCAACCGCCCCAATCTGCGCCAGATGCACGACGACGCATGCAAGAACCGGGTCACTGCCGAGTCGGTGGACGACTTCCTGCGGGATGCCGTGCGCAAGAACAAGTCCTTGACCGACGGTGCCTCTGCTGCGGGCGTCAAGGTGCACCGGATGCCCGGGTCGCCCAAAGACGTGGCCGACGACCTGAACTTCCGCTATGTGCTGCTGGGTGCCGAGGCCGCCTCCCTGTCGGGCAAGCCCAGCCCCATGGCGCGGAGCTTCCTGGAGACCAAGGGCAAGGACCGCCCCCGCGTGAACCGCAATGCGCTCGTGGTGGTCGCGCCGTCGCGGGATGGGCTGGAGGCGGTGCGCGGCGAGATCCGCGCGCTCCTGGGCTGGGAGGAAGTCAAGAACCAGCTGTCGGGCCACGAAGTGGACGCGATTAGGCAAGAACGCCTTCGCCGCAGGCTTGCCGAGGCGCGCCGTCGCATCCCCGAGACCGTGCGGGCGGCGTACTCCATCGTCACGACTTTCGGCAAGGACGGCCAGGTCCACGCCTTCAAGCTGGCCGCCGCCGCCCGGCCTCTCTTTCTGGAGGTCAAGAACGACCACCGCTCCCGCATTCAGGAGACGGCGGTCAACGCCGAAGCCCTTCTGCCCGAGGGTCCCTACGACCTGTGGCGCGACGACGAGGAGTCGCGCTTCGTCAAGGACCTGGCCACCGCCTTCGCCCGCCACCCCCGGCTGCCCAAGGCCCTGAACCCCGACCTGCTTCTGGACACCGTCCTGCAGGGCGTCGAGGGCGGCCAGTTTGTGGCGCGCCTCATCCGCCCGGACCGCAGCTTCCGCACTTGGTGGCGCGAACCCGTGCCGTCCGAGGTGCGCAACGAGGCGCAGTTGGAAGTAGTGCTGCCGGGGAAAGTGACGCTGGAACGGCTGCACGCCGGATTGCTGACGCCCGGCAAGTCGCCCGACCTGTGGCCCGAGGAGGACGACGGCGACGCTGCGCCGGTCCTAACCATGGCCCGCTTGGCCGAGTACTTCGCCGGCGGCTACGAAGCCCGGATCCCAGCGGAGGACTACGACGAGTTCGCGGTCGTCCCCAAGTGCTCGGAAGCCGCGCTGGACGAAGCAGTATGCGCAGGCGTGGAGCAGGGAATCGTCTGGCTGGTCAGCGGCCCGGCCTCCGTCTGGCGCGAGCCTGTTCCCCACGGCGCTCTGAACCCCACTGCGGAACTCCGCTCCCCGCCCGAGGCCGTGGCAGCCGGGGATCTCACGCAAGAGATCCTTCCCGACGCCTGGCGAGACGGCAAGACCAACGGGGTTGCCCTTGCCCAAGCCGTGTCTATTGGGCGCGGCTATACCGTGCCCTGGCCGCTCATGGCCCAGGCCATCAAGGACTCGGTACGCTACGAATGGCTCAACTTGTCCCAGGACAGCGGGCCTTTGAACTGCGGCTGGGATCAGGCAGGACGCATCGTGCTGGAGCGGCCGTCGGTCTCCGGCTCCGGGAGAACGCCCTGCGAGTCTCTCTTCCCGACCCCGCCCGCCGCCGGCACCGTGGCCTTGGAACCCAGCCAAGTCCAGGACCTGGCCGACGTGATCCCCGAGCTTCTGGCAGCCGGCCCCGCCGCCGATCTGCGCTTCCATGTCCGCGCCGAGGCAGCGGGCGAGCTGGACGCCGCCGAACGAGCCGCCCTGGATGTCCTGCTGGCCAAAGTGGCGGACGGGATGAAGGTGGGCTGATCAAGGGTCGCTAAAGGCTGGATGGTCCCTGCTGTTGACCACTGATTGCCCGGACGCCACATTTTGGAGAGAGTCCCACGGGTACGCCGGCGATTGGCCCCGGCATCCGAGCCAGAACCTTCCCATCGAGGCCCCCTTGCCGCATTCTAGTCTTGACTCCGCGCCGAGCGACGCCAGCCCCGCGAGGGTCCTGGCTCCCTATGACCACTCCGTCGGCCCCACGACATCGATCGCAGGACCGACCGACGATCCAGTTGCAACTCACCCTTCCGTTGTCCCTATGGAGCAACCGAAGGAGGAGGGGATCGAAGAAGGATACGGCGTGGAGGAAGAGAATCTGGAAGATGATGTCCCTGGGATTGTAAAGCCGTTCGATCCCTCCAAGATATCCATCTCGACCAAGACGCCCATTGTTGATCTCGTGATTAAGCGGCTGCAGTACGACGAGATCGATCTCAATCCCGACTTTCAACGCAACGCTGGCATATGGGACCGTACTAGACAGAGCCGGCTGATCGAATCGCTGCTGCTGCGTATTCCTCTTCCGGTGTTCTATATGGCGGCCGACAAAGACAACAAATGGCAAGTCGTCGATGGGCTTCAACGTCTCTATTCGATCAAGAGTTTTGTGCTCGACAAGACCCTGAAGCTCCATAAGATGGAATACCTTTCACGTTTTGAGAGATTTACCTACGACGATCTCCCTCGAAACATGCAACGGCGAATTGACGAGACTCAACTTGCCTTCCACGTGATTGACGCGGGCACTCCACCCGCTGTGATGTTTAATGTCTTTAAGCGCGTCAATACGGGCGGCAAGCCGCTCACGCCTCAGGAGATCAGACATGCCCTCAACCCTGGACCGGCACGCGATCTTGTGAACGAACTAGCCGAGAGCGAGGAGTTTCGTCTTGCCACTGATTATAGCATAAGCCCTAAGAGGATGGCGGATCGCGAATGCGCGCTGCGTTTTATAGCGTTCTACAGTCAAGATATGACTTCCTACGGCGGCCACCTGGATGCGTTCTTGACTGACGGCATGAGGCACATCAACCTAGACATGAATGAGACCGAGAAGGAGGAACTGCGACGTGCCTTTTTCAGGTCCATGCGCCTCGCTAGAGAACTTTTCGGCGACAACGCGTTTCGAAAGCCCCGTAGTTCTGGTCGGAGAAGCGTTGTCAACAAGCCGTTGTTTGAAGCTTTGTCGGTTGCGTTAGCCCGGGTACAGGAGTCCAAACATGCCGTGCTAAACGATCGAAAGGATGCCCTAAACGAGATGTTCACGGGACTCATGGCGGATCAAGATTTTTTTGCGAGTATTTCGATTGGCACCCAGTCGACCGAACGGGTCCAGGCTAGGTTCCGACGTGTCAAACAAGTCATTGACGAGGTGCTAGATGATTAAGACGCTTTGCTTGCGCAATTTTAAGTGCTTTGATGACGCAACATTCGATCTTGGCAAAATCACTCTCCTTGCCGGCCTAAATGGTACCGGCAAAAGCAGCGTCATCCAGGGCTTGTTGGCTCTTCGCAAGTTTGGCAGTTCGCCAGAAAGCAAGATCTGGCATGGACCGCTTATCGACATCGGATCCTTCGGCGATGTCCTCCACGCTGGGGCCGAAGACGACCAAATTGAATTAAGGATACTGGTTGAAGACGGTACAGAACTCTGGAGCGAGAGTGGCCGAGATGGTACATCGTTTTATTGGAGACCCCCTCATTGGGTTGATCAGGATGACGGACAAGCCGAGGTCGATCCGATCTATCACGCAATCTTATCCGATGCCACAGTCCCGCCGAAGTCGCTCTTTCGCGAATCGATGTTCTACTTGTCGGCCGACCGGCTCGGTCCTCGCAAGACACTGCCTTTCAGGGCGGACGACGATGCCGCGGGCACGCCGCTAGGAAAGCGCGGCGAGCACGTCCTATGGTTTCTCGGACAGCATGAGGGCGACATTGTAGCTCCTGCGCTGCGTCGTCCGGGAACGGCGAGTAATACACTCGCTGATCAGGCGAACGCATGGCTTGCTACGGTTAGCCCCGATGTCAGGCTTGCCTTTAGGTCGGTACCGGAAGCTGACTTGGCAGTAGCCGGCTACTCGTTCAAGCAGAAGGGGGACGTAAGGACCCAGCCGTTTCGAGCAACGAACGTCGGCTTTGGTGTGAGCTATGCTCTTCCTCCTATAGTGGCGTTGCTGGCCGCTCAAGACGACGACTTGGTGATCATTGAGAACCCAGAGGCCCATTTGCACCCCGGGGGACAGACGAGCATCGCCGAACTCGCCGCAAGAGCCGCGGCGGATGACAGGCAGGTCATCTTGGAGACGCACAGCGATCACGTGCTCGATGGCATCCGACTGGCGGTGGCGGAGCAAGTAGTGTCTGCTGAAGACGTGGCGATCTATTTCTTCCGACGTGATGATGCGGGCGTTCAGGTTACTGTTCCGAAGATTCATAGTGACGGCAGCCTGGATTCTTGGCCCGAGGGATTCTTTGATCAGCAGGAGAGGAATCTGGCTCGGCTGATAGGACTTCGACGAAGTGCCGGCGGTGACAGTTGAGGGTAGTATTCAACGAGCTCTCAGCGGCCGCGGTGGCGCGGTCGAGGCACGAGGGACGCAAACGCTGGGAGGAGATGATCATGGGTGCTGTGGCTATCGCCGATGGCCAACCGCTTGACCTTCTGGCGGTTCGGAGCTGTAACCTGTTTGGCATGTCGATTAGCCCAGGATACACAGTGTTTGACTGGTTGCGTGATGTCGATCGGGACTTGAGGATATGGTTCTCTCAGATCACAACTAAGACTGGACTGGGGGAACATGTCGACGCGGCGGTGAAGGACCGCTTCTACGCGTCTGAGTTTCATGTGCAAGCTAGTGAAAGTCAGAGCCGAGAGATCGAGGCGCGCGGCTTGGGGTTGGCCTATCTGTTGGACGGCGTAGCTGTGAGCTTAGCTTCCGAGGAAAGATGGCGCCGGTGTGTGGTCATCATTTCCCACCGGTGGCTTGATGAGGAGGAACAGGAACATAGTGACGAGGTCGAGGTGGTGAACGTGTCGGAGCGATCGAACGTCAAAGCTGCCGCGAACAGACTTTATCGACAGTGGCAGAGTGCTATGGCAGGTCAGCAGTCGGCCATAAGCAGAGTTCGCTCGCTTGGTGGTGTCTTTCCACACTTGGTGCTTGGCATGGATGTCGAGAGTCAGTTTCAGGCGCTTGCCGCGGATGTTCAACGGGTTATTCGGGGCAAGTTCATAGAACTGGATGGTGCGGTTCGGGAGTGGCGACGCGTGGGTGCTCCCTTGCCGAAGTTGCCGGGGATTAGGTCAGAGGGGAAAGCGACCATGGGCAAGTACGGTGAGAATCGGGTCCATCGTGATCGACGTGGAGCGAATGCTACTTACAAGCTTCACGTGAGTGCAGGTAGCTATCGCATTCACTTTCGAGTGGAGTCGGGACAGAAGGTCATCGAGGTAGGCTACGTAGGAAAGCATCTGCCGACAAAGAAATTCCACTGAACCAGGCTGGAGGCCGGTCGGCCAGTCAGTTTATCCCCACCCGCCCTCGCACATCCTCCAGTATCCTGGGCGAGTCGTAGCCCACGCCGTCCTTGAACACCACCGTGACGTTGCGGATCCTCGACGGGTCGGCAGTGAGGTCGCCGGTCATGACGACCAAGTCGGCGATCTTGCCGGCCTCGACCGTGCCTAGGTCGTCGAACACGTCCAACACGCGGGCACCGAACAAGCCGCTCTGGATAGCCTGCTGGCCAAAGTGGCGGATGGGATGGGCTTGAAGGACGTCTAGACGGCAAGCGGCACGGTTGGCGTACGCACGTCGCTAGGTAGGGTAGTCCAGCCAGTTCGGCGCAAAACTGACAGGGACGCTCGGCACCATACGCCAAACGGTGACGGCACCGCGCTGACTTCCCGGCGGATCGGGCACGACGCCATCCTCCAGCATTGACGCGATAAACAGCCTCTTGGCTTCATCAAGATGACGAAGCGCTTGTTCCGGCGTGTCGCCATGGCTCTCGCAGCCCGGGAGCTCGGCTACGCGGGCCATGTAGCAGGCAGAGCCGTCGGCACAGAGCTCAGGCGTTACCGCCACCGAATAGGGTTGACCAACGTAGTACTCAAGATCACCGCATTGACGCCAGTAGCTTTTCATCTCCAGTCATTCCATCTATGTTCCGGGAAGTATCGGTTGGTTGCCGCCCTCAACGACATCGAAGCTGATTTGTTTCTTTAGATCGTTGTTGACGAATATTGCAAATTGGTGTCCGCCAAATTTCTTGAACGGCAGTCCCTTTATGTCTAGAATGTGATTGAATATCTTCGAATCGGTTTCCTTCGATACTGTGATGCTACCCTCCATGCGCAACAGGTCCTTGCCGTCTTGGTCCATGCATCGTATCTCAATCGACTGCTCGCGACCGAGCTCCACCTGCTCGACCTCCATCTGGAGAACCAATCTCATTTCCGGATGAGAGATCGGTACCGACGGCACCAATATTTGACTAAACACCCCCATGATGTTCAGCTTTCCATCCTGACTGACGTTCGCATAGTCTGCCAGAACTGCAAGGGTAATCCTCATGGCGACCTTCCTTGTTCGGGGGTTCGTATCGGACGATAAGGTGGTTCAGGAAGTTCGGATTGTCCAGAGACCCCTGCCCCCTTACGAGATCCCCACCCGCCCCCGCACGTCCTCCAGCATCTTGGGCGAGTCGTAGCCCACGCCGTCCTTGAACACCACCGTGACGTTGCGGATCGCCGACGGGTCGGCGGTTAGGTCGCCGGTCATGACGACCAGGTCGGCGATCTTGCCGGCCTCGACCGTGCCCAGGTCGTCGAACACGTCCAGCACGCGGGCGCCGTTGGCACTGACCACCTTCACGGCCTCGGCGGGGGAGAACCCGCCCTCGATCAGAAGCTCGTAGTTGCGCTGGTCGCCGTAGCCCGGCAGCGCGCCGCCGTTGCCCGTGGGATCGACCCCCGCCGCCAGCACCCCGCCGGCGTCGTGGAACGCCTTCTCATAGGCCATTGCGTTCTTCAGCCACTCGACGGGGTAGCCGGTTTCGTCGATCTGGGCCTTGCTGGCCAGGTAGTCCTCCCGGACGGCCGGCGCCATGGCGTCCAGAGAGCGCGCGTCTTGGACGGGGCGTCCCTGGAAGAAGAGCTCGTAGACGGCCAGAGTGGACGTCATCGGCACGCCGGCGTCGATCATCGCCTTGAAGGTGGCGGCGACTTCGGGGCTGGCGACGTCCACCTGCGTTGCGGACGCCAGCAGGCCCGACGGGCACTCGTCCTCGGCCCGGCCCGGCGAGTAGTCGCTGTTGGTGGGCAGGCCGTGCTCGATGTTGTCGATCCCCAGCGCCACGGCCTCCGTGAAGCTGACGGAGCAGAGGTGGCCCGTGACCTTGATCCCCTGCTTGTGCGCTTCGTCTATTGCGGCGCCCAGCTCCTCCGAGCGGATGTTGGTGTACGCCTTCAGCCATGTGGCGCCCTCGGCGGCCCAGTAGCGCACGAAGCGCCGGGCCTGCTCGGGCGACTCCAGCATTGTCATCGTGGACATGCCGCCCCCGGCCGTGATGTAGGGCGCGGTGACGTGGATGCGCGGACCCGGCACGCTCCCCCTCTCGATCTCGGCCCGCAGGTTGAGTTCGGCGAAGGGCTGGCGGCTGCCCGTCGTGCGCACCGTCGTGACGCCGCTTCCCAGGTAGAGCCGCGGCGCGCTGTAGGTGAGCTGGGCGGCCCGGCCCCCGGCGGCCGTGTAGTAGAGGTGGTTGTGCAGGCCCACCATCCCCGGGATGACGGTATGGCCCGACAGCTCCATGACCTCGGCGCCCGCCGGGATCTGCACCTGCCCGGCAGCTCCCACGGCGGAGATCCGGTTCCCCTCGATCACGACCGTCTGGTTCTGGAGCGCGGGCCCGCCGGTACCGTCCAGCACGGTGATGCCCCGGAGCGCCACGGTCTCGGCGTTCACGGCCACGTAGGACGCAGCCTGGGAGCCGTCGAGAGGTCGCTGTGCGGATGCGGATGCGGATGCGAGGACGGAGACGACGGCGGCAACTGCAACGGCCAGTGCGGCCAGGGCTGTCCCGCCGGGAGCGGCCGTGCGGTTCCTAGTGGTGTGCATCGCCATCATTCCCCCTGTTATGCTGTCGATTCCGTGAACCGCCATTATGGACCGGACCGGGTGGTCGCGCCAGCGACGCCCAGCCCGATGATCACGCGTTGATCCCCAAGATGTTAGGGTAGCATCTGTTCGCCACATCCTCCCACTCAGCCCAGGAATCCAAAATGATCCACCGTCGCATCCTCGCCTGCGCCTCCGCATGCCTCCTCGCCGCCACGGCCAGCGCCCCAGCCGCCCTGAAGGCTCAAGAGGTCCTCGACCTGCCGGGAGACGACCGGCCTCTGTCGTCCGGCGCGTTCGAGGAGGTGTACCGAGCGGGCGCTCCGGGCGTCCTGCTCAGCAGTGTCGCCAGGGCGGAGTTCGACCAGGACGGCGCGTTGTACTTGATGGACGGCTCTCCGGAGCTTCGGCTCCTGGCGATCAGCGACGGCGGAAGCTCGGCACGCGAGATCGGCCGTCAAGGCGAGGGACCTGGAGAGTTTACGATGCTCACCCACTTCGCAACCGTGGTCGATGGGCGGATCGCCGCCTTCGACGCCCAGCACAACGCGTACCAAATATTCGCCGCCGACGGCACGTTCGAGGGCATGGTGAAGTTGGGTGGTGGGGGCGGTGGCCCTCTGGGCATGATGGCGAACGTGGGACGAACGGCGCGGGCGGATCGAACCGGGACCAGCTTGATCTCGCTGAACGCGATGAGCTTTGACTTGTCGGGCATCGAATCGGGCCAAGCCACGGCCGAAATGCGCGGGAGAACCCTTGAACGCATCGGTCTCGAAAGCGAGGAGGCCGAGATCGACACAGTGCTGGTCGCTTGGTCGCCGCCGCCGGGCGAGGACGGGGAGATGAACATCCAGGGGTTTAGCATGAACTTCGGCGGAGGCATCCGGGTCTTCGAGCCGCAGCTTCACTACGACCCGTTGCCCGGCGACATGATCGCGGTCTCCGACTCGTCGGCCTACGCAATCAAGGTCGCAACCGGCGACGGCGCAGTCGTACGGGTCATGCGCCGCCCCTTCGCGCCCCGCACGGTTACGAGCGACATGCGGCAGTCCGCCAAGGACTTGGTCCGCCGTCAAGCCGAAGAAGACGAGAACTTGGCGGAGCTCCAGGCCTACATCGGGCCGTTCATCGAGCAGCAGCTGGAGCAGATGCAGTTCTACCACGAAGTGCCGGTCGTGTCCGCACTCAAGGCCGGGTGGGAGCGCACGATCTGGGTCATGAGGTCGGGCGACGAGCCCTGGCGCGAAGATGCCGACGGTCCCATCGACGTATTGACGGCCGACGGCGAGTACTTGGGGACGTTCCCTCCGGGGGAGACGGAGATGCCCCTAGCCTTCGGCCCGGACGGGCTGGCCGCGTTCGTTGAAGTCGACGACTTCGACGTGCCCACCGTCGTGGTGAAGCGGCTGCCGGAGGGGCTGCGGTAGGCCCGAGTTGCTAGCCTCCCGCGCTCCGGCGGGGCGGCCGACACTGGGGCCACGTCCCAGGCTGACCTGTTCTCGGGTCCTCCGGCAGTACCCGGGGCGTCACCGCGACGCGCTCCGGGTCCTCCGAAGCGGCGTATGCGAGCATGGCGGCCAGCGTCGCGTTGTTCCGCAGGTCGTCAAAGACGATCTTGTCGAAGGTGTCGCGGTTGGTGTGCCACGTGTACTGGCGGTAGTCGGGGTAGTTGGACTGGAGCCGGAAGCCGGGGGCCGGCTTGCAGATGAACGACATGTGGTCCGAGCCGCCACGCTCGGGCACCCCCGGCACGTCCAGCTCGATATGTCCGGTGATCTCCGGGGGAATCGCCTCCAACCAGCGGGCGAAGTGCCTGCCGGCCCCCAGAAAGCCCTGCATCCGGATGTAGTCGATCCGCCAAGTGCCGTTGTCCTGATTGAACGCCGCCTGCAGGCTGTCCACCACTTCTGGGTTGTCGGCGGCGAAGGCGGTGGAGCCGATCAGCCCCTGCTCCTCGCCTCCCCAGTGTCCCACGAGGATCGTCCGGCGTGGGTTCGGATAGGCCGCCCGCAGGATGCGCATCGCCTCGTGCATCATGATCGTGCCCGTCCCGTTGTCGGTGGCACCCGACGCGCCGTCCCACGAGTCCAGATGGGCGCTCAGCACCACGTACTCGTCCGGGAGCTCGGCGCCCGGGATCGTCGCCACCACGTTGAAGGCGGGCACGTCGCCCAGGAACTCGGCGTCGGCCTGTAGCCGGACCCGCGGACCCTGGCCCCCAGCGGCGAGCCGGTGCACCAGCGAGTAGTCCTCGCACGAGAGGTGCACGGACGGGATGTTGCGGGTCTGGGACGAGAAGATCTTGTCCACGCCCCAGCCCTGCGACCACCTCCCAGTCAGCACTCCCACGGCCCCCGACTCCTCAAGACGCTCCGGCCCGCCGGCCCGTGCGAACTGCTGGAACACGGCCTGCCAAGCGCTTCGAGCCGCGTTGCGGGCTTCGGTCATGCGCTGGAAGCTCTCCGGCGTCGCGTGGTCCTGCCACGACTGATCCTCCCGGCAGGTGGGCTCGGCGAAGGTAGTGGCGACGAACTTCCCCTCCACCTGCGCGAACCAGCCGTCCCAGTCCGCCCCCGCGCCGTCGGGAAGCGTCACCACGTCCCCCTCGACGGGCCCGTCGGTGCCGGGGCTCCACGCCAGGATCATGCCCTCCAGCGAGCGAACCCTGGGCGCCAGCAGGTCGATATGGGTCACGCCCCGCTCCCATCCGGTCCACGTCCCGTACTCTTGCCGCTCCGCCTCGATGCCCCAGCGCTCGTAGTTGGCGATCAGCCAATCCGCCGAGCGGTCGTAGGCGGGCGAACCCATGAGCCTCGGGCCGATCGAGTCGAGCAGCGCTTGCGAGAGGTCGTAGACCATGCTTTGTTCGCCCATCCCCTCGTCCCAGATCGCCCGGATCACCGGGTCGTCCGTGGGGAAGGTCTGGGGGGCAGGCGCGGCTTGGAGCGGCTGGAACGGAGCCGTCGCGACGGCGAGGACGGCGACGGACGCGCCCAGAGCGATCGTCTTTCCGGAGCGGAAGGAGGCCATATGAGTTCTCTCGGGATCGGGTTTCGACAGAAACGGGTGGCTAGCGTCCCGCCAGCCTGCAAGATACTGCTTCTGACGGTCGCGGCGGGCAATCTCCTGGGGCTTGGCGGCACTCCCAGCCGCTTGAATGCCCAGCCGACGCCACCCGAAGAGGCCGCTCGCGAGTTCTTCGAGGCGTTGGGCCGCCTTCAATGGGAAGAGATGGCCGCCCGCCTTCACACTCAAGTGCTGGACGAGTTCCATCTGATCACCCGCCAGCTAGTGGACAGCCGGGTCGGCGACAGCGTCCTCGTTCAGCTGTACGACGCCTCCCGAGCCGAGTGGGAGTCTTGGCCCGCCCGCTACGCCTTCCGCCGCACGATGGAAGGGTTGGTGCGCTACGCCCGAGGGCTGATGGAATCGCAAGTGGCGACGGACTTCCGCGTACTGGGGACTGTGCCCGAGGGCGACGCGATCCGGCACGTGGTGTACCGGGAGACCACAGACCACATGGGCACGACCACCGGCGGCGTCGCCACCATCTCGCTGACGCTGGAGGACGGGCGGT
Organism: Longimicrobiales bacterium; assembly: GCA_958296005.1. Classification (GTDB taxonomy): domain Bacteria; phylum Gemmatimonadota; class Gemmatimonadetes; order Longimicrobiales; family Gaopeijiaceae; genus CATQHQ01. The sequence continues at coordinate 874,503 of CATQHQ010000001.1, forward strand.
GGCAAGTGCGCGCCAACGCCGAGCTGGAAGTGCTGAAGGCGTCCTTGCGCGGCATCCCCATCGGGCGCTAGCTGTAGTCCATGTCCCTCTCGTTCTATTCAAGGATGCTTACAGGTGGCCTGCTGTCCTGGCTTCTTGCGGCCCTGGTTGCAACCTCGTGCGACTCATCAAGGGACATGACCGTGCGAGTCGACACCTTGAGCAGCGGCCGCGTGATGGTGTCCAACCCCGACTTGGCCGCAGCTCCCGACAGCCCCGCTGTCCGACTGATTGAAGAGCTCCGCATCGGACGCGTTTTCGCCGACGACCCGGACGCGCCGGATCTCTTCGGTTCGATCATAGCGGTGGCCACAGACGACGCCGGCAAAATCTACGTGGCCGACGACCAATCGAGCGACATTCGCGTCTTCGATGCGTCGGGCAACTTCGTAAGGCGATTCGGGCGCAAAGGACGGGGTCCGGGCGAGTTCGGGTTCCTCGCTGGAGTCTTGTGGCAGCGACAGGAGGGGATCCTGTGGGCCATGGACATAATTGGGTTGCGACTGCATGCGTTCGACTCGACCGGTGTGCTGTTGCACGAGAACCGTCACGGAGACTTCACCTTTTTGTCTGCACACTGGGAGGTCGTGGATTCCAGCCGACACTTGGTCGAAGAGAGACCGAAGGACGTGCTAGTGAAGTACCGCACTTTGCCAAGTGGGCAGATCGTTGCTGCCGACACGTTGCGATACCCGTCCGTGGACGTAGACACCTATGTGACTAGGTCGCCCGGCGTCGTTGCGTACAACACGGTGCCGATGTCGCCGTACACCGACTGGACGATCACGCCCGACGGCAACGCATGGCTCGGCGTCACGTCCACGTACGAGTTCCACGAAGTGACGTTTGACGGCGACACGGTTCGCACCGTGCAGCTACGGCGCCCAGCTCCTCGACTGGAGGGACGGGAACGAGACAGCGTGGCGGCGACGACGAGGTTCCCGGCAGTCAAGTTGCCCAAGCACAAATCGGTTTTCCGGTCCCTGGACACCGGACCCCACGGTCGGCTATGGGTCGGGGTTGGTACGGGGGACATGGTGCGGAGCTGGGACCTCTTTGACCGATCCGGCTACTACCTGGGCAAGGTCGAGTCGCCCGTCCCCCTTCGGCGCCAATCGCGAATGGTGTTTGGCACCGAGACCGTGACGGGCGTGGTGGAAGACGATGTCGGGGCCCATTTCGTGGTGCGGCTCCGCCTGCCGAAGTAGGCCAGCGCCGCACGGCCTGCTCGTCTACCTCTCGACCGCCCTCCCTGGCGTCCGATTCCGATGAGGGCGGGCGGAGCACCGGGGCAGGGTATCCCGCGCTCGCCTTTCGTCCTATCATGTAGCCTCCGGCGGGAGCCGTGCTCGCGAACCCGACGCCTGCGCCGGGCCTACGCCCCGGACCAACCACCCCGCCAACCGAAAACGCCCAAGGACCTGCCATGACCCGGATCGCGCGCCTAATCGTCGCCCTCGCCGTCGCCGCCCCCACACTGGGCGGGCTCGCGCCGGCCGCGCCCACCAGCGCCCAGAGCGCAACCGACGCCCAAGCCGCCAGTGCCGGCTATCCGGAGAGCCTCTTCGCCGGGCTCCGGTACCGATACGCGGGGCCGTCGAGGGGGGGACGGGTCACGGCGGTGGCTGGACACCGAGCGCACCCCTCCACCTTCTACATGGGCGCCACCGGCGGCGGCGTGTGGAAGACGACGGACTACGGCCACGTCTGGCGGAACGTCTCCGACGGCTACTTCGCCACGGCCTCCATCGGCGCGATCCGCGTTGCCGACTCCGACCCGAACGTGGTCTACGTCTCCACGGGCTCCGACGGCATCCGCAGCAACGTCATCATCGGCACGGGCGTCTACAAGTCCACCGACGCGGGGGCGACTTGGCGCCATGTGGGCCTGGAGCGAACCGGCAACACCGGCGCGATCCTGATTCACCCGGAGGACCCGGAGCTGGTCTACGTGGCGGCGATCGGCAACCCCTTCGCGCCCAACCCGGAGCGGGGCGTCTACCGGAGTCGCGACGGCGGGGCCAACTGGGAGAACGTCCTCTTCGTCTCCGACAGCACCGGCGCAGTGGACTTGGAGTTCGCGCCGGACGACCCGTCCACCGTCTACGCCAGCATGTGGCGCGGCGAGCGCAAGCCCTGGACGATCATCTCCGGCGCGCTGGAAGGGGGCGTCTACCGCTCCACCGATGGCGGCGACAGCTGGGAGCAGGCCACGGCCGGCCTCCCCACCGGCCTTCGGGGCAAGTCGGACTTGGCGGTGAGCGCCGCCGACCCGAACCGGGTGTACGTCCTCATGGAAGCACCAGCCGACAGCGGCGGCGTCTACCGCTCCGACGACCGGGGCGTCACCTGGCACCACGTCACCGACTTCGGTCCCATCCGCACTCGCGCTTTCTACTACACCAACCTGGAGGCGCACCCCACGGACCCGGACGTCCTCTGGGGGATGACCGAGGGCCACTGGATCTCCACCGACGGCGGCGAGAGCTGGTCCGCCCGTCCGACGCCCCACGGCGACAACCACGACATGTGGATCAACCCGGACAACCCGGAGATCATGATCCAGTCGAACGACGGCGGCGCCAACGTGTCGCTGGACGGTGGCGAGACGTGGTCCACCCAGTACAACCAGCCCACCGCCGAACTATATCAAGTCGACATCTCCGACGACTTCCCCTACCGGCTGTACGCGGGCCAGCAGGACAACTCGACGATCTCGGTGCCCAGCCTGCCCGAGCGATCCGAGCCCGGCGGTCCCCAATCGGCCTGGGAGGCCCACGGAGGATGCGAGACCGGCCCAGTGGTGCCCAAGCCCGGCGACCCCGACATCGTGTACGCCAACTGCAAGGGCCGGTTCGGGCTCTACAATAGGCGCACGGGACAGGAGAAGCAGTACTACGTCGGCTTCGCCAACCTCTACGGCCACAACCCCAGGGACCTGGAGTTCCGCTTCCAGCGCGTCGTGCCGATCCACGTGTCGCCCCACGATCCCAACAAGGTGTACCACGGCTCCCAGTACGTGCACGTGACCACTAACGGGGGGCAGCTCTGGGAGACGATCTCCCCGGACCTGACCGCGTTCACGCCCGAGACCCAGGTCGTGTCGGGGACGCCGATCACCCTCGACGTGACCGGCGAGGAGCACTTCTCGGTGCTCTACGACATTCAGGAATCGGTGCTGGAACCCGGCGTGATCTGGGCGGGCGCCAACGACGGCCCGGTGCACGTGACCCGCGACGGCGGCGCGAGCTGGAACGACGTGACGCCGCCGGGGATCGGTCCCTACGGACGAGTGCAGACGATCGAAGTGTCCCACCACGATCCTGCCGAGGCGTACGTGGCGATCCTCCGCTATCAGCTGGGCGACTTCGCGCCGTACGCCTACCGGACCAACGACTACGGGGCGAGTTGGACGCGGATCACCACTGGCGACAACGGCGTTCCGGGCGACCACCCCGTGCGGGTTGTGCGCGAGGACCCGGAGCGGGAGGGTCTGCTGTACCTGGGAACCGAGTTCGGGATCTTCGTGTCGTTCGACGACGGAGGCAGCTGGCAACCCTTCCAGCTCAACCTGCCGGTCACGCCGATCACCGACATGAAGGTGGTTCAGGGAGACCTGGTCCTCTCCACGATGGGACGAGGCTTCTGGATCCTGCACAACCTCACGCCACTGCACTCCTTGGACGACCGCTTGGCCGAGGGCGGCCCACACCTTTTCCCCGTCCGCGACCCGTACCGGTTGCGGTACGGCGGCCGAGGCGGCGGGCGCTTCGGGAGTCGGTTGCCGCACCTGCCCGAGTACCCGTCGGCAGGCGCAAAGATCGACTACGTGCTGCCCGAAGGGGCGACGGGTCCGCTGGCCCTGGAGATCACGAACGCCGCGGGCGACGTGGTGCGCTCCTTCTCCAGCGAGGCGCCCGGCGAGTACGAGGCACCCCCCTCCGAGCCCGGCATGAGGGAGTGGCGTCTGGAGCGGTTCGGCACGCCGCGCCTGCCCACCGGCCCCGGCGCCCACCGCTTCAACTGGGACTTGGCCTACCCGGGGCCCTGGGACACGAACCCGGACCGGTCGGGACGCGGCGGCCCCATGGTCCCTCCGGGCACCTACACCGCGCATCTGTCGAGCGGCGACTGGAGCGCCAGCCGGACGTTCGAGGTGCGGATGGATCCGCGGGTAGTGGAAGAAGGCGTCGGCGTCGGCGAAGTGAGGCGGCAAGTCCACCTGGCGTTGCAGGTTCGGGACGCCTTGAGCGAAGCCCGACTGGCGGTCCACCGCATTCAGGAGGCCCGGGAGCGCGGCGGCGGTAGCCTGTCCGCCGAAGTGCAGGCGGTGGAGCAGGAGCTGGTCACGACCCCGATCCGCTACTCCCGTCCGATGCTCGTGGACCAGCTCCAGTACCTGTACGGCAACTTGACCCGCGCCGACCAGGAACCGGGCCAGGACGCGACCCGGCGCTACGAGCAGCTCGACACGGCGCTGCAGGAGCACATCCGCACGCTGAAGCGGCTGCTGCGCGCCACGGTGTCGGACCACCCTTGACCCCATGAACCTGAACCTGGCGGGAAGAGTTGCCGCCGTGACCGGGGCCAGCCGAGGGCTCGGCTTCGCCATCGCGCGTTCTCTGGCGCAGGAAGGCGCGAAGGTCGCGATCTGCGCTCGCGACGCCGAGCAGCTGGAGGCCGCCGCCGAGTCCCTCCGCGAGACCGGAGCCGAGGTGCTGGCGGTTCCGGCCGATGTGGCCGCGGAGGGGGCCGCGGCAGGCTTTGTCCAGGCCGCCGCCGAGCGCTACGGGGCGCTGGACGTGCTCGTCAACAATGTGGGCGGCAACCGGCGGGGAACCTTCGAGCAGACGACCGACCAGGACTGGCTGGAGATCATCCAGCTGAACGTGCTGTCGGCGTTTCGGGCCAGTCGCTGCGCGATCCCCTGGATGCGGACCGGAGGCGGAGGCGCGATCGTCTTCGTGTCCTCGGTGTTCGGGCGGGAGAAGGGCGGGCCGGGACTGTCGATCTACAACACCACCAAGTCGGCGCTGATCTCCGCCGCTGGGATCATGGCGCTTGAGCTTGCCCCGGAGGGCATCCGCGTGAACTGCGTGGCCCCCGGCTCCATCCGCTTCGAAGGAGGCAGCTGGGACAAGCGCGTGAAGAGCGACCCCGAGGGCATGAAGGCGTTCGTCGAGGCCAACCTGCCGCTGGGCCGCTTCGGCCGGGCGGAGGAGGTGGGCGACGTGGTGGCGTTCCTGGCGTCGGACCGGGCCAGCTTGATCACTGGCGCGTGCATCCCCGTGGACGGCGCCCAGGGAAGGTCGCTGGTATAACTCGGCCTACGACGGTGTAGGGTCAGACGAAGCGGTACAGCCTCACGTCCAACGAGCGCGTCGCCCGCTCCGCGTCCCGCCACTGCACCATGATCGGGCTCTGGTACGTGCCGCTGGGAATCAGAGTGCTCCCGTCGCCGTTCAAGTCCAGCACCGGGAGGCTGATCTTCCGCTTCATGCGCAGGAAGTGGGACATGGGGACCGCCAGCGTTCGGTTCACGATCCGCTCCACCACCGACCTGCGCACGCCCATCCGGTCCAGCACCTTGTTGAGAACCTGCACCGCGTCGAACTGGGCGTAGTTGAGGGTCTTGGCAGGGATCGCCCGCGGGTCCCGCAACGCGTTCCGGCCTCGTTCGGCCACGAACCGCAGGGGATCGGCCAGCACTTCCCGAAGGTCGTGGGTCATGAGCAGCGTCTCGTACTCGTTGACCGTCAAGCCGGCGTTGCGCTCGTCGGGCGCAAGGGAGACGTCGAGTCGGCCGTAGGAAACGCCGTGAGCCTGGGCCAGCTTCCGCAGCCGGTCCATGAACCCCAGGCCCGGATCTTGCAGATTGCAGGCGTCGAGGGCGTGGGGCGGGGCCTCCACTTCCAGGGTCATGCGGGCGACTTCGGTCTCGCCGCCGTAGGCCACCACCGTCGTGCGCCGGCTTCGCGTCCCGGCGTCGTGGACGCCGTCGAGATCGACGAACCACACGGGGCTCTCGTCCCGTTGCTCGTACGACACGCAGTTCTTCAGCCCTGCGCCGATGAAGGTGAGGTGCGAGTCAGCGTTCTTGGGCTCGCTGGCCCGCTGTTCCTCCGACAGCTCGGTCCGCAGGTGGAGCTTGTCGTGGACGTAGCCGGCGTCTGGCGGAAAGAGCTCGTGGAAGACTCGAAGGAACTCCTGCAGGTTCTCGTCGTCGTGGTTCAGCCGCTCGGCGAACCGCTGGTCCAAATAGCCCGCAGTGGTGTGGTCGGAGACGTACAGGGCCTTGGGGAAACGCGTGAAGCTGGTTCCGAACTCCCGAGCCAGTCGGCCCCGAACGTTGATCAGGTCGATGCGCGACGACGGCTTGATCCGCAGCACGGCGCCAAACGGGACGCCGCCAGACGAATTCTTGTGTTCCAGCTGAATCACGGAGACGCTCCCCCCTGCGAAAGTCGGTGCAATCGGAATCTGTATGGGGTTGCCGACAAAGGCAAGATGACCGGGCGGGCAGGGGGGGCGCTTGCGCCATCCGGGTCGAGGTCGCTCGACATTGCCCCGCTCTTTCGGCTGGGGCTATCGTTGCGCGTCCCGTCGGCAAGGTGCTCGGCGGACGCACGTCGCAAAGGGAAACGAGCCGATCATGTCGCGAGCTGCGGGTCTGGTCAAGGAGCTGGAGACGTCGTTGAAGTTCTTCAAGGCCACGTTGGCGGTGTTCGAGGAGGAGGACTCGGAGTTTGCACCCCAAGCCGACCTGTACACGGTGGCGGGCCATGTCGCCCACGCGGCCGACTCCGTGGAGTGGTTCGTCGAGGGGGCGTTCGGCAAGGGGTGGAACATGGACTTCGAGGGGCTGATCGCCGCCGCGCGGGCCGTCACATCTCTTAAGGACGCAGTCGAGTGGCTCGACCGAGCGCACGCAGTTGCAGTCAAGGCCGTCGGGTCCGCCAGCGACGAGGAGCTGTCCGCGCCGATCCCGGACCGCCGGATCATGGCGGGCGCGCCCCGCGCAGCGATCGTGGGCGCGATCGTGGACCACTCCGCGCACCATCGGGGCTCGCTGGCGGTGTACGCCCGGCTTCTCGGCAAGGTGCCGGCGATGCCCTACCAGTGACGAGCAGTCCCGTCGGCTGCAAGGCCTCGCAGAAGCCGTGGTCTACAGCACCCAGTGCCCGATCAAGGCGCAGATGGGGACGGTGATCAGGGTCCGCAGCAGGAACACGACAAACAGGTCGAGGGCGCTCACGGGGAGCTTCGACTTGAGCAGGAAGGCGCCCACTTCCGACATGTAGACGAGCTGGGTCGCCGACGCGCAGGCGATGACGAAGCGCGTCAGTTCGCTGTCGATCCCTCGGGCCAGGACGACGGGCAGAAACTGGTCGGCGAAGCCCACGAGGAACGCGGGCGCGGCGGCGGCGGCTTCGGGCAGTCGCAGAAGTTCGGCGAACGGGATCAGCGGGTAGGAGAGCCAGGTGAAGACCGGGGTATGGTGCGCGACGGCCAGCGACAGAGTGCCCACCACCATCACCAGCGGCATGAGCCCGAGCCAGATGTCGAGGGTCGTTCCGACGCTGTTGCGGGTCAGCACCCGGGCCGAGGGCGCGCGGGCCGCCCGACCGACGGCCGCCTCGATGCCTCGGGAGAACGCGCCGCGCCCGGGCAGGACCGTCTCCGGGGGCGGGGGACCGGCGGGCGAGTAGCGGTCGCGCTTCCGGGACAACGGCGGGATGCGCGGCATGATCGCCGCCGCAACTAGGCCGCTGACGACGAGGGCCGCGTAGAGGACGAAGAAGTGGTGGCCCACTCCGGCGAAGTCGGCGACGACCTTGGCGAACGCCACCGAGACCACCGAGAAGTTGAGGGCGATCACCGAAGCCTCGCGCTCCGTGTAGTAGCCGGCGTCGAACTGTTTTGTGGTGATGACCACGCCTACCGTCGAAGAGCCGAACCACGACGCGGCGCAGTCCACGGCGGAGCGTCCCGGCAGGGTCAGCAGGGGTCGCAGCACGGGCCGCGCCAGCGTGCCGATGAACTCCATGAGGCCGAAGTCGGTCAGGAACGGCATCAGGACCGACGCGAAGAGGAACACCGCGAAGATCACGGTCATGAGCTGGAGGATCGTCCCGCCCGTGTCGGCGGACGTGATCCAAGCCGGTCCCGTGCCGAAGAGGACCATGCACGTGCCCACCGCGGCCGCAACGCGCATCACGACGCCCGCCGGCGAGGCCACGAAGGCCCGGGCGACTCCCGACGGTCGGCGCCACCATGCGGGGCGAAGGGCGATCCCGAAGACGCTCACCGCCGCCGAAAGGCAGACCGTTGCCCCGACGATCCACGGGAGCGCGTCCGCCAGCAACGTCTCGGTCCAGTCCACCAGGATCCCGATCCCGATGTTCAGCCCGTCGCTGGTGGGAAGGGGCGTCAGGAAGAAGAGGACGCCTAGCACCGACGGCAGGACGAAACGGGCCACGGACGGAGGGCGGGTGGGCGGTGGCGGGTGGCTCATGGATTTGCGTCCGGCAGGGAGGGCGACGCTACGGCGGGGAAACGCCTATATTGGGCGATCATGATCTCTCTCGCGGGCAAGACCGCGATCGTCACGGGAGCGGCGAAGGGCATCGGGGCCGCGTGCGCCCGGGCATTCGCCGACCATGGAGCCAATGTCGTGCTGGCTGACGTCCTTGGCGAACGTTGCACCGCGACCGCCGACAGCATCGCCGCCGACACGGGCCGGCGCACGCTGGCGATCCACGCCGACATAAGCGACGAAGACGACTGCGCCCGCATCCTGGACGCCTGCGTCGAGCGGTTCGGGGGTTGCGAGATCCTCCTGAACAACGCCGGGATCATCATATCCGGCTCGATTCTGGACGCCGACCCGGCCGACTTCGACCGGGTGCTGGCGGTGAACCTCCGGGGCGCGTTCCTGCTGGGGCGGCTTGCGGCTCGCCACATGGTGGACCGCGGCATCCCGGGCACGATCATCAACATGTCCTCCACCAACGCCGTGGTGACGATCCCCAACCAGCTCGCGTACGCCGTCTCCAAGGGCGGCATCGCCCAGCTTACCAAGGTCATGGCGATGGCGCTGGCGCAGCACGACATTCGAGTGAACGCCATCGGCCCGGGAACGATCACCACCGACATCGTCGACGCGGTGATCGAGAACGACGAGGCCCGGCGCACCGTCCTCTCCCGAACTCCGTTGGGGCGGTTCGGCGACCCGTCGGAAGTGGCGAAGGTGGCCGTCTTCCTGGCCAGCGACTACGCCTCCTACGTCACCGGCGACACGGTCTACCCCGACGGCGGACGACTGTCCCTCAACTACACGGTTCCGCTGCGCGAGGACGGCTAGACCCACTTCGACGATGCGTGGAGCACGAGTGGCGATCGACATCGGGGGCACCTTCACCGACGTCGCTCTGGAGGCGGGCGGACGGCTCTTTACGGCCAAGGTGCCCACGACCGCCGACGCGCCCGAGCGCGGGGTCTTGGTGGGCGTGCGCAAGGCGTTGGAAGCGTCGGGGCTGGTCGAGCCCGAGCACGTCGGCTTGGTCATCCACGGGACGACCCTAGCCACCAACGCCGTCATCGAGCGGAAGGGCGCCCGAACCGCTCTCCTGACCACGGCGGGGCACCGCGACGCGTTGGAGATGGCTCACGAGAACCGCTTCGAGCAGTACGACATCGGGGTGGACCGGCCGCCGCCCCTGGTTCCCCGCCGCTTGCGGTTGCCCGTGACGGAGCGCGTGGACAAGAACGGGCGCGTGCTGGTGCCGCTGGACGAGGACTCGGTGCGGGCGTTGCTGCCCGTGTTGGACGAGGCGGGCGTCGAGGCGGTGGCGGTGGGGTTCATCCACGGCTATGCGAACCTCACGCACGAACAGCGGGTGCGAGCGATCCTGGCAGCCGAGCGGCCGGAGCTGGCCGTGACCCTGGCATCGGACGTGTGCCCGGAAGTGCGGGAGTACGAGCGGCTGTCGACCGCGTGCGTCAACGCCTACGTGCAGCCCCTGATGTCGCGCTACCTGAACGGCCTCGCCGAGTCGCTCGAGGAGATCGGGTTCTCCTGTCCGTTGCTGCTGATGACGTCCAGCGGTGGGCTCACCACGCTGGAGACCGCGGTGGCGTCGCCGGTTCGGCTGGTGGAGTCGGGACCTGCGGGCGGCGCGATCCTCGCGGGCCAGCTGGCGCGGAGCCTGGGACTGGGGGACGTGCTCTCGTTCGACATGGGGGGCACCACGGCCAAGCTGTGCATCGTCGACGGGGGCGAGCCGCTGACGTCCCGCACCTTCGAGGTCGCCCGGAGCTACCGCTTTCAGAGGGGGAGCGGGCTGCCGGTGCGGATCCCGGTGATCGAGATGGTGGAGATCGGCGCGGGCGGCGGCTCGATCGCCGCAGTGGACTCGCTGGATCGGATCCGCGTGGGGCCGGCAAGCGCCGGATCGGAGCCCGGACCGGCGTCGTACGGGCACGGCGGCGAACGTCCCACCGTGACCGACGCGGACTTGGCGCTGGGACGGATCGCCCCGGAGCTGTTTGCGGGGGGTACGATGCCGCTGGACGCCGGGAAGGCCGCTTCCGCCATCGGCACCCACGTCGGCGCCAAGCTTGGACTTGAGACGGTCGCCGCCGCCCGGGCCATCGTCGAGGTCGTGGACGAGAACATGGCCAACGCCGCCAGAACCCACGCCGTCGAGTGGGGCAAGGCAATGGCTGGCCGGGCCCTGGTGGCGTTCGGCGGCTCGGCGCCGGTTCACGCGGCGCGCTTGGCGGAGAAGCTGGGGCTGGACCGGGTCGTCGTGCCTCGCCACGCGGGAGTCGGCTCTGCAGTGGGGTTTCTGCTGGCCCCGATCTCGTACGAGGTCGTGCGCAGCCGGTACATGAGGCTGTCGAGCTTCGATCCCCTGCTGGCGTCGAACGTGCTGGCCGAGATGCGGGCCGAGGCTGCGGAGGTCGTGTCGCAAGGGGCGCCCGGCGCCGCCGTCGCCGAGCAGGCCCGCGCCTACATGCGATACGGCGGGCAGGGACACGAGATCGGCGTCGAACTGCCGGACGGGGTTGAGGGCGCGAACGGCGGCCCGTTGCTGCGCGAAGCGTTCGACCGCGCCTACGAGGCGATGTTCGGGCGCACGATTCCCGGGCTCGACGTGGAAGTCTTGAGCTGGACCCTGGTGCTGACGGCGGAGCGAGAGCCCAGCGCGTGGGCCGAGTGGGCCGACGAGGCGCCCCCGCTCGTGGACGGCCCGGCCGGAAACGCCGGCACGCCGGTCGCGGTTCACCGTCGCGACGACCTGAGGCCGGGCGTCCGCGTCGCAGGACCGGCGATGGTGACCGAGGCCCAGACGACCACGGTGGTCCCCGTCGGGTTCGGAGCGGAGGTGCAGCCGAGCGGCCACTTGGTGCTGTTGCGCGAGCGGCGCCGCTCCACGCCCGTGGCGAAACGCGAAGCGGCGACCAAGTCCGAAGGCCGCGGGGTCCTCGACGGCCAGATCATGTGGAGCCGGCTGCTCTCCGTGGTCGAGGAACAGGCGCGGACGCTGGTGCGCACCGCCTTCTCGACGCCGGTGCGGGAGGCGGGCGACCTGTCGGCGGGCGTCTTCGACCTCTCGGGACGGATGCTGGCGCAAGCGGTTACGGGCACGCCGGGCCACGTCAACGCAATGGCCGAATCGGTCGGCGCCTTCCTGGCCGACTTTCCGGCCCACTCCCTGGCCGCGGGCGATGTGCTCGTCACCAACGACCCGTGGAAGGGCACTGGACACCTGAACGACTTCACGGTGGTCAGCCCCGCCTTCCACGGCGGGCGGCTGGTCGCCTTGTTCGCGGCTACGAGCCACATCGCCGACGTGGGCGGACGGGGCTTCGGGGCGGACGCCGGCCAAGTGTACGAAGAGGGGATCCGCATCCCCATCGGCTACCTGATCCGCGCCGGGCGGCTCGACAGGACGCTGATGCGGCTCGTGCGCGCCAACGTCCGCGAGCCCGACGTGGCCGAGGGCGACCTTCACTCCCTCGTGGCGTGCAACCGCACAGGGTGCCGGCGGCTCTCCGCGATGATGAGCGAGTTCGAGGTCGCCTCGATCGCCAAGCTGGCCGATTCGATCATCGACACGTCCCGCCGTTCGATGCTCCGCCGGATCGCCAAGCTGCGTCCGGGCACGTACCACAACCGCATGACGATCGACGGCTACGACCGGGACTTGGAGTTGGCGTGCGCCCTGACCGTGTCGCCCGCCGGCATCCGCATCGACTTCGACGGCTCCTCCCCGACCTCCAGCTACGGGATCAACGTGCCCCTCACGTACACCCGGGCATACGCCTCCTTCGGCGTCCGCTGCATCGTGGGGGCCGACGTGCCCAACAACGCGGGCTCCCTGAGCGCAATACAGGTCTCGGCACCCCCGGGCTCGCTGCTCAACGCGCCCTTCCCGTCGGCGGTCTCGGCCCGCCACGCGGTAGGTCAGATGCTGCCCGACGTGGTCTTGGGGTGCCTGGGCCAGGCAATGGACGAACCGGTCCCGGCGGAGGGCGCGTCGTGCCTCTGGAACCCGGTGCTGATGGGCGGTCGGGGCCTCTCCGGCGGCGACTACGGAGAGTCGGAGCCGTTCGTGGTCAACCCCTTCCACACCGGCGGAACCGGGGGGCGTCCGGGCAAGGATGGCCTGTCCGCGACCGCGTTTCCGTCCGGCGTCCGGAGCACCCCCGTCGAGATCACCGAGACGGTGGCGCCGCTGGTCTTCTGGAGGAAGGAATACCTAGCCGATTCCGGCGGTCCGGGGCGGTACCGTGGCGGATTGGGGCAGGTCATGGAGGTCGCCCACGCCGACGGTGCGCCGTTTGCGGTCTCCAAGATGTTCGACCGGATAAGGAACCCGGCTCGCGGCCGCGAAGGGGGCGGACCGGGGGCTCGAGGCCGCGTCCACGTCGTGGGCCCGAACGGTGGCGAACTGCGGGCGAAGGGCAAGGAAGTGGTGCCTCGCGGACACCGAATCGTCATGGAAACGCCGGGCGGCGGCGGGCTGGGCGACCCCCGGCACCGGGACCCGGAAATGGTCGAGCGGGACGTGCGGAACGGCTATGTGTCGGCGGAAGCGGCCGCGCGAGACTACGGAACGGTCAGCGGCGCGGGCAAGGTGCGTACATCACCAGGGACTCCAAGTCGTCCTTGATCTGGTCGTACACGCTCTCCGGGGCTTCCGGCTGCTCGGTTTCGATCCAGCCGCCGCACTTGGCGCCGCCGGCCGTGCTGCCTTGCTGGCGAACGCGTCCCGTCGAGTGGTACACCGTCATCTCGCCCTCCCAGGCGCCGTCCCGGAGGGTCGCTTCCAACTGTACGCCCCCTCCGTCTACCACGGGGAAGACCCTGAACACCCTCCCCGAGTACGGTGCGAGCGTCTCCGGGTCCACGTAGAGGCTGTCCCGAACGACCAGCTCGTCCAGGTCTCGCCCCGCAGCTTCGAAACAGCCGAACAGCAGCGAAACCGACAGAAGCACGAGCGTCAAGCGAACCGCGACGGCCGTCATAGTTGCCTCGATTTCCCCGTGTGCACGACCCGCCCCAGACTGAAGGGTCGCGCCGTTGTTCGCCCTGGGGCAACCGCGGTAGGTTCCCATCCACACGTACCGGAGCCGCCAATAAGATGAACTCCCGCCCGTCCCTTCCCGAAGAGGTTTTCCTCCTTGCGCTGCGCGACAACGGCGCGGTCTCCAGCCACTACCTGGGCTACGCCCTCGGGGGTGCGATCCTGGCCGAGCTGATGATGCGGGACCGGCTTGGCGTCTCCGGTATCGGACGCAAGGCGTGGGTCGCCGTCCTCGACCCGTCCGCAACCCGCTCGTCGTTGCTGGACCAGTGCCTGGAGAAGGTCGCCGGCTCCAAGCCCCGCCGGCTCTACACCTGGGTGACGACCTTTGCGCGGACTCGGAAGCTGAAGCACCAAGTTGCGCAGCCTCTCTGTGCGCGAGGTATCGTCAGGGCGAAGGACGCCCCCGTCCTCTTCGTCTTCCGTCGCCGGCTGTACCCGCTGATGGACCGCGGAAGCCGCCGCGACGTGGTCGACCGGATCTGGGCGGCCGTCAGCGGACGCGCCGAGGTCGACCCGCGCACCGCAACCTTGGTCGCCATCGCGCATAACGTCCACCTGCTCCGAAAGGTCCTTGGCGGCAAGCGGATCAGGCCCCACAAGGCGCGGATCAAGGAGATAGCCAAGGAAGACGCTGTCGGGGCCGCGGTTCGGCAAGCGGTCTCCGCCGCCGCAGCCGCCGCGAGCACGACGGGGGTCGTCGTCGCAACCCCGCCGAGCACCTGACGCCCGTCGGTTACGCTGTAACGAGCGGTCGGATCGTCGTAAGAGAGGAAGCGGGACGCTTCGGCGTCCGAACCCCTACCGCACGAAGGAGCAGTACCGATGAGCGCCGCTTCCCAACGTCGAGTCAGGACCTTGGACTTCGCCCGCCGCAAGGAGGCGGGGGAGCCGATCGTCATGCTCACCGCCTACGACGCCCTCTTCGCGGCGCTGCTGGACGAGTCCGGCGTGGACGCGATCCTGGTGGGCGATTCCCTCAACACCGTCCTGTGCGGGGAGGAAACGACCCTCTCGGCCACGGTGGACCAGATGATCTACCACGGGCGCATCGTCCAACGGGGCGTGCGCCGGGCGCTGGTGGTGGTGGACATGCCCTTCATGAGCTATCAGGTGTCGCCCGAAGAGGCGGTTCGGAACGCCGGGCGCATCCTCAAGGAGACGCGAGCGGGCGCGGTGAAGCTGGAGGGAGGCGCGGAGGCGGCGCCTGCTGTGCGAGCGATCGCATCGGCCGGGATTCCGGTCATGGGCCACCTGGGCTTCACGCCTCAGTCGGTGCACCAGATCGGAGGCGCCCGGGTTCAGGGGCGGACGGACGGGGCGGTGGAGAAGCTGGTCCGCGACGCCCAGGCGATCGAGGAGGCCGGCGCGTTCTCGATCCTGCTGGAGCTGCTGGTGGGCCGCGTTGCCAAGGCCGTGACCGCGGCCCTCCATGTGCCCACCGTCGGCATCGGGGCCGGACCCTACTGCGACGGCCAGCTCTTGATCCTGCACGACATGCTAGGCCTGAACGAAGGGTTCAACCCCCGCTTCCTGAAGCGCTTCGCGACACTGGGGGCCGACGCCCGATCCGCCATGGCCCGGTACGTGCAGGAAGTGCGCGAGCGATCCTATCCGGGGACCGATCACGTGCACTGGGAGTAAGCCGGGCAGATCCAGTCGCTGCCCAGGGGCGCGTCGCCGGGGCGGCCCCGCGTCAGTTGTTCGGCGCTCCCGCCTCGATCCAGGCGCGGATGACCTCGATCTCGTCTTCCGGCACCGGGTCGCCCTCCTCGGGCATGTTGCCTTCGACGATCATCTCCAGCAGGAAGCTGTTCTCGGCGCTGCCCGCCTCGACCACGGGCCCAAACTCGGAGCCCATCATTATCCGTTCGTACTCCAGCAGGTTGAGGCTGACCTCGGTGCGGACCTCGCCGTCCTCGCCGACCGCTCCGTGGCACTGGGCGCACCGATTCTGGAAGATCGGCAGCACATCGTTGACGAAGCTGACGGTGTCGCCGGCAGCCCCCTCCTCCGCGGGCGGTGCGACGGGAGCGCCCGAACGAGAGTCGGCCCCGCCAAGCGTGAGGGCGACGGCTGCGAAGACGAGAACGCTCCACGGCGCGCCGGACGGGCGAGCGCGGCGCCCGCGGGACAAGCGGCTCGGGCTGAACGGCTTGCGGGTCATGTCGGCAAGATCCTTGCTGGGGTCGGAAGTTTCCTTTGCTCGCGAACCGCGAAATTCTACTACGGCGAAGGCTACTTCGACACCTCCGCCGAGTATCCGTCGAGCGCGCGCTGGGCGAACGTCTCCGTAGCGGCCACCTCCAGAAGCTCCACCTGATAGGCGCCCACCGCGTCGGGAACGTGAAACTCCAGCACGCGTCCCGGCCGCAACGTGCCAGCCACGATCGCCTTCACGCCGGTGCCGGACGGGCTCCAGTAGAGCTCGTAGGGACCTGTGGCGCGCAACGAGTCGATGCGGGAGCCGGTGATGCTGATCAGCGCACCGGCGTCGGAGACCCCCTGGGGCACCGACAGGCTCACGCCCAAGTAGCCGGGCTCGGGAAGCGGAGGACCCGCCGGAGGCTCGTCGCCGGCGCACGCCGCCAGGACCGCGACGAGGGCGAGCAGTGCCGCAGAGCGTGCCGTCATCGTCCGCTGCCGGTGCTGCGACGGGCGGGACCCGGACCGGAACCAGGCGTCGCGGGCGGCGGGGCGGCAACTGCGCAGATCGCGCCTCCGCTCCGGCAACGCTCCCGCCACGACAGGAAGTCACCCAGGTTGTACACGCCGTCGGCGTTGCCGAGCCGGTCCAGCACGGCGCGCTGCAACAGAGTAATCGTGCGGCCGCCGATGAGCGTCCTGGCCGCCACATCCACCGACACTTGGTCGCCGACGCGGAGGGTGTCGGCGAAGACGACGGGCGGTGCCGCGCTTCCGTCCACCCTGACCTGGATTTCGGCGATGCGCGTCTGCCCTGCCGACAACTCCCGCGCGCTGCGACGCCAAGCCAACGGGTCGCCCGCGCCTCCGGCGAAGGCGATGAGCTCCAGCCACTCGAGGCTGTCGGCGCTGGCGGTCCATGTGGCCTCGCTGGCACGAGGTCCCCGCAGCCTCACCGCCAGAGTGTCGTGGTGCCACTCCGCCACCCCGGCGATCGTCGAAGCCGCACCCGCCACGCGTTCGCCCAGCTCCACCGCCGCCACGTCGAACGCTTCCAGGCGCACCACCACCTGGGTGGCACCGGCCGCGTCCCCGGCGCCCGCCACCACCTCGATCGTGTCTTCGTGCACTCCCGGGCCGGGAGCTTCCTGCGGGTCCACCGTCCAGCGCAACGAGTCGAAGCCGCGCCCGGTCCCCGCGTCCAGAGTCAGCCACGGCGTGCCGACGTGAGAGGCGGTCCACTCCGCGGTGGGCCACCCGGTTCCGTAGGTCCGCACGACGGCGGCGCCCGACACGGGGTCCCCAGCCACCCCCAGCTCCAGGGACACGTCCCTCACCCGCATGTGCGCCGACACTTCGGCACGCACGGGCAACGAAAACGCGCCTCGTCCGTGGGTCGCCGCCACCAGCATCCCGGCGTTGGGCTCGGTGGCCAAGTCGAACACCGCGACCATCGGCATCCCCTCGCCGAAGCGTTCCCACCGGCCCGGCGCGGGCGATGCGAAGACCGACAGGTCGGTGCCGACGAACAGCTGCTCCGGGTTGTCCGGGTCGAGAAGGATCGCGTTGACCGGATGATCCGGCAGGTTGCCCGTCATGTCTCGCCACGAGGCGCCGAAATCGTCGGTGACGAAGACGTGGCCGGTCCCGAACCCCGATACGACGGCCCACGCCCGAGCCGGGTCGCGAGGGTGAACCGCCAAGTCCGTGACTCGCCGGTCGGGAAGCGGCTCGCCCGATGCCCACGTCGCCCCGCCGTCGGTCGTGGCGTAGACCGCCCCCCACGTTCCGACGTACACCACCGCCGAGTCCGACAGAGCCGGCGCAACTGCACTGATCAGCTCCCCTGCAAAGGCGTCTCCCACCACCGTCCAGTGCGCGCCCCGGTTCCCCGTCCGATACAGACGCTCGGTGCCGAAGTACAAGATCGACGGATCGAAGGGGTCCATCACCAGCGGCGGGATGAACAGCGCTCTGTCGTTCAGGTCGATCCCGTTGGCGCGCCGCACCGGCGAACCGCTCCCAACGATCCGCCTCGGCCCCGAGTAGTCGCCGCCCCACTGGTTCTCCAGCCATAGCTCCGGCCGAACCGGATCGATCGCCGTGTAGCCCCCGTCGCCGCCCCAAGTGAAACGCCAGTCCCGCTCGCCGACGGCGGCTCGCAGTGTCCCGTTGTCCTGGGTTCCGCCCGCCAGCCCCCAAGGCCCGTGAGGGTCGATCGACACGCCCTGGTAGAACTGGGTCAGCTCCAAGTTGGTGTTGAGGGACTCCCAGGCGCCGCCCATGTCCATGCTCCGGTAGACGCCGCCGTCGTTGCCCACCAGCACCATGTCGGGACGGCGCGGATCCGTTGTGATTACGTGTTGGTCGACGTGGGTCCAGGGCGGTCCGGTGATCCCCGTGAACGAGAGTCCACCGTTCATCGAGCGGAAGAGGTAGACCCCGCCGAAGTAGACGATCTCCGGGTTCTCCGGGTGGACGGCCAGGGCCATGTCGTACCAGCACTGACTGCCGCAGCCCGCCTCTTGGGCCGCAAGCTTCGTCCAAGCGTCGCCGCCGTCGTCCGTCCGGTAGATGCCCATGAGTCCGCCGCTCTCGTCGTCGTGAACCGAGGCGTACAGGACGTTCGGGTCCGAATGCGCCTGGGCCAAGTTGATCCTTGCCGGGACCATCCCGTCGCCGTCGTCCAGTCCCATCTCCAGGCGTTCCCACGTGGCGCCTCGGTCCGCCGAGCGGAATACGCCTTCGCCGTAGACCGCCGCGAACACGGCGTCGGGTTGCTCGGGGTGGACCAGCACGTCGGTTGCGGTGCCCTCCAGGGTCATAGACCAAGTGGCGCCCGAGTCGCCGGAGCGGAAGAACCCCCACTGGGTGGCGGCGTAGACGACGGTGCTAGTGGTGGAGCCGGCGCTCTCGGGGTCCACGGCCATGCGAGCGATCCGGGTTCCCCATCCACCGGGGTTGGTGAACCACTGGGTGCCCATCCGGCGCCAGGTGCCGCCCCCGTCGGTGGACCGCAGGACGCCGCAGCCGTAGTAGCTGTCGCCGGAGAAGTGCTGCTCGCCGGTACCGGCGTAGACGATCTCCGGGGCGACCGGGTCCAGAGCCACGGCTCCCATCGCCAAGGAGCACTCCGCGTCGGTCAGGGGCCGCCACGACGCACCCTGGTCGTCGCTTCGCCAGACGCCCCCTTGAGCGCCCCCGACGTAGATGACGTTCGGGTCGGTCGGGTGAAGGGTCACCGCGGACACGCGGCCGGCCGCCGGAAGCTGGCGGTCCACGATCCGCCGCGGCCCCAGCGGCTGCCAGACGCTCCCTTCGACGGCAGAAGGGGGACCGGCCTGACGGAGGATCGGACGCTGAAGCACTTGCAACCGGGCTTGCTGCAGCCGAGCCGCTAGGCCGCCGACACCGGGCGACCTTCTCTGTTCGAGGAAGTACGCCCAGCGCCTAGCTGGGTCGTCGGTCTGGGCGGTCGCGGCCCCGGAGAAGCTCGCCAGGACCGCGACCGCCAGAAGCGCGACGACGCGGCTACTCACCCAATGCCCTCGGCTCTCCTCAAGAGATTGAGGTGCTGGGCGGCTTGGGCCAGGCCGCCTTCGCCTTCGCCCCAGGAGACGCGCCCGTCGCCGTCGGCGTCGGTCCCGGAGACGATGGCGTCGGCCATGGCGGCGATCTCCTCCGCCAATGCGCGAGCAGCGTCCATGTCGGAAGCGGCGGCGACCTGCTCCGCCTTCTCCAAGATGCCCTGAGCCCAAGTCACCACGTTCTCGGCCGAGGCCTTGACGTGGGCGGCGTGGGCTTTGACGGCGTCCGAAGCGTCATCGGAGTCGCCGGCCATGCCGATGTGGCGGGCCACGCCCTCCGCAGCCTTGACGATCCCATAGCCGTTCCCGGGGCCCCGCTCCATGCTGGCGTTCACCGCGTGGACGACATGCATGACGTGGCGTCCAGGTCCGCCGCCTCCGCGGCCAGCTTGGCGTGCTGGGCCGCGACTTCGGCTTCGGCTTCGGCCGCCGCCAGCAAGCCCATGTTGTCGGGCGTGTCGTTCCACATCTCCGCCACATGGCCGACGTGCCTGTGGGCGGCGCTCTGGGCCGACGCCGTCGGAGCGAGCACCACCAGCAGAAGCGCGGCGACCGCAGTCGTGACTACCTTGTTCGAGTTGGCCATGGTTCCTCCTTGTTGGCCGATCGGATGTCGAGAGATCGTAACTAGTACCGACTCGCAACGGGATCGGACAAGGCCGGCGGCGCCACTTCGCCCCCTACCCCCACAGCGCGCAGGAGCTGCCGAACCGATGAACTCCGCACGCCGACGCTTCCACATCGCCCTCGTCCTCGTCGCCGCCTGGGTTGCCTTGCCCGGGTGCTCCGGCGACGCCGACTCCCCCCATTCGTCTCGAGCGCTCCTCGTCCAGCTGTTGGCCGACGGCCAGGCCGTGTTCGGCGCCTTCCCCGGTCCCTCGACGGCAGAGCAGGGCGCCGAACGGGGACGCAACCGGGAGCTGGACTTCGTCTTCTACTCGCTGGAGTCCGGCCCCTTCGATATCCCGACGATGGCGGCGTACATGGCCGGGATCGCCGAGGGTGCCGCCCCCGAGCCTCCGCATCCGCTCGTGCTGCGCGTGCCGCCGGTTCGGGACGGCGTGGAGCAGGCGCGGGCAAACGTCGCCGAGGCGGTTGCGGCGGGCGTGGCCGGGATCGTCTTCCCTCATGTGGAGTCGGGCGAGGACGCGGCCGCAGCGGTCTCGTCGATCGGCGCTGATTCGTGGCCCGGCAACGGCGACGGGGCTCTGGTCAACATGCTGATCGTCGAGGACAGGGCCGGGGTCGAGCGAGTGGACGAGATCGTCGCCACGACGGGCGTGAGCGTCGTCTTTGCGGGGCCGGGGGACCTTCGGCGGGCCTACGAGGGGGACATGGCCGCCGTTGAGGAGGCGATCCAGGCGGTGCTGGGGGCGTGCATCGCCCACGGCGTGCCGTGCGGGATCACGGCCGGGCCGGACGACATCGCCCGCCGGATCGCAGAGGGCTTCCGCGTCTTCATCGTCAACGATGCGGCCGCCGTGACTGCGGGGCGGGCGGCGGCGGGGCGGTAGCCCGAAGAGGACGCCCACGCTACGGTAAGCCGCATCGCCCGTTCGCAACCGCAACCGCCCAACCACCACCGAGCCGTCGTCATGAGAACCCACCGCAGATCCAACCACGCCGTCGTCGTCGCCGGCGCTGCCCTCCTCGCCGGTACTGCCCTCCTCGCGCCCGCCGTCCCGCTGGCGGCCCAATCGGCTATTCCTTCGCCCGCCGAGTTCTTCGGCCACGAGATGGGAGCGGACCGGAAGCTGGCCCGATGGGACAAGCTGGTGGAGTACTACCAGCTGATCGGGGAACGCAGCGACCGCGTGGAAGTCGTGCACATGGGACCCTCCACGCTGGGCGAGCCGTTCCTCTCGATCTTCGTGTCGTCGCCGGAAAACCTGGCGCGACTGGAGGAGATCAAGCGGATGAACGCGGTTCTCCAAGACCCCAGGGGGCGCTCTCGGGCCGAGATCGACGCGGCCGTCGAGGACGGCAAGGTCGTCTTCGTGCAGTCGTACGCGCTCCACTCCACGGAGGTGGCGGCCAGCCAGGCGGCGGCCGAGATCACCTTCCTCTTCGCCACCCGCGATGATCCGGAGATCCGGGAGATCCTCGACAACACGGTCTCGATCCTCATTCCGGCGTTCAACCCCGACGGCATCGGCATCGTCACCGAATGGTACGACCGGTGGGTGGGCACGGAGTACGAGGGCGCGTCGCCCCCGGAGCTCTACCACCACTACATCGGCCACGACAACAACCGCGACGCCTTCATGCAGAACACGGTGGAGTCCCGCTACGGGGCCGAGATCCTATTCCGGGAGTGGATACCGCAGGGGTACATCGACCATCACCAGATGGGACCGTATACGGCGCGGATCTATCTGCCGCCATACGCCGAGCCGATCCGCCCGGAGGGCGACCCGCTGGTTTGGCGGGAGATGTCGTGGTACGGCGCGCACATGGCGTACCGCATGGAGGAAGCGGGCTTCGAAGGCACCGTGAACGCCGCCATCTACTCCGGCTGGGGGCACTTCGGCTTCCACTGGATCACGCCGTTCCACAACATCGCCGGGATGCTGACCGAGTCCGCCAGCGCCCGCTTGGCGACCCCGTTGCACGTGCACCCCGACCAGCTGCGGGGCTCGCGCCAGCTTCCCGAGTACGAGGCGCAGACGACGTTTCCCAACCCTTGGCCCGGAGGATGGTGGCGGGTCCGCGACATCGTGGATCGGCAGATCGTCGCGACGTTCTCGCCGTTGGAGATCGCCGCCAAGAACCGGGAGACCGTGCTTCGCAACGCCTACAACAAGGCGAGCCGGCAAGTCCAGCGGGGCCTCGAAGGCGACGTGAAGGCGTACGTGATCCCGGCCGCGCAGCACGACCCCCTGACGATGGGGAAGATGGTGAACAAGCTGCTGCTCCAAGGCGTGACCGTGGAGCGCGCGCCGTCCAGCTTCACTCACGAGGGACGCGTCTACGGCCCGAACAGCTATGTCGTGTCCCTGGCCCAGCCAAAGCGCGGGGTGATCCGCTGGCTGCTCGGGCGGACCTTCTACCCGGACAACAGCTATACCCGCACGGCCTCCGGCGACCCGATCCGACCCTACGACATGTCCGGCGACGTGATCGCAGAGTTCATGGGCGTCCAGGTCGATCCCGTCCGCACGCCCGTGGAGGCGCGCCTAGTTGCTGTGGAAGGGCCGGTGGCGAGCGCCGGAAGCGTGTCCGCAGGGACCGCCGGCTACGTGGTGGACGGCACCCTCAACGACGCCTTCAAGGCGGTGAACATGCTCTTCAACGCAGGGGTGGACGTGAGCCGCTTGGCTGGCGACGGAGCAGCTCGTGGCGACTTCGTCGTGGCCCCCGACGCGCCGCAGGCGACGCTGGTCGAGGTTGCGGAGGCCACCGGCGTGGAGTTCGCCGCTTGGGACGGCGACGCATCCGGTGGCCTGTCCAGCCATTCCATCGTCCGCCAGCGCATCGGCATGTACCAACGCCATTACGGCGGCAACATGGACGAGGGATGGACCCGCTGGTTGCTGGAGGAGTTCGGCTTCCCCTACACCAGCCTCTTCGACGACGAGATCCTGTCCGGCGACCTCCACGAGCGGTGGGACGTGATCATCCTCCCGGCGGACAGCAAGGAGATGATGCTCGGCCCCTCCGGCGACGCCGCGGGCGGCCGGGGTCCCGACCCGGACGGCACGCCGCCCGAGTACCGCAGCGGCTTCGGCCAAGCGGGCGCAGCGTCGCTGGAAGCCTTCGTCGAGAACGGCGGCACGCTCGTCACCTTCGCCCAAGCCGGGCAACTGGTGCTCGACGAGTTCGACGTGCCCGTCCGCAACGCCGTCGCCGGGATGTGGGGAAGCGACTTCTGGGCACCGGGATCGACGCTTCGGGTGCGGGTGGACACGTCCAGCCCCTTCGCCTACGGGATGCCGGAAGAGGCTTTGGCGGCCTACTTGGCGGGCGGCCAAGTCTACGAGACGGTGCCCGGAGCCCGCAGCGCCGACGTGCGCCGCATCGCGACCTATGTGGACCGGGACATCCTCCAGAGCGGCTGGCTCCTCGGGGAGGAGGCGATCGCCAACAAGGCGGCGATGGTATCGGTAGCCCACGGCGAAGGCACGATCGTAATGATCGGCTTCCGCGCCCAGCACCGCGCCCAGACCCACGGAACCTTCAAGCTCCTGTTCAACGCACTGGTAGGGCGCTGACGGCCGGGGGACGCTACGACACCGCCGCCGGCCTTCGCTGGTGCCAGTCGGTGCCCTGCTGGAAGGCGTGGGCGACGCTCAGGAGCTTGTCGTCCGCGAAGAGGGCGCCGATC
The DNA here is from genome assembly GCA_958296005.1 of Longimicrobiales bacterium. GTDB lineage: Bacteria > Gemmatimonadota > Gemmatimonadetes > Longimicrobiales > Gaopeijiaceae > CATQHQ01. The sequence continues at coordinate 898,193 of CATQHQ010000001.1, forward strand.
AAGGTGGTGGTGAGGGGCATCTCGGTGGGGCTGTCGGCGTCGGGGTTGCGCACGCCGAAGTCGTAGGGGACGACGACCGCCGGGTGGCCCGTTTGGTTGGTGAGGCCCACGAGGCCGGAGCCGCTGACGAAGATGTCGAAGTCCTGCATGACTTCGGCCATTTGCTTAATGAGGACTAGCCGGCGGCGCTGGGACTGGACGAACTCCAGGGCGCTTACGTCCCGGCCGCCCCGGAACCGGCTCCGGCGACGGCGCTCGGCTTCGTCGAGGTCGTCCGGGATCGGATCGGGTTCGCCGTCGCGGGCGACGTAGAAGTCGAACGCTGCGGCGGACTCCACACCTAGTGCGTTGGAACGGCCGTCAGGCAGTTCGGGCATCGACTTGGGGTCGGCGCCCAAGGCCCGCAGCTGCTCCACAAAGGACTCGGGAGCGTCGTCGGCGTAGCCGATGCGAAGGGCGGCGAAGTCGGGCGCCGCGTCGAAGCGGAAGGGCGTGGTCACGGAGCCCGGGTCTTTTTCGTCGGCGCCGTGGATGGCGTTGAATACCAGCGCGCAGTCGAGGGCGCTCCGGCACATGGGACCCGTCTTGTCCATGCTCCACGACAGGACCATCCCGCCGTAGCGGCTGACTCGGCCGAAAGTGGGGCGGAGGGCCGTCAAGCCGCACCGCCGGGAGGGCGACACGATCGATCCTTGCGTCTCGGTGCCGATGGCGAAGGCCACGCACGCCGCCGCGGTCGCGGAGCCCGGACCTGCCGATGAGCCGCTTGAGCCCTCGTCCAAGTTCCACGGGTTGAGCGTGCGGCCGCGGTACCATCGGTCGCCCCGCGCGAACTCCCCGGTCGCCAGCTTGGCCGTCAGCACGGCGCCGGCGTTCCGAAGCCGAACGGCGACTTCCGAGTCCTCTCGGGTGAACCGGGTCCTGAAGTCGGCAGCGCCCCATGTGGTGCGCGTGCCGGACACGGCGAAGAGGTCCTTGATGCCGTACGGGATGCCGTGGAGGGGACCGCGCCAGTTGCCGTCGCGGAGATCGGCGTCGGCTTGGCGGGCCTCCTCGCGAGCCCGGCCCTCCAGAATGGTCACGGCGCAGAGGAGCACCGGGTCCAGCCGTTTGAGGCGCTCCAAGTAGATGTCGGTAAGCTCCTCCGACGTGATCTTGCGCTCCCGGATCAGCGCCGCTTGGCGGTGCACCGGGAGGAAAGCCAGCTCCACCTCGTCGGCCGGCGCCGCGCCTGTCCATGGCCCGATGGGAATCTCGGTCCGCTCGAAGGGGTTCCCGCCGGTCTCGTGCCAGAGCTTCTCCATGAGGGCGCCGGTGCCGCCTGGGTACGCCTGGAAGTGCATCGCCGGGGGCTCGCCGTTGCCCAGGGGGACGAGCGGCGGCGCTTCCTGCGGTTGCTGGACAGGGGAGACGGGACCAACGCCGAACGCCGAGGCGCGGGACGGGTGCGGTACGCTGGCAGCCCCAAGCATCTCCGGCGCGACGGCGCCCGCTGCCGCGACTGTCGCTGCGGCCTTGAGGAAGCCGCGACGCTCGACGGCCGCCGCCTCTTGCGACGGCTTCGTGTGTTGATGCTCCGTGCGGCTCTCGTGGCCCGTGCGGCTCTCGTGGCGTTCGCGGCTCTTGGGTTGGGGTTGCTTCTGGCTCATCCTATCCTCCCGATACGGCTTGCATGAAGAGGACCGTGTCGCCCTCCGCGACCGGCCCATCCCACCCGTCCAACCACCGGGTGTTGACCCCGTTGTGGAAGCACAGCACGTGCTCTCGAAGCCGTCCTGACTCGTCGAAGAGGTGGGGCTTGAGGCGCGGTTCGCGCCGAACCAAGTTGCCGAACACGTCCCGCAACGTCTCGCCCGACGCCGACAGCTCCCGAACGCCGCCGGTGACGGGTTCCAGCAGGGCGGGCAAGGCAATGGTCACGGAGGGCATCACTGGCTCCAGGCCGACACGTGCAGGATTCTCGGGAACGTCACAGGGAGGTTGGTCCAGCTGTCGCCCAAGTCGCTGCTGGCGTGCATCGTCCCGGACGTCGTTCCCATGTACACGCCGGCCGGCTCCAAGTCGTCCACGCACATGGCGCCCCGAAGGACCGTTCCCCAAGCGTTGGCCGACGGCAGGCCAGCCGAGGCCGAGTGCCAGCTGTCGCCGCGGTCGGTGCTGCGGAAGACGCGAAGTGCGCCTCCCGCCGGCACCCGATGCTCGTCGCTCTCCTGCGGCACCGCAAATAGGGCGCTGCCCCCCGCGTCGATCACGATGGGGAAGCCGAACGCGGTAGGAAGCCCGTCCTCGTTGCGTTCCCAGAAGTCGCCGCCGTCCGTGCTCCGGTACATCCCGGAGTGGTCCTGGCGGTAGAGGCGGTTGGGGTTCGACGGGTCTTGGGCCAAGCCGTGCACGCAGGTGCCGATCCCTTTGTGCTCCTGGTCCTCCAGCACTATTGACACGCCCGCGTTTCGGGGAACCCAGGTGGCGCCGCCGTCGTCGGTGCGGAACACTCCGACCGCTGAGATGCCGCACCACATCCGGTCCGGGTCGTCGCTGAAAAGCAGCGCGTGGCAGCACAAGCCGCCCGCACCCGGCATCCATCCCCCGCGAGTCTCGTGATCGTTGAGCCCAGGGACGGGCACCCACGTGCGTCCCCCGTCGGCGCTCGCAAAGAGTCCCGCTTCCTGCACGCCGCCGTAGAGGGTGCCCCGGTTCTCCTTTAGTGTCCAGATCTGTTGCAACCGCCGGTCGCCGCCTTCGGGGTACGCCGGTCCCTCGGCGACCTGCTCCCAGCTATCCAGATCGGGGCTCGCGCGCCCGTCCGCCGTTGCGTACACCGCCGGTCCATAGATGTCGCTGGCGACCGCGGCCAGGAACCGTCCGTCGCTGAGCCGGAGCCCGGCCGTGACTTTCCACCCCTTGAAGAACGGTCCGGTCACCTTCCACTCGCGCCGATCCCGGCTCGTAAGCCAAAACCCGCCCTTCGTCGTCCCCACCAAGAGTCGCACGCTCACCCGCTGCTCCTTTCCACCCGGTCCCTGCTTGGCGAGAAGCAAAGATAAGTCCAGGAAGTTCCGCTCCGCCATTTGCCGAGCCCGTCAGCTGCGTGCCGCGCCCGTTCGGGCTATTGCGACGCCCGCCTCATGACGTGTTCGACTGCTCGGCAGGTAGCCGCCAACTGATCTGCTGTGATCGTCGGGTGGACCAGGAACGACAGGCAGGTCTCACCCACCTCTCGGGCGTTGGGCAGGCGTCGCCGGGGCCGCCATCCTGTCCCCGCGAAGGCGACTTCCCGGTAGATCTCGGGGCAGGCGCCCTCGTGGAAGCAGGGGATCCCCGCGGCGTTGATCTCGCGAACCACTCGGTCCCGGCTCCAGCCCGGCGCCAGCCGCTCCGGCCGAACGAAGGCGTAGAAGCGGTAGTAGGCGTGGCGGACGTGCTCGGGCGTCGCCGGCACCCGGAGGGCGTTGAACTGCCGGCACGCGCGGGCGATTTCGTGGGCGTTGCGCCGGCGGGCGGCGGACCACTCGGCGATCCGGTTCAGCTGAATGCGCCCCAAGGCCGACTGCACCTCGGTCAGCCGCCAATTGGTGCCGAACGACTCGTGGACCCAGCGAAACCCCGGGGGATGCTGCCGGTTGTAGACGGCGTCCCACGACTTGCCGTGGTCCTTGTACGACCAAGCGGCTTCCCAGATGGCCGGGTCGTTGGTGGTGACCATCCCGCCCTCGCCCCCCGTCGTAATGATCTTGTCCTGGCAGAAGGACCATGCGGCGACGTCGCCGATTCCGCCGACGCTTCGGCCTCGATAGCGCGCGCCGTGAGCTTGAGCGCAGTCCTCCACGACGACCGCGCCCCGATCCCGCGCCAGCGCCACGATCGGGTCCATCTCGCATGGCCAGCCACCCAGGTGCACGCAGACGACCGCCCGGGTGCGGGGCGTCCACGCCGCTTCGACCGAGCGCGCTGTGATGTTCTGAGAATCGAGATCGATCTCGGCGAAGACGGGCCGGGCCCCGGCGTTCACGACGCTGCTCGCGGATGCGATGAAGGAGCGAGGCGTGACGATGACGTCGTCGCCCTCCCCGACCCCCACGGCGCGCAACGCCAAGTCGAGAGCCACGGTGCCGTTTGCCACCGCGACGGCGTGGTCGGTTCCCGCAAAGGCCGCGAACTCCTTCTCGAAGGCGCGTCCCTCTTCGCCGGTCCAGTAGTTGACGCGGTTGGAGAGCAGGACGCGGGAGGCGACCTGGGCTTCCTCCTCGGTAAAGCAGGGCCATGGCGCGAAGGGCCGGTCCAACGTCACCTTGCGGAACCCGACGGAAGCAGCCGACTCGGAAGAACCGCGGCCAAGTTGAGGTCATGGACGATTGCCGCCAGCCACGCGACGCGCGCCCAGTGGATTCCCGCCCGGTGATCCTTTTCGACGGCGTGTGCAACCTGTGCAACGCAACGGTCCGATGGGTCGCCAAGCGGGACGCCGTTGGACGGTTCTGCTACGCTTCCCTCCAGTCGGAGGCGGCACGCCGGTTGCTGGCGGGCGCCGATCTCGTCGACCGCCCCGACTCCATGGTGCTCGTGGACCACGATGGCGCTCACTTCAGGTCTGCCGCCGCCATCCGCATTGCAAAGGAACTGGCCTTCCCGTGGTCGCTGCTGGCGTGGCTGGGCGTGGTGCCGCGCCCGGTCCGCGACGCCGCCTACGATCTCGTCGCGAGGAACCGTTACCGCTGGTTCGGACGACAAGAAAGCTGCCCGTTGCCAACTTCCGAGCTGGCCCGGCGGTTTCTGGATTCGGAGTAGCACGCCCCGCCCAGGCCATCGGCAAGAGTGGCCGCCGGGGCCGCCCATTTCGGCGGCAGCCCCGGCGGCAGCGATTCCTCCGGCGAGCAGCCCGGTCCGCACGGGCGAGAACTGCTGCATGTCGATGCTCGTCACGTCGGCCCGCAGAACCCGCAGCGTGTCTGCCACCTTCGTGCCCCGGTGCAGTCCAGGATCGATCCCTTGGATGCGGACGTGAAGCACCAGCATCTCCGAATCGACGGACAGGAGATCGCCGTCAAGGCTGGTACGGGCCACCCCGGTGATCCTTGCATGGCGAACCTGGCCCTCCGCCGTGAGCCCGGTGCGGACTGGGCACGGAGACTCCTAGGGTTGAAGACGACGGTGCCGAAGCGACACTGGGTCTAGTTCACCATTGGCGTCAAGCCGGCGCCGCGGCAACCCGCCGTGGTACCGGCTCGTCGAGGCGGCTAGGTTCCGAACTCTGCCCCCATCGTGTCTGGATACGGGTCTCGATATGCGAACCTCTTTCCGCGCTTTCCGCCGTTCCATCGCCGTCGCCGTCGCGCTGGCGGGTTGGCGGCACCGCGCTTCCACGCGTGCGTCGGAACTCCAGGTCCCAGCGCCGCAGAGGCCGAAGCCGAAGGGGCGACGGGCGCGCACCATGAGGCTCTGGGCCGGCCTCGCGTTTGCGCTCGGGGTTCACGTGGTTCTCGTGTTGAGCGCGTGGACACCCCAAGTCAACATCAGAAGGGACAACGTCGTCTACCTCGCACTGGCCCACTCCCTCGTCGAGGACGGCGCCTACAGGGAGCTCTGGCACCCCGGCGAGCCCGACCACACCAAGTTTCCGCCGCTGTACCCCGCCTTCCTGGCGGCGATGATCCTCGCAGGTGCCACGACCTGGGGCGCCTTCAAGGCGTCGTCGATCGCGTTCACCGCCCTGGCCACGGCGTTCTGCTTCCTCTGGGCCCGCCGGCTTCGGGGCGACCGTGCCGGAGTGGTCGTGGCCGTGCTCTTCGGCGCGTCCTACGCGGTGCTCTTCGCCGCCCAGGGGATAAGGTCGGAACCGATGTTCCTGGTGGCCACGATGGGCTGCCTCTGGCTCCTCGCCCCTGGCAAGACGAAGCCGAAGCCTCGATGGGAGCTTGCCGCAGCGCTGGCCCTGGCCGTCGTAGCCTACTTCGCCCGCTCGGCCGGGGCGCCCCTGATCGTGGCCGCGGGGCTGTGGCTGGCGATCGGCAGGCGCTGGAAGGAGCTGGGCGTCTTCGCCGCGGCCCTCGCCGTTCCCGTGTTCCTCTGGGGCAGAGCCTCGGCCGAAGCTTACGCATCCGAGTTCTGGCTGATCAACCCTCGCGTGCCGGACCTAGGGCGAGCCGGGCTCTGGGACTGGGTGGTCCGGGCGGTGACCAACGCGTGGACGTACGCCTCCGACTACGTTCCCAACGGCTTGGCAGGCCCCCTGGGAGGCGTCGCGGCGGTCGTGGGGATCGCCCTGACCGTGGCGACGTTGGCCGAATGGCTCCGGCGAGTCCGCTCCGGTCCCGGGGTCGCCGAGCTCTTCCTCGTTCTCTACTGTGGGCTCCTGGCAGCTTGGCCGTGGTCGTATAGCCGGTTCGCGTTGCCGATCCTTCCCGTGGTGCTCCTCTACGCCTATGCGTCGGTGGCCCGACTGGCGAAGTTCTGGGTCGACCGTCGGCCCGCCCCCGAACCCGCCGCTCCAGGCGCCGTCCGCGAGAACCGGTGGCGTCGGCTGGCCGGTGCCGCGGCGCTGGCCGCAACCGTGGCTGTCCCGGCGGGCCTGTCGTGGGACCGACTTCGAGATCTGTCGCTGGGCTGCGGCCAAGCGATGGTCGCTTGCTACCCGGACGAATACCGGGCCTTCCACGTCATGGCCCTGTGGGCCGGCGACCATCTGCCGGAGGGCTCGGTGGTCTACAGCCGCATGCCCCGCTTATTTTACGCCTTCAGCGGCCTGCAGTCCGTGGCCTACAGCCGGCGGTCCGTTCCCTTCTCGACCGACGGGTCCCGGTTCATGGCAATAGCCGATTCCTTGGGGATCGGATACGTCGCAAAGAGCAGATGGGGCAGATGGGACCGTGCAGCCATCTATGTGGACCCTGTCGTCGCCGCCCACCCGGAGCGGTTCTGTCGGGTCGCCAGGCTCCAGAGTCCGACGGAGATCTGGATGCTGGCGATCCTCCCGCCCTTGGAAGGAGAAGCCGAACCTCCATCCCAGACCAGTCGCGGGACCGAACTGCGGGAGTGTCCGCCGGAAGGCGGTTCGACGCTGCCGTCCCAGTCCGCAGTCGCCTCCATGACGGTGCCCTTCCTAAGACGGAGCCCGCCCCGATGACGAACCGCCCCCTCCGCCGCTTCGCAGAACGCGCGACTGCCGGGGGCCCCGGCCTCGGTCTGCCAGACGCTTGGCGGCCGCCGTCCTCGCCTCGGCGCTGCTAGCGCTCCTTCCCGGTTTTCCCGACTCCGGCACCGTGCGCCTCGCCGCCGCCCAAGCCCCCTCCGCCCGACGAGACATGGCGGCAGATCAGCACCAGCCACTTCGTCGTCACCTACCCGGAGGGGATGGAGAGCTTGGCCGAACGGGCGGCGGAACGGGCCGAACGCGCCTACGCCCTGCTGTCGGAGCGCATCGCGACCGCGCCCGGGGGTCGCGTCTGCTGCTGCTCACCGACCACGCCGACTTCTCCAACGGCTTTGCCACGCCGATCCCCTTCAACCGGATCACCATCTACGCCCGCCCGCCGATCGACGGCGGCAGCCTGGCCTACTTCGACGACTGGCTGGAGCGAGGACGACACCGCGTCCACCCACGCTCCAACACCCGGGAGCGACCCCTCCGCGGACGCGGATTCGGCAATAGGGGAGCCGGCGCTCGGGTTCCTGCTGGACAGCCTCCTCGCCCGGGCCAGCCACGCGACCCACATCGCCCGCTACGCAGGAGACAGCCTCCTGGCGGACAGCTTTGCGGCGTGTCCGCGGCTTCCACCGGGCACCCAGTGCCATGCCACGAGCGACTGGCTCGTCACCGCGGCGAGCGATCAGCCGGGCGGTCCGGTCGTCGCAACTCTAGTCGAGGACATGGCCGGGCCCGACGGTCGCGTCCTCGTGCCCCACGGCACCAAGTTCCTGGGCGTCGTGACCGAAGCCCAGAGCGCGTTGGGTCCCGGCGAAGTGCCGTTCTTGGAAGTCGTCTTCGAGACCCTGGCGGCGGAGGCGTGGGAACGGCCGATCAAGACGCCGACCTGGATGCGCCGACCCGCCTTTACGGACGGGAAGTGGCAAGCTGGCCCGTGCTGTGGCAGCTGGTGGCCCACATGAACGAGCACCTGGGACAGCAGATCGCCTACGCCCGCATGAACCGGGTAGCGCCGCCCTGGTCGCGGTAGACCGGTAGGCCCGCCGTAGGACGACGGCAGATCGCGTGCCGGTCAGATCACCTCCAGCAGATCGAGCACTAGCCAACCGACCTTGCCGTCGGCCAGAACGATCTCGGCCCACTCGCCGGAGCGCTGGTCGATGCGGACCTTCGTGCCGGCGTGGAGCGTGAAGACGGTCAGGCCGCCTTCCGCCGACGGCGCGCTGAGCACCCGCGTCTCCGCGGCCATGACCACGGCCTCCTCGGGCCGGCCGACGCCGGCCTCCCGCGCGAACAGCGTTCCCCCCAGTACGACCGTAGCCAGCCCAGCGCCGTATGAGGTCCGGCGAGCCGTCGCCCGCCACCCCCGAGGCCGGCGCAGCACGAGCATCACGCCCGCCAAGCCCAAGACGCCCCAGCAGCCGGCAACGGTCACCTCCAGCGCACCTCGCGGCAGCAGCGTCAGCCACCACTCGAACGCCGAGAGTAGCCAGAAGCGGGGCAGGGGCTCGATACGGTCCTGCAGCCGCTGGTTGACCAGCGCCAAGTTTGCGCGGACGTCGTCGTTGCCGGGGTCCAGTCTGGCCGCGCGCTCGTAGGCGACCACGGCTGGGGCGAGTTCGCCGAGCCGGTAGCGCGCGTTGCCCAGGTTGTAGTACAGGACGGAGGACTCGAAGCCGCTCTCCAGCATGTCCTCGTACTTGGCGGCGGCGCCGGCGAAGTCGCCCTCTTGGTAGAGCCGGTTGCCCTCCCCGAAGGCGCCTGCCTGAGCCGACGCGGCAAGAGGGAGCACGAGCGCCAGCGCCGCCGGTCGAATCCACGCCCACGGCCACCTCACGTCGAGAGCTCCTTGGCAAGCTCCGCCATGATCCTCGCGGCCCGCTCCAGCAACTCCTCCGGGGGCTCGCGCTCGGTACCAGCGGGTGCGAACCGCTGTCGGTCGCAGTGGTCCAAGCACTCGAAGAGACGTTCCAGCGTCTTCGCCGAGACGCCCCGGGCCGCGGCCACTCGGCCGACTTCGTCACGGACCAAGCTGGCCGCCGACACGTTCATCTTGTCCGCCAGGAACCCCTGCAGCGCACCGGCCACCTCGGCGTGGAACTCCCGGGGGTCGCCGGACGCCAGTTCCTTGGCCTTGGCCAGCCGCTTCTTCGCCATCCGGCCCGCCCGGCGGGTGCGGGCGTATGCCACGTCGCCCTCCAGTCGATCCCGGTGCCGGCGGTACGCCCCTGCGCCGGCCACTGCGGCCACCGGCAGCAAGAGCGCCACCCAGAACCCCGGCGCGGCGACGAGCCGTCGGCCCACGGGCGCGAACCGTACTTCGCCCACATGGATGAAGCGGATCTCCTCCCGAACCGACGATACCGCCGACGGAACCGCGCCCGCCCCTTCCGCCACCGCGTCCCCTCCCTCCACCGCCAGTTCGATCGGCCCCGCACGCGACGTGCGGTACGCCTGGGCGTCGGGGTCGAACGACGACACCTCGACGAGCGGCAGCGTCACGCGCCCGGGAACCCGTGGAACGAGGACGTAGTCGAAGGTTCGGGCGCCCTCGAGGCTGCCCCCGCCAGGGGAGACGCGCGTGCTGGCCTCGGGGGGAAAGACCTCGAGCTCGGCGGGGAAGTCGATCTCGGGGGGCGAGAGGCTGCGCAGGTTGCCCGTGCCCTCCATCGCCACCCGGAACGTCACGGCCTCGTTGGCTTGCACGGTGGAACGGTCGACCGACGTGGAGACGGCCAAGCCGCCCACATGGCCGCGGAAGCTGGCGGGCCTCCCGCTGGGGGGCAGGGGCAGGACCTCGATCTCGACCGGCCGCGACGCCACCGCCACCGGGACGCGGCGGTCCAGCAAGCCCGACCGACCGAAGATGTCGCCGAAGGGGTCGAACGAGCGGTTCCGCGTGCGCACCTGGGCCTCCAGACCGAGAGGGTCCAGCGTCTTCGTGCCGGGGCCGGTCGGGAAGAGGACGGTGCGACGGACTACCGCGGACACGTACTGGCGGCCGTTTCGCGTCACGTGCTCCACTCTCGGCGACTCGGGCTGCTCCAGCTCCTCCGTCAGAAAGCCGGTCGCCAGCGGCAGGTCCGTGATCGAGTAGGACTCGACGTTGACCAGGGTCATTATCCGGTACTCCACCGTCACCGGCTCGTTTTCGAAGGCCCGGGTCTTGCTCACCGTGGTTTCGACGAACAGGTCGTCCGGCGCGACGGCGTCGGCCGGCCCGCCCTCCGCCCCTGGCGCGGCGCCGGTCCCCGGTTGCGGAGCGTCGGACACGACCAGCGAAACCGGCTCCGTCTCCAGCACCCGGTCCCCGGCTGGGACGCGCACGGCCCCGATCTCGAAGGTGCCCTCCTGCGTTGCCAGAAAACGGTACTGGTGGGTGAGCGACACGGTGGTCCGACCGTTCACGATCTGCATCGACGTGGAGGTTCCGGCGCCCAAGTAGCGGGCGAAGCCCTCCATCGCCGGCAGCACCGGGTCGCCATCCAGCTGCTGCGTGCCCGACACCTCGACGTGGAGGACGAACTGCTGTCCGACCCCGACCTGGGGCGCGCTTAGGTACGCCCGCACCCCAACGTCCTGGGCGCCGGTCCACAACGCCGCCGCAGCCGCCAGGGCCAGTGCGCCGCCTGCCATGGCCTACCGCGCCTCCCCACGGCCGGCCGGCACGGCGGCCGCCGCCGAGATCGTTCCTGCGCACATCCTACCAGTCCTTCCTGGGACGGCGTCCGCGCACCTGGGCGGCCTTGCGGTTCACTTCGCCCGGGTCCTCGTCGATCGCCTGCATCAGACGCTCGGCCTGCTCCGGCGTCATCCGACCGGACGCCTGGGCGGCTTGGCCCTCGCCGTCCTCGTTCTCGGGCCGGCTCGGGTCCCCTTGGCCCTGCTGGTTCTCGGGCGACTCGTTCTCGGCGCCTGGCTCGCCTTCGTTCGGCTGATTCTGCGGGTCTTGCTCCGAGCTCCCGCCCTGCTGCTGGTCTTGGCCTTGCCGGCTCTCGTCCTGCTGGTCTTGTTGGTCCCCGTCCGATCCTTCGCCGCCTTGGTTCTGCTGCTGTTGCTGCTGTTGATCAAGCTGCATCAGCGCCATCTCCAGGTTGTGCTTTGCGTCGACGTCCGACGGGTCCAGGCGAAGCGCCTCCTTGTACGCCTCCGCCGCTGCGCCCGCCTGCTGCTGGCGAGCCAAGGCGTTGCCCAGGTTGTACCAAGCTTGGCTCCGCCACTCCGGGTCGCCGTTCTCCAGCGCTTCCATGTACGCCTCCATCGCCCGCTGGAACTCCTGACTCCGATACAAGGCGTTGCCCTCGTTGAAGCGGGCCAGCGGCAGCCCCGGCGCCTTCTCCAGCGCCTCCAGGTACCGGGCATGAGCCTCCGAGTACCTGCCTTCCTCGTACAACCGGTTGCCGGACTCCACTTCCTCCCGCCCATCTTGGGCGACGCCATGGCTCGCCGGGACGGACGCCGCTCCGACCACGGCCAAGCACACGAGGGCCAACCGAACCGTCTCTGTCATATCGCCTCCTCCGTCCGGCGGGCCGGACGCCTTCTCGCTTCCGGCACGACGAACTCCAGCACAAGCAGGAGCAGCGCCGCCGCCACGAAGCTCTGGTACTGCTCCTCGAACTGCGTCACATCCCTCGATTCCACCTCCCGTCCCCCTGTTCCGATCCGTTCGGCCAGCTGGGCCAGACCGTCGCCCGCCTGCCCGATCCGGTAGTACCGCCCTCCCGTCTGCATGGCGATGTCCTGCAGGGCCGTCTCGTCCAGCCGCGTCGTGATCACGTTCCCGTCGTCGTCCCGTCGGAAGCCCTGGCGCGCGCCGCCGTCGTCCACGTCGGGCAGGGGCACCCCCGCCGCCGTTCCCACTCCCACCGCGTGCACCGTCACGTTCGCATCCGAGGCCGCCGCGATCGCCCCCGCGACGCCTCCTTCGTGGTCCTCTCCGTCGGTGACGACCACCAGAATGCGGTTGTCCTCCGGCGTTTCCTCCAGCGCCTCCACGGCCACGGCCACGGCCTTCCCCAGGTCCGTCCCCTGGGTGGATACGAGCGTCGGGTCCATGGCGTTCAGAAACATCATCGCAACGCCGTAGTCGGCGGTCAGCGGACTTTGGACGAAGGCGTCGCCGGCGAAGGCGACCAGCCCGATCCGGTCCCCGTCCAGACGCTGGATGATTCGCCCGACCTCAATCTTCGCGCGCTGCAAACGGTTCGGCGCCGCGTCCTCGGCGTACATGGAGCGGGAGACGTCCACCGCCACGATCACGTCCTGCCCTTCCCGGCGCACGGTCTCGACGCGGGTACCGAACTGGGGGCGGGCCAGCGCCAGCCCGAGGAACGCGAACGCCGCCAGCGCCAGCGCCGACTTCCATCGCCGGGCCGTGGTGCTCACCGAGGGGCGAAGCCGTCGCACGAGGGCGTGTTCGCCGAAGCGGGCCATCAGCGCGCGGGATCGGCGGGTTGCGTGCCAGTGGAGGACGAGAAGCAGAGGAACCAGCGTCAAGCTCCACAGGGCGAAGGGGTTGCCGAACCTGAACATCGCTCGCTAGGACCGCCTCCGAGTCACGGGGAACGTCCGCGTCATGGCAGCGTCCTCAGCCGAGTCCGCGCCAATACGACCTCGACCAGCAGCAGCGCCAGGCCGGCCAGGAGGGGCAAGGCGAACCGTTCGCCGTAGCGGGTGAAGTTCTCGACCTGAATCTCGGTGGTCTCCAGTTCGTCGATCTCCCTGTAGATCGCCTCCAGGCTTTCCCGGTCGGTGGCGCGGTAGTAGCGGCCCCCGGTGGCCTCGGCGGTGGCGCGCAAGGCGGGCTCGTCTACGTCGACCTGGGTCGTGACGTAGCGGCGGCCGCCGAAGCGGTCGGCCACGGGGACTCTGGCCATGCCCCGGGAGCCGGCGCCCACGGTGTACACCCGAACGCCCAGGGCTTGTGCGGCGTGGGCCGCGGTGATCGGGTCGATTTCGCCCCGGTTGTTGCGTCCGTCGGTCAGCAGGACGACGACCTTCGACGCGGCCTCGCTGACCTGGAGTCGCTTCACCGCCGTGGCCAGCCCCATGCCGATCGCGGTGCCGTCCTCGATCATCCCGACCTCCAGCTCGCCCAGAAGCGACCCCACGACCGAGTGGTCCAGGGTGAGGGGCGCTTGGGTGAACGCCTTGCCCGCGAAGATCACCAAGCCGATCCGGTCGTTGCTCCGCCCCTCGGCAAACTCCGTCGCCACGGCCTTGGCCGCCTCGAGTCGGTTGGGCGTCAGGTCCTCGGCCAGCATCGAGCTCGACACGTCCAGGGCCAGGATGATGTCGATCCCCTCGGCGACCACGTTCTCCCCGGTGACGCCCGTCTGCGGTCGGGCAAGCGCGACGATTATGCACGCAAGCGCCAGCCCCCGAAGCGCCGCCGGCAGGTGTCGCACCCACAATCCTTCGCCTCGGCCGGCTCGGCGCAACCCCTCCACGTTCGGGTGCAGAAGCGCGCCCCGTCGGTCGCGGGCTCGGCCGACGTACCACCACGCCAGCAGAGGGACCGCCCCCAGGAGCAGCAGGAGCCAAGGGTCGTCGAAGCGGAAGATCATGGGCCGGCTCCGCCCTCCGCGCCTTCCGAAGCGGGGGTCTCCGTCGCTTCGGCCCCGGTTGCGCCCACCGCGCCGGCCCCGGGCGGGTCCGCCGCCTCGTTGCCCGTCCGGCCGCTGGTCATCTCCACCAGTTCCCGAGCTCTTGCGACCATGGTCCGGGAATCGTCAACGGACGGGCGCCACTTCGCGAACTTCACCAAGTCGCACTGCTCCAGGAATCTGCGAAAGCTCTCGCATATCGGCGGTCCAAGCGCCGCGCGTCGCAGGCCGTCCACGACCTCCACTGTGGTCATCTCCAGGGCGGGTACTTCGAGCTGGCCTTCCACATAGGTCCGCACGATTTCCGACACCCGGACATGGTACTCCTTGACTTGGCCCCGCTCCAGCATCAACGAAGCTTCCAGGGCCGCGAGAGCCTCCAGGGCGACCAGATGATGAGGCCGAGGCGGTGGCGGCGGTGGACCCGGAGACGCCGCGACGGGACGGTTCCTTCGGCGCCGCCAGACATAGATACCCCCGGCAACGGCGGCGAGGCCCAGCAACAGCCAGAGGATCGGCCCCCACCAGCTACGGGCGATCGACAGGGGACCCTTGATCTCCCGGATATCGCCGGATTCGTCCAAGCCGACGCTCTCCACGCCGATGCGGAAGGGGTCTGTGACCAGGGTCTCGACAGCGCCGTCGGGACCGGTCGCCACGACCTCGATCTGCGGAAGCTCCAGCTCCCCAAGCTCGAAGCTGGTGACGACCAGCTGCGCCGCCGACCGCGTCGCCCCGTCGGCGGTTGCCGGCTCGCCGACTTCGAAGTGGAGAACCTCGAACGGCGCAACCTCGATCGAGTCGGTCCAGCGCACCGTCCAGTCCTCGGGGTGATCGACCACCAGCCGAACCGAGACCGGGTCGCCCACATAGATCGCCGTCGTGTCCACGTCCATGGCGATTCGGAACCGCTGGGGCACCCCCGCTCCGGTCGCCAGCGGCCAGCCGACGACGAGCAGCAGCACCCCCGCTGCCGGCGTGCGCAACCTCACCGGAGCCGCCGGGCTCGGGCCTCGAAGAAGCGTCGCAGGGAGCGTTCGTAGGGCTCCCCCGTCGTCACGTCGATGGCGTCGATCCCGCACCGCCGGAAGAGCTCGTCCACCCTCTCTCGGGCGTCGGCCCGCAGCGTCCCAAAGCGCTGCTGAAACGCGCGCGCCGACGTGTCGACCACCGTCCGCGCCCCCGTCTCCGGGTCCTCGAACTCGACGAACCCGATCGGGGGGATTTCGTCCTCCCGAACGTCGCCCACCCGAACCGCGATCAGATCGTGGCGCCGCGCCGCGACCGAAAGAGCCCGCTCGTAGCCGGACGCCAGGAAGTCGGACGCCAGGAAGACCACCGCCCGCCGCCGGATTACCCGGGCCAGGTACTCCAGCGCACCAGCCAAGTCGGTTCCCTTGCCCTCGGCGGAGTGGAACAGGAGCTCGCGCAGCACGCGGAGGGCGTGACGGCGACCCTTCCGCGGAGGGACGAACCGCTCTATGCGATCGGTGAACAGGATCATTCCGACCTTGTCGTTGTTCTTGATGGCGCTGAACGCCAGGACGCCGCACAGCTCCGCCGCCAGTTGCGACTTCATCCGATCCCGAGTGCCGAACCACGCTGACGCGCTGGCGTCCACCACCAGCATCACCGTCAGCTCCCGCTCCTCCTCGAACACTTTGACGTGGGGCGAGCCCGTCCGCGCCGTCACGTTCCAGTCGATGCCCCGGATGTCGTCCCCCCAGGCGTATTCGCGCACCTCCGCGAAGCTCATCCCCCGCCCCTTGAAGACGGAGTGGTACTCGCCCGAGCACACCTCGTTCACCAAGCCCCGGGTCGTGATCTCGATCCGGCGAACCTGCTTGAGGATCTCGCGAGGAGTCATCGTCGGCCGTCCCTTCCGCGCTTCGCCCTGCGCTCGGCGGGTCCTACGGGACCTCCACGGTGTCCATCACCCGGGTCACCACATCCTCGGCGGTCGTCTCCTCCGCCTCGGCCTCGTACGTGAGGATCACCCGGTGCCGCATCACGTCCAACGCCACGGAGCGGACGTCCTCCGGCGTCACGTAGCCCCGGTGGCGCAGGAAGGCATGCGCTCGGGCCGTCTTGGCCAGACAGATCGTGGCCCGCGGCGAGGCGCCGAACGCCACCAGCGGCTCCAGCTCCTCCAACCCAAAGCTCTTGGGCTCTCGGGTAGCGAACACCAAGTCCACGACGTACCGCTCGACTTGGGCGTCCATGTAGATTGTCTCGACGGCGTTGCGCGCCGCAACGATCTCCTCGGGCGTCACCACCGGCTCCACCGTGGGCGCCGGCCCCGTGCTCATCCGCCGCATGATCTCCAGCTCGTCGTCCTTCGACGGGTACCCCACCGACAGCTTCAGCATGAAGCGGTCCACCTGGGCCTCGGGAAGCGGGTAGGTCCCTTCCTGGTCGATCGGGTTCTGGGTCGCCAGGACCAGGAACGGAGACGGCAGGTCGAAGGTGTTGTCGCCGATCGTGACCGTGTGCTCCTGCATTGCCTCCAGCAGCGCCGACTGGACTTTGGCGGGGGACCGGTTGATCTCGTCGGCCAGGATGACGTTGGCGAAGATCGGCCCCTTCCGCGTCCTGAACTCGGACTCCTTGGGATCGTAGATGAGCGTGCCGATCAGGTCCGCCGGCAACAGGTCCGGCGTGAACTGGATGCGCTGGAAGGAGGTGCGGACGGCGCCCGCAAGGGTGCGCACCGTCAGCGTCTTGGCCAGCCCCGGGACCCCCTCCATGAGGACGTGTCCGTCGGAGAGCAGCCCGATCAGCAGCCGCTCCACCATGGTCTTCTGGCCTACGACGACCCGTCCCATCTCCTTGAAGAGGCGGTCGACGAAGGCGCTGGTCTCCTGGATTCTCGCCTGAATGACTTCAATCTCTCGGTTCATGCGGGTCGGTGCGGACGCGGGGTTGGGTGCAGGGGGCGATGCGACTGGACCGGATGCGGATCGAGTTCAGTCGCGGACAGGCCAAATTAGTGGACGCCGGGGAGTTCGGTACGGTTGCCCGCGCCCGAGACGGCCACCGTTCGTCGTTTCTGCGGCGACCTGTGACGCATTGCGGGGTCGTTGTCGGCGGCCTATCCTTGCAACAATTCGACCGGCGGCCGACGAGTCGGACCGATCGCTGCCCGCAGCCGCCGGTCCATCGCCAAGGAGACGGCCATGAAGCGCTGGGGATTGTTCGCACTGAGGGTGACGACCGGGTGGCTGCTCGTCCTATGGGGCCTGGACAAGCTCCTGAACGTCGAGCACGGGGTCCGGGTCGCCGACGCTTTCTACTTGGGCATCGGGGGCCAGGCCATAGTCCAAAACGTCCTCGGGGTGCTGGAGGCGGTCCTGGGCGTGCTGGTCGTCGTCGGCCTCTGGCGGAAGAAGACCTATCCGGTGGCGTTCGTCGTCCTGGCCGTCACCGCGTTGGCGGTGTGGCGGTCCGTCTTGGACCCATGGGGCTGGTTCCTGGAGGGCGCCAACGTCCTGTTCTACCCGTCGGTAATCATCGCAGCGGGCGCGGCGGTGCTGTGGGGGACCCAAGACGAGGACACGCTGACTCTGGACCACAAGCTCGCGGCGAAGGGCTGATCGGCGGAGGTGGGTTCCGGCGGTGGCTCGCAGATGTCCCGCTCAGGGTCGCCACCCAGCCCCTTCAGCCCGACCCAGGCCACGAAGGTGGTGTCCCTGGGTTCGCTCCATTCGACCGTGATCTCGATCTGGGCGCGCAACCCCGCCTTGTACTGAAACGGGACGCCTTCGCCCGGCTGGACTTCCACGTCGATCTCCGCGTCGCCAAGCAGGTCCTCGGCGCGAACGCGCCAGGTGCCCGAGTGACCATCCCACACCTGGAAGCATCCCTCCAGCGACAGACCCGCTACGGGCAACACCGCGCTCCGGAAGCGGCCGCTTCCTTCCTCCACGACAAGCCTAGTCCAACTTCCGCCGTTGGCCACGGCCCGAAACAGCTCCCCGAGCTGGGCCTCGGCGGCGTCGGGAGCCACGGCGAGGGAGAGGACCGAAAGGGCCGCGACAGGAACGGTGGCGAGCTTCATGAGTCACGTTAGCGAAATCGTTGCCCAAGTGTGGGTTGCGCTCGGGCCGGCGGGGTTGAGTCAGGCTTGGCTTCCCCGACCTCTCCGCCTTGCGGGGGGCAGGTCCAACGAGCCGCGGATATCCGAGTAGCGGATCCGCTCGCGCCGGCCCGACGACACCACGAAGTCGCCGTCCACGTCGCGCACCGACACTCCACCGGACCCCATGCGCTTGATGCGCACGGCGCCCCCAACGCCCTCGATCTCGATGCTGCCGGAGCCGTCCGACACGATCACGTCGCCGGCAACCTCCCGGATCTCGAGACCACCGGAGCCGTCCTCCACCTCCACGTCCCCGGTCACGCCGGCGATCTCGACGCTGCCGGAGCCGTCTTCCAAGACCACCGAGCCGACGCCGCGCAACGTCAGCCCGCCCGAACCGTCCCGCATGTGGACCGCCCCCACGCCGGAGAGCGACGCGCTTCCCGAGCTGTCGTCCACGCCTACGTTCGTTCCAGCGGGCACCTCGACGACCAGATCGATGCGGGCGTAGCTCCTCCCGCTCCCGCGCCGGTTCGGATAGTCGGTGTCGATCCGCGATATGCCGCCGGACTCGTTCAGCGTGACCTGAAGCCCATCCAGACGGTCTTGGCTAGATGCGCACAGCGTGGCGACGACCGAGATCCCGTCGGTGCCCTCACGCCCGACGACGATCAGCTTGCCGGCGCCGGCGTCGATCGAGACCTCCCCCGTGGCGCCACCGGTCAGCCGCCGCTCGTCCCTGACTTGGCACCGGTCCTGGGCGATCAGCGTCGCCGGAAGCAACCCCGCCCAAGCGGCGACCGCCACGCCCGCTGCGGTTGCCAGCTTCCCGCTCCGCGCCAGCAGTCTTCCTGTTGCCAACACTCCCTTCGCCTCGCTCACGATATCGTCCTCCGCCCTTTGCAGGTTTCGTCCTCTGATGGAGTTCCCGCCGTCGCCCGCCCGGCCGTCGCTCCAATAAGACGCAGGAACGTTGCGGAAAGTTTGGATGAGGACGCTCGCCTCGCGCCGGGCCTAGGTGGTGGCTACGGGGGGCCGGCAACCCCTGGCGCGAGCGGCGCCTAACGTCCCCCGTTGATCGTCGCCGTTTCGTCCTTCAGGAACTGGTCGAAGAAATCGAGCATGTCCATGAGCATCTTGCGGCGGTTGGCCTTGCCGTAGACGTAGTAGTTCTCGTTGGGGTAGGTCGTGTAGCGGAAGGGCTTGTAGTAATTCTCCAGCGCGCGGGCGAAGAGTTCCGACTGGTCGGAGCCCGGGTAGCGTCCGACCCCATGGACCATGAACACGGGCGTCGCCACCTTCGCCACATCGGTGATCGCCGAACTGCGCTGCCAGACGTCTTGGCTGGTGGCGAACGGTCCCAGCTCGTGCTCCAGCAGCTTGACGTGGCGCAGCTCGTTCTCGCCGTGGTAGAAGTGCACCCAGTCGGCGTAGCCCGAGCCGGCGATGCCGGCACGGAAGTAGCCGGGCGAAAACGCCACCGCGTACATAGTCATGACGCCGCCGTAGCTGGTGCCGGTGATGCCGATCCGCTCCGGGTCGACCTCCGGCAGTGTCTTCAAGTACTCGCCGCCCGCCACCACGTCCTCCAGGTCGCAGTGCCCCCAGCAACCGTTGTTGCCATCGGCGAACGACTTCCCGTAGCCCGAACTGCCCCGGATGTTGGGCAGGAGCACGACGTAGCCCCGTTGGGCGAAGAACTGGACGTGCTGCTGGAAGGTGTCGTTGAACTGGGACGTGGGGCCGCCGTGGATCCACAGGACGCCCGGTCGGCTGCCGCCGGACGTCGTGGGCGGACGGTACAGGTACGCCGAAATCTCGTACCCGTCGGTGCTGGCGTAGCGGACCTTCTCGGGCACGACCAAACGGTCCTCGAAGCCTCCGGCAGGCATGGAGCGGGTCAGCTGGCGCGTCTTCCCTTCGTCCAACGACACGGTGAAGAGGTCCTTGGGCTTCGTGAGACCCTCCGCAAAGTAGGCGAGCGCGTCGCTGCCCGGGGCCCACGACGGCGCCGACACGACCCCTTCGTCGGGCGACACGAGCACGCGGGGTTGTCCGCCGTCCGCCGACACCACGCGCAAGTCGTGATGGCCGTTGTGGTTCTCCGTGTAGGCGATCCAACGCCCGTCGGGGGACCACTTGGCGGCGCTCTGATCCGCCTCCGCCGGGGCGATCTGCCGAGGTTCCTCCGACGCCCCGCTCAGCGGAGCGAGCCAGTAGTTGATCCAGCCGCTGCGGTGGGAGGGGAAGAGGACGTGTCGGCCGTCGGGGGACGGCTGGGGGTAGCCGAAGGTTCCGCCGGCGCGGTAGTCGAAGAAATCGGTGTCGGTCAGGACGATCGTCGGGTTTCGACCGTCCGCGTCCACGGCGACGACCTCGTGGTCCTCCCATGCATCGTCGAGGCGCACGTACAGGATGCCCTCGGAGTCCGGCGTCCAGGCGGGGAAGACGTCGTAGCGGGCGTCGGTCGTGAGGCGGCGGACGCGGCCGGTGGCGACGTCGGCGGTCCAGATGTCGTAGTTGCCGTAGCGGTCCCCGGCGAAGGCGATCCGGCGTTCGTCCGGCGACCAGCTCATGGAGTTGATCCGGGCGCCCAGGCTGGTGAGCTGCACCTCGCTTCCGTCGTCGGCGGACCACAGCCATATCTCCGGCGCGCCGCTCTTGTCGGACACGTAGGAGATCCAGCGGCCCTCCGGGGACCAGCCCGGCATCTGCGACGCCAGGAAGTGGCCGGAGCTGCCCATATCCACTGGAATGCGCACGGGAAAGCCGCCGTCGGGAGAGATCGTCGTCAGGCCGCCGGTCAGTGCCGACTGCACCAGGATCTCCGAACCCCGAGGCGACCACGCCGGCGTGCCGGACACGACGGACTCGATCGAGAGGAGCTGGTCGATGCCGAGGACCTGGGCGTCGGCCTGGGAGTGGAGAGCGGTTGCCAGCGCGACGACCGAGACCGCGCCGACGCGTCGTAGCGAAGAACGGCTGGATCTGTCGGTGCGGACTGCCCTGCGTCCGCATGTTGCTGCTGTTGCCATAGTGTTCTTCCTTCCGAGCGGCCTCAATAGATCCAAAGGCTCGACTGTTTCAGATGATTCTCCAGGCGCCACCAGATCGTCTGGCCGCGACCGGGGTAGATCGTCGCGCTGTAGTGGGGCGCTTCGGAACCGACGGGGTCGGCCACGAGGCGGAAGCCGGAGCCCGCGAGCAAGCTGCGTGGAAGGGCCACCGAGTCCGTGCGCATGCTCGTCACCGACAGGAGACGGTAGCGCTCCGCCTCCCGAACGGCGTAGATGCGCATGTCGGCCCAGTTGCGGTTGTGCACGAGCAGGCGGCTGGGCTCCTCCGCAGTGCTCGCTAGGCCGGCCGCGTCCTCCCGGCCTTCCGACGGCGAGGACCCGAGGGACGCGCAGGCCGCCGTCGTCAGCAACAGGGCAACGACGGCCGGGATCGCTTCTCTTCTCCCTGCTACGGGACGAACCCCGGCTGGGGCGTGCACCCTGCTGGGACGTCCGGCTCCCGGGGCAGGCATTCGCTCAACGGATACGGCATGGCGTCGTGGAGGCGCTGGTCGGCGCTGGGAGGACCGAGTACGGGGATCTCCATCAGCTTGCCGTAGCGGTTCATGTCGATCCAGGTGTGGCCCCACTCGAACACGAGAGAGAACCGCTTGTTGTACAGCAGCTCGTTCAGCAGCTCCGCGTCGGTGCCGGTGTAGGGGTCCGGGAGCGGCTCCAGGCCTCCCGATGCCATGCGCACCAAGTTGATGTCCTCGATCGCTTTGTCGCGGTCGCCCATCGCCAAGTTCGCCTCGGCCCGCAACAGCACGAGCTCCTCGTTCTTGACCCATACGAAGGGGTCGCCGGGGTTCTCGTACAGCGTGTACTGCAGGTCCGACGCCACCTCCAGCAGCTGGTAGGTGGGCACGACCTTGAACTTGTCCTGGAAGCGCATGTCCCGAGAACCGTCGGCCCGCAGCTGTGCCTCGTCGCGGAAGCGGGTGTTCGCCCAGAGCAGGTCGGGACGGTTGGCGGGGTTCACCATGTCGCCGGAGTTGACCGACCAGTCGTGGTACGCCCCGTAGTCCAGTGCTCGATCCGCGTCCAGGAACGACTCCGAAAGGGCCTGCAGCGCGGCGCTCCAGTTGTTCCGCTGCACCTCGGTGCGCGCCTTCAGGGCGCGGTTGAGCATGAGGAAGGACTGGGGCGCGTCAAAGTCGCTCAGCCCGCCGGGCACGCTCAACGGCCACGCGGCGGCGCTACCCAACTCCGAGCGCGCCTCGTCCAGCAGGTTCGCGATGTGGTTGTACAGCTCCGCCTCGGACACGATCGGTGCCGGGTCGTCGTTGGGGTCGGCGCCTACCGCCACCGGTGCCCCCAGCCGCCGCCGCGTGACGGCAACGTGGAGAAACTCATACGCCTGAATTGTCTTGGCGAAGCCCCGCACTCCCGCCTTCTCGCCTTCGGGCAGCTCGGACGACTCCAGCGCCGCCAGCAGCAGGTTGGCGTTGCGGATGTTGTGGTACGCCTCCGTCCACACCTGCGTGCCCACCCACAGCGTCCCGTCCCAGGGGTCCCGCACGCTGCCGGGCAACGCCGACCCCGTCGGCGCCATCGGATAGACCTCCCGCCCGAAGGCGCCGACCCACATCACCATGTCGCCGGCCGTGATCCTCGTGCTGAAGAGCAGCCCTTGGGCCGCCGCGGCGAGTGCAGCCCGGTTGGGGTTGTTCTGCAGGTCCTCGACGCTGGGGTTGTTGAAGTCGGGGACCGTCAGTTCGCACGCGGAAACAGCGGCGAGGGTTGCCAGAAGCCCGGCCGACCGCCGCCGCCCGCCGGCCCGGGAACTGCCGAACTGACCGTTCATCCGTCTGGTCCTCCTGCGCGTTGCGGAGATCATCGGAACGCCACGTCCACCGAGAACCAGAAGCTCCGGCTCGGCGGGAAGGGCGCCACGTCCTGTCCCCGGCCGACCGCTTCGCTGCCGAAGTTGCTCACTTCGGGGTCGAGGCCGGGGTAGTCGGTGAACGTCAACAAGTTGCGGCCGCTGACGTTGAGGCGAACGGAACGCACGCTGCGCCAGATGCCGGCCACCACGCTGGCGGGCAGCTCGTAGCCGACGGTGAGCTCCCGGAGCTTGACGAACGAAGCGTCCTGAAAGTAGGTGCCGGTATTGTTGGGAAACTCGCGGTTCCGTTTCACGCACACGCTCTCGCCGTCCACCAGGTCGTTGCAGTCTTCTGTGTTGCGCGTCAGGTCGAAGAGGAAGCGGGTGAGGTTGTTGACGGTGCCGCCCTTCTGCCAGTCCAACGTGCCGAAGACGTTGAACCGGCCGAAACTCAAGTCGTTCGAGACCCCGAGCCGGAAGTCGGCGTTGGCGTCGGCGATGGGGCGGACCGCCACTTCGCCCGTCTCCGGATCTGGACCGTTGCCCCACAGCCACGTCAGGGATCGGCCCTCTTCGGCCACCGTGGTCCCGTAGAAGTAGCCGAAGCCCTGGATCGTAAACCGGGGAACGGGAAGCGAAGTCACCTTGCTGCGGTCCATGCCGAACGTCGCCCGGGCAGTCCACTGGAACTCCCGAGTGAAGTAGGGCACCACCGTCAACGCCGTCTCGATCCCCCAGGCGTTGATCTCGCCGCCGTTGAAGATCGCTTCGTTGAAACCGGTGGAGGGCGCCAAGGAGCGTTCCAGGATTACGTCGCGGATCGTCTTGTTGTAGTAGGTGAACTCTACGGTGGCCCGGTCCTCCAACAGGGTTGCGTCGAAGCCGCCCTCGATCTCGGTTTGGCGCTCCGGACGCAGATCCAGCGCGGCCGTGGCGCCTTCCACCCGCAACGCCGGCAGCCCGGCGATGTTGCGTCCTTCGTACTCCGTGAACTTCTGCCCGTAGACCGGCTGGTTGCCCGACTGGCCCCACGCACCCCGGAACTTGATCTCTTCAAGTCCGCCGCTTCCCACAGGCAGGCGGAAGGAAGCCGCGAGCTTGGGGTAGAAGTGGTACTCGTCGGTAGCGGAGTTGTTGGAGCTGCGGTCTGCGCGGACACCCGCGGTGAGGAGCACCCGTTCGTCGAACAGAAGCACTTCCTCCTGCGCAAAGATGCCGAAGTCCACGGATCGGGCCCGATCCTGACGCACTTCCGTCGCCGTTCCCCGGTCGATGTTCTGAAGTCCGCCGATCAGGTTCTTGGCGATCGTGCTGCTCACGTCCAAGTCGCGGATCTCGTACTGGGTACCGAACGAGGTGGTGGACTGGAGGGCGTCGGAGTTGAAGGTGTAGACGGCGTTGGCGTTGACGTTGAGGTACTGGCTGTAGCCGGAGCCCAGCACCGAAGTGCCCGACAGGCCGTCGTTGGGCTCGAACTGGGACTCGGGAGGCGAGAACAGCGCGTTTTTCTGGTTGAAGAAGTCGATGCCGCCGGTCGTGCTTAGGCGCAGGGTGTGGGTGCGTGACGAGATCGCGTCGAACGTCAGGTTGCCGGAGCCCACGAACCGCCACACCTCCTCGTTGTTCCGCACCAGCGAGGCCGTCTCCAGGATGTTGGAAGCGGCGAAGGGGTTGCGGGGGTAGGTGCCCTGGCCGTTGGGGCAGTCGTCCACGTCGGCTTGGCGGCTCCCGTCCCCGCAGGTCGCGCGCAGGTCCACGAAGCTGGGGGTGGACGGCAGCGTCATGTAGTAGCTGATGCTGCGGTTGTCGTTGTTGGTGATCCCCCGTCCCGCGAGGGTGTGGACCGCGTTGGTGTTCAGACTGAACGAAAGCTTGTCGCCCAGCGTCTGGTCGATGTTGAGCTTGATCGATTCCTTGTTGTAGAAGGTGTTGTCGATGATCCCGCCGTCGTGCTTGACCAAACCGGAAGCGTAGTAGCGCGTGTCCTCGGTGCCTCCGCCGACGCTGGCCGCAGTCTCGTAGGAAAGGGGCGTCCGACCTGCCAGCAGCTCCTCGTGGTCGAAGAACTTGCCGGGCGCCCAATGGTTGGCCGCCTGCGGGCCGAAGAACTCGACGGCTTCCTCCATCGACGTGAACTCCCGCAGCCCCAGCTTGTTGGCAAGCTGAAAGAAGCCAAAGCGCTGGGTGACGTTGAACTGGGGTGTGCCCACTCGTCCCCGCTTCGTGCGGATGATGATCACCCCGTTGTTGGCCTTGGAGCCGTAGATCGCGGCGGCCGACGCTCCCTTCAGGACTTCGATGCTCTCGATGTCGTAGGGGTTCAGGTCGGAGATGCGGTTGGCCGAGTTGTCCTGGGAACCACCACGGACCGGGTTCGAGGACGAGACCGTGACCGCGTGCACGCCCGACGGGATCGTCTCGTCGCTGACGATGACGCCGTCCACGACGTAGAGGGGTCGGTGGTTCCCCAGAATTGTGGACACGCCTCGGAGCTGGAGCTGCATCCCTCCGCCGGGCGCGCCGGAGTTTGATTGGATGTTGGCGCCGGCCACCTTCCCCCGTAGCGCCTGCTCCACCGAGGCCGCGGGGACCCGGTCCAGCTCCCGGGCGCTCACCGACGAGACGGCGTTGGCCAAGTTGCGACGGGAGATGCCGGTGGCTTGGCCGGTGACCACGACCTCGTCCAGGTTGAGGATGTCGATGCGAAGGGCCACGCTCACGTTGTTGGTCCCTGCGGGAACCATGACCGTGCCCGGCTGGTAGCCCAGCATGGTGATCGCCAGCACGACTTCGCCGGGCGCGACGGCGAAGGAGAAGGTGCCGTCCTCGTTTGTGAAGGTTCCCTGCGTGGTGCCCGGTACCGCGACGACGGCGCCCGAGATCGGCCCGCCGGTGGTCGCGTCGGACACCGAGCCGGTGAGAACTCGGGTTTGCGCGTGGAGGGCGTGGGCTCCGCAGAGCAGGACCAACCCCGCCGCCAGCGTCACGAGAAGAAGTGCCGGCGCTTCACGACGACGGTTCATGGAACCTCCTTGTTGTTGCCGCGCGCGTTCGGTGCCATGGCGGTATGGGGACCGCGGGCGCAAGTTGGTGGCCGGACGCAGGGCGGCCCAGCATCTTGGGGCTGGAGGATGGTTTCCGCAAGCACAAGGAGCGGACTATGAGCAGGACCGGGACGTCTCGAAGGGAGTTCCTCATGGCCGGGGCTGCCGGCCTGGCCGGGGCCGTCCTGTCGCCGGGGCGACTGGTGGCGGACCCGTACGCGCCGCTCAGCGATGCGCTTGCCAGGCACGCCCCCGTGCGGGTACGAGGCGTGGTGCGAGCCGCGGGCCGTGGATTGCCCAGGGTCGCAGTGTCGGACGGCCTCCAAGTCGTGGAGACCGGAACCGACGGTGCCTTCGAGCTCGTCACGACCACCGATCAGGACTTCGTTTGGTTCTCGGTCCCGTCCGGCTACCGGCTCCCCGTGAACCCGTCGGGCACGGCGCGCTTCTACCAGCCCTTGAGCGCCGCTCCGGAGCAAGCCGCCGAGTTCGACCTGGAGCCGGACCCGGCGTCCCACGAGAACCACACGCTGGTGCTGCTGGGCGACATCCAGACCCAAGACCAGCAGGAGATGGAGTGGTTCCTGGAGCAGGCCGTCCCCGACGTGCGGCAGGCGGTGGACGGGCTGGGCGACGAGCACGTCTTCGGCATCGCATGCGGCGACATCATGTACGACGATCTGGCCCTTTACCCCGCCTACGAGAGCGGCGTGCAACGGATCGGCGTGCCCTTCTTCCAAGTCGTTGGCAACCACGACCTGGACAGGGGCAGCCCAACTGACGAGGGCTCCACCGAGACGTTCATCCGCCACTTCGGCCCCCGGAACTACTCCTTCGACCGGGGCGCCGTGCACTACGTGACGCTGGACGACGTGTTCTGGTACGGAAGCGACTACATCGGCTACCTGGACTCGGGCACGCTGACGTGGCTGGAGCAGGACTTGGCGCGCGTGGAGCCGGGTGCGCCGGTGGTCGTGGCCACTCACATCCCGGTGCTGGGAAGCCACTACGCCCGACGGGGCGAAAACTCGCCCCGAGCGGGCTCCGCAATAGCCAACCGAGACGTACTCTACCGCCTCTTGGAGCCATTTCAGGCCCATGTCCTGGTCGGCCACCTCCACGAGACGGAGCACCTCTTCGGCCAGGGGGTTCACGAGCACGTCGCAGGAGCGGTCTGCGGCGCATGGTGGAGCGGCCCGATCTGCTGGGACGGCGCCCCAAACGGCTATTGCCTTTACCAAGTCCGCGGCGAAGAGGTCACATGGCGCTACAAGGCCACGGGTCGCCCCGCCAGCCACCAGATGCGCGTCTACCCTCCCGGTGCCGACCCGGAGGCGCCCGACGACCTCCTGGTCAACGCATGGGACTGGGACCCCGAATGGACGGTGCGCTGGTTCGCCGACGGTGCGCCGCGGGGCGCAATGGAGCGCCGACGCGGCCCCGACCCGCTCAGCGTCCAGCTGCACGCGGGGCCGGACCTGCCGCCGCGTCGTCCCTGGGTGGACCCGGTGCCCACGGACCACCTCTTCCGGGCGACGCTCGCGGGCGGCGAGCAGGTCGTGACGGTGGAGGCGACCGACCGGTTCGGCCGGACCTACACGGAGGAGTGGCGGCGGGGCAGGTGAGCGCTCGGCCGACCTAGGCGACGGCGCCGCTCCTCCGACGGTGGTTGCGCCCTACTCCGGTGGCCCGTCAGGGTGCAGTTCGCACTCCGGCGGCTGAAGTCGAGTCCAGGACAGCGAGACGATCTGCCACGCCTCCGTCTCGACGTTCCGCGCAAGCAGAAGGCCGTCGGCGCCGCAGTGGCTGAGCTCGTCGCCCACATAGAAGTCGTAGGGCGTCCAGACCATGGCCAGATCGCCGCTGATCCGCACCTCCGGGTCGAACATGCGCTCCGTCAGGATCGCGTCGCTGCCCTCGACCCGGGCAACCAGCTCGTCCAGCGTCGAGGTCGAGATCGTGCGGGCGCCTTCTGCAGACCGCTCCACCGAGTGCATCACGACCTGCGGGTGCATGATCCGACGAAGCGCTGCGCCGTCGCCCGAGGCGAGGGCGTCGAAGATTGCCTGGACGGTCGCGAGAACCGCCTCCCGCTCCGAGTCCGTGGGCATGTGGCGGACGACGGACGCGTCGTCGGACGGGGGCGTACAGCTCGGGGTCCCCAGGGTGGCGGCCAGGACCAGCGTCAAGACCGGGCGCTTCATGATCCCTCCTTGGTGTGTGGTACTCAACCGCTGCGACGCCTGGGCACCGCCACGGGCTCCCCGGGCTTCGCCGTGGCGCCCGCTTCCGCCATCCGAAGCTGGAACGCCGGCACCCGTTCCACGACGTACTCGTTCACTTCCTCGACCAGCGCCGGTACGCGCTCCCAAGCCAAGTCGATCGCCGCCAGCTGGCCAGCCGAGGGAGGTCCAGCGTTCCGTTCCAGGCCCGAAGCCGCCCGGCCTGGTCGGGCGTCCTGCAACCTCTCCTGCAACGAGTCCACGGCAGCGGACAGGGTGGCAGCCTCCTCCCTCAGATCGGCAAACGAGCCGCTGTCGCCGGGCCCGGAAGCGTCGGCCGTTTCGGTTGTCTCGTCGGCGGCATCTTCGGCGTCGCCGTCACCCCCGGCCAGCTCCTTCAGCAGCGCTTCCGCGTCGTCGAGCTGTTCCGCCAAGCCGCGTAGCGCGCGGGTTGCCAGCGTGACGGTGGCGTTGATCGCTGCGGCGTCCCGGACGGCGCTCTGACGGGCACGCAACGCTGTCATGTCCACGGTAACCCGGGGGTCGATCCGCACGACGACTTCCTGTTGGGCCACTTGGTCGCCCGCGTCGAGCTGCACGACGTACGTGCCCGGCAACACCAGCGGCCCGTCGGCGGAGCCTCCGAAGCGCCCACGGCCTCCGCCAGGCCCGCCTCCTCCACCGGTTTCCGGCGGCACCTCCACCGGCGGCGTCTCCCGCATGTCCCATACGACCATGTTCATGCCCGCCTCCGCCGGGGCGTCCAGCGTGCGGAGTTGCTCCCCCATGGCGGAAGTCACCATCAACGCCACCGAGTCCACGCCATCCGCCAGCCAGTACCGTACGACCGCGCCGTCCGGCGGGTTCTCGGCCTCGTACACGTCCCCCTTGAACGGCCAACCGCCCAAGCGGAACCGCTGCGTCGCGGTCGCCACAGGGAAGAGGTACGCCTGCCGGTCGAACACCCCACCGCCTGCGATCTGCTCCAGCGGTGCCAGATCGTCCACGATCCAGATGCTGCGCCCGTGGGTTCCCACCACCAAGTCGTTGTCCCGGGGGTGCACGACGAGGTCGTCCACTGGAACCGTCGGCAGCCCGCCCATCCTGTGCCACGACTCGCCCCGGTCCAGCGACGCGAAGACGCCGATCTCGTTGCCCAGAAAGAGGAGATTCGGGCTGCGCGGATGCTCCCGCACAACGTTCACCGACCAATCGGGCAGCCCCTCGGTGATCCTGCGCCACGACTCGCCGAAGTCGTCGCTGACGTAGACGTAAGGGCGGTAGTCGTCGTCCCAATGGCGATCGAAGGTGGCGTACACGCGCCCTTCCGCATGGTACGACGCCTCGGTTCGGCTCACGTAGGAGCGTTCGGGCAGGTCGGGCACGTTCTCCGCCACATTGACCCACGTCGCCCCGCCGTCGCGGGTGACTTGCAAGTTGCCGTCGTCGGTTCCTACGTAGATCACGTCCGGCGACAAGGGGGACTCGTCGATCGTCGTGACGTTGCCGTAGGTGCTGATTCCGTCGTGACGCGAAAGGGTCGAATCGGTCACCAGCGCACCCATGATCTCCAGCGAATCCCGGTCGATCGCCTTGGTGAGGTCGGGGCTCGCCTCCTCCCACGTCGCCCCCCGGTCGCGAGAGCGCATCAGGTGGTTGTTGGCCACGTACACCGTGCTGGAGTTGTGGGCCGACACGACGATCGGCGCGTTCCAGTTGTACCGGTAGGTCCTCTCCTCGCCCTCCTCGGCGTCCGGGTCCGGCGGAGGCGAAGGCCGCATGTTCATTGCTTCGCCAGTGGACAGGTCCACGCGCCCCGAGTTCCCGCCCTGGGACTCGGTGTACAGGATGTTCGGGTTGTCGGGGTCGAACTGGTTGTAGAATCCGTCGCCTCCCCAGACGTCGATCCAGTCCCGGTTGCGCAGTCCGTCGCCCGTTGTCGTCTCGTTGGGCGCGCACCACGAACTGTTGTCCTGCAACCCGCCGCACACCCTATACGGGTCGCTCATGTCCACGCCGATCTCGTAGAACTGACCGATGGCGATATTGTTGTGGTGCCGCCACGTGCGCGCGCCGTCGAAGCTGGTCGCAACGCCTCCGTCGCTGCCGAGCACAACGTAGTCCGAGTTGCCGGGGTCGATCCACATGGCATGGTGGTCGACGTGAATACCCTCTGCGGCATCGCCTTCCCACCAAGTTCTGCCGCCGTCGTCGGACGCCGAGAGGCTTACGCCGGCAACGTAGATGCGCTCGGGGTTGTTGGGATCGATCCGCACCATGCTGAAGTACATCGGACGAGGGTTTCGGCTCGACACCTTCTCCCAGCTCTCGCCGCGGTCGCTGGACTTGTACAAGCCCCGCCCCGTGCCGCGCGACTCCACCAGCGCGTAGACCAAGTTGCCGTCCCGCCGGTACACGTCGATGCCGATCCGTCCCTTGTCGCCGTCGGGAAGTCCCTTGGTCAGCTCGAACCAGCTCTCGCCGCCGTCGGTGGTGCGGTAGAGGCCGCTCCCGTCGCCGCCGGCGCTGAAGCCGAAGGCGGTGCGCCGACGCTGGTACATCGCCGCAAAGAGCGTCTGCGGGTCCGACGGGTCCATGACCATGTCGATGGCGCCGGTGTTCTCGTCCACGTAAAGCACCCGTTCCCAGTTGGCGCCGCCGTCCGTGGTCCTGAAGACGCCCCGTTCCTCGTTGGGTCCGTAGAGGTGTCCCACGGCCGCCACGTACGCTACGTCCGGGTCCCGCGGATGCACTGCGATCCTCGCGACGTGGCGCGTGTCGGCAAGCCCCACGTCCTTCCACGTGCGGCCGCCGTCGGTGGACTTGAAGACGCCGCAGCCGTACTGCGAGCTCTGGCGGTTCTGGGGCTCCCCGGTCCCGGCCCACACCACGTTCGGGTTCGGTTGGAAGACGGTCACGTCGCCTATGGAGGAGCACGGCTGGTCGTCGAAGAGGGGCGTCCACGACATCCCGTTGTTCTCCGTACGCCACACGCCCCCCGACCCCAGGCCGATGTAGAAGACGGCCGGGTTGGACTCCAGCGGCGCCACATCCGCCACCCGACCGCCCATGATCGCCGGGCCGATTTCCCGAAAGTGCACGCCGGCCAGGGCCTGGGCGATCGCAGAGTGATCCGTCGGCGACTGGGCTCCCACTGGCGTCCACCCCATCGCCGCGGCGAAGAGAGAGACGACCAGGGCGGGGACGACGGGGGCACGGGAGACAACGGTGCCGGCGGAGATCCGGCGGACGGGCCGCCCCGGGAGCGTCGTCCAGGCGGGACAGGGCAGGGAGTGGCGGAACATGACGGCTCCTGGGGCGGCGGGGGTGCGACGGCGGTCGGCGAGAGAAAGATCAGGCGGCCCGCCAGCACGGCGAGCACGTGCCCGAATGTGTTACGTTTACGACACGAACGCCCGATGCGCCAGCCTGGACCGACTCGACGCCTAGCAGCCCCCGTGTGTTGTCTCGGCGGCCGACGAGCCGCTGGCGGCCCGCCCCCCGCCACCGCTTCGCCAACATGTCCGGCACCAGCCAGTTTCGAGTCTACTTGTGTGGCCCCATCAGCGGTTGCACCGACATCCAAAAGCACAAATGGCGGGACGACGTCAAGAAGAAGTACGGCAAGTACTTCGACTTCATCGACCCCACCGACGAGCTGCTGGACCACGAGGCCAGCTCGGCCGAGTTCGTCGATGCCGATCTGCGCGCCGTCGAGAGTTCGTCGGGGCTCCTCGCCAACATGTGGCGCGAGTCGATCGGCACGGCTCTGGGGCTCGTCCACGCCAGTCGCGTAGGAAGACCCGTGGTGCTTGCGGACCCCAACTTCCTGCGCCACCGCATGTTGCAGTTCTACGCCGACGCCGTGGCGGACACCGTTCCCAAGGCGGCAAAGGCCCTCCTGGCTCTCCTCCGCGCCGAGGCCGGCTGGCTGGTGCTCAAGTCGGACGGACGCCAGGAACCCTTTGCCCGCCAGAAGATCATATCCTCGGTTGGACGCATATGCAGAAGGGAAAGGCAGGACGACATCGTCGTACCGCGGCTCGTCCTCGCCGACGTGATCACCGAACTGGAGCGGAGCGACCGCTGGGTGGGAAACGCCGTCGGCTCCACGGAGATCGACCAAGCGGTCTTGAAGATACTTCGTCGCCGCCAGCGGCAGCGGGACCCTGCCTTCGCCAGCTTGGCGACGGCATGGCGCCGGCGCAACGACGATCCCGCACCGTTCCCACGTCGCGTCCATCCGTCGCGCCAGCGGTCCCTGGTCCGCGACAGCCCAGGAGTCTCCGGTCCCGTCCAGGTGCCCGTCTCCTGCGGATCCAAGGCCCACTCCACAATCTGGGGCAAGACCGTGCGCCGGCTCGACGACATACCGTCCGCCGCCGCCCGCCAAGTCTTCCGAACCGTCGTCGCGGTCCCGGGCATCACGCGGGTTTCGCTGGGGCCCTTCAGCCGCGGCGAAACCCGAGCCTCGTGCTGCGCGACCGTGGCAGCGTCCCCAACTCCCTTCGTCCTCGAAGGCAAGCTCTTTGACGCAGGCGAGAAGGGGACCTTGCAGACCTTTCAGGTTCACGTTCAAGCCGACGCCGAGAAGGAGAGGATCGCCTCGGCAGTCGCCATGGCGCTCGCGGCTCGCGGCCTTTCGAGCGAGTCCACCGTCAACCCGCCACGCCAGCCAACGACTTCATGAAGCGACCCGACTCACGTCCTGACGTATTTCTGCGCGCCGCTGTCCTTGCCGTCGCCCTAGCGGGTTCCGCGGCTGCCGTTACAGCGCTTTCGACCGATCTCGCCGCCCAAGGAGTGACCACAGGCGCGGTTGGCGGATTCGTGTACGACGAAGACGGCCAGCCGCTGGCCGGCGCCTCCGTGACCGCCGTGCATCTGGAGTCCGGCGCCCGCTACTCTGCTGTCAGCAGGCCGGGCGGCGCCTTTGATCTTCCCAACATGCGCGTGGGCGGACCGTACACCGTCACCGTCGAGTTCATCGGGTTCGGCGCTCGGTCGGAGGAAGACGTCTTCGTTCTGCTGGGGCAAACCGTGCGGATCGACTTTCCGCTCGCGACCGAGGCCGTGCAGCTCGAGGGAATCGAAGTGGTGGCGACCGGCGAGGCCGCCCTGGAAGCCGGGCGCACAGGGGCCGCCACGTCGATCGACGCAACCCAGGTAGCCACGCTGCCTTCCGTGAAGCGCACGATCCGCGACCTGATCCGCACGGACCCCCGCAACGACGGCAACTTGGCGTTTGCCGGCCGCAACTGGCTCTTCAACAACGTCTCCCTCGACGGCTCCTACTTCAGCAACCCCTTCGGTCTCGACGATCCGGCGCCCGGCGGCCAAGCCAACGCCGAGCCCGTCCCCTTCAACGCCGTCGAGCAGGTGCACGTCTCGGTAGCGCCCTTCGACGTGCGGGAAGGGGGGTTCACCGGCGCCAACGTCAATACCGTCACCAAGAGCGGCACCAACGAGTTCCGCGCTTCCGCCTACACGTTCACGCGCAACGAGTCGCTCATCGGCAACAAGATCGACGGCGCCACCGTGTCTGCGCGCCCGAACCTGTCGTTCAACCAGTCGGGGATCACGCTCTCGGGCCCGATCGTCCGCGACCGGCTGCTGTTCTTCGTGAACGCCGAGATCGAGCGGCGAGACGACGCGGGCTCCGACTTCGTGGCCGACCGGGACGGCGTGCTGGAGCTGGGTGAGTCGCGGGTGCGCGCCGACGTAATGGACGCAATCCGCGAGCGGATGATCTCCGCCTACGGCTACGACCCCGGCCCCTACGAGGACTACGTTCACGCGACCGACAACGACAAGCTGCTGGCCAAGATCGACTGGAACGCCAGCGACCGTCAGCACCTGACCGTCCGATACAGCTACTTGGACGCCACCCGGGAACAAGGCCCGCATCCGTTCGCCCTCAGCTTCAACAACGCGGGACGCGGTCCCAACGCGGCGTCCCTTCCATTCCGCAACGCCGGCTACGCGATCAACAACAACCTCCATTCGTTCGCCGTGGAGCTGAACAGCCGGGGCGACAGCTACGCCAACCGCTTCTTCGCCAGCTACAACCGCTTCCGCGACCTTCGCTTCCCCTTCAGCGAGGACTACCCCACGATCCAGATCGGCGAAGGCGGAATCGGCTACACGACCTTGGGCCACGAGCCCTTTTCCATTCACAACATAGTGCACCAGAACGTCTATCAGTTCACCAACAACCTCACCTACTACAGGGGCAGACACGCCCTGACGGCCGGCGCCAACTTCGAGTACTTCGGTTTCGTCAACTCCTTCAACCTCTTCCGTCACGGCCTCTTCTTCTTGCCCCACTTCCTGCCCATCGGCTCCACGTTCTCGTCGTTGGACGACTTCTTCGCCGCTACCGAGGGCGGCGCCAAGGACTTCGCGAGCATGATCGGGACCGGGCCGTACAAAGGCGAGAGGCCCGGCGTGGGTCAGCTGTCCCTTTACGCCCAGGACGAGTTTCCGGTCGGCGCCAACCTCAACCTGACCGCCGGGCTCCGGGTCGACATGCCGATCTACTTCAGCGATCCCGTGGACAACCCCTACTCTCGGTCCCTCATGGCGGCCGACCAGTACGGGAACCCGGAGACCGTGGACCAGAGCGCGCTCCCCGGCGCCACGCCGCTCTTCTCGCCGCGCCTCGGCTTCAACTGGGACATACGCGGCGACGGTTCGACTCGCCTGCGCGGGGGAACAGGCATCTTCACCGGCCGCATCCCTTTCGTGTGGTTCGGAAACGTTGTCTCGAACCCCGGCGCCAACCCCAACATCTGGTCACCTGGAAACAACGTTCCGCAAGTCGAGGTTAGGGAGAACACGGTTCTGCAGCAGACGTTCGACTTAAACGCTATGGACCCGGACTTCACGTGGCCGCAGGTATGGGTTTCCGACATCGCCGTGGACCACGAGATCGTCGAAGGACTGGAGGCCACGACGGAGCTCGTCTACGGCAACGACATCAACGCCGTCACCGTCCGCAACGCCGACCTGCGCCCCCCTATGCGAACGCTGCGGGACGGACGGCCCTACTACGGAGGCTCCGGCGCCAACGAACGCAACGCCGACGGCGGGGCGGGCATCTACGTCTTGGACAACACGAGCCAAGGCTACAACGTCAGCGTGACCGCGCAGCTGCGCAAGACTCTCGCGGACGACGGCGCTGCCTCGCTCGCCTACGCCTTCACCCACGCCAAGAACACGATGAAGACGACCGAGATCGCGTCGCTCATGTGGCAGAACCTGCCGGTGCAGGGAGATCCCAACAATCCGCGCCTCTCATGGTCGGAGTTCAGCCCCAGGCACCGAGTGCTGGCGACGGCCACGTACACGCACACCTGGTCCGAGCGGTTCGCGACCCACATCGGCGTCTTTGCGGAAGCGGCCCAGGGCGGACGCTTCACGGCGGCGGGCGGCAACCGCTTCTCCTTCGTCTACGCCGGCGACGTGAACGGCGACGGATACGGCGGGAACGACCTGATCTACGTGCCCCTGCACCAGAGCGAGATCAACTTGGCAGACCCCACCCAATGGGCGGCGCTGGACAGCTTCATCGAGCAGGACGCGTACTTGAGCCGCAACCGGGGCCGCATCTCGGAGCGGATGGGTGCGCTGGCGCCTTGGTTCGCCGGCGTGGACGTGCGCATCCTGCAGGACATCGCCATCGGGCGCCAGATCGTGCAGCTGAGCGTGGACGCCCTCAACGTCGGCAACCTTCTCAACAGCGCCTGGGGGGTGCGCAAGATCGCCAACCCGTCGGCAACCTCGCCGCTGCGCCTCGTCGAGTTCAACCAAAGCGGCGAGCCCGTGTTCGACTTCACCGCGCCTGCGGAGACGTTCATGCCCGACCCCGGGGTGTTCTCTCGGTGGCGGGTCCAGTTGGGCGCGCGGGCGATGATCCGCTGACCTAACCGAGGTTGTCCGCCAGTATCTCCACGATTCGGTCGCCGGCCCGCCCGTCCCACAGCGGGGGGACGGACGAGCGCGCCTCTCCCGCCTCGAACTCCGCCATCGCGTCGCGGTACGACGCCAGTATCCCTTCGGGAGTCGTCCCTGCCAGCCGGTTGGTTCCGATCTCGACGGTGACCGGGCGTTCGGTGTTCTCCCGCAGCGTCACGCACGGCACGCGCAGCGCCGTCGTCTCCTCCTGAAGCCCTCCCGAATCGGTGAGCACGATCCGCGCGTTGTCCACCAGCTTCAGGAAGTCCAAGTAGCCGAACGGAGCCGCAGTCCGCAGCCGATTCATTCTCTCCACCCGCCGCACCAAGCCGAAACGGGCCAGCGACTCTCGGAGGCGAGGGTGAAGAGGGAGCACGATCGGCAGGTCGGCCTGCATCTCTTCGAAGGCATCCAGGATACCCGTCAGCGTTCTCTCTTGGTCGACGTTCGAGGGCCGGTGCAGCGTCGCAACGGCGTATCCGCCACCCCCTCTCAGGTTCCCCACCAGCCCCAGGTCCTCCAACACCGTCGACGCCTTGGACCGCTCGCGGTGGCGAAGCAACGTGTCGACCATTGTGTTGCCCACCAGGAAGACCTTGTCGTGGGCGACGCCTTCCCGCGCCAAGTTCTCCACCCCCGCCTGCTCGGTGCAGAAAAGCAAGTCGCTGATGGCGTCGGTGAGGACGCGGTTGATCTCCTCGGGCATCGTCCGGTCGCCGCTCCGCAGTCCCGCCTCGACGTGAGCTAGCGGGAACCCCAGCTTGGCCGCCACCAGCCCGCACGCGATCGTGCTGTTCACGTCGCCGACCACCAGTACCGCGTCGGGCCGCATCTCCCGCGCCACCCCCTCGAACGCCTTCATGATCTCCGCCGTCTGCACGGCGTGGCTCCCGGAGCCCACTTCCAGGTTCACCTCCGGGTGGGGCAGCCCCAGGTCTCGAAAGAATCCGGCGCTCATCGCTTCGTCGTAGTGCTGACCCGTATGGATCAGCACGGGGTCGATCCGATCGCAGCCACGGTACGCGGTCATCAGGGACGCGACCTTTACGAAGTTGGGGCGCGCCCCGACGACGTTCAGGACGCGAATCTTCGTCACGGCCCCAGCCGCACTCGCTGGCCGGTCCCCAGGCTTCGGATCGCGCCGAAGCACACGAGGTGGGCCGCGACGATCTCCTCCCAGGGGATCGGCCAAGCGCTCCCGTGCCGGCATGCGTCCAAGAAGGCGCGCAGCTCCCCGTCGAACCCCTTGTCCTGCTTGCTCCGCAGACCCCGGCCTCCACCGAAGAAGGTCGTGGAGCGGAAGTCGTCCAGGACCGCGCTCCGGCCGCCCGCGAAGACCTCGCAGCGCTCCTTCCTCATCTCTCGATGACCGCCGGCGAGGTACTGGATCGCAGCCAGCGAGCCGTCGGCGTACTCGACGGTGATCGCCACCGAGTCGGGCGACGCGGACCCGGGTCGATCCTCGGAAAGGGCGGCGGCCGTCACCGCTACGGGGTTTGTGCCTGTCAGCGCACCGCAGAAGTCCACGAAGTGGCACCCTTCCCCAACGAGGCGGCCGCCTCCCACGACCGGATCGTGCACCCAGTGGTCGGGTGGGACCGCACCGGCGTTGATCCTGTAGCTGACGGCGAGCGGCGTCCGGCGTTCGGCGAACCCGGCTCGCAGCGCCTGGGCTTGAGGCGAGAAGCGGCGGTTGAACCCGACCATCAGGCATGGCCGGTGACCAGCGGCCCGGGCGTCCTCCAACGCCGACGCGACCTCTTCCACTTCCGCCTCTCGAATGCACAGAGGCTTCTCCACGAAGACGTGCTTGCCGGCCCGCAACGCCGCCGCCGCCAGCGAGGCGTGGCTGTCGTGACGTGTAGCGACGAACACCGCGTGGGTCTCGGGGTCGTCCAGGACGGCGCGCGGGTCCGTGGCAGCCACCGCGAACCCGAACCGCTCTCCTGCTTGGCGGGCGCTCCGCCCGGTAGCGGTGCACACGCCGGTCAGGGTCACGTCGCTCATCCGGGAGAGCCGGGGAAGCAGCACGCTGCGAGCGAAGCTGCCGGCCCCGATGAAGCCGATGCCGATCCGGCTTGTTGCCGTGGCCGGCGATCTCGGAGCCCTCGAGGCCTGGCCTGTTCGCCGGTCGGCTTCTTGTCCGGAGAGGCGTACCGAAGCCGCGACATCGGCGTCCTTCCGGTACTCGAGGAGGATGCCCAGGGGCCCAAGGTCCGATGCGTCGGGACGGTCGGCGCCGGACTCGCCCAACAGCGCGTACCCCTCCAGCGCGTTCTCAAAGGGGAGCGTGTGGGTGACCAGCGCTCCCGGAGTCGCCTTCCCCTGCTGCACCAAGTACAGGAAGCTCTCCAAGTTGCGTTGCTCGGTGAAGCGAACGTAGGGGAACGGATAGTCGGTGCCGCCCTCCTCGTAGCTGGGGTCGTAGCGCCCGGGGCCGTACGACATCGAGAGGCGCAGCTCCAACTCCTTCTTGTAGAAGGCGTCGCGGGGGACGTTCAGCCCCACGGCCCCGACGGCCACCACCCGCCCTTTCCGGCGCGACACGTCGGCGGCGGTCTCGATGGGGCCGTTCTCGGAGGTCGCTGCGGCAATGATCACGGCGTCGGCGCCGCGTCGGCCGGTGAAGGCTCTGCAGGCTTCGGCCACGTCGGTCGTTGCCACGGCGTCGGCGCCCAGCTTCTCGGCGAGGCGAACTCGGGCCTCCTTTGGATCGGCGCCGAGCACCGCGCAGCCGTTGGCCTTGAGTATCTGGACGGTGAGCAGCCCCAGCAGGCCTAGGCCAACGACCACGATCCGCTCCCCCAGCAGCGGGTTGGCCTGGCGGACGCCTTGGAGGGCGATCGCTCCCAGGGTCGTGAACGCGGCGTCGGCGTAGGAGACGTCATCCGGGACGCGGACGCACAGGTTGCGCGGGACGAAGTTGAATTCGGCGTGGCTAGAGTAGCCTCCACCGGCTGTCGCCACCCTGTCGCCGGGCCTCAGGCCGCCCGCGTCGATACCGGCCTCGACCACTTCGCCGGCTGCGGAATACCCCAGGGCGATCGGTTCGTCCAGCTTGGCGAAGACCTTCTCGACAGTCGGCTTGATCCCTTCCGAACGAGCCTTCGCGATCGTTTGCTGGACCAAGTCCGGCCGCGCCCTTGCCTTGGACAGCAGGTTCTTGTTGGCCAGTTCCGTCAGCATCCGCTCGGTACCGGCCGAGATCAGGCTGTAGCGGTTCCGGACCAGAACGCCGCCAGGAGCGCATCTCGGCACCGGGACGTCGGCCAGCCAAGTCTTGCCGGTGCGGTAGGACTGGAGAAGTTGCTTCACGGGGCTTGGGCCGTTCCGCGACAGGGCGGAGGACAGAGTTGAACGGAGGCGGAGGGACTCGAACCCCCAAGTGCTTGCGCACGCCGCATTTCGAGTGCGGTGCCTTACCAATTAGGGCTACGCCTCCCAAAGCGTCGTGGAGCAAAATCGGGGCGCCCGGATTCGAACCGGGGACCTCTGCGACCCGAACGCAGCGCTCTACCGGACTGAGCCACGCCCCGATGAAGTTGATCTGACTAGAACCGCGCTCACGGACGGGGTGGGATGGGTCGGCTTTGCCGGCCGTCTCCGGGGTTCGGTCCTGGTGGCCCGACCCCCTTCGGCTCGAAAGATCGAATCCCACTCCCCCCGTTTCGCTGGCGCTCAACGGACGGGGTGGGATTCGAACCCACGCGGGCAAGATGCCCACACGATTTCCAGTCGTGCGCCTTAAGCCACTCGGCCACCCGTCCTTGTTCTCGGCTTCAGCGGAGGGAGTGGGATGGGCCGGCGTTGCCGACCGTCTTCGGGGGTCGGTCCTGGCGGCCCGACTCCCTTCGGCTCGAAAGATCGAATCCCCCTCCCGCCACTTCGCTTCGCGTCAGCGGAGGGAGTGGGATTCGAACCCACGTGGCCCAATGGACCAACGCCTTAGCAGGGCGCCGCTTTTAGCCGCTCAGCCATCCCTCCAAGTAGCCCCGCCTGGGCTCGAACCAGGACTCTTCTGATCCAGAGTCAGACGTGTTGCCAGTTACACCACGGGGCTATCAAGCTGCTTCAGAGCCACCGGTCGGACTCGAACCGACGACCCCGTCATTACGAGTGACGTGCTCTACCAGCTGAGCTACGGTGGCGATCTTCTCCTTGGGTTCGCAAGGACCCACTCCGGCCCGACGCGCGGGACTCGAAAGTGGAGCCGAGGGGAGTCGAACCCCTGACCTCAGCGTTGCGAACGCTGCGCTCTCCCAACTGAGCTACGGCCCCGGAAACCAGAAGTGGGCGCGACAGGACTCGAACCTGTGACCTCCACGATGTCAACGTGGCACTCTAACCAACTGAGCTACGCGCCCGGCCAAAACCCAACGCTCCCACTTCCTCCGCCCCCGCATCCCAAATGCGCCCGGGAGGACTCGAACCCCCAACCCCCTGATCCGTAGTCAGGTACTCTATCCAATTGAGCTACGGGCGCTCGGATGCCCACGACAGGACTCGAACCTGTACGTCCTTTCGAACACTGGTCCCTCAAACCAGCCTGTCTACCAATTCCAGCACGTGGGCAAGCTTCCGTTCCGGCTCAAATGCTCGGGGAGGGACTCGAACCCTCACGGGGTTAACCCCCACAGGATCCTGAATCCTGCGCGTCTACCAATTCCGCCACCCGAGCTCGGCCGGTGTACCGGCCCGTCGCAGTGGAGCCGAGGGGAGTCGAACCCCTGACCTCCTGAATGCCATTCAGGCGCTCTCCCAACTGAGCTACGGCCCCAGCAGTGCGAACGCGAGCCTACAACTGCTCCACGACCCTGATTGTCAAAGAAACTCCAGCAGCGGGGCTGACGGGACTCGAACCCGCGGCCTCCGGTGTGACAGACCGGCACTCTAACCAAACTGAGCTACAGCCCCAACTAGCGGGGTCCGTCCGGCGACCCCATACCCTCACGGGGAATCGAACCCCGATCTCCACCTTGAAAGAGTGGTGTCCTGACCGTTAGACGATGAGGGCGCACCGTTGTTTCCCGGCAACCGCCTCCCGGCGACAGCAGGCCCGGAGGGACTCGAACCCCCAACCGCCGGTTTTGGAGACCGGTGCTCTACCAAATTGAGCTACGGACCTTTGGCTCTGAATGGCCAGGGACGGAATTGAACCGCCGACACCGCGATTTTCAGTCGCGTGCTCTACCAACTGAGCTACCTGGCCCTGGACTCCTAGGGACCCGCCGACAAAAAACCGACCGAGTCCGGTCCGGCGACGGAACCCGAAGGTTCCCCGCCAGCGGCTTGGCCGGCTTACGCCGAAACCGCCGCCCGAAGGCGACGCTCCCGGAGCGCCTTTGGGATATGTGTCCGTTGGAGTCATAGCGGGGGCGGGATTCGAACCCGCGACCTTCGGGTTATGAGCCCGACGAGCTACCAGACTGCTCCACCCCGCAATAGGACGGTAATGATAGGAAGACTGCCACCGGGCGTCAACGGGCGGAACCGCGCCTGCCAACCCCTCGCCTCCCACCGTTCCTTGCGCGGCGGGTTACCTTGAGAAGAAAGGGTCAGGGGCGCATCCCCAAGCCAACCGAACGGGAGCACGGTAACGATGGCCAGCAGACTTTCGCCGGATGAGGTCGCGGGCTGGGCAGACGCCCGCCGAGGATGGAAGGTTCGAGAGAACGCCATACGGAAGCGCTTCGCATTCGCTTCGTTTCGCGCCTCCATCGTCTTCGTCAACCGGGTCGCGACGCTGGCCGACGAGCATGACCACCACCCCGACATCGACGTGCGATACGACAAGGTGTACGTCACCCTCTCGACCCACGACTCGGGCGGCGTCACCCAGAAGGACTTGAACTTGGCGGAACGGATCGACTTCTCCACCTCGGCCCGCTGACCTCGCGCTGACGGCGCGCACGGTGCGCCGCCGCGCCGCGCCAACTCACTCGACCGAACGCACCGCGCCCGCGAGAGCCTCCACCCCTTCTTCCAACTCCTCCGTCGCGATCGTGGCCGGTGGCGTCAGCTCCACGACGCGGCCGTCCTCCCCTGCCGGAAGCACGATCAGCCCCCGCTCCAGCGCTCGCTCCGCAACCAGTGCGGCGACCCCGGCGGGGCCGTGCAGCTCCACGCCCAGCATCAGCCCTCGGCCGCGAACCTCCCTTACCGCGCCGCATCCGGCCAGCGCCTCCTTCAGGCAGCCGGCGGCCGTCCTCCCCAGGCGGGCGGCTCGCGTCGCCAGGCCTTCGTCCTCCAGGACCTCCAGGAAGCCGATCCCGGCGGCGCACGCCAGAGGATGACCCAGGAACGTACTGGTGTGGATCGCCTCGCCGGACGAGGGCGGCCAGGCGTCCATCACCTCCGCCGGACCGCAGCACGCCGAGAGCGGGAGACCACCGCCGAGCGCCTTCCCTAGGCACACCAGGTCCGGCACCGTCTCGCGGCTGGACGCCAGCAGGTCCCCAGTCCGCCCCATTCCGGTGAAGACCTCGTCGGCGATCAGCAGGGCGCCCGCCGCTCGGGTCCGCTCGGCCACGCTCCGCAGGAACCCGGGCGGAGGTGCCCGTACCCCCGCACGGCCCTGAACCGGCTCCACGATCACGGCACCGACGGGATGAACTCCCGCGAGCGCGACGGCCAAGCGCTCAAGGGCTCGCTCGGCCTCGTCGGCCGTGCTGGGGAAGGGCAGGAACCGCACGTGATCCGCCAGCCGGTCCACGAAGGGACGCCGAAAGTGCTCCCGATGCGTGGTCGCGAGGGCGCCGAGCGCCAAGCCGTGGTAGCTCCCTTCGAAGGCGACGATGCCGATGCGCCCCGTGGCGAGCTGAGCCGTCTTGAGGGCGGCCTCCACGGCGTCGGAGCCGGTCAGCCCCAGGACGATCCGGGTTGCGGACCACGGCATCCGCTCCGCCAGCGCCTCCAAGAACGCCACCTTTACCGCCGGAGGGTGCACGTCGCCCATCCCGTGGACCAGCCGTCCCGCCTGCTTCGCGATCCGGTTCATGATGCGGGGGTGGCGGTGCCCCGCGAACGCCACTCCGAACGCCCCAGTCAGGTCCAGGTAGCGGTTGCCGGCGTCGTCCCGCACCCGCACGCCCAGCGCGTCGGTCCAGAACGGCGTGCGACGGCCGAGAAAGGTGACGTTTCGGGACTCGACTCGCTTCAGGCGAGCGGCGAGGGCGTCACTGCCCAATGCCGAGCCAAGTCACGAAGCTGATGTAGGCGATCAGCAGGAAGACGCCTTCGCCCCTTCGGACTTCCTTCGCGGTGGTCACGACCGGCCACAAGACGATCGAAATGAGAACCACGGTGGGGAACTCCAACTCCAAGACCTGTTGCTCGACTGCGAAGCCCCGCGCCATCGCGGCTCCGCCCATCACCGCGGTCAGGTTGAAGATGTTGGACCCGACCACGTTCCCCACCGCGATGTCCGCTTGCCGCCGAACCGCGGCCACGACCGACGTGATCAGTTCCGGCAGGGAAGTCCCGATGGCGACCACGGTAAAGCCGACCACCGACTCGCTGATGCCGAACACCACCGTCAGGTAGTGGGCGCCTTCGACGATCGCCCAGCCGCCGAACCCCAGTCCGGCACCGCCCGCCATGACCAGCCCCAGGTTGCGAAGCAGGTGGGGGCCTTCCTCCGGCTCGGCGGCCAAGC
Source organism: Longimicrobiales bacterium (assembly GCA_958296005.1). Taxonomy (GTDB): domain Bacteria; phylum Gemmatimonadota; class Gemmatimonadetes; order Longimicrobiales; family Gaopeijiaceae; genus CATQHQ01. The sequence continues at coordinate 941,780 of CATQHQ010000001.1, forward strand.
CCTCCACTTCGTGCAGAATCTCCTCGACCTCTTCTTCGCCGGTTATGAACGTGAAGGCGACGTACACGACGAGGAGGAGAAGGAGCACCAAGCCCTCGCCCCGGCTCACGTTCCCGTCCCACAGGAGCGGGAAGACGAAGATCGTGATCACGATCATGATCGGCACTTCCCGGCTGATGACCCGGTCGGCGACGCGCAACGGGCTGATCAGCGCCGTGGCGCCCAGGATCAGGCCGATGTTGGCCAAGTTGGAGCCGAGGATGTTCCCTGCCACGAGGCCCCCTTCGCCCCGCAGGCTGGCCATGACGCACACCACCAGCTCGGGCGCCGACGTGCCGAGGGAGACGAGGGTTAGGCCCACGACGATCGGACTGACCCCATAGTAGGTGGCGATACGGGCTGCGCCGCGAACCAGCCATTCGGCGCCGAAGTAGAGTGCGCCGAACCCTCCGACGAGAAGCAGGAGATGGGAGACCAGATCGGTCATTCGGCGGCCGCATCCGAGGGCGGGATCGGGTCGGCTAGCTCCAGGAGCGCGAAGAGCTCGTCCAGGTCGAGGACGGTCACTTGGTCGAGCTCCTTCGCCTTGGTCAGCTTGGACCCCGGCTTGCGGCCGGCGACTAGGTAGTCGGTCTTGGGGCCCACCCTACTTGCCACTCGCGCTCCCCGTTCCAAGAGGCGTTCCTTCAGGTCGCTCCTTCTAATGCTCTCGAAACTGCCGGTGATTACAAAGGTCTTGCCCGCGACCGAGTTGGCCGGGTCCGGGTCGGCGACGGTCGTTGGGGACGGCTCCGCGGGCGCGTCGAAGGCGAACCCCTTGGACAGCAGGTGGTCGAGAGCCTCCGCGACTCGCGGGTCGTCGAGAAACTCGCGGATCGCCGATGCCATCTTTTCGCCGATGCCGCGGACCTCCACGAGCTGCTCCAGCGTCGCTGCGCGCACGGCTGCGAACTCGCGGAAGTGGGCGGCCAGGTCGCGGGCGACGGTCGTTCCCACCTCCGGGATGCCCAGGCCGACCAGAAACCGGGCCAGCTCCACGCGCTTGCGGCCCCGGATCGTGGCCTTTGCGCGTTGATGCAGCAGCGCGGCCCGCCAGCTGGCAGGCAAGTCGAACACTCGGGGCCCGCGGACCGCCTCCACCAGCTTGCGTGCGGAGAGTTCGGCGAAGCGGGGGGACTCCTCGGGGAAGCGCTCCTTGAGCCGGACCAACTGCTCGGGCTCCAGGTCGAAGAGGTCCGCCAGCTCCCTTACCAGGCCCGTCCTCGCGAGCAACGCCGCGTTCTTTTGCCCCAGCCCCTCGATATCCAAGGCGCGACGGGATGCGAAGTGGACGATCCGACCCTCCAACTGGGCCGGGCAGGCAAACCGGTTTGGGCACACGACGATCGGTCCCCGCTCCACGGGCCTCGCGCCGCACGAGGGGCACGACTCCGGCGTTTGGAAGGCGGCGGAGCGGGGTGGATCGTCCTCCCTCGACTCTGCCACCTCCCGCGCCACGATCTGAGGGATCACGTCGCCAGCCCGCTGAAGACGCACATCGTCGCCGACGCGCACATCCTTCCGCTCCACTTCCTCCCGGTTGTGCAGCGAGGCGCGGGTCACGGTCACGCCGCCCACCTCGATGGGACGCAGCAGCGCCACTGGCGTGAGCACCCCCGTCCGTCCCACGGAGACGATAATCCGGTCGACGCGGGTGACGGTCTGCAGGGGCGGGAACTTGAAGGCGATCGCCCAGCGGGGGTGGTGGGCAGTGCTCCCCAGCAGGGGACGGGCGGCCAAGTCGTCCAGCTTGACCACGACGCCGTCGATCTCGTAGTCGAGGCGGGACCGGGCATCGCCGAAGCGACGGTGGTACTCGGCGATCTCGTCCACCGAGCTGACCCGCGTCACCTTCTCGGGGACCTGGAAGCCCCATTCGCGCAGGGCGGCGACGCGGTCGAAGTCGGACTCGAAGGCGGGAGTGGACCGATCCTCGATCTGGAGGATGTCGTACGCCAGCACGGTAAGGGGACGGTCGGCGGCGATGCGGGAGTCGAGCTGGCGGAGGGCGCCGGAAGCCGTGTTGCGGGGGTTCTGGTACGGGTCCTCGCCGGCGGCGACGCGGCGTTTGTTCAGGGACTTGAACTCGCTGGCGTAGATCAGAGCCTCGCAGCGAACGGAGAGGAACCCTGGGACGGGCCGCTGGTCCTCGTGCAGGCGAAGGGGCACGGAGCGGATCGTGCGGGCGTTCTCGGTGACGCCTTCGCCGGTTCGGCCGTCGCCCCGTGTGACCGCCCGGACGAGGAGGCCGTCCTCGTAGACCAGCTCCAAGGCGGCGCCGTCCAGCTTGGGCTCGAGCACGTAGCGCACCTCGCGGCCCTCCAGGGCCTTGCGGAGTCGGTCGTCGAAGCGTCGCACGTCCCCCAACTCGTACGACGAGTCCAGCGACAGCATCGGTGCCGCGTGCTCGACGGTGGGCAACTCGTCGCGAGGAGCGGCCCCGACCCGCTGGGTGGGCGAGTCGGACCGCGCAATGTCGGGATGGGCTGCCTCGATCGCTTGGAGGCGTCGGAAGAGCCGGTCGTACTCGTAGTCCGAGATCGCGGGCGCGTCGTCCACGTAGTAGAGCCGGTCGTGGCGGTCGATCTCCGCGGCTAGCGCCTCCATCTCCTGCGCCGCCTCCCGGCGCTGGAGCTTGGCCGGGCCGAGGCGATCGGAGTCCATGCCGGGGACGGGATCAGTCAAGTCCCGTCACTCCCAATGCAACGCCTCGTGAATGTCGTACTGCTTGTCTGTTGTACGATGCGAACCGTCGCCTGCCGTTCTCGACGTGCATAGGCTGCCGGAGGGGTGCGACGTTCCCAGGTCGTTGGCAATCGGAAAACGACGGTCCATTGTCTCGGGGAGTGGTCTCCCAGAGGCGGCCCGGTTGCGGGAGCCGCGACTGCTACAAGGTAGGCAAGTTTCGATGGGCTGACCAGCCGACCCCGCGAGTGGTCCGGTGGTCCGCTCGGTGGGAGAACCGGACGTGTCCAACCCCGGCGGAGCAGTGTATACTTGGTGGCGATCCAGTGTCACCGCCACGCAGGAGTCCGACCCTCATGAAGATCTCCACCGACCTTTCCCGGCCGACCTTTCTCCGCGCCCCGGCGCGCTGTCTTGCTCCGCTCGTCGCTGTTCTACTGGCGATCGTGCTGCCCGGCGCCAGCGCCGCCCAGATGGAGCCCACCACTCCCCGCGGCGCCGCCGAAGGCGACGGCCCCCACGAGCGGCTCATCCTTCGCGGCGCCACGGTCATCGACGGCACCGGCGCGCCTCCGATGGGACCCGTGGATATCGTGATCGAAGGGGACCGGATCGTCCAGATCCGAGCCGTGGGCTTCCCGGGCGTGCCGATCAACGAAGAGCGGCGGCCGTCGGACGCCACCAAGGAAATCGACATGAGCGGCATGTACATCATGCCCGGCTTCGTGGACATGCACGCCCACACCGGCGGAGGAGGAAAGGCGCCCCAGCCCGAGTACACCTACAAGCTGTGGATGGGCCACGGGATCACCACGTCCCGAGGCGTGGGCCACGGGCCGATGATGTGGGCGCTGGAGGAGAAGGCGGCGGCGGCGCGGAACGAGATCGTCGCGCCGCGCATGTTCACCTATGCGCGCCCCGGCGAGGGATGGGAGCAAGGCCCGGTGGACTCGCCCGAGAAGGCGCGGGAGTGGGTGCAGTGGGCCGCCGCCGTGGACGTGGAGGGTGCCAAGATCGACGGGCTCAAGCTCACCGCGATGGACCCGAAGATCATGGAAGCGGTCATCGACGAGGCCCATAAGCACGGCCTGGGCACGGTTGCCCATTTGGCGCAGACCGGCGTGGCGCGGATGACGGCGCTGGACGCGGCGGAAGTCGGCCTCGACATGATGACGCACTACTACGGCCTCTTCGAGTCGATGTTGACGGAGTACAGCGTCCAGGACTGGCCGCTGGACTACAACTACCAGGACGAGCAGCACCGCTTCGGCAACGTCGGGCGGCTTTGGTATCAAGCGGCGGAGCCCGGTTCGGAGCAGTGGAACGAGCTGATCGACCGGCTTCTGGAGCTGGGCTTCGGCATCGATCCGACGATGACGATCTACGAGGCTAGCCGCGACGTGATGCGCGCGCGGGAAGCCGACTTCCACGAGGAGTACACCCTGCCGAGCCAATGGGAGTTCTACAAGCCTTCTCGGCGGGCGCACGGCTCTTACTGGTTCTACTGGACCAGCGAGGACGAGTACCACTGGAAGAAGTTCTACCAGAGGTGGATGCACTTCCTCAACGACTACAAGAACGCCGGCGGGCGCGTGACCACCGGTTCGGACTCCGGCTTCATCTACAAGCTCTACGGGTTCGACTACATCCGGGAGCTGGAGCTGTTGCGGGAGGCGGGCTTCCACCCGATCGAAGTGATCCGCGCCGCCACCCTGCACGGCGCCGAAGAGCTCCATGACCCCAAGGGCGCGGAGATCGACTTCGGCATCCTGCGACCGGGGCTCAAGGCCGACATGGTAGTCGTGGACGAGAACCCCTTGCAGAACCTGAAGGTCCTGTACGGCAACGGCGCCGTGAAGCTCAACGACGACACCGGGGAAGTGGAGCGCGTCGGCGGGATCAAGTACACGATCAAGGACGGGATCGTCTACGACGCGCAGAAGCTCCTGGCCGACGTGCGCGAAATGGTGCGCATGGCCAAGGAAGCGGCTGCCGTGTCGCCGGACGGGAGCTGATCCCAGCAGCGCGACTCCGCGACGGTGGATCGGACGACTTGGGAACGGGTGCGGCGAAGGCTTCTCCTGTGTGTTCTGGTGATGGCGGGCGTGTTGGCCGGGCTCTTTCTGGCCGAGTTCGCGTTGCGTGCCATGGGATTCGGCAACCCGATCGTCTACCGCACGAACAGTGCCTACCGTTTCGCGCCCCGGCTCGATCAGAAAGTTGAGCGTCGCCGTTGGGGAGGGGGGAGGGTGACTACGATCAATGAGAGCGGATATCGGAGTACAGAGAGCTGGAAGAAGAACGCCGCGTTCAAGGTTCTGTGGATTGGCGACAGCGTGACCTGGGGTGGGACCTACATTGACGACACGGAGACTTTCGCGGAGCTCTCGTGCGGGCGGATTGAGGTGGCGACCGGCTTGGAGGCGGTGTGCGGCAACGGCGGAGTGAACGCCTACGGCGTGGACAACATGGTAAGCCGGCTTCGCTACGATCGTGCCGGGGCCGATGCCAACGTGGTTGTTGTCGTGGTCGGTTGGAAAAACTTCTTTCGGAGCAAGTCGAGCATCGGCGGCAATCCATTCCTCACGTATGCGCCTCCGAGTCCGGTTAGGGCGTTGCGGGAAGTTGCTGCAAATGCGAGCGCGAGACTCTTGGTCAAATTGCAGTGGTCGCCAGGTCTCTCTTGCGACGATCCATACCGTATGGCAGTCGTACGCAAGAGCTTGGCGGAGTTGCTCCAAGTCCTGAGGAAGAAGCAGGACGAGGGCAAGACCGTGTTGCTTGCTCGCTACGTCGAGGCCCGTGAGGTTGAAGAACACAACAACACCCGCAAAATACAATGGTGCATTCCGAGCGCGTCCGCGTTTCCGTTTTTCCTTGATCTGGAAGAGCAAATTCACACTTCGGGCGTGCCTTACCTTGACTTGACGAACGCCGTACGTGAGGCTGCTAAGACAGATTCAGCAGAACCGATATTCCTCGACAGAGGCGGCCACCTCCAGGTCCGGGGCCATCAGGTCTACGCACAAGCGATCGGCGACAAAGTACTTGAGCTGACCGGTTATGCGAACGAGTGATCGTGCGCGCCGTCCTTCCGGCGGCAACCGGAGATCCGGCTCTCCGGTCAGGGGCACGCCCAATCGCGCCAGCCGCGCTGGCAGGCTAGGGCGACCAGCGCGGTGAAGTCGCGCTCCGTGACCGGCCCCTTGCTGCCGCGGAGGACCAAGGGCATTTCGCTGGGCGGGGGTCGTTCGCGGACCAACGCAGCCGTGCCCGCGCCGCCGCCGGCGAGGATCGTTTGCAGGTTGACGCATCCGGGCTCGAAGCCGCGTGCGCAAGCGTGCTCGAACTCGCGGGCTGCGCCCCGGTAGTCGCGGTCCGCCTCCGCCAGGAAGACGCCGAACTCGTTGCACCCCCACCCCGAGCCCCGATCGCAGAAGTTCTGCTGCATGAACCCCATGTAGTCGCAGGCTCGTTCCCGGGCGGCCTCGCTGCTTCCGGCTATGCAGGCGTTGTGCCAGAAGGGGTAGTACTGGCCGGGGTGGTCGTCGCCGACGCCGCCGCTCAAGCTCAGGGCCGTGAAGGCGGCGGCCCAGGTCCCTGCCGTCAGGAACCGCCGACGTGCGGGCACGGGTCCGCGGGATGCGGCCCAGGCGATGCGCCGCCGTCCCACCACCGACCGGGCCAGCCGGTCCAGGCGCGGCGCCAGCACGTTCAGGATCGGAACCGGCAGCAGCTTGTCGTAGAACAGCGGTGCGCCGATGGCGTTCAGCAGGAACACGCTGGCCACCACCCCACTCCCGTAGAGGACGCCGAAGAAGACGCGTCCGAGCTCCGATCGGGGCGACGTGGCCGGATCGGTGAAGAGGAGGTGCAGACCCAGAAAGACGGCGATGGGGATGTACGCGTCTTGGAAGAAGAATATGCCGGTGGCGCCGTAGTAGGCGACGCTGAAGCCGTAGATGACGAAGACGGCGGGCATCGTCATCGTTGCCACGCCAAAGAGCAGCTGTGCCGGGAACGCCGCCAGGAAGATCGCCAGGAAGATGTAGGGCGGGACGTACTGGCTCTGGGCGATCTCGACGCCTTGGGTGATCCCTGTCTGGCCCGTGGCGATCAACGCCAGCGACGCAACCGCCAGAGCGAACGCCGACGGGTTGAAGATGTGACGCGAGCGTCCGTCCACTTGCCGCCGCACGAACTCCTTGCCGACGTACACCAGCACGACCATCGCGAACTGGAAGAAGAACCACGGCAAGTGGAACCACAGGAACAGGTTCAGGCTGAAGACCACGGGCACCGTCCCGAAGCCCAGCTCGTAGCGGCCTCGTCGGGTCAGGCTGAAGAGGCCCTCCACGGCCACGGCCAGCACCAGCTGAGCCAGAATGAACGGCGCGAACTCGTACACCGACCGGACGTGCCAGCCCCACCACGCCAGCAACGAGCCCTGGGCCAGCATCTGCATCCAGTGGGGCGTCCGAACCGCGATCTCCAGCGTCAGGCCGTCGGTCCGTTTCCGGTGCCTGACGTACAGGGCGACGGTCCATGCGAGCACGCCCACGGCCGCGACCGCAAAGGACCAAAGCAAGCCCGGCGTTCCCCGGACCAGCGGATCCAGCAGGTAGGCGGCCAGGACCAACGCGAGCCCCGCCGGTAGCGCCAGTGCAGGCACGGAGGAAGTCAGCCGTCCTGGGGCGGCGGTTGCCTGGGCCGACGGGGGTCGCGCGTCGTGATCTCCACGGCGCCGAGGCGACCGCTGTCGCCGTAGCGGAAGAAGGCTTCAGTGGGCGACAGGATGCGGATGCTCTCGATCTCGTCGGGGTTCTGGCGGAGGACCATGTGAGCCACGTCTTCGGGGAGACTGCCGGCCTCGATCGCCGCCATCTCGGCGATCAGAGGGGGCGCGTAGACGACCACCCCGTCCATAGCCACCAGCGCGGGCCGGCAACCGGTGCCCAGATCCCGCAACTCCTGCACCGAAGGCGCGCGACGAGACGACTGGATGCAGAAGGTGACCCCGCCCTGGCCGCCTCGTTGCCGGATCTGCAGACGAGGAGGCGCTTTCGTCCTCATGACTTCGAGAAGCTGGTTGGTCCGCTCCCCGGCCTCCGCCACGTCCTGGCGGGAGATCACGTCGGAACTCCGGCCCGACCGCCACGCCGTCAGCTGTTCTTCCGAACGAGCCTCGACATCCACGCCCGGTAGGGGTATCGGACTCGGCGAGAGCCGCAGGACCAGCACTTCGCCGGGCAGGACGGGCGCCTCCGCCTCGAACGCCACGTAGCCCAAGTGATACGCCGTGATGCCGTAGATGCCCTGCGGGACCGCCTCGAACGCGAAGTATCCGAACTCGTCGCTCAGACGCGCCACGCCCAGCTCCGGCAGGAGCACGACCACGTCGGCCACTGGCAGGCCGGTCGCGTCGTCCAGCACTTCGCCTTCAACCGTGAGAACGACGGCGGCTTGGGCTTGGACGTCGACGTCCTGGCCGCCGGTGCCCACGGGAAGGGCGAAGACCAACAGGAACGCGCCGGTCGCAAGGAACGCGAGGCCAGCGGGGCGGCTACAGGAAGTCATGGGCCAATATACGGAAACCGCCCCCCGGTCCGCACGGGCCGAGGGGCGGTTTCTGCGTGGCGCGTCTCACGCGGTTCGTCGCGTGGCGAGACGCGAGCCTACATCGTGAAGCACCGGCCGGACACCTTCTCGTTGACCTGGCACTCGTCGTCGGAGACAGGCATGCACGAAGCGCGACGCGCGACCGTCGCCTTGTACAGAACGCCCCCGCCGTCCAAGTGGGGATGGTTCCATCGGTGCAGATCCCACAGGCGTCGGCCTTCCAGCCAGAGGGTCAGGTGGCGCTCCCGGTCCAAAATGTCCCAGCCGGACATCGAGGTCAGGTTGGCGCTGCCCTCTTCGCCGCCCGTCGGACCGCTGCCGATCGTCCCGTCGGACTCGATCGGATCAAGGCCGTGGAAGGCCCGGACATCGTTGATCTTGGACATCGCCATCGCCAAGTCGTTGTCCCGCAACGCCTTTTCGGCTTCCAGCAGGCGCATGTCGGTGCCCTTGACCAAGGGGATGTCGTCGTCCCTGGTCGGGTACTTCTCCTGACGGTAGTGCGTCGTTTGGCCGTCGGCGCCGTTGCCGCTGGGACAACCCGCTCCCGAATCGGAGCAGTCCGTCCAAGGCGTCCGTGGATCGCCCGCGCCATATATCCCCGCCACCGTCATGAAGGCGGACACTTCGTGCCGCCCGTGGGTCTCGTTCCAGATCTGGCTTGTCTCGCGACCCGAGTTGGAGGAGTAGTTGGCGTACCAAACGAAGTCGGTGGGCACCTTGGCGGCGTGACTCGCCACCGCGCTCCAGTTGTCCAGCCCGACGTTGACCTGGGCCAAGGCTCCTTCCGCGGCGTTGACGATGTCTTGCCGGCCGGCGGACCCCCCGTGGCGGACAGCCTCGTTCAGCGCAGCAACCGCCCGCTGGAAAGCCTGTTCCCGTTCCACGTAGTCGCCGGTGTCCACCTCGCCGCCGGGCCCCCGGCTGTCCTCGGTGTACGGCGTGCTGAATACGACGCCACAGAAGTTCTCGCCGAACCAGCGGTTGGCGAGCCCCGCGAAGAGCCAGGCCCGCGCCGTGTTCTCGTTGCCGTCGAACTGGTAGCCCTCGATCTCCGTCATGCGGATAAGGCCAGCTTCGGCCACCCACCGAGCCCGCTGAACGCCTCCCCAGAAGCCGTTGGCGTCGTCGGAATCGAAGAGACCCCGGCGGTAGCGGCCTGTCGAGAAGTAGCTCCCCGAGCCCACGATTTCGTCGGCGAGGATCGCCGTCGTGAAGGCCAGGTTGTCGTAGGACACCGAGAAGTCCGACGACATGCCCGTCACGAGGGAGTTGACCCCTTGGGAAGTGTTGAGGTCGTCGTCGAGGATCCTCCCCGGGTTCTTCACTTCGAAGAGGCCCTCTTCGCACCCGACTAGGGCGAAGGCGGCCATGAAGGCCGCGAGGCACGAGCGCAGGTTCGTCGCTTTCGCTTTGCTGATCTTCATTGTCTCGTCCCTTTCCTAGAAGTCGACCTTGAGCGACAGCAAGAAGCTGCGGATCGGTGGCAGGTTGTAGTACTCCTGGCGGAACAGCACCTCGGCTGAGCCGTCCTCGAAGGCTTCGGGGTCCACGCCCTCGAAGTCCGTGAAGGTCAGGAGGTTGCGGCCCTGGAGCCTGAGCGTGGCGGCCCGAAGCTGAGTGGGAAGCCACTCTTCGGGGATCCGGAAGTTCAGGGAGGCGGACCGCAGCTTGAAGAAGTCCGCCGGCTGCGTCCACATGCCGTAGCGCACAACCGACGGGTCGCAGAGCGCACGCTCTCTCGCGGTGAGCGTACCCCTGTTTCCGGCGGCGATGGCGTCGAAGGTGCTTCGGCAGAGAGGCCACACGCTGCGTCGCGTGTTCTGATACGCCGTACCCGACGACAGCCAGTGACCGCCCTGGCCCTCCCACACCATGTCCATCGTGACGCGACCGCCCAGCGTGACGGCGGTGTTGAGGCCGATCGTGCGCGTCGGCGTCGTGGCTCCGAGGCACTGATCCTCGTAGCGGGGCGCTCCCACCTCTTCCGGGTTCTGTACGCGGTCGTGACAGAACGCGGGAAGCGGGAAGTAGACCATCTCGCCGGGAGTGCATCCCTGGCCGACGTAGCCGTTGCCGTCGAACGACCCTCCGTTGGCCATCTCCGTCGTACACTCGGTGGGGGCGCGTACGTAGTTGCGCCAGCCCAGGTTGATGCTCTCGAGACCACCGAGGTCAAGCACCCTGCTCCGGTTGGTCGAGAGGCTCGCGCCTACGTCCCAACTGAAGTTGTCCATTCCCAAGATGTTGGCGTTGACGAGGATCTCGTGGCCCGTCGTGCTGAGCTCGCCCACGTTCTCAAGCTGAGTGCCGACGAAGCCAGCAGAAGGAAGCTGGGTCACTGCGATCAGCGCGTCGATGGTGCTCTGGTTGTAGTACTGGTATTCGAAGGTGACTCGGTCGTTGAGGGTGGAGCCCTCGAGGCCCACTTCCCATTCCAGCGTGCGCTCTGGACCGAGGTCCGGGTTCCCGAGGTTGTCGGGCGTCACGCCGGGCCTTCCGTTGTCGCCAGCAACCGACGTCCAAGTCCGCGCCGCCGCGAAGATGCCGGGGGCCTTGCCGGATGCACCGTAGGCGCTCCGCAGCTTCAATGTGCCGAAAGACGAGGGCCAGAAGCTCTCGTCGGAGATCACGTACGACACCGACGCCTTGGGGTAGGGCTGAAGGCCGAAGTCCGACCCGAACGTCGAGTGTCCGTCGATCCGCAGTCCTCCCGTGAGGAAGAGCCTGTCGGCGATGCCGATCATCTCCTGGAGGAAGAATCCACCGCTGGTGATCGTGCTGTTTGCTTCGGAAGCAGTCGTGATCGCTCCGGACTGAAGCACTTTGTCCCCGGGGCCGGCAAAGTCGCGCCCGTTTCCGGTGGTGCCGGTCAGGAAGTCGTTGTACATCTGTCCGCCCCACGAGAAGGTGGACGACACACCGAAGAAGTCCCGGTTCCACGATCCGTTGTAGTCGAAGGTAAGCGTTCGGCGGGTCCTCTCTCGCGTCTCTCGCTCACCCTGCTGAACGTAGAAGTAGCCCCAGGGCTTTTCTTCGAAGTAGGTGTTCCTGACGTAGCTGACGCCCGTGTTGAAGCGGTGGCTGATGCCGTGGTCCGCGTCCCAGATGACGTTCACGCCGCTGGTGAAGTTGTCGTTGACGGAGGTGATGTCCATGTCCAGCAACTTGCCGTCTTCGTCGTTGGTGTAGTCGTTGCCGCCACGGAACACGTTGAGGAGCAGTCCTTCGGCGTTGTTGCCGTCCGGGACCCAAGTGACTTCCTTGTGCGTGTAGTAGTTGTTGAGCCGAACGTCCACGCCTTCGGCCGGTGCAAAGGAGAAGTTGCCGCGCAAGTTCCAGCTCTCCTGCCCCTGATCGGGCCGGGATACGCCTTGCTCGTTCGTGCCTGTGTCGAACACGCCGGCCTCGTTGCCCCACTTGGCCGAAACGAAGTAGTTCATGCGCTCGGCGCCACCGCGTACGGACAGGTTGTAGTTCTGCACGTACCCGTTCTTGAGCCAGGAACCGCTGGTGGGACAGGACGGGTCTACCGGGAACTGGGAGTCGCCGCCGGGAAAGCTTCCGTTCCCTCCGAAGCTGCAGTTGTTCATCCCGAGTCCGGTCGGGTTCACGTCGGCGCTAGGGCCGATGTGGCCTAGGTTGTTGAGGCCCTGGTCGACGGTTAGAGACCACGCCGGACGCCCTGCCGCGCCCCGCTTGGTGAAGACCTGGATTACGCCGCCGGACGCCTCCGTGCCGTACAGAGTCGTGGCCGAAGCGCCCTTGATGACCTCGATCCGCTCGATGTCGGCCGGGTTGATGTCGTCGAAGGGGTTGGTCTGCTGGTTGGCCTCCACGGCGTGAATCAGCCCCCGCTCCCGAATGCGCACGCCGTCGACGTAGACCAGAGGCGAGTTGCTGAAGGACACGGAGTTGTTGCCGCGCAGCTTGATCGTCGTTCCGGCGCCGACCTGGCCGCCGTTGTTGAGGATCGTGGCTCCCAGCGTTCGGCCCTGCAAGGCGTCGGCGACCCGAGCAATCGGCTGGGACTCGAAGACTTCTCCGCTGATCGAGGAGATCGAGTTGCCGATCTCGCGCCGTCGGGCCGCGCCCGCCGTGCCCGTCACCACCACGCCTTCAAGGCTGATGGCGTCGGAGCGAAGCTCGAAGTCGGCCGTCGCGGCACCGCCTTCCGGCACCGTGATCTCCATGCTCTCGGTGGTGTAGCCGATGTAGCGGACCTCGACCGTGTGGGTCCCGGCCGGGACCCCCACCAGCACGTAGCGGCCCACATTGTTGCTCAGGATGCCGATGCTGAGCTCCGTGATGCCGACCTGGGCGCCGGCGATGGCTTGGCCGTTGGTGGCGTTCCGCACGGTTCCGGTGACCGTGCCTGTCTGGGCGTCCAGCGGCGCCCCAACCGTCAGCGCCGCCGTCAGGGCTGCGCCGAGAAGCAGGTGCGTCGTGGCGCACCTAGTGCGAACACTTGGTTCGGACATCTTTTCTCCCTGTCCAAGGTGAAGGGGTCGGGGGCGGACCGCCCCCGCGACAAGACTACAACCATGAAAAGTAGTAAGGCTGCCTATCCGGTCAATACCGCGGCGGTGGCGGCACGGCGGGACAGCCCAGCGGGAATCCGGGCCGCTAGCGCGGCCACGCGGTGAAGACGAAGAGCGGGACCAGGGCCTCCGAGTCCGGCGGCAGCGAGTCGTCGCCGGATTCCCTGCCCTCGAAGCCCAGATAGGCCAGGATACCGACGCCGCCGACGACCGCCGCGGAGAAGGCGATGCTCCGAGCTGGACTCGACTCCCGCTGCTCCAGACCCAGGATCGCGCTCTGATGCAGGACGACCTGCCTGTAGCTGGACGGGGTCTCGAACCGAAAGGCCACCGAATCGCCCCGCACCGCTATGAACCGGCCGCCCAGCTGACCCTGGGCACCTTCCGCGAACGCGACCAGGTCGGCCAGGATCTCGGGCTCTACACGCACGCGCACGCGCTGGCTGGGCGACAGGTCTTCGACGACCGCCGGCCGGTAGGTGGCGCAACCGGCTGCCGCGAGGGTCGCAACGAAGGCGACGACCGGGGGCAGGGGCAGGGAACAAGGCAAGGTCACTCCTCCTGGTAGTGGCGAACGCCCCCGCCAGGGCCGAACCCCGGCGGGGGCGTTCTGTCTCGTTCAGCGCGAGACGGCTATGCGTTCCGCGCGTATTAGGTGCAGGCTGCCGAGTTCTGGATCTCGGGGTTGAGGGTGCACTCGATCTCCGGGATCGGCAGGCAGGAGACGCGAGGCGAGGCGCCGGGACCGATCAGCGTGCCGCCGTTCTGGAACGGGTGATTCCAGCGGCCCAGGTCCCAGAGGCGCCGTCCTTCCATCCACAGGGTCAGGTAGCGCTCCCGGTCGAGGATCGACCATGCGTCGTCCATCGCGTTGGGGTACTCCAGCGCGCCCGCGTTGGCGGGCTGCTCGATCGGGTCCAGGTCGTAGTGGGCCCGGAGCTCGTTGATCTTGGCGGTGAACGTCGCCAAGTCGTTGCTCATCAGCGCTGCTTCGGCCTCGATGAGGCGCATCTCCTTCCCCGAAACGACGGCGACGTCGGAGCCGGCCTCGTTGTACTTGTCCTGCCGGTAGTGAGCCGTCAGCCCGTCGGCGCCCTGATGAGCGCCGCTGCCCTGGCCCGTGCAGGTTCCCGTGGGCGTGACCCCCATATCCGGGTCGGGAGGCAGGTTGGTGTCGTTCCATTGGCCGCAGATCGTGTACGGCGCCCTGGGATCGCCGTCGTAGACCGTCTGGGCCGGCGTCGCCCACACGCCGACTTCCGCCCGGCCCCAGGACTCGTTCCAGATCACGTTGCTGTTGGCCGTCAGGTGGTAGATTGCGTTGTGCACGAACTCCGTCGGCACCATCGACGCCGACTGGGCGGCCGCGGTCCAGTTGCCCAGCCCGACCTGGGCCTGGGCGATACCGCCGTGAGCTGCGGTGACGAAGTTCGTGGCGCCCGCCGCGCTTCCGATGGTGACTGCCTGGTTGAAGGCGGCGATGGCGCTGTCGAACGCTGCCGTCCTGGGCTGCAGCGGACCTATGTCGTACGTCACTTCGCAGAAGTTCTCGCCCAGCATTCGGTGGGCCGAGCCCATGAGAACGAACAGCCGAGCCGCGCCGTCGAAGGAATTGGCGTCTCCCTCCAGTACGTTCTGAAGCCTCTCCCAGGCGCCGCCGGCCGCCCATGCGGCCTCGTGAGCCTGCTCCCAGGCGGTCTCCACGTCTCCGTCCTCGGAGTCGATGACGCCTCGCCGGTACTTGCCTGTCGTGAAGTAGCTGCCAGTGCCGGCCAGGTCGTCGGTAAGGCGGGCGATGTCGAAGGAGTAGTCGTCCACGATGTCGTTGAACTCCGCCGATGCGCCGGAAACGATGATCGGCATCAGTTCCCGCGTGTTGAGGTCCTCGTCCAGGATGCGACCGGGGTTGAGCACCTCCAAGTCGCAGGCGGAGAGGAGGAGGGCGCCGAAGGCCGCGGAGGCGAACGCCGAGCCGAGCCTTGTCTTCCGGTTGATTGCTGTCATCTCCATCCTCCTCATCAGAAGTTGAAGGACATGTTGAGAATGAAGACCCGCGGCGGCGCCATGTTGTAGTACTCGTTCGGCGTCGAGTCGCCGAAGCCGTTGTCGTTGGCCTCCGGGTCCAAGCCCCTGTAGTCCGTGAAGGTCAGCAGGTTCTTCCCGGAGATCCCGATCTGGGCGCTTCGGGTGCCTGGAACCAAGCCTTCCGGAAGTCTGTAGGTGAGCGACGCCGAGCGAAGCTTGAAGAAGTCCGCTAGGTCGGTCCACATCCCTTGGTCCGAGTACGGTCCCACGCAGCGAGCCACCTCGGCGGCGGTCAGGGACGAGCGGTCGCCGCCGTTGTACCAGGTGTCCTGAATGCCCGGACACCCGTCGCCGGGCCAGACTCGTCTGCGGACGTTCTGATAGGCGATGCCGATCGGCCTCACCATCCCGTACTGTCCTTCGCCCACGAGGTCGAGGGTAAGGTCGTGCCACAGGGTCAGTCGAGTGGTGATGCCCAGGGTCGACGTCGGGAACAAGTTGCCGATGTAGCCCTTCTCGTAGTCGGGCAGTTCGCCCACGGCGTCTGGGTTCTGAAGGATGTCGTCCCACCGAATCCACAGTGGGTAGCCCAGCTGGCGGCTGGTGCCCAGGTCCTCGAGGGGACCCAGGTCCGTGATCTCGCTGTCGTTGGTGGTGTAGTTGAACCCCACGTCCCACTCAACGTTGTCCGTTCTAACTGGAACGAAGTGCAGGACCGTCTCGGTTCCCCAGTTCTTCACCTCGCCGAGGTTGTACCAAGTGGCTTCTTCCGTACCGCCCGACGGCGCCTCCTGGACGCCTATCAGCGCTTCCCTGGTCGTCTGGTCGAACATCGTGAACTCGACCGAGACCCTGCCGCCGAGGAAGGATGCGTCCCCTCCGAACTCCAGCTCCTCCGAAATTTCGGGACCTAGGTCGGCGTTCCCCAGGTTCGCGATGATCACGGCGGGCACCTGTTCGTCTGCGGAGGTCGCTTCGTACGTCCGCTTGGCGTCGAAGGCGCCGGGGGCCTTCCCCGACTGTCCCCAAGCCGCTCGAAGCTTGAAGGAATCGACCCAGTCGAAGGAGAAAAAGCTCTCGTCGGAGATCAGGTACGATCCCTGAACCTTCGGGTATGCGGCCAACCCGAAGCCTTCGCCGAAGGTGCTGAAGCCGTCCCAGCGGACGCCGCCGGTGAGGAACAGCTTGTCCCGGAACCCGACGACCTCCTGAATGAAGAAGCCCCCGCTGCGGAGCGTGACCCGGTTCTCGAACACTCGCGGGTTGTTGCCGTCGCCCAGAACCTGCTCTCCGGGTCCCGCAAAGAGTTCGTCGAACCCGTTGAGGGCGTAGCTGAACTCTTCGTAGATCTGCCCGCCCCAGGAGAAGCTCGACGAGACGACCTCAAACGGACTGTAGGTGAACGTGCCGCTGTAGTCGAACGTGAGGTTCCGGTCGAACTGCTGGTCGATCTCCCGATCGCCCGTGGCCTCCTCGTAGAACCCCCAGCCCTTGAAGTCGATGAAGTCGGAAGACGTGTAGTCGACTCCAACGTTCAGTCGATGCGAGAAGTCGGCGGTGGGCGACCAGTTGACGGCCAAGCCAGTAATGTACTGGTCTATGTGGGTGAAGATGTCGTTGTCCAGGACGAGCGAGTCGTCGTTGCCGGGCGTGTAGCCGCGGGGGCCGCGAAGCACGTTCAAGTAGAGCCCCGAGGCGTTGTTGCCGTTGGGAATCCACGTGATGTTCCTGCGGGCGTAGTGGCTGTTGAGGCGGATGTCCAACCCCTGCATCGGCTGGAAGGAGACGTTGGCCCGGACGTTGTAGTTGTCTGCGCCCTGGGGGTTCACGACGCCCTTCCGGTCGCCGAACTGGCCGGAGACGAAGTACGTGGCCGTCTCGCCTCCGCCGCGCACGCTCAGGTTGTAGACTTGGTGGTGAGCGTTGCGGAACCAGCTGTTGTTGGCGGGGCATCCCGGCTCGTCGACGCCGGTCGTGCCGGTAGCGTGGTTCAGGATGTTCGGATCCCGGCACGTGTTCAAGAACAGGCCGGACGGGTTGACGGCCGCCGGTGGCCCTTGGTGAGGCATGACGCTTACCCCCTGCTCCACGCCGAACCGCCACGCCGGCGCCCCCGCCACGCCGCGCTTGGTGAAGATCTGGATCACGCCGCCCGACGCCTCGGTGCCGTAGAGGGTCGTGGCCGCCGGACCCTTGATCACCTCCATTCGATCGATGTCCGCCGGGTTGATCATGTCCAGCGCACCGGGGGTCTGGGCGCCTTCGTCGTCGGAGCCGATGGGACTGCTCTCGATCCGCACGCCGTCCACGTAGATCAGGGGGTTGTTCCCCTGCGTCATGGAGTTGTTGCCCCGGAGGCGGATCTGACTGGCCGCTCCCACCTGGCCGCTGTGGTCGTTGACCTGGATGCCGGTGGTGCGCCCTTGGAGCACGTCGCCCATGTCGGTGACGGCGGTGAGCTCGATGTCGGTGGAGCTGATCGCGCTGATGGCGTTGCCGACCTCCCGTCGCCGTGCTTGCCCCGCGGTGCCGGTGACGACGACCCCTTCAAGGGCCAGCGCCTCCTCCCGGATGTTGAAGTCGGCCGTAGCGGCGCCTTCCGCCGGAACCGTGACCGTGATCTCCTCGCTGCCGTAGCCGATGAGATCGACCCGCACCGTGTGCTGGCCGGCTGGCACGTTGAGGATCAGGTACCGACCGACGTTGTTGGCCAGTCCCCCGAATTCGGTGCCCGGGATCGACACCTGGGCACCTGCGAGCGGTGCCAAGCTGACGGCGTTCCGGACGGCTCCGGTCACCGTGCCTGTCTGAGCCGCGACCTCGCCCGCCGTCCCGGCAAGGACGAGAGCAAGTGCCGCGCTGCACCCCGCCGTTAGCGAGGCGCTTCCGAACCCTACTGGTCGCATGGGTCCTCCTTCTGACTACGGAAGCAGAATCGTCAGCTGCCTCCTGGTTCTACCACACCGCTCGACTTCTTCGAACAGTGCGTTGATTACCTTAGGTGCCCGCACCGAAGCCCCAGTGCCCATCCAGCCGATCCGATGCGTCATCTCCGCCGCCATGCCCCATAGTGGGGGCCGAACAACGAGGGCGCAAGCGACCCCGAAGATCGCCGCCCGCCGTCGTCCGTGCTCCGTCCCGCCGGCTCTGCTCTAGTTCCGCCGCGTCACGGCGCAGTTGGCCAGCGTCCTGCACGCCACCCGGTGCGTCGCCCGGTCGCTCTCCGGCACGGCCAGGATCGACACCGCCGCCACGGCCTCCCGCACGTCCACCGTCAGAGGCGGGCGGAAGGTGATCTGCACGCGCCACCGCCGGCGACCGTCGTCCTCGTACTGCTCCAGCCGTCCGCTGTCGATCCACGGCACCGCTCGGAGTTCCCGGTTCAGCACCGAGACCTCGCCCTGCGTGCGGGGGCCGGTCCCCAGCGACAGCGACAGGGTTTCGTCGGAGAACGGGTGGTTCTCCCGCCAGCGGTTCACCGCGGCGTTCACCCTCCGCCAGTCCGCGCCCGTGTCCAAGAGGAGCTGGGCGTAGTCCCGCAACAGGAACTCGTTGTGCTTGGCCCCGGACTCCAGTGCGTCCTCGAAGTGGGCGACGAGCCCCTGCCCGTCCCCCTCGACCATCGACTGGACCCCCTCCAGGAAGTCGGTGTCGGGGTCGGCAGGGTTCACCTGGGATACGACGTCCGTCATGTCGGCCCACTGCGGGCTGCTCCAGTCCACCGGCTCGCCGGTCCGAGCTAGGTGGCATTCCCGCAGCCCGACGAGCGTCCCAACCCCGTAGATCACGAAGAGGATGCGGTAGCGCTGGAAGACCTGTCGAAAGCGGCGGCCTGACACCCTACAGCCCTTCCTGCACCTGCTTGTCGCGCACCTTCCAGATGAACGAGTCCACGTAGTAATGGAGGAGGGCGTAGGCGTAGAGCATCATCTGGGACCAGAGCTCGTAGCCGCCGGCGTAGTCGAGGGCCGGGATGTTGAACTGGGGGATGGCGGGGTAGGGTGCGAAGTTGACGACGCCGAACCCGAATTCGTCCAGAGGGCGGTTGATGAGCAGCTGGAAGGCGACGGCGTAGGCCCCGCCCAGGATCAGGAACCAGCGGAGGCGGCCGGACCCCACGAGTCGGCTCCAGAGGCCGGGCCGGGACGCCCCCGTGGCCGCGGACCGTCGCATGAAGGCGTACACCATGACCATGTACTGGACGCCGTGCATCAAGCGGTGGGCGACGGCGTAGAGGAGGATCGAGTTGGTGTGCCACGCCACGTAGTACCATAGGAAGTAGCTGGCGGCGATGAAGCCGTACTTGACGGGGTTGATCGACCCGCCGGAACGGACGGTTCTGCGAAGGTGCGCCAAGTACACGACGGCGTAGACGGCAACCACCACCCAGCTGGCGATCAGCAGTCCCTCCACGAACCCAGCCGAAATCGGCACGTGCATCCGGTGCAGCTCGCGGATCCACAAGAAGCGGAACATCGGCGCCTGGAGGAACATGTTCCCGTAGAGGATCCAGTGGAGGGCCAGGTCGTAGCGGCGAGTGACGGCTAGGCCGGTGCCGGCCTTGAAGTCGTAGACCCGGCTGAAGCCGTGCTGCTGCATGATGCTGTGCTGGTGGTCCCAGGCGGAGACCAGCAGCAGCAGGGTGATTGGCGCCCAGATCAGCCCGGCGGCGGTCAGCGAGAAGATGGCGACGGGACCGACGACGAGCCGCGTCCTGAAGCGCTCCCACACTTCCGGCATCCCGTAGCTGCGGACCCAGGTGGCGTAGTGGTGGGGCGTGGTCACCCACAGGTTGATCGACGCCACGGCCACGTACGGAAGCCAAGCTTGGAAGCCCAGCGCCAGCGCCACCGCCGCGAACGGCAGTCCCAGGAACCAGATCGAATCGGCCTTGGGGCTGAGGATGTAGCCGGTCTTGAACATGGCGGAAGGGTAGGCCGGGAGCCCGGCGACGAGCAAGGCGGGGAGCCCCGCGGTCGTGGGGTTTGTGGGGGCGGAAGTGTCCTGTTCGCCTTGTGGTCGCATACTGCGGTGCCGGCGACGGCTCCGCGTCCCGATCTCTTCCCGTGCCCTAAAGGGATCGTACATCGTGAGATTCGTGGCCCGATCGGCCGTCCGCTTTCGTCGCTTGGCGCGCACGCTCGCATGAAACGCGATGCCGGTGTTCGCAGGGGCGGCGTTGATCGCGATCTCCGCGGAAGCGTACTTGCGTGCGCAAGGGAGGTTCGCAGCGACTTCCTGAACACTTCCGAGACCTCCTCCCCCCCGATGGTCTGGAACGACCTCGAGATGTCCAAGTTCTTCGCCGAAGACGATCTTCACCCGATCTTTGAGGACGCGCTGGATTACACAGCCTTTGGGTTGGCGCAGTTCAAGGTGCGCGCCGACCGGGACGGCACCCAACTGGTTGTGCTCGCCTCGCACGCATTTCGGCAGAGAGACCGCAAGTTGTTCGAGCGGCTGAGCGAGATGTCGGCGGCGGTCGACGTTCCCGTCGTCGACCAAGCCGACTACATCCTGCGGCAGGGCGCAGAGCTTGCAGATGCTCAATGGGTGCACGACGGCCACTGGAACGTCGCGGGTCACCGCTGGGCGGCGGAGGCTCTGCTGGAGTACGTCGAGGACCATCAGGGAGTTTGCGCCAGGGGCTAGAGCCCCGCGCAGTTGTTCCAGCCGCACGATCGCCGCAAACTACGAAGCGTGCGACAGCGTTCGCGGTTCGTGCCTGCTCCCCACCACCCAGGATCGTCCACCATGCTGCTCTTCGCGGCTCACTCGGGTCTTCGCTTCCTCGTCCTCGTCGGGGGCCTCTTCGTCGTCCTCTACGCCACAGTCGGGTTCTTGGGCAAGCGGGAGTATTCCCGAGCGATGGCCCGGCTGGCCTCCGTCTTCGCGGGCCTAATCCACCTGCAGGTCGTGATCGGCGCGGCCGTTCTCTTCACTCGACCGTTCCACAGCCAGCTCATCGGCCACTTCTTCATGATGCTGGCCGCAGCCGCAGTAGCCCAGTTCACCAGTTCCGTGGTCAAGCGCCGTCCGCAGGAGGTCAAGAGCTATGGTCCCCATCTGGTCGGAGCGCTGCTGGCCCTGGCCTTCATGGCGATGGGGATCATGGCGATCGGTCGGGGAGTGCTCGAGAGCACGGTTTGACGGCCCTGCCCGGCCGCCCTCCTCCCAGAAATGCAGCCCTCCCGGGAACGCAACGAGCCCGGACCAGCCGCCTGTCGCGACCGGCCCGGGCTCGGGGCTTGCTTGTTGCGCGGGCTGGGGTCAGCCCGTCGGCCCGTTGATGTTGGGGTTCGTGTCCACCTCGCTACGCGCGATGGGGAAGCACAGGTCCTGCTGAACCAAGTGCGAACCTTCGCTCGCGCTGCCGGAGGGCTGCTCGAGGTCGGCTAGTTCGCCAGGCGTGTTGTTCTGGTTCCAGCGGAAGAAGTCACCTAGGCGACGGCCTTCCAGCCAGAGGACGACGCCTCGCTCGTGCTTGAGCGCCGTCCACGCCTCCACGGTGTTCGACGCCTCCGCCATCGGCATTTCCGCCGCGGTCCGAAGGGCGTTGATCTTTTCCATGGCGCCCTGCCAGTTGCCTCCGTTCAGCATGGCCTCGGCCTCGATCAACCGCATCTCTGCGCCCTTCGACAGAGGAATGTCGCTGCCCGGCTCATCGTACTTGGTCTGGGGCCACCAAGGAACTTGGCCGCAACACTGGACTGCGGCGTCGCCCGTCTCGTCGGTGATTTCAAACGGCACTCGGGGGTCGCCGTCCGGGTTGTTCTCGCTGCGCCCCATCATCTCGTACTTGGTGTACTTCAGGGTGTGGGCCTTGTACGGCTGGGCGTGGCTGGCGAACTGGATACGGTTCTTGGTGGCGTCGCCCTTGTCCGGGTAGTACGGCAACATCCACACAAAGTCGTCGGGCACGCCTGCCGCGTCGGCCGTCGCGCCGGCCCAGTCGCCCATGAACGCCTTAACCGACGCCCGGGCCGCCCGGGCCGCCATGGCCACCGGACCCGAACCCTGGGAGGCTGCTTGGTCGAAGTGAGCTAGGGCCCCTTCGAGGTAGGCATTTCGCGAACCTGCCGATCCGCCGTCGATCACCGACAAGCAGAAGTTCTCGCCCATGAGCCGGTGGGCGTACCCGGCCCACAGATATGCCTCTCCCAAGAGCGCTGGGCTTTCGGCACCGGTCTCCGTGATCTTGCTGATCCCGTCGTTGCCCCACCAGCGCGCGCGCTGGGACAGGTTCCAATGGGCGTTGACGGTTTCGTAGTCGAGCTCTCCGTTCTGCCACTCGACCTGGATGCCGAAGCTGCCGGTGGAGCCGGACGGGTGGACCTCCCGGGTGACGGCGGCGCCAGTGTAGCCGACGTAGTTATGAGCTTCGGACACGCCTCGCCCGATCCCTTGGACGATGGCGTCTTGGGCCTCGGTCTCGAGCAGAAACTGCTCCTGGACCCGTCCCGGGTTGATCACGTCGGTGTCGCAGGCGGCCACCAGACCGCCAGCAAACACGGCGAGGACGCCGGCCAGCCGTCCCGAGGTCGTACGCATCGCTGTTCCTTTCATTCTTTCCATCCTCCTAGAAGACGACCTGGAAGGACATGGTGTAGTATGCCGGCGGCGGCACGTGCTCGGTCATGCGTCGAACCCGAGTGTTGTAGCCCACGTTGCCTCCGACCTCAGGGTCCAGCGTCCGCATGAGCGGGTCCACCCACCGGAAGAAGTTCCGTCCGGAGAAGGTGAAGCTGGCACGGGACGCCCCCATCCTGTTCGCCCATGCCTCTGGCAGGGGTGCCTGAAGGCTCAGCTCTCGAATCTTGAAGAAGTCGGAAGGCTGCACGGCGAAGTCGGATTGGTATATGCTCACGTCGCAACGGCCCCGCTCTTCAGCGGTAAGGGCTTCGTAGCCTTGGGTTTCCCACGTGTTGTACGCTTCGAAGCACCCGGCCCACCGAACCGACCGCCGAGTCGCGGCGGCCTGAGGGCCGTTGAGCATGTAGGCACCGCCCTGATACTCGCCCCGGGCCGTGACCAAGATGCCATAGGGAAGTCCCACGGTGGTGCTGAACCCGGCGATCGTCGTGGGCTGGTTCGGGCCGTGGACGCTGTCCTGTACAATGATGGGGGCGGCGCGCTGGTCGGGGTTGGAGATGCGATCCGACCGAACGACCGGTGCCGGCTGGCCCTCGACCACCCAGCCGAAGCCGCCGATGCTGAACGACGGGTTGCCGCCCAGAGACACGATCTCTGAATCGGTGAACGACAGGCTGGTGCCCACGTCCCACGTCCATGCGTCGTTGCGCACGATGGAGTAGTTGAGCCCCAGCTCCAGCCCGTTGTTGGTGAGCTCGCCCACGTTGGCCAGCTGGGAGCTGCTGAAGCCGTTGGACGGAATCTGCAAGACGCTGAAGAGGGCGTCGAACGTCGTCTGCATGAAGTAGGTCACGTCCATCGCCAGTCGGTCGTTGATGAACGACCCTTCCATGCCGAACTCGAGCTCGGAGGTGGTTTCGGGGCCGATGTCGAAGTTCCCCACGTTGCTGGGCAGGAACGCCGGGCTGTTGCCCCAGCCTGCGGCGGCGAACGTCCGAACCGCGTCGAAGGCACCCGGGGCCCGGCCGGCTTGGCCCCAAGCCGCGCGGAGCTTCATCGTGCCCCAGCTGTCGTTCCAGAATGCCTCGTCGGAGACGACGTAGGAGCCCGAAACCTTCGGGTACGCCTGGAGACCGAAGTCGTCGCCGAACGCCGAGTTGCCGTCCACCCGCACCCCGCCGGTAACGAAGTACTTGTCGTAGAAGCCGAAGACGTTCTGAACGAAGAGGCCGGCGTTGACCAGGCGTTCCCGATCTTCGAAGCCCAGCGTGCTGCCGGCGTTGTCCACGTCGGGGTCGCCGGGGCCTGGGAAGTTCTCGCCGTACGCTGTAGTGACCTCGGTGCGGGTGGTAACGCTCTGGCCGCCGAACGAGAGTGCCGAGCGGATGTCGCTGGTCAGCTCCAGGTCCAGGGAGCCCACGTAGTCCACGGTAAGGGTGTTGAACTCGTGGCGGGACGTGGCGAGGATGCCGCCCGGTGCCCGAATGAAGCCGAAGGGACGCAGGTTGCGGTTGTCCTGCTGGGCCAAGTCGTACCCCACGCTGATGCGGTTGGTGAAGTTTGCCATCGGCGACCACGTGGCCGTCATCCCCGTGATCATGTGGTCGATCTGGGACGTAATGTCTTGGTTCAGGAAGGGGTTGATGGCGTTGAACGACTCGTCGTTCAGGTAGTTCCTGTCACGCCGGAAGGTGTTCAGCGTCATGCCGTGGGCGTTGTTCCCGCCGGCGGTGTGGGCGAGCTGGTCGTTGGTGTACGACGTGTTCCACTGCAGCTGAAGGTTGTCCGTTGGGCTGAAGGTGAAGTTGCCTCGAACGATGACCTTCTTCTCGTTGTCGTTCACCAGCACGCCGTCGTCGTTCTCATACGACGCCGAGACGAAGTACTGAACGTTTTCGGCGCCGCCGCCCACGTTGACGGCGTACTTCTGCTGGTGGGCTCCCATGTCGCTGAAGAGCCCGGAGTCGCAGGGCTGGCCGTCCACGACGATGGCGTCGCCGCACATCGGCTTGTGGCCCCGAAGCCACGGGTTGATGAACAAGAAGTCGGAGCGCCCGCCTGAAAGGGAGGTCGGGTTCTCCGATGGAGGCCGAAGCGAAGGGTCGGGTCCGAAGGTGAGGTTGCGGGCCACGCCCTGCTCTACCTGGCCGGTCCACCGGGCGCTGCCCACGATGCCGCGCTTGGTGAAGATCTGGATGACGCCGGCGGAGGCTTCGGTACCGTAGAGGGTCGTTGCCGCGGCGCCCTTGATGACTTCGACGCGCTCGATGTCCTGCGGGTTGATGCTGTTGAGCGGGCTGGATACGTCGTTGTTGCTGCGACCCGAGTACCCGACCGGAGGCACGTTCTTGGCGAACCCTTCGCTCCGGACCCGGACCCCGTCCACGTAGATCAGGGGCTGGTTCGACTGGGTCATTGAGACGTTGCCTCGCAGGCGGATCATGGCGCCGCCCCCGGCGCTGGCCGAGCTCTGGGTGATCGACATCCCCGGGATGCGGGCTTGGAGGAGGGCGTCCACGTTGGTGGGCGGCTCGACCACGTCTTGCGCCACGTTCAGCTGGGAGACGGTGTTGCCGATCTCCCGGCGGCGAGCAGCTCCCGCAGTGCCCGTCACCACGATCTCGTCGAGTCCCAGCGCTTGAGCGCGAAGGGCGAAGTCCTGCTGCGCAGTGCCGCCGCCGGAGACTGTCACCTCCACGTCGGTCTGGCCGTAGCCGATGCTTACGGCGCGAACCGTGTGGGTGCCGGCGGGGACGTTGAGGATGATGTAGCGGCCGTTGTCCCGAGTGAGGGTGCCTAGCCCAGTGCCCACCACATGGACCTGGACCGAGCCCATCGCCCGAGTGCTGGCGGCGTCGGTCACCGTGCCGGTGATCGTCCCGGTTTGGGCCTGGGCGGCACCGGGCAGGGCCAAGGCGGCCATCAGAAGAAGGGCGGTGGATCGGCCCCTACTTCCGAGTAGACGAAGGTTTCTGACGAGGCGTGGGGTCATCTTGGGCTCCGTGTGGCTGGTGTGTCGCCGGCCCGGCGGGTGCCGAGAAGATCCCTGCTGGCCCGCCCCGGTGCGTCGCGCGTCCCGGAGAATCGGTCGGCATCCAACGAAGATACGGCGACCTCGCCGATCCGGTCAACCCGACTGGCCCGCCAACGCTACTTGGATCGACACTTCGGCGGTCTTCGCGCCTTCGAGGGCGTCCTCCACCCGAGCTTGGACGGTGAAGAGACCGGGCATCTGGTAGGTGTGCCGGCGCGCGCCGGCAGCGGTCTGGGCCCCCGAGGTCGAGATCGAGTCCACGGTGCCGTCGCCCCAGGCCAAGATGACGCCGACGAGGCTGCGGCCGCGGGCATCGTATCGCACCGTGAGCTCCTCCCCTACGACGCCGGTGCCGGGGCCGACCAGCTGCACGGACAAGGACGAGCCGAAGGGGTCATCTTCGCAGGCGGAGGCCAGGGCGACCACGGCGGCGGCCAGGAGGACCGGCAGGACGAGTCGTCCGAGTGGGCGGGCGCCCCGGCCCGACGGGCGGTCGGCGCGATCCCCGGGACTCACGAAGGGATGCGGAAGACGATCCGCAGGAGTTCGTTGATCGGGCCGGCGGGCGGCTCGTCGCTGCGACCGGCGTCGGAGAGGAGCTGGTCCCATGCGACGTAGCCCACCAGTGCGGCGGCAACCCCGGCCAGGGTGAAGGTCCGGCCTCGGGAGAGGGAGCGCAGCTCCAGGTCGGCGACGCCGGCTTCCGTTACGCGAAGACGCTGACGGAGGGACTGGACGCGCATTCCCTCCACTTGGGTGAGCACGGGGACTTCCAGCACGAGTTCCCCGCCGCCGGCCTCGAGCACCGTACCGTTGACGCGCCTGTCGCCGCTCGGCAGTACGTCCTCGAACGCAGAGAACTGCTCGACGGTCAGGAGCGCGCGCACTTGGTCGCCGGGGCGTACGGCGGCGGGGGAGGCGGGCGCGTAGGCGTGGCACCCGGTGCATAGGAGGACGGCGAGGGCGGTTCGGGTGCGAGTCATGGCAAGGGCAATCTAACGCGAACGGGACCTCGAAGCGCGGTCTCCACTTGCTGCAGGACTTGACGGATCTCGTCGTCGTCCGGGGCGAACTCGGCGGCGTTGTAGAGGGCCGGGAGGGCTTCCTCCGGGTTGCCGGTGTTGATGAGGGCGACGGCCAAGTAGAAGTGGGCGCGCGCCAAGCCGGGGTCCGCCTCGACGGCGGCACGATAGGCGGCGACGGCGCTCTGGAGGTCGCCTCGCCGGAACCGAGCGTTCCCCAAGTTGAAGTGGGGGAGGGCTTCGCGGGGCCGCGCCTCCACCGCTTGCTGATAGGCGGCCTCCGCCTCGGCTTCGCGGCCCAAGGATTCGAGCTCCAGTCCCAGGTTCACCAGGGCGACCGGGTGGTCGGGCTCGTGGCGGAGGGCTTCCTGGTATGCGCGGACGGCCTGCGTGTGGTTCCCGACGGACGCAAGTCCGGCGGCAAGGCCGATCAGCGCCTCCGGGTCCGCGGGGCGGACCGCCCGGGCTTTTTGCAGGAACGGAAGCGCCGCCTCGGGTCCGCTGGACCGGGCGACGGCGGCTGCCCACTGCGAGAGCGCGCCGGCCCAGCGTGCGCGACCGGCGTCGAGGCGCGACGGGCTGCTGTTCCGCGAGGCGGGAGCGGACAGGGAGTCCAGAAAGGCGCCGACGGCCGGGTCGTCGTAGTGGACCGCATGGAGCGCGGCGGTGGCGACGGCGCGGACGTCGAGGTCGGGGTCGCGGGCCAGTCGGGTCAGCGCGCCAGTGGCCGCCTCCTCGGGGACGGGATCGTCCTGCGCCCCGGCCGCGCCCAGGACCCATGCGTCGATGGCCATGATCTTGGCCAGTGCGTAGCGCTCGTCCAGGGGGGCGGCTTCGAGCAGCGCAGCAAGGGCCCGTTCGGGGCTTCCGGCGCCGGGCGCCGTCGCCGCAAACAGCGCGGCCACCTCGGGGCGGTGCGGCTTCAAGTCACCCCACCACTCCGTGGCCTGCCGGGCCAGGGCCGCAGGCGACCGGTCTTGGTGGCACCCCGCGCACGCCGACGGCAGGCCTGCCGCCTCGTCGAAGCCGGGGCGAGGGATAGGGATCGTGTGGTCGGAGCGGGCGTAGGGGATCGCGTCCAAGAGGTCCGGGTGCTGGACGTAGGGCATGTGGCAGGAGACGCAACGGGCGCCGTCGGAGGCGATCGGGTGGAAGGTGTGGGCCTCCGGGTCCGCCGCCTTGCTGGCGTGGCATGCAGTGCACTGGCCGTCGTCGTAGCGACCTGCCAGGGGGGCGTCGAACGGGTCGCGGTACGACTGGGAGTGGGGATCGTGGCAGTCCACGCAGGTCATGGCACCGGAGAGGTAGCAGGCGCTGCTCCGGTGGGTCTGCTGGTAGCCGAAGGTGCGGATGCGGCCGTCGGAGAGGTAGGGCGAGTCGCCCACGAGGGGGAGGCCCAGGCTGTACTCGGTCGCCTCCTGGTCCTCCGGTGCCTCCTGGTCCTCCGGCGCGCGACCGATCGACCGCTTGAGGGCGTGGCACTGGAAGCAGACGGCCAGGGACTCGTCCACGCCGAGCGTGTCCAGAGCGGGGAGGCCCAGATCGGGCGACGAGGCGAGGAGACCGGCGCGGGCTCGTTCCACATGGGCCGCGGCCGGACCGTGACAGGACTCGCAGTCGATCCGGAGCGTGGCGACCCGGGTCTCGTAGCGACGTTCCTCTGGACGGTACGCGACTTGGACGCCGCTGCCGTGGCAGTTCTGGCAGTTGGCGAAGCGGCGCGTTGTGCCCAGGACCCGCACCGGCGGCCAGTCGCCGCAGTCGGTCAGGCGCATCTCCTCGGTGACCGGAAGCCAGCCCGCGTCGGCCCGAAGCGCCGCTCGGTCCGCGCCCGGCACCCAGAAGCCGCCCACGAAGGCCGTGTTGCAGAACCAAGCGTCGGCGTCTGCGGACCAGTCGAAGGGCAAGAAGCGTTCGGTGCCGTCGGGGAAGGCGGAGACGAAGCCCTGGGTCCCGCCGCCGACCATGTGTCCCCGTCCCACGACGCCGGAGACGACGTAGCGCACCGACGGGCGGCCTGGGCGCGCCACGACGAAGGCGTAACGCCCCATTTCGTCCACGACCGGAGACACCACGGCATCGGCGAAGCGAAGGGGAGGACCGCCGAAGGGGGCGATCACGGTCTCTGGTCCAGGCGGACCGCCGGCGGTTCCGTGGGTGGAGGAAGCCCACGCGGCGTACTGATCTCCGTGGCAGCTTCGACAGGCCTCGGCGCCTGCGAGGCCGGCAGCGGGGGCTTGGCGGGGAAGCAGAGGCGGTCCGGGCGCAGAAGCTTGAACGGCAAGCAGAAGGGCGAGCGCGCCTCCTCCTGCAAGAAGCCATCCAGGCCGATGCAATCGTTCCCTCCTGGTTGACTGTACCCGGACTCGCTCAAGCCGCCGACTTCGTGCCCGCAAGCGAGCATGAGCCGCAGCCGACGGTAGGTTCCTCGCGGCGATGCGTCAAGTCGCGCGCATCGTATCTTTCCGGATGCCTCCGTTCAAGCGGAAACCTCCGAAGTGGGACGACGCCAAGGTGCCTGGCGACGACCTGGCGTTCGTCATGAGCGGCGGCGGAGCGAGGGCCGCGTACCAAGTCGGCGTGCTCCGCTGCTTGGCGCGGCACTTCCCGAGGCTGGACGTGCCGATCATCACCGGGGTGAGCGCAGGAGCGATCAATGCGGCCCACCTCGCCGCGCATCACGGCACTTTCGAGCAAGCGGCGGAGGAGCTGTACCACCTCTGGTCCGAGCTCACCACGGAGAGGGTCTTCCGCACCGACCCGTGGTCGTTGGCGCGTCACATGGCGCGCTGGGGGCGACAGTTGGTCTCCGGGGGCAGGAAGGGGTCCCCCCCGGTGAAGGGCCTCTTGGACACGGCGCCGCTCCGGGCCTACCTTACGGAGGCGCTCCACGCCGTGGACGGCGAGCTGACCGGGATCAACTACAACCTGCGCATGGGACGGCTGAAGGCCGCCGCCCTGAGCACTACCAACTACGCCACCGGCCAATCGGTCATGTGGACCCAGGGCGCCGACATTGAGGAGTGGCAGCGGCCCAACCGGCGCGCGCGGGCGACCACCCTGTCGATCGACCACGTGATGGCGTCGGCGGCCCTGCCGCTGGTCTTTCCCGCCGTCGGGATCGGTCCCCACTGGTTCGGCGACGGCGGCATCCGCCTTACGGCCCCCTTGTCGCCCGCCCTTCACCTGGGGGCCGGCCGCATCCTGGCGGTCAGCACCCGCCGGGACCGCACGGTGTCGGAGGCCGACGCGCCCACGGTCACGGGGTACCCTCCCCCGGCCCAAGTCGCCGGCATCCTCCTCAACTCGGTGTTTCTGGACGTGCTGGACCAAGACGGGCACCTGCTGGACCGGATCAACGGCTTGGTCGCCCAGCTGCCGCCGGAGCGCAGGCAGGGACTGCGGACGGTGAAGCTCGTCACGATCCGGCCTTCCGTGGACCTGGGGCGGCTGGCCAACCGCTACGAGCCCGATCTGCCGAAGGGGCTGCGGTTCCTGACCCGAGGACTCGGTACGCGCCAAACGGACGCGCCGGACTTTCTTAGTATGATCATGTTTCAGCCCGACTACTTGGCGGAGCTGATCCGGGTGGGCGAGGCCGACGCCGAGGCTCGCCGCGACGAGCTGGCGACTCTGGTCGCGCCTGACGGAAACGATGGACACGCCGTTGCGGAAGGAGCGCAAGACCGATGAGCACCAACACCAGCGACGCAGCCGAGTCCAGAGCCGTCGCAGAGCGTGCGCGGGAGGAAGGCTGGCGAAAGCGCAGCTTCATGAAGGAGCTCTTCGGGGGGCGGCTCTCGCTCGACCTGATCGATCCGTACCCGGCTCAGGACCCGGACGAGGCGGCCCGGGCTGCGCCGTTTCTCAAGCGGCTGAGGGCGTTCGTCGAGGAGCATGTGGACGGCGACGCGGTGGACCGGGACCGGTGGGTGCCGGAGTCGGTGCTGGAGGGCCTGGCCGAGATCGGGGCGTTCGGGGTCAAGATCCCCACGGAGTACGGCGGACTGGGGCTGTCCCAAACGTCGTACAACCGCGCGCTGGGGATCGTGGCTGCCGAGTGCGCCTCCACGGCGGCCTTCCTGTCGGCCCATCAGTCGATAGGGGTGCCCACTCCGCTGGTGCTCTTCGGGACCGAGGAGCAGAAGCGCCGGTACCTGCCGCGGGCTGCGTCGGGCGCGCTGTCTGCGTTCGCGCTCACGGAGCCGATGGTGGGATCGGATCCGGCCAACATGGCCACCTTCGCCCAGCCGTCGGAGGACGGGAGCCACTATGTGCTCAACGGGGAGAAGCTGTGGACGACGAATGGTCCTCGCGCGGACCTGCTCGTCGTGATGGCGCGGACGCCTGCAAGAGAGGGCGTGCGGGGGAAGCGTCCGATCAGCGCCTTCATCGTGGAGACGGCGTGGCCCGGCGTCGAGAACGGCCACCAGTGCCGCTTCATGGGACTGAACGGCATCTCCAACGGCGTGCTCCGCTTTCAGGACGTGATAGTCCCTCGGGAGAACTTGCTGTGGGGCGAGGGGCTGGGCCTCAAGCTGGCGCTGATCACCCTCAACACCGGACGGCTGGCTCTGCCGGCGTTCTGCACCGCGGCCGCCAAGTCGTACCTTCGCGTGAGCCGCCGCTGGGCAGCGGAGCGAGTCCAGTGGGGTCGGCCCGTGGGGAAGCACGACGCGGTTGCCCAGATGCTGGGGCGGATGGCGGCGGAGACCTACGCCATGGAGGCGGCGGTGGATCTGGCCGCGGGGATCTCCGACGGGAAGAAGCTGGACATCCGCCTGGAAGCGGCGTGCGCCAAGCTCTGGCACAGCGAGAAGGCGTGGGAGCTGGTCAACGACGCGGTGCAGATCCGCGGCGGCCGAGGGTACGAGACCGCGGACTCGCTTCGCCAGCGGGGCGAGGACCCGGCGCCGCTTGAACGCGCGCTGCGGGACTCGCGGATCAACATGATCTTCGAGGGAACCAGCGAGATCATGCGGCTCTTCATCGCCCGGGAGGCCGTGGACCAGCACCTGGCGGTGGCCGGCGAGATGATCGACCCCCGGGCGCCGGCGGGACGGCGGGCGGCCTCGGCGCTGCGGGCGGCGGCCCACTACGCGGCTTGGTACCCGTCCCGCTGGCTGGGGTGGGGACGCTGGCCGCGCTACCGCAGCTTCGGCGCGCTGGCGACCCACATGCGGTACGCCGACCGCGCGTCTCGGCGGCTGGCGCGGACGATCTTCCACTGCATGGTTCGGTTCGGCCCCCGGCTGGAGCGCCGCCAAGCGGTCCTGGGACGCATCGTGGAGATCGGCTGCGATCTGTTCGTCATGGCGTCGTGTTGCGCGCGGGCGAAGAAGCTGGCCGGCGAGCGGCCGGACGAATCCGCCCCGACCGAGCTCGCGGACCAGGCGTGCCTGCTGGCTCGGCGGCGGATCGCAGCTCGGTTCCGGGAGGTCTTCCGCAACGACGACGTCAGCACCTACCGCACCGCCCAGGCCGCCATGGCCGGCCGCTACGCCTGGCTTGAAGAGGACGCCGAGTGACGGGAACCTCCCGGACCGCGCGTCGGCTTCTCTTCTTCGTCCTTCTGTGGACGCTGGCGCTGCTGCTGCTGGGCAGCGTGGTGCACGCGACCAACTCCAGCTTGGCCTGCCCGGACTGGCCCACCTGCTTCGGCTCGATGATGCCCGAGATGACCGGCGGCGTCTTCTGGGAGCACCTGCACCGGCTCTGGGCCGGCGCCCTGGTGCTGCTCTTCGCGGCCGCTGTGGTGGTGGTGAAGCGAGCGCATCCGGAGCGACAGGACCTCTTCCGGCTCGGCGTGGTCGGGTTGGCGTTGCTGGTGGTCCAGTCGCTGCTGGGGGGCGCGACCGTTCTCTACCAGCTGCCGGATGCGGTGTCCACCTCCCATCTGGCGATGGCGTTCGCCTTCTTGGTCTTGGTCGTGGCGATGCGTGAGCGCGCCGGCCCGGGGTGGCCGGCCGGGGAGCGCGGGCGGCGAGCGACGCGGCGGCTGGGCGTGGCGGGAGGAAGCCTTGTGTTCCTCCAGTCGGTGGGCGGCGCGGTGGTGCGCCACACCGACGCCGGGGTGGCATGTCCCGACGTGCCCCTCTGCCTGGGCCGGCTGGTGCCGCCGTTGGAGTATCCGCTCGTGCTGATCCACTTTCAGCACCGGGTGCTGGGCGTGCTCGTGGTCGTGGTGGTGCTGTGGCACGCTGCGAGGGTGCTGGCGCGGGTCCAGGAGCCCGTGGCCCGTCGGCTGGCCACGGCGATGGCCGTCGTCGTGGTGGCGCAGATGCTCCTGGGCTTCGTCTCGGTGGCCCAGCGGCTGGGCGCGCCCTGGGTGTCGGCGCACACCCTGCTGGCAGCCGTCGTGCTTG
This sequence comes from Longimicrobiales bacterium, assembly GCA_958296005.1. Taxonomy (GTDB): domain Bacteria; phylum Gemmatimonadota; class Gemmatimonadetes; order Longimicrobiales; family Gaopeijiaceae; genus CATQHQ01. The sequence goes on from CATQHQ010000001.1 coordinate 974,703, forward strand.
CGCTGGCCGCGACCACCGCGGAGCGCGCCCGAGCCCGGCCCCAGCTTGGCGAGGTCCCGGCCCCATGACGGTCCGCGCCTTCGCCGACGGGCTGGCGGCGGTGAACGCCAGCCTGAACTTGGTCACCGTGGTGCTCCTGCTCGCCGGGCTCCGCTTCATCCGCCGCAGGGACGCCAAGTCGCATCGGAAGTGCATGTGGGGCGCGACAACGACGGCGGGGCTCTTCTTGGTCCTCTACGTGGTACGCTTCTCGCTGACGGGAACCCACCGCTTCGAGGGACCGGACGCGCTTCGCGTCGTCTACCTATCGATCTTGTTCAGCCACATGATCCTGGCGGTGGTGGTCCTGCCGATGGTCGTGCGGCTCCTCTACCTGGCTCGACGCCGAAGGTTCAAGGCCCACCGCAAGCTGGCGCGCTGGACGATTCCCCTGTGGCTCTACGTGTCGGTGACGGGCATGACGGTATACGTGATGCTGTACCACGTCGCGGTCTAGGCGAGCTACTCCGCGCTCTCCAGCGTCCACCTGCACGACGGGTCGCCCTTGGTCTCGCACGCCACCTTCGCCACGACCAGCTCGCGGTCCACCAAGTCCCGGAGCGCCTGCTGGCAGAGGCCGGAGAGCACGTGGCACGCCTCGCCGGTCGGATCGATCTGGACGAAGGGAGACATGCTCGTCTCGAAGGTGAACGGACCCGACAGGAATCCGCCGACGCGACGGCCGAAGAGTTGGTCCAAGCGCCGATCGATCCGCCGCTTGGCGATGAAGATGCGCAGACGCCGAGGGAGAAGGCGCCCCACGAAGCTCCTCTTGGCCAGCAGCCTGGTGCCTGTGTCGAAGAAGACCTGCCTGGAGTCGGGACGGCGGAGCACCAACTGCATGTACTCCCCGAGCTCTCCGACGGTGAACTTGTTCCCTCTCTTCACGTTCTCCCGCTGGAGCTGGACTTGGCGGTCGATCACGCCGCTCAACCCCAGCCGGCGGGGCATCGTTAGGTATACGTCCTCGTCTTTGAGCACTTCGTCGGGATGGTCCTTGTGCTGGAGGGTCTCGAACATGGCCAGCGCTACGGAAGCGGCAATCTGTGCTTTCTGGGTTGAAGTCAAAGTGCTTGCCCGGTTGGTGTGTGGTCGATCTCCCTTCCTAATGTCCCGTCGTGCCCCCCTGAATAGTGTCGGGCGTGGCGGCAACCGGAGCAAGCCGTGCCGTCCGTTGGTCCTCGGGGTACCCAGCACTAGCTTCCGGGTGCGTCGTCCTTCCGAGCCTTCCGCCCTCGCCCCTGTCTCTTGAAGCGCTACCCGTATCTCGACCCCCCCGAGTACGTGGATTGGACCCCGGACCCCGAGTTGGTCCGGGAGTACCGCCGTCGCCTGGTCGACGATCCGGCCCGTAGCGCCTGTGTCGAACGCCTCGGACGCGCCGGTCTGCTGGGGCTCTATCGGGACCTGCTGCTGACCCGGCTTCAGGACATCGAACTGAAGCGCTGGGTGCGCCAAGGCAAGATCAGCAAGGCGTGGCTGGGCACCGGAGAGGAGGCGGTCACTGTGGGCGCGGCGGCCGTCCTGGACCGGGACGCGGACGTGGTGTCGCCGATGATCCGCAACGCCGGGGTCTGCCAGATGATGGGGATGCCCCTCGAGCACGGCTTCACCGGGTATCTGGCTACCGCCGACAGCCCCAGCGGGGGACGGGACCTCCATGTAGGCGACTTGCGCCACGGCGTCGTTCAGCCGATCAGCCACATGGGTACCAGCGTCACGATCGTGGCAGGGGCCGCGCTGGCGTTCCGCAGCCGGGGCGAAGCGCGGGTGGCCCTGACCTGGATCGGAGACGGGGCCACGCGCACCGCTGCGTGCCACGAGGGGCTCGTGTTCGCGGCGCGCCTGCGGGTCCCGGCGATCTTCGTGGTGCAGAACAACCAGGTCGCACTGGGCACCCGAGCCGACCGTCACACGCCGGGCAAGCTGGAGGAGATGCCGGCGGCCTACGGGATCGCCGCCCACGCCTGCGACGGCAACAACGTGCTGGACGTCTATGCGGCGACGGCGCTGGCCCGGAAGCGCTGCCTCGCTGGTCGCGGTCCTGCGGTGATCGTGGCCGAGACGTTCCGGATGGGCGGCCACGCCACTCACGACGAGCAAGAGGCCCGGCAGACGTTCTCGGACCGCCGCTTTCGGGAGTGGGGGCGACGAGACCCGGTCGGGCTCTTCGAGGCGTACCTGGCGGCCGAAGGGGTCCCCGCCCAGACGCTGGAGAAAGTCGAGACCGAAGCGGTTCTGGCCGTGTCGGAGGCGGCGGAGCGGGCGCTGGCCTCCCGAGAGAGGCCTCCGGAGCCGGAGCACGCGCTGTACAAGGGCGTCTCGGAGGGCGGCGTGCTGCACTGGCTGGTTCGGCGCGCAGAGGCGACCGCAGGGTGACCGAAATCTCCGATCTGCCTATAATCCTCCCATGTTCGCCAACCTTCGCAAGGCCTTCAGGGAGGCCGTGGACAACTTCCACCAAGAGGTGAACCGGGACCAGGTCCCGGAGGTCGTGGACTCCCTGGTCAGGGGCATGGAGCGGGAGGCCGTGGACGCCAAGGCGGCGCTGGACGGCCTCGAGAAGGATCTGGCGCGAGCCCGGAAGGCGGCCGAAGCCGAGGGCCGGGAAGCCGAGACCTGTCGCCGGAGGGCGGCGATGGCCCACGAAATCGGCGACGACGAGACGGAAGAGGTCGCCTCCAAGTTCGGCACCAAGCACGCCGAGCGGCATCGAGTGCTCTCGGAGAAGGCCGACGCCGTGGAGGCCGAGATCCGGCTGCGCAACTCCGAGTACCGGGAGATGCTCAAGCAGATCAAGGAAGCGCAGGCCAAGCGCAGTGCGATGGCCGCGAGCGCGGGGCGGACCCAGGCCCGCAGCTCCCTTGGCGACCCGGAGGACCTCTTCGGGGAGTTCGACCGGATGGCCGATAAGGCCGCCGGCGAAGACGCCACGGCGGAGGGAGTCCGCGACGCGGCGGATTTCGACCGGGAGCTGGACTCCGTCCGCCGGGAGAGAACCGCGGACGCGCGCCTCGACGAGTTGAAGCGACGCATGGGAAGGAAGTAGATTTCGGCCATGGAAAACTGGATCGGTGCAGCCGTCTGGATCGTGATCGGCGGGGTCGTGGGCCTCTCCATGAAGCTCGTCGTGAAGAACCCGAGCGAGACCCCCGGTCACTCGGTCCTCCTCTTCGTGCTGGGTGCCTTCGCGGCCGCCATCGGCGGGATGCTGGGCGTCGGCATCTTCGAATGGGACGACCCGACGGCACTGAGCGTCGGCGGCATGGCCAGCGCCGTCGTTTTTTCGGCGATGATGACCTGGGTCTACCGGTGGGGAGTCAGGGGACTGACTTGAGGCGCGGTTCGTCGCCTCGGTCGCCGGCCCCGTCGTGACCAGCCCCCTCGAGTTCGCCCGGGCGGAGCGCTCTCGCTTCTACCGTGAGCTCTGGGAGTTCCTCCGCATCCCGTCGGTCTCGGCCAAGTCGGAGCACGACGGCGACGTGGAGCGGACTGCCGACTGGGTGCGGGACCAGTTGGCGGGAGCCGGGCTGGAGGCGCAGGTGCACGCGACCCCAGGTCACCCGGTGGTCGTCGGGGAGTGGCGAGGCGCCGGCGCCGACGCCCCCACGGTGCTGATCTACGGCCACTACGACGTCCAGCCGCCCGAGCCCCTCGACCTCTGGGAGTCGCCCCCCTTCGAGCCCGAAGTGCGAGACGGCCGCATCTACGCCCGGGGAGCCGCCGACGACAAGGGCCAGCTCTTTCTGCACCTGAAGGCGCTGGAGGCCCACTTGGCGACCCGGGGACAGCTCCCCGTGAACGTGGTGGTGCTGGCGGAGGGCGAGGAGGAGGTGGGCTCGCCGAACTTGGTGCCGTTCGTAGCGGAGCACCGGGAGCGGCTGCAGGCGGACACGGTGGTGATCTCGGATTCGGCGATGTTCGCGCCGGGCACGCCGTCGCTGCTCTTCTCGCTGCGGGGGCTGGCCTACTTCGAGATACACGCCATGGGACCGTCCACCGATCTGCACTCCGGCGCGTACGGGGGCGCGGTGGCGAACCCGGCCAACGCCCTGGCCAAGATCGTGGCCGGCTTGCACGACGAGACCGGGCGGATCGCCGTTTCGGGCTTCTACGACGACGTGGCCGATCCCCCGCCGGAGGTCTTGGAGGGGATTCGACGGCTCCCCTTCGACGCCGACGAGTACGCCCGGGAAGTGGGCACCTCGCCGGCGGGCGGCGAGGAGGGCTACTCGCTCCTGGAGCGGCTTTGGACTCGTCCCTGCTGCGACGTGAACGGGTTGCTCTCGGGGTACACGGGGGAAGGCGCCAAGACCGTGCTGCCGTCGTCGGCGATGGCGAAGGTCAGCTTCCGCCTCGTGCCCGACCAGACGCCGGAGCGGGTGCGCGAGCTGCTGGAGGCGCACTTGGAGCGCGTCGCGCCGTCGGGGGTCGCGCTGAAGGTGGTGGAGCTTCACGGCGGCCGGCCGTGGCGGGCGGCCGTGGGCGGCCCGGTGTTCGACGCGGCGTCGAGGGCTCTGGAGCAAGCGTTCGGTGCGCGACCCGTGCTGGCGGGAGAGGGCGGGAGCATCCCTATCGTGGTGGAGCTCGAGGAGCTGCTCGGCGCAGAGACGCTGTTGCTGGGGTTCGCCCTTCCCGGTGCCAACATGCACGCCCCCAACGAGTGGTTCGCCACCGACTGCTTCGAGAAGGGGATCGAGACGCTGGTGCGCCTGTACGACGAACTGGCGGGGCGACGCGCTAAGCTGGGCTAGGCCGGAGTTGCCGCAGCCGCGGACCTGTCGGCCATCGCCGCAGCCGCGGACCCGTCGGCCATCGCTGCCGCGCGCAGGAGGGCCCGGGCCTTGTTGAGGGTCTCACGATGCTCGAACTCGGGAGTGGAGTCGGCCACCACCCCCGCACCCGCCTGAACGCTGGCGCTCCCGTCCCGAACGACCATTGTGCGGATCGCGATGGCGGTGTCCATCTGCGCGCCGCCCCAGCCGACGTGGCCTACGGCGCCGGCGTAGGGTCCCCGGGCCGTGGGCTCCAGCTCGTCGATGATCTCCATGGCGCGCACCTTGGGGGCGCCCGAGACGGTTCCGGCCGGGAAGCACGCCTTGAGCACGTCCAGGGCCGAGACGCCGTCGCGCACCTGCCCCTCCACCTGGCTGCACAGGTGCATGACGTGGGAGTAGCGCTCGACCTTCATCAGCTCGGGGACGGTCACGGTTCCGTACTTGGAGACCCGGCCCACGTCGTTGCGGCCCAAGTCCACCAGCATCCGGTGCTCGGCAAGCTCCTTTTCGTCGCGAACGAGGTCGTCGGCCAGCGCTCGGTCTTCGGCGGGCGTCGGTCCCCGTCGCCGGGTCCCTGCGATCGGTCGCACGGTGACGACGCCGTCTTCAAGTCGCACCATGACTTCGGGCGACGAGCCCACGATGCTGAAGTCGTCCAAGTCCAAGTGGTAGAGGTAGGGCGACGGGTTGATCGTCCGGATCGCCCGGTAGAGGAGGAAGGGGGGTCCGCGGAACGGGGTGGTGAGGCGCTGGCTGAGGACGACCTGGAAGGCGTCGCCGGCCGCGATGTACTCCTTGATCCGCCGGACTCCGGCCAGGAAGGCGTCTTTCTCGACGTTGCTGGCGTACTCGAGGGGCGGCGGGGCAGCGCCGCCGAACTCCAGATGCAGGGGCTCGGGCGCGGAGCGGGAACGGAGGCGTCCTACCGTGTCCTCCAGGCGCTCCACGGCGGCTAGGTAGGCCCGTTCGAGAGAGGCGAGCCTTGGATTCGGCCCGGTCTCGATGGTTGTGACGGCCTTGGCCCGGCCGTTCAGGTTGTCCACCACCACCACCACGTCGGTGAAGAGGACCAGCGCGGTGGGGAAGCCCTGGTCGTCGTCGGGTCCCGGACCCAGTCGCTCGAAGCGGCGCACCATGTCGTACCCGAAGTAGCCCACGGCGCCGCCCCAGAAGCGAGGCAGGCGCGAGTCGGCGCGCGGGACGGCCTGGGCCAACCGCCGCTCCAGGTCCGCCATGGGATCGGGGGCGTCCACCGACCGCCAGCCTTCGGACGGGCTCCAGAGCGAGAGCGCGTCGCCCTCGAGCTTCCACGCGCCCCGCGGACGGCTTCCCAGGAAGCTGTAGCGGGCCCACTGTTCACCGCCGACCACCGACTCCAGCAGGAAGCCGAAGGGTCCGTCCTTTAGCTTGTAGTATGCGGTGACCGCGGTGTCGGAGTCGAAGAGGAACTCGCACCAGACGGGAACGCGGGTGTTGGGCGCGGCGTTCTTCAGGAGCGAGGCGAGGGATGGACGGACGTTCAACGGGAAGCGAAACCAGGCGCGCAGGAAACGGATACGGAGGCGGAACAGCTTTGACGGACGCGATCGGAAAGTCAACGGACCCGCAAGCGGGCAAGCGGGCCGAGCCGCTGCTCGTGGCCGTGGACACCGGCGGGACCTTCACCGACCTGCTGATGCTGGCGGATGGCGAGTTGCGCAGTCTCAAGGTCCCTTCGACGCCGCCGGATCCCAGCCGGGCGGTGCTGGACGGGCTCCGGGCGCTGGGGTTGGGCGGGAACCCCGGCGAGGGGCGACGCACCGGCGGCCAGCCCTTCGTCCTCCTCCACGGGACCACAGTGGCGACCAACGCGCTGCTGGAGCGGAAGGGTGCGCGGGTGGGGTTGGTGACCAACCGGGGGTTCGAGGACGTGCTGGAGATCGGGCGGCAGAACCGGCCCCAGCTGTACGCGCTGGTGGGGTGGCGCAAGCCGCCGCTGGCGAGCCGGGAGGACCGACTGGGGGTGGCGGGCCGGCTGGACCCCCAGGGCGCGGAGCTGGTGCCGATCGATCCGGAGGAGCTGGCCGGGTTGGCGGCGTGGGCCGCCGAGAGGGACTCGGTGGCGGTGTGCCTGCTGCACTCCTACGCGAACCCGGCCCACGAAGAGGTCGTGGCGGCGGCGCTGGAGGGCAGCGGAGTCCCGGTGTCGGTGTCGTCGCGGCTGCTTCCCGAGTTCCGCGAGTACGAACGGACCTCGACGACGGTGGTGAACGCCTTCGTGGCGCCGCTGGTCTCGGGCTACCTGGCCCGGCTGGAGGAGCGGGCGGGGGCGGCGCGGGTCGCGATCATGGGCTCCAACGGGGGGACGGTGCCCGTGAAGCGGGCGGCGCGGGAGCCGGTCCACACCGTGCTGTCGGGGCCGGCCGGGGGCGTGGTGGGAGCGCTTCACTGGGGACGGGCCGCCGGATTCGACCGGGTGGTCACCTTCGACATGGGGGGCACCTCCACCGACGTGTCGCTGTGCCCCGGACAGCCGCTGCGCACTGGGGAGTTCGCGATCGACGGGCAGCCGGTGGCGGTCCCCGTGCTCGACATCCACACGGTGGGTGCCGGGGGAGGCAGCATCGCCCGGCTGGACGCAGGGGGCGCCCTCAAGGTGGGACCGGAGAGCGCCGGCGCGGCGCCGGGGCCGGTGTGCTACGGCAGGGGAGGGCGATCCCTGGCCGTGACCGACGCCCACGTGTGGCTGGGGCGGCTGCCCACGGGAGGGTTCCTGGGGGGGACCGCGTCGCTGGACCGGGAGGCGGTCGAGCCGGTGTTGCGGGAGGTGGCGGAGGGGATGGGGGCGAGTCTGGAGGCAGCCGCGGAGGGGGTGCTGGCCGTTGCGGACAGCGCGATGGAACGGGCACTGAGGGTGATCTCGGTCGAGCGCGGCCACGACCCCCGAGAGTTCTGTCTGGTGGCGTTCGGCGGCGCAGGCGGGCTTCACGTGGCGGAGCTGGCGGCCCGGATTGGGGTGGAGCGCGCCTTGGTGCCTCCGTCGCCCGGCCTCCTGTCGGCGTTCGGGATGCTGGTGGCGCCGGTGACCCGCGAGGTCTCCCGGACGGTGCTCCAAACGGCGGACGACGACCCGCGGGGCCTGGACGACGCCTTCGCCGAACTGCGGGCAGCCGCGACCGGCGCGCTCCGATCCGAGGGCCTCGACGGCGAAAGCGTCTCGGTTCGGTGCTCGGTGGACGCCCGCTACGCCGGCCAGAGCTTCGAGCTTCGGGTGCCTGCGGACGACTGGGTGGAGGCGTTCCACGCGACCCACGAGGCGCGGTACGGCTACGCCCGGCGCGAAAGCCCCGTGGAAGCCGTTACGTTGCGGGCGGTGGCCCAGGCGCCGCCCGCCGAGGTGCGGGTTCCGGGGCCTGGGCCGAGGAGCGCGCTGTGCGCCGTGCCAGCAACCGTTCTGAGCGCCACCGGGTCCATTAGAGTGGAGACGTACGTCCGCGACGGCCTGGGTGCAGGCGCTGGATTCGCGGGCCCGGCGATCGTCACAGAGTATTCGGGGACGACATGGATTCCCGAAGGGTGGGGGTGTACCGTAGTGGAGACAGGAAGCCTGTTGCTGGAGCGGATCGACGGACGGGGCGGGAACGCCGCCGGAGCGCCGGCGTCATGAGGCCCCCAGGCCGGCCGTCCGCCAACGCCAACGCCGACGCCGGCGACAACCCGCGGCCCCCGTACGGATGGGCGGCCGTCGTCGCCGCGGCGGTCGCCGCCCTCTACGCAGCCACGCTGTCGCCCACGACCGCGTTCTGGGACACCAGCGAGTACATCGCTACTGGTCACATCCTGGGCATCCCCCACCCGCCGGGGAACCCGCTGTTCGTCGTGCTCGCCCGCACGTGGGAGCTCCTCCTGGCGCCCACCGGGCTCTCCACGGCTGCACGGATCAACCTCTTCTCCACGGTGATGAGCGCCCTGGCCCACGGGTTGTGGTTCCTGGTCGTCCACCACGTGCTCCGACACTTCTCCGAGGACCGGCGCTTCCGCTTGGCCGGCGCCTTCGCGGCCGTGCTGATCAGCGCGACGGCGTTCACCGTGTGGAACCAGTCGAACGTCAACGAGAAGGTCTACACCGTCACGCTCTTCACGATCGCGCTCCTCTCCTGGCTCGCCTTCCGCTGGCAGGAGAAGCTGGGCAGGGGCAAGGACGACAACCTGCTGGTCCTGATCGTGTTCGTGCTGGCGCTGTCGGTCGGCAACCATCTGATGGCGTTCCTGGCAGCCCCGTCGCTGCTTCTCTTCGTCCTGATGGTCCGCCCGCAGGCGCTCCTCAACCCTCGGCTGTACGCGGTCGGCGCCCTGGCCGTCTTCCTAGGCCTGTCGATCCATCTCTTCTTGCCGGTCCGGTCGGGTCTCGGACCCGTCATCAACGAAGCCCAGCCCACTTGCGAAGGGGTCGGCGACGCGTTGGGCGCGATCGTCACCTACGGGAACGCCGGCTGCGAGGAGCTGTCGTCGGCGTTGAAGCGGGAACAGTACGACAAGCCGCCTCTCGTTCCCCGGCAGGCGCCTCTGGTCTCCCAACTCCGCAACTGGTTCCAGTACTTCGATTGGCAGTGGGCCCGGGGCCTTTCGGGCGGAGATGTGCTCTTCGGTCGGTCGCGGCTTCCGTTCACGGCGCTCTTCATTGCCCTGGGCCTGCTGGGAATGACGGAGCACTACCGCCGGGACAAGCCGAGCTGGGCGTACTTGGCGTCGCTCTTCGCCGTGGTTTCGGCGGGATTGGTCTACTACCTCAACTTCAGGTACGGCTACTCGATCCCCGACAACCCCACCGGCGACCGGGACCTGCACGAAGTCCGAGAACGCGACTACTTCTTCATCGTCGGGTTTTCGGTGTGGGGCCTGATGGCGGGCACGGGGATCGCGGCTCTCTGGCGGAGGGCGACGCGGATCTCGGGACGCTCGCTCGCGTTCTGCGCACCGGTGCTGGCGCTGGCCCTGATCCCGCTGGTCTTCAACTTCGACCGGGCGAGCCGCAACGACGACTACGCCGCCCGGGACTGGGCCTACAACCTGCTCATGAGCGTGGAGCCGTACGGTCTGCTCTTCACCAACGGCGACAACGACACCTTCCCGCTCTGGTACCTGCAGGAAGTGGAGGGCGTCCGGCGGGACGTGACCGTGGCCGTCACCTCGTACCTGAACACCCACTGGTACGTGAAGCAGCTTCGCGAACTGACCCGGCCCTGCGCACCGGGAGAAGACCCGGACGCCGAACCGACGCGGATCCTCTGCCAGCGTCCCTATACCGCCGAGAACACGGACGCGATGTACACCCACGATCCGACGGAGGCCCGGTCCGACGGGAAGACGCCGATCTTGCTTTCCCGGCCGGTGCAGTTGCCCACCCGCTCCGTCTTCCGGGACGACATGAGCGACGAGGTGGTGGACCAAGTCGCCCGCAGCTACGTGCCGATGGGGGAGGATCGGGTTGTGGACCTGGGGCTCGTGACGGCCAGGCTGACCGGCGGCCCGGGCGAGTACATGTTCCCGTGGCACCAGTTCTCGCTGGCGGCGATCTCCAACTCCTTGGGCGACCGCCCCGTGTACTTCGCGTCCAGCGGGAGCGCGGCGAGCGCCTTTGGGCTTCGGCCCTACGTGGTGCGCCAAGGGCTGGCGTTCCGGCTGTGGACCGGAACCCCGGAAGGCGTACCGGGCGTGGTGCGGAATACCGACGCGTCGGTCTTGACGGGTGTGGTGGGACCGTGGATCGACGTGGAGCGGACCCGGGTGCTGGCGGAAGAAGTCTACGTGCACCGGGGCGGGATCCCCGACGAGTGGGAGTATTGGCCCGACCTGTCCACGGTCGGAATCCCCAACTACTACTCGTGGGTCTACTATGCGCTGGCACGGGACGCAGAGCGGCGGGGCGACGCGGAGGCGCAGGCCGCGTTGCGCGAACGCTGGGTGGCGTGGACGAAGCTGGGGCGGAGCGAGGACGGCTAGACTCTAGGACTTGAGCCTGACGGTGCCCAGCCCCGGCCGTTGGCGATCGACGCGGCGGCGGCCCGGTGCGCCTTCGAGGCGGTAGAGGAGATCGAAGCGCTCGGGTGTTGCCGCGGCCAGCCGCTCGGGTGCGTTGACCAGGACCAGAGGAATGCGTCGGGCTAGGCGCGCCAGTCGGTCCAGGGCGCGGGGGACGTCCTCGTCGTGCAGCCGGTCCAGGCTGTCGGGGAGGATTACAGAGCCCAGCTTCACGCCGGCCTCCAGCGCGAACTCGGCCGTGGCGATGCGCGTCGCCAGTGCCAACGCCGACAGTTGGCCGCCGCCTCTGCCGCCTCCCTCGGTCCACTCGGCAAAGAGGGCAGGGAAGACCCCGGCCAAGCGCCCGCCGGTGATCTCCACCGCTTCGGCGTGGATGCGGGCGCGGACGCGCCTTCCGGCGATGCGCCGCTCCTGCTGCTCCGCCAGCTCCGCGGCCGCGGCCGACAGGGCCAGCGCCCGCAGCTCCAGCGCCTTCAGGTCGGAGGGCTTGCGCTCCAGCTGGTCCAGCCGCCGCCGCCACCAGCGGCCGTCCTGGACCACTCCTTCCCACTCCTCCTTGCCCGCTTGCCGGACCGTCTCCAGTCGGTCGCCCAGCGGTGCACCGCAGCTCCCGCAAGAACCCTCCGAGCCCGCTTGGTCGACCTGCTTCAGGCGGGCCTGCAGCTCGCGCCCCCGGTCCCGGTAGAGGAGGAGGCGCGTCTCGGCGTCCTGCCGCTCCCGTACCCAAGCCACCATTCCGGCCTCCAGGTCGCCGCGGACCTCTGCTTCTTCCTCCCTCAGCGAGCGAAGGCGGGCGTCCGGGCTGCCGGCGTCTGTCGCGGACGGATCGTCGGGCTCGCCGACGCTCTGGTCGGGGCCGGCCGCGAGGGTGCCGGCCGCCGACAGCCAGGTCGCCACGGCGCCGTCGCCGTACCATACGGCCGCCCACTCCTCTTGGTGGAGCACGCCCATGCCGTCTGCCCGGAGCGCCTCCTTGAAGGCGTCGGCGCCCCGAAGCGCGGAGACGTACTCGTCCCATTCGGGCGCTCCGTCCGCCAGGAACGCCACCAGCCCCTTGGCGTCGGACAGGTCGCAGGTCGGACCCCCGCGACCGCCCTCGAGGGAGACGAGCTTGAACGGCGCGTCGTCGTCGTTGTCCGCCGTGGCCCCACGTTGCGGCGAGGAGCGCTCGGTGGGTGCTAGCACCCGCAGTTCTGCGGCGCGCTGCCGAACCGGCGCCAGCGACTCGCGGTCCAGGGCCGCGAAGTCGTCCGGAGCGAGTCCGCTGACGGGAACCCGCAGCAGCTTGCCGTCGATCTTCCCGGGTACTCCGGCCAGTGCCTCGGCGAGGCGCCGAGTCGCCGTCGCGGTGTCGCCTCCCGTCGCGTCCACGGGGGCCAAGCTGATCACGGCACGAGCCCCGACAGGCCAGAACTTTGCCTCCCCCAACTCGGTGTCGAACGTCACGAAGCCCTTCTCGTCCGACGCCTCCTCCCAGGGGTTGGACCCGATCCGCTCGAGGGAACCGGCGTAGCGAGCCCGTTCGGCGACCTGCGTGTGGGTGTGGTTGGAGCCCAGGGCCACGTAGTCCCATCCGGTGAGGGGAACGGCCGGGGCGCGGACGCCGGCGGGGGCCATCCCGGCGTAGACGACCAGCACGTTCCATCGGGCCTCCGGATCGGGCGAAGCGGCGAGGGGCGCGGCGGTCACCGCGCGGTGGGGCACCAGGACGACCTGGGCGTTGCGGTCGCGGATGCGGAGGCGCCGCACCGTCGTGCAGGCGACCTCCACCGATGCGATCTCGCCGACCAGCGCCAGCGGACCGAGGAGCTTGGGGTCCAGCGGCGTGTCGCGGATGCCTGCTGCTGCGGCCACCACTACACCGGGAAGACGACTGCGCAGCCGCTCCACGGCCTTGGCGAAGACGGCGATCGGCGCGGCGGCGACTCCGGGGTGGTCGAAGACGTCGCCGGAGACGACCACCAGGTCCAGCTCCAGCTCCGACGCCTGGGCCATGGCAGTCTCGAAGGCGCGAAGCACGTCCTGGGCTCGCCGACCGGTCCCGTAGCCCAGATGCAGGTCCGACAGGTGGGCGATCCTCACGACGCCCCTCGGCGTCCCGCCCCCACCTCGGCCAGGATCGCGCGGTAGGTGCGGTGGCGAGCCTGATGGATCTGCCCATCGTCCACGGCCTGTGCGATCGCGCACTCGGGCTCCTGGACGTGACGACAGTTGCGGAAGGCGCAGTCGCCCAGAAACGGCCGGAAGTCGGGGAAGCACTGGTCGAGCCCAGCCGGGCTGGGACAGCCGGGACCGACGGCGGAGAAGCCCGGCAGATCGGCGACGTGTCCTCCCCCGGGGAGAGACACCAAGCGGCTGGAGACCGTGGCGTGGCGGCCGGCCCGTGAGCGGCTTCCCACGGTCAGGGTGCGAAGCGACAGCGACGGCTCGATCCAGTTGAGGAGGGACGACTTGCCGACGCCCGACGGCCCGACCAGCGCCGACGACCCGGAGCGAACTAGGCGAGCGAGCGCGTCCATCCCTTCCCCGGTCACCACCGAGGTCGAAAGCACCGGGTAGCCGACGCCCTGATAGAACTTGGCCAGGCGTCGCCGGCGCGAGCTTGTTCCGGGCAAGTCGGCCTTCGTTAGAACGAGCACGACGGCAAGCCCTCCCGACTCGCCCATGATCAGCATGCGGTCGACCACGTCCTGCGAGGGTTGCGGGTCCCTGACCGACGCCACCACCAACAGGCGGTCCAGGTTGGCCACCATCACCTTGGCCACCCGTCCGTCGGCGGTCCACCGCTCAAGGACCGAGTGCCGGGCGTGGACGTCCTCGATCACCCAGCCGCCGGAGTCGAGCCGCAGGGCGACCTGGTCGCCCACGACGACCCGTCCCTCGGGGCCGCCCACATGCTTGATCCGGCCCCGTAGCGACGCGGCAACGGTTCCCCCAGGCACCGCCACCGTATAGGCGCCGCCGACTGCCTCGAGCACGCGGCCCGTCGTCATGGTGCTTGGCTGTGGAGCGTGCGGAATCTCAATGGGGCGTTCCGTTCCCTTGATGGTGGAGGTAGCCTGAGAGGGGATGCCAGGAAGCGTACTATAGACTTGGCATGAACACTCGCCCGGACGAAAGGAGTACGAGATGCCCAGGCACACACCGTCGGTCAGAGCCACCGTCGCCTGGACGGCGTTGGTTTCGGTACTAGTCGTCGGATGTGGTCCAACCGGCAACGGCGACGCCCAGGTCCCCGGCGTTCTGCAGGCACGTCCGGCCGCAACGCTTCAGGTGGGGGAGACGCCCTCTCTGCTGATCGGCGTGCAGGAGGGCCCGGACGAGTACCTCCTCCACGACATCGAAGGCGCGGCTCGCTTGTCCGACGGGAGCGTAGCTGTCGCCGTCAGAGGCTCGCATCAGGTTCGGAAGTACGACTCGTCGGGCCAGCATCTGTGGACCCAGGGACGATCCGGCGAGGGCCCCGGGGAGTATCAAGGCGTAATGCTCCTGCGCGGATGCACTGGCGACGAAGCCATCGCGACATACGACATCTACAACCGCCGAGTCACCAAACTCGACGGGGACGGGCGCGTGTTTGCGGATTATCCCTTTGTATTCGAGGGTACGCAGCCGCACACGATGGACTGTTCGCCAAGCGGCCGCCTTGTCTTTTCCGGCTGGGGTCGGCTGAGTGAGACTGCTGGACCCCATCGGTGGAAGGTGCCTGTCGCCTTCGCGGACAGCGGCGAGTCCACTGTCAAGGTTCTACGCCGGGACGTCCCGGGCCAGGACAGGGTTTCGCAGGTAGAGGATGGTCGACCACTGGGCGATGGACCGCGCGTTTGGGGCCGTCGGACCGTGTTGGGAGCTACCGACGACGGAGCATGGGTCGGCACCGGCGACGGCTATGAACTTGAGTTCGTCGATTGGGACGGAGCCACGATCCGGCGGCTCCGGTGGGAAGGGCCGGAGTTGGCCGTGACCGCAGCTCACATCGACGTACTTCGTGAAGCCATACGCGCCCAGTATCGCGGTCGCGGCGGCGCCGACTGGCGTCCTGCATTCCAACAGCGGTGGGACGGTGAACGAGAAATGCTTCCGACGGTCTTCCCCGCGTACTCCAGCATCCTGGTGCCTCGGAGCGGCGGGCTTTGGGTCGAGAGCTTTCGACGCCCGGGACAAGAGAACCGCGAGTGGTGGGTCTTCAGCGACGAAGGAGCTTGGACTGGTACTCTGTCGCTGCCGGCCCGCATGGCCGTCCTCGATGCGGGCGCCGACTGGGTTCTTGTCCGAGACACGGACGAGCTAGGCATACAGCGACTAGCCGAGTACCAGCTGGTCGTTTCGCCGTGACGGCAAAAGCGCCCCCGCACCGGCCGAAGCCGGCGCGGGAGCGCGTCTGATCCCTGCTAGAGACGGAACGTCAGGCGGCGAAGGACCGCAGGGCCTCTCCGCAGTCTCCGTCGCGGAGGCGGCGCAGGGCTCGGTCGCGCAACTGGCGGATCCGCTCCCTGGTGACTCCCAGGTCGTTGCCGATCTCCTCCAGAGTGTGCTCGCGCTCGCCTTCGAGGCCGAAGTACATCTTCAGCACTCGCGCGTCCCGCTCGTCCAGGCTGCCCAGCCCCTTGCTGATCGCCTCGTGCAGGAGGCGGTTCTCCACTTCAACTTCCGGCTCCGGCGCCTCCTCGGTGATGAAGCGTTCCACCAACTGGGAATCCTCGCTGTCGCCGATAGGGGCGTCCAAGCGTATCTCCGCAGCGTTCAGCGTCTGCAGGGACTCCACCAGCTCCGGCGTCAGGTTGGCCGCCCGCCCCAGCTCGTAGCTGGTCGGCTCGCGGCCCAACTCCTGTTTCAGCCGCTCCTTCTCCCGGAATATCCGCGCCAAGTCCGAAGCCCGGTTGAGGGGCACGCGGACGGGACGCCCCTGGTTGGCCAGGGAAGCCAAGATCGCCTGCCGGATCCACCACACGGCGTAGCTGATGAACTTGACCCCCTGCTCCGGGTCGAACTTCCGGGCCGCCGTGACCAGCCCCACGTTCCCCTCTTGGATCAGGTCCGTGAGGGAGACGCCGCGGTTCTGGTACTTCTTGGCCACGCTGATCACGAAGCGCAGGTTGGCCTTGGCGAGGGCCTGCACGGCGTCCTCGTCGCCTTCCTGCGCCATCGCGCCCAGCCGCTTCTCCTCGTCGGGCGTGATCAGCTCGTGGCGGCTCACGTCCCTCAGGTACTGGTCCAGCGCGGTCTGCTCGTCCAGGCTGGTGTCGAAGCCCGTGAGGGGGTTCCGCCCCTTCTTGCTCCGAGTTCTTTTTGCCATCTTCCTTGCTCGATCCTCCGGCGCGGGTTTGGGCCCCGAGCCCCATGGCGGGCTAAGTCGGAGCCCCGCTAGGCGTAACGAGTACAGCCCTAATCAATGGAGCGCGTCCGTCCCGGCGTCAAGGGTTCGTCGTGTACGCGGTCGCCCGGTCCTGCAAGCCGGGCTCTCGAAGTCCCGCTGGGCGACCGGCTTCCTCTCTCTAGTACTACACCAGGGGCCGAATTGGTTCCATCGACCAGGCGCTCAAGCACCCACTCCGGGTGGACTTCCCGTCGCTCGAAGGTGAACAGACGGAGTACCCGGGCGGTTCGGTACAGCTCGCGGGTCAGCCTCGGCAGGTCGATCAGGCCGGGCAGCCCCTCCCTTCCCAGGCGGATCACTCCGCCGGGACGGTCCACCAACGCGTCCAGCTCGAACATCGCCTTCTTCACGGGGAAGTCGAGGATCGCTTCGCCCGGTGCCAGCCCAAGCTCGACGGCGACCACATCCTCCCATCGGCGCTTCTCCGGCGAGTCGCCGCTGACCCACTCCGGTAGCGGACGCCCCTCCAGCTGCCACGCCGTCACCTCCGCGGCGCGCTTGGGCAGGCGCCGGTTCCGCAGGGCGGGCAACCATCGGTCGGCGATGAGCTTGGCCCGGCGCCCCGAGGACGCCCGCGCCCTCCGATCGAGGTCGTAGAGGAGGGCTTCATCCGTAGGGCCGACGAGCTCCGCGGGCGACAAGAGGCCGGCTTCGACCGCCGTCTCCACGATCCGCTTGTAGAGCCCCGTGGCGGCGCGGACGGCGTGGTGCCAGTAGACGGTGCGGAACATCTGGTACTTGGAGAACAATAGGGACTCCAGGGAGCTCAGCGCCTTCGCCCGCAGCCCCACCTCCCACTTGCCCGTGTCGGGGTCACGCAGGATGGCCAGGCCCTGCAGGAGGCGGTCCACGTCCGGGGTCCCGTAGGGCACGCCGCAAAATCGGGCGTCGCGACGCAAGTACTCCATCTTGTCCAGGTCGAGGCTGCCGCTGACCAAGCCCCGCAAGGGCGTGTCGTCGCTGCCCCGGATGAGCCGGTGGACGGACTCGGCCGCGCCTTCGCCCAAGGGCTCGAGGGCCGCGTTCAAGTCGCCCGAGCGGAAGAACTGAAGACCGACTTCCTCGTGGTCGCCGGGGATGCGGTCGGGTTCCAGCTCCTCCAGCGCGTGGGAGAAAGCGTAGTGGCCGATGTCGTGGAGAAGGGCCGCGTAGGGGACCAGACGCTCGTCCCGCCATGCCTCGGCGGGGCCTGGCTGCTTCTCCTTCAGGATGCGGAGCGCCTTGACCGTCAGGTGGTAGACGCCGAGGGCGTGGTCGAAGCGGGTGTGGGTGGCGCCGGGGTAGACGAGGTGGGCCAGCCCGAGTTGGCGGATGTAGCGGAGCCGCTGAAAGGCCGCCGTGTCGACGATGGCGACGGCAATCGGATCCAGCCGGATCGCGTTCCAAAGCGGATCGCGGATGACGAGAGATCGTCCATGTCCAGGCATGGAGCGCAATAGTACCGCGTCGTCTCGGCAGCTGCAAGCCGCGGGTGGCCGATCCATTGACGGCTACCGAACAAAATACGAATATGCGATCTTCCTCCCTCGCCCACTGGCCCTCCCTGCCGTCCCCGAGAGAGCCGCATGTCGAAGAGCGTCCTGAAGGACCATGTGCGCGCCCAGGCCGAGGACCGACCTGGAGTCTACCGCTGGCTCGCCGCCGACGGGCGCGTCCTGTACGTGGGGAAGTCCGTCCGGCTGAGGTCCCGGTTGCTGTCGTACTTTCGGGAACCCGACGGCAAGGTGGAGCGGCTGATGCGGGAAGCGGACGGCGTGGCGTGGGATCATCTGCCCAACGAGTTCGCGGCTCTCTTCCGCGAGATGCGGCTGATCCAGGCGTGGCGCCCGGAGTACAACGTGGAGCACAAGCGGAAGCGGCGGTTCGGGTTCGTGAAGGTGACGCGGGAGGCTGCGCCTCGGCTCTTGGTGGTTGGGCGGGTGGTGAGCGACGGTGCCTGCTACTACGGCCCGCTGGCTCGGACGGGTTGGCTGGCCGACGCCGTGAACGACCTGGCGCGCGCGACTGGGCTGCGGGATTGTCGCGCCGACGTTCCCATGCACTACGGCGATCAGCTGGAAGTCTTCGCGTCCGGTCGACCGCCGCTGTGCTTGCGTGGCGAGGTGGGGTCGTGCTTGGCGCCGTGCGCCGGGCTCTGCACGAGCGCCGACTACCGGCAGCGGCTGGCGGCGGCTCAGGCGTTTCTGGAGAGAAGGAGCAAGGCGCCCCTCGCGGAGCTGTCGAAGGCGCTGGCGGCGGCCGCGGAACGGCGGGAGTTCGAGCACGCGGCCCGACTCAGGGATCGGATGGCGCGCTTGGAGAAGTTGCAGGCTCACCTGTCGGGGTTCCGGGGGCAGGCCCGGGAGATGAACTTGGTCTACCCCGTGGCGGGGTTCGAGGGCGAGGACCGCATCTACATGATCCGTAGGGGCAGGCTCCACAGCGACATGGCCCGTCCCGCGACGGCTCGGGACGTCCAGCGCGCCGCTCGTGTGGTCGCACGGGTCTTCCGTCCGGCCCCTGCGGACAGGGAGGCCGCCATGGGGGCGATCGCGGCGTCGGAGACGCTCTTGGCCGTGAAGTGGTTCGCCCGACATCCCCAGGAACGGCGAAGGGCGGTGGCGCCGACGGAGTGGCTGGCGGGGCAACGTCTGCGGTGGGGCCGGGCCCTGTCCCAAATCTGACCTTCCCCGCCCATCGGGGGTTTACCTGGGGAGATCGCTAGGTACCTTACCGGCTCGGCCCCAGATTGAGAAAGGACGAGTGCGAGATGGATCTTTCGACCAACGGCGATTTCTGGCTGATTCTGTCTGCGGTGGTTTCCGTTCTCGGGCTGTTTCTGGCCTTGAGAGCTGATCTGCGCAAGGAGATAAGAAACCTTCGGGCCGACATGGAGAAGCGGTTCGACCAAGTGGACAGGCAGTTCGGGCAGGTGGACAGGCAGTTCGGGGGGATGGAGAAGCAGTTCGGGCGGGTAGACAAGCGGTTCGAGCAGGTGGACAAGCGGTTCGAGCAGGTGGACAAGCGGTTCGAGCAGGTGGACAAGCAGTTCGAGCAAGTGGGCAAGCAGTTCGAGCAGATGGGGCACCGGATCGACCGGATTGAGGATCGGGCCCGCGAAAACCACAAGGAAGTGATTGGCGAGCTTGCCAAGATGAAGGCGGAAGTCAGCGCCATGGGGGCGAAGCTCGACGAGCGGTCCTACCCGCGCCGGCTCGAGACCGTGCGTGAGACTCGCGGGGAGTACTCTGACCAGAAACCCGAGGAAAGCGGCGTGGACCCGGACGGCGAAGACGCCAGCATCGACTGAAGCCTACTTCGCGCTCCATCGCATGGCGGGGACGACCTCGCCCTTAGCGCACGAGTCGATCAGGATGGCCAGCCGTCGCAGCCGGGTGTCTTCGCGCTTTGCGCTGACGATCCACCACGAGACTTGCCGGCGGTACGACGGGCGGGCCGCCTGAAACCAGCGCCAAGCCTCGGGGTCGGCCTGAATCCGCCGCTCGTACTCGGCGGGGAGCGCGATCGCTCCTTGTTCGTACGACGCCTTCTTCTGGTTGGCGGCGTTGCGGTTGCGGTACGAGGCCAACCCGGCGTCGGCGACCAGGCCCGCTCTCTTCAGCTCCGTCATGCGGGCCAAGTTGCGGGCGCTCCAGTGGCTTCCTGGCCGCCGAGGGGTGAAGCGTATCTTGTAGCTCGTGTCGTCGATCGACTTCCTGATCCCGTCGATCCATCCGAAGCAGAGGGCGACGTCCACCGACTCGGGCCAGGTCACGCTGGGCAACCCCGACCCCTTCTTGCGATAGCCGACCCACTGTTCGTCGGCGGTGGCGTGGTGGGCTTCGAGCCAAGCGCGCATCTCCTCGGGGGTGGTGAAGAATCGAGGGTTGTCCGCCGAACCAAGAGGCGCCGCTTGGTTCACATCACCCGCCTGGCGCCAGCATCCAGCGTTCCGCAGCCACGGACTCCACCCGCTCCCGGGAGTAGAAGACGGGGAAGAAGCGGTCGTCGGCCCAGAGTTCGAAGAGGTTGTCGTAGAACGGCGAGTCGGGGTCGCCGGACTGGCCGGGCGTGTTGGCGCCCAGAGTCCGATCCCAGTCGCCGGTGTCGACGATGATTCGAAACGACGCGCCCGAGGTCTGGTTGTCGCCGCTGCCCGTGTTGTTGAGGGTGAAGCTGTTGCCGCCCCTCGGCAGGGGGCCGACGGTGAAGCGGTCCGCCATCTCCGGCGGCACGGCGCCGGACAGGGGATGGAAGAGGACGGCGTGCTTGTAGGCGGCTTGCCCATAGCGCCACCGCTCCAGCTCCGGTCCCAGTTTGGCCTCCAGCTCCGCGACGGCTTCCTCAAGGCTTCGTGCGAGCAAGGCGTCCCGCCCGGCGACGGGATCCGGGCCGAACTCGCCGCCCGGTCCCTCCAAGTGGGCCAGGACCTTGGTCATGGCCATTCCCCGCAGTAAGCGGCGAACGTCGCCTTCCGGCGCAACCGCTTCGTACACGTTGCTACGCACCCGCCGCTCGAACGCCACGTAGATCCCTGCCGCGACCGACTCGGGCGAGAGGACGAAGTCCCACTCCAGCAGCAGCCGGCGAGCCTCTTCGGCAGCGGGCATGTCCGACGACACGTGGCGGAGCATCGGCGACAGCGCGCGGGCCGGCAGCGAAAGGTAGTCGGTTTGCAACGCCGCCATGTCCCCGACCGTGTGACGGCGTCCCCCGCCCAGAACTTCGGAAGCTCGCGCCCAGCGGAAGGGGTCGGACCACTCCCAGCCGATCGCGTCCCGGTGCGGGTAGTCGGCCGGCGTCAGGTGGTTGTTCGCGGTGGCGAAGAAGCCTTCGCCCGGGTTCAGAACGCTGGGCTTGGCCCGAATCGGCAGGTAGCCGTCCCATTCGTAGCGGCCGTCGCCGGGAACGGGCACCAAGCCTGACCAGTTCCGACGCACGGGCGCGATCCCCACGGCCTGCCAGCCGATGTTCCCCTCGCGGTCGGCCCAGACCATGTTCTCGCCGGGGATGTTGGAGTAGTTGCACGCTTCGACGAACTCTTCCCACGTCTTGGCTTGATTCATGCGCAGGCTGGCCAAGTACGGAGCGCCGCCGGGCTCCAGCCACGCAGCCCTTACCGCGTATGCCACTTGATTCTCCGGGTCTTCGTAGACCACTGGACCGTGGCGCGTGTACTTGAGCTCCACCCGGTGCGGCGCTTGGCCCTTCACGGGGATCTCTTCGCTGATCACGGTCATCTCTTCCCATGCGTCGCGGTAGCGGTAGCGGTTGGGATCGGCGGGATCGGTGCGGTACACGTAGAGGTCCTCGCCGTCCGTCCTGAAGACCGTCAGGCCCCACGCCCCGTAGCCGTTGTGGCCGATGCTCACACCGGGGATCTCCGGCTCCCCGCCTCCGATCACGTTCCAGCCCGGTCCAACCAAGTGCACCCAGTACCGCAACGAGGGCGCCGACTGAGCCCGGTGCGGATCGTTGGCCATCATCGGAAAGCCGCTCTCGGTCAGGTGCCCGCTTACCACCCAGTTGTTGGACCCCGTGCTCTCGAGGTCCGCGTCCGGCCACAAGGGGGCGTCGGCGGGCGTTCCGGGGCCGCCGCCGTCCAGCAACGACCGGGCCGGGCCGCTGCCGCGATGCTCCGGCGCCAAGTGCTCGGGGCGGAAGCGGATCGGTCTCCTGAAGGCGTTGTAGAGCCGGAGGATGTCCGCCTGCAGCAGGCTGCCGTCGATCGCCGGATCCAGGTCGATCTCCGGCTCGCCGGGGTGGAAGTTGGCCATCCGCTTCACCGCTTCGCCGCCTGCGACGGCCACGGCCCGGCCGTAGTTCAGCTCCGCGCCGATGTTCCCCAGCAGTCCCTGGTGACGAGAGATCACCACCTCCGGGGTCCAGCGCTTGGGCCGGATCCCCAGCAGCTCGAACTCGACGGGCAGCAGCGACGGATCGGCCTCGGTCCGCGCGATCCAAGCGTTCACGCCGTCCACGTAGGCCTGAATGATCTCGGCGCCCCGGTCGTGATAGTGGTTCATCTCCTGGGTCATGTCGCCCCGGTACTTGAATAGGCGAAACCCCACGTCGCGCTCGATCTCCGACGGCCCCAGCAGTTCGGCGGCGGTTCCCGTCGCCTGCGCCCGCCACACCTCGAACTGGAAGAGGCGGTCCCGCGCCGCCGCGTAGCCCTGAGCGAAGAAGAGGTCGCGTTCGGTCTCGGCGTAGATGTGGTTGATCCCCCAGCGATCGCGGATGATCTCCACGGGCTCGTCCAGACCCGGGACCGCCACGTGGCCGTCGGCGTCTGCTCCTTCCCGGCCGGCACGGTCCTGCTGGGCGGCCAACTCCGCGACGGCGCTAGTCAGGAGGACGCCCAGGGCGGCGAGGGCGACGCGAACGCGATTGACGACCAGCCCGGACGAGCCGGCGGACGTCTGGGGCCTGGGCGACTTGCGGGGGGCGAGATCGACGTTGGTCTTCATGGGTTCTCTACTTGGTGGATTCTGCGTGGGCGCTGCGGTCACGGCGAAGCCCTCCGCCCAGGCAACGGTGCACGCCGACGCCGTAGGGCAGGGCGGCGGACGTCGCGAAGATGCCGGCGAACTTTCGCCAATACCGGGGCGGGATGCCGCCGTTCTCCCACAGCAAGCGCATCCACACCGACAATGCCGCGAAGGTGCAGGGGTGGAAGTCGTTCTTCATGCGGCATCGTGCCGCAGGGGTCACAGGTGCGCAAGCACGAGCCGTTGCGTGCTCAAGCCTCGTGGGTGGTTGCTCCGCCGGCCACGGTTCTCACGACCGGAATCTCCTTGATGGCGCCGGGATCGACGTCGTGGGGATCGGCGGCCAGCACCACGAAGTCGGCCAGCTTGCCGACGGCGACCGAACCCTTGACGTCCTCTTCGAAGGAGGCGTACGCCCCGCCCATCGTGCAGACGCGCAGCGCTTCCGCCACGCTGATCCGCTGGTTTGCGCCCCACGTCCGACCGTCGAAGTCGGTGCGCGTCGCCATGCTCTGGATCGCCATGAGGGGCTCGTAGGGACCCGGCGTGTAGTCCGACGCCGGCGCAACGGGGATTCCGTGGTCCAGGAACGACCTGTGGGCGAACATCCACTCCATCTTCTCGGGCCCGTACTCCACCCACTTGTTGCCGTGGTAGTGGACGTAGGTGTAGAAGGGCGTGGGCACGACGCCTGCGGCCTTGATCCGCCGGAGCAGCTCCGGGTTGACCAGCGAGCAGTGCTCGATCCTGTGGCGCGGGTCCGGGCGGGGCCAGCGCTCCTGGACGCGCTCGTAGGCGTTGAGGACCATGTCGATGGCGATGTCGCCGTTGGCGTGGATGCCGACCTGCCAGTTCGAGCGGTGGGCGCGCTCCACCACCTCGTGGATCTCCTCCTGGCTCATGGTGAGGATCCCGTAGTCGTCGGGACGGCCCACGTAGGGCGTGCTCATGCGCATCGTGCGCTCGGAGGCCGAGCCGTCGGCGCCGTACTTGACCGGGCCCACGCGCAGCCACTCGTCGCCGAAGCCCGTGGCGACCCCTGCCTCTCGGAGGTCCTCGTAGGGGCCTCGCATGAGCATGTAGACGCGGCAGCGCAGATCGCCGGCGCGGTAGGCGGCCTGGTAGGCGGCCACGCTGGCGGCGGAGGTGCCGGCATCGTGGAACGAGGTCAGTCCGGCCTGGGCCATGAGTCGGGTGATCAGGGCCACCCCGGCCTGCCGGTCGTCGTCGGTGTGGGTACTGGGGATCAGCGAACGGAAGACGTAGTTCGCGCGCTCCGCGACCAGTCCGGTCAGTGCGCCCTCGGCGCGGTAGAACTTGCCGCCCGGCGGGTCCGGGGTGTCGGCGTCCACGCCCGCCAGCGCAAAGGCGCGGGAGTTGTAGACGCTGGTGTGTCCGCCTCGGTGCCCCACCACCGCCGGGTGGTTCGGAACCGCTTCGTCCAGGTCGAGCCGGTTCAGAGGCCGGCCCTCGGCCAGCTTCGTGTCGTCGTACTTGAAGCCCACCACCCACTCGCCGGCCGGAGTCTCGCGAGCCCTGGTCGCCATCCGATCGGTGATCTCGGCGATGCTGCGGACGTCCACGTTCACGTCCTTCAGCTCCCGCACGCCCGCCGCCGCCGGGTGCGTGTGGGCGTCGATGAAGCCTGGGACGATCACCGCGTCGCCGTGGTCGATCACCTCGGTCGCCGTCCCCCGGAGGTTCTCCACGTCGGCCCGGGAGCCCACCGCCACGAAGCGGCCGTCCTTGACTGCCAGGGATTCGGCCCGGGGGTTGGCGTCGTCCATGGTGTGGATTGTCCCGCCGTGGACGATGAGGTCGGGCGCCGTGCCCGCGCCGGTGCCGAGCCCGCCGTCCGCTGGTCCGCTTCCGCGTTCCCCCGGCCGCCCGCAGCCAGTCGCCAGTCCTGCTCCGGCGCTCGCCGCTGCTCCCAGGAAGCGGCCTCGCGTCATTCCTCTCGCCCGTGCGCTCATGATCCTTCTCCTGCGGTAAAGGGTCCGCCGACCACGCGCCTTACGTCGTCGATCTCCTCGCCTGCCCCCGGAGGCGGTTCGGTGAGGAGGCTCACCGCGATCGTAACCGCGAAGCCCGCTGCGAAGCCCGGGATCATCTCGTACAGGTCCAGGAAGCGCTCCTTGAAGACGAGGGCCCACGCAATCGCCGAGACGAAGCCCGCGACCATCCCCGCGATCGCCCCGGCTCTGGTGGTTCGTCGCCAGAAGAGGGAGCAGAGGACGACCGGCGTGAACGCCGACGCCAGCCCGGACCATGCGAAGAGCACGAACCAGAAGATCACCTGGTTCTCCCCCGGCAGGGCGAAGGCGAGTCCGCCCAGTCCGATGACGGCCGTCAGAATCCGTCCCGCCACCGACAGTCCCCGGTCCGGCAGGTCCGGGCGAAGGATCTTCTGAACGACGTCCCGGATCACCGCCGACGAGGCCAGGATCAGCAGCGAGTCCACGGTCGACATGATCGCGGCGATGACGACCACCAGGGCCAGCCCGGCCACCACCGCCGGGAAGAGCTCCGTGGCCATGACCGGGAACACGGTCTCGGGGTCGGCCAGCCCAGGGAAGAGATAGCGTCCCGCGATGCCGGCGAGCACGGCGCCCACGTCGAAGACCACGATGCACGCCACCGCGATCACCCCGCCCCGGGGGATCTGCCGTCGGTCGCGGGCCGACATGAAGCGGGTCAGGAGCTGAGGAGCGCCCAGGAACGCCAGCCCGATCCCCGCGAAGCTCACGGCGCTGACCACGCCGGCCAAGCTGAAGCCGTGGGCGCCCATGGGCTGCAGCAGGGCCGGGTCCGCCTGGCCGATGCCGGCCATGAGGGCGCTCCATCCTCCGGCGTGCCAGATCCCGGCGATGGGCAGCAGCAGCAGGCAGAGGAACATGAGTACGCCCTGGACCAGGTCGCTGTACGCGACGGCCTTGAAGCCCCCGACGCTGGTGTAGACGAGGATGACGGCCGCGCCGATCAGGACGCCGGTCAGGTAGCTGGTTCCGATGAACGACGAGAACGCCTTCCCCGACATGACGAGCTGTGCCGCCGTGTAGGCCACCACCATCGTGAAGATGATGACGGCGCTCACGATGCGGAGAGCGTGGCCCCGGTCCTTGAAGCGGTCGGCCAGGTAGTCGGGAACGGTGATGGCGTCGTACCGGTCGGTGAACTCCTTGAAGGGGCGGGCGACCACCGTCCACGCCAGCGCCACCCCGAGCACCTCCCCGAGCACGACCCACATGGCGTGGAAGCCGACCAGGTAGCCCATGCCGGTCAGGCCCAGCAGGAGCCACGCGCTCTCGCCGGTCGTGTTGGCGGAGAACGCGATCACCCACGACGGGAGCTTCTTGCCGGCCAGGTAGAAGCCGGACACGGAGCTGCTCTCGCGGCTGGTCCACCACCCGATCCCCACGAGCACCAGGACGTACCCGGCGAGGACCGAGACGATCGCGGCGTTGCCGGAATCAATCATGCGGCTTGGCGGCGGCCTTTGGGTCGGGCGCGTTTGAACCGCTGGACGGGGCGCTGCGGCCGTGGGCTCGGTACGCCGCTGCCGCCATGACCACCGCCGGCACGGTGGCCGCGACGATCAGGAGCCAGGTCCCGACAGGGAGGCCGGCGATCATCGGGAGTCGTCCACGGCGGCGCAGGCGGCCGACAGCCGGCGGAGGGCTTCGTCGACTTCGTCCGGGGAGATCAGGAGCGAGGGGCCCAGGCGGATCACGTGGCCGTGGAGCCCGCCGAGTCCGATCAGCAGTCCGTTCTCCCTAGCGGCGTTCAGCAAGGCGACGCCCAGTTCGGGAGCGGGGGTCTTGACGTGGGGGTCGTGCACCAGTTCCAGGGCCTGCATGAGCCCCATGCCGCGCGCTTCGCCGATCCACGAGTACCGTTCCGCCAACGCGTCCAGTCCCGCCCGCAGCCGCCCGCCCTGTGCCGAGGCCCGGGAGGGGACGCGCTCTTCCTCCATCACCCGGATCGCCGTCGCCACGGCCGCCATGCAGACCGGGTTGCCGCCGAAGGTGGAGAGGGTCTTGCCTCGCCAGCTGGCGGCGACCTCCGGCGTGGCCGTGACCGCCCCGGCGGGCATTCCGGCGCCCAGCCCCTTGGCCGTGACGATGATCTCCGGGACCACGTCCCAGTGCTCGATCCCGAACCACTCGCCGCCGGTGCGCCCAAAGCCGGATTGGACCTCGTCGCTGATGAAGACGCCGCCGTAGGAGCGGACGACTTCGGCCATGCGCTGGAAGTAGCCTCGGGGCGGCACGATGTAGCCGCCCACGCCCTGGATCGTCTCGGCGATGAGGGCGGCGGGCCGGCCGTTGGTGGTGGTCTCGATCACCTCCGCCAGGTCCCGGGCGTAGATCTCCGACAGCTCCTCGTCGGTGCGGGCGCCGAAGGGGGCGCGGTACGGGTAAGGCGAGAGGGCGTGGGTAATCCCCGTGACCGTACTGGGCAAGACCCGCCACGGCGCGTGAGCGGTGACGGCTGCGGCCATGCTGGTGCGCCCGTGGTAGGCGTGGCGCAGGGCCACGACCTCGGTGCGCCCGGTGTGGAGGCGCGCCGCAGTCAGGGCGGTCTCGATCGCTTCGGTGCCGCTGTTGAGGAAGAAGGTGCGGCTCAGGTCGCCGGGAGCGATCCCCGCCAGCCGCTCCGCCGCCTCGACCTGGGGCTCGTTCACGTACAGGGGCGACACGTGGCCGAGACGGGCGGCCTGCTCCTGCACCGCCGCCGTGATCTCCGGGTGGCAGTGCCCCAAGGAGGTGGTGAGGATCCCGGCGAAGGCGTCCAGGTACTCGCGGCCGTCGTGGTCCTTCACCCAGCACCCCGAGCCTTCGGCGATCGCCACGGGCTCGGCGTAGAGGGGCGCCACGCAATCGAAGAGCGACTCCCGCTGACGGGCGAGGAGCGCGGCGCTGCGTGCGCCGCCGACGGCCGGGGAACGATCGGCTCCTGCCGCCGGCCAGGTGCCTGCGTTCGGCTGGCTCGCCGTGTTCGGCTGGCTCGCTACTGCCGGCGAGCTCACCACCGTGAGATCACCACGCGCTGGTCGGTGTAGAACGCTACCGAGTCCTTGCCTTGGGCCTTCAGGTCGCCGTAGAAGGAGGCGCGGGCGCCGCCGAAGGGGAAGAAGGCCATCGGCGCCGCCACGCCGATGTTCACCCCCAGCATCGAGATGCCGGCTTGGTAGCGGAACTCCCGGGCGGCCCGGCCGGACTGGGTGAAGATCGACGCCGCGTTGCCGTAGGGGTTCCGGCCCACGAGTTCCAGGGCGGCTTCCAGGGAGTCTGCCCGCGCCAGTCCCGCGACCGGGCCGAACACTTCGTCGCGACCGATGGGGGTGTCGGGGGAGACGTTCTCGAAGACGGTCGGTCCCAGCCAATGGCCCCCAGGGTAGCCGGCGACGGTCGTCCCCCGGCCGTCGAGGAGGAGGCGGGCGCCGTCGCGTTCTCCCTGGGCGATGAAGCCGGCGACCCGGTTCCTGTGCGCGTCGGAGATCACCGGCCCCATGTCGACCCCGTCGTCCATCCCGCACCCCACCTTCAGGGAGGCGGCGCCGTCCAGGATGCGCTCCCGCACCGGCTCGTAGGACTCACCGACGCCCACCACCACCGAGCCTGCCAGGCAGCGCTGTCCGGCGCACCCGAATATCGACTCCACCACGGCGGAAGCCACCATGTCCGGATCGGCGTCGGGCAGGACGATCATGTGGTTCTTGGCGCCGCCCAGCGCCTGCGCCCGCTTGCCCGCTGCGCCCGCCGCCCGGTAGATCGCGGCGGCGACCTCGCTGGAGCCCACGAACGACACCCCGGCAACGTCGGGGTGCGCCACCAGCGCCTGGGCCGCCTCTCCCCGACCGTGCACCACGTTCAGCACGCCGGGCGGAAGGCCCGCCTGCACCGCCAGCTCCACCACCCGGTGGTGGGTGAGGGGGTCCTGCTCGCTGGGCTTGAGGACGACGGTGTTGCCCGCCGCCACGGCGTAGGGCCAGAACCAGAGGGGCACCATCATGGGGAAGTTGTAGGGCGTGATCACGGCAAAGACGCCGACCGGCTGACGCACCGCCTCGCAGTCCACGCCCCGGGCCACGTCCTCCAGCGTGTCGCCCATCATGAGGGCGGGCATACCGGCGGCGTGTTCCACATTCTCGATCCCGCGCTGCACCTCGCCCCAGGCCTCGTCCAAGTTCTTGCCGTGCTCCCGGACCAGCGCCCGAGCCAGCTCGTCGTGGTGCTCGTCGATCAGCGCCTTCAGGCGGAAGAAGACCCGGGCCCGCTCCACCACCGGCGTGCGCCGCCACTCGGGGAATGCAGCTTTGGCGGCGGCGACCGCCGCGTCCATGTCGGCGGCCTCGGAGACGGGCACGGCCCCCAGGGTCTCGCCGGTGGCGGGGTCGGAAACGGCGAGGCGGGCGTCCGATCGGGGGACGGACCACTCGCCGTTCACGAAGTTGGGGGTGACTTGGCTGCTTGCGGCTTGGCCCGGCTTGGTCTGAACCATGTGTTCGGCTGTGCTCCGGGGAAGGGGAGATGACCGGCGAACGTGCCTAGACGAGCCCACGTGGGCAAGTCCGGCTGATGTTGCCGGGAAGGCGCACCGGACCAAGTTGCGAGGATGAACGGGAGCTATCGAGTGGCGGTGGCGTCGCTAGGGGTCGCCGCGGTGGCCGTGTCCGTGGCGTTCCCCCACGACGTCCGCGCCCAAGCCACCGCCTACGTGCCCAGCCCGGATCCTGCCTACGCCGACCTCGAGCTGCTGGCCGCGGCAGAGCTGATCGGGACCCTTGCCGCCGGGGAAGGCCCGCACTCCCGCGCCGCCTTCGCGCGTTGGGCGGCCGAGGCGTCGGCGCGGTCCGCCTCCCAGGGCGCCGAGACCTTGTCGCCTCGCGTCAAGGAAGCCCTGGCGCGCCTGCTCCGCCGCTTCGCGCCACCTGCTGCCGCGAGCGAGCCGGTCGCGCTTCGCGACGCCCAAGCCGACCTCTGGTTCGCCGACTCGCCCTACCGGCCCCTCGGTCCCGGCGCGGCGGGCGGGATCGACGGACGCCTGAACCCCCTCCTGCAACGCAACCAGGGCCGGACGATCGCCGACGGCTGGACCGTCGCCGCCGAGTTTGCGGCCGACGCCGGAACCGATCGGCTCGCCGCCTCCGTTCGACCCCGCGTTTGGCTCTACGCGCCCCGAGGAGCCGAAGCCGCCTCCTTCTCCGCAACGATCCACTCCGCCTACGCCAGACTCCTGATGGGTCCGCTTGCGCTGGCGGCCGGCCGCAACCCGATGACCGTGGGCTACGGACGGGACGGAGGGCCGCTGCTCTCCAACAACGCTCGGGGCTTCGACATGGTCCGCCTGACGACGGAGCGACCGGTTCGACTGCCGGGACCGTTCCGCGGGTGGGGCCGGTGGCGGGCGTCGGCGATGCTGGCCCAGATGGGGACCAACCGCGACGTGCCGGGCAGCTGGCTGTCGGCGTTTCGGCTCAGCAACCGTCCGTGGGCGTACACCGAGCTCGCCCTCGTCTACGTGAACCTGCAGGGCGGCGACGGTGCCCCTGCCGGGACGTTCCGCGAGCGCGCCGTGGACGTCCTCTTCCCCTTTCTGGGAGGCGTGATCGAGCTCTCCGACAAGGCTGGCGGGGGCGACCTTCACGTCACCGTCCCGTCGATCCGCACCCACTTCTTCGGCAACTTCATCGCCACCGACCTTCGGGCGAACGGGCAGCAAGCGCGCCGGGCGTTCTGGCAGGACGTGATCTGGGCGTTCGGCGCCCGCACCTACGGGCTCGGGAGCGACGAACGCTTGGACGTGTGGGCGGACGCGAAGAGCGCGGGACCCCTCCCTCACACCCATCACCAGTACACCTCGGGGCTGACCTTGGACGGGCGCGTCCTCGGCGATCCTCTGGGACCCAACGCCCGAAGCGTCTCCGCCGGCGTGACGTGGACGGCGACGGAGTGGAGGGTGGAGGCGTCCGCAGCCCAGGAGCGCTACTCCGCCGACGAATGGGTGCTGGCAGGCGCCTTCGACGGCGACACGCGACCGTGGGTGTGGACCAAGACCAGCGAGCGCCCCAGCGAGATCCGGCGCCGAGTGACGGTGGACTGGACCCGAGCGCCGGAGCAGGCCGGGGTCGCCGTGGCGGTTCGTCTCGCCTACGAGCGCGTCGTCAACTTCGCGTTCACCGGGCGAAGTCGGCACAACTTCGCCGTCCGGATGCGGGTCCGGTGGTCGGGGCGCTGACGACCGAGTCCGCCCTTACTCCTTCCCGGCGATGTAGCCGTCCCGCTCCAGATGAAGCACTACCCGATGCGCCGCTTCCTCCGGCGAGATCTCGGTGGTGTCGATCACGATGTCGGCGGCCCGGGGCTCTTCGTACACGTCGGACACGCCGGTGAACTGCTTCACCAGCCCTGCCCGCGCCTTTGCGTAGAGCCCCTTCGGGTCCCGCGCTTCGCATGTCGTCAGCGGCGTTGCGACGTGGACCAGCACGAACCCACCGCCAGGCTCCACCATGTGGCGGACGTCCTCGCGCACGACCTCGTAGGGCGCGATCGGAGCGCACAGGGCGATTCCCCCGTTCTTTGCGATCTCGGAAGCCACGAAGCCGATCCGCCGGATGTTGATGTCCCGGTGTTCCTTCGAGAACCCGAGTTCGCTGGAGAGGTGCTGGCGCACGATGTCGCCGTCCAACAGCGTGACGGCCCGCCCGCCCATCTCGCGGAGCTTCACCATCAAGGCCCCGGCGATCGTGCTCTTGCCTGCGCCCGACAGCCCGGTGAAGAACACCACCAACCCTCGCTTTCGACGTGGGGGCGCGGCCCGGCGCAGCTCCCTCTCCACGTCGGGGAAGGTGAACCAGGACGGCAGCCTCAGGTCCCGGCTCAGTCGCCGGCGCAGCTCGCTGCCCGACAGCCGTCTGGGCCGGGTGCCCGGCGGCACCTCGCCGACGGAGCAGATCACGCCCGTCTCCGGGACGTACACCATCTCCTCGAAGGCCACGACGCCGACGCCGGTCTCGGCCTCGTGCTCCTGCAGCAGCGCGTGCGCCTCGGTCGCGTCATAGAAGGGGACCCCCGCCGAATCCGTGCCGGGCCCCGCGTGGTCGCGACCCACGATCAGGTGCGTGCACCCGTAGTTCCGTCGGATCAGCGCGTGCCAGAGGGCTTCCCGGGGACCCGCCATCCGCATCGCCAAGGGCAGGAGGGACAGCATCGCCATGTTCGGCGGGTACGTGGGCATGACGGCTTGGTAGCAACGCACGCGGGTGTAGTGGTCCAGGTCGCCCGGACGGCTGTCGCCCACCACGGGATGGACCAGCAGGCTCGCCTGCGCTTCCTTGACCGCCCGGATCGTGAGCTCCCGGTGAGCCCGATGGATGGGGTTGCGGGTCTGAAACGCCACCACGCGACGCCAGCCCATAGTGGCGAAGGCGCCGCGAAGCTCGGCGGGCGTGCGGCGCAGCATCGGATAGTCGTAGTGGACAGGCCGGCGAATCCCCTCCACGGGACCGCCGACGCACACGGGTCCACTCCGGCGGTGGAGCCTTTCGACGCCGGGGTGCTCGTCCAGCTTCGCCCCCGGCCCCCCGGAGCGACTGGCGTAGACGGCGGCGGCCTCCTCCTCCCGGTCCGGCGCCCAGAGGTCGTCGACCCGTAGCGCCGCCAGGAGGTTTCCCTGTCCGTCGCGGAGGGCCAGCATCTCGCCCACTGCCAGCTTCTCGGCAGTCTCCCGGCTCACGTCCAGCGTGATCGGAATCGGCCACAGGGTGCCGTCCGCCAGCCGCATCCTCGACACGACGGCGTCGTAGTCGGCTCGCGTCATGAAGCCCCGCAGCGGCGAGAAGCCGCCGTTCATGAGCAGCTCCAAGTCGCACGACTGGCGTGAGTCGAGGGTCCACGACTGCCAGTCCCGCGACCCCGTCAGCAACTCCCGACGCCGGTCCTCGGCAGCGTGCAGCTCCAGAAGCTCGCCTCCGAACGGGGCGATCAAGCGGCTGCCGCTGCTCAACCGGAGGCCCGTCCGGACCGGTCCTTGGCCGATTCGCTGCCGTCAGCTCGCTCGCCGCCGGCCAGCAGCTCCCCGGCTGCCTCCACCGCAAGTCGCGCGGCCAAGTAGCCCTCCCGCCCCCCGGCCAGCCGCACGCGGTACCACGATCCGGCCGCGCCCACGACCCGCATCGCCGCGCCGTCGTCCAGCTCGGCGAGCACCTCGGCCCCGGTTCCGGGCCCGGCGTGCAGCCGCGCCTCCTCCGACCGCGGGCGGACCCGACCGCCCAGCAGCGCGAGGTCGGCCTCCTGCTCGGGAAGCGCGCCTCGGGGCGGATCGAGAAACGGGAAGGGGTCCACCGCTCCCTCCCCGCGCCGGTACACGCCGAAGTGCAGGTGCGGCGGCGTGGTGCGCGCATTGCCCGTGTTCCCCACGAACCCGACGGTGTCGCCCGGCTGGACCTGCTCGCCGCCCCGGACGTACTGACTGTCCAGATGGGCGTAGTAGACGCTGGCGTTGCGCACCGGGTCCCGGACCCAGACGACCTTGCCGCCCAAGCGTGTCACGGACACGCGGTTCACCCGTCCGCCCGACGCCGCCACCACCGGCGTGCCCCGGGCGGCGAAGATGTCTACGCCCGCGTGACTGCGCCGTCCCCCGTCCCGAGCCGCGCCGAAGCGGCTGCCGATGTCGGTCATGCCACCCCCCTGCACGGGAAAGCCCAGCTGGGCCTCCTGACGCAAAGCGACGCGGTAGCGCCCGCCCCGCAGCAGCTCGGGCTGAACGCGCAGGACGAAGTCGCCGCCCCGCCAAGGCTCGTAGACGAACGCCAGCGAAGCCGAGTCCGACGAGAAGATCGGTCGGAAGGGATCGCGCTCGTCGTCGGGCGCCCGGAACACGTCCACGAAAAGTCGGGTGCCTTCGGGAGAGTCGATCGACACCTCGGCCACCAGCTTGCGTCCTCGGGGAAGGGCGACCCGGTACGCCGCCGCCGACGGCGACTCCGGGGTGACGAACCCTTCTTCCTGAAAGGGCAGGGTCACCGGCGCCGAGTTCTCCAGCGCCTCCCGCCCCGCCCACGTCCACTCCCTGGCCAGCGCGGTCTCGGCGAGCCCGGCGTCCACCAACGACGCCTGGTACGCCTCGTAGGGCGTCATCTCCCGAAACCGGTCCCGAAGCTGCTCGGCTTCTTCGCACGCGGCCACGGCGACCAACGCCCCAAGGGCCCAAGCCCACGCCGGACGCGCTGCCCGACGGCCCACGCGCCGGTAGCGCCGAAGGCCCATCGCCGCGCCCCCTACGCGGGACCCGCCGCCCGAACGGCGTCGCTCACGCCGCCTGCAAACCGCTCGAAGTTGCGCTTGAACCCGGCGGCCAACTCCGCCGCCGCGGTGTCGTACGCGGCCGCGTCGGTCCAGGTGCGCCGGGGCACCAGCACGTCGTCCGGCACGCCCGGCGCCCGCACCGGGATGCGCAGTCCGAACGCCGGGTCGGTTGCGAGCGGCACGTCGTCCAACGCGCCCTCGAGCGCCGCCGCCACCATGGCACGGGTATGGCCCAGCTCCATCCGCGAGCCGGTCCCGTAGCGACCCCCGGTCCACCCTGTGTTGACCAGCCATGCCCGGGCGCCGTGGGCCTGAAGCCTCGCGCCCAGCAGGCCGGCGTAGACCGTGGGACGACGCGGCAGGAACGGCGCCCCAAAGCAGGCGCTGAACGTCGCCTTGGGCTCGGTCACGCCCCGTTCGGTGCCCGCGACCTTGGCCGTGTAGCCCGACAGGAAGTGGTACATCGCCTGCTCCGGCGTGAGACGCGCCACTGGGGGCAGCACTCCGAAGGCGTCGGCCGTGAGGAACACCACGTTCTCCGGATGTCCTCCACGGCCCGACGCCACAGCCCTCGGGATGCAGCCGATCGGGTAGGACGCGCGCGTGTTCTCGGTGAGGAGCGCCGAGTCGTAGTCGATCTCCCGGGTCCGATCGTCCAGGACCACGTTCTCCAGAATCGTCCCGAAACGGCGGGTGGCTTGGTAGATGTCGGGTTCGCCGACCGCGGAGAGGCGGATCGTCTTGGCGTAGCAGCCGCCCTCGAAGTTGAAGACGCCGTCGTCGCTCCATCCGTGCTCGTCGTCGCCGATCAGCCGTCGCGACGGGTCCGCGGACAGCGTGGTCTTCCCTGTGCCCGAAAGGCCGAAGAAGAGAGCCGTGTCGCCGGCCTCGCCGATGTTGGCCGAGCAGTGCATCGGGAGCACGCCCTGCTCCGGCAGCAGGAAGTTGAGGACGGAGAAGATCGACTTCTTGATCTCGCCGGCGTAGGCGGTGCCCGCGACCAGCACCGACCGATCCGCGAAGCTGACCGCCACGACGACGCTGGAATGGGTGCCGTGGCGTCCGGGGTCGGCCTGGAAGGAAGGGGCGTGGTAGACCGTGAAGCCGGGGACGAAGCGGGCCTGTTCCTCCTCCGACAAGGGCAGGAACATGTTGCGGGCGAAGAGGTCGTGCCAAGGGCTCTCCGAGATCACCCTCACCCCGATCCCGTAGCGCTCGTCGGCGCCGGCCCGGGCGTCCCGCACCCAGAGCTCCTCCCCGTTCAGGTGGTCGATCAGGTCGGCCTTGAGGCGGGCGTAGCGCTCCCGAGAGAGCGGAACGTTGATCTCTCCCCAGTCGATCTGCTCGAAGGTCTCGGCTTCGCGCGCAATGAAGCGGTCGTTGGGCGAGCGTCCCGTGTGGGGCGATGTGACGGTGGCCAAGCCGCCGCCCTGGGCGATCCTCCCCGTCCCCAAGCGCAACGTGGCCTCGTAGAGCGTTGCCGCGCTTCGGTTCCAGCGGACCCGTCGCCGCGGGGCGAGCCCATGAGCTCCCAGCCTACTCGCGGCGTGCGGCGGGAGGATGTCGGTAACCACGGTCATCGGAGTCTAGGTTCTCCTGGCAGACTAGTGGGGAATCCCTAAATCTGATTCCGACGGGTCCGAGCGTCTACCGACGCGATCGCGATCAGGTGGACGACCTCCAGCACCGAGCTTCCCCGTTGCAGCACGTGGACCGGCTTGTCCATCCCCAGCAGGATCGGTCCGATCACCTCCGCGGCCCCCAGGTGGCTCAGCAGCTTGTAGGACGCGTTGGCCGCGCTCAGGGTTGGAAAGACGAGCACGTTGGCGGGTCCCGGCAGGTCGCAGAAGGGGTAGGTCTTCGACATCATGTGCTCGCTGACGGCGACGTCGGCCTGCATCTCGCCGTCTACGGCCAAGCCCGGCGCCATCTCGCGGATCCGCTCCACCGCCTGCCGGACCTTTTCGGCCTGGGGATGGCGGACGGAGCCGAAGTTGGAGAACGACAGCATGGCGATCCTGGGCTCGATCCCCTGGTCGCGAACGAACCCGGCCGCCGACACGGCGACTTCCGCCAGCGTGTCGGCGTCGGGGTCGATGTTGACGGTGGTGTCGGCGAAGAAGAGTGGGTCCCGATCCCGGAAGGCGATGATGTGGAGTCCCGACGCCCGCCGCACCGAGGGCGCAGTCCCCACGACCTCCAGGGCGGGCCGGAGGATCTCCGGGTAGTTGGAATCGATCCCGGCCACTAGGGCGTCGGCGTGGCCGGCGCGCACCATCATCGCCGCGAAGTAGACCGGCTCGTACGCTCGGGCGCGGGCGTGGGCCAGGGTCAGTCCCTTCCGCTCTCGACGCCGGCAGAAGTCGTCGGCGTAGGCGTAGCGCCTCTCCTCCTCCGCCGCAGGGTGGACGCACTCCACGTCGCCAAGGTCCAGTCCCAGTTCGGCCCCCATGCGCTGCACCTTCTCCGGCTTGCCGATGAGCACGACCTGGGCGATTCCCTCCTCCACGATCTGGGCCGCCGCGCGCAGCACGCGCTCGTTGTAGCCGTCGGCCAGCACGACCCGCGCAGGGTTCTTTCGAGCGCGGGAGCGGATCCGCCGCATGACTTCCCGCCCGGGTCCCAGGCTGGCCTCCAGCCGAGCCCTGTATTCGTTCGGGTCCAGGTGCTTCCGAGCCGTCCCCGACTCCGCCGCCGCTTCCGCTACCGCCGGCGCCACGTGAAGGAGGATGCGGGGGTCGAACGGCTTGGGGATGAGGTAGCCCCGCCCAAAGGCGAACTCGTCCTTTCCGTAGGCGCGGGCCACCGACTCGGGCACGTCGTCGCGGGCCAGCTCCGCCAGGGCCTTGGTGGCGGCCAGCATCATCCCCTCGTCGATGCGCCGAGCACGCACGTCCAGAGCGCCCCGAAAGAGGAAGGGGAACCCCAGGACGTTGTTGACCTGGTTCGGGTAGTCGGAACGGCCCGTGGCCATGATCGCGTCGCCCCGGACCTGGGCGACTTCCTCCGGCGTGATCTCGGGGTCGGGGTTGGCCAGCGCGAATATGATCGGGTTCGGCCCCATCGACGCGACCATCTCCTTGGTGATCACCCCCTTCGCGGAGAGACCGACCACGACGTCGGCGCCTTCCATCGCTTCGCCCAGGGTCCGCTCGGGACGGGACGTGGCGAACGCCGCCTTGTAGCGGTTCATGCCCTCTTCTCGACCCTGGTAGATCACCCCCGCCCGATCCACCACCAGCAGGTTCTCGGCGCGCACTCCCAGCCGCAGGAAGTGCCCCGCGGTGGCCAGGGCCGAAGCCCCCGCGCCGCTGAAGACGACTCGGACGCTTCCCGGGTCGCGGGCGGAGAGCTCCAGAGCGTTGACCAGCGCCGCCCCGGCGATGATGGCGGTTCCGTGCTGGTCGTCGTGGAAGACGGGGATGCCCAGGGTCTCCCGCAGCTTCTCCTCGACGTAGAAGCACTCGGGCGCCCGGATGTCCTCGAGGTTGATCCCTCCGACCGTGGGCTCCAGCAGGCGGCAGAAGGAGACGATTTCATCCGGGTCCTCGGTGGCGATCTCGATGTCGAAGACGTCGATCCCTGCGAAGCGCTTGAAGAGGACGCCCTTCCCCTCCATCACCGGCTTGGCCGCCAAGGGACCGATGTTTCCCAGCCCCAGCACCGCGGTCCCGTTGGACACCACCGCGACCAAGTTCCCTCGAGCGGTGTAGCGGAAGACCTTCTCGGGGTCCCGGTGGATCTCCCGACAGGGTCCGGCGACCCCGGGCGTGTACGCCAGCGAGAGGTCCCTCTGGGTGGCGACCGGCTTGGAGGGCACGATCTCGATCTTCCCCGGCCGGCCTTCGGCGTGATACTCCAGCGCGTCGCGTTCTAGTGTCGGCAACTTCTTCTCTCTCCTGGGCTTTCTGGTCCCCGCCGCTTCTCGAAGACGGAGGCGTGATGCTACCGGCAACCCCGAACAGCCGTCAATTCGTCTTCCTATAGATAGCTTTCATTCCAACGTCGGCCGGCGCACGGCCCTAGCCGGCGACCGCTTGCCCCGCGTCCATCCGCGTGCATCGACTTCCCGCGACTCCATGACCCGAGCGCTCGCACGGCGCTTC
The DNA here is from genome assembly GCA_958296005.1 of Longimicrobiales bacterium. Lineage (GTDB taxonomy): Bacteria > Gemmatimonadota > Gemmatimonadetes > Longimicrobiales > Gaopeijiaceae > CATQHQ01. The sequence goes on from CATQHQ010000001.1 coordinate 1,012,806, forward strand.
CCGGCCGGCGCGCCGGCCCTGGCGGTGCTCCTGGCCGTTGCCGCGCCGCCGCCCCTGGGCGCTCAGTCGGAGACCTGCCCGAACGGCACGATCCGAAAGGTCGTAGTCGACAACCGCTCAATCTACTATGCCGACGGCGACGCGCCCGAAGGACGCCTGCGGCGGCTGGTCCACACCGTGGCGAACCGACTGCACCAGCGGACTCGGGAAGGCTTCGTGCGCAGCGAGCTCCTCTTCAAGCCGGGCGACTGCCGCGATCCGTTCCTGATCTCGGAGTCGGCGCGGATCCTGCGGTCCTATCCCTTCATCGTCGAAGCGGAGGCGCGGGCCGAAGGGGACTCGGTGGTGGTGGAGACGCAGGACGAGTGGACCCTGAAGATGAACGTGCTGCCCAAGCTGCGGGGCGGCTTCGGGTTCTCCCGCGCCGAGCTTGCTGAGGAAAGCGTCGGGGGAACGGGAACCCGCCTCTCGTTCTTTTGGAGGGAGCAAGACGAGCAGCGGGACGTGGGCGGCGAAGTGCGAACGCCGCGCTTGGTGGGCACCCGCATGGACGGGCGGCTCAGCGTCGGCCGAACCCGCACCGGCACTTTCTTCGAGGAATCGCTGGCCTACCCGTTCGTCGGCGAGGTGGGGCGCTTCGCGTTCCTCGAGTCCTATTCGCAACGGGAGAGCCTCTTCCCCTACGCGGCGCCGGAAGGGTCGTCGTTCACCCACGCGAGCTTGCCGATGAAGACCCGCAGGGCGGCGGTGACGCTGGCGGCACGGCTTGGCGAGCCCGGCGACTTCACGGTCCTGGGGGCCGGCGTGTCGTGGCGGGAGGTGTCGTTCGCCGACTTTCCCGGAGGGGTGGAGGTAGTTCCCGACCTCGACTTTGGGGTGCGCGCGCCGGCGGATTCGGCCACGATCGAGGCCATGAGGCCCCAGGTCGTCCCCCGCCGCGGCACCAGGGCCGTCCTGATGGCGGGCACGCGCAGGGTGGGCTTCGTGGCCCGCAGGGGGCTGGACGCGGTCCGGGGCAGGCAGGACGTTCGCACCGGCACCCAGCTGCTACTGGCGGTGGGGACCACGCTGGGCAAGCCGTTTCTACGAGACGGCCAGACGGCGGGAGTGGATCGGGACGGCGGCGGCGGGCTCGACGACGCTTATCGGGAGCTTCACAGCCGGCTCTCGTTCTTCGCCGGAGCCGCCGGGGATACGTGGGTGTTCAACTCGGAGTTCGCCGCCGAAGCCGCCCGGCTGGTGGGAGACGGCGCCCCCTCCGGCTTCCGGGACATCCTTGGCGAGATGGAAGCCCACTTCTACTGGCAGCCCACGGGAGGCCCGGGCCACACGCTGGTCGCGAACATCTCGGGGGCCGGTGGATGGAACCAATCGCTTCCCTTTCAGCTGACGTTGGGCAGCCCCGGCGGGGGGATGCGGGGAATCGACCAGGAGCAGTACCCGGCCGGACGGCGGCTCGTGCTCAACCTCGAGGACCGGATCGCTTTGGACGGACCGTTCGCGGACGTGTTCGACTTGGGCTTGGCCGTCTTCCTGGACGCGGGCGCCGGGTGGAAGGGCGCCGTGCCGTTCGGCGTGGACTCGGGGTTGCGCGCGTCGGCGGGCGCGGGAATCAGGCTCGGTTTTCCGCCGGGGACCCGAAACGTCTACGGCATGGACGTGGCCGTGCCCCTGAGCGGCGGCGGGCTCCGCGACATCCGTTTCCATGTGGGAGTGTCCCAGACGGCAAGCTTGCTGGCCGGCTTCGGGGACCGCCAGACTCGGCGTAGCCGGCTGGTTGCCGCATCGGACGCGATCTTCGGAGGCCGCCTCGGTCGCTGACCCCGAAGCCGCCCCGGTTGCCGCCCCGGAAGCCGCCGAACTTGGCCGTCCTCGGGGAGCCCGCCGCCTCCCGAAAAAAACATTTGACTTTCGGATGCCCGGGGAATAAACTGTTGACGTTCCCCGGCTTCCCGGCGCCATGCGGGATGCGGAGCCCTCTCTGATCGGCTTCCCCGGCGACGCCGCGACGCTTTCATTTACGGCAGGAGGACGGCATTGTTCGCAGACTCGCGCGGTCTCGATTCCTTCGACCAGTATCTCCAGGATGTGGAGCGCTACCCCCTGATCTCGGACCCGGAGGAGGAAAAGGACCTCGCGAGAAGAGCGCGAGCCGGGGACAAGGAGGCGGCGGAACGACTCGTCACGGCCAACCTCCGCTTCGTCATATCCTACGTGAAGAAGTACCAGGGACGAGGCCTGGGGCTGGCGGAGCTGGTCTGCATCGGGAACGAGGGGCTCCTGAAGGCCGTCAAGAAGTTCGATCCGGACAAGGGCGTGAAGTTCATCTCCTACGCCGTCTGGTGGATCCGTCAGACGGTGCTCCAAGCGCTGGCCGAGCAGACGCGCTCGGTGCGGATCCCCCTCAACCAGAACTCGAACTTGGTTCGCCTGGCGCGTGCCACAACCGCTCTTAACCAGCAGCTGGGCCGCACCCCGACCGACGACGAGCTCGCCCGGGAGATGCGGGAGCCCGTGGAGACGGTTCGCACCCTCCGCCGGGTGGCGGCCGCCGAGCTGAGCCTCGACGCCCCTCTGGACCGGGGCGACCGGGACAGCGCCAGCTTCGGCGAGCGCTTCGCCGGATCGGACGCCGAGGACATCGAGGAGGACATGGAGGCCCGGGTTCGCCGCAACTATCTGGAGTCGATGTTCGACGCCTACCTGACCGAGCGGGAGAGGAAGATCCTCTACCTCTACTACGGCCTCGACGACGGCGAAGAGCGGACTCTGGAGGACATCGGCAAGCTCCTCGGCGTGACGAGGGAGCGGATCCGCCAGATCCGCAACCGGGCGTTCGAGAAGCTCCGCGACAGTCCCCAAGGCGAGTCCCTATACGGCTTCTGGACCGCCAACTGACGGCTGATCGCCAACTGACGACCCCTGCGCAGTTCGGCTCCGAGGCCGGCGGCGGGTTGCGGTTCGGCGCCTCCTCCGACCCCGGAGCCCTGCCGGCGGGCTAGACGGCCGTCTCGGCGCTGCGAGAGGTCAGCATCACCATCTCCCGGGCCCGTATCTCGGCCGTCGGGATCGTCACGCCGTCCCGCTCGTAGGAGTCGTACTGCAGGTACCCCTCGATGAAGAGCTTGTCTCCCTTCGAGACGTAGTCCTCGGCCACCTGGGCCAAGCGCCCCCAGAGGTTCACCCGGTGCCAGTCGGTGCGCACCTCCGGTTGGTCGCCGCCGGTGCGCCAGTTCGTGGCAAGGGAAAGGTGGGCGACCTTCACGCCGGAGTTGGTCATGCGCACGTCGGGGTCGTTCCCCACGTTGCCCACGAGGATGATCTTGTTGACGGAACGGCTCACGGGTCTTCCTCCGTTTTCGTCCGCGCTTCGGGGGCCGACGGCGTCGCGAGTTTGGCCGCCGGCAGACCGAAGTCGAGGGGCTGCATGGAAGAAGATGGGTTCCCGGATGGGGCGTTTCCATTTCTGGATGGGACCAATTTTATTTTGTGCCTGACGGACCGGCGACGGGCGGGTCGAGGACCCGTCATCCCTTGCAGTCGTACCAGCTCTTCCCCGACCCCGTGTCCACCCGGAGAGGCACGTCCAGCTGCATCGCCGACTCCATCACCTCCGTCACGGTGGCGGCCACCTCCGGCACCCGATCCTCGGCGACCTCGAGAACCAGCTCGTCATGGACCTGGAGCAGCATCCGCGCCCCCGGATCGCTCTTCAGGATCCCCGCTAGCCGGATCATCGCGACTTTGATGAGATCGGCCGCCGTGCCCTGGATCGGCGTGTTGCAGGCGACCCGTTCGCCGAACTGGCGGACGTTCCACGACCTGGCCCACAGCTCGGGCACCCTGCGCCTGCGCCCCATCAGCGTCTCGACGTACCCCGTCTCCTTCGCCCGCTCCACCTGCTCGTCCAAGTAGCGACGCACGCCGGCGAAGCGCTCGAAGTACGCGGCGATGAACGCTTTCGCCTCGCCCATCGAGATGCCTAGGCGACGGCCTAGCGAGAAGGGTCCCTGCCCGTAGATCGTGGCGAAGTTGACCGTCTTGGCCTGGTCCCGCATCTGGCCCGAGACGTCCTCCACGGCGACGTCGAAGACCACCGCCGCGGTTTCACGGTGGATGTCCTTCTCCTCGCGGAACGCCCGCACGAAGACCGGGTCTGCCGAGTAGTGGGCCAGAACCCGCAGCTCGATCTGGGAGTAGTCGGCGGTGAGCAGCAGCGTGCCGGGCGCGGCGACGAACCCCCGGCGGATCTCGCGCCCAACGTCGGTACGCACGGGGATGTTCTGAAGGTTGGGATCGGAGGACGAGAGGCGGCCCGTGGCGGCCACGGTCTGGTTGAAGGTGGTGTGGATGCGGCGCGTCTTGGGGTCCGCCAGCGCCGGGAGGGCGTCCACGTAGGTGCCCCGCAGCTTCTCCAGTTGCCGGTAGTCCATGAGGAGGCGCGGAAGCTCGTGCCCCGCCGCCGCCAACTCCTCCAGCACCGTGGAATCGGTGGACGGCCCCGTCTTGGTGCGCTTGAGGATCGGAAGCTTCAGCCGCTCGAACAGAACCTCGCGGAGCTGGGGCGTGGAGTTGATGTTGAAGTCGGCGCCCCCCACCCGGTATATCTCCTCGCGGATCAGCCGCAGGTCCTCCTCCAGCCGGGCGCTCATCTGAGTGAAGAACGCCGCGTCGATCCCCACGCCGGCCAGCTCCATCTCGGCCAGGACCGGGATCAGGGGCGTCTCCAGCTCGTCGAAGAGGCGCTGCATCTCGGGGGCGCGTGCGGCCAGCTCCCCAGCGAAGCGCTCCCAGAGGCGCAGGGGAAGGTCGGCCTGCTCGCAGGCGAAGTCGCGGGCCGCCGGGGAGGCGGGGACGTCTCCGAAGTCGCGGCGCTTCCTTCCCTTGCCGGTCGCCTTGGACGAAGGCGTGGTCTCGAATCCCAGGAAGTCGGTGGAGAGGGCGGCCAAGTCGTGGCGACGGCGGCCCGGGTCCAGCACGTAGGACGCCACCATCGCGTCCTTCAGGGGACCGGCCAGTGCCACTCCGACCCGGCGGCAGGCGACCAGCGAACGCTTCAGGTCGTGGCCCACCTTGACGACGACGGGGTCGGCCAGCAGCTCGCGGAGCGGGGCCATGTCGTCGCTTTCGAGGGGCGGCAGGTTGGGGATAACGGCTTGCTGGTCCTGGGGGACTTGGTCCGGCGCGACGGCGCTGGCCGCGGACTGGCCGAGCTCTCCTAGGTCGTCAGTCCCGTCGAGCGCCAGGTCCATGGCGCTGTCGTCGTGGCCCACCGGCAGGTAGAAGGCTCGACCGGCCTCCGGTGCCAACGCCAAGCCGGCGATCCCGCCTCGAGCAGGCTCCAGCGTCTGGGTGAGCACCGCAACTCCGACCATCCCCGCCTCTCGGCAGGCCCGCACCACGTCCGCCATCCCTTCCACGCTGGACACGACCTCGTACTGCGCTCCGGCCGCGAGGTCCGTCCGTCCGCCGTCGGCGACTACGCCAGTCGGGAACGACCCCCCGCCGAGCCGTCCCAGCAAGGTGCGAAACTCCAGCTTCACGTACAGGGCGCGAAGTCGCTCGGCGTCGGGGGCCGACACCCGCAGGTCGTCGAAATCGACCTCCATCGCCATGTCGGTGCGAATCGTGACCAGTTCCTTGGAGAGGAGGACCTGCTCCCGGTTGGCGACGAGGGACTCGCGCACCCGCTTGGCCTTCACCTCTTCGGCGTGGTCCAGCGCGGCCTCCACGGTGCCGTACGCGTCCAGCAGCTTCACCGCCGTCTTCGGTCCGATCCCAGGTGCGCCCGGCACGTTGTCCGACGAGTCGCCCACCAAGGCCAGGTAGTCCACCACCCGGGCGGGCGGCACGCCGAACTTCTTGGCGGCGTTCTCTTCGTCCACCCAGTGGGTCGCGACGCCGCCCGCCCCTCGTCGACCCGGGTTCAGCAAGCGCACGCCGCCGCTCACCAGTTGGTAGAAGTCCTTGTCGCCGGACACGATCACCGCCTCCAGCCCCCGTGCGACGGCTTCGGCGGCCAGAGTCCCGATCACGTCGTCCGCCTCCCATCCCTCCACTTCGACCACGCGCCCTCGGAACGCCTCCACCAGCTCCCGAACCCTGGGCAGGCTGTCCCGCAGCTCGGCGGGCATCTTCTTCCGAGTGGCCTTGTACTCCGGGTAGAGGACCTCGCGGTGGCTCCGTCCCGCGTCGAAGACGACGGCGAGGTAATCGGGCCGGTGCTCCTCCAGGATGTCGTGGAGGAAGGAGGCGACGCCGAAGGGAGCGGACGTGTTCTCGCCCTTGGCGTTGGTGAGGGGCCGGTCGCCGAATGCGTAGAACGCCCGGTAGATCAGGGCGTAGGCGTCGATCAGGAAGAGGCGGGGAGCGTTCTTGGCCGGGGCTTCCATGGTTCCGAGGAGGAGCGCGCCGCCCGCCGATGCGCCGAGGGAGCGCTCTCTCGGCGGCTTGACGGGTTCAGGCGCGGATCACGTTGGCTGCTTGAAGGCCCCGGTCCGTCTTCTCGATCTCGAACTCGACCTCTTCGCCTTCCGCGAGGGTCCGGAAACCGGTTCCCTCGATCGAGGAGAAGTGGACGAAGATGTCGTCGCCCGACGATTGGGAGATGAAGCCGTAGCCCTTCGAGTCGTTGAACCACTTGACCGTCCCTTTGGCCATTCCTGCCGTCCTCCAAGTCTGGTAGGGGAAGGTGCGTGCCGGCGGCCTCCGGTCGGGGAGGCGGGCCGTCGCGCCGCTGGGAGCCCATCATGGGGTTGGGAGCGGCGGGGTGTCAAGCGGCAGCGACGCGACTGATCATGGTCTCGTCGGGCCATGTTGCGGGTGCTACCGGACGATCACCTCGTCCACGTAGGTCCATGCCGTCTCGCCGGCTCCCGGCCACCCGCGGGGGATGGTTCCCAGGCCTGTAATCCGAAGGCGCAGGAACCGGGTGCCCTCGGCTACGAAAGGCAGGTTGGCGTAGCGGCGGCCCGCGTTGGGTGTCGCCCCGGTGACCGCTTGGCCGGGCGTGCCTGCGTCCGCGCCCGCCTCCGCGGACGACCACGACACCGAGGGGCCAAAGTCCTGCCCGTCGCGGCTGGCGGCCAACTCCACCGAGCGCGGGAAGTAGACGGACGAGGCCGGGTGCTGCAAGAACCCCAGCTTGACCGCAGTGACGTCCACGCCCGGTCCCAAGTCGACCCGTATGGTCATGGACTGGGCGCGATAGCCCTGCCAGTGTCCGCCCCGCCGGTCGATGGAGCCGCGAACTCCGTCGGTCAAGCCGGCATCCCCGGCCGCGGAGTAGCGAGACGAAGCGGGCGGGTCGACCGACACCGGCCGCCCTCGCGCCAAGTGCGGCACGCGATTGCGCTCGCCGAAGTCGTCCAGCGCCAGGGAGCGGGCGGCGACGGCGCGGGCGGCCGCAGAATCGGGAAGCGTCTGCGCCAGTGCCGCCGGGTCGTCGCCGGGCGCCAAGGGGCGCAGCAGGTAGCGGAACGCCAACTCCTGCGGCCACAGCGTGTACTCGTGGCGAGGGACGGCGCCCCAGGAATCGTCGCCGCCGACGCCCATCTGGCGGTAGTCGAGATGGAGCGTGGTCTCGTCGCGGGGCACCAGGTCGGTCCAGTGGCGTCCCGCCTTGCGTTCGCCTGCGTCCAAGTCTTCCAGGCGGTAGGGCAGGGCCGAGAAGGAGAGCGTCGGGAGCCCGGTTGCCAGGAGGCCTCGCCCCTGGGAGTCGGTGACGGCGACCCAGCGGACGTCCGTTCGCGTGCCGGTCTCCTGGGGGCGCACGTAGGGATGGGCGAGCTGGGAGACGGGGAGGGCGTATCGGCCCATGGCCGCGCCCGTTCGGCGGTCCCAGTAGTTCTCGTGCGGACCTCGCCCGTACCACTGGACCCGGTTCAGGCCGCCGGGCAACGTCAGAATCGTTCCGAAGCGGGGGATTTCGGGCAGGTCCTCGTCCACCTGCGACAACCGCGCCTCGACGGCCACGGTGCCGTCGCCGAAGACTTCGTGCACCAGCGCGTACCGAGCGCCCACCGACCGGATCGTGTAGTGGCTTGCGACGCGCACCGGCCCACCGGGCTCCTGGGCCACCGTCATCGAGTCCAAGTGCCGCGCCGGCGGCCTGCCCGCTCTTCGCCACACGCCCGAACGCACCGGCATCCCGCTCCCGTAGTCGTTGTCGGTCGGGGCCCTCCAGAAGTTGGGCGACGGCCCTCCCGCGATCAGGTCGCGGCCGTTCATGCGCATGGAGGCCAGTGTGCCCGCTGTTCGGTCGAAGCGCACGACGAAGCCGCCGCCCGCCACTTCGAGCCACTCCGCCGATTGCCGGGTCCGAAGCCGCTGTCCGTCCGGCGTCCGCCATGCGGGAGCGCGCCGTACGGGCAGGGCGAACTGGTCCCACGCCACCTCGTGCCCTGCGGGCACTGCCTCCGTCGCCGAGCGCGTGCGGAAGCGCACCACCACCACGTGCTCGACCCCCGGCGCCGGATCGATCCCCGGCAGAGCTAGAGACCGGTCGGTCGCCTCGGTCCCCAGGGCCAGCGTGTCCCTTCCGCCCGGCGGCGTGTCGAGGCGCGGCAAGGTCCCCTCCGCCACTGGCGTGCCGTCCGCCAGCAGCTCCCAACTTCCCGACAGGTCCAAGAGGTTGGTGAAGTTGCGCCGGTTCTCGACGATCACCTGCCCGGCGGCCAAGTCGGCGTGCACGCGAACCGGCTGGTACGCCTTCTTGACCTCCCAGGCGTGGGGATGCGGTTTGCGATCCGCCGACACCAGCCCGTTGACCAGGAAGTTGCCGTCGGTGCGCACCCCGGCTGGCCCGAAGTCGCCGCCGTAGGCCCAGTAGCGGCGCCCGCGCTCGTCGGTGGCCAGGAGCGCTTGGTCCACCCAGTCCCAGATGAAGCCGCCCTGAAGGGACGGGTGCGCGTCGATGATCCGCCAGTAGTCGGCCAGGCCGCCGACGCTGTTGCCCATTGCGTGGGCGTACTCCACCAGCAAGAAGGGCTTCGCGGGCGGTCCTCCTCCCGGACCCGAGACCGCGTAGCGCTCCAGCCAGTACGGTCGCACGTACATCGGCGCCGCGATGTCCACGTTGTCCCGCTCGCTGGACGGTTCGTAGAGGATCGGCCGGCTCGGGTCGCGCTCGCGTATCCAGGCCGCAGTGGCGTCGAAGTTCGGCCCGTCGCCAGCTTCGTTTCCGAGGGACCACACCACGATGGACGCGTGGTTCTTGTCGCGTTCCACCATGCGCTGGGTGCGGTCGAGGTGGGCGGCGCGCCACTCGGGCCGTCCGGCCAGCGTGACGGCGGGCTCGAACCCCATGCCGTGGGACTCGATGTTGGCTTCGTCCACCACGTAGAGGCCGTGTTCGTCCGTGAGCTCGTACCACCTCGGGACGTTGGGGTAGTGGGCCGCCCTGACCGCGTTGATGTTGAGCCGCTTCATCAGGCGGATATCCTCCAGCATCGACGCCTCGGAGACGACGTGGGCGCGCTCGGGGTCGTGCTCGTGGCGGTTGACGCCCCGAATGGTCACCGGGCGGCCGTTCACCTTGAGCAGCCCGTCCGCCACTTCCACGCGCCGGAACCCGATCCGAGCCGTGACGAACTCCGTGGTCCGGCCGTCCGGGTCTGCGAGCGACAGCACCAAGCGGTAGAGCGAAGGCGTCTCAGCGGTCCATTGACGGGGCGCGTCGATTCCAACCGAAACAGACGCCCGCGCCTCGCCGCCCACGGGAACGTCCACGGACAATGCCCCGGGCTCGGGCCAGACCGGATCGCCGTCCGGGTCCAGCAGTTCGTAGGAGACGACGTGCGGCCCGGCCGCGCCAAGCCCCCGGTTCGCCACCGCAACGTCCAGCTCGAAGCGGCCCGCGACGTTGTCGTCCTCCAGCTCGCCGCGCGCGAAGAAGTCGCGGAGGTGCGTTGCGGGTCTGGCGACCAAGTACACGTCCCTGTCGATGCCGCTGATGCGCCAGAAGTCCTGGCCCTCCAAGTAGCTGCCGTCGCTCCACCGGTAGACCTGCACAGCCAGCACGTTGGTGCCCGGCTGCACGGCCTCGGTGATCCGGAACTCGGCTGGCGTGCGGCTGCCCTCGCTGTACCCCGCCAAGCGCCCGTTGACCCAGACGAAGAAGGCGGAGTACACGCCGGCGAAGTGGAGGAAGACCTCTTGGCCGTCCCACTCGGGCGGCAGCTCGAAGGTCCGCCGGTAGGAGCCCACGGGGTTGTCGTCGTGGGGGATGTGGGGCGGGTTTGCGGGAAACGAATAGGACTCGTCGCGGTAGACCGGATAGCCGTAGCCGGCGAGCTCCCAGTTGCTGGGAACCTCGATGTCATCCCAGGCGGACACGTCGAAGTCCTGCACGAAGAAGTCGAGAGGACGCTCGGCCGGACGCGGAACCCACCGGAACTTCCAGACTCCGTTGAGGCTCTGGCGCAAGCCCGAGTCGCGGGCCTGCGTCGCCAGAGCACGTTCGCGGCTGCCGAAGGGCGTGAAGGAGGCTCTGGGCGGCTCCTTGTCGACCGCGAACACCGTGGGGTCCTCCCAATAGGGCAGGTCTGGACCGGCTTCGGCGACGCAGCCGAACTGTACGGCGAGCCCAGCTACGAGCGTCGCGGCCCATCCGGCGCACCGGTGCCGTCCCCGAGGCCGCCGCATCACCAGAAGACCGCGTACAACGCCGCGGCGCCGGCCACCACGCCCGCCGCCCAGAAGCGCGCGCCCGGTGCCGGCGTCAGGTCCAAGTCCTCGCACACGGGCAGTACCCGGGGCGCGGCGAGCGGCCTCGCCAACGTCGTCGCCCCCATGAACGCGGCGATCACCAAGAACGTGACGGCCATGTGGTGAAGGAACGCCACCTCCGGCAAGAACCACAGCAGGAGGCCGTAGACCGGAATCCCCAGCAGCATCCCCCCGAACGCGGCCAGGGGCGGCGTCCGCGGCACGAACAGCCCGAAGAGGAACGCCGCCACGATCCCCGGCGACACGAACCCCCAGAACATTTGGATGTACTCGAACACGCTCTCGGAGCCGCCCACCACCGGTGCCCACAGCGCCCCCGCGACGACCAGCACGCACGTCGTGACGCGCCCGACCTTCGTCACCCGCCGTGACGACGCCTCCGGCCGGAGCCGCCGCTTGTACAGATCGACGCTGAAGATCGTCGCCGCCGAGTTCAGCAGCGAGTCCAGCGAACTCATGACCGCGCCGAACAACGCCGCGAACATGAGGCCCGACAGCCCCGCCGGCAGCAGCTCGCGCATCATGACCGGGTAGGCTTCGTCCGGATGCGCCACTTGGTCCGCGAACAGCTCGGCCGCCATGATGCCCGGAAACACGATCAAGAAGGGGATCGCCAGCTTGATGAAGGCGGCCAGGAAGATGCCGCGCTGCCCGTCCGCCAAGCTCCGCGCCGCCAGCGTCCGCTGGGTGATGAACTGGTTCAGTCCCCAGTAGAACAAGTTGGGAATCCAGAGCCCGCCCACGAACACCGCGAGCCAGGGCATCTCGGGGTGGTTCCACGGCAGGACTGCGTGCAGCTTGTCGTCCGCGGCGACGAGGAAAGGCCCCACGCCGCCCATCGCCCGAAACCCCAGGATCGTGAGCAGGGCGGCCCCGGCGAGCAGCGCCACGCCCTGGATCAAGTCCGACCACACCACGGCCTTGAGTCCGCCGTAGACCGTGTAGGCGCCGGCCAGCAGGCCGATCAGCCAGACCCCGGTTCCGCCGTCCAGGCCGAACATCGACTGCATCGCCAGCGCACCCGCGTACAAGACCACGGCCAGCGCCACGAACACGTACGCCGCCAGCAGAAAGACCGCCATCAGCGTGCGCGTGCGGGCGTCGTAGCGGTACTCGAGGTACTCGGGAATCGTGTAGATGCCCGCACGCAGGAACTTGGGCAGGAAGAAGAGCGCCACGATCACCAGCGTGACGGCCGCCATCCACTCGTAGCTGGCGATGGCGAGCCCCAAGTCGTAGCCGCGCCCCGCCATCCCCACGAAGTGCTCCGTGGAGATGTTGGACGCGATCAGCGAGAAGCCGATCAGCCACCACGGCAGGTTGCGCCCCGCCAGGAAGTACCCGGCGGCGTCCCGCTCCCCACGCGACGCGTACAGGGAGACGCACACGACGAACAAGACGAATCCGCCGAACGCGGCGATGTCGACGGGCTGGAAGTTCATGGGGGGAAGATGGGGGGAGGGGCGGGGTCACGCGAACGGGTGGGTGCAGGGGGGGCCGGGCGCGAGCCGAGTAGCCGGTGTCGTCGGGTGGAGTATCAGCGACCGTGCGGCTCCCGCGAGGCCCACATCACGAGCTGGAGCTCGTTGCCGTCGATCAACTCATACTTCGGCAGACGTCCCGACAGCCTCCGAGTCTCCTTGCGAATGATCGGCACGCCGTCGCCCCTGCGGTCCATCATGTATCGGCGATCCAGGTCCAGGTCGGGATCGACGCGACGACGCGCTAGCAACGACACGATCAGTTCGTTGCGGTTGTACTGTCGCAGGTGCATCGTGTTGGGCTTGAGCGTATTGGCAAGCTCTCCCGGCACGTACAACTCCAGGCGGTCGCGGAACATGTGAAGGCGGATACGGGCGCCGCCCATCGAGTAGTCGCGGTGCGCGACGGCGTTCACTAGAGCCTCGAACACCGCTCTCTCGCTGAACTGCGGCATCTCCACGCGAGAGGTCCCCTTCGTTGCCCAGTAGCGCATGTTGCGCTTTACAAAGTGCAGCGCGTCAAACACCTGCTGGTCGATTGGGCCTTCGAAGTCTCGAGCGTCAGCCTGGTAGTTCACATCCTCCCGCTCGCCAGCATAGCTGACGGCCTGAACGTACGCGTGAGGCAACCAACGCACGGGTTTGCGGGTGCACATTAGCACTCCGGCCAGGGTAAGCCGCTGTTGGGCCTTTGGATCGTCCGTTACGATGCCAAGCTTCGTCATGGCCGCTGGATCGTTCTGCTCGTCGTCGCCCGTCCGCAGGAACTGTGTTGCAAGTGTTCGATCCATGTTGTCGACAGTGGCCCTGGGGACCGGCGATTCGTCGAACCTGACCATCCTGCCTTGGCTGCGCGCTTGGTAAAGCCTTTCGAGGAGTTCGGGCGACATTCGCCGCTTACAGCTCCCAATGCGCTCGTAGAATCCCCCAGGACTACGATGAAGAAAAAGCCCGCGCTCCAACTCCGCGCAGACCACCACGACACGGCTTCCGTCCGATCCCGGCAGCTCGACCGCGTCGATCAACGGACTAATCGGAGGGTCGATGGCATCGTTGCAGATCTCTCGAATCCATGTTGCGACGATCCCCAACCGATCCCTAGGCACCCCCACGACATCCCGGCTCTTGTCGTCCACGCCGAAGACAAGTAAGCCGCCCCAAGAGTTCGCCATTGCCGCGAGCTCGTCCGCCATGTCGTCCCGTGCGGGCCTCGTAACCCTGTCGCCAACCGTCAGCATTCGCTCCAGACCCAACGTCGAGTCCTCCCCGAGGCGAATCCTGCTGACCAGTTCTCCAGAGCTGATCATCACGGCGACTCCCCACCCTCCATCACGGTTCAGGCAGGCACGTGCAGCACGACCAGCTCGGAGTCCAGCCCGTGACGGACTACTTCCAGGCGTGGCGATGCGGCGGCCAGCGAGCGGGGCGGCACGTAGGACACGCGGAAAGGGAAGAGGCCGGGCTGTTGGAGCAGGTTGTTGGGCGAGGTGGGATGGCCGGCGCGGGCGTGAAGAGCGGCTTCGGCGAGCCAGCCGACCAGCTCTGGCGCTTGGACCGGATGCTGCTCGCCGGCGGTGTACCGGCCCAGCGTCTTCGTGTCGGCCAGGACTTCCCAGTCCACGAACGACCGAAGAACGCGACGAGTGGCGCGGGCGACGGTGGGCCGCTCGCCGTACTGCTCTTGGACGCGACGCTGGATCTGGGCCGCCGTCGCAACGCCCTGCAGACGGAGGAGCCTGCCGACCTGGGTCGCAACCACGCTCCAGAAGGGGTAGGCCGCCATCGTCATGCCCCAGTGGACGGCCAAGCGGCTAGCGGGCGTTGCGCCGTCCAAAAGCCGGAGGCCGGCGTCGCGCAACGGGATCAGCCGGGGCGGCGGGCCACACCATGTCCTCGTCAGGATGGTGACCGTCTTCTCTCGGTTGCCCCGAGCGGCGGTTCCGCCCACGGACACCTTGTCCCGGAGCATCTCCACAAGCGCCGACCACGCCTCCGCCCGATTCTGTCCGGCCCGCGCCAAGTGCGCGGCCTCGTCGAGCCACTCAAGCCGCACGCGCTGGCTGAGGCCGACCACTCGGGATGCTCCGTCGCTCAAGCGTCCGCCCTCCTGGCGACCTGCACCAGCGGCACAACGACCTCCTCCAGCGAGGCCCCGCCGTGCCCGACGATGCGTTTGCCTTCGCGAACGAAGGCCGACCGCCCGGGAGCGAAAAGGGGCAGGTAGTCCGGTGGGAGACCGGTCGAGGGCCAGTGCCAGGCGTCCGGGAACTCCTTGGCGGCCCGTCGTTGCAGGGACGCGCTGGAGTAGACGTGGACGCGCTTGCCCCGGAGTTCGGCAACGTCTCCTGCGGACGGACGGCGGCATCCCGTCGCTTCGACGTTGCCGTGGTCGGAGGTCAGCCAGACCGCGAAGCCGTTCTCCAGCAGCAAGTCGAGAAGCGCGGCCAAGTACGGCTCCTGCGCCCACTGCCGGACTTGGCCGTGCATCCCTCGAGCACCGAGTTCCATGCCGTGCATGATCTTGTCCACCGTGTCCACGACCAGCCCGGCGACCCGGACTCGGGGGTGGGAGATCAGGTCGGCTACGGAGTCCAGCGAGCCGCTGCCCAGCTTCTTTTCGTAGACGACCGCATGGTCGGCGAGGCCGTGGCCGGCCCAAAACCGCCGCCACAACTTCGGCTCGCGGCCCGTGGATTGGATGCTGCCACTTGGGAAGTAGAACGGCGACCTCCCCGCGAAGATTGCTTGCCGAGACACGGAGGTGAGCGTCGGAATCCACGCGAACACGGCGTCTTCGCGAAAGCTGTAGCCGGGTTGACGCCGGGCCAGTTCTTCTCTCACCACCACCCACTGGTCCATGGAGAGGCCATCCATCACCAGCAACGCCGCCTTGTGGTCGGGCGTAGCGTCCAGGTGTCGGGAGAGGAGATGCGGGACGTGGTGCAGCATGACCGGCGGCACCGGCGGCAGGGTGGCCAAGCTGGCGTAGCGATGTCCCAGCCACTCGGCGAAAGCGTCGTCGACGCGGCTTCGCAGCTCGAGCAGGCTCGACTCGGCCGCCGTGGCCGTCCCCTCGTTGTCTGTCGCCATGTCGAGGGCCGTCACTTCCGCCCATGTGCGCGCGAACCGCAACCAGTCACCGTAGCGCCCGTCCTCCTGGCCCGGCACGATGTTGGTCGCGGACTTAACAAGCTGCTTCAGCCGCTGTGCGTCCGTGGTCTCGCTTGCGGCCTGTACGCCTGCTGACATCCAAGTGCCAGCGACCGAGTCGGCGGCCTCGTGGGCGACGGGCCGTAGAAACCCCTCGAGAAACAGGTTGTCGATGTAGACCCGGACGTCGTCGTGCTCGAAGGGTAGCTCCGCCGGTCCCGGATAGGCTAAGTCGCCGTCTCGGCTGGCTGGAGCCGCTTTGGGCTTGCAGACGCCGTTGAGGAATAGGGGCCAGCGCTCCTGAAGAAACGCAAAGAACGCCTCGTGGTCCAGAACGATCGTTGCTAGAGGCCAGTCGAGGAATCGGTTCTCCTGTTGCAAGACCTGGACAAGGTGCCGGCCCAGTAACGGAGGGATCGACTGGCCACCGTGGTGGATGCGGAGCAGCACGCGGAGCAGGTCGGGTGGCTCCAGCACGGTTTCCGCGGCAACCCCGAAGATGTGACGGAGCACGAAGTCTATTGTCTCCCGGTCACCCAGAACGCTCGGCCGCTCGCGCTCGACCGCCCCGTAGAGTTCATCAAGACGAGCGGGCCCCAGGGTCGCTACCACCGTCCGACTCAGCGTCGGGAACAGCGCATGAAGCCCCAGCGAAAGTTGCCTCCCCGACTCAATCACGTCGTAGGGCAGGCCTTCGGTTCCCAACTTGTCCAGCCGCGACACGACCACGACGTCGACCGCCTTACCGTCTTCCCAGTAGCCCCGGGCCCTCGACTCGTAGGCGTATCGAAACGCCACGGGTTCCTCGAAGACCAGAACCTCGAAGTATCGCCGGCGCAGTTCGGCTAAGACGACTTCATCGAGGATCAAGCCGTCGGGGTCGGATACGACCGTCAGCCGAGTGGCCGGAGGGAACTCTTGCAGGATCCGGTCCCGCCAGCCCTCCCCGTCCTTCATTTAAGTGCTTTCCGCCAGTAGCCAGGCGGCGGCGACTTATACTTGCGACTCCGTTTGGCAGGCGCAATCCAACCGCATGCTTCCCGTTCAACGGCATTCCGAACTCCATCTTCTTGCTCCTTCAGTAGCTCCCGAACGGGCAGCTTCACATCAGCCGACAAAAACAGTGATGCCCCTCTGAACCGCGCAAGCTCTCGGTCACGTCCTCTTTGCGGCGTCCACAAGAATGAACCTCCGATTTTGCCATGATTAACTCCGACTAGGTTGGTATAGTTTTCGTACGCCCTGGCCCACGTCAGTGATTCATACAATTCCACATCTCGGTTGAAGGCCACCATAAACAGGTGCAACACCTCTCCCCGAAACGACCGCCATGGGGTTTCATCAAGCAGATCAGCACAGATTGCAACCGTGAAGTCGCCCCATTTCTGATGCACAAATCTGTATAACTTTCGCCCGGCAAGCATTTGCCAGCTTTGACACGTCGCTCGCCTACTCAACGCATCGGCCATCCCATGTTCGATATGAGCTGGCACCAGTTTTCGGACACTATACCACCGTACCAACGTCGGACCTCGTTGGCCATGTCCAATCGGGATCGCAAGTTCGGCTTCGTTGACAACCCATCGCCTAGTCGCCATTCCCCTTCCGCTACGGCGATACACTGGCCGCAGTACCCGCCAATAAAGACCCGCGAGCGACGCTCGGCCCGTCTTCCCTACCAGGTCGCGCAGCGTGTGTACCTCCGGCTGTGGAATCGAAAGCTCTGGGAAAACCACCAGGCTCGGTGATCGCCCCGCTTGGTCTGCGCCTTTCGCATCCGCGTCGCTGGGCGAGTAGAACACCGTAGCAACGTCTTCCATATTCTTGTGCATTGCACGCGTTTCCCATCTTGGAAACCGATCAAGAACGTGGGACTGCTCGACCCATTCGTTCAACTGGCCGATCCTAACACAAAAGTCATCAGCCAGCGTCGACGCCGAAGTCCTCAGTTCCGTCGGCAGTTCAATGCCATCGTTACCAAACGGTCGAATCGCTCTAACAATCTCTTCGTCTCCTGGGTCCAGCCGAACGTCG
Source organism: Longimicrobiales bacterium (assembly GCA_958296005.1). Taxonomy (GTDB): domain Bacteria; phylum Gemmatimonadota; class Gemmatimonadetes; order Longimicrobiales; family Gaopeijiaceae; genus CATQHQ01. Next base: position 1,030,199 of record CATQHQ010000001.1, read on the forward strand.
ATTCGCTCCACAGCAAACTCTTCTGGTACAATACTTGACGCCGTGCAAGATGCCAGTGCTTCCAGCAACAGCCGTCCATACTTTGCACTATCTTGTGCTGGACATGCCGTCCAACGTATGATGCCCTCTATATGTTCCCACGCTTCTCCCGGAAGATGAATGCGGGTCCGCATGTCCCATCGGTCCCGAAATGGCAGTATGCCGTTCCCATTCTTAATTATGCCGTCAAGTACGGCCTCTCCTCCATCTAGCGCCGTAAGCAGTAGCAACGTATCGCAGTACAGCGCATAGCCCTTGGAGCAAATGGCACTCCGGTCGTCATCAACGCAAAAAGGCATCAAGTACGCCGCATGCGGCAATACTTCCCATTTGGGTGTCTTTTCCACTCCTACTTGCCTAGCAAGCACCCTGGTATCTCTGCCATAACTCCATTCGTCGGCATCACCACATCCAAACTGCCGCCGCCGACCGTCCGCTAAGACGCTAGTCGGATCCGGTATCCGCCATACAAGCGGCCCGTTCTCAGGACTCCACTCTTTCGGCGTCGGGGCCTTCATTGCGGAGGCCAGAAGCCTGGACGCCACTCGGACTGGAAGCCCAACCGCTGGTGTTTCCCACGGGTGAATAGGCCACGTTGTATAGTGGTCCCCTCCATCTCCTGCGCCCCAAAGAAGTCGGTGAAGAGTCGCCATGGTTAGCTCACTCCAGTCGACTGGCCCATGACAAGTCTTCTAATCCTGTGGTACTCCAGCAGGTCCATCAGGTCTGCCGGGAGTGGGCCGTTCCTACGACCGAGGTCATACATGACCTGCCCGAGCAACTCACCATCAAGATCGTCGGCGCAACCTAGGTGGAGACTGGCTATGACCGCGTGCTTCGGCATCTCTTTCACGGCACGAATCGGTGAGTCGCCATGCGCTGGCAACAACAACTGGCCCAAGTTTCGATCTCGTCCCGCCAGTGCAATATGTGCCATGCTCTCCGTTCCAAGAGAGGCTCCTTTCTCTTCCCGTTTCCGAAGCACTCGGCCACTGGCGTCAAGTAGATCAATCGTAGTCTGAAGTCCAGGCCGCCCAAGGCTCACTGGAACGGCAAGGAGATCACTCGGCTCAGTGCACGAAAGCAGAGCCTTTGCCACTTTGGACGCAGGGCTCGACGCCAACACGGCAGCACACAGCTGATCTAGTTCCCAGAACGCGTCAACCCGTTGATCGTCTGGCGATCCCGGATACAGCACATCAGACCATGTGTCGAGGGCACCAAGAAACTTGATCATCTGCTCATGACAGCCGTCGGGCATGGCCCGAGTTGCCCACGGGTGCGGCAACGGCCCGGCGTATTCCGCTTTCGTGCGCTGGTCGACGTGGCTCGACAATTCGGCAAGCACCGCTGCTAGTGCGTGCCAAAACGCCGCTCGATGAAACGACAAGTACAGCTTCCGCCAGCCACCGGTTACGTCATGGCCAGAGTCGGCACAGGCCTCGGGCCATGTGTGCATCCATGAATCTCTTAGCGCACGGTCATGCCCCCTAGTAGCGCACCTACCGATACGGCGCAATTGCGTGACCAGCCAGACACGAGCCTTCTCGTTCTCATCCTGTCGTGCCGTGGCCGAGGTCTTGCCATGCGGTCTTCTGGCCGAGGCCCGGACCACCGCTCTCCAGAGCGTGTGCTTCCACGGCGTGTGTTGTAGGACATGGGCAACAGAACCTCGGATGTCGTCAATGGCCTCGGTCGTGTCCGGGAATGGCAGCCACGCGCGAACTAGGCGGTTTGCCGCGAAGGTACGACGTGAATCGGCGCGAACCTGTTCGTCGTCGATGGCGAAACGCGCGAGCTCATGCAGTCGAGCTAGCCGATTGATCGCCTCAGAACCGAAGCGATCTGCTAGGCTATCGGCTCCGATCTCGCTGAGTCGTTCGACCAAAGCAGTTACGAAGGGGCCTAAATCGGCTCCACCAACCCTAGCTCGATCCAACGCCGGTCGAAGACTTCTGCCCACTTTTTCATTCTTGTTCTCGCGCCACCACTGACCAAGCGTCTGGTACTCCGTGGGGCTGGCAAGAGGCGTGAACACGAACTCTTGGCAGGTGCCGTCCGCCTTCTCACATCGCTCCCACTTGTGCGCCGCGAGAAACTTCTTGACGGTCTCTCCCACAGCATCCGGTCTAAGTTTCGTCAGATTCAGATATAGATTGGTACGGCTACACCGATCGGCCAACGAGGCGCGGGGGTTTCTAGAAAGGTGATCCCAAAAGACGTCGGTAAGATCAAACAGACCATCATATGTCGGCGACATGAGATACACGTCGTCAGCAAATCGAACGACAGCACCGCATGTATCGCCTCGACGCGTCTTCAGAAAGTCATAGAGTCCCTGGTCCGTCGCACACAGAACGACATTCAACAGCAAGCCGGAAATGGCAAGGCCCGTCGGGAGGCCAACATCCTTCTTGGGTGGAAGTTTGGGGCGAGCATGAAAGGGCTGCCAAGCGGCGCTCCCGATCTGGTCGTCGTCAATACGAACTTTCGTGAGTGCATCCCCAAACATCTTAGCAAGAACGGCTCGATCACTTGGATCAGCTAGAACACGAAGGACGGGCTCTGGATATCCACTAACGAGTGCACGCAGGGCCGACACAGACCAGTCGGGTTTTGGGCGAGTGAGAAGAGTCACCATGGTATCGCGAAGTTTTATAAGATGCACCGAAGGATATGCGAGTTGCAGATCCAAAGCGAGCCAACACGCTTGGCGACGGCTTGATGTTGCCCACCATTCTTGTCGAGTCCACGGTGGAAGCATCTCCCGCGAATAGTCGTCTGGTCGTCGAACAGGCCCGCCGTAGTCGTGGTCGGGAGTGGGCGCGTCGGTCATTTTGGCGACAGTCCAGTGTGCCACTCGACGGAACAGGCCGAAGGACTGCGCGTATGGACGATAAGTCTTAGATGTGAGCAAGGGATAGGGCACGTGCACCCACTGAGGGGTGGACTGTCGGCGGTTCCAGATCATAGGCCGATACCAACGGTTGCCGTAGACAAAGGACTCGAAGCCGCTGTCCAACAAGGGGGCCAACAAGACTGCATATGCCATGAAGGCTACTTGGTCCACCACCGACGGCATCACATAGTGTCGTAAACAAGCTCCCTTCTTGGGATACGGTACTTGTGGCCACGACTTTGGTGTCCATTTACCCGTCCGAAGTTGATCACGAAGCCGTCGTAGCTCTCGCTCTGGATGGAGGCGCCAGCGTGCCAGTTCTGGCTGGGGAGCAAAGTTTCCTAAACGGTACCAGGCGTTCACACGGAGCCATGCGGCCCAGAGTATCCGGGGATGGGACACGGCGCCCCGTGCTCGCTCGCTCACCCCGCCGTCTCGCTTCGCGTCTTTGCCTGGTCGTACCACATGAGTAGCCGCAGGTCTTCCCGTAGAACCTTCTCGGGAATCTTCTCCGCGACCTCCAGGATCGTGTCGTACTCGCCGTGACCCCAGGCCCACCGGAAGCCCGCACGAACGGCCTCCAGCCGGAATTTGGCGAGTCGGCGCTGCGACGGCTGTCGATATATCTCGAACTCCCGTAGCAGCGCGCGCTCCCGGAGCTTCTCCAGGTCGGTGGCCTTGTTGGCGTCCGGGACGTACCAGCGATCCCGGGCGCGCTCTCGCAGGTCGAGATCATCCTTGGACAGGTTCCGGGCCGTCTTGTAGTTGCTGGACAGATAGCCGTGAATCTGGCCGGGCACCTCCCCCTCGCCCTCGTAGCACAGAAAGTTCTGCTCCAGAAGCGTGGTGAGTTCCAGCATCTGTTCGTGCTTCTGCCAGCCGCCCAGCTCGCGCACGAAGTCGGGGTGGATCGCCTGGAACGTCCGTGGACGAGCCTTGAGCTGCAGCCGTAGCCACTCGATGGCGGATTTCTCGTCGATCACGAGGAGGGCCAGCTGCTCGACCCCTCGCACTGTCAGGCGCTTGCGGTCGTGCGCCACGACCTGCTCTGGAAGGAAGTACATGCCGTTTCGTACCGGAAACCGCTGCTTCAGTCCCTCGTAGAACTCGGCGGCCGAAAGAGGAATCGCCACGCCGCGCTGGACGTGGAACGCCACCATCCGGTCGAAGAGAAGGTAGTCCAACCGCTCGGCCACAATCTCCGCCACGCCCTTCTTGGGTACGAACACCGGCAGGTTCTTGAGATGGTCGCGAACGAACGTCCACGCTCCTTCTTCGCTCCCGGCTTCCAGCTTGAAGCGGGCCTCTAGCTCGCGCGTCGGCTTGTAGGCCGAGATCACTAGGTCTTGCTTTACCGATCCGCTTGCCATGACCTGATTGTAGGAGCCGGACTGCTTGTCCAGCGTGCGAACGTCAGCCACGACGAAGCCGGCGGCGGACAAGCCCTCTTGAATCGCGTTCCACACGGCATTCTTGGAGTTGTGGAACACCACGGTCATCCACCGCCCGGGCTTGAGGACCCTAGCGTACTCCACAAAGCACTGTCGCATGAGCGCCTGGTACTCGTCCAGCTGCTTACGTTGGGTGGCACTGACAATCGCTTCCGATTTCCGGTTCGTGAAGACTCTGTGAAACGCCTCGTTGACGAAGTTGAGTTCAGCATACGCTAGATTGTTGCCGAATGGTGGGTCGGTGAAGATGTAGTCGATGGAATGCCGTGCCAATGGCATTGTAGCGCAATCTCCCGTTGACGTCATGGCATATCCGTCACGTGAAGGCATTGGAACAAATGCTTTCGGAAGTCGGCGTATGCGGCCCCCCAAGTTGTAGCGCGGAGAGGGTTCCGCCGTCTGAGACAGTTCCCTCAAGAGCCCGGGCATTTGTCGGTTGACTTGCGAAAAATGCGTTGCGCTGTAGCGATTCAGGACGGACATGCCAATAATCGCCTGCTCTGCCAAGAACAGAAGCATGTTGCGCAACCGCACATCTTCGCATGGAAGGACTCGGTGCCAGAGCAGGGCCAGTGCTTGTGTTGCACGAGGGAGAAACAAGTGATGCACGTATTGGAACGACGCGACCCCGGGGGACCAGTTGTCGCCCCACTTGGTGACGCTGTCGCCAACATGCATCATTCGATCTCTCGGAAACGCCAAGGGCAACTCCATGGTCTTGACTCGGGACAGAAGCTGTCGGTCGGCTCGACCCAGCCTCTTGTGATGCTTCTTGTTGTCCACGAGGTATTCGATCAGGGTTGGAACCCGCATAAAGCCGCGGACGGATCGGTCCAGAACCGGGTCGTGCCGCGTGACCCACATCTTATCAAGCCGTTTCTTCGTCAACGCCGCCCCGCACTCTGGACACGGGAACTCCTTCTTGATCTTCTTGGTGCGGGCGTCCACGGCCTCCTTGCCGAATACCACCTCGCCTGCGCACTCCGGGCAGGATAACACCTCGCTCCACACAGTGTAGTTGATCTTGCCCTTCGTCTTGCCGTCCGTGTGGACGGTCTCGTACATCCAGCCGACTTCCTTCTCCACATCGTCCAACAGCTTCCGGGCGGCCGCGGCGAACTCTTCCACGTCGAACGGGATGTTGTAGTTGGCGGCGATGAACGTGGCCGCGGGCGACAGGTCGCCGAGGATAGCCCGCCTGGCACCCCACTTTGGCGGGTCGCGTCCTTGCTTTTTCCATTCGTCCGCTAGCTTCCGCCGGTACTCTTCCGGCGCTGTGCCGCACCACTGGGCTGCCACGCCGGTCATGCCGGATCCGCAGAAGCCGTCCAGCACGATGTCGCCGGGCTTCGTGTAGTGAAGGATCGACGGCATGATGGCCAAGTGGGGCACCTTGGTGTGGTAGCCGTGGGCCCGGTAAAGGGGGTTCGTCTTTCCGACGCTTACGTCCACGGCGAAGGGCTCTCGGTGGTAGCCGTCGTCGGGGTCGTAGGGCTTGCCGTAGTACTCGACGAACTCGGCCAGGAACGGGTTGGGGCAGGCCGTGTAGTAGGGCGGGTCCGACATGCGCAGGATGTCTTCGTCTTCGCCCTTTGGGAAGTCGGGGCGCTTGCGCAGTTCCGGCAGGCTCGCCCGCAGCCGCGCCAAGAAGTGCTCCCGGCGGGCGCTGTCCGACTCGAAGGTCATCCCCAGGCACTCGACGGGCTTGGCGTCCGGTGCCTCCTTTGCCTCGGTCAGCCCAAGGGAATCGGTCACTTAATTCTTTCCCTCACGTAGGCGAGGCCGGCCTCCGTCAGATCGGCCCGGATGCGAGGCAGGTTGCAGAGTCTAATGATGAGTTTCTGATGATCTGTCAAGTTGGTCACTGCTGCAGTGACCAACCCCCCTTTGGGCCGAGGAGGTTGGTCACTGACCAACCCCTTGGCACCCAGCGGGGACTCCACGTCTCGCCCCTCGTGCGCTTGAAGCAGGTCGACCAGCTCGTCCTGGGTCATCCGTCCTCCACCACGATCCTGACCTTGGCGGGGTCCTTGCCGCTGGTCTGCTCCTCCAAGTAGGCACCCAGCCGTTTCACCATTTCGGCAGGGGTCGCGGGTGCACCGCCGGGCGCCAGGGCGTCGCACAGGTCGATCCGCTTGACGGACACCTTCTCAAGCCCGGAGAGCGCCTTTGCGATCGCGTCGACCAAGGCCCGCTCGGGGTCCTCCGGGAGCCGTCGACTCGCCAGGAACTGATCCACGTAAGCTTGGGCCGGTAGCTCCATCAACTCCAGGCTCTCTTGAGCGGCCGCGTCTGCCAAGTTGTCCAACAGCGCGCTGGTCCAACGCGCCAACATCTGGTCCGCTTCGTGATCCAGGGCGTCCAGCACGGCATCCATCGGGGGACCAGCGTCGTCCGCGCCCAGGCGAAAGCGGCAATGTTCGCATGTCGGCGCCACCTGCAACTCGCGTTCGGTGAGCACGGCGCAGGCGGTCAGCTCGTCAAGTCCGGCCTCGTACTCGGCTAGCTGCCGTCCGGGCAGGATGTCGATCGCGCACAGCTTGGCCAGCCCCTTGAGCCGGTGGCTTCCCCGCAGACGCTGCCTGCGCTGCTCGTCAGTCACGCCCAGCCGGTGCCTCGCGTGGGCGGCCATGTACATGCGCACGTACTCGGCCTTAAGGTGGCCCATCTGCTGCGCCGCGTTACGCCGAAGCTCGTCGGAGCGGCGCGTCTCCGGGTCGGCGATACGATCCAGCAGGTCTTGCCGGACTTCTCGAACCCTCTCTGCCCACGCGTGCCCGGGTGGCAGGCCCATTGCGGCGGCCGCCAGGTAGGACGCGAGCGGCTCCAAATGGGACCGCAACGCGGTCAGCGCGTCGACCTCCGCCAAGCATTCCACGCCCGCGACGTGGGACTTCACTGCGTCGGCGTCGTGGCGAAAGCTCTTCAGCTTGCCCAGCGACGTGTACACCCGGAGCGACTCCAGGAAAGTCTTCGCGCCGGCCATGCCCCGCTGCAACCGCTCAGCCTCCTCGTCCGCCAGCAGGGGAGCGCCCCAGAACGGAAAGCGCTCCTGAGCCAGATGCACGCTCTTGGCCAGCCGCACCACGACGTCTTCCAGCTTTTCCTGAAACCGCTGCACCGCCGCCTGCTGACCGTGCGTCACCTGCCGAGCGGTGCCCGGCGGCAGGCCGACCAGCTCGAAGAGTGCCGTCAGCGCTGGCAGGTTCCAATCCTTCGGAGCCTTGTAGTGCTTGAAGTCAGCCAGCTCCTTGACGGAGCGCGCCGCCAGCTTGGGGAGGCTCACGGCGTCGAACACGGCACCCGGCACGGACAGCACGAGGTGGCCGGAGTGCACTAACGCCGCCAGCACGACCACCACCCACTCCGGTTCAAGCCGCTGGCCGCTCGGGTCCATGTACTCCACGCCGCGGTCGTCCTTGATGATCTCGGCGCGGTTGACGACCTGCCCGTGTCCCTTCTGCTTCAGAAGGTCGAGCACGTGACGGGCGTAGGGCGAGGCCGACGGGTCGATGCGGTCGCCGTCGAAGAGCCCCAGCGCGTCCAGCACCGCGGTGGCCTGGACCGTGGACCGTTTGCCGGCGACGACCTGCACAGCGTCCCGCGCTGCCTGCTCCCGGCTCTTGTCCGTGACCAGCACCGAGAAGCGTGGGTACTGGGGTGCTTGGTCTTCAAAGTGAGGCGACAGGCAGTGGCCGACCACGGCGTTCACCCATCCCTTGAAGTCGAGAACCTCGTTGCTGCCAATGCCCGCGACCCTCCGCGCCGACTTGGTCCAATCGACAAGTTTTTGGGTGCGGCCCCGGTAGGTTCCGTGGAAGGCGTTGATCTTCTGCTTGAGCAACCAGTCCACGATCTTCCGGAGAAAGACGTCTGCCTTCGCTCGATAGGCGTCCTTTGCGTATCCTGATGAAGTTGAGGCCAAGTCCACGGCGGCGGCGTAGCTCTTCAGCGCCAGGTCGAACTCCTGGTCGCGGTAGGCCAGGCGCACGAACATCTCGTCGGACTTGTTCTCGTCCTTAAACCTGGGTGGCTCGAAGGGCTGCAGGAAGTACAGATAAAAGTCGCGGGGCGGCACGGCCGTGGATCGCTCGTTTGGTGCCCCGAAGAACAAGTAGCCCCGCCTCGACGCCTTTCGGTCGGGCCACATCAGCTCGTGCTCCCAAATCCGAAAGCCGGTCACGTACGTCTGGTCCGTGCACTCCATGATCCGGCGCAGCGCGTCGTAGTAGTACCGGTCCAGCTTGGAATGGTCCAACGTCTCTGCGCGAGCCTCAATCAAGGCGTCGAAGTCGTCGGTCTTCTTCAGGTCCAGATAGTACTGGCCGTTGTCCTGGTTGGACGAGACGAACTGGCCGCTCACGGTCTTGTAGATCTCGCCAAGAACGAGTTCGACTTGGGTCAAGAGGTTGTCCGCCGGGTCGCCCCCCAGCTCCTCGACGCCGGGCTGGTGCAAGCAGAGGGCGTCGCGCATCTCCTTCGCCGTGGCGCCCATCTGCGAGTGGATGTCGCCCGTGGTCAGCCTGTGGACCGACAGCGCGTGAATGATCTGCAGTGCCATCGGCATGTACTGCGGCCGTGTGTACGCCTGCTTGACCCGAGCCTCCAGCACTTCACTGCACTGAACGACTGCGCGAATGTCTGGCACGGCCCGAAACGCCGGATTCTCCCGCAACGTGCTCCAGTAGCTGTCGTACGTGACCAGACCGGGCCGATCCCTGGGCACATCCTTGTCCAGCATCTCTTGCATGGCCATCGACAGAGTTCGCAGCACCTCGCGCTTCTCCGCCAGGGCCACCTGGTCGAACGTCTCGATGTAGGCGGGATGAACCGGGAACAGCCGAACGTACTCGTCCATGCCTTCGTTCATGCGTTCGTAGAGCCTGGAGAAGCCTCCCAGGTGCTCGCGTATCCGGGCCTGCTGGTCCGCGGTCTTCCTAAGCAGGCGCTCGGCAACGACGAACTTCACGTCGCTCCTCGCGATGAGCACCTGTTCGAAGCGATCCTTGACCCGCCGGATGGCTTGGGACGCGAACGCCAGCGTCGGGCTGTCGAAGATTGCTTCCTGAACGCCGGCTAGGAAACGGAACCGAAGACCACGGCAGACCTCGCCCACCTCGCGCAAGAAGTTCAGGTCGTAGACCAGCTCCTGATCCTTCCTGGAGCGCAGGTAGTCCAACAGCTCGTCTACCACCAGCAACAGGCCGTGGTCGGGGAACGAGCCGTGAAACGCCGTCATCATCTCTTCGAAGCAGCGCTTGTTGTTGTGCACCTCGTCGGCCGGCGGGAATGCGTACTCGACTCCCATGGCACGCAAGTTCTTCTCCAGCATGGCCGCCACGATGTCCCGCAACGCCATCTGGGTGCCGCCGATCTCCACACGGATCACCTTGAAGCGACCGGCGATCGTTGCGGCAGCCTTGGCCACACCGGGGTGCGTCAAGTGCGCGGCCAGCCCGCCGTGCTCCGCAATCCCAGCCAGCACCGACATCAAGTGCGACTTCCCGGTGCCGTAGTTGCCGACGACCAAGAGGCCCCTGTTGTCGGCGGGCTGGTCGTATTGAAGCTGAGGGATCACCAACTTCGACAGCTTCTCCGCCATGGCCTCCGAGACCACGTAAGACTCGACCAGCCGACGGGCTTGGTCTTCCTCTGCCGACCTTCGGAGTTGAACCACGGACTCGATCGGGTCGAACTGGATCAGGTCGCGGTACTTCATTTCGATCGGACTTCCTCGCGGGCAGAGGTCAAGTGGCGCGAGAGCCTGGATCGACGGCGCTCGCTCCCATGTGGTTCGCGCCGGCCTGCACGACCTGCAAGTCTGCGACCGGATCGCTACGGTGCTCCGGGTGGCCCGGCACCGCGTAGGTCAGCTGGCCTCCGGCGACCGCGCCGGGCCAAGCGGCCACGATAACCCTGCCGCGCCTGCCGCGCGACAGTCTCTTGAGCAAGACCAGCGGGTCCCCCTTGAGCACCGGATCAAACACGATCTCGATGTTGTCCAGCAAGACGATGCCGATGGGCTTGGCGGCGACCGGGTTCTCCTCGTCCGTCTCGGCTTGCCTCACGATATCGTCCAGCAACTCGGCCAGATGAACCGCCCTCTCGCGTTCCGTCAGCTCCAGCATCCGGCGAGCCAGCTCGAGGCTCACGTTGACCAGCGGAGCACCCGTGCGATCCCGAACCGTCCGCAGCGCCGAGGTCTTGCCCGACCCGCGCGGGCCTACGACGAGCACCAGCGGATGGTAGATCGACGCGGCTTCCTGGGCCCGGCACTGGATCTGGTCGGCAAGGGATTCCATTTCGCTAGAATATACACGTGACCTGTCGATCCTAACGAGCGGCGGGACCGGGGCGGGTGCGACGGGTGGGGGCCGCCCCCGTCGATGATCCCGCGATGACTCGCCTCCCCGATCTTTCCGGCTTGGGATTCGCCCAGGGGGAACCAACGGGAGAACAGCCTAGCGTCTACCACCGCGCCGGGGTTGCCAAGACCGCCGGCGGTCCCCAACCTCCCACGACGGCCAGATACGAACCCCCGGCCTTGGCCGCCTGCTCACTAGGTACCGTCTTCGCCCTTGATACCAAGGTCGGCCACAGTCCACCAACTCGGGGCAGGTCCAGGTTAAGTTTCTGGCCAAGTTCCCGAAAAATCGGCTCCAAGGAGGAGATCGGTGACCAAGACAGTGACCGCGATCATTGAGCGCGAGGGCAACCTGTACGTCGCGACGTGTCCCCAGTTCGACGTGGTTACGCAGGGTAGCACCATCCAGGAAGCGCGCGACAACCTAAAGGAAGCCGTCGAGTTGTTTCTGGAATACGCGTCGCCAGCCGAGCAGGCGGAGAGGTACCGCCCGGAGTTCTACATTACTGACGTGGAAGTCGCGGTTGGGTAGGCTCGGTGTCCATTCCGCGCAAGATGTCTGCCGAGTTCTTCGACACCGAGGATTCACGGAAGTGCGGCGTCGCGGCAGTCACATTGTCATGCGGCGCCAAGAAGGCGACAGTACTACCACAGTCGTAGTCCCAGACCATCGTGAGATTGCCCGGGGAACGCTACGCGCGATCATTCGTCACGCAGGACTGGCACGACAAGACTTCGAGCGCCTAGTCAAGTAATCTGTCATCGCGCCGGCTCCTGTAGCCGCTCCAATTCCTTCTGGAAACGCTCCTCCGACGGCAGTAGCTCGATGGCCTGCTGGTAGGCATCCTCGACTTCGCGCCGGGGCGTGCGGAGCCAGTTGAGGGTGCGGGCCAGTTCCCGCCAGGCCCAGGCGTGTCGGGCCGGGGAGGCATCCAGCTGAAGCACGCGCTCCAGCAGGGCCCGTGCCTGGGAGAGGAAATGCCGGTTGGAATCGGCGAGACCTTCGCGGTGAGCCTCCACGGCCAGCCATAGCTTGGTCTGCGCGAACTCCAGCAAGGCGCGGGGGTCGGCGTACACGGCGTCGCCGGCGCACTCGAAATAACGGTGCGCCAACTTCGAATCGCGCGCTCGGCGAGACACTATGGCCGCGTCGATGGCGTCTCGGACAGACGGTGCCGCATCGCTTCGCTTGAGGACTTGGCGCGCTCGCTCTGAGTCGCCACTCGCCACCAAGACCTCCGCCAGCGAGTTGGCGACACGGGCTACCGCGACCGCCGGGCCCTGGGCCTCGAATGCCTGGAAGACCTCTTCGGCTTGGGCCGTCTCGCCCGCCTTGGCGTAAGCCCTGATCAACTCGACGGCGAGGACGCCGGACGCCTGGTTGCCGTGCCATGCCGATTCAATGCGGCTGAACGCCTCGTCTTCGTCCCCTAGCGCCCGCAGGTACGCAGCGTCTCGCAAGGCCGACAGCGCCACATATTCTGGGTGGGCGGGCAATGTTACTCGAAAGTAGGTTCGCGCCTCGTCGAAATCGAACCGTGGCAAGGGCGACCCGTTGGCCTCCATGGCCTTGTATATCTTTCCGAGCCCGGACATCCGCATCTCCGGGTGTCTTAGCCCCTTCAGGAGTTCCCCGATCCGGCGGTTTCGGACGGGGGCTCCCTTGAGCGTGGCCCCAGGCTCGAAGTGCTTCTGCTTGACGCCGGACACTGGACCGGGATAGCTGATGACCTCAACCCTATCCGGGAAGAGGTACACCTTCGTGGGGTCTGGATGCGGCACGTCGTAGCTTCGGTGATACAAGGCGTTGACCAAAGTCTCTTGAAGCGCCTGCACCGGGTAGCTGGCCCACCCCCGAATCTGGCTTCGGTGCTCCCTTTTCTGGAGGTGGTTCACCGAACGGTTCTTCAGATAGGTCATGCAGTCGCGGTACTGGTCCAAGAGGCCCCCGGTGAAGACCCGCTCCTCCTGCACATCGCCGCCGCGGTCGGCAGCGAACTGGACTACTTCGATCTTGGCACCGCGGAACCACGTCGCCGGATTCGCCGAAAAGAAGAGGAGCCCAGCGTTGCGAGGTACTTCGTGGTCGTCCACCTTCGTCGTGAGCAGCATAACGCGATAGATGTTCTCGGCCTTGGGCTCGTCCAAGAGTCCGCTCTTCACGTCGCGAAGGAACTCGCGGACCTTCCCTTCGCGCATGTCCTTGATGCGGGTGCCGACGGCTGGGCGGTCCTCCCACGGCACCCGAGTAGTGGTCTTCATGACGGGGTGTCGGTCGCCCTGGCCCACGGCCTACGCCGTCGCTTCCAGGCGCGGTGGCGTCTGGAACACCCACTTGCGGTGCCAGTCCACGAACGACGCCGACGGAGCCAGCGCTGGCGTCCGCGGCCGACTCACCGGTCTGCCGTGCAAGTCGAGCAGTCTCGCAGTGGCCGCGCTGGAGCCGGCTACCTTGCCGGAAACGAGGACTCGGTAGCCCGATCGGTCCGGCTGGATGCCGAGCGCACCGCGGTTCAGGGCCCTCTGGTGAAGCAGGCAAGCAGCGAGCGCATTCGACACGTCGTTGGGACCGCCGTGAGAAGACCACTTGAGGCGGACGGCGTCCAGCCCGAGGGTCCGATCGTCCAGACTGACGTCGAACCCGCAGATGGAGCATCGCCGCTCGTATTCTTCCAGGACTTGGATACGGAAGGCCGCGCTGTCGGGCCGCTCTGGGTACCGCTGGGTCACGCTCCAGTCCCACCGAAGGCCAGCGGCAACCCGAATGTCGTCGTGGTGCGAAGACGGAAAGTATCGAGCGAGCAGTTGCTCGGCCGCCGCCACAACCAAGCTCGGGTTCGCGGCGAGCAGTTGGTAGACCTCCCTGGGGAATCCGCCAACTATGCTCCGTTCCCGAAGCTCCTTGGCGTAAAGATCCCCACGGGACGTGGTTGCTAGCGCCTCGTCTCCCGGAATCTCCCAGAGCCCGTCGTTCCGGAGTCTTCCGAACGGGTAGACTGCATGCCTCGCGTTCCTCGGCGGCCCGAACTCGACCAACAGACGGCGGAATTCAGACTCGATGCTCGCAAACGCGACGAGCCGCTTTCGCCCTTGTGCGACCCGACCGAGCGCGAGCAATAGCAGAAGTGGTTTGTGCGGCGTGCGCACGCCCTGCCATAAGGCCGTCCTGATGCGGGCCAACCGGTCGAGAAACTCGGCCTGGGTCATCGGCCCGACCGAACTCGCCGCCCGGCCCTCGGGTCGCAACGTGTCCTCTTCTCCGTCATGATCCCAATATATGGACGCGACGCCGTCCTCGCGCAAAGCGGCTACGGCCGGCCGCAATCTCCGACCGCCCCATCCCGTGACGACAGGCCCAGCCCCAACGTGCGCCCCCCTGTCCACCACGCCGCCGCCGTTGCTTCGCCGCCAAGAATCGGCGACTTATGGAAGGCGCGACAGCCTCGGCCCAGCCGCCGATCTCCGATATTCCAGCCACAGGACGCACCCGTGACCCCGGCGACCCAGATCAAGCACCTGCACGTCAAGGGCTTCCGGTCGTTGGCGGATGTCGAAATCAGCGACATGCCGCGCGCCGCCATCATGATCGGTCCCAACGGGTCCGGGAAGTCGAACGTCATTGACTTCTTTGTTATGGTCCATCGGATGCTCGAATCTGGCAAGTTGGACGATTTCGTGCGGCGGAACGGCGGCGCAGGCGAGCAGTTGTTTGGTGGACGCAACACCACGCGGCACATTGAAGCCCACATCGTTCTCGGGGCCGACAAGTGTACCGCAGAGTACGCCTTCAAGCTTGCATGTAGCCATCCAGATCGCTTCGTCTTCGCCGATGAGAGGTACCGGTCCGCTCCCGATGGCTCAGCCGGGGAGCTGAGCTGGGAACACCTGGGCAGCGGACACGGCGAGGCGAAGATCCGCGAGGTTCGTGCTGAAGAACGAGCAGCACAACTCGGCGTGAATCACCAAGCAGCAAGAACCGTTTCTAATCTGCTTCGCAATGTGGCTGCATACCATTTTCACGACACGTTTTTTGGTTCTTGGTCCATGATCCAGATCGTTATGGTGCCATTTGCGAGCACATCAAGCGGATCCTGCCGGTATTTGATGGCTTCGCTCTTGAAGAACGGCATGGGACAATCGTCCTTAGATGGAGACACGCTCAAAGCGGTCAGGTCGTCGGAACTCACCTAACGTCACGTGGCTCGCTACGTTTTTTCTCCCTTGTTACACTGTTGAACCTTCCACCGGACATGTTGCCCAACGTCTTGTTGCTGGACGGACCGGAAAGCGGGCTGCATCCAACGGCGATCGAGCTGATCGGAGGCATGATAAAGTCTCTTTCGGTCGAACGCCAAGTACTGGTGGCTACGCAATCTCCTCTGTTGGTGAATTCCTTTGACATGAACGAATTGTTCGTTCTCGACTTGAGACAAGGCAAGACGGAGATAACGAGGCACCAGCGGGCCGATTACGAACATTGGCTGACCGAGTACTCGCTCGGACAGCTATGGCAAAAGAACTTGCTTGGAGGCCGCCCGTAACCCCTACCGCGAAACCATATAAGTCGCCTTCACCACCAGCCGCCTCTCCATCTTCTGGTCCAGCGGGACGTCCTCGCGGCGCACCTCGTCGTAGGCGATGTAGATGTCGCTCCCCGCGGCATAGGTGTAGCGCAGCCGCGCGCTCGCGCCGATCTGGCCGGTCAGCGAGTTGTACTGGGTGACGGAGCGGAAGGTGGCGGCGGGAGAGATCGCGAAGTCGATTCGCAGGGAGGCCAGGTCCACTTCGAAGTCGCCGCCGGGCAGGGAGACTTGGTTGCGGGAGTAGCGGGTCTCGAGGGCGAACTGGTCGGTCAGGCGGCCGCCGAGGCGGGCGTTGGCGTCGGTTCGTGTTCCGCCGAAGAAGCTCTGCGGGGAATAGGTCGCGCCGTAGTAGAAGCGCCGGGCCGGGTTGCTGTCGAAGGACACGCGCCACTCGCCGAAGTCGTAGTCGCCCGCTGGAATCTCGACGCCGTTCAGGACGAAGGATCGGTCGAGGCGTTCGAAGTGGTCGTTGTACCACACGTTCAGGTAAGCGCCGTTGTCGAAGCGGGTGCCCACCATGTAGTGCCAGCGGCGCGACAGCAGGCGTCCGCTTTGGTCCGTGGTGCGCGTCAGGTTGACCATGGGAGACAGCACGCGCACGCCCCAGCGTCCCGGTCTGGGGTTGCGCTCCAGGTGCAGCTTGGACACGCGGATGCCCGCCCGCGGCAAGAACCCTACCTCCGGATTGAAGTCGTCGCCGAAGCTGGCGAACTCGCCGTATATCCGCCAGCGCGTGTCCAGCCAGGTGGCGTTCAGGTAGCTGCCGGTCTCGCCGCCGGTGGCGCCGGGCGTCTGGGTCTTCGCCAGGAAGCCGGTGACGGCCAGCGCGGGGTGCGGAGCGAGTGCCATGTCCGCCGCGTAGGTGCGGTTGAAGTGCGGGCCGTCCGTCTCCGCTCGGTTGATGAAGAGGCCGCCGATCCGGGAACGCGAGAACACGCGCCTGCCGTAGCGGGCCACGAAGAAGTTCTCGCCCGATCTGCCGTGCGCCCCGTCCGTCTGCACGTCGAGCACGGCGAGGTCGTTTCTGCCCATGCGGCCCGTCATCCGGGCGCCGCCCACGATCGGAACCGTCTCGCCGGCCTCGGAGATGCCGATCCGGCGCGTGAAGAACAAGTCCGCCAGCCGGCTGAAGGGCGTGACCGATCCCACGTTAAACTGCCCGGCGTTCTCCAGGAAGAAGTCGCGCTTTTCGGGGAAGAAGAGCGGGAAGCGGGTCAGGTTGACCTGTTCGTCGTCCACTTCCGCCTGCGCGAAGTCGGTGTTGAAGGTCAGGTCGAGGTTGACGCCGGGGGCGATTCCGTACTTGAGGTCCAGGCCGGCGTCGCGGTTGAAGGAGCCGCGCGTGCCTCCCTCCGCCAGGGAGACTTGGTTGGTGCCGCCGGTGGCGAAAGGGGTCACGCGCAGGTCGAGGCCGCGGTTCAGGGACTCCATGCCGCTGAGCGTGCCTGCCAGGCTCACGCGCGTGATGCCGTACGCCTTCGGGACCGGAGCCCAGAACGACTGCTCGTTGATGCGGGCCACGTTGCGCATGACGTTGAAGCCCCAGCTCTGCACGTCCGCCTTGGGGAAGCGCAGCGTCACCACGGGAATGGCGATCTCGGCCACCCATCCCTCGGGTCCGGCGGCGGCAGCGACGCGCCACACGCCATCCCAGTCGCGGTTGATGTTGGACGTGGACATCCCGAAGCGCCCGCCTTCCCCCTCGTTGAAGACCTGCTGGTCCAGCTTCGCCCCCAGGGGATTGGTCGCGAACATGTACGCCGAGCGCGAATCCTCGAAGGTGTCGAAGACGATCTGGACGTTGTCTTCCTCGATGATGCGCTCCGAGTCGCGACGCATCTCGGTGGCGGTCACGGTGCCGCTCGAATCGAAGGCGGTGATGCCGAGGTAGATCGTCTCGGCGTCGTAGAGGACGCGCACGACGGTGCGTTGCGTGGCCGGGGCGCCCTCGTCGGGCTCCTGCTGAACGAAGAGGTCGATCACGCCCGCGCCGCGCCAAGCGTCTTCGTCCAGCCTGGCGTCCAGGACGGGGGGCATGTCCGTCCGCGTGGCACCCACTTGGTAGAGGCGGGCCGGCTCCTGGGGTCGCGCAGCCTGGCCGTCGGGCTTCTGGGACGCCGCCGCCAAGCCGCCGGCGCTCGGCACCAACGCAAGCAAAGCGACGGCCGCGCGGCCGAGGGGTCGCGGCACGATCGTCCTGTGGCCGGGGGTTGCGGAAAAGCAGTTGGGAAGCAAAGGCTTGGTTCGTGCGGGACGGGTACTTGGAGGGCGTGGATGTGGCGATCTTCGCACACGTGAGCAGTGAAATCATAAACGAGATGGACCATGAGGACATTCGGCGCAACTTGGAGACGGCGGTGCGGACCGACGTGGCGCTTGGCGCTGGCGGCGGGCGCATCGGTCCTCGCGGCCGGTTGCGGCGACTCCGCCGACTCGGCGGCCTCCGGCGGTGCGATGACGACGACGGTCGACACCGTGGGCTCGTGGGTGCGGGTCGTGAACTCCGGCGCCGCGCCGGAGTGGGACTTGGCCCCAGTGGCGTCGATCGGCCCCGGGCTCGGCGACGTCGAGGCCATGCCGGGCGAGTTCGGCCAAGCCGTGAGCGTGGCTTTGAGCCCCAGCGAGGACGCCGTGTACGTCGCCGACCGGCAGAACTGCGAAGTCAGGGTCTTCGGAATGGACGGCACTCACCTGCGCACCTTCGGGCGATGCGGGGAGGGGCCGGGCGAGTTCTCGCCTTTCTTCTACTCGATTGCGTGGGCCGGCGACAAGTTGCTGGCCTTCGACTTCGGCGGGGGCCGGATCGGCGAGTTCACTTCCGAAGGGGAGTGCCTCGGGCAGCGGAGGGCGCTGGGCGTAGGCTCCGGGGCGCCGAACTTCGCGCTATACCCGGTCGGCGACGGAGTGGTGTACGCCCTTTCTCTCACAGGCGACCAATACGCGAGGGCGTACGTGGGCCAGGACGCCGCCGGCGAGACCTCCGACACCGTGGCGCGGCTTCCGCCGCCGGAGGACGGGGGCGTGCTGACATGCGTGGCGCAGAGCGGACCCGCCACCGTGATAAACTTCTTCGACAACATCTATGCGCCGCACCTTCTCCAGCACCCGGGATCCGGGGGCACGCTCTATTCGGCGATCTCGGACGAGTACCGCATCGCCGTCACCCGAGGGGGCGACACGTTGCGGGTGATCGAGCGCGATCTGCCGCCCGAGCCCGTGGCCGACGAGGAGTGGGACGCCCTGTCCCAGGAGTTCGAGGCGCTGATGGACGAGATGCCCGGCGCGTCCTGCGAGCCCCATGCACGTCCGCAGAGACCGGCCCAGAAGCCGTTCATGAAAGGCTTCTTCTTCGACGCGACGGGACGTCTGTGGGTCGAAGTGGTGCGGACGGCCGGCAACCGTTGGGAGCTGTTCGACGCGGACGGCAGGTTGCTGGCCCAAATGCCCGCCGGCCCACGCAAGGAGGGCGCGTTGCCTGCGCTCGGCGCCCGTCACGCCGCCACCATCCGCCAGGACGGCCTGGACGTGGACCACGTGGACATCTGGCGAATCGAGGCCCCGGGACGGTAGGGTGGGGGCCGGCGAGGCGCTGGCCGGCGGCCGTAGGAGTCGGCTACGTTGCCCGAACCGCGGACGATCCACGAGGACCTACAAGGAGAGCGCGAACAATGAGAAGCACGACGACGGCAGTCGCCCGCTTGTTCTTGGTGGCCGGAGCGGCCTCCCTGGCGGCCGGTTGCGGCGACGAGCGCAGTTCGGGAGGCTCCTCGGGCGGCAGTTCTCTGACGACGACCGTGGACACCGTGGGCTCGTGGGTGCGGGTCGTGAGTTCCGGCGACCCGCCGGAATGGAACTTGGCCCTGGTCGCGTCGATCGGTCCGGGGCCCCTGTCGGACGAGGCGACGCCGGGCGACTTCGGCGAAGCCGTGAGCGTGGCCTTGAGCGCCGGCGAGGACGCCGTGTACGTCGCCGACCAGCAGAACTGCGAAGTCAGGGCGTTCGGAATGGACGGCGCTCACCTGCGCACCTTCGGGCGATGCGGGGAGGGGCCGGGCGAGTTCTCACCTTTCTTCTACTCGATTGCGTGGGCTGGCGACAGGCTGTTGGCCTTCGACTTGGGCGGAGGGCGCATCGGCGAATTGACGGCCGAAGGCGAATGGGTTGGGCAGCGAAGTGTCGTGGGCGTGATGGGCGGCGGACCCTTGTTTGCACTTTTCCCTGTCGGCAACGGGGAGGTCTACGCCCGTGCGCTCACCGGCGAAAGAATCGCCGGAGGAAGGGGAAGGCTTAGCGGAAGAAGGCTGGGCGACGCGTATATGGGCCACAACGCCGTCGGCGAGACTGCCGACACCGTGGCGCGGCTTCCGCCGCCGGAGGGCTTGGGCGGCTCGATGCTCTGCGAATGGGGCGAAGGGTTCATCGGCTTCTACGCCAACCCCTTTGCGCGGGCCTTCGTTCAGCATCCGGGCCCCGGCGGCACTCTCTACTCTGCCGTTTCCGACGAATACCGCATCGCCGTGACCCGAGGAGGCGACACCTTGCGGGTGATCGAGCGCGATCTGCCGCCCGAGCCCGTCGCCGACGACGAGTGGGACGCCCTTGCGCAACGGTTCGACGTGTGGCTGGACGAGAGGCCCGGCGCCTCCTGCGAGCCCCGGCGCCTGACTAGGCCGTCCGCGAAGCCCTTCATGAAGGACATCTTCTTCGACGCGACGGGACGCCTGTGGGTCGAAGTGGTGCGGACGGCCGGCAACCGCTGGGAGCTGTTCGACGCGGAAGGCAGGCTGCTGGCCCAAATCCCCGCGGGCCCACGCAAGGAGAACGTGCTGCCTGCGCTCGGCGCCCGTCACGCCGCCACCATCCGCCAGGACAGCCTGGACTTGGACCACGTGGACATCTGGCGAATCGAGGCGCCGGGGCGGTAGGGCCCTCCATGGCAACCGACAGCCCACGCGGCGGGCGCGGGAAGCGCATCGGCCTCTGGCTCGGCCCCGTGCTCGCGGTTCTGCTGCTGGCGTTTCCCGTCGCGCCCGACAACCTGCCCGCCAGCCGGTTGGCCGCGGTGGCGGTGCTCATGGCCGTATGGTGGGTGAGCGACGCGATTCCGCTCTTCGCCACCGCGCTGATGCCGATCGTGCTGTACCCGCTGTTCGGCATCATGGACGGCGGGGACACGGTGCCGGCGTACTTCAACAGCACGATCGCGCTCTTCATCGGCGGGTTCATGATCGCGCTGACGATGGAGAAGTGGAACCTGCACCGCCGCATTGCTCTGAACATCATCCACTTCGTGGGGGGCGGGCCTGCAAGGATCGTGCTGGGCTTCATGATCGCGGCGGCGTTCTTGTCGATGTGGATATCAAACACCGCGACGGCGGTCATGATGGTGCCGATCGGGCTCGCCATCGTGCTTCAGATCGAGGACACGGCCGGCAAGGAGGCGCGTCCGTTTTCCGTCGGCCTCATGCTGGGGATCGCCTACGGCTGCTCCGTCGGGGGGCTGACGACGCTGGTGGGCACGCCGCCGAACCTCTCGTTCCAGCGCATCTTCGAGATACTCTTCCCCGAGGCGCCCCCGATCGCGTTCGGCCACTGGATGGTCGTGGCGCTCCCCATCGGCGTGATCATGCTGGCGATCGCGTGGTTCCTCATCACCCACGTGATCTTTCGCGCCCCGGAAGGCGTGCACGTGGACACGACGATCGTGGAGCGGGAGCGCGCCAAGCTGGGGCCCATATCCCACGAGGAACGCGCGGTATCGGTCGTGTTCGCCCTCACCGCCCTGCTGTGGGTCTTCCGCGCCGACCTTGCGATCGGCGACGCGATCACGGTCCCGGGCTGGTCCGGCCTCTTGCCGTTCGGCGGTCTCGTGGACGACGGCACGGTGGCGATCGGGATGGCGTCGGTGCTCTTCTTCATCCCCACGCGGGGACGCTCGCCCGAGCGCAACCCTGGCGACGCCCGCGTCATGGGGGCCGACGTGATCCCTCGCCTGCCGTGGAACATCGTGCTGCTGATCGGAGGCGGCTTCGCCCTGGCCAGCGGTTTTCAGCACACGGGGCTGGCGCAGCTCGTCGGCAGCCAGTTCGGCGTGCTGGGCGCCTTGCCGCCGTTCGTCGTGATCCTCTTCATCTGCATGACGCTGACCTTCCTCACCGAACTGACCAGCAACACCGCCACCACCGAGATGATCCTGCCGATCCTGGCGTCGGTGGCGGTGGCCACGGGGACCCATCCTCTGCTGCTCATGGTCCCGGCCACGCTGTCCGCGTCGTGCGCCTTCATGATGCCGGTGGCGACGCCCCCCAACTCCATCGTCTTCGGGAGCAACCGCATCACGGTGGGCGAGATGGCCCGGGCCGGCATCTTCCTCAACTTGATCGGCGTTCTGGTGATCGCGACGATCGTCTACACGCTGGGGTTGGTCGTCTTCGACATCGACCCCGCCGTGGTGCCGGAGTGGGCCAACTCCCTGGCGCCGGAGCCGGGCCGCTAGGCTCCGCTACACGGCCTGGCAGGGCGAGGCCTTCAAGCCTCCGGCCAGCCTAGAACGCCTTCAGGTAGGTGAGCTTGACCACCCCTGTGCGCTGCTGCCAGCGCTCGGTTCGCGGGTCCAGCAGATCGCCGGTCAGGTAGCCGGTGTCGAAGACCACGAAGAGGTCGCTGCCGGGGGTGTGGATCCAGTCGATGCGCACGTTGGCCCGCACCACGTTGGAAACGTCGTCGTACTGGACTAGCGCGTTGGCGAAGAGGGACCGGCTGACGGCGCCCAGAACCGTCGCGCCGAAGAGCCGCGTGCTGAAGTCGCCGTCTTCGACGGGCAGGCTGACGTCGTTCCAGGTGTAGTCGGCGCCCACCGTCAGGTACGGCCCCGTCTTCCACTGTCCGCCCACCGACACCTGGGTCCGGTTGCCGCCCCAGAAGCCCCCGGCGGAGAACCCTCCACGCGTCGACAACGGCCGGCTGTCGTTGGAGCGCCAGCGAACTTCGACCGTGCTGAAGGCGTACTCGCCCGGCGCCAGCGCCCGTCCCTGAATGCGCGCGCCATTGGGGATCGCCTCGGAACGGCGGCGCAGGTTCGCCATCAGCCAGTCGCCCGTCTGGAACGTCAGCATGTTGTGAGACAGCAGGCTGGTGCTCTGCTTGGTCCGGTCCAGCCCCTCGATGTACTCGCCGTTCAGTGCCGTCACCAACTGTCGGGCCCAGCGGCTGGACTCGAAGCGCGGGAACGCCGCCAGAGACCCTTCGTACCGCTGCATGTCGCGTCGCCGCACGAACCCCAGGGCCGGGTCGAAGGCGCTGGGCACCCGGGTGAACCCGCCCCCGGCGGACACGACGCTGTTGCCCACGTCCAGCTTGACCGAGCCCGCGGTGACGGTGGGGCCGTCGGAGCGGAAGGAGCGGGCGGCCCACCCCACGAGGGAGCTGGAGCCGCCGAACCTGACCTGGGCGTCGGCGCCCGCGACTCGGTTCCATGCGTCGCCGGCGTCCAGCGAGGTGAAGATGCCGCCGACGGTGGTTCTGGGAAACGGGTCCGCCCGAAGCCGCAGCACCGAGTTCAGGCCGCCGGGCACGAGCCCTCCCTCCGAGTCCCGGGCGTCTTGCGTGAACAGGCTCAGCGCGCCCACGGAGAGGGGACCCGCCTGGCCCGTCAGCCGTCCCCCGCCGGCGATGTCGTTGGCGATGCCGATGCGGCGGCTGAAGAAGACCTCCGTCTCCCGAGCGTCGCCGAAGCTGAAGAGCCCCGCCCGCTCCAGGAAGAACTCGCGCTTCTCCGGGAAGAAGAGGCCGAAGCGGGTCAGGTTGATCTGGACGTTGTCCGCCTCGACCTGGGCGAAGTCGGGGTTCAGCGTGGCGTCCAGCGTCAAGTTCGACGTGATCGAGTACTTGAAGTCCAGCCCGATCTCGCCGAGGGTCTCGACGGCCCGCGGCGCGTCTCCATCCTGGCCGTCCACCGACCGTCCCGCGATGGCGAACGGCTTCGCCTCCATGTAGCGGCCGCGGCGAAGGTCCTCCAACCCCAACAGCGTGGCGTACTGGGAGACTTGCACGAGGCCGCTGCGGAACTCCTGGCTCACGTGGGGGAAGTAGACGAACTCGTTCTTCCGGCGGATCGTGCGCTCCAAGAGGATGCCCATCGTCGGCGCGTCGTCGTCGGAGAAGCGGATCGTGGAGAAGGGAACGGCGGCCTCGACGACCCAACCGTCTTCCGTGATCCTGCCCTCGCTCTCGTAGACCCCTTCCCAGTTCCAGTCCGCCAGGGTCATCGACTCGTCGGTGATGAGGGCGTCGCCCTGGGTGCCGAAGGGGTTGAGCTCGAAGATGTATGCGTTGCGTCGGTCGTGGTACGTGTCGAGACCGATCCGAACGTTGTCGTCTTGGTCGATCCGGCCCTCTCGGTGGAGGATGCTCCGGCGGATCGCCTCCGGATCGGAGTCGTAGGCCACGACGGCGAAGTAGATGGCGTCGCGGTCGAAGGCGACCCGGAGTTCGGTCCGCTCCGAGGCGGGCGCACCGTCCACGGGCGTGCGTTGTCGGAAGTCGGTGACGGGGTCTACGCGCTGCCAGAAGGCTTCGTCCAGAACGCCGTCGATCGTGGGCGGCGTGTCCGTGCGGTATGCCTGGACGACCGAGGACGGACCCGGCGGCGGGCCGACTTGGCCGGACGCCAAGCTCGGGAGGACCAAGCTCGGGAGGCAGGCGGCGGCCAGCACCGCCACGGCGCGCCCAACCGACGGCGCGCCCCTTCGGTCAGTCGGCGTCGGAAACCGCCTCTTCGGCTTCAGCGGCGGTTTGGTCGCAGGTGCCGCGTCGGCAACAGCAGTCGTTGCAGCACGGCCCCTGGCAGCAGCAGCGTCCGCCGCGGGTTCCGAAGCTCCAGACCGTGTCGCAGGCGTCGCCGCCCTGTCCGCAGCGCTTCCGCTTGAGCCACCAGACCACCAAGACGATGAGCAGGATCTGGGGGAGACCGATCCGGAAGGCGGAGCTCCAGAATTCGGCCAGCGAGTAGAGGTAGCCGGAGAAGAAGGATTCCATGTCTGGGTCCTCATGCTGAGGGTGTCGGACGGCCTCTGTCCTACGCGGCGGCCTTGCCGACGGTTTCGACGGACTGGGCGCCGCGAATGCGCACGCTCCACGGTTGGACGCGACGCTACTCGAAAGGGTCTGCCACGAGGCGGTAGACGGCAAGGCCCAGCCACGCGCCCAGCACCCCAGCCCCCAGGGTCGCCCAGCCGTTGGGTGGGAAGACGAGACCCGAGTGGGCAAGGCCGGCCAGAGCCGCTGCGCCCAAGACGCACGAAGCGATCAGCCCGGGCTTCACGGCTGGTCGGGTGCCGGACGGTTGCGGACCAGCGCGATCCGGGTGCCGTCGGGACTCACGGCGATGCGGGAGATCTCCCCGGCTTCGCCCCCAGGCGTGTCCGGCGCCGCCGCCTCCAAGCCCCCCACCTGAACCCACTCCGATTCCGGCGTCCAGGCGTAGAGGGCCTCTCCGTCGCCCATGAGGATCTCGCCCTCGGGCGTCCAGGCGTAGTCCTCCCTGCCGGACAAGGTCCGCACGATCCGCTCGGTGGTGCCGGTGGAGGGGTCCAGGCGCTCGATCCACCACTCGTCGTCGGTGGCCTTGCGCACGAAGGAGACGACGGCGGTGCCCGGGACCCGATGGATGGAGCGGCCCGGGTTCTCGGCGACGACCCGGATCTCGCCGGAGATCGCGTCGCCGAGCTGGAGGGTGGGCGGGTCGCCCAGGACGAAGACAGCCACGGTCCGTTCGTCGGCCCAGGCGTGGTAACCCACGGGCTCGACGGTGGAGAAGACGGGTCCGATCTCGTCGCCGGTGGTGGCGTAGCGCCACAAGTACTGCTTGCCTCGGCTCTCGTGAATGGCCGAAAAGGCCTCCTGGCCGGGCACGATCGTCGGGGAGAACTCGCTGGCCTCGGGCGTGCGGGTGACTTGCTGCGTGGCGCCGGTTGCCAAGTCGTGGCGGAAGACCTCCGTCTGGATCGTGTCCACGGCAGCGACGTAGTAGAGGACGTCGGCGACGGGGGCGAAGGCGGGCTGGTTGTCGTAGCCGTCGCGGTCGGTGGCGTTGACCAGGGCCCGCACGGCCAGCGCGTCGCCGCTCCGGTCGAGGAGACCGATCCAGATGTCGGTGGACGGCGCGCCGGCTGCCGTGGGGCGGTAGTCGGCGGGAGCGGGTCCGATCTCGGGACGCGGGCCGTCCGGGGGGGCGGCAGGGAAGGGGTCGGCGGTAGCCTCGGTGGCAGGGTCGGCGGAAGCGTTGTCGGCGGGGTCGTCGCTGGACCGCGAGTCCGCGGCAGGACCGCAGGCGACGGCGAAGCCGAGCAGAAGCACCGCGCCGACGACGCCGGAGCGCACCGGTTGCGCTGGTCCCGGGCGGAGGGAAGCGGCCGCGGGTTCGGCGGGTTCGGGCGTCTCGGCGGACTCGGCATCGGTCTCGGCCTGGGACGCCAGCTGCTGGGCAAGCGCCTCCGCGCTGAAGCCCCACTCGTCGAGCAGCTGGGAGCAAGCCGGGACGCCAGTCCGTGCAACGCCCAAGAGAAGGTGGGTGCTGGTCGTGGCTCCTCCGCCGTGGTCCGCGGCGAACTCCACCGCTGTCGTGAGCGCATCGTGGGATTCGGGCGTGAAGGGCAGGTGGCCCTCATAGGTTCGGGGCAAGTTCAGCAGCTCCGGGGGCAGGTCGTCGAGCGACAAGCCCATCCCCTGGAGAGCCTCCAAGAGCGCGGCGTCCTTCTCGGAGAGGACGCCTGCGAGGAGGTGGATCGGCGCGACCGCTTCGTGGCGGTCCCTGGCCGCCGCAGCCGCGGAGCGGTTGAGGGCGTGCACTGCGTCTTCGGACAGGTTGATGCTCATGGCTTCTCCTGATCTATGAACCGGTCGATGTGGCGGTCATCGGGACCTCCCCGGCGATGGCGAACGGCGCGCCGCGGCGACTTCCTCCTTGAGCTCGGCGACGGAGACGGTGCGCCGAACGCCCTCGGCGTCGCGCAGGGCGATCGTCTCCTTGAAGATGTTCACGGCGACGACCTTTTCCTTTCCCTGGGCCGTGCGGATCGTCCGGCCTTCCCTGGGGAACTTGCGACGCGCCTCCACGTAGGTGTCGTGCTCGTACATCAGGCAGCACATGAGGCGCCCGCAGCACCCCGATATCTGCGAAGGGTTGAGGGAGAGGCTCTGGTCCTTCGCCAGCTGCAGGCTCACAGGCTTGAGGGCGGGGAGCCAAGTGGAGCAGCAGAGCTCCCGGCCGCACCGTCCGACGCCGCCCAGACGCGCGGCCTCGTCGCGGACGCCGATCTGGCGCAGTTCGATCCGGGTTCGAAACGCGCTGGCCAAGTCCCGCACCAGGGCACGGAAGTCGACCCGCCTCTCGGCGGTGAAGTACACGTACAGCTTCCGGCGGTCGAACTGCCATTCGGCGTCGGTGACCTTCATCCGCAGGCCGTGGCGCTGGACGTGCCGGCGGGTTTCCTGCCGCGCGATATCCTCGTCGGTGCGCATGTGCTGGGCGCGGCCCATCTCGTCCTTGCTGGCGGGGCGGATCACCCGCTTGGCGGGGACCGGCGTGGCGCATCCCCCCGACGACGAGCACTTGCGCTCGGCGATGCTGCCGAGGGCCGTGACGCGGCCCAGGTCCTCGCCCCGATCGGCCTGCACGATCACCTGGTCGCCCGGGGAGAGGTCCAGCGCGTCGTAGCGGTAGTACTCCCGGCGCGTGGCCTTGAAGGCGACTTCGGCGAAGCCTCGCATCTCGCTAGGACGCTCCGCCGGCGCCCGCGGTCTCCTGCCACGCGCCCATGGCTTCGTACTTGGCCCAGCGCCGGGCGACCAGCTCCTCGGGGTCCGCGCCGTCGATCTCGCTCAAGTTGCGAGTCAGCGCTTCCGCGACGGCGGTCATCGCCGCCTCGGGGTTGGTGTGGGCGCCTCCCGGGGGCTCGGGGACCACTTCGTCGGCCACGCCCAAGGAGAGCAGGTCGGACGAGGTGAGGCGGAGGGCCCTGGCGGCCTCGTTGCGGTGGTCGGCGGAGCGCCAGAGGATCGCCGCGCAGCCTTCGGGGGAGATGACGGAGTAGATCGCATGCTCCATCACGAGGATGCGGTCGGTCACGCCCAGCGCCAGCGCGCCGCCGGAGCCGCCCTCGCCGATCACCACGCAGACGGTGGGCGTGCGCAGGCGAGCCATCTCCCTGAGGTTGGTGGCGATCGCCTCGGCTTGGCCTCGCTCTTCGGCGCCGAACCCCGGATACGCCCCGGGCGTGTCGACGAGGGTGACCACCGGCCTCCCGAACTTCGCCGCCGTCTTCATCAGGCGCAGCGCCTTGCGGTAGCCCTCCGGGTGCGGCATCCCGAAGTTGCGGCGCAGGTTCTCCTTCATGTCCTTCCCCTTCTGGTGGCCGATCACCATGACCGAGCGGCCGTCCAGTCGGGCCCAGCCTCCGACGATCGCCTCGTCGTTGCGGAACCGGCGGTCCCCCTTGAGCTCGAACCACTCCGTGAAGATGCCCCGCACGTAGTCCAGCGTGTACGGTCGGCCGGCGTGGCGCGCGACCTGCACTTGCTCCATGGCGTCCAGGTTGCGGTAGGTGTCCCGTCGGAGGGTGTCGAGCTTGGCGACCAGCTCCCAAAGCTCGCGAGACATGTCCACTCCGCCCTTGGACGCCAGCTCCCGAAGCTTGGAGATCTGATTCTCCATCTCGACGATGTGACGCTCGAACGGGGCGTGGGCTGCCACGGGCGCGGGCTCCTTGGTCGGCGAGTGGAAGCGGTCAGCCCTTCAGCAGCCAGCCGTCGGGATCCAGCACGACGGCTTCGGGCGGGGCGTCCACGGGGAAACGGAACGTGTGAGTGCGCTGGCGGAGCTCGACTCGCTCGCGACGGGGGCTGCCGGCGGTTGCTGCGCCGTCGGCGGAGGTCGAGCCGACGATCTCGACGTCGAGGGGAAAGCGGAAGGTGGGCCAGTCGGGCGACTGGGTCTGGGCGACGGTCAGGATCAGCTCCGCGCCGTCTTCCGACGTCTCCCATCGGTGCTCCAGAACCGGATGTCCCGGTTGATGGACCCACTGCTCGAAGAACCAGTCCAGCGAGAGTTCGGCGTCGGTCTCGAAGACCCGCTGCAGGTCGGCGGTGAGGACCGTGCCGTAGGCGTACTGCGCGTAGTACGATCGGATCGACCGGAAGAACGTCTCGTCCCCCAGCAGCCCCCGCAGCATGTGCAGGACCCAGCCGCCCTTGGCGTAGTTGTTGCGGTTCAGGAGGTCGAAGAGGTTGTCCGCCCCGTCTGGATCGACGATCGGTCGCTGCGCGTCGTCGGAGCCCACGTAGCCTTGGCGGCTTCGCTCCATCCGCTGGCGGAACTCCTCGACGCCGTCCGTCGCCTCGAAGAAGAGGGCCCCGAAGTAGGTGGCGAAGCCCTCCGAGAGCCAGAGGTGGTTCCAGTCGGCCTCCGTGGCCGAGTCGCCGAACCACTGGTGGGCGATCTCGTGAGAGACGGTGCCTTCCCCCAGTCGCCCGGACGCAATCGCCTCCTCGGAGTAGAAGATCGCGGACGAGTTCTCCATGCCGCCGAAGCGGGTCGCCGACTGGACGTTGGCGAGCTTCTCGAAGGGGTACGGGCCGACGGTGGCGGTGAAGTAGTCCACCATCTCGGGCGCGCGCCGGAAGACCTCCCGAGCGAACGCGGTGTCCTGGGGGTAGACCCAGTAGGACACGTCGATGCATCCGTCGGGTTCGACGCTGGCGGGCGCGGCGCCGCAGGCGGCCCGGCCCAGGGACTCGATCGCGAACTCCGCGGCGCCGGCGACGAGGGTGTAGGTGGGGTGGGGGACCCGAGTGGCCCATCGCCAAGTGGTCTTGCCGTCGTCGGTGGCGGACGGCTCGGCGATCTGGGCGCCGTTGGCGACGACTTGCCAGCCGTTGGGCGCGTGGACGGTAAAGCCGGCCGTGGCCTTGTCCGCCGGGTGGTCGACCGAGGGGAGCCAGAAGCGCGTGCGGTTGGGCCAGTTGTCCACGAACGCCGTCGGAAAGCCGTGGACGTTCGGACGGATGATGAGACCGTCGTCGGGGGTGCCGTGGTAGGCTACGGCGACGAGGACGGTGTCGCGGGCGCTGTCCAGCCGGACGATCAGCTTGCCCTCGGTGTACGCGAACGTGGAAGGGTTGCCGTCCATGTGGACGCTGCGGACGCCCAGGCCGACCAGGTCGAGAGGGAGCTCGT
The DNA here is from genome assembly GCA_958296005.1 of Longimicrobiales bacterium. Lineage (GTDB taxonomy): Bacteria > Gemmatimonadota > Gemmatimonadetes > Longimicrobiales > Gaopeijiaceae > CATQHQ01. Next base: position 1,059,768 of record CATQHQ010000001.1, read on the forward strand.
CGGCTCCGTTGGGGCGAACGGTCAGGGTTGCGCGGCCTTCGATCTCGGGAGCGCCGAGGGAGAGCTCGATCTCGTAGTGGAGGACGTCGGGGGCGATCTCGTACTCGCCTGGCGCGGCCGGTGCGCCGGCTTTGACGGGGGGCGGCTCCGGGGCGCTGCGAACGGCGGATTGCGACGGGGCGGCGGACGGGCCGCAGGCCACGAGGCCGATGCCGCAGAGCGCAGGCAGGACGGCGAGGCGCGATCCGGTTCTCATCGGGCCCGTCGGAAGGCGCGCCACAGGTCCAGCACTTCCTGCTCCCGCTGGGCGTCGACGCCCGCTCGGAGCGCCGCTTGGCGGTCGGCCGGGCGCGAGAAGTGGTACTCCAGCGTGGCCGCCGTGGTGTCGGCGAGGGATCGGAACGTCAGGCCCTTCTCCACTTCCGGGGTCAGGTCGAAGCGGGCGAAGCCTTCCGCGCCGTCGCGGGCCGGGCGCCACACGGGCAGCTCGGCGTAGGGGCGCAGACCGGCGTTGATGGCGAAGTCCGTGTCCACCCAAGTGAACGTGGTCTCGGCGGTGGTCACGGCACGGATGCCGTACAGGAGCTCGGCCATGGGCCGGGGCGTGCGGGGGCCGACCACGTTGTACGTCCCCGACTCGCCGGCTTCCACCATGGCGACGAGCCACTCGGCGAAGTCCCGGACGTCGATGATCTGCACGGGATCGGCGCCAGTCCCCGGGGCCAGGACCTCGCCTCCCCGGTGGATGCGGACGGGCCAATAGGTGAATCGGTCGGTGGTGTCGCCCGGGCCGATGATCAGGCCGGGACGGAAGACGAGGGTCCGATCGTTCCCGAAGGCGTCGCGGGCGTTCTGCTCCGCCAGCGCCTTCGAGAGGCCGTAGGGCAGCCGCTCTGCCCCCGGGGCCACGCCGGCGGAGTCGTAGGTCCATACCGGCGCCGCGACGCTCATGGGAACCCGGCTCGTGTCGGCGTACACGGAGCGCGTCGAGACGAAGACGTACCGCTCGCAGCTGTCCTTGAGCAGGCCGGCGCTCCGCTCGACCCACCTGGGGTTCGTGGCGGAGTTGTCGATCACCACGTCCCAGCTGCGGCCTTCCAACGCCCGCAGATCGTCGTTGCGGTCGCCGACCAGCTTCTCGACGCCGGGGAAGAGGTGGGCGTTGGTGCGTCCCCGGTTGAAGAGCGAGACCTCGTGGCCTCGCGAAAGGGCGTGCTCGACCTGGTGGGGGCCGATGAAGTTGGTCCCGCCGAGGAAGAGGAGCTTGAGGGATCGGGCTGCTCGGTCGGGCCGCGCCGTCGAGCGGCGGCGATCGGCGTCGGCGGCGAGCGCGTCCCCTGCGGAGAGCCTATTCCCGGCGGCGAGCCTGCTCTCGGCGGCAAGTGTGCCGCCGGTGGCGAGTGCGCCCCCGGCGGCTGCGGTGGCTTGTAGGAAGCGCCGTCGGCTGGTCATGGCTCGGGTTCCTGCGCGGGAAGTAGTCGATAGGGACCAAAGATGCCGCGCAGGCCTCGATTTGGACAGGGAGGCGAGGCGGCGTCCCTACAGGTCCCGCTTCCTCATGCTGGCAAAGGCAATGGCCAGAAAGGCCGCGACGAACACCAGCGCCAGCGCGACGACCACGCCGTAGTCGAGAAACTCGAGCAGCGGCTGGCCGTTTTGCGCTCGCCGGGCGTTGGTGGCCGCCAGCAGCTCGGGGTAGTGGAACCGAGCGTCGGCCAAGGTCTGCTCCAGAGCCCTCGGAAAGTGGCGGACGACGCCGCGCATGCTGTCGAAGCGGCTGAGAAAGAACCCCAGGAACTGTTCCACGAGAAAGTAGGCGAAGAACACGCCCAGTGCGGGACCCGACGAGCGAACGAGCACCGCCAGCATCAACGCCCCGCTGCCGAAAATGAGCAGGCACAACAGATAGCCGAGCATGTATGAAAGGTCGGTGCTGCGGAGCAGGTCCGGTCCGTTGTCCCCGGGGCTCACCAGCACCCCGGCACCCGCCAACGCCAGCGGAAGGACGAAGAACAAGGCGGCGAGCCCGGCCAGCACCATGACCTTGCCCGCGTAGAAGCGTTCCTTGCTCATGCCGTCGATCACGTTCTGCCGCGCCGTCCGCCACTGGAACTCGGGGGCCACGAGAAGGATCGTCAGCAACGCCAGGAAGAACGGCCCCATGTTCGTAGGCGTGGCCAAGATGTCGCTCCAGCTTGCCGGGATCGAGAACACCTGGTCGGCGTCCTCCATTTCCCGGCGCACCGAGTCGATCGTTTCGCCTCCCTTGATCAGGGTGAAGAGCCCCAGCGTCACCCAGAAGGCGAGCCGCTTGCGGGTCTTGAGCAGCTCGTTCCTGAACAGCGTGCCGACGGCCGTCACGACGCGATCCCCGTCATCGGAGCGAACTCCCCCTCCGTCAAGCCTATGAAGGCGTCCTCCAGGCTTCGTCGGTGCGGCGCCAAGTGGGAGACGTACACTCCGCGGTCCGCAAGCCAGCGGTTCAAGCCGGCCAAGTCGTCGGAGCGAAGACCGACCACGAACCCGCCGCCGTCCTCCGCCGGCTGAAGCGAGGCCGTCTCCGGGTACGCCTCCAGCGCCGTCTGCAGGCGTTCGTCGTCGTCGGCGCGGACCAGGGCGGCGACGATCTCGCCGTGGGCGTGGTGTCCTCCGACCACCTCGGCGACGCTCCCCACCTTCACGATCCGGCCCTTCCGCACAATGGCCACATGGGTACAGGTGCGCTCGACCTCCCACAGCAGGTGGCTGGAGAGGAAGATCGTCTTCCCTCGGTCCGCCAGGACGCCGATGATCTCGCGGACTTCCCGCATCCCCTGGGGGTCCAGACCATTGGACGGCTCGTCGAGGATGATCAGCTCCGGGTCGTTCAGCATCGTCGCGGCCAAGGCAAGACGCTGCTTCATGCCGAGGGAGTAGGTCTTGAACTTGTGCTTGCCCCGATCGCCGAGGCCGACCAGGTCCAAGCATTCGTCGATCCGCTCGTCCCCGACGCCCTTCACCCGAGCGGCGATCAGCAGGTTGTCGCGACCGCCCAGGTAAGGGTAGAAGTTGGGCGTCTCGAGGGTGGCGCCGACCCGGGTGCGCGCCGCCAGCAGCTGCCTGGGCGACGTGGCGCCGAAGAGGCTGAAGCTCCCCGCCGTCGGCGTGACGATCCCCACGAGCATCCCGATCGTCGTCGTCTTCCCGCTGCCGTTGGGTCCGAGGAAACCGAAGACCTGGCCGCGCTCCACCGACAAGGTGACCTGATCTACCGCCAGGACGTCCTTGAAGCGCTTGGTGAGCTCGTCGGTCTCGACTACGACCGTCTTCTCGCCTTCGGTCATTCGATCCACTCGAGTGTCTTGTGGTTGGCGGGGACCCCGGTCGGGCCTACGCGCCGACGGACCCGGGAGTTGCAGCGGGACCCGAAGGTGGCGAGCCGTCGCGGGCCGGACAACCCAAGAAGACCGAGGCGCGTCCAACGATCTGCGAGGACTGATACGACGGCGCTAGCCGAGCGGCGGACGGACTGGCCGCGGGCGGACGCCGGGCTCATCTTTGGAGACTGCGCTGCTCACCCAAAGCTGGACGACGACGCCATGGGCCTGAAGTCCGGGTTCCGCCCCTTCTGGAACGAACTGCGCCGCCGAAAGGTGGTGCGTGCCGGGGGCGTCTACGCCGTCGCGGCGTTCGTTGCGCTGCAGCTGGGCGAGATCGTGCTTCCGGCCTTCAACACGCCCGACTGGGCGTTGCAGTCGCTGGTCGTGGCAGTGGCGCTGGGCTTGCCGGTGGTGCTGGCCGTCGCGTGGGCCTACGAGCTGACCTCGGAAGGGCTGCGGCGAACGCAGGACGCGCCCGAAGCACGCTCGGGGCAGGACGCTGGACCGTCGCTCGCGCCCCGCCTCGCCCTCCTGGCCGTGACGACGGTGTCGGTGGCGTTTGCGGCCGTCTGGTTCAGCCGGAGCTTCATGTCCGCTGGCGACGACGAACTCGGCGGATGGCGGTCCTCGTTCTGGGCGGCTCGCCGGTCGGGTGCCGAACTCGGTCCGCCCGGCGTGCCCGGGCCCGGGGGCTTTCCCGTCTTTGCCAACTTCGACCCCGAAGCGCCGGTTGCCGCGATCGCCGTCCTGCCGCTCGCGAACTTCGCGGAGGGCGAAGACGATCTGTTCGCCCGCCAGCTTCACGACGAGATCATCAACCAGCTGACCCGGATGACCAGCCTCCGCGTGGTCTCCCGCACGTCGGTCGCCCGCTACGCCGACACCTCGACGCAACTGCCGCGGATCGCGCAGGAGCTGCGGGTCCAAGCCGTGGTCACGGGCTCGGTGGCGATGACGGCGGAGAGCGACAGCGTGCGGATCAGCATCCAGCTGCTGCACGCTCCGTCCGACACGCACCTGCTGACGCGAACCTACCAGCGCGAGATGCGGGACATCCTGCGCCTCCAGACCGAGATCGCGCAGGATATCGCGCAGGCGGTGCAGGGGGAAGTGGAAGGCGGACCGGCGACGAGCGTGGAGCAGGTCGCTACCGTCGATCCCGAGGCGCACCAAGCCTACCTGCAGGGCTGGGAGGAGCTGGACCACGAGCTGGAGATGGACGCGGAGGACGTGCGAGGGGAGGAGTTGGACGTCGCTGCGGTCGAGGCACTGCGGCACTTCGGCGAAGCGGTGGGGATCGACTCCACCTACGGGCTTGCGTGGCTGGGGCGCGCCGAAGCCGGGCTGGTCATGCTGGCGAAGGCTGGGACCAGGGCGCCGGTTGAAGCGCCGGACGGACTGTCGCCGGTCGAGTTCGTCACGCAGATTCGGGAATCATTGCGCCGGGCGGAGCGGCTCGGTGCGCCACAGGGGAAGTTGGACGCGTCCCGGATCACGCTGCTGAACGTCGTCAACGAACTGGACGGCGACTTGGCTACGGACGTGGAGGCGACCCTGGCCGAAGCCGGGATCGCAACGGACACGCTGGTCCGCGCCTACGTGCGCAGGTCCACCGATATCGGCAGGCGGGTGGACGTGTCGATGGAGAACCGCGCTCTCGCCCGGCTTTACCGTCGCGCCAAGCGCTTGCTCGATACGGGCCAATATGACCGAGCGGCCGTCGCCTACCGGGAGTTGGCCGAGGCCTACCCTGGGGACGACTTCGTGTGGCGGGTCCTGGAGGACTTGCACCTCCTGCGCGACGACTACGCCGGTGCCGTGGAGCTTCGGGAGCAGCACATCCTGGCGACCCAGCCCGACTCGCCGGAACGGGCGGACCGAATCCACGAACTGCGGGAAGCCTTCGACGAGAACGACCGGGGCAGCTACTGGCGGCTGCGGATGCAGGAGGCCGAAGCCCGCCAAGCCCGCGGAGAGCATGTCCCCCACACGGTGCAGGCGTTCACGGCCGTGGGGCTGGGCAACGCGGACCAAGCCTTTGAGCACCTGGACGACGCGATCGCCCGACGGGAGATGCTCCTGGCCATGTCGCTGGACAGTCCCATCTGGGACCCGATCCGGGGCGACGCCAGGTTCGGACGGGTCGTCGAGAAGGTCTGGCGGCCCGGCGGCTAACGCTCGACCCCGGGTTGACGCTGACCGGCGACGGTCCAATACTGCGTTTCATGAGCCTTGCCAGCTACGAGAAGCTGCGGACCGTCTACAAGCCCCCGGCCCCCCGCGCCGCCCAGAAGGTGATCGACCACCTGGACGTGCACTGCCGGAACTTCATCGCCCTGTCGCCCCTTTGCGTGCTCAGCACCGCGGACGCCGACGGGCAGGCCGACGCGTCGCCCCGGGGCGATCCTCCCGGGTTCGTGCGAGTGCTCGACAAGAAGACGCTGCTGCTCCCGGACAGGCCCGGGAACAATCAGGTGGATTCGCTCCAGAACATCGTCCAGAATCGAGGCGTGGGACTTCTCTTCTTCGTGCCGGGCATGAACGAGACGCTCCGGGTCAAGGGCAAGGCGGAGATCGTAACTGACGGCGAGCTGCTGGAGGCGTCCGAGGTCGGGCACCGGGCACCCCTGTCGGGGTTGAAGGTCACGGTGGAAGAGGCGTTCCTGCACTGCGGCCGGTCGCTCATCCGCTCCCGGCTGTGGGACCCCGACGTTCGGATCGACCGATCCCAGTACCCCACCTACGGTCAGGTGCTGGCCGACCAGATCGCCGGCGCCAACGCCCGCGAGATCGACGCTTCGGAGGACGAGGCCAACCGAGAACGGCTCTGGTAGGCACAAGCTAGAGCGGGTACGCGGCTACCCTTGCGCCAGCCGAGGCACGTGCCTCGAAGATCGGCTCCTGCGGAGGGACGGTGCCAAACGGCGAGTCGTCTAGCGACCGGCGTTTGCGACGCTTGGCGTAGAACCGGGCCATCAACGCCTCCACAACTGTGGGTGCCGTCCGTCGAGAGCAAAGAACGATGGCGCATCCCCCGAACCCGGCACCGGTGAGTCTGGCGCCGGCGGCGCCCGCATCCAGCGCGATCGAGACGATCTCGTCCAGGGCCGGAGTGCTGACTTCGTAGTTGTCCCGAAGGCTCTTGTGGGACTGCACCATGAGCGCGCCGAACTCGTCGATGCGCGCCTCGGCCATGGCTCGCTGGGCCTCTTCCACGCGCCGACGTTCGGTGACGACGTGCCGGAAGCGGGGGAGCAGTCTGGGGCCAACGGCTCGGGCAGCCCGGTCCAGGAGCTCATCCACCGAGATCGCTCCCGTCAGGGCGCGGTAGGAGCGACTTGGCGCACCGCCCGACGGCAGGGCCGCCACGACTTGCGCCAGCACCTCGCCACACTCGCGGGTGCGGGCGTTGTAGGCGCGCATCGCTCCCCGGGACTTCTCGGCGCGGGCCAGCGACGAAGCCACGATCCAGCGCCAGTCGTCGGGCATCGGGACGGGAGTCGCACGCAACGGGTCGAAGTCGATGCGCAGGGCGTGGCCCACCACCCCACAGAGGCAGGCCGCTTGGTCCATTCCGCCGCCCTGCACGCCGGTGAACTGCTCGGCATGGGCCGTCAGGGCGGCGAGGTCCAGCGGGGCGACCTCGACGTCGTTGGCCTTGAGGAGCGCCAGGGCACCGGCCACCACCAGCGCCGACGAGGACGCGAGCCCGGAAGCCACGGGGAGGTTGCTGTCGACCTGCCCCTCGATGCCGCGCAACGGCCGGTCGCACGCCTCCAGCGGCCCTTTGTTCTCCACCAGCCCCCAAGCCGCGGCCCGGACATAGTTGGACCAGTCGCCCTGGAGTGCTCGGACGACGGGCCGGTCCAGCCGGAACTCGGTCAGCTCGCAGCCGGGTGCCGTGCTGGTCAGCCGCACCACTGGCTCGTCGAGGGTTGCGAAGTCGATGCGGACGGCCCGGTCCAGAGCCATCGGCAGGACAGGCAGGCCGTTGTAGTCGATGTGCTCGCCGATCAGGTTGACGCGGCCGGGAGCGATCACGCGCCATCGGGGCTCGGTCACCGCCCAGCCGCTACCGAGCCACCCGCAAGCGCGTCCTCCATCCCGGACTCCGAGGTCAATCCGAGAAACCGAGGCGGGGCAATAGCCGGAAGAGCCACGCTCCCGCGCCGACCGAAACCGCCACCGCCAGGGTTGCGGCGACGGGTCGTCCGTACAGCGCATACCCCGTGCCGAAGAGCGCGCCGTAGACGAGGACGCAGCCAAGGAACCAAGCGAGGAAGGCTGCGGTGACCGAGCCGTCGTCGGGACGGGCGGCGCTCGTGTCCACCACGCGGTGCCAGCCCTTGCCCAGCGGCCGAATCTTGTCGTAGAAGCGCTGGAGGGTCGGCCCGTCCACCGGCGGCGTGACGAACGTGACCGCCAGCCAGCCCAACGTCGTGGCCGCCACGCCCACGACGAGCTGTTGCCAACCCGTGAGCGGGTCCAGTCCCAACCGCCCATGGACAAACGCGAAGTAGAGCGCCACCAGGAACGAGATCGTCATGCCCGCCAGCTCGCTCCACACGTTGACCCGGTACCAGAACCAGCGCAATAGGAAGACGAGACCGGTCCCGGCGCCGATCTGGAGGAGGATTTGGAACCCCTGGCCAGCGGTGTCGAGCTGGAGCGCGACCGCGGCGCCGAGGACCATCAGCCCCACCGTGGAGAGTCGGCCTACCGCCACCAGCCTGCGGTCGCTGGCGTCCGGGTTCACGAAGCGCCGGTAGAAGTCGTTGACCACGTAGGACGAGCCCCAGTTGAGCTGGGTGCTGACCGTGGACATGTAGGCGGCGGCCAGCGACGCGACCACCAGCCCCAGTAGACCCGCGGGCAGGAACACCAACATGGCCGGATAGGCCAAGTCGTTGCCCACGAGGGACGGGTCCAGGTTCGGAAAGCGCGCCTGGATGTCGGCGAGCTCGGGGTAGACGACCATTGAGCACAGCGCCACGACGATCCACGGCCACGGCCGGAGTCCGTAGTGGGCGATGTTGAACCACAGGGTCGCCTTCATGGACTCGCGCTCGTTCTTGGCGGCGAGCATCCGCTGGGCCACGTAGCCCCCGCCCCCCGGCTCGGCGCCCGGGTACCACGCACTCCACCACTGGACCGCGACGGGGATCACGAAGACGCCCAGGGCGACGCTCCAGTCCGAGAAGTCGGGGACGAAGCTCATGGCGGGCTGGACGGCGGGGTTCGACAATAGCCCTGCGAGCCCGCCCACCTCCGGCTGCTGGAGCGCGAACCACGCCGCCGCGACCGATCCCGCCATTGCCACGACGAAGAGGACCAGATCGGTTACGACGACTCCCCAAAGCCCCGAAGTGGCCGAATAGACCATTGCCACGGACCCTGCGACGAGGACGGTCGTGAGGGGATCCAGTCCCAGGAGCACGCCGCCGATCTTGGTCGCCGCCAGCGTCACCGTCGCGATGATCATGACGTTGTAGAAGACGCCCAGGTACAGCGCCCGGAAGCCCCGCAGAAACGCCGCCGGGCGCCCGGAGTAGCGCAGCTCGTAAAACTCGACGTCGGTGAGCGCGCCCGACCTCCGCCACAGCTTCGCGTAGAAGAAGACCGTGCACATCCCCGTGATCAGGAACGCCCACCACGCCCAGTTCTGGGCCACGCCGCCGCCCCGCACGAAGTCGGCGACCAGGTTGGGCGTGTCGGTGGAGAAGGTCGTGGCCACCATCGAGGTGCCGAGCAGCCACCAGGGCAACTTTCGGCCCGACAGGAAGAACTCCCCGGCCCCGGCCCCGGCCCTCCGGGCGTACCGCAGCCCGATGGCCAGCGCCAGCAGTCCGTAAAGCGCAATGACGATCCAGTCCAGAGGCGCAAGCTGCATCGGCGGCCTTTCTAGCTATGGTTTCGCCCGAAGGCGGGGGTTCGCCTCGGGACACGGCGCGGCCCAGAGGTTCTCGGGGTAGACCCCGGATTCTACCAGCTTGCGGAGCGACTCGGCTACGCCGTTCCTGTCGCCGGGGAAGGTGACCCCCAGCCACGTCTCCTCGGTCGGGAGAACAGTGCAGCGTACTTTCCCCGCTCCGATCAGGTCGTTGACCGCCTCCGTCAGGTAGAACTCCACCTCCGGCCCGGGACCCGCAGCCAGGAACGCCTTGAACCGCTCGGCCAGCAGGTCGAGGATGCCAGGGTGAAATCCCCACAGGCTCGTGCACACCAGCGCCTCCGGGCTCACGTCCAGCGGGTTGCCAGCGGGGTCTCGGCCTCGAACGCGGTTGCCGACGCGGCGGAGTTCGAGCCCTTCGGTGAGGGCGTGGAGGGTGCCGTCGTCCCCGATCTCGCAGATGCCGCGGGAGACGCCGCCGCTGGGCGACAGGGTGTCGGCTAGCCGGTAGCCGACAGTGACGGCGGGGAGGGGGACCGTCTTGCCGCGGGTCTCTTCACATGCCGCCTCGGAAGCGGCCTGTCGCGCCATGCCTTCCAATGCATCAGCGACGCAGGCGAAGGCACCCCGCCCGTAGAAGTCGTCCGCGTTGCAGGCCGCGAAGGGGCCATCCAGGTGTTCCCCGGCGGCCAACACGGCGAAGCCGGTGCCCCACGGCTTCGTCCGGCCGGGGACCGGGTTCTCCAGTAGCTTGGGCAGCTCCATAGGCTGATGGGCGAACGAGATTTCGAGGCCGGCGGCCCGTGCGGGAGCCAAATGGGCCTCGAACTCTCGCTGCTTGGCTTCCTGAATTACCAGCAGGGCAGGGCCGTACCCCAGCCGTGCTCCGTCGAAGATCGCGTAATCCAGCAACGCCTGGCCGCCGGGCCCCAATGATTCCAGCTGCTTGAGGCGGCCAAACCGAGTGGACCTCCCGGCCGCCAGTACGACGACGGCCGGTGACGAGCACCGCTTCATTTCTGACAAGCTCACATTGACCCCATGACGTCCAAAGGCAAACAGGTTTCAGGACGCGGCCATCTTGTCACGATTCCGACGGCGCATAATCCTCAATGGCACCAATCACACCTTCCAAGTAAGTCGTATGCTGGCGCTGTTTCGTGTAGTCTGCGTACGCCTCGTATGCGTCATTAAGGAGCTTGTCGTAAAACACGATTCGTGCATTGTAAATGCGCCGCAGGAGATCAATTGAACGCCCTTTTCCTCCTACGTTAGACCATTCGGGTGGTTCCTTTCCCAGCAACACCACAAATTCAACTGGTTCATGCACTCGTTCCTGAGCAGCAAGAAGCTTCGACATAGCTGCCTTGTACTTCTCCAACTGATTGACCAGTTGTGCCGTAACGACAATCCTCTCCGGTCGCTTGAGCTCTATAATGACGTGCTGACCAGCGGTCTTGCGGTACCTTATGTCAAGTCGTGCGAACCTCTCTTCCTTGGTCAACTTAGCATCTACGTCCTCGAATAGCTTCGACACACGGCGCTCCATGAATTCGGTGCCCTCAACCCGTTCCCAGGATGGGTCTAGCAACCAAAGATGATCAAACAAGTATTCCTGAACTACACGCTCGAGGGCGTTCTTGTCCACTTTCCGTCGCATCGTGTCAATAATCTCCAGTCGCTGTCTCGCGATCTGGCCGTACAAGCTATTCTCGACGACATCAAGATTTCTGAACACTGCCAAAGTTGCCTCAAGATCCCCATCCGACACTAGCTCGAGCCGTCTTAGGTCCTCGTTAGCTCTATAGAACTCAAAAGCCAAGACGGCGTGCTTGATCAGATTTTTTTGCTCGTCCACGTCTTCTATCCGAATCTGGTTTAGGCGTCCGAGCCAATGGCGGGCCTTTCTCTTGGGCTGTGGCGGCAACTTTTCCAACCACCTCTTCACCTCCGGTATGTTCACAGCCTTTTCCAGGCCTTCACGAGATCGCAATTCCCTCCAACGTGCCTGGATATGCTTCAGCTCCTTCTCGACGAGTTGATGCAGCTGTCGGTACCTGGGGTCGTCCTCCACAATGCGCTGACGACTACTTGTGGCGGCGTCTTCATCTTGCCGAGTCTTCGGGCCGTCATATTGGTCAAGATCGTCAACGCGAAGTTCGCCGATCAGGTAGCTGGCGTAAACACCCCGTTCCGGGAAATCCGTAAGCATGTCCTCCTGCGCCAGCTTGCCGCGTACAAAGATGGCGATGCGATTCAGGTTGTCGCCAGGGCGGTCGTCGGCACCGTCCTGGTCCTCCAGATCTCTTACCTTCCTGACCGTGGCCAACCAACCGGTAACCTTCAGTTCGTCATGAGCGATATTCCTCGTCCGGCACTCGTGGTTCTCGATGTTCTTGCATTGAGCTCGAACATCCTCTTGGTCGCCATATGTCCACATGTACCGAATCTTGTCGTAGTAGTCTCGGTCGGCTGGCATGATCTCGTCGTCGTCGACGAAGACTCGGAACCCCTGCTTGGCACCGATAATCGAAAAGCGGCGAGCTACTCGTTTCTTGAGTCCGGCACTCGTGCGAATGGACTGGCGGCGCCGAAGTTTGCGAAGAGTGAGTCGGGTACCGACAAGAAAGTCGGTGTTGTCGACAGGCAAGTGCTCCGCATGATAAGTTCCAGATCCTGCCCGCTGGATTTCCTTGCGTATCTTGGCTGCGTCCAATCGAAAAGCACTCGCGGTTCCTCCCTTGATGGTTTCAACATCCACGACGTCTGCAACTGAGAACAACGACAGCTTCCCGATTCCTTTCCGGCCCATGGGACGTCTGTCCTTCTTCGTCATGCCCGGTTGCTTGTCGCGTCTCCGGTAGCCAACGTTCAGGAAGCGATCAACGATGTCGTCTGGAGTCATTCCGATGCCGTCGTCTTGGATCACGATGGTGCCGGCGTCTTTATTCCAATTAACTCGAACTTCCGACGCGTCGGCATCCCAAGCGTTGGCCACGGTTTCCGAGAGAACGGCCGGGACGTTGCTGTAGAGGTTGATGCCCAAGTGTTCCAGCACATTCAGGCTGATTGTTAGGGGGAAGTCGCGCTGGGCACCACTCATGTCGTATGCTTCTCCAAGTGGGATCGGACAGACCGGGCGATCGCTCTTGCAAGCATGACGGGAACGGCGTTGCCGATCATCCGGCCCATAGTCTTGAAGCGAACCTTGGCGTCGGGTTCGACGAACTGATAGGTCGGGGGGAATGACTGGAGAACGGAGCCTTCGCGTAGTGACAAGGCGCGATCTTGATCTGGGTGGCCGAATCGCCCATTGCCGAATCCGTAGAACTGAGTCGTGATCGTCGGTGCGGGTGCATCCCACTGCATGCGGCCGTAGACGGAGCGGTAGGTACTGCCGTTGTCGGTCTTATGGCAGGCGGCTATAAGCTCGTGGTCCCAATCCCGCCAGGTGCCGCCAGGCTTGGCCGCGCGGATCCGGGCAAGGTTCAGCGACGAGAGGCGGCTGCAGCGATGAAGCGAGTCGTCGGCATCCACGCCACCTGCTTCCAGCGTGGGAAACTGCCCAATAGCGTCCTTCGCCGTCGGATGATGTTCGGGTGCGTGCGTGCGGGCTTCCAACTCGATGTCGCCCAGCAATGACGCTAGCAGTACCAACCGGAAACGGCGTTGAGGAACACCGTAGTCGGGGGAGTAAGCAATCTGGCAATAGGGCCGCCCGTATCCCGTGCGGCGAAGCGTTGCAAGGAAATCGTCGAACACTTCGCCACCTCGGAACTTGACTAGCCGGGGTACGTTCTCCATAGACACCACGGTGGGCCTAGTCTCGCTCACGAGCCGCCCGAACTCGGCCAAGAGCTTCCACTGCGGGTCCGAGTTTTTCTGGTTGTACGTCGAGAACGGCTGGCACGGAGCGCAACCGACAAGTATGCGGGGAAGCTCGTGGCTAAACAGGGCGTCGACGTCGTTGCCTGCCATGGACGCTACGTCGCGTCGAATGAACGGAGCGTTGTTGTTGCGCTCGAAAGGATATCGGCAATCCCCATCGGTGTCGATTCCCGCGGCGATGTGGAAGCCCTCCAGCAGGAAGCCATGCGACAGTCCTCCGGCTCCGCAGAAGATGTCCACCACGCTGGCGACGGGCTCGACTCTTCCCCGGTGGCAGGAGTTCCGCTCGGAGTCGCCAGAGTTGCGAGGTCGAGTCATCCGGCGAACCTGCTGATCGGTGTCTCTCATCGGAATCGGCCTCCCGTGGCATGGGTACCCGAAGATAACCGGAGGCAGGCGGGCTTCACAATGCGGATGGGCACGTCGCCGGCAACCGCACCAGCAGGACGCGGTCGATCAGGCCTTGGAGTGGCCGGTCACGGTTAGGGCGATGGGGTGGTCTCGGACCAGGAGGCTATCACCACGGCTCGGCGAAAAAGGCCGCGTCCTCCTGGCCGATCACCGGCACGACCAAGGCGCGGTCGAGGTAGTCGTTGCGCATCTCGCACGAAGTTTCCGCCACGAGCGCGCAAGCGTGGCAGGCGGCACCCAGGAGCAGGCGGCCTTCCATGCCGCTCTCGTGGGAGTGCTGGGCGCAGATTGGATCGTTGGAGCACAGGGCGGCGGCACGGCGGGCGTAGTCCAAGTGGTCTTCGATCCGCCGGGCCTGCTGGACCAAGCCGCCCAGGGTTCCGTCGGCGTCGGGGCTGCCGGTGTAGAGCAGGATGCCGTAGCGATCGTCTTCTGCGTACACGCGTTCGCGGATTGACGTGGCGGGGTAGCCGCACCGCATCGCTAGCGACTGGATGAGCAAGTGCGACAGCGTGTGAAGGAGGATGTAGGGGCCGCCGGGAAACGGGCGCCTGGACTTGCGGTCTTCGGACCAAGCCTCGTGGCCTGCGTGCAGGGCGGCTAAGCGTTCTTGGACGGCGGCGCGTTTCAGCCATTCCTGCACGGCGGCTGTCTCCAGCTGTATGAACACGCCTTCCCCCCGGTTCTCAATGGCCGGAAACCATTCCAGGTCCTCCGCCAAGGCGGCGTACTCCAGCTCCGAGTCGTACTCGCCGTGGATGTCGGGGGTGATCGCTTCCAGCCGCGTGAAGCCGACTAAGGCCAGTACCTCGCGTAGCCGGTGAAGCTGGACGACGCACGCGATGCGGGTATCGGCTGGCGAACGTTGCGTGACGGCGCCTTGCAAAGTGCCGAGGGGCTGCGGGCGCCGCCACGCGGTGTCAGGAAGCCGCCGGGCGTGGAACTTGGGGTCGATGGGCACGTCGTCGCCATAGCCTTCGGGAACGCTCAGGATGGCGTCGAGTTCGACGCGCTTTACGGGCTGATTGCTGCCCTTGCCTTCTTTCTTCTCCGCGATGGCCTTGAGGACCGGCTCGTCGTCGAAGGGAGCCAGTGCGCTCGCCACGTAGGGCTTCTTCTTGATGGCCGCCAAGACGACAGCGTTGTCCACGATCTGCAAGTCGTTCCAATGTGCATCGACGGTGCGGCTAATCTCGGAAGCGGGATCCGGAAGCGACAGTGCGCTCACGATCTGCGCGAAGTAGGCGTTGGACGCCGTGCGGACGAGGAGCCTAGCCGGATGGCTACACGACTCGTTGGCGTTGCCCAGCCACGGACGGGCGCCCGTGCATGTTCCGAGGGCACCGAGCGACACGTCGGCCGCTTCAAACAGGCGACGGCGCTTGCCGCACTCGCAACGCACTACGAGTTCGCCCAAGTCGCCCGCGGTGCCGGTCTGGTCCAGCCACAGTTGGCGGGGACAGGACGAAACGCGCGAGCCCACTCCCCGAGCCCTGTCGCTCGGCTGCGCCGAGTGGGCGAAAGCTCGCCAATCGAGATCGTCCAAGTGACCGCGAGGACACGCACGAACATGGACCGCCGGCACTACCGGGCGGTTGTCAAAGCGGCGTCTCTCGTCCAGTGCCTTGCGGTGGACCAAGCGACGAGAGCCGCCACGCGCACGCGGCTGGTCCGAAGGGGAGGCGCCGTCCCTCCTCTTCTTGCTCGCGGACTCCTGCACCAGGAACCACTCGGGAAACCGCCAAGCGCCGACTCCCGGTTGCCCTTCCCAAGGCTTGACCGAGTCCGCTGCGGGCGGCGAGTAGAGCCGGGGGAAGGACACGCCCGTCATCGTCTCCAGCTTGTGCGACAACCGGGGCTCCAGGATTTCCTCAAGCTCGTCCGGGTCCGGCCATGTCTCCAGCCCGCCCATGACCGCCGCGTGGTGCGGCATGTCGATAAGAGCGCCGGGCCCCCAGGTGGTGATCACCTGCCCGCGCCGTATCTGGCCGTGAGCCTTGGCCCTCACGGTCTGCGTCCTGCCGGGCTCGGGTCCTTCACGTAGACGTTCACTTCCGGCTCGACGTCGCGCAGCGAGCGGTTGGCGCGGAACTTGCGATGATGCTCGGTCTCGAAATCTCGGTCCAGCATCTCGCGAAGCAACGGTTGTAAAGTCCGCCGCTTGTACTCCTCGTACTTCTGATACTTGATGCCTACGCCTACCTCTCCGTAGGAATCGACCACGTATTGCCACGAGTCCAGCAAATCCACGATCCGGTAGCGAACGCTGCGTACAAGCTCGTCTCGCTCGCCGTCATCCGCGACGGCCGGCTGATCGTGGACCCGCTCAAGGAACGCGTCCAGCAGCATCCGCTCGATGTCGGCACGCTCGTCTGCCAAGCGCCGGGGTCCCGTGGGCGGTGCCAACGCCGGGTTACCGTGGCGTGCCAGCGTCACCATGGCGCCTGCAAGCCCGCGGTCGAGGGCGCGGGCAGCGAACGGCGTGACGCTGGTCACCTCGACAGAACGGTAGAAGGTCTCATGGTAGCTGCCGAACGTCTCGTAGTGCGACCGGTCGCGCGGCCTGTGGACGTTCAGTAGCGTCACGACCAATCCGGGCCGGCTACTGTCCCGGCCTACGCGGCTCGTGGCTTGAATGTACTCGGCGTGGGTCTTCGGCTGACCCTGGACGAGCATGAGTCCCAACCGAGAGATGTCGAGGCCCACCGAGATCATATTGGTCGCGATGGCGTAGTCCACGGAGCGTTGCTCGTGCGACGCGAGGCTGAGCCGTTGACGCGCCTCTGCCACCTTGTTGGTCGGGACCCGCGAAGTGAGTTCGACCACGTCGCTGACGAAGCGACGACTTCGGAACAGTCCGGCGGGGGTGGGTTGCGACGCGTCGCCCACCGCAATCCGGTGCCGGTTGCCGATGCGCTGGAGCGTATTGCGCACCTCTTCCTCCAGAATGCGTCTGGCCCCGCCGAGTTCGCGCAGGCTGTTGAAGTAGCCCAGCAGCGTCATGTATGGGTCGGCCGGATTGTTCTTGTTGTGATGGCCGCCCGCTTCCCGGTATGCCTTCTCTGCCGCGCCCATCAAGGCCAGCACGACCCGTCGCATCACGACCTTGGGATTGCGGCCCTGAGCGGCGATGCCCAAGTAGAGGCGCGCGGGCGTCTCGGAGGCCGGTGCAGTGCGCGCGAAAAAGGAATCGTCGCGCGTGGGGCCTGGAGGCGGGAACACCCGCGTCTCGGGACGGGCAAACAGCGCCCGTATCTGATTTTGGGCTTGACGGACGGTGGCCGTGGAAGCCACGATCTTGGGGGCCGCGCCCGACCTCTCGCACAGCGCTTCGATAGCGGTCTCGTACAGGCCGACCATGGTGCCCAAGGGTCCTGAGATCAGGTGCAGTTCATCTTGGACGATCAGGTCGGGTGGCTGCAGCGGCCTGGGCAAGGGGGTTCCCTTGCCCGGCTCCGAAGCGCCGTAGAAACCGTGGGGGCCGACGCGGCCCGCGCCTCCCAGGAGCACGCCGCACGCGCCCGTCCACGGCAGGGACGCGAACTTGTCCACCGTCGCGACCAGGAACGCCGGAAGACGCCGGTACAAGGGCTCGTCCACAGCGACAATCGGGAGCGGCCGGTCGCCGCTGAAGTCGCAAGCAAAGTCGGTACACGCGATGCGGAGGTTACGCGGCCTGTCGTCGTCGGGCTCAAGCTGGAACGAATCTGGCTCGAACCGCCTACCGCACCAGGGGCACTCCTCCAAAGGAATGGGCGACGGCTTGCTGCGCGGACTCGATTTGTACTGGATAATGCGCTTGCGGGCCGTGTCGCGGTGCTTGTCGCGCTTGTGTCCCAGAACGTTCGGCGTTGCCGCCTTGCCGACCCAAAGGCCGATCTCGAACGGCCACTCTCCGTAGCGCGAAGGGTTGCTGTCGCGTTCCAGTTCCAAGGCGCACACGAGCCCAGCCGCGCGCGCTAACTGGTCGAAGGTGAGAAGGCGCAGCGTGTAACGCATGACCACGGACACGCCGGCACCCCGGTGCGCGGACGGTCCCGTGTCGCGTAGCCGGCGAAGAACCATTGCGATGGCCGCCAACCCCAGGTACGCCTCTGTCTTGCCGCCACCAGTAGGGAAGAACAGGAGATCCACGATCTTGCGGTCGCCATGCGCCGGGTCGGCCAAGCCGGGCAGGTTCAGAAGGATGAAGGCGAGTTGGAAGCTCCTCCAGCGAGGCGATGCGTCATGGGATGCGGTCGCGTTCGGCATGGCACGGCGCCGAAGGGCAGCTCCCACGGCGCGGTTGGCCACGCGGAATGCGTCCAGCGCGTCGTCGTCTTCGGCCAGTGCTTCGATTCCGCACTGCATGCGGTCGGCCGCGCGCCCGGCTGAGCTCAGGAGATCCTCCGCCGTCTCGCGGCGCTGGGTAGTCAGCTGGTCGCGGGCGGTGGAGCCGGCGCCGTCGCTGGCAGCGGATGAGCCCTCTAGTTCCCGGCGGCGGGCCCCGATCCATTCCCGATAGCGGTCCACCAACGGCAACAGGGTCGCCCTTGCCGCGTCGCCGTCCGCCAATGCGCCAAGTTCGTCCATCGCCAACACGGCGCCGGGAACGTCGTCCATCGTCTCGGTCTTCTCCACATGAGCGCTGGGCATCCAGGCCGTGCGGATCACGCGGCACTCCCCGTCGACGAGGTCCCACTCGGCGGATACGCCATGGCCGGCCGCGTACTCGGGCGAATCGGCGTAGTGCAAGTCGGCAACCTGCTCGTCCCGGTCGCCCAACTCCGAGCCTCGGGGGTCGGGACGAGCCACGAACGGCAACGCGTTTTTCACTTCAACGCAGGGCTGAAAGACAAAGATCAAGTCGGGGTCGCCGTCCGCGTCATTCACGGCCTCGCGGCGATTCACCAAGAACACCGACACAGCCCTGGTTCCGCCGGGAAGCCGACCTGCGAGTTGGGTCCCAACGGCTGGACGACAGATCACTTGGAGCTCAAGTCCTCCAGAGTTCGGAACGCCGGCGACGACCGGCTTTGGCCCGGCCCCAAGGGAAACCGACGCCGTTTCGCTGCGAGAGCGACGACGCCAAACCGCGACCGGCTGGCCGCCACTCTCGCTCCCCTGGCGCTTGGCATCCACCTCGTCTCGCTCGTAGTCGCCCCAGGAGACGGTCACGTCGAGAGCGCCGACCCCCGCCTGAACCAGAAAGCTCAAGCCCATGGACGAGGGAAAGAACGCCTTCTTGGCAGCTCTCCGCTCCTCGGCGGACTCCTCGCCGAGACCCGCGGCTTCAGGCGTCTCGCCCAGCTCGTCGTCTTCGACCGCGTCCGCGCGTTGCTCGGGCGGTGCACCCGACGGAACCAGGAATCCAGTCAGATACCACAACGAAGGGCGCTCCCAGCCGGGCAACTGCTCTTCCTCGAAGGCATGGCCGGGCCAGGGGCCGACCAAGTCCAGGCGCAGGGAGTCGACCAGCCTGTCGCGAACCTCGACGGAGGTTGGCGGCGCGTTCACTCGCCCGCGGACCCTTGGGCGGTTACGCCGCGCCAACGCGAGCGAAGCTCCGTTGCCATGTCACGCCACAGCTTGTCGAACGAGGAAGCCAATCGTGCGCCGCCATGTCGAAGGCCCCCGTGAGCGACGCTTGGTGCACAGCGGGTCGGTAGGCTCCCTCCGACGCTTGGTGGCGGCTCAGCCACCCCTTGGCGTCTCGGATGCTTTCCGGGTCGGCAGGCGAAGCCATGTCCGCTCACGTCTTGGCGAGGACGACTCGCGTCGTCCGGTCTGGCCGGGTCCTCGCGGCACGCCGCGCCAACCGAGGCCCGAGCTCGGCTGGGCAATCCGCATCGGCGTCCAGGAGAACCAGAACCAGCCCTGCGGGAGCGACCCGTCCCGCCAGGAAGTCGATGGCATCCTCGAAGTAGGGCCTCTTCACCACCTGTTGCCTTCCCCGCCGGAGAATGGTGATCCTGAGGTGCGCCGGGCGCCACGACACCGGCGATCCTGCGTAGCAGCACCGGCGCGGCGAGCGTCTCGCCCTTCCCTTCCACGATGACCCTGACGTCGCATGTCACCGCGAAGGTGCCGGGCCGAACAAGGAGACTTGGGACGGTCGCAGACGCGACGCGTTCTCGTCCGGCATGAGCTGCTCCGTCCGCATCAGCTCGCCGACCGTGAAGGTGCCCTTCGCGATGGCCGATCTGCCCACCTCGTCGATGGGGCCGAACCGCCCGCTGCCCTTGCCGGACGCTACCGCGATGATGGAGTCCACCCGAACGGTCTTGTGATCGAGCAGGTCCGCGCTCTGGCTGGAGGCGATCACCTGAGTCCTATCCGCGCCGTCCGCCAAGATGTCGAGTAGCACGTCGAGTGCTCCCGGATGAAGCGCGGTTTCCGGCTCCTCTATGCCGACTAGGCCGCGGCGAGAGCCGTCGAGGCCAGCCCCCTGCAGCAGCGCCGCCAGCATGCCGACTACCCTGAGCGTCCCGTCGGACATGTCGCTGGCGAAGAAACGCCTGTGCCGCGTTCCTTCGCGCACCATCTTCCTGAACGCGAGCGTTTGTTTGGGACCTATCGTCAGTCTGTTCACGGTGACCAACTCCGGCACCACCGCCTGCAGGTAGAGGTCGATCCTCTCCTTGGTCGTCGGCGACCGCCGCTTGATGGTGTCCACCACGCTGGCCAAGTTGCGCCCGTCTTCCCGCAGGGGACCCGCCTCTGCCTCGTGTAGATCTCGAATGACGCCCGGATCAAGCCGATAGACGCACATCTCCAACAACGCCTTGTAGACGGGATGAAACTTGGGCACAGCCGCCAAGCGAATCAAGTACAGATTGTCCGGGGCAACGGGCGGAGGGTGGGAGAACGTGCACTTGGTCACCCGCCCCTTCTCGACCCGGCAGAAGTGGACTCCGTCCGGTCCCACGCGTCGGCACTCCTCTCGCCGCACGTCGATTCCGCCGTCGCCGCCCAACCCCACCGCGACAGCGTAGTGGCCCATAATATCCTCAAGGCCGTAGTCGAGGCGAATTCCGAAGTACCTTGCACGCCTCGTCGTCCGGCGCACGATCTCCCCGACGCCTCCACGCTTGCGAACAGCGCTGACCAACGAGGACCGAAGAGATTCTCCCACTAAGCCAAGTGCGTCAAGGAAGTTGCTCTTTCCCGAGCCGTTCGGTCCTACCAGGAATGAGAGCTGGCTCAGCTCCACGTCGCAAGCTGCGATGTTGCGGTAGTTGCGGATTCCGACGCGGGATACCAGGCGGCGGTTAGGGGCTGGGTCGTTCATGGATTGACGGGCCAAAATCGCCCTAAGTGGGATGGTTCTGTGGTCGGTCGCAAGGTCACACCTGACGACGGCGTCCTGTGACTAGGACGTCGCGACACTGGCAGGATTGTTGCCTTATCTTGTCGTCCATATCGCATTATCGTTTCATCATGTCGTTTTGCCGCTAGGCACGTGAAATTCCACAGGCGATTGCATTATCGTCATTGAGGTCGTTGTCGTTGTGATATTGCATTCGCGACTAATGCCACCATCAACAGATACGACGACGTCACCATCCTTGGTGAGAGCAACGACAGCATCTCCGAATGTCGGGCGAGCAATCGGGAGGTGTAGCCCGCCCCATTGTGAATCTCCCTTGTCGACGGCGTGTCCCACAATCACTGCTGATCCAGGGTGAACACAATAGCATCCGGGTGTGAACTCAATGCCGTCAAGCGATATTTCCGCGTTGACACCGACTTGTGCCATCACGTCGCCTGCTGTCGTTTTCAAGAGTGCAGCACCGTAATTGGTCAATCCATGCACAACGATGGATCCACCGTTGACGTCCGCCCTGAGATAATCCCACTTCGACAGGTCTCCGACGATTAATCTGAAGGTGTCATTAGGCATATCCAGTCCGATGTCACGTGGCTTGCATACAGGATGCTGATCCGGGGGCGTGGCCGCTAGACACGCCAAGAGCTTTAGGTAGTCGTGTCGATTCGTTTGTAGTACCTTAAGCCTGTCCGCGGCCGCAGCCATGGCTTGCGCGGATTGGCCACTAGGTGATGACACAGGATCGCCGGATGTCGCCCGCTTGTGAAAGTGGCCTTTCACCTTGCTGACCAGCGATACACTCGCTCGCCACACAAGTTCTGCACGTCCTGCCGCATCGATAATGAACTTCAGTTCATCGATCATCTCCTAATCGTCCTCTCAGTCTGGTGTGTGAAGGGTTTACAGCCCGTCTCGCCATGATCACTGGTGGCTCCGCGTCGTGTTGCGTGGAGCTCAAGCAAGCGAGCGAGAATCTCGTCGCGCACCTCGTTCGACCAACGGTAACGGTAGGGCTTCTTCTTGCGGCCCCACTCCTCTTCGTCGATTTCGTGGTCTAGGCGGAACCCGCAACCCGTGGGAACATCGTCCCAGCTGTAGGCGTCGAGGACGGCCCGGTCCATGGCGGCGTGAAGTTCGCGGAGCCGAGTGATCTCGAGGTCGTACTCGTTGGGGTCGTGGAAGCGGTTGTAGGTCTTGGTGAGACCCTCGTCGTTGCGGACCATCAGGTCGGCGCGGAACTCGTAGTACTCCTTGCCGGCGGCTTCCAGGCCGGGGGCGGTTTCCCAGTTCGCCGGAAAGGGGAAGGTCTCGAAGACGTCGGAGGGGGTGTAGCGGAGATCATCCTTCAATGACGAGCCGAAGAAGCGCGCCCAGACCTCGTGGATGCGGCACTGGAGAGCGCAGAAGGCGGCGTAGGTGTCGAGGGGGAAGACGGCAAGCGAGTGGGCGAAGATCATGCGTGCTGGAAGGAACGTGAACGCGTGGTGTGGCGTCGCTCCGCAGTTGATGGCCAGCACGCGGTGCGTTTGCGCAGTATGCGTATACAGCTGAGTTGCTAGCGAGCCATACTGCCACCAGAACCTAGCCCGCTTTCGACCGATGGAGTTCCTGGTGAGGTGGGCGCGCCCGGGCTTGACCTTGTCTTCCACGATCGCCAAGGGATCGGGCCAGTCGGCCGCCACGGGATCTGGATAGTCCTCCGGCACAATTGGTTCACGTCGCAACGCCTTGCGTCGTAGCGCGTGCGCGACGTTCCAGGTCTCGCCGATGTCGTCTCGCCGCAACGGCCAGTTGCGGAAGTTGATCACATGGCGATGATGAGCGTGCGTCGGACTGGTGTTCACCTCTTGGCCGCCTATGTACGGGAAGATGACCCTTCGGTTCCGGGGGTTCTCCTCAATCAGACGACACATCTCGGCCAGCGGCGTGGCCACGCTCTTGCTGTCCGTGTCGTCGAAGGTGAATCCCATGCCGAGCACGTAGCTACCAACGAAGCTCTTCTTCGCGTTCGCCTTCAGTCGGGCCGGGTCCTCATGGCCGCCCCGATGAAACAAGAAAGCCGTGATCTGATCGACTGCACGCCCATTGAGCATCTTTGGCCCGCGATGCCGACCGTTCGCGACATGCACGACGCTCACCACCACCGCCGCCATCCCTGGCCACTTCACCCGCGTCGTTGCCTGGTAGATTTCTCCTCCGTGCTGGCATATCCAACGGAGTCCCGTGGATCGTGTGTCTCCTTGGGCAATTGTATTGGTTGCGATAAGGCCGAGGGTGCCGTTGCACCGGATCAAGTCGAACGAACGGCGAAAGAAGTGGGCCACCAAGTCGGCGTTGCCATGGCTTTTCTCGTGGGCCTGCTTCAGCCAGAGGGGATAGTGGTCCACGTTGGAGGCGGTCACCGAGTTCTTCCCCGCGAATGGCGGATTGCCGACAATCGCATCGAACCCGGGGTTCCTCCGGTCGAACGCCCCGGGGAATTCGATTTCCCAGTGAAACGGGGCTAACGGCGGATCGGCCTCGCGCAACTCTTCCAGGTAGCTAGTGTACTCGCCTACATTGCCCTCGGCCACTTTGTCCGCAAGTTCGGCCCGTATCGCTTCACGTTCCTTCGGCTTCGCCCTACAAAAAAAGGCCACAAGCACCAAGTCGCCGGTTCGGCGAGCCGCGTCAGTCGCAGCCTCAGCCTTATTCAGCATATACTGCAATTTCTGGTCCAGGATGCCCTCGCCTGCCTCTCTAATGCGGCTGCGCAGTTCTTTGGCCCGATCTAACTGCTCCCGGGCCCTAATTGCCTCAAGCCCCGGCTCAAAGATGGGGGTATTGGCCTTCCAGTGAAAATCCGCGATCTGGCGTTGTGTCAGACCGACCAGCGAGTCTCCATGGCGCAACGCATGGTCCAGAAAAGTCAGGCGAAGGTCCTTGGCCAAGGTAGCCAGCCACAAAGACATCTTGGCCAAGTCCACCGCAACTGGGTTGCGATCCACGCCGTACAGACAGCGGCGGGCGACTTCTCGGCGAGCCGCCAAGAGCTCGTCCTCGTTGTCCAGCAAGTCGGGCACTCGTTCATGGGCACGCCAGGACTTGACGAGGGCCGCTCCCAACTGGCGGCAAGCCTCGACCAAAAAGGCACCCGATCCCATTGCCGGGTCGCACACCTTCAAGTCCAGGAGCTGCTCGGGCGTGAGCGCGCCGCCGGGCTCGTCGCACAAGCGGTCCAACACCGGTCTCAACGCGCCGGAGACGATGGGCTTGGTCAGCTTGCGCGGCGTGTAGTGGGATCCTGAGCGGCGGCGCTCCTCGCTGGGCTGGAGGACCATGGCTCCCGGTGCGACCAAGTCGGGCGTGGCGGCGGCATCCACGATGGGACCAACAGCGGCGTGCAAAGCCTCGATCGTGTCGGCCTCACGAACCGCCTTCGACACCCTGGCGGTGATCGTGCGGTCGGTACGGTCGCGGATCCACTTGGCGCGCTTGCCTGGCGACTCCACCAGCAGCTCGTCCAGATCGATCGTGGCGGGGGCGCCGTGCTTCTTCGCCGCCTTGATCGCCACGGACCGACCCTTCGCCGTCTCCATTCGGAACCCCATCATCGTCTCGTAGACAGAGCCGATGTGCTCCACATCCAAGGCCCGGTACGAGATGCGCTCGCCCTTCAGCACCAGCAGCTTCTCCAGGACGCGGTAGATGGTACCGTCGGACACCAGCGGCGGGTCGATGCGCTCGTCGAGCTGGTGCCCGCCTGCGACCTGGGCCGTGCGGCCTTCGAGGAAGCGGTAGCGGTCGGGGTCGAACAAGACGCCGTGGCGGGCCGGTAGTGTCATGGAACAACTCCGCGCACCGTCGTGGATCATGCGGAACAGGAACAGCAGCTGGGCGTAGGCGCCGTAGCGCTGGTCCATGGTGTCGGGGTGGAGGGCCGCGTCCTCCCGAAGGCGCCTGTGCAGGCCGGCCACCGAATAGGCACCGAGGAACACTTCGTCCTGGGGCAGCATGTCCCGTTCTTCGGCGTAGAGCAAGAAGATGAGGCGGAGGACCAGGATGAGGAGTCCCCGGTACACTTCGTGGGGATCGCCGCGATCGTCACGAGGGTGGTCGGGATCGAGAAAGCGGCCCAGCAGCTTCTTGCCGCTCGACGCGTCGTGGGCGGACTGGAATCCGCGCAGCAGTTCGTAGAGAGCGTGCAGCACCTGCTCCGACAGTTCCTGGCTGACCTCGTTCTGGAACTTGCGACTGTCCTCCATGAGCGCGGCCAACCGCTTGTCCTTGCTTACCGACAGCAGGCGCGTCTCGCGCAGGAGCAGCCGCATCGCCGAGCAGATGGGCCGCCCGGCGGTCTCCACCATGTCCGTCACGCAGAAGTCCAGCCAGCCTGAACTCTCGCCCTTTGGTGCCGACACGAGCCGCAGAGTGTGGCCGTTGAAGAGTAGGCCAGCCGGGACGCCGGTGTGGCGCAGCAGACGCTCCATCGTTGCATGGGGCGACGGCCAGGCGCCGTTGGCGCACTCGAAGTCTCCTTCGGAATCGCAGGCGACGACGAGCAGCTGCCATTCGGACTCGTTCGCGCCTTTGCGGACGGCGTAGCTGGGGCGTGCGGTCTCGGCGCTGTCGGGCACGGCGACTTCCAACTCCGAAGGCAGCGGCGAGTCGTCGGTCCCCGCGTAGCCCTTCGGAGAGAAGCTCCAGTCCAGGACGGTGCGGGCGAAGTCGCGAAAGCTCGGGAGCAAAGGATCTGAAGTGCCCGAGCCGTTGCCGCCAATGCACGCCCTCAGCCGATTCTGACCCTCCGCGTCTCGCCGGTTGAGGATGGCACCGGCCCGCACCAACGCCGTTGGCGACACTACAAGGCCCGTCGGTTTGACGAAACCGAGCCACTCCAGGTGGGCCGCCACTTGCGGGTTGGGCTTGGCCATGTCGGCTAAAGTCCTTGCGCGACGTTGGCGCGGCGCATTCGCTGAACCAGGGCTCTAGTCCTGGGGCAGGTCGGGCAAGCGCTGCCAACGCCACTCGCCGTTCGGGTCACCCGGCACCGGCGCGTACCGGAACACTACTCCGTCCTGGCGTGTCGCGAATACGCTGCCGCCCGACACTACCACGCTCGCAGTGCCACCAATTCGGCGCTCGGAAACCGCTGCACCCGCTTCGGCTTGGTTGTGGTCGGGGAGGTAGTACGCGCCGCGCCGCTCGTTCTTAGAGCGAAGCGCGTCGGACACCTGCGTAGCGACTACACCGGTTGCGACAAGGGTCCGGAGAAGGCCGTAGATCCTGCTGTAGTGCTTGGTATGGGTGCGCGTCACGCGTCTGGCGGCACCGGGTGGAAGGCCGAGCACACGGCATGTGATGTCCTTGATTGAGGACGGTCCGCTGGCCTTGATGGCGGCGACAACTGCTTCCTTGGTGATGTCGGTCGGCGAGATCATGGGTCTTCCTCTGTCGCGGTCAGTTCGTCTCGGGCCACAAGTACACGAGGCCCACGGGCTCGACACGGGTGGCCCGAACCTCGTAGAAGGCGCGGATTCGTGCAGGTTCTTCCGCCAAGTCTTGGTCGAAACGCTCCAGTCGGTGCCGCCAATGTCGGACGTCGGCCTCTTTTTGGCGCCGCTCCTCGGCGGAAAGAACGAGTTCGAACTGCTGCTGGTCGTCGTGCTTCGCCAGCTCGGCTCGCACCCGTGCTCGGTGGCTTTGCAGCGTTTGCTGCAGGGACCGGCTCTCAAGGTTGCCCCGCTTGGCAAGAAGCTTCGCTGCCTCCTCCTCAATCTGCGCGGCCAGCTTCTCCAGCCGAGGCTTGAGGTCGGCAATGTCCTGAGCCGCCGTACGCAGCAACCGGCGCTGTACGATCTCCGTGGGAGCTCTTCGGCTTCCGTTCCCACTGGTCTCGGCGGCCAGCGCGTCGTCCAACAGTTCGAGGGTCACAGACTCGCCGGCGCGCCCGTGGGCCCGGAGTGGCCGCCCGTTGCGCTGGGATGGATCCAACCAACGCGCCGTTGCTGGCACCAGTACCTCATGCAGCCGCTCGGCGTGTCGCCCGTACAGCGAGAGGCGGCCCAGAAGCACCACTCGCGGAATCGAGTCCCGTGTCTGGGCCAAGCACGCCCGGGAAAGATCGTGTTCCACGAACCCCTGCGCCCGAAACCGGGCCAGCAGGCGCTGAGCCACGCGCTGATCCAGGTGCAGGTGCACCACCTCGTCAGTCAGCACGTCCATGTCCTCGAAGACGACAGGACGGATCGGAGCGTCTCGCCGCCAGTCGGCCAGCTTCTGGTCGATCTTCCGGGGCACGCGCAACGAGTCCAGCGTGGCGGCCCACGTGGGATCGGCAGCGGCGTGGCCTTCAATGGGCGGCAAGATCCACGTGGGGATGGCGTCGGCTGCGGCAGTCCGACCGGTTCCGCCATGCGGTTGTATTGATCCCGCGCTTGGGGTCAGCGGCGGAAGTTTCAGGAGCTCCAATGAGCACGACAAGGCGGTGCGGAAGGGCTCTGTCTCGAAGCGCACCCACTTGCGCGAGCGGTCCAGCAGTTTGCGGCATCGGTCGATCTGAACCGTAAGCTCGGCGTGCCGATCTCGAACGGCCTCCAGTTCGTCCACGGCCGCCTGTTTCTTGGCTTGGTCCAAGTCGGCGGCTTCGATGGCGCGCTTAAGGTCGTCAGCGTGGGCGTGGCGGATGCCTTGGCGGAGTCGCCGCTCCACGTCGTCGTCGATCACCTTGGACAAGCTGCCCAGCTCCCGCTTGATCGTCTCGGTCTTGTGCACCAGCACTTCCAGCACCCGATCTTCCACTCGCTGCGGCAGCACGAAGTAGTGGCAGTTGACTTTGTCCGCTGGTTGCAGCTTGCGGTCGATGCGCCCGTTGCGTTGCTCGATCCGTCCGGGATTCCACGGCAAGTCGAAGTGGAACAGGTCGGTGCAGTGGGCCTGGAAGTTGAGCCCTTCTCGAGCCGCGTCGGTTGCGATGAGAATGCGCAGGGGGTCCTGTTCGGGACGTGTGTTGAACCGCCGCTGGATCTCCTTGCGCCGGGGGCCGCGAGTGTGGCCGTCGATGGCTTCGATGCGGTCGTCGGCCTGATCCGTGTGCTTGATGGCGTGCTGGAGGACTTGGCGCAGGTAGTACTTGGTGCCTGCTCGGTTCTCGGTGAAGATCAGCACCCGTCGGTTGTTCCAGTGGGGCGTGGATGCGCCCGGAGGCGGCGAATGGCCATAGGGCGGCAGGCCCGGGCACTGGTTCTGGCGGATCCAGTCGATCAGATGGCGGGTCTTGGCGTCGGGAAGGTGGCGAGTCTCTTCCGCAATCTCTTGCATGCGGTCTAGCAGGCGCTGTTCGTCTGCCCGTTGGGTTGCCGCCGCATCTCCAGCCGCCGAGATGCCCCCTTCTTCGGCCTCGGTCAGCGCTTTGATCAGGCGGGACTCCTCACCCTCGGCCGGTTCGGCAGTCCATTCGTTGCGGGCGTGTTCGTCGTCGGAGCCCGGCGAAGAAAGGAACAGGTCGGCGGCCTTCCGGGCACGGGAGGGGGTCAGCCGATTTATCGGTTGCTGGTTGTCGCCTGCCGACTGCCGCTCCCAGTGTTGCTTCATGGTCTTCCGGTGCCTGCGAAGGTTACGGGCGAACGCCTCGATGGACGACAGCAGACGTTGTTGCAAGCCGATCACGACCACCCGCCAGCCTGCAGCGGCCTGTTGCTTGGCGGCAAACTGCGCATGGCGTTGCTCGCGGGCCGTTCGGTACTCGTCCAGCAACTGCGACAGGACAATCTCGGGGGCGTCAGGCGGCAGCCCGTCCACCTCGATGCGCACGACGTTCCGTTTGGGGAAGCCACCCTGCACCTGGCGAACGTCTTCCTTGAGGCGGCGCACCATCACGTCTTCCAGCGCTTGCCTCCCTTTGACCTTGACGCCACGGGTGAAGCGGTACGGGTCTAGCAGCTCCAGAAGGGTGGAAAAGCTGTTGGAGTGGCCGTTGTGGGGCGTCGCCGACAGGAACAGTCGGTGCTCGAAGCGCTCCGAGAGGTCGCGAACAGCCCGGGTGAACTTGCTCTCGATGCCGTAGCGGCCACCGGACGAGGGGGCGGCATGGTGGGCTTCGTCCAGGATCAGAAGGCTGCCGCGGAGGAGACGGCCGAGCCATTCTCGCATGGGATCCGCGTAGGCCGACGCCACCAGCAGACGGTGAGACACCAGGAAGCGGCTGTGTGTGCGCCACGGGTTGACGCCGAAGCCTCGCTCCTGGCGCATTCGGGCGACGTAGCTCCGGTCGAGGATTTGGAAGATCAAGCCGAACCGTTCCTCCATCTCTCCCTTCCACTGCTCCAGCACCGACGGCGGCGACGCCACGACGATCCGGTTCACCTTCTTGCGAAGCAGCAGCTCGCGGGCGATCAGGCCCGCCTCCACGGTCTTGCCCAGTCCCGTGTCGTCGGCGATGAAGAGATTGACTCGAGGCAGTAGGAGCGCCTTGCGCAGCGGCTCCATCTGGTACGCGTCGAGCTTGATGCCGGCGCGAAACGGTGCCTGAACCAAGCGCGGGTCGGTCGCGGTCACGCAGTTCCAGCGCATCGTGTGGAAAAAGGCCGCGAAGTGGCGCGGGTCGTCGAAGCCGCGCCGCCCGAGTTCGTCCCAGCCCTCGTCCTCCAGAATTCGCCGGTCCAGCTCGTAGTCCCAGAAGACTTGCAGCTCCTGTCCCTGGGCGTCGTCGTCGGCGCAGGCCAAGTGCACCACGGACGAGCCGCCGGATCGCGGCGGGGGCTCCACGACCTCCACTACTAGCCAGCGCCGACAGCGCACCTGGACGAGTTCGCCTGGGCGCGGCGGCCGTTCGGGCAGGGATGGGGTCTGCGGCACGAGGTCTCTTGCGAGGAAGGCGTCAGTCCGAGGAGGCCAAGCAAAGTACGGGCGCGGTCCGTAGGACGGCTAGGACGGCCGCCCTCGCGCTGCCCGACTGTCAAATCAAAGTAGAAATATCCGGGGGTAGGCCAAAGTAGAAATGTCCTCCCCATGGTGTGGTGGTGGGTTGCTCCGGGGCCTCCGCGGAGGCCAGGCCGAGCGGCACCCAGCGCCCGGGCCGCCAAGCACCGACCGCCGTGGCGCAGGCGCAGCTCGCCCGAGAGACGCCGTTCGACGACGATCCGCGAGCCCGGCCGGACTCCCGGCCGCCCCGGCCTCCTCCTGCCCAATCTGCCAGAAGGCGTTCTTCCAGCGCACCGTGAAGTCGCGTCCCACGACCCGCGCGGCCGTGTCCGCGAACAGGGCTTCGAGATCGGCGTCCGGCGGCAACGGGCAGTGCGCGTCCAGCAGATCGGCGGGTGCCACGGCGGAGCGCTCGTTCCAGAACGGAATCCAGCGCTCGCCCTTCCCTTCCACGATGACCCCAACGTTGCATGTCACCGTGAAGGTGCTGGGCCGAACAACGGGACTTGGGACGGTCGCAGACGCGACGCGTTCTCGTCCGGCAGAAGCTGCTCCGCCCGCATCAGCTCGCCGACCGTGAAGGTACCCTTCGCGATCGCCGACCTGCCCACCTCGTCGATGGGGCCGAACCGTCCGCCACCTCCGCCGGACGCCACAGCGATGATGGAGTCCGCCCGAATGTCCTTGTGGTCGAGCAAGTCCGCACTCTGGCTGGAGGCGATCACCTGAGTCCTGTCCGCGCCGTCCGCCAAGATGTCGAGCAGGACGTCGAGCGCTCCCGGATGAAGCGCGGTCTCCGGCTCCTCGATGCCGACTAGGCCGCGGCGAGAGCCGTCGTGACCAGCCCTCTGCAGCAGCGCCGCCAACATGCCGACGACCCTGAGCGTCCCGTCGGACATGTCGCTGGCGAAGAAACGCCTGTGCTGCGTTCCTTCGCGAACCATCTTCCTGAACGCGAGCGTTTGTTTGGGACCCATCGTCAGTCTGTCCACGGCGACCAACTCCGGCACCACTGCCTGCAAGTAGAGGTCGATCCTTTCCTTTGTCGTCGGCGACTGCCGCTTGATCTTGTCCACCACGCTGGCCAAGTTGCGCCCGTCTTCCCGCAGGGGACCCGCTTCGGCCTCGTGCAGCCCTCGAATGACGCCCGGATCGAGCCGATAGACGCACATCTCCGACAACGCCTGGCAAATGGGATGAAACTCGGGCACAGCCGCCAAGCGAATTAGATACAGGTTGTCCGGGGCGACGGGCGGAGGATGGGGGAACGTGCACTCGGTCACCTGCCCCTTCTCGACCCGACAGAAGTGGACTCCCTCCGGTCCCACCCGCCGACACTCCTCTCGCCGCACGTCGATTCCGCCGTCACCGCCCAACCCCACCGCGACTGCGTAGTGGCCCGCAATGTCCTTGAGGCTGTAGTCGAGCCGAATTCCGAAGTACCTTGCACGCCTCGTGGTCCGGCGCACGATCTCCCCGACGCCTCCACGCTTGCGAACAGCGCTGGCCAACGAGGACCGAAGAGATTCGCCCACTAACCTAAGCGCGTCGAGGAAGTTGCTCTTTCCCGAGCCGTTCGGTCCTACCAGGAACGACAGCTGGCTCAGCTCCACGTCGCAAGCCGCGATGTTGCGGTAGCTACGGATTCCGACCCGGGAGATTAGGCGGCGGTTTGGGGTTGGGTCGTTCACTTGGCTTTGTTGGCGCAGGGAGCGGGTCACTTTCTGCCGCCGGCGTTGGCGGCTCGGACCTCTTCGGCGGCGTGCTTGCCGTGAGCTCGAGAAGGCGGGCTAGACTTCGTCGCGAACGTCGTCTTGCGAGGAGGGCGTCGGTCCGAGGGGACCAAGCAAGGTACGAGCGCAGTCCGTAGGACGGCTAGGATGGCCGGCCTCGCGCCGCCCGACTCTTCCGATCCGGTCACGATGCGGCTACGTTGGTATATGCCACATAACGTATTATAATCTGCCATAATTGTTCCGATATTCCGACAGGATGTTCCATGACCGCTATCGAAGTTGAACTCGGCCGCCGGCTTCGGCTGGCTCGCAAGGCCTGGAAGCTCAGCCAGGCCGATGTGGCCAAGGCCCTCGACCTTCCTCGGTCCGCCGTCTCGGAGATGGAAGCAGGACGCAGGGGCGTGTCCGGGCTGGAGCTGCATCGGCTCGCGTACCTCTACGGCCGCGACATGGCCGACTTCCTGGACGAGGACTTCGAGCCAACCGATGCGATCGCCGCCCTCTTCAGCCGGCACGCCAAGGTCCGCCTCAGCCCCTGCGCACTCGAGCCTCTGCGCCGTTGCGCGGCCCTGGGGCGTGAGACGGCCAACCTCGAGCGGAGGCTTGGTCGCGGTCGGAGGCGAACCGGACTCCCCGCGTATCCCCAAGCGCCGCCCGGATCGCAGTGGGAAGCGGTGGAGCAGGGTTCGGCGGTGGCCGACGACGAGCGGAGCCGACTGAATCTCGAAAATAGACCGTTGCCGGACATGGCCCGCCTCTTGGAGTCTCAGGGCGTTCGCACGACTTTGGTCGACATGCCCGACAACATCTCCGGTCTTGTGTTCATGGATTCCAGAACTGGATTCATCGTCGCAGCGAACCGCTCGCATCCTGTCCTGCGCCGGCGCTTTTCATTCGCCCATGAGTACGCCCACCTTCTTTTTGATCGCAAGATGGAGGGAAGGGTGAGCATCACCGACGAGCGAGGCACCCTCCGAGAGGTCCGAGCGAACGCGTTCGCCGCATCTTTCTTGATGCCGGCCGACGCGGTCCGTGCCTTTGTCGCCGACCTCGCGAAGGGCCATCGCAGCCGCAGGCGGATCGACATCTACGACGAGAACGCGCCGCTTCGGGTGAGCACCAGGTCAAAGGCCAAAAGCCAGAGACTCCAATTGCACGACGTCGTACTTCTTGCGCATCACTTCGTCGCCAGCTGTCCTGCCGTTCTTTACCGCCTGGTCTCGTTGCGCTTGATCACCGACGAAGAGCGCAAGGTGTTAGCCGACCAACACGCCGCTGGCGTCAGCCGCCGTTTCAGGCTGCTCTTCGGCCTCGCGGAGCCCGACCAAGCGAGCGAGCCCGAGCACTCCCGAGCCCGCTTTCTGCACCTTGCGCTCGAAGCATTCCGCCAGGAAGAGATCACGCGGCGAAAGTTGATGGAGCTGGTTCAGCTCGCAGGGGTGGACGAGAGCTGCAACCTGTCCGGGATACTTGACGACTTCGCGCCGTCCACCACTTCGGCCGTTGCGCCCGCACTCACCTCCCCACCCCAATCACCCTCAGCACCCTCGTCAGCGGGTCGTAGTACCGGTCAGCCACGCGCTCCTTCAGGGGGATGATCGCGTTGTCGGTGATCGTGATGTGCTCGGGGCAGACGACGGTGCAGCACTTGGTGATGTTGCAGTAGCCGATCCCGTCGCGGTCCTTCAGCTCTTCGAGGCGGTCGGCCTCGTCGGCGGGGTGCATGTCCAGGTAGGCGGCGTGGACGAAGAAGCGGGGGCCGATGAACTTGCCGTCCAGGTGGTAGTGGTGGTCGCGGTCCACGTGGCAGACGTCCTGGCAGAGGAAACACTCGATGCACTTCCTGAACTCCTGGGAGCGCTCCACGTCGGACTGGTGCATCGTCCAGGTGCCGTCTTCCCGGTCCGGCGGGCGCGGCGTGAAGGGCTTGATGCGCTTCTTGATCTCGTAGTTGACGCTCACGTCGGTGACCAGATCGCGCTCCACCGGGAACGCCTGCATTGGCTCCACCGTGACCGGCCGCTCCACGGGCAGCGTGTTCATGCGGGTCATGCACATGAGCTGGGGCTGGCCGTTCACCTCGGCGGAGCAGGAGCCGCACTTGCCGGCCTTGCAGTTCCAGCGGACGGCCAGGTCGTTGGCCTGCTCGGCCTGGATCTTGTGGACCACGTCGAGGACGACCATGCCTTCCGAGTACTCGGTCCGGTAATCCTTGAACTCGCCGCCCTCCGAGTCCCCTCGCCATATCCTGAACGTCGCGTTCGGCATCAGCCTTGCTCCTCGATGATCTTCGCCAGCCTCTCCGGAACGGGCTCGATCGGCTCCCTGCGAACCTGCATCGAGCCGTCCGCAGCCTTCTCGACGACCAAGTTGACCTTGCCCCACTCCGGGTCCTTGCCCTGGTAGTCGTCGCGAGTGTGGGCGCCCCGACTCTCCTGCCGCTCCTTCGCCGCCAGCGCGATCGCCTCGGACACGGTCAGCAGGGGAACCAAGTCC
Source organism: Longimicrobiales bacterium (assembly GCA_958296005.1). Classification (GTDB taxonomy): domain Bacteria; phylum Gemmatimonadota; class Gemmatimonadetes; order Longimicrobiales; family Gaopeijiaceae; genus CATQHQ01. The sequence goes on from CATQHQ010000001.1 coordinate 1,093,758, forward strand.
AGCGCCGTGTGCCAGCCCGAGTTCCACTCCCGGTTGCCGTGCACCTTGACCGCGCCCGCGCGCCGTCCCAGCTCCGCCAGAGCCTCCAGTCCGCGGTCCAGGTCGGCCTCGTCTCGGATGATCCCGACGTTGTCCTGCATCAGCTGCTGAAGCGCCTGCTGAAGCTGGAAGGGACCCTCGCGGGCGTCCTCGCGGTCGAAGGGCAACAACGCCTCTGCCGCCGCCGCCTCTACGTCGTCCTCCCGAACGACCGCCGGACCAACCTCGCGGGCGTGCTCCGCGGCGTGCTCGCCGGCGCGCTTGCCGAACACCACCAAGTCCGACAAGGAGTTGCCGCCCAGGCGGTTGGCCCCGTGCAAGCCGGTCGCGCATTCGCCTACCGCGTACAGGCCGGGCACGTTGGTCATCTGGCTGTCCGACTCCACCTTGACGCCGCCCATGGCGTAGTGGGTCGTCGGCCCGACTTCCATCGGCTCCTCGGTGATGTCCAGGTCCGCCAGCTGCTTGAATTGGTGGTACATCGACGGGAGCTTGCGCTTGATGTGCTCCGCGCCGCCCGGCACCCGATCCTTGATCCACGAGATGTCCAGGAAGGCGCCTCCGTGAGGGCTGCCGCGCCCGGCCTTGACCTCGGCCAGGATCATGCGCGCCACATGGTCGCGCGTCAGCAGCTCGGGGGGCCTGCGCGCCTCCCTGTCGCCGACGACGTAGCGCCAGCCCTCTTCCGCGTCGTCGGCCACCAACTCCTTGTACAGCTCGGGGATGTTGTCGAACATGAAGCGCCGGCCTTCGCTGTTCGTCAGCACGCCGCCTTCGCCGCGCACGCCTTCGGTCACCAGGATGCCGCTCACCGACGGAGGCCAGACCATGCCGGTGGGGTGGAACTGGACGAACTCCATGTCCTTGAGCTGCGCCCCGGCGTGGTAGGCCAACGAGATCCCGTCCCCAGTGCACTCCCACGAGTTGGAGGTGATCTTGTACGCCTTGCCCAAGCCTCCGGTCGCCACAATGACCGCGGGTGCCTTGAAGACGCGGAACCGGCCCCGCTCCCGGTCGTAGCCGAACGCCCCCGCCACCCGCTCGCCATCTTTGAGCAGCGTCGTGACGGTGATCTCCATGTGCACGGTCATTCCCTGGTGGATGCCGTGGTCCTGAAGGGTGCGGATCATCTCCAGGCCGGTCCGGTCGCCGACGTGGGCTAGGCGCGGATAGGCGTGCCCGCCGAAGTTGCGCTGAAGGATGCGACCGTCCTGGGTGCGGTCGAACAGCGCGCCCCACGCTTCCAGTTCGTTGACCCTCGCCGGGGCCTCCTTGGCGTGGATCTCGGCCATCCGCCACTGGTTGAGGTACTGTCCCCCGCGCATCGTGTCGGCGAAGTGGACTTGCCAGCCGTCGCGTTCGTCCACGTTGGCCAGCGCCGCCGCCATGCCCCCCTCGGCCATGACGGTGTGGGCCTTGCCTAGAAGGGACTTGCACACCAGCCCGACCCTGACGCCGGTTGCCGACGCCTCGATCGCCGCCCGCAGTCCCGCGCCGCCGGCGCCGATGACGAGCACGTCGTATTCGTGAGTTTCGTACGCGGCCATTTCAGATGATCCTCAAGTCCGTCCAGACTTCCATGGCGCACATGCGCACGTAGAAGTCGGTGAAGCCGACCCAGAAGAGGCTCAGCCACGCGAAGAGCTGGTGGCGCGTGTTGCACCACGTCACGCCTTGCCACGCCTTCAGCCGGCCCGGGCGCTTCGACAGAACGTTGAACTTGCCGCCGATCAGGTGCCGCAAGGAGTGGCACCCGAACGTGTACCCCGACAGAAGCACGACGTTGACGGCCAGCACGAGGGTGCCCACGCCGATCCCGAACTCGTCGTGACTTGGCCCGAACCACATCCCCCGGTACACGTCGATCGAGAGGATGACCAGAAACGCCAGCGCAAAGTAGAGGAACCAGCGGTGGACGTTCTGGAAGATCAGCGGGAAGGAATGCTCGCCGCGGTATCGTTTCTGCGCCTTGCCGACGCCGCAGCTGGCGGGGGACGCCCAGTGGGACTTGTAGTACGCGCCTCGGTAGTAGTAGCAGGTGAAGCGGAAGCCGCCCGGTGCCCAGAGGATCAGGAACGCCGGGTAGAACGGCAGCCATCCGGGCCACCATCCGGGCAGCGAGCCCAGGACGGCGTGGTGGGAGTCGCCGAAGATCAGGGGCGAGTACATCGGAGAGAGGTACCCGCCGAACTCGAAGTGGGCGTTCTGGAGCGCCGCCCAGGTGGAGTAGACGATGAACGCCGACAGCCCCAGGAAGACGGCCAGCGGCTTGCTCCACCACCGGTCGATCCGGGCGGTCTGCAGAAACGGGCGCCGAGAGACCGCCGGGTGCGCGGAAACTGTCGCAAGGGTCCGTGCCATGATGCGAAGGGCGCTTCCTTTCGGGGGCCAGGAGGGCGAGGGTTGCGGGAATGCGGCGGGTCCACCGGGCCGCGACGGGCTCAATGCTCCGAGGCCAATATGCTACGACATCCCGCGAGTGGCTAGCGTCGAACCGGTGTGCAGCTGCCGTTGAAGGCCTAGGGCGCCCAGAGCCGGTGGGCCAGCTGCACGAGGTGCGGCACTGCGCCGCCGGACGCGTACGCGATCGTTCCGTCGGCCTCCACCAAGTAGACCAGGGGCGGGTGCACGACGTCGCCGGTGAGTGTGTTCCGGTCGTAGGCGATGCCGAAGGCGTCGAGGGCGGCCGTGACGGCCTCGGGGGTGCCGCCCGCCAGGAAGTCGCGGTCGGGATCCAGGCCGTAGCCGTCCGCCAGGGTGGGGAGGCGGCTGGGCGTGTCGCGCCAGGGATCGAGGGTGAGCGCCACCACGGCGACGTCGCGCTCCGCGGTGCGGCGGGCGTGAAGGGAGTTGCGGACCAGCACGGGGCAGATCGTCTGGCAGTGGCCGAAGGCGAAGGTGACGAAAGCGGGGCGGCCCTCGAGGCTCGCCAGGGTGAAGGGGTCGCCGCGCTGGTCCACGAGCCCGTCGGTGCCGGGCCAGGGGCGGTCGAGTCGAGGGTAGGTCTCGGGGAGGGCCTCGACGCGCTCGTTGCCGAAGCCGAAGCTGCTTGCCAGCGCGGGAGGGGGCAGACGGAGGCTCGCCGCCCTCGCCGCGGCGGTGGCCAGAAAAATCAGGGCGGTCAGCCCGACGCCTGCCGCCAGCCGTCGCCCGGCGCGCGAGGCGGCCAAGTGACGGAACGTGTCGCGTACTTGGTCGCTCCACCCGGCGTAGAGGGCCAGCAGCATCGCTGGCGGCTGACCGATGAGGAGCAGCCAGCCCTTCGCGTCGGGCAGTCCGCTCTCGGTGGTGTTGAAGCAGACTGCGCGGGCCCGCTCGAGCCACTCCGGCGTCCCCGGCGGCGCGAAAAGGGCCAGTCCCCACCAGACCGCCGAGACGGCCGCGATGAACGCGACGGCGCCCAGGGGCCAGCGGTCCTGGGGCCGCACGAGACGCGCCTGCGTTGCCTGCATGGCCGGCCCCGTCACCCGATCTGCCACATCGCGGACAGGAGCTTCCAGTTGGCGAAGTAGTAGACGACGAACGCCAGGAAGAAGACGGCCACGAGGATCATCGTGCCCGGCATCGGGCCCAGCCTGCCGTGCTCCTTCAGCTGCGCGGCTTCATCGTCGTCGGTGGGCAGCTCGGCGAAGGGACGCGTGTAGAGACCCGGCGGCACCGAGCCCGCAAGCGCCGATTCGGAGAGATCGTCGCCCAGCGGCTTGCCGAAGAAGACCGACACCACCGTGACCAGGATGTACATGGCGCCGCCCACCGCCGCCACCAAGCCGCCCGCCGCCATCAGCGCGAACAGCAGGTCCACCGCCGGCGAGTACTCCACGCCGAACGGCGCGCCGGAGAAGGTGATGTCCCAGTGGCGGCGGGGAACGCCGAACGTCCCGGCGAAGGTCATGGCCATGGAAAACACCAGCATCCCCGCGCTGAACACCCAGGGTTGCCACTTGGCCATGCCGTAGAAGGAGATCTTCTTGCGGAAGACCAGCGGGATCAGGTAGTAAGTTGCGCCCATGAACGCCATGGCGGTGCCGCTGACCACGGTGGCGTGGAAGTGGCCGGGGATGCGCAATGTGTTGTGGGCGACGATGTTGATCTGCTCGGTGCCGAAAGTCACCCCGGTAATGCCGCCGACGAAGCCGAAGACCACCAGCGACAAGCACAGCGACGAGAACCCCGGATCGTGCCAGGGCGCGCGCCGCAGCCAGCCGAAGATCCCCTGGGTGAAGCCTCGCAGGCGCATTCCCATCTCGATTCCCGCAGGCACCGTGAAGCCGTGTAGCATCGACGCCAGCACCGCCATGTACATGAAGTACGACGTGTTCACGACCTTCCACGACGGGCCGAACCCGGGGTCCACCAGCAGGTGATGCGCCGACGCCATCGAGATGAAGAGGATGTACAGGACGAAGGCGGTGCGGCTGATCTTCTCGTTGACCACGACGGCGCCCGCCGTGAGCGCGCCGAGGAGGTACCATATCGCCACCATCGCGGCCACGTTGATCTGCTGCGACGAATGGCCGAGGCCCCACCAGACGAGGCGGTACACTTGCGGGTCCACGTCCATCAGACCCAGGGACCAGAGGAAGGTGGGGATGTAGATCGCCGCGCCGTGCAAGAGGGTGATCGCCGCGATGATCGCCGCGGTGATCGCACCGAACGTCACCAGCGGCACCGACCCCGCATACGTCTTCTCGCGCTTGGCGACCACGAGGGTGGCGAAGAAGATCGTCGTCACCAGGATCGCACCGACGGCGAAGAGGATCACGCCCAGGTAGAACGCCCAGTGGGCCTTGAGCGGCACGTAGGAGGTGAAGAGCACGTCGGCCCGGCCGGTGAGCATCGTCCATTCGACGATCAACGCGCCTGCCACCATGAGCGCGAACGCGATCCACCCCGTCTTCGGTGCGGCCACCCGCGAGTTGAGCAGCACGGCCGACGCGAAGTAGAGCACCGCCATCTCGAAGAACAGGATGAAGAAGATCAGCATGTTCATCCCGTGGACGGTCAGGATGCGGTAGAACCACACGTCGCTGAGGAGATGGACGGCCTGCCAGCGAGTGAGCAGCACGAGCACGGCCGCCACGCCGCCCACGAGCAGTGCGACGGTGGCGGCGACGGCGTTGGCCTTGATGAGGGCGTCGGCGTCCTTGTGCACCGCAAGCCCGGTGGTGGGGCATCGGCGGAAGAGGGTCTTCACTGTGCGCCCTCCGGTTCCGTCACGATCACCTTGCCCACCATCAGGTGGTGGCCGACCCCGCAGAACTCGTTGCACACGACGCCGTACTCGCCGGCTTCGGTCGGCACGATGCGCAAGCCGTAGTCGTACCCCGGAACCACCTGGAAGTTGACGTTGAACGGGTAGAGGTTGAAGCCGTGGTTCACGTCCAGCGCCGACAGGTGCAGCGTGTATTCGGCGCCCTTTTCCAGCTGGAGAACGGGGAGCCACGCCCACATCTGCCCGATCAGGTACACGTCGCTCCCGGGGGGCGGCGCCACGACCGGGAAGCCGGCGTCGGTGCCGACTTGGTAGTCTTGGATGAACTCCATGACCCTAGCCTGGTACGCGAGGGGATCCACCTTCGCGCGGATCCCCGAAGGGTTCTGCCCTCCGCGCAGGTGCCAGAACGGCATCATGGCGAAGAGCACCATGCACCAGACGAATGCGATCGTCGCCCACACCTTCTCGGACTTGTGTGCGGGTTTCCACCAGACCCCTTGCGGGGGCGTGATGCCCGTTGCGTGCATCTAGCGTTCCTCCTTTGGTTTCCGCGACTCGACGGTCGGCAGCAGGGCTCTACGGCAGGGTGGCCTCGGGGAGCGTCATCACCTCCCAGAGCCCCCAGCCGGTGAAGAGGACCAGCATGACGATCAACCCCAGCGCCAGCAGCACGAAGGGACGGTCGTACAGCCGTTGCAAGAAGGGGGCTTCGTGCGAGTCCGGGTCGCGGCGGGTCGACGAGCGCTTCGGCGGTTGGGCGTCGGCGGGATCGTGGTCGGTCACTGTTCGGCTTCCAGGTCGTGGAGTCGGCGCGTCTCCGGTGAACCCGCCGCTCGGCGGGCGATCTCGGCGACGGTGGTGTTGCGGAAGAAGGCGTGAACGGCCGCGGCGACCTGCTTCCACTGGCCGTGGGCGGCGCAGGGGTCGTCGTCGCGGCACTCGGGGCGGCCCAGGAGGCATCGCGCGTCGTCCAAGTCGTCGAAGTGGGCCACCACCTCGATCAGCGCGGTGTCGCCGGGAGGCTTGGCCAAGCTGAAGCCGCCCCCGGGACCCCGGGCGGAGTGGAGCAGGCCGCCCCGCGCAAGCGAGTGGAGGATCTTGGAGAGGTAGTTGCGCGGAACGTCCAGCGCGGCGGCGATGTCGTCCACCCGCACCGGCTGGTCGTCGGAGTGCTCGGCTAGGTAGAGCGTGGCTCGCAGAGCGTACATGGCGGTTTGGGAGAGGATCATCGCGGGCGACCGGAAGCGCCCCGCGCTCCGATGGCGGGTTGGAGGCGGATATTGTTCTGATTATCATGACAATATGACCAATCATCGACAGGCGCAAGGAGGGCGGCACCCCAACGCGGGCATGAGAGTCCTCGCCCGCCTCGACGCCGCCTTCAACGCGCTGTACGGCTGGCGCTGGAACCCCCTCTACCACTCCGGTGCGCTGGTGGTGACCTGCTTCGCCGTCCTCCTGGCGACGGGCCTCTACCTGCTGCTCTTCTACCGGACCGGCGCGCCGTACGCGTCGGTGGCGGCGATCGACGCCCAGTGGTGGGGCGGGCGGTGGATCCGGGGGTTGCACCGCTACGTCTCGGACCTTGCGTTGCTGGCGGCGGTGGTCCACGGCTTTCGGATGTTCGCCCAGCGAAGGAGTTGGGGACCGCGCGCGCTGGCGTGGGTGTCCGGCGTCGTGCTCCTGGGCATCTTCTTCGTGTGCGGGTGGACCGGCTACGTCATGGTCTGGGACGCCCACGGCCAGCTTCTCGCGGCCGAGGGCGCCCGACTGCTGGACGCGCTGCCGGTCTTCTCCGAGCCCTTGGGGCGGGCGTTCACCGGCGAGGAGCCCCTGCCAGGCGCGTTCTTCTTCATGAACCTCTTCGCCCACATCGCATTGCCCATCGGGATCGCACTCTTCCTATGGGTGCATGTGTCGCGGCTGGCCCGCGTGCAGCTGCTTCCGCCCCGGAGGCTGCTGTGGGGCACGGTCGGGCTGTTCGCCGTGGTGGCGGTGCTGTGGCCGCCTCCGCTGGGGCCGGAAGCCGACCTGCTCAGGCTCCCGGCGACGGTGCCGACGGACTGGGCGTACGGCTTCTGGCTGACCGCATCGCGAGGGGTGGCGGCGGGTTGGGTCTGGGCGGCGGGCGGGGCAATGGCTCTGGCGGCCCTTCTGGTTCCGGTGCTCACCAAGCCCCGGGCCGCCAGCGCGCCGCCGCCTTCGTGGGTGAACCCCCGCTACTGCACAGGTTGCGAGCAGTGCTACGAGGATTGTCCCTACGAGGCGATCTCCATGGTCCCGCGAGACGACGGGCGCGAAGGGACGGTCGGCCTAGTGGATCCGGCCAAGTGCGTGAGCTGCGGCGTCTGCGCGGGATCGTGCGCGCCGATGGGCGTGGGGCCGCCGGGGCGCACGGGGCGGGACCAGCTGGCCCAGGTGAAGGAGTTTCTGGCGGGCGCGTCGCTGGGGCCCGGCGACATGGTGGTGGTCGGGTGCTGGTACGGCGCCACGGGGAGCACGGAAGTCGCGGGGGCGAGGGTTTTCCCGATCGGGTGCGTTGGGAACCTGCACACCTCCGTGATCGAGTACTTGGTGCGCGCGGGCATCGGCGGGGTCTTGGTCGCGGCCTGCCCTCCGAGGGACTGCCAAAGCCGCGAAGGGGTGAAGTGGTTCCACGAGCGGATGCACAACGGACGCGAAGCCGAGCTTCAGGAGCGGGTGGACCGCGGCCGGATCAGGGTGGCTTACGCGGCGGCGGGCGAGGCAAGGGTTCTGCGGGACGCCCTGGCGGGCTTCCGGGCTCACGTGCGGTTGCTGGAAGCGGCGCCGGGGGAGCACGACTTCAACGTCGGTGCCGAATGCGAGGTGGAGGAGACCGCGACATGACGGTTCGCCGGGCCGCGGCCGCCCTTCTGGCCATTGCGGCGACCACGGGCATTGCATGGCTGTCCACCGCGCCGACCGACTTCCTCGGCGACGCCGGGGCCGCGGTGCGTTTGTCCTGGCGCGTGGACGGCGTGCCCGTGGAAGCGTGCCGGACCCGGACGGAGGAAGAGTTGGCGGCCCTCCCGGTGCACATGCGATCTCCACTGGAGTGCGAGAGAACCTTGGCGCCGTTCGCTCTGGACGTGGACCTGGGCGGCCGCCCCGTCGTCCGCGACACGGTGTTCCCTCGCGGCGTGCGAGGCGACCGACCCCTGTACGTCTTCCGGGACTTCCCGGTCGCGCCCGGCCGAACCGCGGTGTCGGTCCGTTTCGAGGCGCTGGCGGCCGACGGCGCCGAGGGCGTCCCCACGCGCTATCGCTGGAACGGCGAAGTCCAGCTCAACTCCGGAGATGTGGCCTTGGTGACGATGGGAGAGGATGGGCAGTTGGAGCTTCGGACGCCGGAGTCGTAGCTGGCTTGCTCAACTGCTTGCGGCGCGACATCCTTAGGTTCCCAAACGTCCACGCGGCCTGTTGCCCCTAGGAGGAAAGACATGATCCAGAAGCGGCTGGAAGCACTGTGGCCCCGCCTTCAGGCCAAGAAGCCACAGATGCCCCACTTCCTGTCTGATGTCTACCTTCGGGGGATCCGCGGCATCGACGGCCTTCGCGTGAGTTTCGACTATCCGGTGAGCGTGATCGCAGGTGGCAACGCCAGCGGAAAGTCGACGGTCTTGTTCGCCGCGGCGTGCGCCTACAAGGTTCCTGGGGCGGGCGTAAGGGACTTTGTGCCGTCCACGTTGTTCCCCGACTATCACGCAAAGGTCGGTAGCCGTCGGGACGAACGAGGCGAAGTCGTCATGGACTTCGAGTACTCGACGCCAGATGGTCGTCGGTCGATGCGATGGCGACGCGGCAAGAGCTGGAACCGCAGCTTCTTTGGGCGCAAGGGCGCAACGCAACCGGAACGGTCTGTGTACCTGAGAACGTTGGCCAACTTGACCAGCCCTTCCGAGGTAAGAGGAGTGCTGGCCATGTCGCACCTCAAGTCTCCACCGCGAGAGACTGCGCTCACGCATTGGGAGAGCGACTTTGCGCAACGCATGTTCCCGTTTCGGTACACGGAAGTCGTGAATCTGTCCAGCAACCGAAAGAGCTTGCTTTTTGCTGTTCAGGAAGGAGGCGCGAAGTACTCGGAACTGCACATGGCTGCGGGAGAACGGGCGATCCTTCGCTTGTCCGAGAAGATCGCGCACCTGCAGGACGGACTGGTTCTCATCGACGAAGTGGAAGCCGGTCTGCACCCCTGGGTTCAGCAGCTGCTCATGTTGCAGCTCCAGAAGCTAGCGTTGCAGAACAACCTTCAGATCGTAGTGACTTCGCACAGTTCGATCGTGCTGAACACGGTGCCGTTGACCGCGCGCATATTCTTGGAACGGGACGAGAAAGGCTCGGTATCGGTTGTACCGGCGCACCGGGACATCGTGCAGAACGCGCTCTACGGTTTGTCCGGCCACACGCTCAACGTGCTGTGCGAGGACAAGGCCGCGGGAGCGATCTTGTGGGGCTTGTTCGACCACATCGCGGTGCGGGACAGAATCAATCGGGAGTCGATCAGGGTCGGGCGCGACACGGGGGCCAGCGAGTTTCCGGCGCACGCCAAGGCATTCAGGAAGTTCGGTCAGATCGACAACGTCGTCTTTGTGCTCGACGGAGACAGGCGGGACAGTGGCGACGAGAAGAAGATCCGCAACGCAGCGGGACAGGACGTGCCGATATTCTTTCTGCCCGGCGGCTCCGCGCCCGAGGTCTGGGTGTGGGAGCAGTTGCGAGCCCGCGGTCACGCCGTCGCCGAAGAGCTCGGCATCGACCCGGACGACTTGGCCAAGCAAGTGAGGCGTTGTGATGCAGTCTTCGACAACACCTCGGGCACGCCGTCGGAGGCGGCCAAGTACAAGATGGAGCAGCTGGCCGAATATCTCGATCGGAAGGCTACCGATCTTTGCCGCGTGGTCGCTTCCATGGAGGCCAAGCGCGAGGAGAGCCAAGCTCAACCGCTGATGAGGGACTTGGCGGAAGCCGTCAACCGCTGGCGGACGGGTCGGTAACGCCCGACGGCGCGCCGCCGACCGGTCCGTCCAGCCCCACGAGCCCCAGCAGCCGCAACGCGTTGGTGGACGTGGCGGTTCCCGAACGAAGGCGGTAGTCGAAGACGAGCTGATCGTCGTCGTCCTCGCGCACCGATTCCGTGAAGTGGACGGCGACGCTGCGGGCGGTCAGGTCCTCGGCATCGGCGAGGGTCAAGTCGTGGGTGGTCACGGCCCCGACGGCGTCGGACGCCAGCAGTCGGCGGACGACCGTTCGGGCGGCGATCCGTCGCTCCGCGCTGTTGGTCCCCTGAAGGATCTCGTCGAGCAGGTAGAGGGTGCCGGCTGCGTGGCACGGGGCTTCGGCGGCGTCCACGACCTGCTTGAGCCGGCGCAGTTCGGCCATGAAGAACGAGACGCCGTCGGCCAGCGAGTCCCGAACCGTCATGCTGGTGACCACCCGAAGCGACGGCAGCCGAAGGGAGCGGGCGCACACCGGCGCCCCGGCTCGGGCGAGCACCACGTTGAGGCCGATCGCCTTCAGCAGGGTGGACTTGCCCGACATGTTGGAGCCGGTCACCAGCAGAAACGAGCCTCGGGGGCCAACCTCCACGTCGTTGCGAACGCAGGCGACCGGGGGAAGAAGGGGGTGGCCAAGCGATCGTCCGCGCACGGTGTCGGCGTCGGGGTCGAGCGTCGGCATCTTCCAGTCGGGATGGTCGGCGGCAAGGGCGGCCAGCGCCGCCAGGGCTTCGGCTTCCCCCATTGCCCGCAGCCAGTCCCGCACTCTGTGGCCGGACCGACCCTTCCAGCGCTCCAGCGCGGCCAGGACGTGCACGTCCCAGAAGAGGACCAGCGCCAGCGACACGTGGAAGAGAGGCGACCGACGCAGGTCCGCCATGTCCAGGAGTCGCCGAAGCCGCTGGATCTCTCGGTGGGCAGGGCAGCGGGACGAGTCGTCGCCGCCGATGCGCTCCCGGATCGCGGCGAAGCAGTGCGACTTGAAGCCGTTGCTGGAGTTGGCCAAATGAGCCAGGACGGGTCCGTAGCCCCGCACGCCGGATTCGCCGTCGTCCGCTTCGGAGAAGACGCGGGAGATCGCCTTCCAGCGGGGCCACAGAACCGCCAGCGAGGCCAGCAGGGGCCAAGCCGCGACCGCGCCGGGCGCCACGCCGAGGAAGTAGAGCGCAAGGCCCGCCACGTTCATCGGCGGCAGGACCGCGGCTGCCCACCGGAGCCCGCGGCGCCTGGGAAGCCAAGCAGCGTCTTCGGCCCATCGGAGGAAGCGGCTGGCTTCGTGGTCGGCGGCGTTGTGGACGGCTGCTGCCAGGCGGCCCTCTGCCGCCAGCTGGACCTCTGCCGCCAGCTGGACCTCGGCGGCCAGGCGGTCGCGAAAGCCGAGCGCCGCGGCGAGCTCGCTCACTGCCTCCTGACGCGCCGCAACCGTGTCCGTGTCCGCCCCGGAGAGGAGCCAGTCGCGAAGCGTCCGCTGGCCGTGGGGGGTTCCGCTGGTGCCGACCAGGTGCAGCAGGGAGGCGCGACCGTACAGGTCGAGGTCCTTGGCGTAGTCGTGGTCGTCCGGGGGCGTCTCGGCGCGCGGCGAGGGCAAGTCGTCCCAGCGCCGCTCCACCCGAGCGATGCCCCGACGGTTGATCTCCGCCATCAGCTCGGCGCGGCGGCGTCGACGCCTCGCCCGTCTCTGTCCCACCACCAGAAGCCCGAAGATCAGCGCCGCGCTGGCCGCGAGTCCCCATGCGGCCCAGTGCCAGTCGGCCGAGGAAAGCGCCCAGGCGCCGGAAACGGCGGCCGCGAAGGTGGCGAGGCGGATCCGTCCGTAGCTCCGAACCGTTCGGTCGGCCAAGGCGGCGGCATCGTCGGAGCGGGCAGCCCGGCTGGCGTAGGTCGGCCGGGGGTCGCCGGCGGGTGGTGGGAGGCGATCCATGGTGGACAAGGTACTTAGGCGGGGCTGTCGCAGGGAGCTTGCCGGCCACCGGAGTCGCCATCGGAGGGTTGCGTTGCCCGGCGGGGTGTTGGGCGGTACCGTGGGCGGTGGACTGGCACATCGCATGGAGGCCCCGAAATGGCAACTGCAGCCCCCGCTCATCGCCGCCGCCCGCCCGCCCTGGCACAGATGAACGTGCTGGCCGCCCTGGCCGTTTCCCTTGCAGCCGGGTGCGCCTCGTCGGGGGGAAGCGCGCTTCCGGACCTGGACGCGTTCAACTCTCCGGACGCCGCCTGCTACGACCGTTCGGTCCAGCCCCAAACGTCGGTCGTGGACGCCCACGTGCACTTTCGTCCCTTCGGCGGCCCCGCCATTCCCTTCGACGAAGTGATCGGCTACATGCGAGACACGGGGGTCCGCTTCGTGAACGTGTACGGGATCGGTCAGACGCTGCCGTCGTCGTCGCCCTGCACGTACTACCTGGACTGCCTCGGGACGCCGGTCGTGTCGTCGCTTCGGAACGACTTCGTCAACGCGGCCAACTTGGCGGCCAACCCGCCCCAGGGGATCCACGTCACCCTTTCCATGACCTTCCCCGACATGGCGGAGCCCGAGACGGTGCTCCATGGGATGGAACTCCTGGACAGGGAGTTTCCCGGCATGTTCCGCTGGATGGGCGAGGTCAACGTGGTCAAGCAGGCCCTCTTCCGCAACGGCCACACGGTGGTGCCCAGCGAAGCCATAGCCGAATGGGCGCCTTTCATGACAACGTTGCGCGAGCGCGGCATTCCCCTTGCCCTCCACTTGGATATGGGCAACGACGAGGAGCCCCTCAAGTACCTTCCCCTTATGCAGGAAGTACTGTCGCTGTATCCGGACAACAAGATCGTGTGGGTGCACATGGGGCTGTCGCTCCAACTCAAGTTGATGCCCGCCGTCGAGCACGTCCCGGTGATGCGCTCGATGCTGGACCGCCATCCCAACCTGATGCTGGATATCGCCTGGCGGGTGCTCGAGGACCACTACTTCTCCAAGGCCGAACACCAGCCGGAGTACGTCGCATTTCTGAACGAGTACTCGGACCGAATCCTAACGGGAACCGACTTCCTCGCTTCGCGCAACAAGGACTTCGCCGTCTACAAGGAAGAGCTGGAGGCGACCAGCCGCATCAACCGACGCCTGAACGACGAGGCGTTTCGCAACATCGCTTTAGGACAGAACTACTTCCGCCTGATGGACCTGAACTACGAAGCGCCGCCCGTGTGCGCCGCCCCATGACGAAACCAACAACGATGCCGACGACAACAAACCTCGCCCGCCTCTTCGCCTGCTCCGGTCCCTTCGCCGTTGCCGCCCTCCTGGCCATTGCGACGCCCGTCGTGGGACAAGCCACAACAGGGCAGGTCACGGACCGGGAGTACGCCCGGGCGGAGCAGTTCCTGCCGTGGAACGCGGCCAAGCTGGTCTCCGGCGACCAAGTCGCTCCCGAGTTCTTCGACGGCGACCGCTTCTGGTTCCGAAGCCGAACGTCCACGGGCCACGAGTTCGTCGTGGTGGACCCGGCCGCCGCCTCCCGCGTCCCGGCGTTCGACCACGCCCGCCTAGCCTCCGCGCTCTCGGTGGCGGCGGACACAGCCTACGAAGGCGGAGCGTTGCCGTTCGACGAGTTCGAGTTCGTGAACGGAGGCGGCGCGATACGCTTTCACGTCGCCGACTCGGTGCGATGGACGTGCGACCTTGCCGGCTACGCGTGTTCCGGGCCGGAGGCGGTTCCGCAGCGCTCCGACGCCGAAAGACCGTCGCCGGACGGGCGCTGGATCGCCTTCGCAAGGGACGAGAACCTCTGGGTCAGGGACGCCGACGGCGGAGAGGAGACCCAGCTGAGCCGCGACGGCGAGGAAGACTTCGGCTACGGCGCCGTCCCCGAAGGATGCTGCCAGGAGATCACCAACCGTCGGCAGGAACAGGAGCGTCCGCCGGTCCTGCAGTGGTCGCCGGACTCCCGGCGCATCGCCACCCACCGCTACGACGAGCGCAACGTGGAGCGCCTTCACCTGCTGGAAGCTGCCGACGGCAGGCCGGTCCTTCACTCGTGGGCGTACGCGATGCCCGGCGACTCGGTCGTGCCCACCTCCGAGCTTTGGATCTTCGACGTCGACAACGGGGGTTCCGTGCGCGCCCAAGTCGAGCCCCAGCCCGGCTTCTTCACGCGGGGCGACACGGCCTACGTGGACGTGCAGTGGAGTGCGGACGGCCGCCACGTCTTCTACACCCACCGGAGCCGCGACTTCAAGACGTACAAGCTGTACAAGGTGGACGCCGCCACCGGTGCCGCAACCGAGCTGCTCGAGGAGACCGGGCCGACCTACGTCGAGCTGAACCAGCTCACGTACTCGCCGCCGGCGTGGCGGGTGCTCGGCGACGGCGCCGAGTTCTTGTGGTGGTCGGAGCGGGACGGCTTCGGGCACCTGTACCTGTACGACGGCGACGGGACGCTCAAGGGCCGGGTCACGGAGGGCCCATGGCTGGTCGAGGAACTGATCGCAGTGGACGAGGAGAGCCGCACGGCGTACTTCACCGCCGCAGGTCGCGAGGAAGGCCGTCACCCGTACTTCACCCACTTCTACAGCGCCAGCCTGGACGGTTCCGGCGCGCGGTTGCTAACGCCGGAGGACGCGGTCCATCGGGTCGTGGCCTCGCCCTCGGGCCGCTACTTCGTCAACACCTACTCGACGCCCGAGACGCCGCCGGTGACCGTGGTGCGCGGGCGGGACGGGAGCGTGCGCCTGACCGTCGAAACCGCCGACGTCTCCCGGCTCGAGGAAGCCGGGTGGATCCCGCCGGTACCGTTCGAGGCTCGGGGCCGGGACGGCGTCACTCCCGTCTACGGCCTCCTCTGGTTCCCGTCGAGCTTCGATCCGACGCAGAGCTATCCGGTCGTGGACTACATCTATCCGGGTCCGCAGATCGGCGCCGTCACGCGCTACGACTTCTCGGCCGCCGGGCGCGGCAACGGCCGGGCGCTTGCCGAGCTGGGCTTCGTCGTCTTCGCCGTGGACGCCTTCGGGACCCCGATGCGCTCCAAGGCGTTCCACGACGGCTACTACGGCAACATGGGCGACAACGGCTTGCCCGATCACATCTCCGCCCTCAAGGAGCTTGCGGGTCGGCATCCGCAGCTGGACTTGGGTCGGGTCGGCATCTTCGGTCACTCCGGCGGCGGATTTTCTTCCACCGACGCGATCCTGCGGTACCCCGACTTCTTCAAGGTCGCGGTGTCGGGTGCCGGCAACCACGACAACCGGGGCTACCACTTCCCATGGGGCGAGAAGTATCAGGGCCTGCTGGAGGAGAACGCCGACGGGACCGACAACTACGACAGCCAAGCGAACCAGAACTTGGCGGCAAACCTCAAGGGCAAGCTGCTGCTGCACTACGGCACCCTGGACGACAACGTTCACCCGAACATGACGATCCGCGTCGTCGACGAGCTGATCCGGCACAACAAGGACTTCGACATGTTCGTGCTTCCCAACCGGAACCACGGCTACTCCAACGAGCCCTACGTGGTGCGGAGAACGTGGGACTACTTCGTCGAGCACCTGCTGGGCAAGACGCCGCCGAGGGAGTACGAAGTCACGGGGCCGTCGGGGCGGTAGGAGCGGTCGCCGCCTTCCTCGCCTGCGCGGTCGCCAGCCCTGCCGACAGCGCGATCCACAACCCGGCCAGCGGCGCCGCCGTCATCGCCAGCGCGGCAACGCCCAGCCCGAACGCCGCCAGCACTCCGTCGATCCCGGCCCCGGCCACGTCGCCGCCACGGTAGAGGAAGACGTCGACCACCGGCTTCGCCTTGTACTTCTCCCTCGACGTGACGACGCTGAAGAGAGTCTCCCGGGCGGGGCGCGAAATCGCGTAGCGAGTGGCGCGGTGGACGGCGTCGAAGACGAGCATCACGCCCAGCAACGGCCAGACGGCCAGGCTCGCGAAGCCGACCGCCGTCACCAGCGCCAGGATCGACAGCGTCCAGCCGATGCCCAGCCACTTGATCAGGCGGGCGGTGACGAACACCTGGAGCAGCAAGGTCGCGGCCTGAGCCACGAAGTTGAAGAAGGCGAAGCTGTCCACCCGCTGGCTGAAGGTGTCCGTGGCGTTGAGGATCAGGTTCGCTTCGGCGAAGTAGATCATGGTGTTGGAGATCGCCATGAAGACCACCCAGAGGCCGATCCCCAGCATGTACGGGGACGTGACGACGATCTTGGCGCCCTCCCAGAACGTTCCGCCGGTGGCCTTCCCCCGGGGTTGCTGCGCACGGGGCACGGCCTCCGCCCCAGCAGGTGCGCCTTCCGGTCGAGTCGTCATGCGGTCGATCGCGAGCATCACCAGAACCGCGCAGACGTAGAACCCGCACGCCACCAGCATGAGGCTTCCCGGGAGGTAGGCCGACTCGCCGGCGGATCGGCTGGCCAGACCCGTCAGCCAGCTTCCAGCGATGGAGCCCAGGGTGCCGCCGGCCCCGATGAAGGCGAAGAGCCGCTTGCCCTGATCGAAGCTGAAGATGTCCACCATGAACGCCCAGAAGACGCTGGTCATGAAGAGGTTCACGACGCTGAGCCACACGTAGTACGTATAGCCGACGCCCCTTGCCAGCCCGGTCTCGGCCTCGGTGCCGATGACGCCGCCTCCGGTCGCGGCGTCCCAGAAGAGAAGGGTGGCGAAGCCGATCAAGCAGGTCGTCACGAAGAGGTACCAGATCGGGATGAAGCGGCGACGGTCCATCCGCGCCACTACGCCGCCGAACGCCAAGACGACCACCAGCGACGCCGCCGACGTCGCCACGAAGAGCCAGCGCAGGTCGTCCATCCCTCGGGACACGCCCATGGCGTCCCGCACGGGCCGCAGGAAGAAGTACCCGCACAGGACGAGGAAGAAGAAGAGCGCGGACAGCAGAGCCAGCGGGCGCTCTCTTGCCTCCATGCCGCGGAGGGAGACGGCGCCGAACCCGAGCACCACCGCCACGGCCACGGACCAGACGACGGACTGCCCGAACCAAGACGACATCGCCACGTTCTCTAGGGTTGCGGTCCGCTCCGCCTGCCGGTCCGCGTCAAAAGGGATTGAGCGCCAATGATTAGAAGGCCATCTTCCGTTGGGAGCAAGTCGGCTTCGCTCCCCGCGGCGGACTCGGCGACCGCCGTCGCAACCGGCCGTCGCCCGCAACCGGCCCGCCAGCCACTGCCGCGCCACCGCCTGTGAGCCCACCCGCCTTCCTCGTCCGCATGATCGCCCTCGCGACCGGAATCCGGCCCGACGAGGCGCGCGCGGTTCTGGTCTCCGGCGCGTACTTCTTCTTCATCTTGTCGGCGTACTACGTGATCCGGCCGATCCGGGAGGAGATGGCCGTTGCCGGGGGGATCGAGAACATCCCGTGGCTCTTCACCGCGACGCTCGTGGGAACGCTTCTCGTCCACCCGTTGTTTACGACGGTCGTCTCCCGCCTGCCCCGCAGGCAGTTCGTGTCGGGCACCTACCGCTTCGCCATGGTCAACCTGGTCGTCTTCTTCGTGCTGATGAAGACGTTGCCGGACGAGGCGACGGTGTGGGTGGGCCGCTTGTTCTTCGTGTGGGTCGCGGTGTTCAACCTCTTCGTGGTGTCGGTCTTCTGGTCGTTCATGACCGACATCTTCCGGGAGGGCCAAGGCCGCAGGCTGTTCGGACTCGTGAGCGCCGGAGGGGGGCTGGGCGCGATCGCCGGATCGGCGATCACCGGGTTCACGGTGACGAGCTTGGGGCCCGTCAACCTGCTGTGGTTCTCAATCGTCCTGATCGAGTGCGCGGTGTACTGCGTGAAGCAGCTGGACAGGCTGTTCGTGCCTTCGCTGGGCACCGGCGCAGCCCCGGCGACCGTCTCCAGCGAGATCATCGGCGGATCCGCGTGGGACGGGATCAAGAGGCTGTCCCGCTCCCCCTACCTGCTGGGCATCTCGGCGTTCATGCTCCTCTTCACGATCGGTTCGACCTTCCTCTACCAGATCCAGGCAACGATCGTCGCCACCAACTTCGCCGGCTCGGCGGAACGAACCGCCGTCTTCGCGCGCCTGGACTTGGCGGTGAACATCCTGACGCTGCTCACCCAGCTCTTTCTCACCAGCCGGATCCTCAAGTGGCTGGGCGTAGGGATCACGTTGGCGCTGCTGCCGCTGATCAGCGTCGTGGGGTTCGCGGTTCTGGGAACGGCGCCCGTGCTTGCCGTATTCGTGATCTTCCAAGTGCTCAGGCGAGCCGGCGACTACGCGGTTGCTCGTCCCACGCGGGAGATCCTGTACACGGTCCTTCCCCGGAGCGACAAGTACAAGGCGAAGAACTTCAACGACACCTTCGTCTACCGCACGGGCGACCAGATCGGGGCATGGTCGTTCGCTGGCTTGTCCGTGCTGGGCCTAGGGACCTCGGCGATGGCGCTTGTGATGGTGCCGGTGTCGGCGTTGTGGCTGCTGGTGGCGTTGTGGCTGGGCCGGAAGCAGAGGGCGCTGGCCGCGGATGTGCTCCCCGTCAGAACGCCCCGATCCCCGTGATCGTCTGACCGAGCACCAGCGAATGGATGTCGTGGGTGCCCTCGTACGTGTAGACCGACTCCAGGTTGGCCATGTGACGCATCGACGAGTACTCCGCCAAGATGCCGTTGGCGCCCAAGAGCCGCCGGGCCTCCCGCGCGATGTTGCACGCCATGTCCACGTTGGCGCGCTTCGCCAAGCTGACTTGCTGCGGGGTCATCTTGCCTTCGTCCTTTAGGCGTCCCAGCCGCAGGCAGAGGAGCTGGCCCTGGGTGATCGACGTGAGCATGTCGGCGATGCGCACCTGCTGGATCTGCTTGCCGGCGATGGGACCGTCGAACATGACCCTCTCGCCGGCGTAGTCCACCGCTTCGCAGAAGCAGGCCATCGCCGCGCCCACGGCGCCCCACGATATCCCGTAGCGAGCCTGGGTCAGGCACATCAACGGGCTGCGCATCCCGGTCGAGCCCGGCATCAAGGCGCTGGCGGGAAGTCGCACGTCCTGCAGCACCAGCTCGCTCGTGTCCGACGCCAGCAGCGACAGCTTGCCCTTCTGGTCCCGCGCGCTGAACCCCGGCGTGTCGGTGGGGACCACGAACCCGCGGATCCCCTTGGCGTCTCCCGGCGCCCGAGTCTGGGCCCACACCACCGCCACGTCGGCCATCGACCCGTTGGTGATCCACATCTTGGTGCCGTTGAGCACCCAGCCGCCGTCCGCAGTTTCCCGCGCGGTCGTGATCATCCCGGCGGGGTTCGACCCGTAGTCGGGCTCGGTAAGGCCGAAGCAGCCGATCTTCTCTCCGCTGGCAAGCTTGGGCAGCCAGTGTCGGCGGTGCTCCTCGCTTCCGAAGGCGTGGATGGGGTACATGACCAGCGCGCCCTGCACCGAGGCGAACGAGCGCAGCCCCGAGTCGCCTCGCTCCAGCTCCTGCATGATGAGGCCGTAGGAGACGTTGCCGAGTCCCGCGCACCCGTATTCTTCCGGCAGGTTGGCGCCCAGCATCCCCAGCTCGCCGATCTCGGGCACGAGCTCCTTGGGGAAGCGCCGCTCCACGTACGCGTGGCCGATGATGGGCATCACCCGGTCTTCCACCCACTCCCGGATCGCGTCGCGAACCATCCTCTCCTCTTCCGCGAGGAGCGAGTCCACGTCGTAGAAGTCTATGCCTGCGAATCTGGAGGCCATCGTCGTGCAGCTCCGTAAGGGGTTCGGACCACCTACTCCGGCGGCCGGCGAGCGCGGAAGCGAAGGAAGCCGAACCAGAGCTCCCGTCCAGCCCTTGCGCCCAGCCACAACGTCGCGGCCACGGCGCCGAGCCAGCCGCCGATCACGATATCCGACGGTCGCTGAACCAGAAATATCCATGCGGCAAGGGCAGCGGCCAAGACACCGCCGAACTGCCAGCCGACGCGACTCGCCCTGGCTTTGGCCCGGACGATGCAACTGTCGCACCAGAGGAGCCGGTCGAGGTCCGCCGCCTCTCTCGGCTCCCGGCAGCAGGAGCAGATCAGAGCGGCGTCCGTGCTTGCCGCGGCGCCGACCGACCGAGCGTTCACGCCATCGCCCGGATTACTGCGTCGGCGAAGGCGTCGGTCCCGTCGGTGCCGCCCATGTCCCGGGTGCGGGCGATCCCGGCGACGACCACCGTCTCCACCGCCTGCCTGATCCGCGCCGCCTCTTCGTCGCGTCCCATGTGGTCCAGCAGCAGGCACGCCGACAGCAGGAGCCCCGTCGGATTGGCCACGCCCTCTCCCGCGATGTCCGGCGCCGACCCGTGCACCGCCTCGAAGACCGCGTGCGAGCGTCCCATGTTGCCGGCGGGCGCGAAGCCCAGGCCGCCGACCAAGCCGGCCATCAGATCGCTTAGGATGTCGCCGAACATGTTCTCCATGACCAGCACGTCGAACCGGTAGGGATCGAGCACGAGGTACATCGCGGTGGCGTCGATGATCCGATCCTCGAAGCCGACCCGGCCCGCGTACTCCGTCGCCAGCCGCTTGCCCACCTCCAGGAACAGCCCCTGCGTGTGCTTGAGGATGTTGGCCTTGTGCGCCAGCGTGACCTTTCTCCGCCCATGCGTCCGAGCGTACTCGAAGGCGAAGCGAACGACCCGCTCCGACCCGTAGCGCGTGGTGATCATGACCGACTCCGCGGCCGCCTTCGGGTCCCCTTCCATTCCGATGAAGTGCTCGATGCCGACGTACAGGCCCTCGGTGTTCTCGCGGATCAGCACGAGGTCGATCTCCTCGTAGCGTCCCCCCGGCACGATGGTGCGGACGGGCCGCACGTTGGCGAAGAGGTCGAAGTGCTTGCGGATCGCCACGTTGACGGACCGAAAGCCGGAACCCGCGGGCGTCGCCAGCGGTCCCTTGAGCGCCACCCGGTTCGCGTCGATCGACTCCAGCGTCTCGTCGGGCAGCGGGCTGCCGTGAGGCTGAATCGCCGCGATCCCGGCTTCTTGCATGTCGTACGCCAGCCCGGCCCCTGCCGCGTCGAGGATGCGCAGGACGGCGGACGTGACCTCGGGGCCGACCCCGTCGCCGGGGATGACGGTGATGGTGTTGGACGTGTTGGCCGGTGCCGAGGCGTCACTCATGGGGCTCGAACCTCAGCGAAGCGGAGTTGATGCAGTAGCGGAGCCCCGTCGGTTGCGGACCGTCCGGGAAGACATGGCCCAGATGGGCGTCGCAATGGGAGCAGACGACCTCCGTTCGCCGGATGAAGAGCTTGCGGTCTTCCTTCTCGCCCACGGCGTCGGGCGCGGTCGTGTGGAAGCTGGGCCAGCCGCTTCCAGAGTCGTACTTGTGGGCGGAGTCGAAGAGGCGCCGACCGCAGCAGACGCACAGGTAGGCGCCGTTTTCCTTGCGGTCCCAGTGCTCGCCGGTGAAGGCCCGCTCCGTCCCTCCCTTGCGAGCGACCCGGTACTGCTCCGGCGTGAGCTGGGCGCGCCATTCGGCGTCGGTCTTGTGGGCGGGGCGGGGGAGCATGGCCGTCAAATATGGAAACCGGGAGGCTGGATGGCAATGAGCGGCTCGGCCTGGGTCCAGGCGTGTGATTGCTTGCCCATACTATGGAGTATGGGTAGTATGGGAGATGAAGACCACCATCGACATTCAAGATCACCTTCTGGACCGGGCCAAGCGCCACGCCAAGAAAACCGGGCGCTCGCTGCGGGCGGTGGTTGAGGACGGACTGCGGATGGTCTTGGAGGCCTCGCGCACGCCGTCCCGGCCATACCGTCTTCCCGACATGAGCGCCGGCGACCCGCAGGGCGAAGATCCCCTTGAGGCGTACTCATGGCAGGACCTGAGCGAGGTCGTGCATGGAGATCCGAATGCCGAGTGACTCTCTCCATGGCTCCTGCCGGACCAGTCGCGGCGAACCGTGACGGCGGTCGATACCAACATCCTCGTCTACGCGCACCGGCGGGAGTCCAGGGCGCATCGAGCCGCCAGCCAAGTGCTGCGCAAGCTTGCCGAGGGATCCCGCCCCTGGGCGATTCCGTGGCCGTGCTGCTACGAATTCCTTTCCATCGTCACCAACCGGCGCATCTGGAAGGACGCGGCCACGCCTCCAGAGCACGCTTGGCGCCAGCTGCGAGCGTGGATCGATTCGCCTTCGAACCGATTGCTCGGCGAAACGGACGGCTTTCTGGAGGTCTTCGGGGAGCTCTGCCAGCGGCCCAAGGTGCGCGGACCCGTCGTTCACGACGCCCGTGTGGCCGCCCTCTGCTTGGTCCACGGTGCCGAAGTGCTCCTGACCCGCGACCGGGACTTCTGGATCTTTCCCGAGCTTCCAACGCGGGATCCGCTGAAGGTCGTTTGACGGTCATCGGTGGCCGTCAAGATATTTTGGCAACCATATTTGACCGGAAGTGACCGTAAAACCCCGTTAACGCTCACAGGTGGTCGTCAACGGATTTTGATGACCATCTTCTTTCCGAAATGAGCGTCAAATCAGAACCGTCGCTGCCCTCGGTAACCTTCAGGAGGTTCGGGAAGAGGAAGATGGTGCCCCGCCGACCACTTCCGGGTCTACCGGATTTTTCCCGAGCTTCCAGCGTGGGATCCGCTGAAGGTCGTTTGACGGTCACCGATGGCCGTCAAATTTCTTGTCAACCATATTCGACCGGAAATGACCGTAACCTTCCGTTGACGGTCACTGGTGATCGTCAATGGGTTTTGATGACCAATGCCTCTGTGAAATGAGCGTCAAAATCAGAAAGTGTCGTTGCCCTCGGTAACGTTCAGGAGGTTTGGGAAGAGGAAGATGGTGCCCCGCCGACCACTTCCGGGTCTACCGATTCGGAGGATTCCATCGTTGCACAGCATACTCAGGAGCCGTCGCGCCGTGCTGGCAGGTATCCCCGCTTCAGCTGCGAATACGCTGCTGTTGAAGATTGGGCGCTCGAATATCCAATCCAGCGTGCGAATGGCGTATCGAGAGCGCGTCACGTCCACGACTCGCCTCTTCATGGTGTCGTAGAGATCAAGGATGCCCCTGGCTTTCGCGAGGTTCTCCTCGGCCTGGGCCTGCACCGCCTTCAGAAAGAATCTGCACCATCCGGTCCAGTCGTCGTCGCGGGAGACAGCGAGCAGCCCTTCGTAGTACGCATCGCGGCGTGCCTCGAAGTATGCGCTGATGTAGAACAAGGGCTGGCTGATCAAGCCGCGCTGCCAAAGGAACAGGGGCACCAGCATGCGGCCCAGTCGGCCGTTCCCGTCCAAGAACGGGTGCAGAGCCTCGAACTCGGCGTGAAGCACGGCGAGCTGCACCAGCCTGTCCGGGGCCTCATGGTGTATGTACCGTTCCCAAGCCGCCATGGCGTCTGGAAGCCTGTCCGCTCCCACGGGCACGAACGTCGCCTCTGCGATGGTGCATCCGGGCGAGCCGATCCAGTTGGGAATGCGCCGATACTCGCCTGGCGACTTGCCTTCTCCGCGCACTCCCGAGAGCAGCACGCGGTGAGCATCGCGAACGACCCGCTGGCAGAGAGGTAGTTCCTCGAGCATCTGTTCGGCTCGCCACATCGCGGCTCGATAGTTGATCACTTCGTGAATGTTGGCCCGGCGCTCTGGAGACTCGACTTCCCTTCCTGCCTCGAACGCCAGGACCGCGCCGATCGTGGCCTCGATGCCCTCGATGCGGGAGGACAGCACGGCCTCGTGCGTCGTCAAAGGAGAAAGCAGCACCCGAGGATTGGGAATGATGGACAGCGTCTCGTCGTACCGTACCACCGCGGCAACCGCCGGACCGATCAGCGGGACCAGCGCTGGCCAGTCGAGACGCTTCTCCGGGGGGAATCCGCCTTCATGATAATGAGTGGGCATGGTCGTAGCTCCTCTGGCTCAATAATCAGCCGGCAAATTATCTCCAATGAGCCGTATCGTCCAGGGATCCTTCGGCACCTTAAGACTCCCATGTTTATTGCTACCGCTGACGTAGATCAAGTCCTTCTTAACGACTTGCTCTTCGCCTGTGTGACCTCATGATTCCCAGAGCCAGTCGAGATCAGAGAACGCGAGCTGCCTCTCGAAGTTTTCGATGTTGTCGCGAACGTTTATGATCAGGGATCGCTCGTTTCCGCCATTCTCGGGTCCGCGCAGGCCGCGGCCGATCATCTGGAAGTACAAGTTAGGACTGTAGACTGGCCGTGCTACCATGATGACTCGGGTGTTGGGTGCGTCGAATCCCTCTGTGAATACGCCATAGTTGACTAGAACCTTAATCTCGTCGTTGCGAAACTGATCGACAATCCGGCGCCGGATCGCCGGATCCGTACGTGCGCTCACCGAGCGTGCAACAACGTTCTCCTGGTTCAACAAAGCTGCGATCGTCTGTGCGTGTGCCACTGACGTGGCAAAGATCAACGTCGACCAGGCTGAACTAACATGTGTCTTGTACTCTTCAATGATACGTCGCGTGCGGTGCGTGTCGCGAGCGATGCGCTCCTCGGCCCCCCGTGGGAGCCATCCAGGATGCCGCAAACGGTGCAGTTTGACCAACTCAGCTTCGGTAAGGGAGAAACCAGAAACCCCTTTGATCGACCTGTGCTCTGCCCTAGCCAACACGCGCATATCCTGCAACTCGCGAATCGCCTCCGGGGCTTTGTCCGATCTAAATACACCGGAGTCGAGTCGATTTCTCCCGAACCGACTCGCCAGCCTGGCTGTCTCCTTCTCGTCTCTTCCTCGATACGGCGTAGCGGTAAGGCCGAGCAAGTACGGTTCCTCTTCTCTCTTCCACCGCGTGAGGCCGATTTGCTCCATCACCGCCGTGTAGCTCGGTGCCACCGACCTGTGCGCCTCGTCAAAAACGACGAGCGCGATGTCCTGTGCAAAACGCATGTCGGTTGGAGAGTCGACAAGCTTGGTCCGGAGCGTTTGAATGGTGGCGACAACGACGTGCCGCTTGTCTGTAGGAGGAGGAACACGTTGTCCTGCCCACATTCTGGATATGCGCAGCTCCCCTCCGTCCTTGGCGATTGCCGACCATACTTGCCGCCATGCTTGCACAGCCTGTTCGCAGAGCTCGTCTCGATCTGCAACCCACAAGACAGTTCCATTGAAGCCTTCTAGCATTGCCTCCACCACAGCTTGAACGGCGACGCGAGTCTTACCGGAACCCGTAGGCAAGCTGATCATCCCTCTCTTGTCGTCCCCTTCGCCATTCCGCACTAGCATATCCACTACCCGGTCCCGGATGGTCTCCTGATAGTTGTGAAGCGGAGGAAGGTCGTACGGTGCCTCAACCTCAAGAAATGGGGGCCGGCGTCCTCCGCGTTCCCCCGCCCACTCTGGCGTGAATCCAAGAGAAAGTACGAATTCTACGGCAGTTCGAGATCCTGCCCATTGTCTCGGCGGATCTAAGTGACCCAGATGAGATCGATAGGTCTTCAGCGCGCCGGTATGGAAAGTGGCGATGGCGGCATCGGCGACCTGTAGGCCGGTCAGGCCTTCGCCGTCGGACTCAAGCTCGTCCAGAAGCATACTAGGCAACTGCGACCTGAGGCCGTCCATGCCTACTGCAGCCAGGAGTCGCTCCGCGTCTGTTGCATGGTCCTTTACCTGACTCCGTCGTTGCTTGATCTCCTCAGGAGGCACGTAGAGCAGTACGGCTTCGATATCGTCATCGTGTAATTGAAGGTTCAGCCTCGACAGGACGAGCTTCAAGTCGGCTCGTTCGTCGCCCGTGTCAACCAAGTAAACGTCGGGTTCGACGTACTCACACCTCCCACGCATGTCATCGTCGTCGCCCTCGAAGCCCTGGCACCGGACGAGGTAGCAAGACCCTAAGCCAGCTTTGTCGAGGCACCGCGAGAGACCCGGCCACTCGTCGGTCAACGGAACCCGCTCCTCGCGGCCCACGGCCACTAGTGTCGGAATGGTAAGATCAAACGCCTTTCGCACTCTGCCGGTTGTGTCTTGGCGTAGCAGACCCCGCAACGCCGCAGGGTTCTTTGGTTCCTGTCCGAGTAAGTCAGAAAATGGTACGAACTCATCGACATGCTTGACGTATCCGAAGTGCTTGATCGCCTCTACAGCAAGCGACTCACACTTGAACGGCCGATAGGTGAACACAGTGGTGTGCTGCATGAGCCATGACTTATAGGTGGACTCAAAATCCAGCAACTTGGACGTGTATTTGACTCGTGCCTCCAGCGATAGCGACTTCATGATCTCAAGGTGCCCTGGGCCGCGTGTGCTCTCGAAATCGAGAAGATGTATCTTCGGTTTTTTTGGTTCGTTCCGATGCATAAACCCCATCATGGCCTCAAATTTATAGTACTTGTATAACTCACCTTCATGCGTCAAATCCAGTTCGTCCCGTGGCCCCTCCGCTGCACCGAGTGCGCGCAATAAGTCCAGGTCCTTCTCGTGATGCACGCAATCTATCGCAACGGTGTCGTCTCGACTCGCATCCGGGGGTACGATCTTGCCAGGCATCAAGGTACGACCAAGCTGTTCCCATTCACCGGACAAGGTACGAACATGCACCAAGTGGCTTCTACCCTTGGAGGATTTCAAGACGACTTCCCGACCCTCTTCCGGTGACAAGTCGCGTGCGGCTTGCCAGAAATGGTTCCAATGATTACCCGGGCTGGGGTGCTTCAGGAACAGTGTCGTGATTCCCTCGAGTCTCACAGGGGCTGACTTTTCTCGAACGCCCAGCTCCGACAGCGCGTTCACGACTTCAAGATCGCCTGCGAGCCCTGGATGCAGTTGATGGGAATCGCTTTCGCGGTTGTACGCAGCAGATGGACTGTCCGTTGCATCAGGCAAGAAGAGAAGGGGGTACGAAGTGGACAGCCAACTTTCGTCTGCTGTCAATACGATCTTGCCAAACTCTAGGTCAGGCGCATTATGCTTGCCCCTGCTAGTTCTGTAAATTAACGACGCAATAAGTATCGCGCTTCGCGACGCCGCTACGGCTTGGTCACCTGTGCATTCTCCCGTGATGCAGGACAACCAACGCTTCACCGTCTCGCGAGGTGCCTCAGGCGCCCACCGTGCTCCTAAGTCACGACTGTACAATCGATCTATCTTTCTGATCCTCTCTCGGGAGAAAGCACTGTGATGGAGCCAGTCCTTGGGCCTCCAACTGCATGCGTCCCATGCTTGGCGCTCTGTAACTGCTTTGTCCGTGGATAGCGGTCGACAAACCTCCGCGGGAGGGTATTTCACCTCGTTGAGTAGTCGCAAGCGACCGTCTTGATCCGGGACAACCTTCCTATCAGGCAAGATGCGCGACAAGTGTTTCCGCAGAAGGATGCCGTGCGCCGAGTCAAACTGCTCTTGCCGAGGTGGCAGCATCTCCAAGTGCTTGGCAGGGTCGTCCGCGGTGGACAGCAATGGTAGGGAGTCGGCCATCAATCTGGCCGAGGCCGCAATTAGATCGCTGTTGTATACTCCCGGGAGGAGGCGCCCCCGATCTTCGTTCGTTTTCCATGGAGCGTTCAGAATTCCTGCTACAAGACTTGGTGTGCTGGTGGGAAAATATGCCCAAAACCGGCCGTGGGTCTCATCTCGAGACGTGGACCTGCCAACGGGAGCGGCCCAGGTGATGGCAACTTGGTCATTGTCGTCTGGCACCGGATTATCATCGTCGCTTGGCATCGGATTATCATTGCGGACGGGCAACGGATTATCGCTCATTGCATCGGCGGAAAGAGAGTGAGTCTCGCGGAAGCAACGCCATCTGGTACGCTTGTTGCCGTCCGAAATCTCTACGACTCCATTGTCGTCGTTTCTGTCGAGGTCTCTCGAATACGTAGCAACGTCAAGGGTCAGGCGTTGGACGTGATCGACAAAGAGCAAGAACTCCATCGGAAATGCCTTCATCTGCTTAACGATGTCGTCGCGGCATTCCGACTTCAGTGGCAAACGGACGATGTTGGTAGCCCAGGTCATCAACTTCGCGAGATCGTCGTCGTGTTTGGCCTCCGAATGGGGATCAATGGGCTGGGGCAGCCGCAGTATCGGATAGCGGTCTAACGGAACAATGTTGCGAAGGAGTTGCTTTGCGTGCTCCTCGCTGAAGCGCAACGAGACGGAGCGGCTAAAGAACTGAGGAGAGTCGGTCACTCGCAGCACCGACTTGAATCCCAGCCCGAAGCGACCTATCTGATCAGAGCGGTCCTTGGTTGATAAGCGAGAGAACATCAGTGCCGTGACACCAGAGTCGTCCAGTGCACTGCCGTTGTCCGCGCAGTAGAGGTGCTTCTGCGTCAATCGCACAAGAATTTTGTGGCCTCGACCGCCGTCCGCGATAGCGTCAGCACTGTTCTGGACCAGTTCGTACAGCTGCCTATGGGCGTAACCGCCTCCTGCCGTGTCGCGCTCTTCGTTGGCTTGCTCCCGAACCAGACGAGGCTGGGAGCGATATGCATTAAGCGTATTCTGAACTTCGCCAAGAGCGAACTTGGCAAGGTCGCCGTCCGGCCCTGCCCAACCCTGGTTGGAACCGTCTACCGCCACTAGACCAAATACCCCCCGTCCACCGGGACCACTGCGCCCGTAATGTGGCGGGCCGCCTCCGAACAGAGGAAGAGGATCACCGAGGCCACGTCTTGGGGGTCGCCGAGGCGGCCTAGCACGCTGCGCTCTCGGGCTTGGTCCATGATCTCGGCGGGCACCCGGTCCGTGAGCTCTGTGGTGCGGATGTAGCCCGGTGCGACCGCGTTGACGTTGACGTTGGACGGGCCGAGTTCTGCGGCGGCGCTTCGGGTCAGGCCTAGGAGGCCCGCCTTCGACGAGCAGTAGTTGGCCAGGCCGAACTCGCTGCAGAGCCCGTGGACCGACGACACGTTGACGATCTTGCCGAACTCCTGGGCTCGGAAGTGGGAGGCCGCTGCGCGAGTGAAGTAGAACGCTCCCGACAAGTTGGTGTCGATCACGGATCGCCACTCGTCGTCGTCCATCCGCCAGAGGGCCCGATCTCGGCCGACGCCGGCGTTGTTCACTAGGAAGTGGAGGCCGCCCAGCATCGCTTGGGCCTGCTCGACGAACTCGGTTGCCTCTGCCGGGTCCCGCACGTCGCTCGCCCGGGCGAACACCTTTACGCCGTAGCCTCGCAGCTCGTCCTGCACTTCGTCGGCTGCGTCTTGGCTCGACGGCCCTGCGTGAAGGTAGTTGAAGGCGACGTGCACGCCGCTTCGGGCGAAGGCGATCGCCACGGCGCGCCCGATCCCGCTGGAGCCGCCGGTCACTAGCGCCACCCGTCCCCGCAACGAGGGGTCCGACGCCGCGAGTTCGGGGGCAGGCGCCGGAACCGGTCCCGCGACCGCCTCGACCCCGCTGCCGCTGCCGTCTGGCCTCACGCTCCGTCCCCCAGCTTCGCGTGCTTGATCGACTTGCCCTCGGCGAGAAACACCACATCCTCGGCGATATTGGTCGCGAGGTCGCCGATCCGCTCCAAGTTCTGGACCACCAGGATCATCTCCAGACCGGGGCTGATGTAGCGGGGCTGCTCCAGCATGTACGATACCACGATCCTGAACACGGACCGCCGCAGGTCGTCCACGCGCTCGTCGGCCGCCACGACCTGCCGGGCAACGGCGGTGTCCCGGTTCACCAGCGCTCCCAAGGCGTCGCCGAGCATCGCCAGCACTTGGTCGCCCATCTCCCGCACCTCCAGGATGTCGGGCAGGGGAGGGTGGGACGCAATCCGCTTCGTGGCCTTGGCGATGTTCACCGCGTGGTCGCCGATCCGCTCGATGTCGTTGGAGGCCTTGAGCGTCACGAACACCAGCCGCAAGT
This sequence comes from Longimicrobiales bacterium, assembly GCA_958296005.1. Classification (GTDB taxonomy): domain Bacteria; phylum Gemmatimonadota; class Gemmatimonadetes; order Longimicrobiales; family Gaopeijiaceae; genus CATQHQ01. The sequence goes on from CATQHQ010000001.1 coordinate 1,123,758, forward strand.
CTCCCGCCACCGGACGCTGAAGCGCCAGGAACTCCAGCACGCGCTCGTCCATCTCCACTTCGAGCGCGTCGATCCCGTCGTCGGCGCGCCTGACCTGCTTCGAGCGGCTCGCGTCCCGATCCGCTAGGCCGGTCATCGCCAGCCGCACGAGCTCCTCGGCCTGACCGGCCATCTCCAGCAGCATCTCCCGGAGTCGGTCCAGCTCGGCGTCGGCCCGACTCTGAAGGAGCGTCGGGCGTTGCGACGGGGGGATGGGCTGGGTCATCTGGCTCTCCCTGTCAGGTAGGACTCGGTGCGAGGATCTCGCGGGTTCGTGAACAGGGTTTCGGTGGGGCCGTACTCGACCAAGTCGCCGCCGTCGAGAAAGGCGGTCAGGTCCGATAGGCGGGCGGCCTGCTGCAGGTCGTGGGTGGCGATGACGACGGTGTAGGTGCCCTTGAGGGAGTGGACCAGGGCCTCGATACGCGCAGTGGCCGTCGGGTCGAGGGCGGACGTGGGCTCGTCCATGAGGAGCACGCTGGGCTTGACCGCCAGCGTCCGGGCGATGCAGAGACGCTGCTGCTGACCCGCCGAGAGCGCCAGCGCCGGGGCGTCCAGCTCGGCGGCGACCTCCGGCCACAGGCCCGCCGACGACAGGACTTCCTCCACCAAGGCGTGCAGGTCGCCCTTGAACCCGCTGGCACGGGGTCCGAAGGCCACGTTGTCGAACACCGACTTGGGGAACGGCGTCGGCTGCTGGAAGACCATGCCGATCTGCCGCCGCACCTCCACAGGGTCCACATGGGCGGCGTAGAGATCGAAGCCCTCGAAGCGGACGGCGCCGGCGGTATGGGCGCCCTCCACCAGTTCGTTCATCCGGTTGAAGCAACGGAGAAGGGTGGTCTTGCCGCAACCGGACGGCCCGATGATCGACACGATCCGCCCTCGGGGAAGTTCCAGAGAGACGTTCGACAGCGCGGTCCGCCCGTCGAAGCTCACCGACAGGCCTTCGGCGGAGAGGACGGGGACCGAAGCCGGCGGGGTCACAGGTACGCCCTCCGCATCCGGCGCCGCGCCGCCAGGACCGCCAAGTTCGCCGCCAGGAGGAGAAGCAGGAGGGCGATCGCCGCTCCCGCCGCCAGCGCCCCGAACTCGGGCTGGGCGTGGGTGGTCCAGGCGAAGATGCGGGTGGGGAGGGAGATCAGCGGATCGCCGGGCCCTTGAGGCGCGAAGGTGACGAACGATGCGGCGCCGATCACCAGGAGGGGCGCCGCCTCGCCCACCGCGCGGGTGAAGGCGAGGCACGATCCCGTGGCGATCCCGGGCGCCGCCGCCGGGAGGATCTGGTGGCGGAGGACCTGCCATCGCGTCGCTCCCAGACCGTAGGCCGCGCGCCGGAGTCCGTCGGGAACGCTCCGTATCGCCTCGCGGGAGGTCGCGATCACCACCGGAAGGGCCAGCACCGCCAGGGTGAGCCCCCCTGCCAAGATGCTCCGCCCCGCCCCCATCGCCCGGACGAAGACGGCGAGTCCCGCGACCCCGTACACCACGGACGGCACGCCCGCCAGGCTGACCACGACCGACTCGCCGAACGTGGCCCACCGGTTCTTGGGCGCGTACTCCTCCAGGTAGACGGCGGCGCCGACCCCGACCGGAAGCGCGAAGGCGACCGTGAGCAGCGCCAGCCACAGCGTCCCCGCCAGTGCCGGACCGATCCCCGCCCGGCCCGGGTCCCGGGACGGCGACGACAGGAAGAACGCCGGGTCCAGCACGCCCCAGCCCCGGACGGCCAGGAACCCAGCCAGGAGGATCAGCCCGGCGGTGGCGGTCCACGCGCCCACGGCGCACGCCGTCCCGACCTTCCCGTGGTAGCGCAGGAAGATCATCGGCTGCGGACCGGCGCGGGCCGGGACAGAAGCGCCCTGCCGATCGCGTGCACCCCAAAGGCGAGGAGGAAGAGGAGCGCCGCCGCGGCGAAGACGGCCCGGTACTCCAGCGTGCCGGGCGCGGCGTCGCCCATGTTCATCTGGGCGATGAACGTCGTGAGAGTGCGAAGGCCCTCCAGGGGACTCCACGCCAGGCGCGCCTGGTTTCCGGCCGCCATCGTCACGATCATCGTCTCGCCGGCGGCTCGGGCCATCGCCAGGAGGACCGCGGCGGCAAGCCCCCGGCCCGCAGCCGGCGCGACGATCCGGGCGACGACCCGGCCCCGGCTCGCACCCAGCGCCAATCCCGCCTCTACCAGCGGGCGAGGCACCGAGTCCAGTGCCTGTCGCGACAGGGCGGCCACCGTCGGCAGGATCATGAGCCCGACCACCAGGCACGCCGCCAGCCCGTTGAACGCCTCGACGTCGGGCCACAGGCGTTCGAGCGCGGGCGTCGCGAACTCGAGGGCGAAGCAGCCCAGGACCACGGTGGGCACCCCCGCCAGCAACGCCACCGAGGCGGACACGACCCGCTCCGTCCGGACGCCCGCGTAATAGGAGAGGTAGACGGCGGTGGCCAGCCCGGCGGGCGTCGCGAAGACCGCCGCGCCGGCCGTGATCTGCGCCGTGGCGGCCAGGAGGGGCAGCACGCCGAAGCGCGGCTCCTCGGAGAACGGTGCCCACGCGCCCTCGGTCAGGAAGCGAGCCACCGGCACTTCCGCGAAGAACGCCACGGTCTGCCACGCCAGGACTCCCACGACCGCCGCCGCCGCTGCCGCAGCCAGCAAGGCGCAGGCCGCGAACGCCCGTCGCGCCAAGCGCTCGCTGGGCGCCCGGGACGCCGCTCCCGCGCCCGAGAAGCCGTCGAACTCCGCCGTCACGGAACCGCCCGGGCCAGGAGGGCCGCGCTTCGGGCGTACGCGGCGGTGGGAAGCGGGGCGTACCCGACCTCCGCGGCGATCGCCTCGCCCGACGCGACGAAGAACGACGCGAACTCCCGGACCGCCGGCCGCGCCAGCGCCGCCTCGCGCACGTAGATGTAGAGGTCACGGACCAACGGGCTGTAGCGACCGCTGGCGATCGAATCGTGGGACGGCAGCACGCAGCCGAAGCCCGTGTCCACCGCCACGGCCTGGAGCAGCCCTCGGCTGGCAGCGTAGTGGGCGTAGCCGAAGTACCCCAGCGCCCAGCGGTGCCCGGCGACGCCTCGGGCTACCAGGTGGTCGTTCTCGGTCTGGTAGTAGTCGGCGCGGCTGGCGCCGGCCCGGCCCGCCACGACCGTCGTGAAGAAGTCGAAGGTGCCGGAATCGGGACCCGGCCCGTAGAGGCGGATCTTCTCGGCGGGGAGGCCCGGGCGCAGGTCGCGCCATGTGGCCACCCGGCTCGACGGCGCCCAGATGCGCTCCAGCTCGCCCAGCGTCAGGCACGCCACCCCGGCGTTCTCCGGGTTCGCCACCACGGTCACGCCGTCCCGGGCCACGGGAAGCGCCAAGTAGCGAGTGTCCGCCTCCCTGCACCGAGCCGCCTCCGCCGGCGAGATGAGACGCGAAGCCCCCGCCACGTCGATCTCCCCCTCGCAGAGCCGCCTGAAGCCGCCTCCCGAGCCCGAGAGGGTCACCGCCACGCGGCGCTCGGGACCCCCCCGGCGCGCAAACTCCTCCGCGACGGCCTCGGCCAGCGGACCGAGAGTGCTCGACCCCCCGAAGGCCACCGCCGGCCCGAGGTCGCCGCCCCCGGCAGGCGCGCACGCAAGGAGCAGGGCCACGGTCAGAGCCGCTCCCGCGGCGGCGGCGCGGTCGACCCTGGACGTCGCCGCGTGCCGCTCCCCCGTCCGCTCCCCCTCCGCCAGCGGCAGAGTGAACCTGATCGTCGTGCCTGCTCCCAGGGTGCTCTCGGCGGACACGTCGCCCCCCATGCTGGAGACCAGGTGCCGGACGATCGCCAGCCCCAGCCCGGTTCCGCCGCCCGGCCGAGACCGAGCCGCGTCGATCCGGTAGAAGCGCTCGAAGATGCGCGGCAGCGACGCCCCCGGGATGCCCGCTCCGTTGTCCTGGACCGCCACCCGTAGCCGACCGTCCTCCTCGCCGATCTTCACGTGGATCCGACCCCCCTTGGGAGGCACGTGCTTCATGGCGTTCTCGAAGAGGTTGCGGAGCACTTGGTAGACCGCCCGCTCGTCCCCCGACGCCTCTCCGTGCCCCGACACGCCGAACTTCACGCCCCTCGCCGCGGCCTCCTCGTCCATCTCCTCCCAGACCGACCACGCGACGTCGCCGACCGACACCGGCACCCGCTCGGGACGCCACGCCCCGGACTCGTAGCGGGACAGGTCCAGCAGGTCGTCCACCATCCGTTGCAGCCGCACCGTGTTGCGCTCGATCGACCGGGTGAACTGGCGTCGAAGGTCGGAAGGCAAGTCCTCGTCCAGGACCGTCTCGGCGGCAACTCGGATCACCGTGAGCGGCGTCTTCAGCTCGTGGGAGGCGTTGGCCACGAAGTCGGAGCGGACCTCTTCCAGCCGCCGGACCTCCGTCACGTCCACGAGAACGGCCACCGCGCCCCCCTCCGTGCCCCGAGTGGTGCGAACGTCCAGCTTCCGGCCTCCCAGGTCGATCTCCAGGCGACCCTCCGGCCGATCGACGGAGGCTTCCAGCAGATCGCGGAGGACCGGGTCCCGCACCACCGACCCCACGGGCGCGAGCCTCGGCACCTCGGTCACCCCGAGAAGCTCCTTCGCCGCCGGGTTGATCCGCAGGATGCGGGCGTCCGCGGTCAGCGCCATCAATCCCTCCGCCACTCGGTCCACCAAGCCGGCCAGCTCGTCCCGCTCCCGGGCCGCGCGGGCGGACTGGGCGTCCAGCTCGGTCCGGGCGCGGTTGGCGGCGGACGCGATGCGGGCCAGTTCCGCCACCGGCGACAGCGGCAGTCGGGGACCTGCGGACCGTCCCGCCCCGATCTTCGACAGCAAGCCTCCCACTGCGTTCAGGGACTGCACGACGCCTCCCAGCGCGAGGTACAGCACGACCAGCGCGCCGGTGCCCGCGGCCAGCACCGCCAGCGCGGCGTTCCGCGCCGCCCGCGCCGCCGCCGCCTCGATCGGCTCGGCCGGGGCGCCGAAGCGGATCGCGACCGTCTCCCCGCGCCAGTACGCCCGCGCCGCTCCAAAGACGTAGAGCCGCCCGTCGACCTCGTCCTCCCGCCGGGAGAACGACACCGCCCGGGCGTCCCGCAGCGCATCCGCCACCTCCGGCCGCCGAGCCTCCTCCGCGGCCCGGGGCGCGCCGGCGCCGGCACCCAGCTGGGGGTCCGCCACCAGCCTCATGTCGCCGTCGAAGACGCTCGTCCGATACTGGGTCGTGGCGGCCAAGCCGCTGGCCACGCTGTCCAAGGGAAGGTCCTGGGACGACCGCAGCCGCTGGGCCCCGAGACGCACCGCTCGGCCGAGATGCTCCTGGACTTCCCGCGTCAGTGCGAGCTCCGCCGTCGCACGGGTTGCAACCCAGGCCGCTGCCCCCGCGAGAAAGACTGCTCCTGCCGCTCCCGCCAAGGCGACGGGCCGCAGCGGAACCCTCATGCCTGCCCTCCCGGCCGGGCAACCACGAGTCGCCTACCGTCCCCGGAAACGGTACCCGAAGCCCCGCACCGTCTCGATCCAGTCTCCCGCCTCGTCGAGCTTGGCGCGCAGACGGCGAACGTGCATGTCCACTGTTCGGGTTCGGTTCCGATCGGCCATTCCGCGATCCGCGTCCCAGGCCGCCTCGAGGAGCTGTCGGCGGCTTTGGGTGCGCCCCGGGCGCTCCATCAGCGTCTTCAGCAGCCGGAACTCGGTCGGCGTGAGCTGGATGCGCTTGCCCGCCAGCGTGACGGCGTTCGATCCCAGGTTGACCCTGAGGTTCCCGGCGGAGAGGACGCGGGCGCCGGTCGCGGGCGCCAGCCGTTCCCCTTGGGCCCGTCGCAGGATCGCGTCCACCCGCAGCACCAGTTCCCGGGGGCTGAAGGGCTTGGTCAGGTAGTCGTCGGCGCCCATCTCCAGGCCCTCGATCCGATCCTCGCGCTCGTTCTTGGCGGTGAGCATCAGCACGGGCAGCCCCCTGGTCGCGGGTTCGTCGCGGATCGCCCGCAGCACCTCGTCGCCCGATAGGCCGGGGAGCATCCGGTCCAGCACCACGAAGTCGGGGATCTCCCGGTGGAGCGAGGAGAGCCCTGCGGCGCCGTCGGCTGCCGTCTCCACGCGATACCTGGCCCGCGTCAGCTGGTAGGCCACGAGCCCGGCGATCTCGTCGTCGTCTTCGATCACGAGCACCCGGGGCCTAGCCTTCCGCTTGCCGGCGTCGTCGTCGATTCCGGGCCTCACTTGGCCGCCCCTGCCGGCGTCGCCCCGCCCCCCTCCACCACGGCAAGCACCTCGGCCTCCGAGAGCGTGTGGTCCGCCGACTTGGCCTTCTCGAAGATGCGCGCCGCCGTGTCCTCGTGGTCCGGGTCGTGTCCCCGCTTGGCGAGCCAGTACTTGACGTTGGACAGCCCCGACATCGGGCCGATCTCGATCTCCTGGCGGCGCCCCACCATCGAGGCGGGCACGCTGGAGTAGACCCGGTCGGCGAGCCATCGGGCGCCCTTGGCTTCGGCCTTGACGATGGCGGCGGCGTGCACGCCGGTCGCGGTGCGGAAGGCGTCGGCCCCCAGCACCGGGTAGTTGGGCGGGAGGGGCACGCCGCACTCCCGGGCCACCAGCTCGCAGTACTCGGCCAAGCGGGTCAGGTCGGCGTCGTGGACCCCCGCCAAGGCCAAGTTCACCAGCAGCAGGTCCATCTCCACGTTCCCCACGCGCTCGCCGATCCCCATCGCGGTGCCGTGGATCCGGTCGGCGCCCGCCTCGATCGCAGCCAAGGCGTTGGCGAGGCCCAGCCCCCGGTCCCGGTGTCCGTGCCAGTCGAGCTTCACGTTGACGCCGGACGGATCGACGATCTCCCTGCGCACGAAGCGGATCAGCGCCCGCACTCCCGACGGCGTGGCGTGGCCCACCGTGTCCGACAGGCAGATCCGCCGAACGCCCCAGTCAATGGCGTGCCCATAGAGGGCCTTCAGCGTCTTCCGGTCGGCCCGGGTCGTGTCCTCCGTGACGAACATGACCGGCAACCCTTCCTTCACGCAGAAGCTCACCGACTCCTCCGCGGTTCGCAGCATCGTGTCCAGCGACCAGCCCTCGGCGTAGAGTCGGATCGGGGAGCTGCCGATGAACACGCACACCTCGAGGCGAACGCCCGTCTTCTGGGAGATGCGGACGGCCGGCACCACGTCGGCCAGGACGGTGCGGGCGGCGCAGTTGGGCGCCACGGCCAAGCCCGCGTCGCGGATCTCCTCGCAGAGCCGGGTCACGTCGGCGACCGCCCGGGGGCCTGCGCCGGGAAGCCCCACGTCGGCGGCGTGGATCCCGAGATCGGCCATCATGTGAAGCAGGCGGACCTTGGCTCCGATCGGAGGATCGGTCACGGAAGGCGACTGGAGGCCGTCTCGCAGCGTCTCGTCGTCCAGCTCCACGTGACGACCCCACGCCAGCGTGTCGAACTCGGCGACGTTCCAGTCGTGGATCAGCCCCTCGTGCTCCACTTGCTCCCGGTCCACTCCGTCGTGCTCCATTCCCGCTCCGTCGATTGGGCCTTCGGCGCGCGCCGGCCCCGCGCACCTCCTAGCAGATTGGCCTCTTTACCAGTTCCGGGAAAGCACCTCCGAGTGGGGGGCCACGTGAACGATCCCGGAATAATCCCGAACCACCGCGCCGTCGCCGACGACCGAATCCCGCAGGCGGCTCCCTTCCACCACCGCTCCGGCACCCACGATCGCGTCGTCCAGATCCGACCGCAGCACCTGGGCGCCCGCCTCCACGGTGACGTTGGCCCCGATCCGCGAACCCTTCACCATCGCTCCCGCCTCGATCCGCGCCACGGGCGAGACGACCGAGTCCTCCACCGACGCGCCCTCTTGCGTGCCCCCCCGATGCCGGCGCAGCAGGTGACCGTTCGTCGTCAGCAGGGTTTCGGGCTTGCCGGCGTCGTGCCACCCCTCCACTTCGACCGTGGCCAGCCTCGCGCCGTGGTCGGCCATGTACTGGAAGGCGTCGGTCAGGTAGTACTCGCCCGACGGACCCTGGGGCGACTCCAGCACGTGGTCGATCCCCTTGAAGAGCAGCGCGTGGTCCCGGATGTAGTACAGTCCGATGTTGGCCATCCGGGATATCGGCTCCCGAGGCTTCTCGACGATCCTCGCCAGGTCCCCGGCTTCGTCGGCGACGACGACCCCGAACCGCTGGTAGTCCGTCACTTCCTTGGTCCAGATCGCCCCCGCCTTCTCACGGGGCAGCGCTCGGATCAGCCCCAAATCCACCTCGAAGACGGCGTCGGCTAGGACGATCAGCAGCTCCTCGTCGGCCCAGGGACGAGCCAGGGACACGGCGCCGGCAGTCCCGTCCTGCACCTCCTGAACCACGTAGTGGGGTCGGATCTCCGGGTAGCGACGGGTGATGTGGGACCGGATGGCGTCCTGAAGGTGGCCCACGATCAGCACGACCTCGGCGACCCCGATCTCCCGCAGATCGTCCAGCAGGTAGTCCAGCACGGGCTTGCCCGCGACGTGCAGCAGGGGCTTGGGCACGACGTGGGTGTGGGGCCGGAGACGCGTACCCTTCCCGGCCAGGGGAATGACGGCTTTCATGAGGCGGGGCCCTTTGGGCGGACGTGGCGGGCCAGCGGCGGGACTCGGGCGGTTGACCTGCGCCCGCGGGCGTGGACAGCTTGTTGAAGATAGGGCACGCGCCCGGGAGACCTAGGGAAGAGGAGCCGGCGGATCGGATGGGATTGCTGGAGGCGTTTACCGTCCGCGATGCGCGCACCCGCCCGGACGCCCAGGACCCCGACATGGCGGGACGCACGTACGCCGTGCCGTTCGCCGCAGTCTGGGGCGCGACGCTGCACTTGGCGGGAGGAGGACTGAGGGGTTGGACGACGGTGCGGCGGGACCACTTGGAGGGCTTCGTCGAGGTCTACGCGACGAGCTGGCTGCTGCCTCTTCCGGCCCAGATCGTCATCTCGGTGACTTTGGACGCCAACGCCCAGACCCGGGTGGACCTTTCCGCGGAGGGGCGTCACAGGGGCGGCGACCTGGGCGCCAACGCCCGCCGCATCCGGCGCTTCCTTCGAGCCCTCGACCAACGGCTGGACGTGCGCGCCGACCAGATCCTGGACGCGGCCCCCGCTCCCGCCCCCGCCCCCGCGACGGAGGCGACCAACTGATCCGCGTGGTCCGAGCAATGCCGGTCTCCGTCCTGGCGACTGTCCTCTCGGCGACACTCCTGCTGGCGCCCGCCGCCTGCTCCCGGAACGGAGGCGACGACCAGCCGCCCGAAGCGAACACGGCGGACGGCCGCGCGGCCTCGGCGCCCGTCGTCGGCCACGGCGAGACCTATCAGCGCGCCGTCTTGTTCATGGACACCTCCCGGGATACCTCGATGTTCGTGCAGTGGGAGTGGGAGGCTCGCAACGACTCGGCAGGCGTCCGACGGACGATCCGCGGATGGCTCGGTCGCACCTGGAGCACGCCGGAGTTCGGCCGCGACGAGCGCGACGGCGGCGAGTGGGACCACTTCCTCTCGGACCAGTGGACCTCCCCCCAGGGCGCCCGGGAGTGGTGGCGCATTCGGCCTCGGGGGTTGGCGCGCCTCGTGGTGGGGCAGGGCAACGTCCTTCGGGAGATATACTACCGCGAGCCGGAGACGGCCCGGTTCCTTTCCGTCGGTCTGGGCGAAGCGATGGCGGAGTGGCGCGGCCAGCAGGGGGAGAGCTACCGGGTCCTGCGGGGCAGGGCGACTCTGTGGGACGTGGAGATGGACGGCTTGGCGCTGGACATCTCCGTCTCCCGGGCCGGCGACGCCGAGGGATCGGCGGAGTGGGCGTTGCTCGCCGGTGCCGACGGCCTCGTCCTTCTCGTCGCCAAACCGGTGGGCACAGCGGACGACTACCGCGCCTGGGCCCTTCGCGGGGCCGAAGAACGGTCCTGGTCGCAGGTGACGACGGAGTGGACGGACGCGATGGCCTTGGATGGGGACCGCCGGACGGTCCCGGTGGGGTGGCGCCTCGCTTCCGACGACGGGGAGCTGCGGGGAGAGGTCGAGTCTACCAAGTCCTCCCTCCTTTCGTTGACCGGCGACGGCGACGGCGACGGCCCCGGCCGGTCGATTCTGGGCATCCACGAGGTGACCGGGGAAGTCGTCGTCGCCGGAACGCGAACCCCGGTTCGGGGGTTCCTCCGCCACTTCCAGCGGTGATCCGGTGAACGAGGAGCTCCTGAAGGCGATCGTGACGATCGCCGCGGGCGCTTTGACGGGCGGACTCACCAACACGGTCGCGATCTGGATGCTCTTCCACCCGATCAAGCCTCCCGCCGTCCTGGGCCGACCGATCCGCCTGCTTCAGGGCGCCATCCCCAAGAATCAGCCTCGGCTGGCGAAGGCGATCGGCCGCACCGTGGGGGACACCCTGCTGACCACGGAGGACTTGGCCCGCACCTTCGACAACCCCGAGTTCCGGGCGGCGTTCGACGAGAAGCTGGACGACTTCCTGACGCAGGTGCTGGATGTGGAGCGCGGTTCCCTGCGCGAGATATTCGGCCCCGAGGGCGCCGCCAAGGCCGACCAGATCGCCGGCGAGGTGGTGAACCACGCGCTGCACTGGATGCAGGGGTACGTGGCGTCCGACGCCTTCGAGTCCGCTGTCCGGGCGAAGGCCGGGAAGCTGGCCGAGTTCGTGGCCGACGCCTCGGCCGGCGACGTGCTGACGTCCGATCGAAGGGCCAGGATCGAGGCCGCCGCGACCGAGTGGATCGAGCGGGCCGTCTCCGGCGACCGCTTTCGGGAGTTCGTGGGCGACTACGTGCGGGAAGGCGCGGAGAAGCTGCTGGCGTCGGAGAGGACCGTGCGGGAGATGCTGCCCGAGGGGGCCGGAGCCGTCGTGGAGAAGACCCTGGCGGGCTATCTACCGCTGGCCGTCCGCAGGCTGGGCAAGATGCTGGAGAGCCCGGCGGTCCGGAGGCGCTTCGAGGCCGCGGTCCACGACGTTCTGGAGCGGTTCAAGGGAGGCTTGAAGTTCCACCAGAAGCTGGTGGCGAACTTGGTGATCAAGGACGACACGGTGGAGCAGGTGCTCAACACCATCGAGGCCGACGGCGTGGACCGGCTCGCCAGGCTCCTCCGGGAGCGCCCCGTGCAGGCCGCCATGGAGAAGGGGATCCGCGACGCCGTGGCGGAGTTCCTGGACCGGCCCATGAACCAGGTCCTGGGCGACCGGGAGGACCCGGCGTGGGCGGGCGCGTTGGCCGCGGGGGCGGAGGAGATCGTGGCGCTGGCCCGATCGCCGGCCACTCGCGCGTTCGTGGTCGAGAAGCTCGGCGCGTTCCTGGACCGCGCGTCCGAGCGCACCTGGGGCGACTTGGCGGGAGGGGTCTCGCGGGAGCAGGTGTCGGCGTGGGTGGTCGAGGCGGCGCGCAGCGACGTGGCGGACAAGGTCTACAGGGAGGGCGCCCGCCGGTTGACGGACGCCGCGCTGAACCACCCCGTCGGACGTCCCGCCCGCATCCTTCCCGGCAACTTGGCCCAGCAGATCCGCCTCGCGGCCGGCGACCCGATGTGGAACTGGCTCCAGGGCCAAGTCCCCGGAGTGGTCGCCAAGGTGAACGTGGCCCAGCGGGTCGAGGACAAGATCGCGGAGTTTCCCATCGAGACGATGGAGGACCTGGTGCGCCGAGTGACGGAGCGGGAGCTCCGGATGATCGTGCGGCTGGGGTACGCGCTAGGCCTCTTCGTCGGCGTCGTGCTTGTCGCGGTCAACCGGCTCTGGGGCTGACGTCCGGAAGCGGACCCGACCCCCGCGACGGCGAGCCGAGGCTCGCTGCTTCGGCGAGATCAGGCCTCCGAAGAGGGTGAAGTGGCGCTTGGCGGACTTGCTCTCCGCACGTCGCGCCAGCGCGCCCTCCAGCTCGGCCAGGTGGCGCGGGTCGTGGGCGCCGGCGGTGCGTTCGCCGTTGCGCGGCCCCTGGGTGCTCCTCGCCGAGCCCCCGTCGCGCCAACGGCTCCCGTGCTTCCCCGGCATCCCCAGCCACACGCCGAGGAGCAGGGCGGCCACCGCGCCGAGAACGTGGTAGACCGTCACGCCTGCGCCGTGTCCGCGCTTCCGGGCGCGGGCGCCGGGTCCTCGGCTGCCGCCTGCTCCCGAGCCGACTCGTGCCGCTTCCGCGCCTCGGACAGGTACCCGGCTTTGAGCCCCAGCAGGCTCGAGATCTTCCGCATGATGTAGTCCTCGCGGCCGCCAAGGTCGCCGTCCGCCAGCACCAGCCCCCACATCGCTTCCGCCAGCACCAGCTTCTGACCCACCGAGTAGTTCTCCCGGATCAGGGCGGTGAAGCCCCACAGGTCCACTCGGCTCCGCCGCTCGTCGTCGGCCAGGGCGATGAGCTCCTCGGCGGCCTCCGGCTTCAGCCCGAAGTGCCGTCGCACCAAGCCGCGCATGTACCGCCGCTCGTCGGCGCTGAAGTAGTCGTCGGCGTAAGCCACCTCCAGCAACAGGGCACACGCCGCGACCCGCAGGTCCTCCGGCGAAACCTCCTCCAGGGACTCGATCTCCTCCTCTTCCGCCATTCCCCGATGGAGGAACGCCCTGAGCCGCTCGATCACCGTCGGCACTCCTTCCGGACCCACGCCAAGTACGCAGGGGAGCCGTCGGTCACCTCGTGGACCAGCAGCTCGGGCACGTCGTACGGATGCAGCTGCTCCGCCCGCTCCAAGACCCGAGGCGTCGTTTCCCGCAACGTCTTCATGATCACGACGACCTCCTCGTCGCGCTCCACCTTTCCCTCCCACCGGTAGAGGCTCGTCGCCCCCGGCAGGACGTTCCCGCAAGCCACCAGCCGCTCGTCCAGCAACCGTCCAACGATCTCCTCGGCCGTCGCCGCGTCGGGTGCCGTCATCAGAACCGTGACGACTCCGTGGGGCCTGTCGGCCTCGCCGGTCAACGCCGACTCCCGGTCAGGAGCCTGCCAGGAAGATCGTGCGATCCGCGGCGGCAGGGTCGTAGAAGGCGTCGATCAGGGCGGCGTACCGATCGGCGACCACCCGGCGCTTCACCTTCTGCGTGGGAGTCAAGATGCCGTTCTCGATCGTGAACGGCTCCGCCAACAGGCCGATCTTCTTGGGCGTCTCGAAGCGGGCCAGGTCCCGCATCACGGAGAAGACCTGCTCCTTGAGGAACTCCCGGCAACGCTTGCTCTCCAGCAGCGCCTCGGGGGTCGAAGCCGCCGCGCCCGCGCCGGCAGCCCAGCTCGACAGCTTGTCGAAGGCGGGCACCACGAGAACGGACACGAAGTTCCGTCCGTTGCCGACCACGACCGCTTGGTCCACGTAGGGGTTCCCCTTCAACAGGTTCTCGATCGCCTGAGGCGCCACGTACTTGCCGCCGGAGGTCTTGATCAGGTCCTTCTTGCGGTCCGTGATCGTGAGGTACCCGTCGTCGGAGAGCTCCCCGATGTCGCCCGTGCTGAACCAGCCGTCCTCCGAGATCACCTCCCGGGTCTTCGCCTCCAGGCCGTGGTACCCCTTCATGACCTGGGGACCCCGGACGAGAATCTCGCCGTCTTCCGCGATTCGGATCTCGGTGCCGGGGACCGGACGGCCCACGGTGCCGATCCTGAAGTGCTCGAAGGTGTTGACGTTGGTGACGGGCGAAGTCTCGCTGAGGCCGTAGCCCTCCAGAATCATGATCCCGGCCCCCAGGAAGAAGCGGTTGATCTCCGGCGCCAGCGGCGCGCCCCCGCTCACGAAGAAGCGCAGCCGCCCGCCCACGCCCTCCCTGATCTTCCCGAAGACCAGCTTGTCCGCCACGGCGTACTTCAGGCCCAGCAGCCCGGAGGGTTCCTGCCCCCGCTCGCGGAGCGCAGCCGCCTGCCTGCCAACCGACACGGCCCAGCCCACCAGCTTGCCCTTGAGGCCGCTGGCGTCGAGCACCTTCTGGTAGACCTTCTCGTACAGCCGAGGCACGGAGCACATGAGCGTCGGGCGCAACCTCTTGAGGTCGTCCGCCACGCGGTCGATCGTGCCGTGGGCGACGGTGCAGCCTGCCGAGAAGAAGAGATAGTCCACCATCCGCTGGAAGACGTGGGAGAGGGGCAGGAACGACAGCGTGGTGTCGGTTTTCCGCACCTCCAGCATCTGCTTGGCCGCCCAGACGTTCGACGCGACGTTGTTGTGGGTGAGCATCACGCCCTTGGGGGCGCCGGTGGTTCCCGAGGTGTAGATCATCGTGGCCACGTCGCCGGGCCGCGCCCGCAGGGCCTCTTCCCGAAAGGCGTCCGGGTCGGCGCCCTCGCCCCGCGCCATGAACTCCTGCCCCGCCGTGAGCCCGTCCCCTGCCGCCGCGTTGTCGAAGACGACGATCTCCGGCTTCGGGTCCAGATCGGCCGCCGCCTCCAGAGCCTTGGCCGCCTGCTCGCCGTCGGACGCGAACACCAGCTTGGCGCCCGAGTCCTTCAGGATGTACGCGACCTGGGCGGCGGGCAGCGTGTTGTAGATCGGCACGTCCACGGCGCCGGCGCAGAGGCAAGACCAGTCGGCCAGAGCCCACTCGAGCCGGTTCTCCGACAAGATCGCCACCCTGTCGCCTCGCCGGATCCCCGACTTGGCCAGCGCCGCTGCGCCCTCCCGCACCACCGCTTCGATCTGGGGGTAGTTCCACGACCGGCCGGTGCCGGCGGCGTCTCCGTCGGGGAGCACCAAGTACGCGGCCTTGCCGCCGGGCATCCGGTCCACGGCGTCGAAGAAGAGCTGGACCAGCGTTCCCTCGGGAACGTCGGCCGGGTTGGCGTAGCGGTCCACGGTGCCGGACACGGGTCTACACTCCTTCCAGGACGATCTCCACCGGGATGTCCCGCCGAAGGGAAAAGAGAACGGAGCAGTACTTCTCCTGGGAGAGCTCGATCGCCCGCTCCACCTTGGCGCGTTGGGTCGGGGGGACGCCGGCGACGCGGACCACGAAGCGCAAGGCCGTGTAGTAGCGCGGCGGCTTCTCCGCTCGCTTCCCTTGCGCCTCCACGTCGAGCGCGTCGAGAGGGACGCGCCCCTTCTCCAGGATCGCCCGCACGTCGATCGCCATGCAGCCCGCCACCGCCGTCAGCACCAAGTCCATGGGAGACGGTCCAGTAGCGGAGTCGCCGTCCACGACCAGCTGGGGGCCGTCCGTCGGACCGCCGTCGAACACCATGCCCGAGCCGGTCCAGGACAAGCGGACCTCCCTGTCGGCCTTCATCGGCGCGGTCCGGCGGTCAAGCTTCGTGGGGCGCGGGCTCGTTGCCCACCGCGCCCTGCAGCTCTTCGAGGGTAGTGCGAGCGTGGTTCACGTGGTCGGTCGCGCCCATAGGGGGACTGCCGGCCAGGAACGCCTCCAGATGGCGAACCGCATTGTCTCGCTGGCCGTGACGAAGGAGGAGGAACGCCAAGCCGTAGTGCGCACCCGGCGATTCGGGGTTCCGATTGAGGACGTGACGGTAGGTCTTGATGGCTTCGTCCTCCATCCCCATGCGGGTGTACGCGATGGCGATCTGCTGGAGGACGATCGGGTCTCCCGGAGATTCCTTAAGCGCAAGACGAAACGAGGTCAGGGCCTCGTGGAACTTCCCCTCTTGGGCGAGGGCGAGCCCTTCCTCGTAGTAGTCGACCCGCTCGGTCCGGCCGGGGCCACCGAATATCTTGTTCCAGAACGACATGGACGACGGTTCACCGTTCTGCTTTGAGGTACCCCGGGGACGACGATCAGGCGCCACGGGGCGGAGTCTTCAAGGTATCGGATTCTACGAACCGGACAAGTGAAGCGGTTTTGCCGCCGCCCGCCACCGTTCCCTCGAGCGCGGCTGCCGTTCGGCAGCGGCGGGAACCTTTGATGGTTCGGCGGCGTATCGGTTCTGTACCGCCTTGCGAACACTCGACGAGGGACAAGGATATGATGAACAGAGGACACCGACTGCGAGACGACGTACGGAACATCCTGCTGATCGGCGGGTCGGCCCTGGCCGGTCTCGTCGTCATGACGGCGATCGCGTTCAGGCCGTTCGGGTACCACGGGCCTCCTCCGCCGGCCCGGCTCGCAGCCTCCGCCGAGGCTGCGGAGGGCTTCCCCAGCGACGGCTACCGGGTGGTGGAGCCGATGTCGGGCGCCAACCGCCTCTACGGCACCGTCCGCGCCAAGCGGGGCGACGTCTACGAAGGGTTCCTGCGGTGGGACCGGAACGAAGGCAGCTGGGGCGATCTGCTGGACGCGACCAAGGTGGTGGAGGGCCGCACCACGCTCTCCGGCATCCGCTTCGGCCACGTCCGCTCGATTCAGCCGATCGGCCGCAACCAGGCGATCCTGGCCCTGCGGTCCGGCCAGGCGGTCGGCATGAGAGGGCACTCCAGCGACGTGGGCGGCGGCTTCCGGGGGTTGGTGGTCACGGACTACCGCGACGGCGTCGTCCACAGGGGGGATGTGAAGCTGGATTGGGACGAGATCGGCGAAGTGGAGTTCACCCCGGCGCCCGCGGGCATCGATCCGCCAGGAAGCCGGCTTCACGGCACCGTCGTCACCCGCTCCGGCATGGAGTTCACCGGCTACGTGACGTGGGACGTGGACGAGATACACTCGGCGGACGAGCTGGACGGGGACGCCGGAGGCCGTCGCTTCGAGGTTCCCTTCGGCGCCATTCGGTCGATCCGGAGCGCCGGACCTCGCGGCGCGGAAGTCGAGCTGCATACGGGCGAAGCGGTCGTGCTGCGGGGCACCAACGACGTCAACGACCAGAACCGGGGGATCACCGTGTCCGACCCGGGGCTGGGACAGGTGGCGATCGAGTGGGACGACTTCCGGAGCGTGCGCTTCCACGAGGCGGCGGTCGAGGCGTCCTACCACGACTTCGACGGCGGGCAGCCGCTGCGGGGCACCGTGCTCACGGCCTCCGGAGACGAGCTGACGGGCGAAATCCAGTGGGACCGGGACGAGACCCGGAGCTGGGAGATCCTCGACGGGAGCATGGCGGACGCCGAGTTCGACGTGGAGTTCTCCAAGATCGCGCGGATCGAGCGGAACGCCGACGGCGTCGTAGTGACGTTGCGGGACGGCCGAACCCTGCATCTGGAGGGCTCCAACGACGTGGACGCCGGGAACCGAGGGATCGTGGTGGAGTCCGGCGGCCGGAGCCACACGGTAGCGTGGAGCGACTTCGCGGAGCTGCGGCTGGAGGGGTAGGCCGTCGCGGCCGCGACGGCCGCTCGGCGCTACTTCACGTCGCCCATCAGGCGCTTGATCAGCGGGCTTGCGGCCAGCGCCACGATCCCCGCGCCGCCGATGATCATGGCGACCGTGCTGAACAGCGGCGCGGGCGCCAATGACTCCAGCCGCCCGGCCACCAATCCCGCGACCACGTTGCCCAGGGACGTGGCCACGAACCACATCCCCATCAGCTGGCTGAGGCGGCGGGCCGGCGCCAGCTTCGTCACCGCCGAGAGGCCGATCGGGGAAAGGGCCAGCTCTCCCACGGTGTGGAAGAAGTACATGACCACGAGCCAAGACGCAGAGGCCGGGTTCTCCGGCGTGGCGTTTGCGGCGCCCCAGGCTACGACCAAGAACCCGGCGGCCAGCCACAGGAGGCCGAAGGCGAACTTGACGGGGGTGGACGGGTTGGCGTTGCGGTTGGCGAGCCACACCCACAGCCACCCGAAGATCGGCGCGAAGACCACGATGAAGAAGGCGTTGACCGACTGGAGCAGCGACGCCGGGTACTCCCAGCCGCCGATCGAGCGGTCGGTGTAGTCGCGAGCGAACAGGTTCAGCGACGATCCCGCTTGCTCGAAGCCGGACCAGAAGACCGTGGCCAGGATCGCGAACCAGAAGATCGTCGCGATCTTCTTCTTCTCGATCGGGTCGTGTCCGCCCCAAAAGATGACGAACACGAAGTAGATGACGATCACGGCGGCCACGA
Organism: Longimicrobiales bacterium; assembly: GCA_958296005.1. Classification (GTDB taxonomy): domain Bacteria; phylum Gemmatimonadota; class Gemmatimonadetes; order Longimicrobiales; family Gaopeijiaceae; genus CATQHQ01. Next base: position 1,141,706 of record CATQHQ010000001.1, read on the forward strand.
GCCAGACGAAGCTCGCCGCGATGTCGGGAAGCGTGACGGCCAGAACGCCCCGCGAGACCAGGAGCCCGAAGACGCCGAGGGCGACGGCGACGGCCGCGCAACCGCCGAAGAACTGCCGGCTCAAGCGCTTGAGTTGGCTCGGCGTCTGGTCGCTTCGCAGGACTCCGGCGTTGCCCAGCGCGCCGTAGCCCATGCGGAACTGGATCAACCCCAGCACCATCCCCACGCCCGCCGCCGAAAAGCCCCAGTGCCAGTTCACGTCCTCGCCCAGGAAGCCGCACACAATCGGCCCCGCCAGGGCGCCCAGGTTGATTCCCATGTAGAAGATCGAGAAGCCGGCGTCCCGTCGGGTCCCGCCTTCCGGGTACAAGTCGGCAACCACCGAGCTCACGTTGGGCTTGAGGAGTCCAGTTCCGACGATGATCAGCGCCAGCCCCGTGAAGAACATGAAGGTGCTGGGCACCGCCATGCTGAAGTGTCCGGCCGCGATTATGCAGCCGCCGACGAAGACGGCCTTCCGCTGGCCCCACAGCCGGTCCGCCACCCAGCCTCCGGGCAGGCCCAGCAGGTACACCAAGCCGGTGTAGAGCCCGTAGATCGCGGTGGCGGTTCCCACGTCGAGACCCATCCCCGGGTTCGCCGTCGCGGTCGCGCCGGTCATGAAGAGGACCAAGAGGGCGCGCATCCCGTAATAGGAGAAGCGCTCCCACATCTCGGTGAAGAAGAGCGTGTAGAGCCCACGCGGGTGGCGTGCGGATGCTGCCGTCATGTCGTCTCCGGGGCGAGGCGGCGGGCCGGCAGGAACGATCCTCCGGCTGTTCGGCGGCAAGATAGGGCAGGGGACCGAACGTTGCGAACGGCGGGCCGCTTGGCTGGCGGCGGGGGCGTCAGGCTGCGCGCGGTCCTTGAGGCGTCCGCCCCTCGAGGATCGTCCGCAGCACGTCGCGGTCGATGTTGCCGCCGGAGACGACGGCGACGACGGGACCCCGGACGGACGCGGGCAGCCCCTTGAGGGCCGCCGCTACCGCCGTCCCTCCCGCGCCCTCGGCGACGACCCGGGCCCGTCCGACCAGCGCCCGCAGGGCGGCGCACACGTCGCGAAGGGACACCACCACGGAGCCGGCCAGGACGGAGCGGGCCATCGGCCACATCTCCGCCAGGACGCCCTTGGCGCCGATGCCGTCCACGAAGGAAGGCACGTGGCGCACCTTCGCTGGGCGGCCCGCGCTCAGGGACGCGGCGAAGGGGGCCGACGTCTCCACTTCCGCGGCGTACACGGGCACGGTCGGGCGCAGGCTGCGCACGGCCGCCGCGATCCCGCACGACAGGCCGCCGCCGCCGTAGGGGACCACCACGGCGCCCACTTCCGGCAGGTCCTCTACGATCTCCAGGCCGGCGGTGCCGTTGCCGGCGATCACCGCCGCGTCGCTGACCGGGTGGACGAAGTGGCCGCGCTCGCCTTTGCGCCCGTGTTCCTCCAGGACGGCCCACCACTGGTCGAACGGCAGGGGCACGGCCGTGGCGCCCAGGCGCGCGACGGCGTCCAGCTTGGCCCGAGGCGCGGTCTCGGGCACGACCACCCGGCAGCGCACGCCCATCCGCCGGGCCGCGAACGCCACCCCCTGCGCCATGTTCCCGGCGCTGCCCGTGTAGACGCCGCTCGCGAGCTTGGCGGGATCGGCCAAGGCCATCGCGTTCGCGGCCCCCCGCACCTTGAACGACCCGGTGGGCTGGAGGCACTCCAGCTTCACCCACAAGCCTCCGGCAGGCGCACCGGGCACATCCAGCCGAAGAAGGGGGGATCGGATGGCGGTCCCGGCGATGCGGTCTCGGGCGGCCCGGACCGCCGCCAAGGGAACGGGCGCCAGCGGGGCGGGCCGTGCGGGCGGCCAACCGGAAGTCACTGCGCGGGCCGTCGCGGGTCTCGCAGCGCCGCCGCCATGCCCTCGGCCGTCGCGGCGATGCACCGGTCGCCGATCTCCCGGCTCATCCCCCGGGGGTCGCCAAGAACGCCGTTGGGGGTGACGGCCTGGAAGCCCTGCCGGAAGATCCGCTGCGCCAGCTCTGGGTTGAAGCCTCCGACGTAGCCCGGCTCCGCTCGCTCCCGGCGCACCAGATCCGGTCGGATGCACAGCAGCTCCGAGCTCTCGGCGATGTCGGCGTGGCCTCCGACGCGCTCCTTCAGCTCCGGCGCGGCCTCGGCCACCGCCCTCTCCCAGATGGCGACGAACCCGACCAGGTCGGTGTAGGCCCGCACGTCGCATTCGGGGCCGGCGGCGGCGCGGAGGCGGTCCAGCATCTCGGCCAAGGGAGCGAAGTTCCCCCCGTGGGACGGCACGAAGCACACAGCGCGGAAGCCGTGTCGCGCCAGGCTGGTCGCGTAGTCCGCGCAGACGGCCTCGAGCGTAGCGGGTCGCAGGGAGATCGTGCCCGGGAAGTCCATGTGGTGCTCGGAGCAGCCGATCCGGATCGTGGGGGCGACGAGCGCCCGGCCCAGCCTCTGGGCGACCTCCCGAGCGAGACGGTCGCCCCGCGCCGCGTCGACCAGGAGGGGAAGGTGAGGACCGTGCTGCTCCACGGCCCCGACGGCGACCACCACGGTGTCCCATCCGTCCGCCAGCGCTCGGCGCACTTCAGGCCAGGTCATCTCTTCGAGGAGCAGGCTTCGCTCCGCCATCGGCTCGTTCGTCATGGGCTTCATAGTATCTTTGGAGCCGCTCGTCGCCCAGTCGCAAGGAAGCACGACCTTTGGTCCGTTCAGACCCCTCGAAGCTGGTCGAGCGAGCCCTGTCGCCCGGACTCGACGCGAAAGCGATCCGCGCCCTCCAGCAGGAAATAGGCGACCGGCTGCTGGCCGAGTCCTCCTGCGTCCGGGACCCGGACTTCACGACGCTTCATCCCGACGATCTGCGGTTCCTCTTCCAGGCCTACGACGACCGTTTCCTAAGCGGCCTCTGCGCCAAGGCCGTCGCGCCGGGGACGATGGGGTTCCGTCTCTCCCGGCGGATGACGAGGGCGGCCGGCAAGGCGACTCGACTTGCTCGCGCCTCCGGCAAAGTGGACTACGAGATATCGGTGTCTACCGTGCTTCTCTTCGACGGCTTTGGGCCTTCCGACCGGGACGTCACCGTGGCGGGGCTGCCCTGCGGCAGCCGGCTGGAGGCCCTGCAGCGGATCTTCGAGCACGAGCTCGTCCACCTGGTGGAGTACGTCGGGTGGGCGAAGAGCAGCTGCCGGGCCAAGCGGTTCAGGACGATCGCGACCCGTCTCTTCGGGCACCAGGAGTACACGCACCAGCTGATCACGAGGCGGGAGCGCGCGAGTGCAATGGGGATCGTGGTCGGCTCGCCGGTGGCGTTCACGATCGACGGCAAGCGGTTGGTGGGGCGCGTCAACCGCATCACCAAGCGCGCCACGGTTCTCGTGTCCGACCCCAATGGCCAGGAGTACAGCGACGGGAACCGCTACTCCAAGTACTACGTCCCGCTGTCGGCGATCACCTCCAGCAGCTCGATCTCGAAGACCAAGTCCTGATTCGGGCCGATCGAGCCCATGCCCTCCTCGCCGTACCCCAGCTCGCTGGGAATGTAGGCCCGCACGCGGCCACCCACCTTCATGAGCTTAAGGGTCTCGGTGAAGCCCGAGATCACGCCGTCCACCCGGAACTCGGAAGGCTCGCCTCGACTGTAGGAAGAGTCGAACTCGTCTCCCTCGGGAAAGGTGCCTCGGTAGTGCACGAGCACGCGCTGGCCCGACACTGGGCTGGCGCCGTCGCCTTCCTCTAGCACTTCGTACTGAAGGCCGGAGTCGGTGGTGATCATTCCGGACTCGGCGTCCGGGGAGGCCTCGCAACCTGCGACGACGAGGGCCGAGACGAGAACCGAAGCAAGGGCGGCGGGGCAAGCGGGAGAGCGACGCATCGTCGTAACCTGTGCGGCGGGTGGCTGATGGGGGCTCCGTGCCCCACGCCCAACCGAAGCGACGCCTGCGTCCGTGTCAAGGCGCATGGCGGCCGGTGGTTGTACTCAGTCGACAACTTGGGCCAACTCCGTCAACTCCCGCAGGACCCCCGCCGCCCGCGCCTCCGCGCCCGCGGCGACCAGCCCGGTTCGGTTGTGCCACACGACGGTCATCCCCGCGTCCGCAGCTCCGCGTACGTCGAACGGCGACCCGGCCACGAAGAGCACCTCTTCCGGGCGGGCGCCCAGAGCTTCGGCGCCCTGGAGGTAGACGCGGCGGCACGGCTTGTAGCACCCGGCGGACTCGGCGGTGACCACGGCGCTGATCGGCGCCCCCACCAGCGCCGTCGCGCGCCGCCCCAGAGCGTCCGAGCAGTTGGTCGCCACGCCCAGCGTCGCCGTCCGGGAGAGCTCCCGCAGCGCGCGCCCGGCATCGGGCCACGGTCGCAGCTCGTCCCAGCGGGCGTCGAGCGCGTCGGCGAGCGTTCTAGGGAGGCCGGTCGCGTGGGCCGACTCCGCCACCAGCTCCAGGTACGGCACGTAGGCGCCCGCGGCGTAGGTGCGGGCCAGGTAGTCCATGCGCCAAGCCCGGCCGCGGTCCCTGTCGCCGGCGATCTCGTCCCATAGCGACCAGGAGTCGATCAGGGCCGACAGCAGGTCGAAGAGAACGAACTTCATCGGCGCGGGCTAACGGTCGTTCACTACGGCGTCGGCTTCGATCTCCACCATGAGCCCGTCTCCCACCAGCCCCGCCCGGATCAGCGTGTTGGCTGGCGAGACGGAGCCGAACCGAGCGCCGTGCACGCGGGTCACGGCCTCCCAGTCCACCCCGTCGGGAACGTAGACGCGGGTCCGCACCACGTCGGCCAGGCTCGCGCCCAGGGACCGGAGCGTCCCTTCGATCTTGTCGATCACGAAGTGGGCTTGGGCGGCGGCGGAGTTCCCGCCGATCTGCCGGTTCCCATGGCTGGCCGTGGTGCCCGACACCCAGATCCGGTCGCCCCGCCGCACCGCCCTGCTGTAGCCCGCCATCTCTTCCCACGGCGTGCCGCTGGACACGTGCTCGGCCCAGGCGCCGCCGGTCCCGCCGTCTGGTCTCCGCCGCACCACCGGGTAGGGTGCCGGGAGAGGGCCGTCCAAGTGGTGGCTCAGGTCGCCCGAAGCCGTCAGGAAGGGAGGTCGCCGGTACTCGTCGCCGCAGTCGCCGGGGATGGGCTCCAGCCGGTCGGCCGCCGCCTCCAGCTCGGCGCGGGCGTCGTCGTCCAGAGAGAAGCTGAACAGACGCAGGTTGTCCTCGACATGGGACCGCTCGCCCAGCCTCGCCCCGACGACCACGCTCGCCACCGCAGGCTGGTCCAGCACGTAGCGGCAGGCCACGTTGGCCATCGACACGCCCAGGCGATCCGCCACCCGTCCCACGACGCGCAGCAGGTCCTGCAAGCGGTCCCATCCCCCGGCTGCGCGGACGAACCGCATGTACTTCATCCGGGACCACGTCGATCCGTCCCCTCGGGGGGCCGAGCACCCGAGCCATCGTCGCGTCAGGAACCCGCCGGCCAGGGTGCCGTAGGCGAGCAGCTTGACGTCGTGGGTTCGGCAGACGTCGCTCATGGCCCCAAGCGCCCGCCGGTCCAGAAGCGACGAGCAGACTTGGTTCGTGGCGATGGGGATTCCGCTGCGGACCGCCATGTCCAGATGGACGGCGTCGCAGTTCGTCATGCCCAGGTGGCGGATCGCTCCCGCTTCCCGCAGTTCGGCCAAGTAGAAGAGGGCGTCCAGCCAACTGGGGTCGGCGTAGTTCCAAGCGTGGAACTGAAGGAGGTCGATCGCGTCCACGCCGATGCGCGTCCTTGCCCGGTCCACCGCTTCGGCGACGGCCTGCCGGGTCACGGGACCCGGCGGGGGCACCCACTTGGTCAGAAGCTGGACCGGGGGCGCGGGCCGGGCGGACGGCCTCTGCGCCTGCTGCCGGACCAGTGCGCCCGCGACGATCTCCGCAGAGCCGTAGTGGTCCGCCATGTCGAAGGTGGTGAAGCCGGCGCGGGCGTACTCGGCCATCGACCGGGCACCGGCTTCGGGATCGAGGGGTTCGTCCCGTCGCCGCTCTTGGTCCGCCACCTGCCACAAGCCGACGGCGACCCGCGATGCTTCCAGCCCCGGCGCCAGGAGCACGCGTTCGACGGTTGGCGTCAAGGCGGCCCGCCGCGGTCGGGCGGCAGCACTCGGAACAGCCGGTCCATGTCGGCGCCTTCTCGGCGGAGCGCGGCCGTCTCCCGGAAGTAGATCGCCGACGCCAGCGCCATGACCGCCAGCCACACCGGCGTGGAGTGGAAGTACCAGGCGTCCACGGTAGCGGAGAGGTCCTTCCACACGTGGACTACTAGGAAGAGGACCATGACCACCACGCCGGCCGCGCCGGCCACGTTCCGCAGCAGCGGCCGCGCCAGCACTCTCACCCTGGCGGCCAGCCCCGGGTTGCGCCGGGGCAACACCAACAGGGAGAGGCACACCAGGGCGAAGTTCACCAGCATCGACGTGACCAGGATGTCGATCCCCAGGAAGAAGTCGCCCGCGAAGTGGCTTCCCAAGATCCCCACCGAAGCCATGACGCCGCTGGCCAGGATCGCCACGTGGGGCGTCCGCCGGCGAGGATGAACCGCGGCAGCCTTCTTGGGGAAGATCCCGTCTTCCCCCCACGCGAAGACGAGCCGCGACACGGCCAGCAGCATCGCGGGAAGGTCGTTCACCAGAGCCACCGCGGCGCCGCCCACGATCGCCAGGGTCCAGCCGGTGGGCAGCAGGTAGCCCAGGAGGCCGGGCGCCGTCAGGTCCCGCTGCTGGGCTTCTTCGGCGATGAAGCTCCAAGGCACGGCGTGGTAGACGGCGGCGGTGAAGAGCAGGTAGAACGTTCCCACCGTCACTACGGCGATTGCGATGGCCATCGGCAGGTTTCGGTGCGGACGCTTCGCTTCGCCCCCCGCCTGGGCAATGGAGTCGAAGCCGATGAAGCTGGAGAAGAGCAGGGCCGACGCCGCCAGGAACGCGCCCGGTCGCAACGGGAGATCGGACGCTGGCGGCACCGTCCTTCCTTCGGCCGCCATCAGGGCCACCGCGAAGTCGCCGTGGTCGTAGGCGAACCCCGCCACGATGGCGACGCTTCCCAATGCGAACATCAGGAACATCATCGGCAACAGCGTCCACTGGTACGCCCCGAGGCCTCGCAGGTTGACGAGGACGAACGTCCACAGGAAGGCCAGCGCGATGCCGACCCTCAGAGGACCTTGCTCCAGTGCGTCGGCCGCGGCGGACCACTCCAAGGCGGCGGCGATGTCGCGAAGGAACGGGACGAGCACGTAGGAAACGACGCCGATGGCGATCGAGAGGCCGAACCACTGGGAGAAGCTGGCCACGAAGCCCCAGTAAGGGCTCAGCGAGCGGCTCACGTAGACGTAGCTGCCGCCGGCCCGGGGCATCGCCGAGGCTAGGCTGGCGTATGCCAGTGCAGCCAGCACCGCCGGAACCGCGCCGAAGAAGTAGGCGTACAGGACGTGGGGACCGATTCCCGGCACGTTCCGCTGCAACATGATCGGCACGATGTTGACGGCCGCGCCCAGCATCGCGCAGATGCCCGTGGCAGCCAGACCTGCCAGTCCGAGGCGCCGCGCCAAGCCGGCCCCGGCAGCCGAGGGACCCGCAGGCGGTGACGTCACGACCGTCGCAAGCTAGCCATGGCGGTCGTGGCTCTTCTCGTAGCGGATGCGCTCGTGCATCCGGTCCTGGGCCTGGGAGGCGTCGCGCTTCTTGGCGGCGCGCATGGCCATGCCGCGAGTGGTGGACGACTTGACCCGGGGCAGCGACATCCGGCGTTCCAGCTCTTCGCTCTTGCACGACGGGCAGGCGGGCGGAGCGCCGGCCCCCCGGACGAGCAGCTCGAACTCCCGTCCGCAGCCGAGGCACGTGTACTCGTAGATGGGCATGGCCGAAAAGCTACCGCGGACGGCCCGTCGTCGCTAGGACACCCTGCGCTTGGATGGCTCGGTCCCCAGGGTCTTGCCCTTCTCCACCGCCGGTATCCCGTCCTCCATCCAGACCGGGGCCGGCGCATCCTTCAGGTAGTGGTCGAAGAACTGCTGCATCCGCACGGCCCAGTCCTTGCGGTTGGCCTCCTTGCGCAGGCCGTGGGCTTCGCCGTTGTAGTTGAGCATCCACACCGGCCTCTGCAACCGCCGCATGGCGACGAACATCTCGATTCCCTGATACCACGGCACGGCTCCGTCCTCGTCGTTGTGCATCATCAGCAACGGCGTGTGGATCTTGTCGGCGTAGAACAACGGCGAGTTGTGCAGGTACTCGTTGGTGGCCTCCCACAACGTCCCGCCGATGCGGCTTTGGGTGCGCTCGTACTGGAACATCCGGCTCATGCCCGACTGCCAGCGGATGCCGCCGTAGGCGCTGGTCATGTTGCTGACGGGTGCCCCGGCCTCGGCCGCCGCGAACAAGTTGGTCTTGGTAACCATGTAGGCGATCTGGTACCCGCCCCACGAGTGCCCCTGCACGCCGATCTTCTCCTTGTCCACGAAGCCTTCCGCGAGCACGCGCAGCACGCCGGGCACCACCGCATCCAGGGCGCTCTCGCCGGGGTAGCCGATCTCGTAGGGGATGTCGGGGACGAACACCACGTACCCTCGGCTGACGTAGAAGGGAACGGAGACCGAGGAGCCGCCGGGGCGGGGCGAACGGTAGTTGTGGATCCCGTCCGACATGCGCTCGTAGAAGTACACCATCATGGGATGCTTCCGCGTCGGGTCGAATCCGTCGGGCTTGAAGAGGATGCCCTGCAGCGGAACCCCGTCGTTGGAGTCCCATTCGACGATCTCGGCGCTCCCCCAGACGTACTCGTCCTGCTGGGGGTTGGCGTCGGAGACCTTGGCCATCTCCGTCAGCCCATCGCGGTCCACGATCCGGTCCGCCACCCACAGGTCCGGGAACTCGCGGAAGTCCTCTCGGGTGACCAGCCACCGTTCCGCGTCTTCCGCCTTGCCTCGCAGCCGGTAGACGTTGTCCGACATGAGGACTTGCTGGGGCGTAGCGGCCCGATCGGTGCGACCGCGGTAGAAGCCGCCCTGCTTGTTCATGTAGTGGAACGCCTGCCAGAGAGCCTCGCCGTCGGGGATGTGGTCCAGCTCCCGCTCGGTGCGGGCGTAGCGGAAGCGGACACCGGCGTCGCGCCCTGCGCCTTCCGTGAGGTTGACGACCGCTCCGGACTCGGGATCGAACCGCCACACGTCGTAGCGGTCGTAGAAGAGGAAGGCCTCGTCGGCTTCGGTCCAGCCGGCGGCGCCGTAGGGAGGCGGCAGGTCCGGATGGTCGTCCAGCTCGTTCCAGACGGGGTGGGCGACCTGGGCGCTCGCAGCGACGGCTTGGCTCGGCGGCCCGCCCTCGTCCGAGGCCAGGCGGGCCACCATCCAGTGACGCTCGGCCCCGTCCCACCATGTCGCGTACTCCCCCGCTGGCGAGATCGACGCGCCGCCGAACCCCTTCACCTTCTCGCCGAAGCGTCGCCGCTCCCCGGTGGTCATGTCGATTGCGTAGAGGTCGTTGTAGCGCCCGTCCCAGGAGACGAGCTGGCGGTAGGGCACGTCGGTAAGGCCCAGCGCATGGGTCGCGTCGCCTTCCGCCGCAAAGCGAACCGTCGGCACGACCGGCGAGCCGAGCTGAACGACGGGACCGCCGTCCACGGCCACCGCCGCCGCGTAGGTGCGCTTTCTCTCCGCCTCCGCCTGCACCAGCTGCATCGGCTGGAGGTAGGGGTCGCGCCAGTTCCAGACGTCGAGGACGACCTTGTCCTCTTCCAGCGTCTCGTCCTCCTCTTCCGGCTCCGGGCGCGGCGCGGTGCCGAACACGATGCGGCCGCCGCCCTCCGAGAACGTCACGTCTCCGTCCCGACCGACCCACCAGCCCTGCGGGAGGCCCTCGCTGTCCGAATCCGCCATTGACACGCCCTGCCAGCCGGGCGCCGATCCCTGGTACAGGACGAACTCGGGCTGGTCGGCCTCGTAGTCGTCCCGGTCGGAGAGAAACGCCACCCGCTCCCCGTCCTTGGCGACGGCCAGCTGCTCGTACCGTCCCTCTCCCTCCATGACCACCCGGCGGACCAAGCCGTCGAGCTCCACCACATGGACGCCGTCGCCGCTGCCGTCCTCCGTCGAGGTAGCGAACGACAGCACGGCGCTTTCCTCGGCGAACTCGTACTCGGTTACGTCCTCGTACCGGGTCTCGTCGCCCGTGGCCAAGTCGCGCAGGACCAGCGGCGAGCCTTCCTCCTTGTCCTTGTCTTCGTCCTGCTCGTCCTCGCCCTCGCCCTCAGTCCCGACGGGTGCCTCCTCCTCTTCCGCCTCCTCTTCCGCCTCCTCTTCCGCGCTCTCGCCGTCCTCGGGCTCCAGATCGTCCTCCACGGGCTCGTAGGCCACCCAGGCTCCTTCGGACGCGACCTTGCGGCCCTCGACCGGCCCCACTACCTGGATCGTCCCCAGCTGGGGCTCCCCGGCCTGGAAGAGGGCCGCCAGCTCCACCACCGCCAGCGTGTCCTTGGGCAAGTCGTCGCCCTTCTTCCCCTCCCGCTTGAGGGAGTCCACGGCGGCCTCCGTCGGGGGAATCTGGTAGACGAGGTACCGGGAATCGAAGGTGAAGACGGGGTTGACGCCCCGCACCACGACTTCGGGGCCGCGCACAGGCCGGATCGTCAGGACCGGATCGCCCTCCATGGCGGTGAGGACGAACGCCAGCCACGCGCCGTCGGGGGAGAAGGAAGGACTGGCGATCGACTTCCAGCCCAGCACGTCGTCGTGGTCCAGCGGACGCTGCTGGGCCGTGGCGGGCGACGCCATCGTCGAAAGGGACAGAACGACGGCGAGGGCCAGCGCGGGGGAACCGAGAGCGGAGCGGCGGGAGTGTGGCACTTGGTGACTTCTCCTGGCGTCGGAGCCGGGGTTGCTGGGAGCGTGTCCGGCAACTTCGGCCCTGGCTGGGCCGGCGGCAACCTAGCCTCCAGAGTACCGCGGCCAAGCTCGGGTCGGTGCTCGCGATCATGGTTATTCCTCGGGGGCCTTCCTACCTTACAGCTCCCTGCTCGTGAAGTTCCCCCAGCCAGCGAGCGCATGGCGCAGCCCGAAGAAGACCAAGCTTCGCAGACGCCGATCCGCCATCCGGCCGCCGTCGTCTGCTACGACTGGCGAAGGAGATGGCGGGCCTTGCTGGCCCGGGTGGGACGTGTGCGCAACGCAGCCGAGGCATGGGGCGTGCTCCGGTGGGTCGCGCGGCGAAGCGTCGGGATCTCGCGCCGTGCGCTCAACAAGCGGCGGGCGGCATGGTGGTTCCTGCACACCCGACGTCGGCCAGCCCGCAGACGAAGGTGGAACGGGCAGGCGTCTGAAGAGCCGGTTCCCGCGTTTGCCCTGCGGACCTGCAACCCGATCCACTGGCGACGCGAGACGGACCCGAGGGTTGCGGCGTTGGGGCGTCTCGACCTGTTGCCTCCCGGAGTCGAAGCGGACGTTGCCGTGCGTCGTCACGACCCCATCCGGTTGCGCCGCTATCGCCATGTAGTGGACGTGCAGGCGTTTCATGCGGACGCCGCGAGCCGTGCCGGGTGCTTGGCCCGGCTGGCCGCCGCGGGCGTGGTCGTTCACGCGGCAGACGGCGGCGCCGAGCTTCGCGCGTTGCTCGATCCCGAACTCTACGCCCTGGCGACCGCCCAACCGAAGACCCGCGACGAGGACGAGCGCGAGCTGCACAGCATCAGAATGCGCCGCGCCGCGATGCGGTCCCATTCGGCGTGGGCGCGCGACTCCGCCAACTTGCCGTACGTGTCGATCGTGATGGCCACGAAGCGCCCGTCGATCCTCCCGGACGCGCTGGCCACCATTGCTAGGCAGAGCTACCCCCGGATCGAGCTGGTGCTGGCGCTGCACGGCAACGACGACTCGCTTCCAGCGGTCGAGCGCAGGATCGCCCGGTTGCCGCTTCCGGCAAGGGTCGTACCGGTACCGGGCAGCGCGCATCTCGGTGCGGCGCTCCAAGCCGCTTCGGCGACAGCCGACGGGACGTTGCTGACCAAGATGGACGACGACGATCTCTACGGTCCCGACCACGTATGGGACCTCGTGCTCGCTTACCGGTACTCGCAAGCCCAGATGGTCGGAAAGGGCCACCAGTTCGTGTACTTGGCGGGGTCGGACCAGACCGTGCATTGCCACCACGGACGTGGCGAAGCCTACCGTGGGTACCAGTGCGGAGGCACGCTCTTGATCGGGCGTCGCGACCTGCAGGACGTCGGCGGCTGGCGCGACGTGGCGCGTGCGGTAGACGTGGCGCTCGAAGAAGATGTGCTCCGCGCCGGCGGCAGCTTGTACCGAACCCACGGCGCCGATTTCTTGTTGGTTCGCCATGGCCGCCACCACACCTGGAAGGCGGCCGACTCTCGCTTCCTCGTGGGCGCTCGGAAGATCGTCTCCGGCTGGGCGCCGGAAATGGCCGATCTCGGTTCTGCTCCGCGTCCTGCCATCTGCCGGACAAGCATGCCGTCGGACGCGCCCGACGCTCCCGTCCTCGTGGGTGCTCCCGCCGGTGTCCGCGAGATGGGGCCGGGGTACCCTTGAGGCACCGGCGAGCGTGCCTGGAGTCGCCGGGCCTCCGGGAGCGAACCGGCGCGGGCGTGTCGGTGGTGGTCGTGGACAGCGGCGTCAACCCGGACCATCCCCATGTGGCGGATGTGGCCGGCGGTGCGCGGATCGAACTCTCGGGAAGCGCGTCCGGCGACTACGTGGACCGCCTGGGCCATGGCACGGCCGTCTTCGCCGCGGTTCAGGAGAAGGCGCCGGGCGCCGAGCTCTACGCCGTGCGGGTGTTCTCGGACGGGCTCAAGACCAGCGTCCGGGCCCTCGTGGCCGCGATCGACTGGGCCGCGGAGCGGGGGATCCGTTTGGTGAACATGAGCCTGGGAACGTTGCGCGAGGAGCATCGGCAGGTGCTGGCAGCGGCCGTGGACCGCCTTGCGGCCAGCGGCGGCTTGGTCGTGGCGGCCGCCGAGGCCGAGGGGCGGAAGTGGTGGCCGGGCTCGCTTTCGAAGGCCGTCGGCGTGGTCATGGACGCAAGCCTCTCGCGGCAGTGCGTGGACGTGCGGTCCAGCGACGGCCAAGGGCGGTCCCTGATCGCCGCGAGCCCCTATCCGCGGCCGATCCCCGGCGTCCCGCCCGAAAGAAACCTGAACGGGATCAGCTTCGCCGTCGCCAACGCCACCGGGATGCTGGCGCGGGCGCTGGAGGGGCGCGAGGAGCCTCTGGCCGCCGAGGCCGCAGCGCACTGCTTGCCGCTGGTCGAGCGCTGACGTGTCGTCGATCGACCCCGCTCTCCAGAAAGTCGCCGACGCCCGCTTCGCCGAAGCCTTGGCGGCCGCCGGTGCACGCGACCCCCGCGACTACTACCGGGACCGCCTGCGGGACCTGAAGCGCTCCAACCCCGAGGGGTACGCAGAGGCGGTGGCGTACTACCGAGACACGCTTATTCCGTCGATCGCCGAGGGCGGCGCCGAGCCTCTGGCGGCGTGGCGGGAGTACGGCCTGCTGATCGCCCGAACGACGGCCCCGGGGCGCACCGTAGCGGTGGACGGAACGGGCCGCGCCCGCCCGTACGAGCCCCCTGGCGAACCCAGCGACATGATCCTGCACCTCCCCAACAACGCCAAGCAGGGACCTGCGTTGCTGGTCGGGTTGCCCCCGGTGCTGTCGGAGGCCCAGACCGCGACGTTCGACTGGCTTGCCGCTGGACGGAGGGCGCAGAAGGGAGCATGACCGCCGCGCTCCGGCCCGGAGTGGTGTACGTGAGCTGGGGGCGCGTCGACGTGCTGAGCGGGACCGACGGCCCTCCGCCCAGGGAGCTGCTCTCGGAGGACGAGCTGGCCAGGGCCGAGAGGATGGCGGACGCGCCGGCCAAGCAGCGGTTCGTCGCGGGGCGGGTGCTACTGCGCACGGTGCTGGGGCGGGCTGTGGGGGTCGTGCCCCGGGCGCTTCGCTTCCAGTACGGGGAGCGGGGGAAGCCGTTCTTGCCCGCGGGGCCGTCGTTCAGCTTGTCCCATTCGGGCGACTGGGTGGTCGTTGCGGTTGCGGCGGCAACGCCGGTCGGGGGACGAGTGGGCGTGGACGTGGAGGTGGTACGGCCCGTGCGAAGGATGGAGGCGGTTGCCCAACGCCGGTTCGCGCCGGAGGAGGTGAAGTGGTGGGCTGGGTTGCCGTCGGGTCGGAAAGTCGCCGCCTTCTTCCAGCTGTGGACCCGAAAGGAAGCCTTCGCGAAGGCGCTGGGCCACGGGCTAGCCGTGTCGGGCAGGGCGTTTGCCGTGGCGACCCCCGACGACGTTGCCGGTGGCGGCGGACTCGCGAGGCTCGACCTCCCCGGCGAGCGGGCCGATCGCTGGAGCGTGGTCCAGCTCGAGTGTGGTCCAGGTGCGGCGGCAGCAGTGGCGGCGGAGTGGCCCGCGGCCGTCGTTACCCCTCGCAACACTCCGTGCCGGTAGTCGCGTTCGAGCAGATGGCGCCGTTCACGTAGCAGGTGTAGCAGGCCGCCTCGGAGAGCTCGACGTCCTTTCGCGTCGCCTCGGTCAGGGTGTCCGCCAGGCGAGCGCTCGGGTAGTCGAGGAGGATCGGACAGGCGTACACGCCGCTGGCGGTGACGAGGCGGGCGCGGGTGCAGAGCAGCTGGTCCAGATCGTAGCCGCACATCATCTCGTGAGTGACGTGCTCCGCCGGGGCGTACCCGCGGTTGCGACTGGTCTCTTCTCCGATCAGCAACGGGGGCAGGATCTTGAGGCGCGGGTCGTCGTAGCCCACGGCGGCCAGCGAGCTGCGGAACGCGCAAAGGGTCGCGCTGGTCTCGCACTCGGTCCAGCTCTGCATGGCGGTGATGATCGGACGGAAGCCGGCGGCCACCAGCCGTCCCACGCCCTCCATCGCCCGGTCGAAGGTGCCTTCGCCCCGGATGGCGTCGTTGGCTTCGGCCGTCGGACCGTCGATGCTGACCCGGAACTCCAGCGGGTGGCGGCGGTTCCCGGCGGCGTGTTGCAGCGCCTCGACCCGGCGGGGCGAGAAGAGAGTCGCGTTGGTAAGCACCGTGGCGGGACCATAGTCGAGCGCGTCACCCAGGATGCCCTCCATCTCGCTGTTCATGAACGGCTCGCCCCCCGTGAAGTAGTACTCCCCGACGTTCATGGAGGCGGACTCCTCCAACGCGCCGCGGACCATCTCCCGGGACATGAACCAGAAGGAGTGGTTGTCCGGGGAACACGAGATGAAGCAGTGGCGGCAACGGAGGTTGCACACGGTGCCGGCGACTTGGAACCAGAGCTGGTCGAGGGCCGCGAGAGGCACCGACGGCGCCGACGCGGTCGCGGGAGCGGATGTAGCCCTGCCGGCGGCGGACGCGCAGGTAGCGACGGACAGGGTCATCGGATCACCGTTCTTGTGGCGAGTCGCGGTTCATGGCAACGTTACCATTCCACCTAAACGAGCTTTCCGCAACCATTTCTGATGCGATTCGAGACCGTCAACCCTGCCAGCGGCACGCTTCTGCGCACGTACCCCTTCTTCTTGCCGGAGCGGCTGGAGGCGGTCGTCGAAGGGGCCGCGAAAGCCCAGCGGGAGTGGCGGAGGGTCCCGGCGGAGGAGCGGGCCAGGGTCGTGGGCGCCGTCGCCGGGGTCTTGCGCGACCGGACCCGGCAGCTGTCGCAGATCGTCACCCAGGAGATGGGCAAGCCGCTCCGCGAGGCCGTGGCGGAAGTGGAGAAGAGCGCCCTGGGGGTCGAGTACTACGCGGAACACGGGCCGACGTTCCTGGCGGACCAAGTGGTGGACGGGCGACCGCGCGATGGAGCCGGAGGCTCGGCGCCCGGCAGCTTCGTCTCGTTCCAGCCGCTGGGGCTGATCCTGGCGATCATGCCCTGGAACTTCCCGGTGTGGCAGGTCGTGCGAGCGGCGGCGCCGGCGTTGGTGGCGGGCAACGGAGTGCTCCTCAAGCACGCGCCGAACGTGCCCAAGTGCGCGCTGGACGTCGTGGACGCGTTTGCGGCGGCGGGGCTGCCCGAAGGGCTGTTCGCAAACCTGTTCGTGGACGTGGAGACGGCGACGGCGCTGGTGCGGGACCGACGGGTGCAGGGCGTGACGTTGACGGGCAGCACCAGGGCAGGGCGGAGCGTGGCGACGGTCGCCGGCGCCGAGATCAAGAGATGCGTGCTGGAGTTGGGGGGCAGCGACCCCTACGTCGTGCTCGACGACGCCGACTTGGAGCGGACGGTGGACGCCTGCGTGACCGGACGGCTGCTCAACGCCGGGCAGAGCTGCATCGCCCCGAAGCGGCTGATCGTCCAAGAGACGGTGGCGGAGGAGTTCACTCGGGCGGTGGTCGAGCGCATGTCCTCGGTTCGGGTGGGCGACCCGATGGCGGAGGCGACGGAGATGGGGCCGCTGGCAAGGCGCGACCTGCGGGACGGACTGGCGTCCCAAGTCGCCCAAAGCATCGACGCCGGGGCCGATTGCTTGGTCGGGGGCGAGGTGCCCGACGCGCCGGGGTGGTATTATCCACCGACGGTGCTGGCAGGGGTGAGGCCGGGGATGCCCGCGTACGACGAGGAGCTCTTCGGGCCGGTGGCGTCGGTCATCCGGGCGGAGTCGGAGGAGGAGGCGCTGCGGATCGCCAACGACACGTCCTACGGCCTCGGGGCGGCGGTGTTCACGAGGGACTTGGAGCGGGGCGCGCGGATTGCGCGAACGGAACTGGAGGCCGGATCGTGCTTCGTCAACGACTACGTGAAGTCGGACCCCCGGCTGCCCTTCGGCGGCGTGAAGGCCAGCGGGATCGGCCGGGAGCTGTCCGAGTTCGGGATACGGGAGTTCGTGAACGTGAAGACGGTGGTGGTGGGGTGATCGGACGCTCGACATGACGAAGCGCGCCGGAGTTTCCAGGTCGAGCCTCAAGAACGCCTTTCGCGAGATCATCTGGCCCCGGCGGCGGCTCGTGCTGCTGGGGCTCGTGCTGATCCTCCTCAACCGGTTGGCGGGGTTGGTGCTTCCCGCGTCGACCCGCTACCTGATCGACAACGTGATCGCCGACGGGAACCTCACGCTCCTCTACTGGCTGGTGGGGGCCGTGGGAAGCGCGGTCGTGGTGCAGTCGGGCACTTCCTACGCACTGACGATGCTGCTGAGCGTCGAGGCGCAGCACCTCATCGCCAACCTGCGGTCCCAGGTGCAGAAGCACGTGCTCGAGCTCCCGATCCGCGTGTTCGACAACACCAAGTCGGGCGAACTCGTGTCGCGGATCATGAACGACGTCGAAGGCGTGCGGAACCTGGTCGGCACGGGCCTCGTGCAGCTGGTCGGGGGCACGGTCACCGCGATCGTGGCGTTGGTGTTCCTGGTGACGATCAGCCCGATCATGACGTTGTTGGCGGTCGGACCGCTGGTCGGCTTCGCCCTCGTGTCGACCAAGGCGTTCAAGACGTTGCGGCCTGCGTTCCGCGAGCGGGGCCAGATCACCGCCGAAGTGACGGGACGGCTTACCGAGGCGCTGGGCGGAATCCGCATCATCAAGGGGTTCAGCGCAGTGCGCAAGGAAGAGGAGGTCTTCCGCGCCGGGGTCATGCGCATCTTCGCCAACGTGAAGACGACGCTCACGATGTCCAGCATGGTGACGAGCCTGGGCGCGTTCTTCATGGGACTGGCCGGCGTCCTGATCATGGCCTACGGCGGCCGGCTGGTGATCGGCGGCGAGCTGACCGTCGGCGAGCTCTTCTCGTTCACGATCTTCCTGGGGTTCCTGGTGGCGCCGGTCGTGCAGATGGCGAACATCGGCACCCAGATGACGGAGGCGTTCGCCGGGCTGGACCGGACGGCGGAGTTGTTGTCGTGGCCTCGGGAGGACGACGATCCGCGACGGGCGGCGCCGATGCCGCCGGTGGGCGGGCGCATCGTCTTCGAGGACGTGCACTTCCGCTACGAGGACGACAAGCCCGTCCTGAAGGGGATCGACTTCGAGGCGCGGCCGGGGATGGTGGTGGCGCTGGTGGGCAGCTCGGGGTCCGGCAAGTCCACGATAGCGGGCTTGGCGTCGTCGTTCCTGGAGCCGGAGGAGGGGCAGGTGCTCGTGGACGGCGTGGACCTGCGCGACGTGAAGCTGGAGTCGTACCGCGCCCAGCTGGGGCTCGTGCTGCAAGACGACTTCCTGTTCGACGGCACGATCCGCGAGAACCTGCACTTTGCCCGGCCAGACGCGCCCGACGCCGATGTGGAGCGGGCGGCGGAGCAGGCGTACGTGACCGAGTTCACGGCGCGGTTCCCCGACGGACTGGACACGGTGATCGGGGAACGGGGGGTCAAGCTGTCGGGCGGGCAGCGCCAGCGGGTGACGATCGCGCGCGCGTTGCTGTCGGACCCCCGCATCCTGGTGCTCGACGAGGCGACCTCGAGCTTGGACACTGAGAGCGAGGCGCTGATTCAGAAGAGCTTGGCGGAGCTGATGCGAGGCCGCACGACGCTGGTGATCGCGCACCGCCTCTCGACGATCCAGCGCGCCGATCTCATCCTGGTGATCGAGGACGGCCAGATCGCCGAGCGCGGCAAGCACGAGGAGCTGATGGCGCGGAAGGGCCGGTACCACCAGCTGTACACGGTGCAGGCGCGAATCTGAAGCGCTAGTCTGACCAGGAGGCGGGACGTGCTGTCGCGCTCGTGCCTAGTGTTGCGATCCCCTCGCGTGTGGCACCTCCGGCGATATGAGCTCCACCGGTGTTGGCGGCGCGGCGGGGGGTGACGCGGCGCCACTTTCGGCATCTGATGCGCCGGTTCGAGGCGGAGGGCGACGGTGTTGCGGTCCACCGGCTGCGGGGCCGGAGGTCGAACCGGGCGCTGGCACCGGAGGTGAGCGCCGAGATGGTCCGAGGATGGCGGGCGGCGGCGGGACTGTGGAAACGCAGGCGCAAGCGGGCCAAGCACCGGAGTCGGCGGCCGGCCACGTCCTGGACCCATCCCGGTCCCGCCCGGCCGAGGCGTTCCGATGACCCGGCCCGGTCCCGCAATCCGCGCCGTAGGCACACGGCACGAAAACGATCATCTTGACATTGGTTGCCCTAACGACATACTTCATGGTCGCCGTGGTTCGCACGGCCCGTGTTCTTGCTCCCGGGTCAGCGTAATGCAAAGAATAGCCGGACGTTCCCATGGACTGCGCCGATTCGGCCGTCGTCTTATAGTGCGTGCCTTCTGCCATGTTTCGGCCATCCCTCTTCTGACGTTCGGCTCGCCGACCGCCGCCTTCGCCCAAACCCAGCTTGGCGAGCAAGCGGTCGTGACCATCGACGGCGAAGCCCTTCAGTGGTCAGGTGTGGTGGCAACGGACGCCAACGATTCCCTGTTGGCTGTAATGACCGAAAGTGATCCGGTGTTGCATCTTTTTCTCATCAGAGATGGGAGACATGTTGCCAGCTGGGGCAGAAGGGGAGAGGGCCCGGGAGAGTTCGAATCGTCCGCTGGCATGGCTTTGGCCGGGGACCGGGTTTATGCGCTTGATACGACTCAGCGTCGTATCGCTATCTTCGACCTGGCAGGAGTGCTTATCGAATCCACATTACTCAATGATCTACCTTTTCCATTCGCGGACAGGCTACACCGGGCCAGGGGAGACACCGTATTTATCGGTGCGTTCGAGCCGATGGGCCAGGGCCGGACCGTGACCGCCTGGACATCCGACGGATTCGCCAAAGAAGTACTCGCATATCAAGCTGGAACCCGAGACGACCTAATACGTCTCGAGGCACCAGACGCACCAGGTCTAACGCTTCCAGGCCCGTTTCGCACTCGACCCCTTTGGTCGGTCGACCAAGTCTCCGGCAACATCTTGTACTGGCCTGGTCAGGGACGTGACATTCAAGTCATCGGTCTGGACGGAAGCATTGACGAAACAATTCCTCTGCCGGTTGACGACTTGTTGGAAGTTACATCAGAGGACCGGGAGCATTGGATTCAGACAGGCATTCCCAGGGATTTCCAGGGGATCCGGGCCTTTGAGCCCTTAAGACGTGTTGCACGAGACATAGTTGAGTTTCCAGAACACCATCCTCTTCTTTACAATATAATAAGCGGACCGCACAACACTATGTGGCTCCGCCGCACCCCGAATGGTCGCAGTCAGATTATTTGGGACGTTGTGACTTCCCGCGGTACGAGTAGGGTCTTGTTGTCCAGAGGTCAGAAGTTGCTAGGTCTACACAGTGGCTACGCCGTCATCTTGATGACCGACGACATTGGTCAAGAAGTTGTTGAGTTGCGCCTTGTGCAGGAGCTTGGGAGGAACTAGCATGAAAAAGCAATCTATACCGACAAATATTTCCTTTGCGGCCTAATTGGAAGAGCAACGGATCGAAGCCGGGCAACTACGTTACACATTGATGCCCTTTCCCGTCCAAAGTTCCCGAAGGTTGTCCACCTGTCGGCTCGGCTCGAGACCAGCAAACACCACCAAGTCCAGGTCCGACTCGGGCCGCGAGGTCCACTTCATCCGGAAGCCGTAGGCCCAGCCGTCCGTGGCGGGGAGGTAACGGTCGATCAGCTCCACAACGAGCCGGTGATGGTCGCTCGTCAGATCGATCTCGCCGTTTAGTCCCATCGTGCTCCGGTCATGGTCTCGTAGAGGGCAGCGGCGTCCGCGATGAAGTCGCCGGTGGCTGCCAGACAGTCATCGGCCTTCAACAGGCTGTAGTCATGAGAGGTGCCCACGCGATGCTCGGCGTAGGTTAGCCATCGCTCCACCGGACTGACAAGTAAGTAGTTCTCGAACGCGAGCCGGAAGATCGGCTTGGGGCTGTTGGGAGCATCGGCTACCCCTAGCTCTTCCACCAAGTACCGCTTCAGAGTCTTCCACATGCGGTCGTAGCACATCTTGAAGCGGCGGATGACCGACTCGGCGACTGCGTCCTGCGTTACTTCGGGCAACGATGGGTCAAGCTGGCGGTAGTTCGCGTACTGCTCCTGAAGCCGTGCCAGCGAGAGCCGGAAACTGCCGTAGTCGATCATTCCGATGGACGATCTTCCAGAGAGGGGAAACCGAGGGACCTCAAGTTCGCCTCAATGGCTGTGTTCAGCCGCCTAGCCTCCGTCACCTGCTCCCGCCACTCGGCCGCCAAGCGCCGCGTCTTGTCCTCGAAGGCCTCGTCGTTTTCGCTGTGCCATGTCGCGTCCTTAGCCTTGGCTCGGTCTCGCGGGGACGACCACGGTACTCGGTGCTGATGGTCAAGGCGTGCCCCCTCCAGCACCCGCGGCTCCTCTCGGGACCGCCGCCTGCATTTCCTCGGCCACTTCGGCGGCGTCGCGCATCTTGTCGAGATCCAGGTCGAATTCGGGCACGGGCCCAGGCTCTAGCTTGGCCTTGAGCTCGCGGACTTCACGGGGAGATAGGCCGCACTGCGCCAAGTCGTCGTCCGACAGGGTGGTGCCGGGGCGTGCGGCCAGACCGTCGTCGGCCACCGAGACCAAGCGCGCAAGGGCGTTGATCTCGCCTCGGGACAGGCGGCTGCCCATGACTTGGTAGTCGATCCACGCCTCGTAGCTCAGTGGAGCGACCCGCTTGGCCATTCCCGCCATCACCCGACCGTATTCCTGTATCTCCCACTGGGCATGGGGGTCCACGCGAAGGGTCAGGAAGTGGAGGAGGTTGTGCAGGTCGATCTTCCAGTACCACTGGGTGTAAGTGGAAAGAGGCAGGTCGATTCGCGCCAGCTCTCGGGCGACGTCATTTTCGACCAGCCACGTGTAGTCGGCGGCGGCCCGGCTTCGAACGGCGTTCCAGCGCTCGACGGACTCGCGGTAGAAGTCGGAGCTTGGGGCCAGTCCGTCGGCGTCGAACCCCGGCAGCGCCGACTGCTTTGCGCGACCCTGATTGTTGCTGGGGCTCTGTAGCGCGAAATGCTCCTCCTCGGGTTTGTAGAAGAGAAGCGGCATGAGCGAGTAGCGTCCGCTGTACTCGTTCACCGAGGCCGTGCGGTGACGAATCCACTGGCGGGCGACGAAGATCGGCATCGCGCAGTGGAACTTGAGTTCGACCATCTCCGAGGGCGTGGTGTGGAGGTGCCGGCGGAGGTAGCGGACCAGCCCCCGGGTCTGGGAGACCTTGCGGGTGCCGTAGCCGTAGCTGACTCGGGCAGCGCGCTCCACGTCGTCGTCGGTGCCCATGTAGTCCACGAGGGCGACGAAGCCGTGGTCGAGGACGCGGAAGTACCCGCCGAGGATCTCTTCCGCAGCCGGGACGGTGGGACGGCGCGTCTGGTGGACGGGGGGCGAAGCCATGGCTGGATCGGCGGGAGCGGCAATGGGGGTCGGCTACGACACGCGAATTGTACCCGGTTCGCGAACAGCGGGCGAATCCCGGAACGGCACCTTTGGACCACGCCCTACCTCCTAGATGCGACTCGCCGCCAAGGCGTGCAGTCTCTCCATTACTGGCCGAGTCCACCTCCGCGTTGAATACTGATGCGTTCCGACAAGCCCTCCAGACAGAAAGCGACACGCCATGAGAGCCCGAGCTTCTCGAGCCGCCTCCCGTCTCATCGTCCTGCTTCTCGCCGGCGCCTGCTCCGGCCCTGCGGACGGCCCCGACGCGGCCGACGCCCCGCCGGCCCCCGAGCCCCACCCCGAGGAAGCGGCAGTTGTCGCCGTCGTCGAGCAGCTCTTCGAGGCGATGCGGACCAACGACGGGGAGATGGCCGCCGCCGTCTTCCACCCCGACGCCCGGCTCGGTCGCGCGACCGAGGAGGGCATCTCGTTCAACCCGGTGGACGGCTTCGTGCAGGCAGTGGGAAGGCCCAAGGAGCAGGTGTGGGACGAGCCGATCTGGGACTGGACGGTGCGCGTGGACGGGCGGTTGGCCCAGATGTGGACCAAGTACGCCTTCTACTTGGACGATGCGTTCAGCCATTGCGGGAGCGACGCCTTCGAGCTGTACAGGTCCGACTCGGGGTGGCAAGTCACCCAGCTGGTGGACACCAGCCGCCGGGAGGAATGCTGGTATCCGCCGGGGCGGGAGCCCGGAGAGGACGAAGCCGGAGAGGATGAAGCCGGAGAAGGCGAACCCAACGAAGGCGCGCAGCCGTGAACGGCACGCCGACCCCCAGCTTGCGCCCGATCCGCCTCGTCGCGGGAGGGCCTTGGGCCGTGGGCGTCCTCGTCGCCGCGTGTTCGGGTGCCGGTGCGCCGCCCGCGCCGTCGGCCGACGCGACGGCCCTCGCCCAAGCCGTGAAGGACCAGATCGCCACCGACGAACTGATGGCCTACTCGGCCGCGATCGCCGAGCACGTTCGACCGTCGGGGAGCCCTGGGGAGAACGCCGCGATCGACACGATCGTGGCGACGCTGGAGGCTCGCGGCGTGCCCGTCGCCGTCCACGAGATCATGGCGTACGCCAGCGATCCGGTGTCGGCGTCGGTGTCGGTGCCGGGAACGGACTTCAACCCCCGCGCCATCACAATGGCTTATTCGGCCGCCACGGGTCCCGGCGGCGTCGAGGGGACGGTCGTGGACATGGGCGGCTTGGCCGAGCTGCCGCGGTTGGAGACGGGCACCGGAGAACGACTGGTGGTGGAGGGCGAATCCTTCGGCGCCGAGCTTCCCAATCTGACGGGTGCGGTCGCCATCGTGGACGGACAGCCCCGCAACGTGCCCACGATCGTGCTGGAGCGCATGGGCGCCGCGGCGGTGGTCTTCGTCAACCCGGAGGAGCGCCTCAACGAGCTGATCGTGACCTCCACCTGGGGTAGCCCGTCGCTGATGAACTACCATCGGCTCCCGACCGTCCCCGTCGCCCAGATCGCCCGGAGCGCGGGGGAGGAGCTGCGGCGCCGGATCGCCGCCGGGCCCGTCCGCCTGCGAGTCGAGACGGAGCTGAGCACGGGGTGGAAGCCGATGCGGCTGGCGGTGGCGACGGTGGAGCCGGAGGCCGACGCGCCGTTCGTGCTGCTGGGCGGTCACATCGACGGCTGGCACCACGCGGCCACCGACGAGGCGGCGTCCAACGCGGCGATGCTGGCTCTCGCCCTGGCGTTTCACGAGGTGCGGGACCAGCTGCGCCACGGGCTTCGGATCGCATGGTGGCCGGGGCACAGCAATGCCCGGTACGCCGGTTCGACTTGGTACGCCGACGAGTTCTTCGCCGACCTGCGCCTGCGGGGGCTGGCCTACATGAATATCGACGGCGTCGGCCAGATCGGCGCCAAGCGCTTCGGCGCGACGGCGTCCGAAGCCTTCGGAGGGTTCGCGGCCCGCGTGGTGGAGCAGTCGCAGGGCGTGGAGATCGCCGCTTCCCGGCCGAGCCGCAACTCGGATCAGGCGTTCAACGGGATCGGCCTTCCGCTGGTCCAATTCAACCACACCCGGCTGGCCGAAGACGGCGGCTACTGGTGGTGGCACACTCCCGACGACACCTACGACAAGATCGACGGGGACGTGCTCAAGACCGACACCGACCTCTACGCCGACGCCCTGGCGGAGATGCTGGCGGGCGCGCCGTACCCGGTCAGCCTGTCGGAACAGGTAGCGGCGTTGGGCGACGCCATAGCGGCACGGGACGAAGCGTCGGGCGGTGCCCTGGGACTCGGCGAACAGCTGGGCGAACGCATGGCGCGGCTCCGGGACGCCGCCGAACGCCTCGACGCGCTGGCGTCGGCGGGCCGGGTGCGCCCGCTGGAGCAGGTCGCCGTCCTCCGGCCCCTCCATCGGGTCATGTACGTGCCCCTCAACGTCTACCACCCGGACCCTGGCGTCGCCTTGGGACCCTTGCCGGGCTTGGCCCCCGCCGCGGTCTTGGCCGACGAGAACGCCAACCCGGACCGCCGGGGCTTTGCCGCCTCGGTGCTGGCTCGGGAGCGAAACCGGTTGGTCGAAGCCGCGGACGACGCCCTGGCGGAGCTCCATCGCGTCTTGACGGCGGCGGAGGAGCGGAGGTGATCCGCCGGGTGCCGGACGCCCGCGTCGCCGCCACCGTCGCCGCGCTGGTGCTTGCCCACGCCGCCTGCTCGCCCCAGCAGCCCACTGCATCCCGCCCCGTCTCCGACGGCGATTGGCCCGCCTACGGTCGCGACGCGGGAGGCGCCAAGTACTCGCCTCTGGCTCAGATCAACCGGGACAACGTGGCGCAGCTGCAAGTCGCCTGGACATGGGAGACCGGCGAAGCGCCGATCCCCGGCCCGATGGCGCCGATCCGCGGCCAGACGGTTCGGCCCGGCAACTTCGAGGCCACGCCCGTCGCCTACGACGGCGTCCTGTACCTCACCACGCCCTACAACCGGGTCGTCGCGCTGGACGGCGCCACCGGCCAGCCCCACTGGGAGTACGACCCGCGCACCGTCGAGTGGGGCCAGCCGCCGAACGGAACCGGCTTCGTGCACCGGGGCGTTGCGCTATGGGAAGGCCCCGACGAGCGCCGCATCTTCCTCAACACGCGCTGGCGTCTGATCGCCATCGACGCCGAGACCGGCGAGCCGATCGAGACCTTCGGCCACAAGGGCGAGATCGACCTCACCGAGAAGCTGCTCTGGCCCACCAACCGGCTTCACTATACCCAGACGTCGCCGCCGGTCGTCTTCGAGGACCTGCTGATCATCGGCAACGGGGTCTGGGACGGGTTCGTCTACCCTCGCGACCCGCCGGGCAACATCCAGGCCTTCGACGTGCGAACCGGCGAACTGGCATGGTCCTTCAACCTGATCCCGCAGCCAGGCGAGCCCGGCAACGAGACATGGGAGGACGGCAGCTGGGACTACACCGGCCACACGAACGCCTGGGCGCCGATGGTCGTGGACGAGGAGCGGGGGCTGCTCTTCGCCGGGATCGGCACCCCGTCCAACGACTACTACGGGGGCCACCGGATCGGGGACAACCTGTACGCCGAGTCCCTCGTGGCTCTCGACGCGCGCACCGGGACAAGGCAATGGCACTATCAGACGGTGCGCCATGGGCTGTGGGACTTCGACCTTCCCGGCGCGCCCGTTCTCATGACGTTGAACGTGGACGACAGGACCGTGGACGCGGTGGCCGTGGCGGGGAAGACCGGCTTCGTCTACACCTTCGAGCGGGAGACCGGCGAGCCCGTGTGGCCTATCGAGGAGCGTCCGGTTCCCGCCAGCGACGTCCCCGGCGAGCGAGCCGCCGCCACCCAGCCCTTCCCGACGCGTCCGCCCGCGTTCGCAGCCCAAGGCTTCACCGCCGACGACCTGATCGACCTGACCCCGGCCCTGCGCCGGGAGGCGGAAGCCCTCACGGCCGGTTTCCGCTTCGGCCCGCTCTTCGAGCCCCCCTCGATGGAAGGCACCTTCGCGATGCCGGGCATCCTGGGCGGCGGCAACTGGGGCGGCGCGGCGTTCGACCCCGAGTCCGGCTTCCTCTTCGTCAAGTCGTCCGAGGAGCCCAGCCTGCTGAAGATCGGCCCCGCCGACCCGGAGACGACGGTAGGGGACTACGCAATAGACAGAAGTTCCTTCCGCACCTTGCGGGTCGCCGGCAACGTTCCGATCTCGAAGCCGCCTTGGGGGACCGTGACCGCGATCGACATACACGCCGGCGAGATCGTCTGGCAGGAGCCCGTGGGGGAACGCCCGGAGATCAGGGAGAACCCGGCGCTGGCGGGAGTGGCGCTGCCGCCGCGGCTCGGGGTCGTCGGTCCGCCGGGGCCGTTCGTGACGGCTGGGGGGCTGGTCTTCCTCACTGGCGGCTCCGACGTGCTGTACGCCTTCGACAAAGCCAGCGGCGACGTGCTCTGGGAAGGCCGCTTGCCCGCCCAGGGCTACGCCAACCCGATGACGTTCCAAGCTTCGGACGGGCGGCAGCTCGTGGTCATCGCCACGGGGGGACCCGACGGCGGGACTCTGGTCGCGTTCGGGTTGCCGTAGGTCGGAGATGAACCGCGGGACGGCTGCCCGAACGGTCTCGAGGGGCTGGGTGCTGGTCGCCCTGGCGCTCGCGTCCTGTGGGGACGACACGCCCACCGGACCCGTCGTCGCAACGCTGACGGTCGAGCCCCAAGACGCGCTGATCGTGGGCACCGGCGCCTCGACGACCTATACAGCCATTGCCCTGGACGCCGCCGGCGCGCGCGTTCAGGCGTCGCCCGCATGGTCAGTCGCCGATCCCGACGTGGCCTCCGTCAGCGCCGGCGGGCAGGCGACCGGCGTGGCCAGCGGAACCACCACCGTGACCGCCACCGTCGACGGGGTCCGGGCCAGCGCGCGCCTGGAGGTCTTCGTCTCGGAGGAGGTCGCCCGCTACGAAGCTGGCCGGAGCTACTTCGGCCGTCGCAACTACGTGGAGTACATCCCCGGCGAGCTTCCCGTGATCCTGTCGGCGTCTCATGGCGGCGCGCTCTTGCCCCGGGAGACCCCCGACCGCACGTGGGGCACCGTCCGGGCCGACCGGAACACGGTGGAACTGGCCCTCGCCATGCGCGACGCTCTCGTCGAGCTCACGGGGTTTGCGCCCCACCTCGTCGTCTCCCATCTGCACCGGAGCAAGCTGGACCCGAACCGGGAGATCGAGGAGGCCGCCCAAGGCAACCCCTACGCCGAACAAGCGTGGCGGGAGTTCCATGCCCTGACCCGCGTCGCTCGCATCGCCATCTGGGGCGCGTTCGGCGAGGGACTCTACCTGGACGTCCACGGCCACAGCCACGAGATCGCCCGCGTCGAGCTGGGCTACCTCCTCCGAGCCGAGAAGCTGAACGAGCCCGACGCCTCGTTGAACAGTCTGGCAGTGGTGCGCTGCACGAGCATCCGGGAGCTGGGGCGCGATTCGCCTATTCCCTTTTCCCAGCTGCTGCGGGGCGAGATGTCCTTCGGCGGCCTGCTGCAGGAAGAGGGCGTGCGGTCGGTTCCCAGCCCCGGCGACCCGTCCCCAGGCGACGCTCCCTACTGGCGAGGCGGCTACAACACCCGCGAGCACGGCTCCCAAGCCGACGGCGAACTGATCAGCGGCATCCAGCTGGAGCACCACTGGCCCGGCCTGCGGGACACGGAGGAGAACCGTCGCGACTACGCCGCCAAGGCCGCTCGAGTGATTCGGCGCTTCATGCTGGAGCACTTCGGCTACTTCGAGCCCGGCGTCGCCGGCCGCGCCAGCACCACCGCGGGCCAGACCGAGGCGTGTTCCTGACCTGACCTCGCGTCCCCAGGAAACCAAATCGGCGGTTCGGGGTCTCAAACAAAGCAACAGCCCCGTCCGCCTTCCCGGTTCGCCCCGTCGGACCCGTCGGCCTACCTTCCGCCCCAAGGCCACGAGAGGGCACGAAAGGACCCGATCATGCACGCAGCCGAACTCCAAGCCCTCCGAGTCGCTCGCCCGGCGATCCGGCGAACCGCCCGTGGCGTCGTCGTCCTTCTTGCCCTCGGGCTCGCCTCCTCGCCGCTGGCCGTCCCTGCCCGAGCCCAAGCACAGACCGGCACGATCACCGGCCGTGTCATGGCCGCCGTCGGCGGAGTTCCGCTGGCTGGAGCGCAGGTCGTGGTCGTGGGCACCGGCGTTGGCCAGCGTGCCGGGCCGTCGGGCCAGTACCGCCTGACCGGGGTTCCTGTCGGCGAGCACGTCGTGGAGGCGCAAGCGCCCGGCTTCGTCTCGCAGCGGCAGGCCGTGACCGTCGCAGCCGGCCAGACCGTCGTCCTGGAGTTCGCCCTCCACGCCGGAAACGCTTTCCAGGACATGCAGGGGCGGCCCTCGGTCGAAGGGGCCGTCGCCGTCCAGGCGCGGGTGCTCGCCGGCCCCGGGTTCCGCGACTTCAACACCGAGTCCTACGCCCACATTCGGGAGAGCGACTTCCAGACCGTGGCCGCGTCGCCGCTGTCCACCTTCTCCATCGACGTGGACCGGGCCTCGTACGCCAACGTCCGCCGCTTCATCCAGTCCGGGGAGCGCCCGCCGATCGACGCGGTGCGGATCGAGGAGATGGTCAACTACTTCCCCTACGATTGGGGAAAGGTGACGGGCGACCACCCGTTCTCCGTTCGGACCGAGGTCTGGGAGGCCCCGTGGCGGCCCGAGCACAGGCTGGTTCGGATCGGCCTGCGCGCGCGCTCGGTGGAGACGGAGCGACTGCCGCCGGCCAACCTGGTCTTCCTTCTGGACGTGTCGGGGTCGATGGCCTATGCGGACAAGCTGCCGCTCCTCAAGCGGGCGTTCGCGTTGCTCGTCGAGCAGCTTCGCCCGACCGACAGGGTGGCGATCGTCGTGTACGCGGGGGCCGCCGGGCTGGTCCTGCCCTCGACGCCGGGCAGCGAGCGGGCCGAGATACTGGCCGCGCTGGAGCAGCTGGAGGCGGGCGGAAGCACGGCGGGGGGCGCGGGGATCCGCCTCGCGTACGAGACTGCCCGCGAGCACTTCATCGACGGCGGCAACAACCGGGTCGTGCTGGCCACCGACGGCGACTTCAACGTGGGCGCCTCCAGCGACGGCGAGATGGTGCGGCTGATCGAGAAGGAGCGGGACGCCGGCGTCTTCCTGACCGTGCTGGGCTTCGGCACCGGGAACTTGAAGGACTCGAAGATGGAGCAGATCGCCGACCACGGGAACGGCAACTTCCACTACGTCGACAACCTGTTGGAAGCCCGGAAGGTGCTGGTCGAGGAGATGGGCGGCACGCTCCTCACGTTGGCGAAGGACGTGAAGCTGCAAGTCGAGTTCAACCCCAAGCGGGTCGCCGGGTATCGGCTCATCGGCTACGAGAACCGTCTGCTGGACGAAGAGGACTTCGCCGACGACACCAAGGACGCGGGGGAACTGGGCGCCGGGCACACGGTGACGGCGCTGTACGAAGTGGTGCCCGCAGGGGTCCCGGTGCCTCGGGGCGGCGAGACCGACTCGCTGCGCTACCAGTCGCGGCCCGTCGCCGAACCGTCCGACGAGTTCGCCGACGAGCTCATGTACGTGAAGGTGCGCTACAAGGACCCGGATGGGACCAAGAGCAAGCTGCTCGACCACGCGGTGGCCGACGTGTCCGGCTCGCCGTCGGCGGACTTCCGCTTCGCGACGGCGGTGGCCGGGTTCGGAATGCTGCTCCGGGAGTCGCCTCACGCGGGGCAGTGGGAGCTGGACGACGTGATCGCGATGGCGGAGCGCGGCAGAGGCGACGACCCCCGGGGCTATCGGGGCGAGTTCGTTCGGCTCGTGGAGACGGTGCGCGACTTGGCGCTGCTGGACCGGGAAGCGAAGCGAACTACGTCCAGGCCGTGGTGGCGGTAGGAGCCCCGCATCGGTTGCGTTCCCCTAAACGCGCGTTCAATCTTGTCAGGTTGGGAGAGGGGGCGCGGGTCCGCGCTCGCAAGGTTTTCGCAGGGGAGGAACGCGACGGATGGAGAGCACTGGTAGGATCGGACTGCACGCAAAGAGGCCGCTGATCGGGAAGACGCTGGTCGCGTCGGCTGGAGTCGCGCTCGTCGCGGTGGGCGTCGCGGCAGGCGCCGGGAACGCGCTGGCCCAGGAGGGCGTCCGGGTGGAGGTCGAGCCCTCGGCGCTGGCGCTGGAGGTCGGCGACAAGGCCCAGGTCGTCGCTCGGGTCGTGGATGCGGGCGGCAACTTGGTGGACGTGCCCGTCCTCTTCGTCGCCAGCCCCCGGGGCGGCTTGGCCGTGGACCGATCCACCGGCGAGGTGGAGGCGCTGAAGGGCGGGCAGTACCAGGTCGTCGCTCGCGCCAGGGTGCAGGGCGGGGGAAGACCGTCGGCCAGCGTCGCCGTAACCGTGGCGTTCCCGCCGCTGGACCGGATCGAGATCTCGGAGCGAAGCGGCCGCTTCTACGTGGGGGCGACCGTCCGCCACAAGGCCCAGGTGATCGACCAAGCCGAAGACGTACGGGACGTCGAGGTAACGTGGAGCACGTCGGACGAGTCGGTGGCCACCGTCGACCGGTTCGGCTACTTCACCGCCCACGGCACTGGCGGCGTGGTCTTGTCCGCCCAGGCCGAGGGAGTCTCCGCCGAACTCCGGTACCGGGTCGTGGAGAACCCGGTCGCCGAGATCGAGGTCGCCTACTGGAAGGGGCCGCGCCCGTCGGGCACGCTCGAGAGTCGACCGGGCGAGGTGCACCGGACCGGGGACGTCCTTCACTTCGTCGCCTCTCCACGAGACGCCGCGGGCGCCGAAGTGGACGACATGCCCGTCGCGTATGCGCTGGAAGCGGACCCCGACGCCATAGCCACAGGGGACTTCCCGCCGGCGGAAGTGGACGACCAGGGCCGTTTCGTCGCCTACAAGCCCGGCGTGTACACCGTGACTGCCAGCGTGCCGGGCCACTCCGCCCGGGAGACGGTGGAGGTGTTGCCGCGCCACGTGGCCGAGGAAGTGGAGCTCGTGGGCCAGGGCGAGGTGCACAACGTGTCGACGTCGGACCTCTGGGTGTGGGAAGGCGTGGACGGACGCGACTACGCCGTCACGGGAACCCACAGCGGCCACGGCAGCATCTACTGGTGGGACGTGACCGATCCCGCAAGCCCCGTGCTTACCGACTCTCTGGTCGTGGACGCCCGCACCACCAACGACGTGAAGGTGTCCGAGGACGGCGAGCTCTGCGTGATCTCGCGGGAAGGAGCGTCCAACCGGCGCAACGGGATCGTCATCGTGGACTGCTCGGACCCGCGCAACGTCGAGATCGTCTCGACCTACGACGACCAGCTGACCGGCGGCGTGCACAACCTCTTCGTCTACGAGGACCACGTGTATGCGGTCAACAACGGGGTGCGCTTCGACGTCATCAACATCGAGGACCCGACCGCTCCGCACAGGGTGGGCCGCTTCCAGCTGGACGCCCCCGGTCCCCGGATTCACGACATCTGGATCGTGAACGGCGTCGCGTACACGTCCAACTGGGGCGACGGCGTCGCGGTGATCGACGTCGGCGGCGGCGGGAGGGGCGGTAGTCCGTCCAACCCCGTCGAGATGGCG
Source organism: Longimicrobiales bacterium (assembly GCA_958296005.1). Lineage (GTDB taxonomy): Bacteria > Gemmatimonadota > Gemmatimonadetes > Longimicrobiales > Gaopeijiaceae > CATQHQ01. Next base: position 1,173,667 of record CATQHQ010000001.1, read on the forward strand.
CGCTTCCGGGACATCGGCGGGCGCACCCACGCCGCGTTCCCCTACCTGAGTCCGACGGGACGCTTCTACATCTTCATGGGCGACGAGATCGGGCGTCCGGGCTTCGACGGCCAGGAGGCGGGTCGGACGCCGGAGTTCATGGCGGGCTACATCCACGTCGTGGACTTCACCGACCCCGAGCAGCCGGAAGAAGTCGCGCGCTACGAGATCCCCGAGGCCGGTTCGCACAACATGTGGATCGAGGACGACCGCCTCTACGCCGCCTTCTACAACGGCGGCTTGCGGGTCCTCGACATCTCCGGCGAACTGAAGGGCAACCTCTACCACCAGGGCCGCGAGATCGCGGTGTACAAGTCGTACGACCCCGACGGCGTCGTGGCCAACGCGCCCTTCACCTGGGGCCCGCAGATGCACAAGGGCAACCTCTTCTTCGCCGAATACTTCTCCGGCCTGTGGGCGGTGAAGCTTCAGCCCAGGCGGACGCTGGTTCCTTGAGGCGAAGCCCCGGCGCCGCGGTCGCCGTCGCCGCTGTCCTCTCCCTCGCCTCGGCGCTGGCCGCCTCCTCGGGGTTCGCGGCCGCCCAGTCCTACTGGGTGTACGTCGCCGCCGAATCGGAGGACGAAGTCTCCCTCCTTCGCTACGACGCGGGGGGCGACTTGGTGGTGGAGAAGACGATCTCGACCGGCTGGCTGCCGGCGGAGATCGAGGCCCCCCACGGCGTCTTCGTGGACCCGACCGGCGAATACTGGTACCTGACGCTGGGGCACGGCTTTCCCAACGGCCAACTGGTGAAGTACGAGACGGGCAGCGACGAGGTGGTGGGCGTGGCCGAGCTCGGGCTCTTTCCCGCTACGATCGCCGTGCCCCCCGACGGCGCCGTCGCCCTGGCGGTCAACGCCAACTTCCACGGCGACCACGTCCCGTCCACCGTGTCGATCGTGGACTTGGCGACGATGGAGCCCGTCGCGGACGTGCCCACCTGCACGATGCCCCACGGCTCCCGCTTCAGCGCGGACGGTTCGAAGCACTACTCGGCGTGCATGATGGACAACCAGCTGGTGGAGATCGACGGCGCGAGCCTCAAGGTTGTCCGTCGGCTCGACCTGGTCCGCAACGCACCCGCGCCCGAGCCGATGGACGACCACATGGCCATGGCGCCGCCCGACGGCCACTGCTCCCCTACCTGGGCCACGCCTCATCCCGACGGCCGGCGCGTCTTCGTGCCCTGCAACCGCGGCGACGCGATCCTGGAGGTGGACCTGGAGAGCTGGCGGGTCGTCCGTCGTTTCGAAGCCCCGGGCGCGCCGTACAACTTGGACGTGACCCCGGACGGCGCGAAGCTCCTGGCCACCCTCAAGGGAAGCGCCCAGTTCGGCGTCTGGGACTTGGCGACCGGCGAGCGCCTGCACCTGCTGGACTCGACGATGCGCGTGACCCACGGCGTGGTCGCAACCCCCGACGGGCGCTACGCCGTCGTGACCGTGGAGGGGATCGGCGGAGACCCGGGAACCGTCGAAGTGATCGACCTGGAGGCCGGCGAGCGGGTGGCGTCGGCGGCGATCGGCAAGCAGGCGGGCGGAATCGCGCTGTGGAAGATGGAGGGGCCGTGAGCACCCGAAGAGGAACCCACGTCATGACAACCAACCTTCGAGATCGCCTCGTCCTTCGACATTATCTCGTCGTCGCCGGGCTCCTGGCAGCGTCGGCAGCCTTGTCGGCGTGCGACCCCGGGTCTTCCGCCCGGCAGGCCGCGGCCGAGCCGGAACGCGAGCCCGGTTGGACCTGGAGCGATGAGCGCGTCATGGAGACCGTGAACGCGGTTCGCGCCGGCAGGGACCTCCAGCCCGCGCAATGGCCGGACGGGGCGCGAGTGGCGGTCCTCCTGTCCTTCGACGTGGACAACGAGACCGTCACCGGCCTTCGCTACGGCGACGCGACCGTGGGCTCCCTGTCCGAGGGCCAGTACGGCGCTCGACGCGCGCTGCCGCGGGTCGTCGATCTCCTCGACCGGGAGGGCGTGCCGGCCTCGTTCTTCATACCGGCGGTGAGCTTGGTGCTCGACCCGTCCCAGATCGGGGTGATCCAAGCGGCGGGGCACCACGAGTTCGCCGTTCACGGGTGGATTCACGAGCTCAACACCAGCTTGGACGCCGAGACCGAGCGGGCCTTGCTCCAGCGGGCCGTGGAGTACATGACCGAAGCCACCGGTACGCGGCCCCTGGGCTACCGGGCGCCGTCGTGGAACTTCAGCGCCAACACGCTGTCGATCATCCGCGAGATGGGGTTCCTGTACGACTCGTCGCTGATGGCCGACGACCAGCCGTACGAGATCGACGCCGCCGGGGAGCCCACGGGGATGGTGGAGCTGCCCGTCCAGTGGATCCTGGACGACGCGCCGTACTTCAACCCGCGCGGGGACAGCTACGCCAACCCCCGGGACGTGCTGCAAGTGTGGATCGACGAGTTCGAAGTCGCCCTGGCGGAGGGCACGATCTTCGTGCTCACGATGCACCCGCACGTGATCGGCCACCGGTCGCGGATCGTGGTGCTGGAGGAGCTGATCCGGTACGTCAAGGGCTACGGCGACGACGTGTGGTTCGCGACGCACCTGGAGGCGGCCCAGTACGTCAAGGATCAGGCGGGGCTGTAGGGCGAGAGCGCCCATCGGAGCGGGCGAGATGCGGCGGCGCGGACGACCTGTGAGAACGGCTACGAGAACGGTTGTGAGAACGGCTGCGAGGGCGAGCTCGCTCGGCGTGGCGGCGACTTGGCTCGCGGCCCTTTCGGCTATTGCTTCGCCCGCGGCAACCCAGCAGTCGGCGGCGACCTCCCCGTCCTCCCCCTGCGACGACGCCCCGCCGCCCCCTGGCGCCACCCTCTCCGCCAGCCGCGACCTGTACTGCATCTTCCTTACGGCTCGGCCGGGCCTGGAGCCGGCGACGGGACGCCTGGAGCTGCGCCCGCCCCCCAGCCCGTTCGGCGTCGCCGTCAACGCCGCCGGCAACCACCTCTACGAGGGCGTCCTGACGCTGGAGGGACTGCCGGAGCCCGGCTCGCTGGGGGAGTACCAGCACTTCGTCGCATGGCTGGCCACGCCGCTCTTCGATGTCGTGCACAACCTGGGCGTGGTGTCGAACGGCGCCCGGAGCATCGGCGAGATCAGCCTGAACAAGTTCATGATCCTGATCACGGCGGAGGCGCGGGCCGATCTGCCCGAGTGGGAAGGCGCGCTGGTGCTCCGGGCCACGTCGCCCAGCGCTCGGATGTCGCCGCCGGACATGCAGGAGTTCCTGATCGGCGCCACGGGGACGCTGGGCGGCGGAGAAGACGCGGCGGCCCAGGACACGCCGATGGCCGGACACGACCACCACGGCGGAGGCGCAAGGGAACCCGGCGAGTGGCCCCGTCCGCCGATGATGCCCGGTCTGACGATGTTCCCGGCCCTGATGGCGCTGGACCCGCCCAGCGTCACCCCGTTCCTTCCTGCGACGGCCGCCGGGAGCCTGGCGTCACCCCTCGACCCGGCGACTCTGCCGCTCGCCCGCCCCCGCGAGGTCGTGCCCCTCGACGACGGCGACGCAATAGCCCTGGAGGCCGGCTTGGTTCGCCGCCGCATCCGGGGCCGCGACCACGTCATGTACGCCTTCAACGGCCAGTACCCGGGACCGCTGCTGCACGTCCCCGAAGCCGCGACCGTCACGGTGGAGTTCACCAACTCGGTGCCTTGGCCCACGACGATCCACTGGCACGGCCTTCGCCTCGACAACGCATCCGACGGCGTGCCCGGCGTCACGCAGGAGCCGGTCCAGCCCGGCGAGACGTTCCGCTACGAGGTCTTCTTCAAGGACCCGGGCATCTATTGGTATCACCCGCATCACCGCGAAGACGTGCTGAAGGACTTGGGGCTGTACGGGAACATGCTGGTCGAGCCTCGGCAGCCGGACTACTACGCTCCGGCCGACCGCGAGGAAGTGATCATGCTCGACGACTTTCTCATGGCGGGCGACGAGATCATGCCCTTTGGAGAGGAGCGTTCGACCCACGCCTTCATGGGCCGCTTCGGCAACCTGATGCTCGTGAACGGCGAGCCGGAGTACGAACTGTCGGTTGACGCCGGCGAAGTGGTTCGCCTCTACCTGACCAACGTGTCGAACACGCGCACGTTCAACCTGTCGTTTGCAGGGACCGGCGACGGCGATCCCCAACCCGACGACGCGCGGCCCTACGTGCGCATGAAGGTGATCGGCGCCGACGTGGGCGCCTTCGAGCGGGAGGAGTGGGTGGAGAGCATCGTGCTCAGCCCCGCCGAGCGGTACATCGTGCACGCGCTCTTCGACCGCCCCGGCGACCTGCTCGTCGTCAACCGCGTGCAGGGGATCGACCACTTGGGCGGCGCGTTCTTCCCCGAGACCGACACGCTGGGCGTCGTGCGCGTGGCGGCTGCGGCGCCGGGCGGCGTCCCGTCCCAAGCGGCCATTGCCTTCGACACGCTGCGAACAAACGTCCACGCGGCCCGGGAGATCGCCCTCTTCCGCGACTACTTCGACGACCCGGTGGACCACGAGCTCACCTTCACGCTGGAGACCAGCGGCATCCCCTTCGTCGTGGACCGGCTGATGCGCTTCGACTCGGCCTACTTCCACCCGGTGGAGTGGAGCGGCACGATGCCGATGATGAACTGGAACTCGACCTCGGAGGAAGTCCGCTGGATCGTCCGGGAGCCAGCCACCGGTCGCGAGAACATGGATATCGGCTGGGAGTTCCGGGTGGGCGACGTGATCAAGCTTCGGCTGCACAACGAGCGCCGCTCGTTTCACGCCATGCAGCATCCCTTCCACATCCACGGCCAGCGCTTCCTGGTGCTGTCCCGCAACGGCGTCCCGAACGAGAACCTGGCGTGGAAGGACACCGTGCTCCTCCCGACCGGGACCACCACCGACATCCTCCTCGAAGTCACCAACCCCGGCCGCTGGATGGCCCACTGCCACATCTCGGAACACCTCGAGTCGGGAATGCGCACGCTGTTCACGGTGAACCCGTAGGCGTTCGGCGCTAGCGCCGTCGTCGCGGCCGCTGGTCCGGCGTCACCTCACCTGAACGCCGTCTGGATCCGGTCCAGCGCGTCGGCTCCCGGGCACAGCGCCTCGAACGGGTAGCTGGCCAGGGGTTCGTCCACCGTCTGCTGAATGCCGTGGAAGTCCCTCTCGGTGCCGTCGTCGTCGTGCCCCGAGTTCCCGGGCTCTTCCAAGTACAGCAGCCCGGTCGCGATCTCTCCCGCCTGCTGCCGCCCCCGGATGTAGGCGTACACCCTGTCGCGGTCGAGCGGGTCGTAGTCGTCGGGGACCTTGCGGAAGTGGACCCGGCTGCCGTCGTGCATGACTACCGTACGCACGTCCCCGGCGTCGTAGCTGGCGGTGATCTCTTCTGCGGGCGGCACGAAGTCGGCTTCCACGACCGAGCTGCAGTGGTCGCGGGTGTACTCGTAGCTCTTGGTGGAGCCTCGGTGGTCGTTGAAGGTGACGCAGGGCGAGATCACGTCGACCAAGGCGAACCCCCGGTGACGAAGGCCGGCCTTGAGGATGGGGACGAGCTGCTCCTTGTCGCCGGAGAAGCTGCGCGCCACGAACCCGGCGCCGAGACTCAACGCGAGCAGCACCGGATCGATCGGGTGCTCGCGGTTGACTTGGCCCCGCTTGGCCTTCGTGCCCATGTCGGCGGACGCGGAGAACTGGCCCTTGGTCAACCCGTAGACGCCGTTGTTCTCCAAGATGTAGAGCATGTCCACGTTGCGACGGATCACGTGGGAGAACTGGCCGATGCCGATCGACAGGCTGTCGCCGTCGCCGGAGACGCCGACGCACATCAGTTCCCGGTTGGCGGCGTGGGCGCCCGTCGTGATCGACGGCATCCGTCCGTGAACGGCGTTGAAGCCGTGGGCCTCCTCGAGGAAGTAGGCCGGCGTCTTGCCGCTGCAGCCGATGCCGG
>CATQHQ010000002.1:0-532500 GCA_958296005.1 Longimicrobiales bacterium
CGTCGACGACGCCACGTACTTGCACGGTGCCGCCGCCCGACTCCAAAGAGCCGTCCACGCGCACCATGCCATCTGGGCTCAGTGCCATCTCCACATCGCCCGAGGAAAGATGGACGCCCAGAGATTCCAGCAGCGCGGTGCCGCCCTCGACCCGAATGCTGCCGGTCGGCGACGGCGCGGTCCGAGTTCCGCGAAGCCGCACGCCCCCCGTGAGGATCCCGTCCGCCTCTTCCAGCCCGTTCACGGCCCCCAGAACTGGCGCCAGCGAGAGGGAGTCGGCGGCGATCTCCAGGTCGATCGGCTCGTCGGGCACTCGATCCTCGGCCGCAAAGCGGAGATCGAGCGGGACGTGCCCGGCGACGGCGAGGGTCTCGCGTGCGCCGGTCCACCACCCGGCCTGCACGTTCATCCTCCGGCCGGCGTAGCTGCCCTCCGCCGAGACGCTGTCGAAGCGCAGGGCACCCAGAGCCGCGTTTTCGATCCGTGCGAAGCCGTCCCAGCGGGGCGCGTCGGCAGTGCCCCCGACCCGCACTTCCGCCTGGGCCACGCCTTTCGGCGGGTCCTCGAGCTGGAGCAGCCGTCCCACCAAGGCCAAGTCCAGCCCGGTCGTCTCCAAAACGAACTCGGACGCGCCGTCGCGCAGGGCCAAGCGTCCGTCGGCGTGCAGGCGCAGCCCGTCGCCTCCCGGCCGCACGAGGCCAAAGTCGTGAACGACCACCGCTTCGGGACTCCACACGATCTGCGCGGGGCCTTGGAGGTTCCAGCGCAGGTCGTCGAAATCCAAGACTAGGCGGTCCAGGTCTACATGGCCCCCGTCGCCTTCCACGCGGATGCTGGCCTGGGCCAGGTAGGACTCGCCGTCCGCGCGGTGGACGTGCACCTGCGCGCGGCCCGCGCCGTCGAGGGAATAGGCCCCCTCGACCCGCACGGAGGCGAACCGCCGCTCTCCGAGGACGACCGAGTCGGCCGCCTCGACGGTGCCCGAAAGTGCGATCGGCGGGGCCGGGGCGTCGGTGGTGGGGTCGGGCTCCGGCGGCAGGATGCGGAGTCCACGGGCTTCGCCGTCTACCTTCAGCACGCCGATGGAGTGGGGGCCGTACGCCAGCTCCCTCGCCGCGACTGAGAGAGAGGCGGTCAGGTCGCCGAGGGTGCCCCGAAGCAGAAGCTCGCCTTCCGCCGATCCATCGAAGCGGATGTCCCGGGCGGTGGGGAAGGTGTCGGGGTTCACGCCGTCCGTCTCGATCATGAACCCCTGTTCGATCGAGGACAGTTCGTCCCAAGCCACCAAGTTCTCGCCCATGAAGAGCGGCCGAAGGGGTCGGATCGACGGTGACGACACGCCGACCACGACGCCCTCGGCGTTGCTCGCGGTGCCGGGCGCAAAGCCCAGGCTTCCGCCGTCGCTCGTCAGGTCGAAGCCGCCGGCTCGCACGACGATCGACTCGACGTGGAGGAGACCGTCGTCGCCGACCCGCACCCTCGTCTCCAGCGTGTCTACCTGAACTGGGCCGACCGTGGACGGGCCGAGGGCGACCGCCACGGCGCCGCGCATCGAATCGAGGTTTGCGCCGGTTCCCACGACGCGGGCCGCGCCCGACACGACGGCAGGTCCCGGGACGCCGGGCGCAAGCTCCGAAAGGCGAAGGTCCTGAGCGGAGATCGAGATGTCGTAGCCGGAGGTCGGGTCCAGCAGGCTGACTTCGCCCTCCGCGGCCACGGGGCCCGCCGGAGTGGTCAGCTCCGCGGCCACGCGGAGTTGCTCCAGAGGACCGGACACGGCTACGGTTCCGCGGACCGGGCCGGGCCACAGGCGCTCCAAGCCGGCGAGGGCGAGGGGTGCGGCGGTAGCTTCCCCCTCTACCACCGCCACCTCTTCGGTGCCGTAGAGGACCCCGGCGAACGACACGGAGTCGAGAACGCCGACCGCCGGCGCGAACGGTGGGGACGGGAGGGGAGGTGGTGCGGCGCCTCGGGTCGCGGAAGCCCGCACCTGCATCCCCGTGGGCAGGTCTCCCGTTGCCCAGATGGCGGCGCGTCCCGGGCCGGCCCAGGGGAAGCGGGGATGGAGAGCGCGGGCCAAGCGGTAGTCGCCGATCGTCGCGTCCACGGCAAGGTTGCGCACCGAGCGATAGCTGCCCAGCACGGTACCGCTTCCAGAGGCGACGGCCAGGGTGTCGCTGCCCGGGCCGCCCAGCAGGACGAGGCTGGCTGTCAGGACGAGGCTGTCCGTCGCACCGTCCACCACCAGCTCGCCGGAGACGACCTGGGCCTCGGTCTCGCGGAGACGGGCGGCAGCGACGGGCGGGAGCAGTCGGGCCGCGGCGTCGGCGTCGACGGATTCCGCAACTGTGCGAAGCTCCCGGAAGCGAGGGGATGCGGTGGCGCTCCCCGACGCGGACCCGGCCCAGGAGACGCCGCCGGAGAGTGCCACGCGTCCGCCGTTCCATTCGACCGCGCCGCCGATCGCGTCCAGCGCCAACCCGTCGGGCCCGACCTCAAACCGCCACGCACCCGTCGCGACGCCCGGCGCCAGTCCTCCCTCGAGGCGCTTGGCCACGACGTCCAGCCAAGCGAAGTCGGCCAACGCGGATCGCGCCTGCTCCACTTCCAGGACCACGCTCCACCGTCCGTTCTCGTCCCGCCGAGCCGCCGCCCGGACCGCTGCGACAGAGGACGGAAGACGAACCCTCTCCGCCGCCACTACGATCTCCTTCGCGGCCCCTTCCGCTGCGGCCCCGGCCACGGCCACGGTCAGCCGAGCGTCTTCCAGCAGATAGACGGCGGTCAAGCTGTCCACCTCTGCCGCGAAGTTCTTACCCTGCTGGGGTGCGAAGTCTATCGACGCCAGCTCCGCCTCGATTCCCTCTAGCCGCCGTTCGTCGCCGGTTGCGTTCCGCAGCACCAAGGCGCCGTCATGTATCCGGGCGCCGTGGATCGCGAACCTGGGCCGGGACGCACCGTCGCCGCCGTCGTCGGGAGTGCCGACGTCGCCCTGCGCTCGGCGCGGCGCGAACACCGCGGCCAGCCGGCTCCTGCCGTCCGGCCCCGGCTCGTCCACGACGACCGGCGACCAGAGTCGAAGATCCGCGATGGCGGGCGCGCCGCCCAGCAACCCCCGCAACGAGTATCTGGCCCGGACCGAGTCCACCGTCGCCACCGGGCGTCCTTGGCCGTCGAGGACCACCAACTCCCGGAGCGTCGCGCCGCCCCATATCCCTCCCGGTCCCACGGAGCCTACCTGGATCGTCCCGTCGAGCAGCGGTTGGAGCCGATCCAGCATCCAGTTCAGGGCCAACGCCCGTCCCGCTGTCGTCCGGTCCAGCACGACGGCGCCGGCGGCTCCTGCCGCGACCGCGGCCAGAACCGCCGCAAGGCCCCATCGAACCCCGCTGGAAAGGCGGCTGCGGCCCATCGTCAGAACGCCTGCCCCAAGGAGAAGTGAAGCTGGAAGCGGCGAAAGGAGAACCCCGGGTCGGCACCGAAGAGGACGGCGGGGTCGAGCAGGGCCAAGTCTTCCGACACGACCCAATCAATAGGGGCCGCGGCGCCTGGGAGTCCCACGTCGATCCGATCCGACGGGTCGTCCTGGCCGGGAACGAAGGGCCGGATCTGGGAGGTGACCACCGGCAACGGCTCCTGGTCTCGGAAGGAATAGGCCAAGTCCAGCCGTATGGGACCGAAGACGCTGTTGTAGCGCACGCCCACGCCCGGCGAGACCTCCAGATCGTCCAGCGACAGGCCCTGGGGCCACACCTGCCCCACATCTATGAAGGCGGCGCCGCCGAAGAGTCCCCCGGAGAAGTCGAAGCGAAGTTCGGCGCTGGCCTCCAGGGTCCCCAGCCCCCCCACGGGCCGCAGCTGATACAGGTCGGTACCCACCAGCGAGGACCCGTCGCACGTCAGGTCCCTTACGGCCTGCGGCTCGCAGGTTGGACCGCCCCCGGACGCCCGCCGGCGCAGCAGCTCCTCTACGCCGATCGAGAGGCTCCTCGGCCCCAGCGTGCTCTGGGCGAACCCTCGCACGCTGCCGGCGCCGCCGCCGTAGAAGCGCTTCTGGGAAGGCACCACGCCCGGCGCCCCACCCGAGCGGGTGAGCGGCTGCGCAAAGTTGCCGGCGGTGATCGCGCCTGCCCGAAACCGGAGCGCCAACACCGTCGCCCGGTCGATCTCGCGGTAGAGGCTGCCGTCCGCCAGGGCGCGGAAGTAGATGTAGTCGGAGCCGGTGAGCCGTCCCGCGTACTCCAAGTCCAACGTGGCCCTGAACCCGCGCCGGGGGCTGAAGAGGCCGTCGGTGGCGTCCTGGCTGAAGGAGAGAGCGACGGGAGACAGCCAGTTGTTGCTCGCCAACGCCTGGATGTCCGCGGGGGAGCAGGCGAGGAAGGTTGCGCAAAGAGTCACCTCGGCGGCGTCGAGCCGGCTGAGTTCCGGTCGAAGGCGCAGGCTGACGAAGGCGTTCGATCCGGTGCTGCGGTTCAGGCCCAGCTCCAGGCCGAACGCGTCGCGGACGAAGGCGTGCCTCTGGGACTGGCGTTCGAGGAAGACGCTGGCCAGGAGGCTGGCTCGACGAGAGAGGAACGTCGGCTCGGCGAAGTCCACGGCGACGACCCCGTTGAGCCGGCCGAAATCGCCGGTCCCCGCCTGCGAGCAGAGGAAGGTGGACTGGAGGCGGGACGCCAGCAGGTTGGAGAGCCGGCCCCGGAGCTGGAGGGTGCGGCCGCCGCCGAGGAAGTTCCGGCTCGCCCAGCGCCCCTCCACGTTGATGCACTCTGCGCTGTTGAGCCCGCCCCCCGCCCGGACCCTGTGGGCGTCTCCCTCGCGTACCTCCACGACGACATGCACTACCGAGTCCGGCGCGACCTCCGCCGAATCCCGGCGGACCGAAGCTCTGGCCACGATCTCCAGCTCGTGGAGGCTGCGCTGGGCTTCCTGGATCTGTCGCTCGCTGAAGCGGTTGCCTTCGCGAAACGGCAGGCGGTCGAGGATCGCATCGTCGCCGAGCAGCTGGTTGCCCACGACCCGGACCGTGCCCACCGACGCGAGAGGACCGCGTTCGATCTGGTAGGTCACGGTGGCGGTGTCCGCGCCCGGCGGGCGGAGGTGACGGCGGAAGACCTCCGCCCAGGCGTAGCCGGCGTTCCGCAGCCGCATCTGGATCGTGTCTCTGGCTTCCTGGATGTAGAGGTCGCTGAGGGGGTCGCCGGCGGCGATCGGAAGATCTTCTTCGATTCTCAGCTCCGGCGGCAGGGAGTCGCCGGCGAAGTTGACGGAGCCAACGCGATAGGGCTCTCCCTCGTCGATGACGAACTCTACCGCGACGCCGCCGTCCACGGGATCGACTCTGGACTCCACCGAAGCGTGCCGGAAGCCGTTGGCCGGGTAGAGAAGGACTTGCAGCCGCTCCACGTCCTCTTCCACGACCCGGGGGATGTAGTATGCGCGGTCCCGGCCCCAGTCGACCCCGAGGGCGCATGTGGTGACCGCCAGGACGAAAGGGCAGGACGAGGCGCGGGTGGCGATCGCGCGCCGAAGCTCCTGATCCGTAAACGCTTGGTTCCCGATGAACGACACGGAGACGACCTCGTGACGAGCACCTTCGTCGAGTTCGCCGCCGGAGAGGAGCGGGTCGCGCGCCGCTTGACCTGCCGCGGGGAGGACGGCACCCCAGCCCAACCAGCCCACGAGCACGACGGCCGCCGGCCCCAACGTGCAGAGCTGGGCGCGAACGGTTGGTCTCGTTGTCGGTCTAGGCCCAACTCTGGGTCTAGAGTTGCGGACCCGATCCACCGGCGGCCTCTCCCTTCTGCCCGGGCCCGTCCCAGGCGCGGGCCGCCCTCTTGCCCGGCAGGAAGCGCCCGGCGTCCTCTGAGTAAAGATAAGCGACAACAGATGTTTCGGACGGCTGAACGCGCACCAGGTTTACGGAGTTCAGTCCGCGCTCCGGGCCGCGGCCGCGGCTCGACGAAGCCGTGCCTGCGTGGACCAGCGACGTGCCCCGGCGAGAGGTCGGCCATGCCCGGTGGATATGGCCGGAGAGGACCACGTCCACGCCCCACTCGCCAAGGCGCTCCAACACTTGGGCGGCGCCGCGGAGGGGCGGAGGGCCGGGCTCGCCGTCTTCCGGGTCCAGAAGGTTGTGGTGCAGGACGAGAACCCGACGCGCGCCGGGGGGCGTGGAGGCGAAGGCGCCTGCCGCGAAGCGCAGCTGGCGGCTCGAGAGCCGACCGTTGACGATCGCCGTCCGCGGCGCGGTCGAGTTCAGTGCCACGAAGCGGACGCCGCCCGCGACGTCGACGTCCAGCACCGAATCCAGCGTCTGGGAGATGTGACGGCGATACTTCCCGTACGGCGTGGCGAGCCGCTCCCAGAAGCGGTAGAGAGGCACGTCGTGGTTGCCTGGGACGACCACCAGCGGCACCGGGGGCAGCCGAGAGAGGAACGCCGCCGCCGCCCTGTACTCCTTCGCCTTCGCGCGCTGGGTCAAGTCGCCCGAGACTACGACGGCGGTCGGCTGAACGTCGTCGGCCAACCGCAAGAGGGCATCCGAGACCGCCGGCCGGTGCGGCTTGCCGAAGTGGATGTCCGAGAGGTGGAGGACGGTCACCCTCGGGCGGCGCCCCTCCTCTTTCTTCTGGCGGCTCCGCCCTTCTTCGGCGGGCCGGAGCTTCCCTTCTTCGGGCCGGTCGCGTCCTTTCGCATCGCAGCCGCCCACGCCACGCCCACGACGATCAGGGCCAGAGAGATCAGCTGGGCGACGGTGAGCACGCCGAAGAACCGGTCGTCCTTGGCGCGGAAGAACTCCACCAGGAACCGCTCGGCGCCGGCCATCGCCATCCACGTCGTGAAGAGCCACCCCGTCTTGTGGGAGTGGGTTCGGAGCCGGAAGAGGATCAGGAAGATCAGGATCGAGATTCCCGCCTCGTACAGCTGGGTGGGGTGGACGGGAAGGACCTCGCCGTACTTCGCGATCAGCGCCGGGTCCACGGCGACCCCGAACTGGGCTTCCAGCACCCCGGCGCGGGTGGGAGGGCTGCCTTCCGGGAACGCGATCCCCACCCAGGAGTCCGTCGGACGGCCGTAGTCGTCGCCTACCAGGAAGCAGCCGATCCGCCCCACGGCGTACGCCAGGGGCAGCGCCAGGGCCGTGCCGTCGGCGACCTTGCCGAGAGGGAGCCCGAGGCGCCGGACCTTCAGCACCACGAGGGCCGTCGCCAGCAGGAAGCCGCCGTACCACACCATCCCGCCCCGGGAGAAGATCATCCCCATCGGGTCGGCGACGAGGCGCGAGTAGTTGAGCAGCACGTAGTAGACCTTGGCGCCAACGACGCCCCCGACCACCGCCATGAAGAGGATGTCCCACGCCCGGTCTGCGTCCTCGCCCATGCGGTCCATCTCGGCACGGAGAACCCATCCCGCGGTGAGGAACGAGAGCAGCATCATCACGCCGAAGGAGGTGATGGGCGCCCCGCCGATAGCTGGGAGCCACTCTGGAAGGCGGAACAGGATCGGATGCATGGCTGTCTGCCTGGGGGTGCGGGAAAGTCGGGAAGTCCCTGGGGAAGGAGTTCAATTTGGCCGTGGAGAGGGCTCCCAGGGAACCATCCCCGGCAGGGGCGCGCTGGCCGCCGCTTCGTTCATCCCTCCGAAATCGCCCAGTTCGAGACGAAACTGACCGGCGCGCGCGATCATGGCGCCGTTGTCCATCGACACGCGAGGCGACCCTGCGAAGAGTCGGCCGCGAGGACCAAGGCCGTCCAGGATGCGGGCTCTGATGGCGCGGTTGGCCGACACGCCGCCGCCGATCAGGACGCGCCGGCACCCCACCGCGTCCACGGCGTCCAGAGTCTTGCGGGCCAGCACGTCGACCGCGGCTTCTTGGAAGGACGCTGCCATGTGGGCTCGCTCGCCGGACAAGCCGGCGGAGTTGTCCGTCGGTGCGGCGTCCCCCTCCAGCCGGTTCACGGCCCGAACCACCGCCGTCTTGAGTCCCGAGAAGGAGAAGTCGAAGCGGCCCGGTGCCCCCGGCTTGCCCGACGCGGCCGCAAGAGGCCTGGGGAAGGCGTACCGCCGGGGATCGCCGCCAGCCGCGGCCGCCTCGACCGCCGGCCCGCCCGGATAGGAGAGGCCCAGCAGCTTGCCCACCTTGTCGAAGGCTTCGCCGGCGGCGTCGTCCCGGGTCTGGCCCAGCAGGAAGTATCGGCCCCACTCCGGGACCCACGTCAGCATCGTGTGGCCTCCCGACACGAGGAGGGCGACGAACGGCGGCACGGCGTCCGGGTTCTCCAGCACCGGGCCGAAGAGGTGCCCCTCCATGTGGTGGACCGGCACGAGCGGCACGTCCAGGGCGTAGGCGGTCGCCCGGGACCACGCGACGCCCACCAACAGGGCGCCGACGAGGCCAGGCCCCGCCGCCACCGCCACGGCCTGCAAGTCGAGCCGATCGATCTCCGCCTCGCGGAGGGCCGCGTCGACCACCGGCTCGATCCGCCTCAGGTGGTCCCGGGCGGCGAGTTCGGGCACGACGCCGCCGTGCAGCCGGTGCACATCCTGCGAGTGGATCACCAGACTGGCGATCGCGCCGCGGCTGTCGAGAACCGCCGCCGAGGTCTCGTCGCAAGTCGTCTCGATCCCCAGCACCGGTCCGATCATGCGCCCTCCGACCGCGGCGCCCTCACCTGCGACGCACCGTCACAGAATCGACTTCGATCGTCCACTCCAGCCACGAATCCGGCGAGACGCCCTCCACGACCAGCTGGGCCCGTACCTCCGCCGCCTCGTCCAGACGGTTGCCTACCGTCTCCGCGTCCATCACGGCCAGCACCCGCAACGCCGTCGTGTCGGCCTCGGCCAGAAGCGGTTCCGCCCCGTTAAGGATCACGACGACCGACGCCGGCGTCGCCTCCAACTCTCCCGCACCCGTCGGCAGCTCCACCGGCAGCGGCGCCAGCTCCCGGCGCCCTCTCGTGGCCACGTTCACGGTGAGCACCGCGGTGGGTGGGCGGACGGAAACGTCCCCCAACCCCGCCGTGTCCATCGCCACGTCGAACCTCCCCGGCCCGGTCAGGGCGCCCAAGTCGAAGGGCTCCAGAAAGACCGTCTCCATTCCGTCCACCAGCGACGGCGGTCCCTCCACCTGGGCAAAGAGGGGGTTGACCTGCAGTTCACCGGTCATCGCCAGGGAGTCGGGCACCGCGCCGATCGTTCGGTACGACACCGGGACGGGCTCCGACGTGTTCCGCTCGAAGCGCAGCCGAACCGTGCTGGGGTTGAAGCCGTCGATGGCGACCCGGTCCTGGTCCAGGTTCTGGACCCAATCCGGCTCCAGCTGGAAGACCGAGTCCTCCCCCGGAACCGAGTCCACCGGGATCACGACGACGGGACGGGCCAACGCTGCTCGAAGGAGGTCGCCGAACGTTCCTTGGACCCCGATGCTGACCGTCGCCGGCGCCGGCTGGCCGAAGGCCCTCCACGTCGAGTCCTCGTTTTCCACTCGCACTTCCACGTCGGGCAGGTCCCGGCGACCGGTGTCGGCCTCGTCGCGCAGCTGCATCGTCACCCAGAGCAGCGTGGCCAGCGCCAGCGAGATCGACTTGAGACGCCAGTTGCGCACCAGGATCCCCGGCAGCGACACGGGCTATCTGCCTCCGTTGGGTTCGTCGACCAGACGGCGCACCTGCGCGACGGCCGCCTCCGAGTCCCACGCCGTGGCCCCGGCAACCTTCTTCCAGATCATCCCCCGGGGGCCGATCAGGAAGGACTCCGGGACGCCGGTCGTCAGGTAGGTCTTCTGAATCGTTCCAGACGGGTCCCGGAGCACGGGGAACGTCAAGCCCAGTTCGCGGGCGAACGCCACCGGGTCGCCGCCCGGGTTGCCCAGCAGGTCGAACCCGCCCAACGCCACGTCGACGCTGACGGCCGCGATCTCGAAGTCGTCGCGGGAGAACTGGTCGTAGAGGCGCTGCATGGAGGGCATCTCCTCCTTGCAGGGACCGCACCAGGTCGCCCACACGTTGAGCAGGAGGGCCTTGCCTTCGTAGTCCGCCAGGGTGACCAGACGTCCGTGCTCGTCGGTCGCCTCGAAGTCGGGGGCCGGATAGCCGGCGGCGACGGGTTGGATCCGCCCTCGAGAGAGCCACCCCGCTGCAACAGCGACCGCCACGACGAGAAGCGCGACGATGTAGGGCCTGCGGATCGCTCCGGCCCTCGTGCTAACGGCCACCGGCGTCCTCGTTCCTCCGCGCAGAGCTGCCGGAATCGGGGGGCGGCGGGTCCCGCAGCGCGCTGCCGACGAGCCCCGGGATCTCCCGGCCCACCACCAGGCGGACCGAGTCGCCTCTTTGCACCGGGTCGCCCGGGTCCGGCGACTGGCCGAAGACCGCAGACACGTTCAGGAGGCTGAAGCGCCGATCCACGTCGGCGATGCGAAGGCCCAGGACGCGGAGCCGCCAGCGCGCCTCCAGCTCGGCGAGGCCTTCCAGGTCCGGCAAGGGGAAGGTGGGCGGACCCAGGCTCACCAGAAGGAGCACGTCCGACGGCACCGGGATCTGCACGTCGGACACGGGCTCCGTGCGGACGATCTGGCCCGCCGGCAGAGTGGACTCGACGGTGTCCACCTGAACATTGAAGCCCGATTCCGTCATCAGCGCCGCCGCGCGGTCTTCCTGCCACGTCCGCACGTCGGGGACCAGCCGGATCTCGGGTCCCACCGAGACGGCGATCCTGAGCGCCGCGCCGGGAAGGGCCGTCGGACCCGGCAGCGGGCTCTGCCCGACGACCACGCCCGCTGGGATCGTCGGATGGCGAAGGGAGTCGATCCTCTCCACGACCAAGCCCGAGTCCGCCAAGACCGCCAGGGCGCTCTGCAAGGGGACTCCCCGCAGGTCGGGGACGTCCTGCAGGTCCGTGGGGAGTTCGGGTAGCGGGAAGAGCACCTTGGTGGCGGTCAAGTAGCCGCCGCCTGTGCCGACCGCGACCACAACCAGCGCGAGAACCAACTTCCTGGGCCAGCGGCCGCCGGAGCGGCTGCGCTTCTTCTTCGCGCGACGCGCGAAGATCGGTGCCCGGCGGCGCTTGGGCTTGGGTTTGGGCTTGGGCCTCTTGGCCTTGGTCTTGGTCTTGGCCTTGGTCTTGGCTCGCCCCTTCGAGCGGGGCGGCCGTCTCCGCCGGCGGATCGAGCTCCCCAGGTCCATTAGGTGCGGGTCCTCCTCATGCGCGGGCCCTCCTCATGCGTGCGCTGAAGGCGCCGTCGAAGCTTGGGCCCGCCAGCCGTCCCACGTCCTCTCGGCCGTCGTTCCCGGCGGGGCCGGTCTCGTGGGGCAGGACCACCAAGCAGCCCCGTTCGTCGAGGAACTGCGCCGGGGCGGGGCCGGGTTCCATGCGAAAGTCGGGACGACGCTTCAGAAACGCTCTCACCTGACCCCAGTTCTCCTCTGGTTCGAGGGTACATGTAGCGTAAACCAGCACTCCCCCCAGGGGAACCACGGAGGCGGCGCCTTCGAGGATTCGCCTCTGGACTGCGGCTAGGCGCGCGATGTCGGCTTCTTTCGTCCGCCACCGGCCGTCGGGGCGTCGCCGGAAGGTGCCGGTGCCCGTGCAGGGCGCATCCGCCAGGACCGTCGCCGCACCACGTAGCGGGGGGAAGCGGGCGTCGGCAGCGACGGGCCAGACCCGGGCGTTCAGGCGGTGTGCGCCCTCCACAACCCGTTGCAGGCGGCGCGGCCGAACGTCCGCCGCAACCACCACTCCGGCCTCCGCGCTCAGGGCCAGGGCCTTGCCCCCCGGCGCCGCGCACAGGTCCGCGACCAGCGACCCGGGCGACGGCGCCGCGTAGTCCGCGACGAGCGACGCGGCCGGGTCCTGGATCACGCCGGGGACGACTTGCAGGGCAGCGGCGGGGTCCACGCCGCGCCGAAGACGGAGACAGCGACCGACGTGCCTGCGGGACCGGCGGTCGGGCTCGCCGGAGCCGCTTCCGCCCTTTTCGCCTTCGCCTTCGGCTCGGTGGAGGAGCCCTGCCGCGGCCAGCGCTTGGGCGGCGTCGGAAGAGCCGATCCCGACGGGTCGCAGGTAGGTGGCGGGCTCCCGGTTGTTCGCCTCCACCAGCCGTCGGGCGCCGGCGTCCCCGAACCGGCCGATCCAGCGGCGTATCAGCCAGCAGGGGTGCGACCCCCACGTCGCCAAGTAGCCCTCCATGTCCTCGGCGGGGTCCGGAAACCCCCAACCGGCGGGGGGCACTCCGGGGGACGCCCCGGATGACGGGGCCGGCGCCATCGCAACGAGCTTCCTCAGCACGGCGTTGACGAGCCCCGCCGCTGCCCGGGATCGCGTCGCCTTGACCTGCTCCACTGACTGGGACACGGCGGCGTAGCCGGGGACGCTGCCCATCTCCAGGATCTGGTAGGCGCCCATGCGGAGCGCCGTGCGCACGGGCGAGTCCAGCTCCGCGGGCGTTCGTCCCCCGACCGTCGTCAGGAGGTGGTCGAGCCGGCCTCGCAAGCGGACGGTTCCAAAGGTCAGCGAGCGGATCCAGGCCCGGTCCGGGGCGGCGGGGGCGCCAGAGGCTTCCCACGCCACGTCCAAGCGCCGCCCCGACTCCACTTCCTGCAGGATCGACGCCGCCAGCACACGGCCCGGCGACCGACCTCCGCCAGCTAGGCGCACTGGGCCGCGGCCCAAGGGAGCGCGTGCGATGGCCGGGTCAGCGCCGGTGGAGCATGCCCACCGACGGCGACGACGGCACG
Organism: Longimicrobiales bacterium; assembly: GCA_958296005.1. Taxonomy (GTDB): domain Bacteria; phylum Gemmatimonadota; class Gemmatimonadetes; order Longimicrobiales; family Gaopeijiaceae; genus CATQHQ01. The sequence continues at coordinate 12,738 of CATQHQ010000002.1, forward strand.
GCGATCTCGCGAGCGGGCATCCTCCCCGCCAAGTAGGCCGCCCGCCCCGCCCGAACAGCCAGCTTCATGGCGGCGGCCATCGTTGCCGGGTCGTCTGCGGCGGCGATCGCTGTGTTCATGAGCACTCCGTCCACTCCCTGCTCCATCGTCACGCAGGCGTCGGAGGCGGTCCCCACTCCGGCGTCCACGATCACGGGAACCGAGAGGCGGCGCTTGATCTCGCGGACGTAGAACGGGTTCACCACGCCCAAGCCGCTTCCGATGGGGCTGGCCAGGGGCATCACTGCGACGCATCCCGCGTCCTCCAGCCGCAGGGCGGTCACCAAGTCGTCGTTGGTGTAGGCCATCACCTTGAAGCCCTCCGCCACCAGTTCGGCGGCGGCGTCCAACGTTGCCGCCACGTCGGGGAGAAGCGTGGATTCGTCGCCGATCACCTCCAGCTTCACCCACTCGGAGATCCCGGCGGCCCGCCCCAAGCGGGCGTAGCGCACCGCGTCGGCGGCGGTGTAGCAACCGGCGGTGTTGGGGAGGAGGAAGAACTCGTCCGGGTCGAGGTGGTGGACGATTCCTTCTTCGCGGTTGCGGTCGAGGTCGACTCGGCGCACGGCCACCGTGACCATCTCCGCTCCGCTGGCCCGGATCGCGTCAAGCATCTCCCGGTTGCTGCGGTACTTGCCGGTGCCGACGATCAGCCGGGATGCGAACGACCGACCGCCGATCTCAAGGGGGTCCGCCGCCAGCGCTCTGGTCTCCATCTCACCCGCCTCCCACGAAATGGACGATCTCGATCCGGTCGCCTTCCTTCACCGACACGTCTTCCAGCGCGTCGCGGGCCAAGATCTTCCGGTTGCGCTCCACGACCACCGTTCCGGAGCGCAACGCCAGCTGTCGAAGGAGCGACGCAACGGTCAGCCCGGCGTCCACGGAACGAGGTTCGCCGTTCAGGACGATGGAGACGGCCCCGTTCGGCGGGCCGCCGCGGGATTGGGTCCCGTCGGCACCTGCCCCGGGTGCGTTGTTGGAGGACATGGTTTCCAAGGTTGCCCTGGGAACGAGCTCGTTCAAGGGTCGGGGAGGGCGTCGAGGTAGCGGCCCACGGCTTCCGCCGGATCGCGGACGCCCCACACTCCGCTGGCCACGGCGACGCCGTAGGCGCCGGCGGCGCAGACCGGCGCCACGCGCTCCGGCGTGATCCCCCCGATCGCCACGACGGCCACAGGGGCGCGATCTGCGGCGGCAGCCACGGCGTCGAGCCCCAAGGGTGGGCGGCCTGGGTGCGACGCGGTGGCGTACACGGCGCCCAGAAAGAAGTAGTCCACCGCTCCAGCGGGGAACTCCGCGACTTGGCCGGGCGAGTGGATCGACCGACCGACCAGGCCGCCGCCGAACTCTCGACCATCGCCGGGCCGCCGGGCCTCCCAGAGACGCCGGGCGTCGGCAGGCGGAATCGAGTCCTCGCGCAGGTGGACGCCGCTCGCTCCCACCGCCAGCGCCACGTCCAAGCGGTCGTTCACGAGCGCATGTGCGCCGTGGAGGCCGGCTGCGTGCACCAACCGCTCCGCGACTTCGTGCAGCTGGCGGGCAGGAGTCCGGCGCGCTCGCAGGTGGACGGCCAGCGAGGACCCGCCCGCCTCCAGCGCGGAGAGCAGCCGCGCCTGGAAGTCGCGGGCGACGATCTCGTCGTCGCCCGCGACGACATGCAGTCGGGGCAGGGGAGGCCCGCCGCGCCGTCGAGTGTTGCCGGCCCGGTGCCGGGGCGGGGTCTGCCGCCCCGGCACCGGGCCGGCTCCTGCCGCGAGTCCGATCCTACCGCAGCTCCATCCCCTGCAACCCCCGGACCACCCGGAACTGGGCGGCCCGACCCATCGCTGCAGGCACGTCTCCGCTCCAGTTGGGCACGATGCTGCGGATCCGCCCGGAGGCTCGGTCGGCGACGACCGCCGTCTGGTCGATCGTCGGGCGGTCGATCTCAACGAACCCTTCGGGTCCGCGCAACACGATCCGCTCGAGCGACTGGTCCCACTCGGGCCGATACGGCACCGCGAAGAGGAAGCTCTGTCCGCCTAGGTCGTTGGGCGCCCCTGGCTCGAAGGACAGGGAGAAGAGCTCCCGTCCGGAAGTGTCGAAGCCCGTCACGCTGTACCTCCCGCCCCTTTGCGGAAGCTTGGGCTGCGCCCGCCACACGAACGCTGAGCCCAGCCGAATCGTTCCGTCGTGGACGCCGCCCGAAAGCAGAAGGGTCCGCCGTGCCGGTCCACGTCGCATCTGCGCGGCGGGCCAGCCGTACGTCGCCCGGTGAATCAGGGACTTGGCGAAGTAGTAGTCGCTCACCCACTCCGGGCCGCAGTACGACATGTGGTCCCTGGACTCCATCGGATTCACCAGCGTGCCCGACTGTCCCGTCATGCCGAAGTCGTATCCCCAGGTACCGATCGATGCCTCGGGGTAGGGGTAGTCGGGGTCTGGTCCGCCAGCGCCGCCGCAAGGCGCGTGCCAAAGGCTGAGGTTGTGGCCCAGCTCATGAGCGAAGGTCGAAGCGAGACCTCCGAAGACCGAACCGTCACCTAGATGGGAAAGCGTCAGGGCGGTGAACGAGGGAATGTCCGCCGCGATCCCCCAAAACCCCCATGACTGCCAAGTGCTGTACCGAGGCCACGCCAAGAGGCCGTGGTAGTACTCCGCAGTGCCCGCGGCTTCGAGGTGGCGAAGAAGCTCCACCTCCTCGAGCAGCCTGTCGCCTGAGCCCGGCATCGTGTCGGCCCACGTGTAGTAGGGCTCGCGCAGCGTGAGGTTCAGCTCGCGGACCGGCAGCACGGTGCGAGTCGCGTACAGCAAATCCTCCGGCATCGTCTCGGCCAAGTTCCGGGAAACCTCCAAGACCCCGTCGTTGGAGACCGCGTTGCGATCCCAGGCGTAATGGATCGGCACGATGGTGATGTTGAAAGGCGGAACCTCGATCACGTTCAACGGCATCGTGCCTGCTTCAGGGACGCGCGTGACGCTGCCGGACACCAGCGGCAGCGTGCCTTCCGTGTCCAGGTCGACAACCAGTCGGGTGCCCGGCATCAGCACCTCGCCGGGAACCATGGCGTTGAACGAGCGAGTCAGCCGGCTCTCGTCCACCTCGGTCGGGATCCCGTTTGGCGGTGCGTCCAGGTCGACGGAGTGGACCATCTCGCCCCCGCGGTAGAACATCGCCTTGGCCGTGGGTTGCAAGTTGTTGACGTCGTCGCTCGTGGCGAATACCCGCAGGATCGCCTGTCGCCCGGCGATGAGGGGCACTGTGCCGTCCTGGTTCTGCGCGGCTTGGTTCAAGTAGACCACGGGCGTCTTGACTCGAATCTGCCGCGGATTGGCGAGCACGAGGGGGTCGCTGGCGAGCACCGTGATGCCGACATAGCACCCCTCCTCCCAGTCGCACTCGGGCAGTTTCGGCACCCTGGTGGTCCTGACCGAAAACGCGGAACCCGAGCCGTTGGGCTTATGCACCTGGATCTCCGAGCTTCGCGTCTCTCCGACTCCGATCGCGAGCCAGTACTCTGGAGCGTCGGCTCCGCTTGTGGCGAGCCCGATCTCCATGGGTAAAGGCGCACCGAGCGCCACGCTGATCGACACGGTTGCCGGTCCAGGTGCCAAGGCATCGTCGTTGTCGGTGCGTTGTAGCTCCAGTACGAACGGGAACGGGGACCCGGGGTTCCTATGCATGAACAGGCGCCGGAGCCGGGAGAGGCCGTCGAATACTCCTTCAGGGAGGCTGGTCAGCCGATTGCCGTTAAGCCAGAGGGTCTCGAGCCCTGACAAGTTGTCGAATACTCCTTCAGGGAGCGAGGTGATCTTGTTCGTTTCCAGGTCCAAGTCCTCCAAGTTTGCGAGCGAGTCGAACACTCCGTCCGGCAGAGCCTCGATCTCGTTGTAGTACAGGTACAGCGTCTCCAAGTTTGCGAGCGAGTCGAACACCCCGTCCGGCAGAGCCTCGATCTCGTTGGATTGCAGGTACAGCAACTGCAGTTCGCCGAGGCTGTCGAATACTCCTTCAGGGAGCGAGGTGATCTTGTTCGTTTCCAGGTCCAAGTCCTCCAAGTTTGCGAGCGAGTCGAACACCCCGTCCGGCAGAGCCTCGATGTTGTTGGAGGACAGGAACAGCAACTGCAGTTCGCCGAGGCTGTCGAAGGCGCCATCCGGCACTGTCGCGATGGCGTTGCGGTACAGGAACAAGCCGGTGAGGGTGCCCAGGTCGTCGAAGACGCCGTCCGGCAGGCTGGTCAGCCGATTGGACTGCATTTCGAGATACTGGAGGCTGGTCAGGTCGTCGAACACGCCTTCGGGCAGCGTCGTCAGCCGGTTGCTGTTCATCCGAAGCAGCTGGAGCGAACTCAAGCCGTCGAACACGCCTTCCGGCAGAGTGACCAAGTGGTTGCGTTGCAGGTCGAGTATCCCCAAGCCGGAGAGACCCTTGAAGTCGTCGGCCTTGAGGGTGACGACGGGGTCGAGAGGACCTGGCTGAACCGAACCGTCGTTCCCAACGGCGGCGAACCCGTCCAGTACGGACGACCCGTCGCACTTGTAGTGCTCCATGCGCACGATCTCGTCGGGAGTCGGGTACCGCTTCTTCTCTCGCTGCCCGCACGGGGCGACGGAGGCCAGGACCCGCGGGCCGCTCAGGTCAAGGTAGGAAATCGTGGCGAGCTGCTCGTCGGTGACGGCCCCGCAGTCCTCCATCCCGAGGTCTGCCATGATCGCGTCCCGGACTTGGGGCGTCCGACCGCATACGCCGCCGTGCTGGTCGCCGGCGGCAATCGCGCCGGCCACCCGGATGACGGCCGTGGCGCTCACGCCGCCGACCGTGGCCCTCACGTTGCCGACGCCTGCGCCGAGGGCGGTCGCGTTGCCGTCAGCGTCCACAGAAAACACTTCGTGCTCGTCCCCCGACCAGACTACGGGGCCGGCGAAGGGCTCGCCGTGCTGGTCGCGGACGATGGCCCGGAACCTAGCCGTCTCGCCCACGGCGGATATCGTCGCCGATTGCGGCGTCAGTTCCACGACAGCTGCCCGAGACAGTTCCGGGGCCGTGTCGGGACTGCACGAGGCGATTGCCACGGCCAACCCAGTCGCGAGCGATGCCTTTGCGAGGACATCCCACGGTCGGAGCAGCCTCCGGATAGGATTGGACTGTCGGCGCTTCTTGCCCATAGTCATGGCGTTCTCCCTATAGTGATCTACCGCGTTGGCGGCATCGTGCGTGCAGGCGCTCTCACCTTGACACATACGCCCCAAGAGTAGTCGGGAAGCCGCGCCCAGCGCAAACAAACCCGCTACTTGAAGCGGTCGGCTCGAGCCGCGCCCCGGCCCCGAAGCCACGCCGCCGATGCCATGCGGCGCTTCCCCGCCGGCTGAACCTCCCCGATTCCCACTCGCGCCCGTTTTCGCCTTCGGCTCGGTATCAGCCGTCGTCAGGAGGTGGTCGAGCCGGCCCCGCAAGCGGACGGTGCCAAACGTCAGCGAGCGGATCCAGGCCCGGTCTGGGGTGGCGGGGGCGCCAGAGGTTTCCCACGCCACGTCCAAGCGCCGCCCCGACTCCACTTCTTGCAGGATCGCCGCCGCCAGCGCACGGCCCGGCGACCGATGTCGGCCAGCTAGGCGCACTGGACCGCGGGCCGCTTCCGATGGGCGTCTTCGCGGTCGAGGTCGGCCCGGTGCCGGGGCGGGGTCTGCCGCCCCGGCACCGGGCTGGCTCCTGCCGCGAGTCCGATCCTACCGCAGCTCCATCCCCTGCAACCCCCGGACCACCCGGAACTGGGCGGCCCGACCCATCGCTGCAGGCACGTCTCCGGTCCAGTTGGGCACGATGCTGCGGATCCGCCCAGAGGCTCGGTCGGTGACGACTGCCGTCTGGTCGATCGTCGGGCGGTCGATCTCGACGAACCCTTCGGGTCCGCGCAACACGATCCGCTCGAGCGACTGGTCCCACTCGGGCCGATACGGCACCGCGAAGAGGAAGCTCTGTCCGCCTAGGTCGTTGGGCGCCCCTGGCTCGAAGGACAGGGAGAAGAGCTCCCGTCCGGAAGCGTCGAAGCCCGTCACGCTGTACCTCCCGCCTCGTTGCGGAAGCTTGGGCTGCGCCCGCCACACGAACGCCGGGCCCAGTTGCATCGTTCCGTCGTGGACGCCGCCCGAAAGCAGAAGGGTCCGCCGCGCTGATCCCCGTCGTGCCTGCGCGTCCGCGGCGGGCCAGCCGTACGTCGCCCGGAATATCAGGGACTTGGCGAAGTAGTAGTCGCTCGTCCACGCCGGGCTGCAGTACGACATGTGGTCCTTGGACACCAGCGGATCCACCAGCGTGCCCGACTGTCCCGTCATGCCGAAGTCGTATCCCCAGGTACCGATCGATGCCAAGAGGTAGGGGTAGTCGGGGTCTGGTCCGCCGGCGCCGCCGCAAGGCGCGTGACGAAGGTTGAGGTTGTGGCCCAGCTCATGAGCGAAGGTCGAAGCGAGACCTCCGTAGACCGAACCTTCGCCCAGATGGGAAAGCGTCATGGCGGTGTACGAGGGAATGTCCGCCGCTACCCCCCCAAACCCCCAGGATTGCCAAGTGCTGTACCGAGGCCACGCGAAGAGGCCGTGGTAGTACTCCGCAGTGCCCACGGCTTCGAGGTGGCGAAGAAGCTCCACCTCCCCGAGCAGCGTGAAGCCTGCGCCCTGCATCGTGTCGGCCCACGTGTAGTAGGGCTCGCGCAGCGTAAGGTTCAGCTCACGGACCGGCAGCACGGTGCGAGTCGGGTACAGCAAATCCTCCGGCATCGTCTCGACCAAGTTCCGGGAAACTTCCATTACCCCGTCGTTGAAGACCGCGTTGGGATCCCAGGCGTAATGGATCGGCACGATGGTGACGTTGAGAGGCGGAACCTCGATCACGTTCAACGGCATCGCGCCTACTTCAGGGACGCGCGTGACGCTGCCGAACGCCAATGGCAACGTCCCTTCCGTGTCCAGCTCGACGACCAGCTCGGTGCCCGGCATCAGGACCTCGCCGGGAACCATGGCGTTGAACGAACGAGTCAGCCGGCTCTCGTCCACCTCCGTCGGGATCCCGTTTGGCGGTGCGTCCAGGTCGACGGAGTGGACCATCTCGCCCCCGCGGTAGAAGATCGCCTTGGCCGCAGGCCGCAAGTTGTTGACGTCGTCGCTCGTGCCGAATACCCGCAGGATCGCCTGCCGTCCGGCGATGAGGGGTACGGTGCCGTCCTGGTTCTGCGCGGCTTGGTTCAAGTAAACCACGGGCGTCTCGACCCGAATCTTCGGCGGATTGGCAAGCACGAGGGGGTCGCTGGCGAGGACCTTGATGCCGACAAAGATGCCCGCCAGCCCCGGATCCGGCACGCTGGCGGTCCTGACCGAAGATGCGAAGCCCGAGCCCTTGGGCTTAAACACCTGGGTCTCCGAACTTTGCGTTTCTCCGGCCCCGATCGAAAGCCAGTACTCCGAAGCCTCGGCTCCGCTCGTGGCCAGCCCGATCTTCATGGGGAAAGGCGCACCGAGCGCCACATTGATCGACACGGTTGCCGGCCCAGGCGCCAAGGCGTCGTCGTTGTCGGTGCGTTGCAGCTCGAGCACGAACGGGAACGGGGTACCCGGGTTGTTAGCGAGGACCAGCGTCTGCAAGACGCGAGTTCCCTCGAACAGGCCGTCGGGAAGCACCGTCAGCCGGTTGCGGTGCGCGTACAGGACCTGGAGCTGGGAAAGGCTGTCGAACGCTCCCTCGGGCACCGACGTGAGGCCGTTGCGGCTAAGCCAGAGGACCTGGAGCCGGGACAGGTTGTCGAAGACGCCTTCAGGGAGCGAGGTGATCTTGTTCCCTTCCACGTCCAGCGTCCGCAAGTTCGCGAGCGCGTCGAACACCCCGTCCGGCAGGGCCTCGATCTCGTTGAAGTACAGGAACAGCCACTGCAGTTCGCCGAGGCTGTCGAAGGCGCCCTCCGGCACTGTCGCGATGGCGTTGCTGTACAGGAGCAACCGCTGCAAGGCGCCCAGGTTGTCGAAGGCGCCTTCGGGGATCTCGGAGACCCGGTTCCTGCCCATGTACAGCCGCTGGAGGTTGCCCAGGTTGTCGAAGGCACCCTCGGGGATCTCAGTGATCTCGTTGCCGCTCATATACAGCCACTGAAGGCTGGTCAGGTCGTCGAACGGGTTGTCCGGCAAGGCTGCGATCCGGTTGCTGGTCATGAGCAGCCGTTCCAAGCTGGAGAGGCCGTCGAAGGCCCCGTCCGGCAGACTGGTCAGCCGATTGGAGTGCATGTAGAGCCACCGGAGGCTGGTCAGGTCGTCGAACACGCCTTCGGACAGCGCCGTCAGCCGGTTGCTGTACATCTGAAGCACCTGGAGCGAACTCAAGCCGTCGAACACGCCTTCCGGCAGAGTGACCAAGTGGTTGCCCTGCAGGTTGAGCACCACCAGGCCGGAGAGACCCTCGAAGTCGTCGGCCTTGAGGGTAACGACGGGATCGAGAGGACCTGGCTGAACCGAACCGTCGTTACCGGCGGCGGCGAACCCGTCCATCGCCCAGGACCCGTGCAGTACGGACGACCCGTCGCACTCGTAGTGCTCCATGCGCACGATCTCGTCGGGAGTCGGGTACCGCTTCTTCTCCCGCTGCCCGCACGGGGCGACGGAGGCCAGGGCCCGCGGGCCGCTCACGTCAAGGAAGGAAATCGTGGCGAGCTGCTCGTCGGTCACGGCTCCGCAGTCCTCCATCTCGAGGGCTGCCATGATCGCGTCCCGGACTTGGGGCGTCCGACCGCAAACGCCGTCGTGCTGGTCGCCGGCGACGGTCGCACCGGCCACCCGGATGACCGCTGTGGTGCTCACGCCGCCGATCGTGGCCCTCACGTTGCCGACGCCTGCGCCGAGGGCGGTCACGCTGCCTTCGGCGTCTACAGAAAACACTTCGTCCGCGTCCCCCGACCAGAGTACGGTGGCGGCGAAGGGCTCGCCGTGCTGGTCGCGGACGATCGCCTGGAAGCTAGCCTTCTCGCCCACGGCGTCGATCGTCGCCGATTGCGGCGTCAGCTCCACGACAGCTGCCCGAGACGGTTCCGGGGCCGTGTCGGGACTGCACGAGGCGATTGCCACGGCCAACCCAGTCGCGAGCGATGCCTTTGCGAGGACATCCCACGGTCGGAGCAGCCTCCGGATAGGATTGGACTGTCGGCGCTTCTTGCCCATAGTCATGGCGTTCTCCCTGTAGTGATCTACCGCGTTGGCGGCATCGTGCGTGCAGGCGCTCCCGCCTGCGGGATACGCCCTGCTACCCTTGTGCGCTCTTCAGGTTCCGCATCACGTAGAGTCGGGAAAACGCCGAATCCGGCGCAAGCAAACCCGCTACTCGAAGCGGTCGGCTTGGGACGCGCCTCGGCCCCGAAGCCACGCCGCCGACGCCATGCGGCGCTTCCCCGCAGGCTGAACCTCCCGGATTCCCACGGTGCCGCCGCCCGTCGCCACGACAAGGTCCGGCTCGCCGCCCACCGACAGCATCTGTCCTGGCTCCGTCGCCGCGCCGGCGCTGTCCCTCCCGCCGTCCAGCACCACGGGCCGAAACAGCTTCACCGGCTGGCTCGCCAGCAGCGTCCACGCGCCCGGGACCGCATCCATCCCGCGGATCAGGTTCGCTACCGAGCGGGCGCTCCGCGTCCAGTCGATCCGCGCCGACTTCCGGTCCACCTTGGGAGCGTAGGTGGCGGCTCCGTGGTCCTGCTCGACCTCTCGCGCCCGCCCGCCCGCTCCAAGCTCCGCCAGCGTCTTCACGAGCAGTTGCGCCCCGATCTCCGACAGGCGGCTCGATAGGCTGGAGCCCGTGTCCTCCGGGCCGATGGGGGTGGGCGCTTGGGCGAGGATCGGACCCGCGTCCATCTCCTTCACCATGCGCATGATGGTCACGCCGGTTTCGTGGTGGCCCAGGGCGACCGCCCAGTTGACGGGCGCGGCGCCCCGGAGCGCCGGCAGCAGCGACGCGTGGACGTTGACCGAGCCCAGCGGCGGAAGGTCCAGAACTCGGGAGGGGAGGATGCGACCGTAGGCCACCACCACCGACACGTCCGGCCGCATCCGTCGGGCGGCTTCCTCGAAGAGGTCGTCGCGGGGCGACTCCGGGGCGAGCACCGGGTAGCCCTGGGTCTGCGCGAACTCCTTGACGGGCGTCGGGCCGGTCTTGCGTCCGCGACCCTTGGGACGGCTGGGACGGGTGACAACGCCGACCACGTCGTGACCCGCGGGCGCCAGCGCAGCCAGCGAAGGCAGCGCGAAGTCGGGCGTCCCCCAGAAAAGGATCCTCACCGACCGGCGGCCGTCAGCCTTGCCTGCTCTTGCGCCACTTCTTGAGCACGAGCCTCCGCTTGAACGGCGAAAGGCGGTCGACGAACAGCACGCCGTCCAAGTGGTCGATCTCGTGCTGCAGGACCCGCGCCAGCAGTCCGTCGGCCTCGATGCGAACGGACTTGCCGTCGGGCGCCAGGGCTTCCACGGTCACGCGGGCCGGCCGAGTCACCGATTCCTCGATCCCGGGGATGCTCAGGCAGCCCTCGGACTCGCGTTCCGTCTGGGCGCTGGCGTCGGCCACCACGGGGTTGACCAGCGTATGGACTTGGGGCGCGGCGTCGGTCCCCTCTTCGCCGGGCACGTCCACCACCAGCACCCGCCTCGAAACGCCAACCTGGGGTGCCGCGAGGCCGATCCCGCCGGCGTCGTACATCGTGTCGAGGAGGTCCCGCACGAGGCGCCGCAGTTCGTCGTCGATCTCCTGCACCGGGGCCGCTTCCTCTCGGAGGACCCGGGAACCCATCATCTCGATGCGGCGAACGGCCATGGAGGCGCGCCCCTCGTTCGTCTTTCCCGCCGAGCTTGGCGGCGGCTAGCGCCGGCCCCTGCCGGTCCGCCCCCCTCCGCCTGCGTCGGCCTCCGCCGGGTCCTCGATCTTGCGGGCCACATGTCCCCGATCCACAACGACGCGGGTGCTCTCGGCGGTGCGGACGGTCAGCTCGTGCTCCGTGGCGTGGACGATCTGACCCAAGATGCCGCCGTTGGTCATCACGTTGTCGCCCTTGCCCAGCTTCTTGAGCATCTCCTGATGACGCTGGCGTTCCTTCCGCTGGGGCCGGATGAGGATGAAGTAGAAGATCGCGATGAAGAGAAAGATCTGGATCGCGATGACGCCGAAGCCGCCTCCGCCCTGGGGCGCGGCAGGCGGAAACGGGCCCGCGACGGCCACGACGGCGGACGGGGCTGGAACGGTCGGGAACAAGGGCTAGGTCCTGGGAGGCTGCGAGGGATCGTCGGCGAGCCGGGCGGTGCGGTATCGCTCCAGCCAGGATCGGGCCCAAAAGCTAAAGGTTCCCTGCCGGATGCGGAAACGGGACTCGCTAGCGAGGCGGATCAGGAAGCGGATGTTGTGGATCGACAGCAGGCGATGAGCGAGGCTCTCGCCGGAGATCACCAGGTGGCGGAGGTAGGCCCGGTCGTACCGACGGCAGGCGTGGCAGTCGCACTCCGGGTCCACCGGGTCGCGGTCGAGGCGGAAGCGAGCGCCCTTCAGGTTGATCTGGCCGTCGCCAAGGGTCCAGACGGTGCCGTGGCGAGCGTTTCGGGTGGGCGCGACGCAGTCGAACATGTCGCAGCCGCGGCCGATCGCCTCCAGCAGGTCCTCCGGGTAGCCGACGCCCATGAGGTAGCGGGGACGGTCCCGGGGGAGGATCGGGTCCAGCACGTCCAGGGTGCGCCACATGTCGTCCTTGGCCTCGCCCACGGAGAGACCGCCGATCCCGAAGCCCGGCCACTCGCCGATCGCTGCGACCTCCTCGGCGTGGCTGGCGCGAAGGTCGGCGTAGACGTTGCCCTGAAGCACAGGGAAGAGGGACTGGGGAGAGGCGGCGGCGCCGGTCGTGGCTTCGAAGCGGACGCGGCACCGGCGCAGCCATGCCAGCGTTCGGCGGCATGCTTCCTCGGCTTGGGCGCGAGTGGCTCCGCCCGGCGGACACTCGTCGAAGGCCATGACGATGTCGGCGCCCAGCGTGCGTTGGATATCCACGACGCTCTCGGCCGTGAACGCGTGGCTGCTCCCGTCGATGTGGCTGCGGAAGACGACGCCGTCGTCGGTGACCCGGCGTCGGGCGGCCAGAGAGAAGACCTGATAGCCGCCGGAGTCGGTGAGGACGGGGCCGTCCCACCGCATGAAGGCGCGGATGCCGCCCAGCCGCCGCACTACGTCGGCGCCGGGACGCAGGTGGAGGTGGTAGGTGTTGGCCAGGACGACGCTCGCACCGGCCTCCTCGAGTTCCTCCGGAGAGACGCCCCGCACGGCGCCGACGGTTCCTACGGGCATGAAGACGGGAGTCTCGACGACCCCGGAGGGAAGGGTCAGGCGACCGGCGCGGGCGCGGCCGTCCACGGCTTCGAGGGCGAAGTCGAGGCCGCCGGGCGGGTTCACGGGAGCACCGCCATGGCGTCGCCGTAGGAGTAGAAGCGGTAGCCCGCGTCCACCGCCTCCCGGTAGGCGCGACGCACGAGGTCCACGCCGCCGAACGCCGACACCAGCATGAGCAGGGTGGATCGCGGCAGATGAAAGTTGGTGACGAGGCAGTCCACGGCGCGGAACTCGTAAGGAGGGCGGATGAAGAGGTCGGTGGCGCCGGCGCCGGGCCGGACGGCACCCTGGGCGACGTCGGGTGTCCAGGCGCTCTCGAGGGTACGAACGACGGTAGTGCCGACCGCCCATCTTCGCCCGCCCCGGTCGCGGCACCGACGGTGGACCTCGGCAGCCGTCTCGGGCACGTGGTACTCCTCCCGGTCCATCCGATGATCCGAAGGGTTCTCCGCCTCCACGGGGCGGAAGGTGCCGGGGCCGACGTGGAGCGTGACGGCGCAGATCGACGCGCCCTGGGCCTCCACGGACGCCAGCAGCTCGTCGTCGAAGTGGAGGCCGGCGGTGGGAGCGGCGACGGAGCCGCCTTCGCGGGCGTACACGGTCTGATACCGATCCCGGTCCAGGGGCTCGTCCTCGCGCCTCAGGTACGGCGGAAGAGGGACGCGGCCGAAGCGCGACAGAGCTTCAGCGATCGGCAGAGGCGTGTCGAGGCGCACGATCCTGCCGCCGCCCGGCAACCCGTCCAGGATGCGCACCGACAGCTCCGGGGCGATCTCCACGGTCCGTCCTGGCTTCAGCTTCGTCCCCGGACGAGCCAGGGCCTCCCATGTGCGGGGGCGATCGGGAGGGGTGGCCGGAGAGGCCGACTGCGTTGCAGGCCGGAGCAGGAGGACTTCGGCGGCGGCACCGCTGGGTTTGCGGCCCAGGAGCCTGGCGGGAAACACGCGGGTGTCGTTGACGACCAGCAGGTCGCCCGGCGTCACCAAGCCCGGCAGGTCGCGGAAGTGCAGGTGCCGGATCCGGCCCGAGGCGCGATGCAGGACGAGCAGGCGCGAATCGCGGCGTCGCGGCGCTGGATAGGCGGCGATGCGGTCTGGCGGCAGCTCGTAGTCGAAGAAGGATGTGGCGAGGCTGGCGCAGTCGATCCCCATCTCTCCTTCCTTCGTCGATCATTCGCTCCACCCGCCTGCCGACGAGCGGGATCACCTTCGCAGGAACCGCAGCAGTTGACAACCTTCGCCAGAGTCCGGCTCGATTCGAATTCGCTTGCGAAGCCGCCGAAGCCGCGGATGCTGGCCCTTGCCGTGGAGCGCCCAGGGTTCTATTTCGACGGTCCGCTGTTGCATGCCTGTTCTGCCCGAGAGGACCCAATGCGCGCTTCCGCTCTCGTCCGTCCCGCCCTTCTCCTTTCCCTCGCCATGGCGGTCCCGGCGTTCGTTGCCTCCCAGGACGCCGCAAGCGAAAACGACGCCCAGGCGGACGAATGGGACGTCACAATGGCCAGGGGGGACACCCGGGAGATCGACTTCACGACCGAGGAAGGGACTTGGATCTCCCTCGACGTGTCGCCCGACGGCGAGTGGATCGCCTTCGATCTGCTGGGCCACGTCTACCGAGTGCCGGCGGACGGCGGCGGCGACGCCGAGCTCCTTACGGGCGGTACCGGCGTTGCAACCCACTACCACCCCCGCTACTCGCCGGACGGGGCGACGATCGCCTTCATCAGCGACCGCGAGGGCCAGAACAACCTTTGGATCATGGATGCCGACGGCGCCAACCCTCGGGCCGTCTTCACCGAGTCGATGGTGCGGGCGGTCGAACCGGCGTGGTCGGCGGACGGAGCCTACATCTTCGTGCGGCGCCAGAACTTGGCGCCCGGCGGCGGAGGCGGAGGCATCTGGATGTACCACAAGGACGGCGGCAAGGGCGTGCAGGTGGTGGCCGACCAGCCGCAGGCCGCTTGGCCGTCTCCGTCGAAGGATGGCAGGCACCTTTACTTCCACGTGTATACGGGACCGCCGGGGTTGCAGGGCCGCGACGCCCTGGCCGGCCATTGGCAGGTGCGGCGCATGGACTTGCAGAGCGGCGAAGTCGTCCACGTCACCGACGGCACGGCGGCGCAGCAGGTTCGTGCGTCCAGCGGCGGCGCCTACGCGGCGGAGGTCTCGCCGGATGGGCGGCACGTCGCGTTCGCAAGGCGGATCGCCGGCGGCACGATATCCTATCGGGGGCACACCTTCGGTCCCCGTACCGCGTTGTGGATCCGGGACTTGGAGACGGGCGAGGAGCGCGTCGCCATGGACCCCATCACGGTGGACAACGCCGAAGGGATCAAGACCCTCCGCATCCTGCCGGGCTACGGCTGGAGCGCCGACGGCTCGGAGATCGTCGTCACGCAAGGCGGGAAGATCCGCAAGCTGGACGTGGCCACGGGCGAAGTCGCCACCGTGCCCTTCCGCGCACGCGTCCAACGCACGATCTCTGAGATGACCCGCGCCGACTTCCGCATCGACGACGCGCCGTTTGACGCGAAGATGCTGCGCTGGTACGGAGCGTCGCCGGACCGATCGCGGATCGCCTTCCAAGCGGTGGGGCGGGTGTGGACGGCGGATGCGGACGCCACGGCAGGGCGGCCCGAACGGCTGACCAGCGGCGACGGTCCCTTCGAGTACTCGCCGGCTTGGTCTCCCGATGGACGCTGGATCGCCTACGCGACGTGGGACGGCGAGACCGGCGGCCACGTCTGGAAGGTCCCGGCGGAAGGCGGCTTGCCGCAGCAGCTCACCACTTCGCCGTCGGAGTACGCGCATCCGGTGTGGAGCCCCGACGGCGCCGAGATCGTGGTGACCCGGGGCTCGGGTGCGGCCTCCCGCGCTCGCTCCGCCACCCAGAACCCGTACTGGGAGCTGTGGCGCGTCCCCGCGGACGGCAGCGGCGAAGAGAGGATCATGACGTTGCCCCGAGGCGTCGAGGGCCTGCTGGGCAACCGACGGCAGATCGTGCGGGCGTCGATCGGGCCGGATCGCCGCATCTACTTCCCCACGCTCCATGCGCCCGACGGGGGCGAGACCGTCACTGCGCTGATGTCGGTGCGACGCGACGGCTCGGACCGGCGCATCCACGCCACGATCCCCTTCGGCGACGAGTTCGTCGTGTCGCCGGGCGGCGATCGGGTCGCGTTCCAGGAGGGAGACAACGTCTTCTGGGCGCCCCTGCCTCCTGGCGGCGCGGGCGGCGGACCGCTGGCACTCACGAAGGAAGGCGCGCCGGTTCCGGTCACCCGTCTGACTACCGAAGGCGGGCTCTACCCCAGCTGGCGCACGAACGACGAGCTGGAGTACGGCAGCGGCGCGCGGTTCTACGTGCACGACGTTGCCACGGGCACGACCGACACGAGCGCGATCCGCCTCCAAGTGCCCCGGCGCATCCCCGAGGGCACGTTGGCGCTTTCCAACGCGCGGATCGTGACCCTGAACGACCGGGAGGTGATCGACAACGGAACCGTGCTCGTCGAAGGCAGCCGGATCACCTGCGTGGGCGACTGCGACGCCTCGGGCGCGTCCCAGGTGCTGGACATGACCGGCAAGACGATCGTCCCCGGCTTCGTGGACATGCACGCGCACCACTACCGGGAGCACCGGGGGCTGATCCCCAAGCACGACTTCGAGTCGGCGGTCTACTTGGCCTACGGCGTCACGACCAACTTGGACAACTCGATGTGGTCGCAGAACGTTTTCGCCAGCGGCGAGTTGATCCGGTCCGGCGAGGTCGTCGGCCCTCGAACCTACTCCACGGGCGATCCGTTGTACCGGGGCGACGGCGCGCGACGGAACGAGATCAGCAGCTACGAAGTGGCGGAACAGAACATCAACCGCTTGGCGTCGTGGGGGGCGACGGCGTTGAAGCAGTACTTGCAGCCGCGACGGGACCAGCGGCAGTGGGTGTCGGACATTGCGCGTTCGAAGGGCCTCATGGTCACGTCCGAGAACAACGACATCCCGTACACGCTCGGGATGATCATGGACGGGCAGACGGCGTTCGAGCACCCCATGACGTACCTGCCGATGTACAGGGACTTCAGCGAGTTCCTGGGGCGCGCGGGGGCGGTGTATTCTCCGACCTTCGTCGTGGGTGGGATCGGCCCGTGGAACGAGGAGTATTTCTTGGCGGAGAGCGAGGGCTGGCTGGACGAAAAGCAACGGCTGTGGATGCCTTGGCGGCAAGTGATTCCACACATGCGTCGTCGCTGGATTCGGCCCGAGACCGACTACAGCTTTCCGTTCATCGCGCAAGGGATGATGGACGTGATCGAGGCGGGCGGATGGGGGGCGATCGGCTCCCACGGGCAAGCCCACGGCATCGCGTCGCACTGGGAGATCTGGATGGTGGCGTCTGCGTCGGACCCGATGACGGCGCTGGAAGTGGCCAGCGTCCACGGGGCGGTGTTCCTCGGTGCGGAGCAGGACATCGGCACGATCGAAGCCGGCAAGCTGGCGGACCTGCTTGTGCTCAACTCCAACCCGTTGGACGAGATCCGAAACACGACCGACATCATGTATGTGGTGCAGGGCGGGATCGTGCGGGATGCGACGACGTTGGACGAGGTGTGGCCCGCCCAGGCTCCGTACGGCGAGCACTGGTGGGTGAACCCCGACGCTTGGCGGATGGACGACCGTCCGGTGGACTACTGGGACCGGAGGCGGTGACCGACGGACGGAGAGACTGACCGTCGGGCCGCCGCCGGGGAACGGCGGATCCGGCCTCTCATGGCGCAGCGGCCGTCGGGCCCCCACGCTTCCACGGTCCGGCCTCCGGTGCCCGCATAGCCCGCCAGCCGCACCGGTTGCTCCACGAAAAGGGGCGACAGGGCGCGGTACTCGAAGTCGCGCACCGGTGCTCGCCAACGGCGTGCGGCGGCGTCCATGAGCATCAGCGCCGTCAGGGGCGCGTGCACGACAAGGTCCGGATAGCCTTCCCCCTGCGCGTATCCGCGGTCGTAGTGGATTCGGTGCGCGTTGTAGGTCAACGCCGAGAAGCGGAACAACGCGACCGGATCGGGGCGGCAGGTCTCTTGCCACTCGGGTGCCGCCGGCTCCGCGTCGCTCGTCGCCGAGGCCGCGGCCCGGCCGGCCGCCTCGCGGTACACGACGACCTGCTCCTCTTCGACGCAACGGCGCTCCCGCTGCACGACGGTGTGGCCGACGGTCACGAACGCCAGCCGACCACTTCGGCCCTTCTTCTCCACCATGTCGGTCACTTGAGAGCGCAACTCCGCCGCCTCGCCGACGACCACGGGACGCAACGAGCGCAGACGCCCTCCGGCCCACATCCGTCGCGGCAGGTCCACGGGCGGCATGAAGGCTCCCCGGGCCTCGTGCCCGTCGGGACCCAGGGCCGACTGGCGAAGCGGTTCCCGGAAGTAGAGCCAGTGCCACCCCAACGGTAGCTCGGCACCGACCCGGACCTTGTCGGGGTCGTGGTTCAGCAGGCCTCGCATGGCGCGAATCGGCCACGGATCGATCGTGCCGCGACGGACTCTTGTCCGGCGCTTGGGGTGGTCAGTCGTCGGTGGGCCGCTCACGTCTCCCGACGCCTGTCGCCGCGGGAGGCCAGCACCCGCCGGGCGGCTCTCACGATCGGCCGGTCCACCATCTTGCCGTCAAGCAGGACGGGTCCGCCCTGGGCGTCTCGATCCGCCTCCACGATCCTCTTGGCGCGCTCCACGTCGAGGTCGGAAAACCCGAAGGCGTCGTGAATTGCCGGCAACTGGGCCGGGTGAATTGCCATCTTGCCTGAGAACCCCAGCCGCCGGACGCGGCGCGCCTCCTCGCGAAGCGCCTCCAAGCCGCCGTCGCGGACTTCCAGGGAGGGCATGTCGATCGCCGCCACCCCGGTTGCGGCCGCCGCATGCACGACCCTGGAGCGGGCGTACAGGAGCGACTCCCAGCACGGATCGGCGCCCAGCTCCAGACACAGGTCGAAGCCGCCGAAGACGAGCCCGGCCACCGACGGGTCGGCTTCGCCCAGCTTCACGGCGTTTTGCAGGCCGGAGGCCGTCTCCACCAACGGCAGCACGGACGCCGCTCCGTTCCCCAGAAGCCGAACCGCCTCGCGCACGTCGCCGTCGTTCCGCACCATGGGAAGCATGACGGCCGCGAGGGGAGGTCGGCTTCTTCCGGCTTCCGCGCGTACCTCCGCCAGAGCTTGCGCGTCCAGCCGGCCCTCCGGCGATCCGGGATCGTTGATGCGCACCATCAGACGGGCCGGGTCCCAAGACGGATCGCGCAGGAACTCGCGCAGCGCCGCCCGCCCTTCCGCCTTGCGCTCCGGCGCCACGGCGTCCTCCAGGTCGATGCAAGCGGCGTCCGCATCGCTGGCCAGCGCCTTGCGGTACCGGTCCGGCCGGTCCGCGGGGACAAAGAGGATCGACCGGCAGGACCGCATCAGAACGAACGGGGCATCTTCAGCACGTGCTGGGCTATGTGGCCGAGCACCAAGTT
This sequence comes from Longimicrobiales bacterium, assembly GCA_958296005.1. Lineage (GTDB taxonomy): Bacteria > Gemmatimonadota > Gemmatimonadetes > Longimicrobiales > Gaopeijiaceae > CATQHQ01. The sequence goes on from CATQHQ010000002.1 coordinate 31,647, forward strand.
GTTCGCGACCGGCGCCACCATGTACAGGCGAGCCTCCCGGAACTTCCGCTCGATTCCGTACTCCGACGCCATGCCCCACCCGCCGAAGGCGTCCATCGCCGCGTTCGCCGCCTTCCACGCCGCCCGCGACGCCAAGTACTTGGCCATGTTGGCCTCCGCGCCCGGCGAACCTCCACCGTCGTAGAGCCGTGCGGCCCGGTCGCGCACCGCCGCGGCGGCGCACACGTCGATGTAGGCGTCGGCGATCGGAAACTGCACGCCCTGGTTCTTCCCGATCGCCCGTCCGAAGACGCGCCGCTCGCGGGCGTAGGCGGCGGCTCGGTCGACGAAGTACAGACCGTCGCCGACGGACTCGGACGCCAGCAGGATGCGCTCGGCGTTCATCCCCGATAGGATGTGCCTGAAGCCCTCGCCCTCCTCGCCGATGCGGTTCTCGGCCGGAAGCTCCAAGTCGTCGAAGAACACCTCGCTGGTGTGGTGGTTGATCATCGTGGCGACGGGCCTGGTCCGCACCGAACCGCCGGTCTCCCGCAGGTCCACCATGAAGACCGAGAGGCCGTCCGTCCGCTTGGCCACCTTGGCCTCGGGGGTGGTGCGCGCGAGCAGCATCATCAGGTCCGAGTGGTCGACTCGCGAGATGAAGACCTTCTGCCCGTTGACGACGTAGCGGTCGCCCCTGCGCTCGGCGAAGGTGCGGATCCGAGCCGTGTCGGAGCCCGCGTCGGGCTCGGTGACGGCAAAGGCTTGCAGACGCAGCTCGCCCGACGCGATGCCGGGGAGGAAGCGCGCCTTCTGCTCCCGGGAGCCGTGGCGCAGCAGCGTTCCCATCGTGTACATCTGGGCGTGGCAAGCCGCCGCGTTGGCGCCGGTGCGGTTGATCTCCTCCAGGATCGTCCCAGCCTCGGCAAGCCCGAGCCCCGCGCCCCCGTACTCCTCCGGGATCAGGCACGCCAAGTACCCGGCCTCGGTCAGGGCGGCGACGAACGCCTCCGGGTAGGCGCGGGCCTCGTCGGCCTTCCGCCAGTACTCCTCTCCAAAGCGCGAGCAGAGATCGCGGACCGCGGCGGCGAGCTCGTCGGGGCTGCCGTTCTCGGCCTGGGTCAACGGCCGGGACGGCGCATCGGGCTCGCCGCTTCGGCTGCCTTGATCACCGCCGTGACCTGCGCCATCTGGCCAGGACCCCAGCAGGAGCGCCACGGGTGGTTGCTGCACTCCTTGCGGATGCGCTTGCCGAGTTCGGTGCGCATGAAGCGCATGATCACCACGGCGTCGAACACGGAGAGCTTGCGGGTGAACTCTTCCAGAGGCTTCTGCCAGTTGGAGCCCCACCCAGTGTGGATGAACTCGACTCGGACGTGGGGGTGGGTCCGGTGCAGCTTGGCGCGGACCTGATCCTCCGCCCGGGCCTGCACTTCGTTGCCGCCGACCACCAGCACCTTGACTTCGGCCTTCTCCGCATCGTCGGACTCGCCCTCGGCGGCATCGCGCGAAGCGGCGAGGAGGGCGTCGTAGCGGTCCCGCATGTCCTTGTAGAGAGACGGATCGATCCCGAACTCCTCGACCTTGCGCAAGAGCCCTTCCGCTTCGTCGAGCCAGCCTTCGGTGCCCCGGCTGGCGTACTGGTGGAAGTACTCCCGCAAGACTTCCGTTGCTTCCTCCAACCGTCCTTGGGCTTCGTAGCAGTGGACCAGGGCAATCGCGGCGTCCTCTTGCGACCACGCCGGCTCGTAGCGGGAGGAATCCGCGAGGATCTCCGCAAACTCCTTGGCGCCGACGCCACGCTGGGCCATGGCCTCGAGGTCGCTCAGAACGTCGGCTGCCTCTTCGCGGTTGCCGTTGGCCACGTAACCAAAAAGGGCGGCTCGCAAGTCAGCCGCTGCGAGGTGACCGGGCCGGTCCGCCTTGCGTCCCCGCGCCCGGAGCCCTCGAACCGCCGAGCGGCACTGCGTGAGCATCGACTGGGAGTTGGCGGCGATCTCCAACGTGGCGTCGTCCCCGGCCTCGACGACGGCTTTGTACACAAAGCGCTGGCTGTCTTGGTCGACAAGCTCCATCGCATCCACCAACGAGGCGACCAGGTAGGGCGGAAGCACTGCGCCGGCCTTCATGCCTTCGACCATGATCGTCGACCCCTGGGCAAGCCTCGCCGGCGACAAGCTGCAGATGCTCGCGACTCCAAAGTAGACGTTGGTGCGCGGCACCATGCGGGCGTAGCGTTCCCGGCGGCTCATGAAGACCGAGCGAGCCTGCGTGAGGTGCTTTGCCGCCTCCTCGTAGCCGCTCCCTTCAAGCACCGCACGGCCCAAGGCCAGCACGCCCAGGCAGTATCGGCCGTTGCACGCGTCGTCGGCATCCTCCTGGATCGACTCCTCGAAGCGCCTCTCGCCCAGCGAGAGCTTCTCCACTACGACTTCCAGCTCTTCCTTGGCGAGAGGGAGCTGCACCTCCCACAGAGCACTGAAGCCGCCGGCCAGAAGTCCCAGGTCGGCCTGCACAAGGGAGCGCGTCTTGCCGTCCAGCTCCATCACCAACAGATCTTCAAGGGCGACCGTGGCGCCGTGGTGCTCCTTAAGCCGCATGAGGCACTGGGCCTGTCGGCGGCGCGCCTCGATGAACACGTCCGTGCCCGCCGAGGTCCCGGCGCTGTCCACGCCCTCGGCCGTCGCGACCAGCAGATCGAGGACGGGGCGAGCTTGCGCGGCGTCCTCGGCCCGCAGCCGACGGACCGCTGCGTCTAGGAGCAGCTCGTACAGGCCCAGACGGTCCTCGAGGGCGGATTTCTGGACGAACCGAGCGAGTTCGGCGGTCCGGCCCTCGTCCGCCAGGGCCCGCACGGTGGGTTCCAGCGCCTCGGCGGACGCGAAGTCCGTGCCGTCGCCCAAGTCCTTGACGATGCCCCCTCCATCGTACTCCCGAACGATCATCGGCCACGCCTCGGAACGAGCCCAACCCTGTATTGCGCCGGCCCAATAGCAACGTGTGCCGTCTCGACCTAAAGCGGGCCACCCGGTGCGGGGCACCCGCCCAAAGAGCGTGTCCCGAAAGCCCGCATGGTAGTAGGAGATCGGTCGCCGTCCGTTCAGGCTCACAAACTCGTTCACGGCCGCGTCCACTTCCTCCGACGAAAGAGAACCGGCCACCCCTTGCGCAGAGGCAACTATCGACTGTATCAGAACCCGGTCCAGGACGGTCAACGTCGAGCTTGGGGCGGGTCTCGCCCCTTCGTCCGACCCGTCGTGGCTCGCGGGCTCCGGGACCGGGGCCGGGTCGGCCTCGCTGGGTTCGACGACCACCGGGACAGGCACGTCCGCCGCCGCTGTGCCGTTGGCCAGCCTCCCCATCCAGCTCCAAAGGTGGTCCGCCACGGACGCGCGCCGAAGCGCCAGGACCAGGAAGTACACCACCACGTTGCGCACGCCGTACTCCGCCACCAGCCGGTTGGCGGCGGCGTGAACCTCTTTCTCCTTCGCGGCGATCTTGTCGATAGAGTCGGACGGCCGATCGCGAGAATTCGCTCCCAGCAAGCCCTGAAAGCGGCTGAGCATGGCCCTGCGGCCCGTCCTGTGAAGCTGTTCCAGCAACGACGACGCCAGCTGGGCCTCGAGGGAGAGGGCGGCCTTCATCCCTCCCGCAAGCTCATCGTCGGGCCACTTGCGCACCGTTTCCGGTCTGGCGCGCTTCGTGCGGGCGACGATGGCGACGAGCGCTTTCCTGTCCGTTCGCTCGACCTCCAGATAGTACCGGGCCGCAAGGACGCGCTCGTCGGCGCGCAGAGCCTTCCAAAGGCCGCTGGCGGTCAGCCGCCCAGGGTCCTTGGCCAAACGTTCCAGCATCGGCTCCAACCCCGCCACGCCCCCGTTCTGCACGACCGCCGCCTGCTGTCCTCCCTTGAGTTCTGATCCGTTCACTGCCGTCCTCCATGTCAGCTGGCGGTTGGCGTCAGTGTTCCATCGAGTGCATGTCGCGACCGCCCACCACGTGCTTGATTACCCTGCCCCCGAGCATTACGAACGTCACGTCCTTAGTTACTCCGATGTCGTCCAAAGGGTTCCCTGGGAGCGCGATCACGTCCGCGAGCATCCCTTCCGCCAAGCGGCCCCGGTCGGGCGTGCCCAGCAGCTCCGCCGCGTGGAGCGTGGCTGTGCGCAAGGCGTCGATCTCGCTCATGCCCATCTCCACGTACACCTCGAACTCGCCGGCGTTCTCGCCGTGGGGGAAGACCCCTGCGTCGGTGCCGAAGGCGATGGGGACGCCCCGCTGCACCGCTCTGCGGGTGCTGGCTCGGGCGACGGGCAGGATCTCCTCTGCCTTGCCGCGAATCAGGGGCGGCAGCACGTCCATCGCGATCCGGTCCACCAGGTACGTGGTGGGGACGAGGTACGTGCCCTTCTCGATCATCAGGTCCATGATCTCGTCGGTCAGCACCGAGCCGTGCTCGATCGAGGCGACCCCGGCCTGCACCGCCGCCAGAATGCCTTCGGCGCCGTGGGCGTGGGCCGCGACCTTGATCCCGTGGCGCGCGGCCTCCGCGACCATCGCCTCGAGCTCGTCGGAGGTGTACTGCTGGGCGCCCACCGGCCCCTCCATGGAGAGGACGCCTGCCGTCGCGCACGTCTTGATCACCTTGGCGCCGTGCTTGATCTGGTAGCGAACCGCCTCGACCACCTCCCACGGTCCGTCGGCGACGCCCTGCTCCGGGCCGCGCTCAAGGATCCCCGGCGCGAGACCCGTCACGTCGCAGTGGCCGCCTGTGATGCCCAGGGGATGTCGTGACGGGATCACCCGCGGCGCAACGATGTCGCCTCGCTCCACCGCCTTGCCCAGCTCCACGGTCACGTCCCCGCCGAAGTCGCGCACGGTGGTGAAGCCCGCCCGGACCGTGACGCCGCCGTACTTCACGGCGTTGTACGCCCCCCGAGCCTCGGTCATCGTCACGGCGTCGGTGAAGCTTGCCGCGTCCAGCTGGCCGGCCAGGTGCGTGTGGGCGTCGATGAAGCCCGGCAGCAGCGTCACGTCCCCCAGGTCCATCTCGTGGGCCCCGTCCGGGACCGAGGCCGGGTTGACCGCCGCGATCAGCCCTCCCTCAACCACGAGGACCGCGTCCGGGTGCACGACGCCAGTCTCCACGTCGATCATGCGAGCGGCGCGCAGGACCGTGGGGCGGTCGGCGCCGTGGTCCTCCCCGTGCTGGTGCTGGGCGGAGAGGGCGATAGGGGTCGAGGCCAGGACGACGGCCAGCGCGACGGCTTTCATCTCATGAACCCCCCGGTTCGAGGATGGCGTCGATCCGCTCGACGGCGTCCAGGAAGTGAAGCCGCGTGGCACGGTGGGACGCGCCCGCCGCGGCCGTCTCCAGCTCGCCCCGCAGGGCCGCCAGCTGCCCTCGAACGAACGGGGCCACGTCGGTGCGCATCGCCTCTTCGTCCTCCATGAGGGCGCCCATCCGATCCAGATAGGCCCGCTGCAGGTTGCGCCGGTAGGCGTCGGCATCCCGTCCCGACGAAGCCTCGGACCACACGCCGGCCCGCAGGTCGTCCAGCATCTCTCCCAGCGTGTAGGCGTCGTCGTCGTGGAAGGCTTCCTGCTCGACCAGGCGCTTCATCCGGGCCACGTTCATGAGCTGGTTCAGCGCCGCTGCTTGCCGGCCCCGCACCAGGTCGGGCGCGCCGCTGCTCTGGAAGCGGTCCAGAACGTCGGCGTCCAGCAGCCACTCCGGCGTCGCGAAGACCTGCCGGTTCAGGTACTCCACCGCCCGCCGCTGCCGGTCCTCCGATACCCGCTCGTAGGGCACGCCGTCCTGCCCTTGGCGCTTCCGGGTGCGCACCACCCCTCCCACGTTGGCGACCACGTGTCCCGTGTAGCGGCTCCACTGGGAGACGACGTTGCCGTACAGCTCTTCCAGCTGGGAGTAGTCCTCGCCATCCTCGAACGTCCACTCGGTCAGGTTGTCCACGATGCGCTTCAAGTTCTCGACCCCGTAGTCGGACGCGCGCATCGCGTCGTCGCCGATCGCTTCGGTCAGCGCCGTCGGGTCCGCGCCGTTGGGGCTGGAGAACCTGTACACCGGGTCCTCCTGCATATCGGCCACCATTGCCCGCAGGTCCTCGCGCTCCGCGTAGCGGTCCTTGCCGAGGAACGGCCGGTAGCCCCACTCGACGGCGAACTTGTCGTACGGCCCCACCAGCGGCATGAGGCAGGCGTCGTCGCCAGGCTGGGCCACGTAGTTGAAGCGCGCGTAGTCCATGATCGACGGCGCCACGCCCATCTCGCAGGTGAACCGCGTTCGCAGCTGCTCCACCGAGTACGCCGCCGACGCCTGCATGTTGTGCTGCAGCCCGATCGTGTGGCCCACCTCGTGAGCGGAGACGAAGCGGACCAGCTCGCCCATCAGCTCGTCGCTGAACTTGACTCCCCGGGCGTCCTCGTTGACCGCCGCGGTCTGCACGAAGAACCAGTTGCGCAGCAGGTTCATCACGTTGTGGTACCACTGGATGTCGCTCTCCAGGATCTCGCCCGTGCGCGGGTCGTGCACGTGGGGACCCGAAGCGTTCTGCACCGGCGACGCCAAGTAGCGAATCACCGACCAGCGGGCGTCCTCGGGGCTCCAGTCGGGGTCGTCGACGGGCGCGTCGCGGGCCACGATCGCGTTGCGGAAGCCGGCGCGCTCGAACGCCGGCTGCCAGTCCACCACGCCTTGCTTGAGGTACGGGACCCACTTGGGCGGCGTGGCCGGGTCGATGTAGTAGACGATCGGCTTGACCGGCTCCACCAGCTCGCCCCTTGCGAACGCCTCCGGGTCGCTGGGCTCGAGTCGCCAACGGGTGACGAAGCACTGGGTGACGGCTCGCTGCTCGTCGAGTCCGTAGTCGATCTGGCTGGTGCTGAAGAAGCCGACCCTCTCGTCGCAGAGGCGCGGCTCCATGGGGTCCTCGGGCAGCAGCAGCATGGAGTGGTGCATCTCCATCGAGAGGGTGTTGCTGGCCGCGTTGGAGGGCGGGTCGGTCGCTTCGTAGGTGACCACGCGCCGCACCTCGAGGTTGGTCGGGAAGGCGGTGGCGCGGACGATGTACGTCCGGTCCGAGTCCAAGCGCCGCACGCCGAACTGCTCGCGGCGGAACTTGGGCAGCCCCAGCAGCGTCACGTCGCCGGTGAACAGATCGGTGACGTCCGTCACCACGGCCGAGGAGTCGTCGGACATGACCTCCACGTCGAACGCCCCCACGATCGGCTCGAAGTTGGAGTTGCGCACCGCCGCCGCGACCGCCGTCGAGTCGCTGGCGAAGTTCTCGTAGCCCACCAGCCGCAGCAGCACCCGGTCGCCGTTGCGCTCCCAACGAACGGTGGAGGTGTTGGCCTTGGAGCCGCCGTAGCCCGCGCCGTCGGGGGTGCGCGCCACCCGGGTCAGCAGGAGCATCTCCCGGTCGAGCAGCTCCAGCGGTATCTCGTAGAAGAGCTTTTCGTCGATCATGTGAGCGTCGAAGAGGCCCTCGCTGGTGACGGCGTCTTCGGTGATCACGTCGGCGTAGGACTTGGTCTCCTCCTCGTCTTCCGCCTCCTCGTCCTCCTCTTGCTCTTGGAAGACGGGTGCTGGCGTCGGCACCCAAGCCGGGGCTGGAACCGTGGCCAGCGCCGAGGCGGGGGCGGCGACCAGGATCGAAAGGGAGACGCCGGCGGCCAATGGGACCAGCGCAGCCAGCAGGAGAGCTTGGAACGGGGCGATGAGGCGCTTCATGGAAGTTGTCCTGTCTATCGTGTCGGGGTGGGTCGAAAGTCTGCTTGAAAGAGCGCCCAGACGTTCGGGTCCAGGCGAGCGTCGGCGGGTTCGGCGGGCGCGGGGACGACAAAGCTCTGGCGTCCCCCCGCGACCTCGAGGGTGGCGAGGTGGAACGGGAGCGTCTCGCCGGCGGCGTAGAAGCCGATCTCCAGGGGCATGGCGAACGTGCCCGCCGTCTGGACCTGGGCGAGATCCACGCGAACGGCGCCTGCGGCCGGATCGTACTCCCACGACCCCTCGAAACGGGGGTTGCCGCCCTGGCGCAGCCACTGGTCGAAGAACGCCTGATGGTCGATCCCCGACGCCTCCTCCATCGCGTGCATGAAGTCGTCGGTCGATGCGGTCTCGTTCATGTGGCGGGCGTAGTAGAGCCGGACGCCCCGCCAGAACGCTTCGTCGCCCACGCGCTTGCGCAGCATGTGGAGGACCCACGCGCCCTTCTGGTAGGTCGCGACGCTGGTGACCCGCGCCATGTCGTCCAGGTCGTCGTGGACGATCCGGTAGTCGGGGTTCTGGTCGTACCAGCTCCACACGCGCTCGGCGGCCTGCCGCAAGCCGGCGACGAGGTCGTCGCGGCCGTAGGCGTGCTCTCGGAAGAGGAGGGTGAAGTAGGTGGCGAAGCCCTCGCTGAGCCAGACGTCGTCCCAGTCGGACTCGGTGACGGCGTTGCCGAACCACTGATGGGCGATCTCGTGGATCACCACGTTCCGCCAGCGCACGCTCCGTTCCCCGGTGACCGAGTTCTCGCCGTACATGAGGGCAGTGGCGGCCTCCATCCCTCCGCCGGTGGCCGGGGACGTGACGTTGGCCAGCTTCTCGTAGGCGAAGGGGCCGACGCGGGCGTCGTAGAAGGCCAGCACGTCCTTGGTGGGGACCGCGAAGTCGTGGAAGCCGGCGTCCCGGTCCCGGGCGTAGACCCAGGTCTGGACGGGCTTGCCCTGGAAGTGCCCGTTGTGGTGAACCGCGAACCGCGCGACGCCGACGACGAAGAGCCACGGCGAGATCGGCACCGACTGCTTCCAGTGGGTGCGTCGCATGGAGTCGGGCGCGTCCGTTTCCTCCACCAGCAGGCCGTTGGAGACGACTTGATAGTGGGCGGGGGCCGTGACCACGAACTCGCAGGTCGCCTTCTCGGCGATGTGGTCGATGGTGGGGAGCCAGTTGCGGGCCTTGTTCGGCCAGTTGTCGCTGAAGAACGTCCGCTCGCCGTGCTTGTTGGGACCGATCCGGAGGCCCGCCGCCGGAACGCCCCGGTAGGCGACGGTGAAGGTGGCGCGGTCCCCGGCGACGCTCGGTTGCGGGAGGCGGATTGCGAGAAGGTCGTTCTCGTGGAGGTAGGCAGCGGGGGACCGATCGGCGGCGACCTCCAGCACCTCCATGCCGCGGCCCGTCGCGTCGTCGCGGCTGGTCAGGTCCAGCGGCAGCTCGGTCACGCCGTCGGCGGTGAAGCGGACGACGATCGTGGCCAGCCCGGCGACCTCGTCGGAGTCGTCGCCCAGGGTCAGCTCGAAGCGGTAGGACTCCACGTCGATGCCGACGCGGCGAGGGTAAGGGTCCGGGCCGGCAGGGTGCTCGCCGCCGGGAACCGCGGCCAACGGCCCAAGGGCGGCGAATCCGAGCGCGACGACGAGTCCAACGGCCGCCGGACGAGTGCGACCGGCGCGAGGGGCGCGAGGAAGAAGTCCCCGGAGCATCGGTCCTCCCGGCCTTGAGACGATGTGGAAAGGGGCAGCGACGAGACGCGAGCAGACAAGATGCCCGACGGGGGAGCGCCGGGGCAAGTTGCCTGCCGCCGGCCTATTGCTTCGCCCGCGCCCGGCATCATCTTCCTACTCATGCATTTCCTCCGCCCCGTGGCGTGCGTGCTCGGCCTGCTGGTCGCCGCCTGTTCCACGGACGAGACCGGCCCCGAGCCCCGCGTCCCAGTCGGCCTGACTGTGCACGAAGGCGACGGGCAAACCGCCACGTCGGGAAGAGCGGTCGGCGACCCGGTGCTGGTGCGGGTGACCGGCGAGGACGGCGCGGGGGTCGCGGGCGTCTCCGTGACCTTCCAGGTGACGGGCGGCGGTGGTTCGGTGGAGTTCGCCCAGGCGGCCACGACGCCGGCCGGAGTAGCCTCGCCGGGCGACTGGACGCTGGGCGAGCCGGGGCCGCAGCAGCTGACCGCTTCCGTGGAGGGGCTGAGCGCCGTGTCGTTCGCGGCCGTCGCGACGGGGGCGCCGGCGGCCGTCGTCTTCGTCGTGGGCGACGAGCAGACGGCGGAGGTGGGGGCGGCGGTCGCCACGATCCCGGTGGCGCTGGTCACCGACGAGATGGACCGCCCGTTGGCCAAGATCCCCGTGGAGTTCAGGGCGGAAGGCGGGGGACGAGTGACGGGCGCGTCCCAGCTTACCGACGCGCAAGGTCGGGCGGCGCCCGACGGCTGGACGCTGGGCACGGTCTCGGGGGTCCAACGTCTCTTGGCCGTGGTGCCCGACAGCGAGATCGAAAACGCGCCGGCCGTGGTGGAGGTGCGAGCGGTGCCGGGCCCCGCGACCCGGCTCTCTGCCGTGGCGGGCGACGATCAAGAGGCCGAGGCGGGAAGTCCGGCGTCGATTACGCCCCGGGTCAAGGTCGCCGACGCCTACGGGAACGGTGTGGCCGGCGCAGAGGTGGCCTTCGAGGTGACGGCTGGCGGAGGCGAAGTGACGGGCGGCGAGACGGTCAGCGACTCGGCGGGGCTCGCGGCCCCGGAACTGTGGACGATGGGTCCAGCAGTCGGGTCCAACGCCCTCTCGGCCACGGTTCGGGGCGGCCCGTTGAACGGTGCTTCCGTGACCTTCGCGGCCAACGGCACGCCCCCCGACTTCGACATCGAGGTGCATCACGTGGCCGGGTCCCTCGTCGCCGACGCCCACATCGCCGCCTTCCAGCGTGCCGCCTCGATATGGACGTCGGTCGTGGGAGGCGACCTGCCGCCGGCCTACATGTCGCAGGAGGAACTGAACCAGTGCGGCGGAAAGCACTTCGAGGTCGTCGCCGACGGCGACCGAGTGGTGGACGACGTGCTGATCTACGCCAACGTCTACGAGATCGACGGACGCGGAGGCATCCTCGGACTCGCGGGCCCGTGCTTCATCCGCGCAGAAACCGGCCTCCCCATAGTCGGGATCATGGGCTTCGACGTAGCCGACGCCGACGCTCTGGGCGAAGGTGGGGGATTTCAAGGGACCGTCCTTCACGAGATGGCCCATGTCCTCGGCTTCGGCACCCTTTGGGAGTACCTGGGGCTGCTGGAGGACTCGGCGTCGACCGGCAACGAGGACCCCCACTTTCTGGGCGCCGCGGCGTTGGCGGCGTTCGACTCGGTAGGCGGCTCAAGCTACGACGGCGGAGGCAAGGTGCCGGTGGAGAACCTGGGCGGCGAAGGCACCCGGAACGGCCACTGGCGCGAGTCGGTCTTTCGCCACGAACTCATGACCGGCTGGATCGACGGCCCCAGCGACCCCCTGAGCATCGTCACCATAGGGTCCCTGGCGGACATGGGATACGAAGACGTGGACTACGACGCAGCCGATAGGTTCACGCTTCCCGAAGCCGCTCCCCCGTCCCGCCGGCTTGGTCGCCGCATCCATGTCGGCAACGACATCCTGCGCATCCCCGTCGGCCTGGTGGACCGGGACGGCCGCGTCGTGGGGTACTGGGTCCCGAGGCGGCGCCGATGAGCATCGGACGGGGGCGCGGGGCGGTTGGCCACGGGTCCTTGTGGGCCGAGTCGCAGCCGACGCTCGACCTCCGCCCCGACCAGCGGATCCGCGTTCCCTTCGAGCGCATCTTCGCGGAAGCCAGCACGACGAGCGAGAAGGGCCGCTGGTTTGAGCACCTCTTCATGGCGGTTGCGCGGGAGCTGCCCGACTTCCAGGTGGCGGATATCTGGACGTGGCGGGAGTGGCCCGAGCGCCTGGAGCTGACGGGGCTCGACGGACGCGACACGGGAATAGACCTCGTTGCGAAGCTGACGAGCGGTAGCCTCGTGGCCGTCCAGTGCAAGTGCTACGAACGCAGCCACCGTGTGTCGAAGCCGGATGTGGACAGCTTCATCAGCGCATCCGACGGCGCCGCCTTTGACCTTCGCTGGGTCGTCTCCACTTGCCCGTGGAACGCCAACGCCGAGAAAGCGATCAAGAACAAGCAGCCGGAAGTCCGCCGGATCGACTTCCTGGACTACCTCGACCGCACGATTCTCGAACTGGGCAGGCCCGCCGTGAGGCGCGAGCCCAAGCCGTTGCAGCGCCAAGCCATCGAAGCCGTCCTGGACGGGTTGCAGACCCAGGGGAACGACCGCGGCAAGCTGGTGATGGCGTGCGGTACGGGCAAGACGTTCACGTCCCTGCGGATCGCGGAACGCCTGGTTCCCGACAATGGACGGATTCTCTTCGCGGCGCCGACGATCTCGCTGGTGTCGCAGGCTAGGCGGGAGTGGCTGACCCACACCGACCGACCGATGTCGGCGCTCGTCGTGTGCTCGGACTCCACCGCGGGAGGCAGGGGGGAGCGGCACGAGGCTGGACCGGACGATCTGGTGTGTCCGGTACTGACGGATCCGTCGGACGTCGCGACGCACCTTGCGGGCGACAACGGCGTCAAGGCGGTGTTCTGCACCTACCAGTCCCTCGATGTGGTCGTGAGGGCGCAACGCGACCACGGCGGTCCCGGCTTCGATCTGGCCGTTGCCGACGAGGCTCACCGCACGACGGGCATCGACGTCGCCGACCGCAAGGTCAACTTCCAGCACTTCCACCACCGGCTGGCCGCCGACCGGCGCATCTACATGACGGCCACGGAGCGCATCTACAAGGCGAGGTCGAAGAGCAAGGCCAAGAAGAAGGGCCTGGATGTGGTGGACATGTCGGACTTGGACACGTACGGGCCTCTTCTGCACAAGCTCAAGTTCAAGGACGCGGTGGCGGCGGGCGAGCTGTCGGACTACCGCGTGATCGTACTGGGCGTCCACGAGAGCTACCTGACGCCGGCGATTCGTCGTTCGCTGGAGAACGCCGGCCCTGGCGCCAAGGTCGACGAGTCGGATCTGCTCCGGCTCTACGGAACCGCCCTGGCAATGAACGGATACGTGCGCGGCGGACCGGTCGAAGTGCCGAACCGCTTGCCTCGCACGCTTGCTTTCGCGTCGCGAATCGCCCGTTCTCGGTGGTTCGCCCACACGCTTTCGACTAACCGCACGCTGAAGGGTCAGATCACGCGCAGGCTGGAGGGAGACGCCCGGGCGCTGGACGTGCAGGCCGTGCACCTCGACGCCCGCAGCAGCGCCATTGAGCGAGGCGACAAGCTCCGCTGGCTGAACGACGCGAAGCGCGCCAACGAATCCCGAATGATCTGTAACGTTCGCCTGTTTACCGAGGGCGTGGACGTGCCGGCGCTGGACGCGGTGTCGTTCCTTGATCCGCGAACCAGCCAGATTGACATAGTGCAATCGGTCGGGCGCGTGATGCGGAAGGCCGAAGGCAAACGGTTCGGCTACATCGTCGTTCCCGTGGCGCTGGAGGAAGGGGAGGACGTTGTCGACAAGCTGGAGAAGCGGGACGACGACTACCGTGCAATCGGGCAGGTCCTTAGGGCGTTGCAGTCCCACGACGAGCGGTTGGCAGAGGCGACCCGAGACTTCGTGACGGCGCATCAGACGAAGCCCCTGTCGGAGCTTTCGCCGGAGGACCGCGACGAGATACTCGAGCGTGAACGGCAACGGGAGTTCGACCTGGACCTGACGCCGGTGGACGCCGCCAGCATCTTCACGCACATCGGTGCCGCGTCCGGGTTGGGCAAGCCCGGCCAGATGACCGCCGAGACGATTGCCGACGCGGTGAAGCTGGCGGCTACCTACCTTACTGCGGACCAAGCGATTCTCGATGCAGCACGAGATGTCTTGGAACTGCCGGCCGCCGAAGACAAAGAGACCTCCGTCGTCGCAGCACTGCTGCTCTGCAACGCCTGTCTGCTGCACAAGCGGCTGAAGTCCGATTCCGAGAGCATGAGGGCGTTGCCGGGCCTCGACGGGGTTGCTCGCGCCAACGATCCCGTGGAGCGCCTCCGCGCCGCGTGGGAAGTGATCCTCGAGAGGGACTACGAGCCCGTCTTCCGCCCCGCATTGGCACTTCTGGAGCGGTTCCAGTCTGCCTCTCTAGGGGCGTTGAGTACCCCCCCCCCCCCCCCCCCCCCCCCCGATTCTACTCAACGTCACGACAACGCCAAGAAGGCTGTGCAGGTCCTGGCAGAGCGCGCCGAGAGCCTTGCCGACTCGCTCAACGAACTCGGCTACGACCACGCGGGACCGCTGTACCACCGCATTCTCGGCAGCGCGGAGAGCGACGGCGCCTTCTACACGAACAACATCTCGGCACTCATGTTGGCCGGACTGGCGCTTTCGCCCGACCTCGTCGACTGGTCCGACTATGAGGCGGCGACCAGCCTAAGAATCCTCGACCCTGCGTGCGGCACGGGCACGTTGCTCATGGCCGCGCTCAAGACGATCAAGGACAGGGGGCTCGAAGGTGGCGCGTTCACGCAGGACACGCTGACCGACGCGCACAAGAAGCTCGTAGAACGATCGATCCATGGCGTGGACATCAACTACCACGCCACCCAGCTCGCCGCGTCCAACCTCACGCTGGGAGCGCCGAGCGTCAACTACGAGGCGATGTCGGTGCACACGCTCCAGCATGGCCCGCAGCGTGATGGAACGATACGCCTGGGTGGCCTGGAGCTCCTCCGGGATGCGGTGGCCGGCCGAGCGCCCGATCTGTTTGGGATAGCCAAGACCGCCAGGGTCGTGGAGCGGGACCGTGCCAGTAAACACGCCGCCGCGGCCCCGGACCTCCGGAAGCAGAACGTCGTCTTGATGAATCCGCCGTTCACGGCCAACGACAAGCGAGGACGTAAGTACGACGAGACTGAACTGAAGCGGATGCAACAAGAGGAAAAGAGGGTAAGGGAGGTGGTTGCGGCGGCAGACCCCGAGGCCGGTGCATTGATTGACTTCAACAGCATTAGCACGTTCTTCACGCCGATGGCGGACGTCTTGCTCAGGAACGACACCGGCATTCTCGGCAAGATATTGCCGACCACGGCGTGCACGAGCACATCGGGCGTCGAAGAGCGCCGGTTTCTGGCAAGCCGCTTCCATATTGACATGATCGTGACGACACACGATCCCAAGCGTCCCAATTTTTCTGAGAACACGAGCATCCATGAGTCGTTGCTCGTGTGCAGGCGCAAGACGAGGCGGAACGGTGGTGCTCCAACGCTGTTCGTCTCGCTCGCGCACAAGTGCGACCACCCGTCCGAGGTCGCGGAGGTCCGTGATTGGCTGGCAGCGGTGCACGAGCGACGCCCGCACAAGTGGCACTCGCTCTTTGAATGGCCCGAGGCACGGGTAGCGGCGGGCGACTGGTCGCCTGCGCAGTGGTTCGACGGTGCGTTGGCCCTGGTCGCTGGCGAGATCGAAACGCTTGCCGGGTTGACGCCATTGGGCGAGATGGCGCTCGTAGACCCAGGGGACCGAGCCATTAGGAAAGCGTTCCTGAACCCCCTAAAGAACGAGGTAAGACGCAAGTACCCGGTCATGTGGTGCCATGAGACGGGCAAGCGGACGACAATGAGGGCATCGGTGGATTATGTAACGGAGCCGAAGGCCGAGGAGGGAAGGTATGCGCGGAAGTTGTGGCCGAGGGCAAGTCGATTGCTAGTTGCGGCGAAGCTCAACCCCCAGGCCGTTCGCACGCCCTCGGTCCTCGTCGACGAGCCCGTACTGGGCAACGCTTGGATCCCGGTAACGCCCCTCGGTGACCTGTCGGAAAACGATGCGAACGTACAGCTGCGCGTGCAGAAGGCATGGTGTGCCTTCCTGAACTCGACGCCGGGCGCAGTTCTGTTCCTGAATCGCCGATCAAAGAAGCTGACCTACCCTGCCTATTCGCTTGATCAACTGCGGTCCCTGCCGTGTCCGGATCCCCTCAAGGTGAAAATCGAGCGGCTTGCCACCGCGTGCGACGAACTCCGAGACCAGGAGCTTCTGCCCTGGCCGCAGATGGATCAGTGCCCGGTCCGGGCGCGGCTGGATGCCGTCGCGGGCGAGACCCTTGGTATCCGACCCAAGCAAATCGCCGAATGGCGTGCCAAGCTGGTCGCCGAGCCGACGATCTCCAACAAGCGACGGGTTGTCGGCGACTAGCCTGCCTGTTCAAGATTCGAAAGCGGCCGACAGGTTGATCGGTGCCTATCCAGGCTTAGGTCGCTAGACGCTTTGAGCATCGAGTTGACGACTTTGCGGAGTTGGGACTGTGAAGCGAGCCGAGCTGCAGAGAGAGCGCCTCCAAGCGCGGCTGGACGCCCTCAAGACGCAGCGCGAAAGGAACGTCCTTGGCCAGTTCGCCACGCCCGGACCGTTGGCGGAGGAGATCGTCGAGTCGGCACAGGCGATCGTTGGCAGGCCGAACGGCGGGACCTCGTCCTCGACCCGGCCTTCGGGACGGGCGCGTTCTACTCGGCTCTGCTACGGGTCTTCCCGCAAGGTTCCATCGGCGCCGCCCGCGGGTTCGAGATCGATCCGCACTACGGTCGGCCGACGGCGGACCTGTGGAGAACGAGGGGGCTTTGACTGCAACTGTGCGACTTCACCTCGCAGCGACCATCTGGAAGCGCCGACCTCGCAGACCTGCTGATCTGCAATCCGCCGTACGTGCGCCACCATAATGTCGTGCGCGAGATGAAGCGGCGACTGGCCGAAGGCGACGTTGGCAAGGGCGACGGATTGCCCCGTCGGGCGCGATTCCGTCTGGCGCGCGCTGCGCCGCACGGTGGAAACCCAGTGGAGCGGCAGCGGCAGAGTGTACGGCGGCGGCCTGCACAAGGTCGAGCCCGGTGAACTTGGCCGACTGCCTGCCGACACGCTGATCGACGCCCATCCAGAGTTGCGTCGCGAACTCGCTCAGCAGCCGATGTTGCTGTAGAGGCGCTCAGACAGCGATTGCCTCCTGTTCCACGTAGGGCTTGAGCTCGGGCCGGAGGGCCTTGGCAGTAACGAGGTCGACCCGGCGGCCCAGCAGGTCCTCAAGATAGAACTGCGTGCCGAAGAAGTCGTTCACTGTGGTCGGCCCGTCGAAACTCACCATGATGTCGACGTCGCTCTCATCGGACGGGTCGCCTCGCGCCACCGAGCCGAACAGGGACAGGCTGACGACCCGATGCCGTCGGGCGAGCACTTCCTTGTGCGCCCGCAGCAGGTCCAACACCTCTTCCGTGGAACCCATCTTCGTCGTCGCCGTCTCCGAGGAAGGAGCCTACCTGATCCCGTATCGCGTACGGAAGGTCAGCGGCTTGTTCTGCCGTGCTTTTCTGGCCTCTTGCCGTTCCTGTTTCGCCCGCGCGATTCGCTTCCGCCCGAACACAAGTATACGGGCCTCCCTACCGAGACGGCAGGATCAGCCGCGTCGGTCCGCCAGCGGCGGCGCGTCGTCAGGGATCGACCCGGGGGGCGCGACCTCGACTTCGGCGCGGACTCCAACGGCCTCGCGGATGCGCGCCGCCAGCGCCGTCGGGTCGGGGTCGCAACCGGAAGCGGGCGCCATGCGCACGGTGAGCACGTCGCGACCCCCGGCCTCGGTCACCGTCGCGGCGAAGCGGCCCACGGACGGTTCGTCCGCCAGCGCCGCCGTCAGCTCCCGAGGGTGCACGAACATCCCCCGCACCTTCACGCCCTCGCCCACCCGGCCCAGGAAGCCCGTCAGGCGCGGGCTCGCCCGTCCGCACGAACACGGGGCTCGGTTCCACGCCGATAGGTCGCCGGTGCCGAAGCGCACCAGCGGGTAGACCTCGTTCGGGCTAGTCACCACCACTTCGCCCGGCGCACCGTCGCCGCCCACCGGCTGGCCGTCCCGGGGCGACAGCAGCTCGATCACGACCTCCGGCGCTACGTGCCACCCGTCCTTCGCTTCGCATTCGTACCCCAGCGTGCCTGCGTCGGCGGTGCCGTAGGATTGGTAGACGTCCACGCCGAAGCCGTCCTGGAGGCGGTCGCGGAGAGCCGGCGGCAACGGTGCACCAGTGACCAGCGCCCGGCGCAAGGGCAACGGAGTCCCGGCCGCCGCCGCCCGCTCCAGCAAGGCGACGAGGAACTGGGGCGTGCCCACGTAGCCTGTCGCGTTCGCCGCCCGCGCCGCCTCGATCTGCGCCGCCGTGCCGCTCACTCCCCCGGGGAGGACCACGCATCCCACCGCCCGCAGCCCGCCGTCCAGCATGAGGCCCCCCGGGGTCATGTGGTACGAGAAGGCGTTGAGCACCACGTCGCCCCGCCGAAAGCCGGCCGCCCGCGCCGCCGGTGCCACTCGCCAGAAGTCGGGTGCGTTGCCCTCCGGGTCGATGATCGGCCCCGGCGAGCGGTAGACCCGCTTGAGCGCACCCACGGGAACCGCCAGCATTCCGCCGAACGGCGGGTCCGCAGCCTGGAGCGCGGGCAAGTCGTCCTTCGCCAGCACGGGGATTGGCCCGAGTCCGGCGACGCCGGCGACGTCCTGCGGCGACACCCCCCCGCGCTCCAGCTGCGCCCGAACCTCCCGGCTTCGCTCCGCGCCGTAGGCCACGGCCTCCGCCGCCAGCCGGTCTTGCTCCGCCAGCCAGCCGGTTACGACAGCCACCGCTTCCGTCGCCGGTAGTGCTTCACGTCCCGATAGGAGCGCCGCCCCGAGTCGCCCAGGCCCAGGTAGAACTCCTTGACGTCTTCGTTGTCCCGCAGCTCGGCGGCGGTCCCTTCCAGCACGACGCGACCGCTTTCCATCACGTAGCCGTAGCTGGCCACGGAGAGCGCCAGCCGGGCGTTCTGCTCCACCAGCAGGATCGTCGTGCCCTCCTCCCGGTTGATCCGCTCCAGGATCTCGAAGATGCTCTCGACCAGGATCGGCGCCAGCCCGAGGGAAGGCTCGTCCAGCAGCAGCAGGCGCGGGCGGGCCATCAACGCGCGGCCCATCGCCAGCATCTGCTGCTCGCCGCCCGAGAGGTGCCCGGCGGTCTGACGTCGGCGCTCGGCCAGCCGCGGAAACCAGCCGAACACCCGCTCCACGTCGGCCTCCACCGCGCTTCGGTCGCGCCGGGTGTACGCTCCGGCGATCAGGTTCTCCCGGACGGTCAGGTGCTCGAACACCCGTCGCCCCTCCAACACTTGGAAGACGCCCTTCTCGACGATCCGGTGAGCGGCGGTTCCCTGGATCTCTTCGCCCGCGAAGACGATCGTGCCGTCGGCGACCTCGCCGTCCTCCACGTGGAGCAGCCCCGAGATTGCCTTGAGGGTGGTGGTCTTGCCCGCTCCGTTGGCGCCCAGCAACGCGGCCACCTGCCCCTCGGCCACCTCCAGCGATAGCCCCCGCAGCACGAGGATCACCTCGTCGTAGCGAACCTCCACGTTGTTGAGGCGGAGCAGGGGAGCCGGCACCTGCCTGCGGTCCGCTGGGTCGGACGCCGCCTGGGCCGGTTCCCTCACGTTCACGCCGCCGGACGGCTCACGGCGTCGCCGGCGCCTGCAGGAACTCGGTGGCAGGAACCCACTGGCCCCCCTCGACATGGAAGAGTCGAAGCCCCTTGGCCCCCCGGTGGTCGTCGGGCGTGATCGTCAGCGGAACGGTGACGCCGCCCATCTCGAACTCGCGGAAGGTCTCGAGCTCGGCCTTGATGGCGGCGCCGGTCAGCTCCCGCCCGCCCGCGACGATCCTGCGCATCGCCTCGCCGAAGACCGCGATCGTCCACCAACCTTGCGTGTAGGCGTTGGTTCTGCCTTCCGGGGACCCTCCCGTCGCCTCCAGGTGCTCGCGGATCACGGCGGTTCCGGGCACGTCCACCGTCAGGGGCGCATAGGGCACGGTCCCCATCACCCCTTCCGTCGCCTCTCCCGCCAGTCGCACGAGAAGGGCGTTGGCGCACCAGTTGAGGCAGACGAAGGTCTGGTCCATGCCCAGGCTCCGAGCGTTGCGGAGGGCCTGCGCCGCGGGCCCCGACGTGTTCTGAATCACGACGTACCGGGCGCCGCTCTGGCGGATCCGCGACAGCTCGGCCGTGTAGTCCACCGCCCCCCGGGGCATCTCGTACAGGGAAAGGTCTATCCCGCGCATCTCCGCGTACTCGGCCCCGCCTTGCCGAGCGGGCGAGAGACCAAAGGGACTGGCGTTGTGCATCAGGGCGACGACGGGCGTTCCACCTTCGTGCTGACGGGCGATCCACTCCAGCGCGATGCGGAACTGGTCGCTGTAGCTGGTCGCGACGAGGAAGTTGTACGGCGCTTCCTTCGGGTCGCCCAAGCGGTGGGAGAGCGAAGCGGAGCTGAACGGGACCTGGTCGTCGGCCACCCGGGTGTGGAGCGCTTCCGTGTCGCCGGTGCCCCAGCCCATGAACGCGACCACGCCCCGACCGACCATTCGGCTGTACGCCTGTTCCGCCCGGGCCACGTCGTAGGCGTAGTCCTCGTAGTCGAGATCGACCGTCCGACCTTCGATCCCGCCGCGGCCGTTGGTCCACTCGACCCACGCGCGCATTCCGTTCGCGTAGTCGGTACCCACGTCGGCGGTGGGACCCGTGAGGTCGAAGATGGCGCCGATCCGGATGGGGCCGTCGCCGCCTCCCGTCCCCCCGTCGCCGCCGCAGCTTGCCGCCGCCACCACGCCTGCCCACGCCCACGCCCACATCCACGTCGCCGCGACAGCCGCCGGTCGCCGCCCTCGTCGGCGGCATCGCCTCGTCGTCTTCATGCTCTTTGCTCCCTTTATCGGGTGAGGATGCGCGCCAGTCGTTACGATGCGCGGTTTTCGCCGCGACGGTACGCGAAGGGCCACACTTGAAAGTAGTCCTTGACGTTGCCCCACAACTTGGACAACCCCTTGGGCTCGAACACGAGGAAGAGGATGATCACCACCCCGAAGACCGCCTGCTGAACATAGGGAAGCTGCGTCGCGACCTGGGGCGCCACGTCGCGCAGCGCGCGTCCGGCGTTGGCGATCAGCGCCGGCAGCAGGGTGATCAGCGCCGCCCCGAAGAACGAGCCGCGGACCGTCCCCAGTCCGCCCACGATGATCATCGCCAAGTACGCGACGCTCGTCTCCAAGGTGAAGCGCTCCCACGCCACGATGTTGCGGTAGTAGGCCGTCAGCGCACCGGCCAGCCCCACGAAGAACGACGACGCGGCGAACGCCAGCAGCTTGTGCTTGAAGACGTCCACGCCGATTACGCCGGCGGCCACGTCCTGGTCCCGAACCGCCACGAACGCCCGTCCGGTCCGGCTGCGGAAGAGGTTGGCGGCGAAGAGGGCGGTTGCCGCCGCAGCGGCGATGCCGAGCCAGTAGAACTCGAAGCTCCCGTTGAGCCTGTGGCCGAAGAGATGGGGCGCCGGCGCCACTACGGCCTCGGTGCCGCCGGTGACCGCGGTCCAGTGGGTGACCGTCCACTCGGTGATCTCCTGGGCGGCCAACGTCGCGATCGCCAGGTACAGCCCCTTCAGGCGCAGCGACGGCAGGCCGAAGAAGGTGCCCACCGCCGCCGTCAGCAGGCACGCCAGCACGATGCTGCCCCCCCACGGCAGCCCCCACTCCAGCGTCATCAGCGCCGCGCCGTATGCGCCGACGGCCATGAACGCCCCCTGGCCCAGGGATATCTGCCCCGTGTACCCCACCAGGATGTTCAGCCCGATCGCGCCGACCGTGGCGATGGCGACCTGGTTGGCCAGGTCCAGCCAATAGCCGGATGCGACGAAGGGAAACACCAGCAGCGCCCCTGCGAAGAGCGTCAGACGGATCCGCTGCGCCGGTCGGGGACGCAGCCCCATCGCCGACTCGTAGCGAACGTGGTACACGCCGCAGCCCTGGCTCGTCAGTCTCATACCCGCTCGATGACCTCCTTCCCGAAGAGGCCGTAGGGGCGCACCATCAGCACGAGCAAGAGCACCACGTAGGGGATTACGAGGCTCAGCCCGTGGCCGAGGTACCCGCCCGCATACACCTCCAGCAGCCCGATCGCCACGCCGCCGATCACCGCGCCGCCGATCGAGTCGAGGCCGCCCAGGACCACCACCGGAAAGACCCGCAGCCCGATCGCCGAGACGTTGGGGCTGACCCCGACCACGTTCGCCAGCATGATGCCGCCCACTGCCGCCGAGACCGCCGCCAGCCCCCACGCCACGCCGAAGACCCGGGGGATGCTGATCCCCATGCTCAGGGCCGCTTGCTGGTCGTCGGCGATCGCCCGCATCGCGATCCCGTCCCGAGCGTAGCGAAAGAAGAGCCCCAGGCCCCCCAGAACCGCCAGCGCGATGGGGATCGACAGCAGCCGCCCCGCAGACACGACCGCCGATCCGAGCGCCACCTCGCCCTCGGGCAAGAACGACTCGAAGGACCGAGGACGCGGTCCCCACACCGCGTTCACCAAGGCCCGCAGCACGCTGGACAGCCCGATCGTCGCCATGACCATGGAGATGACCGGCTCGCCGACCAGGGGGCGAAGCACCAGCCGCTCGACGGCCAGCCCGGCGGCCACCGCCATCAGCACCACGACCAGCACGCCGACGCTCCACGGCAGCCCGGCCTGCGCCAGCGCGAAGAAGATCAGGTACGTGCCCAGGAGGAGAAGATCGCCTTGGGCGAAGTTGATCACGTCGCTGGCCTTGTACACGACGACGAAGCCCGCCGCAGCCAGCGCGTACGTCGTCCCGTTGCTCAGCCCCGAGACGGTGAGCTGGAGAAAGGCGTCCACGGGATCAGCCCCGGTGGCCGGGTCGGGCGTCGCGGGGGCCGGCACCGTCCGGCGCGGCCGTCGTCTCGATGCGCAGGTCGTGCTTGGCGATCGACGTGCGCCCGTCCTGGTAGGCGACCTCGGTTTCGACGAACACCGAGTCCTCGTCCCCGTTCAGCCCCTCCACCAGCTCGCTGAACCGGGCGGCGACATGCCTGCGTCGGACCTTCCGCGTCCGGGTAAGTTCGGCGTCGTCGGCGTGGAGCTCCTTGTGCAACAGCAGGAACCGACGGATGCGGGCGGACGCGGGCAGCTCTCGGTTGACCTCCTCCACGTGCCGGCGAACCAAGTCGTACACCTCCGGCTTCCGCGCCAAGTCGGTGAAGGTCGTGTAGGCGATCTGACGCCGTTCGGCCCACTGGCCAGCGTTCTCCATGTCGATCGCGATCATCGCGGTGACGAAGGCGAAGTCGCCGCCGCCGAAGACGACCGCCTCCCGAACGTACGGGCTGAACTTCAGCTTGTTCTCGACGAACTGGGGCGAGAAGCTGTCGCCGTTGGGCAGCCTCGTCACATCGCTCAAGCGGTCGATGACGACCAGGTGGCCGTCGTCGAAGTAGCCGGCGTCGCCGGAGCGGAGCCAGCCGCCCTCCAACGCGCCCGCCGTGGCCTCCGGGTTGCGGAAGTAGCCCTGGAAGACCGCCGGGCTGCGGCAAAGGATCTCGCCTTCGTCCGATATGCGGATCTCCGTGTCGGCGAGGGGTGTGCCGACGGTCTGGAAGCGCACGTCTCCATCCCTGTGCGTGACCGAGATCCCCGACACCTCCGTCTGCCCGTAGAGCTGCTTCAGGTTGACGCCGATCGAGTGGAAGAAGCGGAAGACGTCCGGCCCCAGCGCCGCGCCGCCCGTGTACGCCCGCCGCACTCGGTCGAGTCCCAGCTGGTCGCGGATCGGCCCAAAGACGGTCCAGTCGGCCACGCGCCGGCGCAGCCGCCCGCTCCAGCTCTCGACCTGCCCTCGGAAGCGCGCATCCGCAGACGCCTTGCCGACCCGCATCGCCCACCGGTACGCCCAGCGCTTGATCGGCGTGGCGTCCCCAGCCATGACCTGCACGTCCGACACCATGTTCTCCCAGATGCGGGGCGGCGACATGATCGTCTGGGGCCCGATCTCCCGCATGTCCTTGCGCACCGTCTCCGCTTCCTCGGGGAAGTTGACCGCGAACCCCACCGTCAGCGCGCTGAACACCGAGAGCATCTGCTCGCCGACCCACGCCAGGGGCAGGAACGACACGAAGTCGTCGTCGGGCGACAGGGGATCGGCTCGCTGCAGCTGATCCGCCATCGACAGGAGGTTGGCGTGGGAGAGCATCGCCAGCTTGGGCCGGCTGGTGGTCCCGGAGGTGGTGCACAGCAACGCGGTGTCGCCGGAGCTCACCGCCGCCAGCTTGCGGTCGAAGAGCTCAGGAGAGTTGGCGTGCACCTCGGCGCCGAGCGCTTCCACATCCTCGAAGGAGGTCAGCCCAGGGGCCTGGTAGCTCAGCATCCCCCGGCTGTCGTAGTAGACGATGTGCGCCAGGCCGGGCAGCCCGCCCCTCACCTCCAGCACCTTGTCCACCTGCTCCTGGTCCTCGGCGACCACGACTTGGGGCGTCGCCGCCTCGAGCAACCCCGCCAGCTCCGCCGCCACGGCGTCCTGATACAGCCCCAGAGGGAGGGCGCCCAGCGCCTGCGCGGCCAACTCGGCGATCATCCACTCGGGCCGGTTGTCGCCGACGACCGCGATCCTGTCGCCCCGGGCCACCCCCAGCGCCTCCAGCCCCAGCGAGAAGCGCCGAACTCGGTCCAGGTAGCCCGCCCACGTGATCTCCCGCCAGATGCCGAACTCCTTCTCTCGGAGGGCGACGGCGTCGGGCGTTCGCTCGGCTCGGTGGGCCAGGAGGCCCGGCAGGGACCGACGCCCGATCACGTCGCCGCGCCCTCCTGCCGTCCCAGATACGCCGTCACGACCGCAGGGTCGGCCCTCACCTGCTGCGGCGCCCCCTCCGCGATCTTCTCGCCGAAGTCCATGACCGCCACTCGATCGGCGATCTCCATGACGACGTCGATGGCGTGGTCCACCACGACCACCGTGACGCCCCACTCCTGGTTCACGTCCAGGACGAACCGCGCCATCGACTCCTTCTCTTCGGCGTTCATCCCCGCCATCGGCTCGTCCAGCAGGAGAAGAGACGGATCGAGCGCGAGGGCGCGCCCCAGCTCCACCAGCTTCTGGTCGCCGTATGCCAGGTTCCCGACCTCCGAGTCCCGCAGAGGCTCCAGTCGGAGGAAGTCCACGATCCGTTCCACCTGCTTGCGATGCTCGATCTCCACCCGCTGCTGCCCACCCCAGTAGAGGCCGCCGGAGAGCACGCCGCCGGTCATGTGCACGTGGCGGCCCAGCATGAGGTTGTCCAGCACCGTCATGTGCTTGAAGAGCTCGATGTTCTGGAAGGTGCGGCCCACGCCCATCGCCGCGATCCGGTGGGGCGGCAGCGTGTGCACATACCGGCGGACGCCGCGCCTGTCGATCGCCGCAATGGAGCCGGAAGCGGGACGGTAGAGCCCGGAGACGCAGTTGAGGACGCTCGTCTTTCCCGCACCGTTCGGCCCGATGAGGGCGAAGAGCTCTCCGCGCTCCACCTCCAGGCTGATCCCTGCCAGAGCGGTCACGCCGCCGAACCGAAGGGCGACGTCCCGAAGCTGGAGGGCTGCGGCCGGCACGTCGGTAGCGGAAGTCATGGGAAGAGAGTAAGACGGACGCCGGGGGCGGCAACCGAGGGCTCTTCCTTTGTCGGTGGACGGGCGTCGGGCGATCGGCTACTGTTGCCGGTCGCTAGCGTGTGCAAGGAGGAGAACCGCATGTCGGACGAAAACGCAGCCCCCGTCGTCGAGCGATCGATCGCCGTCGAGGCCAGCCCCGCCACCGTGTGGGAGATCCTGTCGCAGCCGGAGCGCTTTTCGCGCTGGATGGAGGGCGTTGCCGCCTTCGAGCTCCGGGACGGAAGCCCCTTCCGAGTGGATTTCCCCAGCTTCGGCGCCGTCATCGCTGGAGAGGTCGCCGCCGTAGACGCGAAGGCGATGCACTTGGCCGTCACCTGGGGTTCGGAGTCGGGTCCCCAAGCCGAGACCGTGCCCGCCGGTTCGACGCTGGTCGAGTTCCGAGTGCGGGAGCACGCCGCCGGTTGCCAAGTGGACCTCCGCCACAGCGGCTTCTCGTCGGACGTGGCGTCGTCGGAGCACGACGAGGGCTGGCGCTTCCATCTGGGACGCCTCGCCCTCGCGGCCAACCTCACCGACCTGGCCGCTGGCCTCGAGCGGACGCTGGCGCGCTGGTTCGAGGCGTGGAACGAGACCGACCCGGCAGCCCGCTTGGCCGCACTGCGCGACTGCTGCTTCGAGGAGGTGGAGTTCCGGGACGAATGGGCGGTGGCGCGGGGCGTCGAGAGCCTGAGCGTGCACATCGCCAACTGCCACCGCTTCATGCCCGGATGGCGGATCGAGGCGAACGGCGAGCCGCGCATCTGCCGAGGGGAAGCGCTGGTCGCGTGGCGCTCCAAGGGACCCCGAGGAACGGTCGAAGGCGTGAACCACATCCGCGCCGCCCACGACGGACGGCTGCGACGGGTCGCCGGCTTCAGCGACTGATCCGCCTGCCTCCCACCCACACCGACTCGATCTGGCGAGCGTTCCGCACGTCCTCCAAGGGGTTGGCCCGCAACACGACGAAGTCCGCACGTCGCCCAGGCGCCAGAACCCCAACTTCCTCGAGCCCCAAGCAGCTCGCCGCCTTCTCCGTCGCCGACCGCAGAATCTGATTGGGCGTCAGCCCGGCCTCTGCCATCAGCTCCATCTCCATGTGCTCGAAGTACCCCTGGAAGCGCCCCATCGGACCCGAGTCGGTGCCGAAGGCGATCGCAACGCCGGCGTCGGCCAGTCGCTTCAAGTTGCCCTGGGCGACTTGGAGCGCTTCCCGGTAGGCGGCGGGCTGGGGCGACTGCCGAACCCGCTGCTGGCGATCCGGGTCGGTTACGACCTGCACCTGCGCCGCGTCCACGTCGGCGGTCAGAAACGGGTCGTCCAGGAACGCCGGGCGCTCCCCGTAGGCAAACGCCGACACCTCCCGAGTCAACGTCGGCACGTAGCAGACGCCGGTCTCCAAGAATAGGCCGATCGTCTCGTCGTCCACTTCCTCGTCGCGGATGCTGTGGGCGACCAGCCCCGTGCCGGCGCGCAGCAGCCCTTTGGCGTCTTCCTGGTAGAACAAGTGCGACGCGACCCGCAGTTCGTGGTCCGAGGCCCGCTCGATGAGCGCCCGGTACACGTCGGGCGGCATCTTGGAGATCGCGCCCAGGTTGTCGTCCACCCGAACCTTGATCCAATCGGGACTTGGCTCCGCGGCTTCGTCCACCGCCGCGACCGCCTCTTCAGGCGTAGCGCCGGTCACCACCGAGCCCGCCACCTGCAAGCGCGCGCGCTCGGGGCCGACTTCGCCCCAGCTGGCGTCGCGAACCGCAAACGACGGCGCTCGGTCGCCCCCCAAGCTCACCACCGTCGTCACGCCAAAGCGCGCGTAGCGCTCCAGCTCGGCCGTCGCGTAGTCGGCGTACTCCACGCCGGAGTCCGCGCTCCACGTGCCTCCGACGTGCCCGTGGGCGTTGATCAGCCCGGGGATCACGAACATCCCCGTCGCGTCCACGACCTCGGCGTCCTGCCTCTCCGCCGTCGCCAGCAACTCGGCCTCGTCCCGCATGGGGGTGATCGACACGATCCGCCCCTCGGAGAACTGAAGCAGCGCCGGGGACGGCTCCATCTCGGCGTCCGTCCCGTTCCACACCTGCGCTCCGTAGACGAACAGGTCGGAGCTCTCATCGTACGGGGCGTCGCCCTGGCTGCAGCCGATCGCGACGGGCGCGCCAGCCAGAAGCGCCCACGCAAGGAAGCGGGAGGGGCACCGGGCGGCGGCCCGCCGAGGGGAAGGGGCGGGAGCCGGAGAGGTCGGGTTGGTCATAGCTTTCGGCGTGCGGCTAGGGCGTTTCCGCGGACAGGTAGAGCTCGCTGCCGGCCCGACGGAACTCCCGGGCCTTCTCGTCCATGCCGGCCTCAAGCGCCTCGGCGGCGGCGAGGCCTCGCTCTTCGGCGAAGCGGCGGATGTCGTCGCTGATCTTCATCGAACAGAACTTGGGACCGCACATCGAGCAGAAGTGGGCGACCTTGGCGCCTTCGGCGGGCAGTGTCTCGTCGTGGAACGCCGTTGCGGTGACCGGATCGAGGGAGAGGTTGAACTGGTCCCGCCACCGGAACTCGAAGCGCGCCTTGGAGATGGCGTCGTCCCACGCCTGCGCGCCGGGGTGCCCCTTGGCCAAGTCCGCCGCGTGGGCGGCGATCTTGTACGCGATCACGCCGTCCTTCACGTCGTTGCGGTCGGGCAGGCCCAGGTGTTCCTTGGGCGTCACGTAGCAGAGCATCGCCGTGCCGAACCAGCCGATCATCGCCGCGCCGATCGCGCTGGTGATGTGGTCGTACCCCGGCGCGATGTCGGTCGTGAGCGGACCCAGCGTGTAGAACGGCGCTTCGTCGCACCACTCCAGCTGCTTCTCCATGTTCTCCTTGATCATGTGCATCGGCACGTGACCGGGGCCTTCGTTCATCACCTGCACGTCGTGCTCCCAGGCGATCCGCGTCAGCTCGCCTTGCGTGCGCAGCTCGGCGAACTGGGCGTCGTCGTTGGCGTCTGCGATCGAGCCGGGCCGCAGTCCGTCGCCCAAGGAGAAGGAGACGTCGTACTCCCGCATGATCTCGCACAGCTCGCGGAAGTTCGTGTACAGGAAGCTCTCCTTGTGATGCGCCATGCACCACTTGGCGATGATCGAGCCGCCCCTGCTCACGATTCCCGTCGTTCTCTCGGCGGTCAGCGGCACGTACCGGAGCAGGACGCCGGCGTGGACGGTGAAGTAGTCCACTCCCTGTTCGCACTGCTCGACGATCGTGTCCCTGTACACCTCCCACGTCAGCTCCTCGGGCACGCCGCCAACCTTCTCCAGCGCCTGGTAGATCGGTACGGTGCCGATCGGGACCGGCGAGTTCCGCAGGATCCACTCGCGGGTGGCGTGGATGTTCCTGCCGGTCGACAGGTCCATGACCGTGTCGGCGCCCCAAAGGGTGGCCCAGCGCAGCTTCTCGACTTCTTCGTCGATCGACGAGGCCACCACCGAGTTTCCGATGTTGGCGTTGATCTTCACCTTGAAGCTGCGCCCGATGATCATCGGCTCCAGCTCCGGGTGGTTGATGTTGGCGGGGATGATCGCGCGGCCCCGGGCCACTTCGTCGCGGACGAACGCGGGGTCCATCCCCTCCCGAACCGCAACGAACTCCATCTCGGGCGTGACTTCGCCTCGGCGCGCATAGTGCATCTGGGTGACGGGACCGTTGCCCCGGCGGGTCGTCCGCGCCAAGCCCGGCGGCAGCTCCAGCGGGTCGTCCTTCTTGCCCGGCTCGACCGTCGTCGCCCGCCCGGTGACCCGCACGTCCCTCGCCCGAATCCATCCATCGCGCAGGAGCGGCAGTCCGTCGCGCACGTCCCCGTCCCGCGGCCCGCTGGTGTCGTAGACGCGCAACGGCGGCTCGCCGCCCGACAGCGCGATCTCCCGCATCGGCACGCCCACGCCGCCGGGGCCCGGGACGAAGACGCGGGCGGAAGCGGGGAAGGCTTCGCCGTAGGACTCGCGGTTGCTGGGGAGGATCATACCCTCAAGCTAAGCCCGCGCCACGGCCCGACGCCAACTCCTTCGACGCCGCTTCCAGCCCCGCCCGGATGAACGCCCACTGGAAGCGCATCTGGTCGCGCACGGGCATCGCCTCCACTCCCGCTTCCCGCGCCTCTCGGGCCACGGCGGCGGCTTCGTCGCCTCCAGCGTCGCCGCGCAAGCGGGCTTCCCACCCGGCGATCCGCTCGCGCCACGCCGCCAGCACCGGGTCCGGCGGCCCCAGCTCCCTGCCCACTCCCGGCGTGAGGAAGAGGGGCATCTCGGTCACGAGGGTGAGCGGGTCGCCGCCCAGAGCGCGCACCGTCTCCATCGAGCTGGGACGGAACCGGGCCGCGACCTCCGGCTGGCCCAGGTCGAGAAAGTGGCGCCGCATGGCGCGGGAGTCGGGCCGGCTGCAGAAGCCCCGGGCTAGGCGGTGGAACCCCTTCTCGCCCTCGCGCTCTACGTCGTGGAGGGCGTAGCCCGCGTCCTCGACGACCTCTGCCAGCAGCCGCGCCGCGGGCTCGAAGTTGGGCCACCACGACCGCTCCACCAGAAAGTACGGACCCGCCGCCGTGCTCATGCCGTGGAGGCTGACGTGAAGGTGGAACGGTCGTTCGTCCCGCCAGAACAACGCCGCGCCCGCGTTCTCGGGACGGGCGCCGCCGTCGTCGGGACTGCGGGGGAAGCCGAACTCGATGTCGTCCCCGGGAAGCTCCCGCCGACGGTGGCGCAGGTAGGCGACGAAGTCGTACCGCTCGGCGTCCGGGGGCTGCCAGACGGCGTTCGCCGCGGCGCCGTCGGGGTTGAGGTGAGGCACAACGCACCAAGTCGCCTCGGCCCGCAGCTCCGCCCCCGCCGGAGTGGCCAAGTACCGCGCGAGCTTGGCCAGGAAGCGGGGTCCCACCGGTTCGTCGGCGTGGCATCCGCCCACAAGGCTGACCCGGATCGGCCCCCGACCGATCTTGTGCGCCATAATGGGGCGGCCCTGTCGGGACCGACCGATCTGCCGGGCGGGCGGCGAGGGGGCGTCCGCGGCCAATACGGCGTCGATGCCGTGCGATGCCGAACGATGCTTGGTCATGAGCGGCCTCAGTATATTGCACCCGGCCGCCGACGCCCAACCTGGTCCCCCGCCCGTGAACGACCCAGCCCTGCTGCTCTCCGACGACGAAGCCGCGATCCTCGGCGGCGAAGCCGGTCCCGCCCAGCGGCTGGCGATGCGGATCGTCGTTCGGATGGGCGAGATCCTGGGGGCCCGCGAACTTGTGGAGGTTGCGTCCGCCCACATCGACGGCTGCCTCTACCACGGCGACGGCGGCACCGAGTTCGCCGAGCGGCTCGTGGAGCTGGGCGGCAGAACGGCCGTGCCCGCCACCTTGAACGTGGGCGCGCTGGACCTCCTCAACCCGAAGCGCGTTCGGTCGATCGGCCGCCGCCGCGAGATGGCGCTTCGCCAGATGAAGGCGTACCAAGCGCTGGGCTGCCGTCCCACATGGACGTGCGCCCCGTACCAGTCCGGCCACCGACCCGCGGCAGGCGAGCACGTGGCCTGGGGCGAGAGCAACGCCGTCGCCTTCGCCAACTCGGTGCTGGGCGCCCGTACGAACCGCTACGGCGACTTCATGGACATCTGTTGCGCCATAGCCGGCCGGGCGCCCCGCACGGGCCTCCACCTGGACGAAAACCGCCGCGCCACCGTCGTCGTGGACACCCGCGCGACGAGCCGCGCCCTCAAGGAGCGGGACGTCTTCTACCCTGTGCTGGGCGCGTGGCTGGGGGGCGCGGTGGGCGACCGCGTGGCCGTGATCGCCGGCCTCCCCGCAACCGTCACGGAGGACCAGCTGAAGGCGCTGGGGGCGGCCGCCGCTTCCTCGGGCGCCGTGGGACTCTTCCACGTCGAAGGCGTGACGCCGGAGGCGCCCGACTTGGCCACGGCCCTGGGCGGCGCAAGGGCCGAAGCGGTCGCGACCCCCGAGCCTGCCGAGCTGCGCGCTGTTCGAGACGCCCTGAGCACCGACGCCTCCGGTCGGGTCGACGCGGTGGCCGTCGGCAGCCCCCACTTCTCCATCGCCGAGTTTCGCCAGCTAGAGGCGCTTCTCCCGTCCGCGCCGTTCGCAGTCCCGTTCTACGTGTGCACAGGCCGCTCCGAGCACCGCCGCCTGGAGCGGGAAGGCCGCCTCTCCCGCTTCGGGAACGCAGGCGTGAAGATCGTTGTGGACACCTGCGTCGTGGTCACTCCCGTCCTCCCCCCGAAAGGCGGCGTCCTCATGACCAACTCGGGCAAGTTCGCCCACTACGCCCCTTCCAACACCGGGTACGGCGTGGTCTACGGAAGCCTGGAGGACTGCGTGGCGTCGGCCGTCTGCGGCCGCGTCGTCCGGGACGAGAGCCTTTGGAACTGAAGGGGACGGTCGTCTACCCCGGGAACGCCGAGGGACGGCTTCTGGTCCTCCGCAAGCCCCTCAGCTTCTGGGGCGGCGTGGACCCGGAGTCCGGCCGGATCGCGGACCCCCGCCACCCCCAGCACGGCGAGCGGCTGGGCGGCCGCATCCTCGTCATGGAGCGCACGATCGGATCCAGCTCCTCCAGCGCGGTCATGCTGGAGCTGCTCCGCAACGGGACGGCCCCTGCCGGAGTGGTGGTCGGCGAGGCCGATGCCATCCTCGTGCTGGGACTCCTGGTCGCCCAGGAACTCGACTACCCCACGATCCCGTTCCTTCGGGTGGGAACGGAACGGGTCGCCGCGCTAGGCCGAGCCGACGGCGAGCACTGCACGATCTCGGGCTAGCAGTTCAGGGCAGCGCGTACCGCTCCACGTACTGAAGCCCGTACTCGTCCATCCGCACGAGGTACGCCTTTCCCTCGCCGAAGCCGACGACGCGCCGGCCCGGCAAGAGCTCCACTACGATCTCCCGCTCGCCGGACGCGCCGAACACGTCGTACACCGGCGGGGCGTCGGCTCCGCCGTAGGTCCTCACCCAAGCTCGCCCGCTGGGGTCGACGGGGACGCGCGAACCGTAGAACGGCGGCAGATCGTCGGGCCACGAGTAGCTGTCCAGGTCCTCGTTGTCGGAGGACGGCCCGCCCCGGCTCACCGAGAACTGGATGCTCCCGCTACCGTCGGCGAACGCGGAGATGCTCATGCCGCCGCCGGTCTCGGACCGGGAATCCCGCCACGCTTCCTTCTCCGGCGTTCCGATCGACAGGCGCTCGTACTCGACGGGCGGTCCGCGGAGGGTGGAGCCGTCCGGCGAAATCCACTCCACGTGGTAGTCCGCGACCCGCACCACCACGATCCGCCCGTCATCCGCCACGCCCCAAGCATCGGCGGGCGACAACGGAATCTGCGAGATCGACTCGCTGTTCGCCGTTCCCGTTCTGGTCGTACCTGGGATCTTCACCCGGGCGACCGAGTCGATCGTCTCGGCCTCCAGGTCCATCCGCAGAACGTAGGCCGAATCCGATTGGAGGCTCGACATTCCTCCCATGCTTCGAGCATAGACGCGTCCCTCGCCGTCCACCGCCTGGGGGATCGCCATCACCATGCTGCCTTGCATGGGGTTGCCCAGCACGTAGGGACGAGTCTCGCCGAACTCCAGTTCAGGGCTCACCTCCGTCAGCCGGGTGTTGCCCAGGTCCACCAGCAGGGTCCGGTCGTCGGGCAGCGCCCACACGGCGTCGGGCTGCCGGTACTCGTCCGGCCCTTCGCCCACCGTGCCCAGGGTGTCGGCGGCGCCGGCGTCCATGTCCACCAGCAACAGGACTTGGCCCAAGGGGTCGGCGACCAGCACGCGCCCGTCGGGCATCTCCCGAACCGTCTGCACGACCGACAGAGCTTGGTCGAACACAGCCTCGGGCTCCGCGAGGCGAACCGTGCCGTCGGCGCTGCGCCTAGCAGAGGCGTCGCTGCATCCAGCGACCGCGACCGCGATCCCTGCGGCCCCTAAGAGTCGTGCGCGTGCGACCCCGGCAGAGTTGCGCGTCGTCCAGCGCTTCGTCGTCACCGCCTTCTCCTCCTGTCTCGAGTTCTCCGGTACGGCTTCCCGGTTCCGACGTGGCAAGCCGCCGGAACCGTTGCTTGGGAAGCTACCTCGTGAACGGCCCGTCCAGGAAGACCGCCGCCGGCCAGCCGCTTCGCCCAGCCCGCGGCTTCGCGGCCTCAATCCCCGCCGATCGAATCCAGCGACATATTGATGGCCTCATCGCACATCGTGCCCGACAGGGTGCCTCGCAAGACCGCCACCGTGTCGGCCGACTCCACTCCCGGCAACTCGATCTCTCCCTCGAGGTCCAGGGCCACGTTGCACGTGCCTTGGCGGGCGGGCGTGCCGGTCTCCCAGTCCACTGCGCCTGTGATGTCGTAGTCCACCTCTATCTGCTCGAAGAAGCCGGTGATCGTGACATCTCCGGTTTGGCGGATGTCGGGCGCGCCGCTGGCGGTGAAGGTCGTGCCCCTGGCTTCGAACCGGCAGTCTTGCGGCGTCATGACGATCTCGGAGCGCAAGGTCTTCGTGGTTGCCGTGCTGTCGGCCGTAACTGTGCCCGAGAAGGCGACGCCGCCGCCCAGCGGGCATTGGACCGCCGGCGCCCCGGCCTCCGGCATCTCGGTGTCCGTCAGCTGGCCGACCGTGGCCAAGCCGTGCACCAGCGCCACGACTTCGTCGTCGTTCAAGGTGTCGACGGCGGGGACGGCCGGGTCGTCGTTGCAGGCCGCGGGGGCGAGGACCACAGCCAGGACGACGACCAGCGCTAGGGCGACTCGAATACGTTGCAGCATCGGACCTTCTCCTTGTTCCGCGTTGCGGCTTCCGGGGGGCGACCCCGCCCCCTACGCAACCCTCAACCCTGGAGTTCCGAAAGAGTTCCCCGGTCCCCGTTGCCGTCGCACGAACCCGCCAAGGGCACTACTTGACGAACAGCATGTCCCTGTAGCTGGGCAACGGCCACAGGTCGTCCGGGACCACCGCCTCCATGCGGTCGACCACGTCCCGCACCGCATCCATGGCGGGGATCACGTTGTCCCGCATGTGACGCGCCTTGGACGACATCTCGGTGCCCCCGAGCTCCGCGTTCTGGGCGTCCAGCTCGTCCAGGGCGCTGGTGAGTTCGTCCAGCAGCCCGGAGACCCGTCGCGCCGTGGACACGACGCCCCGACACCGAACGTCGGCCCGGCTGGCGCCGTTGGCGATCGACACCAAGTCGTTCAGGTACCGAACCGCCGCAGGCAGGATCATCGTGCGGGCCATGCTCGCTGCGGTCTCCGCCTCGATGTTGACCTTGATGAAGTATTGCTCCGTGCGTACCTCCAGCCGCGACTCCAGCTCCCTGGGGCTGAGCACGCCGTACTTCTCGAAGAGCCGCTGGTTCTTGGGCGACGCCATCTCCGGGAGGGCGTCCACCGAGGTCCGCAGGTTGAGCAACCCTCGCCGCTCCGCTTCCACCACCCAGTCGGCGGAGTAGTTGTCGCCGTTGAAGACGATCCGCTTGAACGCCCGGACCTCGTTGGCCAGCAGCTTGCGCAGGGCGTCGTCCAGCTTCGCGCCGCCGTCCACGGCCTCCTCCAGCTCCGTCGTCATCTCGTCGATCGACTCGGCGACGATCGTGTTGAGGACCGTGGCCGGGAACGACACGCTGATCGAGGAACCCAACGCCCGGAACTCGAACTTGTTGCCGGTGAAGGCGAACGGCGACGTGCGGTTTCGGTCGCCCGCGTGCTTCGGCAGGTCCGGCAGCACGTCCACGCCCAGCCCAAGCAGCCCGCCCTGGCTCGACGCGCTGGCCGACCCCGTTTCCTCCAGCTGGTCGAAGACGTCCTGCAGCTGGTCGCCGAGGAACACGGAGATGATGGAGGGCGGCGCCTCGTTGGCGCCCAGCCGGTGGTCGTTCCCCGCGCTGGCGATGCACGCCCGCAGCACGTCCTGGTGCCGCTCCACCGCGCGCACCACGGCCGTGCAGAAGAAGAGGAACGTCTCGTTGTCGTGGGGCGTGTCGCCGGGGTCCAGAAGGTTGTGGTCGTCGGTGCCAAACGACCAGTTGAGGTGCTTGCCGCTGCCGTTCAGCCCCGCGAAGGGCTTCTCGTGGAGCAGGCAGACGAAGCCGTACTTGCGGGCGTTCTTCTGGAGGCTCCACATCAGCAGCTGCTGGTGGTCCGACGCCAAGTTCGCGTTCTCGTAGACGGGCGCCATCTCGTACTGGTGCGGCGCCACTTCGTTGTGCCTCGTCTTGAGGGGGACGCCCAGCCGGTACATCTCGATCTCGACCGTCTGCATGAAGGCGAGCACCCGATCGTGGATCGCCCCGAAGTAGTGGTCGTCCAGCTCCTGGCCCCGGGGCGGCTTGGCGCCGAAGAGGGTGCGACCCGAGGTCATGACGTCGGGCCGGCGGTAGTAGAACTCCTGGTCGATCAGGAAGAACTCCTGCTCGGGTCCCAGGCTGGCGGCGACTCGCGTGGCCTTCCGTCCGAAGAGGCTCAGGGCGCGGCGGGCGACCCGGTCCAGCGCGTTGATGGAGCGGAGAAGGGGGATCTTCTTGTCCAGGCTGTCCCCGGCCCAGCTGGAGAACGCCGTGGGGATGCACAGGTAGGTCGATGCCTCTCCCTCCAGAAGGAACGCCGGCGAGGTGGGGTCCCATGCGGTGTAGCCCCGGGCCTCGAAGGTGGCCCGCAGCCCGCCGGAGGGGAACGACGAGGCGTCGGGCTCGCCCTGGACCAGCTCCTTGCCCCCGAACTCGGTCATGGCGCGGCCGTCCTTCCTCACCTTCAGGAAGGAGTCGTGCTTCTCGGCGGTGCTGCCGGTCAGCGGCTGGAACCAGTGGGTGTAGTGGGTGGCGCCGCGGGCCAGAGCCCACTCCTTCATCGCCTCGGCGACCTGGTCGGCGATCGACGGGTCCAGCGGCTCCCCGTGCTCGATCGTCGAGAGGAGCTGCTTGAAGACATCCGACTCCAGGGCGGAGCGCATCTGCCGGAGGCCGAAGACCTGGCGTCCGAACGTCCGCTCCAGGAGCAGCGGGTCGTTCTGGTCGTTCTCGGGGCGGTCCCGGGGCGACCAAGTCTTGGCGGCGACGAGGGAGTCGAAGCGAGTGCGAGTGGTGATCATGGCTGGCGTCCGAGGTCCTTTCGGGGTAGGTGTGTTGCGCTGGTGGTTGGGGGCGACGCGAAAGCCTAGCTTGCTTGGATTGAACCGGGAAGGTGTTTGAGCATAAGATTTATTTCTTTATTATATATTATGCTATTCGATTCCGTTGTCGCACGACTGCGGACGACGCTGGGGCGTCCGGGGCCGGCCGTGATCTCCGCGGAGGGAAGGCTGGGGCTATCGCCGCTGCCCCTTGTGCTGAAGGCGACCCAGGGCCGGCGACGGGTCGTCTTCGCGCCGCCCGCCCTGACCGACTCCGCCAACCGCGAGGCGCTGGCCGCCCGGCTTGCGGCGGCGGGCGGTCCGGCGGTCGGGCGAACTGGGCAGAGCGTCCGGTCGGCCGGCTGGGCGGATCTGCTCGCAGCGCTCCCGGCGATGGCGCCGGTCGTCCTAGTGGTGGACGAGCCGCAGGGGATCACCGCCGTGCACCGGCGCTTCTGGCGGGAGTTGGGCAAGGCCTGGCAGCTCGTTCGGCGCAGCGGGCAACGGGTCCACTTGGTGCTGTGCAGCAGCCAGCGCGGACTGGGGCGCGAGCTGAACCGTCCCACGTCGCCATTGCGCAGCCCGGCGGCTCGCCTAGCGGGCGAACCTGAGCTGGACCCGGCAACGGTGGTGCCCGTGGCGCCGGGGACCCACTACGATCTGGCCGTCGCGGTCCCCCGCTGGAAGGGGCGCGACCTCCTCATGGGCTGGGCGCTCTTCGGGGGGTTGCCGCGCAATGTGGGGGCGGTGCCGGGACGGTTGGACCCGGCGGGCGCGATGCGCCGGGCCTTGACGGACTCCGGCGGCCGCTGGACGTCGGAGCCATGGGAGTTGCTGCGGCAGGGGGTGGGAAAGCCCAACCGCTACGCCAGCGTGCTCCGCGCCGTGGCTCAGGGCGCTCGAAGCTGGCGCGAAGTCTCGGAGCCGGCGTTCCGCGAGTCGGGGAACCGAAGCGCCGCCGGTCCCTACTTGGCGCGGCTGCGGGAGCTGGGGCTGGTCGCCGTGGATCGGCCTCTGGGCGCAGGGCCGGGGGGGCGTCGGAGCCGCTACCGGCTGACCGATCCCCACGAGGCGTTCTGGTGGTCCGTGGTGCACCCGGCGCGCTCGGAGCTGCTGGTTCCGGGGGAGGCGGCCGCGGTCTGGCAGGAAAGGGCGGCCCCAGCGCTGGATGTCGCGCTGGCACGAGCGCTGCCGATGATCTGCCGCAACTTCCTACGCTTCGGCGCGGGCCTGCTTCTGGGGGCGACGGCACGGGAGGCGGCCCCCCTGTGGGGTCCCGGCTTCGACTTCCCGGCCGCGGCGGTCCTCCGCAACGGCGCGATCTGCTATGGACACGTCCACAATGCCTCCAAGCCCGCTTCCATGACCGCCCTCGCCGAGCTGGAGCGCCACGTCCGCGCGACTCGCTACGGCTTCGCCCGCCAGGCCCGGGTGCGAGTGGTGTTCTCGCTGACTGGATTCGACGACGCCCTGCGGCGGGAGGCGGCCCGGAACCCGCTGGTCCGGCTGGTGGGGGCACGGGAGCTGGCGGCTCCAGCAGGGGTGGTTCGGTAGCCTATATACGATCCGCGCCGCGCGGCGGTCATAGGCGTCAGGTGCTCTGCACTGGCGGTCTCGCCAGAGTTTTGGCATATGAGAGGCAAATGAGAGACATGAGATTACGTAGCTCACTAGCTGTTGCCTTGGCGCTCGCCACGACGGTGGCGTCGCCGGGCGTCGCGAAGGCGCAGGTGACTGCGCCGGTGGTGACGGGCGTGTTGACAACGAACCCTTTGAGCGACAACACGTTCGAGCTGGGCGAGGTGATCTACGTGCGGGTGACGTTCGACCGAGCGGTAGTGGTGACGGGCACGCCGCAGCTGGCGCTGGGGATCGGCACGGCGACGCGCCAAGCGGAGTACTACTTGGGCACGGGCACGCAGTGGGTGTGGCTCCGGTACACGGTGCAGGCGTCCGACAGGGACACCGACGGGATCAGTGTCGCGGCGGGTGCGCTGACGCTGAACGACGGCGCGATCACAGACGCTAGCGATGCGACGGTTGCAGCAAGCCTGGGACTGGGCACGAACGCGATCACGAACAGCTCTGGCCACAAAGTGGACGGCTCGAGGGCGACTGCGCCGGTGGTGAGCGGCGCGACGATAACGAGCAGCCCTTTGAGCGGCAACACGTTCGAGCGGGGCGAGGTGATCCGGGTGTGGGTGAGATTCAACAAGGCGGTGGACGTGAGCGGCACGCCGCAGCTGGCGCTGGGGATCGGCTCGGCGACGCGACAGGCGTCCTACTTCGCGGGCACGGGCACGCAGTGGGTGTGGTTCCAGTACACGGTGCAGGCGTCCGACAGCGACAGCGACGGGATCAGTGTCGCGGCGGGCGCGCTGACGCTGAACAGCGGGATGATCGATGTGGCGGGCGGGGCCATCGATGCGCTGCTGGGACTGGGCACGAACACGATCACGAACAGCTCGGGCCACATGGTGGACGGCGCGAGGGTGACTGCGCCGGTGGTGACGCGCGTGTGGACGAGCACTCCGGCGAGCGACAACACGTTCGAGCTGGGCGAGGTGATCCAGGTGGCGGTGGGGTTCGCCAGGGCCGTGACCGTGAGCGGCACGCCGCAGCTGGCGCTGGGGATCGGCACAGCGACGCGCCAAGTGGACTACTTCTCGGGCACGGGCACGCGTTGGCTGTGGTTCCAGTACACGGTGCAGGCGTCCGACAGCGACACCGACGGGCTCAGTGTCGCGGCGGGTGCGCTGACGCTGAACAACGGCGCGATCAACGACGCTCGCGATGGGACGGTTGCGGCAAGCCTGGGACTGGGCACGAACGCGATCACGAACAGCTCTGGCCACAAGGTGAACGGCGCGAGGGTGACTGCGCCGGTGGTGACGGGCGTGTCGATAGCGACCACTCCGGCGAGCGGCAGCACGTACGAGCTGGGCGAGCAGATCGACGTGCAGGTGTTGTTCGACCGGGCGGTGCAGGTGACGGGCACGCCGCAGCTGGCGCTGGGAGTCGGCACGGCGACGCGCCAGGCTTCCTACGCCTCGAGCCCGAGCACGGCGACGGTCCTGGTCTTCCGGTACACGGTGCAGGCGTCCGACAGCGACACCGACGGGCTCAGCGTCGGGGCGACCGCGCTGGGGCTGAACAGCGGGACGATCAACGATGCGCGCGACGGGACGACGACGGCGAGCCTGGGTTTGGGCACGAACGCGATCACGAACAGCTCTGGCCACATGGTGGACGGCTCGAAGGTGACTGCGCCGGTGGTGACGGGCGTGTCGATAGCGACCACTCCGGCGAGCGGCAGCACGTACGAGCTGGGCGAGAACATCGAGGTACGGGTGATGTTCGACCGGGCGGTGGTGGTGACGGGCACGCCGCAGCTGGCGCTGATGATCGGCACAGCGACGCGCCAAGTGGACTACTACTCGGGCCCGAGCACGCGTTGGCTGGGGTTCCAGTACACGGTGCAGGCGTCCGACAGCGACACCGACGGGCTCAGCGTCGGGGCGACCGCGCTGACGCTGAACACCGGGACGATCAACGACGCTCGCGATGGGACGGTGGCGGCAAGCCTGGGGCTGGGGACGAACGCGATCACGAACAGCTCTGGCCACAAGGTGGACGGTTCGAAGGTGACTGCGCCGGTGGTGACGCGCGTGTCGATAGCGACCACTCCGGCGAGCGGCAGCACGTACGAGCTGGGCGAGCAGATCGAGGTGCAGGTGTTGTTCGACCGGGCGGTGACGGTGACGGGCACGCCGCAGCTGGCGCTGGGGATCGGCTCGGCGACGCGCCAAGCGGACTACTACCCGGGCACGAGCACGCGTTGGCTGGGGTTCGAGTACACGGTGCAGGCGTCCGACAGCGACACCGACGGGCTCAGCGTCGGGGCGACCGCGCTGGGGCTGAACAGCGGCACGATCAACGACGCTCGCGACGGGACGACGGCGGCGAGCCTCGGGCTGGGCACGAACGCGATCACCAACGACGGGGACCACAGGGTTGACGGCAGCCAGGGGCCGCCAGGAGTGA
This sequence comes from Longimicrobiales bacterium, assembly GCA_958296005.1. Lineage (GTDB taxonomy): Bacteria > Gemmatimonadota > Gemmatimonadetes > Longimicrobiales > Gaopeijiaceae > CATQHQ01. The sequence continues at coordinate 72,122 of CATQHQ010000002.1, forward strand.
CGGGCGTGGCGATCGGCCCGCCGGTCGTGGGCAGCACGTTCGAGCGGGGCGAGACGATCGAGGTCACCGTGACGTTCAACAAGGCGGTGGACGTGGGCGGCGAGCCGCAGCTGGCGCTGGGGATCGGCTCGGCGACTCGCCAGGCGTCCTACATCTCGGGCACGGGCACGGCGTCGCTGGTCTTCGAGTACACGGTCGCCTCGGGCGACGCGGACAACGACGGGCTCAGCATCGGGGCGAACGCGCTGTCGCTGAACAGCGGGTCGATCGATGTGGCGGGCGGGACGCTGGACGCGCTGCTGGGTCTGGGCGCGAACGCGATCGCCAACAGCTCCAGCCACAAGGTGGCGGGCGGGACGTTGACGGCCGCGGCGGTAAGCGCAGCTGCGATCGCGAGCACTCCGGCGAGCGGCAACACGTACGTGCGGGGCGAGCAGATCGAGATGGCGGTGACGTTCAACCGTCCGGTGACGGTGACGGGCACGCCGCAGCTGGCGCTGGGGATCGGCACGGAGACGCGCCAAGCGAACTACGCTTCGGGCACGGGGACGGCCAGCCTGACGTTCCGGTACACGGTGGTGGCGGCCGACAGCGACAGCGACGGGCTCAGCGTCGGGACGAGTGCGCTGACGCTGAACACCGGCGCCATCAACGACGCTCGCGACGCGACGGTGGCGGCAAGCCTGGGGCTGGGCACGAACGCGATCACCAACAGCGCGAGCCACAAGGTGGACGGCTCGATTGCGGCGGCGTCGGTGGACGGCGTGTCGTTGTCGAGCCTGCCGGAGAGCAGCGACACGTACGGGCTGGCCGAGCTGATCGAGGTGCGGGTGACGTTCGACCGGGCGGTGGTGGTGACGGGCACGCCGCAGCTGGCGCTGGGGATCGGCACGGCGACGCGCCAAGCGGACTATGCTTCGGGGACGGGCACGGCGAGTCTGACGTTCGGCTACGCCGTGCAGTCTGCGGACGAGGACACGGACGGGATCAGCGTCGGGCCCGGCGCGCTGGGACTGAACGGCGGGACGATCATCAACGCCCTGGACGGCGTGCGGCCGGCGACGCTGGCCTTGGGCTCCCACACGATCTCAAACAACGCACTCCACAAGGTGGACGGCAGGGTGGAGACGGCACCGGAGGTGTCGGGGGTGTCGGTAACCAGCTCGCCGGGCGCGAGCGGCGCGTACGGGCCGGGGAGCGTGATCGTGGTGCACGTGGAGTTCGACCGTTTGGTGTCGGTGACGGGCGAGCCGCGGCTGGCGTTGATGATCGGCCAGGAGCGGCGGTGGGCGACGTACGCTTCGGGGAGCGGGACGGCGACGCGCCAGGCTTTCTACGCCGACGCCTCGAGCCCGAGCACGGCGACGGTCTTGGTCTTCCGGTACACGGTGCAGGCGCGGGACGTGGACCCCGACGGGTTCAGCGTGCCGGAGGACGCGTTGGATCTGAACGGTGGGCAGATCGTGATCGCGGGAGGCTCGACGGCAGCGGAGCTGGATCTGGGGAGCCACGCGATGTCGGACCTCGACGGGCAGGAGGTGAGCGGCGGGGGCGGGACGGACCCGTACTTCGGCGTGTCGAAGTACGACTTCGAGCTGACGGAGGACGTGGCGGGGCCGTTGGTGGTTGGGACGGTGGGGGCGACGGACCCGTCCGGCGGCGAGTTGACGTACGTGCTGGGCGATGGAAGCGAGGGGCTGTTCGAGCTGGACGCATCAAGCGGCGCGCTGACGTACGTGGGGACGGGCGAGGACGCGGAGCGGCGTTCGGAGTACCTGATGGAGCTGCGGGCGGAGACGAGCGACGGTCGAGTCGGGACGGCGCTGGCGAGCGTGAAGGTGCTGAACGTGAACGACGCGCCCGTGTTCGTGGCCGAGGAGTTCGCGTTCGAGCTGGCGGAGAACGCGGTCGGGCCGGTGGTGTTGGGGGTGGCGGAAGCGGTGGACCTGGACGAGGGCGACACACTGACGTACCGGATGGAGGCGGGCGACGGCGAACGGTTCGAGGTGGACGCGGAGACGGGCGAGGTGCGGTATGTGGGGGCAGGCGAGGACTACGAGGGCGGCGGGCCGAAGTCGTGGGAGCTGGAGGTGAGCGCGACGGACCTGGCGGGACTGAGGGTCGAGGCCGAGGTGGCGGTGGCGCTGACGAACGTGAACGAGGCGCCGTCGTTTGCCGACGCCGCGTACGCGTTCGAGCTGACGGAGAACGCGGTCGGACCGGTGGTGCTGGGGAAGGTGAGGGCGACGGACCCGGACGCGGGCGACCGGCTAACGTACAGCTTGGCGGAGGGCGACGCGGCGCGGTTCGAGGTGGACGCGGCCAGCGGCGAGGTGCGGTACGTGGGCGGCGGCGAGGACGCGGAGACGGGTCCGGCGAGCTGGGAGCTGGTGGTCAGCGCGACGGACGGCGGCGGGATCGAGGTGGAGGCGAGGGCGACGGTGTCGCTGCTGGACGTGAACGAGGGTCCGCGGTTCCTGGAGCCGAGCTACGAGTACGAGATCGAGGAGAACGCGCCCGGGCCGATCGACCTGGGCGTGGTGGGCGCGACGGACCCGGACCGGGCGGACACGCTGACGTACAGCTTGGCGGGCGAGGACGCGGAGAGGTTCGAGGTGGACGGGGCGAGCGGCGAGGTGCGGTACGTGGGCGGCGGCGAGGACGCGGAGACTGGCCCGGCGGGCTGGGAGTTCGAGGTGGTGGTCGCGGACCGGGACGGGCTGACGGACCGAGCGCCGGTAACGGTCGCGCTGTTGGACGTGAACGAGGCGCCGGCGTTTGCCGACTCGGCGTATGCGTTCGAGCTGGCGGAGAACGCGCGCGGACCGCGGGACCTGGGGCGCGTGGAGGCGACGGACGTGGACGCGGGGGACGTGCTGACGTACGGCCTGGCGAGCGGGGACGCGGCGCGGTTCGAGGTGGACGGGACGAGCGGCGAGGTGCGGTACGTGGGTGGTGGCGAGAACTACGAGGACGGGCCGCCGCGGTACGCGCTGGTGGTGCGGGTGGTGGACGCGGGCGGACTGGCGGACGAGGCGGGCGTGGTGGTGACGGTCCTGGACGTGAACGAGGGTCCTGAGGCGGTGGGCGGGATCGCGCCGAAGGTGCTGGAGGCGTACGGCGCGGCGGCGGAAGAGGAGCTGGGGCCGTACTTCCGGGACCCGGACGGCGATGCGTTGAGCTACGCGGCGGAGTCGTCGGCACCGGGGGTGGCGCTGGCGGTGGTGACGGAGGCGGGGAGGCTGTCGATCGCGCCGCAGGCGATCGGCGTGGCGACGGTGACGGTGCGAGCGACGGATCCGGGCGGACTGGAGGCGATGCAGCAGGTGCAGGTGACGGTGGAGGCGTCGAGGTCGGAGCGGGCGCGGGCGCTGAAGCTGGCGCTGGCGGCGTTCGGGCGGTCGCTGGGCGCGGAGACGGTCGACGCGATCGGCGGGCGGCTGGGCGTCGAGTCGTCGAGCGCGCTGGGACGCTCGCACGTCCGGCTGGGCGGGCGCTCGGTAGGCTGTGGCGCGTTCGGCGGCGGAGAGACGTGCGGCTTGGCGACGCTGGCGCGCGGCGCGAGCGGTCTGCTGGGCGCGCGGCTCTCGCACCCCGGCGCGGCCCTCGTCGGTCCCGCCGGCGGTCCCGGCGCGACGATCGACGCGGCGACGCTGCTGTTCGGCGGCGGCGCGTACCGAGGCCAGCAGGAAGGCGCGGCCGAGGTCGGGCCCGGCGGCCTGGAGTTCGACCCGGTGTCCCGCCGGAACCTGCTCTCCCAGAGCTCGTTCCAGCTGTCGTTCGGCGGCGGCGCGGCCTCGACCGGCGGCGGCGCGGACAGCCTTGACGCCGCCCCGCCGCAGGCCGCGTCCCGCGCCGGCTGGACGCTGTGGGGCCAAGCCAGCGCAGGCGAGTTCGAGGGCAACCCCGACGACGGGTTCGCACTTGAAGGCCGGACGCGCTCGGCGTACGCCGGGCTCGACTACCGGTTCGGCTCGGGCCTGCTGCTGGGCCTGGCCGGGTCGCGCAGCGGCATGGAGTCCGACTTCGAGAGCGGGGTCAACGGCGCGGGCTCGGTGGACGCCCGCCTGACCAGCCTATACCCCTACCTCCACTGGTCGCCCCGCGAAGGCCTGGGGCTGTGGGGCGCGGCGGGCGCGGGCCGCGGCAGCGCCGACTTCGAGGAGCTGGCCGGCGGCGGCCGGTTCAGCACCGACCTGGATATGCGCATGGGCGCGCTGGGCGCGCGCCAGGAGCTCGTCGGCGCGCTGGCGCTGAAGGCCGACGCGTTCTCGGTGCGGATCCAGTCTGCCGACGCGACCGAGCTGGCGGGAGTGACGGCCAACGCGCAGCGGGTGCGGCTCGCGCCGGAGCTGAGCGGCCAGTGGGCGGTGGGCGGCGCATCGGTTCGCACGCGCCTCGAGCTGGGCGGTCGGCTGGACCGCGGCGACGCCGAGACGGGGATGGGCGCCGAGGCGGGCGCCGAGCTGGGGTTCACCCACCGCGCGACCGGGTTCAGCGTGGACGCCCGAGGCCGGACGCTGCTGGTCCATCAGGCCGAGGACTTCAAGGAGTGGAACGCGAGCATCGCGTTGCGGCTCCAGCCCGGTCGGGACCAGGGCGGCCTCTCGTTCTCGCTGGAGCCGTCGTGGGGTGCCGACGGCGGCGGTGCCGGTACCCTATGGCAGCCGCGCGGCCGGCTCGGCCCCGGCCCGCAGGCCATGGCCATCGCCCAGGACGCCGCCGCCGACGCCCCAGGCTTGACCCCGAACCGGCTGGCGATGGAGCTGGGCTGGGGCGCGGTCCTGCCCGGCGGCGGCCAGATCAGGCCGTTCGGGCGCTGGAGTCGCGAAGGGACAGACGGCTACCGCCTCAACGTGGGCACGCAGTGGTCGGTGCTGGGCGGCCAGCCCGGCGAAGACCAAGCCCAGGGCGCCCAGGGCCTGCGCCTGATGATCGACCTCTTCGGCGAACAGGCGAACACCGGCCTCCAGCCCACAGAACGCAGCATGGGACTCCTCGGCCGAATCGAGTTCAGATAAGGCGGATCGCCCGCCCGCGGGCACTAGGGACTGCTCTAGGCAAGGGCCCCTGCCGCCTGGGCCAGAAAGTCGCGGCCGCTCCCGCAGTCGATGATCAGGTCGGCGACTTCGGCAACTCCCTCCAGGTCTGTTGCGCCCTCTAGCAACGCGGCAAGCCCCTCCGCCGTCTCCGAACCGAACTTCCGCCGTGCTTGGCGCACCAGCGTGGCCCGCTGCCCGAGCCGTTGCCCACGCGCCTCGCCTTCCTGCCGACCCTCCCGCCGACCCTCCTCGAGTCCCTTCCGACGGGCTTCCCGGCGCTCCGCCGCCCACCACGTATCCACGACTGGGCTCGCCAGGTCCTCCAGCTCCCGCAACTTCGCCATCTCTTCCTCCTAGGCTCCCTCTTCGATCATCGAGCTCCGCACCCACTCCACCAGCGCCCGTCTCGCCGGGCTGTCCTCCGGCAGCAGCTCCCGCAACGTCGCCAGCGCCTCGTCAAATTCGGCCCGGTCCCGGGCGTAGCGTAACCTCAACCCAGCCGTCCGGGGCGTGTCCGCCCGCGTCAGCCCCTTCGCCTCCTCCGCCTCCGACACTAGAAGGAACTCGTGCCCCAGGGCGAACGGCAGGAACGCCTTCGCCTCGTCCGTCAGCATCTCCTTGAGGCGGGTCGGCGCGTCCCACGGCTTGGCCCCGAGGTACACGACGATCGGCAGCACCGGCGGCAGCTTCCGCCGCTTTCGCACCTCCGGGTCCTTGGCGAGCTCCGCGTAGACCAGGGCCGTCTCCAGCAGGATCCGCACCGGCATGCGCCAGTCCACGGTGGACTGGGCCTCGAAGAGGAAGACCACGTAGAGCCACGAGTCTCGGAACGGCGCCTTCCACACCATGTCCGCATGGCGGACGGTCCTGGACTTGCTGTCGACGTACTCGGTCGGCCCCTTCTGGAGCTTGGCGAGCTCCACATCTGCGACGATCCTCCCGAAGACATGCTTGCGGAGGAACTCGTCCACCATGCCCTTGTCCCCGTAGAAGCCCTTGGCGCTCTTGTCGATCGGCTGGTGGATCGCCTTGCGGCGAACCTCGTCCGAGGGAGGCGCTTCGTCGGAAGGCTTGTCCCGGGGTGCCTCCCGCTCGGGAGGCTCGCCAGCGGGACTCCGATCTTGGGGGCCGGCAGCTGCCATGGGCGCCTCTCCTCGAAGAGCGTGGTCGGCGTTCCGGCGGCCTCAGCCGACAATGGCCCTCGGAGGGTCACGGACCTAGCGCGGAGGCTCGCCGGATCTGATTCCCTAAAGCGTTGCGACTCGAGATGGGCGCTTCCATGGCTGGATGGGACGCCGTCGAATTTGGGTGCGTCGCCTGCCGCTGAAGCCGCCGGGCGACGGTCGCTGCGGCCGACCACGGCGGCAGCGGGTCCAGGCTCCACCATCGACTAGAAGATGGACGACCGGGCGCAGATCGGAGACGTACCTGGGCCAGGAAGTGGGCGTGATGCACGCCTGCGGACACGACATCCACCTGCCATGCATCTGGGCGTGGCGTCGGTGCTTGGCCGAGTTGGAGGTGGGCAAGTTGGGGTTTTCGGTTGGCCCTGCGCTGGCCGCCGTGGACCACTTCAAGATTGTCGCGCGAGGTAAGCAGGCCCACGGTGCCGTGTCCCACCTCAGCGTCAGTCCGGTCGTCATGGTGCCCCAGGCCGTGTCGGCGTTCGAGACGATTCGCTCGCGGAACTTTAGCTCTCTGGACCTCAGCGTGGCGACGGCTCCAGCAGGGGTCGTTCGGTAGCTCTGCGCCGAACGAATGACGGGTGCCCGCGCCAGACGAGTTGCAGGAGACGACACCCGTGATCGACCGCTACTTCGCGGCCAGTCACCTGCTGGGCGTCATGCCGAATCCGTGGCGTGGCAGCGAGGCCGCCGCAAAGGTGTTCGACGCACTGCTGGAAAAGCACCCGCGCCAGCAGGTGGCCGCCAGCTACATGTTCGTCCTCGAAGAGCTTCGCAAGCGCTTGGAGGGTGAGCGCGACCGGTTGTCCCGGAACGTCTTCTTCGACATGCTGAAGCGCGACGTCATGCGGTTCCTGGTGGTGACCGACGACTTGGCGTTCAACCGGGCACCGTCCGAGGTCGAGATCGGACGGGGAAGGCAAGCGAACCGGACCGACGGAAGCCAGTTCGAGCTTAACCTTCACGAGCGCACCAGCGAAGAAGAGCTGAACGCGCTGGAGACCAAGGTCGCAACCTACTTGGATCAGCAGGCGCGCCTGTTCTTCTGGTACCGCAACCGGAGCCGCAAGGACTACTACGTGCAGGGATGGAAGCCCAGGCGGGTCTATGCGGACTTCGTCTTCGCCCTAAAGGCGGATGGGCCGAGCGACGACGACGAGCACTTCGGCGACGTCTTCGTTCTCGAGACCAAAGGCTTGCATCTCAAGCAATCCGAGGACACCGACTACAAGCGCTCCGTCTTCAATACCTGTTCCGAGCTGGCCAAGCAGGAGAACTGGGCCACGTTAGTGCCGACGATGCGCGACAAGGTCGTGCACTTCGAAATAGTGGACGAAGACGAATGGCAGCAACGCCTGAACGCCATGCTGGCTTGAAGCTGCTAGTGCGAGTGGCGGTCCCGCTGGCGGCTCTGCCGGAACCCCGCGCCCAAGCAGCACGCCACCCCCTTCCTATACCAAGTAAAGGCGTCGGAACCAACTCACAAAGGCGTCCGCGACTGCGGTGTCGTGACGGAAGTAGTGCGTATGAATTGCAGTGCCATAGCGAAGGCCCGGATTCGGTTGCCAAGCTAGCCAAGTGTGGATCACGGCCTTCCTAGTGTTCGCTTCTCCAAAGTCCGCACCTAATGTCCGTGCGCTGCTGGTCGCCTTCCGTGCGTGCGGAAGCAGTCGGTCGCCAGGATCCACAAGGTCGGCAAGGAAGTGCTCCAAGGCACCGCTACGCTGATTGTCAGGCATAAGCCAGACGCCGACCCTGGTCTTGTAGTCCGGGGACTCGCCCACAAAGCCCTCGGAAGGAATCATCGCGGCAGTAGCAACACCCACCTTTTTCAAGCACGAGGCCACGGCCTTCCATCGGTCCTGCGGGCAATCGTTGGCGTCTACCACAAAACCCGCGGCTCTGCCCGTATTGCTCCGCACTGCGCTGGCTATTCCATCCAGCAGACGGTCGATGCCCCCCTGGGGCTTGGGGGTGGGCAGGGGCGGCGGCGGATTGCCGTTGCCGTAACCGAAGCCGCGTTGTCCAAGCAAGTGGCTTATCACGTGTTCGTCGTCCGTGCCCTCAACAAGCAAGACGGAACGTTGCCTATCCGTGCCAGTCATCGAAGTTCAATGTCGTCGTCCACAGCCCTCTTGACATCGGCAATGTCAAATCCTACCGCTCGATCCAGAGCCCGTTCGACCTTCTGGACCGAGACTGCCCTTGCAAGTTCCGGGTGGGACGTAGCAAGTGTTGCCAAACCGCGAATGCAGTCGAAGCTATGGGTCGTAGCAAAAACTTGGATGCCAGCGTTACGTGCACCCTCGATGACTAGCTTCCACATGTCTTCAAGTACAGTCCAGTGCAAGCCCGTATCTATTTCGTCAATAAGTAAAACGCCACCGGAGACCTGAGTCAAAGACAAAGCCAATGCAAGCAGCCTGCGCGTGCCTTCGCCGTGGCTACCGATTGCAACCCGTCGCGTTCCAGGCTGGAATCCCAAGACGACATCACCGAGCCTATGAGCACCTGTGCTCAGGAAGTGAATCGACGCCAAGTCGTGCTCAATAAACTTCATCGCGTTCACGACCTCGGCCTCACGACCCTCCAGCACAACGTTGTTCCACATCGTCCGCATGCTGTCGACACTTAAGGACGCCGCCTTAACAAAAAGGGCTGGCGATGTCGGCAACGCATCAAATCTTGCTGTCCGGGCTGTCCGCGGAGCCAGTTGAAGAGATCCGTCGTCAGTCGCAGGGAGTACGATGGAATCCATTGTGCCTATTTCTTCGATGCGTATTGCCAGTAGCTTGGCATCTTCCATGTCTCTGGTAAACAGCGTCTGTTGAAAGACGCTGTCGTCAGCTTCAACTGTCATGCGGACTCCATTGCGGCCACCATTCGATAAAATAACAAATTCTGATTTAGGACCAAATCGATGTCCGCGGAAGAAATGCGAAACATCGGGTTTCCGACCGGAACTTTTGCTTCGGTAGTGAGACACATTGACTTCGCCTCGCCGGAAGGCCACTTGCCGGAGAACGTGGGGATCGCCGCGCGATGCCAAGAACTGAATTGCCTCCAAGATCGACGTCTTCCCGCTGTTGTTCTTGCCTACGAGCAGGTTGACACGATCCAAGCCGACTAGCTCGTAGGATTCGAAACTGCGGTAGTTCTTCAGTTTGAGATCGCGTATCATCTCACCGGGCGGGTGTGTGGGTACCGCACGGCATCTGCCGGCGACCCTATCATGATACTGTACTCTAGCTTGCCCCGCCACCTACGCTCTGTCCTCCCGCCAAAGCGAATCCCGCACCCGCCGCTCGCAAAGGCGGAGATCGCCCAGGACCGACGTAGCTACGACGGCTCAGCGGCTCGATTCGGCCGGAGACGGCCCGGTGCCGACACGGGGGCTCGGCCAGCTCGACGACGCGGGCTTTCCCGCGCGGCTGGACACCATCCCGGACCGCGAGGCTACGGGGCGCGCCCGTTCCGGTCTCGGCGACAATTTCGCGCACCCCCTTGTCGGCCTCGGGTTGGAACTGGCTATCAAGGCGTCCAGTTCCCGGTCGAGCTGGTGGAGCGGCTGATGTTGTCGATGACGGAACGCGGCGGCTCAGTCCTGGATCCCTACATGGGCGTGGGCTCGTTGGTGGGTGGCCGCTCGCAAGCATGGACGCGCGGCCTTTTTGGATGCGACATCGTCCCGAGTACGTGGAGGTCGCCCGGACACGCGTTAGCGACGTAGACGCCGGCGTCTTGCGAACCCGCCCGATGCGGCCCAGGTGCGCACGCAATGGCTCGGTTTCGGCGGCGACCTCGGCGTACTCCCCACATGGACACGCTGGCGACGGTGCGCGCTTCGGGTCCTCCGGTTCAGGACGCGATCGCCCTCGACACCCACGTCTCCCGTTTCGAAGCGGCCTACATCCGACGCCACCAGCTTCACGCGCGCCGGCCCGACGTCACGTTGAAGGTGCGGGTGTTGGCCACGTTGGTGATGAAGAAGCGGACGACTTCGCCGATCGCCGCGACAGCCCCGATGTGCCCGGTCCCTACTACGCCGGACCCGACGACTTCAAGGCTCCCGAAGGATTCGGGGGACGGGCCGCTGTCGAGAGCCGCGAACGTGCCGTACACCTCGTGGTCAAGCCGAGCCGTTGTGCCGGGATCGTCGACCAAGCGACCGTAGAAGATCGCCCTGACTTCGTGGTTGTCGCCGTCCAGGCCGAACGACAACGTAACGCCTCCGCCGAAGCACCACCCCATGGCACCGATCCGGCGAACACCAGCCTGAAGCCAAGCGAGCGCCGCATGGGACGCTGCTCTAGGCAAGGGCCCCTGCTGCCTGGGCCAGAAAGTCGCGGCCGCTCCCGCAGTCGATGATCAGGTCGGCGACCTCGGCAACTCCCTCTAGGTCTGCTGCCCCCTCCAGCAACGCGGCAAGCCCCTCCGCCGTCTCCGAACCGAACTTCCGCCGTGCTAAGCGCACCAGCGTGGCCCGCTGCCCGAGCCGTTGCCCACGCACCTCGCCTTCCTGCCGACCCTCCTGCCGACCCTCCTCGAGTCCCTTCCGACGGGCTTCCCGGCGCTCCGCCGCCCACCACGTATCCACGACTGGGCTCGCCAGGTCCTTCAGCTCCTGCAACTTCGCCATCTCTTCCTCCTTGGCCCCGTCTTCGATCATTGAACTTAGCACCCACTCCACAAGTGCCTGCCTCGCCGGGCTGTCCTCCGGCAACAACTCCCGCAACGTCGCCAGCGCCTCGCCAAATTCGGCCCGGTCCCGCGCGTAGCGCAACCTCAGTCCCGCCGTCCGGGGCGTGTCCGCCCGCGTCAGCGCCTTCGCCTCCTCCGCCTCCGACACCAGCAGGAACTCGTGCCCGAGGGCGAACGGTAGGAACACCTTCGCTTCCTCCGTCAGCATCTCCTCGAGGCGGGTCGGCGCGTCCCACGGCTTGGTCCCGACGTACACGACAATCGGCAGCACCGGAGGTAGCTTCCGCCGCTTGCGCACCTCCGGGTCCTTGGCGAGCTCCTCGTAGACCAGGGCCGTCTCCAGCAGGATCCGCACCGGCATGAGCCAGTCCACCGTGGACTGGGCCTCGAAGAGGAAGACCACGTAGAGCCACGAGTCCCGGAACGGGGCCTTCCAAACCATGTCCGCGTGGCGGACGGTCCTGGACTTGCTGTCGATGTACTCGGTCGGCCCCTTCCAGAGCTTGGCGAGCTCCACATCTGCGACGATCCTTCCGAAGACGTGCTTGCGGAGGAACTCGTCCACCATGTCCTTGTCGCCATAGAAGTCCTTGGCGCTCTTGTCGATCGGCTGGTGGATCGCCTTGCGGCGAACCTCGTTCGGGGGAGGCGCTTCGTCGGAAGGCTTGTCCCGGGGCACCTCCCGCTCGGGGGGCTTGCCTGCGGGACTCCGATCTCGGGGGCCGGCAGCTGCCATGGGCGCCTCTCCTCGAAGAGCGTGGTCGGCGTTCCGGCGGCCCCGGCCGGCAGTGGTCCTCGGAGGGTCACGGACCTAGCGCGGCGGCTCGCCGGATATGAGCTCCCCAAAGCGTCGCGACTCGAGATGGGCGCTTCCATGGCTAGATGGGACGCGGTCGAATTTGGGCGCGTTGCCCACAGCTGAAGCTGCCGGGCGACGGTCGCTGCGGCCGACCACGGCGGCAACGGGTCCCAAGCTCCACCATCGATCGGTATATGGACGACCGGGCGCAGATCGGAGAAATTGACGGCACCGCTTCCGTTCCCCTGCCGAAGGAAACCTCCAGAATGACCAGAAGCCGCAGCGGCGCCCCGACCTCGACCCTTCCGCCTGGCCTTGCCGCCACCGTGCGCGCGGTCCCTGTACTCGCCGTCGCGAGCGCTCTCGCCCTATCGGCCGGCGCGTCTCCCGTCGGCGCGTCCCCGTTGCCCAGGTCTTTCGCCCAAGACTTGGTCGAGCAGGTCGACGACGCCGTCGCGCAGGTTCAGGACTCGATCATCCGTCTGCGGGAGACGATCCACCAGTACCCGGAGCTTGGGAACCGCGAGTTCAAGACCGCAGAGCTGGTGGCGAACCACCTGCGGGCGCTGGGCTTTGAGGACGTGCGCACCGGCGTGGCGCACACGGGGGTGGTCGCGGTGCTGCGGGGCGGGCGACCCGGTCCCGTGGTGGCGGTGCGGGCCGACATGGACGCCCTGCCCGTCACGGAGGACACGCCGTACCCCTTCAAGTCCACCGTGCGCACCACGTACCTGGGCCAGGAGGTGGGCGTGATGCACGCCTGCGGGCACGACATCCATGTGGCCGTGCAGCTGGGCGTGGCGTCGGTGCTGGCGTCGATGCGCGACGAGCTGCCGGGGACGGTCAAGTTCATCTTCCAGCCGGCGGAAGAAGGGCCGCCCCCAGGAGAGGACGGTGGCGCGCGCATGATGGTCGCGGAAGGCGTGCTGGCCGATCCCGCCCCCAGCGCAATCTTCGGCCTCCACAGCTTTGCCGAGTTGGAGGTGGGCAAGTTGGGGTTCTCGGTCGGCCCTGCGCTGGCCGCGGTGGACCACTTCAAGATCGTCGTGCGGGGCAAGCAGGCCCACGGCGCAGCGCCCCACCTGAGCGTCGATCCGGTCGTCATGGCGTCCCAGGCCGTGTCGGCGTTCCAGACGATTCGCTCGCGAAACTTGAGCCCTCTGGAGCCCAGCGTGGTGACGGTCGGGCTGATCCGGGGCGGGACCCGCTACAACATCATCCCCGACGTAGTGGAGATGGAGGGCACCGTCCGCACCTACAACCCCGACGTCCGCGACGCCGTGGAGCGGCGCATGGGCGAGATATTGGCGGGGGTTACCGCAGCAGGGGGTGGCTCCTACGAGCTGGAGTACGACCGGGGCACGCCCGCCACGATCAACGACCCGACGCTGGCGGCCCAGATGCTGCCCACTCTGCGGCGGGTGGTCGGCGAAGACAACGTGTTGGACCTGGATCCGACGATGGGCGGCGAGGACTTTGCCTACTTCGCCAACGAGGTCCCCGGGTTCTTCTTCCGGCTGGGGCAGGTCGTCCCCGGCGGACGATCGGGCGGGCACCATACCCCCGACTTCCAGGCGGACAACTCGGCGGTCCCCGTCGGCATCCGCGCCATGACCAACCTCCTGCTCGACTACCTGAAGGCGGAGCGTCCAGCGACATAGGGTTCGGCTGGCGAGCCGAACTCAGAGACCCGCCCGATGCACAAGCCTATATACGATCCTTCCGCGCCACGCGGCGGTCACTGACTTTTCGCGCAGTCAGCCCTCCACCCTAAAGTGCATCATCATCCCGGCGTGCAGGTGCTCGGCGATATGGCAGTGCAGCATCCAGTCGCCCGGGTTGGACATCTCGACCAGGATGTCCATCGTGGAGCCCACGGGGACGATCGCAGTGTCCTTCCACACGAGGTTGTTGTTGGGCACGTCGTCGCGGGCTAGCACGACGAAGCGTTGCCCGTGTACGTGCACCGGGTGGTTCATGGGGTGGAACGAGTCGGGCGAGTTGAAGACCCGGACCTTGACCAAGTCGCCTAGCTCGAAGCGCCAGCGGATCTCCTCGTTCTCCCGTCCCGTCGCCACGTCCCGCAGAATCCACGTGACCTGGGTTCCCGTGGAGAGCCAGTTCATCATGGGCATGGCGTCGTTCCACTCCATGGGCGGTACGTAGAGGGTGTCGGCCTCCATGGAGCGGACGATCGGCAGGGGCAGGCCCTGGACGCGAACGGTGGCCTCCAGCACATGGTCCGGGGGGCGGCCCAGGTGCGCGCGCAACGGCTCGGTCTCGGCGGCAACCTCGGCGTACTCCCGCAAGGTCCCGAACGCTTCGGCGATCGCATCCTGAACCGGAGGACCCGAGACCCGCACCGCCGCCAGCGTGTCCACGTGGGGGTAGAACTCGCCACGGAAGTGGTTGATCGCCTGGATCGTGTTGGCAATCACCGCGTGGCCGGCCTCCGGGAACGACACGTCCACGACGTAGCGCTCCGCCGGGGCCACCACCACGCTCGACACCCACGTCTCCCGTTCGAAGCGGCCCACGTCCGACGCCACCAGCTTCACGCGCGCCGGCCCGAACGTCACGTTGAAGGTGCGGGTGTTGGCCACGTTGGTGATGAAGAAGCGGACGACTTCGCCGGGCGCCGCCTCCAGGGCGTGGTCCGTCGTGCCGTTCACGAGCATGACGTTGCCGAACCGCCCCATAAGGGCGTGGGTGGGGGCCTCTTTGCCCCAGGGGACCAACCCGTCGCCGTCGATGAGGATGTCGTCCAGGACCAGCAGCTCCTCCCGATGAGCGGGGCCGTAGTGGTCCGGGTCGGGGGACGACACCAGAAGGTTGCCGTAGAGCCCCAGGTCCTGCTGCACGTCCTCCCGCATGTGGGGGTGGTACCAGAACATCCCAGCGTCGGGGACCTTGAGCTCGTAGATGAACGACTCGCCCGGCGCGATCGGCGGCTGGGTCAGCCCGGGCACGCCGTCGAAGCGGTTGTCCAGCCGAAGCCCGTGCCAGTGGACGGTGGTCTCCGCCTCGATCCGGTTGGTGACGCGCACCACGACGGTCGAGCCCTGCGGCGCTTGGATGAAGGGACCCGGGTACTGGCCGTTGTAGCCGTACATCGCCGCCACATGGCCGTTGAGCGTCCGCCGGACCAGCGTCACGTCCACGTTCAGAGTGTCCCAGGGCGCCAGCCGCGCAACCTCGCTGGGCCGGGCTTCGGGCAAGGTGGACACGTCGATCCCCGCCCCCGCCAGGAACGCGCCAACAGGAGGAACCGCCCCGGAAAGGCCCGGGAGCATCGGCATGTTGGGGTCCATCGGCGGCATCCGCCAGCCCGTGCCCATGTCGTGCGTGGCGTGGGCGCCGTGGTCCATCTGCTGGGCGGCAGCGAAAGCCGACGTCAACGCCGGCACGGCCATGGTACCTGCGGCCAGCGACAACGCCACGATCGGCAGCCGATGCACTACTCTACTCAAGTGGAAGCGCGTCACGGCCCATGAGCCTCGAGTCCCCAACTGTACCAACCAGGGACGGTGTGCCTCGCAAAGAGCTCAACGCGTCTTTGCTCTGGGAACATGCGCTCGATCCGTTTGCGAACTTCCTCTGGTTTCTGCGAATGCAGACCGCGCTTCGCGCTTACGAGCTGCCGCACGTCTCTTGCGCCGCGAGGCCTGGGGATGCGTCCGCGCTTGAAGACGAGACAGAGCTCGCATTGGCTCAACGTATAGAACCCCGGATTGACTCGGATCTTGTCCCACACGAACGCCACGGTCGCCCAATCAAACTCCCAGGACTTGCCTAGCTCGATGGCTTGATCCAGGTGTGGGCTTGTCGCCCACATGAACAACAAGCTGTCTTGTGCTGCAATGTTCTTGACATCGAGGGTCTTCAGGTCGCTCAGCGTGACCGTTGGATAGTGACGCACCGCGCCTCCCGTATCCGCGGAGCCTGGGCCGGCGTGCTGGAGCTGCCCCTTGTAGTCCCAAGGCGGATCGGCGTAGATGATGTCGAACTCCCTTACGGGAAGCGCCGGGAATCCTCCTGCCACGGTGCCTATTCGTAGCCGTAGGCGGCGCACTTTTCTTCCTCGAAGGCGCCGTGGCCGGCCATCGTGTGCATCATCCCGGAGCGGGACATGCCGCGGATGACGACGGGACCGCTCCACATCGTCGCCTCCGGGTCGAAGGCGGGCTCCAGCGTGACCACGACCAGAAACTTGTTCCAGGCAACCCGGCTTTTGAAGTCAGCGGGGTCCGTGAGCTCTCCGGCCAGGGCCACTTGGTCCAGCGCCGTGGTCGCCGTCCACACCACGTAGGTTCCCGTCCGGGCGGCGGCGAGGCGCTCGAAGCGCACCGCGAAGTCGTAGCGGTAGCTCCCGTCTTCCGTCAACGCGACGCCGTAGGGAGACGACGAGAACGTCACTTCGCCCACTCCCGTGGCGCGGCCGGTGCCGGGGACCCGACCAGTGGAGACGAGCGGAAACTGGTAGTACTCGGGGCTCGAGACGGGTCGGACGCTCGGGTCGCAAGGGACGTCGCCGAACGCCCCGACCCCACCGAGGCCGACGGCCCCCGCCAGCGCAAGAAGAGCAGCGCGCATCGCGGCCTCCCCTTCGGTCAGCTAACCGGGCGCTTGACCGGACCGTTGTCCCAGTCCTGGGCCGACGAGATGTTGGGCACCCCCCAGTCCTCGCCGTCCCATCCGCTGAAGCCTTCCATCTTGAACGTCCAGAAGCCGGTGGTCATGTCGCTGACCACGATCAGCCCGTCGGCGTTGCGGATGTCGATCCCGAAGGCGCCGTTGAACATCGAGTAGCGGTCCTTGTTCGGCGGGCCGACGTAGGTGTCGTAGTAGCCCACCGTGACCGGGTTTTCCGGGTCCATGAGAGAGAAGATCTGCAGCCCGTCCAGGTAGCCGGAAGCAAAGACGTAAGGCCAGCGGACCTCGTGGTTGTGCACGAGGTTCTTCCAGTCGGCGGTCCAGGCGGAGATCGGGGAGCGGATGTTGGTGACCTCGCCGTCCAGCGCGGGCTGCAAGTCGAAGATGCGGATCGGGGCGTACTGGTACTCGGTCTCGGCGATCGCGTAGCGCCCGTCGGGGCTGGGCGTGAAGGTGTGGCCGTAGCGCACGCCGCTGACGCCCGCCAACGAGATGCGAAGCTGGGGGTCGTCCAAGTTGGAGACGTCGTAGATGTAGTAGCCGCCGGTGCCGCCGCCGTAGAAGCGGTCTTCGCCGGTGTCGGGGTGGTAGCCCACGTAGAAGTCGTGGTAGCCCCGTCCCATGCCGCTTCCTTCCGCCGACTCGGGGACCGGCACGCGGCCCGCCAGCGCGTTCTCCATGTCACCCGCCACCACCTTGGCCATGTCGTAGACGTGGGCGAACGGCCCGCGCACGGTGGCGAAGAGGAGAACACGGCCGTCGGAGTGCTTGTACACGAAGATGTTGTGGAAGCCGCCGGGAAGCTCGGGCTCCCGGATGCGAGCCACCTCGCGGACGGTGGAGGGGTCCGGCAGGTCGGTCACGTCGAGCACGACCGCGCCCATGTCGGTGTTGGGGCCTCCTTGGCCGAACTGAAGGGACTGCACCACGTAGTAGCGGCCATCCAGCTTGAAGTGCTTCACGTCCATGCCGCCGGTCCGCATGTGGAGGTCCTGGTTCTCGATCCGCCACTCGTACAGGACCTGCGGGTTCTCCGGGTCGGCGATGGAGACGATGTCCAGCCCCTTGGGACCCCGGTCGCCGTAGACCATCCTGCCGACGTAGGCGTAGGGCCTGTCGATCTCCTGCTCCAGGTCCAGGTCCGAAATCGAGAGGCGCGGCCCCAGCGGGATGTGACCCAGCACGTCCATGTTGTCGCTGCCCGGTGCGGACGGCGTCCACTGCTGAGCTTGGACGGAAGGCGGGGCGGCCACTGCGAGCAGCAGCGCGGCGACGGCGGCGGACAGGCGGCGATACGGAGCTGACATGGGCAGGTTCTCACTCCAGGGCGTTTGGGCTTCGGAACGGCGTGCGCGTCTGGATATCCTACTGAAGTCGGGGACTCGCGAGCAAGCCGTTGCCGCCGCGATCAGAACGGCCAGCGCGACGTCGCCAGGGCCAGCGCCCACGCCCCGCCCAGCACGGACACGCCCACGTTCCAAGCCTTGGACGGTGCCCGAAGAACGCCCGTCGCCACGAACGACAACGCCAGGAACAGCGTCACCGCCGCGACTTGGGCCAACTCCAGCCCGACGTTGAAGGACAAGAGGGGAACGAACAGGCTGCGCTCGCTGCCCAAGGCCAGCCGCAGGAACGCCGAGAAGCCCAGGCCGTGGATCACCCCGAACGTCAGAGCGGCGGGGTACCGGGCGCGGTGGGTGATCGGCGCGGCTCGGGCGTCGCTGGCGTGGGACCGAACTGCCGCCAAGTTGGCGACGGCGGTGGCGGCGATCGTGACGAGGATCAGGAACTCGACCAGCGCGGCGCCGGGTCGAACCCAGCCCAAGGTGGCCAGGGCCAAGCTGGCCGAGTGCCCTGCCGTGAACGCCGTGACCAGAACGAGAAGCTCTCGCCACCGAGCTGCGGAGTAGGGAGCGCACAGGACGGCCAGGAACAAGAGGTGGTCGTAGGCCCGCAGGTCGAGAAGGTGCTCGAACCCCAGACGAAGGTAGACGGCGAACACTGCCCGGCCAGGCTCCGTTGGCTCCGGCTAGGCGGAGGAACGGGAACGGGCTCGGCCCGCCCTTGCCACCGCGAAGGCCAGGGCGGCCCACGCCAGCCACGAGAGCCGCTCCGCCGGCGCCAACATGCGGAAGTGCTCCCACAGCAGCCACGGAAGGGTAGCCGCCAGCCGGATCCGCGATCCCTCGTGGTAAGGCATCCGCCGCTCTACGACCACGGCGGCGTCGCGCCGGTCCCGGTGAAGGCCTGCCTCGATGGCCTCGCCCAGCTGGGCCGGCGCCATGTCGCGCCAGCCCGGAACCTCCATGACGCTCCACGCGACCGCGGTGCGTCCCCACCCGTGCAGGTTGGCGCCGGCGACCACCGCCAAGTCCATGGAGTCGGCCAACTCCAGGATCCTCCGACGCTCCGCCCGGACCTGCTCCAGCCCCCGGGGGGCGCCGTCGCTCAGCTCGACGCCGACGACGCCGGCGGGCGAACCGGGTCCCAGCGAGACGATGGCGTCCAGCGGGCCGGGGATCGTGTACAGCATGGTGGGCGTCGGGCCGCCGCGCGCTTGCCCCGCCGCAAGGGAGTCCGGATCGAGGTGATGCCAGGTGCTGTCCAAGGCGAAGACGTAGCGCTCCCGGTCGCCCAGAACGTTCGTGTGCCGGTCTCGAAGTCGGAGCTCAGCGCCGCTCAGCAGCACGGTTCGGTCGCCGGCGCGGTCCGGGTTGGCGGGAAGGGCGTCGTCCACTCCGGCCCACGTGTAGTGGTCGGTCACGTAGGCCGCTCCGAAGCCGGCCCCCTCGTGCCACTCTCGGTTCTTGGACGCGGTGAACAGACGCCAGCCGTCGTGGGAGTGGTTGGTGTGGGAGTGGAAGTCCACGGCCACAAGGCTGGGATCGTCCAGTCCGATCCCCGTCATGGGGCGGGGCAGGAGCATTGCGCCGGCATAGAAGGCCAGGAGGAGGACCAGGGCCAGAACGCCGCGGGCGACCTCCGCGACGATCCGGCGCAACGGTCCGCGTCGGCTTCGAGAGCCGAAGGCGCGGCGCAGGACGTACAGGCCCATCAGCGACGCCAGCACCGCGTAGTGCTGGCTCAGGGTCAGAGCCGACATGCTGTCCCACAGCCCGAAGAGGGGAGCGCCGACCAGGTACGCCCAAGGAAGTTCCAAGCGGGCGAACGGGACGGGGGCGTGGGTGGTGGCGTCCCATAGGGCGGGCGCGGGAAACAGCGCCGATGCCAGCACGAGAGCCGCGACTGCCGCCAGCCGGCCGAGTCCCCGAAGCGACTGGCGCGCCGAGTTCATGCGGAGCACTCCAACCGGCGGCTCGTCGCCGCGGCAGCGAGGGGGTTCGTCACCGCACGAACGCGTGGGAGTACTTGACCAAGAGGGTCCGGCCCCCCGAGTGAGGGGTCCGATGCTCCGCCGCGTGGTACAGTCTCTCGTTGTACACGACCCACAGGTCGGTGCCTTCGCGGAAGTGATACCGGAAGCGAGCGTTCATGGCTGTGCGCCGGTCAACGTTGTTGTACTGGGCGAAGGCGGTCATGGAGACGCGAGGGTTGAGGGCGGCCTGGACCTTCAGACTGCCCAAGTGGGCGGTGGTGCCGGTGCTCTGTTCGGAGAAGCTCAGGCGGTTGACCTCGTACCCGGCGGTCAGCTCCAGGTGCTTGGACACGTTCCACGCCGGATTGAGCGCCGCCGCCAAGCGGCTGCCGCCGTAGAAGCCGCCGGCGGACGCGTTGAACTCGCCCCGGAAGCTGTCGCTGCGGGCAAGCATGAGCATGGCGTTGCCCGCGTGGAACCAGTAGTTGCCCGGGGCCACGGACACGTCCGAAATGGCAAACGAGTCGGCCACGCTCTCGAAGCTGGAGGTGACGCCCGTGGTCAGCCGCGCCCCGCCCTTGAACTCGAGCTCGATCTCGGAGGTGATCTCCCTGGACTCGGCGCTCCGGTCTGCGTTGCGGAAGAAGTGGACGGTCCGAACGTTGGCGGCCCGCGACCGCAGGGGCGACTCGGCGTCCGCGAACCGTCGGTACCGAAGCCGTCCACCCCCGGACGTGAAGTCCTTGCGCAACTGGAAGCCCAGTCCGGGCACGTAGTCGCGTCCGGCGCGAACGAACTCGCCGTGATAGGAGAAGCCGTCGTCCCGGCGCCGTTCCCACCTGGCCCGCAGCAAGCCCGGCTCCAGGCCCCCGGCCTGCTCCGTCGCCTCGTCGAAGGTGTGCGCCCATTGAAGCAGCACGTACTCGTCGCCCGTTACCCGCAAGGCCGCGTCCAGGCCGTAGGCGGCGTTGTTCCTGCCGTGAGAACCCAGTCGCGTGGTGACCATGGCGCCGACGGTGGAGTAGGGGTTGAATACCTGCTGGCGCACGCGCAGCACTCCCACGTTCTCCGACGACCGGTCCCGGTGGGCGGCCGTCTGCATGTTCAAGAAGCCGAAGTCGGTGCCGCCGGCACGTCCCACGGCCCGCCCGCCTCCGTAGATGCGCACGACCTCGCCCTGGTTGAGGCCGATCTGCCGGCTGTGGAAGAGGCGGTTGAAGAAGCCGCCGGTGTTGAAGTCGAAGGTGGATGCGCGCTCCTGAAAGAACTGGCGTTTCTCTGGGAAGAAGAGGGCGAAGCGAGTCAGGTTGATCTGCTGGTCGTCGGCCTCCACCTGTGCAAAGTCGGTGTTGGCGGTCATGTCCAGCGCCAAGTTGGAGGTCGGCGAGTACTTGACGTCGATCCCCGCCTCGGCGGTAGGGTCGTATTGGCCGGCCTCCGGCGAGCGGCTGAACCCCGCAAGGGAATAGGGCGTGGCGTAGATCGGCGTGGACTGGTGCACGTTGCGCAGCACGACCCTTTGCGCCTGGGACGGCTTGGCGAACCCGAGGCCGCCCCACTTGGGGTCGATCGCCGGATAGAGTTGGCGCTCGTTCTTGCGGGCCACCAAGCGGTAGACGATGAGCCCCATGGTGACTTCCCCTCCGGCGGCCTGGAAGCCCAGGGTGGAGAACGGGATTCTGAACTCGGCGAACCAGCCTTCCTCGGTGCGGCTGGTGGCGACGTCCCAATGGGAGTTCCAGTCCGCGTTCATCGGCATTCCCGACGTGAACTGGGCATCGTTGGAGACCGTGCGGTCCTGCCGTACCCCCGCGGGGTTGGTTACGAACCAGACGGCGGTTTCGTGGTCGTTGTAGCTGTCGATGACGACGGCGATGATGTCGTCGCCGCTGTACTGGTCCCGGTAGAAGGTGTTGGTGCGGATCTGGTCGGGCTCCGAGTCCCACATGCGGCCGGACACGTAGAGGAAGCGGTCGTCGTGGCCGATGCGGATCTCCGTGGCTTCCGTGAGCTCGCCCCCGAAGACGGGCGTGTACATCGTCATGGGAAAGGGATCGATCTCGTTCCACGCGGGTTCGTCGACGACCCCGTCCAACTCGATCTCGCCGGAGAGCCGTGGAAGGAGGACGGCGGCACCAGCGGGCGCGGCGCCCTGGGGAGGCGTCTGGGCCTGGACCGTCCCGGCAGCGCTTGGCGGGAGAGCGAGGATCGCCATTGCAACCGCGGCCTTGGCGAGTACTGCAGCCCCAGGCGCCCGCCTGGGTCCCCTCATCGCGGTCCCTTGGCCAATTTGCGAACTCCCTTGCGCTCCAGCGTTTGTGTGGGGGCTCCCTCGGCGGCCCCGACAATCCGCAACCGACAACCTAAGGGAAGCGTCGTGACGATCCTCCACCATGAAGTCGTGTCGAACCCCGACGGGACGCCCCGGAAGCGGATGCTGCTGCTTCACGGGATCTACGGCTCCGGTAGGAACTGGGGATCGGTGGCTCGGCGCGTGGTTGCCGAACGCCCGGAGTGGAGCGTGATCCTGGTGGACATGCGGTGCCATGGGCAATCGCGCGGCTTCCCGCCTCCCCACACGGTCGCGGCGTGTGCCGGCGACCTCCTTGGCCTGGAGGAGCGGCTGGGCTTCCGTGCCGACGCCGTGCTCGGCCATTCCTACGGAGGCAAAGTGGCGCTTGTCCATGCTCGGATGGGACGGCGCGCGCCGAGACAGATATGGCTGATCGACTCGTCGCTGGGTGCCGGACGGCCGGGCGGTGCGGCGTGGCGGATGCTGGACGTGCTCCGGCGACGGCCCGGTCCCTTTCCCAGCCGGAAGGCGGCCCGGGCGGCAGTGGAGGCAGCGGGCTTCTCGCCGGCCGTGGCCGGCTGGATGGCCACCAATGCGATCCCCATGGACGGCAAGGATCGGGGCGGCGGCGGTGGCAGAGCGCGGAACCGGTGGAAATGGCGGCTGAGCCCGGACGACATGGAGGCCCTGATGCGCGACTACTTCCGCACCGACGCTTGGGACGTCGTGGAAGATCCTTCGGTCGACGCCGAGTTCCAGATCGTGAGGGCCACCCGATCCAGCGCACTGGACGTGTCGGCGGTCGAGCGCCTTCGAGTGGCGGCGGAGGCGGGCCGCCGGATCCGCCTGCACGAGGTTGCCGGCGGGCACTGGCTCAACGCCGACAACCCGGAGGTGGTCCAAGCGCTGTTGGCAGGGAAGTTGCGCTAGCCCCTGCGCCGGTCAGATCAGCTTGGCTCCCCCCTGGAGCTTCTTTACCACAGTCCACCCGAGCGCTTGGGTTACGCTGGCCGCGACCCCGGCGCGCACCACGTTGCCGTACACCGGAATCCACCGGAGCAGGAGGCTCGCGCTGCTCTTGCCCACGATCCCCCCGAGGGCGGCGTACAGGGTCGAACGCACCGCCGACTCGGTGTAGGGGACGCCGAACTCGTCGGCCAGCGCGACGACCATGGCGACCTGCACCGGCGCGATCGCCACGTAGTCCGACCCGGGGATCACCGAAGCCGCCGCGGCCGCGCCGGCAGCCGCCGAGGCCGAGTGGATGACGACGGCGCAACGCCGCTCCTGCTCCGGCACGTACTTCTTGAACTCGTCCTTGAATCCCACCCGTCCCTCCGTGTCAGCTCACTACCGGTGTCCGCCTCGGCAGCACGACCGCAGGCAGGCCCAACCTCTCCACGGCCTCGTTGAAGCGCGCGAGTTCGTTTGCCAGCAGGTCCAGGTAGCGGGTTCGCACAGCCTCCCAGTCGTCCAGCAGGACTTGGAGGCGCTCCATCGTTCCTTCCTGGGGCGCACCGTCCGCGCCGCCCGAAATGTAACCATCCGTACCGGTGACGCGCCCGTAAAGTTCCAGCCACTGATTGTCCAGCCGGGGCTCGAAGCGGATCGGGTCCTGGGACGACTGGTTCTTGGTCTGCATCAGGTCTTCGGTGACGCCGGTGGACTTGTCCGTGAGCGTGTCGGCCAGAGCCTGCAGCTCGCCGTCCAGCTCCGCTGCTCGTGCCCGCTCCATGACGCTCTCGACCTGCTCCCGCACGCCGGCCAGCGCCTCGATCGCCTCCGTTATGGAGTTGACGGAGTCCCGGGCCTGCATCGCGACCCGGAACTGCTCGTGGTAGCTGTCCGCCGAGATGTCGGGGACGCGGGGGTCGGGCAGCAACTGGAACGCTCGTTCGACCATTGATCCGCCCACGGTCAAGCGTACGTCGTAGCGGCCCGGCGGCGCGACGACGCCCCCGGTGTACCCCCACTGGACGGCGCCCTCGGGCAGCTCCGGCCCTGGGTAAGTGAAGGTCCAGGCGATCCGGTTCAGGCCCGCCTCCTTGCTGATCCGCTCGAAGTCACGGGCCTCCGCAACCGCCGAGTCGGACGAGAACGTCCGCACGGCTTCGCCCTGGGCGTCCACGACCTCCAACCGCACTTCGCCGTCCGGCTCGCTGGCCAAGTAGTAGTGCATCTGCACTCCGGCCGGGCGCGGCTCTGGGTTGAGCTCGGAGAGTCCGGCCGGCCCCACGTTGGTCAGGCGGTGGGCGTCCCTAGGGGTGAAGAGATGCGTCCCAGCGGCGATCGCGTCCTCGATCTCCCGTAGAGGGCTGATGTCGTCGAGGACCCAGAACGACCGACCTTGCGTGGACACGATCAGGTCGTCGTGGGCGACGCGCATTCCGGTCACGGGCGTGACGGGCAAGTTGCGCTGAAAGCTCTGCCAAGAGCCTCCGGCGTCGAAGGACACGAAGACGCCGAACTCGGTGCCGGCGAAGAGCAGTCCCTCGCGCTCGGGATCCTCGCGGACGGTGCGCACCGGGTGGTCGTCCGGGATGCCGTCCACGGCCAGCGTCCACGACTCCCCGTAGTCGTCGGTGCGGAAGACGTACGGCCGAAAGTCGTCCATGCGGTATCGCTGCACCGCCACATAGGCGCGCCCAGGCGCATGGCGCGAGAGCTCGATCTCGTCCACCGTGCCCAACTCCGGCATCGCCTCGGGCGTGACGTCGATCCAGGTGGCGCCGCCGTCGCGGGTCGCGTGGATGCGCCCGTCGTCGCTGCCCGCCCAGATCTGGTCGGGGTCCGACGCCGACTCGGCCAGCGAGAAGACGACGTTGTAGATCTCGACTCCGGTGACGTCGGCGTTGATCGGCCCGCCGGCCTGTTCCTGATGCTCCGGCGTGTTGGTGGTCAGGTCGGGGCTGATCGTCTCCCACGTCGCGCCTTCGTCTCGGGAGCGGTTCACGTACTGGGAAGCGTGGTACAGGGTGCGGTGGTCGTGGTCGCTTACCAGCATGGGCGAGACCCATTGGAAGCGGTGGCGCAAGTCCTTCGCCGCCATGCCCAGTTGCAGCTGGGGATAAAGCATGATGTTGCGCCGCTGCCCCGACGAGAAGTCGTACCTGTCCATGACCCCGCCATAGCAGCCGGCGTAGACGACGTGAGGCCGATCCGGATCCAGCGCCACCGGTCCGGTCTCGCAGCCGCCAACGTTCTGCCAGTGTTGCTTCGGGTACAAGGTGTTCACGTCGGACCAAGCGGGCACCGATATCGTCGTGTTGTCTTGCTGGGCGCCGTACAAGCGGTACGGAAAGCCGTTGTCAACGATGACGTCGTACAGTTCGGCGGTGGGTTGGTTGAAGTAGCTGGACCACGTCTCGCCGCCGTTGACCGTGACCTGCGCGCCGCCGTCGTCGGCCACCACCATGCGGGCCGGATCGGACGGGTGAATCCACAAGTCGTGCACGTCCCCGTGGGGTACCGCAATGGCCTCGAAGGTCGTTCCGCCGTCCACCGATCGGTACAATCCGGTGTTCAGCGCGTACACTGTGTTCGGGTCGACGGGGTCGGCCTGCACGTGGGTGTAGTACCAAGCGCGCTGTCGAAGGTTGTTCTCGGAGTTGGTGCGAGTCCACGTCTCGCCGGCGTCGTCGGAGCGGTAGACGCCGCCGTCCGGTTCGGCCTCGACGATTGCCCAAACGCGGTCAGGGTCCGCCGGCGACACGCTCACGCCCACCTTGCCCACGACTCCCTCGGGGAGCCCGCCGGCCAGCTTGGTCCAGCTGTCGCCCCCGTCGGTGGTCCTGTAGACGCCGCCTTCCTCGCCGCCGGAGATCAGCGCCCACGGCTTGCGCTCGCCTCGCCACGCCCCGGCATAGAGTATGCGGGGGTTGGTCGAGTCCATGGTCAGATCGGACGCGCCGGTGGAGTCGTTCAACGCCAGCACGTGCTCCCACGTCGCCCCGCCGTCCTTGGATCGGAAGACGCCCCGCTCCGGGTTCTTGCCGAAGGGGTGCCCGAGCGCCGCCACGTACACCAAGTCGTGGTCCCTCGGGTGTACCTCGATGCGCCCGATCTGTCCCGCTTCGGGCAAGCCGATGAACGTCCAGCTCCGTCCCCCGTCCATCGACTTCCACGCTCCGCGACCCGTGGACGTGTTCCCTCGGATGTCCACGGACCCCTGCCCCACATAGATCACGTTCGGGTCCGACGGGGCTACGGCCACGGCGCCGATGGAGCCCCCGAACCATCCATCGGAGACGTTTTCCCACGACACGCCGTTGTCGGTGGACTCCCACACTCCGCCGCCCGTCGTCCCCATCAACCAGCGGTCCGGGTCGGCGGGAAAGCCCGTCGCAGCGGTCGAGCGCCCGCCTCGGTAGGGTCCGACCATCCGGTACCGCAGGTCCTTGAAGGCCAGGGTGTCGATGGAGTGGGGGAGCTGGATGTGGCCGACGGAGGAGCTGGCGGAGACGCTGGCGGGGAGGCCGGCAGAAATGCTCAAGGCCAGCCCGGCAAGGAGGCCCGCAGCCGCCGAAAGTGTGGAAACCGAACGTGTCAATGGGTGCATGGGACTTGTCCTGGTGCGAAACGGGCGACCGAGCCGTCCCGGTCGCTGGGGTTGTCAAGGGCGAATTTACTTATGTTGCCTATGTCGGTTATGCGATGCTCTCCCGTTGCCTTGGTCTCCAACACTACTTGCATTGTCCTGTCATGCAAGTGCCCTCTTCCTCGCTGCGTGAGCTCTTCGTCCCCCAGATCGACCGCCCATCAGGCTGGAACCGACGCCGGTGCACGTCTACCGTTTGAAGTGATTCCCGGCGAGTTGCGCCGTTGCGGTCTCGCCTCAAGTACACAACCTTCAAGCGAAAGGGGAAGTACAATGGACTGGAGCGCGATCGGACAAGGACTGGCGACAGGGTTGGGCGCGGCGTTGCCCGTGGGCGTGGGTATAATCTGGGTGATCCGCAAGGTGTTCAAGCTCGGGAGGTGGAAGGAAACCCTGGCCACCAAGCGGGACTTGAGTGCCCTACAGCAGGCCACGAAGCAGGACATCGACGCCCTGCAACAGGCTACCAAGCGGGACATTGACGCCCTACAGCAGGCCAACGAGGAAGCCCATGTGGAAATCTCTCGGCGAATCGACGACACCCGTGCGGATTTGGCCGAACTCCGATCTGCAGTAGCGGGCTTGGCGTCCAGTGTGGAGGCCACGCGATCCGACGTTGCGCGCATTGTTGACCATCTACTCAGCTCCAAGCAGACATGACCGGCACCGGCCGCCCTGCCGGGTGCGGCCATCGGCCAGGCCGCCTTAACTGCGGGCCCGCCTGTTAGTCGAGCAGGTCCCTGGCCAGCGGCTTGATGCCGTTCACTGGTTCATCTCTGCCACGAACTTCTGCACGCGACGCCCGGTGGAAGCCTCGCCCACGTAGACATTGCCTTGCGAGTCCACATCCATTCCATGTGGACGGATGAACTGTCCCGCCTGCCGTCCGCCCCGCCCGAACTCGCCCACGACCTCAAGGTCCGATCGACGAAGGACCCACACCTTGTGGTTGGTGCCGTCGGCGAGGTACAGCCAGCGTTGCTCCTCGTCCGGCGACAGCGCCACCACGAACGCCGAGCCCGACGCGCGCGTAAGCGGTGCCACCGTCTTCTCGGCCACGTAGTCGCCGTCTTGCCGGAACACCTGGACGCGGTTGCCCCGGCGGTCGGCCACGTAGATCAGCCCATCCGAGGAACCCACGAGCCCGTGGACAGTGGAGAACTGGGGCGGTGGTGGGGTGTCCCCAGTGCGGGCCGCGTAGTCGTATTCGGCCTCGTCGTCGGGCGGCTCCCCGTAGGCACCCCAGTGGCGGCGGTACTCGCCGGTCTCGCCGTCGAAGACAACCACGCGCCGGTTGCGGTAGCCGTCGGCCACGAAGACTTCGTTTGTTTCCGGGTCCACCCACACGCCCGCCGGCCCGCCGAGGAGGGTCGTGTGGTCGCTGCCGCCGTTCACGTCGTACTCGCCCAGCGTCAGCAGGTGCTCGCCGGAGCGGGTGAACTTCATGACCCGGTGATGTCGGTAGGTGCCGATCCACACGAATCCGTTGTGGTCGACGAAGAGGCCGTGGGCGTTGCGGGGGAACTCGGACACGTCCTGGGTTGCCGGGTCGCCCCAAGCTTGGACCACGGTGCCCTCCGGGTCGAGTTCGATCACCACGGGCGCGGGAACGCAGCATTCTCCGATCGGCGGGTCCTGAACTGCCGCGGCTTCCTCCGGCGTCAGCGTCTCCGGCAGGTGGGTGATCCAAACGTGGTCCTGCGCGTCCACGAACACGGACGTGATCGATCCCAGGATCCAGTCGTTGGGAAGTTCCCGAGGCCAGGAGGCGTCCACGCGGAAGACGGGGGGAGCGTCGGGAGAGCCGGCACCGGCCGTACCGGAGTCGGTGGTGCACGCGCCGGCCATCGCCGACCCAACGACGAGCGCAAGCAGTCGAGCAGGAAAACGAAGCATCGATCCTCCAAAGGAATAACCGGGAACGGGACTGGAACGAGCGAACCGGATCAGGGGACAGTAGGCGACGGTCGTTTCCCTGGCCAGTTGCTCGCTCGAGACCAGCAGTCTACCCTCCGACGGCCCGAGAAGGCCGCCGAAGGCCCGGTTCCACGCCCGTCAACTCGCATACGCCACCGACATGACCGATCCGAACCGCCGTCCCGTCGTCATACGCCCCGCAAGGCGCACCCCCAAGGTTGCCGGCACCGCCGCCGCTGCCGTCGTCGCCGCAGCCATCTCGGCAGCCGGCGCCGCTGTTGGCACGCTAGACCACGCTGCCGCCCAGTCCATTGAAGAAGGCAAGGAGTCGGCCCTGGCCCACGCCGCGGCCCTCGACGACTTCGTGGCCGATATCTCCACGCGCCTCTGGGAGTTCGCGGAGACCGCACTCCGGGAGTCTCAGTCCGCCGGCTACCTGGCTGAAGCGCTGGAAAAGGAGGGCTTCGCGCTGGAACGGGGCGTGGCCGGGATGCCCACAGCCTTCGTCGCCGCCTGGGGTTCGGGTTCGCCCGTATTGGGCGTTCTGGCCGAGTACGACGCCCTCCCCAACATCGGCAACGCCGCCGAACCCCGCCGGGCGCCCCGAGGCGACGGCCACCTGCACGGCCACGGCTGCGGCCACAACCTCTTCGGCGCGGCGTCGGTCGCGGCCGCCGTGGCGATCAAGCGGATGATGGCCGACCACGGCGTCCCCGGCACCGTGCGCCTCTACGGCACGCCCGCGGAGGAGACGGTGGTGGGCAAGGTGTACATGGCTCGCGAAGGCCTCTTCGACGACCTGGACGCTGCAATCGTCTGGCACCCCAGTCAGAAGACGGCGGTCACCAACAACCGGGCGCGCGCGCTGAACAACTTCGAGGTCACCTTCCGGGGCCAGGCCGCCCACGGCGCGGCCGACCCATGGAACGGCCGGAGCGCGCTGGACGCAGTCGAACTTATGAACCACGGGGTGAACATGATGCGGGAGCACATCGAGCCCAGCGCCCGCATCCACTATGTGATGCCGAACGCCGGCGAAGTCCCGAACGTCGTCCCCGAGTACGCCAAGGCGTGGTACTACGTGCGGGACACAACCCGGGTTGCCGTCGAGGAGAACTACGCGTGGATCCTCGACATCGCGGGAGGCGCGGCCCGGATGACTCGCACGGAGCACGAAGTGTTTCTCGTCACCGGCGTCCACCCGTACACGCTCGTCCGTCCGCTGCAGGAAGCGATGCAAGCCAACCTGGAGCGGGTCGGGCCACCTGCGTTCACCGACGAGGACCAAGCGTTTGCAAAGGAGCTGCAACGCTTCCTGGAGGTGGAGACCACAGGACTGAACGACACGATCGACCACTTGGCGCCGGTCCCTGCGATGGCGGACGGGGGGTCGTCGGACGTAGCGGAGGTGAGCTACATCGCGCCGACGGTCGAGTTCAGCGTGACCACGGCCGCCGAGAACGTCCCGTGGCACTCGTGGGCGACGAGCGCCTCCCACGGTACGCCGGGCGCGATCAAGGGCGCCCAGGTGGCCGCCCGGGCGCTGGCTCTCATGGGTGCGGAGCTGATGATCGACGGGGACCTGCTGGCTCGCGCCAAGGCCGCCCACGCCGAGGAAACGGGAGGCGAGCCCTACAAGTCGGCTGTTCCGGCGGACCAACCGGTGCCGCTGCCGAAGAACTGACGCCGGCGGGCTTGTCCCGTGCGATCGAAGGGTCGCTAGCCGGACTCGCCGTAAGCGCAGTAAGCCTCCCACAAGGCGTCGAGCACTAGCGCCTGCGCCGCCTTGGCGTCTCTCGACCAGCACCGTGCCGGATCGAACCGCTCCAGCCATGGCACGGTGGCCATCTCGATCATCTCGCGAGCCATGTCCGTGACGTCGCTCGACTGGAACGCGTCCTCCGGCGCGTCGCTGTACACCGCCATCACGCACCGCTTGCGGACGTGCACGTAGAACACGCGGAGTCCGCAGTGCATCGCCTCCGCGGCGGAGAAGCTCACTCCCAAGTACCGTGCCATCAGCTCCATTGTGGGCCCTCGCCGGAGCTCGATTCGCCATCTGGCGGCTCCTCGGCTCCCTTTCCGCCGTCCGCTCCCGCCAGCCGTCCCAGGATCTCCTGGAGCCGCAGCCACTGTTGGTAGAACAGCGGCAGCATCGCAACGGATTCCATGAACGTGAACACGTACATGACTACCGCCACCACGCCGCCGTACTCCACCGTGTCCGTCGCCGTCGCGTGCACGGAGTACGCCATCAGGCCTGCCATGAGCACCCAGAGGACGCCGAAGTTGGCCGCCTCGAGGTCCGACAGCTTGATGTTCCAACGCATCATCCGGCGGATATGGCGCGCGACCCGTGCCGGGTTGCCGCTCGCCACGACCTCGACCCGCCGTTCGTACTCGTTGTTGTACGCCTCGTTGAAGCGGACCGTGAACTTCCCCGTCCAGCCGTAGACGGCCACCGTGGCGACGACCACGATCATGCATCCGGCGAAGATCGGCAAGCTGAGGGCCGCGAGGATCGCAACCGTGCCGACGAGCCCCAGAACGCTGCTCACCAGAGTGGGCAAGGAGTTCTCGAAGAACTCGACGACTTCGCCGAGCATCCCAAGGCGCGCCGTCTTGGCCGACGTGCCGATGCCGGACTGACGGGCCGCCAGCTCCTCGCTCATCTGGACGTAGACCTTGGCGTACGCCCGAGAGTCGTAGACCCGACGGAACACGTCCACGCCCACGGTTGCGATGCTCAGCACGGCAAGTTCGACGAGCCCGCGCCAAGAGCCGACGATGGCGCTGTCGATGGCTCGACCGATGACAAGCGGGAACAGAAGCCAGCCCACGGACTCGAGCACGACCAGAGAGACCGTGAAGGCGAGGGGCCTCCGGAACGGCCTCAGCCCGCTATTCATGTGGCTTCAGGAGCTTCCCTCCGGCCCCCGGCCTCAGGCCTCAGGCCGTGCCCGCGCCGACGCTCGGCGCTTTCGGCATCTTCGCCTCGGTGGTGGGCTCGGGCTCCTGATCCGGCTCCACGGGGTGCGTGGTCGCTGGGGACTCGACAGCAGGCGCCTTCCCGTCGTCGCGGTCGGCAACCGCATTCACCCCGACCGCCCCTCCGATCAACAGAAGGGAAAGGAAGAGCCCCAGGCCCGCATACGTCCTCTTTGGCCTCGGTCTCAGGTGCACCATCTCGCGTCTCCTTCCAGCTCCATTCGGTTCTTGCTCGGGCCGGAGCGACTTCGTGCCGGCCTCGCCCAAGTACTACTGCATGAATCGTGCCAAAGTTTCCAAGTCCGACCACGGGACCCGTCCTGCGCTTGGAAATACGGGCTCTGCGAGCGATTTGTTCAACGGGCGAGTCTCGTCCGATTACCGGACGCTGGCCACATTCTTGGACAGCGGGCGTATCGTGAGCGGAACGTCCTCTTCTCTATCAACTAGGTTGAACCCATGAGGACTTGGGATCCGCGAAGGTCAGTCTTCGGCCCGGCGGCGCACCGGGGACGCGCCGTTGCGGGCCTCGTCGCCGCCGTGCTGGGCTTGGTGGACCCGGCGGTCGGCCAGGCGCCATCCCCCGGCATCACCGCCGTGCCCGGCATTCGAGCGGGCCACTTCACCTATGCGTCGGCTTCGACGGGCTGCACCGTCGTGATCGCCGACGGAGGCGCCGTGGGAGGGGTGGACGTGCGCGGCGGCGCGCCGGGCACCGTCGAGACCGACCTTCTGAACCCGGTCGCCGCGGTCCAGACCGTCAACGCCGTGCTGCTCGCCGGGGGCAGCGCCTTCGGCTTGTCCGCCCGCGACGGGGTGGTCCGGTACTTGGAGGGGCGGGACGAGGGCTTCCGGGTCGGCGAGGACATGGTGGTGCCGATCGTGCCCGGTGCGGTGATCTTCGACCTGCGGGTGGCCGGAGCTAGGCCCGGGCCGGAGTGCGGGTACCAAGCGGCGACCGACGCCGCCGGCGGCGCGGAGCGTTTGGCGGAGGGGAGCGTAGGCGCGGGCGCGGGCGCAACCGTCGGCAAGCTTCGGGGCATGGCGTGGGCGATGAAGGGCGGTGCCGGGACGGCCTCGGTCGCTCTGGAGAGCGGGCTCGTGGTGGGCGCAGTGGTGGTGGTCAACGCCGTGGGCGACGTGATCGATCCGGGCACTGGCGAAGTCGTGGCGGGTGCGCGGGCCGACGCAGGGGGCTTCGCGGACGCGCGACGGATCTTGCGTGGCGAAGCGCCGAGCGTGCCCCCCGGGCGGAACACCACGATCGGCGTGGTCGCCACCAACGCACGCCTCACCCAGTCGCAGGCGACCAAGGTCGCCCAGATGGCGCAGGACGGGCTGGCCCGCGCCGTCGTGCCCAGTCACACGCCCGGCGACGGCGACACCATCTTCTCCCTGGCGACAGGCCGCCTCGAATCGGGGTTCGACACGGGACAGGTGGGCGCCCTCGCCGCCGAAGTCGTGACCGAAGCGATCCTGCGAGCGGTGCGGGCCGCTAGCGGTCTCCCCGGGCTCCCCGCCGTGAAGGACTTGCCCGGCTCTTGAGCGGCACCCTTGCGGGGCTGTTGATCTACGTCGCCCTGATCACGGCGGTGGGCTTGGCGATCGGCCGCCGAGTGGTCGGCACATCCGACTTCTTCGTGGCGGGTCGCGCGCTGGGTCCGGGGCTCCTGGCGGCGACGCTGCTGGCGGCCAACATCGGGGCGGGCTCCACCGTCCACGCCGCCAGCCTGGGGTACCGGGACGGAATCGCAGCGTGGTGGTGGGTCGGCTCCGCGGGCGTGGGGACCCTCGTCCTGGCCCTGTGGATCGGTCCCCGGGTCTGGCGGACGGCCAAGGCCCACTCGCTGCTCACGGTTGGCGACTACCTGGAACACCGCTACGGCCCGGCCGTGCGGGCGACGTCGGCGGCGCTCCTCTGGCTGGGCACGCTGGCGATCCTCGCGGCTCAGCTCATCGCCATGGCGTGGATCCTGGAGGTCGTGGCGGGGGCGCCGCGGTGGCTGGGCGCCGTGGCCGGCGGCGTCGTGATGACCGTCTACTTCGTGGCGGGCGGGCTGCTGAGCTCGGCTTGGGTCAACTTGGTCCAGCTCGGTGTGCTGCTGGCGGGGTTCGCGATCGCGGCGCCCCTGGCGACGGCAGGGGCCGGAGGCGTGGAGGCGGTGCTGGCGGACGCGGGGACCCGCCCGGGCTACCTCGACTTCTTGGGCAACGGCGGCTCCGGCTGGCACTACCTCGTGCTCCTGGTACCCGCGTTCATCGTGTCGCCGGGGATCCTTCAGAAGACCTTCGGCGCCCGGGACGAAAGGGCGGTACGCCTGGGACTGGGGACGTGCGCGCTGGCGCTGATGCTCTTCGCCTGCTTGCCTGTCGCCCTGGGGATCGTCGCCCGAGTCGTGTCGCCCGGCCTGGAGAACCCGGAGGCTGCCCTCCCGGTGATCCTGACGGAGGGCGTTCCGGCGTGGGTGGGACTGCTGGGGCTCGCGGCGGTCCTGTCGGCCGAGATCAGTTCGGCGGACGCGATCCTGTTCATGCTTGCGACTTCCCTTTCCCGCGACCTCTACAAACGCTTCGCGAACCCGGAGGCGACAGACCGGCAGGTGCTTCGAGTCGCGCGATGGGCGGCGGCCGCGGGCGGGGCAGCAGGGATTCTGCTGGCGGTGGCGCTCCCCGACTTGGCGTCGGCGCTAATGATCTTCTACTCTCTGCTGGGCGTCAGCCTGTTCGTGCCCATCGTGGCGGGGCTGTACTCCCGGCGTCCGCGCTCGGCGGAGGCGCTGGCTGCCGCGGGCGCGGGGATCGCGGGCCTGATCGTGGCCCAAGCGGCGGGGGACCGCGGTCCGTGGGAGTGGATGCCGCCGACGGCGTGGGGGCTGGCAGCGGCGGCCGTCGCGTTCGGCGTGGTCTTCGCAATGCGGCCCAGCTCCCCGGCCCCTCCGTCGCCTACGACCCCGACATAGCTTCTCCCATGGCCTCGTTCCCAGCTGAAGTCCGAACCTGCGAGATGCACACAGGCGGAGAGCCCGTGCGGATCGTCACGGCGGGATACCCGGAGATCCCCGGGGCCACGATCCTCGACAAGCGGCGCTACGCCCGGGAGCACCTGGACCACCTGCGTCGCTTCCTCATGCTCGAGCCCCGAGGTCACGACGACATGTACGGCGTGATCCCCGTGACCCCGGACCACCCGGCGGCGGACTTGGCCGTGCTCTTCTGCCACAACGAGGGCTACTCCACGATGTGCGGCCACGCCACCATCGCCATGGCGCGCTGGGCGGTGGACGAGGGGCTGGTGGAGGCGAGGGAGCCCAGGACGACGGTGCGGCTCCAGTGTCCGTGCGGGCTGGTGGTCGCCCATGTGGAGGTTCTCGACGGGCGGCCTGGCAGCGTGCGCTTTGAGAGCGTGGGGGCTTTCGCCGCGCTGCTGGACGCTACGGTGGACGTGGAGGACGTCGGCGCAGTGCAGGTGGACGTCGGCTACGGGGGAGCGTTCTACGCCCTGGTCCCCGCCGCGCGCTTCGGCCTGGAAGTGCGGAACTCGCCGGTTCGCTCGCTGGTCGACGCGGCGTGGGCGGTCACCTGCGCGGCCAAGACCCAGCTGGAGCTCTCGCACCCCGAGCACCCGGAGCTGGGCTACCTCTACGGGACGATCCTGACCGACGGAACGACGGGGGCGGACCGCCCGAGCGCCAACGTCTGCGTCTTCGCCGACCGGCAGGTGGACCGGAGTCCCACCGGCAGCGGCGTGACGGCCCGCATGGCGGTCCAGAAGGCGAAGGGCCATGTGGTCCTGGGAGAGGAGCGCCGCTTCTCCGGCCTTGCGGGTTCGGTGTTCAGCGGATGCGTCGTGGAGGACACCCGGGTGGGCGAGCACGACGCGGTGACCGTGCTGGTGGGCGGAAGGGCCCACTATACGGGTGCTGCCAGCTTTCGGGTCGAGGAGGGGGACCCGCTGGCCGGGGGCTTCTCGCTGCGCTGAAGTGGCTTGGCGGCCCTGGAGCGGTATCTTCAGGAGTCGGCGCCACGCGGGCTCCACAGACGGCGCTGTCCCGGCCTCCACGATAGGTGCAAGGACATGAACCGCTTCCCGTCCCTCGTCCGGCTCTCCCCGCTCGGACTCGCCGCCGCGGTTCTCGCGACCGGGTGCGCCACCGCCCCCGTCTCCTACATGGGCGTGACGTCGCCGGGCAAGGAGACCGCCTACGAGTGCGCCGTCGCCCAACTCAACCTGATGAACTACAACATCGAGGACGGAAATGCCGACGTGGGCTTCGTCCGGGGCCGCAAGCAGACTTCGGGGCTCGCCCAGGAGCTGCTGACGGGCAACGCCTACTCGGACGTGCTCACGGTTACCGCCTTCGACAACCCCCAGACGGGCTCGACCCATTTGCGCGCCGTGGCGTCGCAGATGGCCGACAAGGACATCGGGCTGCTGGGCGCCCTGACCGGCGAAGACGAAGACCCGCAGCAGGGCGAGCGGCAGGTCGCCCCGTCGGAGACCGGCAAGGCGGACGCCCAGGCGCTGCTCTCCAACTGCGGGGTGAGCCAGGTGACGGGACCACCGTCCGACGACGCCCCGCGTTCGTAGGCGCCGGGGCAACGTGCTCGGCCCGGAACCGCACATCCGCCGACGGGAGTTTCTCGCCAAGGCGGCGGCAGCAGGCTCCGGCGCGTTCCTGCTTGCCGCGGGCGGGCGCGACCGAGGCGGCGCCATGTTGGACCGGGTCGGCATCCAGCTCTACACCGTTCGCGCCCTCATGGCAGACGACCCGGCGGCGACCCTCGACGCGCTGGCCGCCGTCGGCTACAACGAAGTGGAGTTCGCAGGCTACTTCGGCCACGAACCGACGACGATCAGGAGGTGGCTGGACGGCGCGGGGCTGACGGCCCCGGCGGCCCATGTGGGCATGGAGGAGCTGACCGGGGAAGGACTGGCGTCGTCGCTGGAAGCAGCCGCCGTGCTTGGCCACCGTTGGCTGGTCCTGCCGTGGATCCCCGCCGAACAACGGACTGCGGATGGCTACCGAGCCGTCGCGGACTCCCTGAACCACGCTGGCGCGACGGCGCAGGAGGCGCAGGTCCGCATCGCCTACCACAACCACGCCTTCGAGTTCGAGCCGCTCGTCGATTCGCCTGACCTGACGGGCTACGACCTACTTCTGGAGCGCTTGGACCCGTCGCTGGTGGACATGGAGATCGACCTGCACTGGTCGACCGTCGGCGGGGCGGAGTTCGAGCGCCTCTTTGCCGACCACGCCGGTCGCTTCGTACTCTGTCACCTGAAGGACTTGGACGCGCAGGGGCGGATGGTTGACGTGGGCGCGGGCACGATCGACTGGCCCGCCGTCTTCGCCCTCTCCGACGAGGCGGGGCTGCGCCACTACTTCGTGGAACACGACAACCCCGCCGACCCCCTGGCGTCGGCTCGAGCCAGCTACCGCTACCTGTCCCGGGAGACCTCTTGAACCGATCCAACGCCGGCAGGCCCGACCCGGCCGCCCCCGTAGCCGACGAGGCAAGCCACGGCGATCCGGCCAGGCTCTTCCTCGGCAGCTGCGTCGCTCTCGTCGCCACGTCGGTGGCGTTCGCCACGGTGGGCGCGGTCATGTTCGACCTGAAGGGGGAGTTCCTCCTCTCCAACGCCCAGATCGGCTGGATCGCTGGGGTGGCGCTGGGCGGGTTCGCCCTCTCGCAACTCATCTTCTCCCCGTTCTGCGACACGCTGGGGATGCGCTTCCTGCTCCGGCTGGCGTTCGTAGGCCACGTGGTCGGGTCCCTGGTCATGATCTTCGCGGGCGGCTTCGGCGCCCTCTACGCCGGCGCTCTCCTCCTGGCGATGGCGAACGGCTTGGTGGAGGCGGCCTGCAACCCGTTGGTGGCGACGCTGTACCCCCGCAACAAGACAGTGAAGCTCAACCAGTTCCACGTATGGTTTCCCGGCGGAATCGTCCTCGGGGGACTGGCGGCGTACGCGTTGGACTCGGCGGCGCTGGGCGGGTGGCAGCTCAAGATCGGACTGATTCTCTTGCCCACGTTTGCATACGGTGCGCTGCTGCTGCGGCAGCGGTTCCCCCCGACGGAGGGCGTGCGTTCCGGCGTGTCGATGGGCGAGATGGTTAGGGCAGCCCTGACCACGCCCCTAATGCTGCTCATGCTGGCGTGCATGGCCCTGACGGCGTCCTTGGAACTGGGTCCCAACCGCTGGATCCCGGCGGTTCTGGAAGCGGGCGGGATGCCTGGGATTCTCGTGCTCGTCTACATCAACGGCCTGATGGCGGTTCTTCGCTACAAGGCGGGCGCCGTCGTGCACCGCTTGTCGCCCACTGGAATCCTGCTGGCGTCGGCGGCGGTGTCGGGGGCGGGGCTGCTGTGGATGAGCGCGGGGGGCTCCGCGTGGTCGGTGTTCGCCGCCGCCGCCGTCTTCGCGGTCGGCGTGTGCTACTTCTGGCCGACGATGCTGGGGTTCGTTTCAGAGCGGGTGCCCCGCAGCGGCGCGCTGGGACTTGGGCTGATGGGCGCGGTCGGGATGGCGGCCGTGGGATGGGGCACGTCGCCGCTGATGGGGATAATCGCGGATCGCCACGCCCACGGAGAGCTTCCCCACGACGCGGTGGTCGTGACGCTGCAGGAGGCCCGGGGTGCCCTCGAGTCCCAGTCCCTGCGCACGCCGGGACCAGATGGAGAGGACCTCCGTTCCGCTCTGGCCGCCACGACGGCGGTCCTGGCCTCGACCGACGAGAACGGGTCCCTGCCGCCCGTCGAGACCGCCAACGCCCTGCGCGCCGTAATCTCGTCCGGCTCCACATCCCCGGCCGTGGACCGAGCCCGCGCCTTGCTCGGGCCGGCCGAGAACCGCGGCGGACTCGCGTCGTTCCGGTACCTGGTTCCGTTGTGCGGAGTCCTGGTCCTGGTCTTCGGCGCGTTGCACGCCAGGGATCGGGGCCGTCGCCGCTCCTCGCCCCAGTGAGCCGTCGCCGCTGGTCGTGAACCCGCATCTGGGACGCAAGCTCCGGTACGGGATGGTAGGGGGTGGACCCGGCGCCTTCATCGGCCAAGTCCACCGGATGGCGGCGGCTCTCGACGGGGAGTGGGAGCTGGTTGCGGGTGCCTTCTCTTCTTCCCCGGAGCGCTGCCGGGAGCAGGGCAGGCTGCTGGGACTCGACCCGGCGAGGGCCTACGACGACTACCGGACGATGGCCGAGGCGGAGGCGGCGCTGCCGGACGACTCCCGCATCGACGCCGTGTCGATCGTGACGCCGAACCACCTTCACAGCCCCGTCGCGCGGGCGTTTCTGGACGCGGGTGTTCACGTGGTCTGCGACAAGCCCATGACCACGAGCGCGGCGGACGCCGAGGACCTGCGACGGGCCGTGGAGCGCACCGGCCTCGTCTTCGCCGTGACCTACAACTACACGGGCTATCCGATCGTTAAGGAGGCTCGCCGGCAACTCCTCTCCGGGCGACTCGGGACGTTGCGCAAGGTCGTTGCCGAGTACTCCCAGGGATGGCTGACCAAGCGCCTGGAGGAAGCGGGCCAAAAGCAGGCGGCTTGGCGTCTCGACCCGGCGCAGGCCGGTCCGTCGTCTGCCGTGGCGGACATCGGGTCCCACGCGCACAACTTGGTCCGCTACGTGACGGGTCTGGAGATCGACGCGGTCTTTGCCGAACTCGCCAGCCTAGTACCTGGGCGGACGATGGAAGACGACGCCAGCGTGCTGACGCGGTTCGCCGGCGGCGCCAGGGGTGTGTTCTGCGTCAGCCAAGTGTGCGCCGGCGAGGAGAACGGGCTGAGGCTTCGGGTCTACGGCGACGCCGGGGGCCTGGACTGGCGGCAGGAGCGGCCCGACGAACTTCGGCTGCGGTTCCCGGACGCGCCCGAGCAGCGGCTCACCAGAGGAAGTCCGTACTTGTCGGCGGCGGCCCGGCACGCGACCCGGCTGCCCCCGGGCCACCCCGAGGGCTTCGTGGAGGCGTTCGCCAACATCTACCGAAACGCTGGGCGCACGATCGGCGCGAGGATGGCGGGCAAGGAAGCAGGCACCCTCGAGAGGGATTTCCCGGACCATGTCGACGGCGTCCGGGGCGTGCGCTTCGTGGAGAGCGTGCTGCGGTCGGCGCGGGAGGAGCGGTGGGTATAGTGCGCCTTTCCCAACGAGTGGAAGCACCACCCTTGCCACCGTCGCAGCGGGCGCGGAGAATGCGAAGCGATGCCAGTGGGTCCCCGGGGAGGAGAGCGAACTGACGATGAGCCGCCGTCGCGTCACGCTGTTCACAGGCCAGTGGGCCGACATGCCGCTGACGGAGTTGGCGGGCAAGGCAGCGGCGTGGGGGTACGACGGGCTGGAGCTGGCGTGCTGGGGGGACCACTTCGACGTGCAGACGGCGCTCTCGGAGCCGGCGTACTGCGCCGACGTGCGGGCGCACTTGGCGCGGCACGGACTCGGCGTATGGGCGATCAGCAACCATCTGGTGGGGCAGGCGGTGTGCGACAGGATCGACGAGCGGCACAGGGCCATCCTGCCGAGGAGAGTCTGGGGCGACGGCGAGCCCCAAGGCGTCCGTCGCCGGGCCGCCAGGGAGATGGAGGACACGGCGCGGGCCGCCGCCCGCCTGGGCGTTGCCGTGGTGAACGGCTTCACCGGGAGCCCCGTGTGGCATCTTCTGTACTCGTTTCCGCCGGTTCCGTCGAAGTGGATCGACGACGGCTACCAAGCCTTCGCAGAAGCGTGGACCCCCGTGCTGGAGGTATTCGCCCAAGAAGGGGTCCGCTTCGCGCTGGAGGTCCACCCCACCGAGGTCGCCTTTGACGTCGTCACGGCGGAACGGACGCTGGAAGCCGTGGGC
Organism: Longimicrobiales bacterium; assembly: GCA_958296005.1. GTDB lineage: Bacteria > Gemmatimonadota > Gemmatimonadetes > Longimicrobiales > Gaopeijiaceae > CATQHQ01. The sequence goes on from CATQHQ010000002.1 coordinate 112,456, forward strand.
CGACACCCTGCGTTCGGGTTCAACTACGATCCCAGCCACTTGGCCTACCAGGGAGTGGACTACGAGCGGTTCGTCTCCCGCTTCGGCGACCGCATCTTCCATGTCCATGTGAAGGACGCATGGTGGTCCTCCCGTCCGGCCGACGCCGGCGTCTTCGGCGGCCACACCGAGTTCGGCGACCCGCGTCGCTGGTGGGACTTTCGTTCTCCGGGCCGCGGGCGCGTAGACTTCGAGGCGGTCGTTCGCGCCCTGAACCAGGTCGGCTACGGCGGACCGCTGTCGGTGGAGTGGGAAGACTCGGGAATGGACCGGGAGCATGGAGCGGCGGAGGCTCGGCGGTTCGTGAGCCGACTGGACTTTGAGCCGTCGCGGGCGGCTTTCGACGCCGCGTTCGAGGGAGGCAGGTAAGAGCATGTACTCCGTCCTGCCATTGACGTGTCTCGCCGTCGCGTGGGGTTGCGGCGCGGTCGCGGGCCAGGAGTCGGCCCACAACCGACTGACCGCCGACGAGGAAGCGGCGGGTTGGAGGCTTCTCTTTGACGGCGAGACGCTCGACGGATGGAGGGGCTACCAGCAGGAGGGCGTCGCGGCGGGATGGTCGGCGGAGGACGGCGTCCTGGCCTTCGCGCCGGGAGGGGACGGAGGCGACTTGATCACGGTGGAGCAGTTCGCCGACTTCGAGCTGTCGCTGGAGTGGAAGGTCGGTCCCGGCGGCAACAGCGGCGTCTTCTACCGCCTCACGGAAGAGGAGCGGGCCCCGTACTGGACCGGCCCCGAGATGCAGATACTAGACGACGACGGCCACGCCGACGGCCGCAACCTCAAGACGTCGGCAGGGTCCAACTACGCTCTCCATGGACCGTCGGAGGAGGTCGTGCGCCCGGCGGGCGAATGGAACCACGCCCGAATCGTGGTGAACGGCAGCCACGTGGAGCACTGGCTGAACGGCACGAAGGTCGTCGCCTATGAGCTATGGACCCCCGAGTGGGAGGCGGCGGTCGCCGAAACCAAGTTCAGCGAATGGCCTGGCTACGGACGGGCGCGACGGGGGCACTTGGGCGTGCAGGACCACGGCGATCCGGTATGGTTCCGCAACATCAAGGTCCGGGAACTCTGACGCGTGCGCCGAGGTGTACGCTTGCCGACCCGTGGGTGACGGTTATTCTGATCGAATGAAGATATCGCGTTGGAAGTTCGGTTTGGCCGTTCGGACGGCCAAGAGCACGGCCGTGCGGGCGGCACAAGTGGCGTGGGTCGCGGGAACCGCCGCCGCGTGCGCCGATCTGGCGCTGGAGACGGACCGAATCCCGTCGTCTCTTTCCCTGGCCCCGTTCGACAGCTTGGTGACGTCCGGCGACGTTGTCCGCATCCGCGTCACCGTGGAGGACCAGGACGGCAACGTCATGGACGGACCGCCGTCGTGGGCTCAGCCCGTGTGGAGCCTCTCGGACTCGGGGGCGGTCACGGTGGAGCGGGACGGCAGCGCCACGGCAGTTCGCGGCGGATACGTCAGCGTGACGGGGAAGGTCGCGGGCCTAGAGGCGTGGACCCGGTTGCGCATCAACCCAAGCAGCGTGGCCCTGACGGCGCCTACGATATACCTGACCCAGAGCGCTCAGAACGCCGAGGGCAGCGTGCCACTGGTGGCCGGTCGTCGAGCCCTGCTTCGGGTGTTCATGACCGGCCACGAGACCAGCTTCTACAAGCCTAAGGTGCGGGCGACGTTCTATCAGGGCGACGGAGAGGAGCACGCCGTCGAGATGCAGCCGCAAGGCGTGCTGATTCCCATGGAGGTGGAGGAACACCGGCTGGACCGTTCCTTCAACGCCATCGTCCCGGGTTCGGTTCTGCAACCGGGCGTGGAGATGGTGGTGGAGCTGGACCCCGACGGCGTCGTCCCACCGGCGGCCGGCAGCCAGCTTCGGGTCCCCGCCCAGGGTCGGATGCGTCTGGACGTTCGGGCGTTGCCGGTGCTCGAGCAGACGATCGTGCCCGTGCTGGTGGCCTCGGCCCCGGACGAGCGGATCTTCAACTGGACCCGGGGGATGACCGCCGACAGCCGCCATATGCAGCTCGCTCGCACCCTCCTTCCGATCGGCGACATGCGGGTGACGGTCCACGACACCTACACCACTTCGGCGGACCTCACAACGGGGAACGGATGGAACATTTTTCTGAGAGAAATCACGGCCATGCGGGAGATGGAGGGCAGTCGCGGCTACTACTACGGCGCCGTCGTCCTTCCTTCGGGATCGGCTTGGGGCGGGTTGGGGTGGATCGGCAGCCCCATCAGCGTGGGCCGACCGACGGAGGGCACGTTTGCCCACGAGCTGGGTCACAACATGAGGCTCCTCCACGCGCCCTGCGGCGGCGCGGGCGGTCCCGACGCCGAGTACCCCTACGACGGCGGAGAAATCGGCATCTGGGGCTACAACTTCAACGGCGCCAAGCTCATCGACCCCTCCCAGTACAAGGACTTGATGGGCTACTGCGACCCGAGCTGGGTGAGCGACTACCACTTCGAGCGGGCCTTGGAACACCGGCTGGCTTCAGAAGCAGCGCAGGCGCGACGCAACGCCCAAGCCGTGCCCGAAAGGACGCTTATGCTGTGGGGGGGCGTCCAGGACGGCGAGTTGCAGCTTGAGCCCGCGTTTCTGGTCGACGCCAAGCCCAGCTTGCCGGAGGCGGCCGGCCGCTATCGGCTTGAGGGGATCGCCTCCGACGGGCGGCGCCCGTTCTCGTTCAGCTTCGAGCCAGGGGCGGTGGAGCACGGCGGCCGGCAGTTCGTCTTCACCGTTCCGTACGACCCGGACCGGGACGGCCTGCTGGAGCGGGTGGTCCTGTCTGGACCCGAAGGGGAAGTGGCGATGGAAGCGTCTGGGGCGAGTCCCATGGCGATCGTCCGCAACCGGGCAGACGGGCAGGTGCGAGCGATCGTGAGGAACTGGACCGGCGAGTCGGCCCTCCTCGCGCAGGACGTGGAGGTCCTGGTCAGCTACGGCCTGCCGGGAGGCGGCCGATGACTTTTCCGGCGCTGGCCGCGGCCCGAACGAGCGCCACCCTTCTGCTGGTAGCCGCTGTCCTCTCGCCTGCTCCTACCGCCGGCCAGACCCAGGCCGAACTCCGGAGCGGGCTCACGGTCGGGAGCCACTCGGGCTCGGCGGCGGCCCTCGACATTGCCCCTGCTTTTTCGTTCGACTTGATCGTCCGCCGGCAGATGTGGTCGCGCCTCGCGCTATTCGGGGGCTACTACCGAACCGCCTTCGGCTGCGAAGAGGGGTACTGCCAGGACCAGGACGTCACCGTGGTCGGCAACCACGCCGCCGTGGGCGCGGAGTGGGGAAGCGGCGGACCGTGGGTGCGCTTGGGCGTCCTCTTCGGCACCACGAGCGCCGGCACGGATGGCGACCCGGCCAACCTGGGCGTCGGGTTGCTGGGTGCCGCCGGACTCATGGTTGGCTCGCGACGGGTGCGCTTCATGCCTGGAATATCGTACCGCTGGATGACGGCCAACTCGGCGTCGGACTCGGACCGTGCGATCGCGCTGGCCCTGGACGTGGGGATCGCCGTGCGGGTGGGCGGGGGCTGACGCGCCAGCCGGAAGTGATCGCTCTACCCGGTCGAACGGTCTCCGAGCCCACGGCGGGGGCTCGGGCCCTTCCGCTCATCGGCGCGCTCCTCGCGACGGCGGTGGCCGGCTGCACCGATCTGGCTTTCATGCCCGAGCAGGTTCCGGCGTCGCTGGTCGTGTCGCCGGCCGATACGCTGGTCGCCGTCGGCGATGTCGTCGCATACCGGTTGACCGTGCTGGACCAGAACGGCGACTCGATCCGGCCCTCGCCCTCGTGGACGCAGCCGGTCTGGTCCACGTCCGACGCGACGTCGGCTCGCGTGTCGCCCGACGGCCGGGTGGAGGCGCTTCGGGGTGCCGACGAGGCCGTGTCGGTGTCGTCGGCGGGCCTTTCCGCCAGCGCGCGCCTGCGGATCAACCCGCCTGATCTGGTTCTGAACGCGCCCACTTTCCACCTGACCCAGGGCATCCAGCGAGGCAACGGCCTCGTCCCCTTGATCGCCGGCAGGCAGGCGCTGCTCCGCGTCTTCGTGACCGGCGACCAAGTCAGCTTTTACCAGCCCCAGGTCCATGCTTTCTTCTGGCAAGAGAACCGGCTGGTCCACAGCATCGACATGCGCTCCGCTTCGGACGTCCTGCCCAACTACGTGGAGGAAGGTCGGCTCGACCGGTCATACAACGCCATTGTTCCCGGCGAGGTGCTGCAGCCCGGCGTGACGATGGTGGTGGAGCTCAATCGGGACGGGACGGTGCCCGTGGCCTCGGGGAGCACGTTGCGGCTGCCCGACACCGGTCGGATCAAGCTGGACGTGCGCGCCCTCCCCAGGTTGGACCTGACGGTGGTGCCGATTCTGGTCGCTTCCGATTCCAGCACGCTGGCGCTCGCCTGGACCCAGGACATGGGACCCGAGAGCGAGCACACCTACCTGACCCGATCGGCGCTTCCGGTCGGCGACCTGAGCGTAGCGGTTCGGGAGCCCTTCATCACGTCGGTGGACCTGACCACCGGCGCAGGATGGGGCAAGCTGCTGGCCGACCTGACCTTCCTCCATCAACGGGAGGGCGAGCGGGGGTACTACTACGGCGCCGTCGCGCTCCCTCAAGGGGCGAACTGGACGGGGCTAGGCTACATAGGCGAGTTCCGGGTGAGCGTGGGCGCTCCCAACAGCGCAATCATGGCTCACGAACTGGGCCACAACTTCGGGCTCCGGCACGCACCCTGCGGAGGCGCCAACGGACCCGACAAGGGCTATCCCTACGACGACGGCGGCATCGGCGTGTGGGGCTACGACTTCCAACGCGAACGACTGGTCGACCCCTCCGTCTACAAGGACGTGATGGGGTACTGCTACCCGAGCTGGATGAGCGACTACCACTTCAGCAAGGCGATGGCGTACCGGCTCTCCACGGAAGTGCCCGCGCTGCCGGATCGGAGCGTCAAGAGCTTGGTCCTGCGCGGCGGCGCCGGCAACGGGAAGCTGTACCTGGAGCCCGCGTTTCTGATGGACATGACCCCGGCGATGCCGACGGAAGGCGGCCCGTACCGGTTGGAGGGGTTCGGCGCCCGAGGCGAGCGGCGCTTCTCCTTCAGCTTCTCGACCACTCCACTGGAGTTCGGCGGCGGCGGCTTCTCGTTCGCGCTTCCGTACGACCCGAACCGGGACGGGGAGCTGGCCCAAGTGGCGCTCTCGGGCTCCGACGGGCTCTTCGTGCTGCAAGAGTCGGGCGCGGAGCCGATGGCCGTCGTCACGGATCGGACCACCGGCCGCGTGCGCGCGATCCTCCGCGGCTGGACGGGGACCGACTTGCCCGGCCTCCTCGACGGCAACGTGGACGTGACGATCAGCGACGGGTTGCCGCGAGAGGTCGCGTTGCGGCAGTTCGAGTAGCGCTCGTTCTTCGACTGCGCCAGTCGGGACGGCCGGATTCGAACCGGCGACCCCCTGAACCCCATTCAGGTGCGCTACCGGACTGCGCCACGTCCCGAGTGGCGTTGAAGGTATCGTCTTGGGGCCCGAGTGGGAAGTGGAACGAGGGCCCGCGCGCGCCCCGGCCGAATCATGCGCCGGCGTGGCGTCGTTCCTCGCTGTCGACGCGGCCGTCCACGAGGCGCACGACCCGGCTAGCCCGATCCGTCACACGGGGGTCGTGGGTGGAGAACAGGAAGGTGACGCCCCGCTCCCGGTTGAGCGTCTCCATCAGGGAAACCAAGCGCTCGGCGGTCTCCGAGTCCACGTTGGCGGTGGGTTCGTCGGCCAGCACCACCGCCGGGCGCGACGCCACGGCCCGCGCGATCGCCACCCGCTGCTGCTGACCACCCGAAAGCTCGGCGGGCTTCCGATCTTCCAGCCCTTCCAGGCCGACGGCGACCATGATCTCCTTCACCCGCTTCCTCCGCTCGGCCGCGGCGACGCCTTGCACCCACATGACCATCTCGGCGTTCTCCCGGGCCGTGAGGACCGGGATCAGGTTGTAGGACTGGAAGACGAAGCCGATCCGATCCCGGCGGAGAGAGCTCAGCTCCCGGCGGTCCATGGCGCCCAAGTCGCGGCCTTCCACGACAACGGCGCCGGAGGTCGGCGCGTCCAGTGCCCCGGCCAAGTTCAGCGCGGTGGTCTTGCCCGAGCCCGACGGTCCCACCAAGGCGGTGAACTCGCCCGCCCGCACCGTCAACTCCAGGTCGTCGAGGGCCCGCACCCCCAGCCGCCCCTGGCGGTACACCTTGGACACGCCTCGAAACTCGACGGCCGCCGGCAGAGAACGCGCGCCGTCGTTCATCCTGCGCGGATGCTCTCGGCCGGTTGGACTCGCCCGGCCCGCCAAGCAGGGTAGATGCCCGCGAGGACCACGACGACGAACGCCAGGACCACGATCCGGACCAGGTTCTCGGGGTAGATGCCGAACTTGAGCTCCGACGCCATCGCGATCCCCGAGATATCGGTGGGGCTGTTGCCGACATATCCGCTCATGTCGATTCCCTTCCGGTTCAGGTAGATGTAGGGACCGGTGGTGATCAGTCCGGCAAGCGCCAGTCCGGCCAGACCCAGCCACGCGCTTTCATACACGACCAGCCGAAAAAGCTTCGCGGGACTGAAGCCAAGCGCCATCATGATCCCGAACTCTCGAAGCCGCTCCATTACGCTCACAAAGACGGTGTTGAAGATGCCGGCGGCCACCATCAGGCCGATCACGGCGATCATGATCACGCCGCCGCCGACCTTCATCGCGACGAACGACGCGAGTCCAGGCCGCGTCTCGTGCCAGGGCACCGCCGCGGCAGCTGCTACGCCCGGCCGCTGGGCCAGCCATTCCGCCAAGCGCTCGGCCACGGTGTCGGCGCGACGATGGTCGCCCACGAACACGGCGACTTGGCTGGCCTCGCCGGGGCCGTAGCCGAGGACCTCCCGCGCAGGCGCCAGCGGGAGCAGCACCGTCCCGGCGTCCGCGCTCGGGGACCCTGTGCGCAGCAGCCCCGTCACCCGTCCCAGCCCCGACACGATGCCGCCGTCCCGTCCGGTGGTGGTGTACACGACCCGGTCGCCCACGCCAGCCCCCAAGTTCCGGGCGAGGCGAGCGCCCAGGACGATCCCCGTCCGGTTGCCGTCGGCGAAGACCTCGCCGTCCGAGACCGCCTCCAGGAAGGCCAGGGACGCCGAGTCCTCCACGCTGGGGTCGAACGCCAGGAACGCCGCGCCGTGGCTCTCCCGGGCGGTGCTGAGCATGAGCTGGCCGGCGATCCGGACGGCGACGCGCTCCACGCCGGGCTCCCGGGCCAGAACGGCAGCCAGGGCATCGGCGTCGGGGACGGTCCGCGAAAGGCTGGGCGTGTCCAGATAGTCGGCGTGCTGGACGGTGACGTGTCCTCCGCCCATGCGCGCCGCCAAGTCGATCATCTCTTGCCAGTTGCGGTCCTGCGCACCCATGGAGACCACCGACAGGAAGACGCCGAAGGCGATCGACGCCAGCGTGAGCGCTGTGCGACGGCGGTTGCGGCCCAGGTTGCGCCGGGCCATCGCCCACAGGCTGGTGCGCTTCATAGACAAGGACATCCCTTACTCGTGCCTCATCGCCTCGACGGGCTGGATCCGGGCCGCCTTGACGGCCGGGTAGAGCATCGACGCGAAGACGATGGCGATCATCGCACTCCACGGCGCCACGACCACCGACGGCTTGACGACCCCTCGCATGACGGGCTCGATCCCGATCCCCGAGATCGATATTGTGCCGCCGAGGGCCGCCAAGTTGATCCCGGCGCTGCCGAAGTAGAGGATCAGCGGGACCGCCACGGCGAGGCCCGCCGCGGTCGCCAGGGCGGCTTGGAAGGCGCCTTCCCAAAGGATCAGCGCCACGACCCTGGACGGCGGGAGCCCGACGGCCTTCAGGAGGCCCAGCTCCTTGATGCGCTCGAAGACGGCCATGAGCGTGCTGTTGATCAGCAGAATGGCGATCGCCAGGTACACGACCATGAACAAGACGTACATCATGCCCTCCACCGAGTCCAGCATTGAGGAGAGGGCCGGGAAGAGCTCGCGCCACGTCACCACGTCGAAGCCGGGGGCGGCCGCGCGAACCCGTTCCGCCGCCACGTCGACGGGTTCGGCGTCGCCCGTGCGGACCACGATCTGGTGGGCGCCGCCGGGCAGGGCGAAGAGCTCCAGGAACGCGGCCCGGGTCATGAAGACGCCGCCTCGGTCGGTCCCTTCGGCGACGGGGGCCAGGACGCCCCGCACGGTATAAAGCCCGTTGGCGATGCTGCCGTCGGCGGCTTGGCCCAGAAGGACGATCTCGCTGCCGGGGCCGGCGTCCAGCGTGCCGGCGAGGCGCGAACCGATCACGATCCCGGTCGGAGTCGCCGCGTCCAGCCACGAACCGACGGCCACGCGCTGGCTGACCGCGCTGGCCCCGGCGTCTCTCGCGGTCTCGACACCGCGCACGGAGACTCCGGCGGAGGACTCGCCGACCGCCGCCAGTCCCCCGGCGAGGAGACGCGGCGACGCTCCATAGCCGATCGCCCCGAGGGAATCGACCAGCGCCAGGGGGGCGTCGATCCGGTCGAAGATCGAAGGGCTGTCCCGGTACCCCGCCGGGTACACCTGCACGTCGCCCACCTCCACCTCGACGATCTTGGCTTCCAGGTCCCGCAGGAAGCCCTGGGACAAGGACGTCCAGACGATCATCGCCGCGAGCCCCAAGGCCATGGCGGCGATCGTGGCGGCGGTGCGGCGGCCGTAGCGCCACAGGTTCCGCCACGCCATCACCGCAGTGCGCACCGGGCCTCCATCGCTGCACGCATCCGGCGGAGCGTGGCGGGTCCCACCCGGCAGCAGCCCCCGACGGCGTCTGCGCCTGCGGCAAGCCACTCAAGGCACGCCGTTGCCCAGTCGGCGCCTTCCACGGCGTCGCCACCGGGTTCGGCGGGAGCGTCCCAGCGTGACTGTCCGGTGGATCCGCCGTCGCGCCGAGTCGGCGGGTCCCAGCGCTTGGCCTCGGCGTCCCAGGCGCCCCCGGCGTTGGGGTACGCGACCACCGCCTTCTCCGTTCCCGACGCCACTTCGGCCACGAGGCCCGGCACGTACCGCGGGGCGACGCAGTTGACCCCCAGTGCGAACACCCCCGGCGCGGCGTCCGCCACCCTCGTCGCTTGGGCCAAATCCGTGCCGTCCGCCAGCCGATCCCCGTCGGGGCAGCTGAAGCTGATCCACATCGGCTTCCCGAACTCGCCGGCCAGTCGGGCAAGGGCTCGGACCTCGGGGAGGCTGGGGATCGTCTCGCATGCGATCAGGTCCGCCGAACTGCGGGCCAGCACCTGCCACCGCCGCCGGTGGAACGCCTCCAGCGCGTTCATGCCGATCCCGTAGTCGCCGCGATACTCGCTCCCGTCGGCCAAGTACGCCCCATAGGGACCCACGCCGGCCGCCACCAGAGGCCGAAGGCGGGGGACGGCGCGCGACCGACGCCCCAAGCTCGCCTCCTCCCGCGTCCAGAACTGGTCTCGCGCCCTGACGGCCAGCGCCACCGCGTCCAGGAGCGCCGCTTCCGCCTCGGCCTCCCCCATCCCCCGATCGGCGAAGCCCTGGAAGGTGGCTTGGTAGGTAGCGGTGACGATGCAGTCCGCTCCCGCTTCCAGAAACGCCCGGTGCACCGCCAGCACCGCGCCCGGGTCGTCCAAGAGGGCCTTTGCGGACCAGAGGGGGTCGTTCAGATCGTGGCCAGCGCGTTCAAGCTCGCTTGCAACTCCCCCGTCCAGCGCCACGAAGCCTTGGGCGGTCAGGAAGGGGTCGAAGGGCGATTGCATGACGGCAGCGTGGCTACCCTCCGTGCTCCTCGGCTTCCAACTCCTCGCCAAAGGAGTAGGCGTCCACCCAGGCGTCGAGGGCTTGGGTATCGTGGCGGTGGAAGCGCGTGGTGCCGTCTCGTCGCTCCACGACCAGAACGTCCTCGGGCTCGAAGGAGTCCAGGAACGTGGCGGACTGGGTGGCCGCGATGATCTGGGTGTGTTCTCGGGCCTGCCGAAAGAGGGACGCCACAACGTCCAGCGACTGGGGGTGAAGTCCCATCTCGGGCTCGTCCACAACCGTCAGGAGCGGTATCGATTCGTGGGGCTGGAGGAGGAGGCAGACCAAGCAGATCGCCCGGAGCGTGCCGTCCGAGAACTGCTGGGGACCGAAGACCGCGCCGGAGTCGCGGTGCCGCCAGTTGAGGTAGATGTTGCGGGACTCGCGGGGCGTCAGCTCGAAGTCGTCGAAGAAGGGGGCCAGTCGGCGCACGTGCTCGACGATCCGCTCGTAGACCGGGGTCCGTTCCTGCCTCAGCCGGTACAAGACGGCCGGCAGGTTCGCGGCGTCGGGCATGATCCAGCGGTTGTCGCCCAAGAAGCAGCGCTGCCGGACGCGGGCCCCCGGCGACATGTCGTGGAAGTTGAAGACCCGGCACCGGTTGAGCAGGTACCGGATCGTCTTGGCGGTAACGTCCTGCTCGTCGGCCTTCTGTCCGATCCGCGTCTCGGGGTGGCCGGCGCCCAGATGCACCACCTTCGGGCTTGGGTAGCCCACTTGGTGGAAGACGAGGGTCTCCTCCGAGAACATCATGGTGTCCCCGGCGACGCGGGCCAGCTTCATCACGTAGGTGTCGGTGCCGTTCTCCACCTCGAACTGGAACTCCAGTTCCATCTGGGGGACTTGCTCGGGACCGTAGTGGAGGTTGGCGCCGGCGCGGCCCGTTACGTGCAGATACTGCTGAAGGCGCCGGCCCATCATCTCGTTGATGAGCCGAAAGCAGGCGACGACGTTGCTCTTGCCGACGCCTGCCGGGCCGATCATGACGTTGAGGTCGCGCAAGTCCAGGGTGGTCTCGCGGATGGAGCGAAAGCCACGGATCGAAAGCCGTCTCAACTTTGGTTTCATGAGGCTGCTCTCCTATTCATCAGTGTCATTAGGACAAGTGCCAATGGGACACTGGACACTAAGCACCATTGGGGCGGCTGGACAACCCGCCGGACCTCCCGAACCAAGCCGAACGCTCTCGCCGGTGCCGCCGCGGCCGGTACCCTACGTCCGGCGTCGGGTGCAGCGCCGGAAGTTGAGGCTAGTAGAGGGGCTCGGGGCCGGCTTCCAGCTCCCTCACCAAGGTCAGGATTGCCGCCTGGGGAACGACCAGATACCGCGTCCCCTCGAAGCTGATCTCCACGGCGGCCTTGCGGAAGAAGATCGCGAAGTCGCCCGCTTGCGCCTGCACTGGCAGGTAGCGGGCCTCGCTGGAGCCGATCTTCCACGGCTCGTCGTCCAGGTCGGCAGGTGCCCCGATTGGCGTGCCAGGGCCCGTCGCCAGGACCCGTCCCCCTTGGACCGACTGCTTGTCCACCGCCGACGGCGGAAGGTAGAGGCCGACCTTGGTCCGCTCCTCGCCTTCTTCCGGTTCGATCAGCACCCGGTCGCCGACGACGATCAGCTGCTTCTTGCTCTGTCCGTCCACTCGAGTCCCCTCCGGGTCGGCTGCCGTCGTTCAAGAAAAGTTGCGCCGGAGCCCGTCATGACGTCAACACGGCGTCGGCCAGAGCACTCGCCACATGACGGATCGACGCGGCCGGGAGCTCGGGGAAGACGGGCAGCGCCAGGACCCGGGCGGCCGCTCTCTCGCTGACCGGGAGGTCTCCCGGCGCGTAGCCTAGATCGGCAAAGCACTCCTGCAAGTGAAGGGGCACTGGGTAGTAGACGGCGGTGCCTACGCCGGCCGCGGCGAGACGATCCTTGACCAGGTCGCGATCGGCCACCTGAACCACGAACTGGTTCCAGACGTGCCGTCCGGGCGTCTCGTGGGGCAGCGCGATGCGGGCTCGGGCGTCGTCGGGCAGCTCGCCGACGAGACGGCGATACAAGGCGGCGTTGCGCCTCCGGGCGTCGGTCCAGCCGTCCAGGTGGGGCAGCTTGGCCAGCACGACCGCCGCCTGCAGGGCGTCCAGGCGGAAGTTGCCTCCGACGGTCCTGTGGTGGTACTTGCGTTGCTCGCCGTGGACCCGGAGGGTCTTGAGCTTGGCGGATCGGGCCGGGTCGTTGACGGTGACGATGCCGCCGTCCCCGTAGGCGCCCAAGTTCTTGGTGGGGAAGAATGAAAAGCAGCCGTAGTGGCCGACGGAACCCGCCCGCCGGCCGTCGCGTTCCGCGCCGATCGCTTGGGCCGCGTCCTCGATGACCACCAGGCCGCGACGGTCGGCGATCTCCATGATCGGCGCCATCTCCGCCATCTGGCCGAAGAGGTGGACGGGCACCACGGCCCGGGTCCGGGGCGTGACCTTCGCTTCGATCTGGGCGGGGTCGATGTTGAAGGTGGACGGATCGATCTCCACGAAGACGGGCGTGGCGCCCAGGCGAGCGACAACCCCTGCGGTAGCGAAGAAGGTGAACGGCGTCGTGACGACCTCGTCGCCGGCACCGATCCCTTCGGCCATGAGGGCCAAGAGCAGAGCGTCGGTGCCGGAGGAGACGCCTACGCCGTGGTCGCAGCCGCAGTAGGCGGCGACCGCTTCCTCGCAAGCCTCCACAACGGGACCCAATACGAAGCGCTGGGAGGCGACTACGCCGGCGATCGCGCCGTCGATCTCGTCCTTGACGGCTGCGTACTGCGGCTTCAGGTCCAGCAGGGGCACGTTCATGCGGTGGAAGCTACAGCGGCGGGGCGGCACCGACGAAGCGGAGGGCACTCTCTTCCCGCCGCGGCAGAGGACCCCGACCCGAGCGAGGCCGGGGCCCTCCCTTTAGGCCCGCTAGCTAGCCAAGCCGAGTGCTAGCCGACGACGGCGCCGCTGTGACCCGCGACTCGTCGTCTTCGGGCTCGTCGTCGTCCTCTCCCGTGGGGCACAGCGCGCGCCAGCTGTTCGGCGCGTCTTCGGCCGGATGGTAGAGAACGAAGATGCCTCCGTTCCGGCACACGTCCTCCCGAAGCGCCGTGGCCATGCACTGCCGGAAGGCGTCGAGGTCGCGCCGGTTGGTCGCGTCTTCGATCGTGCAGACGGCCTGGGTCGCGTTGATCGCGTCCTGGGGAGTCGCCGAGCCCCCGTCCAGCTCCCCGAGCACGTAGGATCGGTCTTTGCCGGCGAAGGTGATCTTCACGGCGCCGTTCATCTTCTGCGCTGCCGCGAAGATCGTCGTCCAGGGGTTGGCGACGGTCTCGGGGCCTTGCGGTTCCGGTCGGTGAGTTTTGGTGGGCGAGCCGTCGTCGCAGGCGACGACCAGCACGGCCAGCGTCAGCGCGGCGAAGACCGCGCGTCCGATGGAAGTGTATCGGTCCATGGTTTGCTCCTGACGAAAGAGTTCCGACCGCTTCGCCCGCCGGCCGTGGCGAGCGTGCGCCCGGAGTCGTACTGATGCGTACCCTTGGCCTGGAGCTAGGTTCCATCTCATGGATTTGGAGCGTCGCCGGTCTACCCGAAGAGCGTTCCCTGGGCCATCCGCCCCTGTTCCAGCACCAGGAGCCTGCGCTTGCGGTCGAGTCCGCCGCCGTAGCCGCCCAGCTGTCCATTCGCTCGGATCACCCGGTGGCAGGGGATCACCACGGCGATCCGGTTGTCGCCGTTGGCTCGTCCGACCGCGCGCTGTCCGCCCGGCGTACCCGTCCGGCGCGCCAGCTCGTCGTAGCTGATCGTCTCGCCGTAGGGTATCTCCAGCAGCTTCCGCCAAACTCGTTCCTGAAAGCCGGTGCCGGAGAGAGCCAGCGGCACGTCGAACGCACGCCTCTCGCCCCCGAAGTACTCGGCCAACTCGACCTCCAGCGCGTCCAGCAAGGGGTGCCGCCCCGGCGCAGGCACAGCGCCGAACCGCCGCGTCACGCGGTCCACCTGGGTCTTCAGCATCCGCCGCCCGGCGAACTCCAGCAGGCACACGCCCGCGTCGGCGGCGATCGCCACCATCTGCCCCAAGGGCGTGTCGATCCGGGTCGAGACTACCGGTTGCGCGGCGCTGCTCCGCACGGCCTCACTCGTCGCACAGGCGGTAGAGCACCCATGTGGCCACGGACCGCAACGGCCGCCAAGCCTCCGCCCGCTCCAGCACGGCCTTCGGCGACGGGCGCTCCTCCAGTCCGTCCAGCCTGCGCACGCCCTCCCGCACCCCCAGGTCGCCTGCGGGCATCACGTCCAGCCGTCCCAAGCGGAAGATCAGGAACATCTGGGCCGTCCACTCTCCGACTCCCCACACGGAGGTCAGCATCGTCACGATCTCGTCGTCGGTCATCGCGGAGACGCTTTGCAGCCGCACCGATCCGTCGGCCGACTTGGCCGCCAAGTCCTTCACCGCCCGAGTCTTGGCCGCGGAGAGGCCGGCTTCTCGGAAGCGGCTGTCCGGCAGCGCCAGGCACTCCGTCGCGGTGGGGAACCCGGCTTCCGGCGTGAGCGCGCACGCCCGGGCGTAGATCGTCTTGGCGGCGGCCCCCGCCAGCTGCTGAAACAAGATCGACCGGGCCAGCGCCTGGAAGTGGGAGCCCTCGGCAAGCGGACCGTGGGGGAACCCAGGGTAGGGGCCTACCCGCTCCATGGCCTCGCCGAGCACGGGATCGCGGCCCGCCAGCTCGCACAGCTGCTCCGGGGTCGGCGTGACCGTCATGCTCTACTCCGTCCCTCGACGATCAGTCCGCCGCAACCAACGCCGGAATCGCCACGAGGGGGTCCACGTCCGCCCTGTAGTCCACCCCCGGAACCCCGAAGCCGAAGAGGCGCAGGAAGTCGGTCCGGTAGCCGTCGAAGTCCGACTCGGCGCGCAGGTTTTCCGTGGAGATCGCGTCCCACGCCCGGAGCACGGCGGCTTGCGTCCCGGGCTTCATCTCCAGGTCGTCCAACCGGATGAAGCCGTCCGGGTCGGTCTCCACTCCTCCACGTCCGTACGCCTTGGCGCCGTAGAGGCGCAACGCCTGCTCGATGGGACCTTCGTGGTCGCCCGCCGACTTCATGACCTTGTACAGGATCGAGACGTAGAGGGGCACGACGGGGATCGCCGCGCTGGCCTGGGTCACCACCGCCTTCATGACCGCCACATGGGCGCCTCCGCCCGAAGCCGACAGCCGCCGATCCAGCTCGCGAGCCGTCTTGCGGAGGTCGTCTTTGGCGATCCCGATCGCCCCGTCCCGGTAGATCGGCCAGGTGAGTTCCGGTCCCACGTAGCTGTAGGCGAAGGTTCGGCAGCCCGGGGCCAGCACGCCGCCCGCCTCCAGCGCGTCGATCCACATCCGCCAGTCCTCGCCGCCCATGACCGCCACCGTGGCCTCCACCTCTTCGGCGGACGCCGGCGGCAGCTCCACGTCCAACACCCGGGCCTTGTCGGTGTCCAGCGTCTTGGACCGGTACGCTTCGCCGATCGGCTTCAGGACCGACGTGAACGTCCGGCCCGACTCGGGGTGGGTCCGGCGAGGCGCCGCGAGCGAGTTGACTACGCAGTCCACGGGAGGAAAGTCCCGCTTGAGGAGCTCCACGACGCGCTCCTTGGTCTCGGCGGAGAAGGCATCTCCGTTGAAGCAGGCCGACTGGAGCCCGGCTGCCGCCGCCGCTTTCTCGAACGCCGCGGTGTTGTACCACCCGGCGGTGCCCGGCCGGCGGGTGGTGGGAGGCCGGTCGAAGAAGACGCCGAAGGTCGCCGCGCCTCCGCCGAAGGCCAGGGCGATCCGGGAGCCCAGGCCGTAGCTGGTGGAGGCGCCGAGGACCAGAACCGAGCGCGGAGGGTCGTGGATCGGTGCGGAGCGGGCGAGGCGCACCTGTTCCGCCACGTTGGCGGCGCACCCCGTCGGATGGCTGGTGACGCAAACGAAGCCGCGGACCCTTGGACGGATGATCATGGCGAGGAAGATAACGACGGGGCACGCCGTCCCCAGCCCGTGGCCACGGCCAGGAGGACCACGACGAGGAGAGCCCACGAGTAGGCGTTGGCGAGCCCCGCCTCGAGGGCAGAAACCCTGGCGATGCCGAACGGCTCCCCCGAGCCGGTGGCCGACGACGCCAAGATCGTCGGGATGAAGAACGGCAACAGGAACGGATACGTGCAGACGGTGGTGTCCAGCAGGTTGGCTCGCCGGAAGCGGTCGATCCCGGCCCGCCGTCCCGTCTCCTTCACCAGGTCGCCCACAGCCAGGATCGCGACCACCGAGTGGGTCGTCAGGAGGACCGCCATGCTGGTCAATCCGAAGATGCGAAGCTCGGCGCGGCGGGCGGCTTGCCGGCCGCCTCCGTCGGGCCGGTGCCGCCTCCGGGCCAGTCGTCGGAGCACGCCCGCCTCCTCCAACGGGCTCACGACCCCCATCAGCAGGAGGGTGAAGACGACGATGCCGACGGCGCTCTCCATCCCGTCCAGCACGAGACCCGTGGCTCGGTACGCCGTCGCGTCCACGTGGAGGAGGTCGGCCGGCCCAACGAGCCCGACTGCCAGCGCCACGGCCGTGGCGACCGCCACTCCTGCGAAGAGGCTCTCCACCAATCCCTTGCCGCGCCACAGCATCGCGAAGGCGGCCAGCGGCGCCAGTAGCATCGGCAGCGCGATCCAGTCGCCGGAGAGGTTGGCGGGGTGGGCGCCGCCCGCGATCCGACCGCCGGGGTCTGTCGCCGCCGCAACGTCGGTGCCCCCCAACGCGGCGAGGACGACGGCCGCGACCGCAGCGGCGGGCAGCGCATAGCGGAGTCGGCTCCGGACCACGCCTCCGATGGGGGCGTCCTGGCTGCTGGCCGAGGCGATCGTGGTGTCGGAGACGGGGGACACGTTGTCGCCGAACGTCGCCCCGGCCAGGACCGCCCCGATTACCGCCAGCGGCTTCGCCTCCAGCAGGCCGGCCGCGGGGTACAAGAGGGGTGTGCAGATCAAGATCGTCCCCAGGCTGGTCCCCGTCGCCGTAGCGAACAACGCCGAGATCAGAAGCACGAGGAGCACGAAGCCCCCGCCGCTCACCCCCAGCGCGCCTCCGACTTGGACGAGGGAGTGGACGAGCCCGGATTCCCGGAGCAGCACGGAGAGCACTCCGGCGAGGAGCCATGCCAGGACCATCAGCATGACGATCGGCCGCGCCATCCCGCGGACGAAGGCGGCGGCGTACTCCGACGGCTGCTTGGCGAAGAGGAGTCCGGTTCCCATCGCCGCGATCAGGACCGGCCAGAGGCCACGCTCGTCGGGAGCGCCCGAGAAGCCGAGCCACGCCGTTCCTCCCAAGAAGACGACGATCGGCAGGACGGCTCCGACGACGCCGAGGCGGAACGGCAAGGGCTCTCCGCCGCCGGCCGCAGCGTCGGGTTCGCCTGCGAGCTCGCTTGCGGAAGCCGGGTTGGTGGCCAAGAAGTGGTCCTTCGCGGAAGAGTCCGCCGCCGGGGAGACGTCCCGTCGGACGCCCCCCATCATCGGAGACGTGCCCTCGTCAGGAAAGGCTTTGGCCTCATGAACGCGCTGCCCGTGGACCCTAACCCCAGCCCCGTAGACCCCGTGAACCCCTCCCCGCTCGGGCCGGACGAGTTCGAACTGCACGATCTGCGAGTCGAGGTCGTGGCCGGCGACGGCGAGATGGTGTGCGGCCATCGTCCGGGCGACTACTTCGAGGTCGTGGGGGAGAACCTGTCCCTGCCTCCCGGCCAGAGCTTCCCCATCTACCCGCTGGCGGCCCTTCTTCCCCTGTTGCCGGCCAAGCAGCGCAAGAGCGATCCCGCCGACTGGATGACCACCGACGCGGAGGTGGCGTGCCCCGACCCGCACTGCGGCGCCCGCTTCCGCATTGTGCGAACCGGCGTCTCCGTCTTCCGCCACGGCGACGTCACCCGAGTGCCGCTGAGCAGCGAGGGAAGCACCTCCGCGCCGTGAACGCCGCCGGCCCTTCTCCCCGTGCGTGGCGTCCCCCGTCCTCCGGGGTGATCCGCGGGTGCTGGCAGCTCTCTCCCGGCCACGGCGCCGGCTGGAGCCGGGAGCTTGCCGCGGCCGC
The DNA here is from genome assembly GCA_958296005.1 of Longimicrobiales bacterium. Taxonomy (GTDB): domain Bacteria; phylum Gemmatimonadota; class Gemmatimonadetes; order Longimicrobiales; family Gaopeijiaceae; genus CATQHQ01. The sequence continues at coordinate 130,457 of CATQHQ010000002.1, forward strand.
GTTGGACCGCGCGGTGGAGGCGGCTCGACCAGGGAGGCTGGTGCTGGACTGCGCCGACATCTACGGCGGTGCCGAGCGGCTGCTGGGCGACTGGATGGCCTCCCGGCAGACGAAGCGGGACGAGACGGTCGTCCACACCAAGTTCGTGCCTGATTTGAAGTCGCTGCCGTCGATGAGCCGAGAGTACGTGCGGGAGATCGTGTTCCGCTCCCGGGAGCGCCTCCGGGTGGATGTGCTCGAGATGGTCCAGTTCCACTGGTGGGACTTCTCGATATCCGGCTGGATCGAGACTGCAGACTGGCTCGCTGAGCTTCTGGAGGAGGGCGTGGTCCGCCACCTGGGCGCCACCAACTTCGGACAGCGGCGGCTGGCCGAGCTTCTGGACGCCGGCATCCCCGTGGCGTCGAACCAGGTGCAGCTTTCGCTGCTGGACCGCCGGCCGTTGCGGGGACTGGCGCAGTTCTGCCAGGAGCGGGGCGTGGCGCTGCTGTGCTACGGAACCCTGGCCGGGGGACTCCTGACCGATCGGAGTGCGGAGCCGGGCAACGAGGCCGACGCCCCGAAGCGGTCGGCTTCCGACACGCGATCCCTGGCCAAGTACCGTCTCATCGCCGAGGAGGCAGGCGGGGCGACGGCGCTCCAACGGACCCGGGCGGCTCTGTCGGAGGCGGCGGAACGCCACGGGGCCGCCATGGCGGACGTGGCGGTAGCCTACGTTCTCGGCCAGCCGGCGGTCGACGCGGCGGTGGTGGGCCTCAGCCGCCGGGGGCTGACAGTGGCCGGACGCAAGCTCCGACTGCAGCCGGAGGAGGTGGAGCGCTTGGAGGAGGCGGCGCCCGACGCGGTGCCGGGCCCGGTCTACGGACTGGAGCGGGACCGACGGAGCCCCCACGGTCGCATCATGCGCTACGACCAGAACGCGGGCAGCGCCCCCGATGCCTGAGCTGCCGGAGGTCGCCCTCTACCTTCACGCGCTCCGGGAGCGGGTCCTGGACGAACGCCTCCAACGAGTTCGCATCCGGTCGCCGTCCCTCCTCAAGAGCTACGACCCGCCCCTGTCCGCGGTCCACGGCAAGGCCGTGCGAGAGCTGCGAAGGGTGGGCAAGCGGATCGTGCTCGGCTTGGACGACGATCTCTTCCTCGTCGTGCACCTCATGATATCGGGACGCTTCCAGTGGAAGCCGCCGGGCGCGTCGATCCCCCGCAAGCGGGGCCACGCCGCCTTCGACTTCCCTCAGGGCGCGCTCCTGCTCACCGAAACGAGCACCCACAAGCGGGCATCGCTCCACTTGGTTCGGGGCGAACGGGGGCTGGCCGAGCACGATCCAGGCGGAGTCGAGCCGCTGGAAGCCTCCGCCGAGCGCTTCGCCCAAGCCATTCGCCGAGAAAACCGAACGCTCAAGCGAGCCCTCACCGATCCGCGCATCGTGTCGGGGATCGGCAACGCCCACTCCGACGAAATCCTCTGGCGAGCCGGGCTGTCGCCTGTCGCCCTCACCAGCCGGCTCGACGACGCGGAGGTGGAGCGCCTGCACGCTGCCGCGCAAGCGTCGCTCCGGGAGTGGTCGGCGCGCCTAGTGGAGGAGGCCGGGGACCGATTCCCGACAAAGGTGACGGCGTTCCACCCCGCCATGGCGACCCACGGGAAGTACGGCGAGCCATGTCCCCGTTGTGGAACCGCCGTCCAGCGGATCGTCTACGCGACCCGGGAAACCAACTACTGCCCGAACTGCCAGACGGGCGGGAAGCTCCTGGCCGACCGAAGCCTGTCTCGGCTCCTCCGCCGGGACTGGCCCCGGACGGTGGAGGAAATGGAGGGGCTCAGGCGCCGCGGTCGGCGATAGGCGGAGGCGGGAGGCGGGCTAGCGGAAGTTGTGGCTTCCCGGACGCCGGGGGCGGGGGAACTGGTTGTCCGGGGGTTCCGTCTGGTCCTCGGGCTGCACCCCTCCCAAGACCGGGGGCTGATGGGGCCCCGAGACCATGACCGGAGGCCTGCGCGGCTTGCAGTGGCCCCCGGCGCCTTGGCCAAGCGCCACCTTGAAGCGCCCCCACCAGCCCGTCCCGTCGGACTCCTCGTCGCTTCCGTGGTCGTGGCCCGCGTGGGGGTCCTCGCCGGCCAGCGCCGGGATCGCCTGCGACGCCCCCGACGGGAGGTTGCGCTGAACGGCGAAGTTGGCGCGCATCGACGGAGCGGACGGGGCCGCGAACGCCGCCAGCATCGTCACGGCGTCGGTCGCCGGACGCGGAGTGGCGGCCGCGGGCGCCGGCGTTGCTGGGGCCGGCTCCGACAACGCAACCACGGCGACGTCCTCGGCGGGAGCAGACACTTCCGTGGGCTCGTCCAGCACAGACAGCTCCACCAGCTCGATCGCCCGGAACGGGGCCTCGTCCGGCGTCGCGCTTCGGCTCGTCTCTTCGGGCCCCGCCGTGCTGGCGGGGACGGTGAAGGTGGAAACCCCCAAGATGACGCCGTGGACCGCTACCGAAACCCCGATGCCCGCCGCGAAGATGCGCCGGGCCTGACGCTCCCTGACCTGCCTGTCCTTCATCTCTTCCTCCCTCGACAGCGCTTCTGCTGGAACCGACCGCGGAGTACTACACGCGGTTCCCGGGATAGTTCCCGACGGAGGCTCCTACAGATCGAACTCCGCCACCACCGGCGCATGATCCGACGGCTTGTCCGTCTTCTTTCCCTTCCGCTGGTTGCGGTCCACCCACGCCGCAGTGGACGCCTCCGCTACAGGCACAGTGGCGAAGACGTGGTCGATCCGCAAGCCGTCGTTCCTGGGGAACGCGAGCCGCCGGTAGTCCCACCAGCTGTAAAGCTTGCCTTCAGGGTTGTGCTTCCGCACCACGTCCACGAAGCCCCACTCCCGAATCCGCTCCAGAGCCTCCCGCGTGGCCGGATCGCAGAGGACGCTGGACGCCCACTGCTCCGGATTCTCCGCGTCCCGGTCGTCGAGGGCCACATTGAAGTCGCCGGCCAGCACGACGGGATCGCGGGGGTCGAAGCGGGTCTCCAGCAGCTCCAGCAGCCGACCCATCCACGCCAGCTTGTAGCCATGGGACTCGGACCCGACCGTTCGCCCGTTGGGGAAGTAGGCGGAGAACACGGTCACGCCCCGAACCACGCCACGGATCAGCCGGGCCTGGGGGTCCGAATCCGCCACGCCGCCGCCGAAGCCCCTCGCCACGTCGGAGATCGGATGGGGACTGATCAGGGCCACGCCGTTGTACGTCCGCTGGCCGAACACTGCCGACTCGCAGCCAGCTTCGCGGATCGCGTCGTCGGGGTACGCCTCGTCGGCGGTCTTCAGCTCCTGAAGGCAGAGGGCGTCGGGCGCGTGCTCGCGGAGCCACCCGACCACTCTCGCTTCCCGCACCTTGACCGAGTTCACGTTCCATGTCGCAATCTTCATGCCCATAGGGGCCAATTGGGAGACTCTGTGCGGGTCGAGGCAAGGGTGTCCGGTTGCGCCGACGGGTACCAGCGGGTCCATTTTCCGCTCCCACCAGGCCCGCCCCTTCCCAACTGGAGATCCCCGCCAATGACGTTCCGTGCAAAGACCGCCCCGAAGACACCTTGGCCGTCGGTGCCGGCGTTGGCTCTCGCGGTCGCGCTGGGCTGCGCCGCCGGAGCGCCCGCCTCCGCCCAGCAGTACGATGTCCTGATCACCGGCGGCACGGTGGTGGACGGCACCGGCGCCGACCGTTTCCAGGCCGACGTCGCCGTGGCGGACGGGCGCATCGTCCTCGTCTCCCGCCAACCCGTCGACAGGTCTCTGGCTGCCGCGGTGATCGACGCCGAGGGTCAGGTCGTCGCCCCCGGCTTCATCGACAACCACTCCCACGTCCAGCAGACGATCGCCGAGTACCCGCTGGCCGAGAACTTCCTGCGCCAGGGGATCACCACGCTGATCGCGTCGCTGCACTCGGGGGACCAGCCGTGGCCGATGGAGGCGTTCGCGTCGAGCCTGGAGACGGCCCCGAACGTCGGCTTCTTCGCCGGCCACTCCTGGACCCGAAAGCAGGTCTTGGGAATGGACGACCGGGCACCCACCGACGCCGAGCTGGAAGAGATGAAGGCACTCGTGGACCAGTCGATGCGCGAGGGGGCGCTGGGACTATCGACCGGACTGCTCTACGTGCCCGCCAACTTCGCCGAGACCGAGGAGGTGATCGAGCTGGCCAAGGTCGCGGCCCGCCACGGCGGCATCTACGTAAGTCACATGCGCAACGAAGCCAGCGGGCTGCTGGAGTCGGTCGCCGAAGTGGTGCGCATCGCCGACGAAGCGGGCATCCCCGCCCAGATCAACCACCACAAGGCGGCTGGAGCGGCCCAGTGGGGTTGGAGCGAGAAGTCGTTGGCGATGATCGACTCGGCGAACGCGGCCGGGTTGACGATCACACACGACCTCTACCCGTACGCCGCCTCCAGCACCGGATCGTCGATCCTCTTCCCCCAGTGGGCGCTGGCCGGCGGACCGGAGGAGTTCGCCAAGCGGGTCGCCGACCCGGACACCCGGCGACGGATGGAAGCGGACATGCGGACGATCTTCACCACGGACCGCACCGGCGGGGACATCTCACGCATCCAGTTCCGCGTGCTGCGCTCCGACGAGAGCTACAACGGCAAGACGCTTGCGGACTACGCCGCCGACCGCGGGCTCCCGAACGACCTGGCAACCGGCATCCAGCTGGCGATCGAGCTTCAGCTTAAGGGCGGCTTCAGCGCGATCTATCACGCGATGGACGAGGGGGACGTGATTCGGATCATGCAGCACCCGCTGTCGATGATCGAGACCGACGGCGACGCCGTGGGCTATGGGATCGGGTACCCGCATCCTCGCAGCTACGGCGCGTTCCCGCGGGTGCTGGCGCGCTACGTGCGAGAGCTGGGCGTGATCACCCTGGAGGAAGCGGTCAAGAAGATGACCTCCATGCCCGCCCGCTGGCTCGGTCGCCACGACATGGGCGTGATCGCGGAGGGAATGCGCGCCGACGTTGCCGTCTTCGACCCGGACGTGATCGCCGACCGCGCCACCTACGCCGACCCCCACCAGTACAGCGTGGGGATCACCGATCTGCTGGTGAACGGCGTCCCGGTGATCCGCGACGGCGGGCTCACGGGCGAGAAGCCGGGCCGGTGGATCCGGGGACCGGTGCGGCGCCCGGCGAGCTGACTCCGCCCAGAGTGGCTCGCCGGCCGCCGCACCAGCGGGCGTGCGCGACCCTCTCCTTTACGGAGTGACTCCCGACAACGCCCACACCTGCACGTGCTCGACGTCCAGTTCGTCTTCGGACTTGCCCAGGACGTAGTCGCGGCCGATCTCCATGACCTCGAGTCCTTCGGGCATATCCACGACTTCGCGGATGCATCCCTGATCGTCGTAGACCGTCCATTGTTGGTGGTCCTCGCCAGGCAGGCGATACTCCTCCACCCAAAGATGCCCGCGGGCGTCGGCCTTGACGCGACCATAGGCCGGGTAGGCGTCCACCAACGGCAGGTTGGCGGCGCTAGCCCGCTGCACCGCTCGGTCCGCCTCGGGCACGTTGGCCAGCAACCCCTCGATGTGGGCGTCCAGGTCGGCTTGGCTGGGTGCTGCTGCCCGGTCGTGCGTGCGCCGCACGACTCTGCGCAACGTACCATCCGTGCGATAGCTCCGAAATTCGTAACTGTCGTTGGTGGCGACGACGACCTGATCGTTCCACAAGGCGGCGAACGTCGACCGACCGAACGGCAGCTGCCACGACCACAGCATGTCGCCTTCGAAGTGCACATAGCCCTCCGAGCCCGGAGATTCGCCCAGCGACCTCACGAGATGCCCATTGTCGTCCAAGAGGACATAGTTTCGGTTCGGGCGATCCAGACCGGAGACGCGTTCGCTGGGCCCGCTGATCGGGAGCACCATCGCCAGGATCAGCCCATCGGGCCGAAGATCGACCACGCGCGGCGCACTGTCGTCGCCGGGCAGGAGCAGGAAGGACCGGCCGTACTCGCCAGCAGAGTCGAAGACCGAGACGCGGTTCTGCCACCTGTCCCACGCCGCAACCGAGTCGGCACGCCAAGCAGCAACGCTTGCCAAGCCGGTGAACTCTCCTGGGCCCTGGCCCCGCCGACCCCATGAGCCGGAATACGTGCCGGCAGCGTCGAACACGCGGAGCTGGGCGGAGCCGCCGTCGGCTACGACCACTCTGCCGTCCGAAAGCCTCGTGGCGTCCCGAATCCGCGAGAGCTGGAGCGACTCGTCGGCCTCCATCGCGCTTCCGCCCAGCGAGGTGGTCGGCGAGCTTCCCACGGCTCGGTTCGTCACCGGCCCCGTGGACAGCCACTCGTTCATGACGAGCTCGACGCCCGCGCTGTCCGCGGTTTGACACGCGAGCGCGCTCGGCCCGTCGGCATCGCCTCCGCATGACGTTGCCAGTGCGCAGGCGAGCAGTACTACGGTCGATAGCTGGCGACAATATCCCATGGGTCGCTCCTTGCGGGAGGGGTGTGCGACCTTGAGACACCGCAACCGCCCGAAGGTTCCACGGGGGCAGGCGGGCCGCACCAGCGCGGGGCAGGCGGAAGCCCTCCCTGGGCGTTACCCGTCGGCCTTGGGCGGCTCCTTCCGCAGGTGCTTTTCGAACCACGTCATGATCCGTTCCGACACGTCCATGAGGAACTTGGGTTCCCGGGGACCATGGGGCGTGCGCGGATAGACGATCATCTCGGTCTCGACCCCCAGGCGCGCGAGGGATGTGTAGAACTCCTGGCCCTGGGTGAAGGGGACGCGCAGGTCCTGGGCGCCGTGGATCACCTGGGTCGGCGTCGTCACGTTCCTGATGTGGTAGACGGCGGAGTGCTTCTCGTAGGTCTCGTAGTCGTCGAAGTACTCGCCGCCCATGTGGCCCGTCAGGTAGTCGCCGATGTCGGTGGTGCTCACCATGCTGATCAGGTTCGGCAGCCCCGCGCCCATCGACGCGGCCTTGAAGCGGTCGGTCTGGGTCACCGCGAAGGACGTCATGTAGCCGCCGTAGCTCCAGCCCATGAGCAGCAGGCTGTCCGGGTGCGCGACGCCCATATCGACCACATGGTCGACGCCGGCCAGCAGGTCCGACAGATCGCCGTAGCCCCAGTCCATGAAGTTGGCGTAGCGGAACTCCTTGCCGTAGCCCGTGCTACCCCGGGGGTTGGGCCGCAGGACCGCGAAGCCCTCCTGGGCGAAGTACTGGATCATGTAGATGCTCGGCGAGCCGGTGAACGACTGGCTGAAGACACCGGCAGGACCGCCGTGCACGTTGAGGATCAGGGGCGCCCGGGTCCCGGCCTCCCAGCCAACGGGGTAGGTCAGCAGCCCATCCACCGGCGTGCCGTCGGGGGCGGTCCACGAGAGCAGCTCGGTGCGACCCATCGGCGGGCGGGGCGCGTCCTGGTTCACGCTGCTGATCCGTGTCGGAGTGAAGTCGGACAACGGCGACACGTGCACTTCGGCGGGCTCGTCGGTCGTCTCCCACGTCAGCGCCAACCGTCCCGCCTCTGCCGCCAGCGCCACGCCGCCCACCACCCCGTCGCCCTGGGTCACGTGCCGCCACTCCCCTCCGTCGGCGGGCAGCGCAATGACGTGGCGGGTCGTGCGCATGGCCTCGTTCAGGAAGACATCCTCCGAGTCGGTGGACCATCCCAAGATGAACGCGCTTCGGTTCGGGGTGTCGGCCAGCCGCTGGGAACCGCCCGTGGCCGGGTCCACCACGTACACGTCCCCTAGGCCGATCGGCTCGGGCTGCTCCCCGGTGGAGACGTAGGCGATCAGCGACCCGTCGGGGGACCAGCGCGGAGAGGACTCGACCCCGGTCCCGGCCACCAACGGCTGTGCTTCGCCCCCGCCTGCATCGACCAGGGAGATGTCGCCGGAAAGCCGTCCCGTGTTGATCCGAGGGTCGGCCTGGTGAGCAAAGACCAAGCGCGTTCCGTCGGGGCTCCAGTCGAAGCCGGTGACGTGGAAGTCGCCCTCGGTGACGCGGACGGCCTCGGCAGGCTCGGTGGCGGCGGGGTCGAAGGGGACCGTGTACAGGTGGCCGTACTTGAAGTTCTGGTCCACCAGGATCACGTCGCGCTTCTCCTTCTCCGCCTTCTCCTCCTCCTCGGTGGGCGGGTCCCGCATGACGAAGGCGACGGCGCTTCCGTCGGGCGACCAGCGGTAGGCGCCTACGCCGGACTTGGCGTCGGTGAGCTGTCGGGCCTCGCCGCCCGCCAAGGCGATCACCCATATCTGGTTCTTGTCGGAGCGGGAAGACGTGAACGCCAGCCACTGGCCGTCGGGCGAGAACGATGGGCTGGACGACGACTTGGCGCCCCGCGTGAACTGGCGGCTCCGAGTACCGTCGCTGGACGCCAGCCAGACGTGGCTCAGGTACTCCGACTTCTCGCCCTCCATGATCGGCTTGCGCACCACGTAGGCGACGTGGGCGCCGTCCTCAGAGATCGCCACGCCCGAAACTTGCGAGTAGCCCATGCTGAGTGCCGGGGTCCAGCGGTCGGTCGCGGTCGAGGCGGCGTCGGCGGTCGAGGCGGCTTCCGGTTGCTGGGCGAGGCTCTGGGCGGGCACACCGGCAAGCGCGACGGCGAGGACTGCGGCGCAGGCCACTGCGCACAGAGGGGAGAAGCGGAACTTCGGCAGCGTGGTCATGAAGGCATCTCTTCCTGTGGGGTGCGACCGGGGGGCTGGGATCGCGGTCAGCGCTCGTAGAACTCCACGTAGCTTGCTATCGTCTTTGTGCAGAACGTGGACACAACCGCGCAGACCTGCCCGTGTCGGCCATGCCTGAAAATACCTTTCCGATTCTGTCCGCTGTAAAGCTGGGGAAGCCTCCAGCCAAGTGGGCCGCGGAGTTTCCCTTCGACGTTCCGGCGCTCAAGGGACCAGCCGAAGTTGCCCTGCCAAGCGCGGTGACGATCCTAGCCGGCGAAAACGGCTCCGGCAAGTCCACGTTGCTGGAAGCGATGGCGCTGGCTGCGAAGCTGCCCACCGTCGGGAGCGCCGAGACGGGCCACGACAGCACCCTGGCTCTTCAGCGGCGGTTGGCGGGGACGCTGACCCTAGTTTGGCGTAGGCGCACGCACCGCGGGTTCTTTCTCCGAGCCGAGGACTTTTTCGGCTTCGCCCGCCGCCTGCGGACCCTTCGCCAGGAAATGGAAGACCGGATCGCCCAGGTGGACCGGGAGTACGAAGGCCGTTCCGAACTCGCCAAGACGCTCGCCAAGGGCCCCGCGGCTGGCTCGATATCCGCCATGCGCGCCCGCTACGGCGACAACCTGGACGCCAACTCCCACGGCGAGAGCTTCCTTCGCCTCTTTCGCTCCCGTTTCGTGCCCGACGGATTGTACCTCCTGGACGAGCCGGAGGCGGCCCTGTCGCCCCAGAGCCAGCTCGGCTTCGTCGCCATGATGAGCGAGATGGTCGAGCGCGGGGGCCAGTTCGTGATCGCGACCCACTCCCCCGTGCTCATGGCCCTGCCCGGTGCGACGATCTACTCCTTCGACTCGGCGCCGCTGGCCCCGGTGGAGTACGAGGAGCTGGAGTCGGTGCAGCTGCTGCGGGACTTCATGCAGGCGCCGGAGCGCTATCTGCACCGCATCTGGCGGGTCCAGGGCGGGGCCTAGTCGCCGGTCCGGGAAGCCTCGTCCTCGTCGGTCCGCTCCGCGCGGCTTCGCTTTCGGGCTTGGTCCCAGGCCGCGTCCAGTTCCTCCAGCGCTCGGTTCAGGACATCCTTCGCCTCCGCGACGAACTGCTCGTCGCCAGCCCAGCGGAAGCAGCCCTGCAGAGTCGTCTGGCCCAGGCGAGCCACATAGCGAGCAAGGTCTGCGGCGGCGCTGGCGATCGAAGACTGGGCGCCGCGGCAACCGTCGGCGGCTTGGTCAGAGTCGGACTTGCTCCCGAAGACGCGGTTCACGGCGTCCCGGTTGCGGTCCAGGTGCTCTCGGCCGGCTTCGGTGATCGTGTACACCTTCTTGCCGTCGTGCTCTTCGACGGTCACGCGGCCCTGGTCCTCCAGCAGCTGGAGCGTCGGGTAGACGGAGCCCGGGCTGGGCCTGTAGAGACCGCCGGACCGTTCCGCGAGGACGTTCATGACTTCGTAGCCGTGCATCGGCCTCTCCTCGACTAGGGCGAGGATCGCCAGCTTGAGGCCGCCGCGTCCGAAGCGGCGACGACGACGGGTCTGCCGCTCCCTGTGCCGGCGGCGCGAGGCGCCTGGGGGACTGAACGGCGCGAAGATCGCGTCCAGGTCCAGGTAGTCGTCGATTCGCATGGAGCGTGCTCCTTTAGCTTGTAGAGTGCGTGTCGTTTTCATCAATACGATACTATCGTAATATAGTTTCGACATATCGTTATTGAGATCACTCAGACGCTGCATTGGACGCCGGGGCAGGCCGCTCCGTTGCAGGGCGCGACCGCCTTGGCCAATATGTCGTCCTATGATTGCTGGGGTTGCGTTCAGGGTTGCCGGCTTGCTGGTGTTGTTGGCCCTGGCGGCTTGCGGAGGCGATTCGGCCACGCCGCCTCCGCCGCCGGAACCGCCCCGGCCCGCTACCGTCTCCGTGTCGCCGGATGCCGTCGTTCTCGACCACCTGGGCGCGACGGCCTCCTTCACCGCAACGATCACGGACCAGTACGGCGCGACGTATCCCGGTGCCGTCACGTGGTCCAGCAGCGATCCGAACGTCGTCCGGGCAGAGGCTGGGGGCTTGGTCACGGCGGTCGCCAACGGCGCGGCGACGGTCGTCGCCACCTTCCAGAGCTTGAGCGACTCGGCGACGGCGACCGTCCGGCAGCTCCCCGCATCGGTCGAGGTCGTGTCCGGCGACGGTCAGGAGGGACGGCCGGGAAGGTTGCTGGTGGACGAAGTGGTCGTCCGGGTGGCAGACGGTGGCGGCTCGCCGATCGAGGGGGCCGAAGTGGCCTTCGCAGGCGATGGGACGGTGGAGCCGGCGTCCGCCGTCAGCGACACCGCCGGACTGGCCCGAACCGCGTGGACGTTGGGGGACGCCGAGGGCGCCCAGGTGCTGACGGCCGCCGTGGCGGAGGGTCCGTCGGTCCAGATCACGGCGACGGCCGAGCGACTTCCCGTGGTGTCGTTGGCGGCGACGGCAGCCTCGGCCCCGGAAGGCGCGACGATCGAGCTGGCGATCGAAGCGGTGCCTGCTCCGAAGTCGCCGATCCTGGTGGCCTACTCCCTGGCCCCGGACGACGACGCGACGACCGCCGACGCCGACACGGCGGACTACGACGGCGGACCGACGGGAGCCGTGGAGATCGCGCCCGGCGAAGCGACGGGGGTCGTTCGGATCGCCGTTGTGGACGACGACCTGATCGAAGCCGCGCGGGAGGTCCTTGCCGTTGCGCTGGACGTCCCCGAGGAGGCCGACGGCTACCAACTGGGCGCACAGGTCTCGGCGACCGCGACGATCCTCGAGGGCGTGTGCGACCGCACCCCGCAGTTGAGGGACGAGATCGCTCGGTTGGCAGGAACGAGCGGCGACTGCGCCTCCGTGACCGACGAGCACCTGTTTGAGCTCCGCGAGCTGCGCGTGCGGGGGCCGGAAGACCCCAGCGGCGGCGACACGTCCTTGACCTCTTTGAAGGCGGAAGACTTCCGCGGCCTTGCAGGCCTGCGGCACCTGGAGCTGGCCGCCAACCGGCTCTCGTCTCTGCCCGACGGCGTGTTCGCGGGTCTCGTTGCCCTCGAGGAGCTGGACCTGTCGGGCAACCGGATCGCCGAACTGTCGGCGGAGATCTTAGCCGGGCTCGGCGAGCTCCGTCGGATCGACATCCGCGACAACGTGCTGGCGGAACTGCCGCGGCACCTGCTGGCCGACGCGAGCGAGGTCGAAGAGGTGCAGTTCGGCGGCAACCGTGTCGAAGCGTTGCCCGACAGCTTCTTCGCCGGCGCTCCCGGGGTCGCCCGCGTCGGCCTGGAGCGGAACCAGATCGCCTCCCTGCCCTCAGGGGCCTTTCAGGACCTGCCCGACCTCTCCGTGTTGCGCCTGGAGCAGAACCGGATCGACGAGCTGCCGACGGGCTTCTTTGAGGGCATGGCAGATCTGACGGAGGTGCGGCTCGAAGGCAACCCAGGCGCGCCGTTTCCACTTGCGTTCGAGCTCGAGCGTACGGACACGGCGAACCTCCTAGCGCCCGGACCGGCGACGATCGCGATGAGCGTGGCGGGAGGTACGCCCTTCGAGGTTGCCGTGGCCGTGAGGGTTCGGAACGGATCGCCCTCGACGACGGCGTTCGCGATAGCGGCGGGCCGAAGCCGAAGCGCCGAGGTCGTGGTGACGCAGGCGTCCGGCAGTCGCGAGCCCACCCAAGTCGAGATGACGAACGTGCCCGCCGTGCCCGACGGCTTCTCGGGGCTGGAGGTTCGATCCGGGGCTTCCCTGGTTCTCTTCGCCAAGCCCGACAACGACGCGCCCCAAGCCCAGGGGACCGTCCTCGACCACATCTTGCAGGCGGGCGGGTCGGTCGTTCGCTGGGATGCGGAGCCGTACTTCACGGACGACGACGCGGAGCTGACCTACTCGGCGTCGTCGAGCGACGGGAGCGTGGTGCACGCCGATGCCGACGGGCAGCAGATCGTGTTGGCCGGGCTGCGTGAAGGCGCTGCGGCGGTCACGGTGACGGCCACGGACCCCTGGGGGTTGCGTGCGTCCCATCGCTTCGTGGCGGCGGTCGTGCGAGCGCCGGACACGGCCGCGTTCGAGATCGACTTGCTCTTCAGCGGCGGCTTCTCGCTTGCCCAACGCCGGGAGCTGGAGCGGGCGGCGCGGCGCTGGCAGAGCGTCGTAACGGGGGACCTGCCGGAGATCTTGCTGAATGAGAACGTGTCGTGCTTTGGGGACCGCCGGTACGCCCTGAACGTCGACGACGTCCTGATCTTTGCGTCCGTCGCAGAGATCGACGGCCAGGGCGGTGTCCTGGCCCGGGCAGGAACATGCTGGGTCCGCAGCGCTTCGTACCTGTCGATCGTGGGGGGGATGGAGTTCGACTCCAGCGACTTGGAGGCCCTGGGCGACGGGTTGTTCACGGCAGCTCTCCACGAGATGGGCCATGTGCTGGGCATCGGCACCTTGTGGACGCTCCACGGCTTCCTCGAGGACCCCTCGTTGCCCGACAACCCAGGTGCCGACACCCACTTCGACGGCCCGCAGGCGATCGGGGCGTTCGACGCTGTGGGAGGCTCCAGCTACCCGAATGCAAAGGTGCCCGTCGAGAACATGGCCGAACCCGGGTCGAGCGATGCGCACTGGCGCTTCAGCGTCTTCGGCTCGGAGCTGATGAACCCGTTCCTGTACCGCGACCGGCTGAACCCCCTCAGTGCCGTTACGGTCCAGTCCCTGGCGGACATGGGATACGCGGTCGATCTTGGCCAAGCCGATTCCTACGCGCTGCCCGACGTTTCCGGCGATGCCGAGCGGGGCTTTGAGCCCGCAGGCCGCATTATGGAGTTGCGCGGCGACGTTCGGGACGGCCCGATCGTGGTGGTCGGCGAAGACGGGCGCGTCTTGCGCGTGATCCGAAGGTGACCCCAGGACCAGGAGCCGAAGCGATGCGACGATTCACCTGCCCAACCTCCACTGTGCGCGTCGGGGCTCTCGGGGCCGCGGTTGCCGTCGTGGCGCTCGCCGCTCCGGTCGCGGCCCAGACCGCCGTCCAGATCGAGGCCGACCCGCCAAGCTTGATCGTGGCGCGGGGCGCCAGCACCGCCTTCTCGGTTCGGGCGGTGGACGGCCAGGGCCAAGTCGTGGACGAGCCACTTCGGGTGACGGCGCCCAGGCAAGGACTTTCGCTCGATGGGACCACCGTCACCGGGATCGAAGTGGGGGAGTACGAGATCGTTGCCACGACGGTTCGGCCAGGACCCGGCGGAGAGCCCCTCCGGTTGGCGATCCCGGTCGTGGTGGAGTGGCCGCCTGTGGTGCGCGTAGAGGTGACCAGCGCCGAGCCCCTTTACGCCGGCGCCACCACCTCCCACGCGGCCGTTGCCCTGCACGCCGACGGGACCGAGCGCCCCGGCGCCGAGTTCACCTGGAGCGCCAGTGATCCGGGCCGGGCCGAGGTGGACGCCTTCGGCCACGTGACGGGGCGCGCCCCCGGCCCGGTGCGCGTCGAAGCCGCCTTCGAGGGCGTGATCGGCGGGCTCGACCACGTCGTGGCCGCGTTCTCCGGGGTCGCGATCTCGATCGAGGGCGGTGCCCGGGGTCGCGAGCCGGTGCGCACCGGGGATGTCCAGACGTTCCGCGCAGTCGTCCGCGACGCCGCTGGAGCCCCGGTGGTCGGCGCGCCGGTGGAGTGGAGCCACCGCTATGTGCCGTCCCATGGGGTCATGGCGCCGCCCGCCCCGGGCCAGATCGACGGCGGCAGCTTCGTCGCCGACGTGCCGGGCGAGTTCACCGTCGTCGCCCGCTCCGGCCCCTTGCGCGTCGAGCGCACCTTCGAGGTCGTGCCCCGCAAGGTCGTTCGCTCCATGGAGGTGGTGGGACGCGGGCGTCAGGAGCGCGTGTACAGCACCGACTTCTGGGTCTTCGAAGGCGTGGACGGTCGCGACTACGCGCTGGTGGGCGCCAAGCAGTCCGACGGTCACGGCTTCGTCTTCGACGTGACCGACCCCGACAACGTGGTCAAGACCGACTCGATCCAAGTCGACGCGCGCTCCGTCAACGACGTCAAGGTGTCGCCCGACGGCCGCTACGCGTCGCTGACTCGCGAAGGCGCCTCCAACCGTCGCAACGGCGTGGTGATCCTCGACTTGGCAGACCCTGCCCACCCCAAGATCGCCGCCGAGTACACCGAGGGGCTGACCGGTGGCGTGCACAACGCCTTCCCCACCGACGACTACCTCTTCGCGCTCTCCAACGGCGACAAGTACGTGATCCTGGATGTGCGCGACATCTACAACCCCAAGTACGTCTCCGAGTACGACCACCCGAACAGCCGCGTCCACGACGTGTGGGTCCACGACGGCATCGCCTACTCCGCCGAGTGGGGCACGGGGCTGGTGGCAGTGGATGTGGGCAACGGGGGCTGGGGCGGCGCAATAGACGATCCGGTCCTGATCAGCACGTACCCGGTGCCTACGGGCGCCACCCACGCCGCCTTCCCGTACGTCTCCGAATCTGCCGACAAGCTCTACGTCTTCATCGGCGACGAGATCCTCACTCGCGAAGGGATGGCCTGGGAGGGCATCGGCCCCGACTTCCGCCAGAAGTACGACCCGACCACAGGCAAGGGCGGCTATCCGAGGGCAAGCTGGGGCTACATCCAGGTCATCGACTTCGACGACCCCGAGAACCCCAGGATGGTGGCGCGCTACGAAGTCTCCGAGTTCGGCACGCACAACATCTGGGTGGAGGACGACATCCTCTACCAAGCGTACTACGAAGGCGGGATGAGGCTCGTGGACGTATCCGGCGAGCTCATGGGCAACTTGTACACCCAAGGCCGCGAGATCTCCGTCTACAAGGCGTTCGACCCCGTAGGCTTCATCCCCAACTCGCCCGGCGCATGGAGCGTGATGCCGCACAAGAACCTGGTCTGGTTCGCCGACATCAACTCGGGCCTCTGGGCGATGAAGTTCACCGACCGGCCGTAGGGAGTCCGGGGAGGCCCCGCTAGCCTTCCGCCCCCATCGCCGCCGCGAGCAGACGGTGGAAGTGATGCGTACCGACCTCGCGACGGGGCGAGAAGCGTCCCCGGCGGTACAGCCGGGAAGCTAGGCCCCTGTGCTGCGACTCGACGACCTCCTCGTCCTCCATTTCGACCCGGTGCAGGTCTGCGCCGACGCCTTGGTCGCGGAGCGATTCGTCCCACACGAACGGCAGGAACGACACCCGCGTCCGGTCCTTCCCCAGGGGGGCCACCACGTTCACGGAAACCCCCCAGGGATAGAAGTTCAGCATCAAGTTGGGGAACAGCCAGAAGTAGTACGCCGCCATTGACTCGCCCGAGTCCGGGTGCTGGTCGGGCAGCTCGAAAGCGGGTTCGCCCGCCCGGCCGACGCCGAACTGCAGGTTGGACCAGGCGAAGCACTCGGTTCGGTAGGCGTCGTAGTCCAGGCCGCCCAGGCTGGTGCGGTGAACGTAGGGAATGTGGAACTCCTCCAAGTAGTTGTCGCAGTACAGCGCCCAGTTCGCGTCGATCAAGTAGTCCCTTGCGCCGTCGGGATCGAAGCGGAGCCGGTCCAGCGGCATCCAGGCGCATCGCTCCTCGACGGGAGCGATCCATTCGTCGAAGGGGCAAGCCGGCGAGGGGTCCAAGTTGGCGAAGAGGAACGGACCCCACTGCCCGGTAGGGAGCCGAGGCAGGTCGTCGTCGGGGCAGGGGAACCCATCCACTCCGTCGAACTCGGGCATGGAGCGGAAGGAGCCGTCGAGGTTGAAGCGGCGGCCGTGGTAGCGGCACTTCAAGCTATTGACGTGCCCCTCGCCCTCCACGACGACGGCGCCGCGGTGGGTGCACACGTTCGACAAGCAGCGCGCCACGCCCCGGTCGTCCCGAACGACCACGACCGGCTCGTCCAGGCAGCCCGGCAGCAGCTCTACCGGCAGCACGTGGCCAGGCGCCTTCACTCGGTTCAGGTCGGCGACGAAGTGCCAAGCCCGGGCGAACACGCACTCTCGCTGCAGCTCGTAGGCTCGGTCGGAATGATACAGCCTGCCGGGCAGCGTTTCCGCCTTGCGGATATCGGGATCGACCCGAATGTCCAAGCCTCAGCCCACGCGCCGAGCCGACGACAGCGCCGCGAGCACTTCGTCGAGGTCGGCTTCGGTGTGGTCGGCGTTGATCTGGAAGCGGATCGACTCGTCGCCGCGGGGAACCACGGGGTAGGCCAAGCCCGTGGCCAGGATGCCCGCGTCGAAGAGGGACGCCACCAGCCGCCGAGTCTCGTCGGTGTCGCGGATCACGATCGGGACGATGGGGTGGTCGCCGGGGATGACCTCGAAGCCGCGGGCCACCAGTCCCTCCTCGAAGCGCCGGGTCAGGGCCCGAAGCCGCGTCAGCCGCGCTTCCCCCTCGGGGCTCTGGAGGATCTCCAGGGACTTGGCGGCAGCGGCGGCCTCGCCGGCGGTGATGGGGTTGGAGTAGATGTACATCGGCGACGACTCCCGCAGGAAGCGAACGACCGCCGCGTTGCTGACCACGTACCCGCCGTTGACGCCGAACGCCTTTCCCAACGTGCCGACGAGGACGTCGCAAGGGGGACCGCCCGTGTACTCCTCCGTGCCCCGGCCGGTGGGACCGAACGCCCCCACGCCGTGGGAGTCGTCCACCATGACGACCACGTTCTCAGGGAAGGCGTCGTCGTGACGGGCCGCGATCGCCATGATCTCGTCCACCGGCGCGTGGTCGCCTCTCATGGAGAAGATGCCGTCGGTCACCACAATGGCCCGCCGGGCCTTCCCCTCCGCATCCGCCAGCGCCCGGTCCAGTGCGCCCAGGTCCAGATGCGGATAGATCGCCTTTCCCGCTGGCCGGGACATGCGGATCGCGTTGATGATGCAGTTGTGGTTGAGCTCGTCGGACGCCACGAAGGTGTTCTTGTCGACGAGCGACACCAGCGCGCTCACCACGGCGGCATAGGCGGACGAGAAGATCATCCCCTCTTCGCGCCCGTGGAACGCGGCCAGCGCCCGCTCCAACTCCACGTGGTGTCCGTGGGTCCCGGCAATGAACCGAACGGCCCCGGGTCCCGCGCCCATCGCCCGCGCGGTGCGCTCTTCGGCGTCGATCACCGCCGGATGCAACCCCAGTCCCAGGTACGAGTTGGCGTTCATGCGGACGAAGGGACGGTCGCCTTGCCCCTCCAGCACGAACCGCGGCCCCAGGCCGTCGGCGGGGGGAAGGACCTTCCGCACCACGTTCTCGGCCCCCTTGGCCGTGCCTTGCTCCTCCAGCGCGGCAACTTGGCGCACGACGACTTCGGCTAGACGGTCGATCGGCATTTGCGGCTGCTACCTCCTTGCGCTGCCCGCCTGAACGGGTGCGAGCCGGCCGACCCCGTCCAGCATCGCCGACACCGTGGCGGACAGGTCGTATTCGGGTTGCCAGCCCCACTGGGATCGCGCCTCCGAGTCGTCCAGCCGATCCGGCCACGAGTCGGCGATCGACTGGCGCAGGGGGTCGGGGTCGTACTCGATCTCGAACCCGGGCACGTGCACCCGAATCGCCTCCGCCAGCTCGGCGGGAGTGAACTGCATGGCGGTCACGTTGAAGGCGTTCCTGTGGGTAAGAGCCTCCACTGGCGCATCCATCAGCTCCACGGCGGCCCGGATCGCGTCGGCCATGTACATCATGTCCATGCGCGTGTCGGGGCGCAGGAAGCAGGTGTAGCGGCGGTCCTCCAGAGCGGCGTGGAAGATCTCGACGGCGTAGTCGGTGGTTCCGCCGCCGGGCGGCGCCGAGTACGAGATCAGGCCGGGGAAGCGAAGACCCCGAGCGTCCACGCCGAAGCGCGCATGGTAGTAGTCGCAAAGGAGCTCGCCGGCGACCTTGGTGACGCCGTAGATCGTCGTGGGCCGCTGGAGGGCGGCCTGGGGCGTGGGGTCCCGAGGACTGGTGGGTCCGAACGCCGCAATCGAGCTGGGGACGAAGACCTGGCACCCCACGGCCGCGGCCGCCTCCAGGACGTTGAGCAGGCCGTCCATGTTGGTCCGGTAGGCCGCCGAGGGGCTCGCCTCTCCGGCGGCAGAAAGGACGGCGGCAAGGTGGAAGACCGCCGTGGTGCCGAAGTCGTCCACCGTTCGGCGCACCGCCGCCGCGTCCAGACAGTTCAACTGCATCGCCGGGCAGTCGTGCGCCCACCCGGCGGGGTCCCGGACGTCGGTGGCCAGCACGGCGCCGGGGCCGTAGCGCTCCGCCACCGTGGATACGAGTTCGGTGCCGATCTGTCCGGCGGCGCCGGTGACCAGGATGCGCCTTGCTTCGGGTGGCGTCATCGCGCGTGCGGCGCCTTCGGGGTCCAGCGGTCCGCGTCTCGCTCCTCGTACTTCTCCATCACCCGGTCCAAGGCTCGCGCCAGGTCGAGCCCCTGCTGGTTGGCCAGCGACACCAGCACGAAGAACACGTCCCCGATCTCAAGCTCCAGCTCCGACGGGGCTTCGTCTTGGCGCTTGGGCTTGGAGCCGAACTGGTGGTTGAGCTCCCGCGACAGCTCGCCTACCTCCTCCACCAAGCGGGCCAGGATCGCGAGAGGCGGCCAGTAGCCCTCCTCGAAGCGGGTGATCCAGCGGTCCACCCGGGCTTGGGCCTCTTGAAGCTCCACGGGGTCGCTCCGGGTTCTGGCTCTAGGGCCTGAGGACGATCTTGCCGAAGACCTGGCCCGACTCCAGCATCTCGTGGGCCTTGCGGGCTTCGGCCAAGGGCAGGACTTCGTGGATCGGCGGCGTGACGGACCCGGCGAAGACGTGGTGCATCGCCGCCCGGAACTCCGCCGGTGTGCCCATCGTCGAGCCCATGACCGATAGTTGCCGCCAGAAGAGGACGCGCAGGTCGATGGCGCCCTCGTGGCCGGTCGTCGCGCCGAAGCAGACGAGCCGGCCGCCGACCGCAAGGATCCGCACGAGCTGGCCGAAGAGGACCTTCCCCACCGAATCCAGGCAGAGGTCCACCCCGCGCTTGCCCGTCGCTCGGTACACGTCGCGGCTCCAGCTGGGAACGGTGCGGTCGAAGACATGGTCCGCGCCCAGCTCCCGGACCGCCTTGGCGAACTTGGGCGACGTCAGCGCGTACACCTCCGCTCCCGCCGCCTTCGCGTACTGGATCGCCAGGGTGGACACGCCGCCGCTGGCCCCGGTGACGAGAACCCGCTGGCCCGCCGTCAGCCCGCCACGTGAGATCAGGCCCCGCCACGCCGTCACGCCCGCAAGGGCCGCCGCCGCCGCCGTCTCGAGGGACACGTCCCGGGGGACTTCCACCAAGTTCGCCGCAGGCACGACGCAGTACTGGGCGAACCCGCCCTGGGTGTGCTCGCCGAGGACGGTGTAGGGCTGGGCCTTGGGACCGTCCCAGCGCGCCAAGTCGTACCAGTGGTAGGCGACCGACGGGTCCACGACCACCCGCTTCCCCTGCCACGTCCGCTCCACCCCGTGCCCCGTGTCCGCCACCACGCCGGCGATGTCCGATCCGCCGATGTGGGGCATGGGAACGTCGATGGGGAGGCCCCGCCGCAACCACAAGTCCAGGTGGTTCAGCGAGGACGCCTCGACGCGGACTAGGACCTCGCCGGGTCCCGGGCGGGGCATCTCCACCTCCTCGATGCCGACGACCTCGGGTCCCCCGTTCTCGTGGAAGACTGCGGCTAGCATGTCCCAAAGATAGGCGATTAGCTTTCAGCCGTGGACACGGCAACCAGTCACGAAGACGGCGGCGCGCCCCCGGCGGAGGGGGGACCGGGCCATGCCGAGGACGACCGAACCCTGGGCGGGTACCTCGACGTGCACAGTCGTCCCCCGGCCTTCGAAGGGTGCGACGGACAGCCGTACACCGTGTCGATCGAGACGGAGCGGTCCCCGGACCTCGCAGCGCCGGTGGTGGGCTGGTTGGTCTTCCCCCGCTGGGCGGAGACGGGACTCGGGATCGTAGGGCACGTGGAGACGCCGTTGCTGTGGCGCGGGCCGACGCGGGAGGCGGTGACGATGGAGGCGGGGGCGATCGGCCTTCACGAGGTCCAGCGCCTCCTGAACGCCGCGATCGCAGACCGGGCGGGCGCGGCGTGACGCTCCGGGTGACCGAGATCTTCCACTCGATCCAAGGAGAATCGACGTGGGCTGGGTTGCCGTGCACCTTCGTTCGGCTGACGGGATGCCCCCTCCGTTGCGTCTGGTGCGACACCGCCTACGCCTTTCACGGGGGGACGCGCCGGCCGATCGACGACGTCCTGGCGGAAGTGGCGAAGTTTGGGTGCCGGCTGGTGGAGATCACTGGCGGAGAGCCGCTGGTGCAGCCCGGCGCGGCGGTCCTGGCCAGCCGCCTTCTCGACGCCGGCTGCACGGTGCTCGTCGAGACGTCGGGTGCGGTGGACGTTGGCGTCCTCGACCCCCGAGTGCACAAGATCATGGACCTCAAGTGCCCAGGCTCGGGAGAGGAACGCCGCAACCTCTGGGCCAACCTGGACCACCTGACGGGCCGAGACGAGATCAAGTTCGTGGTGGCGGGCCGCGAGGACTTGGAGTGGACCTGCGACGTCGTTCGGCGCCATGAGCTCGGCCAGCGGGTCGCGACGGGCTCGCTGCGCGCCCTGCTGGTGTCTCCCGTGTGGGGAGCGGAGGACATGGAGGAGTTGGCGGAGATCGTTCTGGCCAGCGGCTTGCCCCTCCGCTTCCAGACCCAGCTTCACAAGCACATCTGGGGGCCGACCCGCACCGGGGTGTAAGAGCGGGCCCGCCCGAACCGACGCGGTCCGACACACCCAAAGAGAACCCTGGATGCTTCTCTCCCTACTGCCGCAAACGCTGTCGGATCGCTTCGGCACTCCCCAGTCGGCCGTGCCCGACCGCAGTCGCCGGAACGCAGCGGTGGCCGTGGTCGTGCGTCCCCGGGCGCAACCTGCCGGCTCGTCCACCGAACCGCCGACGATCGCACGTTCGGACGTTCTGCTGATCCGACGGGCCGAGTCGAAGCGAGACCCCTGGTCCGGCCAGATGGCCTTTCCAGGCGGGCGCCTGGACCCGAGAGATCCCACGCTGGCCGCGGCGGCCGTGCGCGAGACGCTGGAGGAGACCGGGTTGTCGCTGCTGCCCGACCACGACCTGATCGGCCGGCTCCCCACGGTTCGACCGGTAAGCGTCCACATCCCCACCGTGACGATCTGGCCGTTCGTCTTTCGGACCGCTCCCGGCGCCGTCGCGTGGGCCGCTAGCCCCGAAGTCGCGTCGGCCCACTGGTTCTCGGTCGCGTCCTTGACCGAACCCGCCAACCAGAGTACCCTGCGGTACCAAGCCGCCGGCGAGCGCGGATCGTTCCCATGTATCCGCCTGGACGGGTGCGTTGTCTGGGGGCTGACCTACCGGATCCTGATCCGGCTGTTTGATCTGTAAGCAGTCGGCCTCCGGCCCGGCGGATGAGGGACCGGTTGGTTTCGCCCGCCGCAGGACAGGCACAAGGAGGCACAGATGGGCAGAACACGGATCGTCATAGGCTCGTTGCTGATCATCGCGGTCACCGCAGCTAGCCCCGCGAGCGCGAAGAGCTCCAGCCAGGAAGATCAATACGCCTCAGTGCCAATCGTCCAAGACTCCGGGGGCGATCGCACGTTGCAGTGGCAATTCGAGCAGCAGTGGGGCGTTGGCGGTGCTGCAGACACGTTGGTTGTCAGCAGTTATCCATTCCATCCAGCATGGGTTGACGTTGACGAATCGGGTCGCGTATACGTACTTCAGGGCCGAGACTCGAGAGTCTTAGTGTTGTCCGGTCAAGATGGATCTCTGATCGGCACCGTAGGAAGACCTGGCCAAGGCCCAGGAGAGATACAAAATGGGGTGGCAATGGACGTAAGTGGCGACAGCCTGCTGGTAGTCTACGACATGTCGCGCGGATTTGTCGGGTGGCGTCTACCGACGATGAACACTCATTCCTTTGCACAGGCAGCAGTAATGATGATACGCGCCAACAATCTAATGGCCGTCGATGGAGGTTTCGTTTATTCGGAGGTGGAGTTTGTTGGGTCCAATGCGAATCGAGACGTTATTAAGCATCATGTGATCTGGTGGACGGATCTTGAGACAAGGAGGATGATGTCCGGTCAAGAAGTGAGCCTCAGCACCACAGCGGATTTCCCCAGTTGCGGCATGTTCGGACTGACAATGGAAAGAGTATTTGCACCATCCATCCCCTGGCATGACCGCGGCAATCGACTTGCTATTGCCAGCGATCTAGAATACGTCGTCTACGTTTTTGACGACATGCAGCCGACAATGCAGATTCGGCGGAGCATTGGTCCACGGCAAGCCGATCGACAGATGGCACTTAGGGAAGCGGAAGGGCTTATGGAGAGGAGTTCTAACACTCGCGGATGCGTAGTGCCTGCAGAAGAAGCCGTTCGTGCTCTGGGGTTTGAAGAGTACCTTCAAGCCGTGGCCAAAGTGGCGGTTGGGCCAGACGGCGGCATCTGGGTCCTGCGAGGCCGAGTGGCGGACGAGCCGAGCCTCATCGACGTGTTCGGCAGTGACGGTCATTACATCGGCACGCTTCCGCCCGGCTCGCCGTTCCCAATAGCGTTTCTGTCGTCCGACCGCATTCTGGTCGCAGCATTCGACGAACTGGACGCTCGGACGCTTACGGCGTACGATGTGCGCAGGTGAAGGGACCGGTAGGTTTCGCCCGCCGCAGGACAAGCCACAGGGAGGCACAGATGGGCAGGATTCTGATCGTTATCGGCTCGTTGGTGATCACCGCGGTCACCGCGGCTAGTCCCGCGAGCGCGAAGAGCTCCGGCCAGGAAGACCAGTACGCCTCGGTGCCGATCGTCCAACACTCCGGGGGCGATCGCACGTTGCAGTGGCAATTCGAGCAGCAGTGGGGCGTTGGCGGTGTTGCAGACACGTTGGTTGTCAGCATTTATCCATTCAATCTAGCGGTGGTTGACGTTGACGAATCGGGCCGCGTATACGTACTTCAGGGTCAAGAATCGAGAGTCGTGGTGTTGTCCGGTCAAGATGGGTCTCTGGTTGGCACCGTAGGAAGACGTGGCGGAGGTCCAGGAGAGATGCAATCTGCGAGGGCATTGGCCGTGAGTGGCGACAGCCTGCTGGTAGTCTACGACAGCAACCGCGGACTTGTCGGGTGGCGTCTACCGACGATGGACTATCATTCCTTTACACAGGCGGCAGTAAGGATCGTCTCCGTCAATAATCTGATGGCTGTTGATGGAGGTTTCGTTTATTCGGAGATCGAGTTTCGGTTCAATGCGAATCAGATCATTTCTAGGGAGCATGTGACTTGGTGGACAGCTCTTGAGACACGGCGGATGATCTCCGGTCGGGAGGGGACCGCGACTACAGTAGATTTTCCCAGTTGCGGAGTGTTCGATCGGGGAATGCCAAGAGTGTTTCGGCCATCCATCCCCTGGCATGACCGTGGCAATCGACTTGCAATTGCCAGCGATCTAGAGTACGTCGTCTATGTCTTTGATGACATGCAGCCGACAATGCAGATTCGGCGGAGCATTGATCCGCGGCGAGCCAATCGGCAGATGGCACTTAGGGAAATGGAAGGGTTTGCCGCTCGTCCTGGATGCGTAGTGCCTGCAGATGAAGCCGTTCGTGCTCTGGGGTTTGAAGAGTACCTTCAAGCCGTGGCCAAAGTGGCGGTTGGGCCAGACGGCGGCATCTGGGTTTTGCGAGGCCAAGTGGCGGACGAGCCAAGCCTCATTGACGTGTTTGGCAGTGACGGTCATTACGTCGGTACGCTTCCCCCCGGCTCGCCGTTTCCAATAGCGTTTCTGTCGTCCGACCGCATTCTGGTCGCAGCACTCGACGAACTGGACGCTCCGACGCTTACGGCGTACGACGTGAGCAGGTGAGGCAGGTCGCGCTAACCCTCAGCTGCCCTCGATCCACTCCACCAAGAAGAGGTTGGTGTTGCCCTCGTGGGCCTCGTTGCGGTTGGAGCCGAATACCAACTGCGTGCCGTCGGGGTGGAAGACCGGAAACCCGTCGAAGCCTGCCGACCAGGTGATCCGCTCCAGCCCAGTGCCGTCCACGTTGATCAGGTACAGCTCGAAGTCGCGCCCTCGGGGGTCGTCCATGTTGGACGAGAAGACGACCTGCTCTCCAGAGGGGTGCCAGTACGGCGCGAAGTTGGCAGCCCCGTTGTCGGTTAGCCGGCGCGGGTTGGCGCCGTCGGCGTCGGCGACGTAGATGTCCAGCGTCGACGGGCGGATCAGCCCTTCCGCCAGCAAGGACAGGTAGTCTTCCCGCTCCTCGTCGGTGTCGGGGTAGTGGGCGCGCCAGACGATCTTGCTGCCGTCGGGGCTGTAGAAGGCGCCTCCGTCGTACCCCAGCCGATCGGTGATGCGCTGCACGTCGGAGCCGTCGGGAAGCATCGAGTAGAGGTCCAGGTCGCCGTCTCGCAACGACGTGAAGACGATCCGGTGGCCGGTGGGCGAGAAGGTGGCCTCGGCATCGTAGCCGAAGGAAGTGGTGAGCTGCCGCAGGCCGGTGCCGCTCGCGTCGGCGGCGAAGATGTCGAAGCTGGGGTAGACGGCCCACACGTAGCCCTTGGAGAAGTCGGGGCGGGCGGGGCAGGCGCGGTCGTAATGGTGGGTGGAAGAGTAGAGGATGCGGTCGCCGCCAGGGTAGAAGTACGCGCAGGTGGTCCGTCCCACTCCTGTGCTGACCCTGGTCGACTCGCCGGTCTCGGTGTCCAGCACGTAGATCTGGTCGCAACCTTCCCCCGGTGTCGGCGTGGACTGGTAGATCAGCTGCGACCCGTCGAAGGACCAGTAGGCTTCGGCGTTCTCCCCCTGGAAGGTGAGCTGGCGCATCTGGCCGAAGCGAGTCTCCTGGGGTTCGACCAGGTCGCTGCCGTCCGCCGCCTGCGACGCGCTCGACGGATCCTGCGCCCCGACCGCGGCTGGGAGCCACAGCGCTGCGCCGAGGAGAGCGACGGAGCTGGGGTGCGCCCGAAACGTTGAAGACCGTGTGTTCATGGCAGATCCAAGGGTCGCCGGGCGACGCGGCGCAGGCCGAACCACGCCAGCGCCGACCACAGGGCGAAGTGGTAGAGGACTAGGCCGGTTGCCTCCCAGTCCCAGCCGGAACGGAAGCCCGCGGCGAAATCGCCCACGGCTTGCCCCGGGAAGAGCACGTAAGGTACGACGGCCGCCACCGGTTCCCAAGACCCGCTCGAGAGGGGGGCCTCCAGCTCCAGGAAGAGCGGTCCCATCAGGTGGGACAGGACGATGTAGGCAACGCCCGCGAAGGCGTTCCGTCGAACCCCCAGCGACGACAGCCCGAAGCTGACAGCGGCCGCCAGGAGCCCCAACGTCACGGGTTGCACGAATGCGCTCAGCGCGACCCCGGCACTTCCTCCCGGACCCAGCGCGGCGGTCGCGACGGTGATGCCGAACGCCAGCTGGACGGCCAAGTTCGCGACCTGCAGCGCCGCGTACCGCTTGGCGTAGAAGACGGGAAGGGACCCTGGGTGCTGGGCCCAAAGCATCACCGCGCCCGACGTCCGCTCGCCCGCCACCAAGCGGCCGACGACCAGGAGTCCGAACAGCGTCGCGCCAAAGAAGAATAGGGTGCGGAGGAAGGTGCTGAGCGCCAAGAGCCCCATCATCTTGCCGAAGGACTGGAGCTGATCAGGCGAGGCCGAATCGGCGGGCATGTTCGCCGCCATGAACTCCTGCAGATCGATCAGGAAGGGGTTGATCTCCATCGACCGAGCCATCGTCGCCAGCGCCGCGCCCAGGAGGAAGACGACGAGAGCCAGCTTCCAACGAGTACGAAGGGCGAACTGGAACGTTGCCTTGAGCACGTTCATGAAGAGCCTCCGTGGGGATCAAGGAACGTCTCTTCAAGGAACTCGCGGGTGAAGCCGTCGGGCGGGGGCTGCACCAGCCGTGCCCCGCCGTTGCCGATGAGCAGGACGCGGTCGGCCATGACCGCGAGCTCGCCCAGATCGTGGCTGGCGACGAGGACCGTCGACGTCGCGGCGAGCTCTTCCACCTTGCCCCGCAGACGGATGCGCTGCCCCGGGTCCAGTCCTGCCTCGGGCTCGTCGAGGAAGAGCAGCCCAGGACGCCCCACAAGAGCGACGGCCAGCCCGAGCCGGCGTCGCATCCCCTTCGACAGCTTCTCCGCCAGACGGCTGGTGGGATAGTCCACGCCCGCCAGCTCGCAAGCCGCGTCGGTGTCCGCGCCCGGTCCGACCGCGGCGACCGCCAGGGCCAGAATGCCGTCGCAGCTCCAGCCGGACGGCATCACCGTGTCCTCCGCCAGGTAGCCGACGCCGTGGGTCGCACGGTAGGCCGCTGGCGACAAGCCCGAGATCGTCGCTTCTCCGGCAAGGGGCGGGAGAACGCCCAGAAGGGTCCGAAAGAGCGTGGTCTTGCCGGCGCCGTTGGGACCGACGACCGCCAGGACTTCCCCGGGCGCCACGTCCAGCGTCAACCCGCGCAGGATCGGATCGCCCGCCAAGTAGCCGATGTCGAGGTCCGCGACCGTCAGATCGGCCGGGCCGTTGGATGGGGTCATGTCGTGCGTTGCTTTTGGTGGACTTGGACGCCGCGACGGCGAAGCTCCGCTACGTACGCGGCTGGGGGGACGACTTCGTCGGGCGTGCCCACGCCCGGCTCGGCGATCTGGCCGTGGGCCTGCATCAGGGCGGTGATCGAGAGGGAGAACCCGGTGGTTCGCGCCATGGCGGTGATCCCGGTGGCAGGGTCGTGGAGGTCGTGGACCTCGTAGGTCGTCTCGCAGGAGGCTCCGTCCTTGGTGCCGGAGACCCGGACGCGGGCCGCCACCAAGTCTTCGCCGCTTGGGTTGGAGAGCACCGGCGTCGCTTGCTGGACGAAGAGCTGCCGTGGCACGACCCGCACGCCGTCCAGCTCCACCTCCTGGCCGCTCAGGAGCCCCAGCTCCCGAACGGCGCGCATAATCCGTGCGTGGCCGGGGTACCGCAAGGTCTTGTACTCCATCGTGTCGACCTTGCCCTCGTACCGGTCGGGCATGGTGGAGATCCCTCCGCCGGTGTAGAACGCCTCCAGCGCGCCGGGAGGGTCGGGGAACTCCACGGTCTCGACTCCCGAGAGGGCCTCCACCGTCGTCTTGCGCCCGCCCCGCAGCACCAGCGCCGGCGTCACGTAGTAGTCCAGCACGCCTTCCAGGGAGTAGACGATCTGGTAGTCGAGGGGCGGTTGCGGGTTCTGGGGCAGACCGCCGACCCAGATGCGCACCGCCTCCACGGCGTCCATCCGCCGGATGCCTTCCTCCGCCAGGATGTTCACCATCCCGGGCGCCAAGCCGGTGTCGGGGACGACCGACACGGGCCGAGCGCGCGCCTCGCCGTCCAGCGTTCGCTGGCGTTCGACGATCTTGGTGTTGCCGCCCAGGTCCGTGTAGTGCGCCCCTGCCGCCACGGCCAAGCGCGCCATCGCGAAGTTGAAGAAGTAGGGAAGCGCGCAGAGGACTCCCGTCACCCCCTCCATGACGCGCTGGACTTGGCTCTCCGACAACGCGTCCACCTGCCGCAGCACCAGTCGGCCGTCGTCCAGCCAGGGTGCCAGGAAGGGCTTCGCGGGACCCGGATTCAGGTCGGCGATCGTCACCCGCTCCACCGCGTCGTGCTGGAGCAGGTCGTACGCGGCCGCGGAGCCTTGGATGCCGCCGCCCAGCACCAGAAACCTCATGGCGACGCCTCCTCGTTGCCCGGGGCGAAGTGGTCCGTCAGCTCCCAGAAGCCGGGCCCCTCCGGAAGGCGGCTCGTCCCCGGGGCCGTCGGTTCCCGTACCGGTGTGCCGCGCTTCCTGGTGCCGTGGTCCTGTGCGTCCTGGCCTGCAACGTCCTCGTCGTCTCCACCACCAGTCCCGCCGCCTTTCCCGGCTCCTCCGCCAGTCGCTCCCTGCTCGAGCGCCCCGAACGCCCGCGTGACTTCGGCGATCCGGTCGCCTGCGGCGGGCGCCACCAGCTCCTGCCCCAGCGTGTTGCGTCCCCGAAGCCCGATCTCGCGGGCGGCGAAGGGGGCGAGCGCGCCGCCCGCCGACACGAGCATGACCTGGTCGTCCTCCAGCACTTCCAGCGCTGCTACCACGCCCCCGCAGTCGTCGTCCAGGAAGATGGCCTGCATCCCCAGCCCGCCACGCTTCTGCACGGAGAACTCGGCGAGGGGCGTTCGCTTTCCGACGCCGCCTTCCGTCACCATGAGCACCGAGGCGTCGCGCACCAGCACGAGCAGCCCCGCCACCTGGTCCCCGTCCCGAAGCTTCACGCCCTTCACCCCCTGGGCAGTCCGTCCAACGACCTTGACCTGGTCCTCCGCGAACCGGATGCCGCGACCGCTGCGGGTTACCATCAGGAAGTGGGCGTCCCCGGACGTGAGGGCGGCGTTCAGCACTTCGTCGCCGGGCCGGAGCGTCATGGCGATGAGGCCGCCGGGCCGCGGGTTGGAGAACTCCGCCAGCCGGGTGCGCTTCACCATGCCCATGCGGGTCGCGATCGCCACATGCCGGTCGGCGCCCAGGTCCTCCACGGGGACGATCGCCACGACGGCGTCCCGCCTGTCCGCCTCCAACAGCCCGTATACCGACCTGCCCCGCGACGCCCGGCTGCCTTCCGGGACCCCTTCGACCCGCAGGAAGTGGACCCGGCCCCGGCGCGTGAAGACCAGAAGCCACCCCTGGGAGCGCGCGACCACGACTTGCTCGGTGTAGTCGTCCGGGTACTTGTCCATCTTCGCCTGGGACATGCCGGACCTCACCCGCCGCTGGTAGAGGCGCATGGGGATCCGCTTGGCGTAGCCCTGGCGGGAGATCACCACCACCACGTTCTCGTCGGCCACGCTCGACTGCACGTAGGACAGGTCGGCCGAGTCCTCCTGGCCCAGGATCTCCGTCCGCCGCTCGTCGCCGAAGCGCTCCACCACCTCGTCCAGCTCCTCCAGAACGACCCGAAGCTGGAGCTTCTCGTCCCCCAGCACGGCCCGAAGCCGCCGGATGTCGATCACCAGGGCCGCTTCCCGCGCCCGCAGCTGGTCGCCCTCCAAGGCGGTGAGCTTGGCCAGCCGCATCTCCAGAATCGCCCCGGCCTGCACCTCGTCGAGCCCGAAGCGGTGCTGTAGCCGCTCCGACGCCTGCTCGCGGTCCGCCGACTGCCGGATAGTCGCGATCACCTCGTCGATATGGTCGAGCGCAAGCAGGAGCCCCCGGACGATGTGCAGGTCGGCCTCGGCCTTCTCCAGCTCGAAGCGGCAGCGTCTGCGGATCACGTCCAGCCGATGGTCCCGGTAGCGCTCCAGCAGCTCCTTGAGGGTGAACTCGCCGGGCTGCTTGCCGCCGTCCAGTGCCAGGAGGATCGCGCCGAAGGTGCACTGGAGGGCCGTCTTCTTGAAGAGGAGGGGCATGACCTGCGCCGGGTTCGCGCCACGCTTCAGCTCCACCACCAGCCGCATCCCCTCGCGGTCCGACTCGTCCCGCAGGTCCGCCACATCCGGCAGCGCGCCCGTCCGAGCCAAGCCGGCGATCCGGTTGATTACCCGCAGCTTGGACACGGCGTAGGGAAGCTCGGTTACGATCAGCTGCTTGCGGCCGCCCCGGAGCGCTTCGGTCGTCATGCGGGCCCGCATCGTCATCCGCCCGCGGCCGGTCTCGTACATCTTGCGGATGCCGTCGCGCCCCACGACGAACCCCCCGGTGGGGAAGTCGGGTCCCTTCACGTGGTTCATGAGGTCGGCGACGGTGCACGCCGGGTTGGCCACCAGGGTCCGCAGGGCGGCGGCCACCTCCCGCAGGTTGTGAGGCGGGACGTTCGTGCTCATCCCCACGGCGATCCCCGCGCTGCCGTTCACCAGCAGGTTGGGGATGCGGGACGGCAGGACGGTGGGCTCCTCGAGCCGGTCGTCGAAGTTGCTCTCCCAGCGGACCGTGTCCTTCTCGATCTCCGCCAGCATCTCGCGGGCGACCAACGACAGGCGCGCCTCCGTGTACCGGTAGGCGGCGGCCGAATCGCCGTCGATCGAGCCGAAGTTCCCCTGCCCGTCCACCAGGGGGTAGCGCAGCGCGAACTCCTGGACCATGCGGACCAGGGCGTCGTACACCGCCGAGTCCCCGTGGGGGTGGTACTTGCCCAGGACCTCCCCGACGACGGTCGCGCTCTTCTTGTGGGGCCGGTCCGGCCGCAACCCGAGTCCGTGCATCGCGAAGAGGATCCGCCGGTGCACCGGCTTCAGGCCGTCCCTCACGTCTGGGAGCGCCCGCTGGACGATGACGCTCATCGAGTAGTCGAGGAAGGAGTCCCGCATCTCGCTCTCGATGACGCGGGGGAGGATGCGCTCGCGTTTTTGGGCTACGGACATTCAGGCTCCCTGGGGGCGGCGGGGATCACGCCATGGAACCTACCATCTACCGCCAAGCGCCCGGGACCATCCCCCTCTCCACCACCTCCACTTCGTCGCCCACCCGAAGCCGCCCGGGGCCGTGGTGGACCGCGTTGAGGCCGAAGTACGCCTTGTCCTCGATCCGCCGGTACTTCGCCAACGTGCGAAGGGGCTCCGAGTCGGGGTCCCGGGCCCCGCTCTGCTGGTCGTGGGTGGTGACCTTGCACCGCGCGCACAGCTTCACCCCGCTGAAGGCGAGCTCCCCCGCCGCGAACCGCCGCCACCGGTCCTCCTCGTGGGGCCGGGCGCCCGCCACGACCACGTTGGGGCGGAAGCGCTCCACAGGGATCGCCCGCCCGGCGCGACGCGCCAACTCCTCCACCGAGCCCTCGCCCACGACCAGCACCGGGTAGCCGTCTGCGAACCCGACTCGGTGGCCCTCGGCGTACGTCGGGTCCGTGGCGCGCTCGGCGTCCCTGCCCATGAACACCAGGCGGTAGTCCCCTGCGAGCGCTTCCGACATCCACTGGTCGACGATCGGCGGTCCGGTGCTGGCGTCCACCTCCGCCTCCCACACCCGAACCCGGGTCGTCGGCCCGTCGAAGGCGACGGGAACGGAGAGGGTGCCGACGCCCGGCGCTTCCAGGGTCATCTCGCCGTCCGCCAGGCGAGGGCGCACGGTGGCCAGCCCGGGCACCTCCCGCTGGGTGACGAAGAGGCCGCTGGGCCGGACCACCATCCAGCGCCGGTCGAAGACGGGGCCGACGTCGTCGAACTCCGCGGCATCCACGTCGGTTCCCTGGGCGCCCTTGACGGGGTGGATGCGAAGGCGGGCGATGCTGGGAGTCATGGGCTGGGCCTCTGGGGTTCGGCTTCGTCGCCGACGAGCGAGCGGGCCAACGCCAGCCCGATCAGCAAGTCCAGCGCCGCGTGGGCGAAGATCGACGGCCACAGGCTCCCCGTCCAGCCGACCCCAGCCGCCAGCCAAAGTCCCAGCAGGCCGGTCCGCAACATCCCGTGGCGGCCTTGGTAGGCGTGGAGGAGGCCGAACGCCGCGGCGGCGGGCAGGGCGGCCAAGAGGTA
Organism: Longimicrobiales bacterium; assembly: GCA_958296005.1. Classification (GTDB taxonomy): domain Bacteria; phylum Gemmatimonadota; class Gemmatimonadetes; order Longimicrobiales; family Gaopeijiaceae; genus CATQHQ01. Next base: position 162,610 of record CATQHQ010000002.1, read on the forward strand.
GGAACCGGTCCACGGCATCAGGAACGCCGGCAGGAAGCCCCGGAAGACGATCTCTTCGAAGACGCCGGCGGCAACCGACAGCAGAGCGAACACGAGCTTCTCCGTCGGCGTTGCAGGCATGATTTCGCGCACGACGGCCGTCTCCTGCCATCCGAAGGCGGGCGACGCGAGCTTGAAGGCGTAGGCGACGACAACGCCGCCCGCCGTGAGGACGCCGGCCGCGGCGAGGATGCCGCCGAGCCCAGGCGTCCGACCCGCCGACGGGAACAGCCAGATCGTCGGTTGAGCCGGAAGCCCGCGCGCCAGCCACAACACCGGGAGGCCGATCGCCGCCAGGACCAGAATGGAGCTGACGTACGCCTCCAGGCGGTGCTGTCGCAGATCGAAGCCCGACGGCAGCCGCTGGGCGAGCGCAGCCGCCGGAAGCAGGATCAGACAGCTCGCGGCCGCCGCCGACTGCGCCACGTTCCCCAGACCTCCGACCGCGAACGCCCCAGCGAGCACGGCAGCGCCGGCACCCGTCGCCAGCCATCGGCGTCGGCCAAACGTCACCGAGCCCTCCAGCCGATTGACCCGGCCCGTCGCCGGCTTCTAACATTGGGTGCACCTTCGAGGCGCCACCGCGCGTCGCCCCTTCTGCCCCGAGATAGAACGCGATGTCCAACTCGGTCGCCTTCAAGGCCGTCTTCCGCGTGATCGACGCCTACGACCATCCCCACGGAGGAAGGATCCTGCGCCTGCGCCTCGGGAAGGGAGAGCCGCCGACGCTGCGGGAGCTCAGGGGCGGCACGATGACGGCCACCTCGGAGACCGGCGAGTCCGCTCGGCTGAACGTCTCCGGCTTCTCCGCGGCGGGAGGCAAGCCCTCCGACGGTCGGCTGGCGAGAACCGGCCGGATCGACGTTCACGTCACCGGCGAAGGCGCCCGGCCGGTGGACGTCGGTTGGGAGGTGGCCGGACCGGTCTGAACTCAATCTTGCCGGGAGCCTCCCCGCAGCCCAGGGGGCTCCCGCTCGAACGTCAGACGGAACCAATCCCTGTAGGCGTCGGTGCGCTCCGGGTTCTCCGCCATGTACTCTTTTCGGGCTTCGACGAAGGCGTCGGGCCGCGCGGTGAGGACGAACTCGTCCAGGAAGTCGTTCTCCTTGGCGTAGACCAGCTCGTCGAGCAGCCCGTACGGCGGCGCGTCGAGGATCGACCTTTGGTACAGCCAGACGTCGGCCACTCGGGAGAGGATCGCCTTCTCCAGCTCGAACTCGTCGGCGTCCTCGCCTTCGGGAAGCCATCGGTCGAGGCGGCCCTGGACCGCCATCAGATGGTAGTGGGCGTAGATCGTGTAGAGCTGGCTGCCGGCCGACCTGCCCTGGACGCTGATACGGGCGGTGTCGCCGGACTCGGTCACCTCCAGGCTCTCCCACGGGTAGACGGGCCCCTCCGCGGCGTCGGTGTAGATCATGAAGGAAGGGTCCATCTGGATGCTGTCCCACTGTTCCCTGATCCAGGCGTCCACTTCCTCCATGCGTTCCTTGGCCGGGGCGAGGCGCTCCCCGGAGTGGACGACGAGCCGCCGGGGCTCCGGGAGCTCCAGTTCGCCCGAACCGCAGGCGCCCGAACCGAAGGCGGCGACGCCGGCCAGAAGGACGGTGCGCAAGAGAGGCGCGGGCGGGGAGAATCGGTGTGTTGCGGTGTCGGACATCGGTGCTTTCTTGTGGCCGGGGGTCCTCTAGGGAGGCAACCTGTTGCGGAAGAACGTATTCTAACCCCTCGGACGGGTTCCAGGTTCCCGCTGGAGGATCGACTTCCCGCTGGAGGATCGACGAGCCCGGTGGGAGACCGATAGACGCACAGGGGGATCGAACGTGAGATCGGACGGGAGCAAGCCTGGGATCGTCGCCCCAGCCGCCGGGGCTGCGTCGGCCATGACGCCCACCGAACTCGGGGAGCATCTGGCCCGCTTGGTATGGGAGAGCCTCTCGGACACCCTCACCGACGACCGAAGCCTCGTGGTCCTGGACCGCCTCGGCGTACTGGGAACCGACGGGACGCCCAACGCGAGGGCGTCCGAGGAGCTCCTCATCTTCCTGCTGTGGGCCCACACTCGGGGCATCCAGCAGGCGTACGCGGAACGAGCGGCGCGACTTGCCCGGGCTGCGCTGGACGAGCTGCACCGCGCCGTCTTCGAGGACATGGTGGCCGCCGGCTCCCCCAGGAAGGAGCTGCCGATCTTCGAGCAGCGGGTCAGGGCGCGCTACGCCGAGTACCGGCAGGCCGCGGAGGCGTCCGATCACGCAGTGGGGTCGGCGGTGCTCCGGTCGATAGGCGGACGGGCCGGCGGAAGCGACGACGCCGGAGTGCTGGCGGCGTGGGCCGTGGGCGTTGCGGCTCCGGTGGGCGACTTCTACGCCGAGGTGGACTTGTTGGAAGGCTGACCCGGGTCGACGGGGCTGGTCGTCTCCTGCCAGCGCAGGACCTCGAAGGGGCTCCGGCACTCGGCGCACCACCAAGTCGAGAGAGAGGCGTGGCTGCCGAAGGTGGACGCGAGCTCGGTCCGGCGACCGTTGCAGAACGGACAAGGCGGCGACGGCGCAACTCCGCCCATCGGTCCGCCTACTCGAGCTTGCCCATGAGCGACCGGTTGCGGTCGCCCCGCGCCCGCTCCACGGCCTCGATGCCGGGGGCGCCCGAGCCGCGTCGACGCTTCGGGTCCCAGTCTCCCCGCATGGGTATGACGTGGTCCAGATCGATCTCCACCATGCCCAGCAGCTCGCCGACCCGCTCCTCGTAGCGGGCCCGCACCCGGTCCTGCCTCCACACCAGCAGATCTCCCGCGATGACCTCGTACAGGTGGTCTTGAGGCAGCAGCCAGCCCAGCGTGGACGGGAGCATCGCCCGGGCCGCCGCTTGCAACCGCGCCGCGCCTTCGCCCCCGGCGTCTGCCAGCCGCCGGAACCACGCCTCGCCGAACTGCCAGTGGAACTCCTCCTCCGCCAGCATCTTGGGGATCCGCGAACGCGCCGGGTTGAAGCTCTGGTCGCCGAACGATTCCAGGGCCACCGCAAGGGCGCCGTCCACCACCACCACCGCTGCCACGAACGCCGCCCAGTCGGCGAAGGGCTCGTCCAGCGCCGGGGCCGAACACCATTCGTCGGCGAGACGCGTGTACTCGAGCTCCCACGCGATCAGGTCGAAGTGCTTCACCATCGAGTAGAGCAGGCGAGCGTGGCCCCATTCGTCCTGAGCCATGGAGGACGCCGCGATTCCGGTCTCGATCGAGGGACTTCCCAAGAGCCAGTCGCTGTAGCGAATTCCCAGTATCCGCTTGGTGTCCGCCAAGGTGACGATATGGAGGGGAAGACGCTTCACGGCGTCTTCGCTCATCCAAGTGTCGCCGACCTCCGTAAGACGGCTGCCGGTACTCACTTTCCCCACGGTCCGTCGTGTCGGTTGACGGGAAGGACCGCCCGTCGCGGGACCACGCACATCTCGAACCAGTTCTCCTCGTCGTACGTCTTCCATGCGTAGACCTTGGCCAGCGCGTCGCCGGGGGCGTCTACGTAGCCCACGTGGCGCAACGGCTCGCCCCGCTTCTTGCGCGCAAACACGTCGTACACGCTCTCCCCCAAGGCACCCGGCGACGGATCGGTCACGCGCTCACCCCGAAGCCCCGCAGCTGCTTTCGTCCCCGCTCGGTGATCATGCTCGTCGTCCACGGCGGGTGCCACACCTCCCTGATCTCCACGGAGCGGACCCATGGCTCCAGCGACACCCGGTCCCGCACGTCCTGCTTGATGAAGTCCATGCACGGGCACGCCGTGGCGGTGAAGGTCAGGTCGATCCGAGCCGCTCCTCGGTCGAACGCCACGCCGTAGACCAGCCCCAAGTCCACCAAAGAGATCGGCAGCTCGGGGTCCAAGACCTCGCAAAGAACCGCGCGGACGGCGGCGGCCCCGTCCTCCGGCGGTGCCTCCTTCGGCGCGGACCACTGGTCCCGTCCCCCTCCCGCCGCCGGCCAGGCGCCGGGGTGTCGAGCGCGAAGGGTCGCTAGTTGAACCACGACGCCACCGTGTCCCGAGACCGGCGGATCGACTCCACGTAGATCTCGTTCATCGGCCCCCGGCCTTTCCAGCGTTCGAACACCTGGTTCCAGCTGATCTCGCCCTCGGCGAAGAGCCACTGCTTGGCGTCCGGGTCGTACTCGCAGGGGAACGGGTAGTCCAGCACGTACTCGTCCAGCCGCTCGCAGTAGTGGGCGGGGACCTTCAACCCCAGCCGCTCGCACAGGGGCACCGTGGACGCCATCCACACCTGCCTCAGCTCGTCGTTGGTCAGCCCCTTGAGCCGATAGTCGAGCTGCCCGCTGTGGCGCTTCAGGTGGTCCGGCAGACCGAACCACTCGACCGTCATGGGGAACATCCAGTCCACGCACCGCTGGAGCAGAGCGGAGGCGGTCCTTCCCGACCGGACCAGCCGGCGCATCCAGACTTCGCCGTGGCGAAGGTGGAAGGTCTCCTCCATGTCCACCTTCACCAGCGCCCGCTTCAGGGGACCGTAGGACGTGTTCCGGTGCACATCCCCCAGCAGCGTGATCCCCGCTCGGTCGAAGAAGCCGTTGGCCACCACGAGCTCCGCCCAGTTGTCCAGCGGCTGGTCGAAGCCGTAGGGGTGCTTGAACTGGTGGGGCTCCCGCCCGTAGACGAGCTGCTCCTTGGATTCGCCCAGGTCCTCCAGCAGCCGGTACGCGATGTTCGCGTGCGCCAGCTCGTCCTGAATGATGGCATGGGCGCTCACCTGGGTGTTGGCTGTCGGCGCGTGGCGGGCCGCGAACCAGTAGGCCGGGGCGCTCATCAGCTCCGTGTCCGCCTGGACCGTGAGCTGCACGACCAGGGCCTTCCGGTATCCCGGCGTCATCTCCGCGGGCGACTCGAGGATGTAGCCGCCTTGAACCTTGGCCTTCAGAGCCGCCTCGGCCTCCAGCTCTTTGGCCTTGCGTTCCTGGGCCGTCAGCTCGTAGTCGGCGTACTCGGGCATCGAGTCTCTCCTCTTCTGGCGCTCGGCGTTAAATCCCCAGCGACGACCGGATCAGCGGACTGATCCGCTCCGGCGTCCACGGCGGGTCGAAGGTCAGTTCGACTTGGGCGTCCTCCACTCCCTCCACGCTGGCGACTGCTTCCCGGGCCTCCTCCAGAATCTGGCCTGCCGCCGGGCACATGGGGGTGGTCAGAGATATCGTCACCTTGGCGGTCGCGTCGGCGACCTCGATGTCGTATACCAGCCCCAGGACCACCAGGTTCAAGTTCAGCTCCGGGTCCTTCACGGTCTTCAGGGCGTCGCGGACGGCTTTTTCGGCGACTGGCACGGTGGCAATCTCCCGGCAAGGACGCGGGCTGCGGTGTTAGTGTCTAGTCTAACACGACCGTACAGCAGGAGCCCCGTTCCAGCAGCTCCGCTGGGCCGTCGAACCCCGGGGGCTGCACCGACCGCGGAGGGAGGATGAACCCCGAACCCACGTCCGTTCGGTACAACAACTGGCGGCAAGTGGCCCTGCCGTCGCCAGAGGCGTTCACGCCCACCATGCCCGTCAGCGTAGTCATCCCGTGCTATCAGACGCCTCCCGAGACGCTGGCCAGGACGCTGGCCGCGTTGGAAGCCCAGACATACCCTCGGGAGCTGTTCGAGGTGGTGGTTGTCGACGACGGGTCGGAACCACCGCTGAAGCTTCCCCGTTCGACGCCCCTGGAGATCAAGGCGATGCGCCACCAGAAGAATCGTGGATACGGGGTTGGGGCCGGCGCCGCTCGAAACACCGGCACCCGGGCGGCCTCCGGCGACATCGTGCTCTTTCTCGACAGCGACACTATGGCCGAGCCGGGCTGGATGGCGGCACACGCCCGTTGGCACCACGTCGTCTCCGACGCCCTGACCTTGGGGTTCTCCGCTCATGTGGAGGTCAGCGACATCGACGAGGAAACGATACGGCGTCGAGCCGGTTCGTTGAGGGATCTGTTTGCCGGCCGGCCGTTGGACCGGTCCTGGATCGAAGCATACATGGACAAGACCGACGACCTGACGTCGAGGGCAGACGACCTGTTCAACGTGGTAGTCACCAGGAATTTCGGAGTTGGCAAGGGTTTCTACGAGTTGATCGGAGGGGGTAACGAGTCTTTCAAGCGCTGGGGACTGGAGGACACCGAGTTCGGCTACCGGGCGTACACTCAAGGCGCGTTGTTGGTGCCGGTACGGGACGGGTTCGCTTGGCACCAGGGCCGATGGGACGAGGGTAGAGAGGCCAAGCGCCGGAGTCGTCGAACCATGCTTGGGAAAGCGGCTCAACAGATCGCCCACGACGGCTTCCGCAGGACTAGGCCCGGTCGCATCTTCGAGGTGCCCCAGTACGTGGTGACGATCGATGCGGATCGTCACCCAGCCGAACGGATTATCCGTGCCGCCGGGAACATCCTGGCTGATCGTGTGCACGACTTGGTGGTGAGGATCGAGATGAGCGCACGCGACGACGAGCGGCTGGCATGGGTCCAGGACGAGTTCGGCGCAGACCCGCGGGTACGGGTCGCTCCCACCCGATCCGCCCTTGACGAGTTTCCGACGTCGGCGTTCCACATCGTCCTTCCCGCCACCGTGTTTGCCCGGGACTTGGTACGTCGACTGCGCGCCAAGCTGGGAGACAGGGTCACTGCGACCTCCACCCTGGCCGATCAAAGCCAAGTATCGATCACCCGTACGTGGGCGCTCCATCGGGCGCGCCGCGCGGGGGGCAGTCCCGCCGATTTCGGCGAGGCGCGGACGATACCCGCCAAGGCGCTGCAGACCAGAAGCACCGGGCCCGTGGGCTATCCCAGCAAATTGGACACCCTGATCGACAGGATGCGGGAGATCCAAAGCCTCGGAGAGGGCTGGTCCTTCCTGAAGTGGCTGGCCGGCTCCCTTGGTCGGCGATCGATCAAACGGCTGGCGAGCCGCACCAGGTAGCTTGCCCAACGGTGGCCCGACGCCTCATTCTTGGGTGGCTCGCAGCAGCGCAACCCAGCGTCACCCAGTTGGAGGTCTTCATGCCCAAGCTCCGCACCGCTCTCGCCGCCGCCGTCCTAGTCGCCACGGCCGCCGCCACTCTCCCTCCGTCGCCTCTCGCGGCCCAGGACGAGCCCGACGGCACCCTCAAGCTGGAGACCTACCTGGATTGGGAGTGGGTCGCGAACCCGCAGCTCTCCCCCGACGGCAGCCAAGTCCTCTACACCCGGTCGTGGGTGGACAGGATCAACGACCGTCGCGAGTCGTCCATCCACGTGATGAACGCCGACGGCTCCCGGAAGCGCTTTCTCGTGGACGGCTCGTCGCCCAAGTGGTCCCCCTCCGGCGACCGGATCGCCTACACCGCCCCAGGCGAGCCCAGCGGCAGCCAGATCTTCGTCCGCTGGATGGACGACGAAGGCGCCGTCACCCAGGTCACCCGCGTGACCAAGGGGCCCGGCAACATCGAGTGGTCTCCCGACGGGACGCAGATCGCCTTCACCATGTCGGTGTCGTCGGACCACCCGTGGCCGATCTCGTTGCCCGGCCGGCCTGAAGGCGCCAAGTGGACCGAAGCGCCCAAGGTCGTGGACCGCCTCCAGTACAGGCGCGACCGGCGCGGGTACATAGACGAAGGGTACACCCACCTCTTCGTCGTCCCGGCCGACGGCGGCACCGCTCGGCAGCTCACCGACGGCGACTGGAACCACAACGGGGTCGCCTGGACCCCCGACGGCCGCGAGATCCTCTTCACCTCGCTGCGGGTGGACGACGCCGAGCACGAGTGGCGCCAATCCGACATCTACTCGGTGGCGGTGGCTTCGGGCCTGATATCTCAGCTCACCGACCGCTCCGGTCCCGACGGTTCGCCGGTCCCGTCTCCGGACGGCCGGCTGATCGCCTACACCGGCAACGACCACACCACCGACACCTACATCACCCGAAAGCTGTACGTGATGAACCGCGACGGTTCGGGCTCGCGCATGATCAGCCAAGGGTTCGACCGCCAGCCCGGCGGCCTGATCTGGAGCGCCGACGGCAGCGGACTCTACATGACGGTCAGAAGCGAGGGGACGAGCAACGTGTACTTCGCGTCGGTGGACGGTGGCGTCGAGCAGGTCACCATGGGCAACCACATGCTTTCGGTGTCGTCGATCGAAGGCGACATGGCCGTGGGCACCCTCTCGAGCTACCACGAGTCCGGCGACCTTGTCGCGTTCTCGTTGAGCAGCCCCGGGGAGGTGACCCAGCTCACCGACGTGAACGCCGACGTGCTGGCTGGCGTCGCCCTGGGCGAGGTCGAGGAGGTGTGGTACAAGTCCGTCGAGGACTACGACATCCAAGGCTGGATCATCAAGCCGCCGGGGTTCGACCCGTCGCGCAAGTACCCGATGATCCTGGCGATTCACGGCGGCCCCCACGGCATGTACAACGTGGGCTTCAACTTTGGCTGGCAGAACCACGCCGCGAACGGCTACGTGGTGCTGTACACCAACCCCCGAGGCTCGTCGGGCTACGGAAGCGCCTTCGGCAACTCCATCAAGAACGCGTATCCCGGCAAGGACTTCGACGACCTGATGGCGGGGGTGGACTTGGTGACGGAACGAGGATACGTCGACGAGGACAACATGTTCGTCTACGGCTGTTCCGGCGGCGGCGTGCTGACCTCGTGGGTCGTCGGGCATACGGACCGCTTCGCGGCGGCGTCGGCCAACTGCCCCGTCACGAACTGGCTGTCGTTCGTGGGCACCACCGACGGCGCCAGCTGGTACCGCAACTTCGAGAAGTTCCCCTGGGATGACCCGTCGGAGCACCTCCGCCGCTCGCCTCTCATGTACGTGGGCAACGTCACCACGCCCACGATGCTCATGACTGGCGAGGGCGACCTGCGCACGCCGATGCCCCAGACCGAAGAGTACTACCAAGCGCTGCGTGTCCTGAAGGTCCCCACCGCCATGGTGCGCTTCAAGAACGAGTGGCACGGAACCAGCTCCACGCCGTCCAACTTCCTGCGCACCCAGATCTACCTGCGCGAATGGTTCCAGAAGCACAGCCGCGGAGCCTCGGTCACGGACGAGTAGGCGGGGTCGCGGGCCGCGCAATCCATCTGCGGGGGCCGTCGGCGGCGTCGGGCTCGTGTTCCCGGCGTCGCTGGCGGTCCGTCCGCCCACGGCACTCTACGCTACAGCGGCATCGTCCGCCGCAGGTACTCGTCGAAGAGAGGAACCGTGAAGGCCGTGTCGCCGTGGGCGGGGCTGTAGATCATCCCCTTCTCGATCAGAAGGGCGCGAGTCGGGGCCACCGAAGTGACACGCTTGTCGAGCACCTCCGCAACTTTCCCGGAGCGATGGGGACCTGGGCCTAGCTCTGCCATCGCCCGCAAGTACCGCTTCTGCGCCGGAGTCAGGCGATCGAGGCGCACTCGGAAGAAGGTGGCGTCCAACTCCAGGATCGCGTCGGCCGTGGCAGTGTCCACATCGGCTACGGTGACCGGCGACGCCTTCGCCGAGTCCCAGCAGTGCTTCCCCCACTCCTGCAAGAAGTAGGGATACCCGCGGGTGCGCCGAATGATCTCTTCGATCGCCGCCCTCTCGTACGCCACGCCGTAAGACTGGGCCGGTGCTTCAAGGGCCAAGGCGGCGGGCGCGTCTTTCAGCGGCCCTATGTCGGCAAACGAGAACAGCCGTTCGGCGTAGGACTTGGCTTCGCCCGCTCGTGCGACGATCTGCGGCAGCCCCGCGCCCACGAGGGCCACCGGAAGCTGCATCTGCGCGATCCGGTGAAGGGCGGCGATCATCGCCCCGAACTGGGACCGTTTCAAGTACTGGAGTTCGTCGACGAACAAGATCAGAGCAGTCTTGTTCTCCTGGGCCGCTTCTCCGGCGACCCGGAAGAGGTCCAGCAGATCGTGCTCCAGATTGCCGCTGTCCGCGACTCCGGGTTCGGCATCCAAGTCCACGCCGAACTTCACGCCCTGATACTCGACCTTCATCGCCGACGCGAACCCGGCCAGTGCCCGAAGCGCCCGCTTGACCAACTCTCCAGCCGCCTTCTTCCGACTTATCTTCACCAGTGCCGCCCGCAAAGGTGAGGCCAGCAGCGCCGGTAGCGAACCTCCCTCGGGCGCCTCTACCACGACCGTCGCAAACTCTATTTCAAGTGATCTTACCCTAGTTTATCGAAAATCGCTAATATGGGGTAAGATCGCTCAAATCGACTGGACCACAGACCGCAGATCGAAACCGGATGAACGCGCCAGACGCTACGGCCGCTCCTCCACCCGGTGCCCCAGCGTACGCAGCTTCTCCACCATCCGAGCCGCGTGCTCGCGGCCACGAGTCTCGGCGCGGATCTCGATGCCGACTTCACCGACCGACACGTCGCCGAACGCCCGCACATGGTGGATGTCGAGCACGTTGACGCCCTCGGCGGCTACCACTGTCGTGAGCTGGGCCAGCGAGCCGGGCCGATCCCGGACCACGACCCGCAGCCGGACCAGCCGTCCGTCGTCCCGGAGCCCTCGGTCGATGATGCGCGAGATGATGTTCACGTCGATGTTGCCGCCCGACAGCACGCACACGACCGTCTCTCCCGGCGCCACCGCCACCTTCCCCTCCAGCAAGGCGGCCACGGGCGTCGCCCCGGCTCCCTCCACCACCACCTTCTCCTGCTCCAGCAGGAAGAACACGGCGTCGGCGATCTCCCGCTCGGAGACGAGCACCACGTCGTCCACCAACGACTCCAGGAACGGGTAGGCCAACCCGCCGATCCGCTTCACGGCGATCCCGTCGGCCAGGGTGTCGGCGCTCTCCACGTGGACAGGCTCCCCCGCCTGCAACGACTCGGCGGCCCCCGGTGACGCCGCTGCCTCCACGCCCACAACCCGCACCCCGGGCCGCAACGCCTTCGCCGCCACCGCGATCCCCGAGATCATCCCGCCGCCGCCCACGGGCACCACGATCGTGGACACCTCCGGTACCTGCTCGACGATCTCCAGCGCTGTCGTTCCTTGACCGGCGATCACGGCCAAGTCGTCGAAGGCGTGAACCGGCACCGCCCCGTCCTCGGCGACGATCCGGTCCACCTCCTTCAGCCCGTCCGACAGCGTCCGCCCCGTCTGGAAGACCTGCGCGCCGTGGCTCTTCGTGTTCGCGACCTTGATCAGCGGCGCTCCCTCGGGCATGACGATGGTGCAGGGGACACCGAGCCGAGCCGCATGGAAGGCCAGCGCTTGGGCGTGGTTTCCCGCGCTCGCCGCCACGACCCCCCGTCGGCGGGCCTCGTCGCGGAAGAGCAGCAGCTTGTTAAGCGAACCTCGATCCTTGAAGGAACCGGTCCGCTGCCGAAACTCGGGCTTGAAGCGGACTCGCGCGCCGGTTCGCGTCTCCAGTCCGAAGGAGCGCGGACACCCCGTCGCCACGATCCCGTCTGCGATCCGTTCCCGGGCCGCCTGGATGCTGGAAAAGGAGAGGGGGCCGTCGGGCGAGCCCGTGCGGTGCCATCGCGAGTAGTGGATGCTGCACCAGCCCCGAGCGTCGTGCGGCTGCCCGCAACCCTCGATGCAGCAGAGGCGCGTAGTCAACGCCGCCGGTAGACCGCCACCCTCAGCGGCGGCTCGACCCACCAGTGGAAGTGGAAGCGGTTGTCCAGCCTTTCCGCGACCACCTCTTTGCGCTCCCGCGTCTTCGGCCAGTCGTCCCGTCCGCTCTCGACCACCAGCACGTCGCCCTCCGCCAGCGCCGAGCCCTTGTCGCCCAACGCCTTGCCCAGTCGCCGCAGCAGCGCCCGTTCCGCATCCCGCTGGACTTCGCCGTCGGCGTCGGCCCGCAGTTCAGCCTCTTCGACCCGCTCCCATCCGCCCTCGAACTCGTCGGCGGAGCACGAGAACCGCCGATCCCGCCGGAATCCGATCTCGGTGATTCCAGTGGGGTTGAAGTTGGGCTCCACGCTGTGGAACGCACGCCCGTATCGTCGGAGGATCATTCGAGGATCGCCTTCTCGTTGGTGCTGGTTGGGTGGCTCCAGCCCGCCGGCTCTCGCTAGCCGTGGGCGAGGAGGGCGGCCAGCTCCTCCGGGTCCAGCGCTTCGCCGGCCTTGCTGCCCATCCCCCGTCCGGAACGAGAACGCGGCGCCTCGGCTTCCGGCCGTTCCTGCACGATGCCCCCCGCGAAATCGAAGTCGGGGTGGTGGACCTTCTCCAGCCGGCGCTCCAGCTGGTACTCCAGCGTGCGAAAGGCACCCAGGTCGGACGCAGTGACGAAGGTCACCGCAACGCCCGTCGCTCCGGCCCTCCCTGTGCGTCCGATCCGGTGGATGTAGTCCCCGGGATCCATCGGCACGTCGTAGTTGACCACATGGGAGATGCCCTCGATGTCCAGCCCCCGCTGGGCGATGTCGGTGGCGACCAGAACCCGCACCTTGCCCTCGGTGAAGCGGTCCAGCGCCCGGCCCCGCTCCCGCATCTGCCGGTCGCCGTGGATCACGTCGCACGACACCCGGGCCTTGTCCAGCCGCGACCTGAGGGCGTCGGCCCCCCGCTTGGTGCGAGTGAACACCAGCACCTGCTCCCAGCCGGGCTGCTGCATGAGGTGGACCAGCAGGCCGGGCTTCTTGTCGGGCCGCACCGAGTACGCGATCTCCGAGATGCCCTGCGCCATCGTGCCCGACGGGCTGACCTCCACCCACGCCGGGTCCTTGGTCATGCGCAGCGCCAAGTCGTGGACGCCGTTGGGCATCGTCGCCGAGAAGAGCAGCGTCTGGGGCCGGGCGCCGAGCCCCCGCGCGACCTCCTCGATCTGCGGTCGGAAGCCCATGTCCAGCATCCGATCCGCCTCGTCGAGGATCAGGATGCGGACGCCGGTGAGCTTCGCCTTCCCGCGCTTCTTGAGGTCGATCAGCCGCCCTGGAGTCGCCACGACGATCTCGTCGCCTCTGGCCAGCGCGTCCAACTGGGGCTGATAGCCGACCCCGCCGCAGATCACCGTCGCGCGCAGGCTGGATCCCCTGGCGAAGGCGACCGTGTCCTCCTGCACTTGGTGAGCCAGCTCCCGCGTGGGACAGAGAACCAGCACCTGCAACCCCCCGCCGGCGCGCACCATGTCCAGCGCGGGAAGCATGAACGCACCCGTCTTCCCGGTGCCCGTCCGAGCGATGCCCACGACGTCCCGCCGCTCCAGCACGAGGGGGACGGTCTGCCGCTGAACGGGGGTGGGCTCGGTCCAGCCCAGGGTCTCGACGGCGGCCAGCCGCAGCTCGGAGAGCTCAAGGGCGGAGAACGTAGTGGATTCGGTCATCGGCGAAAGCTAACGGAAGCGGGGGGCGGTGCTGAACCGGGGCGCCAGGTGAACCGGACGCGCGTGTGTTCACGGAGCACGCGACACGTTCCCCTGGGTGTTGCCCGGCGTCTGGGCTGGCGCTACGATGCTGGCTTGGCCAGTCGGTGGACTGTGCCGACGTGCGTGAGCCAATCCAGCGACTCGACGGCTTACCCCGACGGCCCGCAAGAGGAGGACCACGTGTCGGAGCGCCAGCCTTTTCCCTACACCGCGAGCCATGTCGCCAACTACTTCCTTCGACGGGGCAAGAAGGAACGGAGGGAGATCACGCACCTCAAGTTGCAGAAGTTGGTGTACGTCGCCTACGGATGGTGCTGGGAGATTCTGGACCGCCCGCTGTTTCGCGACAGGATCGAGGCGTGGAAGTACGGTCCTGTGGTTCCCAACCTCTACCACGAGTTCAAGCACTGCGGCTGGATGCCGATTCGGCAGTGGTCCGCTCACTACGACTTCGAGACCCGTCACTTCCTGATTCCCGAGGTCCAACCAGACGGTCGGGTTGCGGGTGTTCTCCATCAAGTGTGGGAGGCGTACAAGACGTTCTCTGGCAGCGACAATACAAGGAATATGCGAGACAGAACCGTGCAGGACAGTGACGACTAGGTGGCGCTGGTGCCAGATGCCGCTCGCAGCTTGGATGCGCCAGACAGTGGCCTCCAGGAAGCCGAACAGGTCCGAGAGCAGCGGCTGGCATCTTGGGACGCCAAGGCAGTTCATGCCGAGAATATTGCGAATCGCTATCCTTCGCGTATGCGGGCGCGCGATTGGTAACGGCCGCGCTCGCGATGATCGTTTTCGGCTGGAGAGACGTCCGATCACTGGTCAATTTGGTCAGCGATCTGGCAACCGTCCCAGCGGGGGTTGCGTTCCCCATCGCTGGCCTCGCATGGCTGTTGCATCGGGAGTGGATCAGGAGCCGTGCGCGACCGGAGTAGTCACCGGACGATGAACGACTCACGTCCCTCCGATTCCACCTCGGTTCTCTTCGTCTGCCTCGGGAACATCTGCCGGTCGCCGCTGGCGGAGGGGATCTTCGCCGGCATGGCCGAGACGCGTGAGCTGGGCGGCCGGTTCCGCGTCGATTCCGCGGGGACTGCCGGCTACCACGTAGGGGAGCGGGCCGATCGCCGTTCCATCGCCGTGGCGGCCGCCCACGGGGTGCGGCTGACTGGACGGGCTCGGCAGGTCTCGCAGCGGGACGTGCATGAGCCCGGCGTGGTCGTCGCCATGGACCGGAGCAACCAACGGTCGCTGGAGCGGTTGCGGGGACGGAAGGGCAGGGCGGAGATCGTCCTGATGCGCGACTACGACACGGACGCGGACAGCCCCGACGTGCCCGATCCCTACTACGGCGGACCCGACGGCTTCGAGGAGGTTTATCGCATCTTGGAGCGGTCGTGCAGGAGCCTGCTGGACGACCTCTGTGCCCGCGCCGACTGATCCGGTCGCGGGCGCCCCAGGAAGAGGTCCGCCGCGAGGGTCGCGTAGCTTTCGGCAGCGAAGTCGTCGGCCAGCTGCCGGACCCGGTCCTGCAACCCGTTCCATTCGCGGATGATCACCAAGGCGGGGAACGGTCCCGATGCCTGTCGCCGTCCACGTAGCGAAGATCCACTCCCTTCAGTGCGCCGCCCTGGCCGATGCTGGCGGTGGGAGGCATGTACCACTATAGATGCTTGATGCCAAAGCTCCCCCCCCCCCCCCCGGTCGCTGGTGCATAGTGCCATCGGGCTTGGCGGGCTCCGCGAGGACGGGTGCCCGCACCGGGCAGGATGGCCGGTGCGTGGCTCGCTGGGCGATGGTGCTTGTTCTTGCCTCCCTCTCCCTGGCGGTTACCCCAGGCGAACGCGCTCGGGCTGACAGCGGGACGATCAACGACGCTCGCGACGCGACGGCTGCGGCGAGCCTGGGGCTGAGCACGAACGCGCTTGAGAACAGCTCGGCCACATGGTGGACGGCGGCAAGCCAGGTTCTGGATGTGGGGGTGACGGGCGTGTCGATTGGCTCACCGGTGGTGGGGGACACGTTCGAGCGGGGCGAGACGATCGAGGTCACGTTGACGTTCAACAGGGCGGTGGACGTGCGCGGCACGCCGCAGCTGGCGCTGGTGATCGGCACGGAGACGCGGCAGGCGTCCTACACCTCGGGCACGGGCACGGCGTCTCTGGTATTCCGGTACACGGTGGCGCAAACGGACGCGGACAGCGACGGGATCAGCATCGGGGCAGACGCGCTGTCGCTGAACGGCGGGACGATCGATGTGGCGGGCGGAACGCGGGACGCGTTGCTGGGTCTGGTCCAGACCGCGATCTCGGACAGCGGGAGCCACAAGGTGGCGGGCGGAACGTTGACGGCGTCAGCGGTAAGCGGCGTGGCGATAGCGAGCACTCCATTCGACGGCGTGCTCGGCACGTACGTGTTGGGCGACACGATCGAGGTAACGGTGACGTTCAACAGGGCGGTGGAGGTGCGCGGCACGCCGCAGCTGGCGCTGGGTATCGGCACGGCGACGCAGCAGGCTGCCTACGCCTCGGGCACGGATACGGACAGCCTGACGTTCCGGTACGCGGTGCAGTTCGCCGACCGCGCTAGCATCGGGATCAGAGTCGGGGCGAGTGCGCTGGGGCTGAACAGCGGGATGATCAACGATGCGCGGGACGCGATGGTGGCGGCGAGCCTGGATCTGAGCACGAACGTAATCCTGCCCACCGCCACCCACAAGGTGGACGGTAGCCGGGGGTCGCCTAGGGTGACGGGCGTGGCGATCGGCTCGCCGGTGGTGGGCGACACGTTCGAGCGTGGCGACGCCATCGAGGTCACGGTGACGTTCAACAAGGCGGTGGACGTGAGCGGCACGCCGCAGCTCGCACTGGAGATCGGCTCGCAGACGCGGCAGGCGTCCTACGCCTCCGGCACGGGCACGGCATCGCTGGTATTCCGGTACGTGGTGGTGGCGGTGGACGCGGACAGCGACGGGCTCAGCATCGGGGCGAACGCGCTGTCGCTGAACAGCGGGACGATCGATGTGGCCAGCGGAACGCGGGACGCGGTGCTGGGTCTGGGCGCGAACGCGATCGAGAACAGCGGGAGCCACAAGGTGGCGGGCGGGACGTTGACGGTGGCGCTAAGCGGCGTGGCCATTACGAGCCGCCCGACGAGCGGCAGCACGTACGGGTTGAGCGAACAGATCGAGGTGGCGGTGACGTTCAACAGGGCGGTGAACGTGAGCGGCACGCCGCAGCTGGCGCTGGGAATTGGCACGGAGACGCGCCAAGCGGACTACGCCACGGGCACCGGCACGGACAGCCTGACGTTCCGGTACAGAGTGCAGGCGGCGGGCAGCGACGCGGACGGGATCAGCGTCGGGGCGGACGCGCTAGGGTTGAACGGCGGGACGATCAACGACGCGCGCGACGGGACGAGGGCGGTGAGCCTGGGTCTGGGCGCGAACGCGATCACGAACAGCTCTGGCCACAGGGTGGACGGCAGCCAGGGGCCGCCGGGGGTGACAGCGGGCATGAGTGTCCTTGGGTCAAGGGTGGGCGACACGTACGAGCGGGGCGAGACGATCGAGGTGACGGTACCGTTCAACAAGGCGGTGGACGTGGGCGGCACGCCGCAGCTGGCGCTGGGGATTGGCACGGCGACGCGCCAAGCGAACTATGTCTCGGGCACGGGCACGACGTCGCTGGTCTTCGCGTACACGGTCGTGCAGGCGGACGCGGACAACGACGGGATCAGCATCGCGGCGGACGCGCTGACGCTGAACGGCGGCAGGATCGATGTGGCCGGCGGGACCACCGACGCGTTGTTGGGTCTGGGCGCGAACGCGTTCGAGAACAACTTCAGCCTCAAGGTGGCGGGCGGGACGTTGACGGCGTCGGCGGCGAACAGCGTGGCTGTTACGAGCAGCCCGGCGGGCGGCAGCACGTACGGTCCGAGCGAGCGGATCGAGGTCACGGTGGGGTTCAACCTCCCGGTGACGGTGAGCGGCACGCCGCAGCTCGCGCTGAGGATCGGGACGGAGACGCGCCAAGCGAACTATGTCTCAGGCACGGGTACATACAGCCTGACGTTCCGCTACGCCGTGGCGGCGGCGGACAGCGACACGGACGGGATCAGCGTTGGGGCGACCGCGCTGGGGTTGAACAGCGGAACGATCAAGGATGCGCGGGACGCGACGGTGGCGGCGAGCCTGGGACTGGGGGCGAACGCGATCACCAACGACGGGGACCACATGGTGGACGGCAACGCAGGGCCGCCAGCTGTGCAGTGGCCGGGCATGTCTTTTCTTACCACGCCAGCGGTGCCCGAGACCTACACGCGTGGCGAGCGGTTCGAGATCCTGATAATATTCAACAAGGCGGTGGACGTGGGCGGCACGCCGCAGCTGGCGCTGGGGATCGGCACGGAGACGCGCCAAGCGAACTATGTCTCGGGCACGGGCACGACGTCGCTGATCTTCGCGTACACGGTCGTGCAGGCGGACGCGGACAACGACGGGATCAGCGTCGCGGCGGACGCGCTGACGCTGAACGGCGGCAGGATCGATGTGGCCGGCGGGACCACCGACGCGTTGTTGGGTCTGGGCAGGAACGCGGTCGAGAGCACCGGCCTGAAGGTGGCGGGCGGGACGTTCACGGTGCCGGCGGCGAACGGCGTGGCTGTTACGAGCAGCCCGGCGAGCGGCAGCACGTACGAGGCGGACGAACAGATTGAGGTGACTGTAACGTTCAACCTCCCGGTGATGGTGAGCGGCACGCCGCAGCTGGCGTTGGGAATTGGCACGGCGACGCGCCAAGCGAACTATGTCTCGGGCACGGGTACGCGCCACCTGACGTTCCGCTACACGGTGCGGGCGGCGGACAGAGACAGGGACGGGATCAGCGTCGCGGCCGCCGCGCTGGGGTTGAACAGCGGGACGATCAAGGATGCGCGGGACGCGACGGTGGCGGCGAGCCTGGGACTGGGGGCGAACGCGATCACCAACGACGGGAACCACAGGGTGGACGGCAGGGAGGGGCCGCCGGGGGTGACGGGCGTGGCGATCGGCTTGCCGGTCGCGGGCGACACGTTCGAGCGTGGCGAGGCCATCGAGGTCACGGTGACGTTCAGCAAGGCGGTGGACGTGAGCGGTACGCCGCAGCTGGCACTGGGGATCGGTGCGGCGACGCGGCAGGCTACTTACGCCTCGGGCACGGGCAAGGCGTTGCTGGTGTTCCGGTACGTGGTGGTGCAGGCGGACGCGGACAGCGACGGGCTCAGCATCGGGGCGGACGCGCTGACTGGGAGGTTCCGTGCGTCCGACGGAACGGGAACGGTCGTGCTGGGTCTGGGCGCGAACGCGATCGAGAACAGCGGGAGCCACAAGGTGGCAGGCGGGACGTGGACGACGGCGGTAAACGGCGTGGCTATTACGAGCAGCCCGGCGAGCGGCAGCACGTACGGTCCGAGCGAGCGGATCGAGGTGGCGGTGACGTTCAACCGTCCGGTGACGGTGACGGGCACGACGCAGCTGGCGCTGGGGATCGGCGCGGCGACGCGGCAGGCTTCCTACCTCTCGGGCACGGGGACGGCCAGCCTGACGTTCCGCTACGTGGTGCAGGCGGCGGACAGCGACGCGGACGGGCTCAGCGTCGGGGCGAGTGCGCTGACGGTGAACGGCACGAACATGGGGCTGGGTACGAACGCGATCACCAACGACGGGAGCCACGGGGTGAACGGTGCCCGGGAGCCGCCGAGGGTGACAAGGACGTCGATCCCCTTGCCGTATGGGGAATTCTTCCAGCGGGCGGACTCCATCTGGGTGAGAGTGGACTTCAACACGGCAGTGGACGTGGGCGGCACGCCGCAGCTGGCGCTGGGGATCGGCACGGCGACGCGCCAAGCGAACTATGTCTCGGGCACGGGGACGGCCAGCCTGACGTTCCGCTACGTGGTGCAGGCGGCGGACAGCGACGCGGACGGGCTCAGCATCGCGGCGGACGCGCTGACGCTGAACGGCGGCACGATTGATGTGGCCGGCGGAACACTGGACGCGGTGCTGGGTCTGGGCGCGAACGCGATCTCGGACCGCAGGAGCCACAAGGTGAAGGGCGGAACGTACAACAGGCCGTTCGTAACGCGAGTGTTTTTTACGAGCGTTCCTTCGGACGGCAGCACGTACGTGTCTGGCGAGGAGATCGTTGTCCGGGTGACCTTCTCGCGGCCGGTGACGGTGCTGCGTGACCATAGATTGTCTGTGCGGATAAGGCTCGGCTTGTCGGGTAGCTTGTCGGCTAGACGGAGTGCTTGGTACTTCTCGAGTTCGGGGACGGGGTTGGAGTTCCGCTACACGGTGCAGGCGGCGGACGACAGCGGCACGGATGGGATCAACTTCCCGTTGGGGTATGGTGACAACCCGCTGAGCGGCGTTTATATCGGATTTCACGGGGAACGTATTCCAGTAGTAAGATATTCCAACAGCGTCTTCGAAGGTTCGGACACAAGGGTGGACGGTAGCCGAGGGCTGCCGAGCGTGACGGGCGTGCAGATCGGCTCGCCGGTCGTGGGGGACACGTTCGAGCGTGGCGACACGATCGAGGCCACGGTGAGGTTCAACGAGGCGGTGGACGTGCGCGGCACGCCGCAGCTGGCGCTGGAGATCGGCACGGCGACGCGGCAGGCGGACTACGCCTCGGGCACGGGTACGCGGGCGCTGGTGTTCCAGTATACGGTGGCGGCGGCGGATACGGACAACGACGGGCTCAGCATCGGGTGGGACGCGTTGGCGCTGAACGGCGGGACGATCGATGTGGCCGGCGGGACTACCGACGCGGTGCTGTCGCTGTGGGCTGGGGTTAACTTGAGAAGAAACATACCTAGCCGCAAGGTGGCGGGCAGTACGTTGACAGCGGCAGCGGTGAGCGGCGCGGCGATCGCGAGCACTCCGGCGAGCGGCAGCACGTACGGTCCGAGCGAACAGATCGAGGTGGGGGTGACGTTCACGCGGCCGGTGACCGTGAGCGGCACGCCGCAGCTGGCGCTGGGAATTGGCACTGAGACGCGCCAAGCGAACTACGTCTCGGGCACGGGTACGGACAGCCTGACGTTCCGCTACGCCGTGGTGGTGGCGGACAGCGACGCGGACGGGCTCAGCGTCGGGGCGAGTGCGCTGACGCTGAACAGCGGAACGATCAAGGACGCGCGATACGCGGCGGTGGCAAGCCTGGGGCTGGGCACGAACGCGATCACCGACGACGGGGATCACAGGGTGGACGGCAGCCAGGGATCGCCGGGGGTGACGGGCGTAACGCTGAACTCGCCAACTGTGGGCGACACGTACGAGCGGGGCGAGACGATCGAGGTCACGGTGACGTTCAACAAGACGGTGGAGGTGAGCGGCACGCCGCAGTTGGCGCTGGGGATCGGCACGCAGACGCGGCAGGCGTCCTACGCCTCGGGCACGGGGATGGCGTCGCTTGTGTTCCGCTACACGGTGGTGTCGGGCGACGCGGACAACGACGGGCTCAGCATCGCGGCGGACGCGCTGGGGTTGAACAGCGGGACGATCGACGTGGCGGGCGGGACGATCGATGCGTTGCTGGGGCTGGGCGCGAACGCGATCGAGAACAGCGGGAGCCACAAGGTGGCGGGCGGGACGTTCACGGCGGCGGCGGTGAACGGAGCGGCGATCGTGAGCACTCCGGCGAGCGGTAGCGAGTACGGTCCGGGCGAACAGATCGAGGTGGGGGTGACGTTCACGCGGCCGGTGACCGTGAGCGGTGCGCCGCAGCTGGCGCTGGGAATCGGGACGGCGACCCGCCAGGCGTCCTACGCCACGGGCACGGGAACTGACAGCTTGACGTTCCAGTACACGGTGCAGCCATCCGACCGCGACACGGACGGGATCAGCGTCGGGGCGAGTGCGCTGGGGCTGAACAGCGGTACGATCAACGACGCGCGGGACGCGATGGCAGCGGCCCTGGGGCTGGGTACGCACGCGATCACCAACGACGGGAATCACAAGGTGAGTTTTCTGGGCCCGGCGATCGTGACCGGCGTGGCGATCGGCTCGCCGGCGGTGGGCGACACGTTCGAGCTGGGCGAGACGATCGAGGTCACGGTGACGTTCGACAGGTGGGTGGAGGTCGCGAACGGCACGCCGCAGCTGGCACTGGGGATCGGCACGCAGACGCGGCAGGCGGACTACGCCTCGGGCACGGGCACGGTGTCGCTGGTGTTCCGCTACGCCGTAGTGGCGGCGGACACGGACGGCGACGGGCTCAGCATCGGGGCGGACGCGCTGTCGCTGAACGGCGCGTACATTTCGGATGTGAGGAGAGCGCACGCGGCCCTGGGGCTGGGCGCGAACGCGATCGAG
The DNA here is from genome assembly GCA_958296005.1 of Longimicrobiales bacterium. Classification (GTDB taxonomy): domain Bacteria; phylum Gemmatimonadota; class Gemmatimonadetes; order Longimicrobiales; family Gaopeijiaceae; genus CATQHQ01. The sequence goes on from CATQHQ010000002.1 coordinate 184,327, forward strand.
AACAGCGGGAGCCACAAGGTGGACGGCAGCCGGGGGCCGCCGGTGGTGACGGGCGTGGCAATCGGTTCGCCGGCGGTGGGCGACACGTTCGTGGGTAGGGAGCTGATCGAGGTCACGGTGACGTTCAACCAGGCGGTGGACGTCACCGGCCAGCCGGCGTTGGCACTGGGGATCGGCACGGGTAGGAACGCGTATTACGCCTCGGGCACTGGCACGACGTCGCTGGTGTTCAGCTACCGTGTGAGCGGCCATTATCGCGGGGGGGTCTTCAGAGGCGACCGCGACACCAATGGGATCAGCATCGGGGCGGACGCGCTGACGTACTTTTTTTCTAGCGTGTCCCAGGCGATCGTTGCGGCCGGCGGGACCGTCGACGCGCGGCTGGATCTGGGCGCGAACGCGATCACGAACAGCTCCGGCCACAAGGTGGACGGCTCGTTGTGGCCGGACCCGCGGGTAAGCGATGTGGCTATTACGAGCAGCCCTTCGAGCGGCGGCACGTACGGGCAGGGCGAGCGGATCGAGGTGGCGGTGACGCTCGTGCAGCCCGCGGTTTTGCACGCGGGGTCGGCGATGGAGCTGGTTTTCGGGGTGGATCTGCTTACCGGGGTGGCGCGCCGAGCGGAATGGTCGCACTCCGACTACTCCCACAGGATCCATACGTTCCACTACGAGGTGCGGGCGGACGACAGCGACACGAACGGGATCAGCGTCACGGACTTGCTTCTGATACGGGATTGGCGGCACACGCAGAGACAGGGGGTGGTGCCGCTGGGTACGCACCAGATCGTCAATGACTGGGATCACAAGGTGGACGGCAGCCAGGGGCTGCCGAAGGTGACGGGCGTGGCGCTCAACTCGCCGACTGCGGGCGATACGTACGAGTGGGGCGACACGATCGAGGTGACGGTGACGTTCAACAAGGCGGTGGACGTGAGCGGCACGCCGCAGCTGGCGTTGGGGATCGGCGCGGTGACGCAGGCGGACTATCTCTCGGGCACGGGCACGACGTCGCTGGTGTTCCGTTACATGGTGGGGCGGACGGACGCGGACGCGGACGGGATCAGCATCGCGACGGACGCGCTGAGCGGGGTGATCCGTGTGTCCGACGGAACGGCGGCGGCGAGCCTCGGACTGGGCACGAACGCGATCACGAACAGCTCGGGCCACAAGGTGGACGGCAGCCTGGGGTCGCCGGGGGTGACGGGGGTGGCGATCGGCTCGCCGGTGGTGGGAGACACGTTCGAGCGTGGCGAGACGATCGAGGTGACGGTGACGTTCAACCAGGCGGTGGACGTGGGCGGTGCGCCGCAGCTGGGGCTGGGGATTGGCACGCAGACGCGGCAGGCGTCCTACGCCTCGGGCACGGGAACGGCGTCGCTGGTGTTCCGGTACACGGTGATGCGGGCGGACGCGGACACGGATGGGCTCAGCATCGGGGCGAACGCACTGGGGCTGAACGGCGGTAGGATCGAGGTGGCAGGCGTGGCGTTGGACGATGCGCTGCTGGGGCTGGGCACGAACGCGGTCGAGAACAGCGGGAGCCACAAGGTGGCGGGCGGGACGTTCACGGCTGCGGCGGTGAGCGGCGCGGCGATCGCGAGCAGCCCGGCGAGCAGCAGCACGTACAGGCTGGGCGAGTGGATCGAGGTGGGGGTGACGTTTACGCGGCCCGTGACCGTGAGCGGCACGCCGCAACTGGCGCTGGGAATCGGGACGGCGACCCGCCAGGCGGACTACGCCTCGGGCACGGGTACGGACAGCCTGACGTTCCGCTACGCCGTAGTGGCGGCGGACAGCGACAACGACGGGCTCAGCGTCGGGGGGACCGCGCTGGGGTTGAACAGCGGGACGATCAACGATGTGAGCGATGGGACGACGGCGGCGAGCCTGGGGCTGGGGACCAACGCGATCACGAACAGCTCCAGCCACAGGGTGGACGGCAGCCAGGGACCGCCGGGGGTGACGGGCGTGGCGATCGGGTCCCCGGTCGTGGGCGACACGTTCGAGCGTGGCGAGACGATCGAGGTCACGGTGACGTTCAACAAGGCGGTGGACGTGAGCGGCACGCCGCAGCTGGCGCTGGGGATCGGCTCGGCGACGCGGCAGGCGTCCTACGCCTCGGGCACTGGCACGGCGTCGCTGGTGTTCCGGTACACGGTTGCCTCGGGCGACGCGGACACGGACGGGCTCGGCATCGCGGCGAACGCGCTGTCGCTGAACAGCGGGACGATCGATGTGGCAAGCGGGACTACCGACGCGGTGCTGTCGCTGCGGGCTCACTCGAGAAGAAACATACCTAGCCGCAAGGTGGCGGGCGGGACGTTCACGGCGTCGGCGGTGAGCGGCGTGGTGATCGCGAGCACTCCGGCGGCCAGCAGCACATACAGTTCGAGCGAGCGCATCGAGGTGGCAGTGACGTTCACGCGGCCCGTGACCGTGAGCGGTGCGCCGCAGCTGGCGCTGGGAATTGGCTCGGAGACCCGCCAAGCCGCCTACGCCTCGGGCACGGGAACGGACAGCTTGACGTTCCGGTACACGGTGCAGGTATCCGACCGCGACACGGACGGGCTCAGCGTCGGGGCGACCGCACTGGGGCTGAACAGCGGGGCGATCAACGACGCTCGCGACGCGGCGGTTGCGGCGAGCCTGGGGCTGGGTACGAACGCGATCACCAACGACGGGGACCACAGGGTGGACGGTGCCCAGGAGCCGCTGGGGGTGACGGGCGTGACCGTCGGTCTGCCCGAGGTGAGCAGCACGTTCGAGCGGGGCGAGCGGATCGAGGTCACGGTGACCTTCAACAGGGCGGTGGACGTGGACGGCACACCGCAGCTGGCGCTGGGGATCGGCGCGCAGACGCGGCAGGCGTCCTACGCCTCGGGCACGGGGACGGCATCGCTGGTGTTCCGCTACACGGTGGTGTCGGCGGATACGGACAACGACGGGCTCAGCATCGCGGCAAACGCGCTGTCGCTGAACAGTGGGACGATCGAGGTGGCTGGCGGGACCACCGACGCTCTGTTGGGTCTGGGCACGAACGCCATTGAGAACAGCGGGAGCCACAAGGTGGCGGGCGGGACGTTCACGGGGGCCGTGGCGAGCGGCGTGGCGATAACGAGCAGCCCGGGCAGCGGAAACACGTACGGGCAGGGCGAGCGGATCGAGGTGGCGGTGACGTTCACGCGGTCGGTGACCGTGAGCGGTATGCCGCAGCTGGCGCTTGGAATCGACTCGGCGACCCGCCAGGCTGCCTACGCCTCGGGCACGGGCACGGACAGCCTGACCTTCCGGTACACGGTGCAGGCATCCGACCGCGACAGCGATGGGATCAGCGTCGGGGCGACCGCGCTGTCGCTGAACAGCGGGGCGATCAACGATGCGCGCGACGCAATGGTGGCGGCGAGCCTAAGCACGAACGCGATCACGAACTCGACGAACCACAGGGTGAACGGCAGCGTGGCCACCGCCACCGTGAACTCGGTCTCCATCTCCAGCGCGCCGGCCAGCGGCGACACCTACAAGGCGGGCGAAACGATCAGCGTCCAGGTTGGGTTCAGCGCCTCCGTGACCGTGACGGGCACGCCGCAGCTGGCACTGGGCATCGGGAGCGCGACGCGGCAGGCCGCTTACGCCAGCGGGAGCGGAACCGGCACGCTGACGTTCAGCTACGAGGTGGCGGCCACCGACGAGGACAACAACGGGATCAGCGTTGTCTCATCGGCGTTGTTGCTCAACAACGGGACAATCAAGACCGCGACGTCGGCGAACGCCGCGCTGGGGCTGGGCAGTCACGCCGTCACCGACGCGAGCAGCCACAAGGTGGACGGCCCGGCCACGGCGCCCGTCGTTAACGCAGTGTCGATCGTCACGTCGCCCGCAAGCGGGAACACCTACGGCGCGGGCGAGACGATCTCCGTCCAAGTGGACTTCACTCTGCCGGTGACGGTGACCGGCACGCCCACGCTCGCGCTGGGGATCGGAACCAAGACGCCGACCGCCCGCTACTCCAGCGGCAGCGGCACTCGATCCCTCGTCTTCACCTACGTGACCAAGTCGACGGACGCCGACACCGACGGGATCAGCGTGCCGGCGACCGGCTTGGCGCTCTCCGGCGGCACCATGCAGAGCGGGGCGGGAGTCGATGCGGCGCGGGGCTTGGGCAGCCACGCCATCTCCAATGCGCCAGCTCACAAAGTGGACGGGCGGGCGACCGTGCCTGCGGTGAGCGCGGTGTCGATCACGAGCTTGCCGCAAGCATCCAGCACGTACAAGGCGAATGAGATCATCTATGTTGATCTCCAGTTCACCATTCCGGTGCGGGTTACGGGCACGCCGGAGTTGGCGCTGACGATCGGAAGCGAGACTCGGCAGGCAGCGTATGCCTCGGGGACGGGCACCGCGTCGCTGACCTTCCGGTACACGGTGGTGGCGGACGACGAGGACACCGACGGGATCGAGATCGGGGCGAGCGCCCTCTCGGTGCGCAGCGGCGGGACGATCCGGAGCGAGGCGGGAACCCCCGCGGCACTGGGCTTGGGCAGTCACGCCATTTCCGCCGCATCGAGCCACAAGGTGAACGGAGGCAACCGTATCGACGCTCGGTTGGTCAAGCTCGCCTTCACGAGCCTCCCGGGAGTGGGAAACACCTACGGGCTGGGCGAGACGATTACCGCGACCGCGGAGTTCAACCTCCCCGTAAGGGTGACCGGAACCCCGGCGATATTGATTGACGTGGGAACGAACAGACGCAGGGCACTCTACACCGGCAGCTCCGGCACCGAGGTGCACGGCCTCCATGTGATGGCGCGTCGGTTGACGTTCAGCTACACGGTGACGGCCGACGACGAGGACACCAACGGGATCGGAGTCGAAGAAGGAGCGGTGTGGCGCACCTCAATCAACAGGATCGTTGACTCGGGAGGCGCCGACGCCGTCCTGGATGAGAACGTGTACAAGATCCCAGACGCGTCCAGCCACAGGGTGGACGGCAAGACCGACAACCGGGCGTCGTTCCCCTCGGTGTCGGCCGTCGACTTCAACAGCGCGCCCACCGTCTCGACCTACGGCTACAACGCGGGCGAGACGATCTCCGCGCGGATATTCTTCACCAAGGACGTGACCGTGACGGGCACGCCGCAGCTGGCGCTGACGATCGGGCACGCGACGCGGCAAGCTGCATACGCGAGCGGCAGCGGGACCACCATCCTGACATTCCGGTACACGGTGCAGATATCCGACTACGACCGCGACGGGATCAGCATCGGGGTCAATGCGCTGTCGCTCAACAGCGGCACGATCCGCATTGGAAGCGTTAACGCGGTGCTAGGCCTCGGCATCCACGCCATTTCCAACAGGGACTCCCAAAAGGTCAACCGCACAAGGGAGCGGGCCTACGTGAACACAGTGTCGATCGTCACGTCGCCCGCCAGCGGGGACACGTACGGCGCGGGCGAGACCATTACGGTTCGAGTCGGCTTCCATATCCCCGTGTTGGTGACGGGTACGCCGCAGCTCAGGCTCGGCGTTGGCAGTTTGATCCGGCAAGCGGCCTACGCGGGCGGCAGCGGGACCGACGAATTGACGTTCGGCTACGTGGTTGCGGCTACCGACACAGACAACAACGGGATCAGCGTGAGGTCCGACGCGCTGGCATATACCAACCCCGAGATGATTAAGGACGAGCTGGCGCTCGCCGCGGATTTGGGACTCGGCATCTACGCTGTTTCCAACGAGGACGGCCACAAGGTCAACGGTGCGGCGACGGTGCCCGCCGTCAACGCGGTGGCGGTCACCAGCTCGCCGGCCAGCGGGGACACCTACGGCGCGGGCGAGACGATCACGGTGACGGTGGGCTTCCAGATCCCGGTTACAGTCATGGGGACGCCGCAGCTGGCGCTGGGGATGGGCGCCGGGACCGTGCAAGCAGCCTACGCGAGCGGAAGCGACACCAAGAGCTTGACGTTCGAGTACGCGGTGTCCACGACAGACACGGACACGGACGGCATCAGCATAGGCGGGAGCGCGCTGGGGCTGAACGGCGGAACAGTCCAGAGCGGTGCCGGGACCGCCGCGGTGCTGGCGCTGGGTACGAACGCGATCACCGACGACGGGGATCACAAGGTGGACGGCAGCCTGGGGCCGCCGAGGGTAACGGGGGTGGCGATCGGCGCGCCGGCGGTGGGCGACACGTTCGAGCGGGGCGATACGATCGAGGCGACGGTGACGTTCAACAAGGCGGTGGACGTGAGCGGCACGCCGCAGCTGGCGCTGGGGATCGGCATGGCGACGCGGCAGGCGTCCTACGCCTCGGGCACGGGCACGGCGTCGCTGGTGTTCCGGTACACGGTGGTGCAGGCGGACGCGGACACGGATGGGCTCAGCATCGCGGCGGACGCGCTGACGCTGAACAGCGGAACGATCGATGTGGCGGGCGGGACGACCAATGCGGTGCTGGGTCTGGGCGCGAATGCGATTGAGAACAGCGGGAGCCACAAGGTGGCGGGCGGGACGTTGACGGCGGCGGCGGTGAGCAGCGCGGCGATAGCGAGCACTCCGGCGAGCGGCAGCACGTACGGTCTGAGCGAGCAGATCGAGGTGCGGGTGACGTTCAACCGGGCGGTGACGGTGACGGGCACGCCGCAGCTGGCGCTGGGAGTCGGCACGGAGACGCGGCAGGCTGCCTATGCCTTGAGCCCGAGCACGGCGACGGTCCTGGTCTTCCGCTACACGGTGCAGGCGGCGGACCGCGACGCGGACGGAATCAGCGTCGGAGCGAGTGCGCTGGGGCTGAACAGCGGGACGATCAACGACGCGCGCGCCGGGGCGACGGCGGCGAGCCTCGGACTGGGCACGAACGCGATCGCGAACGACGGGGATCACAGGGTGGACGGCAGCCAGGGGCCGCCGGGGGTGACGGGGGTGGCGATCGGCGCGCCGACGGTGGGCGACACGTTCGAGCGTGGCGAGGCGATCGAGGTGACGGTGACGTTCAACAAGGCGGTGGACGTGAGCGGCACGCCGCAGCTGGCGCTGGTGATCGGCACGGAGACGCGGCAGGCGTCCTACGCCTCGGGCACGGGCACGGCATCGCTGGTCTTCCGCTACACGGTGGTGTCGGGCGACGCGGACAACGACGGGCTCAGCGTCGGGGCGAACGCGCTGGGGTTGAACAGCGGGACGATCGATGTGGCGGGCGGGACGACCGATGCGCTGCTGGGACTGGGCGCGAACGCGATCGAGAACAGCGGGAGCCACAAGGTGGCGGGCGGGACATTCACGGCGGCGGCGGTGAGCGGCGCGTCGATTACGAGCAGCCCTTCGAGCGGCAGCACGTACGGTCCGAGCGAACAGATTGAGGTGGCGGTGACGTTCACGCGGCCGGTGACGGTGAGCGGCGCGCCGCAGCTGGCGCTGGTGATCGGCACGGAGACGCGGCAGGCGAGCTACGCCTCGAGCTCCAGCACGGCGACGGTCCTGGCGTTCCGCTACGCCGTGATGGCGACGGACAGCGACGCGAACGGGCTCAGCGTCGGGGCGACCGCGCTGGGGTTGAACAGCGGAACGATCAACGACGCACGCAGTGGGGGGGGTGCGGCGAGCCTCGGACTGGGGACGAACGCGATCGCGAACGACGGGGATCACAGGGTGGACGGCAGCCTGGGGCCGCCGGGGGTGACGGGGGTGGCGATCGGCGCGCCGGTGGTGGACGACACCTTCGAGCGGGGCGAGGCGATCGAGGCGACGGTGACGTTCAACAAGGCGGTGGACGTGGGCGGCACGCCGCAGTTGGCGCTCGGGATCGGCTCGGAGACGCAGCAGGCGAGCTACGCCTCGGGCACGGGCACGGCGTCGCTGGTGTTCCGCTACACGGTCGCCTCGGGCGACGCGGACCCGGACGGGATCAGCATCGCGGCGGACGCGCTGTCGCTGAACAGCGGGGAGATCGATGTAGCCGGCGGCACGTTGGATGCTCTGCTGGGGCTGGGTACGAACGCGATCGAGAACAGCGGGAGCCACAAGGTGGCGGGCGGGACGTTCACGGCGGCGGCGGTGAGCGGCGCGTCGATCGCGAGCAGCCCAGCGAGCGGCAGCACGTACGGTCCGAGCGAACAGATTGAGGTGGCGGTGACGTTCACGCGGCCGGTGACGGTGAGCGGCGCGCCGCAGCTGGCGCTGGTGATCGGCACGGAGACGCGGCAGGCGTCCTACGCCTCGAGCCCGAGCACGGCGACGGTGCTGGTGTTCCGCTACACGGTCGCCTCGGACGACGCGGACCCGGACGGAATCAGCGTCGGGGCGACTGCACTGACGCTGAACAGCGGGATGATCAACGACGCGCGCGCCGGGGCGACGGCGGCGAGCCTCGGACTGGGGACGAACGCGATCGCGAACGACGGGGACCACAAGGTGGACGGCAGCCAGGGGCCGCCGGGGGTGACGGGTGTGGCGATCGGCGCGCCGGCGGTGGGCGACACGTTCGAGCGCGGCGATACGATCGAGGTGACGGTGACGTTCAACAAGGCGGTGGACGTGAGCGGCACGCCGCAACTGGTGCTGGGGATCGGCGCGGCGACGCAGCAGGCGTCCTACGTCTCGGGCACGGGCACGGCGTCGCTTGTGTTCTGGTACACGGTCGCCTCGGGCGATGTGGACAACGACGGGCTCAGCATCGGGGCGGACGCGCTGGGGTTGAACAGCGGGACGATCGACGTGGCGGGCGGGACGTTGGACGCGCTGCTGGGTTTGGGCGCGAACGCGGTCGAGAACAGCTCCAGCCACAAGGTGGCGGGCGGGACGTTGACGGCGTCGGCGGTGAGCGGCGCGGCGATCGCGAGCACTCCTTCGAGCGGCAGCACGTACGGGCTGGGCGAGACCATCGAGGTGGCGGTGACGTTCACGCGGCCGGTGACGGTGAACGGCGCGCCGCAGCTGGCGCTGGTGATCGGCACGGAGACGCGGCAGGCTTCGTACGCCTCCGGTTCGGGAACGGACAGCTTGACGTTCCGCTACGCGGTGCAGGCATCCGACAGGGACACGGACGGGCTCAGCGTCGGGGCGAGTGCGCTGACGCTGAACAGCGGAACGATCAACGACGCTCGCGACGCGGCGGTTGCGGCGAGCCTAGGGCTGGGGACGAACGCGATCACCAACGACGGGGATCACAAGGTGGACGGCGCCCAGGGGCCGCCGGGGGTGACGGGCGTGGCGCTGAACTCGCCGGTCGTGGGCGACATCTACGAGCAGGGCGAGCGGATCGAGGTGACGGTGACGTTCAACAAGGCGGTGGACGTGGGCGGCACGCCGCAGCTGGCACTGGGGATCGGCACGGAGACGCGGCAGGCGTCCTACGTCTCGGGGACGGGCACGGCGTCGCTGGTGTTCCGGTACACGGTCGCCTCGGGCGACGCGGACAACGACGGGCTCAGCATCAGGGCGAACGCGCTGTCGCTGAACAGCGGGACGATCGACGTGGCGGGCGGGGCGTTGGACGCGCTGCTGGGACTGGGCGCGAACGCGATCGAGAACAGCGGGAGCCACAAGGTGGCGGGCGGGACGTTGACGGCGTCGGCGGCGAGCGGCGCGGCGGTAGCGAGCAGCCCGGCGAGCGGCAGCACGTACGGGCTGAGCGAGACCATCGAGGTGGCGGTGACGTTCACGCGGCCGGTGACGGTGAACGGCGCGCCGCAGCTGGCGCTGGTGATCGGCACGGAGACGCGGCAGGCTTCGTACGCCTCCGGTTCGGGAACGGACAGCCTGACGTTCCGCTACGCGGTGCAGGCATCCGACAGGGACACGGACGGGCTCAGCGTCGGGGCGAGTGCGCTGACGCTGAACAGCGGGTCGATCAACGACGCTCGCGACGCGGCGGTTGCGGCGACCCTTGGGCTGGGCGCGAATGCGATCACGAACGACGGGGACCACATGGTGGACGGCAGCCAGGGGCCGCCGGGGGTGACGGGCGTGGCGCTGAACTCGCCGGTCGTGGGCGACATCTACGAGCGGGGCGAGCGGATCGAGGTGACGGTGACGTTCAACAAGGCGGTGGACGTGGGCGGCACGCCGCAGCTGGCGCTGGGGATCGGCGCGGCGACGCAGCAGGCATCCTACGTCTCGGGGACGGGCACGGCGTCGCTGGTGTTCCGGTACACGGTCGCCTCGGGCGACGTGGACAACGACGGGCTCAGCATCGCGGCGAACGCGCTGGGGTTGAACAGCGGGACGATCGATGTGGCGGGCGGGACGTTGGACGCGCTGCTAGGACTGGGCGCAAACGCGATCGAGAACAGCGGGAGCCACAAGGTGGCGGGCGGGACGTTCACGGCGGCGGCGGTGAGCGGCGCGGCGGTAGCGAGCAGCCCGGCGAGCGGCAGCACGTACGGGCTGGGCGAGACCATTGAGGTGGCGGTGACGTTCACGCGGCCGGTGACGGTGAGCGGCGCGCCGCAGCTGGCGCTGGGGGTCGGCACGGAGACGCGGCAGGCTTCGTACGCCTCCGGTTCGGGTACGGACAGCCTGACGTTCCGCTACGCGGTGCAGGCATCCGACAACGACACGGACGGGCTCAGCGTCGGGGCGACCGCGCTGGGGCTGAACAGCGGGACGATCAACGACGCGCGCAGTGGGGGGGGTGCGGCGAGCCTCGGACTGGGCGTGAACGCGATCGCGAACGACGGGGACCACAAGGTGGACGGCAGCCAGGGGCCGCCGGGGGTGACGGGGGTGGCGATCGGCTCGCCGGTGGTGGGCGACACGTTCGAGCGCGGCGATACGATCGAGGTGACGGTGACGTTCAACAAGGCGGTGGACGTGGGCGGCGCGCCGCAGCTGGCGCTGGGGATCGGTTCGGCGACGCGGCAGGCGTCCTACGCCTCGGGCACGGGCACGGCGTCGCTGGTGTTCCGCTACCCGGTCGCCTCGGGCGACGCGGACCCGGACGGGCTCAGCATCGGGGCGGACGCGCTGGGGCTGAACAGCGGGACGATCGACGTGGCGGGCGGGACGACCGATGCGCTGCTGGGACTGGGCGCGAACGCGATTGAGAACAGCGGGAGCCACAAGGTGGCGGGCGGGACGTTCACGGCGTCGGCGGTGAGCGGCGCGGCGATCGCGAGCAGCCCGGCGAGCGGCAGCACGTACGGTCTGGGCGAGCAGATCGAGGTGCGGGTGACGTTCAACCGGGCGGTGACGGTGGGCGGCGCGCCGCAGCTGGCGCTGGTGATCGGCACGGAGACGCGGCAGGCGAGCTACGCCTCCGGCTCGAGCACGGCGACGGTCCTGGCGTTCCAGTACGCCGTGATGGCGACGGACAGCGACGCGAACGGGCTCAGCGTCGCGGCGGACGCGCTGGGACTGAACAGCGGAACGATCAACGACGCGCGCAGTGGGGGGGGTGCGGCGAGCCTCGGACTGGGGACGAATGCGATCGCGAACGACGGGGACCACAGGGTGGACGGCAGCCAGGGGCCGCCGGGGGTGACGGGCGTGGCGATCGGCTCGCCGGTGGTGGGCGACACGTTCGAGCGCGGCGATACGATCGAGGTGACGGTGACGTTCAACAAGGCGGTGGACGTGAGCGGCACGCCGCAGCTGGCGCTGGTGATCGGTTCGGCGACGCGGCAGGCGTCCTACACCTCGGGGACGGGCACGGCGTCGCTGGTGTTCCGCTACACGGTGGTGTCGGGCGACGCGGACACGGACGGGCTGAGCATCGGGGCGGACGCGCTGGGGCTGAACAGCGGGACGATCGATGTGGCGGGTGGGACGACCGATGCGCTGCTGGGACTGGGCGCGAACGCGATCGAGAACAGCGGGAGCCACAAGGTGGCGGGCGGGACGTTCACGGCGGCGGCGGCGAGCGGCGCGGCGATCGCGAGCACTCCTTCGAGCGGCAGCACGTACGGGCTGGGCGAGACCATCGAGGTGGCGGTGACGTTCACGCGGCCGGTGACGGTGAACGGCGCGCCGCAGCTGGCGCTGGTGATCGGCACGGAGACGCGGCAGGCTTCGTACGCCTCCGGTTCGGGAACGGACAGCTTGACGTTCCGCTATGCGGTGCAGGCATCCGACAGGGACACGGACGGGCTCAGCGTCGCGGCGACCGCGCTGACGCTGAACAGCGGAACGATCAACGACGCTCGCGACGCGGCGGTTGCGGCGAGCCTGGGGCTGGGCACGAACGCGATCACCAACGACGGGGATCACATGGTGGACGGCGCCCAGGGGCCGCCGGGGGTGACGGGCGTGGCGCTGAACTCGCCGGTGGTGGGCGACACGTTCGAGCGGGGCGATACGATCGAGGTCACCGTGACGTTCAACAAGGCGGTGGACGTGGGCGGCACGCCGCAGCTGGCGCTGGGGATCAGTTCGGGGACGCGGCAGGCGTCCTACGCCTCGGGCACGGGCACGGCGTCGCTGGTGTTCCGCTACCCGGTGGTGTCGGGCGACACGGACGCGGACGGGCTCAGCATCGGGGCGGACGCGCTGGGGCTGAACAGCGGGACGATCGACGTGGCGGGCGGGACGACCGATGCGCTGCTGGGACTGGGCGCGAACGCGATCGAGAACAGCGGGAGCCACAAGGTGGCGGGCGGGACGTTGACGGCGGCGGCGGTGAGCGGCGCGGCGATTACGAGCAGCCCGGCGAGCGGCAGCACGTACGGTCTGAGCGAGCAGATCGAGGTGCGGGTGACGTTCAACCGGGCGGTGACGGTGAGCGGCGCGCCGCAGCTGGCGCTGGTGATCGGCACGGAGACGCGGCAGGCGAGCTACGCCTCGAGCTCGAGCACGGCGACGGTCCTGGCGTTCCGCTACGCCGTGATGGCGGCGGACAGCGACGCGAACGGGCTCAGCGTCGCGGCGGACGCGCTGGGACTGAACAGCGGAACGATCGACGACGCGCGCAGTGGGGGGGGTGCGGCGAGCCTCGGATTGGGGACGAACGCGATCGTCAACGACGGGGACCACAAGGTGGACGGCAGCCAGGGGCCGCCGGGGGTGACGGGGGTGGCGATCGGCTCGCCGGTGGTGGGCGACACGTTCGAGCGTGGCGATACGATCGAGGTGACGGTGACGTTCAACAAGGCGGTGGACGTGAGCGGCACGCCGCAGCTGGGGCTGGGGATCGGTTCGGCGACGCGGCAGGCGTCCTACGTCTCGGGCACGGGCACGGCGTCGCTGGTGTTCCGTTACACGGTCGCCTCGGGCGACGTGGACAACGACGGGCTCAGTATCGCGGCGGACGCGCTGGGGTTGAACAGCGGGACGATCGATGTGGCGGGCGGGGCGTTGGACGCGCTGCTGGGACTGGGCGCGAACGCGATCGAGAACAGCGGGAGCCACAAGGTGGCGGGCGGGACGTTGACGGCGGCGGCGGCGAGCGGCGCGGCGATAGCGAGCACTCCTTCGAGCGGCAGCACGTACGGGCTGGGCGAGACCATCGAGGTGGCGGTGACGTTCAACCGGGCGGTGACGGTGAACGGCGCGCCGCAGCTGGCGCTGGGGATCGGCACGGAGACGCGGCAGGCGTCCTACGCCTCCGGTTCGGGAACGGACAGCTTGACGTTCCGCTACGCGGTGCAGGCATCCGACAGGGACACGGACGGGCTCAGCGTCGGGGCGAGTGCGCTGACGCTGAACAGCGGGTCGATCAACGACGCTCGCGACGCGGCGGTTGCGGCGACCCTTGGGCTGGGCGCGAACGCGATCACGAACGACGGGGACCACAGGGTGGACGGCAGCCAGGGGCCGCCGGGCGTGACGGGCGTGGCGCTGAACTCGCCGGTCGTGGGCGACATCTACGAGCGGGGCGAGGCGATCGAGGTGACGGTGACGTTCAACAAGGCGGTGGACGTGGGCGGCACGCCGCAGCTGGCGCTGGGGATCGGCGCGCAGACGCGGCAGGCGTCCTACGTCTCGGGCACGGGCACGGCGTCGCTAGTGTTCCGCTACACGGTCGCCTCGGGCGACGCGGACAACGACGGGCTCAGCATCGCGGCGAACGCGCTGACGCTGAACAGCGGGACGATCGACGTGGCGGGCGGGGCGTTGGACGCGCTGCTGGGACTGGGCGCGAACGCGATCGAGAACAGCGGGAGCCACAAGGTGGCGGGCGGGACGTTGACGGCGGCGGCGGTGAGCGGCGCGGCGGTAGCGAGCAGCCCGGCGAGCGGCAGCACGTACGGGCTGAGCGAGACCATCGAGGTGGCGGTGACGTTCACGCGGGCGGTGACGGTGAACGGCACGCCGCAGCTGGCGCTGGGGGTCGGCACGGAGACGCGGCAGGCTTCGTACGCCTCCGGTTCGGGGACGGACAGCCTGACGTTCCGCTACGCGGTGCAGGCATCCGACAGGGACACGGACGGGCTCAGCGTCGCGGCGACCGCGCTGACGCTGAACAGCGGGTCGATCAACGACGCTCGCGACGCAGCGGTTGCGGCGAGCCTCGGGCTGGGCACGAACGCGATCACCGACGACGGGGATCACAAGGTGGATGGCAGCCAGGGGCCGCCGGGGGTGATGGGCGTGGCGCTCAACTCGCCGGTCGTGGGCGACATCTACGAGCGGGGCGAGACGATTGAGGTGACGGTGACATTCAACAAGGCGGTGGACGTGGGCGGCACGCCGCAACTGGCGCTGGGGATCGGCGCAGCGACGCAGCAGGCGTCCTACGTCTCGGGCACGGGCACGGCGTCGCTTGTGTTCCGCTACACGGTTGCCTCGGGCGACGTGGACAACGACGGGCTCAGCATCGCGGCGAACGCGCTGTCGCTGAACAGCGGGACGATCGATGTGGCGGGCGGGACGTTGGACGCGCTGCTGGGACTGGGCGCGAACGCGGTCGAGAACAGCGGGAGCCACAAGGTGGCGGGCGGGACGTTGACGGCGGCGGTGGTGAGCGGCGCGGCGGTAGCGAGCACTCCTTCGAGCGGCAGCACGTACGGGCTGGGCGAGACCATCGAGGTGGCGGTGACGTTCACGCGGCCGGTGACGGTGAGCGGCCCACCGCAGCTGGCGCTGGGGGTCGGCACGGAGACGCGGCAGGCTTCGTACGCCTCCGGTTCGGGGACGGACAGCCTGACGTTCCGCTACGCGGTGCAGGCATCCGACAACGACACGGACGGGCTCAGCATCGGGGCGACCGCGCTGGGGCTGAACAGCGGAACGATCGACGACGCGCGCAGTGGGGGGGGTGCGGCGAGCCTCGGACTGGGCACGAACGCGATCGTCAACGACGGGGACCACAAGGTGGACGGCAGCCAGGGGCCGCCGGGGGTGACGGGGGTGGCGATCGGCTCGCCGGTGGTGGGCGACACGTTCGAGCGTGGCGATACGATCGAGGTCACCGTGACGTTCAACAAGGCGGTGGATGTGGGCGGCACGCCGCAGCTGGGGTTGGGGATCGGCACGGCGACGCGGCAGGCGTCCTACGCCTCCGGGACGGGCACGGCGTCGCTGGTGTTCCGCTACACGGTGGTGCAGACGGATGCGGATACGGACGGGCTCAGCATCGGGGCGGACGCGCTGGGGCTGAACAGCGGGACGATCGACGTGGCGGGCGGGACGACCGATGCGCTGCTGGGACTGGGTGCGAACGCGATCGAGAACAGCACTGGACACAAGGTGGCGGGCGGGACGTTGACGGCGGCGGCGGCGAGCGGCGCGGCGATCGCGAGCAGCCCGGCGAGCGGCAGCACGTACGGACTGGGCGAGCAGATCGAGGTACGGGTGACGTTCAACCGGGCGGTGACGGTGGGCGGCGCGCCGCAGCTGGCGCTGGGGATCGGCACGGAGACGCGGCAGGCGAGCTACGCCTCGGGCTCGAGCACGGCGACGGTCCTGGCGTTCCAGTACGCCGTGATGGCGACGGACAGCGACGCGAACGGGCTCAGCGTCGAGGCGGGTGCGCTGACGCTGAACAGTGGAACGATCAACGACGCGCGCAGTGGGGGGGGTGCGGCGAGCCTCGGACTGGGGACGAACGCGATCGTCAACGACGGGGACCACAAGGTGGACGGCGCGCAGGGGCCGCCGGGGGTGACGGGGGTGGCGATCGGCGCGCCGGTGGTGGGCGACACGTTCGAGCGTGGCGAGGCGATCGAGGTGACGGTGACGTTCAACAAGGCGGTGGACGTGGGCGGCACGCCGCAGCTGGCGCTGGGGATCGGCACGGCGACGCGGCAGGCGTCCTACGCCTCCGGGACGGGCACGGCGTCGCTGGTGTTCCGCTACACGGTGGTGCAGACGGATGCGGATACGGACGGGCTCAGCATCGCGGCGGACGCGCTGGGGCTGAACAGCGGGACGATCGACGTGGCGGGCGGGACGTTGGACGCGCTGCTGGGACTGGGCGCGAACGCGATCGAGAACAGCACTGGACACAAGGTGGCGGGCGGGACGTTGACGGCGGCGGCGGTGAGCGGCGCGGCGATCGCGAGCAGCCCAGCGAGCGGCAGCACGTACGGTCTGAGCGAGCAGATCGAGGTGCGGGTGACGTTCAACCGGGCGGTGACGGTGATCGGCGCGCCGCAGCTGGCGCTGGTGATCGGCACGGAGACGCGGCAGGCGAGCTACGCCTCGAGCTCGAGCACGGCGACGGTCCTGGCGTTCCGCTACGCCGTGATGGCGGCGGACAGCGACGCGAACGGGCTCAGCGTCGCGGCGGACGCGCTGGGACTGAACAGCGGAACGATCAACGACGCGCGCAGTGGGGGGGGGGCGGCGAGCCTCGGATTGGGGACGAATGCGATCGCCAACGACGGGGACCACAAGGTGGACGGCAGCCAGGGGCCGCCGGGAGTGACGGGCGTGGCGATCGGCGCGCCGGTGGTGGGCGACACGTTCGAGCGTGGCGATACGATCGAGGTCACCGTGACGTTCAACAAGGCGGTGGACGTGGGCGGCACGCCGCAACTGGCGCTGGGGATCGGCGCAGCGACGCAGCAGGCGTCCTACGTCTCGGGCACGGGCACGGCGTCGCTTGTGTTCCGGTACACGGTCGCCTCGGGCGATGTGGACAACGACGGGCTCAGCATCGCGGCGGACGCGCTGGGGTTGAACAGCGGGACGATCGATGTGGCGGGCGGGACGTTGGACGCGCTGCTGGGACTGGGCGCGAACGCGATTGAGAACAGCACTGGACACAAGGTGGCGGGCGGGACGTTGACGGCGGCGGCGGCGAGCGGCGCGGCGATAGCGAGCACTCCTTCGAGCGGCAGCACGTACGGGCTGGGCGAGACCATCGAGGTGGCGGTGACGTTCAACCGGGCGGTGACGGTGAACGGCGCGCCGCAGCTGGCGCTGGGGATCGGCACGGAGACGCGGCAGGCGTCCTACGCCTCCGGTTCGGGAACGGACAGCTTGACGTTCCGCTACGCGGTGCAGGCATCCGACAGGGACACGGACGGGCTCAGCGTCGGGGCGAGTGCGCTGACGCTGAACAGCGGGTCGATCAACGACGCTCGCGATGCGGCGGTTGCGGCGACCCTTGGGCTGGGCGCGAACGCGATCACGAACGACGGGGACCACAGGGTGGACGGCAGCCAGGGGCCGCCGGGCGTGACGGGCGTGGCGATCGGCGCACCGGTGGTGGGCGACACGTTCGAGCGGGGCGAGGCGATCGAGGTGACGGTGACGTTCAACAAGGCGGTGGATGTGGGCGGCACGCCGCAGCTGGCGCTGGGGATCGGCGCGGCGACGCAGCAGGCGTCCTACGTCTCGGGCACGGGCACGGCGTCGCTAGTGTTCCGCTACACGGTCGCCTCGGGCGACGCGGACAACGACGGGCTCAGCATCGCGGCGAACGCGCTGTCGCTGAACAGCGGGACGATCGACGTGGCGGGCGGGACGTTGGACGCACTGCTGGGACTGGGCGCGAACGCGGTCGAGAACAGCGGGAGCCACAAGGTGGCGGGCGGGACGTTGACGGCGTCGGCGGTGAGCGGCGCGGCGATCGCGAGCACTCCTTCGAGCGGCAGCACGTACGGGCTGGGCGAGACCATCGAGGTGGCGGTGACGTTCACGCGGCCGGTGACGGTGAGTGGCCCGCCGCAGCTGGCGCTGGTGATCGGCACGGAGACGCGGCAGGCTTCATACGCCTCCGGTTCGGGGACGGACAGCCTGACGTTCCGCTACGCGGTGCAGGCATCCGACAACGACACGGATGGGCTCAGCGTCGGGGCGACCGCGCTGGGGCTGAACAGCGGAACGATCAACGACGCACGCAGTGGGGGGGGTGCGGCGAGCCTCGGACTGAGCACGAACGCGATCGCGAACGACGGGGATCACAAGGTGGACGGCAGCCAAGGGCCGCCGGGGGTAACGGGGGTGGCGATCGGCGCGCCGGTGGTGGGTGACACGTTCGAGCGTGGCGATACGATCGAGGTGACGGTGACGTTCAACAAGGCGGTGGATGTGGGCGGCACGCCGCAGCTGGCGCTGGTGATCGGCACGCAGACGCGGCAGGCGTCCTACGCCTCGGGCACGGGCACGGCGTCGCTGGTGTTCCGTTACACGGTGGTGTCGGGCGACGCGGACAGCGACGGGCTCAGCATTGCGGCGGACGCGCTGGGGTTGAACAGCGGGACGATCGACGTGGCGGGCGGGACGACCGATGCGCTGCTGGGACTGGGCGCGAACGCGATCACCAACAGCTCCAGCCACAAGGTGGCGGGCGGGACGTTGACGGCGTCGGCGGTGAGCGGCGCGGCGATTACGAGCAGCCCGGCGAGCGGCAGCACGTACGGTCTGGGCGAGCAGATCGAGGTGCGGGTGACGTTCAACCGGGCGGTGACGGTGACGGGCACGCCGCAGCTGGCGCTGGGAGTCGGCACGGAGACGCGGCAGGCGTCCTACGCCTCGGGCTCGAGCACGGCGACGGTCCTGGCGTTCCAGTACGCCGTGATGGCGACGGACAGCGACGCGAACGGGCTCAGCGTCGGGGCGACCGCGCTGACGCTGAACAGCGGAACGATCAACGACGCTCGCAGTGGGGGGGGTGCGGCGAGCCTCGGACTGGGCACGAACGCGATCGTCAACGACGGGGACCACAAGGTGGACGGCAGCCAGGGGCCGCCGGGGGTGACGGGGGTGGCGATCGGCGCGCCGGTCGTGGGCGACACGTTCGAGCGGGGCGATACGATCGAGGTGACGGTGACGTTCAACAAGGCGGTGGACGTGGGCGGCACGCCGCAGCTGGCGCTGGGGATCGGCACGGCGACGCGGCAGGCGTCCTACGCCTCCGGGACGGGCACGGCGTCGCTGGTGTTCCGCTACACGGTGGTGTCGGGCGACGCGGACACGGACGGGCTGAGCATCGGGGCGGACGCGCTGGGGCTGAACAGCGGGACGATCGACGTG
This sequence comes from Longimicrobiales bacterium, assembly GCA_958296005.1. Classification (GTDB taxonomy): domain Bacteria; phylum Gemmatimonadota; class Gemmatimonadetes; order Longimicrobiales; family Gaopeijiaceae; genus CATQHQ01. The sequence goes on from CATQHQ010000002.1 coordinate 203,683, forward strand.
GCGGGCGGGACGACCGATGCTCTGCTGGGACTGGGCGCGAACGCGATTGAGAACAGCGGGAGCCACAAGGTGGCGGGCGGGACGTTCACGGCGGCGGCGGTGAGCGGCGCGTCGATCGCGAGCAGCCCGGCGAGCGGCAGCACGTACGGGCTGGGCGAGCGGATTGAGGTGCGGGTGACGTTCAACCGGGCGGTGACGGTGGGCGGCGCGCCGCAGCTGGCGCTGGTGATCGGCACGGAGACGCGGCAGGCGAGCTACGCCTCGAGCTCGAGCACGGCGACGGTCCTGGCGTTCCAGTACGCCGTGGTGGCGACGGACAGCGACGCGAACGGGCTCAGCGTCGCGGCGGACGCGCTGGGACTGAACAGCGGAACGATCGACGACGCGCGCAGTGGGGGGGGTGCGGCGAGCCTCGGACTGGGCACGAACGCGATCGCGAACGACGGGGACCACAAGGTGGACGGCAGCCTGGGGCCGCCGGGGGTGACGGGGGTGGCGATTGGCGCGCCGGTGGTGGGCGACACGTTCGAGCGGGGCGATACGATCGAGGCGACGGTGACGTTCAACAAGGCGGTGGACGTGGGCGGCACGCCGCAGCTGGCGCTGGGGATCGGCTCGGCGACGCGGCAGGCGTCCTACGCCTCCGGGACGGGCACGGCGTCGCTGGTGTTCCGGTACACGGTCGCCTCGGGCGACGTGGACAACGACGGGCTCAGCATCGCGGCGGACGCGCTGGGGTTGAACAGCGGGACGATCGATGTGGCGGGCGGGACGTTGGACGCGCTGCTGGGACTGGGCGCGAACGCGATCGAGAACAGCACTGGACACAAGGTGGCGGGCGGGACGTTGACGGCGGCGGCGGTGAGCGGCGCGGCGATCGCGAGCAGCCCGGCGAGCGGCAGCACGTACGGGTTGAGCGAGCAGATCGAGGTGCGGGTGACGTTCAACCGGGCGGTGACGGTGAGCGGCGCGCCGCAGCTGGCGCTGGTGATCGGCACGGAGACGCGGCAGGCGAGCTACGCCTCGAGCTCGAGCACGGCGACGGTCCTGGCGTTCCAGTACGCCGTGGTGGCGACGGACAGCGACGCGAACGGGCTCAGCGTCGCGGCGGACGCGCTGGGACTGAACAGCGGAACGATCAACGACGCTCGCAGTGGGGGGGGTGCGGTGAGCCTCGGACTGGGCACGAACGCGATCGCGAACGACGGGGACCACAAGGTGGACGGCAGCCAGGGGCCGCCGGGGGTGACGGGCGTGGCGATCGGCGCGCCGGTGGTGGGCGACACGTTCGAGCGTGGCGAGGCGATCGAGGTCACGGTGACGTTCAACAAGGCGGTGGACGTGGGCGGCACGCCGCAGCTGGCGCTGGGGATCGGCACGGCGACGCGGCAGGCGTCCTACGCCTCGGGCACGGGCACGGCGTCGCTGGTGTTCCGCTACACGGTGGTGTCGGGCGACGCGGACACGGACGGGCTGAGCATCGGGGCGGACGCGCTGGGGTTGAACAGCGGGACGATCGACGTGGCGGGCGGGGCGACCGATGCGCTGCTAGGACTGGGCGCGAACGCGATTGAGAACAGCACTGGACACAAGGTGGCGGGCGGGACGTTCACGGCGGCGGCGGTGAACGGAGCGGCGATCGCGAGCAGCCCGGCGAGCGGCAGCACGTACGGTCTGGGCGAGCGGATCGAGGTGGCGGTGACGTTCACGCGGCCGGTGACGGTGAGCGGCGCGCCGCAGCTGGCGCTGGGGATCGGCACGGAGACGCGCCAAGCGAACTACGTCTCGGGCACGGGCACGGACAGCTTGACGTTCCGCTACGCCGTGATGGCGGCGGACAGGGACGCGGACGGGCTCAGCGTCGGGGCGACCGCGCTGGGACTGAACAGCGGGACGATCAACGACGCTCGCGCCGGGGCGACGGCGGCGAGCCTGGGACTGGGGACGAACGCGATCGCCAACGACGGGGACCACAAGGTGGACGGCAGCCAGGGGCCGCCGGGGGTGACGGGGGTGGCGATCGGCGCGCCGGTGGTGGGCGACACGTTCGAGCGTGGCGAGGCGATCGAGGTCACGGTGACGTTCAACAAGGCGGTGGACGTGGGCGGCACGCCGCAGCTGGCGCTGGGGATCGGCTCGGCGACGCGGCAGGCGTCCTACGCCTCCGGGACGGGCACGGCGTCGCTGGTGTTCCGGTACACGGTCGCCTCGGGCGACGTGGACAACGACGGGCTCAGCATCGCGGCGGACGCGCTGGGGTTGAACAGCGGGACGATCGATGTGGCGGGCGGGACGTTGGACGCATTGCTGGGCCTAGGCGCGAACGCGATTGAGAACAGCGGGAGCCACAAGGTGGCGGGCGGGACGTTCACGGCGTCGGCGGTGAGCGGAGCGGCGATTACGAGCAGCCCGGCGAGCGGCAGCACGTACGGTCTGGGCGAGCAGATTGAGGTGCAGCTGACGTTCACGCGGCCCGTGACCGTGAGCGGCACGCCGCAGCTGGCACTGGGGATCGGCACGCAGACGCGCCAGGCGTCCTACGCCTCAAGCACGGCGACGACCCTGACGTTCCACTACACGGTGCAGGCGTCGGACAGCGACAGCGACGGGCTCAGCGTCGGAACGACCGCACTGGGGCTGAACAGCGGCACGATCAACGATGCTCGCGGCGGGACGACGGCGGCGAGCCTGGGGCTGGGGACGAACGCGATCACGAACAGCTCGGGCCACAGGGTGGACGGCAGCCAGGGGCCGCCGGGGGTGACGGGCGTGGTAATCGGCTCGCCGACGGTGGGCGACACGTTCGAGCGTGGCGATACGATCGAGGCGACGGTGACGTTCAACAAGGCGGTGGACGTGGGCGGCACGCCGCAGCTGGCGCTGGGGATCGGCACGCAGACGCGGCAGGCGTCCTACGCCTCGGGCACGGGCACGGCGTCGCTTGTGTTCCGCTACGTGGTGGTGCAGGCGGACGCGGACACGGACGGACTCAGCATCGGGGCGAACGCGTTGGGGTTGAACAGCGGGACGATCGACGTGGCGGGCGGGACGACCGATGCGCTGCTGGGACTGGGCGCGAACGCGATCGAGAACAGCGGGAGCCACAAGGTGGCGGGCGGGACGTTCACGGCGTCGGCGGTGAGCGGCGCGGCGATCGCGAGCAGCCCGGCGAGCGGCAGCACGTACGGGTTGAGCGAGCGGATCGAGGTGCAGCTGACGTTCAACCGGGCGGTGACGGTGACGGGCACGCCGCAGCTGGCGCTGGGGATCGGCACGGCGACGCGGCAGGCTTCCTACGCCTCGAGCCCGAGCACGGCGACGGTCCTGGTCTTCCGCTACACGGTGCAGGCGGCGGACAGCGACGCGGACGGAATCAGCGTCGGGGCGACCGCGCTGGGGCTGAACAGCGGAACGATCAACGACGCGCGCGACGGGGCGACGACGGCGAGCCTCGGACTGGGCACGAACGCGATCGCCAACGACGGGAATCACAGGGTGGACGGTGCCCAGGGGCCGCCGGGGGTGACGGGCGTGGCGATCGGCTCGCCGGTCGTGGGCGACACGTTCGAGCGTGGCGATCGGATCGAAGTCACCGTGACGTTCAACAAGGCGGTGGACGTGGGCGGCACGCCGCAGCTGGCGCTGGGGATCGGTTCGCAGACGCGGCAGGCGTCCTACGCCTCGGGCACGGGCACGGCGTCGCTGGTGTTCCGCTACACGGTGGTGTCGGGCGACGCGGACACGGACGGGCTCAGCGTCGGGGCGAACGCGCTGGGGCTGAACAGCGGGACGATCGACGTGGCAGGCGGGACGACCGATGCGCTGCTGGGCCTAGGCGCGAACGCGATTGAGAACAGCGGGAGCCACAAGGTGGCGGGCGGGACGTTCACGGCGGCGGCGGTGAGCGGCGCGGCGATCGCGAGCAGCCCGGGGAGCGGCAGCACGTACGGTCTGGGCGAGCAGATCGAGGTGCGGGTGACGTTCAACCGGGCGGTGACGGTGAGCGGCGCGCCGCAGCTGGCGCTGGTGATCGGCACGGCGACGCGGCAGGCGTCCTACGCCTCGAGCACGGCGACGGTGCTGGTCTTCCGCTACACGGTGCAGGCGGCGGACAGCGACGCGGACGGGCTCAGCGTCGCGGCGACCGCGCTGGGACTGAACAGCGGGACGATCAACGACGCTCGCAGTGGGGGGGGTGCGGCGAGCCTCGGACTGGGCACGAACGCGATCACCAACGACGGCGATCACAGGGTGGACGGCAGCCAGGGGCCGCCGGGGGTGACGGGGGTGGCGATCGGCGCGCCGGTGGTGGGCGACACGTTCGAGCGTGGCGAGGCGATCGAGGTGACGGTGACGTTCAACAAGGCGGTGGACGTGAGCGGCACGCCACAGCTGGCGCTCGGGATCGGCTCGGCGACGCAGCAGGCGTCCTACGCCTCGGGCACGGGCACGGCGTCGCTTGTGTTCCGCTACACGGTCGCCTCGGGCGACGCGGACAACGACGGGCTCAGCATCGGGGCGGACGCGCTGGGGTTGAACAGCGGGACGATCGACGTGGCGGGTGGGACGACCGATGCGCTGCTGGGGCTGGGTGCGAACGCGATTGAGAACAGCGGGAGCCACAAGGTGGCGGGCGGGACGTTCACGGCGGCGGCGGTGAACGGAGCGGCGATCGAGAGCAGCCCGGCGAGCGGCAGCACGTACGGGTTGAGCGAGCGGATCGAGGTGGCGGTGACGTTCACGCGGCCGGTGACGGTGAGCGGCGCGCCGCAGCTGGCGCTCGGGATTGGCACGGAGACGCGCCAAGCGAACTACGTCTCGGGCACGGGCACGGATAGCTTGACGTTCCGCTACGCCGTGATGGCGGCGGACAGCGACGCGGACGGGCTCAGCGTCGGGGCGAGTGCGCTGACGCTGAACAGCGGGTCGATCAACGACGCGCGCGCCGGGGCGACGGCGGCGAGCCTCGGACTGGGCACGAACGCGATCGCCAACGACGGGGACCACAAGGTGGACGGCAGCCAGGGGCCGCCGGGGGTGACGGGGGTGGCGATCGGCGCGCCGGTGGTGGGCGACACGTTCGAGCGTGGCGAGGCGATCGAGGTGACGGTGACGTTCAACAAGGCGGTGGACGTGAGCGGCACGCCGCAGCTGGCGCTGGGGATCGGCACGCAGACGCGGCAGGCGTCCTACGCCTCGGGCACGGGCACGGCGTCGCTGGTGTTCCGCTACACGGTTGCCTCGGGCGACGCGGACAGCGACGGGCTCAGCATCGCGGCGGACGCGTTGGGGCTGAACAGCGGGACGATCGATGTGGCGGGCGGAGCGTTGGACGCACTGCTGGGCCTAGGCGCGAACGCGATTGAGAACAGCGGGAGCCACAAGGTGGCGGGCGGAACGTTCACGGCGTCGGCAGTGAGTGGCGCGGCGATTACGAGCAGCCCTTCGAGCGGCAGCACGTACGGTCTGGGCGAGCAGATCGAGGTGCAGCTGACGTTCACGCGGCCCGTGACCGTGAGCGGCACGCCGCAGCTGGCACTGGGGATCGGCACGCAGACGCGCCAGGCGTCCTACGCCTCAAGCACGGCGACGACCCTGACGTTCCACTACACGGTGCAGGCGTCGGACAGCGACAGCGACGGGCTCAGCGTCGGAGCGAGTGCGCTGGGACTGAACAGCGGCACGATCAACGATGCTCGCGCCGGGACGCCGGCGGCGAGCCTGGGGCTGGGGACCAACGCGATCACGAACAGCTCGGGCCACAGGGTGGACGGCAGCCAGGGGCCGCCGGGGGTGACGGGCGTGGCGATCGGCTCGCCAGTCGTGGGCAGCACGTTCGAGCGTGGCGATACGATCGAGGCCACGGTGACGTTCAACAAGGCGGTGGACGTGAGCGGCACGCCGCAGCTGGCGCTTGGGATCGGCACGGCGACGCGGCAGGCGTCCTACGCCTCTGGCACGGGCACGGCGTCGCTGGTGTTCCGTTACACGGTTGCCTCGGGCGACGCGGACAGCGACGGGCTTAGCATCGGGGCGGACGCGCTGGGGTTGAACAGCGGGACGATCGACGTGGCGGGTGGGACGACCGATGCGCTGCTGGGACTGGGCGCGAACGCGATCGAGAACAGCGCGAGCCACAAGGTGGCGGGCGGGACGTTCACGGCGTCGGCGGTAAGCGACGCGGCGATAGCGAGCACTCCGGCGAGCGGCAGCACGTACGGTCTGAGCGAGCAGATCGAGGTGCAGCTGACGTTCAACCGGGCGGTGACGGTGACGGGCACGCCGCAGCTGGCGCTGGGAGTCGGCACGGCGACGCGGCAGGCATCCTACGCCTCGAGCCCGAGCACGGCGACGGTGCTGGTCTTCCGGTACACGGTGCAGGCGGCGGACAGCGACGCGGACGGGATCAGCGTCGGGGCGACCGCGCTGGGGCTGAACAGCGGCACGATCAACGATGCGCGCGACGGGACGACGGCGGCGAGCCTCGGACTGGGCACGAACGCGATCGCCAACGACGGGAATCACAGGGTGGACGGTGCCCAGGGGCCGCCAGGGGTGACGGGCGTGGCGATCGGCTCGCCGGTCGTGGGCGACACGTTCGAGCGTGGCGAGGCGATCGAAGTCACGGTGACGTTCAACAAGGCGGTGGACGTGAGCGGCACGCCGCAGCTGGCGCTGGGGATCGGCTCGGCGACTCACCAGGCGTCCTACGCCTCGGGCACGGGCACGGCGTCGCTGGTCTTCGAGTACACGGTCGCCTCGGGCGACGCGGACAACGACGGGCTCAGCATCGGGGCGAACGCGCTGTCGCTGAACAGCGGGTCGATCGATGTGGCCGGCGGGACGCTGGACGCGCTGCTGGATCTAGGCGCGAACGCGATCGCCAACAGCTCCAGCCACAAGGTGGCGGGCGGGACGTTGACGGCCGCGGCGGTAAGCGCAGCTGCGATCGCGAGCACTCCGGCGAGCGGCAACACGTATGTGCGGGGCGAGCAGATCGAGGTAGCGGTGACGTTCAACCGTCCGGTGACGGTGACGGGCACGCCGCAGCTGGCGCTGGGGATCGGCACGGCGACGCGCCAAGCGAACTACGCTTCGGGCACGGGGACGGCCAGCCTGACGTTCCGGTACACTGTGGTGGCGGCCGACAGCGACAGCGACGGGCTCAGCGTCGGGACGAGTGCGCTGACGCTGAACACCGGCGCCATCAACGACGCTCGCGACGCGACGGTGGCGGCGAGCCTGGGGCTGGGCACGAACGCGATCACCAACAGCGCGAGCCACAAGGTGGACGGCTCGATTGCGGCGGCCTCGGTGGACGGCGTGTTGTTGTCGAGCCTGCCGGCGAGCGGCGACACGTACGGGCTGGCCGAGCTGATCGAGGTGCGGGTGATGTTCGACCGAGCGGTGGTGGTGACGGGCACGCCGCAGCTGGCGCTGGGGATCGGCTCGGCGACGCGCCAAGCTTCCTACGACTCGGGGACGGGCACGGCCAGCCTGACGTTCGCCTACGCCGTGCAGCCTGCGGACGAGGACACCGACGGGATCAGCGTCGGGCCCGGTGCGCTGGGACTGAACGGCGGCACGATCATCAACGCCCTGGACGGCGTGCGGCCGGCGACGCTGGCCTTGGGCGCCCACACGATCTCGAACGACGCGCTCCACAAGGTGGACGGCACAGTGGAGACGGCACCGGCGGTGGCGGGGGTATCGGTGGCCAGCTCGCCGGGCGCGAGCGGCGCGTACGGGCCGGGGAGCGTGATCGTGGTGCACGTGGAGTTCGACCGGGCGGTGACGGTGACGGGCGAGCCGCGGTTGGCGTTGATGATCGGCCAGGAGCGGCGGTGGGCGGCGTACGCTTCGGGGAGCGGGACGGCGACGCGCCAGGCTTTCTACGCCTACGCCTTGAGCCCGAGCACGGCGACGGTCTTGGTCTTCCGGTACACGGTGCAGGCGCGGGACGTGGACCCCGACGGGTTCAGCGTGCCGGAGGACGCGTTGGATCTGAACGGTGGGCAGATCGTGATCGCGGGGGGCTCGGCGGGAGCGGAGCTGGATCTGGGGAGCCACGCGCTGTCGGACCTTGACGGGCAGGAGGTGAGCGGCGGGGGCGGGACGGACCCGTACTTCGGCGTGTCGAAGTACGAGTTCGAGCTGACGGAGGACGTGGCGGGACCGTTGGTGGTGGGGACGGTGGGGGCGACGGATCCGCACGGCGACGGGTTGACGTACGTGCTGGGCGATGGAAGCGAGGGGCTGTTCGAGCTGGACGCTTCGAGCGGCGATCTGACGTACGTGGGGACGGGCGAGGACGCGGAGCGGCGTTCGGAGTACCTGATGGAGGTGCGGGCGGAGACGAGCGACGGTCGGGTCGGGACGGCGCTGGCGAGCGTGAAGGTGCTGAACGTGAACGACGCGCCCGTGTTCGTGGCCGAGGAGTTCGCGTTCGAGCTGGCGGAGAATGCGGCGGGTCCGGTGGTGCTGGGGGTGGCGGAGGCGGTTGACCTGGACGAGGGCGACACGCTGACGTACCGGATGGAGGCGGGCGACGCGGCACGGTTCGAGGTGGACGCGGCGACGGGCGAGGTGCGGTACGTGGGCGGGGGCGAGGACTACGAGGGTGGCGGGCCGAGGTCGTGGGAGCTGGAGGTGAGCGCGACGGACTTGGCGGGACTGAGGGTCGGGGCCGAGGTGGCGGTGGCGCTGACGAACGTGAACGAGGCGCCGACGTTCGCCGACGTTGCGTACGCGTTCGAGCTGGCGGAGAACGAAGTCGGACCGGTGGTGCTGGGGAAGGTGAGGGCGACGGACCCGGACGCGGGGGACCGGCTGACGTACAGCTTGGCGGAGGGCGACGCGGCGCGGTTCGAGGTGGACGCGGCCAGCGGCGAGGTGCGGTACGTGGGCGGGGGCGAGGACGCGGAAACGGGTCCGGCGAGCTGGGAGCTGGTGGTGAGGGCGACGGACGGCGGCGGGATCGAGGTGGAGGCGAGAGCGACGGTGTCGCTGCTGGACGTGAACGAGGGTCCGCGGTTTGGGGAGCCGAGCTACGAGTACGAGATCGAGGAGAACGCGCCCGGGCCGATCGACCTGGGCGTGGTAGGCGCGGCGGACCCGGACCGGGCGGACACGTTGACGTACAGCCTAGCGGGCGAGGACGCGGAGCGGTTCGAGGTGGACGGGACGACGGGCGAGGTGCGGTACGTGGGGAGCGGCGAGGATGCGGAGACTGGCCCGGCGGGCTGGGAGTTCGAGGTGGTGGTCGCGGACCAGGGCGGGCTGACGGACCGAGCGCCGGTGACGGTGGTGCTGTTGGACGTGAACGAGGCGCCGACGTTCGCCGACTCGGCGTATGCGTTCGAGCTGGCGGAGAATGTGCGCGGGCCGCGGGACCTGGGGCGCGTGGAGGCGACGGACGTGGACGCGGGCGACGTGCTGACGTACGGCCTGGCGAGCGGCGACGCGGCGCGGTTCGAGGTGGACGGGACGAGCGGCGAGGTGCGGTACGTGGGCGGGGGCGAGAACTACGAGGACGGGCCGCCGCGGTACGCGCTGGTGGTGCGGGTGGTGGACGCGGGCGGACTGGCGGACGAGGCGGGCGTGGTGGTGACGGTCCTGGACGTGAACGAGGGTCCTGAGGCGGTGGGCGGGATCGCACCGAAGGTGCTGGAGGCGTACGGCGCGGCGGCGGAAGAGGAGCTGGGACCGTACTTCCGGGACCCGGACGGCGACGCTTTGAGCTACGCGGCGGAGTCGTCGGCGCCGGGGGTGGCGCTGGCGGCGGTGACGGAGGCGGGGAGGCTGTCGATCGCGCCGCAGGCGATCGGCGTGGCGACGGTGACGGTGCGGGCGACGGACCCGGGCGGACTGGAGGCAATGCAGCAGGTGCAGGTGACGGTGGAGGCGTCGACGTCGGAGCGGGAGCGGGCGCTGAAGCTGGCGCTGACGGCGTTCGGGCGGTCGGTGGGCGCGGAGACGGTCGATGCGATCGGCGGGCGGCTGGGCGTCGAGTCGTCGAGTGCGCTGGGTCGCTCGCACGTCCGGCTGGGCGGTCGCTCGGTGGGCTGTGGCGAGTTCGGCGGCGGCGGCGGCGAGGCGTGCGGCTTGGCGACGCTGGCGCGTGGCGCGAGCGGCCTGCTGGGCGCGCGGCTCTCGATCCCCACCGCCGCCCTCGTCGGGCCCGGCACCGGCTCCGGCGCGACGATCGACGCGGCGACGCTGCTGTTCGGCGGCGGTGGGGAGCAGGGCAAGGGCGGGTTCGGCGGCGGCGGCACGTACCAAGGCCAGCAGGAAAGCGCGGCCAAGGTTGAGCCCGGCGGCCTGGAGTTCGACCCGCTGTCCCGTCGCAACCTGCTCTCCCAGAGCTCGTTCCAGCTGTCGTTCGGCGGCGGCGCGGCCTCGTTCGGTAGCGACGCGGACAGCCTCGACACCGCCCCGCCGCAGGCCGCGTCCCGCGCCGGCTGGACGCTGTGGGGCCAGGCCAGCGCGGGCGAGTTCGAGGGCGTCCCCGACGACGGGTTCTCGCTCGAAGGCCGGACGCGCTCGGCGTACGCCGGGCTCGACTACCGGTTCGGCTCGGGCCTGCTGCTGGGCTTGGCCGGGTCGCGCAGCGGGATGGAGTCCGACTTCGAGAGCGGGATCAACGGCGCGGGATCGGTGGACGCCCGCCTGACCAGCCTCTACCCCTACCTCCACTGGTCGCCCCGCGAGGGCTTGGGGCTGTGGGGCACGGCCGGAGCGGGCCGCGGCAGCGCCGACTTCGAGGAGCTGGCCGGCGGCCGGTTCAGCACCGACCTGGATATGCGCATGGGCGCGCTGGGCGCACGCCAGGAGCTGGTCGGCGCGCTGGCGCTGAAGGCCGACGCGTTCTCGGTGCGCATCCAGTCCGCCGACGCGACGGATCTGGCGGGAGTGACGGCCAACGCGCAGCGGGTGCGGCTGGCACCGGAGCTGAGCGGCCAGTGGGCGGTGGGCGGCGCATCGCTCCGCACGCGCCTCGAGCTGGGCGGTCGGCTGGACCGCGGCGACGCCGAGACGGGGATGGGCGCCGAGGCGGGCGCCGAGCTGGGGTTCACCCACCGCGCCAGCGGGTTCAGCGTGGACGCCCGGGGCCGGACGCTGCTGGTCCACCAGGCCGAGGACTTCAAGGAGTGGAACGCGAGCGTCGCGTTGCGGCTCCAGCCCGGTCGGGACCAGGGCGGGCTGTCGTTCTCGCTCGAGCCGTCGTGGGGCGCCGGCGGCGGCGGCGCCGGTGCCCTCTGGCAGACGCGCGGCCGGCTCGGCCCCGGCCCGCAGGCCATGGGCGGCCCACAGGCCATGGCGCAGGACGCCGACGCCGACGCCCCGGGCTTGACCCCGGCCCGGCTGGCGATGGAGCTGGGCTGGGGCGCGGTCCTGCCCGGCGGCGGCCAGATCAGGCCGTTCGGGCGCTGGAGTCGCGAAGGGACAGGCGGCTACCGCCTCAACGTCGGCACGCAATGGTCGGTGCTCGGCCAGTCCGGCGAAGACCAGGGCCAGGGCGCCCAGGGCCTGCGCCTGATGATCGACCTCTTCGGCGAGCAGGCCGACACCGGCCTGGAGCCCACAGAGCGCCGCCTAGGGCTCCTCGGCCGAATCGAGTTCAGATAAGGCGGATTACCACGCCTGCGGGCACGACGGATTGCCCTGCTCTACCCTGCTCTAGGCAAGGGCTCCTGTCACCTGGGCCAGAAAGTCGCGGCCGCTCCCGCAGTCGATGATCAGGTCGGCGACCTCGGCAACTCCATCCAGCTCCGCCGCGCCCTCCAGCAACGCGGCAAGCCCCTCCGCCGTCTCCGAACCGAACTTCCTCCGCGCTTGGCGCACCAGCGTGGCCCGCTGCCCGAGCCGTCGCCCACGCGCCTCGCCTTCCTGCCGGCCTTCCTGCCGGGCCTCCTGCCGACCTTCCCGCAGACCTTGCCGACGACCCTCCTCGAGTCCCTTCCGATGGGCTTCCCGGCGCTCCGCCGCCCACCACGTATCCACGACTGGACTCTCCAGGTCCTCCAGCTCCCGCAACTTCGCCATCTCTTCCTCCTTAGCTCCGTCTTCGATCATCGAACTCCGGACCCACTCCACCAACGCCCGTCTCGCCGGGCTGTCCTCCGGCAGCAACTTCCGCAACACCGCGAGCGCCTCGTCAAATTCGGCCCGGTCCTGCGCATAGCGCAACCTCAGCCCCGCCGTCCGGGGCGTGTCCGCCCGCGTCAGCGCCTTCGCCTCCTCCGCCTCCGACACCAGCAGGAACTCGTGCCCGAGGGCGAACGGCAGGAACGCCTTCGCCTCCTCCGTCAGCATCTCCTCGAGGCGGGTCGGCGCGTCCCACGGCTTGGCCCCGAGGTACACGACGATCGGCAACACAGGCGGCAGCTTCCGCCGCTTGCGCACTTCCGGGTCCTTGGCGAGATCCTCGTAGACCAGGGCCGTCTCCAGCAGGATCCGCACCGGCATGCGCCAGTCCACCGTGGACTGGGCTTCGAAGAGGAAGACCACGTAGAGCCACGAATCCCGGAACGGCGCCTTCCACACCATGTCCGCGTGGCGGACGGCTCTGGACTTGCTGTCGATGTACTCGGTCGGCCCCTTCCGGAGCTTGGCGAGCTCCACGTCCGCGACGATCCTTCCGAAGACATGCTTGCGGAGGAACTCGTCCACCATGTCCCTCTCGCCGTAGAAGTCCTTGGCGCTCTTGTCGATCGGCTGGTGGATTGCCTTGCGGCGAACCTCGTCCGAGGGAGGCGCCTTGTCGGAAAGCTTGTCCTGAGACGCATCCCGCTCGGGGGGCTCGTCTGCGGAACTCCGATCTTGGGGGCGGGCCGCCGCCATGGGCGCCTCTCCTCGAAGGGCGTGGTCGTGGTTCCGGCAGCCTCGGCCGACGACGGTCTCTGGAGGACCAGGACCGGGCTCGGGCGGCTCGCCGGATCTGAGCTTCCCTAAAGCGTCGCGACTCGAAGTGGGCGCTTCCATGGCTGGATGGGACGCCGTCGAATTTGGGTGCGTCGCCTGCCGCTGGAGCCGCCGGGCGCCTCTTTGGCGGCGGGTACATGTCGTCGTCGGTCCGCGCCGCCGAAGCCGTTGTGGCTACCTCCTGACCGCTGCCGCCAACCCGTCGCCCACGTGCAGGATCGTCGCGTCGAACCGGACGTCCGCCGCAAGCCGCTGGTTGAAGTCGTGGATCAAGACGGCCCGCTCGTCGCCGCTGCTCTCCGGGGACAGCACGAGGCCCTTCCAGAAGGCGTTGTCGGCCAGGAGCAGTCCGCCGGGCCGCAGCAGTCGGGCCGCCTCCTCCAAGTAGGCCGCGTAGCGCTCCTTGTCGGCGTCCAGGAACACTGCGTCCAACGCCCCGTCCGGTCCCATCGCGGCCAGCGTCTCGACCGCGTCGCCTACCTTCACCTCCACGCGTGCCGCCAGCCCGGCGGCCTCCAGGGATTGCCGTGCGAACGCCGCTCGCTCCGGGTCGATCTCCAGCGTGGTCAGCTGGCCGTCCGGCGGCAGCGCGCGCCCGATCCAGGTTGCCGAGTACCCGGCCAGCGTGCCCACCTCCACCACTCGCCGGGCGCCGGCTGCCTGCAGCAGAAGCTGGACGGTCCGCGCCGTGGCGGGAGGAAGCTGGATGCGCGGAAGCCCCGCCTCGTCGGCCCGTCGCCGGATCTCGCGCAGGCAATCGTCCTCCCGGGCGAAGTGGTGCCGGACGTATCCGTCCAGGCGGTCGTGGTCCAGCTCGGAAGGCAAGGACGCGCCAGAGGGCACGAGGGTGTCAGTCACCCCAGCACCTTGGCCATCCGGCGAACGCCCTCCTCGATCTCTTCGTCCGACGACGCGGTGCTCATGCGCGCGTACCGCTCGTCGCCGAAAGCCACCCCGGGCACGATCGCCACGCCGGCTTCCTCCAGGATGCGCGTGCACACGTCGCTGGAGCTCTTCACTTGGTCGTCGAACGCGTGGTCCACCCGGAAGTACAGGTAGAACGCGCCTTGGGGCATCACATAGGCGCACCTCGGAAGCAGCTCGTCGAAGAGCCGCGCCACCAAGTCCCGCCGCCGCCGAAACGCCTCCAGCATCGTCGCCTTGTCGGCAGCGCCGGCGTCGCCGCGGGTGAGCCCCTCCAGCGCCGCCACCTGCGACGGCGTGGCCGCGTTCAGGGACACGTGGCTCTGGAACGCCGACATCTTGCCCGCCAGCGCGGCGCTGGTGTACGAGAACCCGACGCGCCATCCGGTCATCGCGAACGCCTTGGACATGCCGTTGGTCACCACCAGTTCTCCCACGGCGTCCGGGTCCAGGTCCAGCGCGCCGGGCGCTCGGTCGCCTTCGTCGCCGTAGTAGATCTCGCGGTAGATCTCGTCGCAGATCAGCACGATGCCACGGGACTTGGCCCATGCCGCCACCGCCGCCAGCTCCGTCTTGGAGTACACGGCGCCAGTCGGGTTCGACGGCGTGGAGATGATCAGCCCCTTCGACGCGGGCGTGGCCGCGGCGTCGAGTTCGGCCGGCGTCAGGAGGAAGTCCCTCTCCTCGCTTCCCCACGCCAGGACCGGCTCGGCCCTCGCCAGAGTCACCATCTCTGGGTAGGAGGTCCAGTAGGGTGCCCCGATCAGTACCTCGTCGCCTGGGCCGAAGAGGCAGAAGCAGGCGTTGAAGAGCGACTGCTTGGCCCCGGCGGAGACCACCACCCGCGCCGGATCTGCCGGGTACGCGACGTCTTCGGTCATGTACTCGGCGGCGGCCTTGCGGAGTTCGGGCGTTCCGCCGGTGGGCGTGTAGCGCGTCTTGCCCTGGCGGACGCCTTCGACGGCGGCGTCGCAGATCCCAGGCGGCGTCGGAAAGTCGGGCTCGCCGGCGCTGAGGTTGACGATGTCGCGTCCTTCGGCGGCGAGCTTCTTGGCCAGCGTGCTGACGGCGATCGTGGCCGAGGGCCGCAGCTTGGCTATGTTTTCCGACCAGTTCATTCGGGAGCATCCTCTGGGTCTGGAGTCGTCGGTTCGGGGGACCGCCGGAGACTGCCACCGAACGACGGCCCTCCGCAACCCGGAGATCCCTTTGCTGTCCCGAGATCCCACTTTCTTCTTCGACTTCGTGGACCCGGCGTCGTACTTGGTCGGACGGATCCTCGACGACTTGGGGGTTGCAAGCGACCTGGAGTGGCGCGGCTTCGAGGTGCGGCCACCGCCCGCCCCGATGATCGACCCCGACGAGTGCGAGTGGGCGGCATATCAGTCCCGGATCGGAGAGTGCGCCGAGGCGCTGGGTGTCCCGATGGTTGCGCCTGCCTTCGTGCCGTGGAGCCGCAAGGCCCACGAGCTCGTCGAGTTCGCGAGGGAAAAGGCGCGGCACGACACGGTGCGGCGGGCGCTCTTCCGGGCGCACTTCGTCGACGGGACCGACATCGGGCGCGTGGACCTGCTGGCCGAGATCGCGGTCGAGGCGGGGCTGGACGGGGCCGAAGCGCGGGCTGCGCTGGGCGTGGACCGCTTCTCGGCGGTCGTGCTGGCGGCGCGCGCGTTGGCCGGGGAACGGGACGTGACCGGGGCGCCCGTCCTGATCTCCGACGTTCGCCGCCTGGAGGGACTCCGCTCTCCTAGCGAACTTTCAAGCTGGCTGGACCGCGTCGCGCGGTCGCAGGGCCAGATCGACCGACACCCACAGGAGTAGGACGCGCACCAATGGCAGGCTACCAGCGAAAAACGGCGTTCGCGCCCAACGAGGTGCTGGAGAGGGCGGAGGCCCACCTCCCGGAGTTCATCGGCCTCAAGAAGTCCCGCCAGACCCCCCATGGCGCGACCTACGCCGGGCAGGAAGGCACGGTCGTGCTGTCGGCCCACCGCCATGGCCCGTACACGGAGGTCGTCGCCGAGACCGACCGACTGCGGACGTCCCGCATCGACTACGAGATCCAGCGCTTCCTCAACGAGTTGCCCTACGAACCGGGCGACGCCGGCGGCCCGGGTTCCGGCGACCCAGCGTAAAGGATGGGGAACGCGACCGGCTCCAGCGCGGCCACATCGTTCGACGACCTTCCCCTCGGTCCCGAGACGGTAGCGGCCCTCGCCGCGGACGGGATCGAGCGGCCGACGCCGTTCCAGGTCGCGGCGATTCCGGTGATCGCCCGCGGGCATGATCTGATCGGCAGGGCGGGACCGGGCAGCGGCACGATGGTGGCCTACGGCGCGCCGCTGGTGGATGGCCTGGAAGGCGGCGCCGGCGCTCCCGTGTGCTTGGTTCTGTGCACGGGTGCGAGACAGGCCACCGAGCTGGCCCGGTCCTTCGCCCGCATCTGCGAGGGCGCCGGCCACCGCGCGGCTGCTTTGGCGGAGTGCTGGAAGGCACCCGAGACGGCCGACTTCCTCTTCGTCCCGGCAGAGCGGTTCAGGGCGCTGTACGACGGCTCCGTGAAGACCGCCGGGGTGAAGGCGGTGGTCTTCCACGACGGCGATGGGGTGGTCGGGGCGGTGTCCGCCGACCGTCTCGAAGTCTTCCTGGCGAGCCTTCCCAAGGACTGCCAGCGGATCTTCTGCGGCTTGCCCTTCGGCCGGGAGCTGGCTTCGCTGGCGCGTCGCTTCGCCCGACGTGCGGTGACCGTCTCTCCCGCCTCGTCCGACCCCCCCGCGACGCCCTCCCGGGATCTGCACTTGGTGGTTGTGGAAGGCGGCCGGGACGAGGCGGCGCTGATCGTTGCGGCCCGTCTGCTGGACCAGGACCCGGTGCGCCACGTGCTCGTCTTCGCCGACTCGGCGGACGATGCTGCGGACTTGGGCGACTTCTTGACGCTGCACGGTTACGGCGCCGGCCACCCTGGCGACGAGGCGGCCCCCGTCTGGCTCTCGCCCGGCGAGGACGCGGAAGCGGTGGAGGCGCTGGCGGCCGCGCCCGACCCCCACGAGGTGGCTACGCTGTCGGTCGGAGCGCCCGCGTCCCTGGCTGCGGCCGCTGCCCGGCACATGGAAGGCGGCCCGGCGTGGACGCTGGCCTCGGTGCGGGAGCTGGGCCACCTGAAGGAGGTCGCCGCCGGCGCAGGGTTGCGGCTCCGGCGAGAGCGTCCTTCCCGCCCGCCCAGGGTGTCCGCCGCCTTGGACGGACTGGCGGACGCCGTCCACGAGGCGGCCCGGGCACCGGAAGCGGCGCCGTACTACCTGCTCGTCGAGTCCCTGCTGGACCGCTTCAGCGCGGCCGAGGTGGCGGCGGCGGCGTTGCTGCTGGTCGACCGGGAGCGGTCGCAGCGCCCGTCGGCGTCAGGGTCGGGACGCCGGACTCCCGAAGCCGGGGCGCCGCCCAGCTGGGTGCGGCTGTTCATCTCGGCAGGCGATCGGGACGGCCTCGGGCCCGGCGACATTCTAGGAGCGGTCGCGAGCGAGTCCGGCGTGGACGGCAAGCGGGTCGGACGGATCGACGTCCAGGAGAGCCACACCTTGGTTGAGGTGCGGGAGGAGGACGCCAAGAAGGTGATCGCCGCCCTGAACGGAACCACGCTGGGGGGTCGCGCAGTGCGAGTGGACTACGACCGGGGGAAGGAGCACCGGCGGGGAGGACCGGACCGGCGAGGCGGGTCTGACCGGCGAGGTGGACCGGGCGGAAGACCAACCCCAAGAGGGCGACCAGGAGGGCCAAGCCGTAGAGGGGCTCCCCAAGGCCGACGCGATCAGCCCGACAGGGGACGAGGCCGGCCGCCAGCCCGCGGTGGGAAGGCCGGACGGGGTCCGGGACCGCGAGGCCGGCCGCCAGCGGATCGCTCGTAGGCGCCAGACGAGGCGCTCGACGACGCCGCGCCCGCGCCCGGTCAGCCGATCAGGCCGCCGCTTCTCTCCGCCGCTTTAGGAACCGGTAGACGAAGAACCCTACCGCCAGAAAGAGGCCCACCTTGAAGGCCAGTGCCATGAAGCCGAACGCGGCGCCTAGGAGGGGCAACACCACGGCGGCCAGCAACTTCAGCACGACGATTGCGACGGTGCCGGTGAGGGCCACCGCTCCGAAAGCTTTTGCGAACTGCATCTCTGCTACCTCCTGAACCTGTAGGACATCTTCACGAACAGCCCGTCGGCTTTCGGGCGCATATCCCGGAACCGCAGCCGCTCCATGTCTTCCATCTGTCGGGTGTAGCCCACGAAGAAGACCGTCCCCGGCGTCGGCTCGTAGCTCACGAGCGTCTCCACCGAGAAGTCGTGGGCCTCGGACCCTTCCAGCGCGCGGCACGAGTCCGCCGAGCAGTAGGAGACCTGTCGTCCCTCCGACGGGCTGAGCAGCGCTCCTCGGCGCTGGCTCGCGTACTCCGCGATCGCTCGGACGAAGAACGATCGGGTGAACTGGTACTGGAGCCGGACCCGGGGGATCGTCGCCTGCGAGTAGATCGAGGCGTCCCGCTTCCGCTTCAGCACCGTGTGGCGAACGCCCAGCTCCGCTCGCACATGGGTGGTGGGGAACAGATTGAGGCTGGCGTCCCCCGACCACGAGTTGGCCAAGTCCACCGGCGTTCCGGTGTAGAAGTCGAACAACGGCGTCTCCGACCGCGTGATCCGGATGTTGCCCCGGGCTCGGTCGAAGGCGTTCAGCCAAAGGAAGAGCGTGCCCGACTGGAGCCCCTGAAAGAGAGACTGGCTGGGGAAGAACGCTTCCTGAACGTCTCCCTGGCCCGGTTGGGTCAGCCCGTCGTACTCGGCTCGACTGAAGTCGAACCAGGACACGCTGTAGTTCCCCCAGAGGGTGACGTTTCCTCGGAAGGAGACGCTTCCGCCCGCTCGCACCGTCGCTTCCTCCACGCCCCTTCGGGCCCAGAAGTCGTCGTGATCCCAGAAGCCGTCGAACTCCACGCTAGGACCCCAGCGCTCGATCAGGTCTCCCGGACGACCCCGGAAGTCGTAGGAAGCTCGGGACTGGACCTGGGCGGCGCCGGTTCGGCGGATGAAGCCGCTGCCCGCCTGGAAGTCGTTGCTGACATCGTTGACGGCTGCATTGAACTGGAAGTTTCGCCCCGAACGGCTGAAACGGGCGGAGAGCAGCCCGCCGTGGATCGCCCCCGGCTCGCTGGAGGCGGTCCGGCTGCCCGCGGCCAGCAAGGTGAGGGTGTACCGCTGGTCGAACTGGAACCGGCCGTCGAGCCCGGCCACCCGGTTGTACCGGTTCTGGTCGTAGGTCCGATCCGTGTAGACCATGCCCACGTTGGAGGTGCTGCCGATGTCGCGTCGCAGCCGGAAGAGGTTGACGACGGGGTTGGCGGTCCCGTCGGGCGCGTTCGCGTCGTCCACCACGTCCACGGCTCCCAGGTAGCCGGCGTTGAAGCCGCCCAGCTTGCCGGTGAGCTTGGTGCCGGCCACCGGGTTGACGATGGAGCGGGTGTAGACGAGCTGCCGCGGCAGCTGAAAGATCTCGGTTCCCTCCAGAAAGAACGGCCGCTTCTCGCGAAGGAAGAGGGCAAAGCGCTCGTTCACCGCGATCTGCCCGGCGTCCGCCTCGACCTGGGAGAAGTCCGGGTTGTAGGTCCCGTCCAACGTCAGGTTGGAGGTGATCCCGTAGGTCATGTTGAGGCCGAAGTCGCCGGCCGTCCCGCTCCGTTGCAGCGATCCCGACGCCTCGTCGTACCGACCCTGCTTGGTGATCGTCTGGACCGGGTTGACTTCCAGGAAGAGTCCCGGGTCCAGCTGACGAAGCCCCGTCAAGCTGCCGAACTGCTCCATCTTGTTGGCCACGTTGGCGGAGACGGGCGCCCAGGACTCGGAGTAGCCGTTGCGGGCGATCCGCCGCTCGACCTGCAGTCCCCAGTCCTGGAGAGGGACTTCCCGGAAGCGGATGCTCTTGAAGGGCAGCTTCACTTCCACCGAGTAGCCCCAGTCCTGGAGCCGTCCGCCCGAGTCCCACACGAAGTCCGGGTTCCAGTCGATGGGGGGACCGAACCGCCGTTCCCGTCCGCCGCCGCCGCCGACTACCCAGAGGCCGTCCTGCTGGACGCCGTACGGGTTGACCATCACCACGTAGCCCCGTCGCCGGTCGTCGAAGGTGTCCAAGATGAACCGCACGTAGTCGTCGGTGCGGGCGAAGGAGTCGCGCTCGCCAAGGGTGGCGCGGGGGCCGCCGGAGAGGTCGTCGTACGCCTTGACGCCGAAGTAGACCGCGTCGTCGGTGACCAGGATGCGGGCTTCGGTGCGCTGGGTGGCCGGAACGCCCTCCACCGGATCGAACTGGGTGAAGCCCGTGAGGACCGGCGCGTCGGCCCAGGCGGCTTCGTCCAGCTCCCCGTCCACGTCGATCTGCGGGTCCACCGTCAGGGGGCTGGGGACCGCGAGCGCCCCGGCGCTGCCGTCGTAGACCGTTACGTCCAGAGGACCGTGGCTGTGGCCGGAGCCCGCACCGTCGGTTGGGGCTTGGACGGCCTGTCCGAGGGTTGCGACCGCCGCCGCCGTCGCGAGTAGTCCTATCATTCGTCCGTCAAGTCTGCTATCTCGTGGAGCGGGTCTGGGCCGCCGGGAGATGTGCGGCCAACGCTCAAGGACACCTCATGGTCCCTCTCCGTTGACTTCCAAGATGGCGCACTTCACCGCCGAAGAGAAGCGGGAGCTTTGGGCGCGGATATCCCGGGGCGGCGTCGCGCCCTCGTGTCCCCGATGCGCTGCAACGTGCTCGGTCATCCGGGCCGAACCGCGGCGGGACGTGTCGTACGTAAGGGATCGGGTGGTGGTGCGGTGCGCGTCGTGCGGGTGTGCCGCCGCCTTGGAGTCGACGGGGCGACGGGTGCCCGGAGCGGCCCTGCTTCTGGCTGGCGCGGCTTTGGCGCTGGCGGCCGCCTCGGTCGCGCCTCTCGTTGCTTCGGGACAGCGGAACGCCGCCGGCACGACACCCTGTCGCGAAGGCGAATCGTGCCCCGTCGCCGCGCACCCCGGGCCGCTGGTGCTGGAGTTGGCGGCCGGTGCCAGGTCGGTCGCCCTCGGGGGTGCCTTCTGGACCGGTGGCGACGAGGGCGGGGCGATCTTCCACCACCCCTCGCTCATGTCGGGCGACGGCTTCGGCATGAGCTACCAGCGCTTCCGCGACCCATCGGCGATCGGCGATGGAGGCGGCTTCTTGACGGCCAGCGGGAGCGGCGAGTGGCTGGACGGCGTCGCCGGGATCGGCGTGACCTTCCTGGAGTACGGCGCACCCAGCAACGCGCCATGGAGTTGGCCGCGCAGCGCGACGGAGCTCCGCGGCGGCGGCGAGTCGACCGGCTTGGCGTACGTGGCGGCCGGGGGGTTTGCCCGGGAGCTTGGCGGCTTCAGGGTCGGCGGTGCGGTGAAGGCTGTCGGAATGCGGCATGGGGCACGGGGAGACGTGGTCGGGGCGGTCGACCTTGGGGCGAGCACCGACGTGGGGCCTGCCACCGTAGCGCTGACGGTGCAAAACCTGGGGCCGGACTTGGAGATGGGGCGGGACGGTCCGACGGTGCCCCTCGCCCGGAGGGTGACGCTGGGCGCCAGCGCGGGAAGGGCGCCGTTCGGTCCCTTCGACGTGGGGGGCACGGTTCAGGTGGTTGGAACGGGGAGCGGCGGGTTCGGGGCCGGAGGCGGCGTCGAGGTGGCTTGGTGGCCGGTCCTACGCCGCGTCTTCATCGCTCGGGCCGGCCTCGTGCGGACGCCCGACGAATGGGACGGCGGCTGCTGCGAATTCACCTTCGGCGGAGGCTTTGCCGGAGACCGCATTCGCCTCGACTATGCGTATCAGCGGCACGGACCGAAGGAAGAGGGATACCCGCCCCTTACGGTCTCCCACACGTTCGGGATTGCGTTTAGGTAAGGGGCAGCCTGGCCGACAGAAACCCCGGGTGCATCCGCGACAACCCCACGTCGTCCACGACCACTGTCCCGGCGTCGGTTCCGTCGAAGACGAAACGCACTGAACGCAGCGTCCCCGGGTCGAACGAGGGGTTGTCGGCTGTGAAGTCGGACAACGGGATCGAAAAGTGCTGCAGGATCAGCTCCCAGAGGTTGGCGAACCGGTCGTCCTCCAGGTCCCGCCGGCGCAGGACCCGCGTCTTCAGCGGTCTCCGAAGAGCGCCGTACGCTCCGATCCTCGCCCGGGCCGAGTCGCCGTCCCCGTCAACGACCTCCACGGCGAAGTCCAGGGGCGGCTTCTCCCCGTCGGAGTCGTCGGAGCGGTCGGGGGCGTCGGTCCCTCCCGAGCGCCGACCCGGGCCTTCGTCTTCCGCGTCGGGCCGCTCCCTGGGCTTGGGCTCGTCGTCGAGTCCCCCCACATGCAGCTCGAGGGTGGTACCCGGCCCCGCCGCGCCCATGCGTTCGGCGAGTCCAGACGGCAGGGAGATCGTGAAGACGGCCGGCGGAGGCGAGTCGGAACCCGCGCCGTTGCTCGAGCCGCCGTCGTCGCCAGTGCCCTCCCAACGGTTGTTCCACCCTAGCCACACGGCTTGATTCAGCTGAGACGACGACGTGTTGGCCCGGTTGCTGGACCGCAGCTCCAGCCGACCTTCCCGCCACGTGCCGAAGTGCTCGCCGTGGAGTCGGACGCCATCGGCCGAGCCCGTGGTCACGTCGATGTCTTCCTCGAAGTCGGCGAGGGGCTGGAACGACTCGTCGACGAAGCGGGTTGTGTACATCGTCTTGGGCAGCCAGTCGCCCGCGACTCGGTGGTCCCGGAAGAGGGGCCGGTAGCGGTCGTTCCCCTTCAGCACGACGTCCAGAAAAGCCGACACGAACACGCGACCGAACTCGCGCTGATCCTCCGGCGGCAGCAGGCCGCGCAAGTCGAGGATGCGGGGGCTGCGAGGACCGTTGTCGTGGGCGCCCCACACCGTGTTCCACTGTCCGTGGTTGGCCCGGTAGACGTAGACGGCGGACTTGAACTGGTCGCCATCTCCCTCGCCGGTGAAGCGCACCCGGTTGAACTGGCGGAGGCCGTGGAAGCTGGTCACGTCGCCGTCGTGGGACCCGTGAAAGACGAGGTAGCTGACGTCGTCCAAGGGGACCCGTTGGTTTGCCGGCAGGTACTGCCCGTCCACGGGGGCGATCGCCACGACCCCCTTGATCGCGAAGCCGAAGTCGAACTCCAACGATGCGTCGTCGGGGTAGCGCTCGAGCCGGTTGAACGCCGCCGCGTGTCCCACGGCCTCGCCTCCCCGAGAATGGCCGATCAGCGCGACGGCGCCCATCTCCACCTTGCCGTGGAAGGGTCCGTCCGGGTCCTCCGCAAACCCCTTCCACGCTTGCAGGTGCTTGAGGAGGAGCCAGCCGCGACCGTCGTTCTCGCCTCGGATGCCGCCGTTGATGAAGTTCATGTCGATCGACGCCACGATGTAGCCCCGGCTGGCCAGGAGCTCTCCCAGCCAGTCGTACCCCGGGTCCGAGAAGTCCTTCATGTTGTGGTTGCCGTGGACCACCAGAACCAGCGGATGCGGTCCGGGGGCGTCGGGGTACCACACCCGCCCGTTGAGGGGAAAGCTGTCCGGCGGAAAGCCCCAGTACTCGTTGCGGGAGTCGGCCGACTCGCCCAGGCTGACCAGCTTGGAGGCGTCCACCGCCTCCGTCTGGATCGACACGGAGTCCCGGTACTCGGGACGGTTCTTGTCGGTGCCGCTGCCGTAGTACAGGGTCTGCACTCGGTGAGGACCGGGGGTTGCCGGGTTCTCTTCGTGAAGGACATGCCTGGCCAGCACCGCCGGGGCGTCGGAGGGTGTCAGCTCCAGCGACCCTGCGCACGCCGAGGCGCCGGCCCACGCCACGGATAACGCCAACGCCGCCGCCGTCTTGATCCGTGCTGCCCGTTCCGCTATCGACATGCCCGTGGTCGCCCCCTATCGTCGCGTACCCGTTGGGAAGATGATACGGCCCGGCGCGCTGTCGAAACAGCGGCCCGCGGACCTACCTTCCCGGTTTCCCGGCCAAAGTTCGCCCGTGTCCCGTCCTCTCCGACGCAAGCGTAGACCGCATGGCCAAGCTCAAGAAGGAACTCGGGCTCTTCGACGTGTTCGCCATCGCCACCGGCGCGACGCTGAGCTCCGGGTTCTTCCTGCTCCCAGGGATCGCCGCCGCCCAAGCGGGTGGGATGTTGCCAGTGTCCTACCTGTTGGCCGGCGTCTGCTTGATCCCCGGGCTGCTCAGCATGGCGGAGCTCTCCACGGCAATGCCGCGGGCCGGCGGCATCTACTACTTCCTGGACCGGAGCATGGGACCGCTGGTGGGCACCATCGGCGGCTTCGGGACGTGGAGCACCCTGACCCTGAAGGTCGCCTTCGCCCTCGTGGGATTGGGCGCCTACCTGCGCATCTACTTGCCGGAAGCGCCCGAGGGAGCCGTGGCGGTCGCGTTCGCGCTGGCGTTTGCCGTCATGAACCTTCTGGGCGCCAAGAAGACGAGCTACCTGCAGATGATCATGACGCTCGTCACGGTAGGCGTCCTGGCATGGTTCATCGTGACCGGCGTGGCGAACGCCGACCCCGGGGCGTTCCGGGGCGCCCTCGACATCCAGGCCAGTTCGTTCATCTCGTCGATCGGGCTGGTGATCGTGTCGTACATGGGCCTCACCCAGGTGGCGTCGATCTCGGAAGAGGTGAAGGACCCGGAGCGCAACCTGCCCGCCGGGATGCTCCTGGCCTTCGTCACCGTCCTGGTCGTCTACGTGGCGGGGACCTGGGTGATGGTGGGCGTCGTGGGGTTGCCGAACCTTCAGGCGGACGGAGGCGACCTGACCCCCGCCGCGTCTCTGGCGGAGATCCTCGCGGGACCGGTCGGCGGCACGGTGATGGCCGTCGCCGCGATCCTGGCGTTCCTATCGGTGGGCAACGCGGGCGTGCTGTCGGCCAGCCGGTATCCGCTGGCGATGAGTCGGGACCAGATCCTGCCCGGCTGGCTGAGTCGGATCAGCCGGTTGGGCACGCCCCATTGGGCCATTGCCCTGACCTCCGCCCTGATCGTGGCGTGGGTGATCGTCTTCGACGCCGCCCACATCGCCGAGCTGGCCGGCGCCTTCCTCCTGATCATGTTCGCGCTCAGCGCGCTGGCCGTCATCGTCATGCGGGAGAGCGGCCTGGAGTCCTACGACCCCGGCTTCCGGTCGCCGTTCTACCCCTGGGTACAGGTCGCGGGCTTGGTCATGCCCTTTCCCCTCATCATCGAGATGGGCTGGCTGGCGACGTTGCTGAGCTTCGGCTTCGTCCTCTTCGGCGTGGTCTGGTTCCGCTCGTTCGCCCGCGGGCGAGTGTCGCGAGAAGGCGCGGTCTACCATGTCTTCGCCCGGCTGGGAGAGCAAAGAGACGCGGGCCTGGAGCAGGAGCTGCGGGAGATACTCAAGGAGAAGGGCGTGCGGTCGGCGGACCCATTCGAAAAGCTGGTGGCGTCTTCCACGGTACTGGACAAGGACGGAGCGGCCCCGTTCTCGCGGCTGGTCGAGGAGGCGTCGGCGGTTCTGTCGGCGGAGCTGGAGCTTCCCGCCGAGCAGCTGGTCCGGGGCTTTCTGGAGGGGACGGCCACGGGGCTCACTCCGGTCTCCCACGGCGTCGCGCTGCCCCACCTGCGGCTCGCCGCGATTCCGGGTCCGCGCATGGTGCTCGCGCGGGCTCGGCAAGGGATCGAGATCGACATCGAGACCGAGGCGCCGTCCCCGCCGACCGACCGGCCGGTTCAGGCGGTGTTCTTCCTGGCGAGTCCCGAGGGCCGACCGGGACAGCACTTGCGCATCCTCGCCCAGATCGCCGGGCGGGTGGACGACGACAGCTTCCTGGCCGAGTGGCTGGCGGCGGGCGACGCCCAAGCCCTGCGCGAGGTCATGTTGCGCGACGAGCACATGCTGGCGCTGAAGGTGCTGCCGTATGGGCCGACCAAGGACCTGGCCGGCAAGAGCATCATCGACCTGGCGTTCCCCCGGGACCTGCTGGTGGCGATGATCCGCCGTCGGGGGGAACTGGTGGTGCCCAAGGGCGACACGGTGCTGAAAGTGGGCGACCGGGTCACGCTGCTCGGCGACCCACGGGCGATTACGGCGTTGCGGCGCCGCTACTAGGGAGGACGAGCGGATGAGACTTCGGACTGGGACCAGCGGCTTCTCGTACAAGGAATGGAAGGGGAGCTTCTACCCCGAGAAGCTGCCTGCCACGCGGATGCTGGAGTACTACTCGCGTCGCCTGGACGCCGTGGAGATCAACAACACGTTCTACCGGCTGCCCCGGGCCGAGTTGCTGGAGAAGTGGAAGTCGCAAGTGCCCGACGACTTCGCCTTCGTGCTGAAGGCCAGCCGGCGGATCACCCATCACAAGCGGCTCAAGGACGCCGGCGAACCGCTGGAGTACCTGACCACGACGGCCACCGAGACGCTGGGCGCGGCGTTGGGGCCGATCCTCTTCCAGCTGCCGCCCTACTTGCGCAAGGACGTGGGACGGCTGACGGAGTTCCTGACGACGGTGCCCGAGGGAGTGCGAGCCGCGTTCGAGTTCCGCCATGAGAGCTGGTTCGGCGACGACACCTTGCAAGCGCTGGCGGACGGAGGCGCGGCACTGGTGGTCGCCGACACGGGCGAGGGCGACGCGCCGGTGGTTGCGACGGCGGGGTTCGGCTACGCCCGGCTTCGGCGGCCCGGGTACGAGGACGGAGACTTGGCGAGGTGGGCGAACGCGTTCCGGGAACAGGGCTGGGACGAGCTGTTCGTCTTCTTCAAGCACGAGGACGCCGGGGCGGGTCCGGCGCTGGCGGCACGGTTCCGGGAGCGCTGGACGGAGAGCTAAGAGCGGTTCGACGACGCGGTTGCTTGCGCGGATATTGGGGCGGGTGGCACCTTCACCGCCCGCGCCACAGCAAAGAGGGACCTTACATGGCACCCCAGCGAGGCTGACCAAATGATCGACCGCCGCCGCTTCATCGGCGCGGCTGCCGCAGGGGGTGCCGCTACCGCCCTCGGGGTCCACGGATGCGCGCCCGACACGTCCACCGGGTCGGGCGGCGACGAAGCCCGGTCTGCGGCCAGCCCGCCACCCCCCTTCGAGCTCGACGAGGTCACGGTCGCGGAGCTGCAGGCCGCCATGGAGTCGGGTGAGCGCACGGCCCGCTAAGGAGAGAAGAATGCACAGAGTATTTGCTGGGCTCATATCCGGCGCAGCTACCGGCTGGACTGTCGGATGCATCGTCGTTTACATCCGGCTCAAGCGCGCGGTGGAAGTAATCGAAGATGCCGCCGACAAGCTGGCGGAGGAGGGCGGCATCTTCGGCGAACTGATCGGCGACATGGCGGACGGATTCGCGGAGGGCGCGCGGGACGCCATCGGGCCTATCGACATCGCCTTCGATCCAGAGGCTACCAAGTTTCTGGCGATAGGAGCGGCCGTCGGGGCGATTGCCGGGGCCATCGTGCAGTCCAAGCCATGATCCAGTGCGCTGGACCGAAACCCTTGCGGCTCCAGCTCCGGCTCCGGCGTCGCAGCCGCGGCCAACTTGGCGGCCCTCACGATCGGCACCGAGACCGGCGGGTCGATCATGTGCCCGTCGCGGTTGCTTGCGCGGATATTGGGGGCGGGTGGCACCTTCACCGCCCGCGCCACAGCAATGAGGGACCTTACATGGCACCCCAGCGAGGCTGACTAAATGATCGACCGCCGCCGCTTCATCGGCGCATCTGCCGCAGGGGGCGCCGCTGCCGCCCTCGGGGTCCACGGATGCGCGCCCGACACGTCCACAGGGTCGGGCGGCGACGAAGCCCGGTCTGCGGCCAGCCCGCCACCCCCGTTCGAGCTCGACGAGGTCACGGTCGCGGAGTTGCAGGCCGCCATGGAGTCGGGTGAGCGCACGGCCAGCTCCATCACCCAGCTCTACTTGGAGCGCATCGAAGCGCTGGACCGGCAGGGCCCGGAGCTTCGGTCCGTCATCGAGGTCAACCCCGAAGCGCTGGAGATCGCCGACCGCTTGGACGAGGAGCGGCGCGTCAGCGGCCTCCGCGGCCCCCTCCACGGCGTCCCCGTCGCTCTGAAGGACAACATCGACACCCACGACCGCATGACCACCACCGCCGGCTCCCTGGCGCTGGAGGGGTCGATCCCGCCGCAGGACGCGTTCGTGGTTCAGCGGCTGCGCGAGGCCGGCGCCATTGTCCTGGCCAAGCTCAATATGAGCGAGTGGGCCTACTTCCGGGGCGAACGGGCCACCAGCGGCTGGAGTGCGCGCGGCGGCCAGTGCCGCAACGCCTATGCGCTGGACCGAAACCCTTGCGGCTCCAGCTCCGGCTCCGGCGTCGCAGCCGCGGCCAACTTGGCGGCCCTCACGATCGGCACCGAGACCGGCGGGTCGATCATGTGCCCGTCGTCGATCAACGGAATCGTCGGGATCAAGCCCACCGTGGGGCTGTGGAGCCGCTCGGGCGTCATCCCCATCTCCCACTCCCAGGACACGGCCGGGCCGATGTGCCGAACGCTGCGCGACGCCGCCGTCCTCCTCGGTCCCCTCACCGGCGTGGACCCCCGGGACCCGGCCACCGAGGCCAGCCGCGGCGCCGCCCACGACGACTACGCGGCGTTCCTGGACCCCCAGGGGATGGAAGGCGCACGAATCGGTGCGGCCCGCAGCTTCGGAGGCTTTTCGCCGGAGGAGTGGGCGCTCTTCGACGAAGCGCTGGCCGCGATGCGGGCTGGGGGCGCCGAAGTCGTGGATCCGGCCAACCTGCCGGCGGCCGCGTGGAACGACGAGCAGCCGCTCCTGGTGCTGGAGTACGAGTTCAAGGCCAACATGAACGCCTACCTGTCGAGCCTCGGACCGGACGCGCCGGTACGGACGCTGGCCGAGATCATCGACTTCAACGAGCGGAACGCGGATCGGGAGATGCCGTTCTTCGGGCAGGAGCGGCTGGTCGCCTCCCAGGCCCGGGGGCCGCTCACCGACCCGGAGTACGTGAACGCGGTCAGCGCGATCCAGCGGGGCGCCCGGGAGGACGGCATCGACGCCCTTATGGAGAGCCACGATCTGGATGCGATCGTCGCGCCCACCCGCAGCGTAGCGTGGAAGACTGACCACATCGTCGGCGACCGGCTGACCGGCGGCTCCAGCGCCGGGGTGGCCGCGATCGCCGGGTATCCCGACATCACCGTGCCGATGGGGTTCGTCTCGGGGTTGCCGGTGGGCGTGTCGTTCTTCGGACGCAGGTGGAGCG
This sequence comes from Longimicrobiales bacterium, assembly GCA_958296005.1. Lineage (GTDB taxonomy): Bacteria > Gemmatimonadota > Gemmatimonadetes > Longimicrobiales > Gaopeijiaceae > CATQHQ01. The sequence goes on from CATQHQ010000002.1 coordinate 232,795, forward strand.
AGCCAACGTTGCTGCGGATCGCCTACGGCTACGAGCAGGCGACCAGCCACAGGACACCCCCGACCTTCGCTGCAACGCTGGGGTAGGAGCGGAAGATCGGTCGTGCCGCCACAACTAAAAGGAGTATCATGGACCCGAAGTTCACGAAGATCCAGATCACCGTCAGTCGGAAGGCGTGGAGGCAGTTCAAAGGTGCCTGCCTGATCGCCGACTACCACGAGTCCGCCAACTCGGTCCTGGCCTCCATGCTGGAAGCCGGCGACATCAAGCCGGGCGCGCAGCCGAGGCGACGGCCCGCCGCGCCACCTTGGCAACCCCGTTAACCACTTTCCCCACCGAACGAAACGAGTGTCTTCATGACCGTCTTCAAGAACGTCGGGGCGGCCGTGCTGGGCTGGATCGTCATGGCCGTAGTCGTCTTCGCCGGCAGCGCGCTGGCGTGGGCGGGACTGGGCGCCGAGGGCTCCTTTCAGCCGGAGAGCTGGTCGCCCTCGGCTCTTTGGATCGCCCTCTCCGTCGTGATCGCGCTGGTCGCGGCGACGACCGGGGGCATCGTGTGCGCGAGGGTTGCCGCGAGCGGCTGGGCCGTCTGGGTGCTCGTGGGCGTCGTGCTCGTGCTCGGGGTCTTGGGGGCGTTGTCCGAACCGCCGGTCGCCGCCGGCCCGAGGCCGGAAGACGTCGCCATCTTCGAAGCGATGACGAACGCCGCCCGGGAGCCCCGATGGCTTACCTGGCTGACCCCGTTGCTCGGCGCGGCAGGTGCGCTCTTCGGCGCGAAGCTGGCACGCAGGGAAAGGGCTGCCGCATGAGACTGGGTGCCTGGGCGTTCCTGGCCGCGACAGCGCTACCGGCCGGCCAAGGCGCCGCCGCGTCCCTCCAGTCGCCGCCGACGGCCCAGCCGCGTCCCATCGAGCTGGAGGACTACTACCGCTTCAAGGACGCAGGGAGTCCGGCCCTGTCGCCCGACGGGTCGCAGGTGGCGTTCGTGGTGACCACCGTCGTCGAGGACGAGAATCGGCGCCGCACGGAGGTATGGCTGGCCCGCGCCGACGGCAGCCGCGAGCCGGTACGCCTGACGGACCCCGCCGCCAACGCCTCGTCGCCCCGCTGGAGCCCCGACGGACGCATGCTGTCGTATTCGGCCGACGGCCGCTGGTTCTTGCGGATCGACGACTCCCAGCCCGACCGCGGCGCCCTCGACCCACCGTTCCAGATCGAAGGCGTGGACGACGCGCCGGTGTTCAGTCCCGACGGCGAATGGATCGCCTTCGCGTCGCCCGTGTCTCCGCCGCCGGCTCCCGAGCGCGAGTACGCCTCCGAGTTCGAGCGCCGCACGGTCGAACGCTTCGACGGCCGCGACTACGACTGGATGAACTACCGCTTCGACAGAAGGGGATACTTGGCCGACCCTCGCGACCCAGCGGCGACGCCGCCCAGGGAGGTCCACGTCGTACCGGCCACAGGCGGGGAGCCCCGGCGCCTAACGGAGCTTGGCGTGAACGCCGGCGGCTTGACGTGGAGCCCGGACGCCCGACGAATCGCCTTCGCGGCCGACGCCCACCAGCGCGACGAGCACAGCTACGAGCGGACCGACCTTTGGATCGCCGAGATCGACGGGTCCACCATCCGCCTCACCGACGACGAGTTCAACTACTCTTCGCCGTCATGGTCGCCAAGGGGGGACCAGATCGTGGCGCGGGGCGCGGAAGGACTCGACGTGGTCATTCGAGAAGCGCGGGACCGAGGCGCTCCCACGGACCTCTTCGTCTTCGATGCCGCGGACGGCGAGCAGCGTCGCAACCTGACCGCCGAGTGGGACCTGATCCCGGGCGCGCCCGCGTGGGGACCGGACGGCCGCGTCTACTTCTCCGCCGGGGTCGGAGGCAACACGCACTTGTTCCGCGTGCACGCGTCCGGAGGCGCAGTCGAGCAGGTCACCCACGGCGACCGCCGCCTCTCTTCCTTCTCCTTCTCCGCCGACTTCTCCATCGTCGCCTTCCGAGCCACGGACCCGGTGCGCCCTGGCGACGTGCGAGTCGCAACGCTTGCCTCCACGGGCGAAGCGCCCGCGGCGGCCGACGAAATGGCCGTCAGCGACGTGAACCGGGGCCTGCTTGCCCAGCTGGAGTTGTCGTCGCCCGAGCGCCTGCTCTTCGCCAGCGCCGACGGCACCGAGATCGAGGGCTGGATGCTGCCCGCCAGAGGGTACCGCAACGGAGCCGATGCCGGCGTCGGCGCCTTCCCCATGGTCCTCCAGATCCACGGCGGACCCCACGGCGCGTACGGCAACGACTTCTCCTTCGACCGGCAGCTGCTGGCCGCCAGCGGCTACATGGTGCTCTACGTCAACCCCCGGGCCTCCACCGGCTACGGCGAGGAGTTCCGCTGGGCGACCTGGGGCGGGTGGGGGTTCAAGGACTACGAGGACGTAATGGCGGGGGTCGACCACGCGATCGCTCGCTACGAGATCGACACCGACAGGATGGGCGTCACGGGCTACTCCTACGGCGGCTTCCTGACCAACTGGATCATCACCCAGACCGGCAGATTCGCCGCGGCCGCGGCAGGCGCGTCGATCTCCAACTGGGTGAGCGACTACGGAGTCGCGGACATCCCCCGCACCAAGGAGAGCGAGTTCTTCGGACCGCCGTGGGAAGAGCAGGGGCTGGCGAACCTGTTGCGCTCGTCGCCGATCGTGCACGCCAAGGGAGTGACGACGCCGACCCTCTTCGTCCACGGCGAGTCGGACCACCGGGTGCCGATCGAAGAGGCGGAACAGATGTACGTGGCTCTGAAGAAGCAGGGCGTGCCGGCGCGCTTTGTCCGCTACCCCGAGTCCTACCACGGCGGCTGGACTCCCTGGCGCACGGTGCATCGCACGTGGGTTCAGCTGGAGTGGTGGAGGCAGTGGCTCGGCAGACCGGCCCTCTGACGACGCTCGGTCGCTACGCCCCTCCACCGATCAGGTCGTGAACCCGCTGGGCTCGGTACGCTTGGCCGACCCAGCGGCTCACGCTGGCCCGGGACATCGGCTCGACTTCGGCGGCAAGGGCGGCCAAGCTGCTCCACAGGAGGGTGGCCAGCCGATTTCGGTCGGGAGCGTCGGAGGCCGACGTGAGCACGATCCAGCTGTCCAGCGGCTCGGGGTTCCGGGCTTCGTTGATGGCGTCGGGCTTCAACTCCAACAGCAGGAACCGGTCGTCCGCCGCCCGCAGCTGGGACCGAAGCTTGGTTCGGGTGAACCGCATGGAGGGCTTCAGACGGCGCAGCTCGGCCAGCAGCCGCGACTCCGGGAGGGCGCCCGGACCGCAACGGCGCAGGATCTCCACGATGCTCTCGGTTGTCCGAACCATGGTATTCTCCGGGCGAATGGGACGACGCTTCAGAGGCGGAAAGCGCGAAAGGGGGATTCGACCCTAACGAACGATCCTCGCCGGACAAAGACCCGCGGGCGGCGGCGTCGGCGGTTTGGGCTACACTTCCAGGACCAGGGAAAGGAGGAGCAGTGAGCGAGTTGCTGCAGGACCGACTCCGGTCCGACCTGAACGGAGCGCGACGGACCCGGGACAAGGCGCGAACCCTCGTCCTCTCCACGACGCTCGCGGAGGTCAGGAACCGGGAGATCGCCGCCGGAGCCCCTCTGGACGACGAAGGGGTGCGGGGCGTTCTGGCCAAGGCGATCAAGCAGCGCAAGGACGCGGCCGGCCAGATGCGGAAGGGAGGCCGCCCCGAGCTGGCCGAGACCGAGGAGGCGCAGGCGCGGCTCCTCCAGGGGTACTTGCCGCCGGAGCTGACGGAGGACGACGTGCGGGGGTTCGTCCGGGAGATCGTGGAGGGAGGAGCGAGCCAGATCGGCGCGGTCATGTCCGCGCTGATGCCCCGCGTTCGGGGACGCTTCGACGGCAAGACCGCCTCCCGGATCGTTCGGGAGGAGCTGGGGTAGGTGTTGCGGCGCGCCCTCCGGGTCCTGGAGTTCGAGAAGGTCTTGGAGCACGCCGCCGGCTTCGCCTCCACGAGCGGAGGGAAGGAGGCGGTGCGAACGCTGGCGCCTGCCACGGACCCGGCCGTCGTTCGCGTCCGCTTGGCCGCCACTGCGGAGGTCGTCGACTTCCTGGCGACGCGCCCCGATTGGTTCTTCCCCGAGCTTCCGAACCCCGCGCCGTCGCTGGAGCGCCTGGCCCTCGAGGGGTCGGTCCTCGACCCGGGAGAGCTCTACCGGCTGAGCGCGCTCCTGGCCGCAGGGCGAGTGCTGGCCCGCTCCCTGGCCACCGAACCCCGGGGGCAGTTCCCCGCCCTCGACGCCTTGGCCGCCAACCTGACGGAGGAGCCCGCCTTGCAAGCCGCCCTCGGCCGCGCCGTGGACCGGGAGGGCAGGGTGCTGGACTCGGCCAGCCGGGAGCTGGCGCGCATCCGGAACAGCCTCGCGGGCGCCCACAACCGGGTTGTGGCCCATGTGGAGTCGATCCTGGCGGGCGTGAGAGAGGCCCACCGGGTCCCGGGCGCGTCGATCACGATCCGGGAGGGGCGCTACGTGATCCCGATCCGGCGGGAGGGGAAGCGCGCGCTGGGCGGATACGTTCACGACGAGTCGGCTACCGGCGCCACGGTGTACGTCGAGCCCCCGAGCGCGATCTCGATGATGAACCGGATCCGCGAGCTGCAGCGCGCCGAGGCGCGGGAGGTTCAGCGGGTGCTCCGGGAGCTCACCGAGCGCTGCCGTGCTGTCGTGGCGCCGATGACCCGCTCATTCCACGCCCTGGTGGAGATCGACCAGCGGGTTGCCCTGGCGCGCGCGGCCCGCAGCTGGGACGGCTCTGCCCCGGAGGTGGCTGAGTGGCCCAAGGCAGGCGACCCGCCGACGTCAGACCGGCCGCTGCTGGCGGTCCGCGCGGGCCGCCACCCCCTTCTCGTCGCGGCGGGAGCGAACCCCGTACCGTTCGACGTGGCGCTGGACCCGGACGAGGGAGTCGTGGTGGTGACGGGTCCCAACGCTGGCGGCAAGACCGTCTTCCTCAAGTCCGTGGGACTCGCGTCGGCCCTGGCCCAGTCGGGGGCGATCCCGCCAGTTGGGCCCGGCACCCGTCTCCCCGTCTTCGACTCCTTCTTCGCCGACGTAGGCGACCAGCAATCGATCGCCGACAGCCTGTCCACCTTCTCCGCCCACCTGCGGAACTTGAAGGAGACGCTGGAGGGCGCCGGCCCTCGTTCCCTCGTGCTGGTGGACGAACCCGGCACCGGCACGGACCCCAAGGAAGGCGAGGCGCTGGGCCGGGCATTGGTCGAAACCCTGGCCGATCTCGGGTGCACCGCGGTGGTCACCTCCCACTTGGGCGCTCTCAAGCGGCTGGCGGCGCCGGGCAACCGAATCGTGAACGCTTCGCTGGAGTTCGACGCGGATCGACTGATGCCGACATATCGCTTCGTCAAGGGCAGGCCGGGACGCAGCTACGGTCTCTCGATCGCCCGTGGGCTGAGGTTCCCCACCCACGTCGTGGACTTGGCGGAGAGGTACCGGGACCGAGCCGAAGCCCGCCTCGACGACCTCCTGGCGAGCTTGGAGGAGAAGGAGCGGGAGGCCGTCCGGCTGGCCGACGAAGCGGAGCGCGAGCGGGCGCGGGCGGCTGCGCTGCGGACCAAGATGGAGAGCGGGACGGCCGAGCTCCAGGAACGGGAGCAGGCTCACGCCGCGAAGTCGAAGGTGGAGGCGCGGAGGATGCTGCTCGAGGCCCGGCGCGAGGTCGAGGAGGCGATCGCCAAGCTGGAGGAGCAGGTTCGGGAGGGAGCGGCGCTGGAGGAAGCCGCTCGGAGCGCGCGCCGGAGGGTGGAAGAGGCCGCCCGGCGCCTGGACGTGTCAGACCGCCGCGACAAGGCCAAGGCGGGACGGGGCCGACCCCTGGACGCGCCCGATCGGGCAGGCGGCCAGCGTCCGCTGGGTCCTGGCGCCCAGGTCCGCCTCGCTGGGTCCGGCGCCACGGGCGTTCTGGTCGCACTGGAGAACGGGCGGGCCGTAGTCGATGTGGGCGGGGTCCGAATGAGGGTCGCCCCCCGGTTGCTGTCGGAGATCGCGAGTTGATCCCCGACACCGTGGTGGAGGAAGTGCGGGCACGGGCCGACATCGTCGGGGTCATCGGCGAGTTCGTGCAGCTCAAGAAGGCCGGCAAGGAGTTCAAGGGACTCAGTCCCTTCAAGAACGAGCGCACGCCGTCGTTCTACGTCGTTCCGGCGAAGGGGTTCTTCAAGGACTTCTCGTCGGGCGAGTCGGGGGACGTCTTTCACTTCCTCATGAAGCACCAAGGAATGAGCTTCGTCGACGCCGTCAAGTACGTGGGCGCCCGCAGCGGCGTGGACGTGCGGGAGACCCGGGGGCGGCGCCCCGACGACCTGTTGCGTCCGTACCGGGAGGTCGTCGCCTTCGCCAACGCCTTCTTCCAGGAGCGCCTCTGGGAGTGGGAGGGCGGCGCAGGAGCCCGCGAATACCTCAAGGGGCGGGGCATCGAGCGCGCGACCGCCGAGGAGTTCGGCCTCGGCTACGCACCAGACGAGTGGCGGACCTTCTGCGACGTTGCGGCGGTCCACGGCTTGGACGAAAATATCATCACAGAGACGGGACTTGTCAAGATAAGCGACAAGCACGACAAGCCCTACGACGCGTTTCGAGACAGGATCACCTTTCCCATCGAGTCCGAAGCGGGACGAGTCCTGGGCTTTGGCGGACGGCTTGTGGGCGCTCACCGAAAGGGGCTGCCGAAGTATCTCAACTCGCCCGAGAGCCCCTTGTTCCGCAAGGGCGAGGTCCTTTACGGGATAGGCCGCGCCAAGAACCATCTCCGCCGCGAAGGGGCTTCGCTGCTGGTGGAGGGCTACATGGACGTGGTGTCGTTGGCCGCGGTGGGGATCCGCAACGCCGTCGCGCCGTTGGGAACCGCACTTACCGAACAGCAGGCCGACATCCTGAGTCGCTACGCGAAGGAAGTGCGACTGATCTTCGACAGCGACCCCGCCGGGCTGCGCGCCACCTTCCGGGCCGCGGACATCCTGCTGAGCCGGGGGCTGCATCCGTCGGTGGTCACCCTTCCCAAGGGCGAGGATCCGGACTCGGTTGCCCGCTCCGGGGGCGAGGAGGCGATCCGGGGGTTCCTGCGCCAGTCGGTGGATGTGCTGGACCGCAAGATCGGCATCCTGGAGGAGCGGGACTGGTTCTCCTCGATCGAGAAGACCCGGAACGCGCTGGACCGGCTGCTCCCCACCCTGCGGGCGGTGCGGGACCCCCAGCTGCGGGACATCTACCTGGCCCGGGTGGCGGAACGCACGGAGGTCCGCCGGGAGACGCTGGAAGCCGAGCTGCAGCCCGTCGCGACGCCTCGCCGAAGCACGGCTCGCGCGACGCCTCGCCGTCCTGCCCCCAAGGTCCACGGACGAGGGCCGGAGCGGACGTTGCTGCTCCTCCTCCTTCACGACCGGAAGTGGGTCGAGCCCGCGTCCGAGAGAATCGGCCCGGCGGACTTGGAGGATCGTACCTTGCGTGCCATCTTCGAGATGCTGTTGGACGATCTGGAGTTGCGGTCGCCGCCCGAGGGGGCCGATCCGGCGGTGGTTCGACGGTTCGAGGAGCTCATGGCCGACAAGGAGGACACCGATCCATCGGAGAGACTCTTCGCGGACGCAGTGGCGCAGATACTGACGTCCGGAATGGACCGTCGGCTTGACGTCCTCGATCGGAAGATCGGGGACGCCCGGGACGATGCGAGGAAACTGGAACTGATGGCGGAGAAGGACCGATTGAGGCGCGAGAAGCTGGATCTGGGCGTCGACTGGCGCAGGGCGGCCGTTCGTCGAAGCCCCTCTTCATGAACACCTCAAGCAAGGGAGAAGGGACATAGTGACGGCGGACGCAGATCCGATTTCAAGCCGGTTGCAGGACTTGCAGACCATCGACAGCCGGATCCGCCAAGCCCGCGAACGAGTCGCTTCCTTCGACCCGCCGCTCAGGGAGGTGGTGGAGTCGGCGGAGGAGCTGGCTGCGGAGGCCGACGCCACGGCCAAGCGGGTTCAGGATCTTCGTCTGGAGGAGCGGCGGCTGTGTCGGTCCGCCGAGGATAAGCGCGCGAGGATGAGCCGCTTGGAGGACCGCCTCGACAACGTCCGAACCGTCCAACAGGAAGAGGCGGTGCAGACGGAGCTGGGGATGTTGCGGCGGGTCGTGGACTCGGAAGAGCAGGACGTGGTCAACCTGCTGGATCAGATCGAGCGCCTCGGGGAGCGGATGGAAGCCCAGCAGTCGGCCTCGGAGGAGGCGCGGGCGGCCGTCGAGCCCCGAAGGAAGGAGCTCCTTGCGGAACGGGCCGCGGCTCAGTCCGAGTTGGATGCGCTGGCGCAGCGACGCGAGGAGGCCGCCTCGGCCGTTGATCCGCGCTTCCGCCGCGTGTACGAGAACCTGGCCCGCGGAGGCCGACGGGCGGCTGTCGCGCCGATGACCGAGGACGGCGCCTGCGGCGCGTGCTTCTCAGTGATCCCGCTCCAGCTCCAGAACGAGATCCGGACCACGGCGCCGCTGGTCCTCTGCGAAGCCTGCGGCATCATCGTAACCGTGCCGGACGCGGCCGAGGAAGAGCCCGAACAGGACGCCGAACCGAGATGACCCCGGGGCGGCCCCGGCCCCTTTGGCGCCTCCGCCCGCCCCCGCCCCCCGAGACCGTCCGGGAGCTGGAGCGCACCCTGAAGCTGTCTCCGGCTCTCTGTCGCCTCCTGGTCGCCCGGAACCACGACACCCCCGACGGCGCCAAGTCGTTCCTTCGGCCTCGGGTGGCCGACCTCCACGACCCAGCCGACCTCCTGGGCGCGAACGAGGCGGCCCGACGGCTGGTCCGCGCGGTGCAGGACCGAGAGCGGGTGCTGGTCCACGGCGACTACGACGTGGACGGGATCGCGGGCGCCGCCCTGCTGACCGAGTGGCTCCGAGCCCTCGGAGGACGCGCCGAAGCGTTCGTGCCCAACCGGCTCCGGGACGGCTACGATCTAGGCGAAGCAGGGGTGGCGCAGGGCGTGGCGTCGGGCGCGACGGTGCTCGTCACCGTGGACTGCGGGACCACGGCCCACGAGTGGGTGGGGCGCGCAGGGGACGCCGGCATGGACGTGCTCGTCACCGACCACCATCGGCCCGAAGCCGAGCTGCCCCCCGCGCTGGCGCTGGTCAACCCGTCCCAGCCGGGCTGCCGCTACCCGAGCAAGGACCTCTGTGGCGCGGCCGTCGCCTTCAAGGTCGCCCAGCTGACGGCGCGGATGCTCGGACGGCCGGCGGACGAGGCGTGGCAGCGGTTGGACTTGGTCGCTCTGGCCACGATCGCCGACCAAGTGGCCCTGTCCGGCGAGAACCGAGTCATGGTGCGCTACGGTCTCAACGTTGCTTCCCATGCCCAACCTCGGCCCTCGGCCCGCCCCGGCCTGTCGGCCCTGATAGCGCGGTGCAGGAAGGCTTCCGGCGGCCGGCCCCTGGACTCGGGGATGGTGGCGTTCCAGCTGGCCCCCCGGATCAACGCCGCGGGGCGGATCGGCGACCCGGCGGAGGCGTTGCGGCTTCTGCTCACCCGCGATCTGGACGAGGCTGTCGCCCTAGCCGACAAACTGGACGCGACCAACCGAGAGCGGCAGCGGATCGAGCGCCGTACCGTGGACGAAGCCCTGGAGGCGCTGAACGGCGAGTACGACCCGGATCGGGACCGAGCGGTCGTCGTGTCCGGCGACGGGTGGCATCCGGGCGTGATCGGGATCGCAGCGTCCCGGATCGCGGAGAGGTTCTACCGCCCGGTGGTGGTGGTCGCTCTGGACGGAGAGCAGGGCCGGGGAAGTGCTCGGTCGATCCCGGCGTTCGACGTTCACGAAGCCCTGACCGAGTGCGGCAGGCACATGGAGAGGTTCGGCGGCCATCGGCAGGCGGCGGGGCTGGACGTCCGGCGGGAGAAGGTGCCCGCGCTTCGCGAGGCGTTCCTGGCGGCGGCGCGGCAGCGCCTGGGCGAAGAGGATCTTCGGCCCGTCCTGAACGCCGACATCGAGATCGGCCTGGACGAGCTGGACTACGACTTCCACCGACACCTGCGCCACTTCGGACCCTCGGGACGCGGCAACCCGAAGCCGCTCTTCGTGGCGCGACGCGTGCGTCTCGACGGGCCTCCTGCGGTGATGGGCGGGCGCCATCTTCGATTCCGCATGGCTCAGGGCCGGGCGAGGCTCACCGCGTTCGGTCCGGGGCTGGCGGAACGGTTTCCGGCGGAGAGCCTGGGCGCGCGTCCGGTGGACGTAGCGTTCAGCCTGGCCGACAATACCTACCGGGGCCATACCACGGTGGAGGCCCGGGTCCGGGACATCCGCCCGAGCCGGTGACTCGCCGGTCCCGTCCGGGCGCTCTGGAGCCTCAAGAAGGCGGGTTGCGATGCGGATCATCGGCGGAAAGTGGAGAGGCCGAAAGCTGGCCCCGGTCCGCAGCCGGGGGGTTCGGCCCACGACGGACCGGGTGCGGGAGGCGTGGATGTCGATCCTGCAGCACCGCCTCCCCGGCGCGTCGGTGCTGGACCTCTTCGCCGGCTCGGGCGCCGTCGGGCTGGAGGCGATCAGTCGCGGCGCGGCGCATGTCGTGTTCGTGGAGCAGAGCCGGAGCGCGGCGCGAGTGCTGAAGCGGAACGTCAGCGAGCTGGGCGCCTCCGACGAGTGCACCGTCGTGGTCGCCGACGCCCTGGCCTACGTCCGCCGACGGTCGCTCCTCTCCTGCGACCTCGCCCTTGCAGATCCGCCCTACGGCCGGGGCTTGGCCAGCCGTCTCATGTCCAGCTACCTGCGGGTCCCCTTCTCGCGCGAACTGTGGGTGGAGCATCGGCGCGACGAGGCGCTGCCCCCGGAGATGATCGCGGCCCAGCGGCGGTACGGCGACACGATGCTCACCGGCGTGACTGCTCCGGCGGGCGTAACTGCTTCGGCGGGCGCGACAGCCCTGGCAGCGGCCTGCGCGGCCCCCCGCACGAAAGGTGCGGCTCCCCTGGAACGAGGAGCGTCATGACCAACTTCCGACCGATCGTCGCCGTCTACCCGGGGTCCTTCGACCCGATCACCACCGGCCACGAGGACGTGGCGCGGCGCACGCTCCGCTTCTGCGACCGTCTCCTGATCGCCGTCGCCGAGTCTCCCACGCACTCCAGGCGTCCCTTCTTCTCCGTGGCGGAGCGGCTGGAGCTGACGGAGCAGGTCTTCGCCGGCGAACCCCGCGTCGAGTGCGTTTCGTTCTCCGGACTGCTGGTGGAGTTCGCGAGCAGCGTGGGCGCGCGGTTCATCATCCGGGGGCTCCGAGCGGTGTCCGACTTCGAGTACGAGTTCCAGATGGCCCAGATGAACCGGGAGCTCTGGGAGGACGTCGAGACGATCTTCCTGACCCCCGACGAGGAGCACGCTTTCATCTCCGCCACTCTGGTGCGGCAGGTTGCGTCCCTGGGGGGCGACGTGAGCCGGTTCGTCTCGCCCCCGGTGCTGAAGCGGCTGAAGGCGCGGTTTGCCGCCGTCGAAAGCGAGAGCGACCGCCGCCGGCACAAGTGACGTTCACCGACCGCTTGGCGGACCGGGCGCGGCGGTTGGGCCGCACCGTGGCGCTGCCCGAGGCACAAGACCCGCGCGTCTCGGCCGCCGCGGCGTTGCTGTCCCGCCGAGCCATTGCCACGCCCGTGTTGGGGAACTCGCTTGAGGACGCCGTCGCCATGCTCCGGGACGGCAGGGTCGATGCCGTGGTGGCGGGGGCGGTCCACACCACCGCCGAGGTCGCGAGAGCGGGGCTGAAGGGGGTTGGGTTGAGGTCCGGCGTGCGTACCCTGTCGTCGTCGTTCTTCATGGAGGTGCGGGAGTTCCGGGGCAGGGGACCCGAGGTGCTCACCTTCGCAGACCCCGCCGTGGTGCCGTCGCCGGGACCGGCCAGGCTGGCAGAGATCGCCGCAGGGGCGGTTCGCACTCGTCGGCTGGTGGTGGGAGACGAGCCCCAGGTCGCGTTCCTGTCGTACTCGACGCTGGGAAGCGCCGCCGGGCGTGCGGTGGACCGCGTGCGCGAAGGGCTGCGCCTCTTCCGGGAAGCGCACCCGGACGTGGCCGTCGCCGGCGAGCTTCAGGCCGACGCCGCCCTCGTGCCCGAGGTTGCCCGCACCAAGGCCCCGGGCTCGCTGGTGGCAGGCCGCGCCAACGTTCTGGTCTTCCCCGACCTGAACGCCGCCAATATCGCCTACAAGCTGGTGCAGCGGCTGGCTGGCGCCACGGCGCTGGGTCCGGTCCTCCAAGGGCTGTCGGCGCCGCTCCTCGACCTCTCGCGAGGGGTGTCGGTGGAGGAGATCGTCCATGTGGCCGCAATCGCCGTCCTCCTCTCCGACGCCCCCGAGCCCAGTTGATCGGCAGAGGCTGGCGGTCGTAACTTCGATTCGAGGCCACCCAGGCCGACCGCACTCTATTCTCGGAACGAACATGTCCTTCAGCATTCGCAGCGTCGGCGACGCAACAGTCGTCCAAGTCCAAGGGCAACTCATCGTCGGGAACCGCCAGGAGCTGAAGGACCTGGTCCTGGCCCGGCTGGAGGAAGGCGCCCGAAACTTCGTGATCGACTTCGCCGGCACGGGCTACATCGACTCCTCGGGCCTAGGCGTTCTCGTGAGCGTCTCGAAGAAGATCCGCGAGGCGCGCGGCGAGCTTCGGCTGGCCAGCCTCAACGAGGACCTCCAGACCCTCTTCGAGCTCACGAAGCTCGACACCCTCTTCCAGATACGAGACGACCTGGAGGAGGCGCTGGCGGCGTTCTGAGGACACGGGCGTTTCCATCGTGTGCCCCCCAGAAGGCGCTCCGACCCGCTCGTCCCCCTGCGCTTCGCCCGCGGTCGCCTTGGAGTTCGTCCGGGAGATCGGCGGGATCGAGGACGCGGTGGAGGAGTTGGTCCGTCAGTGCGCTCCCGTCTGCGCCGACACCCGTCGGCTCTACTTCAACTTCCGGGTTGGGCTGACCGAGGCGATCGCCAACGCGATCCTCTACGGCAACGGCCGGGATCCGGCGAAGAAGGTGCGGGTCGAGCTGCGGCTCGACGACGCGGGGATCCAAGTCCAGGTCACCGACGAAGGCAGAGGCTTCGACCCCGCCACCGTTCCCGATCCCACGCTGCCGGAAAACGTCTCCAAGCCCACGGGCCGGGGGATCTTCCTCATGCGGGCGCTGATGGACGACGTGCGCTTCAACGCATCGGGCAACTCGGTCAGCCTCTTCCTGCGCTTGGCCGAAGAGGCCGACGTGGGGGACTCGGCTCGATCATGTCGTTGACCCGCGACGTGGGTGCCCCGCCGGTCCTGCCGGAGTCGGTGGTGTCGATTCTGGAGGACTTTCGGGGCTGCATGGCACTGAACATCCGCGCCTGGCGCTTGGTGGACGGCGAGCGAGTCCCGGTGTATTCGTCGGACGACCCGGGGCCGCCGTCGCCTCGGGAGCGCCGCTTCATGGTGGATACGGCCGGGGGGCCGCCTCTGGAAGTCGAGGTCGAGGGACAAGAGCCCGAGAGCCCAGTGGTCCAGCTTCTGGCGGCGGTGCTGAGCCGCGCCTTCGATATGTCCGGCAAGGTCGCGTCGTGCAACACGGCCCTGTCGGAGCGCCACGAGGAGATCGACCTGCTCTACCGGATCAGCGAGACCCTGGGGTCGATCCTCCACTTGGAAGAAGCCGCGCGCCTGATTCTGGAGGAAGTCTCGCGAGTGCTCGGCGCCAAGCGGGGTTCCCTGTGGGTGTACCAGCCCGAAGGACAGCGCCTCCAGCTGGCCGCCGAGTCCGGGGGCGGGCAGTTCCGAGAGTCGATTCCTCTGGACGACACGTCGTCGGTGACGGTTCGGGCGTTTCGCAAGGGCAGCCCCCTCCTTGCTGCGGGGTCGGAGGTAACCGGAGCCGACCAGGACGGACGCCCGACGGGCAAGGAAGACACTTGGCTTTCGGTTCCGGTTCGCTACGCGCCCCAGTCTGGGGAGCACAGGACAGTGGGCGTGGTGAACCTGATCGGACGCCGCCGTCGGGGGAGCTTCACTGCCGCCGACCAGCGGCTCCTGACGGCGATCGCCAACCAGATCGGCGCCGCGCTGGAGAACAACCGCCTCATCCGGGAGAGCATGGCCAGGGAACGGGTCTCCCGAGAGATGGAGCTGGCCCACGACCTGCAGATGAAGCTGGTGCCGCCCGTGCGGCCGATCGCCGGGGTCGACGCGGTGGCCCGGGTGCTGCCGTCGGTCTCGGTGGGAGGCGACTTCTACCAGGTCCTGCAGCTGTCGGGAGGCAGGCTGGGCGTCATGATCGGCGACGTGTCGGGCCACGGCTTCCCGGCGGCCCTGATCATGGCGCTGGTGATGAGCGCCGCCGCGATCTCCGCCAAGCGGGAGACCTCTCCGTCGGCGGTCCTCGAGGCGGTGGACCAAGCGATCGGAGCGGAGCTGGAATCGACGGAGATGTACCTCTCCCTCTGCTACTGCGTGCTGGCGCCGCACGACAGGGAGATCAGGTACTCGAACGCCGGCCACCCCCACGCCTTCGTCGTCGGGCCCGACGGGGAATCGCGCCGGCTCTTCGCCACCGACCCGCCGATGGGAATCGACGGGCCGCCCTACGCAGAGTCCTCGGTGCTGTGGACGCCGGGCCAGGACCTGCTGCTCCTCTTCACCGACGGGCTGTCGGACACGGTGGCCGAGCGCCACCGCCGTAGCGGAGAGGAGCTGGTGCTGCAGACCGTGGCGAAGCACCACCCGGAGCCCGTGGCGGAGATCCTGAACCGGCTCTTCGAGGTGGCGGAACGGGCGATCCCCTCCATGCCTGCCGACGACCGCACGGCGGTGTTGCTCCGAACGACCTGATGCCGTTGCCGGCGGGCGGCGGCGCCAGACCGAAGCGCTCCCTGGGGCAGAACTTCCTCGTCGATCCGAACCTTCAGCGAAAGATCGCCGGGGCGGTGGGAGGAGAAGCGGGCGACCCGGTTCTGGAGATCGGCCCCGGACGCGGCGCCTTGACGGACCATCTGGTGCGGCGCGGCGTGAAGCTGTGGGCCGTGGAGCTGGACGACCGGCTGGCGGCCTCGCTGACCGCCGAACATGCAGGGAACCCGCGCGTCACCATCGTGCACGGCGACGTGCTGCGTCTGGAGTTGGCGGCCCTCACCGGCGACTGGGCAGTCACCAGGGTGGTGGGGAACATCCCCTACAACATCGCGACGCCGATCTTGTTTCGGCTGCTCTCGCCTCCGTGCCCGGCGGAGATCGTGCTGACGGTGCAGGCCGAGGTGGCCGCGCGGATGCTGGCGGGTCCCGGCTCCCGAACCTACGGCGCCCTGTCGGTGGGCGTGGGCCTCCACGCCCGGGCAGCTGCGCTCTTCAAGGTGCCGCGCAAAGCCTTCAGACCGGTCCCGAAGGTGGACTCGGCGGTGGTGCGGCTGACGCCCCACGCGCCGCCGCGCCTCTCGCCGGCGGCGGCGGGCCAGGTCCGACGGCTGGTGCGGGCGGCGTTTTCGTGGCGCCGCAAGCAGATGAAGACGATCCTGGCGCGTCACCCCGAGATGCGCCCGGTCGGCGGCTCAACGGAGGCGGCGCTGGATGCGCTGAACGCTCGCGGCTTGTCGCCGGCGACCCGGCCCGAGGAGCTGGCGCCGGAGGACTGGGTGGCCCTCGCGGAGGCGCTTCGGCCGCCAGGCGTCTGACCCGCGCCCACCGGACCGCTCGGTTCCAAGCGAGGGCGGAGCCGGTCCACACCAAGGCCACGGCGACAACCGACGCCAACGCCGCAAGCGCTTGGCCGGCCGGGCCCCAGTACTCGCCGGTGTGGGCGTACCGGAAGAACTGCTGGGCCCTGCGGCCGGGGCTGGCGTCGCCGAACGCTTCCCATCGGGTGATCGTTCCACTTCCCGGGTCCACGGTCATGGAGGCGGTGCGCTGGGGCTGGCCTTCCCAACCGGTTCGCACCTCCACAGCGATCTCCGCGTCCGCGTCTCCGTCCCTGGGCACGTGCACCACGATGCTCCGCCACCCCGGCACCGCCGATTGGGCCGTCGCCAGCGCCGCGTCCAGGCTGGGGCTGGGGCCGCCGCCGAGTCCGACGAGGCCGCCGCCGCCCGACTCGGGGAGGACGCTTCCCAACCGTAGCACCGCCCCCGCCACCGGGTAGAGGCGGTCGCCGACGGAAGGGTACGACAAGAGGACGGCGGACGCGGCGATCACCAGCAAGGGGCTCACCGCCCAGAACCCCCCAACCTTGTGCCAGTTGAAGGCTCGTGCCTGCCCCCATGCGCCCCGCAACGGAATGATCGACGCCACGAACGTCCTGCGGTTGAACCGCCGGGGGAACCAGATCAGCATCCCGCTCAGCAGCAGAAACAAGAACGCGACGTTGGCCGCGCCCGTCACGGAGCGGCCGTGGCGCACCGAGCTCTCGGAGACGGCAAGCCATCGGTGCCAACGGCGAACGCCCTCGAAGAACGCTTCGATCCTGGGAGCGCCGCGACCCACCACCTCTCCCGTGTAGGAGTTCATGTAGACGCGCTCGCCTCGGCGGGAGACGAGTTGCACCGGTGCCCGGGGGTCGGCGTCGTAGCGGAGCGAGGCGGCCTCGAACGGCGCGCCCGGAGGGGCCGCCAGCCGTGCCGACTCCATCAGGGTGGCCGCGGCGATCCTCTCGGCGCCGTCCGGCGGTGCAACGAAGCGTCGTCGCTCGGCGAACCCGACTACGGCGTTCTCCAGAGAGAGGACGACGCCCGTCGCCGCCATGATCAGGATCACCACGCCGACAACGACCGCCGCCGTCAAGTGGAGACGGCGGACGAGGATGCGAATCGCGCGAGGGCGGCGAAGAAAGCCGGCTTCCGAACCGGGCCGAGCGCCGCCCGCAGCCTTGATGCTACTTGATGGCGACGTACCGCTCGAGACGGGCAACCTCGTCTTCGTCCACGTACTTGCCGATCTCTCGTCGGAACTGGTCCATGTCCACGTAGGGCCGGTACTCCTCGAACTCGTGGGCCATTCGTTCGCTCAGCCCCGGGATGAGCATGATCTCGTCGCGGGTGGCGTCGTTCAGGTCCAGGGGCACCCACACCGTCTCGTAAGCTTGGCGGGCGGCGTCGTCGCCCACGGTGGCAGCCAAGGCGGAGTGGAGTTCCGACGGACGCGAGAAGGGCCGCCCAGCGACGATAGCCTCTACTGCTCCAGGGATCGAAGCCAGCGCCGCGCCCAGCTCGTCGGCCATGGCGGCGTTGGCGTCGATCAGGGTCGTTGCGGCAGCCCCCGCCGGAGCGGCCTCGACGGCGTCGGCGCTCTCGTTCGTGGCTGCGGGCTCTGCGTCGGGCGCGTCCGATCCCGCGCCGCCGCACGCCGTCGCCAGACACGCGACGAGAAGAGGGACAACTGCGAAAGGTGCGGTTCGGGCACGACCCATCTGAATCATTTTGTCTTCCTTGCCGAAGGCATGAGCACGGGATTGCACAAGTCCAAGCCATCATAACATTGAGGCTAGTGGCCTTCAAGCAGGCCGAGTCCCCACACCCGATCAGCGAGCAGGCCGGGGCGCGGTCGGCCTGGAAAACCGCCACCGGAGTCGCCTTGCCGCCTGCTCCGCCTCGCCCTACTCTTGTCTCTTCTGACCGGCCCCCTTTCTTTGCGGCGACGGCTTGGCAGAGCGTTCTGGAGCCAATCGCCGACCCGCGACCACGGCGACGACCACGATTAGTCGGATTTCATCAGACGCGAGCCCGTCGATCGGCAGGCCCCGTTCGACCGCGACCGGGGTGTCGGTGCTGGTTGCCTGCCTTGCCCCGTTGCCCGTCCATGCCCAGGCCCCCGCCGACTTGGCGGCTGCTCCTGGCGACGTCCTCTACCAAGCGTCGTGCGCCAACTGCCACGGGGCGGGCGGACGCGGGGCCGACCCGGCCCTCCTGGCCTTCGAGGAAGAGGTCCCCGACTTCACCGACTGCGACTTCGCCGCGCGGGAGCCCGACGCCGACTGGATCGCCGTGGCCCACGAAGGAGGACCCGTTCGGGGGTTCAGCGAGATGATGCCCGCCTTCCGGGGCGCGTTGACGCCGGAGCAGCTCCAGCGCGTCATGGAGTACATACGGACGCTGTGCACCGATTCCGACTGGCCGCGAGGCGAGCTCAACCTGCCCCGCCCGCTGGTCACCGGGAAGGCGTACCTCGAGGACGAATGGGTCGTGTCGGCCGGCTTCCCCGTCGATGGGACGGGCACAGGGACGGCCGAGTTCGTGTACGAGAAGCGGTTCGGGCCCCGGAGCCAGTGGGAGGTCGCGATTCCGTACCAGTGGGAGCGCGGAGAGCACGGCGGCGGACGGCGGGGACGGCTGGGCGAGGTGGAGATCGGGGTCAAGCACGCCGTCTTCCACGGCTTCGAATCGGGCTCGATCGTGTCGGTGTCGGGCGATCTGCACTTCCCGGCGAGCTCGGCGCCGGAAGCAGCCGAGCCGGGCGAACACACCCAACCCAACGGCGCGTCGGTCGGGGCCTTTCTGCACGTCGGACAACTGCTTGGGGAGGCCTCGTTCCTGCATGGACAGACCGGGGCGCGGGTGCCGTTGCACGAGGAAGGGCAACTGCGTGCGTACGGCCGGATCGTGCTGGGGCGCAGCTTCACCAGCGGTCAGTGGGGGCGTGCATGGTCGCCGATGGTGGAGGTGGTCGCGAGCCGTGCTCTGGGGTCCGACGACGCCGAGGCGAGCGCCGACGTGGTGCCTCAGCTCCAGGTCGCCTTGAACACCCGCCAGCACGTGCTGGCCAACGTTGGTGTGCTGGTCCCGGCGACGGCGCGAGAGGGCCGCCACGTGCGCTTGGTCGCCTACGTGCTGTTGGAGTGGTTCGACGGCGGCTTCTGGGAGGGGTGGTAGGCCCGCCGTGACGGGTTCCCGGCCAGGCGCCCTTGTCCGCTTCTTGGGGTTCGCCCTCGTCTGCGGCTACGTCGTGGCCGTGCCGGGCCGTTCCGTTCCGATCTCCACCCAGGAGGCGGAACCGTTCGCCACGTCCGACCGCTGCATCGCGTGCCACCAGGGGGTGACCACCCGGGACGGCGTAGGCGTGTCGATCGGCCACGACTGGCGCGCGTCGATGATGGCCAACAGCGCCCGGGATCCCTACTGGCAGGCCGCGGTTCGGCGCGAGGTCATGGACTACCCGGAAGCGGCATCGGAGATCGAAGCGCAGTGCTCGCGATGCCACATGCCGATGGCGAGTGCCGTCGCGGAGCACGAGGGCGGCGCGGGCCAAGTCTTCGCCAACTTGTCCGCCGGAGGTGACGACAGGATCGCCGCGCTGGCGGCCGACGGTGTGTCGTGCACTGTCTGCCACCGCGTGGCTGCCGACAATCTGGGCATGGAGGACAGCTTCTCCGGAGGCTTCGCCATCGATCTCGCCGCTGCGCCGGAGGGCAGTCCCGTCTTCGGTCCCTTCGAACCCGACTCGGGCGGGACCGGGATCATGCACTCGGCCACGGGGTTTCGCCCCCAACAAGGCGCGCACGTGCAGTCGGCCGGGCTGTGCGCGACGTGCCACACTCTCTTCACCCACTCCGTTCGTCCCGGCGGCGAAGCGGGACCCGAGTTCCCCGAGCAGGTCCCCTACCTGGAGTGGCAGGCGAGTGCCTTCGTCGGAGAACGGAGCTGCCAGGACTGCCACATGCCCGAAGTGGCAGAGGAAGTGCCTGTGACGATGGTGCTGGGGCGCGCCCGGCCCGAGGTCTCCAGGCACGTCTTCCGGGGCGGCAACTTCTTCATGCTTAGGATGCTGGACCGCTACCGGGACGAGCTGGGGACGGCCGCGCTTCCCGCCGAGATGGAGCTGTCGGCCCTTCGCACCGAGGACCATCTGCGAAGCGCCACCGCAAGCGTGGCCGTGACCGATGCCGAAGTGCAGACCGACCCACGGCAGGGCCGCCGGTTGGCCTTCGACGTGGAGGTGCGCAACCACGCGGGGCACAAGTTTCCCACGGGCTACCCGTCACGGCGGGCGTGGCTCCACGTCGTCGTGACCAGCGCCGACGGACGAACCGTCTTCGAGTCCGGTGCCCTGGCCGCCGACGGCAGCATCGCCGGAGACGACCACGACGAGAACGGCTCCGCCTACGAGCCCCACCACGCCGATATCCGGTCGCCGAACCAAGTGCAGGTCTACCAGTCGGTGATGACCGACGGCGCGGGACGGGTCACTACGGGCTTGACGTCGGCGGAGGCGTGGGCCAAGGACAACCGGCTCCTCCCGGAGGGCTTCGACGCGGCGGCAGCGGGCGAACGCGCGGCGGTCCGGGGCGCGGCCCGCTCCGACGGCGACTTTGGCCCCGGCGGCGACAACGTCCGCTACTCGGTCGACGTCGGCCGCTCCGACGGACCTTTCGAGGTCACGGCCCGGCTCCGCTTCCAGCCGATCGCCTACCGCTGGGCCGAAAACTTGGCGGCCTACGACGCCTTCGAGACCCGCCGCTTCGTCCGCTACTATCGGGAGATGGCCGCAGGCTCGGCGATCACCGTCGCCGAGGACGTCGTCGTCGCGAACTGACGCCCTGCGACCGCGGTACGACAAGCCGCGCCCCCGGCCCTGGGTCGGCTCCGCCAACGAAGGCGGCGGTCGGGGTGTCTTTCTCCATAGGTTGATGTGCCAAATCTCACGCGGACGCGCCAAGTTCCGCGACGAACCAAGATCCGGGGACGAGGATGAGAGGGAGAAGAAGCCTCATCGGAAGGCTTGCCGGGGAACTCGCCGTGACATCGATCGCAAGGGCCGTCCTGGCAGGGACCGTCCTGGCGGGGACCGTCCTCGTCGCGCCCCAAGTTGCCGTGGCCCAGGACTCTGCCGACTCCAACGGCGGCGGCGACCCGCCTCGGGTCCTCGAGGCCGTCCCGCTTCCGGAAGCCACCGAGATCGAACTGGACGGCATCCTCGACGAAGATGCGTGGCAGCAGGCCGAGGCGATCGCCGACTTCACCCAGCAGGAGCCGGTGGAAGGGGGCCGTCCGTCGGAGGAGACCGAGATCCGCGTGCTCTTCGACGAGGACGACCTGTACATCGGGGCCGTCTTCTACGACGACCCGGAGGGGGTGCTGGCCTACCAGCGCCAGCGGGACGCCAGCCTGGGCACCGACGACCGCTTCATGTGGATCCTGGACACATTCCTGGACGGGCGCACCGGGTACTTCTTCGAGATCAACCCTGCGGGCCTCATGGGAGACGGCATCCTCACCGGCGGCGGAGGAGGCGGCGGTGGAGGAGGCTTCCGGGGCGGAGGCGGAAAGGCGTGGGACGGCATCTGGGAGGCTCGAACCGCCATGCGCCCCGACGGCTGGTCCGCGGAGATCCGCATCCCCTTCAGGACTCTGAACTTCAACCCTGAGCTGGGGAGCTGGGGGATCAACTTCCAGCGCACGATCCGCCGTCGGAACGAGGAGATCCTGTGGCGGGGGTACCGTCGCAACGAAGGGTTGTTTCGCCCCGTCTACGCTGGCCGGCTGACGGGCCTGCGGAACCTCTCCCAGGGGCTGGGGCTGGAGGCTCGACCGTCGGCGGTCGCCAACTGGAGGAACGTGCCCGGCAACGCCGACCCCACGACCTTCCCCAGGGACCTGAGCCTGGACGTGAACTACAGCCTCACCTCCAGCCTGCGGGCGTCGGCCAGCGTCAACACCGACTTCGCCGAGGTCGAGAGCGACCAGCGACGGGTCAACCTGACCAGGTTCCCCCAGCGGTTCCCGGAGCGGCGCGACTTCTTTCTGGAGGGGTCGGGCGTCTTCACCTTCGCGCCTCGAAGCGGTCCGTCGCCGTTCTTCTCCCGGCGGATCGGACTTCGGTCCGGGCAGCAGATCCCCATCCAGTACGGGACTAGGCTCACCGGACAGGCGGGGAAGTTCGAGCTGGGCTTCTACCAGATCGGGACCGGCGCCCACGGTTGGTTCGACGAAGGCGACGCGACCCGCGTCTCCGTCCCTCGGGAGAGCTTCACCGTGGC
This sequence comes from Longimicrobiales bacterium, assembly GCA_958296005.1. Lineage (GTDB taxonomy): Bacteria > Gemmatimonadota > Gemmatimonadetes > Longimicrobiales > Gaopeijiaceae > CATQHQ01. The sequence goes on from CATQHQ010000002.1 coordinate 254,810, forward strand.
CAGAGCCAAGCGGCGGATCCTGGAGCAGTCGGCGGTGGGGTTCATCTACACGCGCCGCTCCGCGTCCCCGGACTCGACGGGCTTTGCACCGCAGACGGGGCACACCGCGGGGCTCGACTTCGAGTTCGCCACCCGCAACTTCATGGGCGACAACCGCTTCGAGATGGAAGCCTTCGTGGTCTGGAACTCGAACGCGGACCCGACCGAGGAGCGCTCCTTCGGGGACCTGTCGGCGCGGGGGTTCAGAGTGAACTTCCCCAACGACGTGTGGTCGGGGCACCTCTCCTACCGGGAGTTCGGGGACGACTACGTACCGTCGATGGGCTTCGTGACCCGCAACGGCTTCCGCCGCGTGGAGCCCCGGGTGGGCTGGGCACCCCGACCCGAGAGCATCGACTGGCTTCGCCAGATGGACTTCGGCATCCAGTTCAGGAACCTGACCCAGCTGGGAACCGGCATCGTCGAGGAGCGCCAGTGGCAGCTGGACGTGTTCGAACTGGACTTCGAGAGCGGCGACAACGTGAGCTTCGAGGCGACGCGCACCACGGAGTACCTGGACTACGCCTTCGATGTCAGCGACGGGATCGACATCCTGCCCGGCGAGTACACCAACTGGGAGTGGCAGATGCGGGGCCGGACAACGGGCCGTCGCCGGGTCTCGGTCTTCGGCAGCATGGGGTGGGGCGGCTTCTGGGACGGCAGCCGGACCCGCATGAACGCCCGCGTCACCTTCCGCCCGAACCCGGGGATCAGCGTCTCGACCAGCTTCGAGCACAACGACGTCTCGCTTCCTCGGGGAGAGTTCTCCGCCGACGTGTACGAGCTGGAAGGCCAGTGGAACGCGAACCAGTGGGTCGGCGCCACGACCCAGCTGCAGTACGACAACGAGAGCGGGATCGTGGGACTCTTCGCTCGTCTTCGCTGGATCGTCCGTCCGGGCAACGACGTGTTCCTGGTCTACACCCACAACTGGCGGAACCTGGGGCTGGGCATCCTGGACAACCGGGACCTGATCACCCTCTCCAAGGGCGCCTCGGTGAAGGTCAACTACACCTACCGGTTCTAGTCGGGTAGATTTCGGTCCCTCCCGAAGGCGAAGCCCGAACGATGAACACGTGCCCCGTATGCGACGCGGCAGTACGGCCCCCCGACGACCCGGTGGAGGGGGAGCTCCTCGAGTGCCCCGACTGCGGGTGCGAGCTGGAGGTGCTCTCCCTTGATCCCGTGGTGCTGGGCGAAGCGCCCGAAGCCGAGGAGGACTGGGGCGAGTAGGCTTCCCGCCCGGCACGAGCCCCGCATCGCCATGAAGGTCGGCTTCCTCCATTCCCTGATCCGCAAGGACGAAAAGCTCCTCGTCCAGGAGCTGCGACAACGGAAAGGCGTGGAGCTGGTCTTTCTGGACGATCGGCGGCTCGCCTTCGACTTGCGCTCGGGTCCGGAAGTGGACGTGGTGCTGGAACGGTGCATCAACCACTCCCGCGCCATGCACGCGTTGCGGCTTATCGAGAGCGCGGGGACGACGTGCGTCAACGCCTACGATGTGGCCCGCCGCTGCGGGGACAAGATCCTGACCGCAACGGCGTTGGAGGAAGCCGGCGTGCCGCAGCCCGAGACCCGGATCGCGTTCACGGAGAGTTCGGCGCTGGAGGCGATCGAGGAGCTGGGGTACCCGGTGGTCCTCAAGCCTGCGGTGGGCTCGTGGGGCCGGCTGCTCTCCAAGATCAACGACCGGGAGGCGGCCGAGACGGTTCTGGAGCACAAGGCGATCCTGGGCACTTACCACCACTCGATCTTCTTCGTTCAGAAGTACGTGGAGAAGAACGGTCGCGACATCCGCAGCTTCGTGGTCGGAGACGAATGCGTGGCCGCGATCTACCGAAGCTCGGACCACTGGATCACCAACACGGCCCGGGGCGCGCGGGCGTCCAACTGCCCCGTCACCCCTGAAATCGCCGAAATCTCCCTGCACGCGGCGTCGGCGGTGGGCGGCGGAGTGCTGGCGGTGGACCTCTTCGAAACCGAGGGACGACTGCTGGCGAACGAAGTCAACTACACGATGGAGTTCAAGAACAGCATCGACACGACCGGGGTGAATATCCCGGAGAGGATCACGTCCTACCTCCTGAAGGCGGCTCGATGATCCGCGTCTCCATCGCCGGTGGTTCGGGCTACGCCGGAGGCGAGCTGCTGCGGCTGATGCTGGGCCACCCGGCTGCGGAGGTGTGCCAAGTCACGTCGGAGCGGCTAACGGGCAAGTTCGTACGGAACGTCCACCCCAACTTGCGGGGCGCGACCCTCCTCAAGTTCTGCCGCCTGGACGAGTTGACGCCCTGCGACGTGCTCTTCCTTTGCCTGCCCCACGGCGAGTCGTCGCGACGGATCGACGATTTTCTGCGGCTTGCCCCGCGGATCGTGGACCTGGGTGCCGACTTCCGGTTGCGGGACCCGGCCGCCTACCAGCGCTGGTACGGTCGGCCCCATCCTCGGCCTGAGCTGCTGGAGCGGTTCGTGCATGGCCTCCCCGAGCTGCACCGGGTCGAACTGCGGGACGCCGAGCTCGTGGCGTGCGCGGGGTGCAACGCCACCGCGTCCTTGCTGGCGTTGCGGCCCCTGTGGGAGACAGGGCTGGCCGAGTCGGCGGTGATCGAGGTCAAGGTCGGGTCGAGCGAGGCGGGAGCGGCGGTCACCAAGGGTAGCCACCACCCGGAGCGGAGCGGGGCGCTGCGGTCGTACAAGCCGACGGGACACCGCCATACGGGGGAGATCGTGCAAGGACTGGCGACGGCGACGGATGCAGCGGGCGGTGGCGCGGAGGTTCACTTCTCCGCCACGGCAGTCGACATGGTGCGGGGGGTCCTGGCGACGTGCCACGTCTTTACGAGCCAGCGGCTGGACGACAAGGCGCTCTGGCGGGTCTACCGGCGGGCCTACGGGATTGAGCCCTTCGTGCGCATCGTCAAGGAGAGAAGCGGAATCCACCGTTGCCCGGACCCCAAGCTCCTGGCGGGGACCAACTACTGCGACGTGGGCTTCGAGTGCGACCCGGACTCGAACCGGGTGGTGGTGCTGAGCGCCCTCGACAACCTGATGAAGGGGGCTGCGGGGCAGGCCGTGCACGCGTTCAACGTCATGCACGAGATCGACGAACGAACGGGGCTGGAGTTCGACGGACTGCACCCGGCGTAGGAGCGTGGATGATTCCGGCTCAAGAAGTAGACAAGATCACTCGTACTGTCGAAGGCTAGTGTGCTTGGGTAGTCGATCAACTTGCGACAGAGTAAAGACCAGTCCACGCGTGGCCAACAGCAACGATTTCATGTCGCTCTTCCGCACTCCGAAGCCCCGGCCAGCGATGCAGGCGATGACATCGAATCCAGGCTCCCTCCTGCGCTCTCGGCTGTTTCTCATCTCCGCGAGGCGAATGACACGGGCCACTTTGTCTCTCGCCGTGCCGTCATCCTGAGTCATCTTGGCTTCAATCAACGCAACAGGCGTCGTATAGTCTGGACAGAAGAAGTCGGGGTTCTGCTCCCATCCTTCCAACGCTTCGGCATGCTTGGTCCGGAAGAAAGGCACTCTAGAGGCAATGAGCTGGCGCTCAATTCTGTCTTCAAGCGCACCGCCCACAAGCTCGCTGACGGAATCGCGATGCGAGGCAAAGGGCCGTCCAAGGAACCTTTCGTACAACAACGAAGGATAGCCTACTCCTCCAGATGCGACTTTGGCGAGGCTCTCCTGCCCCTGAGCCGTGTCTATCTTGTCCAGACGGTGGATGCGATCTTCACCCGTCTCGGGCGCTGGACTTCTCAGCAACCTGCACGCGGTCTGCACAAGAGCGCGAATCCTTTCTTCTTGGAGGGGCGTGCGACCGATGTGTGCTTCCGGCTCCTTCCTGATGGTGCGGTCCAAGTTGCGAGCGAAGCCCTGTCCTATTCTGACTCCGGTTGTCAACGTCGTGACGTCGGACCACTCGGGAGGGGACAGGCCAAGGATTGTCCGGATCACCACAAGACCAATGGGGACACGGCAAACGGCATCGAAAAGGCGATCAGCGTCCAGGTGCTCAAACCCGGAGGTGGCGGTGTAGACCGCATGGTACCCCTTCGCAAAGGCGTCGAATTCGATGAAGCCCTCGCCTCGAGGCATGACTAGGAAGTCGCTCTCGAGTGCTCGAAACACACGCTCGACGTACTCGTCGATACGATCCGCCAGATCGACGAAAGGAACCTCGAACGGAAACGGGCCGTCAGCCGCCACGGGGCTCTTCGAAGAAGTCGCCTTGAACGTCCTTGTCCGGCGTGATGTCGGTGGATTGAAGCAGCTCCAGGACTCCTTCGACGTTGCCGAGATCGGCCATCGCGCGCTGGCAGCGGGCAAGCTTGGTCTGGGTCGCGGCCTGGGGGTCCCAACGTTGGCGCAGCGTCCAGACGGCCATCCGCGTAAGGTGCCCGAGGGCGATGCAGCGAGTGTCGCCAGCGCTCGGCCGGACGCCTCCGGCTCGAAGCTGGACCAAGTCGATGGCCACAAGGCGTGCGATCTCCTCGGGGCCGAACGCGAGGTCGTCTTCGAGAACGGTTGCATCCTTTCGGCAAACGAACACGGTGTCCACGATCGACGAGCGGGTACCGTTGATATGAATCGATCCGCCCATCTCGGCTGGGCAGGGCAAGGCGACGGTGACCACAAGCCCGGCATCCAGGATTGCCACGGCAACCGGGTGGTATGCACTTGCACGGTTGTGGTGATACGTAAACACAAGGGGCGCTCCGGGCTTAAGCGCGTCGGCCATCCGAACGTAGACGCTGGACAGCCCTTTGGTGAAGTGCTTGAGGTCGCGACCCTCTGTCTGGTTGCCGGTCAGCTCCCGCGGGCTTCGTGTCGAGAGGGGGCCGAACTCTCCGTTGGTCTGCGCCAAGCGACGAAGCCATACATAGCAGAAGTCCATGAGTTCGGCGTACTGGACGCTGTCGTAGTAGGGCGGATCGGTAAGAACCGCGTCCAAGGAGTTGGGTGCCGGGGAGGCTCGCGTCGCGGTGCCGCAGGTGAGGGCGACTGCGCAACCGCCGGGGTGGTCGGGGTCACCGTCCGCGTGGCTGTTTCCGATCCGTTCCCCAGTCGTGTACACCCGAGTGCGTGAGCCGGGTGCCACTTCGAAGGGCTTGTCGCAGTAATCTCTGGCGTGCTTGTACTTGTTTAGGACATTGACCCAACCGCCGCTGCCCACGGGCTTGCCGCCCCGGCCCCGTATTCCCAGCAAGTTGGCTTCGCAGCGCACAAGTCCTGTGGGAAAGCCGTGAACCGAGAACAGATCCAGCGCCTTGAGCGTGCGCGTGTCGTAGCGCACGAGCAGGTTGTTATACCGAAGAAGGTCCGACAAGTTGGTGGCCAGCGCACGGCCAACGGCTGGGTTGGGTTGTGCGGCGACGAGTCGACAGCTTGTCTCCAGGCCAAGAAGCTGCCGTTGGTTGAACATCTGTCGGTAGCGGCGGTAGCCCCAGCGATGCAGCCGGGTCGACTCGTCGCCTGGCGGGATGAGATCGTCGGGCACGTACCGCGCATCAAGAGCCTTCCAGCGGCGTGCGGCTTCGTCGTACTTGGCGACGTCGCGTGCGGACGGTTGCTTGAAGAACCGGCCCCGATGGCTTGGCCTGCATCCGCGGCAGTGGTATTCGATTGCGAACATGCGGTGATCAAGGGGTCCGTCCGCCGCCGCTGGGAACTGGTTTGGGGCATCACAATGGCTGCACGGGACCACTCCGCGCCGGGCCGGCCCCTCCGTGAGCAAGGCCCTGGTGCAGTGGGGGCAGTTGCCAGGCGACTTCCGGTCGATCACTTCGGCGAGTCTCCCGCACCCGGCGCAGACCAGGACGTTGCGCGGATGCCGAGCGTTCGTCGCGACCAGGTAGCCGGGAAACAGGTCGATCCGTCGCTGGCACGACGTGCACGGTTGCGTCTTCACCCACAGGAAGTACTTGACGGGTGCTGGGTCGCCGCACCGGGTGCATTCGGTCTGGTACAGGTCGCCGACTTGGTTGCGCAGGTCCTCGACCAGATCCCGCCCGGCCTCTTCGTAGGCGGCCACGTCCAGGTCCTCCAGCTCCCGCCCGACGATCCACCACGCCATCGGATTGATGTCCCATCCGGCGATCTCCGCGCCGAGCCGGTTCGCTTCGACCAGCGGCGTGCCACCTCCCATGAACGGGTCGGCGATCCGCTTGCCCCGGAGACTGTTGGACCGAAAGTAGCTGTCGCGCAGCTCGGCATCGACGAACTCCGAGAGCAGGAGCCCGCGAAAGAGCGTCCCGGGGCGGCGGGCGAACCACTTGTGCACGGCGATCACGGGCCGGTAGTTCTGCTGGATCGCCTTCTCGCGCAACGCCAGGGCGGCGACGAAGGGCACGTCGAAGCGGCGCTCGATGCTCACGTCGCCACGCTCACGCCCGAGTCCTCGAAGAAGACGGCGGCGACTTCGCGGGGCGGAGGCCGAGTCGCCAGGCTCACGCCGAGCAGCAGCGCCAGCGATACGAACGGGCCCACGAGCGCCGGCCAGAGTCCGGCGATCCAGTTGTCGAAGCTGCCGTGCTGCATGTAGCCGAGGACGTACCAGAGCACGCACGTCGCCGCGCCGCCGAGCATCGCCGCGATTGCGCCTTCCTTGGTCGCCCGGGGCCACCACATCCCCAGCAGGAGAGGGAAGGTGAAGGCCGACGCCATCAGGCTGAACGCCATCGTCACAATCCAGAGGATCGTCGCGGGCGGGTCAATGGCGACAAGGATCGCGAAGAGCCCAATCCCCAGCGTGGTCCAGCGGGCCAGCTTCAGGCCCTGCGCTTGGTTCACGGTGCGCTTCGCCAGGGGGACGTACAGGTTCTCCACGACCAGCGAGCTGGCCAGGAGCAGGATCGAGTCGATCGTGGACATTGTGGCGCCCAGAACCGCCGCGACGATGATCCCGCCGAAGACCGGGTGCAGCAGCATCCGCACCAAGGTGGGCAACGCCATGTCCGGTTGCTCCAACGACGGAAGGAGCACGCCGGAGGAGATCGCGATCAGCGTCGAAGTGGCGAAGATGAACGACGAGAAGGTGATGGAGAAGACCAGCGCGCGCTTCAGGGTCCGTTCGTTCTCGGGGATGAGGAAGCGGGTCACGGCCGCGGGCGCGCCTCCGATCTGGAAGAAGCCCCACACCAGGAACGACGACACGACCCAGAGGGCGGGCATGCCGCCGAGGAACGAGATGCGTTCCGGGTTGAGCTCGCCGTAGCGGAGGTGCATCTCGCCGAACCCGCCTGCCGCGCCCACCGCCACCGGCGCCAGGACCGCGAACCCGACGACCATGATCGTGCCCTGCAATAGATCGGTGGACGCCACTGCCCTCATCCCGCCGATCACGGTGTACAGGATCACGATGCCGCCGAAGACGACCAGGCCGACCAAGTACGGGATCTCCATCAGCACCTGGAAGAGGTTGGCGGCGGCCTTGAGCTGGGCGGCGACGAGAGGCACGAACGCCACCAGCATGAGCACCGTCGCGATCGTGGCCACCGACCGGCCGTAGTACCGCGCCTGCAGCACGTCCACGATCGTCGTGCAGCGGATGCGCGACGCGACCCTGCGCAGCCGTTCGCCCAACAGGATGTACGTGAACCACGGCGCTGCCGCCGACGACACGCCTCCCGGCGCGAAGTTGTACCCGAGCACTCGCTCCGTCCCGACCGCGCCCATGTAGGAGCTTCCGCTCATCTGGGTGGCGGAGTACGAGAACCCCAGCGTGGCGGGTCCAAGCTCGCCGCGGGCAAGGAAGTACTGCTCCCGCGACTTGGTGCGCCGGTTGAACCAGACGCCGAGCCCCATCAGCCCGGCGAAGTAGAGCGCCAGGACGACCGTGTACAGCGTCGCGTCGGAGAACAAGGCCGTCAGCGGCCGGTCTTGGCGTGGAAGAGCGCCGCGGAGATCGCGTACAGGTAGCCGCCGTACACGACGATCCACACGCCCCAGTCCAAGTTGCCGGGCCCGGCGGGCCACTCCGAGACGAGGCCCACGGTCCCGCCGATCAGGAACACGGCCATCAGCACGAGGGAGACGACGGGGACGCGGTAGGCGGACCGCCGCCCGTCCTTCACTGCCACACCTCCTCCAGCACGCGAAGGATGTTGCCGCCCAGCACCTTGGCGATCTCCTCCTCGCCGTAGCGGTGCTTGACCAGCCAGCGAAGGATGTTCTTGGACCCCTCGGTCGGGTTCTCCACGCCGCGAACGTACTCGACCGGCACGTGACGGGGGGCGCCACCACCGCCGCCGGCTTGCGTCTCGTCGATGGAGAGCGCCTCGGCGTAGACCCCGTGCAGCGCCACATGGTCGCCGTAGATCGTGTCGGGGCCGAACGCCACGTGGTCGATCCCCACCAAGTCCTTCACGTACTCGAAGTGCTCCATGAACGACTCGATGTCGTGTCGGGGCCGCCGCTCGGTCACCGTCGTATGGGGGGCCGCCTCGATCCCGATCACGCCGCCGTTGTCAGCCACCGCCCGGATCACGTCGTCGGGGGCAAGCCGCCGGATATCCCACAGCCCGCGGGCGCCGGTATGGGTGAGGAAGATCGGATGCCGGCTGGCCTCGACCACGTCCCGTGTGGTCTGGTCGCTGGAGTGGGCGCAGTCGATCGCCATGCCGACTTCGTTCATCCGCGCCACCGCCTTTCGCCCGAACGAGGTCAGCCCGCCGTCCCTCGTCTCCTTGAGCCCCGTCCCCAGCGCGTTGGACTCGCTGTAGGTGATCCCCAGCACGCGCAGCCCGATTCCGTAGAGGATCTCGATCCGGTCGAGTTCGTTCTCGATCATCGCCGCGCCCTCCTGCGCCGCAACCAGCGCGATCCGTCCTTCCCTGTGCGCCCGGTGGATGTCCGCCGTCGTCTCGCACTTGATCAGAAAGTCCTGGTGGGCCAGGTCGCACAGGCGCATCCCCATGTCGTAGATCACGTCGTCCCACTTCCACCCGCTCTTCGACGTGATGAACGCCGCCCCGTCCTGGAAGTTGTCGAACACGCAGTCCCAGTACGAGTTGGCCAGCGCTTCGTAGGCGGTGTAGACGCGCCCTTCCGAGTCGTACCGCCGGATCTGTCCGGGGTCCGTCGGAAAGACGTGCGGATGCTCGTGGAGGGAGATCATCACCAGCCGCCCGGCCAGGTCGAGCACGCGCTCCTCTTCTTCCTCCGACAGGGGGACTAGGTACGGCTCGAAGAGGGATTCGCCCTCGATCAGCCCGTAGTCGCCGAAGTCCCGCGTCTCCTTCAGATAGTCGAACGACTGGTAGCCGGAGTATCGCTTGCCGAGGCCCAAGGTGGTGGCTCCTTGACGAGGTGGATGCTGGGGGCTGCGCCGGTAGGCGGTCCGAAAACCCGCGTCCGGGCAATAGACGGTTGGGAGCGCCCCCGCCACAACCCGCCGGAGAGACGACCACCAGCCGCCGACCGCTCCTCCGCTCCCGGGGCGCAACCCCAGTGCACTTGATTACCTTCCCGGAATGACCGAATCCGTCTTCGCTGCCAAGTCCCTCGTCGCGGCCCTGGTTCTGGGGGTCTTGTGGTTGCTCGAGGGGCTGGTCCCGATGTTCGAGGGCCGTCGCGACCGCGCTCGCCACGGGGCTGCCAATGTGGTCCTCGGCGTGGGCAACGCGGCCGTCGCGGCTCTGGTCTTCGCCGGCGCCGCGCTGGTTGCGACCGAGTGGGCCCGCGCCAACTCCTTCGGCGTTCTCCACTGGCTCGGCGTTGCCGGGGCGTGGGGGTTCGTCGCCGGGTTCGTGCTGCTGGACTTCTGGCAGTACCTGTGGCACCGCATGAACCACCGCCTCCCGTTCCTGTGGCGCTTTCACGCCGTGCATCACGCGGACCGGGAGCTGGACGCCACCTCCGGCCTCCGCTTCCACACCGGCGAGATCGTGCTGTCGTCCGTGGCCCGCTTGGCCGTCTTGCCACTGCTGGGAATGACCGTCGCGCAGGTGCTGGTCTACGAGGCGGTGCTGCTGCCCGTCGTCTTCTTCCACCACAGCAACGTGAGGTTGTCCGCCGCCGCCGACCGGTCGATGCGCTGGCTCGTCGTCACCCCTTGGATGCACTGGGTCCACCACTCCAACTACCGGCCCGAGACCGACTCCAACTACTCCAGCGTGTTCTCGGTCTGGGACCGACTCTTCGGCAGCTTCCGGCTCGTCGGCGATCCCCGGCGGCTCACTCTGGGGCTGGACCACGCCGAACGGCGAGAGTGGGCCACCCTGCCCGGGATGCTGGCGATGCCGTTCCGCAAGGGGGGACGCCGCCGCCCCGAGCGACGGACGGAAGAACGGCGGGCAACCGGGGACGCTGCGGACGAATGAGTGAGGTTCGCGTCTTCGCGCCGGGCTCCGTGTCCAACATCGGCTGCGGCTACGACGTCTTCGGCATGGCGCTGGAGGGTCCGGGCGACGTCGTGACGGCGCGGCTCGTGGAAGACGGGGGCGAGGGCGTCTTCTCGGTCTCGGTGTCGGGCGACGGCGGACGAGTGCCGACGGACCCGGCCCGGAACTGCGCGGCGGTGGCAGCCCAGGCGGTGCTGGACCGGGTCGGCGCGGGGCGCGGCGGTCGCGTAGGCGTGGCGCTGGATGTGCGGAAGGGACTGCCCCTGGCGGCGGGGCTCGGGGGAAGCGCGGCCAGCGCGGCTGCGGGTGCCGTGGCGGCGGACGCGCTCCTCGGCGGCGGACTGGACCAGACGACGTTGCTGGAGTGCGTAGTGGCCGGCGAGCGACAGGGCTCCGGGGCGTCCCATATCGACAACGCCGCGCCCGCCCTGGCCGGCGGGTTCGTGCTCGTGCCTCCGGGGAAGCCCCTTCGGATCGTCCGGCTCCCGACTCCGGTCGATTTCGTAGCGGCGGTGGTGCGCCCGCATCTGGAGGTGGAGACGGCGAAGGCGAGGGCGCTTCTGGGCGAGGCGATCGCTCTGTCGGCCGGCATCCGGCAGTGGGGCAACACGGCGGGCCTGGTTGCGGGCCTGTACCAAGAGGACTGGGAGCTCTTGGGCCGTTGCATCGACGACGCCGTGGCGGAGCCGGTTCGGGCGCGGCTCGTTCCCGGCCTCGAGGAGGCGAAGCGGCGGGCGCTGGCGGCGGGCGCGGTGGGCGCAGGGTTGTCCGGTTCCGGGCCCTCGGTCTTCGCCATCTGCCGAGGACGGTCGGCGGCCCGGGAAGCAGCCCGGGCGATCGCCGACGCTTTCCGCAGCGAAGCCGGCGTGGACGCGGACGTAATCGTGTCGCCGCCCAGCCCCACGGGCGCGAGGGTTCTGGGGACCTCCGCGTCCACCAGGGCCGCAACTGCTGGCACCGGAGGTTCCGTCGGCGGGTGAGGCTGATCGCCACCGGTGCCCACGGGCCCGGCCCCCGCCCGCCAAGTCGCGCCTGGACGTTCCGCGACGCGCTCTTTTTGGGCCAAGCCCCGGGCGGCGGACTCTTCGTCCCCGAGTCGTTGGCGTCGCTGCCGCCCAGCAAGCTGCGCTCGATGGCGGGGAGCTCCTTTGCCGAGCGGTCGTTCGTCGTCGCCTCCCACCTCCTGGCCGACGAGTTCTCCGACGACCTGCTGCACAAGGTCGTGCACGAGGCCCTGAATTTTCCGGCGCCTTTGCGGCCCTTGGAGCCGGGCGTACACATGCTGGAGCTCTTCCACGGCCCGACGCATGCGTTCAAGGACGTAGGCGCCCGCTTCATGGCCCGGATGATGTCGGCGCTTCGTCCCGCCGACGCTGGCCCCGTCACGGTGCTCGCGGCGACCTCCGGCGACACGGGCGGCGCCGTCGCCCACGCGTTCTTTGGCCTTCCGGACGTGCGCGTCGTCGTCCTGTACCCACGGGGCCGGGTAAGCTCCCGGCAGGAGGCCCAGTTCTCCACCCTCGGCGGCAACGTCGCGGCGTTCAGCGTTCGCGGCGCCTTCGACGACTGCCAGCGACTTGTGCGCGAAGCGTTCGCCGACCGAACCTTGTGCGAGGCGCACGGGCTTACTTCGGCCAACTCCATCAACATCGGCCGGCTGCTGCCCCAAGTCTTCTACTACTTCCACGCCTGGGCAGAGCTGGGGCGGGACACCTCGACGGCCGACCGGGAGTTGGTGGTCTCCGTTCCCTCCGGCAACTTCGGCAACCTCGCCGCGGGACTCATCGCCCGTACGCTGGGGGTGCCGATCGCCCGCTTCGTCGCCGCGACCAACGCCAACTCGGTAGTCCCCGACTACTTGGCCACCGGCGGCTACCGGCCCCGCCCCTCCATCGCCACCATCTCGAACGCCATGGATGTGGGCGACCCGAGCAACTTCCGCCGCATCCGCCACCTCTTTGGAGGCGACTTGCACGCGCTCCGGGACGCCGTCGCCGGTTCCGCGTGGACCGACGACCAAACCCGAGAGTGCATTCGGGAGCTGTGGCGCCGCCGAAAGGTCGTCCTCGACCCCCACACTGCCGTCGGCCTTCTGGGGCTGCGAAGGGAGCTCCGCCACCGGCCGGACGCGGAGGGAATCGTTCTCGGCACCGCCCATCCGGCCAAGTTCGCGGAAGCCGTCGAACCGCTGACGGGCGGGCCGGTGCCGGTTCCGCCGGGGCTGGCGCGGGCGATGAAGCTGCCTCGCCGGTCGGTCGCGGTCGAGCCGAAGCTGGCGGCCCTGCGGGAGGCGCTGGACGGCCTCTAAGGCCCTTGGCGCAAGTCCCGTGGACGGCAGATCGGCGGACCAATGCCATGCCGTTGGGACATCGTCATGCTCCGTTGAGCACGGGTGCTTCCGCAGAGGTTGAACCCCGACGCGAGGTTGCCAGATTGGTAGCCCCCCGAGCGGTGCCGGGCCTCCAGTTCCCCGCGCCCCAGCCCTCCAAAGGAGCAACCGAATGGCGGACTTCGCAGCGAACGTGGTTCGAGTCGGGATCGAAGATCATCCCAACGCCGACGCCCTGGAGATCGGCAAGGTCAACGACGTGACGGTGATCGTCGCCAAGGGGAAGTACAGGACCGGCGATCTTGCCGCCTACATCCCCGAGGCCGCGATCGTCCCCGACGATGTGCTCGAGCTGCTGGGCCTCGTCGGCAAGCTGGCGGGCAAGCAGAGGAACCGGGTGAAGGCGATCAAGCTGCGCGGCGTCGTGTCCGGCGGACTGCTGCACCCGCTGGGCGTCGGGCGCCTCGAGGGCGTCGAGTTGGCCGAGGGCGACGAGGTGACGGAGCTGCTGGGCCTCGTCAAGTACGAGCCGCCGATCCCGGTGAGCATGAGCGGGCAGGTGTTCGGGGCCCGGGGGGCGACGGTCCAGTACGACATCGACAGCATCCGTCGCTACCCCGAGCTGCTGCCCCGGCAGACCTCGGTCGTCGTGACCGAGAAGCTCCACGGAACTTGGTGCTGCCTGGGCTGGCACCCCGATTTCGGCGATATCGTGAGCTCGAAGGGAATGAGCGGTCGCGGGCTGGCGCTTCGCCTGACGGAAGAGAACGCAGGCAACCTGTACGTCCGCACCTTCCGCGCCTGGGAGGAGTGGCTGCGGCTGGTCCTCGGACACCACCGGGAGACGGAGACGCCGTACTACGTCCTCGGCGAAGTCTTCGGACGCGGCGTTCAAGACCTGCACTACGGTCTCCCCAACCCAGGCTTCCGCGTCTTCGACGTCAGGGTCGGCCCGCGCTACCTGCCCTGGCCCGAGGTGGAGGCGCTGGCGACCGCCCATGACGGTCCTGGCGTGGTTCCTGTTCTGGGCGTCGTGGAGGACTGGCCCGAATGCGAGAAGTACGTCTCCGGCAGCACGACCTTCGGCGGCGAGCACATCCGAGAGGGCGTCGTCATGCGCCCGATGGAATCGTCCTGGAGCGTCGGCGACCCGGAGGAGCGCCCCATCGCGAAGTGGGTCAGCGACGCCTACCGAGTCAGGAAGGGCGGCACGGACTTCAACTGAGCCGTGGGGAACCCCAAGGGCGATTGACAGGAGACCAGCCCGGGGGCGACGCTGGACGCTGGGACCCACGCCTCCAGCAGGAACGCCATCTCATGTCGCTCGTTCACGCGCTTGCCCGCTCGCTCGTCTCCCGCCGGCCCGCGATCGTCGGCCTTCTCGGCCTCGTGCTGGCCGTTGCCTGCAACCGGTCCCCGTACCCTCTACCGCCGGAGACGGCGCGCCAGCCGGTCGTGGACACCCTCCATGGCGTCGTCTTCACCGACGACTACCGATGGCTGGAGGATCAGTCGAGCCCCGAGACCCGTGCTTGGATCGCCGCGCAGAACGCATATGCGGAGCAGATCGTAAGCGACACGACCCTGCGCGACGCGCTGCAGGAGCGGCTGACGGAGCTCATGGACGTCCCCGGCGCCGTGTTCCCGCGCAGGAGCGGCGACTACGAGTACTTCGCCTTCCGCAAGCCGGGGCGGGAGGTCGCGGCGATCTACCGTCGCCCGGTCCCCGAAGAGCCGGAGGACGGGCCGCTGGATACGAGTGCCGACTACGAAGTCGTGATCGACCCGCTGGACTTTCACCCCGACGCCACCACCAGCGTCGCGATCCGGGACTTCTCGCCGGACGCGTCGCTCATGCTCTACGCCGTTCGCGACGGGGGACAGGACGAAGTGAGCCTCCGGGTCCGCGACCTCTCCACAGGCGAAGACCTGCCGGACCGACTGCCCAACGCCCTTTACGGCAACGTCTCGTTCAGCGAGGACGGCGGCGGCTTCCACTACGTGCACAGGTCGCGCCAAGCCGGCCCGCGGCTGCGCTACCACCTCCTCGGCACCCCGGTTGAAGAAGACGCCGAACTGTTCGGCGCCGGCCCCGGTGCCGACGGCGAGAGCGTGCCGGGCATCGGCCCAGCCGGGATCGCCCCCACCAGCTTCCTGGGCTTCGCCCGGGCCGGAGACGATCGCTTCGTCTACACCGTCCAGCACGGCTGGGCGCGCACCGACGTGTACGTGCACGACTTGGGGGCCGGCACGCCGCCGTCGCCGCTCGCGGTGGGCGACCCCGCGCGCTTCAGCGTCCGCTGGGTGGACGGCGAGATCTTCATGCTCACGAACTTGGACGCGCCCAACAACCGAGTCGTCGCAGTGGACCCCGACGCGCCCGCCCAAGCCGACTGGCGGGAAGTCCTGCCCGAGACCGAGGACGTGCTCGCCGGCTATCAGATCATCGACGAAAGCATCTTCGCCAGCTACGTGCACAACGCGAGCAGCCGGATCGTCCGCTACGACACCGACGGAACGCGGACGGGCGAGCTGCCCGTGCCCGATCACCATGTCGCCACCGTTCGCGGCTGGCGCGACGGCGCCGCCCTCCTCACTCTCACGTCGCTGATCGCGCCGTCCCACGTCCTCAAGCTGGACCTGGAGACCTTCGAGACCGAGGAGTGGCTTCCGTCCCGGAGGCCGTTCGATGGTGCGCAGTACGAAGTTGCGCAAGTGTGGTACACGTCCAAGGACGGGAGCCAGGCGCCGATGTACCTGGCCCACAGGCGGGGACTCGATCCCACCGGCGACGCGCCCACGCTCCTCTACGGCTACGGCGGCTTCAACGTGAGCCTCCTGCCGCGCTTCGACGCTCGCGCCGCCGTCTGGATGGAACGAGGCGGCGTCTACGCCATGGCGACCCTTCGCGGCGGAAGCGAGTTCGGCGAGACGTGGCACCGCGACGGGATGCTCGACAACAAGCAGAACGTCTTCGACGACTTCATCGCCGCGGCCGAGTGGCTCGTGGACAACGGCTACACCAACCCGGACCGGCTGGCGGTTCGCGGGGTCAGCAACGGCGGTCTTCTGGTCGCCAGCGCCCTGACCCAGCGACCGGAGCTGTTCCGCGCCGTCTTCTGCGGCTTCCCCGACCTGGACATGGTGCGCTTCTACCAGTTCACCGAGACCAACAACCTGCCGGCCCTGCTTGAGTACGGGAACGCCGCCGTCGAGGACGAGTTCCACGTGTTGCGCGCGTTCTCGCCGTACCAGAACGTCCGCGCCGGCGTGGAGTACCCGGCGGTCATGCTGACCCAGGGCGACTTGGACACCCGCGTCCCGCCCCTGCAGGCCCGGAAGATGACCGCTCGCCTGCAGGCGGCCACGGGGTCGCGACTGCCGGTAATCCTCGACTACGACCCTCGAGCCGGCCACGCCGGAGGCCGCGCCTTCAGCCGCAACGTCCGCAACACGGCGATGGAGCTGGCGTTCCTGCTGGGCCAGCTGGAGGTGGCGGCCGAGACGCCGGCGACGGGTCCGCAGTAGCGGGGGCGAGTCGGGTGCGGCGTCCCGTCAGCCTCCCGGCTGTCCCGGCGGCACCCGTCTGAACAGCCGCGCCAGCAGCACCAGCGCCGTGACGTACATGAGCGCGCCCAGCAGGAACGGTGCGCCCGGCAGCTGGAACGGGGCCGTCGGCGAGGTGAAGTAGCCGAACAGCACGCTGGTGAAGAGGATCGGCGCCACGATGGCGGTGAGGCTCATGAGCGACTGGATGCCGCCTTGGACCTTCCCTTGGTCCCGGGCCGTCACGCTCCCCGCCACCATGCTCTGGATCGCGGGGCCCGCGACGCCTCCCACGGACCCCAGCACGATGAACACCAGCAGCATCCACCCTTCCGTCGCCAGTCCGTAGCCCAGGAACGTCGCCACGGCCACCGCGAGCCCACCGAGGACCGCCCGGCGTTCGCCCCAGCGGCGGATCACCGGCTGGACCAGGCCGCCCTGCACGACCGCGGCCATCACGCCCACCAGCCCCAGCGAGAGCCCGTTGGCGCGCTCGTCCCAGCCGAACCTGTGGCCGGTGTAGAGCACCCAAGCCGTCTCCAGCCCCCGCTGGGCCAGCCCGATGAAGACGAACGACACGGACAAGCCGGCCAGCAGCCGGTTGGACCCGAGCACGAAGAGGCTGCCGACCGGGTTGGCCTTCCGCCAGCTGAAGCTGTCGCGCTTCTCTGGCGGCAGGGACTCGGGCAGGACGAAGAAGCCGTAGAGCCAGTTCACCAGGGCGAGACCGGCGGAGGCGAAGAACGGAAGGCGGAGGTCGACACCGCCCAGCAGCCCGCCGGCGACGGGTCCGAAGATGAACCCCAGGCCGAAGGCGACGCCCACCAAGCCGAAGTTTCGAGCCCTCGTCTCCGGCGGCGACACGTCGGCGATGTAGGCGTGAGCGGTCGTGAAGCTGGCGCCCATGATCCCGGCGATCACCCGTCCCGCGAAGAGCCAGCCGATCGTCGGCGCGAAGCCCATGATCAGGTAGTCGATCCCCAAGCCGAAGAGCGAGACGAGGATGACCGGTCGCCTGCCCACCCGATCCGAGAGCGCCCCCAGCAGCGGCGCGAAGAGGAACTGGGCCGCCGCGTACACCATCGCCAGAACCCCGAACCAGCGCGCCGCGTCCGACGTGGCTCCGCCGACGAACTCCTTGATCAGCTCCGGCAGGATGGGGATGATGATCCCGATCCCCAGCACGTCGATGAACACCGTGATCAGGATGAAGATCATGGCGGCCGGGCGGCCTTGGCGAGCCGAAGACCGCGTCCCGTCGCCGTTCGGCGATCCGCTGGCCGCGCCGCTCCGTCGCACCCCTTCGTCAGTACCGGTCATCTAGATTCCTTGGGGGAAGGCAATCCGAATTATGGCGCGTCCGACCCAATAGGGGGAAACGAGTCCATGACATTCGACGCCTTCGAGAAGACGGCGCGCCGCGCGTTCGAGGAGATTCCCGAACACTACCGGGAGGGCGTGGACGGCCTCGTCGTCAAGCGGGAACCGCAGCCCCACCCCAACTTCCCCCACGTCTACACTCTGGGCGAGTGCGCCACGGAGAGCTACCCGTCGGGTTGGGACGGACCCGAGACCGTGCGGTCGCGGGTCATCCTCTACTGGGGGTCCTTTCTGGCGTTGGCAGAGCTGGACCCGCGGTTCGGCTGGCGCGAGCAGATATGGGAAACGCTCACCCACGAGCTGCGTCATCACCTGGAGTCGCTGGCGGACCGGGGCGACCTCTGCGGGGTGGACTACGCCATGGAGCAGACCTTCCGCCGGGACGACGGACAGGAGTTCGAGCCCGCCTACTACCGCAGCGGCGACAGGATCGGCCCGGGCATCTACGCCGTGGAGGACGACGTGTACATCGAGCAGGAGTGGCGTGAAGCCGACTTCGCGCGAGCGCAGGCGATCCGCTTCGCTTGGGGAGGCCGCACTTTCGACGTGGAGCCTCCAGCGGAGATCGGGGACGTGCACTTCGTGCGGATCGTGGAGGGCGTGCCGTCGCCGCCGTACCTGGAGTTGGTACTGGTGCGCAAGTCGTCTTGGTTCGCGCGGCTGCGCGGCTTTCATCGGCGAAGGGGACAGGACGTCTTGGAGTCGGACGCTCGTGCTCGAGAGTCGGAGCCGAACCGCGCTTCCGTCCCGGGCTGAAGGGCAGGTCGAACCGGGCCCGTTGTCGGCCGGGCCGCGGGCTCTTTACTGTACCGGCCTAGCCCGCTGGAACCCTCGACCAGCCTCTGGTGTAGCCTATAGTCCCACGAGGCAGAGCGCCCCAAGGAGTAGATCGACGATGAGAGATCGGAAGAAGTGCTTCGCCCCTTGCCGGTTGATGGGCCGCCGACCCCTGGCCCTTCTGGCCCTCCTGGCGCCGATCTGGGGTTGGGGATGCGCCTCGAGCGGGTCCTCCAGCGAAGAGGACGCGATGCCGACCCCGGCCCAGACCCGGAGCGTGGTGCGGATCGACGGCTACAGGCCGGTGGAGATCTTCAACGAGCCGGGGATCGGGATGCGCACGATCGACGCCGAGGTCGGGATGGCTTGGCGGGTTCTGGGAGGGGTCTACGAGCAGCTGGGCATCCCCGTCGCCCAGTCCGACCCCAACGGGAGGCAGCTCGGCAACCCGGGCTACCTGGCGCGGCGGGTGGACGGCGAGCGCATGAACAGCGTCGTAGACTGCGGCTCCGACTTCTCCGGCCCGCTGGCGAACCAGTACGACATCACCTTGACGGTGATCACCAAGCTGACTGCCAAGGGGCCGGAGAACACCCAAGTGGTGACGGTGATGGACGCCTACGGCCGGCCGCGGGCGGTCAGCGGCAACTCGATCCACTGCACGTCACGGGGCGTGCTGGAGATGAAGATCGCCCAGAAAGTGGCGGAGGCGCTGCAACCGCCAGACGAGGGGCGGCCTCAGCAGGACAGACAGCGGTGATTGTTCCTGGAGCCGAGCTTCTCCAAGAGGGCGACCGCCGCTGGGAACGGCTGCAACCGTTGGATCGGACCGTTGGCCATGTCGGCGGTGGCCTGACCGCGCCGGCTCACGGCTCCCACGTCCGCGCCGCGCTCGACTAGGTACAGCACCAGTTCGACGTCTCCCCTCGCCGCGGCGTGGTGGAGCGGCGTGTAGCCGTTGGCGTCCCGGGCGTTCACGTCCGCCCCGCACTCCTCCACGAGGAAGCGGACCGCAGCGAGCCAGGCATCCGGAACGTGGCGGTGGGCGTTGCCGGCGAAGGACTGGCCGTAGCCGACCCCCGAGGCTGCGTGGACGGGGTGAATCGCCGGGCCGCCCACGGGCACCGGCGGCAGGCCGGAGGGGTCCGGCTTCGGTTCCGGCGCCTCTTCCTCGCTCGGAGCGCGACGCCGGCGCCGTTCCGGGGGCTTGACGGTTGGCGTGGACGGGTCGGCGCCGTGCTCCTTCAGGAGGCGCATGGCGTCCACGTCGAGCGCGTAGGCAGCGCGCCAGAACGGGGTCGCGCCCCCCATGTCGATGCCGCTTCCTCGCAGCACGCCGAAGGTGTACTCCATGTACCAGAGGTGGTGCTTCAGGCGGACGTTGGGATCGGCGCCGGCGTCCAGAAGCGCCGCGATCACGTCCAGGTAGGTGGCCCGTTGCCGTTCGTGCTCGACGGGGTGGGCGTACGACGCTCGGGGCGCCCATCTCCGCTCCAGCGCCGCGAAGAGGGGGGTCGTGCCGGCCTCGCTGGCGGCGTTGGGGTCGGCGCCGCGTTCGATCAGGTCGATCGCCAAGTCGAACTGGCCGTTGACGGCCGCCATGAGGAGGGGCGTGGTGCCGTCGCCGGCCGACGGCTGGTCGATCTCGGCGCCGCCCTCCAGCAGGGCTGCGGCCGTCTCGGCGTGGCCTTGCCGCACCGCATGGAGCAGTGGAGTAAGGCCGCCCCACGCGCCCACCAGTTGGGCGTACGAGAGGGGTCGCGGCTCCGGCTCCGGGGCGGCGCTGTCGGGCTCCGCGGCGGCGGGGGCGGGGGCGTCCGCCTCCTCGGTCTCGCCCTCGCTGTCGGCGGGTCGATCCGCGTCCTCCCCGGGCTTGGGGACGTCGGGCCACTTGCGCTGGATCTCCCGGGCGGCCTCGACGGCGGCCTGGACCTGGCTGGGCGACGGCTGCCAGTTGGGCCCGCCGCCCTCTTTCTCCTTGAACGCCGCGAGGAACTCGGAGAGCCGCCGGTCGGCGGCTCGGTCCGCGTCCGCCATCTCCGCCACATCCACGGGACGAGCCTCCAGCGACGGATCCGCGCCCGCCTCCAGCAACGCCCGAACCACGGCCGTTCGCCCGGCCGCGGCGGCGAAGATCAGGGGGGTCTGGCCCCACGCCGACTCCCGCGCATCCACGTCGGCGCCTGCGTCCACGAGCGCCGCGACGACTTCGGGGTCGCCCGCCGCTGCGGCCAGGTGGAGCGGGGTAGCGCCGGAGTTGGTCGTGCGCGCCTCCGGGTCGGCCCCGGCGTCCAGAAGCAGGGCGACGATGGCGCGACCGGCGCTCCGAGCCGCCAGGTGGAGCGGCGTGTAGCGCCCGATCCGCGTCCCGGCGCTCGACCTGGCGCCGGCGTAGAGCAGCGCCCTGCCCATCTCCTCGTCGCCTCGCTGCGCCGCCCAGTGCAGCGCCGTCATGCCGTCGCCCGACGGCGCGTTCACATCCGCGCCCTCCCGGAGCAGCCGGCGCACTTCTTCCATGTCGCCCCGCCGGGCCGCGTCGGCGACGGGGGCGTCGCAACAACCCGGCGGGTAGAGCGAGACGACGACGGAACCGAGCTCCGAGCTGCCCAGCGCGATCAGCAACGACGCCGAGAGCAACGTTGCCGCCGCGCCACGCAGGCGCCGCGACGGACAGGCACGGGTTGCGGCGGTTCGCATCATCTCCCCAGCGAGAACTCGCCCGTGCTGTCGCCGAACCCCTTCAGGTCGTCGTGGCCCAGCTTGTGCAGCAGGGTCGTGAAGACGTTGGACATCGGTGTGCCGTCGGGGGCCTTCAGGTGCAGGTTGCCGGCGAGCTGCCCATTCGCCCCGCCCAGCACCACCAGCGGACAGCGGCGGTGGTTGTGCAGGTTCGAGTCGCCCATCGGAGAGCCCCAGATGATCATGGAGTGGTCCAACAGGCTCGAACCGCCGTCGTCGGTTTCTTCCAGCCGCTTCAGGAAGTACGCGAGCTGACCCGTCCGATACTGGCAGATCCTGTTGAACTCCATGATCGCCTCTTCCCGGCCGCCGTGGTGCGAGGCCGGGTGAAACGCCTTCTCCGAGCCGCTCTCGGGGAAGGTGCGGTTGGACGCGTCGCGACCGGTCTTGAACGACGTGATCCGGGTCGAGTCGGTCTGGAACGCAAGCACTTGCAGGTCAAACATGAGGCGCATGTGCTCCGAGAACGAATCGGGCACGCCGGCCGGCGCGTCGGGCAGCTCCCTAGGCTCGCCCCCGGTGTTGCGCGCCTCTACGCGCTCGATCCGCCGCTCGATCTCCCGAACGGTCTCCAGGTATCGGTCCACCCTGCGCCGATCGTCGGCGCCGAGCTCCCGCTTCATCGCCGCCACTTCGCTCGCGACCCAGTCCAGGATGCTCTTGTGCAGACGTCGTCGCGCCGCCCGCTCGTCGGGCGAGCCGCCTGCTCCGAAGAGCATGTCGAAGGCGGTGCGGGGGCTGCGGACCATCGGCAGCGGGTCAGTCGGCGACGCCCAGCTGATCGAGTCGGTGTACGAGCAGGAGTAGTTGTAGTCGCAACCCCCTCCCTTGTCGGTGCTCTCGATGCACAGCTGAAGGGACGGCAGCACGGTGTCTTGTCCGAACCGCTGCGCGTGCAGCTGATCCAAGGACGTGCCGCAGAAGATGTCCGATCCCTGGGTTTGCTTCGGGTGCGACTGGGTAAGGAAGACCGCGCTGGAGCGAAAGTGATCGCCGCCCACTTCCTGGGCCTGGAACGCCTCCGCCATCCGCACGTCGGTGTTGCTGACGATCGTCATGTACTTCCGCCAGGGCTCCAGCGCCTTGAGGACGTTGGCGTCGATCAGCTGGAACTCCCTGCCGACGGCCTCCGGCGCAAAGAGGTGCTGCGTCGCCCCCCATTCGTTGCACCCCGGCACTCCGTGGACTTCCTCGATGCAGACCAAGCGGGTGGGCCGATCGTTGAGCGTCCCCGCCCGGAGGCGCCCGGCGGGCACCATGGCGTCGAGGAAGGGCAGGGAGAAGGCCGCACCGGTTCCCCGAAGGAACGCCCGGCGCGGCATCGATTT
Organism: Longimicrobiales bacterium; assembly: GCA_958296005.1. Lineage (GTDB taxonomy): Bacteria > Gemmatimonadota > Gemmatimonadetes > Longimicrobiales > Gaopeijiaceae > CATQHQ01. Next base: position 277,300 of record CATQHQ010000002.1, read on the forward strand.
CCCGGTCAGAAAGTGCATGGTCCTCTTCCTAGCGAAGCCGCTGGGTCGGGTCGGTGCCCGGGCGCGGCGAGGTCTCTTCGTCGATCGTCGCTTCGGCCGACGCTTGCTTCATGCGGAAGGCGTCGCTCCTCGCCACGCCGACGACGAACGACGACATCCGGTAGTCGTTCTCGGCCGCTTCGGCGACGATGCGCCGCACTGCGGGCTGGTCGCGGTAGCCGATCCGCCGTCCCAGCGCGTACGCCATGAGGTTCTCGGCGAATTGCCGCGCCAGGGGAACGGGCCGCTTGAGGAGAACGCGGGAGAGGTCGGCGGGGCTCTCGATCTCGGTGCCGTCGTAGTAGGTGCCCCGCGTGTCCAGCGGAGTGCCGGACTCGCGGATGCGCCACTTGCCGGTCACGTCGAAGTTGTCGAGGGCGAGGCCGATGGGGTCGATGAGGTTGTGGCAGGAAGAGCAGGCGGGGTTCGTCCGGTGGGCTTCCAGGCGCTCCCGGGTGGTGAGGCGCCGGCCGTCCCGAGCGTCCTCGGTTTCCTCCAGGTCGGGGATCCCCGGCGGGGGCGGCGGGGGCGGCGTCCCCAGCAGCACCTCCATCACCCACTTGCCGCGGAGCACCGGCGACGTGCGGTTGCCCAGAGAGGTCTGCACGAGCACGCTGCCGTGGCCCAGCACGCCTCGCCGGCGGTCGTCGACGTACTCCACGCGCCGAAACTCGTCGCCGTGGACGCCGGGAACTCCGTAGTGGCGCGCCAGGCGCTCGTCCACGAAGGTGTACTCGGCGCCGTAAAGCTCCAGCAGGCTCCTGTCCTCCTCCACGAGGTTGTGGAAGAAGAGCTCGGTCTCTCGCCGCATCGACTCGGCGAGCTGCCGGCTGTAGTTGGGGAAGCGGAAGGCGTCCGGGCTCACCCGCTCCAGGTCCTGAAGGCGCAGCCACAACGCGGCGAAGCGCGTCGCCAGCGCCTCCGACCGGGGGTCCGACAGCATCCGGCGAGCGTGGGACTCCAGCACCTCCGGATCGGTCAGCTCCCCGGCCTCGGCGGCGGCCAGCAGCCGGCGGTCCGGGTGGGTCCCCCACAGGAAGAACGACAGGCGGGCGGCCAAGTCGTCCCCCGAAAGCAGGTAGATATCGCCGGGGCCGACGCCATCCGGCTCCCGCTCCATCCGGAAGATGAAGTGAGGGCTGGCCAGCATCGCTTCGACGGCGGTTCGGACGCCCGTCTCGAACCCTTCTTCCTCGGCCCCGAGCTCGTAGAACGCCAGCAGGGCTTCCGTCTCGTCGGAGGCCGGTTTCCGGCCGTACGCCGCGCCCGCCAGGCGGGACACGATCTCCCGAGCGCAGGGCAGGGCTTCGGACTCGGAAGTGGGACGGCAGGAGAAGACGCGGCGACGGGCCTCGAAGTCGGACACGCCCGTGACGTTGTACGGCCCTTCCAGCGTCAGGCTCGCCAAGTGGGGCGGCGACGTGGTGCCGTAGCTGGTCTCGGTCCCGGTCAGCGACCAGTCGTTGGGGCGGATCAGGTCCTCGTAGGGACCGTCCATCCGCCGAACGAACGCCGCCGCCACCCGCCGCTCCCCGGCCCGCACGAACACCGGGTCCGTGCGCACGGGAAAGCTCTTCCGGCCTTGGAAGTCGATATCGCCGCCGTAGCGCACCAGCGCCACCCGCTCGCCGTCTACGGAGACGTCGATGTCGTGGAAGCGCTCGCCCCAGCCGGACATGAAGCTCATCGAGAAGGTGTACTCGCCGTCGGCGGGAAAGGAGTGAAGGATGCTGATTCCGCCCCGGGTGCCGTACGGCGCACCTTCGGGCCGCTCCCATTCGTGCTGGGAGACCGAGGGCGGGTTCGCGTAGACGACGGCCGACGGCGCCGCCTCCGCGTGGCCGACGGCTCGCCGGGCAACTTCCGAAGCGGCGGTCAGGTACGCGTCCATGAGGGTGGGCGACAGGCTCTGGGCGTCGGCGACGTTGTCGAAGCCGTCGCTGATCCGGTCCTCGGGCAACCACGCTGCCGGGTCCACCGCCAAGCCGAAGACGTCGCGGACGACCCGGGCGTACTCGGCCCGGTTCAGGCGCTGGAAGGGACGCGAGCCGGGACGCGGACGGACCGCGGCCGCTTCGTCGATTGCGTCTTCCAGGAACTCGGCGAGCGCCGCGAGGGTGTCGCCGGCGGGTCTGCGCGCGCCCGGCGGGGGCATCATCCCGGCTCGGAGCTTGCGGATCATCCGCTCCGCCGTCTCGGCCGCGGCGGGCGCTTGGGCGGTCTCGAACCCTTCCAGCGACAGGTTGCCCACCAGCCTGCGGGCGTTGTGGCAACGAGTGCAGTAGCGCGCCACCACTTCGTCGTGCGCGGCGGACGGCGCGGTCGGGGCAGCGAAGGGGGGCTCGGGGACGGCGACGCCACTTGACGGCCGGGAGGCAAGCGCGCGGGCCGGGAGCTGTCCGCCCAGCGACCCACCCGGACCACCGTCCCAGCCGGCTGCAACGAACACGCTGGCGACCACTGCGGTCGCGACCACTCCCTTCGTCATGCCTCCATCCGGCTCTCGCGGGGCTCGACCTTCCCAGCAAAACTATAGACTCGGCCGCCGGGCCGGACCAGTGCGATCAGCGGACGAGCGCCAGAACCCTCTTCAGCAGCCGTCCGTCCAAATCCTCAAACAGTTCCCCGTAGCCTTGCAGGAGGCGCGCGGCGGCATCGTTCGGACGGATCGCAGGGTTCGCCAACTCCCTTGCAAGGGCGCCGACGGACCGAGCAACGGCGGAGGAGTAGCTTTCGGCCGCGCCAGCGAATCCTTCCAACGCGGTCGATCGGGTCGATGCCCGCAGCGCCAGCGCCACAAGCAGGTCGGCGCGATCGGGCTCGCGGCCCGCCGCACCTTCCGCCGTCGCCGCCACCGCCTCGAACGCTCGACGGGCGGCGCGCTCGTCTCCAGCCGCTTCGCCTGCCACGCCCAGCAAGAAACGGACGAGGCGCTCGTCCGGGTCGTAGGGTCGGCCCTGTCCCAAGGACTCGGGCCACTGGAGGGCGGACTCCAGGTGCTGGCGCGCCGCCCGGTGGTTGCCGGCTTCCAGTTCGCCCACGGCCGCCGCCGCGTGGGCCAGCTCCCACAACCGGTGGCTGTCTTGCGAGTTCTCCGACGGGAGGACCTGCACGCGGTCCATGATCTCCACCGCGTCTCGGGGCCGGTCCATGGCGAGAAGGGCGCGTGCGCGGAGCAGCTCCAAGTTGAAGTCGCCGGGAAACGCCTGCAGCGCCTGGGACGACGCCTCCAGGGCCGTCTCCCACTCTCCCGCTTCCTGGGCGTGGCGGATCAGCACGACCCGCAGAAGTCGATCGTCCGGGTCCAGTTCCACGGCCCGGGCGAAATCCGCCGTTGGATCCCGGCCCTCGACGGCCCGAAGGAGTTGTCCTCGGGCGACGTATGCCGGGCCGTAGTCCGGCGAGTCCGCAAGGGACGCCATCTCCTGCGCGGCTTCCTCGTCTCGGTCCAACGCCCACAGGTTCAACGCCAGCAGGTAGGTCCAAAGCCAGTGGTCGTCGTTGCTCGCGGCCCAGCGGAGCACGGGCAGGGTCTCGGGGCGGTAGGGGAACGCAAACGCCGGGTCGCCGACGTCCGCGAGCAGCGTCGGATCGCCGGCGAGGAACGCCTGCCACGCGCGAGTCACCGGACCGCCGTACCGCGGCTCTCCGCCGGCCAGCTCCAGCAGGGCCAAGGCGTCTTCCGCCAGTCCGCGAGCGGCGTAGCCCACCGCCATCTCCAGTAGCGACTGGTCCGGGTACTCGCTCCGCAGCGCATCCAGCAATCGGTTCCCGCTGGGCGGCTCGGCGCCGGACGAGCGCATCTCGGCCGACTGGAGGTCGGACAAGTACTCCTCGGCCAGCACGAAGTGGTGAAGGGGGTCGATCTCCAGGAGCGCCGCTCGCGCCCGTCGGGCGGCGGCGTGGTCCGACGTGCGACGGCCGCCGATCGCCAGCAGCTGCAGCGCGGGGATGCCGTTGCGGTCGAAGTCCAGCGCGAGTTCGGCGTAGCGACCGGCCTCGTCCCACTCCCCTGCGAGGGCCATGATCCCGGCCAGCCGAACGTAGGAAGCGGCCCGGTACGCCACCGACCTCGCCGACCATCCGAACGACTCCCGGGCGTCGACGGTCTCTCCCAGCGCCAAGTGCAGGCTTCCCGCCAGGAAGTTCGCCTTCGCGTCGTAGGTGTTCAGCTGAAGCGCCCGGTTGACGAGCTCGAGCCCCGCCTCGTAGCGGGCCGAGCGAAGCGCCAGTTCGGCGAGACCCAGCACGACGTCCCGGTTCCACGGCTCCTTCTCCAACGCCGACTCGAACAGCTCCCGGGCCTCGCCGTAGCGGCGCGCCCGCGCCAGCTCCCGTGCCTCGAACGCCAAGCGGTCCGCCTCTGGAACGCTGGCCCAAGCGTCGGACGGCGTCTCGAAGGGACGCGACACGTGACGGGTGCTTGGATCGGAGTCGTAGTCGAGGTCCAGCGCGTCCAGGCGCACCCGGTAGGGCTGGTCCGCCGGCACGTCGAAGTGGGCGCTGAAGGGGACCAGCGCGGAGAGCTGCACCAGCGTCTCTGCGATTCGGCGTCCGCCCGACCATACCTGCAAAGTGTCCTCGACGTCGCCGAAGCCGTTCACGGTCACGGAGATACGATCCCCTTCCCGCCGCACGTGCATGGCGCCTTCCCGTGAGGCGTCGGTCAGGCCGCCGGTCCCTTCCAGAGGAAACCACGTCTCGGTCCAGCGGCTGGCCGACAGCGGGTCGAAGCCGGCCTGCGCGACCGGGTTGGCGTGGTCGCCGGGAGAGTACTGAACAAAGAGCCGTCCCGCTTGGAACTCCACGTACTGGCCGTCGGTGTCGGTCAGCAGCTCCTCCCAGACGCCTCCTTCCCTCGACAGCGACCAAAGCCACATCTTCTGGCCCGGCATCTCCTCGTACCTCGCCCAGTGTCCCCAGCCCCACTCCTCGTCGTGGTAGTAGCCGCCGAAGAAGTCGTTCAGCTCCCCGACGACGTGGTACGACTTGTGACCTGCGAACGCGTTGTTCGCGTACAGCGGCAAGTAGCGGCCCGACTCGTCTTCCGGCCACGGCCGCTCGCGGCCCGAGTGCTCCAGGTACGAACGGCCGGGCACGAAGAGCTCCAGGTCGTCGCGGGCGAACGCCGCCGCCGTCATCCAGTTGTAGTAGGGCTGCTCCAGCGGCGTCGGGTTGTACCAGAGAACGCGGGTCTCGAAGTAGGCGCGGTCCGGCGGAAGGCGCACCTCGACGCGCCAGTGAGTTCGCGACGGCAGGTCCATCGCTCCCACGAAGACGCTGGCGCTGCCGTCGTCGTTCTCGCGAACCGCGTAATCGACTGGAGTCGCGGTCGCCGGCGTATGTCCGATGACGCCGAAGTTGAACTCGATCCCGCCCGACGTCCACGGACCCCGCAGCGCGATGTTGCGAAACTTCATCACTTCGTTGCGGTAGACGAACTCGTGGCCCGTGCTCTTGACCACCGCGCCCCAGACCTTCCCGCCTGCCTCGGGCAGCACGAAGACTTCGATCAGGTCGTTCTCGAGCGTCACGACCCGCCACGGCCTCGACTCGGAGGTAGCGGCGTACCCCGCGAAGGCGTGGTAGGGGTAGAGCCGCCGGTCGCGGGCCAGCATCGGCACCGGGTCGGGGTCCGAGAAGGGGTAGGTGTCCAGCGGCCTCGTCTCCTCGAAGACGCGGGCTCGGGAGCGGGCTTGCGACTGCGACTGGGCCTCCGCGCCGGTCGGGCCAGCCGCGAACAGGACGAAGAGCAGGAACACGGGAGATCGGCACGAAGTCATGGGCGTCGTCCGCGTACGGTGGGCGGCAGCAGGGGCCGGATCTGGCCGGGCGCAACGGGCTACGCTTACGTTGGCGGCCACCCCAAGGCAAGCGCGAGACCGCGTGGCGCGCCGGCCGCCGAGCTTCCCCCGGAGCCCCATGTCGTGAGACCCCCGACCTCGTGAGACCTGAAATCGCCCAGCTTCAGAGAGCGATGCGGGAGCTGGGCTACGTCGCCGAGCCGTCGATCGTCACCGCCGTTCACTTGGCTCGAGCGATGGAGAAGCCGTTGCTGGTCGAGGGCGATGCGGGGGTTGGCAAGACCGAGATCGCCAAGGTCATGGCCGCCGTCCTCGACACCGAATTGATCCGCTTGCAGTGCTACGAGGGACTCGACGCCAACGCCGCCCTGTACGAGTGGAACTACCAAAAGCAGCTGCTGCGCCTCCGCATCGCTTCCGACTCGAACGCGGAGGCGACGCGTGCCCCCGCCGCCGACGACCTGGAGGACCTCATCTTCGGCCGACGCTACCTGCTGGAGCGTCCCCTGCTTCGAGCGATCACGAGCAAGGGCAAGGCGCCGGTCCTCCTCGTCGACGAAGTAGATCGGGCCGACGGCGGGTTCGAGGCGTTCCTTCTGGAAGTGCTGTCCGACTTTCAGGTGACGATCCCGGAGCTCGGCACGATCCGCGCCGAACGGCGGCCTCTGGTCGTGCTCACGTCGAACCGGACGCGGGAGCTTGGCGACGCTCTTCGCCGTCGATGCCTGTATCTGTACATCGAGCATCCGGCCCTGGAGAAGGAAACCGAGATCATCTTGGCGAAGGTCCCCGGGGTCGCCGAGCGCTTGGCCAGTCAGATCGCGCGCTTTGCCCGGGAGCTGCGGGCGCGCCGCTTGATGAAGCCGCCGGGCGTTGCCGAGAGCTTGGATTGGGCCGCCGCGCTGGTGATGCTGCACAAGGACAGGCTGGACGCCGCGACCGTCAGCGACACCCTAGGCTGCATCGTCAAGGACCGGGACGACGCCCAGTCCCTCGGTCGCGGGGAGGTCGACGCCCTGGTGGAGCAGGCGGGCGGCGAAGTATCCAAGGCGGACGCTAGGCCGACGGGCTCGGATCGGCGCTCCGGGTGAACGGGGATCCCCCGCCGGCGACTTCGGACCTGGTCGCCCACCTGGCTCGCTTCGGCGGAGAGCTGCGGCGCTCCGGGGTCGCCGTCGATCTGAAGGACGAGATCGACGCGGCCCACTCCCTTGCGCTCGTGGATATCGGCGACCACCGGGAGGTCCGGCTGGCGCTGCGGTGCAGCATGAGGGTCCCCCACCGCCACTGGCCTCTATTCGACCAGCTCTTCTTCGAGATGTGGCGGATGGGAAGCGGGCCGCCCCGCGTTGTCCCCCGCCGCGCCCAGGCTCCCAAGCCTCCCCAGCCGCCACACCGCCGTAGCAACCCGATCGACGCCCTGCGCCGCAAGCTGGGCCACACCGAGGCGGAACCCAGGGAAGAGACCACCGATCTCGACGCGGGCCGCTCCGGCTGGAGCCCCCATGCCCTGCTTCGCCGCAAGTCCTTCGAGCGCTGCACCGACGAAGACATGGCCGAACTGGAACGGCTCTTCGAGAGGCTGGTGCGCCGGATCGCGACCCGCCGCAGCCGCAGAAGAGTCCCCCGCCCCCGGGGCGGCGAGGTGGACGTGCGGCGGAGCTTTCGCCATTCCATCGCCCGAGGCGGCGAGCTGGTCGTCCTGGCCCGACGGGAGCGCGCGGTCGAGAAGCCCCACGTCGTCGTCCTCTGCGACACCAGCGGTTCGATGGACCCCTACACCCGATTCTTCCTGGCCTTCGTGCTGGCGCTGAAGAGGGTGGTCCCCGACACCGAGGTCTTCGCCTTTGACACCCGCCTCACGCGGCTTACTCCCTGGATCGCGACTGGCGGCGTGGACGCCACGCTGGCTCGGTTCGCCCGCAGAGCCGGCGACTGGTCCGACGGCACCCGCATCGGCGAATGCCTTGCCTGCTTCGCGGCCCAATACTTGCGGAGCACAGTCTCGAGCGATACCTCGGTGCTGATCTTCAGCGACGGTCTCGACCGCGGAGACACCGCCCAGCTGGAGACGGCCCTCCAGGTCGTCCGCAGACGCGCTCGCCGGGTCGTGTGGCTCAACCCGCTCATGGGCTACTCCGGGTATCGGCCCGAGGCGCGGGGGATGAGGGCCGCGCTGCCCCATGTGGACGCCCTGATTCCCGCTCACGACTTGGCGTCCATGGAAGCCCTTCTAGCGATCGTGGAGCACAGATGAGAATCGACGAGACGGTCGAAATCGATGCGCCGGCGGCGGCAGTCTGGGCGTTCCTGGCGGACCCGGAGCGGGTGGCGGCGGCGCTACCGGGCGCGGAGATCACCAAGAGGGTTGGCGAGGACACCTTCCAGGGCGGCATGTCGGTGAAGGTCGGGCCGCTGGCCGCCGCCTACACCGGGACCGTGTCCTTCGAGTTCGACGAGAGCGAGCGATCCGCGGTGGTGCGCGCCAAGGGCCAAGGGAAGGCCGGAATGGGCAGCGCCGACATGACGATGCGCAGCACGGTCGCGGCTCTGGGCCCCGACAAGACGCGGGTCGCCGTGTCGGCGACGCTGGTGGTGACCGGCATCCTGGCCCAGCTGGGACGGGGCATGATCCAGCACGTGTCCAAGAAGATGTTCAAGGACTTCGCGCAGATCGTCGCCCGCCAGGTCGCAAGGGACCACGTCGCAAGGAAGGCGCCCTAATCCCGGTTGCTGGGTAGGGCTGGGTCCGCCTGCGCTCCCGCGGTCCGTCGCTATCTTCCAACCGGCCCCGGCTGGTTCGGCCGCCGGATCCGCCCACTTGCCCGTTTCTCTTGCAATGCGCTGCTTCCCATGTCGAGACGCATCCTCGCCGGCATCTTCGACCTCGCCGTCCGCCGCTTCGTGGCGACCCGGCTGGTCAAGGTCCTGTACACGCTCACGTTCATCAGCCTGATCTTCGCCTGGGGGTTCGGAATTGTCCCCTTTCTGACCAGCGGCAGCCTAGCCAACGCCGAGGTCCTCGCCTACACCAGCAGCGCGGTGATCGGAACGCTCTTCGTGCTGGTCGCCGTTCGAGTCGCCTTGGAGGCGGTCGTAATGCTCTTCCACCTCACCCTCACGGCGATGGACATCCTGGACGAGATGAAGGAGGGAGGGGAAGGGTCCGACTCCTGAACGGCCGGCGTGAAGAGGCCCCCGCAGATGGCGGTCAGTCCGTGGAATCGTCGTCGTAAGGGCCGAGGAACCGTTCGCCGTCGAAGTGGATTAGGTGGCCAGGAGACTCCGCGATCCACACTTCGGTGTGCCACGCGATGTCTCCCATGTACCTTAGGAATGTCCGACGGTCCTCGAACGCCGTTACGAAGACAAGCCCGGGGGTAGCGTTGGCCAGCAGGTCCGTCAGTTCCGCTCGTCGCTTGGGGTCCACCGGTCCATGGCTGGTGACAGCCTCAATCAAGACCAGCCAGTCTCTCTCCCTGTCGTAGACTACGACATCAGGCATCTTGCCGTGTTTGTCCACGGCGATTCCCAGTTCGGTGGCGAGGGACTGATCGAAGAAGGCCCACTTGTCGCCAGCGTCGCCGACGTAAACCGGCTCTCCGCCGGGAACGAATCGAGGGCAGAATTCACTGATCACCAACCGCACAAGTTCATTTTGGCCGCCGGGGGTAAGAGCGATCTCGACGCCGTCCCTGAGAATCAGCGGGATCTTCGCAATCTGGCGCAGCTGCGCATAACGAACCTTGAGCGCCTTGCGTCGTTCGCGATACCGAGCCAGCGACGACGCCCATTCGCCGGTGCCGAACCTCTTGAGCAGCGCGAACGCCTCTGGCTCGACCTGATAGCAGTACTTGGGGCTGTTGACTGGACGTTTCGGCTGGTCGGGGTTGGGCACGACCAGTCCCGCATCTACAAACTGGTGCAGCGTGAAGCGTCGGAAGGTCTCTCTTGTGTTTGGGGCGTAGGTGCGTCCGTAGTGCTCCGCTGCCCACTCCATGATGGGCGTTACCCCGATTAGGGGACTCGAGGCCGTCGCCCACGGATCAGTTGGCCGCAACGCTAACAGGGCCAGCAACGCGAGAGCTGATCGTTCGTTCTGCTGGCCCTTCGGCAACTCCAGGGCACGAAGCGCCGACACGGCTTCGGCGAGTCGGTTTTGGGCATGATTGGGCTCGGGCATGTCTTGCGTCTCCTTGCAGTGAGTGCGTAATGCGTCGTCGGCTTCTGGACCAACCAACGGTCGGTCGAGTGCGGAGCCTAGGCGCGCCAAGCTCTTGCGGTCGGGGTATTTCAGCCTTCGCAGGTCGGTGGCGTTGACTTGAGTATGGCCGGAGAACTGCCGGAAATAACAATCGACCCACGTGCTGTTGAGGAAAGTGGCCAAGCCCAGCGCATGAACACGCTCAAGAGGGCGGCCGAACTGGTGGAAGTAGTTCAGGTGGTTCTCCAGACCGAGATAATCGGCGTCCGAAAACGATGGGTCGATCACGGAAGCGACAACACGACGAGGCTCCTCCTTGGTTGTGAATCGCCTTGTAACCACGTACCAACCGGCGGGTATCAGAACCCGTTTGGTGCGATCCGAGACCGCCAGTGCTTGAGGCTTTCTCCCGGCAACAGGCCAGCGGACACCCATGTCTTGGAAGTTGGCTGGGTGAAGAAACGGCACCGCAGCTTGAGAACCGTTGGGCGAAGCGGAATAGTCCCGAAGCCGGAAACCCACAACGGGACCGGTGGAGACTTCAAGACCCAGGCGATGCAACGAGCTCGGAAGTGTGGCCACGCTCCGAGAAAGGCGGAGGTTCCAGCGATCGGAAGGCAGGCGGACCACGAGGTCGGGGTCGTCGGGCTGCACAACTTCGTCCTGGCGCGCCTTGCGGGTCCAGATCGGGTCCTCCTTTACGCCGTCATTGAACGACAAAGAGACGAACCGACTCCTTGACGCCCCACGTTGCAATGCCAGCACGACGTTCTCCTGAAGCACCGCGTCTTGTCCGAACGCCCGGTCCCGCCGACCAAACAAGTGGATGCGACGAATGTCGAAGGATGCGAAGAGGTACCGACGAAAGCGCTTGAAGTAGGTCCCGTTGCAGAAGCTCCGTGGGACGATCGCCACGATGGCTCCGCCCGGCTTTACGACATGGCCCGCAAGGCCGACGAACGCCGCATAGAGGTTGGGTGCGGCGATGCCGAGGGTGTTGAGGCGACCCCGAAGCTCAGAATCAGAAGCCAGCTTCTTGTAGGGCGGGTTGAGAATCGCCGCATCGAATTGCTCGCTCCCGTTGAAGACGTTGCCGAACCCGTCCCCGGACGCCCACGCGGCAAAATCCTCGCACCGGAGCCTGACTTGGCACTCCACGCGACGGGCGTGGCAGGCTTTGCGAACCGCATGTGCGCTTTGTTCCAGGAATGGCCGCAGCGCAGGGTCGATCTCGAACGCCGTGACCGACAGGGACGACGGTGGTCGCTTGTGTCGCAGGCAGTGAACGGCATAGGCTGTAAACAGCGTTCCAGCACCGGCTCCAGGGTCGAGAATATGCAAGGGTCGATCACCGATGTCAAGCTCGAACATTGAAGCCATCAGCTGTGCCACCCATACGGGCGTGAAGTACTGGCCCAAATCTCCTTGTTGACCTGGGTCTAGCCGCTTCCGTGCAGCGTCGCGAACGAAAGCGGCGTGAGTCAGGAGACTGTCGGCGACGTGTGAGCCTTCCGAGGGTCGCACTTGGCCGAGACCCGGATGCACCCCTGTGGTGAGGCTACAGGTGGCGTCGGTCCACTCGATGGCTCTTTGGTTGGGCATCGGCGTGGGCTCTCCCGGCGGAAATCCGGCCTAATCCAAAAAATAGTATATACCGTCGGCCCTTCCCAGGATCGTCGCCAGGTACGGCGCGACGGAATCGGCCTTTGGAGCGTGCGACGAGAACGGTGCTCGGGAAGAGGCGTTGCAGGGCCTGCTGGAGGGTTCGCCGCGAGCCCGGAAGATTGCTAGCTTGAAGTGCATCCCACGGCCCTCCGTCGCGGAGCCAGTCTTGGTGAAGTCCAAGCAAGGTCGCACCACAGCCGCCTGGGCGGTCGCCCTCGCGGGAACCTCCGTCGGCGCGCTCGGCCCATCCGCGCGCGTCTTGATCGCCCAGGAGTCGCCGCCCGCCGTCCACCCGCCTCCGGCTGCCCGTTGCGTCCTGCCCGGAATCGAGGGACGCCCCTTCGTCGCTGGCCCAGCCGACGCCCCCGGGCAAGTCGCCGCCTACGCCGCCTATGGCGACGAGCGCTTGGCCGCCCTGATCGAGGAGGGACTGGCGAGCAACCCCCAGGTTCGGGCGGCTTGGTCGGCTTGGCAGGCGTCGCTCCACCGCGTTCCGCAGGCGACGGCCCGTCCCGACCCCATGCTCATGCTCACCCAACACGTCCAACCGCCGGAAACGCGGGTCGGCCCCCAGATCGCCATGCTGTCGGTCAGCCAGCGCTTTCCGGGGTTCGGCAAGCTCGGTCTGCAGGGCGAAGTGGCGGCGTCGGCGGCAGTAGAGCAGGAGGAGCTTCACCAAGCCCAGCGCGCAGAGCTTGTCCGTTTGATCAAGCGTGCGTGGTACGACTTGGCGTTCATCGACCGGGCCCTGGCGATCAACCGGGAAAGCGAGGAGCTGCTGGAGCGCTACGAAGCCCTTGCGCGGACGCGGTATGCGCAAGGGTTCGGGTTGCAGGCCGACGTCGTGCGCATGCAAGCCGAGTACACGCGGGCCTTGAGCCGACGGGACGATCTGGAGCACCAGCGCATCGACGCCGAAGCGACGCTCAACTCGCTGTTCGCGCGCCCTGTCGCAACGTCCTACGAGACGATCGAGCCCGTTGCCCTTCCGCCCTCGCCCGGCGACGCCGAGTCCCTGGCCGCAACCGGCCGCCGGGTCCGCCCCGAGATCCGAGCGGCGATGAGACGCATCGAGACCCGGCAGCACGCCGTTGCTCTGGCTCGACGGGCGCGTTGGCCCGACTTCAGCGTGGGCGTCGTCTGGGGCGCGCTGCTGGGCCGGGGCGACCCAGCCGGACAGGCCATGCCGCCGCCGGACAACGGCCAGGATGTGTTCAGCCTCACCGCAGGCGTCAACCTGCCCGTCTTCGGCCAACGCTACGGCGCCGGCGTCCGCGAAGCCGCCGAGTCGGTTGAGCAGGCCTGCGCCATGTACGAGGGCACGGTGAACGACATGGAGCGGGCCGTGCGATCCACCCTGTCCAGGATGCGCTCGACGGAACGCCAGCTCGCTCTCTTCGAGGACGCGCTTCTGCCGCAGACCGAGCAGGCGATGTACTCCACGGAGGCCGCCTACTCGACGGGCACCGCCGGTGTTCTCGACTTGCTGGACGGGGAGCGCAAGTTGTTGGACGTGCGCCTGGGACTCGCCCGCCTACGAACCGACTACATGAAGGCGCTGGCCGACCTCGAGCGTGCCGTCGGGTCGCCCGTCGCTGGAGAGGACACGCCATGACGAAGTCGCGCACGCGCTGGATCGTCGGGCTCGCGGGCGTCGTGGCTCTCGTCGCTGCCGCGGCCGTCTGGGACCCGATGGGCTGGACCGCCGACCAGGCGGACGAGGCCGACGGCCAGCTCTACACCTGTTCCATGCACCCCCACGTTCTGCAGCACGGACCAGGCGTCTGTCCCCTGTGCGGGATGGAGCTCGTGCCGGTCGCGCAGCCCGAGCCCGGGGACTCCGCCTTGGCCGGCGACTCGGCGGGGTCGCCCGTCTCCGTCCGCGTCGACCCGGCGTTCCTGCAGAACTTCGGGGTGCGCACGGCGCAAGTCGAAGAAGGGTCGCTCGACCTCGAGATCCGCACGGTGGGCTACCTCGCCCACGACGACGAAGCCGTCTTCTCGGTCAACACCAAGTTCGGCGGATGGATTGAGGAAGCCCATGTGGCCACGGTGGGCGAGCGGGTGTCCGAAGGGGACGTGCTCTTCGAAATCTACAGCCCGGAACTCGTCGCTTCGCAGTGGGAATACATCTCCGCCATCACGTACGCGGAGCAGCTACGGGAACGAGGCGCTCACGAGGACGCCGTGCGCCAAGCCGAGTCGCTCATGGCTGCGGCCCGGGAGCGCCTGCGTTCCTGGGACATGACGCCGCGCCAGATCGAGGCGTTGGAGACGACGCGGGAACCCAGCCGAACCGTCGAGTTCGTGTCGCCGGTCTCCGGCTTTCTCGTCGAGAAGGCGGGCGACTCGCTGGAGGGGTTGCGGCTGTCCCCGGGCATGACGGTGCTCAAGTTTGCGGACCACCACACGCTCTGGGTCGAAGTCGAGTTTCACGAGCACGACGTGCGCCACCTTCGCGAGGGCCAGAAGGTCGTCGTGACGATCGACGCCTTCCCCGAGCGGCGTTGGGACGGGACGATCCTCTTCTTCCGGCCGGCCATGAACCAATCCACCCGCACGCTGACGGCGTTCGTCAAAGTGGACAACCCCGACCTGCAACTTCGCCCGAAGATGTTCGCGAACGTCGTTGCGCAGGCGCCTGGGGTGGCGGGTGCCGTGCTGGTTCCGTCGGGTGCCGTGCTGCGCACCGGCGGGCGGTCCGTGGTGATCGTGGCCGAAGGCGAAGGACGCTTCACCCCGCGCGAGGTCCGCCTGGGCCTGTCGGCGGGCGGGCGGCAGCAGGTTCTGGACGGTTTGGCCGCAGGCGAGACGATCGTCACGACATCCCAGTTCCTCTTTGATTCGGAGAGCAACCTGCGGGCCGCGATCGCCCGCCTGACAGGGGAAGCTCGGACCGGCGGGTCTTGAACCGAGTCGTCGACTGGTCGCTCGCCAACAGGCCCATCGTCCTACTGGGGGCGCTGGTGCTGATCGTCGCTGGCGGCGTCACCCTGTCGCAGCACCCGGTGGACGCCATTCCCGACATGTCGGACGTGCAGGTCGTCGTCCTCACCGAATATCCGGGCCAGGCACCGCGGATCGTCGAGGACCAGATCACCTATCCCCTCGCCACCCAGCTGCTCGCCGTGCCCGGCGCCCGCGACGTGCGCGGCTACTCCTTCTTCGGACGCTCGCTGGCGTACGTCATCTTCGAGGACGGCACCGACCTGTACTGGGCGCGAAGTCGGGTGCTGGAGTCGCTCAGCACGGCCGTGGCCAGCCTTCCGCCGGACGTCTCGCCGACGCTGGGTCCCGATGCGACCGGCGTGGGGTGGGCGTTCATGTACGGGCTCAAGTCGGACCGCCACGACTTGGGCGAGCTCCGCTCCCTTCAGGACTGGTTCCTCAAGTACGAGCTGGGCGCCGTGCCCGGGGTCGCGGAAGTGGCCAGCGTGGGCGGATTCGTGCGCCAGTACCAGATCACCATGGACCCGAACCGCCTGCGGGCGTACGGCGTCACGCCGCAGCAGATCGCCGAGGCCGTGCGCCGGAGCAACACCGACACCGGCGGGCGCCTGCTGGAGATCGCCGGCAAGGAGTTCATGATTCGGGCGCGGGGCTACATCCGGTCGCAGGATGACATCGGCAAGATCGTGCTCGGGGTGAACTCCAACGGCACGCCGCTTCTGCTCGAACACGTCGCCCGCGTCGCGGTCGGCCCGGAGATCCGGCGGGGCGTGGCCGAGTGGGACGGGGAAGGGGAGGTCGTTGGCGGCATCGTCGTGGTGCGCGTAGGCGCCGACACCCGCGAGGTCGTGCAGGCGGTCAAGGCGCGCATCGAGGAAGTCAAGTCGCAGCTGCCCGAGGGAGTGGAGGTCGTGGTCGGCTACGACCGCACCGACTTGATCGACGACGCCGTGGACAGCCTGCGCAACACGTTGCTTCAGCAGTTCCTGATCGTCGGCGTGGTGTGCTTGGTGTTCCTCCTTCACTTCGGCAGCGGACTGGTGGCTGTGGCGTCGCTCTCCGCAGGCTTCTTCGTCGCGTGCATCTTCACCGACTGGATCGGCGTGCAGCTCAACATCATGTCGCTGGGCGGCGTGGCCGTCGCGATCGGCACCATGGTGGACGCCGCCATCGTCATGGTCGAGAACGCCCACCGCCACCTGGCCCGCAAGAGGGATGGACAGCCTCACTGGCAGGTCATCGGCAACGCCTGCCGGGAAGTAGGACCGGCGCTCTTCTCTTCGCTGCTGGTGATCACGGTGTCGTTCCTGCCCGTGTTCATGCTGGGCGAGCAGCAGGGCCGCCTCTTCAGACCGCTGGCGGTTACCAAGACCACGTCGATGGCGGCCGCGGCGCTGCTGTCGCTTACCCTCGTTCCCGTGCTCGTGGGCTACCTGGTGCGGGGCCGTATTCGGTCCGGGCACCCGAACCCGGCCCGCAACGTTCTGGCCCGTCTGTACATTCCGCTGCTCCGGCGCGCGTTCCGCAGTCCGGTGCTGGTGCTGGGCGCCATGGCGGCGATGCTGCTTGCGTCGGCAGTGGCGTACAAGCGCCTCGGCTCCGAGTTCATGCCGCCCCTCTGGGAGGGCGACCTGCTGTACATGCCCTCGACGATGCCCGGCATCTCCATCACCGAGGCGCGGGACTTGCTGCAGCGCACCGACCGGATCATCAAGACCTTCCCGGAGGTGGACCACGTCTTCGGGAAGGTAGGCCGCGCGGAGACGGCCACCGATCCGGCGCCGCTGTCGATGATCGAGACCACGATCCTGCTCAAGCCGAGGGACCAGTGGCGGGAGGGGATGACCCGCGAGCGCCTCGTGAGCGAGCTCGACCAAGCCGTGCAGGTGCCCGGCCTTACGAACGCTTGGACGATGCCGATCAAGACCCGCATCGACATGCTGTCCACGGGCATCAAGACGCCGGTCGGCGTGAAGATCGCGGGGCCGGACCTGGAGGTGCTCGAGCGGCTGGGCCGGGAAGTCGAGCGGGCGGTACGCGGTCTGCCGGGCACGTCGAGTGCCTACGCCGAACGGGTCATGGGCGGCAACTACCTGGACATCACGATCGACCGGGAAGCGATTGCGCGATACGGCTTGACGGTGGAGGCCGTGCAGTGGACGATCGGCACGGCGATCGGCGGGATGCAGGTCACCACGACCGTGGAGGGACTGCAACGCTATCCCGTCAACCTTCGCTACGAACGAGAGTTTCGGGACGACCTGCCGGCGCTGCAAAGCGTGCTCGTGCCGACCCCCACGGGCACGCAGGTTCCGCTGGGACAGCTGGCGACGATGGAGTTCGTCGTCGGCCCGCCGGTCATCAAGAGCGAGAACGCGCGCCCCAACGCCTGGGTGTACATCGACATCGCCACGTCGGACCTGGGGGGCTACGTGGAGGCGGCCCAGGAGGCCGTGGAGGCAAGCGTAGACGTCCCGCCCGGCTATTCCATCGCCTGGAGCGGCCAGTACGAGTCGATGCAGCGAGCCGAACGGCGCATGCGCCTCATCATCCCGTTGACGTTGGTCGTGATCTTCGGTGTGATCAGCCTCAACACCAAGTCCTTCGCCAAGACGGGCGCCATCCTTCTGGGCGTGCCCTTCGCCCTGAGCGGCTCGTTCCTGCTGCTGTCGTTCCTCGGCTACAACTTGAGCGTCGCGGTGTGGGTGGGGCTGATCGCCGTCGCCGGGTTGTACGCCGAGACCGCGATCGTGTTCATGCTGTACCTGGAGATCGCCTACGCCGACGCGGTGGCCGAAGGCGAGATGAACGACCGCTGGGACCTCGTGCAGGCGATCTACAGCGGCGCCATCTCCCGCGTGCGCCCCATCGTCATGACCGTGGCCACCGATGTGATCGGCCTTGCGCCCATCATGATCAGCAACGGCACCGGCGTCGACATGATGAAGCGCATCGCGACGCCCTTGTTCGGCGGCGTGGTCACCTCCGCCCTCGTCGTGCTGGTCGTCTTCCCGACCCTGTTCTTCCTGTACAAGAGCCGCGGCCTCCCGGGCGGCGTGGTCTTCAGGGACGTCGACCTGACGGACAGGGCGTCGTAGGAGGCTTCCGTCCCACGACTACGGCGAGCGGCCCTTCCTGCCAAGGGCACACGGCGTCGAACCCAGCCGCTGCGACGGCGGCCAGCTCCTCGCTCAGGGGATGGTACGTGTCCTCCTCCGCCCAGTCGGCGAAGTTCTGGGAGGCGCGCTCCCGGCTGATCCCGTGGTCGACCATGTGCGCCGCCCAGACCTCGTAGGTCGCGGCGCGCCCGGCCGGGTCGGCGGGCAGCACCGTGTCGGCGTTGACGAAGACGCCGCCGGGGCGAACGGCGCCGAAGATGCTCGCGTAGAGGCGGCGCTTCTCCTCCATCTCGGGGATGTGGTGCAGGGCCAGGGACGACACCACCGCGTCGCAGGGCGGCAGGGCTTCGTGGTAGGACTGCCGTAGGAACGAGACGCGGTCCGCGAAAGGGGCCAAGCGGATTTGGGCCTGTCGGATCATCTCGAGGTCGATGTCGAGCGACGTCACCGCCACGCCCGGAGCGTCGTCGGCGATCGCACGCTCCAGAATCGCCTCCGAGAGAGCCCCGGTACCCGCGCCCAAGTCGAGCACCCGCCGAGGACGGCTGGCCGCAACCTCCTCTGCCACAACCCGCAGCATCGTCTCGTAGCCGGGGATGAAGCGGCGGATCGTCTCGTCGTAGGCGTCGATCTCGATACCGAGATGGTGGCGCACGGAGTGGGACATGCCAGCAAAGTGGACCGGATGCGCGCCGCCGGCTACCTTCGTCGCCGCAAGGTCAACGTCAAATCGCCCTACTGCAGGATCGCGAGGTGCTCGGTGAAGCTTCCATTCGAGCTCGACCGGCCCATCGTCTTCTTCGACCTGGAGACCACGGGACTCAGCGTGGTTAGCGACCGGATCGTCGAGATGGCGGCGGTCAAGGTCACCCCCGAGGGCAGCCAGGACGAGCGGGTGCGCCGGTTCAACCCCGAGATGCCGATCCCGCCCGAGGCGACGAAGGTCCACAAGATCACCGACGAGGACGTGGCCGACGAGCCGCCGTTCCGCAGCCGCGCCAAGTCCCTGGCCAAGTTCTTGGGGACGTGCGACTTGGCCGGGTTCAACATCCGGCGCTACGACCTGCCCCTGCTCATGGCCGAGTTCCGCCGGGCGGGCGTGCCGTTCGAAGTGGGGGACCGGCGTCTCGTGGACGTGCAGATAATCTTCCACCGCGAGGAACGCCGCGACCTGACGGCGGCGGCCAAGTTCTACCTGGGGAGCGAGCACAAGGACGCGCACATGGCGCTGGGCGACATCCGCACCACGGTGGCCGTCTTGACTGCCCAGCTGGAGAAGTACGAAGGCCTGCCCCGCGACATCAACAAGCTGCACGGCTACTGCGACGAGTACGCACCCTTCGAGTCCGAGTTCGACCGTTGGTTCTCGAAGGCCGCCAACGGGGCGCTCGTCTTCCGCCGGGGCAAGCACCGGGGCACGCCGCTCGACGAGGTGGCCCGGATCACGCCGGACTACTTGGCGTGGATGATCGGCCTCGAAGACATCGACACCGAGGTCCTCGGCGCCGTGAAGGCTGCCTGGGGCCGTCACGATCCCAATCAGACCGCGCTCGAACTGCCGAAGGAACCGGAACCGACTCCATGACCTCTCCGCGTCGCACCCCCGCCCGCGCATCCGCCTTCTCCTGGGCCCTCCGCCTCGCCCCGGCCCTCTGCCTCCCGGCGCCCCTTTTCCACGCCCAGCCGGCCGCCGCAGCGCCCGTTGCGCTCCAGCGTGCCGTCGCCGAGGCCGACTTGGCCGCCTTCGAGCCCCGCCACATCGGCCCCGCGGTCGCCGGGGGCCGCATCCACGACGTGGAGGCCCTGCCGAACGACCCGTCCACGATCTATGTGGCGACGGCGTCGGGCGGCTTGTGGAAGAGCACGAACCGAGGCGTCACCTGGACGAACCTGTGGGAACACATGCCGGTGAGCACCTTCGGCGACGTGGCGGTCGCGCCGTCCGACCCGCAGATCGTCTACGCAGGCACCGGCGAACAGCAGAACCGGCAGAGCACATCGTGGGGCGCCGGCGTCTACCGCTCCGACGACGGAGGCGCCTCGTGGACCCATCTGGGACTCGAGGACACCCGCCACATCGGCCGCGTCCTAGTCCATCCGAGCGACCCGAACGTCGTCTACGTGGCGGCGCTGGGGAACCTGTGGCGCTCGTCCCCTGACCGAGGCGTGTACCGCTCCCGAGACGGCGGTCGCAGCTGGGCCAAGGTCCTCTACGTGGACGAGCGCACGGGCGCCGTGGACTTGGTTATCGACCCGAGCGACCCAAGCGTCCTCTACGCCGCCACCTATCAGCGACAGCGCCGGACGTGGGGCTTCAACGGCGGCGGGCCGGGAAGCGGCATCCACAAGACCACCGACGGCGGCGACAGCTGGCGCGAGCTCGTCGACGGCCTGCCGCAGGGGGACAAGGGACGGATCGGCATCGCGGTCGCCCGCACCAACCCGCAGGTCCTCAACGCCCTGGTGCAGCACGCCACCGAGTCCGGCGGCTACCGGAGCGAGGACGGCGGCGAGAGCTGGCAGAAGGTAAGCGACCAGAACATCCGCCCGATGTACTACTCGCACGTCTTCATCGACCCGACCGACGAGAACCGCGTCTACACCCTTGCGACGTCGTCCCACAAGTCCGAGGACGGAGGCCGAACCTTCCAGGAGATCGCCTCCCGGCCCACCTACGACGTGGGCGTCCACGCCGACCACCACACGATGTGGATCGATCCCGGCGACCCCAGGCACTTCTACCTGGCGGGCGACGCCGGGCTCCACGAGACCTACGACGGCGGCGACACCTTCCGGCGGATCAACAACCTGCCGATCGCCCAGTTCTACGGGATCGACGTAGACGATCGGGACCCGTACTGGGTCTACGGCGGGATGCAGGACAACCACTCGTGGATGGGGCCGTCGGCGACCCGCTCATGGGAGGGGATCGTGGACGACGATTGGCGGCAGACGGGCTTCGGCGACGGGATGTACCAGCAGGCCTCGCCCGACGGGCGAACGATCTACATCAACACCCAGAACGGCGGCTGGACCCGCTTCGACAACGTGACGGGCGACATGATGAGCCTGCGCCTCGCCGCTCCCGAGGGCGAGGAGCCCTACCGCTGGGACTGGGTGTCGCCCAGCCTGCTGTCCCGCCACGACCCCAACGTGGTCTACGTGGGCGGCAACCGGCTCTTCATCTCCCGGGACCGTGGGAGCAGCTTCACGCGCACCGAGGACCTGAGCCGGGGCCAGGACCGGGACGAGATGGAGATCATGGGCGTCAAGGGCCGGGAGATCGGCTTGTCGCGGAACGACGGCACCTCGTCCTACGGCGAGATCGTCACCCTGTCGGAATCGCCCCTGGACCCGGACGTGCTGTGGGTGGGCACCGACGACGGCAACGTGCAGCTCTCCCGCGACGGTGGGCGGAGCTGGGCCGAGCTTTCGAGCGGTGCGGACGGAGTGCCCGAAGGCACCTACGTGAGCCGGGTGGCAGCCTCGGCCGCGGACCCGGGCACGGCCCACATCGCCTTCGACGCCCACCGGGACGGCGACTTCGCCCCGTACCTCTACCGGGTGGAGGAGTTCGGCGCCCGCTGGACGCCCCTCCACGGCGGGCTCCCCAGCGGCTCGATCAACGTGGTGGCGGAGCACCCGGACAACCCCGACGTGCTCTTCGTGGGCACCGAGCACCACGTCTTCGCCAGCACCGACCGGGGGGCGTCGTGGGCCAAGTTCCCCGGGTTGCCCACCACCGCCTACGACGACTTGGTGATCCACCCTCGCGAGAAGGACTTGGTGCTGGGGACCCACGGCCGCTCGATCATCGTCGTGGACGATGTGGGACCACTGGCCGAATACGCGGCCCTCGACGCCGAGCACGCCACCCTCTTCGGCCCCCGCCGGGGCACGATCCGAAACTACTGGAAGGACACGTCGTACCGGGCGCAAGCTGTGTTCATGGGACAGAACCCGGCCGACGGGACGCTGGTCACCTACTGGCTCGGGCCGGCCGGGGAGCAGGGCGCCGCGAGCGGAACCGCCCGCCTCGCGATCCGCAACGCCGCCGGAGAGACGGTTCGCGTCCTGGAGGTGCCCGGCGGTCCGGGGTTCCACCGCGTGAACTGGGACCTGCGCCACGGACTCCCCGGCGCCTCGGAGGAGTGGCGCGCACACGATCCGTCGGAGGTGCCCCGCCCGCTCGAAAACCGCGGACCGATCGTCTCGCCCGGCGTGTACACGGCCGAGCTGTCGGTTGGCAATGCCGTCCGCGCCCGCAAGCTGCACGTGCGGGGCGACCCGGACCTTCCGCTCACCGTGGCCGACTACCAGCAACGCGAAGCCTTCCTCCTCGAGCTTCTCGACCTCGCCGCCCAGCTGGAGGGCGAGCCGGGACCCGCGGCTCGGTACCGCGGCCAGCTCCGGCAGCTCTACGGCGCCATCAACGGCGGCGGCGTCCGCCAGGGCACGCTCCACCCCCCGACCGCCACCCAGCGCGAGCAGCTGGAGGGGATCAAGCGCGCGCTCCGCGAACGGGGACTCGTCACGTGAGGGGAGCCTGCGTCGTCGCCCTCCGCTTCACGGCTCTGGTCGTCCTGCTCAACGCGGCCCGATACCTGATCGCCGGGATGGCCGGGCAGTACCTGACGTTCCCGGGCGTCATGGGCGCGATGGAGTCGTCCCCGGAGTACTTTAGCGACTTCTCCGGACGGTGGGACATGACAACGTCCTACTTGTACAACTTCGTCATGTGGGCCGTGGCCGCTTGGCTGTTTCACCTGCTGAGGCCGGTTCTCCGAGGCGGCGACTTGGCGGCCAGTCTCAAGTCCTTCGGAGTCGCGTGGCTGATGTTCGCGGCCGTCAGCGCGATCTACATGAACCACTACAGCCACTCGAAGAGCTTCTACGCGTGGAACTTGCTCGACTCGGTGCTGGCGTTCGGCGTCGTGGCCGTGGCCAACGGGTTGCTGTACCGCACGCTGATGGGAGCCCGGCGCCGAACGCCCGCGGGTGCCTAGCTGGACCGCAGCGGAACGCCGAACACGAACTCGAAGGAATCGTCCGCGTTGCGCAAGTATCTTCGGTCCCGGCGGTAGCGTCCTTCCAGCTGCAGCCTTATCCGCCCCATCAAAAGCGTAAAGCCACCTCCAGCCCCCCAGGTGCTCGACGAGTTCTGGGCGTACGTCCTGGTGGCCGGATCGTACGCTTGGCTCCGGTCCACAGGGGTGGCCCGACCGAAGAAGCCGAACACGTACGGTCGAACCCACGTGCGGACGACGATTCCTCCCTCGGCCGTGGCCATGTAGCTCATCTTCAAGTCGGCCATGCCTGAACAGGAGGGCGTGCAGATGCGCTGTTCGTTGACGGCGAGGGCGGTAGCCCTGGCCCCGACGAACACTCCGATCTGCCCGTCGGGAGCGGCGAGCGTCAGCAGCTCCACGGCGACCCGGAAGCCCGCCGTCGCCGACACGGCCCCTAGGACCTCCGCCGGCGTGGTCGACACGCCCATGTGAGGAAAGATGGTGAGCGTAATCGGCGACTCCGGTTGTTGCCCGGCCTGCTGCGCTCCAAGCTCGCCGGAGCGGGCAACCCATAGCCCGGCTGCCACGAGGAACAGGACCGACGCCGAACGCGTTCTGCGGGATGCGTGCATTGGCTTCACTGTGTGAACCTCCTGGAAGTTGACTCGGCTGGCGTCGCCTCGACCGCCGCTGGAGCTAGAAGAAGCGGAAGCCCGAGCCGCCGCCGAATCGGTTGTTGACCACGTTGTTGTAGATCGATCCGAACTGGAAGGAAAAACCGATCTCGATGCCGTAGTTGAAGTTCTGGCCGCGCTGCTGAAGGTTGAGCAACGCCTCGGCGTCGGTCACGCCTTCGCCCGAAAGGTATATCTGGTCGTTGACCCAGGAAATGTTCCCTTCGGCGCTGAAGTTCAGTCCTCGGGTCACCCGATAGTCGACGTCGCCCCTCAGCGACATGTTGTAGAGGCCCGTGTCGTGGAGGAAGTGGGACGCGAGGATGCGCACGGAGGCGTCGCCCCACGGCTGCCGCTGCGACAGCTCGATCTCCAGAGACTGCTCCCACCGGGTCTCTCGATCTCGGTCGTAAACGGTGCGCTCGATGTAGCGGCGGTGGGCGGGGCCGATCTTGTAGAACGCCGTCAACGCCCGTCGCGTCGCCTCCTCGTAGGGAAAGAAGCTGTACTCCACCGCCGGCGTGAACTCGGCTCTAAAGTCCTGGTTGAAGCGCGTAGTCCGGCTGACCTCGCCTTGGACGCCCACGGACCAGTGCTGGGCCAAGGAGTAGGCGACCAGGTGCCGGAACCCCCAGTCGGTCCGCTGGTCGACGAACGCGGTGTCGTCGGCAAGGTCGATCTCGCGGCGGTTGAAGTTCACGTTGCTGCGAAAGTTCATCTTCCATGTGGGCGTGACCCGGGACGCGCTGAAGCTGCCGGTTACCCGCGTGGTGCGCCGCGTCTCCTCGCCGTCCAGCTCGGCGCGCCCTCCCAGCCGAAAGACCCAGAAGTTCCACGGGTCGTCCACCTCTCCCTCGGCCACGACCCGGGCGCCCGGGTCTACCCCGCCGCGCGACGCGGGGGAGATCTCGGCCGGCGGCTCGAACCCCGCCACGCTGGCGAAGTGGAGAAGCCCAACCCCCAGCGTGTAGGCGATCCCGTCCAGCACCTCCCGCTCGGTGTCCGTGGGGAGCGTCCGGTAGCGCAGCTGCTCCTCGTAGTCGTCGAACTCGGCACCGATGAAGTCCAGCTGGTACTCGCGCCCCCCGGCGCCGGTAGCCTGGGAGGTCACGATCAGATGCACGTCCGCGTCCTCCCGCAGCCTAACCCAGTTGACCCAGGGAAGCTCGGTGCGGAAGTAGTTCGCGTTGCAGCGCCAGCCCCTGCAGTCGAAGAAGACGCTCGGGCGGCCGCCGTTGCCGTTGCCGCTCGGCGGCTCTTGGCCAGAGAGGGCGAACGACGCCCCCGCCAGGAGGACGATCAGGACGATCGTCGCTGGGAGGACGGTCGCCGCGGCCCTTGCGGGAGTTCGATCTCCGGGTCGGTTCAACGGCGACGCGTCGTGACGACGATTGCGCCCGCGAAGTGGTTGGTCCCGAAGCGGGTGGTGGCGTCGCTGGCACTGAGAAACTGGATCTCGCCCACTTCCCCGGGCAACAAGGTCCACAGCTGGTCGACCCCGCCGAAGAGCTGGCCGTCCATGTAGACGCGCGGCGTCTCCCGCCGAGGGCTGCGCATCGAAGCGCCGGCCCGGGCCTGGAGCCACCGGGGCCGTAGCGCCCGCACGGCCTCGTAGACCGAGCTGTGAGGCACCTCCATCAGCTCCTCGACGGTGATCAGGTTGCGGGACCGGCTCGCACCCCCGGACTCGCTCGACGACGCGCACGCGACCGAGAGCCCGGCAACGGCGAGCCCGGCGGCGGCGCTCATGGTCAGTACGGTGCGCCGCTCCATGCTGGTCCCCCTTCCCATGTCCAGCGCACCAACCGGCGATTTGCGGCGCGCCAGCAAACTGCTTTACTTTCCGGTGGGTCGTCGCGACGGCGGCCATGCGGGTCCGGCGTTCGGACGATCGAACCGGGTCCACCAAACAACCTAGACCCGAGGACTCCGATGAGAAAGCCTAGCACCTTCCTGGCCGCGACGGTGGCGGCATCGTTCTTGGCCTCCAGCTGCTACACCGTCGTCGCCCGCCCCCTTCCGCCGCCGGGAGAGCGGGAGGGCGTGGCTATGCGCGGCGTGGTGCTCGACGCCGGTTCGGCCCAGAAGACCTTCGAGTTCTCCGACATGGAGTCCGCGCTCTGGTCCGAGACGTCCCTGACGGTCACCGGCGCAGTGAACGCCCCGTTCCAGGCCAACCACGGTCGGGTGGAGACGATGTCGTTCCCCCTGGCCGACGTGAGCAAAGTGATCGTGCGCAAGTTCGACTGGACGGAGGTGATGTTACAGACAGGCATCGGCGTCGGGCTCGGCGTCGCGCTCTTGGCGTACTTGTTTAGGGACTGGAATCTCTACATAGGTCCCTTGTTTTCGACTCCTTACTGACGGTGCGCCGCTTCATGTTGCTCCCCCTTCCCATGCCCGGCACACCCATTGGCGATTTTACGGCGCACCAGCAAACTGCTTCACTTTCCGGTGGTCGTCGCGGCGGGCGGCCACGCAGGTTCGGCGTTCGGACGATCGAACCGATCCGCCAAGCAACCTAGATATGAGGACTCCGATGAGAAAGCCTGGCACCTTCCTGTCCGCGACGGTGGCGGCATCGTTCTTGGCCTCTAGCTGCTACACCAGCGTCGCCCGCCCCCTTCCGCCGCCGGGAGAGCGGGAGGGCGTGGCGGTGCGCGGCGTAGTGCTCGACGCGGGTTCGGCCCAGGAGACCTTCGAGTTCTCCGATGTGGAGTCCGCGCTCTGGTCCGAGACGTCCCTGACAGTCACCGGCGCAGTGAACGCCCCGTACCAAGCCAACCACGGTCGGGTGGAGACGATGTCGTTCCCCCTGGCCGACATGAGCAAAGTAATCGTGCGCAAGTTCGACTGGACGTCGGATGCGATGATATGGTTATGGCTAGTCAGCGGGGTCGTATTGTGGGACGCTATAGAACGGAGGTGATGACATGGACGGTCATTTTCGTCACGGGCTCCGTCGCGATCTTGTGGTACGTGTTTCAAAGACTTTCTGAGCCCCCGGGAGGCTGGGGGTAGGGGGGACGCCCCCCTAGGGGGAGCGCCGGCCCGGGCCCTGGAGCCACCGGGGCCGCAGCGCCCGCACGGCCTCGTAGACCGAGCTGTGAGGCACCTCCATCAACTCCTCGACGGTGATCAGGTTGCGGGATCGGCTCGCACCCCCGGACTCGCTCGACGACGCGCACGCAACCGAGAGCCCGGCAACGGCGAGCCCGGCGGCGGCGCTCATGGTCAGTACGGTGCGCCGCTCCATGCTGGTCCCCCTTCCCATGTCCAGCGCACCAACCGGCGATTTGCGGCGCGCAAGCAAACTGCTTCATTTTCCGGTGGGTCGTCGCGACGGCGGCCATGCGGGTCCGGCGTTCGGACGATTCGAACCGGGTCCACCAAGCAACCTAGACCCGAGGACTCCAATGAGAAAACCTAGAGCCTTCCTGGCCGCGACGGTGGCGGCATCGTTCTTGGCCTCGAGTTGCTACACCGTCGTCGCCCGCCCCCTTCCGCCGCCGGGAGAGCGGGAGGGCGTAACGGTGCGCGGCGTGGTGCTCGGCACGGGTTTGGCCTGGGAAACGGAAACCTTCGAGTTCTCTGACGTGGAGTCCGCGATCTGGTCCGAGACGTCCCTAACGGTTACGGGCGCGTTGAACGCCCCAGGGCAGGCCAACCACGGTCGTGTGGAGACGATGGCGTTCCCCCTGGCCGACGTGAGCGAAGTGATCGTGCGCAAGTTCGATTGGGTGCAGGTGGCGACATGGACGGTCATCTCCGTCGCGGGCCCCGTCGTGATCTTCTTGTACCTGTTCAGGGACTTCTGAGCCCCTGGGGAGGGTGGGGGTAGGGGGGACGCCCCCCTAGGGGGGAGCGCCGGCCCGCGCCTGGAGCCACCGAGCCCGGCGGCGGCGCTCATGGTCAGTACGGTGCGCCGCTTCATGCTGGTCCCCCTTCCCATGCCTAGCGCACCAACCGGCGATTTGCGGCGCGCCAGCAAACTGCTTCACTTTCCGGTGGTCGTCGCGGGCCGCAGCCACGCGGGTCCGGCGTTCGGACGATCGAACCGGTCCACGAAGCAACCCAGACCCGAGGACTCCGATGAGAAAGCCTAGAGCCTTCCTGGCCGCGACGGTGGCGGCATCGTTCTTGGCCTCGAGTTGCTACACCGTCGTCGCCCGCCCCCTTCCGCCGCCGGGAGAGCGGGAGGGCGTAACGGTGCGCGGCGTGGTGCTCGGCGAGGGTTCGGCCCGGGAAGCCTTCGAGTTCTCCGACGTGGAGTCCGCGATCTGGTCCGAGACGTCCCTGACGGTCACCGGCGCGGTGAACGCCCCGGGGCAGGCCAACCACGGTCGGTTGGAGACGACGGCGTTCCCCCTGGCCGACGTGAGCGAAGTGATCGTGCGCGAGTTCGACGGCAACCGGACATCGGTGATCGTGGGCGCGGTGATCGTGGGCGCGTCGGTGCTGATCGCCTTCGCCGTCACCGGCAAGACGACGGAGGGTGGGCCGATCGGAGGAGCTCGCTAGGCCGGGCTAGGAAGTCGCGCCCAGTGGTGCCAAGCCCGCCTCCACGAACTGGATTTCGTGAAGGCGGCGGTACAGCCCTTCTGCTGCCAGCAGCTCCTGGTGGGTGCCTTTCTCGGCGAGCCGCCCTTGGTGCATGACCAGGATTCGGTCGGCGCCCTGGATCGTCGAAAGCCTGTGGGCGACCACGAGGCAGGTGCGCCCCTCCATCAGCCTGTCCGTCGCGTCTTGGATTCGGGCCTCGATCTCGGAGTCGACCGAACTGGTGGCCTCGTCCAGGACGAGGATCGCCGGGTCGAACGCCAGGGCTCTGGCGAACGAAAGCAGCTGCCGCTCCCCCACCGACAGGCCGGCCCCCCGCTCCCCCAGCGCCTGCCCAGCGCCCGCGGGCAGCCGGCGGACGAACGGATCCGCCCCGACCGCTCCCAAGGCGCGGCCCACCGCCTCCCGACCGATCTCCTTCGAGCCGAGGTTCACGTTGTACTCGACGGACTGGCTGAACAGGAACACGTCCTGCAGCACGAGGCCGATCCGGTTCCGGAGCTCCGCCAGCCGTAGGCGGCTCACCGGAACGCCGTCCACCAGCACCCGGCCTTTCTGGGCGTCGTAGAACCGCATGAGCAGGTTGATGACGGTGGTCTTGCCGGCCCCCGTGTGCCCCACGATCGCCACCTTCTCACCAGGCGCCACCGTGAACGACAGGTCCTTCACCACCCAGTCTGGCGCCGATCCGCCGCGGGCACTCGGGTCGTCCCCGAGGTCGTCCCCGGAGCCCTCCCCGTAGGCGAACCAGACGTTCTCGAACCGTATCTCTCCCGGCGCGTTCCGCGGGAACGCCACCGGCTCCGGCGGGTCCGCAATCTCGGGTGCCCGGTCCAGCAGCCGGAAGATCCGCTCCGAAGAGGCCATCGCGCCCTGCAGCAGGTTGTACTTGTCCGAGAGGTCCTGAATCGGTCGGAAGAACCGTCGCGCGTAGTCCAGGAACGCCGCCAGGACGCCGATCGTGACCGCTCCCTGCACGTACCTTCCGCCGCCGTACCACACGATCAGCGCCAGCGCCACCGACGTGAACACCTGCACGACGGGAAAGAACAGGGCGTAGTAGGTGATCGAGCGCAGGTGCGCGGCCAAGTAGTCGTCGTTGAGCGACTTGAAGCGCTCCAGGTCGGCGCGTTCCCGATTGAAGAGCTGAACCACCGCGATCCCGGTGAACCGTTCCTGCAGAAACGCGTTCAGGCGCGCCAGGCGGACCCGGATCTGCCGATAGGCGCTGCGGATCCGCGTGCGGAAGACGAAGGCGGCCCATATCACGAACGGCAGGACGCTGAAGGTGACGAGGGCCAGCCCGGCGTCGATCCAGAGCATCGCCGCCACGATGAAGACGAGGATAAACAGGTCGCCGAAGACGGTGACCACCCCGGAGCTGAACAGCTCGTTCAGCGTCTCCACGTCCGACGTGATCCGGGTCATGAGCCGCCCGACCGGGTTCCGGTCGTAGAACCGCAGGTCGAGCTGCTGAAGCTTATTGAAGACCTGGGTGCGGATGTCGTACATGACCCGCTGGCCGAGCCACGTGGTCACGAGCGCCTGCGCGTACTGGAAGGCGAATACCAGCACCGTGACGCCGGCGTAGATCGCCGCCAGGACGACGAGGAGGCGGCCGTCGCTGCGCGGGACGGCCTCGTCGAGGGCGACCTTGGTCAGGTAGGGGCCGACCATCGCCAGCGCAGAGGCCAGCATGAGGAACCCGACCGCCGCCGCCACCTGCCGCTTGTACGGCCCCAAGTAGCGCAGGAGCCGGGCCATGAGCCGAGAGTCGTAGGCTTTGCCGAGTACCTCTTCTTCGTATCCGCCCGTCAGTTCGGACATCGCCGCCCGGTCGCCGCTCCGCCCCGTCCCGTCACCGCGTCCAGCGCGTCCGCAAGCCGCTCCATCTGCTCCCAGCGGCCCACCGTGGCGCGTAGCCCCGTCCCCTCGGGCAAGCCGGCGAAGGGGCGCACGCGCACGCCCCGCGCCTCCAGCCCCTGGGCCGCAGGCGCCACCTCGCTCGGCGGCAGCACCACGAAGACGAAGTTTGCGCCCGACGGAGGCGCGGAGTGGCCGTTTGCCGCTAGGCGCGCCAGCAGCCGGTCCCGGTTGGCGATCGTCTTTGCCACGGTCTCGGCCAGCCAAGGCGAGGCGCTGCGGTAGGCGGCGGCCGCCGCTGCGCTCGTCACGCCGGTCACCGCGAAGGGGCCTCTGGCCTTGTCCACCTCGAGCACCAGCCCCGGGTTCCCGACGCCGTAGCCGGCCCGCATCCCCGCCAGCCCGTACGCCTTCGAGAAGGTCTTGACGCACAGCGTTCGCTCCGCCGACAGCGCCAAGTCGAACGCCGTCCGGTCGCCGGCAGCCCGGTTGTACTCGCCGTAGGCTTCGTCCACGATCAGGACGCTGCCTACGGCCTCGGTGCGCTCCTGCACCGCGGCGACCCACTCGTCGGGAAGGGCGCGGCCCGTCGGGTTGCCCGGGTTGGCGGCGAACACGATGGCGGGCTCGTCGCCGGCGAACCCGACCGGATCGTCGATCGCCGACTCCCAGGGCACGGAGACGGGTTCGTGGCCGTTCATCCGCGCCAGCATCGCAGCGGCCGGCCAGCCCGGGTCGAGGAACCGCATGGCGGTGGGGGCCACGGCCCGCATGAGGGCGTCCAGCACGCCCGTCCCGCCCGCGCCGGTGCAGACGTGGTCCGGGGAGACGCCGAGGTCCTCCGCCACGGCCTCCGCCAGCTCTTCCCCGTACGCGCCCGGATATTCGGAGGCGGCAGCGGACCCGGAGGCCGCCAGCGCTTCCAGCGCCGCCGGATGCGCGCCCCAAAGGTTCCGGTTGTCGCTCAGGTCCACATCCACGGCGGACGTGTCCGGCAGGTAGCGGGCCAGCTCACGGTAGTCCGGGCGGGGGTAGCGATCCATGGCATGGAGAGTCGGGGAATCGGCGTTGCGTGGCAACGGGGCCCGTTGGGCGTATAGTCTCCCACCATGGACCGACCGATACGGATCAGGGGTGCCAGGCAGCACAACCTGAAGGGGATCGACCTGGACATCCCCCGAAACGCCCTCACCGTGATCACGGGGCCCTCGGGCTCGGGCAAGTCCTCCCTGGCGATCGACACCCTCTTCGCGGCAGGCCAGCGACGGTACGTGGAGGCCCTTTCGACCTACGCCAAGCAGTTCCTCGACCGGCTGGAGAAGCCCGACGTGGACCGGATCGAAGGGCTCTCGCCGGCGGTGGCGATCGAGCAGCGGAACCGGACAACGAGCAGCCGCTCCACGGTGGGGACCGCCACCGAGGTCTACGACTACCTGCGGCTCCTCTACGCCCGCGCCGGTCGAACCCACTGCCCAGAGTGCGACGACGAAGTGCGCCCCGACTCGGTGAGCAGCGCGGTCGATCGGGTCGCCGCGCTTGAGCCCGGCGCTCGGCTCATGATCACGTTCCCCCTAGTCCGGAGCGGCGAAGTGTCCCACGGGGCGTTGGCGGGGAACCTGCGGGCAATGGGCTTCGTGCGGGCGTTGGCGGACGGCGCGATGGTGGACTTGGGGAACTCGGTGCCGGGACCCTCGGCGGACTTGGGGGACTCGGGCCCCGGGTCCTCGGCGGACCTGGGGAACTCGAGCCCCCGACCCTCGGCGGAACCCTCGGCGCCTTTGCCCGCGGGCGCCCCGGACTTGGCGTCGGCGCAGGAAGTGCTGGTGGTCGTGGACCGAATCAAGGTTCCGAAAGCATCCCCGCCTCCGGGCTGGCGGGAGCGGCTGGCCGACTCCCTTTCGACCTGCTTTCGGGAGGGCGAGGGCGATGCCGTTGTTCTGACGCCGGACGCGGGCACCGGCACGGAGATGCGCTTCACCGAGCGCTTTCGTTGCCCTCGCCACCCCGACGCGACGTTCGTCGAGCCCGTCCCACGCCTCTTCTCCTTCAACAACCCCTACGGCAGCTGCCCGAAGTGCACCGGCTTCGGCGAGACGCTGGAGTACGATCCGGCGCTCGTGGTCCCGAACGAGGAACGCTCGCTGGAAGAGGGCGCCATCGACCCGTGGGCCCAACCCCGCTACTCCCAGGAACGCAACGCGCTGCGCCGCTTCGCCCTCCGAGAAGGAGTCTCCGGCTTCGCCCCGTGGCGGACGTTGCCCCGCTCCTTTCGGGACGCGGCGCTCTACGGCAAAGGGTCGTTCACTGGCGTCATGGACTTCCTCGTCTCCAAGGAGCCCAAGCGCTACCGCTCCTACATCCGAGTCTTCCTTCGCCGCTACCAGCGTCCGAGCCGCTGTCCGGAGTGCCGCGGGACGAGGCTCAGGCCCGAGGCGAGGTGCGTGCGCGTGGGCGGCCGGCAGATCGCGTCGGCGGCGGCGATGCCCTTGGAGGAGCTCCGGGCGTGGCTGGCCGGGCTGGAGCTGCGGCCGATGGAGGCGCAGGTGGCGGCCACGATCCTCCGCGAGCTATCGGCCCGAGTGGGCCTTCTGGTGGACGTGGGACTCGGCTACCTCTCCCTGAACCGGCAGATGCGCACCGTCTCCGGCGGCGAGGCGCAGCGCATCGCTTTGGCCAACTCCCTGGGCTCCACCCTAGTGGACGCCCTGTACGTGCTGGACGAGCCCTCAATCGGCCTCCACCCCCGCGACGTGGGTGCCCTGATGACGGTGCTGGAACGCCTCCGGGACGCCGGCAACACGGTGGTCGTGGTCGAGCACCACGCCGCGGCGTTCGATGCGGCCGACCATGTGGTGGAGATGGGCCCCGGGTCAGGCGAGGGCGGCGGAGAAGTGGTCTTCCAAGGCCCGCCGGAGTCCCTCCAGTTCGCCGACACCAGCGTCGGACGCTACCTCTCGGGCCGCTTCCGCGCCGAGCCGCCGCCCCGTCGCAGGCTGAACAACCTGCCCCGCCTCCGCTTGAAGGGCGCCAAGCTCCACAACCTGCAGGAGGTGGACGCCGAGTTCCCCATAGGAGCGATCACGGCGGTGACCGGCGTGTCGGGTTCCGGCAAGTCCACCCTAGTCCACGACGTACTCTACCGGGCCCTCGAACGGGAGCTGGGCAGGGGCGAGACGACGGCCAAGGAGTACATGGGCGAAGCCGTGGGCGCTTTCCGCTCTCTGTCGGGCCACGAGCATCTGGCCGGGGCGGTGCTGGTGGATCAAAGCCCGATCGGGCGCACTCCCCGCTCGGTTCCCGTGACCTACGTGAAGGCGTGGGACGAGGTACGGCGCATCTTCGCCAACCAGCCTGCGTCGGTGTCGGCCGGGTTCGCTCCCGGCGCCTTTTCCTTCAACGTGGAGGGGGGACGTTGCGAGGCGTGCAAGGGCGCGGGGCACGTGGCCGTGGAGATGGTCTTCATGGCCGACGTGCACGTGCCGTGCGAGCTGTGCGGGGGGAAGCGGTACCGTCCCGAAGTGCTGGACGTGAAGGTGCGGGGCCTGGACGCCCACGCGGTCCTCAACCTCACGGTGGACCGGGCGATGCGCCTCTTCATCCGGGAGCGCAAGCTGGGCCAGGCCCTCTGGCAGCTGCAGCAGGCCGGGCTGGGCTACCTCCGGCTGGGGCAGCCCGCCACGACCCTCTCCGGCGGCGAGGCCCAGCGCCTCAAGCTTGCCCGGGAGCTGATCGGCGGCGCCAAGAGCGCGGGGCGGAAGGTCTACATCCTGGACGAGCCCACCACGGGTCTCGCGGGCGAAGACGTGGCCCAGCTGAACGCCGTGTTGCGCAGACTCGCGGACGCGGGCCACGCCCTGGTGGTGGTGGAGCACGACTTGGACGTGGTGGCGGCGGCCGACTGGGTGGTCGACCTGGGACCGGGCGCAGGCGCGAAAGGGGGCCGGGTGGTGGCGACGGGCCGCCCCGAGGAGGTGGCCGCAGCGCCCGGGAGCGTCACAGGCCGCTTTCTGCGGGACGCAGCCACCGCCACCGCCGCCCGTCCCTGAGCGGTCCGTCCGCCGACAAGCTGCCTCTCGCCGTGAGCCGCCTCCCCCTCGTCTCGGTCGTCCTCCCCGTCCGGGACGGCGCGGCCACCCTGGACGCGGCCCTGGCGTCTCTCGCCGGCCAAAGCCTCCGAGAGTTCGAGGTCGTGGCCGTGGACGACCGCTCCGCCGACGCCACGCCGCGGATCCTCCGAAGCTGGGCGGCGCGGGACCCGCGCTTCCGGATCTTCCACGCCCCCGGGGAAGGGATCGTGCCGGCCCTTCAGCTCGGCCTGGCGGCAGCCCGGGCGCCGTTCGTCGCCCGGATGGACGCCGACGACCTCTGCCGCCCGGAGCGGTTGGCGGCCCAGCTGGACTTCCTGCGGCGCACCGGCTTGGACGGCTGCGGCACCCGGGTGCGCTGCTTCCCCGAGTCCGCCGTGACCGAGCGCGCCGCCGAGTACGCGGCGTGGCTCAACGCCATGACGGAGTGGAAGACGGTGGCGGCCAACCTCTTCGTGGAGTGTCCCCTGGCCCACCCCTCGCTCATGTTCCGCGCCGAGGCGTTCGCTTCCGTCGGCGGCTACCGGGACCAGGGATGGCCCGAGGACTACGACCTCCTTCTCCGCCTCTGGCGCACCGGCCGTCGCTTCGCCTCGGTGCCCCGCGCGCTCCTGGAGTGGCGCCACGGCCCGAACCGCCTCAGCCGCTCGCACCCCGCCTACTCCCTCGACGCCTTCCGGGCGTGCAGGGTCCACCACCTCCGCCGAAGCCTCCTGGTCGGCAGGGAAGGGGTGGTCGTCTGGGGGGCGGGTCCCACGGGCAAGCGCCTGGCCCTGGAGTTCCTCCGCCAAGGCGTGGCGGTGACCGGGTTCGTGGAGGTGAACCCCCGGAAGATCGGCCAGCGCATCCACGGTGCGCTGGTGCGGGACGCGAGTGCAGTCACGGCCCGCGACGCCGTTCTGCACGTGGGCGCGGTGGCCCGAGCGGCGGGTCGGCGGGCAGTCCGGGCGGCGGCGGCGCGGGCGGGCCTGGAGGAGGGCCGAAACTTCGTCGCCATGGCTTGAACCAGTCCCCCGAAACCGTTACGATTCAATGAGTTTCGGCGGTTTCTGCTTCCTCGGTCGACCGTCGGCCCGCTGTCGCCGGAACCCCTTCCTTCCCAACGACTTGCATGGCTGATCAGCAACAAAACGGCGCTGGAGAACGGGTCCTCGAGCGCATCTTGGAGCAGGAGATGCGCGAATCGTTCATCGACTACTCGATGAGCGTGAACGTGCAGCGCGCCCTCCCCGACGTCAGGGACGGTCTCAAGCCCGTCCACCGGCGGATCCTCTACGCCATGTCGGAGCTGGGACTCTCCCCCGGACGGGCCTACAAGAAGTGCGCGACGGTGGTGGGGGAGGTCCTCGGCAAGTACCACCCCCACGGCGACTCGGCGGTGTACGACGCCCTAGTGCGGATGGTGCAGGACTTTTCCCTCCGCTACCCCCTTGTGGACGGCCAGGGGAACTTCGGCTCGATCGACGGGGACTCGGCGGCGGCGTACCGCTACACCGAAGCCCGTCTACAGCGCCTCTCCATGGAGCTGCTGGCCGATATCGACAAGGGGACGGTCCGCTTCGACGAGAACTTTGACGGCCGCCTCAAGGAACCGTCGGTCCTGCCTTCGAAGGCCCCCAACCTACTGATCAACGGGTCCTCGGGGATCGCCGTGGGCATGGCCACCAACATCCCGCCCCACAACCTGCGGGAGGTGGTGCACGGGCTCGTCGCCCTGATCGACGAGATGCCGTGGACCGACGTGGAGGCGATCGTTCGGGGCCGCCCGGCGCGGGACGGCGCCTTCGACCTCTTCCAGGCCGGACGAACGCAGGCCTTCAAGGAGCGGTTGCGGGAGCTGATCCCGGCGCCCGACTTCCCCACCGGCGGCTACATCTGCGGCACCGCCGGCGTCAGCGACGCGTACCGGACGGGCCGGGGCCTGGTCGTCATACGGGCCAAGGCAGTGGTGGAGGAGAACGACGACGGGCCGGATCGGATCGTCGTCGAAGAGATCCCCTTCATGGTGAACAAGTCCCGCCTCATCGAGCAGATCGCGGCGCTGGTGCGGGAGAAGCGACTCTCCGACATCCGCGATCTGCGGGACGAATCGGACCGCGACGGGATGCGGATCGTCATCGAGCTCAAGCGCGACGCGGTGCCCCACGTCGTCCTGAACCGCCTCTACAAGCACACCCAGATGCAGTCCACCTTCGGCGTCATCCTGCTGGCGCTGGTGGACGGCGTCCCCAGGGTGATGCCCCTCCTGAACATGCTGGCCCACTTCGTCCACCACCGCCACGACGTGGTGGTGAGGCGCAGCGAGTTCGACTTGGCCGCCGCCAAGGATCGGGAGCACATCCTGGAAGGGCTCCGCTCCGCGGTGGACAACATCGACGAGGTGGTGCGGATCATCCGGGCTTCCCAGGACCCGTCGGAGGCGGCGGTGAGCCTGCGGAGCGCCTTCGACCTCTCGGAGCGCCAGGCCCGGGCGATTCTGGACATGCGCCTCGCCCGCCTGACCGGCCTGGAGATGGAGAAGCTGGACGCCGAGCTGGCGCAGGTGCGGGAGCGCGTCGCGGAGCTGGAACGGATACTGGGCGACTTGAGCGTCCGCCTAGGGATCGTCAAGGACGAGCTGCGGGAGGTGGCCGACAAGTACGGCGACGACCGTCGCTCCAAGATCATCGGCTCGGTCTCGTCGTTCGACGTGGAGGATCTGATCGCGGACGAGGAGATGGTGATCACCCTCTCCAACCAAGGCTACGCGAAGCGCATCCCCATCGACGCCTATCGGGCCCAGCGACGGGGCGGCCGGGGCCTGCGAGGGATGGGCACCAAGGCGGAGGACTGGGTGGAGCACCTCTTCGTGGCGTCCACTCACGACTACCTGATGGTCTTCACCGATCGGGGCCGTTGCCACTGGGTCAAGGTCTGGGGCATCCCACAGGGGAGCAGGCAGGCCCGAGGAAAGCCGATCGTCAACTTGGTGGACGTCAGGCCCGGCGAATCGGTGGCGTCGGTGGTCGCGGTTCGGAAGTTTCCCGAGGACCGCTTCCTCCTTTTCTGCACAAAGAACGGGATAGTGAAGAGGACCCCCTTGTCGGCCTACGGCAACGTGCGGGCGGTGGGCATCTACGCAGCCGGCGTCCGGGAGGACGACGAGCTGATCGACGTGCAGCTCACCGAGGGCGACAACGAGGTTCTGCTGGCGACCCGCAAAGGGAAGGCGATCCGCTTCCAAGAATCCAACGCCCGTCCGCTGGGTCGCACCGCCTTCGGCGTTCGGGGGATCCGCCTCGACGAGGGCGACGAGGTGGTGGGCATGGTGGTGGTGCGCCGTCCCAACGCCACGCTGCTGGTGGCGACGGAGCGCGGGATGGGAAAGCGGAGCGAGATCGGCGAGTACCGCTTCCAGTTCCGGGGCGGAAAGGGCGTCATCAACTTGAAGTCCTCCGACAGGACGGGGTCGGTGGTGGCGGTGAAGTCGGTGACCGACGACGACCAGCTCATGGTGATCACCCGCAACGGCGTCGTGAACCGGCAGAACGTGTCGGGGATTCGGGTGATCGGGCGGGCAACCCAAGGCGTCCGTCTGGTCAACCTGGACGAGGGCGACATCGTGGTGGACGTGGCTCGGGTGATCGACGGGGCGACCGACGCCGACGAAGAGGTTGCCGGTTCCGACGTGGAGGAGTCTTCGTGACCGGTGCGTCGGCCGCGGGAGTGTCGCTGGCGGACGTCCGTGCCGCTGCGGAACGGATCCGCGGCACCGTGGTGCGGACGCCTCTGGTTCCCGACGCGGACCTGTCAGAGGCCGTCGGGGGCGAAGTTCGACTCAAGTGCGAGTCCCTTCAGAAGGCCGGTTCGTTCAAGGCTCGGGGCGCGACCAACTTCCTGGCCCAGCTTCCTCCCGAGGAGCTGGCGCGGGGAGTGATCACCTACTCCTCCGGCAACCATGCGCAGGCAGTGGCGTTCGCGGCGGGGCGACTGGGGGCGCGCGCCGTCGTGGTGATGCCGACCACCGCGCCCAAGGTCAAGAGCGACGGCGCGCGGCGGCTGGGCGCGCGAGTGGAGTTCGCCGGAACCACCTCCGAGCACCGGCGGGTCCGGGCCGGGGAGATCGCGGAGGCGGAGGGGATGGTCATGGTGCCGCCGTTCGACCACCCGTGGATCATCGCCGGACAGGGCACCGTGGCCCTCGAAGTCGTGGAGGACTGGCCCGCGGTGGAGATCCTGCTCGCGCCGATCGGCGGCGGCGGGCAGGCGTCCGGGTGCGGAGTGGCGATGCGCCGGCTGCGGCCCGACGCGGTGGTGGTGGGCGTCGAGCCCGAAGGCGCGCCCACGATGCGGCGAGCCCTGGACGCCGGCGGCCCCGTGACCCTGGACCGGATCGACACGATCGCCGACGGCTTGGCCCCCACCCGCGCCGGCGACCTCACCTACGCCTGCGCGGCGTCGTTCCTCGACGACGTGGTCCTGGTTCCCGACGACGCGATCCGCCAGGCCGCCGCCCACCTGCTGGAGCGCCGCAAGCTGGTGGTCGAGTACTCGGGCGCGGCGACGGTGGCGGCGCTGCTCTCCGGCGCGGTCTCGGCCGCGGGCCGCAAGGTCTGCGCGGTCCTGTCGGGAGGAAACCTGGACACGTCCCTGCTGCGGGAGATCCTGGCGGCGGGCTCCGAGGCGGCCTAGCCCGGCGCCATCCCGGCGATTCCAGCCAGCCAGTGCGCCTCCTCCTCTTCGACATCGACGGAACCCTCGTCCGAGGCAGCCCGGCCAAGGCCGCCTTCGGCCACGCTCTGGCCAGCGTCTTCGGCACCGCCGGTCCCATCGCGGGTCACGACTTCGCAGGCAAGACCGACCCCGAGATCGCTCGGGAGCTGCTGGAGGCGGCGGGGGTGGCCAGCGGCGAGATCGAGGCGGGCCTCCCACGCCTGTGGGACCGGTACCTCGCTGAGCTGGCGCGGCTCATCCCTGCGGCGCCAGCGGAAGCGTTGCCCGGGGTGGACGAGCTGATCCCGGCGCTGGCGGCCCGAGACGACGTGGCGCTGGGCCTCGTCACCGGGAACGTGGAGGGAGGCGCCCGCCTGAAGCTCGCCTCCGCCGGGCTGTGGGAGCACTTTCCGGTCGGCGCCTACGGATCGGACCACTCGGCGCGGAACGAGCTTCCCGGCGTTGCGTGCCGACGCGCCACTGCCCACTGGGGCCGCCCCTTCGACGGCAGCGACGCCGTGGTGATCGGCGACACGCCCCGGGACGTGGCCTGCGGAAGAGCGGCGCGCGCGGCGACCGTGGCGGTGGCCACGGGGCGCTTCTCCATGGCCGAACTGAAGGCGGCGGCCCCGGATCGCCTCCTCCCAGGGTTCGAGGACGTGGACCTGGCGGCTGCGGCGCTGACGGAGCCACGAGGCCCTTGACCGGCGGGCGCCACGGTTGATCGGCGGGCGTCCCCTGTCCCATCTTGCTATGGTGCTGTCCCATTCAGGGACATCCTCTGTCCTGGTCGGCCTGGGTCGGCGGGGACCGGAAGCGCTGGACAACCACAACGCGGGAGAGCGAAGTCGTGGCAACGAGAAAGACAGCCGGGCCTTCCGGCCTGAAGACGTTCTACTGGGCGATCGGGCTGGTGGCGGTCGTCGGCGGCGTGGTCTTGTGGCTCACGCTCGGGGACGGCGGCGAGACCGCCAGCGAGCCCATTGAGCTAGGCGAGATCGGCGACCAGCAGCTGGTGGAGCTGGCTCAGGGCGTCTCCTGGGGCGACCCCGATGCGCCCGTCACGATCATGGAGTTCGGCGACTACCAGTGTCCGGCCTGCCGGTCCTTCGCCCTGGAGGTGAAGCCACAGCTGGATTTGGCGTACATCGCGACCGGACAAGCGAAGCTGGTCTTCCACGACTTCCCTCTGGACCAGCATCCCCATGCCTTCCTGGCTGCCCGGGCGGCCCGGTGCGCCGGCGATCAGGACCGCTACCACGACTACCACGACAGCGTCTTCCGCACCCAGGGGACTTGGTTCGCCATGCGCAGCGCCACGGGCCACTTTCGGGAGCTGGCAAGCGACTTGGGACTCGACGAGGGCGCGTTCGAAGCGTGTCTCGAGAGCGACCGCCATGCCGACGTGGTGACCGCCAACCGGCAGCTCGGCGAGCGCCTCGGCGTGTCCGGGACCCCGACGATCTTCGTACACCCCGGCGTGGGCCAAGCCCAGAAGCTCGGCGGATTCCAGTTCCTCGACATCCAGCGCGCGATGGACCGGGCCGCCGGCAACTAGTTGCATGGAGGGCGATCCGGGCTCCCCGGCCGACGAACTCGGCTCCTCCAGCGGCAACGTTGGTGCCGGTGCGGGCGAGCTGCCCCGGAACCGCATGTTCGCGGCCGTTCTGGCTCTCGCCGGCGCCTTCCTCGCGTTCTACCTGGTGGCCCACAACCTGGGCTGGGCCGGTTCGATCCAGTGCGGCACGGGCGACTGCGGAACCGTGCAGTCCTCCCGCTGGGCTTGGATCGGGCCGGTTCCCGTGTCGGCGGTCGGGCTCGTCGGGTACCTGGCCCTATTCGTGCTGGCGGTGCTGGGCTTGCAGGAACGCTTCGTCGCGTCGCGGGCGGTGGCCTTCCTCCTCTTCGGCGGCGCCCTCTTCGGGGTCCTCTTCAGCGCTTGGCTGACCTACCTGGAGGCGTTCGTCATCCGCGCCTGGTGCCGCTACTGCGTGGCGTCGGCGATCGCAGTTACCCTCGTCTTCGCGGCGACTCTTCCCGAATGGAAGCGGTTCCGCCCGAGTCGGCGCGCTCGATGAAGACGTCCATGATCCCACCGCAAACCGCCGGACTCCACGACGTCAGGTCGTCGGTGAGGTCGACCCGCACGGTCGTGGGCACTCCGCCCTCGAACAGGTCCTGAGCGGCAACGATCACTTCGCCTTCCCCACAGCCGCCGCCGATCGTGCCCGCGATCACCGATCCGTCCCGTCCGACCAGCATCTTCGCGCCGGTCTTCCGAGGCGTCGATCCTCTCGTGGCGACCACCGTAGCCAGGACGGCGGGTTCCCTCGTTTCCGCGAGAAGGGCCAGCAACTCCCTTTCGTCCATGGTGCCGCTCCATCGGCAGGGGAAGGCGTCCGCCGCCGGCGCCGGCTGGAGCCGCACTCGCGCCGCTGGCTAGGTCGGTTCAAGCTAGCGCGGTACGGCGCCGGCCCGCCATCGACGACCGACGAAGGCGGTCAGGAGTTGGCCCGGATCAGCGCTACGGCTGTTGCCTCTTGCTCCCGTAGAAGTTGGCGTACGCCACGTGGGTGTCGGGCACGGTGACAGCGTGCTCCGACACGTGCATCTCGACGCCCTTCGGAACCGCGTCGGCGGCCACTGACACCGTGTGGCTGTCGCCCACGCCCAGGTCCACGAACCGGTACTCGCCGGAGTTGTTGGTGGACCTGGTGACGGTGCCGTCTAGCGTGACTTCCACGTCCGCCGTGGGCATGCTGCCGATGATGACGTAGCCTCTGATTGCGCCAACGTCTTCTGGGGGATCCACGGGGTTCGAGCAGGAAGAAAAGGCGACCGCCGCCATGAGCAGACCAGTCTTCTTGATGGTGTTGCGGATAAACTGCTTCACTGGTGTTCCTTCTCCGTACTGGAGTAGTAGGTCGGTGCCGCTGGGCGTTAGCCCGGCAAAAACGAGCGCCAATCGTAGGCGGGGGATGTGACACTCTCCGACGCGGGGCGCACGGGCGGTGCGGGACTGTCACACCCCTTCGCTATCTTGTTGCGAATTGTGTGCATTCATTGCGAGACGAGCACCGCGACATGACCGTTCAACGCGACACGACCACGCGGCAGCCCACAAAGCTCCAGCGGCTGATCGACTTGGTGGCGTACTTGGCCAAGCACCACTTTCCGGTCGAGAGGGCCGACATCTGGGAACACGTGCCTGGGTATGTCGCCGGGGTGGACGGCAACGCCCAACAGAAGGCGACCGTGCGCCGCACCTTCGAGCGCGACAAGGACGAGCTTCGTTCTCTGGGAGTGCCGATCGAGTCGGTGGAGCAGCCACAGCGGTTCGGGACAGAGAGAGTCGTCGCCTACCGGCTGGCCCCCGGCTATCGGCTGCCCGTGTTGCGGCTCATGCAGGCCGAGCAGCCGGAAGATCGCTCCCAGCCGGAGGGCGCGGGCGGTTGGGCCCGTCTCGCCCTGCACTTTGCGTTGTCCAGGCAGGAGGCGGACGCTGCCCTGCGCGGCCTTCAGGAGCTTGCCACCCTGCCGGCGTTCCCCTGTGCTGGCGACGTCCGGTCGACCCTCCGCAAGCTGGCCCTCGACTTGGAGCCCGCCGTCCCCGCCGGCACGCCGGTGCTCTACGCCCCAAGTCGGGAAGCCGTTGCCACGTCCGAGCTGCTGGACGGCTTGTCCGCCGCCCTCCGTCGCAGGAAGCGGGTAACCTTTCGATACCGTGCCATGAGCCGACCCGGGGAGATGAACCGCCGGGTCCGCCCCTTCGGTCTCCTCTTCGAACAAGGAAGGTGGTACTTGGTCGGCCACGACGAGGACCGGAAGGACATCCGCCTCTTTCGCGTCGGGCGCATGAGCCGGCTCGTCGCCAACACGCGGTCGCCGAGCAAGCCCGACTTCGACCTCCCGTCCAACTTTCG
Source organism: Longimicrobiales bacterium (assembly GCA_958296005.1). Taxonomy (GTDB): domain Bacteria; phylum Gemmatimonadota; class Gemmatimonadetes; order Longimicrobiales; family Gaopeijiaceae; genus CATQHQ01. The sequence continues at coordinate 319,886 of CATQHQ010000002.1, forward strand.
CCTGCAAGACCACGCGGGCCGCAGGGCTTGGGAGCTGGGCGATCGACAGGCGAAACCCGAGACGGCGGACGTCCTGTTTCAGGTTCCCGTCTCGTACTGGGCAGAGCGCAACGACTTCGGCGAACTGGTGGAGAGCCGCTCGTGCGGCGCACAGGTCCGGCGCTTCCAGGTCAGCAACCGAAACTCGTTCCTGCGATGGGTCCTCAGCCTCCTTGGAGAGGCCCGCATCGTAGCGCCGACGGACATGCGCGAGGACTTCCGCGAGATGGCCCGATCGGTGGCCCGCGGGTACGAGAGGGCTGTCGGTCATGGCTGACGGCAAGACGGCCCGGGACAGCTTCGAACGGCTGGCCTACGTCATCCCGCGGTGCAGCCAGCCGGAAGGAGCCGAGGTTGCAGCGCTCGCCAGGGACCTGGGGACCACGGAATCGCGGATCCTCAACGACCTGCAAGCGTTGACCACCCGCGACGAGTACCGACCCGGCGGCTGGCCCGGCGACATCTGTGTGCTCGTGGAGTCGGGGCGGATCCAGGTCGAACACACCAGCTTCATGGAGCGCCCGTTCCGACTCACCGGCGGCGAGATGTTCTGTCTCGCCCTGGCGCTTCGCGGCGTGATGAGCGACCGCCGCGAACCCGACTCCACCGCCAACGAAGAGTGCGCACCCGCCCCTCTGGGCACCCCGTGGGACGCTTTCCTGCGTCGCGCCGAAGGCTACCTGAGCCAGAACCCGGGTTCGGCCGCAGTGCCCAGCCTAGCCGTGTCCAACCGGACTCCCGACGTGCGGGGAATCCGCAGCACGCTCAAGACTGCCGTCTACGAGCGCCGGCCCTGCGTCATCCGCTACCTGAAGCCCGGTGCCAAGGAACCTTCCCGCAGGGTGATTCACCCTTACCTGGTTCTGTACTCGGAAGAGACTTGGTACGTGGTCGCCATGTGCACCGCTAGCCGCGAAGAGCGGATCTTTCGGCTGGACCGGGTGCTGTCGGCTGACCACTGCGACGGGACCTTCGATGTTCCCCGCGACTTCCATGCCGAGGCGTACCTGAAGAGGAGCCCCGAAGGCGTGATGATCGCTCCGAACAGCCGGGAGGCGCTGGTGCGCTATTCGCACAAACTGGCCCGCTGGATCAAGGAGCGCGCGTCGTACCGAAGCATCTCGATGGAAGAGCACGACGACGGCAGCGTCACGGTCCGGCACAGCGTCGCCGACCCGCATTGGCTCGCCGCCCACGTCCTCCGGTGCGGCGTCCATGCAGAGGTGCTCCAGCCCCAGGACCTTCGCGCCATGGTCGGCGGCCTAGCCCGCAAGATGGCGGAGTTCTAAGTCCCGGACCGACGACGCCCCGAACTGCCCGCCGCCGCTGCCGAACATCGAAGCCCCGCCGGTCACGGACTTGACGGGCACGGTGCTTCCGCCTAACGATTAAGTCCCGGACCCGTCCAGCTCACTACCGGCCGCCTGCTTCAGGACTCACCCCAATGACGTTTCGCTTCACGAAGATCGGTCCCGTGGACCACGCCGACATTACATTGGGCGACCTTACGATCATCGCCGGACGCAACAACACCGGAAAGACCTACTTGGTGTATGCACTGTACGGGTTCTTGAAGCAATGGTGGGAAGACTGGCCTCGGCCAGACGAACTCGCTAAAGGCGACTTTGGCGATTTCGTGACGGATCTCAAGCTGTCTCGGATCGTCAAGGCGCTTGGCAGATCGGAACGGGTCAGCATACCAATTTCACGTAGCGAACTTGACCCTCTACGCTTGGAGCTAGTCCACCGGTTTGCCAGTGACTTCTCGACCGCCACCCTACCCGCCGTGTTCAATTCGGCGCCGGATATCTTCGAAGATGCACACATGTCTATTGACTTGGGCAAAGGCGACCCGAGCAACGGATACTTGGCCAAAATCAAAGTCGTCAACCCTTCCTTTGGCACCATTGGGCTGAAGTACAACGGCCACGAGATCGTCTTGTCCGTAGACCGAGAGAGTACGGTACCTCACCGACGACCTCCTCTAGTCAGTCTCCGCGATGTGCTTCTTTACCTTTTATTTCAGTTCGTACGGCCTCACTTCCCACGCCCGTTCATTCTCTCGGCGGAACGGTTCGGGATATCGTTGTTCTACAAGGAGTTGGACTTCACGAAAAGCCAACTCGTCGATATGCTTCAGAAAATGGGCAGCGACGGTGATCGCGACAGTCGCTCTCCGTTCTTGTTGATTGACAAGACTACGAGCAGGTACGCGCAGCCTATAAAAGACAACATCGACTATACAAGAAGTATCTACGACATTCAGAAAGAGAGGAGTCCTCTTGCGAACGACAAGCTCTTTGACGACATCAAGGACCTCATGGAGGGATACTACAAGGCGTCGAAGGATGCGATCTCTTTTCGAGCGAAAACTAGAGGAAAGCGGAGGTTCGATATTCCGCTTCACCTTGCGTCTTCTTCCGCACGCGGACTCGCCGACCTGTACTTCTATCTTCGTCACAAAGCGGCGAAGGACGATCTGTTGATCATCGACGAACCTGAGAGTCATCTCGACACAGGCAACCAGGTCCTCCTGGCCCGCATACTCGCCCGTTTTGTACGAGCAGGGATCAAGGTATTGATAACAACTCACAGCGACTACGTCATCAAGGAGATCAACAATCTGATCATGCTCAGTCAGTTGGGCGACGACAACGTCGACACGCTTCGGTCACTGAACTACTCGGAGTCGGATCAGCTGGATCCTTCGTCCGTCCGTGCCTACGTGGCGCAGGGTCATCGCTTGACTCCTGCCGTTGTAGACGAGTTTGGAATTGACATGCCCGTCTTCGACGACACGATCGACAAGATCAATCGCGTGTCGAGAAAGCTGGCCGCTGAAGTGGAAAGCCTGCACGCGCAGGAATAGGGTGTCAGGTACAAAGGGGTTTGCCGACCAGCTGGAAGACGTTCTGCGCGCTGATAAGTTGCAGACGATCAAACGTCGAGACGGTAGCCTAGAGGGCGACGTGGTCTTGAAGGAAACCGACGCCGACATGTGTTTCGGGGTTACAAGCCTTCCCATTTCCTCGACGGTTGTTAAAATCGGCAGCCTTCAACACTTGACTGGAGTGAAGGAGACCGGCGACTTGAGGAAGATCTGCGACTACTTATTGGTAATCCCCACTGGGAACCTGTGGAGCGCAGTCCTTATCGAAATGAAGAAGACGCTCGACCAAAAGAACAAAGAAAAAGGCAGGGAGCAGCTGCGCCGTTCGATCCCGGTGGTGAAGTACCTTGAATCGCTGTGTGCGATCCAGGCGGAGCGCGACTGGGAGGTGGTAATGCGCTACGTGGTGGTTGCCGAGAAAGAAAGCCCACGGCTGGACAAGGGGCGCACCAGGGTGGTTGCCGGCTTCCGGCGGTGGCGAGAAAAACACGAGAAAATCTCGGTTGCATTCTTTGTTGGAGACTCTCTTACCGCCAAGGCACTGCTCGCTGGCTAGCACCACCCCGGGGCCCCTAGGAGTTTGTCCGCCCTCCTAAGAAACGGTCCACGATCCGCTCCTTCTTGACGAGCGGGGTGCCGGTGCCTCCAGAGTGATGCATGACGATCTCTGCCGCGACCGACACGGCGATCTCGGCCGGAGTCTGGCCGCCCAGGTCGAGGCCGACGGGTGCCCGCACCCGCTTCATCTCCTCAAGGGTGAAGCCCTCTCGGGCAAGCTGTTCGTGGGTGGCGCGGACCCGGCGACGGCTCCCGATCATGCCTATGTAGGACGGCGGACGGCTCATGCGCAGCAGACGCACGAGGCACTCGTAATCGAATCGATGCCCTCGAGTCACGAGGACCACATGGTCGGCGGGGGCCAGCGGCGTGTCGGCGAAGGGGTCCCGGAAGTCGATCACACGAACGGCGGCGGCGTCGGGGAAGCGCGACGGGTCGGCGAACTGGGGGCGGTCGTCCAGAACCTCGACGCGGAACCCCAGCATCGCGGCGAGACGGGCCAACGGGGCGGCCACGTGCCCTGCGCCTACGACCACCATCTTGGCTGAAGGGGCGTGAAGCTCGACGTATACCGTAGCCGTAGCCGCAGTGCCCGCCGAGTCCCTGTACTCGAAGTCGCGGCTGGCTCCCCCGGAGGTCTCCCGTGCGGGGAAGATCGTCGTAGCCGCTGCGGCGACCGCCTCGTCGAGGGCGGGAGCTCCCAGGGAGCCGCCGGTCTCGCCGCCGCCGCTCGCGCCCTCCGCCAGCCACCACCGACGGCCGGTCAGCGCACCGCCGGGGGAGCGAGTGACCACTGCCGTGTAGATGCGCCGACCCGCCTCGGTGGCCGCTACCACCGCCGCCGCAACCTGGGCAGGCGACGGATTACGGTCGAAAGAGGTCTGCAACATCTGCCAAGCGTCGCCGCGCAGTCGCGCAGTACTCTTCCGATACGTCGATGCCAACGAAGCTCCTGTTGTTGCGGCGGGCTGCCACGCAGGTTGTTCCAACTCCGACAAACGGGTCCAGTACAACGTCCCTTTGGAAGCTGAAGAGCTGCATTACGCGACGCGCCAGCTCCTCTGGAAAGATTGCTGGATGGCGAAAGTCCCGCATACGACGCTCTGGCGGGATCGACCACTTGGCTACCACCCATTCCTTGAACGAGTCCGCGCTGATGTCGGCGTCTGCCGGGTCACCGGACTTGCGGAGGTCGCCCTTGCAGAAGACTTCCAAGAACTCCCATGTGTACTTCAGGTACGGGCTCGACGGGCTCTTCCAGCTCCCCCATGCCGTATAGTTGCAGTTGTAGTTGTTCTTCTCCCACAGTATCTCGCCTTTCCAGATCAGGCGTCGCTTCATCAGATAGCTGGAGATGATGTGATGGCTAGGGATGTAGTCGGAAAACAACGGCTGCACGTTCACAACGATCCTTCCACCATGCTTCAGCACTCGGATGCACTCATCCAGCACGCGGAAGAGCTTGGCGAAGTACGATTCCCAGTCGGCTGCGTCGCCGTCCGAGTCGTCGTCGGCACCCGAATAATCGAGGCCAAAGTTGTATGGTGGCGACGTGAAGACCAGATCAATGCAGTTGTCCGGCAGCTCCCTCAGCAGGACCTCGCTGTCGCCGCACACGATCTGATCCCTGAACGTCTCGGGAAGGGGGTTCTCCTGGGTCTCGAACGTGTGATCCCTCGCATAGTAGTGCTTGCCTCTGCGCCGCTCCTTGTTCTTGCGATCGACGACCTTGCGTTCGATCTGCCGGTACTTGGTGGCGTCACGGACGGCGGTCATCGGTCGTCTCCGGCCGACGAAGGGGCGGGGAACCGCGAACGGTACTCTTCGGGGGTGTCCAGATCGTCGGCGGTACCGGGATCCAGGACAGGGACTTCCAGGACTCGCGCGGCGACTCGTCTGACCACGCCTCTCGCTCCTTCGGCCAAGTCGTCTCGGTAGAACTCGGGGGCGACGTCCATGTCGGCCAGCACCGGGTGTCCTCGCTCGGAGCCAAACCGTGGGACCACGATCGCGGCATCGGAACGGGCCCAACCGTCGATCAGCAACCGCACGGTCTCCGATGCCGCTGCCGGGTTGTCCACAGGCGTGAACACTACGGCGCCCGACGGCTCGCGCAACTCCCGAAGGTGGTCCAGCGCGACCCGCAGGGACCCGATCTGGCCGCCCGCGCCTCCCGGGTTGACTACCGCTCGGCCCGGGCCCTGGGCCACCTCCGCGGCCACTGGTCCGTCCGCCGACGGCACGACCACCAGCACCGGATCGCACCCGCCGTCCGACAAGGTCGAGGCCAGCCGGTTCAAGAAGGTGGTGCCGCCCGCGTCCAGCAACGCCTTCGGCTGTCCCATCCGGGTGGAGCCCCCGGCGGCCAGCACGGCGCCGGCGACGCGAAGGCCTGCCCTGGATCTCGCCGCGGCTGGCGGGGCCGTCACGCCTTCGCCGCCGCCCCCGGGAACGCACGGTGAAAGGCCGTACCCGACTCTCCCAGCTCCGCCACCAAATCGCAGGGCTCGAACCGAGCGCCGAACCGCTCGTGAAGCGCCTTCAGCGACGCGAGCACGTCGCGGGTCCCCCGGTCGTCGGCGTACTTCAGCAGGCCGCCCCGGAACGGCGGGAAGCCGGTGCCCATGACCATCCCAAGGTCCACGTCGGCCGCCGAGGCCACGACCCCGTCCTCCAGCACTCGCCCGGCCTCGTTGACCATTGCCAAGCCCAGCCGCTCCACAACGTCGTTGGCCCGAACGCCGGACCGGGGTGCGCCCAGTCCCATCTCTCCGTACACGTCGGGGTCGAGGCCCTGCTGCTTCCCGTTCTTGTAGAGGTAGAAGCCCCGTCCCCCCTTCCGGCCCAGTCGCCCCGACTTCGCGAGCGACACCAACGCCGAGGCCGGTGCCATCCGCTCGCCGAACGCCTGCCCCAGAGTTGCGCCGGCGTGGGCGGCGACGTCGATCCCCACTTCGTCGATCAGGCGATACGGTCCCATCGGCATCCCGAAGCCGGTCCACGCCCGGTCCACGGCCTGGGCGTCCATTCCTTCCGCCAGCATGTGACCGGCTTCGTTCAAGCACGCTCCGAGGATGCGGTTCACCAGAAACCCGGGTCCGTCGCGAGTCACCACCGGGACCTTGCCCAGCCGAACGGCCAGGGCGGCGACAGTCTCCACCGTGTCCGGGTGCGTCGACTTTCCCCTGACCACCTCCACCAGGGGCATCCGATGGACCGGGTTGAAGAAGTGCATCCCGGCGAACTGCTCTGGACGGGACAACGCCCCCGCTAAACGGTCCACGGAGAGGGAGGACGTGTTGGTCGCCAGCACCGCGTCCGCTGCCATCTCCGCCTCCGTCTCCACCAGCACGGCTTGCTTCACGTCGGCCCGCTCCACGACCGCCTCCACCACCAGCCCCGCCTGCCCGACTCCCGCGTAGTCGAGCCCTCCGGATACCAGCGCCATCTTCCGCTCGGCCTCGCGGCGTCGAAGCTTGCGACGCTTCACGGCGCCGTCGAACAGCGACCGCGCGTGGGCGAGTCCCCCCAAGACTGCCTCGTGGCGGATGTCCTTCATGCGCGTGGGGATATCCCGATAGGCGGCCAGCTGGGCGATCCCGCCCCCCATGACCCCGGCGCCGATCACCGCGAGCCGCTTCACGCACGTCGCGTCGCCGCCCTTCGCCCAGGGACCCTTTCGCGCGCGCTCTCGGAGCCCGAACAGGAAGAGGAGGTTCCTGCACGCCGAAGAGACCAGCAGCTCGCCCGCCGCCCGCGCCTCCAGCTCCAGGCCGGCCGCCACCGACCGTCCGCGGCTCCTGCGGACCACGTCCAGAACGATCAGGGGGGCAGGGTATCGGCCTCCCGTCCGCTTGAGGACCTGCTTTCGAGCGGTGCGCAGAACCATTGCGCGGCCCGGAGGGGTGCCGTCCAGGAACCACGCGAGGAGGCTTCTCCGCCGGGGGGTACGCCGCCTGCGGGTGCGCCGCCGGGGTGCGGTGCCGTCGGCCAACTCCCGCGCGAACGCCCAGCTCCGGTACTCGAACTGCTCCAAGGGGAACACCTGGTCCACCAGCCCGATCCGCGCAGCCTTAGAGGCGCTGGCGGGCTTTCCGGACAGCACGAGTCCCAGCGCGGCCCGCAACCCTACGAGACGGGGCAGGCGAGTCGTGCCGCCCCAGGCCGGGAGGATGCCCAGCTGCACCTCGGGGAGCCCCAGTCGCGTATCGTCGCCGTCGGCGGCCACCCGCCAGTCGCAAGCCAGGGCCAACTCGGTTCCGCCGCCCAGGCACACGCCGCGCACCATCGCCACGGTGGGCACGGGCAACGCCGCAAGGCGGGAGAAGACGGCTTGGCCGGTCCGAGCCGCCTGGGCGCCCGCTCGTGCGTCCGTCACGGCGGCGATCGCCTCGATGTCCGCTCCGGCAATGAAGGAGCGGGGCTTCCCGGACTTCACCAGGAGTGCCCGCAACACACCCCGAGCGACGGCGTTCTCCGCTTCGGCCACGGCGGCGTCCAAGCGCCTCATGACCTCTGCGGTGAGAACGTTTTGGCTACGGGATGGATCGTCGAATACGATCTGGCCGATGCCCTCGGCCTCGATCCGAAACCGCGGGTTCACGGCCGAAGCTGCCACGCCGGCTCCCGGACTCGGCACCGGCGGCCCCCGCGAGGGGTCAGAAGATCGGCCTGACCTCGGCGTTCTCCCCGGTTAGGCGAAGCTCCGCGGGTTCTCCCCTCGCCACGTCGACCGGCTCGTTCCAGTAGAGTTCGTCGTAGGGCCGTTCGTAGCGCGCGTAGACCCAGTACCGGCCTGGCGGCACCTCGAACTGGGCGACGCCTTCCACGCCGGTGGTGTCGGCGGCCTGATCAAGGCCCGACATCTCCATCTTGGCCCCGAACACCATGTCCACGTCCGCAAACGCTTGGTCTGCCCAGTTCGCTTGGGCGACCCTCATGCTGTCCATGCGGCCGATGCCGGCGGCCTGAAGCGACTCGAACCGCGCGAAGTCGGCAGCGACGCGCCGCTCCGCCCGCTCGTACTGGGCGTTCAGATCGGACCACTCGTTGAAGATCCTCCGGTACTGGCTCTCGCCTCGGTTCAGCCCCTCCATTGCGGAGTTCAGCTTGGCCAGGGTGTCCCGCAGGGTGTTCCACTGGGTCTCGTTGTCCAGCCACTGCCGCTGGGCCGCGGCGATCTCGTCCCGCATCGCCAGGAGGTCATCGGGAATCCGGGGTTCCGGCATGTCCGCGACGCCGGTCAACGAGTCGAAGACCTGGTCGCGGTCGTAGGGCAGCAGGCGAACCTCGATCCCGTCTAGGGACGACATCGATTCGCCCTCTCCACTCGCGGGCTCGACGAAGATCGTGAGTTGCGCTGGTCCGCACGCCGCGAGGGCGACGGAGACGAAGAGCGCGAGGCCCAAGCCGAACGTGTTTCGCATCTTTGACTTCCCCTAGTGACTGGCCATTCGGCGGTTGGGACGGCTGAACGCCCGCACCGCCGGAGAATCCGAACCGCTGGTCAAACTAAGGATCGGAACGCGCGGCATCAAGTTCCGTAGAGCACCCTCACGGATAGGCGGAGACCCATTGCGGCGTCCGCGACGCTCTCCAGAGACGGCGGGACCGTGGGCGTCGCAACGAAGGCGCTGGCCTGATCAGCCGACGCGCCCCGCAACAAGGCTTCGGCGGCGGCTCGCGCGCAAGTTGCGGGGTTGGCCAGCCGCCGACTCTGGATTCCCCTGGCTCGGCGCATCAGGCTCCGGATCCGCTGAGCGTCCGGTTCTACCGCAGACGGTCCGCCGTCGCCGCCCGCTGCGATTGCGGCGAGCACCCGATCCAGGCGATCCTCCCAAGCGCCGGCTTCCCCGCGTCTGGTGGAAAAGCGAACGAGCAGTCGGCCCGCCGCATCGATCTCGGTGGCGAGCTCGTAGAGCGCCGGATCTCGAAGTGACTCGATCCAACCTTCCAGGACGAGGCGCAGGAAGTCGGCTTGCAGCAGCGTCGTTTCCGGGCGGAAGTGATAGGCCGAGCCCACCCAGGAGGTGACCACGTCCGCAGGGACCTCGGCGCGCACGGGTTCGCCCGGAACGAGGTCCCCGAGGGAGCGGAGAAGCACGGTGCCGGTGCCGTCGGACCCGCCGGCCGGATTGCCGGGTCGCACGACCACCCACGCGGATCCGCCGAGGCGGGACCGAGCCGCTCCGCGATCGATTTCCGGGTCGCGCAGGCGGGCTGCGAACGCCGCTTTGAAGCCAGATCTGGGGGAACCTTCCCGGAACGCCTCCTCCCGGGCGAGGGCGTCGGAGGCCGCCGTCAGGTGACGGGAGGCGACAGGGCTCCCGGCGAGGCGCCGCATCGTCTGCAGCACTTCGTCCAGAACGCCAGGCGCAGCCGTCGCCACGAAGTAGCGCCCCGATCCGTCCCGCTCCATCGCCACCTGGGCCGGCAGGCTCGCGGTTGCCTCCTGAAGGGCTGCCAAGAAGGCGCGGTCGGCGACTCGGAGGGCGCGCTCTTCCTCCGGGCTGCCGGCCGGGGCGGCCGGCAGCGCCAGCGCCGCCGCCGCAGCGGAGGACCAAGCTCTCTCGACGACGAGCGGCTCGTCGAGCTGGGCGGAGAGCGTGACCGGCGTCGTCAGCGCCGCTGCCAAGGCCGGAAGGCACCTCCGCCGGAGCGCGCGCCTTCCCCAGGTCACGTGTCGACCCGAGGGCGACGGAGGGTCGCCCGCAGCCGCTCCACCGCCAAGGTCAAGTCGCTCTTCGCGAGCGACTCCAGCCGGTTCATCGCTCCACGGGGCCAAGCGGTCCCGTCCTGCGACTCCGGCGAGAAGTAGCGATCTGCCAGAGCAAGCCACTCTTCGGGCGCCGCAACGGCCGTCGCAACCTTGCGCCGGGCCTCGTCCACGCCCCGCTGCCACGACGGCGACAGGCCGGCCTCCGTCGCCAGCTCCAACGCTGCGGCCAACGCCGCTTCGGCCCCGGCCTGCCGCGAAGCCCGCGCCGTGAGCCCGATCCACCCGCCGGCGTCCTCAGGGTTCTGGTGCATCCGGACGACCGCACCGGGAACGGCAAGCTGCTCCAGCGCCGCGCGGAGGGCTTCCGTCGCCGCCAACGCAACCGGGTCCCGGGCTGGGCCAAGGCTGAACACCGCCGCCGACCAAGCGTACAGAGGCGTCCCCAGCGACGGTGCCGGGCGAAGGCTGGGCGTCGCCGAGCCGACGGGACCGGGTTGAGCGCCCGGGGCGTCCAGAGGCGGAGCTCCGACCCGCGACAGATCGGCCAAGACCCATGGGATCGGCACGTCTCCCAGCACGAAGACGCGAAGCCGGTCTCGCGCGTGGGACCGGCGCCACAGCTCCCTCACGTCTTCCGGCCCGACGACCGGCAGCGCGCGTCCGCCGCCGTCCTGCGACGGAGCCTGCGTCAGCTCCAGGACGAGCCGGCCCTGGGGGGTTTCCGCCAAGCGGTCCAGGCGAGCCTCCTCCCTCGCCAGCGCCCCGCCTCCCGGTTCGTCGTCGGAAAGCGACACCAAGCGACGCGCGATCCACGTCAGTTCGTCGAAGTCGCGAACGTCGCCGACGACCTGATAGGCGATCCTGCCGTCCTCGACACCGCCGCGCAACGAGGCGCCGATCGCGGTTGCCTGGGACCGGGTCCGGTTCAGGGCTCGATCGACCAGGACCTGCGCAACGCTGGACCATCCCGGTTCCAGGGGAGCGGAGATGCGAACTCCTACGACGGCAAGGCCCGGTGCCCGTTCAAGGACCAGCGTGGGACCGTGCGGAAGCGCTACAACCGAATCCGGGACCAGCGGGTCGAAGTCGGAAGCATGTACCGCCGGCCTGTCTCCTGCTTGGAGCAAGCCGACCGTCCCGGCTGCGAGGAGCAGCCCAGCCGACGGCGCCAACAGGTCAGGACGGGGCGGGATCGAGGAAGAAGCGCGTCGGGTCGACGGCGACGTCGTTCACGTGGACCTCGTAGTGGACGTGATACCCAGTCGTCGTGCCTGTGTTGCCCACGAGCGCGATCGCATCGCGCCGCTTCACCCGCTGTCCGCGTCGCACGAGGATCCTCGACGCATGGCCGTACACGGTTCGGAAGCCGTGGCCGTGGTCGATGATCACCGTCAGGCCCAGGCCGTTCACCCGTCCTGTGAAGCCGACCCGGCCGTCGGCCGTGGCCACGATGCGCTCTCCGGGCCCTCCGGGGATGTCGATGCCTCGGTGGTTGCTGCTGCCGCCGTGAACGGGGGCCTTGCGGGGTCCGAAGCCGCTGCTGTGTCGGTCCCAGACCGGCATGATCGACGGAGTGGCGTCCAGTCGCGCCCTGTTGGCCTCTAGGGCGACGATCGTCTCGCCGGAAGACTTCTCGAGCAGCTGGACCTTTCGTTCCAGGAAGTCGAGGTACCCGGTCGTTGCCGTCCGGCCGAGCAGCGGCAGCGTGGCGTCGCCGGGTGCACGGCGTCCTGGACCGCCGACGCCCACATCGTAGACTTCTCGGTCGATCCCGTCCAAGCCCGCGATCCCCCGCACCCGCTCGTTCTGCTCGTCGTACGCGACGACGCGCTGATCGAGCTCCTCCACCTGCACGCCGACCGCGGCAAGCCGTGCCTTCAGTTCCGCGTTCTCTTGGTCCAGCTGGGCGGCGCGAATCCGAACGTCGGCCCCTCGAGCGACAAGCACCACGGCGCAGGCGACCACGGCGCCGGCGACGCACAAACCGTAGACGAGCGCGCGCACCTTGCGGGTCGACAGGGTGTACTGCCTCTTGACCCGGACGTCTCCGGGGAGGAAGATGACGGTCCAGTTGTTTCGATTCATGACCGAGCAGTCTACTTGGCAATGGCGGTTCGGGTCAACCACCCGCCCGCGAAGGCTGGGGTTCCTCCACCCGCGGGAACAGCGGCGGTCCCGAGGAAACGACCTGTCCCCCAGGCGCAATCTCTGCCAGTTCCGCCAAGCGAGGTACCCGCGGGAGCCCGATCCGCCGGGCGAGTTCCTGCGATTTCTGCGGCGCTACAGGTTCGAACAAACACGCCAGAACCGCAAGGACGCGCACCAGCGAGGAGAGGGTCTCCTCCAGCTCCCCTTCGCGCTGCGGGTCGCGAGCCAACGTCCACGGCTCCCGGTTCTCCACGAAGCCGTTGGCCGTCCGCGCAAGCTCCATCGCAGCCGCGAAGCCGTCGTGGAGCCTGTACCCCTCCATGCTGTCCCGGTACTTGTCGACCGCTTGCCCGATCTCGCGGCGGAGCCCGTGCCCCGGCGCCGACGGCACGGTGCCGCCACAGTAGCGCTTCACCATCGAAACGACCCGGTGGACCAGGTTGCCCAAGACGTTGGAAAGCTCTTCGTAGCGGATCATGAAGCGCTCGGGGGTGTAGGAGGCGTCCTGGCCGGTCGGCATCTCCCGCATGAGGTACCACCGCACCGCATCGGTTCCGAACCGATCCCGGAGGCCAAGGGGGTCCACCACGTTGCCCAGGGACTTGGACATCTTGGTCGCGCCCACGACCCACCAACCGTGGGCCAGGATCTTCCGGGGCAGAGGCAGGTCCGCTCCCATCAGCAGCGCCGGCCAGTAGACGGCGTGGGTGGTGAGAATGTCCTTGCCCATCAGGTGGACGTCCGCCGGCCAGCGAGAGGGCAGGGGGGCGTCCCCGAAACCCTGCCGACCTTTTGGGGCGCCGGCATCCACCGCGCCCGACGCCGTCACGTAGTTGATCAGGGCGTCCACCCACACGTAGGTCGTCTGGTCCGGATCCCAGGGGAGGGGAATCCCCCAATGGATGCGGGAGCGGGGCCGGGAGATCGAGAGATCGCCCAGGGGTCTGGCTAGAAAGCCCAGGATCTCGTTGCGACGGCCGGCGGGGACGATCCACTCGGGGTTGTCTTCGACATGCTTCCGCAGACGCTCTTGGAACCGACTCATCCGAAAGAAATAATTCTTCTCCCGGATATGCTCGACGGGGCCGCCTGCGACCGGATCCTTCCGGTCCGGTCCGACCTCCTTCTCGGTGAAGTAGCGCTCCTGGCCGACCGAGTACCATCCGGCGTACTCGCCTTCGTAGATCAGGCCGTTGTCCCGAAGGCGCTCCAGGATGGCGGACACGACGGCGGCGTGCCCCGGCTCCGTGGTGCGGATGAAGCGGTCGTGGGAGATGTTCAGGTCTTCCCACGCGGCGCGGAAGCGGCCCGCCATGAGGTCGCACAGCTCCCTGGGCGGTATGCCTTGCTGGGCGGCCGCCTCTTGGATCTTCTGGCCGTGCTCGTCGGTACCCGTGAGGAAGAGCACGTCCTCCCCCGCTCGCCGCCGGTACCGCGCCAGCACGTCCGCCAGGATCGTGGTGTAGGCGTGGCCCAGGTGGGGTTCGCCGGAGGCGTAGTAGATCGGGCTTGTGAGATAGAACGAAGACATGGGGACGGGAAGCTAGAAAAGGCGTGGCGGGCCAGCAATATTAGTACCTATGTGCGGAATCTGCGGTACGGCTCTTGCGGGGCGAAGCGCTCGAGCGGCGGACCACGTGGCGGCGATGCAGCAGCGCCTGGTGCACCGAGGCCCCGACAGCGGCGGCCGGCTCGACTGCGACGGCGCCTCTCTTGCCGTCCGTCGGCTGGCGATCATCGACCTGCGGACCGGCGACCAGCCGATCTCCAACGAGGACGGCACCGTTCACGTGGTGCAGAACGGCGAGGTCTACAACTACCGGGAGCTGGCGCGGGAGCTGGAACGACGGGGCCACGCCTTCAGCACTCACTCCGACACGGAGGTGATCGCCCACGGCTACGAGGAGTGGGGAGCGGACGTGTTCGCAAGGCTGAAGGGCATGTTCGCCGTGGCCGTCTACGACCAAGCCGAGCGATCGCTGCATCTGGCCCGGGACCGTTTCGGGGAGAAGCCGCTCTTCTACTGGCGCGACGCCGGGCGGATCGTCTTCAGCAGCGAGCTCCAAAGCCTGCTGGAGCACCCGGAGATCCCTCGGCAGATGAATCCGGACGCCTTGGGGTGCTATCTGCGGCTGGGGTTCGTGCCCGCCCCCGCCACGTTCTTCAAGGACGTCATGCTGCTTCCGCCGGGTTGTTCGATGACGTGGAGGGACGGGGAGTGCAAGGTGTCGGAGTACTGGCGGCCGAGCTACGACCCCGATCCGGAGCCGGCGGATTGGCCGGCGATCGTCGAGCAGGTTCGAACCGCTCTCGTGGGCGCGGTTCGCAGGCAGATGGTCAGCGACGTGGAGGTCGGCGCCCTGCTCTCCGGCGGCATCGACTCGGGCGCGGTGGTGGCGATCATGCAACGGCTGGCGGACAGGCGCGTCAAGACCTTCACGGTCCGCTTCCCAGGGGCTGGGTACGACGAGAGCGAGGTGGCTCGCGAGGTCGCCCGCCACATCGGCACCGACCACCGGGAGATCCGCCTGACGAACTTCGGCTTCGAGCCCGGCGACCTGTGGCGGATCGTCGAGCACGCCGGGGTCCCGTTTCCCGATTCGTCCGCGATCCCCACGTACCGGATCAGCCGGGAAGTGGCCAAGGAAGTCAAGGTCTGCATTACCGGCGACGGCGGCGACGAGATCTTCGCGGGCTACGGCGTGTTCGCGTGGGTCCCGCGCATCAGGTGGCTGGCGCCGGTTCCCAGGCCGGTTCTCGCCGGGGCGTCGCGCATGTTGGACGTTCTTGCGAGCGTGCCCGGACTGGGGAACGGCAGAGGGGCCGGGCGGGTACGGCAGATTGCTCGCTTTGCAGCCCGGCCGGCCGTCCAGAGGGCGGCAGACCTCAGCGGCACGTCGTTCTTTTCCCACGACGAGGCCTCCGGCTTGGTCGAGGACCCGGCGGCGACCGGCCTAGCGAGTGCCGCCTTGCACGAGTACACGCGCTTGCCCGAGGAGGCGGAGGCGTGGACCCCCCTGCGCCGTCTCATGTACGTGCACTTGGTCCACAACCTGCCGCAGGACATGCTGACGAAGACCGACCGGATGGGCATGGCGGCGTCCGTCGAGATGCGGTCGCCGATGCTGGACCCGGACTTGGCGACGCTGGCGATGAGGCTGCCCGATCGCTGTCTGGTCCAGGGGTTGACGTTGAAGCACGTGCTGCGGGAAGCGGTGAGGCCGATGTTGCCGGACGTGGTCCTGTCGAGGTCGAAGATGGGGTTCAGCCTCCCGTTGCACTCCTACCAGAACCGGGCGTTCTTCGAGATGGCCGACGAACTGCTCTCCAAGCGGGACGGTCCGTTGTCGCTTCTGAAGGCGGATGCGGTCCGCCGGATCAAGGAACGGGCTGTGGCGCAGCGGGAGGACGGCGGAGCGCGATCGGCTCAGCGGCCCAACCACCAGCTCTGGGCGCTGATGCTGCTGGCGGCGTGGGGCGAGCAGTTCGGAGTGAGCGTGTGACGGGGGCTCACCTGTAGAGCAGGTAGGGCCGGCGACGCTCCAGATAATCGGCCAGGCCGTCGCCCCATCGATCGGCCAGCTCCGGGTAGGAGGCCCCGGCCTCCAGCGCCAGGCGCAGCGCGTCGGTGCCCGCCAGACGGTCGAAGTGGCTCTCGCGCCAGCTCCAGCGCTCTCCCGACATCGTCTTGGTCTCCGCCAGAACGGCCAGCGCGGCCCGGGTGGGGTCGTACTCCGGGCCGTCGGCCACCAGGCGCACGCCGTTGGACTCGACGCCGCCGAACTTGCCGTCGCCCGGGTTCGACGGGGTGAAGCGCACGGGCAGGAAGACGGTGCCGGGCACGTCGAGGGCCGCCAGCCGGATCGCCAGCTCGTCGGCGTCCAACCACGGCGCGCCCACTTGCTGGAACGCCCGGTCCGTGCCCCGGCCCACCGAGAGGGGGGTCCCCTCGAAGAGGCAGGTGCCCGGGTAGTGCAGGGCGCTCTCCACGGACGGCATGTTGGGCGACGGCGGCACCCAAGGCAGGCCGGTCTCGTCGAAAGACATCGCCCGCGTCCACCCGTCGGCCACCACGACCCGGAGCGTCGCGACCACCCCGAACTCGCCCACCGCCATCCGTGCGAACTCCCCCGCCGTCAGGCCGTGGCGCATCGGCATCGGGTAGGGTCCCACGAAGCTGGCGAACGCCGGGTCCAGGACGTTCCCCTGCACTGCATCGCCGCCGATGGGGTTGGGACGGTCCAGCACCACGAAGGGGATCTCCTGCTCGCCTGCCGCCTCCATCGCGAGGGTCATGGTGGCGAGGTAGGTGTAGTAGCGGGCGCCCACGTCCTGAATATCGAACAGGAGGACGTCGACCCCCGCCAGCGATTCGGCGGCGGGCTTCCGGGTCTCGCCATAAAGCGAGTGGACGGGCAGGCCGGTCTTCTCGTCGATTCCGTCGTCCACCTCGACCCCCGCCTCCTCGAGGCCTCGAATCCCATGCTCCGGCGAGTACAGTGCCACCAGCTCGACCTCCGCATGGTCCGCCAGCAGGTCGATCGTCGAGGTCCCGGCCCGATCCCTGCCCGTGTGGTTGGTGACCAGCCCCGCACGGCGTCCGGCGACCAAGCCCAGCGAGTCGGTCAAGAGCACCTCGATCCCGGGGCGGACGGGATCCGGCGGGCCGGCGCCCGTTTCTCCCTCGACTTGGGGCGAGCACGCCGCGGCCGCGGCCAGAAGCGGCGTCCAGTGCCGGCGCGACGCCCAGCGGCGAACTATGCCCCGCAACGGCAATGCTGTATCAATGTTCACGTGCTCCCGCCCTTCCTATGGGGGCCACTGCGACCTGTTTCGGCCGAGGCGACTTCGTGATTGCCCAAGCTACTAGTGAAGCGACACCACGCCCAGCGGTCCCCGGCCGCCCCGCGGTCCCAGCCCGATCTGCCGCAGCCCTGCTCCTCCTGACCGTGCTCGCGGCCTGCTCCCCCCGCGGTGCCGGAACGCCTTCCGCCGCGCCGGCGCCGGAGCTGGCTGCCGCCTTGGACGCCGACGCCCGCCGATGGGTTGACGAAACCCTGGCCGGTCTGAGCCTCCGGGAGGCCGTCGCCCAGCTGGTCGTCCCGTGGATCCCCGGCGGATACGCCTCCGAGACCGATCCCGACTTTCAGGAACTGCTGGGCTGGGTGGAGAAGGGGTTGGGCGGCGTCTCGATCTCCATCGGGGTGCCCGACGCCTACGTAGCCAAGCTCAACCGGCTCCAGTCCCACGCTCTCGTCCCGCTTCTCGTCACCTCCGACTTCGAGAACGGGGGGCCTGGGATGCGGATCAACCACAGCTACGCGATCCCGTCTCTGCTGCCGCAAGGCGGCGGCACCAGCTTCCCTCCGACGATGGCGTTCGGGGCCTCGGGAGACGAAGCGCTGGCCTTCGAGTTCGGGCGCATCACCGCCGAGGAGGCCCGGGCGGTAGGGGTTCACTGGCTCTTCGCGCCGGTGCTGGACGTCAACAGCAACCCGGCGAACCCGGTCATCGCCACCCGGTCCTTCGGCGAGGACCCGGAGGCCGTGGGCAGACTGGGCGCCGCCTTCATCCGCGGCGCCAGACGGGGCGGGGCGCTCTCCACGGCCAAGCACTTCCCCGGGCACGGCGACACCCGCACCGACTCCCATATCGTCCTGCCCGTGATCGGCGCGGATCGGGAGCGCCTGGACCGGGTCGAGCTGGCCCCCTTCCGCACGGCCCTGGCGGCGGGCGTGGACGCGGTGATGACCGCCCACGTGGCGGTGCCCGGGGTGCTGGGGGACGAGCGCCCGGCCACGTTGTCTCCCTACTTCATGACCGATGTGCTCCGGGACGAGATGGGCTTCGACGGCATCCTCTTCACCGATGCCCTCCGAATGGGCGCGATCACCAACGGCTACGGCGCAGGAGAGGCAGCCGTGCTCTCGCTGGAGGCCGGCTCCGACGTGCTGCTGGCGCCCGACGGGATCGGGCGGACGATCGACGCCGTCGCGCGGGCGGTGGAGTCGGGCCGCATCTCTCGGACGCGGATCGAACGGTCGGTGCGGCGGCTGCTCGAGGCGAAGGCTCGCCTGGGACTCCACCGGGAGAGCCGGGTGGACCCGGGCGCCGTGGCGCTCCGCGTCGGGACCGCCGAAAACCGGGCCGTGGCCGCACGCGCCGCGGCCAGGTCGATCACCCTGGTGCGGGACCGGGACGGCGCCGTGCCGCTGGCGCCGGGCGTCTCGGTGACGAGCGTGACCTGGGCCCGCGACGGCGACCTGCTGGCCGGGCGCGCGTTCGACGCCGCGCTGCGGGGGTTCGCGGGGCGGGTCGCCCGGGTCCGGGTGGGGCCGGACACGCCTTGGGCGACCTACGACTCGCTCCTTCTCGCGGCAGCCGACGCGGACGCCGTGGTGATCGGCGTGTACGCGCCGCCGCGCTCCGGGGCCGGGGCGACGGCTCTGTCCGCCGGGCTGCGGACCTTTGTGGAGAGGGTGGACCAGGTCCGGCCCGGCGCCGCCGTGGTGGTCTCCTTCGGCGGTCCCTACGTGCTCTCGGCGTTCCCCGACGTGGGGAGCTACGTCGTCGCTTGGGGAGATCGCGAACTCTCCCAACGCGCCGCCGCCCGGGCGCTGACCGGCGCGGAGGCGATCGGCGGACGCCTGCCCGTGTCGATCCCTCCGCTGCATCGAGCGGGAGACGGAGTGGACCGGGCCGCCGGCGAGCGGAACGAACGAAACGCTCAAGCTGCGCCCGACCCTCTCCAGGAAGCCGGCTTCGTGCCCCCGGCCCGCCGCAACCAAGCCGAAGAGCAGACTGCCGCATCCGACACCACCGGCGGACCCGGCCGCTGGCGCCCCTCCCGGCCGCTTCCCGCCTGCGACGACCGGCCGCCGGCGCTCGCCCGGTCGGCGGACGACCTGTCCGACGCTTTCTGCACCGCTGCCGGCACCGTCGTCTCGTTCCGCGAAGTGGACCCGCTCCGGGTCGCCATGAGCCCCGACTCCCTCTCCGCCCTGGACGACGCGATCCTCTCCGCCCTCGCCGACTCGGCCGCCTCCGGCGCGGCACTCGCCATCGTCCGACGGGGCCAGCTGGTCAGGCTGCGAGGCTACGGCCGCCTCGACTGGGACGCCGACGCGCCCGCCGCAACCCCGGCCTCGATCTTCGACTTGGCGTCGCTCACCAAGGTCGTGGGCACCACCACCGCAGCGGTCGTGCTGGCTCAACGCGGTGCCCTAGGGCTGGACGACGCCGTCGCGGCCCACCTCCCCTGGTGGGACGACGGCGACCCGGCCAAGTCGCAGGTGACGCTGCGCCAGCTTCTCCTCCACCAAGCGGGCCTGCCCCCCTTCCGCCGCTTCTACCTGGAGATCGCCGGCCGCGACGCCTACCGCGACGCCATCGGCGCCCTCCCGCTGGACGACCCTCCGGGCCTCGGCACCGTCTACTCCGACATCGGCCTCATGACCGTTGCCTTTGTGGCGGAGGAGGTCTCGGGCCAACCTCTGGACGACTTCCTGCGGGCCGAGGTGTGGCGTCCTCTGGGCATGGGCGACACCGGCTTCAACCCGCCGCCGTCCTCGTGGGACCGGATCGCCTCCACGGAGATCGACACCGTCTACCGCGGCTACCATGTCCACGGCGAGGTCCACGACGAGAACGCCCACGCCGTCGGAGGCGTGGCGGGCCACGCCGGGCTCTTCAGTTCCGCTCGCGACTTGGCCGTCTTCGTCCAGATGATGCTGGACCGGGGCGTAGCGGGACCCTGCCGCGCCGACGCCGCCTCCGGGCTGCCGTGCCACCGTCCTCGGTCGTCCCCCGTAGCCGTCTTCGGACCGGGCTGGGTGGACCGGATCACCCGTCGCCAGTCGCCGGAGTCGAGCCGCGCGCTGGGCTGGGACACGCCGTCGGGACGTTCTTCCGCAGGCGACTGGTTCTCTGCGCGCTCCTTCGGCCACACGGGCTATACGGGCACCTCGATCTGGATTGATCCGACGCTCGACCTGGGGGTGGTCCTGCTCACCAACCGCGTGAACCCGACCCGCCAGAACGCCAAGCACGTCCCCCTGCGCCGGCGCGTCCACGACTTGGCGGCCCGCGCGATCATCGACACGCCCCCGAGGCGACGCGAGCCGTGACGGCGTTCGGCGGCGTGGACCTCGCGGTCGTCCTCCTCTACATGGCGGGCGTGGCGGCCTGGGGCGCGTGGCTCGGCCGGGGAACCTCCGGCGGGACCGGCTACTTCCTCGGCAACCGCAACCTCCCTTGGTGGGCGGTGATGTTCTCCGTCGTCGCGACCGAGACCAGCACCCTCACCTTCCTCTCCGTGCCGGGCGTCTCGTACCTGGGAACCCTCGCGTTCCTGCAACTGACCCTGGGCTACTTGGTCGGGCGGACCGTCGTGGCCGCGGTGCTGCTGCCGGCGTACTACCGGGGCGACCTGTCCACCGCGTACGAGTTCCTGGGCCGCCGCTTCGGGACGGCGACGCGCCGCTACGCTTCCGGCGGCTTCATGGTGGCGCGCCTCCTGGCCGACTCGGTGCGGCTCTTCGCCACCGCGATCCCCCTGGCGATCGTCACCGGCTGGTCCTACCCGCTTTCCGTGCTGGTCATCGGCGCGGCCACCCTGGCCTATACCTACTTCGGCGGCATCCGCGCTGTGGTGTGGGTGGACGCGCTCCAGATGACGTTGTACGTCGCCGGCGGAGTCATCGCGCTGGTCCTGCTCAACGGTGCCGTGGACGGTGGCTGGCCGGCGATCCTGGAGCGCGCCGGCGCGGCCGGGAAGCTTCAGACGCTGGACTTCTCCACCTCTCTTTCCGTGACCTACACCTTCTGGGCGGGGCTGATCGGGGGAGCATTCCTGTCGATGGCGTCCCACGGCACCGACCAGCTCATCGTGCAACGGCTCCTGACCTGCCGGGACGCGGTCCAGAGCCGCCGAGCGCTGATCGGCAGCGGCTTTGCAGTGATCGGCCAGTTCGCGCTCTTCCTCTTCGTAGGACTCGGACTGTGGGCGTTCTACGACGGCCGCGCCTTCGACTCCACCGACGAGATCTTCGCCACCTTCATCGTCTCCGAGATGCCTGCCGGGGTGCGCGGCCTTCTCGTCGCCGGAGTCTTTGCCGCGGCGATGTCCTCCCTCTCTTCGTCGATCAACTCCTTGGCCTCCGCCAGCGCCTACGACTTCTGGGGTCCCGCCACGGGTCGCCAGGACGACGACCGGGCCATGCTGACGGCAGGCAAGGTGTTCACCCTGGTCTGGGCGGGCGCGCTCGTTGCAGGCGCCGTCCTCTTCATCCCGCCCGAAGGCGCCGGGGCCGGGAGCGGCGACCCGTCGGGGGCCTCCCAGCGGGCCGCTGCCGTGGAGGTGGCGCTTGCGGCGGCCTCCATGGTCTACGGCGGACTGTTGGGCGCCTTTGCCCTGGGCGTCTTCGGGCGCAAGGTCGGGCAGGGCGGAGCGATCGCGGGAATGACCGCCGGCGTCGCAACGGTGGTGTCGCTGTGGGCCTGGGGCAGCGTCGCCTGGCCGTGGTTCGTTCTGGTGGGGTTGGTGGTCACCACGGCGGTGGGGACGGCGTGGACGGCGACGCGCTCCTTGCTTGGCGCCAGCGAACGGCGGGACCCGCACTCGTGACCTGGGTGGGCGTGGACGGCGGCGGGACCCGTTCCCGCGCTCTGGCCGTCGATGCCCAGGGGCGGGAGCTGGCCGCCGTCGAAGGCCCTGCGGGGCTGGTGGACCCTCGGAACCCGGTCGCGGCCGTCGCGGTGGTGGCGGAGCTGGTGCGACGGGTCGCAAAGGCCGCTGGGGCGGCGTTGCCGCTGGACGGCCTGTGGGCTGGGTTGGCGGGGGCGGGGCGGGATCGGCCCCGTCGAGCCGTCAAAGCCGCCCTGGCCGGCGCCGGCTTGGCGCGCCGCATCGGCATCGGTACCGACGTGGAAGCGGCGCGGGCCGACGCCTTCGGCGAGGGGCCGGGGATCCTGCTGGTGGCGGGCACCGGCTCCGTCGTGCTAGCGGTGGACCCAGGGGGAACGCGGGTGACGGTGGGCGGGTGGGGTAGCGTTCTCGACGACGAAGGCAGCGGCTACCGGATCGGCTTGGAAGGACTCCAGGCCGTGGTCCGCAGCGCCGACGGTCGAGTGCCCGAGACGGCGCTGACCCACGCGATCGCGCAGCAGACGGGCGTCTCTGCGCCGACGGACTTGGTGGGCTGGGTCGCCCGCGCCACCAAGAAAGAGGTGGCCGCGCTGGCGCCGACGGTTGCGCAGACCGCCGCGACGGGTGACGCCGCCGCCGCCCGGGTGGTTCATCGCGCGCTGAACGGGTTGCGGGAGATGCTGAACGCCGCCCTGGCCCGCACCGGCGAGTGGAGCGGCCCCCCGCCCCTGGCCCTCTCGGGGGGACTCGTGCAGGAAGGAAGGGCGCTTCACCAACCCGTGGCGGCGATCGGGTCCGAGCTCGGGTGCCGCATCCACCCCGGCCCGGTAGTGCCCGAACGGGGCGCGGCTCGCAAGGCGCTGCAGGCAGGACGGACCTAGTCCTGCCATTTTGGCAGTACTCCTGCCGTTTTGGCAGGAAAAACGGCGGCACGGCTCGTGCAGAGGAGACGGGCACGCGGCGAAGCGACTCGTCGCGCACCAACCAACTCTGCCAACCCAACAAGGAAGGTTGAACGATGTCGCTGACCAAGTACACGAACCGCCTCGTCCCCCGGCACGACTTCGACGTGCTGGCCGGCCGCATGAACCGGATCTTCGGGGACGCGGCGCCCGCAAACGTCGTCCAAGGCTCGGGCTGGCTCCCCAACGCCAGCGTCCAGGAGTTCGACAACGAGCTCGTCCTCTCCGTCGAGCTGCCGGGCGTGGGCGAGGACTCCCTCGATATCGCGCTCGAGAACAACGTCCTGACGATCTCCGGCGAGAAGCGCGCCGAGCACGAAACCGGGTCGGAGGGCAAGTACCACCTCCTGGAGCGGACGTTCGGCGCCTTCCGCCGGGTCTTCCGCCTGCCGGGCACGGTCCGCGCCGACGCCATCACGGCCGAGCTGGAAAACGGCCTCCTGACGGTACGCCTCCCCAAGGCCGAGGAGGCACGCGCGCGGAAGATCGAGGTGGGCCGCCGGGCCTAACGGCTCGACAGCCACACACCTCCCAAGCCCGCGGGGTCCGGTCCATTGGGCTGGGCCCCGCAGGCGTTCCTACTGTCAGCCGTACTTCTCGACGTACTGGTCGTAGATCCAGCTGTAGGTGCGCTCGAGGCCGGCCTTGAGCCGTATCGACGGCTCCCATCCCAGCTTCTCGACGATCAGTCGGTTGTCGCTGTTGCGACCGTTGACGCCCTTGGGACGGTCCAGCAAGTAGCGCCGCTTCAGCTTCACGCCGGCGATCTCTTCGGCGATGTCGACAAGCTGGTTGATGGTGACCAGCTCGCTGGACCCAAGGTTGATGGGATCGACGATCTCGCTTCGGGCGATCGCCAGCGTGCCCTCGAGGCAGTCGTCGATGTACATGAACGACCGGGTCTGCGTGCCGTCTCCCCAGATCTCGATTTCATGGACGCCTGTGCGCTTGGCCTGCGCCACCTTGCGGCAGATCGCCGCGGGCGCCTTCTCCCGTCCGTCGTCCCATGCGCCCATCGGCCCATAGACGTTGTGATACCGCGCAACGCGGGCGGGCACGCCAAAGTCTTCTCGAAAATGCCTGCACATCCGTTCGGAGAAGAGCTTCTCCCACCCATAGCCGTCCTCGGGCATCGCCGGGTAGGCGTCCTCCTCCCGCAGGGGAGCCACATCGGCGCTGTCTTGCTTGTCCGCCCGGTACACGCAAGCCGACGAGGAATAGAAGAACCGCTGAACGCCATGCTTCTTGGCGGCCATCAGCATGTGCGTGGTGATGAGCACCGAAAGCATGCACAGCGCCTTGTTGTTCTCGATGAAGCCGATCCCTCCCATGTCGGCGGCGAGCTGATAGCACTCCGCCACGCCTTCGCACGCCGCCATGCACGCACCGATCTCCGTCAGGTCGGCCACCACGTTCTCGGCCTCCCCGTGCACTTGGTACCACTCCTGCAAGGGCTTGCGGTCCACGCACCGAACAGCGTGACCCGCGTCCAGCACCGACCGGGCGAGATGCCCGCCGATGAAGCCTCCGGCTCCTGCCACCAATATCTTCATGCGAACGAACCTGTCGCGGAGGGAGCTGTACGGGTCGCCTGCTTGACCCCGCTGATGACCACCGATCCGCCGCGCACTCCCAGGGGTGCCAGGACCCGCCCGAGGAAGTCGTCGAAGCGCATGACGTTCATCATCGCAGGCACGCTCGGCGAGAAGCGGCCTCGGGTCAGCTTCTGGAGCCCGATGCAGAGGTAGCGAAGAAGAGGCCCATGGCGGCGCGCGCGCACTTCGGGAAAGAGCGTCCTGATCTTGTCGAGGCGCCGTGAGGTAACGGGCCTGCAGTGGATACCCTTCTCCTGCTTGCCCAGCAGCCTGGTTCCGATCCAGTGCAGAGGCGTGGCGAACGGGTCGGTGCCGGCGAACCTTCCCCCGGCTGCCAGCACTCGGTGCAGCTCGGCGCCCAGGCAGGCAAACCTCATGTGATGAAAGCACCCTCCGGAGAACGCCAAGTCGATGGAGCCGTCCGCAAGAGGCATCTCCTCGGCGACGCCGACGACAGCAAGAAAGTTGTCCTGCACGCCCCATTCGGCGGCGAGACCCGATGCGTACTGGGCTTCGTACAGCATCGGCGTCACCAACGTCGCCGACCGTGCGCCCGCAAGCAGCATCTTGACCGCGTGGGATCCGCTGCCGCCGATCTGAAGCGCCTGCTTTCCCTTGACGGGCGACAAGTGAACGTAGCCTTCAAGTTGGGAGAGAGAATCGTGCGGCGCATCGACCCAAAGGCGTGCGGGGTGCGGAAAGGTGGACGCGACCAACGGGACTTTGTCCCTGTGCCGCGCAAGCGCGCCCATGATGGCGTCGTAGGACGACCGGTTGGCCGGGTTGTTGTAGTACGCCATTTCCTCGTACGCTTCGGCGTAGGACGGGGCCGACAGGTCGATCGCCTCAAGGTTGTCCGCGACGTCGGCCGGCACGAGCCTCTCGGGTCCGAGGAGCACCGGAATGCCGTCCACGACGGGGTAGGCGTGACCCGCATCCTTCGCGAGCAACACCGTTGTCGCCGACCGGCCTGCGCTGATCGGCTCGGGCGGTCCGGGCCCCTTTCGGGGAACGGCAACCCAGTCGGAGCCAACTTCCGCGAACGCGAGGGACTGGCCTGTCGTTGGGCAACGGAGGATATCGAGGTCGATCAAGGTCGTGCGGCCAGCTGCCACACCTTTGCGGCGGGCTTGAGGAACGGCACCAGAAGACCCCCGCGGAGACCGTTTCTCGCCCACGCCTGCGCCACGTCCACGTTGCCTCTTACGATCTGGGAACTGTTCCCGCCGGTGGCCATCTTGACGACCACCCTGTCGAGGTAGCGCACGCGGATGCGAGCCTTGCGGATGAAGCGCAACATCAGCTCGTAGTCCGCCGCGACCGGATAGCGCAGGTCGAACACGCCATGGCGCTCGTATACGCTGCGACGCACGAAAAACGACGGATGAGGCGGCATCCAACCCAAGTACCACTTGGCGTTCGCGCACCGTCCCGCCTTCCAGTAACGCACCACTTTGCCGGCGCGGTTGGTGTACACGATGTCGCCGTAGCACGCGTCGGCTCCGTCGAGGCGGCTTGCGACGTCCCGCAACACCAGCGGATCCACGTAGTGGTCGTCGGCGTTCAGAATTGCTACCACGTCGCCGCGAGCTCGGCGGATCCCCTTGTTCATTGCATCGTACAGCCCGTCGTCGGGCTCGCTCACCAGTACGTCGATCTCGTCCCTGTACTTGGCGAGAACGTCCAGAGTTGCGTCCGTGGATCCGCCGTCCACGACGATCAGCTCCGGCGCCGGGTCGTACTGCTGCGCGAGGATCGACTTGATGGCGCGCTCCACCCGCACGTCGTTCAGCACCGGCGTTACGACGGAGATCGTCATCGCTGCGTCTTCCGTCCTTCGCTCCGTCGCCGCAACCACTCCACCGTAAACAGGAGCGTCACCGCAAAGACGATGAGGAAGGTGGCCACCGCCAGGATCGCCGGGCTGATCTGCTCCCGGATCCCCGCCCACATCTGCCGGGGGATCGTGCGCTGCTCCACGCCGCCCATGAAGAGCACCACCACCACTTCGTCGAACGACGTGGCGAAGGCGAACAGCGCCCCCGAGAAGACGCCCGGCGCGATGAGGGGCAGCTGCACTTGGCGGAACGTGCGCAGCGGCGTGGCGCCCATGCTGGCGGCGGCCCGGGTCAGGTTGGTGTCGAAGCCGGTCAAAGTCGCGGTGACCGTAATCACCACGAACGGCGTGCCCAGCGCCGCGTGGGCGAGGATCAGCCCGATGTGGGTTTGGGTAAGCCCGACGCTGGAATAGAAGAAGAACATCCCGGCTGCCGAGATGATCAGAGGCGTCACCATGGGCGAGATCAGCAGGCCCATGACGAACCGCCGCGCGGGCATCGCCGGACTGGCCAGCCCAAGCGCCGCCAGGGTGCCCAGAGTCGTGGCCAGCCCCGTCGCCGACAGGCCGATGAGGAAGCTGTTGGCGATCCCCCGGCGCCAAGCCTCGTCTTCCACCACTTGACGGTACCAGCGCAGGGAATAGGCTTCCGAGTCGAAGCGCAGCATTCCCTCCGTGAAGGTGAAGTACGGTTCGGCGTTGAAGCTCAGGGGCACGATGACCAGGATCGGCGCCAGCAGGAAGAAGAACACGGCGGCGCAGAAGCCCAAGTAGGCGAACCGGACGACGCGGTCGCCGGCGCTGAGAGCGGTCGTTGCGGCGGCCACGAGGGTCAGCCCAGGCTCATGCGTTCGATCCCGACCACCCGGTCGTAGACCACGTAGAGGACCAGAACGCCCGCCAGCAGGATGCCGCCCAGGGCCGCGGCCAGCCCCCAGTTGAGCGACGTCTGCATGTGGTAGGCGATCATGTTGGAGATGAGCTGGCCCGTGCTGCCGCCCACCAGCGCCGGCGTGATGTAGAAGCCGATCGCCAGGATGAACACCAGAAGCGAGCCGGCGCCCACCCCGGGCAGCGTCTGGGGCCAGTAGACCTTGCGGAACGCCTGGAACGGCCCCGCGCCCAGCGATGCGGCGGCGCTCATGTGCCGGCGCGGGATCGAGCGCATGACCGAATAGAGCGGCAGAACCATGAACGGCAGCAGCACGTGGGTCATCGCCACGAAGGTGCCGGTCATGTTGTACACCATGGCCAGGCGCCCGTCGTCGCCGAGCAGCCCCAGAGCGACGAGCACGTCGTTGATCACGCCCTGGGTCTGAAGCAGCACGATCCACGACGTGGTGCGCACCAGAAGCGACGTCCAGAACGGAACGAGCACCAACGCCAGCAAGAGGTTCTGACGGTGGGGCGGGGCATGGGCGATCAGGTGGGCCACCGGGTACCCGAGAAGCAGGCACAGGAAGGTGATGCCCAGGCTGATCCACAGCGTGCGCCACAGGAGCGCCAGATAGATGCGCCGCTCCTCCGGCTGGCGGCCGACGGAGCGGTCCGGCAGCCACTGCAGGTCGACGGCGTTCAAGTAGTGGCGCGAAGTGAACCGGTCGCCAGCGCTCTGGATGGCGTGCCACGTTTCGGGCTCGTCCCACGCCTCGTGGAGGTTGGACAGCACGTCGCGCCAAGGCGCCGCTGCGTCCTCGGGCATCCGCCGCGCGGTGCGGGTGAGGGCGCTCCGTAGGCCGGATCGGACGCGGTTCACCCGACTGGCGACTTGGCCCAGCGTCCGTTCTTCGTTGGCGCGCACAAGGTCCCTCGCCACCGCCTCGTACGCGACTTCGTCCGGCAGTCCCTGACCGTCCCAGCCGGCGAGGGCCTCCATCGTCTCGGGCAGTGCGTCCGCCACTACGGGATCGTGGACGCTGCGGACCAGCATCGTGCCCAACGGCGCGATGAAGGTGACCAAGACGAACGCCAGCAAGGGCAGTACCAGCAACCCAGTGCGCAGCCGGATGCGCCCGGGCGCCTTCACCGAGCCAGCCACGCGGCGAAGATCTCGTTCATCTCGTCGCCGTTGTCGCTCCACCACTTCCAGTCGCTCTGGATCCCCCGGGCAAAGTTCTCCGGGTTGGTGGGCAGGTGCGGCAGCATGTCGATGCCCGTCTCCAAGTGTTTGTCCACCAGCCGCATGGCGGAGCGTCGGGCCGGCCCGTACGAGATGTACTTGGCGATGCTGCCGATATGGCGGGGCGACGAAGCGAACGCCACGAAACGCAAAGCCGCATCCAGGTTGCGAGTGCCCGCAACGATGACGAACTGGCCCACGCCGAGGATCTGGCCGTCCCAAACGATCTCGAACGGCTGGTTCTCCAGCACTTGCGCGTTGAAGATGCGGCCGTTGTAGGCCGAGGTCATGACCACCTCGCCGTCGGCCAGGAGTTGGGGCGCCTGCGCACTGGCTTCCCACCAGACGATCTGGTCCTTGATCGTGTCCAGCTTGCGCAACGCGCGACGCACGCCCTCGCGGGTGTCCAGGGTCGCGTACACTTGATCCAGAGGCACTCCGTCGGCGATCAGCGCCCGCTCCAGGTTTTCCTGCGGCGTGCGCTTCATGCCTCGGCGGCCCGGGAACTTCTCCAGATCGAAGAAGTCGCTCATGGTGGCGGGCTTTTCGCCTGGGAAGCGAGACCGGTCGTAGGCGTAGATCGTCGAGTAGAAGTTGGTGCCGACGCCGCACTCCGTCAGGGAGTAAGGTGTGAAGTCCTCTTCCAACGGAGTTCCGTCGTCCGAAGGCACCAGAACAGCCGGATCGATCGGCTCCAGGAGGCCGTCGTCGCAAGCGCGCGCCGCGTCGGCCAAGTCGATGTCCACCACGTCCCAGTAGACGTTGCCGATGTCGGCCTGTGCGCGAATCTGGGCCAGTCCGCCGCTGTAGTCCTCCACGTTGATTTCAATGCCGGTCTCGGCGGTGAACGGCTCGAACCACGCCTTGGCGGAAGCTTCGCCGTACGAACCGCCCCACGTGACGATCGTCAGCTGGGCGACGA
Organism: Longimicrobiales bacterium; assembly: GCA_958296005.1. Taxonomy (GTDB): domain Bacteria; phylum Gemmatimonadota; class Gemmatimonadetes; order Longimicrobiales; family Gaopeijiaceae; genus CATQHQ01. Next base: position 349,320 of record CATQHQ010000002.1, read on the forward strand.
CGCCGGAGGGAGCAAGAGCTGGCGCGGCCAGAGCCAAAGCCAGGACCAGGGCGCGGCGTCGGGCAGCGCCGGTCACGGGCGAGCCAGCCAGGCGCTGAAGCGCTCAAGGAACTCGTCCTTGTGGTCGCTCCACCATGCGTGGTTGCGCGGGATGCTGCGCCCCGGCCGGTCGTTGGTGGGCATGTGCGGTCCCATCTCGATGCCGACCTCCTTGTGCGTGGACACCAAGGCGATGCCGGAGCGCCGCACCGGGCTGTAGGCGATGTAGCCGGCGAGCCCGGCCATCGACTCGGGGCGCGTGGCGAAGGCGATGAACTGCTTCGCAAGCTCCAGCCTGGGCGTGCCCGCAACGATCACCAGCTGGTTCACGCCTTTGATCTGTCCGTCCCAGACGATCTCGAGAGGCTGGTTCTCCAGCACCTGCGCGTTGAAGATGCGACCGTTCCAAGCGGTGCTCATGACCACTTCGCGGTCGGCCAGCATCTGCGGTGGCTGGGCGCCGGCCTCCCACCAGATCACCTGATCCTTGATCGTGTCCAGCTTGCGGAACGCGCGGTCCCTGCCTTCCGGCGTATCCAGCACGTCGTACAGGTCTTCGACGGGCACGCCGTCGGCCATGAGGGCGAACTCCACGTTGTCGCGGGGCATCCGGCGCATGGCCCGGCGCCCAGGGAACTTCTGCAAGTCGAAGAAGTCGTCGATCGTCGTGGGCCTGTCGCCGGGGAAGCTCTCCGTGTTGTAGGCGTAGATCGACGAGCCCGAAGACGTGCCTACGCCGCATTCTGTCCAAGTGCCGGGCAAGAAGTCTTCCGTGGCGGGCTCGCCGTTGGGGCCGGGCACGAACAAGCTGGGGTCCAGCGGCTCGAGCAAGCCTTCCTCGCATCCCTGAACCGCTTCGTCGATGTCCAAGTCCACGACGTCCCAGTGGACGTTGCCGATCTCGACTTGGGCGCGAATCTGGGCCAAGCCTCCGTTGTAGTCCTCCAAGCTGATCCGGATGCCCGTCTCTTCCGTGAAGGACTCGTGGTAGCCCAGCACGCAGGCGCGGGCGTACGAGCCGCCCCAGGACACCACGGTGACGGCTTCTTGTGCGGCGGCTGCGAGGGGCAGCGCGACGCCCAGCACCGACAGCGCAACGGCTGCCGCCTGCCAAGCGCCCGTTCGGCGCGGCGTGGTGTTCATGCGTCTTCCTCTTCGTCGGCGTTGAGGGCGCGGCAGTCCGTCGGCGTCCATCCGATCCGTATGCGGTCGCCCTCCAGCACGGCGCCGTGGCCCACCACGTTGGGGATCTTGGCGACGAAGTCCGTGCGGCCGCACACGGCCAGCCGGAGGCGCAGGTGGTCGCCCAAAAACGTCATGTCCTCAATGTCCGCCTCGAGTTCGTTGGTGTACTGCCCGGGCTTGGGCGCCACCGCCACGCGCTCGGGCCGGATCGACAAGGTGGTGGCGTCTCCCGGGCTACAGGGCACCGCCCGCAGCGCTTGTACGATCTGGCCGCCGGTCTCGACGCGGCAGATGTCGCCGTCGATCTCCTGCACGCGGCCGTGGAGCCGGTTGTTCTCGCCGATGAAGCGGGCCACAAAGGAGCGCATCGGCTCTTCGTAAAGGGCCTCGGGTCCATCGGTCTGCTCCACCATGCCGTCCCGCAGCACGGCGATCCGGTCCGACATGACCATCGCCTCCTGCTGGTCGTGGGTCACGTAGACCATCGTGACGCCCAGGGTGCGGTGGATGCGGCGGATCTCGTACTGCATCTCTTCGCGCAACCGGCGGTCCAGTGCGCCCAAGGGCTCGTCCATGAGCACCAGATCGGGCTCGAACACCAGGGCCCGGGCGATCGCCACCCGCTGCTGCTGGCCCCCCGAAAGCTGGCCGGGACGTCGGTCTTCCATGCCGTCGAGCCGCACCAGGCGCAGAACTCGCTCGACCCGCTCCCGTTGCTGCTCCTTGTCCATGCCCCGGACTTCCAGAGGGAACGCCAAGTTGCCGCCCACCGTCATATGGGGGAAGAGGGCGTAGTTCTGGAACACCATGCCGATGCCCCGCTTCCGGGGCGGCAGATCGTGGACCGAGCCGCCGTCAATACGGATGGTGCCGGCCGTCAGCGCCTCGAAGCCGGCCAACATCATGAGGCACGTGGTCTTCCCGGAACCCGACGGTCCCAGCATCGTCAGGAACTCGCCCCGAGCCACCTCCAGATTCAAGTCGCTGATGACCATGTTCCGGCCATCGAAGCTCTTGGACACGTTCTCGAAGGCGACGTGGGCGGTGTCGTTGGGGTTCACGGGGCGCGGCCTGTCGAGAGGAGCACTCGCTTGGAAACTCCCAAAGATACCGTTCCGCCGAGGTATGGTCCAGCCGGTGGCCGGCCTCGCGCTAACGCTCCCCGACCAGCGTCCGGATCTGGCGGACCGCCGCCGCCACCCGCATCTCCATGCCCACGCGACCGTACTCCGCCGATGCCCGCGTCGGGTCCCCCGAGACGCCGCTTTCCTCGAAGCCGCCTCCGGGAGCAAGCTGGTCCTGCCGGACGTGTCGGGCCTCGACGTACAGGAGGATCGACGTGTCGGAGATTCCCGCGTGCCTCCCGATCGTCTCCTCCGTCTCCCCTTGCTCCATCAGCCAGTCCCTGAATCCGTTGGCCGAGTAGTAGTCGCCTACGAAGTGGACCCGAGCGCCCTCGCCTTGCCACTCCTCGTTGAGCATCGTCGCGACCGCTTCCATCCCCCGCTGGTTTCCCCCGCTGTCGCCGATGAAGACCACGTCCGTGAAGCCGTGGGCCCGGAAGCTCCGGGCGGCGTACTCCACAAGCTTCATGAAGTACTCGTTGGGCAGGGTAACCGTTCCCGCGTACCGCATGTGACCTGAAGGCGGGTCCACGTCTCCCTCGGGCACGTAGGTCACGGTTGGCGCCACGAGGGCGTTGCCCAGCTCCCGGGCGATCCGCTTCGACGCCTCCTCCACGATGTAGCGGTGCTTGCCCGTCACCATGTGGGGGCCGTTCTGCTCGGTTCCCGCGGTGGGGAGAACGACGGTGGTGGCCCCGGCGTCGATGGCGGCCCGGACCTCGGTCCAGGTCATCTCCTCGATGAAGACCGGGGGAAGGTCGGCAGCGGTCTGGTCGGCGCCGCCGGGCGCGTCCTCGGGTTCTCCGCTGACGCACGCAGCCAGGGCGAAGGCGGCGAACGCGACGGCCCTCATCCGGCGGGCGCGAAGCAGTAGAAGAAGCCGTTGCCGCCCGTTCCCTGAAGGTCCTGCTGGCTGCAACCCCGGGACGAGTGGGCGGAGTTCCACGACGTGGGGTTCTGGCCGCCGCCGGTCCGGTCGTGGTGACCGACGCGGGTGCTGCCGGAGCCGTTGCTGGTCCAGTTCTCGCAGTTGTCGTAGTCCGAATCGGTGAACGCGGTGCCGTCCATATTCGACCCGGTAAGGATGTCGTGCATGTTCGGGTCGTCGCCTCGGCCGTTCACCGGGTCGCCCTTCTCCGTAAGGATCGTCTCCTTGGTGAGGTTGGCCGCGTCGGAGTGGAGCTCGTCCACGTCGGCTGCGACCAGCACGCCGGCTTGGTTGTGCCACGGTCCGTCGCCGATCCGGTCGCGGGCGTGAACGGCAGCGCTCCCGTCTTCGTCGATCGTGCTCAGGTAAGCCTTCCACCCGAGACCGCCCGCGCCTTGGGCGTACGCGAGCGTCTCGCAATGGGCGTCGGCACCCTCGAGTCCGCCCAGGTTGGCGCCGTCCCCAGGTCCCTCGCTGGTGATGAAGAAGTTCATGTCGGCGCTCTGGGCCGCGACGGGCGAGGCGATGGGGGTTAGGGCGGCCAACGCCAGGGCGGAGGCGACGAAGATCGTTGCGAGTCTCGTGTCTCTCATGATCGGTATTCTCCTGTGCGTTTCTTGGTGAGTGCTGCTCGGCTCAGTTGCCCTGGCGTCCCGGCCATGGCGCGCCTTGGTCCATCGCGACGACGGGTCCCACCCCCATGTGAACGAACTTCTGGACGCGCTTCCCTTCGTAGGTCTCGGTGGTGTAGATGTTGCCCTGCGAGTCCGTGGCGATGCTGTGGACCGCGAAGAAGAGACCCGGCTGGCGCCCGCCGTCGCCGAAGGTGGTGAGGATCTCCAGCGATTCTCGATCCATCACGTACACCTTCATGTTCTTGCCGTCGGCCACGTACATGTACTCCTGCTCCGGGTCCCGCGAGAAGGCGATGTCCCAGACCGAGCCGTCGCCCAAGGTCAGGGGGGCGACGACCTTCTCGGTCACGAAGGTGCCGTCGGTGCGGAAGACCTGGATGCGGTCGTTGGCGCGGTCGCACACGTACACCAGCCCGTCGTTGGACGGATCGGCGCAGTGGACGGGGTTGCGGAACTGCTGGGCAGGGGGCGCCTCGGGGTCGTAGCGGCCCATGTTCTCGTCGCTGGGTTCGTTGCCGTAGGCGCCCCAGTAGCGCTTGAACTCGCCCGTGGCGATGTCCAGAACCGCAACCCGCTTGTTGGCGTAGCCGTCGGCCAGGTACGCCTCGTTGGCGGAGGCGTCGAAGGAGATCTTGGCGACTCGGCCGAAGTGCTCGCGGCTGTTGCTGTTCGTAGGCTGGCCGGCCTCGCCGATCTGCATGAGAAACTCGCCGTCGCGGCTGAACTTGAGGATCTGGGAGTCTCCCGCTCCGTTGCCGCCGATCCAGATGTTGTCCATGGGGTCGACGGTGATCCCGTGGTTGGACGAGGGCCAGTCGTACCCCTCGCCGGGTCCGCCCCAGCTGTTGACCAAGTTGCCTTCCGGATCGAACTCCAGTACGTAGGGGGCCGGCAGGCAGCACTCGCCCGTGGGCGGGTCCGTGGCCGCGCCGATCTCCGTGCGCTCGTTGAGGGGCGCTTGGCGGTGGATGACGAACACGTGATCCCGGGAGTCCACGCCCACGCCCACCACGGAGCCCAGCACCCAGTGGTTGGGAAGGGGCTGGGGCCAGAACGGGTCGACCTCGAAGATCGGCGCGTCGGCTGCTGCCGCTGCGGCGTTTTGGAGGCGGGCTTGGCGGAAGTAGGCGGTGGCCAGGGCGGCGACGAGAACGGCGCCGATGATCACGTTGCGCTTCATGGGGGGACTCCGTAGTGGAACGACGAGGCTCGCGGGCAACGGCAAAGTACGGCTGGACTCGGCTTTCCGCCACGGGGCGGCGGCTCGGTCTTCCAGCGAGGATGCTCCTCGGGGCTCCGCTGGCGGCGGCAGCGCTCCTCGCCTTTCCCTCTCGGCCCGGTGCCCACGAGGTTCCCGCGGACGTGGTGGTGCGTGTCTTCGCGAAGGCGGCGGACGGCGCTCTACAGCTGGTCGTGCGGGTTCCCCTCGTGTCGATGCGGGACGTGGACTTCCCAACAAGGGGGCCCGGCTACCTGGACCTGGAGGCCGCGCGTCCCCTCCTCGCCAGCCAAGCCGCCCTTTGGCTGGGCGACTACGTCGCGCTCTACGAGGGCTCGGCTCGCCTCCCGGACCCCGTCGTGGTCGGCGCCCGCGTCTCGCTTCCGTCGGACTTGTCCTTCCGGGACTACGACCTCGCCCTGGCCCACGTGAACGGTCCCCGCCTGCCGCCCACCACCGACCTGTTGCTGGAGCAGGCCATGTTGGACGTCGTCCTCCGCACGCCCGTCGCGTCGGAAGCGTCGCGCTTCTCCATCGACCCGGCGTGGGCCCACCTGGGCGTCCGCACCACCACCGTCCTGCGCTACCTGACTCCCGGCGGAGCGGAGCGGGTGTACCAGTACGACGGCTACCCCGGCCGCGTCCGCTTGGACCCGCGCTGGCACCAGGCCTTCGCGCGCTTCGTGTCCCTCGGCTTCACGCATATCCTGAACGGGCTCGACCACATCCTCTTCCTGCTCTGCCTGGTGGTTCCGCTGCGGCGCTTCTGGCCCCTCGTGTCGGTGGTCACCGCGTTCACCGTCGCCCACTCGATCACGCTTGCGGCGTCGGTGCTGGGGGTGGCGCCCAACGCCCTTTGGTTCCCGCCCCTCGTCGAGACGTTGATCGCCGCGTCGATCCTCTACATGGCGTTCGAGAACATTCTGGCCAAGAAGCTGGCCCGGCGGTGGATGTGGGCGTTCGGCTTCGGCCTGGTCCACGGCTTCGGGTTCTCGTTCCTCTTGCAGGAGTCGCTGCAGTTTGCGGGCTCGCACCTGTACGCTTCGCTGCTGGCGTTCAACGTGGGTGTGGAGCTCGGCCAGCTGACGATGCTGGCGATCATGGTTCCGGGGCTGGCGCTGATCTTTGCGAAGGCTCCGCGTCCCCGAGTCGTCGGGATCGTGACGTCGGCGCTTGTGGCCCATGCGGCGTGGCACTGGACCGCCGAGCGCTGGGGAAGGCTGACGGCCTACGACTTCCGCCCCCCCGCGTGGGATGCGGCGTTCTGGGCCGCGGTCCTCCGCTGGACGATGCTGGCGCTGATCGTGGCGGCGACCGCTTGGGCGATCGCTGGAGTCTACCGTCGGGTCGGGAAGCGGCTGGCGGAACGGCGTGCTGGACGATAGGATACGGTCGCCGCGAATGGCCACGGCCAGCCCATCCCCAACCGAAGGAAACGACGATGACCAGCAGACCTCGAACTGCGCTCCGCTCCGCCAAGCTCGGATCCGCGCTAGGCGCAATCGGCGTGCTGGCCGCCGCCGTCGGTGCCGCCGTGGCTGCCATGGCTCCGGCGAGTCCGGCCGAGGCGCAAGAGATGTTGCCCAACCCGTACACCGCCGTGGACGGCTGGGCCAAGCTGGATCGGGAGTGGGGCGCGACCAGCGCAGTCTACCCGGACGGCAACGGCAACATCTGGGTGGCGGACCGTTGCGGCGCCAATCTATGCGTGGGCAGCGATCTGGACCCGGTCATGCTGTTCGACCCGGAAGGCAACTTGGTGCGAAGCTTCGGCGCCGGGGAGATCGTTTGGCCCCACGGCATCTTCGTGGACTCGGACGGCAACGTGTGGATCGCCGACGCCGTGGGCTACCGGCCCGTTCCGGACGGCGTGGGCCACGTGATCCTCAAGTACAGTCCCGAGGGCGAGCTGCTCATGACGTTGGGCCAGCACGGGATCGCGGGCGAAGGCGAGAAGATATTCAACAAGCCTTCCGACCTAGTGATCGCGCCCGACGGGCACATCTTCGTCGCCGACGGCCACGACGCCGGCGGCAACAACCGGATCGTGAAGCTGGCGTCCGACGGGTCCTTCGTGATGGCCTGGGGCGAAACGGGAACCGGGGTAGGCCAGTTCCGCGACCCCCACGCCCTGGCCATGGACTCCCAGGGGCGGCTCTTCGTGGCCGACCGCGGCAACTCCCGCATCCAGATCTTCGACCAGGAGGGCAACCATCTGGAGACGTGGACCCACTTTGGGCGTCCCAGCGGACTGTTCATCGACGGCGACGACGTGCTGTACGCCGCGGACTCCGAGTCCAACGCCCAGCGGAACCGAGGCTACCGTCGGGGCATCTACATCGGAAGCGCCGCGGACGGCTGGGTGACGGCGTTCATCCCGGACCCGGAGCCCGACCCCGACAACTCGGGCACCAGCGGGGCGGAGGGCGTCGCCGTGGACCGCGACGGAAACGTGTACGGCGCCGAGGTCGGCCCCAGGCAGCTACGGCGGTACGAGCGGCGGTAGACGCGTAGACGGGGTACCGCCCGGCGCACCCGCGCTAGGGCGTCTTGGCGGCCCTTTGGATTCAGGCGTCCTGATTGGCTGACCACTCGGCGAACCCCTTCTCGCGGTCCCGCTTGGCCTCGGCGAACCCCTTCTCCATTAGGGACGTAAACTTGGCAAAGTGGCCAGCGATGTCCGCGTTCCTCGCGTCCCGCCTGCTCAAGAAGATGCCCAGTCCAGAGATCGTTGCAGACGCCGAGGCCGCAACCAATGTCCCAATAGCAATCCAATCCATTGCTCCCATCCTTTCGTTGGCTGTGGATTGCGCGGCGCCAGCGTCCCCCTACCGGCGCCCCCCTTCCTCGCCGCCCTCTTGGCTCACCGGGACGCTTCGCAGGGTCGGGTACTCGATCCCCAACTGTTCCAGATAGGTGTCGAAGCGTGACGGGTCGTAGTAGTACTTCTCCAGCTCCGGCTTCCAGCGTTGCATGATGTCGGCGTTGAGCCAGATCGCGGGCTGGTCTTCAGGCGTGATGAAGGGCGTGTAGGTCGTCTCCGCAGTCTGCACGTTGTTGAAGTAGTCCCAGGCTTCCTCGATCAGCTCGTCCTTCAGCAACAAGTCGAGCAACGTCAGTGCCTGCACCTTGGCGCCTGCGACCGCGCCCTTGTGCGCAATCGGCGTGGCCATGGTGATGCCGTTGGCCCAGTTGTGTCCGGGCGTGCCGCTGACGTTCGACGGAAAGCGCAACGTGACCGTCGGCATGTTCCAAGAGATGTCGCCGATGTCGTCCGAACCACCGCCTAGGGACCGACTCAGGTCGACCGGTCCCTGCAAGTCGCGGATCTCGGTGGCCAGCCCTTGCTCTTCGCTGCCCAGTTCCCGCTGGATGCCCTTGGCTAGCGCGATGTCGTTCTCGTCCCATTCGGGCAAGCCGACGCGTTCGATGTTGGCGTAGGTCGCCTCCGCCACCGGCTTGCTGAAGTGGCGGCTCCACGCCGAGCCCACGGTCATGATCGTGTCGATCTGCGTGTTGGTCATGAGCGCCGCTCCTTCCGCCATCTTGTTCGCGGCGTTGTATATCTCCACGACGTTCTCGTAGTCGCGCTCCCGAAAGAAGAACCAGATCGTCGCCGTCTGCGGAACCACGTTGGGCTGGTCGCCGCCGTCCACGATGATGTAGTGGATGCGGTACGCCGGCTGCAGGTGCTCCCGCTTGTACTCGACCGCCTGGGCCATGAGCATGACCGCGTCCAAGGCCGAACGCCCCCGCCACGGCGCGCCTGCGGAGTGGGCGGTTTCACCGGTGAAGCGGTACTGAACGGACATGAGGGCGTTGCCTCCGCCCTGTCCCCACGACACGCCGAAGTTGTTGCTCACGTGGGTGAACAGGTTCACGTCCACGCCTTCGAAGACGCCTTCGCGCACGAAGTACGCCTTGGACCCCAGCTGCTCCTCGGCGACCCCCGGCCAGATCAGCAGCGTGCCCGAAATGCCGTCCCGCTCCATGAGCTCCTGGACCGCCAGCGCGGCAACGATGTTCACTGCCTGCCCCGAGTTGTGCCCTTCGCCGTGGCCCGGCGCCATCGAGATGATCGGGTCGCGGTATCCGACTCCCGGCTTCTGGTTCGACTGGGGAATCCCGTCCACGTCCGAGCCCAGCGCGATCACCGGCGTGCCGTCGCCGTGGGACCAGCGCGCCGTCCAGGCGCTCGGCATCCCCGCGACCCCGAGTTCCACCTCGAAGCCGGCCTCCTCCAGGATGCCCGTGAGGTAGCGCTGGGTCTCGAACTCCTGCATGCCCAGCTCCCCAAAGGAGAAGAGCACGTCCACGATCTCCTGCACCTGCTTGGAGCGATCTTCGACGAGGTCCAGCGCCTCTTCCTTGAGGTCGTCCAGGTCCTGGGCAAAGGCGGCGGTCGAGAAAGGTGCGACGGACGCGACGGCCAGTGCGGCGGTTGCGACGAGCGTGGAGCGCGTTGCGGCGGTGGAGCGCATGGATTCCCCCCGTTGCAGGCCGGTCGGTGGGCGACCGAACCCTGGGCGACTTGGAGTGTGGCAACGGCAATGTGGGCCGGCCGCCCCCCTCGCGCCAGACGCCGCGGCGGCGTAATGTGTCGCCAACGCCCCGACTCGGATCCGCCCGGAGACCGCCATGAACCGCTCGTTCATCCCTGCCGTCGCCCTCGTCGTCCTGCTTCTCGCACCTTCAGCGGGCTGCGGCCAGAACGGTGGCGGAGACCCCACCGACGACCCGCGCTTCCAACAGGCCGAGACCCTCTTCGAGGCGTGGCTGGACGCGAAGATGGCCTACGAGAAGATCCCCGGCGTCTCGGTAGGCCTGGTGCACGATCAGGAACTGGTGTGGGCAAAGGGCTATGGCTTCGCCCACCAGGAAGAGCAGGTTCCCGCGACGCCGTCCACCCTCTACTCGGTCTGCTCGATCTCCAAGCTGTTCACGTCGATCGGCGTCATGCAGCAGCGCGACGAGGACAGGCTTCGCTTGCGGGACCCCGTGTCGGACCACCTGCCGTGGTACGAGGTCGAGCAGATCCACTCCGGCGGCCCGGTCACCGTCGAAGGCGTGCTCACTCACTCGTCCGGGTTGCCCCGGGAGTCGGCCCACCCCTACTGGACGGGCCCGGACTACCCCTTCCCGACCCGCGAAGAGATCGTCGAGGGGCTGGGCGAGCAGACGACCCTCTACCCGGCACACCAGTACTTCCAGTATTCGAACCTGGGCATGGCGCTGGCCGGGCAGCTGGTGGAGCAGGCGTCGGGGACGGCCTACGACGACTACGTGCGGAGCCGCATCTTGGACCCGCTGGGGATGAGCGACACGTATACCGACATCCCGGCGGAGCACCAGGGAGGCCGCTTCGCCACTGGCTACGCCCGCATGAACCGGCTAGGCGAGAGGCCGGAGGCGCCGTTCTTCCAGGCTCGCGGGATCGCTCCGGCGGCCGGGTTCGCGTCGTCGGTGGAGGACTTGGCGCGCTTTGCGTCGTGGCAGTTCCGGCTGCTGGAGAACGGCGGCGCGGAGGTGCTGGACGCCAACACCCTGCGGGAGATGCATCGGGTCCATTGGGTGGACCCCGACTTCGAGACGATGTGGGGTCTGGGCTTCGCCGTCTCCCAGCGCGACGGGGAGCGCACCGTCGGCCACGGCGGTTCCTGCCCCGGCTTCCGCTCCACCCTCCAGTTGATCCCCGACCAGAAGCTGGCCGGCGTCGTCATGATCAACGCCCAGGGGACCAGCCCAGAGCAGATATGGGCGCGGATGGCAAGCATCTTCGGTCAGGCGCTGAAGGCGATCCGCGACGACCCGGGCGCTGCCACGGCGCCGCCGGCCTCGCTGGCGGAGTACGAGGGGCTGTACGAGTCCGACTGGGGCGAGACGTTCGTGCTCCGCTGGGACGGCAGCTTGGCGACGGTGAGCCTGCCCACCAGCGACCCGATCGATGCCATGCAGAAGCTCCGCCGCGACGACGGCGACGTGTTCCGACGCGTCCGCGACGACGGCGACCTGGGAGAGGAGTACGTCTTCCACCGGAGCGCCGACGGTCGCGTCGAGCGCTTCGACGTCCACGGCAACTACTCGCGGAAGGTGCGGTGACGGCTAGGCCGCCCATGCGAAGCAAAGTCGTCACCATCGACCGTCACATCATCGACCAGGAGCGGGAGCACCCGGGCGCGTCGGGGCGCTTCTCGGCGCTGCTCTACGACATTGCCTTGGCGGCCAAGATCATCTCCCGGGAGGTCAACCAGGCCGGCTTGGTGGACATCCTGGGCAAGACCGGGGCCATCAACGTCCAGGGAGAGGAGGTCCGCCGCCTCGACGACTTCGCCCAGGAGGTGATCGTCAAGGCGATGGACCACGCGGGCCACCTGTGCTGCATGGTCTCGGAGGAGTGCGACGAGATCATTGCCATCCCCGACAAGTTCGACAAGGGCCACTACGTCCTCCTCTTCGACCCGCTGGACGGCTCCTCCAACATCGACGTGAACGTCTCCATCGGGACGATATTCTCGGTGCACCACAAGGTCACGCCGGGCGAGACGGGCACGCTGGCGGACTGCCTCCAGCCTGGTCGCAAGCAGTTGGCCGCGGGCTACGTGATCTACGGCTCGTCCACGATGCTGGTCTACACCACCGGCATGGACAGCGGCGTCCACGGCTTCACGCTGGATCCGTCGATCGGCGAGTTCCTGCTGAGCCACCCCAACATCCGCATCCCGAACCCGCCGGCTCGCATCTACTCGGTCAACGAGGCCTACTACGCCCGCTGGTCCCGTCCCCAGCAGCGGCTGTTGGACCACCTCCGGGACATGGAGAGAGGGGGGGAGCAGGGGTACCGGTCCCGCTACATCGGTTCGCTGGTGTCGGATTTCCACCGAACGCTGCTCCAAGGAGGGCTCTTCATGTACCCGCCGGACACCAGGTCGCCGGACGGCAAGCTTCGAATTCTCTACGAAGCCGCCCCCTTGGCCTTGGTGTGCGAGGCCGCCGGGGGCCGGGCGTCCGACGGAGGGCGGGACGTCCTGGATGTCGTGCCCCGAGGCCTCCACGACCGGACGCCCCTCTTCCTGGGCTCCAGCAGCCTCGTTGATCTGGCCGAGTCCTATGTGGGGTCCGAAAGTTGACCTCGGTCGGTTTTCCGTTCCCTCCGGTCGGTTACCCTGGTCCGTATGAATCTGCTAACTCATTGAAAATCAACGATTTACGGATGCACAGAAAAATGGCATCACTCTTGCTTCATGTTCCAGGCTCCCGGGCGAACCGGGTCCTTGAAAACCCCTGACAACCGTCTCCGAAGGGAGTGCCGGTCCATGGCTGGAACTCTAGAGACGATCACCATAGATTACCCGCTTGCCCAACCTTGCGGCGCGAGGCCGAGAGGAGTCCGGGCGAGTCACAAACCATCCATCAAGGAATGGAAATGAACAGACACAAGCTTCTGGCACTTGCGGCGATGCTGCTGGTGCCCCTGGCTGCCTGCGACGAGGGGACGCCTCCAGTCCCCGTAGGCATGATCGATGGGCAGGTGTCCATCGAGGGCCAGGGTGTCGACGGCGTCACGGTGACGATGAGCACCGGCGCGGCGACCACGACGGCGAACGGCGGACGGTTCTCGTTCGCGTCCGTCGACGGCGGGACGTACACGCTGACGATCAGCAATTATCCGGCCGACGCCAGCTTCACGTCCACCTCCCAGCCCGCCACGATCGCGACCGACGGGCAGACGGCGACCGTGAACTTCAGCGGCACCTACATCCGGACCGCGAGCATCATCGGCTCGGTGACGGTGGAGCGCACCGGCCTCAGCGGCGTCACGGTTCGCATTTCAGGAACGGCGGACCAAGCGACCCAGACCGACGCCAACGGCCAGTACACCTTCACGTCGTTGCGCGCCGGGACCTACGAGGTCGAGGTATCCGACTTCGGCGCCGACGTGGGCTTCTCCAACGCGTCCCAGAACGTGACGGTGGGCGTGGGCGAGACCGAGGCGGTGAGCTTCGACGGCACGTACGTGCGGACTGCCGGAATCACTGGTCGCGTGGCGATCGAGGGCGGTGGCTTGGCGGGCGTGACAGTCAGCCTCACCGGCATCGAGACCCGGACCACGACTACCGACGCCGCAGGCCAGTACGCCTTCGCCGAGCTCCGCGCAGGCGCCTACACCGTCGGCATCTCGGGGTTCGACGCCGAGGACTACGAGTTCACCGAGACCTCCAAGTCGGTGAACGTGGCCCTGGGCCAGACGAGCAACGTGCCCTTCGACGGCACCCGGCTCCGGACTGCCGGGATCAGCGGGCAGGTCAACGCTGAGGGCGACGGCATCGCCGGCGTGATGGTCGCGCTGTCGGGCGCGGCAGAGGCGATGGACACGACGGACGCCGCAGGCCAGTACGCCTTCTCGGGTTTGGCGGCCGGCACCTACATGGTGAGGATCTCCGGTTACGACGCCGCGGCCTACATGTTCGAAGAGGATATGAAGACGGTCGAGCTGGCAGACGACCAAGCGGCCAAGGCGAATTTCGAAGGCATGCACACGAGGACCGCCTCCATCTCGGGCCAGATCTTCCTCGACGCGAACGAGAACGACGAGATGGACGAGATGGAAAACGCCGTGACGGTTGCAGGCCTGACGATTGCGCTCCTAGGGCCGGGCGTGGACGAAATCACCGCCGCGATGACCGACGAGACCGGGATGTTCATGTTCGAGAGCCTGCAGGCTGGCGTCTACCGGGTTCTTCTGCGCGACGCTGCTCGCGACCCGAAGGTGCTGGCGGCCCTCGGCTGGCCTGAAGGCGTCGAGTTCGGCGGCAGTCAGGAAGGCTATCTGGTCACGCTGACGCCAGGCGGCACCGAGACCCGGAACTTCCCCTTCGACATCACCATGCAGACCATTACGATGAAGGCGATCATGGGCAACGGTCTGGAAGGCGATGCTAATAAGACCGGTGCCGTGGTCGAGGGTGTTGGGATCGACCTGTATCCCACGTACAAGGCGGCCGACACCGAAAGGGGCGAGATTGGCGACATGGTCATGACCGACGCCAACGGAATGGTGGAGTTCAAGTTCTTGCGCGCTCAGGACACGTCTCCGGACGGCGGCAAGAGGGACTACGTTGTGTTCGCCAAGGTGGCCAACTTGCCGAGCGACGACCTGGTGACCACGGCCAACGATGTCTTGGAGATCATCTACTCGGAATACACAACGACGGATGAGGCAGACGTAGACGTTCAGCTGCTCAACCGGCGAGCCAACTTCCAGTTCTGGGTCAAGAACATCGAGACTAATGTCGGCGGAGACGAAGGCCAGCAAGGCTGGACATCCGAGGTCCGCACGGCCCCAAGGAACGACGGCTTCCAGAGCCCGAAGGCATCCGACAAGAACGGCAAGGTCACCTTCTCGGACCTCCTGAGTGCCAACGCCCTGCCGATGAAGTACTACATCCGCTTGGCACCCACCCAGTCGAGGGCAATTTCGTTTGGCGAGGATTTCGCGGGAACGCCCGAGCCCTCTGAAGTCGCTTCGATGGAGACACTGATGGTGGGTTCGAACACCAACGCGAAGACGAACCCGGCGGTGCCGCTCTTGGTCTATGAACACGACGGCCTCCTGCTGCCGGGCGAAACCGCGGATCTGGGCGTGCTTCGGGCGAAGTGGATAACCCAGACGCTGATCGTCGGCGTCCACCACGAGCGTACCCAGATTCGAGGCTACGATAGAAACATCGTCGACGGCGACGTACGGCCTTCCGACATGGGGGCAGATGCGGTCTCGGTCACTTTGCAGACTCGGGACACGCACGGTACTCCGCAGGATTGGGAGTATGATCCTGATCCTGTCACTGGTATTCAACTGCCTGCCACCAAAAGCCCAAATAAATCCGGCAGTACTGACGCGGGTCTGGTCATCTTCCCCAAATTGCCGGCGGACGAAAAGTTCATCGTAGAGGCGAGGACGTCGTCGCCGCGCAAGTTCTACGGGGCCAGAGAGGTGGACACCTTCTTCGAGACCGAGCGGAAAAGGGATAGCCGAGGCGATGCCTCGTCCGGCGCCTTTGGTAGGCATAGCGGGACTGGTCCGCTGGTGTATATTTGCCCCCTAAACCTGGAGAGCACCCGAACCGCGGAAGACCGTCGTACCAATTGTTCGACCTTCAGCTACGGGTTCACCAATGGCAGGGTGGAGGTCTCTGTCGCGACGAGAGACTACGGCTCGGCAGGCTCCCCCGTGACGGCCTTCTCGTCTGGAGGGAAAGACAGCGTCACAGTCATGCTCAAGCCTCTGCCTGGGCCTGGGTACCCTAATTTTGGTAGCACGAGATCCAGGCGTGCCACCGCTAACGGAAAAAGCTGCGTCGAGGAGAACACTGACGGCTCCCTCACATGCACTGGCGGTACCCTGAACTTCAAGAACGTCGAGGGTGGCCGTTACGAGCTATCGATCATGTCCAACTCTGCATGGAAAGGTCGCCTCCTAGGTAGTAGCCGAACGGCCGACACGTTAACGCTCTTTTCCCGTGCAGATACGGACGGCACTGACCAACTCTCCGAGGACAACAGGTTTCAGGTCACCTATCAGAAGACGCAGATTAAGGGCACGGTGGCCAACGATCTCGTCGTCAGCAGTCTTGGCCAAGGCAACGGCATAGTCCACAGCCAGGAGACTCGAGCAGGCGCGACGCTGACCATCTCGGGCACGCTAGCGGACGGCGGGAGCTTCGGACCCGCCACGGTCAAGACGGGATCCGACGGCACGTTCACCTCCCCGTACCTTCCAGAGGGCAGATACAGGGTCACGGGCCAGAGCACGGATGAGTACGAGCTGCGTGCGAACAACGTCAATCCTACCAACCGTACTGGATTCTTGACCACGACGGCGCTCACCACCGCACGTGTCGTGGGTAAGCCTGGGTTTGGCACCGGGAGGATGATTACCGGCGGCACCATCGGCACCCAGGGCGACTTGCCGCGTTGGAGCTATGGCGATCACGACGGCTTGCCTGCTCAGGTACGTTCCGATGTAGCTTTGGCGGTGCTCGACGTCCAGGCAGACGCGGACTTCATCGTGTTGTTCAAGGACGGACAGCTCTCGGGGAGAGTGACCCAGCCCGACGACTTTGGCAAGGCTGCCAGCGCTCGTGATTCTGATACCGACCCAGATCCGTATGTTGGCGTCACGGTGAGGTTGGTAAGGTGCGGTGATATAGGGGTCCAGGCGACTGCCTTAGCCGGCTTTGCAACCGGCCTTGGCCATGCCAACTGTAATCGCGTCGGTCAGGGTAACGTCGACGAGTCGTTTGGGGGGAAGAGTGCGACAACCAACAGTGCCGGCGTATACACTTTTGAGAACCTCAAAGAGGGTTGGTACGCTGCCTCGGTGGATTTGACCGGCGTCAACTACGATCCCGCCTCACCCACGCACCTAGACTCGTACATCAGGTTGTTGCATGGCCCACGCGACTCGGACACTTTCTACACTCTGCACGTCCAGCGCACCAACTAGCACAGGCACAACCGCTTTTCGCGGCCTAGTCCTCTAGGTCGTGAAAGCAGCAAGGACTCGCCCCCGCCCGGTTCGCCGGGCGGGGGCGAAGTCTTTTGGTGGGCGCGAAGGCCGAGACGCACCGGCGTTTCGACCGAGTGGAGGAACTTGTTGTTGCGCGTGATCGAGAATCGGTCCCAGACTGGGTAGCTCCAGCTGCCGGCCAAGTCTCGTTTCGGAACCGACCATGCGCCTTCGTACTCTTCGCTTCGTCGTCCTTCTTCTCGTCTTCGTGTGGCCAGCGTGCACGCCGACCGCCGACGACGGCGTGACGTCCGACGACCTCGGTGACCTCGGTGCCGCCATCACCGCCCGCCTCGACTCGTTGGACGCCGTCAGCGCCCTCTACGCCAAGCACCTCCCGACGGGCAGAGAAATCGCTGTACGGGCGGATCGGCCCATGAACACGCTGAGCGTGATCAAGGTTCCCATCATGGTGCAGGCGTTCCGCGACCACGCAGCCGGACGCCTCGACCTGGACCAGCGCCACGTCGTGGAGGCCGACGACA
Organism: Longimicrobiales bacterium; assembly: GCA_958296005.1. Classification (GTDB taxonomy): domain Bacteria; phylum Gemmatimonadota; class Gemmatimonadetes; order Longimicrobiales; family Gaopeijiaceae; genus CATQHQ01. The sequence goes on from CATQHQ010000002.1 coordinate 366,501, forward strand.
TGCGTCGCGGCAGCGGGCTGATCCAAACCTTCGCGCCGGGACTGAACCCCACGGCACGTGGGCTCGTCACGCAGATGATCGTCACCTCCGACAACACGGCCACCGACATGATCGTCGAGCTGGTGGGGATCGACCGGGTGAACGAGCTGCTGGCGTCCAACGGCTACCGGGAGACGAGGGTCAAGCACACGACGGGCCGCCTATTCCTGGAGACGTGGATCCGCGCCGACTCGGCGAACGCGGGCCTGACCCCGCGGGAAGTCTTCGAGCGGGGCTTTCCCTCCGACAGCGGCGCAGCGCAGCGCTCCTTCGAGATCGAGGGCGACTCCACGATCTGGCTGGGGCGCACCACCGCCCGCGAGATGGGCCGGCTACTGGAGCAGATCCTCAACGCGGAGCTGGCAGACGAGGAAGCCAGCCAAGAGATGGTGGAGATCCTGCGCCGGCAGTTCTACTCGACTCGGCTGCCCCGCCGGGTGCGCTTCCAGGGCGTGAGCGTGGCCCACAAGACGGGCGATTGGCCGCCGCACGCCGGAAACGACGCGGGCATCCTCTTCTACGACGGCGGGCCGGCGATCGTCTCCGTCTTCACCAACCAGAACCGGGGCGACTTCTTCGAGCTGGAGGAGGTGCTGGGGTGGATCGCCCAGGAGATCGTGGAAGCGTGGAAGTGAAGGCGCGACGGAGAAAAGCGGCGACCGTCGCGCTGGCGACGGCATCGGTGGCGACGGCGGCCTGCGCCCCGTCGGATCGAGCCCTGTCGCCTGGACAGCTTCGCGGCATCGACGCCGTGTTCGCCGACATGGACCGGTCGGGCTCGCCCGGCGCGGCGGTGGCGGTGATCCGCGACGGGCGGATCGTGTTCTCGGGGGGCTACGGCTTCGCCCAGATCGAGCACGGGGTGCCGGTCACGCCCCGGACGGTCTTTCACGTCGCCTCGGTGTCGAAGCAGTTCACGGCGATGGCGGTCGCCATGCTGGCGGCGGAGGGCGCGCTTTCCCTCGACGATCCCGTCGTCCACTACCTGGAGTTCGTGCCCGACCTGCGCCACCCCGACGACCCCGACCGGCGTCCAACGGTCCGCCAGATGATCCACCACACAAGCGGCATCCGCGACCAGTGGCAGCTCCTGGCAATCGCGGGATGGCGCTTGGACGACGTGATCACGACGGCCCATATCCGCCGCCTCATGACCCGGCAGCGCGAACTCAACTTTGTGCCCGGCACCGAGTACCTGTACTCGAACATGGGGTACACGTTGCTGGCCGAGATCGTCGAGGCGAAGGCCGGCACGACGTTCGGCGAGTTCACGGCGTCGCAGATCTTCCGTCCCCTGGGCATGACGCGAACCCACTTCCACGACGACCACGAGCACGTCGTCACCGGGCGGGCGTACTCCTATGCGCCGGTGGAGGATGCCCCCGCCGCGGGAGGCGACGCCGCCAGGCCCGAGTACCGCAAGGCCGTGCTCAGCTACGCCAACGCCGGGGCGACGAGCTTGTTCACGACGGCAGAGGACTTGGGTCTTTGGCTGGACAACTTCCGCAGCAAGACCGTCGGCGGTCCACGGGTCGCGGAGATGACGACCGCCCGCGGCGTGCTTGCCGGTGGAGACACGATCCCCTATGCCCTCGGGCTCGCGACGGGCGAGTACCGGGGCCTGCGGACGGTCGGCCACGGGGGCGCCGATGCCGGCTTCCGCACCAACGTGACTTGGTTTCCCGAGGCGCTGACGGGGGTTGTCGTGCTGGCCAACAGCTCCGTTGCGGATCCGGCCGGCCGCGCTCGGCAAGTAGCGGACATCGTGCTGGCCGACGCCTTTCCCGAGCCGCGGGAGAACCCGGACGAACCCGAGGCCGATGCCGACTCCGACTCCAACGCGGAGCCCGAGCCTGCGGCGCAACCGGAACCGGACCCTGCGACCCTCGCCCGCTACGCCGGGACCTACTACAGCCCGGAGCTCGACGCCCTCTACCATGTGCGCGTGTCCGAGAGCCGACTCGTGGCCAGCCACGTGCGCCACGGCGACATCCCGCTGGAGCCTGCGCCCGACCAAGCCGCGGCCGGGACGTTCACGAGCGACCGATGGTTCTTCCGCAACGTCCGCTTCACGCCAGGCGACCGCGGGTCGCCGATGGAGATGCGGGTCGGCGGAGGCCGGGTCCGCAACCTCCTCTTCCTGAGGATCGACTCGCCGTTGCCGGGCACCAGCGCCGAACCACCGGACGATCCCGCCACGGCGCCGCCCTCCGTCGCCGAGCGCCCGTTTCCGCCGCCCACCGGTCCCCACCCAGTCGGCATGGCCGAGTACCGATGGACCGACGCGACCCGGCCCGAGCCGTTCACCAAGGACCCCTCCGACGTCCGGTCGATCGCGGTTCGAGCGTGGTATCCGACGGACGGCGCCGCCGGCTCGGGCGCTCTCTACATCCAGGATATCGCCGAGTTCGGCGACGGACAGGAGTTCGTGCCGACGGTCCATGTCCGCACCAACGCGACCCTGAACGCGCCCGCCGCGCCCGGGCCCTTTCCCGTCCTGGTCTACAACCACGGCGGCGGCTGGACCCGCTTCACCAGCACGTTCACGACGGAGGAGATGGCCAGCCATGGCTACGTGGTCGTGTCCGTCGGCCACAACGGCATGAACAAGACCCTGGCGCTCCCCGACGGCGGGTCGGTGGTCCCCGACACGCTGACCTTCCCGGTGCTCCCGGGCGAGGACCTCTACGCCGAAGCAATAGACGTATGGGCGTTTCTGGACGAGCACTACTTCCCTGAATGGGTTGCCGACGCCGCCTTCGTGTTGGACCGCCTGGAGGAGATGAACGCGCTGGGCCGCTTCCGGGGCCGGCTGGACCTGGAGCGGATCGGGATGTACGGCTGGTCGTTCGGCGGCGCGCTATCCATCGAGATGGCGGGGCTCGACGACCGGGTGAAGGCAGCCGTCAACCACGACGGCCAGCTCTTCGGCGCTGCGCCCCGCACGGGCATCGACAAGCCCTTCATGCTCATGCACGCCGGCGCTCGCCCAGTGCCGCCGCCCGCCGACGGCAACCCCGAGACCGCCGCCGCCAACACCCGCGCCCTGGACCGCCTCATGGAAGAGGTCGCGCGCACCGACTCGTCGCTCTTCGCCGCGTCCACCGCGTCCAGCGCCGAGTGGCACGACGTGACCGTCGCCGGCGCCAACCACGGCAGCTTCTCGGACCTTGTGCTGTTCATCCCCGGCGCGTCGCCGGAGATCGACCCGGCCCGAGGCCACCGGATCGTCAACGCGCTGACGCTGGCGTTCTTCGACCGCTACCTGAGGGACGTCCACTGGTCCTTGCTGGACGACCCGTCCGCCGAGTTCCCGGAGGTGACGGCGACCCGCCGATGAGTCAGCCCTTCGGCCGCTCCACTTGCAGCTCCAGGAGGTCGGCGTTCCACGTCTCGTCGCCCAGCAGGTGTTTCACGAAGTACTCGGCGCGGAGCCAGAACCAGTAGTCGCTCATGTTGCCGAACCCGTGGCGCTGGCCCGGAAAGATGAAGAAGTCGAAGCGCTTGTTGGCGCGGATCAGCGCCTCCGCCATCCGGAAGGTGCCGGCGTGGTGCACGTTGTTGTCTACGTCGCCCGTGGTCAGCAGCAGGTGGCCCTTCAGGTTCGCCGCCAAATCCGAGTTCTTGTCGATGTCGTACTCGAAGCCGGTCACGGCGCCCGTCGAGTCCGTCACTTCCTTGACGCCGTCGTGCTTCTCGGACCAGTTGAGGTTGTACACGTCGTTGTTGTGGTTCCCGGACGACGAGACCGCGACCTTGAAGAAGTCAGGGTATACGAGCATCGCCGCCGTCGACATGAACCCTCCTCCCGAGTGGCCGTATATCCCCACCTGGTCGACGTCGATAAAGTCGTGGCGGTCCGCCAGCTGCTCGATCGCCGCCTTCTTGTCGGCCAGACCGTAGTCCCGAAGGTTCCCGTAGCCGTAGTTGTGGTACCACTTGGAGCGGTCTGGATGGCCGCCCCGGTTGCCCACGGTCACGACCACGAACCCGAACTGGGCCAGTCCCTGCTCGTAAGGGTTGAGAGAAAAGGACTTTGAGACGGACTCGGTCTGAGGCCCCGGATACACGTATGCGACGATGGGGTACTTCCGCGAGGGGTCGAAGTCGTAGGGCTTGTAGACGACGCCGTACAGATCCGTCACGCCGTCGGCCGACTTGACCGCGTAGGGCTCGGGAAAGGCGTACCCGGCCGCCTGGAGCTGCGAGAGGTCCGCCTCCTCCAACTCCATGATCCTGCGCCCGGTTGCGTCGAAGAGCGCCGACGCCGGCGTCGTGTTCACCCGCGAGTAGTTGTCCACGAAGTAGCGCGCGGACTCGGACGCGGCGGCTTGGTGGTCGAAGTTGCCGGGGTTGAGCAGCGCGAGGCCGCTGCCGTCCAGCCCGACCCTGTACATGTGCATGTAGTAGGGGTCCTCTCCCGCCTCCCGGCCGTTGGCCCGGAAGAGGGCGTACCCCCGATCCTCGTCGACGCCCATGAGCGCGTCCACGTGCCACGGCCCTTCGGTGAGCCTCGCGCGCACGGTCCCGTCGGGCGCGTAGCGGTACAGGTGGGCCCATCCGTCGCGTTCGGACCACCAGATCAAGTCGCCTCCCGGGAGCCGCCGTGGGGACTGGTGCTCCACGTACGTGTTCAGCCGCTCCTCGATCACGACCTGCACCTCGCCCGTAGCCGGGTCGGCCCGGAGCACGTCCACTCGGTGCTGGTCGCGGCTGCGCCGCCAGAAGTACAGCTCGTCGGACTGGTCGGAGAGCCACTTCGTGATCCGCGGCTCGTCGGAACCTCCGCCCCCGCCGCCGCCAAAGAAGAAGAACCGGCCGCCGCTGCCGGGATCGCTGAAGATCCCCATCCGCTGGTCCTTCCACGGCCCGTCGTCGATCTGCGCGATCTCGCGGGACTCCATGTCGAACACCCACAGGCTGGCCTGGGTGACGTTTTCTTCGCCCGGCATGTCGTACTTGTACGACTCCAGCTGCGGACGTTTGTTGCCCACCGCGTGGATCACCCACAGCTCGCCCACTTCGCGCCGATCCTGGCGCCCGAGGGCGAAGTAGCGGGAATCGTGGGACCAGGTTGCGCCCGCCCGCTGGCGCTTCTTGAACTCCTTCTCGGTCTCCTCGTCGTGGTCGCCCCGGCCCTGAAAGCCGTAGGCGAAGTCCTTGACGCCGTCGGTCGTGAGCTGGACCTCGTCGACTTCGACTTCTTCTTCGGCCTCTTCGGCCTCGTCGCCGGACTTGCCGCGTCGCGCGTCGAGGATCTTCTCGTACTCCTCGTAGCTCATCATCCACAAGTTGAACTCGCGGCTGAAGACGACCCACGCGGTGTCCGGCGAGACGTCGGCCCACCCCGGGTGGTTTTGGGGCGCCTCGTAGTCCTCCAGCTCGCGGAGCGTGCGGGTGGTCACGTCGTACTCGAAGTGGTGGATCTTCTTGCGGGTCCGGGGACGGCTGGGACGACGGTCCTCTTCCTCCTCCTGGTCCTCTTCGTCCACCTCGTCGCCCTCCTCCTCGTCCTCCTCGATCTCCTCGTCCTGGGAAGAGGTCACGTCGAACTGCAGCATGTCGTCGCTCACGAAGCGGATCGCCCGAATGGGCAGATGCTTTCCGTCCCACGGATCTCTGGTGATGCGGGTGAGCTCGGCGGCGATCCGATCGTTGTCGAATATCTCCGTCTTCGTGCCGCGGGCGGGGTCCACGAGGTAGAAGCGCTTCCCTTCGGACGTCTCCCACTCGTACCAGAAGCGGTCCGTCTCCTCGATCCAGCGCGGCTGCACCCGGGTCGAGTGGACCAGCTCCCTGATCTTGTAGGGGGCGAAGCGAGCGGCCAACTCGTAGTTCGCGGACTGGGCCTGGTCTTGGGCCCGGGCGTCGGCCGGCGCCGCCTTGACGATCGCCGTTGCGAGGACGGCGGTTGCCAGTGCGTGGCAGAGGGGGGCTTGGAAGGGGCGGCGGGTCATCTCGGGGCCTCCAGAGGCGGGTCGCGTTGTTCGTTGGGAGTGGCTATCCGAAGCTACGGCAGTTCCGGCGGAGGGAAAGGGCGTCGGGGTCCCCAGGGACACGGTGCCAGCTCCCATCGTACGCCCTCTCGCTTCATGGTATACCAATTTGCATACAATCGCCGGCGCGGGTTGCCACTCCAGCGGTAGCGTCCTACGTTGCCGTCCCGTTCCGCGGGACGGAGAATCCCGCCACGTCCGAAACAGGAGACCGCAATGAGACACACCTCACGTTCGAGATCGCCCGCAACCGAGCGGGCCGACGCCCCTGCACGGAGGTGGGCGTCCGGTGCCCGAGACGCACCGCTCGCGCTCCTGGCGCTCGTGCTGGCGCTGGCAGTTGCGACTGCCGTCCCCACGGCTCCGGCAGCGGCGCAGAACGCCGTGACGGGCGCGGTCGTGGACGGCGCCACGCAGCAGCCCCTTTCGGGCGCCCAAGTCATGATCGAGGGCACGGATCAGGGCGCCCTCACCGACAACCGGGGCCGCTTCCTGATCCTCAACGCCCCGTCGACGACGGTCACGTTGCGGGTGGTGATGATCGGCTACCGGGAAGCCACCGCCACCGCCTCCGTGGGCGAGGCCGTCACCGTCGAGCTGACGGAGACGGCGATCTCTCTGGACGAGATCGTGGTGACGGGCGTGGCCGGCGAGCAGCAGGCCCGCGCGATCGGCAACTCCCTGGGCCAGGTGGACGTGGCCGCGATGGAGGAGCTGGCGCCCGCCATGGACGTGCAGCGGATGATCAGCGCCACAGTTCCCGGGGTGCGCGTGTCGCTCAGCAGCGGCGAGATCGGCACCGGCGGCACCACCCGCATCCGGGGCGTCGCCAGCCTCTCGCTGGGCGCCGAACCGCTTCTCTACGTCGACGGCGTGCGCGTCAACGGCCAGGAGGCCAACTCGGCGTTCGGCTCCACCGGGTTCCGGGGGAGCAGCCAGCCGTCCCGCATCTCCGACTTCAACCCCGACGAGATCGAGGACATCCAGATCATCAAGGGACCGGCGGCGGCGACCCTCTACGGCACCGAGGCTTCCAACGGCGTGATCAACATCATCACCAAGAAGGGACGCACCGGCGCCCCCCGGATCAACGTCACGGTGAAGCAGGGCGCCAACTTCTACCCGGACGTGTACAACCTCTTCCCCGAGGCTTGGTACATGTGCAACGGCGTCTCCGCCAACGTGGACGTGGACTCGCGGCTGAAGTGCACGCCGGGCGAGGTCACCCCGGTCAACATTCTGAAGATCGACCGGGACGTCTACGGCAACGAGTGGTTCCGAAATGGCCACTCCCAGTCCTACGGCGCGGACGTGACCGGCGGAAGCCAGCAGATCGCGTACTTCGTCTCCGCCGACTGGGACCGGGACGAAGGCCCCGTCGTGTACAACTGGCGGAACCGCATGAGCGGTCGCGCCAACATCACGTACACGCCGAACGAAACGATACGCGCCAGGTTCGGGCTGGGGGCGATCCGCAGCCGGGCCCAGTCCGCATCGGCCCAGCAGCCCCTGCCGACGGCGATCATCTGGGCGTGTCCGGCGCCGGGCTGCGAAGCCGGCGACACCAACGCGCCGAGCCGCCTGGACGGCCCCTACCGGGGCTACATCGCCTACCTGCCTGAAGCCTACGAGGACGAGATCGAGGGCTTCCAGAACGTGGACCGCACGACGTTCTCCCTCGAGTTCAACCACGAGCCCTTCAACTGGCTCAACCACCGGATCATCACCGGCGGCGACTTCTCCAAGGTCGCGAACTCGGAGCTGTACCGGGCGACGGGCAACATCGGCCAGTTCACGCCCTGGGGGCGCAAGACGATCATCAACCTGGGGACCAGCTACTACTCTCTGGACTACCAGGCGAACGCCACATGGAACCCCTTCAGCGGGATGGACCTGACCACGTCCAGCGGCGTCCAGTACTACTCGCGCCGCGAGGAGTCGACGTTGTCCCACGGCGAGCGCTTCCCAGTGGAGGCGCTGGAGACGGTCGCGTCGGGCTCCGAGAAGCAGGCGAGCGAAGACTTCCTGGAGAACAAGACGTTCGGCGCCTTCGTGCAGCAGCAGATCGGGTGGAGCGACAAGCTCTACCTGACCGGTGCGGTGCGGGGCGACGACAACAGCGCCTTCGGGAAGGACTTCGACTTCGTGATCTACCCCAAGTTCTCCGCGTCCTACGTGATCAGCGACGAGGACTTCTTCCGCAACTCCATCGGCTTCGTCAACACGCTGAAGCTGCGGTTCGCGTGGGGGAAGGCCGGAAAGCAGCCTGACGTCTTCGACGCCATTCGGACGTACGAGCCCACGGTGGGGCCCGAGGCGGCCTCGGTCCTAACGCCGGAGAACATCGGCAACCCGGAGCTGAAGCCCGAGGTCGGCAGCGAGACCGAGATCGGCTTCGACATGGGCCTGCTCAACGATCAGATCGCCGTCGAGTTCACCTTCTTCGACCAGACCACCAACGACGCCTTGGTGCGCGTGCCGGTGATTCCGTCGATCGGCTTCCCGGGCGTGCAGCTCCGCAACATCGGCCAAGTGGTCAACCGCGGAATCGAAGTGGGCGTCAACGGAACCGTCTTCCAGTCCGGCAACATGAGCGTCGGCCTGGGCGCCACGTTCTCCACCCTCGACAACGAGGTCACGTCCCTGGGCGGCCAGCCGCCGATCACCCAGAGCTCGTCCAGCCTCAACCGCCAGTTCCACGTCGAGGGCTTCCCGCTGGCGTCGATGTTCTACAGGCGCGTCGTGAGCGCCAACTTGGACGGCAGCAGCGGCCGCAACGTGGCCGTCGACCTGATGTGCGAAGGGGGCACGACGGAAGGCGCCTCCAACTTCTCCTGGGGCGGCGGTGCTCCGGTGCCGTGCGCCGACGCGCCGGAAGTGTACTGGGGGCAGCCGATCCCGACCCGAGAAGCCGGCTTCTACGCCGACTTCCGGATCGGAGACGTCTCCCTCTACGCGCTCGTGGACTACATGGGAGGACACCACATGAGCCTGGGCGACATCAGCGCCCAGCACCGCTTCTTCCTCAACTCCAGGGCCATCTTGGAGCGGACGGACCCGATCCTGCTGGGGTACGAGGCTCTGGGTTCCGGCGGACTGGCCCAGTCCGGCGTGGTGCCGGGCGACTTCCTGAAGCTGCGCACGGTGTCGGCGTCGTACACGTTGCCGACTTCCCTGGCGGCGCGGATGCGCGCCAGCCGGATCATGGTGACGTCCTCGGTGGAGAACCTCTGGACGATCTGGCAGAAGGCCACGGAGTCCTTCGGGCACCCGATCATGGATATCGAGCGCAACCACCAGGGCACGGGACAGTTCGGGCTGAACGGCTACCTGCAAGAGGGCTGGCCGCAGCTGACGCGCTTCCTGACCACCGTCCGGTTCACCTTCTAGAGAGACGAGGAGACGCAAGATGACGAAACCGAGAATCAAGACGTTGGCGGCGGTCGCGTGCGCCATGGCCGTCCCCCTCGTCTCCGCGTGCAGCCTGGACGAGATCCTGTCGGTGCACGTGCCCGGCAAGGTGCTGGAAGAGGACTTGACCAGCCCTGCCCTGGCGGGCGTGCTCACCACCGGCGTCGTCGCCGAGGTGGAGTGCAGCTGGAACCAGTACGTGGCCGGCGCCGCCCACCACTCCGACGAATACGTGCCCACCTCCGGGAACCTCACGATGAGGAACTGGGGGCAGCGCAAGATCTACGCCAGCGACCAGGGCTACGCAAAGGGGACATGCGGCGGGTGGGGATACCCGATGTTCACGCCGCTCCACATCGCCCGCTTCCAGTCGCAGGACGTGATGTCGAGACTGTCGGGGTTCTCCACGGAGGACGTGCCGAACGTTGCGTCGTTGCAGGCGACGACTGCGGTCTGGGGCGCGTTCTCGCTGGTGCCGATGGGCGAAGGCTTCTGTGCGATGGCGATCGACGGCGGTGCCGAGATGACGCCGGCGCAGGTGCAGTCCGAGGCCGAGAGCCGCTTCACCCAAGCCATCTCCATGGCCGAGGCGGCCGGGGACATGAACCTGGCGATGCAGGCCAAGCTGGGCCGAGCCCGGGTGCGGTTGGCAATGGGCGCCTGGGACGGAGTGCTGGCCGACGCGGCAGCGATCCCCGACGACTTCGTGGTGATGGTGACCCGCGACGCCGCCGAGTCCCGGCGCTACAACTACTACTACGAGCGCTTGAACGCTCCCGACGGCTTCCGAGCCCACGGCTCGGTGGCGGACAACTACCAGGACTTGAGGATCGGCGCCGACGGGATGCCCACGACGGGCGGCGACGGCATGAAGGACACCCGAGTCAACGTCAAGACCGACGGAACCCAGGCGGCGGACTTCGCCACGGTCCTCTGGTACCACGACAAGTACAACTCCCGGGCCGACCCGCTGCCGTTGGTCCACTGGCACGAAGCCCGCATCTACGAGGCCGAAGCGATGGCGATGAAGGGCGACATGGCGGGCGCGATCGAGAAGATCAACGTGCTTCGCGGCGACGCCGGCCTGCCCGAGGTCGATCCGGCGGCGGTTGCGGCCGGCGGGATCATGGACTTGGTGAAGGAGGAGCGTCGCCGGCAGCTGTTCGTCTTGGGCGGCCACCGCCTCCACGACATGCTGCGCTTCGACATCCCCTTCCTGGGCGAGCCCGGGTCGATCCACCCCGACGGCCGCGACCAGACGGGCGCCGAGTACGGCAACCTGACCTGCTTCCAGCTCCCGGAGATCGAGGTCAAGGGGAACGAGAACATCAGCGGGTGAGCTGAAGGCCGCCAGCGGCCCCAGCGGTTCCACCAAAAAAAAGGCGGGGGCGGGCACCCGGACGGGCGCCCGCCCCCGTTTTTCGGTCAGGTGTAGCCGGCGTGAAGGCGGCGTCCCGCCGGCTAGTCGAACTCCTCGTCCGACAGCCGGAAGGTCTCGATCAGCTCCGGGTCGGTCTCGGTGCCCAGGACTCGGCCGGCCAGGTACTCGCCGACCACGGGGCCGAACTTGAAGCCTTCCGCCGAGCCGCCGCCCGCCAGCCATACGTTGTCGAAGTCGGGGTGGTGGTCGAAGAAGAAGTTTCGAGTCGCCGAGAGTTCGTAGTGGCACGACCGGGTCTCGCTGACGGGCGCGTCGGCCAAGCCGGGGAAGCGCTCCGCCACGAAGCTGCGGGGGCGTTCGTGCTCCTCGGGCCGAAGCCAGCGACGGCTGGTGTCGGGATCGTCCGGCGGGCGTCCGCCGGTGCGCACGCGGAAGCCGCGGTTGTCGGGACCCAGCGCCGGCCAGCCGGTCACGCCGGGGAAGTTGTAGCTGGGAAGGTTCGGCCAGCTGTAGCGGTCGTCGCCCGGCGGAGTGCGAAAGTAAAGGACGTGGCCCATGGGGATGCGCAGCTTCTTGCCCATGAGCTCCGGGAACGCCTTCGGGAACCAAGGTCCCAACGCGAAGACGGTCGTTCCCGCCGAAAGGGCTTCGCCGCCGGGGCGAAGGCGCAGCGAGTCCAGCCGCCGACCGGTGCGGTCGCCCAGCTCCGCGTGGGCCGTCTTGATCCGGCCGCCGGCGTGCTCGAACACCCGGGCCACCGACTCGATCGCCCGACGCGCGCGCACCACGCCCGCGTCCACTTCGTGGAGCGCCACGGCGATATCCTTCAGATCGATCACGGGCCAGCGACGCCCCACTTCGTCGGCGTCCAGGATCTCGTAGCGGACGCCGGTCTGGTCCCAGTTCTGGCGGGTCTCCTCCAGGAAGTCGTCCCACTCTTCGCGCAAGATCAGGTCCGAGGTGGTGAAGAAGACGCGAGGGAGGAGCATCTCCTGCCACTGCGCGTCCCACTCGTTCCACTTCTCGATCGCCCGCTTGGCCCAGCGGGTCCAGAGGAGGCCGTGGTCGCGGCCTCCGTAGCCGGTGCGGACGCCTCGGGTCTCGCCGCCGGAGGTGGCGCGGGAGTTGGCAGGCCCGTACTGGTCGATCAGCACCACCTGCGCGCCGGACTGCTGCAAGTGAAGGGCGGTCCACGCCCCGAAGGCGCCCCCGCCCACCACGGCCACGTCGGGGGACTGCCGGGCGTGGACGGCCGGGGCGGACGGCTTGCCGGGAGCGGCGTCGCCGTCGCTGGAGACGAGCGCGGAGGGAGCGGCCAGAACCGCGCCGGCCCCGGCCGTGGCCGCCTTCAGGAACCGGCGACGGTCAGCCACTGGGCGTGGACGGGTCCATGCGCACTTCTCTCATCGGAGAGTCGGGCAACATCTCCGACGGCCCGGGCTCGTGCCCGTTCATCCGCATGATGTAGGACACCACGTCCAAGTACACCTGCTCTTCCAGCGCGCCGGGGTCGTTGTCCGGCATCGTGGAGCGCACCGTCCTGAAGAACGAGTACACGGTCCGCCGACCCCAGTTCCTCTGAAAGGTCGAGCCGCGAAACTCGCTGGTCGTGTGGCACTCGGCGCACACTTCGTCGAAGGCGGTCGCTCCCCTGTCGGCCTGGGCCGCGGAGTAGACGCCGGCGGTTGCGGCGACGGGTGCGTCCGAAGGCTCTGCCTCTTCCGGCGGCTGGGGGACGACCGGTGCGTCCGGCGTTGCCGCGAGTGGGGCGGGGGCCTCCGGGGGGGCTGCCGGAGCCGGGCCGCCGGAGGCGCATCCCGCCGCCAGGAAGGCCGCGACGTAGAGGACGCACGCAGGGAGACTGCTTCGGGTCATGGACCGAGACCATTCCTTTGGGGTAACGTGTTCGTTCCGGCGACTAGCTCGCCAGCACAGCCTTCAATATAGGAAAGCGAGATGAACCGTCGAACTCCCCTGTCGTCCAGCCGGGCTCCTGCCACTCTGGCGGCACTGTCGATCTTGTCGGTCGCGGCGTGCTCCGAACTCCCGATCGCGCTGGGCGACGAGAACAGCATCATCGTGTCCGCCGATCCCGAGATATGGGCCCAGGTCGAGCCGTCTCTGGTGCCGGTGCTCGAGCGCACCGTATTCACGGTCCGAGACGAGAAGACGTTCACGGTCACGCACCACGACCCGGCCGACGAAGCGTGGCGGCGCCTCCGCCTGCTGAAGCAGCAGCTGGCGATCGGAACCGCCGCCGATCCATGGATGGCCGACGCGCTCGCCAAGGCCGACGACCCCCCGTCCGCCGGGGTGTTTCAGGTCCGGGACGTGTGGGCCCGAGGACAATCGGTGACCGCCGTGCTGCTCGAGGATGGCCAGGGCGCTGACGCGGTGACCGAGCACGCTTGGGAGGTGGCGGAGCTGTTGGACAGCCAGTACAGGGCGTGGGCCGTGTCGAAGATGTTCGTCACCGGTCGAAACGACGAGTTGAACGCGATGCTTAGCCGGGAAGCCCGTTTCAGCCTCGTCGTGCCCACGGTCTACGAGTACTCGATGCAGGGTCCGGTCCATCTCTTCCGCAACGACAACCCGGACCCGTCGGAGCTCATCCGGCAGGTCGCGGTGACCTGGGAGAGCCCGATCCCCGAGGGGATGCAGCCGGAGGACCTGATCGCGTGGCGCGAGCGGATCGTCGCCGAGCACTACTCCTTCCCCCAGGTCAACAACCTTGCGAACGCCACGGGGGAGGTCGAAGTCCTCGACGGTTTCGAGACTTACACGGTTCGCGCTGTGTGGGAGAACCCGCCCGACGAGTATCCAGCGGCTGGGCCGTTCGTCCTGCGCGCCGTCCACTGCCGGGAGCAGGACCGGATGTACCTGATCGACGCGTGGCTTTACGCGCCGGGAGCGGAGAAGTACGAATACATGATCCAGCTGGAGGAGATCATGAACTCGTTCTCCTGCGCCGGGCTGTAGCGCTCGCCCCGACCCCCGGAGCTCCCCAACGGAGCTCGCCGACGACGGAGTCCCAGATGCAGGCTGCCAAGACGTTCTCGATCCTCTTCGCCTGCGGGCTCGTCGCCGGTTGCGCTCCCGCTCCCGCCGAGTCCGGCGCCGAGGGAGTCGGCTACGGCGCCGACGGCTACGAGACCGAGCTCGCGACGATCGATTCGATCATGACGGCGCCAGTCCGGGACGGCCGGATCGCCGGCGCGTCCGTGGCGGTCGTCCACCGGGGCCAGGACGTGGCGGTTCGGGGCTACGGCTGGGCCGACCTGGAGCTGGGGGTCGCCACGCCCGAGGACGCGATCTACGAGATCGGCTCCGTGACCAAGCAGTTCACCTCCGCCGGGCTCCTCCAGCTTCAGGAGCAGGGCCTGGTCGACTTGGACGCCGAGATCGGCGAGTACCTGCCCGACTTCCCCACGCAGGGGAACCGGATCACGGTGCGGGAGCTTCTCGACCACACGTCGGGGATCCGGGGGTACACCGAGATTGCCGCCGCTCGTCCCTACTTCGTGCGCCGCGTACCCCGGGACAGCCTGCTGGCGCTCTTTGCAAGCCATCCCTTCGACTTCCCCACCGGCGAGCACGAGATATACAACAACTCGGCGTACTACTTGGCGGGCATGATTCTGGAGGCCGTCTCCGGCGTCAGCTACGAGGAGTACGTGGAGGAGCGGCTCTTCGGCGAGCTGGGAATGGAAGGCTCCCACTACTGCAGCGAGACCGAGATACATGAAGGCAAGGTCAAGGGCTACGATGTCGGCGAGGACGGGCTGGGGCACAAGGGGTTCATCGTGCACAACGTGCCCTTCTCGGCCGGCTCGCTGTGCTCCACGGCGAAGGAGTTGGCCGTCTGGCTGGAGGCCCTTCACGGCGGTCGCGTCCTGTCCGAGGATTCCTACCGCCAGCTGATCGAGCCGGGCGACTTGAACGACGGCACCCGGACGCGCTACGCCCTGGGGCTGGCCACCAGCGACATCCTGGGCCACCGCGCGCTGCACCACGGCGGCGGCATCAACGGCTTCCTCTCCGAGTCCCTCTACCTGCCCGACGAGGAGCTGGCCGTCGTGGTGCTGGTCAACACGGCCGGGCCGCCAGGGCCGTCGGCGCTGGCCCGGGAGATCGTGAAGGCGATCGTGGGCGACAACACCCCGGCCCCGATGCCGTTCGCGTTCGACGGCGACCTGACGTGGTACGAGGGCACCTACGGCGGACCCGCCCGAGCGGGCGAGGCAGTCGTTCGGGTCGTTGCCGACGGCGACGCGCTCACGGTCGTCATGACGGTGGCGGGCGGCACCGAGATACCGGCGGACCGCCAACGGCCCGACACCTTGGCCTACCGTGGCGGGACGACGTTCAGCAACGGCGACCAGCTTCTCACCTTCGAGGGCGGCGACGTCGCCGACGTGCTTCGCTTCGACGTGGTCTCGGGCTACACGATCATGCAGCGGCGATAGGCGGGTGTCCTTCGTCCACCTGCACACCCACTCCGAGTACTCCCTGCTGGACGGAGCGAACCGCCTCTCCGACTTGGTTCGCAAGGCCAAGGAGTTCGAGATGCCGGCGCTGGGGCTCACCGACCACGGCTGCATGTACGGTGCGTGGAGCTTCCAGAAGCTGGCCCGCAAGGAGAATCTCAAGCCCATCATCGGGATGGAGGCGTACGTGGCGCCGGGGGACCGACGGGATCGCACCCGCTCCGGCCAAGGAGGGAAGACGGCGTACCACTTGGTCTTGCTGGCCCGGGACGCGGAGGGCTATCGGAACTTGGTCAAGCTGACGTCGATCGGGTACACGGAAGGCTTCTACTACCGTCCGCGCCTCGACAGGGAGACGTTGGCGCGGCACTCCGAGGGGCTGATCGCGACGTCGGCGTGCATGGCGGGGGAGGTGGCGCGCCAACTGACCGCCGGGAACCCGACCGGTGCGCGCGAAGCAGCCGAGTGGTACGCCAACGCCTTCCCGGACCGCTACTACTTGGAAGTGCAGGCGCACAACACCGCGGGCCAGGCCGAGCTCAACGCCCAGGTCTTCGATCTCGCCGAGGAGCTCGGTGTGCCGGTCGTCGCCACCAACGACGCCCACTTCCTGCAGAAGCACCACCACGGCGCCCACGACATCCTCGTGTGCATCGGCACCGCCAAGAGCCGAGACGACGCCAATCGGCTCGTATACGACGACGGCCTCTACTTCAAGGACCCGTCCGAGATGGCGGCGGCGTTTCCGGACCGCCCGGACGTGCTCGAGAACACCCTGAAGATCGCCGACGAAGTCTCCCTCGAGCTCGAACGGAAGTATCACCTGCCGAGCTTCCCCCTGCCGGAGGGCTTCGACGACGACAACCGCTACCTCGTGCACTTGGCGGAGCAGGGAACAAGGGAACGCTACGGCGGTTCGGCTTCCGGCGAGTCCGGGGCCGACGAACCGATCCCCGAGCAAGTGGAGCAGCGCCTCCGCTACGAACTCGACGTGATCCTGAAGACGGGCTACGCGGGGTACTTCCTGATCACCTGGGACTTCATCCGCTGGGCCCGCGAGAACGGGATCCCGGTGGGGCCGGGACGCGGCTCGGCGGCGGGCTCGCTGGTGTCGTACGCACTGGGGATCACGAACCTCGACCCCCTCGAGCACGGCCTTCTCTTCGAGCGCTTCCTGAACCCCGAGCGGATATCGATGCCCGACATCGACATCGACTTCTGCTACGAGCGTCGGGGCGAAGTGATCGAGTACGTGCGGCAGAAGTACGGGCGAGACGCGGTGGGCCAGATCGTGACGTTCGGCACGATGAAGAGCCGCGCCGTGATCCGCGACGTGGGCCGGGTGCTGGGGTTCGAGGTGGGCGAAACGGACCGGATCGCGAAGATGATCCCGAACCAGCCCGGCAAGAGCTACACGGTGGCGGAAGCGGTCAAGCAGATACAGGACGTCCGGGCGCTGTACACCTCGGATGAGAAGTACACGCAGCTGTTCGACCACTCGATCACGCTGGAGGGGCTGTCCCGGCATGCGTCGGTGCACGCGGCCGGAGTCGTGATCGCGCCTGGGCCGCTGGACGAGTACGTGCCGATCTGTACCCAGTCGAAGGGAAGCAGGAACGGGGCCAAGTCCGCGGGTGCGGGCGCCGATCCGGACGACGGGCCGGAAGCGGACGTGGTCACCCAGTACGACATGAACTGCCTCGAGGACGCCGGGATGCTCAAGATGGACTTCCTGGGCCTCAAGACCCTGACCGTGATCCACGACGCGGTGCGGGCGGCGAAGAAGCGGACGGGCGGCTTCCGGCACCCGGTGACGGGGGCGGCCTACGAGTCCGACGTCATGGACGACGTTTCGCTGGACGACCCGGATGTCTTCTCTATGCTGGCCGAGGGCGGCACGTCGGGCGTGTTCCAGTTCGAGTCCAACTTGGCCAGGGACAAGCTGCGGGCGATGCGTTGCGACCGCTTCGACGACTTGGTGGCGACCAACGCGCTGATCCGGCCCGGCCCGCTCGACTCGGGGATGACCGACGCCTACATCCGGCGGAAGCTGGGCGCGGAGAAGGTGACGTACCCGGCGCCGGGGCTGGAGCCCGTGCTCGACGCGACCTACGGGATCATCGTCTACCAAGAGCAGGTCATGCGCATCGCCAGCGACTTGGCGGGCTACTCCCTCGGGGAAGCCGACGTGCTGCGCAAGGCAATGGGCAAGAAGGACGCCGGGCTGATCCGCTCGGAGCTGAACCGCTTCAAGAAGCGGGCGGTCGGGCGGGGACTGAAGGCGGGCACGGCTGCCAAGCTGGCGGACCAGATCAAGACCTTTGGCCGATACGGCTTCAACAAGTCCCACTCCGCCGCGTACTCGTTGCTGTCCTACCAAACCGCGTGGCTGAAGCGGCACTACCCGGCCGAGTTCATGGCTGCGCTGCTGTCGTCGGTGCTGGACAAGACGGACGATGTGGTCAAGTACATGGGCGAGTGCCGGGAGCTGGGTCGCCACGTGCCGGGATTGGAGGACGGGCTGGAGGTACTGCCGCCCGACGTGAACGAGTGCGGCTGGAAGTTCACGGTCGTCGGCGCCAAGACGATCCGGTTCGGGTTGGGAGCGGTGCGCGGCGTGGGCTCGGCGGCGGTCCAGTCGATCTTGGACGCGCGGGCGGAGGGCGGGCAGTTCGAAGGTCTCTTCGACCTGCTGGAGCGCACCGACGTGCGGGCGCTGAACAAGCGGGCGTGCGAAGCGCTGATCGCGTCCGGCGCGCTGGACTCGTTCGGGCACCGGAACCAGCTGCATCAGGGACTGGACGCCGCCTACGGCGAGGTGTCGGCACGCCAGGAGGAGGTGGAGACGGGCCAGACGTCGCTCTTCGGCGAAGGGGGCGGGGCGGCCCCGCGCCCTGCGCTCAAGTTGCCCACGGTGCCCGAGTGGGGCGAGCGGGAGCGGCTGAAGCGGGAGAAGGAGGCGCTGGGGTTCTTCATCTCGGGCCACCCCTTGGACCGCTGGCGGAACGTGGCGCGGGCGTTCGACGAAGCGGGCTCGGAGGCGCTGAAGAACAAGCTGGGCCAATCGGTGGAGCTCGCGTGCGTGGTGACCGCCGTGGCGCGGCAGGTCTCCCGGCGGGACGGCTCCGAGTGGGCGAAGATCACCGTCGAGGGCTTTGCCGGGACGGCCACGGTGCTGGCGTTCCGCGACGCCTGGCAGTCCCATCGCGAGCTCCTCGTGCCCGACGCCGTGGTGCTCCTGCGCGGCAAGGTAAGCGACCGGGAGCGGGACGAAGACGATCCGCCCGTCTTCCTCGACGGCGCCGAGCCGATGGAGCGCGTGCCCGACAGCGGTCGCCTAGCGGTGCGGATCGCCCTCGCGTGGGGTGCGCAGCTCCCCGACGACGCCTTCGCCACGGCCCGCGCGCTCATGGCCGAGAGCCCCGGGGGGGCGCCGGTGGAGCTCGTCGTGGAGGACGGGAACGGGGACGGTCGCGCACACCTGCGGTCCCGTTCGATCAACGTGTCGCCCAAGCGCACGGTGCTGAGAGCGCTGGAAGGGGTCTTCGGGAAGGGAAGGGTAGAGGTCGTGCGGACGTAAGGGGGAGAGGACGAGTAAGCCGCCGGGGCGCGAGTCCCCGGCAATAGGCGAGTGCAGACGAACACGGAGAGTGCGGATGAACATGGCGACGAAGAGAACCGAGCGAGTAGTGGCCCCGTTGCTGGCGCTTGCGTTTCTGGTGCCGGTGGGGCGCCAGGGCGAGGCCCGGGCCCAGCTTCCGGACCCGAGCCCCGACGACCAGGCCGTCGAGCGCCTTGTCGGTACCTGGGACGGCGCGATCGACGCGGGGGTCACGCTGCGGCTGCGTCTCCAAATGACGTTGGAGGCCGACGGCGGCCTCGCAGCTGCGTTCTTCTCGGTGGACCAGGGCAACGCCGCGATCCCCGTGGAGGAGATCGTGGTCGACCCGGCGGGCGTGCTGTCGATCTCCATGCCGACGATCGGCGGATCCTTCGAGGGGACCCTGACGGAGGACGGGACGAGGATCGAGGGTACGTTCACGCAGATGGGCAACGCCCTGCCGCTGCATCTGGAGCGCACCCCCGACGGCGAGCCGCCGGCACCAGCGCCCGCGAACCGCCGGCCCCAAGATCCCGAGGAGCCGTTCCCCTACCACGCGGAGGACGTGACCTACCCGAACCCCGACGGCGGCCACGCGCTGGCAGGCACGTTCACGCGGCCCCACGCCGGCGGCCCGTTCCCGGCGGTGATCCTCATCTCCGGCTCCGGACCCCAGGACAGAGACGAAGCGTTGATGGGACACCGCCCCTTCCTCGTCCTGTCCGACCACCTGACCCGGCGCGGAATCGCCGTCCTGCGCTTCGACGACAGGGGCGTGGGCAACTCCACCGGCGACTTCGCGTCGGCCACGTCGCGCGACTTCGCCTCCGACGCGATGGCGGGCGTCGCCTACCTGAAGGGCCGGGACGACGTGGATCCGGGCAAGATCGGGTTGGCGGGCCACTCGGAAGGCGGGCTGATCGCGCCGATGGTCGCCGCGGAGTCCGACGACGTGTCCTTCATCGTCCTCATGGCCGGCACCGGCGTCACCGGCGAGCGCATCCTCTACGCCCAGGGCGCCCTGATCGCCCGGGCGAACGGCGCGTCGGAGGAGACGATCGCCAAGTCCGAGCAGCAGCAGCGGGCCTTCTTCGAAGTACTCAAGACGGAGGAGGACCCGGCGCGGGCAACCGAAGAGGTCGAAGCGCTGGTGCGCGCAGCGCTGGAGGAGGCCACCGACGAGGAACGTGCCCGGGCCGGGGTCACCGACGAAGCCTCGCTTGAGCGCGTGGCGACGGCCCAGGCGGCGCAGCTGAGCACGCCTTGGTTCCGGTACTTCCTGACCTACGACCCTGCCGAGTCGCTGGAGCGGGTCACCGTGCCCGTGCTAGCGGTCAACGGCGAAAAGGACCTTCAAGTCCCCTTCGAGGAGAACCTGCGCGAGATCGAGGCGGCCCTGAAGCGGGGAGGCAACGATCGCTACGAAATCCACGCTCTCCCGGACCACAACCACCTCTTCCAGCACGCCGAGACCGGCTCGCCCAGCGAGTACGCGTCGATCGACGAGACATGGTCCGTGGAGTCGATGGAGCTGATCGCCGAGTGGATACTGAAGACGGTGGGCGGCGCGCCGACGTCGTGACCGGCTGGACTCAATCGCCGAACCCTGCGAGCGCCTCGGCGAACTCCGCTTCGTCGAAGACCAGCCGAAACGTGCCCCGGGTGGGACCGTCGCGCACGACCATCCTTCCGCAGTTGAGGGCGCCCTCCAGCGTGTCCAGCACTCGGCGCTTGTAGTCCGTGTCGGGGTTGTCGCGCAGGTGCTGGCCCTTGGTTTCGAAGACCAAGACGTGCGACGGTCCCGGCCGGCTGGCCATGGCGACGAAGTCGGGCCAGATCCTGTCCTTCTTCCATCCCCGCAAGTAGTACTCGTCCTGCTGGCGCACTGCGATGCGGTGCCACCACTGCAACGCCCGCTGCTCGTCGAGGTAGCGCGCGAAGTTGCGCTCCAGGTCGCTGTCGAAGTGACGCTCGTAGACTGGCTCGAACAAGCTCATCTGAATCGACTTGCCGTCATTGCGCGCGAGGATGCCAGCGTCGTCCTTGGCTAGAGCGATCTCGTAGCTGTTCACCATGCGGAAGTTGGGCTTCCCCGCCTCGAGGTCGAACCGGATGTCGCCGAGGCGAAGCTTCTCTCGGAAGACCTTCTCCGCCTGCTCCTCGATCGCGTCCGCGATGCTGCGTCGCAAGGCGAACGCGATGTATGTCCGCCGGTCGAAGATATCGTCGTCGGACTGCCCGGAGTTCCGCAGCTTGTCGATGGTCGCCTGCGCCACGCGAGCCGCTTGCCACGTGTTCGGCACGGTGTCCGCCAATCGTCGAGCGAACCAGGACAACTCCAGGGTCCTGTCGATGGGGATCTCTTGCGTCCCCTGGGGAGCAGTGGCGGTGCTTCCGATGTCCACTGTGGCCGACTGGCGTCCGACAACTTCGGGTACGCTGTCGCCGGGCGTGGAGACGTCTAGCGCGTCCCAATCGATGAAGGGCAGGATGTGCCGCCGGTAGTCCAGCTTTCCCCAATCCTTGTCTTGCTTGTGCAGGACGAGAGGCAGGAAGATGTCCTTGTCGCGAAATCGTTCTCGGCGTTCGATCGTTATGTGCCGCACCTCTTCTCCGGCGGCGGCAACGTCTTCGGAGATTCCGGTCAAGCCCTCCGCTTCGAGGCCTCTCTTGACCTGCACAACAGCAGTGCCCACGCGAACGTTCCAACAATACACATAGCACTGGTCGAGAGCGGCTCGTCCGGTGCGCCGGGCGTGCGGCTGCCGCATGACACGGCCCACAAGCTGGGTCAGCGCACGCTGCGCCGTCGTGTTGTCCAGCATGACGAGCAGGTAGGCGAAGGGACAGTCCCAGCCCTCCATCAGCGCGGCTTTGGTAATAATCCAGCGAATGGGCGAGTACTTGGAAAGCAAGTCGACGCCGGCAAGCTCGTCCTGTTCGGCCGACTTGACCACGACTTCGCGGGCAGGAACGCCAAGGTCGATCAGGTATTCGCGCACATCCTCCGCATGGATGCGCCCAGAGCTTCGCTGGTCTTTTCCGGTCCGCTCCACGCGCACCACCGCTATCGGCCGAATATAGCGGCCGTCGCTGGCCTGCAGCGCCCGAGCCTCGGCCTCCAGCCGCCGTAGTTCCTCGCTGGCCTGCGCCAACGTGTGCTGCCATTCAGCGCCCACGAAGGACTCCACCCGCACCGGCAGCTTGATCATCTCCTCGGCCTTCAGCTCTACGCCCGTGACGTCCACCAGCAAGTTGCTGATACCGCGGTTGGGCGTGGCCGACAGTTCCAAGACCAAGCTAGGGTTGAGCCGGTTGACCGAACTGACGAACTCCGCGTTGGCTTCGCTCTTCCTCGCGCCGTACGCCTTGTGGGCTTCGTCCAGCACGACGACAGGACGCTGCATCTTGAAGACGTTGAACAGACTGTGCTTGACCAATCCTTCCGCGCTTCGGTCAAGGTCCGGGTGAGTCTTCAGCAGCCGAGCGTCGCTTCCCAAGTCGTCGCCGTCGGGAAACAAAGTCGGGTAGCGTCCCGAGTCCCGGAACATGCGCAAGAAGTCCCGGCCTTTCCTGCGGTTGGCGGCGGGAAGCATGAGCAGCATCACGCACAGGTAGTTGGCCACGTCCCCTCGGTTGAACGGCTCGTCCTTCTCCAAGACCTTGACCCTACCGCCGCTAGCCCGCTCCAGCATTTGACGGTAGGGATGCTGCCGATTCCACAACGCTTCCTTCGTCTGCCGGTAGATGGCCTTGGTCGGCGTGATCCACAGCGTGAGCCCAGTCTGACGGTTGAGGCGTTCGAGCGCCGAGGCTGCGAGCAAGGTCTTGCCCCCTCCCGTCGGAACCTTGAGGCACACGTGAGGAATGGAGCGGCCTGTCCCGTCGGTTCGCGTCACGTACCTGCCTGCGGCGGTTGCAACTTCGCCCGACTTGGCCAACTCTTGCCAGGCGAGCTTGGGATAGTTCCGAATGGCGTCGGCCACCCCGCCGCTGGCTCCCTCTCCTAGGGCCGCAACAAGCTTCTCGGATTGTTTCTGGGCAGCCTTCAGCGCATCCAACCATCGACCAAAGCGATCCAGCACGCCGGTCTGGTAGTCCTTCAGTTCCATTTGTTGCCTCCCTCCCTATCGGGCACGGTGGAGCTCCCAGGGGAGTTGACAGAAGACGATGCCCCAGTCGGTCAGCTCCCGCTGGCCAAGGTACTTGCCGGCAGCGAACACGATCGCCTTCTTGTGTGACTTCTTGCGGGTGCGAGCCCTAATGCGCAAGGCATGTTGGTCGTTCAGCACGGCGTCGTGGCTGCGAAGCCACTCCAGGTCATCCTTGTATAGCAAGTAGTAGTCGGCCTCATCGTCTTCATGGAACAGACCGTCGTTGTTCATCGGCGCAAGGGCATCCGGTCCGGTGGAGATCCCCGTCGCCGTGTGCAGCAGGTAGGCTGCAAGAGCGGAGTAGGTCGGTAGCGCCTCGCCGGTCAGCAACCCCTCCGGAGTGATCGGCTTGCCGAGCGTGCAGTAGGTGAATGAGCCTCCCAGTCCATTGCGTAGCGTCTTGTCCTTGGCGTCCGGCACGCCTTGGGCGACGCGGCGAACACGCTCCGCCGTGACGGACTTGGCGTATTCTTCGCACTCTACCAGTATGAAAGAGCGGTTGCCGCCGTCGGCTTTGTTCAAGTCAAGGACGGCGTGGGCAGTCGTGCCGCTCCCGGCAAAGGAATCCAAGACGAGAGCGTCGTCCCGGCGCACGATCTCGATCAGAAACCGGATGAACGCGACGGGCTTTGGTTGCGGAAATACGCTCGCAACACCGAAGATACCGCGGAGTTCGCTCGTTCCAGTGGCGTTGAAGCGGACCACTTTATCGTCCAGAATCGCATCGGGCGGACGCCCTTCCTGCACCTCCGCTAGGTAGCGCTTCGCCATTGGCTTGCCCCCGGAAAAGCTGATTCGGCCGTCTCGCTCCATGCAACGCAGCGTTTCGGGAGAATACCTAGGGAAACTGCCACTCGGTGGCCGCCAAGTCACCCCATTCTCGAACGCGAACTCGTATGGCTCGTAGAAGTTTCTTGCGTGGAGGGGATCCAGCTTGTAGCGGCCTCGGCCATCGTGGTCGTCGTGAGGGTAATTCTGCGACTTGTCCACTAGTTGACGGATGTACCGGCTCTTGTCCCTCGCAAACCACGATTTATCTTTTCCGTACACCATGACGTAGTCGGCGTTCAGGTTGAAGTCCTTGCTCGAGTTGCGAACCGTGTGCATTGCTCGCCTCGTCAAGAGTGCAAAGAAGTTGTGTTCGCCGAAGATCTCGTCCATCATCAGCTTCAAGTGATGTTGTTCGTTCTGGTCCACGGACACGAAGATGATTCCGTCTTCGGCCATCAACTCCCGAAGCAGTTGTAGCCGCGGCCACATCATGCAAAGCCACTTGTCGTGCCTTTCCAAGTCCTCGTCGTCGACCGGACTTTGCTGCTTCAGCCATTCTCTCATCGCCGGACTGTTCACGTTGTCGTTGTATATCCAACGCTCGTTGCCTGTGTTATAGGGCGGGTCAATGTAGACGATCTTCACGCGGTCTGCGTA
Organism: Longimicrobiales bacterium; assembly: GCA_958296005.1. Classification (GTDB taxonomy): domain Bacteria; phylum Gemmatimonadota; class Gemmatimonadetes; order Longimicrobiales; family Gaopeijiaceae; genus CATQHQ01. The sequence goes on from CATQHQ010000002.1 coordinate 390,998, forward strand.
TCGCGGCAACAAAGCCTTCAGGGCGTGAAGGTTGTCGCCGTGAATGATCAGGTTTTCACTCTCGTCGGCGGAGGCTAGGGAGCTCTTGGGGTCCGGCACCAAGGGGCGGAAGGGGACCGACAGATGATGAGCGTAGACGTGATACTTGCCCTTGAACTCCAGGATCGGCACGATGGCTCCCAGCGTGGAGGAGTGAACTCGGTGGTCGAACCGACCGTTGGCCTGGACTCAAGATAGGCCGGAGCCGATGGCTCAGCAATTAGCGGAGAGGCGGGGGCCGCCTCGGGCGCTGGGCCAGAAGCCGGTTCAGCACCTCCGCCTGTTCGGGCTCGAGCAAGTCGGCGACGTCGGCCTTCAGCGCTTGGAAGGCGGGGACCAGCTCCTGGACCGGGTTTCCGTGCTTCTCGGCGATCCCTGCGATTGCCGTCCGGTCGGGCCTGCCGCCTCCTATGAGGCTGCGCATCTCGGTCGTCATGGCGGCGAGCCTCTCCAGCGCGTCCTCGTTGGTCAGCCGGAAGTCCTCGACGACGATCTCCATCAAGCCCGACTGGACGTCGGTAAGAGACAGCGTCTCGGCGAACTCGTCGAAACGCTGGTCGAGCTGCGTCCACAGGCGCTGGCCCTCGCTGCGAAACGCCCCCGCCATCCCCGGGCCGGCACGCTGAGCGGCGGCGTCGAGGGGGGTGGCAGCCGATCCGGCCACCCCGACCGCTGCCGCCAGCACGGCAGGTAGCAGGAAGCGCGCTCTCGTCGTCGGTCTGGTGCGATGCGTCATCTTGGGTGTCCTCTCGTATCCGGGGGTCCTTGTCGTCGTTGGGCGACGCACTACGGACACGCCAAGCCCCCGGAATGCTGTCTCCACCGCAAGGGCTTACCGAGAAGGCCGCCCTCGCGACTCCCGGAGGCGCTCCGCCCGGTGCCACAGCGCCGGCCTTCCCATCGCCGCCGAGAGCGCCTGGAACTCCGGCAGCGCCCCCTGCCACTGCAGCTCGTCCACATCGTCGAAGAGTGCCGCGCCGCTCCCAAGCGCGGCGTCCTCGCGGAGCGTTGCCAACTCGCGGAAGCGGAACGCGGCTTCGCGTCCCTCCCGCAGGGTGGCCGCCAGCCGCTCGGCGCCCCGAACCTTCACGTCCCACTGGCCGGGGTCGTCCGGGATCTCCTCCAGCCGCCCGTAGCGGCCCAGCACTGCCGCCGCGGACTTGGCGCCCCATCCGGGCAGCCCGGGGAAGCCGTCGGCGCTGTCGCCGACCAGCGCCAGGTAGTCGGGGATGCTGGCCGGGCGCACGCCGAACCGCTCCACGACTCCGGCCTCGTTCCGAAGCTCGTTCCGACGCCGGTCCCACTGGACGATGCGATCGCCCGCCACGCACTGGGCCAAGTCCTTGTCCGGCGTGCACAAGTACACGACTTCCACCCGGTGGTCGCGAGCCGCCAGCGCCGCCCCCGACGCCATCCCGTCGTCGGCCTCCATCTCCGTCATGGGCCACACGGGGACGCCCATCGCCCGAAGCGCGTCCTCCAGCGGGTGGAACTGGGCGAGCAAGTCGGGGTCGATGCCGTCGCCCGTCTTGTACCCCGGCCACAGATCGTTGCGGAAGGACTCGATCACGTGATCCGTCGCCACCGCCATGTGGGTCGCGGTCCGCTCCAGCAACGCCAGCAGAGAGCCCACGACGCCGCGAACCGCCCCCACCGGTTGGCCAGCGGCGTCCGTCGCCTTCGGCGCGCCGAAGTGGTGGCGGAAGAGCTCGTAAGTGCCGTCCACGAGGTGAACACGAACGCGACGCGAGGGGCGCATGGGGGTCAAGGTCGCACCGGCGAGACCGCCGAGCAACGTCCCGTGCCGGCGGGCGCCCCCAAAGCCGGGCTGCCGAGTCGCTGCGCTCTCGCCAAGTCGCCCGGCGAGTCCTACGATTAGCCCCCAGCGCCGCCACGAAGCGCCACACCCGCGATTCAGGAGGAATCCATGAGGACGAGGCTTGCACCCGCCACCGCCACCGCCACTATGGCCGCCCTCGGCTTGGTCGCGACCAGCGCCCTGGCCGCCGTCGGGGTCGCCCCGGCCAAGGGCGTCGCCCAGGAGACCCCCGCCGACGACATGCTCACGGTGGGCCACTACCTGGACATGGAACGGGTGTCCGACCCACAGATCTCGCCGGACGGAAGCCAGGTCGTCTACACCCGATCGTGGGTCGACAAGATGGAGGACCGGTTCGGGTCGGCGGTTTGGATCATGAACGCGGGCGGAGAGCGGAACCGCTTCCTGCTGGAGGGGTCGAGCCCCCGATGGTCGCCCGACGGCACGCGGCTCGCCTTCGTCGCGCCCGGCGGCGACGGCGGCCCCGCGGGTCCCCAGATCTACGTCCGCTGGATGGACGCGGAGGGCGCGACGAGCCAAGTCACCCGGGAGACCGAGGCGCCCTCCAACTTCAAGTGGTCGCCCGACGGGAGGTACATCTACTTCCAGCGCTTCGTCCCCGAGTCCGAGCCCTGGCCGATCGACCTGCCGCCAGCCCCGGAAGGCGCCACCTGGACGCCGACGCCCAGGATCGTGGACCGCGTCCACTACCGCTTCGACCGGATCGGCTTCCTCGAGGAGGGCTTCACGCACCTCTTCCGGGTCCCCAGCGACGGCGGCACCGCCCAGCAGCTCACCAGCGGCTCGTGGAACGCTGGCGCCACCTTCGTGTCGGGCGTCGGCAATGTGGGCTACGACCTCACGCCCGACGGCGGCACGCTGGTCTTCGACGGCTTGATGGAGGACGCGGACAACCGCTACCGGGAGTCCCACGTGTACGCGATGGAGCTGGCCACTGGTGAGGTCCGGCAGCTCACATCCGAGAAGGGACCGTGGGGCCAGCCCAAGGTGTCGCCCGACGGACGCGCGATCGCCTACGTGGGCTACCCCTGGACTTCCCAGACGTACAAGACCACCGACCTGTACATGATGGACGCCGACGGCGGCAACCCGCGCCTCGTGTCGGGGAGTCTCGACAGGGACGTGGGCGCCCTCCACTGGGCCTCGAACTCCAGCGGCGTGCACTTCACGGCCGGCGACCGGGGAACGATGAACGTGCACTTCGCGACCCCGTCGGGGGACGTTCGGCAGGTCACGGAAGGCATGCACATGCTGTCGCTGTCCTCGGCGACCGAGGGCGGACGGGCCGTGGGAACCCTGACGTCGCCCCACGAGCCCGGCGACGTGGTGGCCTACGACTTGGACGGCTCGGGCGCCATCCGGCAGCTCACCGAAGTCAACGCCGACGTGCTGGCCGGGAAGCGGCTGGGAGAGGTCGAGGAGATATGGTACGAGTCGACCGGCGGGACGCAGGCGCAGGGTTGGATCGTCAAGCCGCCCGACTTCGATCCGAGCCGCGAGTATCCGCTGATCCTGCACATCCACGGCGGTCCCCACGGGATGTACAACGTCGGCTTCAGCTACCCCTACCAGAACTTCGCCGCCAACGGGTACGTGACCCTGTACACCAACCCCCGGGGCAGCACCGGCTACGGCACCGACTTCGGCAACGCCATCGACAACGGCTACCCGTCGGTGGACTACGACGACCTGATGGCGGGCGTCGATGCGCTGATCGAGCGGGGCTACGTCGCCGAGGACCAGATGTACGTGACCGGATGCAGCGGCGGCGGGGTCCTCTCCAGCTGGGTGATCGGCCACACGACCCGGTTCGCGGCGGCCGGCGTCCGCTGCCCGGTCATCAACTGGATGAGCTTCGCAGGCAACGCCGACGTCACGGTGTGGGGCTACTACCGCTACCACGGCTACCCCTGGGACAACCCGGACAAGTACCTGGAGCACTCGCCCCTCATGTACGTGCAGAACGTGACGACGCCGACGATCCTCATGACCGGCGAGCTGGACCTGCGGACGCCGATGGCCCAGACGGAGGAGTACTACCAGGCGCTGAAGCAGCTGGGCGTGCCGACGAAGATGATCCGGTTCCACGACGAGTACCACGGGACCGGCTCCAAGCCGTCCAACTTCATGCGGACCCAGCTCTACCTGATGAAGTGGTTTGAGGAGCACGGAGGCGCGCCGAGGCCTGCCACCGACGGCTGATTGGGCGGACGGCGGGCCGGCGCGCTGTTTCGGAGCCGCCGGCTACGCCGTCCCGTCCCGCGTCTCGGCCAGGATCAGGTCCACGACGGAGTGCAGTGCCTGGTCGTGGTCGTCGCCTTCCAAGCGGCGAAGTCGGTAGTGGTCGATCTGGCGGTCGGCGCCGCTGCCCTCTTGGACGATGCGAAGGGCGTGCGACAGCTCCGTCTCGCAACCGAGGGCGCAGGCGTCTTCGGACAGCTCCTCCACTAGACGGGCGGCGTGGTCCCCCACGTCGATCCGACCGCCGCCGCGGGCGCCGTCGTCGGCGTCGCCCCGTCCCCGGAGGTCCCCAAGAAATGCCAAGACCCCGTAGCGCTGGGCGATCCAACGGTTCTCGGCTATGATCTCGAGCGGTGGCTCCGGGGGCAGCTTGCCGTCCCGGTCCCGGCGAAGAAGACACCGAACGAGGCACGCGTAGAGCGCGGCGATGCTCACGGCGTCGGTCAGACGTGTGCACACGTCGCAGATTCGGAGCTCGATCGTCGGGAAGCTGTGGGACGGCCGGATGTCCCACCACAGCTCGCTGGCGGTCTGGATGAACTCCAGTTGCCGGTACCGTTCGACCAGCTCGTCGAACTCGGCCCGCGACCACATGGGGCCGGGCAAGCCGGTGCGGGGGAGCGCGCCGACCAAGTTGAGCCGGAAGGACTTGAAGCCGGTCTCCCGGCCTTCGTTGAACGGCGACGACCCCGACAGGGAGTGGAGCAGCGGCAGGTAGCGGCGGATCGCGGTCATGATCCGAATCCGCGAGTCTGCGTCGCCGAAGCCGGCATGGATGTGCATGCCGCCTACCAGAAACCGTCGCAGGGACTCTTGATAGACGATCTCGAAGTCCCGGTACTGCTCCCGCGGCGTAACCAGCTGGTCCGTCCACGCCGCGAAGGGGTGGGTGGACGCCGCCATTACCGCGGCGCCGTGCTGTTCGGCCGCCTCGACCACCACGCGACGGGTCTCGTGCATGGCGTCGGCCAGCTCCGCCACCGACGCGCACACCGCCGTGTTGGTCTCGATCTGGGACCGGAGGAACTCGGTGGTGACCTTGTGAGGAGCGATTCTGCGTTCGCACTCCGCGAAGATGCCCGGCCGAGGCGAGGTCAGGATGTCCCGCGTGGCCGGATCGACCAGAAAGAACTCTTCTTCGGCGCCCAGGCTGATGCGCAGGTCCGCCGGACCGTTCACGTGCCCCAGTCCCGTCCCTAGTTCAGCCCTAGTTGCCTGCTGGGTCCACCAGGGTAGCCGTGACGACGTGGTCCAGCTCCGGGTGGCGCTCGTTCAGGTAGGCGTTGCCCTGCGTCGCCAAGCCGCCCTGCGACACGTTGTTGCCGTAGCCCGAGTGGAACTGGTCCACGACCTCGTCCATCCCTTCCACGACCCGGCCGAACGGCGAGAAGCCGTCTTCGTCCAAGCGGCTGTTGTCGCCGAAGTTGACGAAGATCTGAGTGGTGCGCGAGTTGGGCGCGCTGCTCTTGGCGAACGTCACGGTGCCCCGGACGTTGGACTCGACGACCGGGTCGTCCAAGATCGCCACGTTGCGCCACGCCGACGAGACCGCCGGGTCGCCGTGGAGTCCGAACTGGGCCACGAAGCCGTCGATCACGCGGAAGATCCGCACGTCGTCGTAGAAGCCGTTCTTGACCAGGTTGTAGAACCGATCAGCCCCGTTGGGCGACCACGCGCGGACCACCTCCACGACGAAGGTGCCCTTGGAGGTCTCGAAGCGGGCGCGAAAGCTCTCGGGCGCCGTCTCGGCCAGGGCCGCGGGGTCGAGGAGGAGGTCGGAGGCCGGCTCGTCGGCGGGAGCGGCGGCGGCGTCGCCTTCGTCTCCTCCGGCGCAAGCCAGGGCCGCGAAGGCGACAGCGGTCAGAGGGCGGGCGCGGCTAGGGGTCGTCATGGAGGTTGTCCTGTGTCGGTGGAAGGGACGGGGGAAAGCCTTCAAGTATAGTCCCACCCTCGTCCCACTGTCACGCGCATTCCTACTCGAGCCTGCGCCCCGAGGAAGGAGCGATCTCGCCGTGGGGCGGGGGGATCGGAGCTCCGTGCGGGTCGGTCGTCGGGTTGCCCAACGCGTCGGCCATTCGGTCCACCAGGCGATCGGAAGCGGCGTGCTCCAGCCGTTCGGCCTCCTCGTGGACTTCGCTCCCCGAGTACCCCAGGCGCTCCACCAGGAAGGACTCGATGACCCGGTGCCGCCGAAGAACCCGCAACGCCTCCCGGACGCCCGTGGCGGTCAGCCGGACGCCCCGATAGGGCTCGTGCTCCAGCAGGCCGTCGGTGGCCAAGCGACGGACCATGCCGCTGACCGACGCGGGCTGCACCTCGAGGATCCGGGCCAGGTCGCTGGTCCCGGCGGCGTCTCCCTGCTCGTTCAGGGAGTAGATCACCTTCAGGTAGTCCTCGACGGAGCGCGACAGGGCAGGGGTCATGGCACGAAAGGTAAGCCGCGACGCGGCTCGGAGCATGTCAGGGAACGATGCCGTAGCGTCGCAACACCGGGACGCCTAGGCTGCTCTCCTCTGCGGTAGCGAAGATCGATCCTCTGGCCGCGATCACTTGCTGTTCGCGCGGCAGCCGAACTGTGCCTTGCGAACCGCCGTCCTCGTCCAGCAGGGTGTAGTCCACGACGCCCGCGCGCTCTGCCTCGCGACGAACCCATATCGATCCGTCCTGACCCACGAACAGTCCCGCAAACGGCGGCAGGTACTGGGGGATCAAGCCGTTTCTTCTGAGCTCGTCCTCGAACTCCAACCCGCTCGGCACCTCGTCCGAACCGCCGGGAAACACATCTGTTTCGGCAAGCACCCGGCCAACGTGTTCCGCCGTGAGCGGCACTGCCGGATAATCGAACGCGCGAGTGAACGCCGTGTCGCCGGTGGGCTCGATTCGAACAAGAGTCGCTCTGCTACTCCCCTGCTGGCCGTTGACGCCCGTCGATGCCACGACGACCCCGGTACCGCCTCGTCCAACAGCGGTCATGCTCGTTGCCTCGAACGGAGCGACGATGCTGTAGACGGCACCCCTATGTCTGATGCCGACCGAACTACTGGCAGGCTCTTCCCATGCGATGGTGTCCAAGACGGTTCCCATCGAATCAGTTCTCAACAGCGGAATGCGAAGGCGATCCTCGCTTTGCCCAACCGCAGGGGCAGTTGCCATCGCTACCAAGTTCGGCCGGACGAGTGCCGACCCATCTGCAAAGACGACCAACGGCGAGTTCGGAAGCAACAGAAAGGCGCCCGATCTCGTCGGCGGGATCTCCGAGCGCCACCGCTTGGAGTCCACAAGATCGCCGTCGAAGCTGAACGTCGTAACGCGCATCTGCGCGGGGTCGCTCGCGAAGAGATCGTTCCCCCGCGTGCCTATCGACAGCAGGCTCATGAACTCTCCGGGGCCCTGCCCTCGACCGCCGATCGGCTCCAGTGGCCTGCCGGTGTCGTCGAAGACCACGATCTCGGGAAGATCCGGCTGGGCGACGAACAGCTCCCCGTCGGGTCCGAGCAGCGCATCGCCGACCGGACCGAGCGTCCAATCAGGATCCTGTTCGGCGCCTATGCGATAATCCAGGCGCAGCTCCAGGAGTTCTTGAGGCGACTTGGCGGGACTGGGCGCCGTTAGCACCGCCAGCACCGAGAGAACCGCCGGGCCGCTCACCCTCTGCTCACGCCTCCTCCCGCTCCTGGGCCTCCTCCTTGATCTTGGCCGCCCGCATGGGGGGGACCACGTCGTAGCCCAGGTGCTTGCGGGTGTGGTGGCCCCGGCCCTGCGTGATCGACCGCAGCGCGGAGGCGTACTTGTAGAGCTCGGCTTGGGCGACCTCGGCGCGGATCACGGTCCTGCCGCCGCGCGGCTCCATGCCCAGCACCTTGGCCGAGCGGCTGTTCAGGTCGCCCATGATGTCGCCCAGGTACTCGTCGGGCGCGGTCACCGTCACCTCGACGATCGGCTCCAGGATCACGGGCCTGGCCTTCTCGGCCACGTTCCTGAAGGCGTAGGAGCCGGCCACCTTGAAGGCGATGTCCGACGAGTCCACCGCATGGTAGGAGCCGTCGTAGCACTCGGCCTCGAAGTCGACCAAGGGGTACCCGGCCACCACGCCCTTGGTCGCGGCCTCCTGGATGCCTCGGTTCACGGAGGGGACGTACTTGGACGGGATCACGCCGCCCTTGATGGAGTTGGAGAACTCGTACCCTTCGCCCCGCCCCCGAGGCCGCAGGCGCACCCAGCAGTCGCCGAACTGGCCTCGGCCGCCCGTCTGCTTCTTGAAGCGTCCCTGGCCCTCGGCGGTGGCGGTGATCGTCTCTCGGTAGGCGATCCGGGGCTGCTCCGTCTCCACCGAGACGCCGTACTTCCGCTTCATGCGCTCGAACTGCACGCCCAGGTGCAGCTCGCCCATCCCCCGCGCGATCGTCTGGCGCAGCTCCGGGTTGAACTCGGCGTAGAACGTCGGGTCCTCCTGGTGAAGCCGGCTCAGGGCTTCGCCCAGCTTGTCCTCGTCCGCCCTTGCCGCGCCCCGCACAGCCACCGAGATGTCGGGCTTGGGGAACGCGACGCCCGCCAGCTCGACCTCGGCCCCCTGGGCTGCCAACGTGTCGTTGGTGTGGGTCGACTTGAGCTTGGCGACGACGCCGATGTCGCCCGCGTGGATCGCCTCCACCTCGACCCGCTCCTTGGCCATCGGCACCGCCAGGTGGTTGAAGCGCTCCGAAGCGTCGCGCGTCGTGTTCGTCAGGTCGGTGCCGTTGGCCACCATCCCGGAGAAGACGCGGAAGAGCGACAGCTCGCCGACATGGGGCTCGGCGCTGGTCTTGAAGACGAGGGCGGCGACGATCTCGTCGTCGGCGGGGCGGAGCGACAGCGCGTCGCCGTTGGGGCCGGTGGCCTCGATCTCGGTTTGGCCGGGGTGCGGGACGAGTCCAACGAGCTTCTCGGTCAAGTTGCGCACTCCGAACGACGGTTCCGCCGCGCCGCAGAAGACGGGCACCACCTCTCCCTGCGCGACGGCTGTCGCCATGGCGGCGATCGCTTCCTCGGGCGGGATCTCGCCGTCCTCCAGGTAGCGGTCCAGCAGCTCCTCGTCGGTGGTGGCCAGCGTCTCCATGAGCTCGGTGGACCACTCCTCGACCTGATCGGCGATCTCGTCCGGTACCGGGGCCTCGTCGTACTCCCCGGAGGTCGTCCCCTCCTTGAAGATGCGGGCCTTGCCGGTGAAGAGGTCCACGATCCCGCGGAAGTCGGCGCCTTCGCCGATCGGCAGCTCCACGGGGACGGCGCTCGGCGCCAACGCTTCCTTCACGTCGCGGAACGCCTTGTCGAAGTTGGCGTGCTGCTTGTCCATCATCGAGACGAAGACGGCCCGGGGAAGCGCCCGCCGGTCGCACAGCTTCCAGACCATCTCGGTCCCGACCTCCACCCCGGACTGGGCCGTCACGACGACCAGGGCGGCGTCCGCCACGCGCACGGCGGCCACGGCGTCGCCCACGAAGTCCATGTAGCCGGGGGTGTCGAGGAGGTTGATCTTGGTCCCCTCCCAGATCGCATGGGCGACGGTCAGCTGCATCGACATCCCATGGGCCGTCTCTTCGGGAGTGGTCATGGTGAGCGCGTTGCCGTCGGCGATCCGGCCCCGTCTCCTGGAGGTTCCCGCGGCGAAGCAGACCGCGTCGATCAGGGTCGTCTTGCCCGTTCCTCCGTGCCCGAGCACCACCACGTTGCGGATCTGCTCCGTTTTGAACGACTTGGCCGCGGCCATGTCGCCTCCTGTTCTATTGCTTGTCTAGCGGTGGGAAGGCGCGCCCCCGGTTCGGCCGGAGGCAAGAACTCCGATTGTAGAAACCACGCAACAGGCCGGTCAAGCGGTCAGTTGGCTTGCGTGCGCTTGGACATGCGGTCCAGCAGGTCGCGCTCCGCATCGGTCAGCGAGCCGATGCCGTGGGCCGATATCTTGTCCAGCACCGCGTCGGTGGCGTCGAGGTCCGCCCGCTCCTTCGCGGCCTGCTTCTCGGCCTTCCGTCGCTCCAGGACCTCGGCGACTCGCGCAGACGTCGGAAACGCCTGCTTGCCGTGGGCGCTACGCCCGGGCGGACGGGTCTTTCGGCTCGTCGGCGTCCAGCCGCCGGGCTCCATCCAGCCGATCTTCAGGACGAGGAAGCCCGCGACGACGCCGCCCAAGTGGGCCAGATGGGAGACGTTGTCTCCGCTGCCCCTGCCTCCGACGGTGCCGAGCGCGCTCGCGAAGCTCAGGGCCGCGAGGAAGCCCACCACCCACTTGGCCTTGACGGGCACGACGCCCCAGATGTGGATCGGCGCGTTGGGCCACGTCATCGCGAACGCGAGCATGAGCCCGTAGCACGCCGCGGATGCTCCCACGATCGAAGCGTCGCTGAAGGCGAAGCTGAGCAAGACCCCGCCCAAGCCGCACATCAGGTAGTACTTGACGAAGAGCTCCGAGCCCCACTTCGACTCCAGCGGTGGGCCGAAGAAGAAGACGACCAGCAGGTTCATCAGCAAGTGGAAGAGCCCCTCGTGGACGAACATGTAGGTCAGCATCCCCCACGGACGGGTCAGGATCCGGCTGGGACTGAACGCGAAGAGATCGACCATCGGGCTCATGCCGACCACCACGGTGATCAAGAAGACCGCCGCGTTCGCCGCCAGGAGCCGCTTGACCCAAGGGGTGACGTGGAACTGGAAGCCGCCGAAGCCGCTTGAACGGCCGCCGAAGCCGCTCGGACGGCCTCGGCGTCCGCCGAAGCGGCCGGCGGCGTACCTCACGACCCTTCCTCTTCGGCGACGGTTGCACCCGGATCCGCCGACAGGGCGTCGTGGTGCATGAGGACGTTGAACAGGAGCGCGTAGGAGCCGTGGGTGTGGGAGCGCCAGAAGGGGTTGAAGGAGAACATCACGATGTGGCCGTCGCCCAGCGGCACGTCCACCACCGCGGGGGCGTTGGCCAGGGCTTGGCCGTTCTCCAGCCCGCCGCTGATCAGCAGCTCCTCGACGTCGGCGGCGTAGCGCATCACGACCCGGATGTGGTCGGTGCGAGGGCCCAGGGAGAAGCCGCCGCCGGACGGGGAGTCGTCGTCCTCCTCCTGCGCCTCCCGGAACTCCTCGACGCCGGCCTCGCCGAGGTCTCGGGCTCGTCCCTGCACGATGTCGGCCTCGTCGGCGCCTCCCCGACCGGTCCGGCGGACGGTGGTGTCGCCTGGGTCGCGGTTCGCGCCGCCGCTGCCTTGGCCGCCGCCGAAGAAGCCTCCAAACCCGCCTCCGCCGCCTCCGACGGCAAAGACCGGCGCGGTGTTGAACGCCACGCCCAGATCGTCGTAGCCGTAGCCGATCGGACTGGCCTCGTCGGCGACGCGGGTCGCGAAGACGCCGCCCCGGGCCCACATCCCCGGCGTCTGGCGGATCGACACGCCGTCGGCCAAGCCGAAGTGGACGGGGAGCTGCGACGCGTTCGCCATCGTCGCGAAGACGCCGCCTTCCTCCACGAAGCGCTTCAGGTGCAGGACGCCCTCCAGCCCCAGTCCGCCGCGCATGTCGTCGGTGGAGTCCTGCCGGCCGATGTTGGGCGTGAGCTCGGTGGCCTTCCAAGGGATCGGCTCGTCGGCGCGGAGGCCGCGCACCAGCGACATCGCGTCGCCCCGCTGCCGCCCCATCACGACGACGTCGTAGTCGCGGCGAAGGTCGGGGTTGTCGCGAACCTCGTGCACCGAGATGTAGTCGTACGGGATGCCGTACTCGTCCAGGGCGATCCGCAGCCAGCCCTCGTCCTGGGTGTTGGTCCAGGTGTGGACGACGGCGACCCGGGGCGTGCGGGTCTCGTGAAGCGGCGGGTTCGGCGCGTTGCGGGTCCGGTACGCCGTAAAGCCGTACTCACGGCCCGCCTGGTCCAGCAGCGCGGCCAGGTCGGCGCCGGGGTTGTCGGCCTGACGGATCACGAACGACCCGGGGCGGAAGCGGCGGTCGTCGTGGTCGAAGTCGGCCTCGGCAGCCATCACCGTCAAGCTGTCGTGGGCGAAGCGGAACGCTGCCAGGGTTGCGTCGGCGTTGTAGTCGACCAGGAAGGCGTCGCCTCGGCCGCCCTCCACGCCGCCGAACACCGGAGGCGCTTCCACAAGGGTCATCTCCGTCTCCAGAACGGCCGCGTCCTCCACTCGCACCGTTCGGGCGTTGAAGAGGGGGCCGACGGTCCAGCCCACGTCGTCGTAGGGCCGGGGGTCGTTCGGGTTGTAGTACTGCTTGTCCAGCAGCATGTCCGCGCCCCGCGAGAACGGCTGGTCCATGCGGACGACGTAGCTGCCCTCGGGGTACGTGGCGTCTTCGAGCTTGATCTCGTCGTCGGCCCTGTGCACCTCGAAGGCGTGGTCGGCCATGAGCTTGAGAAGGCGCGCCTGCTGACCGGGCCTCGGGTCGTCGGCGGGAAGGACGTACGCCGCCGGCCCTTCGTTGCGCGCCTTCGCCACCGAACGCTGGGACTTCTTGTAGAAGTTGCGCAGGTAGTCCTGCCGGTTGGTCGCGACCTCGTGCATCGCGATCATCACGGCGCTCTGCTGAAGGTTCACGTTGTTCCTGATGCTCCAGACGACTTCCTTGACGGGCGTGCTCGGCCTATGCCACTGACGCTCGACGTTGGCGCGGATGATGCGGTTGGACGCGTCGCCGGCGCCCTGGGTTTCGTAGAAGCGCCCGATCGAGTTGCGCATGTGGGCCACCCACATCATGTAGTTTGCGCCCCAGCCGTCGTAGAAGTCGTGGGTGTAGACGCCGGGCACGCCGAACGCCGTCATATCCTGCACTTCCTTGTACGCCAGGCGGTTCCACTCGTTGATCACGATCGGATCCAGCCAAGCGTTGTACGGCCCGCGCCCGGTGGACGCGTACAAGTGGGAGGCCGACTCGTGGTGGTCGTGGAAGACGGTGGGCCGGTACTCCAAGTAGGTGCGGGTGACGGTTCGCGAGAGCGCCAGCGCCTGGCCGATGTTGTCTCGGTTGTTGTCGTGGGCGACGTACTTGCCCCAGTACAGGGGACGGGTGGGCAGGTTGGCGTCGGGGTCGATCCGCTTGCCCATGTGCAGGTCCACGACCTTCGCCCGCCCGTCGGGCTCGACCACCGGCGTGATCATGTACACGAGCCCGTCGCGGATCTCCCGGACGAACTCGCTCTCGCCCACCGCCAAGCGGTACGCCAGCTCCATGAACATCTCCGGCGAGCCGGTTTCGGGAGAGTGGATCGCGCCCACCGACCAGTAGATGGGCTTCGCCCCGTCAATGATCCGTTGAGCCTCTTCGGGGGACGTGACCCGGGGGTCGGCCAGGGCTCGGAGCGCCCCCTTGTTGGCCTCCAGCCCCGCGATCGACGCCTCCGAGCCGACGACGACCAGGATGATCTCCCGGCCCTCCTCCGACTCGCCGATCGTGACGACCTCCACGCGAGGAGACGCCGCCGCCAGCGCCCGCATGTAGCCGTAGACCTCCTCCGGGTAGCTCAGGACGTCGGGCGCCCCGGCGATGCGGCCCAGGTGATCCAGCGGCGTGGGAACCGTCTCGCTGAACGGCAGGTGGTCCACCAGCGGCGTGGTGAAGAACGGTTCGGTCGTGGCCTGGGCGACGAGCGCGGTGTACTCCTCGTCCAGAGCTTGACCCGAGCCGGCGGCCTGCTGCGCGTCGACGCCCAGCTGGGGGACCGCCAGCAAGGCCGGCAGAAGTCCGATAGTTGCGACCGTCAGCGATCGCGTGCACGGGAGGCGCGGGTTCGGGTTCCGCATGGTAGTTCCTTGGCGGCTGGGAGATGCCGTACTGAGGCGGTTCGGGCCTGCTACATTGGCCTCTTCGAGCTTGCGGAGCAACTGGACGGGGACCACTATGGCGCCAACCCTCATGACGATCACGAGACGATTTCGTTCCCTGCCCGCCTGGGCGGCCGTCGCCGCCACGAGCGTTGCCTGCCCGTTGGTCGCCGGCCAGCGCTCCGACTCTCCCGAGCAACTCGTTCGAGCCGCCGCCCGCGTCGTCGTTCTGGGCACTGGGACGCCCAACCCCGATCCGGAGCGGTCGGGTCCGGCCCTCGCCGTCGTCGTGGGCGAGCAGGCGTATTTAGTGGACGCGGGCCCGGGGATCGTGCGCCGAGCCGCCGCCGCCCGGGATCAAGGAATATCCGCCCTCGATCCCGCCAGGCTGCACCACGTCTTCCTCACTCACCTCCACTCCGACCACACGACGGGGCTGCCGGACCTTGTCTTGGCGCCGTGGGTGCTGGATCGGCCCGGTCCGATCCGGGTGTTCGGTCCACCCGGCACCGCCTTGATGGTGGAGCACGTGCTGGCGGCTTGGCAGGAGGACATCCACATGCGCCTCTTCGGACTGGAGCCCCGCGAGGCCAACCCCGACGGCTACCAAGCCCCGGTCGTGGAGACGACGGGCGGGCTGGTCTACGAGGACGACAACGTGAAGGTCACCGCCGTTCCCGTCGTTCACGGGTCGTGGCCGCATCCCCTGGGCTACAAGTTTGAGACGGCGGACCGGACGATCGTAGTGTCGGGCGACGCCCGCCCCAGCGAGTCGCTGGTGACCGCCTGCAACGGATGCGACGTGCTCGTCCACGAGGTCTACTCGGCGGAGGCGTTCCAGCGCCGCGAACCCGAGTGGCAGGCGTACCACGCCGATGCCCACACGTCCACCGTGCAGCTGGCCGAGATCGCCAACCGCGCCCAGCCCGGCATCTTGGTCCTGTACCACCAGCTCTACTGGGGCGCTACCGACGATGATCTGATCCGCGAGATCCGGGCCGCCGGCTACTCGGGTCCGATAGCGTCGGCCTCCGACCTGGACGTCTATTGACGCGTTCGGACTTGGCCAGCACCGCCTACCGAACGGTGCTCCGGTTCGACGCCCACGGCGCAACGATCACGCACAAGCTGAGCGGCCCCGCGACGCTGATTCGGCTGATCGACGAGGGCAGGGCGGCGTGGGCCGTGGAGCTGCGTTGCCCCAAGACGCTGATGGCCCGAGTCGAGACGGGCAACGAGCCTAAGCAGCGCGTGGAGTGGAAGTGCGACGATGTGGACGGCGCCGTCTTCCTGGTGCCCGGCGTTGTGGCCCTCGACGAGCCGTCGCCGCAGGAAGCGAAGGGACGATGGCTGGTTCGCGGCGCTCTGCGACGGACCAGCGCGTTGACCGAGTCGCTCCTGGCCTACGAGCGGAACGATGATCTGGAGGACGGGAGGATGGAGGTTCGGCCTGCGGGTCGTCCCGGCGATCCGGGCCCCGATGCGCTTCGGTTCACGGTCTCGTTGGCGCCCGACGTGTACGAGCGCATCTGGACGGACCGGACGCTGCAAGTCGCCGCGCTGATCGGAGCTTGCGGCTGGTTCCCGCGGCTGTTCGGGCGCAAGGGTGCAGGGGACGACGAGCACTCGCTGGCCCGGCAAGTTCGAGAACGCCTTGCCGCCTATCCGGGGATGCCTCTGTGGGACAGCGGAGACGCCTACGACCCTGCCCGCGTCGCCACGGCGCTGGAGCCGCTTGCCGTCTCGTCGCCCGAGGGACCTGGGCGGCTCAACCGCCAGCTGATCGACAAGACCCGCGACCGTTACGACCAGTGGCAGCGCAGCTGCGTCTTCAAGCAGCATCGCCACGGAAAGTGGGGGGACGCCGACCCGCAGCTGAAGGCCGGGGTTCGTCGGCGCCAGCAGGAGCTCGTTGCGGCGGTTCACGCCGGCGCGGACGGACTGGGCATCTTCCTTCGCAAGAAGCTGGGGCTGAGCACCACCGAGCGGATATGGGCGCCGCCGTTGTCGCGAGTGCAGCTTGGCGCCGGCGATCTGCTGCGTCCGTCCAGCGAACTGGAAGCGGAGTTGGCCTCGGCGTGTCGGACGATCCCGCCCCGCCTCGCTTCGCGTCCGCTCTTCTGGTTCCTGTGCCACATCGCGTGGATCGAGGAGGGACGGTTCGGCTACACGGGCCAGCGCTTGGCCGAAGTGTTGCTGGCAGGTCGAGCTTCGCGCGAGGCCCAGACGCGCAACTTCCTGCGGAGGACCGGCGGGCTGGCGCATGTCCGCGGCAACGTCTCGGTGCTAACCGACTGTCCGCTCTCTCGTGCTTGGTGGCGACATCGCATCGCAGCGCAGGTCGAGCAAGCCAGCGGAGGGCGACTTCCCCAGGCGACGGCTCTGCGGGCGCTCAACTCCAGCGCGGCATGGTCGGAACTGGCTTCCGCTTCGCTTCGCCGTGACACCGTCGTAAACCAACCCCGAGCCCGTGTGGCCGTCCTAGCCCGCTTGGCCCACCGACTCGACGAGAAAGGCCGGCTCAACCAGCAGGACGCGAAGGAAGTCCTGGCAGCCGTCGCCGACCACGGTGCGCGACGCTCGTTCGAGCACACGCCCCTCGACGAGCTGCTAGGCCAGCGCCGTCGCCCGGCTCATTATTGACAGTGCTTGAAGCCGCCGTGCCCACGCCGCTCCCATCCCCCCTCCGCGCCGCCCTGGCGGACCGCTTCGGCGACCGCTTCTCTACGGCCGCCGCGGTGCGGGACCACCACGGCAAGGACGATTCCCACCACGCCGTGCAGCCGCCCGACGCGGTCGTCTTCGCCCGCTCCACCGACGACGTCGCCTTCGCGGTCGCCGAGTGCGCCCGTCACCGCGTCCCGGTGATCCCCTTCGGGGCGGGCACGTCGATCGAGGGCCACGTGCAGGCCGTGC
Organism: Longimicrobiales bacterium; assembly: GCA_958296005.1. Classification (GTDB taxonomy): domain Bacteria; phylum Gemmatimonadota; class Gemmatimonadetes; order Longimicrobiales; family Gaopeijiaceae; genus CATQHQ01. Next base: position 407,816 of record CATQHQ010000002.1, read on the forward strand.
ATGGCGGCGTCTCGATCGATCTGGCCGGCATGAACCGGGTGCTGGCGGTCCGCCCCGGCGACATGGACGCCACGGTCGAGGCCGGCGTCACCCGGCAGCAGCTGGAAAGGGAGCTCAAGGGCACCGGTCTCTTCTTTGCCGTGGACCCGGGCGCCGACGCCACGCTGGGGGGCATGGCCGCCACCGCCGCGTCGGGAACGACCACCGTCCGCTACGGAACTATGCGCGACAACGTGATCTCGCTTGTCGCCGTGCTGCCGGACGGATCGGTCGCGCGCACCGGCGGGCGAGCCCGGAAGTCGGCGGCGGGCTACGACCTGACCAGCCTCTTCGTCGGCTCCGAAGGCACGCTGGGCGTCGTCACCGAGCTCGCCGTCCGCCTGCACCCGGTCCCCGAGGCCGTCGCGGCGGCGGTCTGCGCCTTTCAGGACTTGGCGGAAGCAGTGGAATCGGTCGTGCAGGCGGTCCAGGCGGGAGTGCCCGTCGCCCGCTCCGAACTGCTGGACGCGACAGCGATGCGCGCCGTCAACCGCTACTCCGGCCTGGCGTACGTCGAGTCGCCCACCGTCTTCTTCGAGTTCCACGGGACCGAAGCGGAAGTGACGGCCCACGGCGAGGTCGTGCAGGACGTGTGTCGGAGCCTGGGCGGCTCGGCGTTCCGGTACGCTCGCCGGCAAGAGGAGCGGCGTCGGCTGTGGAAGGCTCGCCACGACGCGTACCCGGCCCTGCTGGCGTTGCGGCCGGGTGGCAGGGGGCTGACCACCGACGTGTGCGTGCCCGTGTCCCGGCTGGCACAGTGCATCGCGGAGAGCATCGAGGAGATGAACGCAGCCAAGGTGCCGTGGGGGATCGTCGGCCACGCGGGCGACGGCAACTTCCATGTGGCGTTCGTTCTGGACATGGACTCGCCCGAAGAGGTGGCGGAGGCGGAGGGGTTCAACGAGCGCATGATCGCACGGGCGCTGGCGATGGACGGCACGTGCACCGGCGAACACGGGATCGGAATCGGCAAGCGCCGCTACCTGGAGGCCGAGCACGGAGCCGCCGGGGTTGCGGCGATGCGCGCCGTCAAGCAGGCGCTGGACCCGCTCGGGATCATGAACCCCGGGAAGGTGTTGCCGTAACTATATTTTCGATGTCGCCCACGGCGGCAAGCGAGCATCACTCGTCGAACCAAGCACAGGGAGAACCAAGATGCGAACGATCGCCAAGCTCTTCGTCGTGGCCCCGCTGGCCGTATCGGTCGGCTGCTCCGCGCCGGCGCCCGTCGCCGACGACCCGTCCGAGGAGGATCGCAACAAGGCCGTGGTCCTGCGCTACATGCAGGAGGTCGTCAACGAGCGCAAGCTGGAGGTGCTGGACGAGATCCTGGCGGCCGACTGGATCGCCCACAACCCCGGCGAACCCAACGGACGCGAGGGGCTGAAGGAGCTCTTCGGAGGGTTCTTCGGAATGTTCCCGGAGCTCCACGCCGACGTGAAGCGGGTCGTGGCCGAGGGCGAACTGGTCGTCGTCCAGTCCCACTATACCCTCAACGCCGCGGACAGAGGCAACGACTGGGCGCCCAACTCCAGCGCCACGGCGGACATCTTCCGGGTGGTGGACGGGATCATCGTGGAGCACTGGGACGTCGTGCAGCGCCCGATCCCGTCCGAATCCGTGAACGGCAACACGATGTTCGACGGGAGCGCGCTGTACAACTACCGGAACTAGCTTCCGTCGCTTTCGTGCAACCATCCCGCACGTCCAGGCGGACGTTCCTGAAGGCGTCCGCGGCGGCGGCCGCGCTGGCGGTCGCGAAGCCGGGTCGGAGCGACGCTTGGGGCGTGCAGCTCCCTCGCGTCGACGGGGAGCGCCTGAACCGGATCCTTGCCGGCTTCCGCAGCTTTGGCGGCACGCCGGACGGCGGAACGACGCGCCTCGCCTTCAGCGAAGAGGACATCGCGGGCCGAGCCTACGCGGCCGGCCTCATGCGCCGGGCCGGGCTGGACGTCTTCACCGACCTGGCCGGCAACTTGGTGGGCCGACGACCGGGGGGCGACCTCGGGGCTCGTCCGATCGTGATCGGGTCGCACATCGACACGGTGCCCCAGGGCGGCAGCTACGACGGCCAGGTCGGGTCGGCGGGCGCCCTCGAGACGGCCCTCGTCCTAAGCGACTATGGCGTCGCCCTGCGTCATCCGCTGGAAGTGGTGGTCTTCCAGAACGAGGAGGGCGGGAAGACCGGCAGTCGGGCGCTGGTGGGGCGGGTGGCGCCGTTCGAGCTGGAGATCGAGACCGCGTCCGGCTTCACCATTCGGGAAGGGATCGCGCGTCTGGGCGGGGATCCGGACCGCTTGGCCGAAGCGCGCCGCGAACCGGGCTCCGTGGCGGGCTTTCTGGAGCTGCACATCGAGCAGGGCGCCTACTTGGAGGCGGCCGGAACCCAGATCGGCGTCGTGGAGGGGATCGTGGGCATCCGCCGGTGGAACGTGGAAGCGACCGGCGTCGCCAACCACGCGGGCACGACTCCGATGGACCAGCGCCGGGACGCCTTGGTGGCCGCTTCCGACTTCGTTCGCGCCGTGCACGAAGTCGCCACGACTACGGAAGGGCGCCAAGTGGCCACTGTCGGGAAGATCGAAGTTCAGCCTGGTGCGCCCAACGTGGTGCCCGGCGTGGTGCGAGCCTCGCTCGAGATACGGGACTTGTCGATGGCCAAGATCGACAGCGTGTTCGCCGAGATCGAAGCCCGGGCGATCTCGATCGGGGAAGCTCGCGGGGTCGCCTTCGCGTTCGACCGCTTCTACGAGAGCTTGGCTGCGCCGACCGACGAGCGCTTTCGGCAGATCGTGGAGGCGTCGGCGGACGCGCTGGGCTACTCCCACTCCCGGATGCCCTCCGGCGCGGGCCACGACGCACAGAGCATGGCCGAGATCGGACCCGTCGGGATGATCTTCGTGCCGAGCAAGGGCGGGATCAGCCACTCGCCGATGGAGCACACCGAGCCGGAGGACGTGGTCCGCGGCGCGGAGGTGCTTCTGGGGTCGGTGCTGACCCTCGACGGGGCCGACTGGGACTAGGCGCCGACGTACCGAACCCAGCCCCACGGATCGGGCGCGATCCCCTGTGCAACCTCCAGGTAGCGGGTCTGAAGGCGCTCGGTCATCGGTCCCCGGCGCCCTTCGCCAATCCGTAAGCCGTCCACGGACCGGATGGGCGTCACCTCCGACGCCGTTCCCGTGAAGAACAGCTCGTCGGCCGCATAGAGCATCTCGCGAGTGACCAGCTGCTCGCGAACCCGGTACCCCATCTCCTCCGCGATCTTGATGACGGAGTGGCGGGTAATCCCCGACAGAGAGGTGCCGTCGAGGATCGGCGTGATCAACTCGCCGTCCACGACCATGAACAGGTTCTGGCCGCTGCCTTCGCTCACCAGCCCGCTGGGTCCGAGTCCGATCGCCTCCACGTAGCCGTTGGCGACGGCTTCCAGCACCATCAGCTGGGACACCAGGTAGTTGCCCGCCGACTTGGCGCCGCTGGGGAGCGTGTTGGGGGCGGGTCGATTCCACGACGACACGCCCACGTCCACGCCCTTCTTGAGCCCCTCTTCGCCCAGGTAGGCGCCCCAAGGCCACATGGGGATGTACGTCTCGATCGGGCTGTGCTCGGGGTTCATCCCCGACGACCCGTAGCCGCGCAGGACCATAGGCCGAACGTAGCACGACGCCAGCTCGTTCTTCTTGATTGTGGCGATCGTCGCGTCCGTCAGCTCGTCCACCGTGTACTCGGGCGCCATCCGGTAGGTGCGGGCGGACGCCATGAGCCTGCGCAGGTGCGCGTCGAGCCTGAAGACGGCGGGACCGCGCTCGGTCTCGTAGCAGCGGACCCCTTCGAAGACCGACGCGGCGAACTGCACCGCCAGGCTGAGGACGTGAATCTGGGCGTCCTCCCAGCGGATGAACTCGCCGTCCTTCCAGATCCAGGGGCTTCCCTCCAGCTTGCCGACACCGCCCATGACGCTAGCGCTCCTCGCTCCGAGCGCCGGCGTCCCGCAAGTAGGCGTCGGTCCCTTCCAGCCAGTCCTGCCGCGGCGGCGTGAAGATGTCCACGTCCAGGGTGTCTTCCAGCGCGACGGCTTCGTGGGGCACGTTGCTGGGCAGGTGCAGGACTTCCCCGGTCCGCACGACCAGCGCCTGCGGTCCGTCGTCGCCGATGCGGAACTGAAGCGCGCCCTCGATCACGTAGGTGATCTGCTCGTTGTCGTGGGAGTGCATCGGCACGCGAGCGCCCTTCTTGAGGTAGACGTGGGCCAGCATCGTCCGTTCGCCGGTGATCAGGCTGCGGGAGATGAGGGGGTTCAGCTCTTCCTTGGGGAGGTCGGCGACCCGATAACGACGAACGGGGGTGTCGCTCAACGGAATGCTCCGGGGCGAGGGTGAAGCAACAGGGTATGTGTGGCAACGCCGCGTTTGGCGGAGTGCTAATTGTGCCACCGCAAGGGTCGATTGGGAAGGTCGATCTCGAAGAGGCTCTTCAGCGCTCGAAGTCGGCGTACGATGCCAGGGCCAGCCTCAAGTCCTTTCGGGCCGCCGTCACGTGGTTGGCGATTGTCTGGGGCGAGATGCCCATCTTGTGCGCGGCCTCCTGGTACGAGTGGCCCTCGAAGTGGACCAGAACCAGCGCTTGTTCTCGCCGTTCCGGCAGTTGAGAGTCTCCTGCACCACATCCTCGGCGGCGTGGTGGCTTCGGGCTGATTCGTCATTAGGGCCTCCAAGGCGATTCGGGAAACAGGGCTGTCGAAAGGTTCCGTCCCTACAAGCCCGTGCGCCTGATTCCGAGCCGGACCACGTACGGCACGCCGCTGTCGTCGATGCCGGAAAGGAGCAGGTAGCGGCTCGTGGCATAGGCCGGGATGAAGCTGAGCAGCGTTCCTTCGACGGGTTGTGGCAACTCGGCCCGGCCCCAGTAGGTGCCGTCCGGCCCGAAGGCGTCGACGACCGTGCCCCCCTTGGCCCGCTTGGTCTCGGGCAGCACGAACAGGTTGCCGTCGCCGTCGCCGAAGAGGGCCAAGACGACCGGCTTTTCCGCTGGCAGAGCGTTCAAGTAGTCTTCCGCGAAGCGCGCAAACGGCCGACGGGCAAAGTGGTCGCGGACGGCTTGGACGTCCGCCTTCCCGACGGGGGCCGGCTCCGCGTCCAGCGTCACGACCAGAAGCGTGTCGCCCTCCAGCGACCTTCTGTACACGCGATACTCCCGGGAGTGGACGAACCAGATGCCTCCCCGGCCGTCCAGGGCGGACAGCACATCGCCGGCGAAGTAGACTATCGGGCGTTCTGCGCCGCCGATCGTGGCCATCTCGTTCATGGACTCCAGAGGCGGGAACGAGTCCGCGACGACGGCCTCGCCGGCTTCCCCGTCCCAGCGAAGGACGACCGGACGCTCGTGCACTTCGGCGATGGTGCCCCCGGCCTCCTGCCCAGGAAACCGGACCGCCCAGTCGGTGTAGTTGCCGTCGGTGTCCACGGGACGGTCCCAGACGCCGGTGCCCCCGCGCCAGGGCCTCGGAATCGCGGCCAGGAACGTGCCGTCGCTCTCGAAGATCGACACTCGGGCCGTGCCCTGCTCCGAAACCCAGATTCGGTTGCGGGGTCCCACTCCGATGCCGAGTGGGTCCGACAGCTCGCCCGGCCCTTCGCCCGGCCGCCCGATGCTGTGGGAGTATGCTCCGCCGGAGTCGAAGACGAAGACCTGCTGGGCAAACAGGTCCAGAACGTAGATGTTGTCGTCTGCGTCGGCGGCCACGGCGAGGACCCTGCCGAACCCCTGCTCCGGCGTGCCGGTGAGTACGAGTTCCTCTTCCAGGGTCCATCCGCCGATCGCGCCGTAGTCCGGGTCGTGGGCATTGTTGCAGGCTGGCACGCCCGCCGACGCAGGGGTCAGGACCGCAAGCAGGAGGCGGCGGGAGGGATAGCTCGGCATGGCGCTCGTTTTCCGGGTTGTCCCCTACGAGCCCGTGCGCCTGATTCCCAGCCGGACCACGTACGGCACGCCACTGTCGTCAATGCCGGCAAGGAGCAGGTACCGGCTCGTCGCATAGGCCTCAATGGATCCGAACGGTGTTCCTTCCACGGGCTGCGGCAACTCGGCCCGGCCCCAGTAGGTGCCGTCCGGCCCGAAGGCGTCTACGGCCGTTCCTGCCTTGACGTCGCTGGTTTCGGGCAGCACGAACAGGTTTCCGCCGCCATCGGCGAAAATGGCTGCGACGACCGGCTTTTCTGCTGGAAGGGCGTTCAGGTAGTCTTCCGCAAGGGGCGACGGCCAACGGGCAAATTCGTCGCGGACGGCTTGGACATCCGCCTCGGCGACAGGGGCCGGCTCCGCGTCGAGCGTCACGACCAGAAGCGTGTCTCCTTCCAGCGACCGCCTGTACACGCGATAGTCCCGAGAGTGAACGAACCAGAACGCGCCTTGGCCGTCCAAAGCCGCCAGCGTGCTGCCGGCGAAGTAGACTCTCGGGCTTTCTGAGCCGCCGATCTGTGCCATCTCATTCATGTATTCCAACGGCGGGAACGAGTCCACGACGACGGTTCCGCCGGCTTCCCCGTCCCAGCGAAGGACGACCGGACGGCTGTGCACCTCGGCGATGGTGCCCCCGGCCTCCTCCCCGGGAAACCGAAACGTCCAGTCCGTGTAGTTCCCGTCGGCGTCCACGGGACGATCCCAGGTACGGGCACCCGAGTATCCGTGCCTCCGAATCGCAGCCACGAACGTGCCGTCGCGCTCGAACAGCGATATCCGGGGCGGCCGAAGGTCGGGAACCCAAATCCTGTTGTCGGGCCCCACGCCGATCGCTGACACGTACGACGACATCTCCCCGGGCCCTTCGCCCTCCCGGCCGATGCTGTGGGAGTACGTCCCCTCGGAGTCGAAGGCGTAGATCTGCTGGGCGAACGAGTCGAGAACGTAGATGTTGTCGTCTGCGTCGGCGGCCACGGCCGACACCTCGCCGAACTCCTGCTCGGGCGTGCGAGTGATCCTGAGCTCCTCTTCGAGGGCCCAACCGCTGGCCTCGCGATCCGTGGTGGGGGCATCGTCGCAGGCCAGCAGGGCTGCTGAGAAGAGGGCTGGAGCGGCAACGAGGAATCGGCAGTCGGCGTTACTTGGCACGGCACTTTCCTGGTTGGTCGGCTGTGAAGCCTTCGCAGGTGCACTTCGATACTATCGCCCTCCGTCCGGGCGCCTGATTCCGAGCCGGACCACGTACGGCACGCCGCTGTCGTCGATGCCGGCAAGGAGCAGGTACCGGCTCGTCGCATAGGCCTCAATGGATCCGAACGGTCTTCCTTCCACGGGCTGCGGCAACTCGGCCCGGCCCCAGTAGGTGCCGTCCGGCCCGAAGGCGTCGACGACCGTTCCCCCCTTGACGTCGCTGGTCTCGGGCAGCACGAACACGTTGCCGCCGCCGTCGCCGAAGATGGCTGCGACGACCGGCTTTTCTGCTGGAAGGCCGTTTAGGTAGCCTTCCGCGAAGCGCGACTGGCGACGGGCGAAGTAGTCGCGGACGGCCTGGACATCCGCCTCGGCGACAGGGGCCGGCTCCGCGTCCAGCGTCACGACCAGAAGCGTGTCTCCTTCCAGCGACCGCCTGTACACGCGGTAGTCCCGAGAGTGAACGAACCAGAAAGCGCCTTGGCCGTCCAAAGCCGACAGAGTGCGGCCGGCGAAGAAGCTCCTAGGTGCTTCCCTGTCAGCGAGCTGCACCATCTCCTGCGTGTATTCCAACGGTGGGAACGAGTCCGCGACGACGGCCTCGGCGGCTTCCCCGTCCCAGCGATGGACGACCGGACGGCTGTGCACCTCGGCGATGGTGCCCCCGGCCTCCTCCCCGGGATACCGAAATGCCCAGTCGGTGTAGTTCCCGTCGGTGTCTACGGGACGATCCCAGGTACCGGTACCCGGGAATCCGTGCCTCCGAATCGCGGCCACGAACGTGCCGTCACGCTCGAACAGCGATATCCGGGACGGCCGAAGGTCGGGAACCCAAATCCTGTTGTCGGGCCCCACGCCGATCGCTGACACGTACGACGATATCTCCCCGGGCCCTTCGCCCTCCCGGCCGATGCTGTGGGAGTACGTCCCCTCGGAGTCGAAGGCGTAGATCTGCTGGGCGAACGAGTCGAGAACGTAGATGTTGTCGTCTCCGTCGGCGGCCACGGCCGACACCCGGCCGAACTCCTGCTCGGGCGTGCGAGTGAGCCTGAGCTCCTCTTCGAGGGCCCAACCGCTAGCCTCGCGATCCGTGGCGGGGGCATCGTCGCAGGCCAGCAGGGCTGCGGAGAAGAGGGCTGGAGCGGCAACGAGGAATCGGCAGCTGGCGTTACTTGGCACGGCACTCTCCTAGTTGGTCGGCTGTGAAGCCTCGTACCACTTCTCCCTTGCGCAGCATGAGCGTCTGCGGCGTGAACCGCAAGGTAGTCGTCACGGACGCGACCGCTGATGTCGATGGCGATGATCTTGCCGCCCAGCCCTTCCTGAGTCGCGACCAGCGAATCCCACTGGGGCCAGTTCTCGTCGCAGGCGGGACATGTGGGCGAAAACACGAGCAGCAACACCCCGGCCGCAGCTACATGGGTGTCTAGGTGTTGTCGAGGCAGATGTTGTGGTGCGTGTTGCAGATGCAGCCTTCGCCACACTTGTCTTCCACGCAATCCTTGCCGTCGCACGTCGGCGGCGGTCCCTGCGCGGTTGCCGGCGCGATGGAGAGAGACGTAGCCGACACGGAGAGAGAGCGAAGCCCGACAACGAGAGGCTCTTCGGCGGCGGGCGTCCGGTCGGTGTCGTTGCCGGGCGGTCGGACGGGCGACAGTCGCTCCGGTGGCTTCGGCTGCAGGCGACGCGCCCAAATTCGACGGCGTCCCATCCAGCCATGGAAGCGCCCACTTCGAGTCGCGACGCTTTGGGAAGCTCAAGTCTGGCAGCCTCCCGAACTCGGTCCTTGGTCCTCCGAAGACCGTCGTCGGCCGGAGCCGCTGGCACCCCGACCACCGCCCTCAAGGAGAGGCGCCCATGGCGGCCGCCGGCCCCCAAGATCGGAGTCCCGCAGTCAAGCCTCCCGAGGAGGAGGCGTCCCAGGATAAGCTTTCAGACGAAGCGCCTCCTTTGGACGAGGTTCGTCGCAAGGCGATCCACCAGCCGAAAGACAAGAGCGCCAAGGGCTTCTACGGCGACAAGGGCATGGTGGACGAGTTCCTCTGCGAGCACGTTTTCAGGAGGATCGTCGCGGACGTGGAGCTCGCCAAGCTCCGGAAGGGGCCGACCGAATACATCGACAGCAAGTCCAGAGCCGTCCGCCACGCGGACATGGTGTGGAAAGCGCCGTTCCGGGACTCGTGGCTCTACGTGGTCTTCCTCTTCGAGGCCCAGTCCAGGGTGGACTGGCTCATGCCGGTGCGGATCCTGCTGGAGACGGCCCTGGTCTACGCGGAGCTCGCCAAGGACCCGGAGGTGCGAAAGCGGCGGAAGCTGCCGCCGGTGCTGCCGATCGTCGTGTACGTAGGGACCAAGCCGTGGGACGCGCCGACCCGCCTCGAGGAGATGCTGACGGAGGAGGCGAAAGCGTTCCTGCCGTTCGCCCTCGGGCACGAGTTCCTTCTGGTGTCGGAGGTGGAGGAGGCGAGGGCGCTGACGCGGGCGGACACGCCCCGGACGGCGGGGTTGAGGTTGCGCTACGCACGGGACCGGGCCGAATTTGACGAGGCACTGGCGACGTTGCGGGAGCTGCTGCCGGAGGACAGCCCGGCGAGGCGGGCGCTGGTGGAGTGGGTGCGGAGCTCGATGATCGAAGACGGAGCCAAGGAGGAAGAGATGGCGAAGTTGCAGGAGCTGGAGGACTTGGCGAGCCCGGTCGTGGATACGTGGTGGGCGGCGGAGCGCCGGGAAGCTCGCCGGAAGGGACTCGAGGAGGGCCGGCTCGAGCAGCAGGCGACGCTGGTGCGCTTAGTGCGGCGGAAGTTCGGTTCGGAGACGGCGGAGGGGCTTGCCGCGTTGCTGGAGGGCGCAGCGGACCTGGAGCGGGTCGCCGAGGTCGCCGACCTGATCATCGACTGCGGGAGTGGCCGCGACTTTCTGGCCCAGGCGGCAGGAGCCCTTGCCTAGAGTAGAGTAGCAGGGCAGTCCCTCGCGCCCCGCGGGCGTGCAATCCGCCTTATCTGAACTAGATTCGGCCGAGGACTTGGGCCTCCTCGCCGGGGCCTCACTAGAATGCATCTTCCTCGCCCTTGCCACGCCCGGCGGGTGTCGGCTACCGTGGCGCCTTCAACGCACGCCCACCCTCCAGGAGTCCGTCCCATGAGCCGCATCGCAGGGAAGGTCGCAATCGTCACGGGCGCCACCGCGGGGATTGGCGCGGCGTGCGTTCGCTCGCTGGCGGAGGCCGGCGCTCGCTTGGTGCCGACGGGCCGGCGGGGCGACAGGTTGCAGGCCCTGGCCGACGAGGTTGCGGGCAACGGCGGGCAAGCGCACCCCTACGTGCTGGACGTGCGGGACCGGATCGGCGTGGCCGCGTTCGCGGAGTGGCTGGAGGGGGAAGGGCTGGCTGCCGACATCCTCGTCAACAACGCGGGACTGGCCCGAGGCTTGGACCCGGTGCACGAAGGGAAGCACGACGACTGGGACGAGATGATCGACACCAACGTCAAGGGCGTTCTCAACATGATGCGGGCGCTGCTCCCAGGGATGGTCGCGCGCGACTCGGGGCATGTGGTCAACGTCGGGAGCATCGCAGGCTACATGGCCTACCCCAAAGGGAACGTCTACTGCGCCACCAAGTTCGCGGTTCGGGGGCTGACCGAGGGGGCGAACATCGACCTCGTGAACACGAAGGTGCGGATGTCCAGCGTGGACCCCGGGCTGGTGGAGACCGAGTTCTCTCTCGTGCGCTTTCGCGGAAACGCGGCCCGGGCCGGCCGGACCTACGAGGGCGTCGATTCGCTTCAGCCGGAGGATGTGGCCGACGCCGTGCGGTACGTCCTGGAAGCGCCGCCGCGGGTCAACGTGCTGCACATGGTTGTGATGCCGACGGTCCAGCGCTCCCCGTTCGTCATGGGCAACCGGGGATCGTGACCAAGCGGCTCAAGTTCGCGGCGTTGGCGCTTTTGGCGACGTCTCTGGGCGCCGTCGCGCCCTGGGGGCAAGCGGGCCATGAAATGGCGGCGCGGGCCGCCACCGAGGCGGTTCCCAGCGAGATGCCGGCGTTCTTCCGGGAAGCCACCGACCAACTGGTCTACCTGAACCCGGAACCCGACCGCTGGCGGGAGCGCACCCTCCGAGAGATGGACCAAGCGTTCCAGTACGACCACTACATCGACCTGGAGAACGTCCCCAGCGGCATCCTCAAGCCGGACGGCCTCGAGCCCCGAAGCCGCTTCACCTTCCTTCGAGTGCTGTACCGCGCAGGAATCGCGCGGCCCGAGCAGGAGGTGGGCTTCCTGCCCTACCGGATCGTCGAGCTGTACCAGCGCACCGTCGCGAGCTGGCGGCGCTGGCGCACGGAGGACGACCCGGAACGGCGCCGGTGGATCGAGGAACGCATCGTCGCCGACGCCGGCGTCATGGGGCACTACGTGACCGACGCCTCCCAGCCGCACCACACGACGATCCACTTCAACGGGTGGAACCGGGACGCGCCGAACCCCAACGGCTACACCCTGGACAACGGCTTCCACGCCCGCTTCGAGAGCGGATTCGTCGGGGCTCACGTGACGTTGGACGACGTTCGGCGGTACGTGCGCCGGGGGCCTCCTCCGTCGGTGGCCGGCGCCGCGCGGGAAGCGGTGTTCGAGCACGTGATGGCGTCCCACGCCGAGGTCGAGACCTTGTACCGCATCGAGCGGGACGTCGGCTTCGATCCCGACAAGCCGGCGAGCCCGGAGGCGCGGGAGTTCGCGGCGCGGCGGTTGGCCTCGGGGGCCGACATGCTGGCGGCGCTCTGGTGGTCCGCGTGGCTGGAGAGCGCCCCGGACCGGTGACCGGAGCGGTCGTCGTGGGACGGGTCGCGGGGATCGTGGCCGCGGCCGGATCGTCCAAGCGCATGGGTCGCCGAAACAAGCTGTTGCTGGACGTCGGGGGCGAAGCAATGGTCGGACGGGTCGTCTCCACCGCGCTCCGGGCGGGGCTCGACCCGGTGGTGGTCGTGACGGGCCACGACCGGGGAGCCGTCGAGGCGGCGTTGGCGGGACTGCCGTGCCAGTCGGTCTACAACGCAAGGCACGCCGAGGGACTGCACACGTCGGTCGCCGCCGGCATCGACCACTTGGCCCTGCGCGCCCAGCCCGCCGCGGTCGTCGTGTTGCTGGCCGACATGCCGTTCGTGACCTGCGAGATGCTCCGCGCAACCGTCGCCCGCCACCGTGAGACTGGAGCGCCGGCGGTGGCGTCCTGCTACGGCCGGGGAACGATCGCCCCGCCAGTGCTGTACGACCGCCGGCTCTTCGGCGAGCTGGCCGCGATCGACGCGGGCGGCGGGCGGGCCGTCGTGCGACGTCACCGCGCCGACGCCGTCGAGATCGAGTGGCCCGCCGAAGCGGCCTGGGACGTGGACGAGCCGGCGGACTACGAACAGGCTCGCCAAGCGCTGGCGGGCAACCCTCAGGCTCGGCAGTTTGATCAAAACCGATAGGCCGTTTGACTGAACCCCGTTGCTTTGGAGAAAACTCATGACGCGCTCCCGGAATCGCATCCCCTGCTGGTCCTTCGTTCTGCTCGGAGCGGTCGGCGCGCAGATCGCGTGCGGAAACGCTCGGAACGGCGATGGAGAGGGCGACGCCACGGGGTTGGGCGGCCCCGACGTCCCGCTGGCCGCTGTCACCGAAGACGTCTACACGGTGGGCGCCATCGACGGCGAGGACTGGGAGACCTTCAGCAACATTAGCTCCGTGTGGTTCGACGCGGCCGGCAACCTGCACGTGTTCGACCCCGGCGCGCACCGAGTCGTGGTCGTGGGACCGAGCGGAGAGTTCGTCCGGACCGTAGGCCGGCAGGGCGAGGGACCAGGCGAAATCGGCAATCCAATGTCGGCGGCCTTGCTCCTTGACGGCCGACTGGCGGTCTTCGAGTTCGGGATGCCCGGCGCCTTCGAGCTCTTCGGTCCCGACGGCGCCTACTTGGAGACGGTGACGGTGGACCTCACCAAGGGCATGCCGGGCGCCGAGCTGGTCCCCCTGCCGGGTGGACGGCTGCTGACCGCCGGCAGAGGACGGCTCCGGATTGCAGGCCCAGGGTCCTCTCCCGATGACGAGGAAGAGGACGAACCCGCGGAAGACCGTCGCCCACTGGACGTGTTTTCCCTCGAGGGAAGCGATCCGCAGCTTCTCTACGAAGCGTGGGACCTCCCACCTGCCGGGGCCGGGGAAGAGGCCAGCGCGGTCGACGCGGGCGGCCAGCGCCAGATAATGTTCCGGATGGAGAGGATTCGGGCGTTCGAGCCCGGGCTCCACTTCGACGCGCTCTCCGACGGCCGCGTCGCACTGGCCGACTCGACTGGCTGGCGGATCAAGCTGGTCGCCCCCGACGGCAGCGTGGACGAGACGCTGGAACGCCCCGTCGAGCCGGTGCGGGTGACCGCGTCCTTGCAGGAAGAGGAGCGTCGCCGACGTTCAGCCGAGATGGAGGAAGGAGGCGCCTCGCGCATCCAGATCATTGGATCCGCCGTGGACGTTGCCCAGGGTCTTCTCGACGCGATGCGGCGCGGGGTGGAGGACATGATCTTTGCCGACGAAGTTCCCGTGATCGCCAATGTGGCGGTGGACTTGGACGATCGCATCTGGGTCGCCCGCTCGGGTCCGCTCGGCCAGGACGACGGTCCCACGGACATCGTGACTCCCGCCGGCGGATACGTGGGCACACTGTCGCCGGACGGCTTGCGCATCCCGGGTGCCTTCGGGGTCGGCGGACTCATGGCCTACGTCGAGTCGGACGAACTAGGCGTCCAGACCGTGCGCGTGATCCGGCTGTTGTCGCTGGATCGGTAGAGGCCGTCGGAGCACGACGCCTCCGGGACGCACTCGGCGCTGGCGAGGTTGATGTCATATCATATGCAGTGAGATGTTGCAGACGACTAACGGGAGATGCAAAAGATTGCGTAGATTCTTGCTGGTTGCCTTGGCGCTCGCCACCGCGGTTGCGGGCGACGCGAAGGCGCAGAGCGCTGTCGCGAGCGTGACCATCAGCAGCTCGCCGTTGACGGGCACCACGTACGAGCTTGGCGAGACCATCGAGGTCACGGTGGGTTTCAATGGCGCGGTGTACGTGACCACGCAGTTCCAGCCGGGGGTGACGCTGGGGATCGGCTCGGCGACGCGCACAGCGAAATACGCCTCGGGATCCCAGACGACATCGCTGGTGTTCCGTTACACGGTGCAGGCGTCCGACACAGACACGGACGGGATCAGCATCGCGGCGACGGCGTTAGCCGGGAACATCTATAGTTCCGGAGTCCTGATCACCAATCTGGGTCTAGGGAGTAATGCGATCACCAACAGCTCTGGCCACAAGGTGAACGGCATGGCGGTGACTGCGCCTGTGGTGAGCGGCACGGCGATAGCGAGCAGCCCGGCGAGCGGCGACACCTACGTGCTGGGCGAGCAGATCGACGTGACGGTGACGTTCAACAGGCTCGTGGCCGTGACCGGCACGCCGCAGCTGGCGCTGACGATCGGCACGGCGACGCGCCAAGCGAACTACGCCTCGCGCACGGGGACGGCCTTGACGTTCAGTTACACGGTGCAGGGGTCCGACAGGGACGCGGACGGTATCAGCGTCGCGGCGAGTGCGCTGACGCTGAACAGCGGCACGATCAACGACCCTCGCAGTGGAGGGGGTGCGGCGACCCTGGGGCTGGGCACGAACGCGATCTCGACTTCGTCGGACCACAAGGTGAACGGCACGGCGGCGTCGGTTATGAATTTCTATCCTACGCGAGGCGGCGTCTCTCTTGGCCGCACGCATGAGCTGGGCGAGCAGATCGAGTTTACGGCGATATTCACCCACGCGGTGGACGTGACGGGCACGCCGCAGGTGGCGCTGGGGATCGGCTCGGTGACGCGCCAAGCGAACTACGCCTCGGGCTCGGGGACGACTACCCTACTGTTCCGCTACACGGTGGTGGCGGGCGACAGCGACAGCGACGGTATCACCGTTGCAAGGACTGCGCTGACGCTGAACGGCGGGTCGATCAACGACGCTCGCGACGGGACGACGGCGGCAAGCCTAGTGCTGCCTATACCTGGTGGTAAAGTCGATGTTTTCGTGGACAGCAGCCTGGGGCCGGCGGGGGTGAGCGACGTGTCGTTTTCGAGCCTTCCGGCGAGCGGCAACACGTACGGGCTGGCCGAGCTGATCGAGGTACGGGTGACGTTCAACAAGGCGGTGGCGGTGACGGGTGCGCCGCAGCTGGCGCTGACGATCGGCACGACGACGCGCCAAGCTTCCTACGCTTCGGGCCCGGGGACGACCAGCCTGACGTTCGGCTACCGCGTGCAGACTGGGGACGAGGACACGGACGGGATCAGCGTCGGGCCGAGTGCGCTGACGCTGAACGGCGGGGAGATCAACAACGCTAGCGATGCGACGGTTGCGGCGGTGCTGGCCTTGGGCTCCCACGCGATCCCGGACGACCCGCTCCACAAGGTGGACGGCGCAGTGGAGACGGCGCCGATGGTGTCGGGGGTGTTGGTAACCAGCTCGCCGGGCGCGAGCGGCGCGTACGGGCCGGGGAGCGTGATCGTGGTGCACGTGGCGTTCGACCGTTTGGTGTCGGTGACGGGCGAGCCGCGGCTGGCGTTGACGATTGGCGGTGGGCGGCGGCAGGCGGCGTACGTTTCGGGGAGCGGGACGGCGGTGCTGGTGTTTCGCTACGTGGTGCTGGGGGCGGACGTGGACCCCGACGGATTCGGTGTGCCGGAGGATGCGCTGGAGCTGAACGGGGGCGAGATCGTGATCGCGGGGGGCTCGACGGCAGCGGAGCTGGGGCTGGGGAGCCACGCGATGTCGGACATCGACGGGCAGGAGGTGAACGGCGGGGGCGGGACGGACCCGTACTTCGGCGTGTCGAAGTACGAGTTCGAGCTGACGGAGGACGTGGCGGGGCCATTGGTGCTGGGGACGGTGGGGGCGACGGACCCGTTCGGCGACGGGTTGACGTACGTGCTGGGCGGCGGGGGCGAGGGGCTGTTCGAGCTGGACGCATCGAGCGGCGAGCTGACGTACGTGGGGACGGGCGAGGACGCGGAGCGGCGTTCGGAGTACCTGATGGAGCTGCGGGCGGAGGCGAGCGACGGTCGGGTCGGGACGGCGTTGGCGAGCGTGAAGGTGCTGAACGTGAACGACGCGCCCGTGTTCGTGGCCGAGGAGTTCGCGTTCGAGCTGGCGGAGAACATGGTCGGGCCGGTGGTGCTGGGGGTGGCGGAGGCGGTGGACCTGGACGAGGGCGACACGCTGACGTACCGGATGGAAGCGGGCGACGGCGAGCGGTTCGAGGTGGACCGGGCGACGGGCGAGGTGCGGTACGTGGGCGGCGGCGAGGACTACGAGGGTGGCGGGCCGAGGTCGTGGGAGCTGGAGGTAAGCGCTGTGGACCTGGCGGGACTGAAGGTCGAGGCCAAGGTGGCGGTGGCGCTGACGAACGTGAACGAGGCGCCGGCATTCGCCGACGCTGCGTACGCTTTCGAGCTGGCGGAGAACGCGGTCGGACCGGTGGTGCTGGGGAGGGTGAGGGCGACGGACCCGGACGCGGGGGACCGGCTGACGTACGGCTTGGCGGAGGGCGACGCGGCGCGGTTCGAGGTGGACGCGGCCAGCGGCGAGGTGCGGTACGTGGGCGGCGGCGAGGACGCGGAGACGGGTCCGGCGAGCTGGGAGCTGGTGGTGAGGGCGACGGACGGCGGCGGGATCGAGGTGGAGGCGAAGGCGACGGTGTCGCTGCTGGACGTGAACGAGGGTCCGCGGTTCCTGGAGCCGAGCTACGAGTATGAGATCGAGGAGAACGCGCCCGGGCCGATCGACCTGGGCGTGGTGGGCGCGACGGACCCGGACCGGGCGGACACGCTGACGTACAGCTTGGCGGGCGAGGACGCGGAGAGGTTCGAGGTGGACGGGGCGAGCGGCGAGGTGCGGTACGTGGGCGGCGGCGAGGACGCGGAGACTGGCCCGGCGGGCTGGGAGTTCGAGGTGGTGGTCGCGGACCGGGACGGGCTGACGGACCGAGCGCCGGTAACGGTCGCGCTGTTGGACGTGAACGAGGCGCCGGCGTTTGCCGACTCGGCGTATGCGTTCGAGCTGGCGGAGAACGCGCGCGGGCCGCGGGACCTGGGGCGCGTGGAGGCGACGGACGTGGACGCGGGGGACGTGCTGACGTACGGCCTGGCGAGCGGGGACGCGGTGCGGTTCGAGGTGGACGGGACGAGCGGCGAGGTGCGGTACGTGGGTGGGGGCGAGAACTACGAGGACGGGCCGCCGCGGTACGCGCTGGTGGTGCGGGTGGTGGACGCAGGTGGGCTGGCCGACGAGGCGGACGTGGTGGTGACGGTCCTGGACGTGAACGAGGGTCCTGAGGCGGTGGGCGGGATCGCGCCGAAGGTGCTGGAGGCGTACGGCGCGGCGGCGGAAGAGGAGCTGGGACCGTACTTCCGGGACCCGGACGGCGACGCGTTGAGCTACGCGGCGGAGTCGTCGGCGCCGGGGGTGGCGCTGGCGGCGGTGACGGAGGCGGGCCGGCTGTCGATCGCGCCGCAGGCGATCGGAGTGGCGACGGTGACGGTGCGGGCGACGGACCCGGGCGGACTGGAGGCGATGCAGGAGGTGCAGGTGACGGTGGAGGCGTCGAGGTCGGAGCGGGAGCGGGCGCTGAAGCTGGCGCTGGCGGCGTTCGGACGGTCGGTGGGCGCGGAGACGGTCGACGCGATCGGCGGGCGGTTGGGCGTCGAGTCGTCGAGCGCGCTGGGGCGTTCGCACGTGCAGCTGGGCGGTCGCTCGGTGGGTTGCGGCGAGTTCGGCGGTGGCGAGGCGTGCGGCCTGGCGACGCTGGCGCGCGGCGCGAGCGGTCTACTGGGCGCACGGCTTTCGCACCCCGGCGCGACGATCGACGCGGCGACGTTGCTGTTCGGCGGCGGTGGGGAGCAGGGCAAGGGCGGGTTCGGCGGCGGCGGCACGTACCAAGGCCAGCAGGAAGGCGCGGCCAAGGTTGGGCGCGGCGGCCTGGAGTTCGACCCGGTGTCCCGTCGCAACCTGCTCTCCCAGAGCTCGTTCCAGCTGTCGTTCGGCGGCGGCGGCGCGGACAGCCTCGACGCCGCTCCGCCGCAGGCCGCGTCGCGCGCCGGCTGGACGCTGTGGGGCCAAGCCAGCGCGGGCGAGTTCGAGGGCAACCCCGACGACGGGTTCGCACTTGAAGGCCGGACGCGCTCGGCGTATGCCGGGCTGGACTACCGGTTCGGCTCGGGCCTGTTGCTGGGCTTGGCCGGGTCGCGCAGCGGCATGGAGTCGGATTTCGAGAGCGGGATCAACGGTACGGGATCGGTGGACGCCCGCCTGACCAGCCTCTACCCCTACCTGCACTGGTCGCCCCGCGAGGGCTTGGGGCTGTGGGGCGCGGCGGGCGCGGGCCGAGGCAGTGCCGACCTCGAGGAGCTGGCCGGCGGCGGCCGGTTCAGCACCGACCTCGACATGCGCATGGGCGCGCTGGGCGCGCGCCAGGAGCTGGTCGGCGCGCTGGCGCTGAAGGCCGACGCGTTCTCGGTGCGGATCCAGTCCGCCGACGCGACCGAACTGGCGGGAGTGACGGCCAACGCGCAGCGGGTGCGCTTGGCGCCGGAGCTGAGCGGCCAATGGGCGGTGGGCGGCGCATCGCTTCGCACGCGCGTCGAGCTGGGCGGTCGGCTGGACCGCGGCGACGCCGAGACGGGGATGGGCGCCGAGGCGGGCGCCGAGCTGGGGTTCACCCACCGCGCCAGCGGGTTCAGCGTGGACGCCCGGGGCCGAACGTTGCTGGTCCACCAGGCCGAGGACTTCAAGGAGTGGAACGCGAGCGTCGCGCTGCGGCTGCAGCCCGGTCGGGACCAGGGCGGCCTCTCGTTCTCGCTTGAGCCGTCGTGGGGTGCCGGCGGCGGTACCCAGACCCTCTGGCAGACGCAAGGTCGGCTCGGCCCTCAGGCCATGGCCCAGCACGCCGCCGCCGACGCTCCGGGCTTGACCCCGGACCGGCTGGCGATGGAGCTGGGCTGGGGCGCAGTCCTGCCCGGCGGCGGCCAGGTCAGGCCGTTCGGCCGCTGGAGCCGCGAAGGGGCGGACGGCTACCGCCTCAACGTCGGTACGCAGTGGTCGGTGCTGGGCCAGCCCGGCGAAGGCCAAGGCCAGGGTCCCCAGGGCCTGCGCCTGATGATCGACCTCTTCGGCGAGCAGGCGAACACCGGCATGGAGCCCAGAGAACGCCGCATAGGACTCCTCGGCCGAATCGAGTTCAGATAAGGCGGATCGCCCGCCTGCGGGCACGAGGGACTACTCTAGGCAAGGGCCCCTGCCGCCTGGGCCAGAAAGTCGCGGCCGCTCCCGCAGTCGATGATCAGGTCGGCGACCTCGGCAACTCCTTCTAGGTCCGCTGCACCCTCCAGCAACGCGGCAAGCCCCTCCGCCGTCTCCGAACCGAACTTCCGCCGCGCTTGGCGCACCAGCGTGGTCCGCTGCCCGAGCACCTCGCCTTCCTGCCGACCTTCCTGCCGACCTTCCTGCCGACCTTCCTGCCGACCCTCCTGCCGACCCTCCTGCCGACCCTCCTCGAGTCCCTTCCGACGGGCTTCTCGGCGCTCCGCCGCCCACCACGTATCCACGACTGGGCTCGCCAGGTCCTCCAGCTCCCGCAACTTCGCCATCTCTTCCTCCTTGGCTCCCTCTTCGATCATCGAACTCAGCACCCACTCCACCAGCGCCCGTCTCGCCGGACTGTCCTCCGGCAGCAACTCCCGCAACGTCGCCAGCGCCTGGTCAAATTCGGCCCGGTCCCGCGCGTAGCGCAACCTCAACCCCGCCGTCCGGGGCGTGTCCGCCCGCGTCAGCCCCTTCGCCTCCTCCGCCTCCGACACCAGCAGGAACTCGTGGCCGAGGGCGAACGGCAGGAACGCCTTCGCCTCCTCAGTCAGCATCTCCTCGAGGCGGGTCGGCGCGTCCCATGGCTTGGCCCCGAGGTACACGACGATCGGCAGCACCGGCGGCAACTTCCGCCGCTTGCGCACCTCCGAGTCCTTGGCGAGCTCCTCGTAGACCAGGGCCGTCTCCAACAGGATGCGCACGGGCATGCGCCAGTCCACCGTGGATTGGGCCTCGAAGAGGAAGACCACGTAGAGCCACGAGTCCCGGAACGGCGCCTTCCACACCATGTCCGTGTGGCGGACAGTCCTGGACTTGCTGTCGACGTACTCGGTCGGCCCCTTCTGGAGCTTGGCGAGCTCCACGTCTGCGACGATCCTCCCGAAGACATGCTTGCCCAGGAACTCGTCCACCATGCCCTTATCGCCATAGAAGCCCTTGGCGCTCTTGTCCTTTGGCTGGTGGATCGCCTTGCGGCGAACCTCGTCCGGGGGAGGCGCTTCTTCGGAAGGCTTGTCCTGGGACGCATCCCGCTCGGGGGGCTCGCCTGCGGGACTCCGATCTTGGGGGCCGGCAGCTGCCATGGGTGCCTCTCCTCGAAGAGCGTGGTCGGCGTTCCGGCGGCCTCAGCCGACAGTGGTCCTCGGAGGGTCACGGACCTAGCGCGGAGGCTAGCCGGATATGAGCTCCCTAAAGCGTCGCGACTCGAAATGGGCGCTTCCATGGCTGGATGGGACGCCGTCGAATTTGGGCGCGCCGCCTGCCGCTGAAGCTGCCGGGCCGTGCGCTTGGCCTCGGCCAACAGGCCTGAGCTGGCGCTGACGATCGGCACGGCGACGCGCCAAGCGACGTACGCCTCGGGCGCGGGGACGTCGTCGCTGGTGTTTTCGTACGTGGTGGCGGCGACCCGGACACCGACGGGACCACCATCGCGGCGGCGGCGTTGACCGGGAATATCTATTACCAGTCGAGCGGAAGCCTGCTCAGTGATCTGGATCCGCCATGGACGTTTCCCAGGATCGCCCCCGACTCCCATCGCTCTTGCCCAAGCGGCTGTCGCGCCCCCACTGTGTCGCAACCCCGTCGTCCGTCCGCCCCGTCGTGGAGATGCAGTCATGAACCGCGCCCGATCCGCTTCCCCGGCGCTCGCAGCCGCCCTAGCTCCCACGGGCTTGGCCCTAGTCGCGGTCGCGGCAGGAGTCGTCGTCGCCGCTGCCAGCCCCGTCGCCGCCCAGACCGGCTACCGGTCGCCGCCTCCCGAAGTCGTCCAGATCCTCGACGCGCCCCCTGCGCCGTTCGTCTCCGTCTCGCCGGATCGGCGCTGGCTGGCGCTGGCCCACCGCAAGACGATGCCCAGCATCGAAGAGCAGTCGCAGCCGATGCTTCGGCTGGCGGGGAGGCGGATCAACCCGGCCACCAACGGGCGCTTCGGCTCGCCTCTGGTGACAGGTTTCAGCGTGCTGGATGTGGAGAGCGGTGCCGAGCGCGCCATTGACCTGCCCGCCGGGGACGGCTGGTCCACGCCCGACTTCTCCCCGGACGGCCGAATGTTCGCGTTCGAGCGCGCCACGGGCCGCGGCATCGAGCTGTGGGTGGTGGAGGTCGCGTCGGCGGAGGCCCGGATGCTGGTCGGCCCGCGTCTCAACGGCGCCGGCGGATCGGCGTGCGACTGGTTGCCGGACGGCGGTGCGCTGCTGTGCCGTCTAGTGCCCGAAGGACGGGGCGACCCGCCGGAGGAGCCGACGACGCCCACGGGACCCGTCGTGCAGGAGTCGGAAGGCCGGGCAGCGCCGGTTCGGACGTACCAGGACCTCCTCAAGTCGCCCTACGACGCGGCGTTGTACGAGCACTACGCCACCGCCCAGCTGGCCATTGTGGATGCCGCCTCCGGCGAGGCGCGCCCCATCGGCTCGCCGGGCGTCTTCGGGTCGACCAGCGTGTCGCCCAGCGGCGGGCTGATCTTGGTCCAGCGCCTGCGGAAGCCCTTCTCGTATTTGGTGCCCGATCGCCTCTTCGCCCGGGACGTGGAGCTCTGGGAGATCGACGGACGGGTCGTGCGCACGGTCCACGAGATCGCCCTGGGCGAAGGCATTCCCATCGGCGGCGTCTACGACGGCCCTCGCGGGCACCACTGGATCGACGGCGAAGACGACGTGCTGGCGTACACCGAGGCGCTGGACGGTGGCAACCCCCGCGCCGAGGCTGCTCACCGCGACCGCCTCATGGCGTTGCGCGCGCCCTTCGACGGCGAGGCGGAGGAGCTTGCCCGAACCGAATTCCGCCTCATGGGAACGACCCGCGGGGCGGGCGACTTCGCGCTCCTGATCGAGTACGACCGTCCCAGCCGCACCATGCGCACCTGGAAGGCTGACGTCGGCCAGCGGCCGTTTGGCGTCGAACTGCTTTGGGAACGGAACTCGGAGGACCGCTACGGGAACCCGGGGTCGCCGGTCATGAATCCGGCGGGCGACAGAATGGTCCAGCGGGACAGCTGGATATACCTGCGAGGCGCCGGTGCTTCCGACGAAGGCGATCGGCCCTTCCTCGATCGGATGAACGTGGAGACGGGCGCGACGGAGCGGCTCTTCCGGTCGGGGTCCGATTCCTACGAGACCGTCGTGGCCATGCTGGACGACGAAGGCCGGCGGGTGCTCACCAGCTACGAGTCCACGACCGAGCCGCCGAACTACTACCTGCGCGACCTGCAAAGCGACCAACGGCGCGCGCTGACCCGCTTCCCGAACCCGGCGCCCCAGCTCGCAGGGGTGTCGAAGGAGTTTCTGACCTACGAACGGGAGGACGGCGTCCAGCTGTCGGGCACCCTCTACCTGCCCCCGGACTACGAGGGCGGCCGCGTGCCGACGGTGCTGTGGGCGTACCCGCGAGAGTACGCCAACGCCCAGACGGCGGGACAGGTTCGGGGCTCTCCCAACCGGTTCTCGAGGATCGGCGGCTCGTCCCACATGTTCTTCCTGACCCAGGGATATGCGGTGTTCAACGACCCGACGATGCCGATCATCGGCGGCGACGTGGCGAACGACACCTACGTGGAGCAGTTGGTGTCGTCTGCGAAGGCGGCGGTGGACTTGGTGGTGTCGATGGGAGTGGCGGACCCGGACCGAATCGGGATCGGCGGCCACTCCTACGGCGCCTTCATGACCGCGAACTTGCTGGCTCACTCGAACCTCTTCCAAGCCGGGATCGCCCGGAGCGGCGCCTACAACCGGACCCTGACCCCCTTCGGCTTCCAGTCGGAGCGGCGGACGTTTTGGGAAGCGCCGGACCTCTACTTCGCCATGTCGCCGTTCATGCACGCGGACCATATCGACGAGCCGATGCTCATGATCCACGGAACCGCCGACAACAACTCCGGAACGTTCCCGGTGCAGTCGGAGCGGATGTACCACGCGGTGAAGGGGCTGGGCGGGAAGGCCCGCTTGGTGATGCTGCCCGCCGAGAGCCACGGCTACCGCGCTCGCGAGTCGGTGCTTCACGCTCTGGCCGAGATGATCGAGTGGTTCGACCGCTACGTGAAGAGATCGGGCGAGCGCCGGGCGGCGTCGTGAGTCAGGACCCTGGCGGCCGCACCACGATCGTCCCGCTGTAGGTCTCCACTTCGATCAGCGCGCCGCCGGCGCCCAGCGTGTAGGTGGAGCGGTACCGGCGGGAGCGGCCCTCCTGCGCGGCGGCTGCCGGATGGTCGACCCTGACTCGGCCGCTGGCCGTGTAGACTTCCAACTCCGCATCGGTGGAAGACGGCAGCTCCAGCAGGATTCGCCCGCCATGGGTGTTGAAGTAGTATTCGCCGTCCGGGGTCGTTTCCCCCTTGAACTCGATGCTGCCGCCGACGGTCGTCGCCTCCACCGAAGTCGCGGCGACTCCCTCCAAGACCACTGTACCCGCTACCGTCTCGGCCACGACCGACCCTCGGGAGTCCGACACGCGGATCGTTCCCGACATCGTCTCGGCGTTGATCCAGCCTTCGGCGTCCGCGATGCGGATCGTGCCCGAAACGCTCTCGGCGTTCACGTCCCCTCGGGCACCGGCGATCGACAGGCTGCCGGCGACCGTTGAAGCCGACACCCGGTCTCGACCCCCCGTCACGGACACGCTTCCGGTGAACGTCTCGGCGTCGATCCGGCCCGTCGTTCCTTCCACTGTAATGGTGGTCTGCCACCCCTCCACCGAGACGTCGAACCGGGCGGGCACCTGGATGTGGTAGTCCGCCACCCCCGAGAAGCCGTTTCCCGCCGCCTCCACGTACACCGTCTCCCCCGAACGGCGGATCTCGACGTGCCGGCGGCGCGAATGTTCCGCCCGGACGCGGATCTCGTCTCGGTCCCACGCCTCCACCACGATCTGGCCGCCATGGTTTTCCACGTCCAGCCGGGACGCGCCCTGGGCCGCAAAGGTGGT
Organism: Longimicrobiales bacterium; assembly: GCA_958296005.1. GTDB lineage: Bacteria > Gemmatimonadota > Gemmatimonadetes > Longimicrobiales > Gaopeijiaceae > CATQHQ01. The sequence continues at coordinate 432,344 of CATQHQ010000002.1, forward strand.
GTCGGTGTCCTGGACCGGGGCTGTGGCCGTTACCGCCCCGGCGGCTGCCAGCCCCGCCGTCAACGCTTCGAGGAACATCTGTCGCCTCCTTTAGTGCCAGTTGCCGCCTATGCCGCCGACTGGACGGCCGCGGCCGTGCTCCGCAACAGCTCCAGCCGCCGCTTCATGTTCGCGAAGAGGATCCGCGTCAGCTCCTCGCTGCCCGGGTCCTCCTCCAACGCTCGGCGCGCCTGCGCGATCGCCTGGTCCGCGACCGCCAGCGCCTCGCGAACCGCGTCCAGCGTCTCGGGAGAGAGCGCCGTTGCTCCGTCCTCCAGTATCCGGGCGAAGGCTTTGGCCGACGCCTCGTAGCCCTCGAACAGCGCGGCCACGCCGGGATCGGCCGCGCCCGCAAAGGCCGCCGATGCCTCGGGCGCGCCCGGCACCAGCAGTGCTCCGCCCTCGGCCCGCTCGTCCTCGGAGGGACCGAAGCCGGGGGTGCCCAGGGCCAGCCAGGCCGCGGTGCCGAAGATCGTGGTCGCGACCAGCCCCGCGGCTGCCAGCCGGGGGAGGGAGTATCTCCAACGCCGGGCGGCGTCCCACCGGGTTACGGAGCGAACCGACGCGCCTACTGCCACGTCCTCCCCAGCCCCAGCGCCGGTCCGCTCCGCAATCCGGCCCCAGAGCGCGTCCGGGTCCGTGGGTTGCGCTTCGGCGGGCAGTGCGCCCACCGCGGTGACGACCTCCGACAGGGCGGCGTACTCGCGACGGAGCGCGGGCTCGTTGTCCATGCGCGCCTCCAGGGCCGCCCGCGCCTCGGCGTCCAGCCCACCGTCCAGATAGTCGTTGAGGAGCTTCTCGTCTCGTTTGTTCATTGCCGTCACGACTCCAGGGCGCGCCGCACGAGCTTGCGGGCTCGGTGCACCTGCGCTTTCACCGTCCCCACCGCGACCCCCGTCAACTGCGCGACTTCCTTGTAGGGGTACCCCTGCACGTCCCGCAGAACCAATACCTCCCGGGCTCGCTCCGGCAGGCCGGCGATCGCCCGCTCCAGGTCGATCCGAGTCTCGGGCATCGCCGCTCTCGCGTGGTGGCCGTAGCTGTCCAGGTCCTGCACTGTCCGCTCCCTTTCTTGGATCCGCGCCTGCTTCTTCCGTTGCTCCACGACCAGGTTCACGGTGAGGCGGTGGAGCCACGTCGTGAACCGGCTGTCGCCCCGGAACTGGTGCAGCTTGATCCAGCACCGAACGTAGACGGCTTGCGTCAGCTCCTCCGCTTCTCGCGAGCAGCCCGACATTCGGAGGCAGATCGCGTACACCCGCCCCGACGTCTTGTAGTAGAGCGCCTCGAAGGCGGCCTGGTCGCCCCTCTGGGCCCGGCCCGCCAGAAGTTCGGTTTCCAGCGTGTCTCCTTCCCGTGAGACTTCGACATCTTGGACGATGCCAGCGACGGAAAGGTTTGAAAGGCGTCCGCGGGAGTCCGACCCGGTGCGGCTGTTGTCGCGGGGCGCGGCATCGGGCAGCCGAGGCTAGCCGTCAGCGGAAGAGGGCGGGGTGGCCGCCGGTGTGGAGGAAGACGACGTGGGGGACGCCGTCCAGCTTGCCGTCCCTGATCCATTCGACCATGGCGGCGGCCGCCTTTGCCGTGTAGAAGGGATCGAGCACGAAGCCCGCGCGGCGGGCGAAGAGGAGCGTGGCGTCGTCGGATGCTGGGGTTGGGCGACCGTACCCGGGACCGACGAAGGCGTCGGTCGCGATCACGGCCTCCGCCGCTTCCCGGGTTCGTTCCACCAAATCGGCGTGCCACGCAGACTCCGGCCCCGATCCCGCGTCTTCGCAGAGCAGCTTGGCCGCCTTCACGGCCAGATCGGCCGCAACCGACTTGATCCGATCCGCAGGGTCGTCGGCGCTTACGGCCACCAGCTGGGGACGCCACCCCAGAAGCGCGCAGCCCAGGACCAGTCCAGCCATTGTGCCGCCCGAGGAAGAAGAGACGAAGACCCACGCTGCCGCTCCGTTCAGCTGGTGGTGGAGCTCCACCAGGGCGTGGACGTAGCCCAATGCGCCCCGGGGCGTCGAAGCGCCGAGGGGCACGACCAGAGCCCGCCCGCCCGCCGTCGCGATCCGGCGAGCCTCCGCTTCCATGGCCGCCTCTCGCTGCGAGCGTCCCTCCACGGTGACGATCCTGGCGCCGAAGAGCCGATGCAGCGCGGCATTGCCTCGCCCGGCGTTCTCCGGCACGCCGTCGACCACCAGCGTGCACTCGAGTCCGAGGCGCGCCGCTGCCGCCGCCGCGACCCGGCAGTGGTTGGAGTGGGGCCCGCCCGGCGTCACCAGATCGGTCGCGCCCTCCAGACGCTTCGGCGCCAGCTCGTACTCGAGCTTGCGAACCTTGTTGCCGCCCAGCCCAAAGCCGGTCCAGGCGTCGGCCTTGACGTGCACGGTCGCCGCGGTTTGCAGCTGCGCGGCCAGGCCCGGCACCGCGACCAACGGCGTCGGCGTTGCGGCGAGCCGCGTGCGCCCGACTCGAGCCAGCTGCTTCAGGGCGGCCCGTGCCGCCGTTGCATCGCCCATGGGAGCAGAGTCGGAGCGCGCCTCTCCAGGTCTCATGGACATCGTTGGGTTCTAGGGCACATTCTCGGGTTCTCGGGGTATGCGGGTAACTTACGGTCCCAGCCCCGTTCCAGCCCGCCCCCGCTCATCGGAGACTCGCCGACTCTCTTGTCCGCCCCCGACCCGCCTGTCTCCGACCGACGCCCCGTTCCCGTCCTAATGCGCCCCGTCGCTCTCGGCTTCCCCGGCTTCGTGGCGCTCCACGCCCGTGCTGCGGTGCTCGCCGTCGTGACGGCCGTGGGATGGGCGGCCTTCTCGTCCCCCGAGGCGTTGGCCCAGGACGCCGAAGTCGCCGGCCGGGTCTGGTCCCAAGACGGCACGCCGGTGGAAGGCGCCACCGTTCGACTGGCTCCGGCCGCCGCGACGACCGCCGAGGCCGGCGCCGCGACCTCGTCCCTCCTCCGCATCGCGGCCACCGACCGCCTGGGGTACTTCGCCTTCGCGGAGTTGGCGCAAGGCCAGTACGTGCTGTCGATCGCGCGGATCGGGTTCGCACCCTACGAGGCGCCGGTTCGCGTGGGCGGCGATCGCGTCGAGGTGGAGGCGGTCTTGACGCCTCAGCCCGTCGAGCTGGAGGGCGTCTTGGTGGAGGCCGAACGCAGCCGGGCTCGAGCGCGCTTCGAAGAGACCGCAGGCGCGACCGTTCAGGAGATGGACCGGGGGGCGGTCAAGGCGATCCCGGGCGTGGCCGAGGCGGACCCGGTTCGAGCCGTGGAGGTGTTGCCGGGCGTCACCACCGTCTCGGACTTCTCGGCGGCGTTCAACGTCCGAGGCGGCTCCGCCGACCAGAACCTGATCCTCTTGGACGACGTTCCGATCTTCAACCCCTTCCACCTGGGCGGCTTCTTCTCGGTCTTCAACGCGGACATGGTGGCGCGAGCGGAGCTGCAGTCGGGCGGGTTCCCGGCGGAGTACGGGGGCCGGGTGTCGTCGGTGCTTTCCGTCGAGTCCGACCCGGGAGACGGTCGCTTCGGCGTCGACGCCGGCGTGAGCTTGCTGGCGGCCCGGACCGCGGTCAACGGCTCGTTGCCCAACTCCGTCGCCAATGGACTGGGACTGGCCAACGCCCGCTGGCGGGTGTCGGGGCGTCGGTCGTACTTCGACGTGCTCTTTCGGCCTTGGACGACCGTCCCCTACCACCTCTCCGACTTGCAGGCCGTCTTCGAAGGGTGGACCCGGGGCGGCAATCGGCTCCGGATCACCGCCTATGCGGGGGAAGACGTGCTCGACCTCTCGCAGCTGAGCGACGAGGACGCGCCGCTGAAGTTCGACTGGGGGTGGGGCAACTTGGCGGCGGGAGCGTCGTGGACAACTCCGATGCGGGGCGGCGGCGCGCTGGACGTGAAGGCGTCGTTCTCGCGCTTCGACGCCGATCTGGGCTTCGACGACTTCGAGGCCACCTTCGCCACGCTGGTCGAGCAGGCGACGATGCGGGTCGACCTGGAGCGCCGGCCGACCCCTCGCATCCGCTGGAAGTCCGGGCTGGCCGCCAACCGCATCGCCTACGACAACGAGATCCGCGCGGGCGGCACCGACTTCGTGGACGGCCAGGGCCACGGCTGGGAGACCGCGGGCTACACGCAGATTCTCTGGGACCCCAGCTCCCGGTGGCTGGTGGAGGCCGGCGTTCGGACGGACCACTGGCGACCCGACACCGGGGGCAGCGAAACCACGGTGTCGCCGCGCGTTGCCTTCAAGCGCTTCGTGCGGGGCGGCCGCTCGGCGTTCCGGCTGGCCGGCGGGCGCTACTCGCAGTTCATCCACTCCCGGCGGAACGAGGAGCTGCCGATCGGGCTGGACGTGTGGGTCGTCGCAGGGGATCGGGCGCCGCGGGTGGTGTCGGACCAAGTGCAGGTGGCGGTGGAGAGCTTCTTCGGGGAAGACGACGGGTGGTTCGGGTCGCTGGAGGGCTACTACCGCAGCTTTGACGGCGTGATCACCGAGAACACGGCCGACGACCCCAACGATCTCCTGGACGACCTGCTGGCTGGAACCGGCCGCGCCTGGGGCGTGGACCTCTTCGTCAAGAGGGACCTGGGCGCCGCCACGGGCTGGGTGTCGGCGTCGTTCCTCAAGACCGACCGCACCTTCCCCGACCCGCGTTCGGGGCTCGACCCCCAGCCTCTGGTCACCTATCCGCCGCTCTTCGACCGCCGCTTCGACCTGGACATCGTGCTCCGCCGACCCTTGGGCTGGTGGGGCCTGGAGGGCAACCTGCGCTTCAACTTCGGCACCGGACTGCCGTACACGCTTCCTCTGGGAACCTTCGAGTACTACAACCACCGGCCGATCTTCGGTGGCGTGGAGATCAACTACGACACCGCAGTGCTGCTGGGCGCCCGCAACGGCGCGCGGTACCCGGCCCGCCACCGGCTGGACATCGGGCTGCGCAAGAGCGTCGTCCGCGGCTGGGGCCGGCTGACCCCCTACCTCAACGTGATCAACGTGTACAACCAGAAGAACGCGCTCTTCTACTTCTTCGAATACGAGCGCGATCCGCCCGTGCGCACTGGCATCTCCATGATCCCTATCCTTCCGACTCTGGGCATCGAGGCGTCGTTCCGATGAGGGGGCGTCGGTGCGTCCCAGTCGGATTGGCGCTTCTGGCCGCCGCCGGTTGCGAGCTGACCGAGATGGAGCTGGTCCAGCCCGCCGACGCGGTCATCGCCGAGTCCCAGGTCGTGCTGACGCTGGGGCCGACCAAGTCGGGCGACCCGCCTGTGGCGCGGATGGCCGTTCCCACGCTCCTGCACAAGCTCTACGGCGCGCGTCCGGGCGGGTTGAGCGGCGCGTCGGTGCGGATTACGGGCGCGTCCGGCAACGCGGTCGATCTCGTAGAGGTGGAGAGGACAGCGTGCATCGCACTGCGTCGCGACGACGAGTACGTCCCGGAGGCGTCGTGCTACGTGGCGCCTGACGGGGCCACGCCCTTTGCCCCTGGAGAGGTGTTGGAGCTGGAGGTCCGGGTACCCGGCGGACAACTCCTGACCGGCAGCAGCCGAGTTCCCGGCGCCTTCGCCTTCATCGACGCGAACCCCGCCGACGGACCTTGCCGACTGGCGCCCGACGCGAACTACACGCTCCGCTGGACCCCCGCCGACGGCGTTTGGACGTACTTGGCCGAAGCCGAGTTCTCAGGGTTGCGAGCCCCGCTTTCGGCACGCGGGATCGAAGCCCCGGATACACTTGATCTGGTGGGACTCTCCATCGGCCGCGAGGACAGCGAGATCGTCTTCCCCCGAGACCTCGGCCTCTTCGACCTGTTCAACGACGACGAGGACGCGGACGTGATCCGAGCTCTGCAGGATGGCCTGCCCGGCGACGCGCGGGCGTCGGTGGCGGTCTCGGCTGTGGATCGCAACTGGTCGAACTGGGCACGGGGCGGCGACTTCCACCCATCGGGGCAGGTGCGCATCTCCTCCGTCTTCGGCGATGGGGGCGGCGTGTTCGGGACCGCAGTCATGCGACGGTTGGAGGTCGTGGCCGGTGGGGAAGGGGAGGACCGGCCGCCGCCGTGCGGTCTGCCCGAGGCGTAAGTTTGGCTCGCCTGCGGACGAGCGCTACGTCGCTGGACGCTCTGCCTGCCCGCCCGATCGTTTGCCGGGGACGACTTACCCCAGCCGGAAGAAGAACCCGGGGGACTTCGTTGGCGAAGTAGGCAAAGTCCTCGCCGCCCATCGTCGGCGACGCGCCCCAATTCGACGGCGTCCGATCCAGCCATGGAAGCGCCCATCTCGAGTCGCGACGCTTTGGGGAGCTCATGTTCGGCGAGCCGCCGCGCTGGTCCGTGACCCTCCGAGGACCAGTGCCGGCCGGGGTCGTCGGAACCCTGACCACGCCCTTCGAGGAGAGGTGTCCATGGCGGCGGCCGCCGACCCCCGAGATCGGAGCCCCCTAGGTAAGCTCCCCGAGCTGGAGGCGTCCCAGGACAAGCCTTCCGACGAAGCGCCTCCTCTGGACGAGGTTCGCCGCAAGGCGATCCACCAGCCGATCGACAAGAGCGCCAAGGGCTTCTACGGCGACAAGGGCATGGTGGACGAGTTCCTCCGCAAGCACGTCTTCGGGAGGATCGTCGCGGACGTGGAGCTCGCCAAGCTCCGGAAGGGGCCGACCGAGTACGTCGACAGCAAGTCCAGGACCGTCCGCCACGCGGACATGGTGTGGAAGGCGCCGTTCCGGGACTCGTGGCTCTACGTGGTCTTCCTCTTCGAGGCCCAGTCCACGGTGGACTGGCGGCATGCCGATGCGCATCCTGCTGGAGACGGCCCTGGTCTACGAGGAGCTCGCCAAGGAGCCGGAGGTGCGCAAGCGGCGGAAGCTGCCGCCGGTGCTGCCGATCGTCGTGTACCTCGGGGCCAAGCCATGGGACGCGCCGACCCGCCTCGAGGAGATGCTGGCGGAGGAGGCGAAGGCGTTTCTGCCGTTCGCCCTCGGGCACGAGTTCCTCCTGGTGTCGGAGGCGGAGGAGGCGAAGGCGCTGACGCGGGCGGACACGCCCCGGACGGCGGGTTTGAGGTTGCGTTATGCACGGGACCGGGCCGAATTTGACGAGGCGCTGGCGATCTTGCGGGAGCTGCTGCCGGAGGACAGCCCGGCGAGGCGAGCGCTGGTGGAGTGGGTGCGGAGTTCGATGATCGAAGACGGGGCTAAGGAGGAAGAGATGGCGGAGTTGCGTGAGCTGGAGGACCTAGCGAGCCCAGTCGTGGAGACGTGGTGGGCGGCGGAACGCCGAGAAGCTCGTCGGAAGGGACTCGAGGAGGGTCGGCAGGAAGGCGAGGCACGTGCGCGGCTTGAGCGGCGGGCCACGCTGGTGCGCCAAGCACGGCGGAAGTTCGGTTCGGAGACGGCGGAGGGGCTTGCCGCGTTGCTGGAGGGTGCAGCGGACCTGGAGGGAGTTGCCGAGGTCGCCGACCTGATCATCGACTGCGGGAGCGGCCGCGACTTTCTGGCCCAGGCGGCAGGGGCCCTGGCCTAGAGTAGAGTAGAGCAGGGAAGCCCGCCTTGGGACCGGCCCGGTCGCCGACCCGCCGATCGAGCTGTCGGAGATGCCCAGACGTTTCTCGTGCCCGCAGGCGTGCGATCCGCCTTATCTGAACTCGATTCGGCCGAGGAGTCCTAGGCGGCGCTCTCTGGGCTGGAGGCTGGTGTTCGCCTGCTCGCCGAAGAGGTCGATCATCAGACGCAGGCCCCGGGCGCCCTGGGCTTGGTCTTCGCCGGGCTGGCCGCCGAGCACCGACCACTGCGTGCCCACGTTGAGGCGGTAGCCGTCCGCCCCTTCACGGCTCCAGCGCCCGAACGGCCTGATCTGGCCGCCGCCGGGCAGGACCGCGCCCCAGCCCAGCTCCATCGCTAGCCGGTCCGGGGTCAAGCCCGGGGCGTCGATGTCCTGTGCCATGGCCTGTGGGCCGCCCATGGCCTGCGGACCGAGCCGGCCGCGCGTCTGCCAGAGGGCACCGGCGCCGCCGCTGCCGGCACCCCACGACGGCTCCAGCGAGAACGAGAGGCCGCCCTGGTCCCGACCGGGCTGGAGCCGCAACGCGACGCTCGCGTTCCACTCCTTGAAGTCCTCGGCCTGGTGGACCAGCAGCGTCCGGCCCCGGGCGTCCACGCTGAACCCGCTGGCGCGGTGGGTGAACCCGAGCTCGGCGCCCGCCTCGGCTCCGAGCCCCGTCTCGGCGTCGCCGCGGTCCAGCCGACCGCCCAGCTCGAGGCGCGTGCGGAGCGATGCGCCGCCCACTGCCCACTGGCCGCTCAGCTCCGGCGCCAGCCGCACCCGCTGCGCGTTGGCCGTCACTCCCGCCAGATCCGTCGCGTCGGCGGACTGGATCCGCACCGAGAACGCGTCGGCCTTCAGCGCCAGCGCGCCGACCAGCTCCTGGCGCGCGCCCAGCGCGCCCATGCGCATCTCCAGGTCGGTGCTGAACCGCCCACCGGCCAGCTCCTCGAAGTCGGCGTTGCCGCGGCCCGCTCCGGCCGTGCCCCACAGCCCCAGGCCCTCGCGGGGCGACCAGTGGAGGTAGGGGTAGAGGCTGGTCAGGCGGGCGTCCACCGATCCAGCGCCGTTGATCCCGCTCTCGAAGTCGGACTCCATGCCGCTGCGCGACCCGGCCAGCCCCAGCAGCAGGCCCGAGCCGAACCGGTAGTCCAGCCCGGCGTACGCCGAGCGCGTCCGGCCCTCAAGCGAGAACCCGTCGTCGGGGACGCCCTCGAACTCGCCCGCGCTGGCCTGCCCCCACAGCGTCCAGCCGGCGCGGGACGCGGCCTGCGGCGGGGAGGCGTCGAGGCTGTCCGCGTCGCCGCCGGTCGAGGCCGGGCCGCCGCCGAACGACAGCTGGAACGAGCTCTGGGAGAGCAGGTTGCGACGGGACAGCGGGTCGAACTCCAGGCCGCCGGGCTCAACCTTGGCCGCGCTTTCCTGCTGGCCTTGGTACGTACCGCCGCCGCCGAACCCGAACCCGCCCTTGCCCTGCTCCCCGCCGCCGCCGAACAGCAGCGTCGCCGCGTCGATCGTCGCGCCCGGACCGCCGGCAGGCCCGACGAGGGCGGCGGTGGGGATCGAGAGCCGCGCGCCCAGCAGGCCGCTCGCGCCGCGCGCCAGCGTCGCCAGGCCGCACTTCTCGCCGCCGCCGCCGAACTCCCCACCGCCGAACGCGCCGCAGCCCACCGAGCGCCCGCCCAGCCGGACGTGCGAGCGCCCCAGCGCGCTCGACGACTCGACGCCCAGCCGCCCGCCGATCGCGTCGACCGTCTCCGCGCCCAGCGACCGCCCGAACGCCGTCAGCGCCAGCTTCAGCGCCCGTTCCCGCTCCGACGTCGACGCCTCCACCGTCACCTGCACCTGCTGCATCGCCTCCAGTCCGCCCGGGTCCGTCGCCCGCACCGTCACCGTCGCCACTCCGATCGCCTGCGGCGCGATCGACAGCCTGCCCGCCTCCGTCACCGCCGCCAGCGCCACCCCCGGCGCCGACGACTCCGCCGCGTAGCTCAATGCGTCGCCGTCCGGGTCCCGGAAGTACGGCCCCAGCTCCTCTTCCGCCGCCGCGCCGTACGCCTCCAGCACCTTCGGCGCGATCCCGCCCACCGCCTCAGGACCCTCGTTCACGTCCAGGACCGTCACTACCACGCCCGCCTCGTCGGCCAGTCCGCCCGCGTCCACCACCCGCACCACCAGCGCGTACCGCGGCGGCCCGTCCTCGTAGTTCTCGCCGCCACCCACGTACCGCACCTCGCCGCTCGTCCCGTCCACCTCGAACCGCGCCGCGTCGCCGCTTGCCAGGCCGTACGTCAGCACGTCGCCCGCGTCCACGTCCGTCGCCTCCACGCGCCCCAGGTCCCGCGGTCCGCGCGCGTTCTCCGCCAGCTCGAAAGCGTACGCCGAGTCGGCGAACGCCGGCGCCTCGTTCACGTCCAACAGCGCCACCGTCACCGGCGCCCGGTCCGTCAGCCCGTCCCGGTCCGCGACCACCACCTCGAACTCCCAGCCCGCCGGGCCCGTCTCCGCATCCTCGCCGCCGCCCACGTACCGCACCTCGCCCGTCGCCCCGTCCACCTCGAACCTCTCCGCGTCCTCGCCCGCCAGGCTGTACGTCAGCGTGTCCGCCCGGTCCGGGTCCGTCGCGCCCACCACGCCCAGGTCGATCGGGCCGGGCGCGTTTTCCTCGATCTCGTACTCGTAGCTCGGCTCCAGGAACCGCGGACCCTCGTTCCGGTCCAGCAACGACACCGTCGCCCTTGCCTCCACCTCGATCCCGCCGCCGTCCGTCGCCCTCACCACCAGCTCCCAGCTCGCCGGACCCGTCTCCGCGTCCTCGCCGCCGCCCACGTACCGCACCTCGCCGCTCGCCCCGTCCACCTCGAACCGCGCCGCGTCGCCCTCTGCCAAGCTGTACGTCAGCCGGTCTCCCGCGTCCGGGTCCGTCGCTCTCACCTTCCCCAGCACCACCGGCCCGACTTCGTTCTCCGCCAGCTCGAACGCGTACGCGGCGTCGGCGAACGCCGGCGCCTCGTTCACGTTCGTCAACGCCACCGCCACCGTTGCCCAGACGCTCAGCCCCGCCAGGTCCGTCGCTCTCACCTCCAGCTCCCACGACCTCGGCCCGCCACCCTCGTAGTCCTCGCCTCCGCCCACGTACCGCACCTCGCCCGTCGCCGCGTCCACCTCGAACCGCTCGCCGTCGCCCGTCTCCATCCGGTACGTCAGCGTGTCGCCCTCGTCCAGGTCCACCGCCTCCGCCACCCCCAGCACCACCGGACCCGCCGCGTTCTCCGCCAGCTCGAACGCGAACTCCTCGGCCACGAACACGGGCGCGTCGTTCACGTTCAGCACCTTCACGCTCGCCAGCGCCGTCCCGACCCGACCGTCGCTCGCCTCCGCCCGCACCTCCATCAGGTACTCCGAACGCCGCTCCGCGTCCTCGCCCGTCCCCACGTACGTCAACTCGCCGCTCGAAGCGTCCAGCTCGAACAGCCCCTCGCTCCCATCGCCCAGCACGTACGTCAACCCGTCGCCGTACGGGTCCGTCGCCCTCACCGTCCCCACCACCAACGGCCCCGCAACGTCCTCCGTCAGCTCGAACTCGTACTTCGACACGCCGAAGTACGGGTCCGTCCCGCCCCCGCCGTTCACTTCCTGCCCGTCGAGGTCCGACATCGCGTGGTTGCCCAATCCCAGTTCCGCCCCCGCCGAGCCTCCCGCGATCACGATCTGCCCACCGTTCAGATCCAACGCGTCCTCCGGCACGCTGAACCCGTCGGGGTCCACGTCCCGCGCCTGCACCGTGTAGCGGAACACCAGCACCGCCGTCCCGCTCCCCGAGGCGTACGCCGCCCGCCGCCGCTCCTGGCCGATCGCCAACGCCAGCTGCGGCTCGCCCGTCACCGCCACCAAACGGTCGAACTCCACGTGCACCACGATCACGCTCCCCGGCCCGTACGCGCCGCTCGCGCCCGGCGTGCTTTCCACCGACACCCCCGACACCGCCGGCGCCGTCTCCACCCCGCCGTCCACCTTGTGGAGCGGGTCGTTCGAGATCGCGTGGGCGCCCAAGGCCAGCGTCGCCGGCCGCACGCCGTCCAGGGCGTTGATGATCGTTCCGCCGTTCAGTCCCAGCGCACCGAGGTCCACGCTGATCCCATCCGTGTCCTCGTCCGCAGACTGCACGCCGTAGCCGAACGTCAGGCTGGCCGTGCCCGTCCCCGAAGCATAGTCCGCTTGGCGCGTCGCCGAGCCGATCCCCAGTGCCAGCTGCGGCGTGCCCGTCACCACCACCGCCCGGTCGAACGTCACCCGCACCTCGATCCGCTCGGCCAGCCCGTACGTGTCGCCGCTCGCCGGCAGGCTCGAAAACGACACGTCGTCAACTGAGGCCGCCGCAATCGAGCCGTCCACTCTGTGGCTGGAGCTGTTGGTGATCGCGTTCGTGCCCAGCCCCAGGCTTGCCGCCACCGTCGCGTCGCGAGTGTCGTTGATCGCGCCGGTGTTCAGCGTCAGCGCACTCGCCGCGACGCTGAGCCCGTCGCTGTCGCTGTCGGCCGCCACCACAGTGTACCGGAACGTCAGGCTGGCCGTACCCGTACCCGAGGCGTAGTCCGCCTGCCGCGTCTCCGTGCCGATCCCCAGCGCCAACTGCGGCGTGCCCGTCACCGTCACCGGACGGTTGAACGTCACCGCCACCTCGATCTGCTCGCCCCGCACATACGTGTTGCCGCTCGCCGGAGTGCTCGCGATCGCCGCTGCGCTTACCGCCGCGGCCGTCAACGTCCCGCCCGCCACCTTGTGGCTGGAGCTGTTGGCGATCGCGTTCGCGCCTAGACCCAGCAGCGCGTCCAGCGTCCCGCCGGCCACATCGATCGACCCGCTGTTCAGCGACAGCGCGTTTGCCCCGATGCTAAGCCCGTCGTTGTCCGCGTCCGCCTGCACCACCGTGTACGCGAAGACCAGCGACGCCGTGCCCGTGCCCGAGGCGTAGGACGCCTGGCGAGTCGCCGAGCCGATCCCCAGCGCCAGCTGCGGTGCGCCACCCACGTCTACCGCCTTGTTGAACGTCACCGTGACTTTGATCCGATCGCCACGCTCGAACGTGTCGCCCACGACCGGCGAGCCGATCGCCACGCCCGTCACCCCTGGCGGCCCCTGGGCACCGTCCACCCTGTGATTCCCGTCGTTGGCGATCGCGTTCGTGCCCAGTCCGAGGCTCGCCGCCGTCGTCCCGTCGCGCGCGTCGTTGATCGTTCCGCTGTTCAGCCCCAGCGCGTTCGCCCCGACGCTGAGCCCGTCGCCATCGCTGTCGGCCGTCTGCACCGTGTAGTGGAACGTCAGGGTCGTCGCCGTGCTTGAGGCGTAGGCAGCTTGGCGGGTCGCCGAGCCGATCCGCAGCGCCAGCTGCAGCGTGCCCGTCACCGTCACCGCCCGGTTGAACGTCAGCTGCACCTCGATCTGCTCGCTCAGACCGTACGTGCTACCGCTTGCGGGGCTGCTCGTAATCGCCGCGCCGCTTACCGCCGCCGCCGTGAACGTCCCGCCCGCCACCTTGTGGCCAGAGCTGTTCTCGATCGCGTTCGCGCCCAGACCCAGCAGCGCGTCCAACGCCCCGCCCGCGACATCGATCCTGCCGCTGTTCAGCGACAGCGCGTTCGCCCCGATGCTGAGCCCGTCGTTGTCCGTATCCGCCTGCACCACCGTGTACTCGAAGACCAGCGACGCCGTGCCCGTGCCCGAGGCGTAGGACGCCTGCCGCGTCTGCGCGCCGATCCCGAGCGCCAGCTGCGGCGTGCCGCCCACATCCACCGCCTTGTTGAACGTCACCGTGACCTCGATCGTATCACCCCGCTCGAACGTGCTGCCCACGACCGGCGAGCCGATCGCCACGCCCGTCACCCCCGGCGGCCCCTGGGCGCCGTCCACCATGTGGTCCCCGTCGTTGGTGATCGCGTTCGTGCCCAGCCCCAGGCTCGCCGCCGTCGCCGCGTCGCGCGCGTCGTTGATGGCACCGCTGTTCAGCGTCAGCGCGGTCGCCCCGACGCTGATCCCGTCCGTGTCGCTGTCGGATGCCTGCACCGTGTAGCGGAAGACCAGGACCGTCGCCGTGCTCGGGCTCGACGCGTAGGAAGCCTGGCGGGTCGCTGAGCCGACTCCTAGCGCCAGCTGCGGCGGGCCCGTCACCGTCACCGGGCGGTTGAACGTCAGCTGCACCTCGATCTGCTCGCCCAGACCGTACGTGCTGCCGCTCGAAGGACTGCTCGCTATCGCCGCGTCGCTTACCGCCGACGCCGTGAACGTCCCCCCCGCCACCTTGTGGCTGGAGCTGTTCTCGACCGCGTTCGCGCCCAGACCCAGCAACGCGTCCAACGCCCCGCCCGCCACATCGATCCTGCCGCTGTTCAGCGACAGCGCGTTCGCCGCGATGCTGAGCCCGTCGTTGTCCGCGTCGCCCGAGGCGACCATGTACTGGAACACCAGCGACGCCGTGCCCGTCCCCGAGGCGTAGGACGCCTGCCGCGTCTGCGCGCCGATCCCCAGCGCCAGCTGCGGCGTGCCGCCCACGTCCACCGCCTTGTTGAACGTCACCGTCACCTCGATCGTCTCGCCCCGCTCGTAGATGTCGCCCACGACCGGCGAGTTCAGCGCCACGCTCGTCACCCCCGGCGGCCCCTGGGCGCCGTCCACCTTGTGGTCCCCGTCGTTGGTGATCGCGTTCGTGCCCAGCCCCAGGCTCGCCGCCGTCGCCGCGTCCCGCGCGTCGTTGATCGACCCGCTGTTCAGCGTCAGCGCGGTCGCCGCGATGCTGATCCCGTCCGTGTCGCTGTCGGATGCCTGCACCGTGTACCGGAAGGTCAGGCTCGTCGCCGTGCTCGAGCCGGAGGCGTAGTCCGCTTGGCGCGTCTCCGAACCGATCCCCAGCGCCAGCTGCGGCGGGCCGCTCACCGTCACGGGCCGCGTGAACGTCACCGCCACCTCGATGGTCTCGCTCAGACCGTACGTGCTGCCGCTCGCCGGGCTGCTCGCTACCGCTACGCCGCTCACCGCCGCCGCCGTCAACGTCCCGCCCGCCACCTTGTGGCTGGAGCTGTTCTCGACCGCGTTCGCGCCCAGACCCAGCAGTGCGTCCAACGCCCCGCCCGCCACATCGATCCTGCCGCTGTTCAGCCCCAGCGCGTTCGCCGCGATGCTGAGCCCGTCGTTGTCCGTATCCGCCTGCACCACCGTGTACTCGAAAACCAGCGACGCCGTGCCCGTGCCCGAGGCGTAGGACGCCTGCCGCGTCTGCGCGCCGATCCCCAGCGCCAGCTGCGGCGTGCCGCCCACGTCCACCGCCTTGTTGAACGTCACCGTCACCTCGATCGTCTCGCCCCGCTCGAACGTGTCGCCCACCGCCGGCGAGTTGAGCGCCACGCCCGTCACTCCCGGCGGCCCCTGGGCGCCGTCCACCCTGTGGTCCCCGTCGTTCGTGATCGCGTTCGTACCCAGCCCCAGGCTCGCCGCCGTCGCCGCGTCGCGCGTGTCGTTGATCGTCCCGGTATTCAGCGTCAGCGCGTTCGCCGCGACGCTGAGCCCGTCCGTGTCGCTGTCCGCCGCCTGCACCGTATAACGGAAGACCAGGACCGTCGCCGTGCTCGGGCTCGAGGCGTAGATCGCTTGGCGCGTCTCCGAGCCGATCCCCAGCGCCAGCTGCGGCGGGCCCGTCACCGTCACCGGGCGGTTGAACGTCAGCTGCACCTCGATCTGCTCGCTCAGACCGTACGTGCTGCCGCTCGCCGGGCTGCTCGTAATCGCCGCGCCGCTCACCGCCGCCGCCGTCAACGTCCCGCCCGCCACCTTGTGGCTGGAGCTGTTCTCGATCGCGTTCGCGCCCAGACCCAGCAGTGCATCCAGCATCCCGCCCGCGACATCGATCCTGCCGCTGTTCAGCCCCAGCGCGTCCGCCGCGATGCTGAGCCCGTCGTTGTCCGTATCCGCCTGCACCACCGTGTACTCGAAGACCAGCGACGCCGTGCCCGTGCCCGAGGCGTAGGACGCCTGCCGCGTCTGCGCGCCGATCCCCAGCGCCAGCTGCGGCGTGCCGCCCACGTCCACCGCCTTGTTGAACGTCACCGTCACCTCGATCGTCTCGCCCCGCTCGTAGATGTCGCCCACGACCGGCGAGTTCAGCGCCACGCTCGTCACCCCCGGTGGCCCCTGGGTGCCGTCCACCCTGTGGTCCCCGTCGTTGGTGATCGCGTTCGTACCCAGCCCCAGGCTCGCCGCCGTCGCCGCGTCCCGTGCGTCGTTGATCGACCCGCTGTTCAGCGTCAGCGCGGTCGCCGCGATGCTGAGCCCGTCCGTGTCGCTGTCGGATGCCTGCACCGTGTACCGGAAGGTCAGGCTCGTCGCCGTGCTCGAGCCGGAGGCGTAGTCCGCTTGGCGCGTCTCCGAGCCGATCCCCAACGCCAGCTGCGGCGGGCCGCTCACAGTCACGGGCCGCGTGAACGTCACCGCCACCTCGATGGTCTCGCTCAGACCGTACGTGCTGCCGCTCGCCGGGCTGCTCGCTATCGTTGCGCCGCTCACCGCCGCCGCCGTCAACGTCCCGCCCGCCACCTTGTGGCTGGAGCTGTTCTCGATCGCGTTCGCGCCCAGACCCAGCAGTGCGTCCAACGCCCCGCCCGCGACATCGATCCTGCCGCTGTTCAGCGACAGCGCGCTCGCCGCGATGCTGAGCCCGTCGTTGTCCGTATCCGCCTGCACCACCGTGTACTCGAAGACCAGCGACGCCGTGCCCGTGCCCGAGGCGTAGGACGCCTGCCGCGTCGCCGCGCCGATCCCCAGCGCCAGCTGCGGCGTGCCGCCCACGTCCACCGCCTTGTTGAACGTCACCGTGACCTCGATCGTCTCGCCCCGCTCGTAGATGTCGCCCACGACCGGCGAGTTCAGCGCCACGCCCGTCACCCCCGGCGGCCCCTGGGTGCCGTCCACCCTGTGGTCCCCGTCGTTGGTGATCGCGTTCGTACCCAGCCCCAGGCTCGCCGCCGTCGTCCCGTCGCGCGCGTCGTTGATCGACCCGCTGTTCAGCCCCAAAGCGGTCGCCGCGACGCTGAGCCCGTCCGTGTCGCTGTCCGCCGCCTGGACCGTATAGCGGAAGACCAGGACCGTCGCCGTGCTCGGGCTCGAGGCGTAGATCGCTTGGCGAGTCTCCGTGCCGATCCCCAGCGCCAGCTGCGGCGGGCCCGTCACCGTCACCGGGCGGTTGAACGTCAGTTGCACCTCGATCTGCTCGCCCAGCCCGTACGTGCTGCCGCTCGAAGGGCTGCTTGCTACCGCCGCGTCGCTCACCGCCGCCGCCGTGAACGTCCCGCCCGCCACCTTGTGGCCGGAGCTGTTCTCGACCGCGTTCGCGCCCAGCCCCAGCAGCGCATCGGTGGTCCCGCTTGCCACATCGATCCTACCGCTGTTCAGCGACAGCGCGCTCGCCGCGATGCTGAGCCCGTCGTTGTCCGTATCCGCCTGCACCACCGTGTACTCGAAGACCAGCGACGCCGTGCCCGTGCCCGAGGCGTAGGACGCCTGCCGCGTCGCCGCGCCGATCCCCAGCGCCAGCTGCGGCGTGCCGCCCACGTCCACCGCCTTGTTGAACGTCACCGTGACCTCGATCGTCTCGCCCCGCTCGTAGATGTCGCCCACGACCGGCGAGTTCAGCGCCACGCCCGTCACCCCCGGCGGCCCCTGGGTGCCGTCCACCCTGTGGTCCCCGTCGTTGGTGATCGCGTTCGTACCCAGCCCCAGGCTCGCCGCCGTCGTCCCGTCGCGCGCGTCGTTGATCGACCCGCTGTTCAGC
Organism: Longimicrobiales bacterium; assembly: GCA_958296005.1. Classification (GTDB taxonomy): domain Bacteria; phylum Gemmatimonadota; class Gemmatimonadetes; order Longimicrobiales; family Gaopeijiaceae; genus CATQHQ01. The sequence continues at coordinate 449,745 of CATQHQ010000002.1, forward strand.
CCCAAAGCGGTCGCCGCGACGCTGAGCCCGTCCGTGTCGCTGTCCGCCGCCTGGACCGTATAGCGGAAGACCAGGACCGTCGCCGTGCTCGGGCTCGAGGCGTAGATCGCTTGGCGCATCTCCGAGCCGACCCCCAGCGCCAGCTGCGGCGGGCCCGTCACCGTCACCGGGCGGTTGAACGTCAGCTGCACCTCGATCTGCTCGCCCAGCCCGTACGTGCTGCCGCTCGAAGGAGTGCTCGTTACCGCCGCGCCGCTCACCGCCGCCGCCGTGAACGTCCCGCCCGCCACCTTGTGGCCGGAACTGTTCTCAATGGCGTTCGCGCCCAGGCCCAGCAGCGCATCGGTCGTCCCGCCCGCCACATCAATCCTGCCGCTGTTCAGCTCCAGCGCGTTCGCCGCGATGCTGATCCCGTCGTTGTCCGTGTCGCCCGAGGCGACCGTGTACTCGAAGACCAGCGACGCCGTGCCCGTGCCCGAGGCGTAGGACGCCCGCGGCGTCCCCATCCCGATCGTCAGCCCCACGCGCGGCGTACCGCCCACGTCCACCGCCTTGTTGAACGTCACCGTCACCTTGATCGTCTCGCCCCGCTCGAACGTGTCGCCCACGACCGGCGAGTTGAGCGCCACGCCCGTCACCCCCGGTGGCCCCTGGCTACCGTCCACCTGGTGATCCCCGTCGTTGGTGATCGCGTGCGTGCCCAGCCCCAGGCTCGCCGCCGTCGTCCCGTCGCGAGCATCGTTGATCGACCCGCTGTTCAGCCCCAGTGCGGTCGCCGCGACGCTGATCCCGTCGCCGTCGCCGTCCGCCGCCTGCACCGTGTACTGGAACGGCAGCCAATGCGTGCTCGGGCCCGCGTAGTAGTCCGCTTGGCGCGTCTCCGTGCCGATCCCCAGCGACAGCTGCGGCGTGCCCGTCACCGTCACCGGGCGGTTGAACCTCACCTGCACATCGATCCGCTCGCCCAGACCGTACGTGCTGCCGCTCGCCGGAGCGCTCGCTATCACCACGCGCGTCACCACCGGCGCAGTCAACGTCCCGCCCGCCACCTTGTGGCTGGAGCTGTTGGTGATCGCGTTCGCACCCAGTCCCAGCAGTGCGTCCAGCATCCCGCCCGCCACATCGATCCTGCCGCTGTTCAGCCCCAGTGCGTCCGCCCCGATGCTGAGCCCGTCGTTGTCCGTATCCGCCTGCACCACCGTGTACTCGAAGACCAGCGACGCCGTGCCCGTGCCCGAGGCGTAGGACGCCTGCCGCGTCGCCCCGCCGATCCCCAGCGCCAGCTGCGGCGTGCCGCCCACGTCCACCGCCTTGTTGAACGTCACCGTCACCTGGATCGTCTCGCCCCGCTCGAACGTGTCGCCCACGACCGGCGAGCCGATCGCCACGCCCGTCACGCCCGGCGGTCCCTGGCTGCCGTCCACCATGTGGTCCCCGGCGTTGGTGATCGCGTTCGTACCCAGCCCCAGGCTCGCCGCCGTCGCCGCTTCCCGCGCGTCGTTGATCGCGCCGCTGTTCAGCCCCAGCGCGGTCGCCGCGACGCTGATCCCGTCCGTGTCGCTGTCGGATGCCTGCACCGTGTACCGGAAGGTCAGGATCGTCGCCGTGCTCGAGCCGGAGGCGTAGTCCGCTTGGCGCGTCTCCGAGCCGATTCCCAGCGCCAGCTGCGGCGGGCCCGTCACCGTCACCGGGCGGTTGAACGTCAGCTGCACCTCGATGGTCTCGCTCAGCCCGTACGTGCTGCCGCTCGCCGGAGTGCTCGCTATCGCCGCACCGCTTACCGCCGCCGCCGTCAACGTCCCGCCCGCCACCTTGTGGCTCCCGCTGTTCTCGATCGCGTTCGCGCCCAGACCCAGCAGCGCGTCCAACGCCCCGCCCGCCACATCGATCGACCCGCTGTTCAGCCCCAGCGCGTTCGCCGCGATGCTGAGCCCGTCGTTGTCCGCGTCGCCCGAGGCAACCGTGTACTGGAACACAAGCGACGCCGTGCCCGTGCCCGAGGCGTACTCCGCCTGCCGCGTCGACGCGCCGATCCCCAGCGCGAGCTGCGGCGTGCCGCCCACGTCCACCGCCTTGTTGAACGTCACCGTCACCTCGATCCGCTCGCCCCGCTCGTAGATGTCGCCCACGACCGGCGAGTTCAGTGCCACGCCCGTCACCCCCGGCGGCCCCTGGCTGCCGTCCACCTTGTGGTCCCCGTCGTTGGTGATCGCGTTCGTCCCCAGCCCCAGGCTCGCCGCCGTCGCCGCGTTGCGAGCGTCGTTGATCGACCCGCTGTTCAGCCCTAGCGCGTTCGCCCCGACGCTGATCCCGTCCGTGTCGCTGTCGGATGCCTGCACCGCGTAGCGGAACGTCAAGCTGTCCGTACCCGAACCGGAGGCGTACGAAGCCTGCCGCGTCTCCGTGCCGACCGCCAGCGCCAGCTGCGGCGGGCCGCTCACGGTCACGGGCCGCGTGAACGTCACCGCCACCTCGATGGTCTCGCCCAGCCCGTACGTGCTGCCGCTAGAAGGAGCGCTCGCTATCGCCGCGCCGCTCACCGCCGACGCCGTCAACGTTCCGCCCGCCACCTTGTGGCTGGAGCTGTTCTCGATCGCGTTCGCGCCCAGGCCCAGAAGCGCGTCCAACGCCCCGCCCGCCACGTCGATCGACCCGCTGTTCAGCGACAGCGCGTTCGCCGCGATGCTGAGCCCGTCGTTGTCCGTATCCGCCGCCGCCACCGTGTACTGGAACACTAGCGACGCCGTGCCCGTGCCCGAGGCGTAGGACGCCTGCCGCGTCGCCCCGCCGATCCCCAGCGCCAGCTGCGGCGTGCCGCCCACGTCCACCGCCTTGTTGAACGTCACCGTGACCTCGATCCGCTCGCCCCGCTCGTAGATGTCGCCCACGACCGGCGAGTTCAGCGCCACGCCCGTCACCCCCGGCGGCCCCTGGGTGCCGTCCACCCTGTGGTCCCCGTCGTCGGTGATCGCGTTCGCGCCCAGCCCAAGGCTCGCCGTAGCCGTAGCGTCGCGCGCGTCGTTGATCGACCCGCTGTTCAGCGTCAGCGCGGTTGCCCCGACGCTGATCCCGTCGCTGTCGCTGTCCGCCGTCACCACGGTGTAGCGGAACGTCAGGCTGTCCGTACCCGAACCGGAGGCGTAGGACGCCTGCCGCGTCTCCGAGCCGATCCCCAGCGCCAGCTGCGGCGGGCCGCTCACCGTCACGGGCCGCGTGAACGTGACCGCCACCTCGATGGTCTCGCTCAGCCCGTAGGTGCTGCCGCTCGCCGGAGTGCTCGCTACCGCCGCGCCGCTTACCGCCGCCGCCGTCAACGTCCCGCCCGCCACCTTGTGGCTGGAGCTGTTGTCGATCGCGTTCGCGCCCAGACCCAGCAGTGCGTCCAACGCCCCGCCCGCCACATCGATCCTGCCGTTGTTCAGCCCCAGCGCGTTCGCCGCGATGCTGAGCCCGTCGTTGTCCGCGTCGCCCGAGGCGACCGTGTACCGGAACACAAGCGACGCCGTGCCCGTCCCCGAGACGTAGGACGCCTGCTGCGTCGACGCGCCGATCCCCAGCGCCAGCTGCGGCGTGCCGCCCACGTCCACCGCCTTGTTGAACGTCACCGTGACCTCGATCCGCTCGCCCCGCTCGTAGATGTCTCCCACGACCGGCGAGTTCAGCGCCACGCCCGTCACCCCCGGCGGCCCCTGGGCGCCGTCCACCTTGTGATCCCCGTCGTTGGTGATCGCGTTCGCGCCCAGCCCCAGGCTCGCCGCAGCCGCCGCGTCCCGTGCGTCGTTGATCGACCCGCTGTTCAGCCCCAGCGCACTCGCCGCGACGCTGATCCCGTCCGTGTCGCTGTCGGATGCCTGCACCGCGTAGCGGAACGTCAGGCTGTCCGTCCCCGAACCGGAGGCGTAGGACGCCTGCCGCGTCTCCGAGCCGACCCCCAGCGCCAGCTGCGGCGGGCCGCTCACCGTCACGGGCCGCGTGAACGTCACCGCCACCTCGATGGTCTCGCCCAGCCCGTACGTGCTGCCGCTCGAAGGAGTACTCGCTATCGCCGCGCCGCTCACCGCCGACGCCGTGAACGTCCCGCCCGCCACCTTGTGGCTCCCGCTGTTCTCGATCGCGTTCGCGCCCAGACCCAGCAGTGCGTCCAGCATCCCGCCCGCCACATCGATCGACCCGCTGTTCAGCCCCAGCGCGTTCGCCGCGATGCTGAGCCCGTCGTTGTCCGTGTCCGCCTGCACCACCGTGTAGCGGAACACCAGCGACGCCGTGCCCGTGCCCGAGACGTAGGACGCCTGCCGCGTCTGCGAGCCGATCCCCAGCGCCAGCTGCGGCGTGCCGCCCACGTCCACCGCCTTGTTGAACGTCACCATGACCTCGATCCGCTCGCCCCGCTCGAACGTGTCGCCCACGACCGGCGAGTTCAGCGCCACGCCCGTCACCCCCGGCGGCCCCTGGGTGCCGTCCACCCTGTGGTCCCCGTCGTCGGTGATCGCGTTCGCGCCCAGCCCCAGGCTCGCCGTAGCCGTAGCGTCGCGCGCGTCGTTGATCGACCCGCTGTTCAGCGTCAGCGCGGTCGCCCCGACGCTGATCCCGTCGCTGTCGCTGTCCGCCGTCACCACGGTGTAGCGGAACGTCAGGCTGTCCGTACCCGAACCGGAGGCGTAGGAAGCTTGCCGCGTCTCCGAGCCGATCCCCAGCGCCAGCTGCGGCGGGCCGCTCACCGTCACGGGCCGCGTGAACGTCACCGCCACCTCGATGGTCTCGCTCAGCCCGTACGTGCTGCCGCTCGCCGGAGTGCTCGCTACCGCCGCGCCGCTTACCGCCGCCGCCGTCAACGTCCCGCCCGCCACCTTGTGGCTCCCGCTGTTCTCGACCGCGTTCGCGCCCAGACCCAGCAGTGCGTCCAGCATCCCGCCCGCCACATCGATCGACCCGCTGTTCAGCGACAGCGCGTCCGCCCCGATGCTGAGCCCGTCGTTGTCCGTATCCGCCTGCACCACCGTGTACTCGAAGACCAGCGACGCCGTGCCCGTGCCCGAGGCGTAGGACGCCTGCCGCGTCTGCGCGCCGATCCCGAGTGCCAGCTGCGGCGTGCCGCCCACATCCACCGCCTTGTTGAACGTCACCGTCACCTCGATCGTCTCGCCCCGCTCGTAGATGTCTCCCACGACCGGCGAGTTCAGCGCCACGCCCGTCACCCCCGGCGGCCCCTGGGTGCCGTCCACCTTGTGATCCCCGTCGTTGGTGATCGCGTTCGCGCCCAGCCCCAGGCTCGCCGCAGCCGCCGCGTCCCGTGCGTCGTTGATCGACCCGCTGTTCAGCCCCAGCGCGGTCGCCCCGACGCTGATCCCGTCCGTGTCGCTGTCGGATGCCTGCACCGCGTAGCGGAATGTCAGGCTGTCCGTCCCCGAACCGGAGGCGTAGGACGCCTGCCGCGTCTCCGTGCCGACCCCCAGCGCCAGCTGCGGCGGGCCGCTCACCGTCACGGGCCGCGTGAACGTCACCGCCACCTCGATGGTCTCGCCCAGACCGTACGTGCTGCTGCTCGAAGGAGTGCTCGCTATCGCCGCGCCGCTCACCGCCGACGCCGTCAACGTCCCGCCCGCCACCTTGTGGCTGGAGCTGTTGTCGATCGCGTTCGTGCCCAGACCCAGCAGCGCGTCCAACGTCCCGCCCGCCACATCGATCGACCCGCTGTTCAGCCCCAGCGCGTCCGCCCCGATGCTGAGTCCGTCGTTGTCCGTATCCGCCGTCGCCACCGTGTAGCGGAACACCAGCGACGCCGTGCCCGTGCCCGAGACGTACGACGCCTGCCGCGTCTGCGCGCCGATCCCGAGCGCCAGCTGCGGTGTGCCGCCCACGTCCACCGCCTTGTTGAACGTCACCGTGACCTCGATCCGCTCGCCCCGCTCGTAGATGTCGCTCACGACCGGTGAGTTCAGCGCCACGCCCGTCACCCCCGGCGGCCCCTGGGTGCCGTCCACCATGTGGTCCCCGTCGTTGGTGATCGCGTTCGTCCCCAGCCCCAGGCTCGCCGCAACCGCCGCGTCGCGCGCATCGTTGATCATCCCGCTGTTCAGCCCCAGCGCGGTCGCCGCGACGCTGATCCCGTCGCTGTCGCTGTCGGATGCCTGCACCGTGTACCGGAAGACCAAGACCGTCGCCGTGCTCGGGCTCGAGGCGTAGGAAGCCTGGCTGGTCGCCGATCCGATCCCCAGCGCCAGCTGCGGCGGGCCCGTCACCGTCACCGGGCGGTTGAACGTCAGCTGCACCTCGATCTGCTCGCTCAGACCGTACGTGCTGCCGGTCGCCGGGCTGCTCGTAATCGCCGCGCCGCTTACCGCCGCCGCCGTCAACGTCCCGCCCGCCACCTTGTGGCTGGAGCTGTTCTCGATCGCGTTCGCGCCCAGACCCAGCAGCGCGTCGATCGTCCCGCTTGCCACATCGATCCTACCGCTGTTCAGCCGCAGTGCGCTCGTCCCGATGCTGAGCCCGTCGTTGTCCGTGTCTGCCTGCACCACCGTGTACCGGAACACAAGCGACGCCGTGCCCGTGCCGGAGACGTAATCGGCCAGTCGCGTCCGCAGCCCAATCCCCAGCCCCAGCTGCGGCGTGCCGCCCACGTCCACCGCCTTGTTGAACGTCACCGTGACCTCGATCCGCTCGCCCCGCTCGAACGTGCTGCCCACCGCCGGCGAGCCGATCGCCACGCCCGTCACCCCCGGCGGCCCCTGGCTGCCGTCCACCATGTGATCCCCGTCGTTGGTGATCGCGTTCGTCCCCAGCCCCAGGCTCGCCGCCGTCGTCCCGTCGCGCGCGTCGTTGATCGTCCCGCTGTTCAACCCCAGCGCGGTCGCCGCGACGCTGAGCCCATCCGCGTCGCTGTCCGCCGCCTGCACCGTGTAACGGAAGACCAGGACCGTCGCCGTGCTCGGGCTTGAGGCGTAGTTCGCCTGGCGCGTCTCAGCGCCGATCCCCAGCGCCAGCTGCGGCATCTCGCTCACGGTCACTGGGCGGTTGAACGTCAGCTGCACCTCGATCTGCTCGCCCAGCCCGTACGTGCTACCGCTTGCGGGGCTGCTCGTTACCGCCGCGCCGCTCACCGCCGCCGCCGTGAACGTCCCGCCCGCCACCTTGTGGCCGGAGCTGTTGTCGATCGCGTTCGCGCCCAGCCCCAGCAACGCGTCGGTCGTCCCGCTCGCCACATCGATCGACCCGCTGTTCAGCCCCAATGCGGTCGCCCCGATGCTGAGCCCGTCGTTGTCCGCGTCGCCCGAGGCGACCGTGTACCGGAACACCAGCGACGCCGTGCCCGTCCCCGAAGCGTACTCCGCTTGGCGCGTCGCCGAGCCGATCCCGAGCGCCAGCTGCGGCGTGCCGCCCACGTCCACCGCCTTGTTGAACGTCACCGTCACCTCGATCTGCTCGCCCCGCTCGAACGTGTCGCCCACGACCGGCGAGCCGATCGCCACGCCCGTCACCCCCGGCGGCCCCCGGCGGCCGTCCACCTTGTGGTCCGACGAGTTCGTGATCGCGTTCGTCCCCAGCGCTAGGTTCGCTGCCAACGTCCCGTCTCGCGCGTCCGTGATCAACACCATGACCGCATGGGCTCCCTGGAGCGCAGTCGCGGCCACGCTGATCCCATCGTCGTCCATGTCCGATGCCGCCACCGCGTAGCGGAACGTCAGGCTGTCCGTACCCGTGCCCGAGGCGTAGGTAGCCTGGCGCGTCTCGGCGCCGACTCCCAGCCCCAGCTGCGGCATGCCGCTCACCGTCACGGGCCGCGTGAACATCACCGCCACCTCGATCTGCTCGCCCAGGACGTAAGTGTTGTCGCTAGCCGCCGGGCTGCTCGTAATCGCCGCACCGCGCACGGCCGCCAGCGTGAACGTCCCGCCCGCCACCTTATGGCTCCCGCTGTTGTCGATCGCGTTCGCGCCCAGACCCAGCAGCGCGTCGGTCGTCCCCCCCGCCACGTCGATCGTCCCGCTGTTCAGCCCCAGAGCGTTCGCCCGGATGCTGAGCCCGTCGTTGTCCGCATCGCCCGAAGCGACCGTGTACCGGAACACCAGCGAAGCCGTCCCTGTCCCCGAGACGTACTTCGCCTGCCGCATCGCCGCGCCGATCCCCAGCGCCAGCTGAGGCGTCCCCGTCACGTCCACCGCCTTGTTGAACGTCACCGTCGCCTCGATCGTCTCGCCCAGCTCGTAGGTGTCGCCCACCGCCGGCGAGTTCAGCGCCACATCCGTCACACCCGGCGGCCCCTGGCTGCCGTCCACCATGTGATTCCCGTCGTCGGTGATCGTGTTCGTCCCCAACGCCAGCACCGCGGCGGTCCCTGCACCGCTCTCGATTGTTCCGCTGTTCAGCCCCAGCGCGCTCCCGCCTATGCTGATGCCGTCCGTGTCCGTGTCGGTCGTGGCCACCTCGTACTGGAACGTCAAGCCCGTCGTGCCGCTTCCGCTTGCGTAGGCCGCTTGCACGGTCCCGGCGCCCATCCCCAGCGCCAGCTGCGGCGTCCCCGTGACTGTAACCGGGATCTGGAACGACACCTGCACCGAGATCGTCTCGCCGTTGCCGTAGGTGCTGCCGCTGGCCGGTGTGCTGCTGATGGAGACCGCGTTCACGGCGGGCACGGTCATGACCCCGTTCACCTTGTGGCCGGTCGCCGCCGAGATCGCGTGGGAGCCCAGGCCCAGCGCCGCGTTGGTCGTCGCGCCGCTCTGGATTGTGCCGCCGTTCAATCCCAGCGCGCTCGCGCCGATCCCGATCCCGTCCGCGTCCACGTCTGTCGCGGCCACCTCGTACTGGAACGTCAAGCTCTTGGTGCCGTTTCCGCTCGTGTAGGCCGCTTGCACGGTCCCAGCGCCCATCCCCAACGCCAGCTGCGGCGTCCCCGTGACCGTAACCGCAATGTGGAAGCCCACCTTCACAGTGATCGTTTCGCCGGCGCCGTAGGTGTCCCCGCTGGCCGGCGAGCTGGTGATCGCCACCGCGTTGACAGCGGGCGCCGTCGCCGCACCGTTGACCTTGTGCCCGCTGCTGTTGGAAACGGCGTGGCTACCGAGACCCAGCACCGCGTTGGTCGTCGCCCAGCTCTGGATCGTCCCGCTGTTCAGTGTCAAGGCGTTCGCGGCGACGCTGATCCCGTCGTTGTCGGTGTCGGTGGCCGCGACCACGTAGCCGAACGTCACCTCGTCGGTCCCGCTGCCGCCCGCGTAGGTCGCTTGCCGGGTCGAACTGCCGACAGCGAGCGCGAGCCGCGGCGTGCCCGTCACCACCACGGGGATCTGGAAACCGACTTGAACCGTAATGGTCTCGCCCGCGCCGTACGTGTCCCCGCTTGCGGGCGACGTGACGATCGACACTGCGTTCACGGCAGGTGCCGTCGCCGGGCCGCCGACCTTGTGGAGCGGCCCGATTATAGGGTCGAAGCCCAGTGCCGCGTTAGTGCTTCCGGCGCGGATCGTGCCGCTGTTGAGCGACAGCGCACTGACCTCGATGCCGTCGGTGTCCCTGTCGCTGGTGCCCACAGTGTAGCTGAACGTCAGGGTGGTGGTCCCGCTGCCGCTCGCGTACGCAGCTTGCCGCGTCGCGCTCCCGATCGTCAGCGCCAGCTGCGGCGTGCCGGTCACGGTCACGGCCATGCTGAAGCCTATCTGCACGGAGACCGTCTCGCCCGCGCCGTAGGTCGCGGAGGCGGCCGGCCTGCTGGAGAAGGCGACCGAGTTCACCGAGGGGATCGACGCCCGGTTGTCGGTCTTGCCGTCCACCCTGTGGCTGCCCGCGTCCGGGATCTTGTACACGTTCTCATCCAGGACGGCGTCGGAGCCTCCCGCATCGAGGATCTTGTTGATGCCGCCGAGCAACACCGCTTCTTCTCCGACTCCGATCCCGTTGGGGTCCTCGTCGTCGGCCGTCACCGTGTAGTTGAACGTCAACTGACGCGTGCGGGAGCCGGCATTGTAGAGCGCCGCTCGTCTGTTCGCCCCCACGTCAATCAATATCTGCGGGGTTCCGGCCACCGTTACGGGGAGGTTGAAAGTCGCGGTCGCGGTAATCGTCTCGCCCAGCCCGTAGGTGTTTCCCACTCCCGGGACGCTCGTGAAGGCGAGCTCGACTAACCGAGCGTCGATACTGTTGCCTCCGTTCACCTTGTGGCTCGATGCGGCAGAAATGGCGTGACTGCCCAAGCCCCGTGCCGCGTGGGTTCCTGCCTCGCTCCGGATCGTCCCGCCGTTCAGCGAGAGGGCGCTCGCCCCGATATCGATCCCGTCGGTGTCCTCGTCATCCGCCACCACCGTGTAGCGGAAGGTCAGCGACGCGGTGCCCGCCCCCGAGGCGTACGCTGCCTGCCGAGTCTTGCTTCCGATCGTCAGCGCCAACTGCGGCGTGCCCGTAACCCGCACCGGAATGGTGAACCGGAGATCAACAGAGATCGTTTCATTCGCGTTGTACGTGCTGGATGCTTGCGGCGAGCTCGTGATCGACACCGCGCTCACCGCAGGCACGGTCGCCCGCCCGTCCACTTTGTGAGCTGGCGCGTTGGAGATGGCGTGGCTACCCAAGCCCCGCGCCGCATCGACTCCCGCCGCGCTCTGCAGGGTGCCGCCGGAGAGCGCCAAGCCGGTCGCCGGCACGCTGATCCCGTCGGTGTCGGCGTCCGTCGCCTTGGTCACGTAGGTGAAGACGAGGGATCGAGTACGACTGCCGCTGGAGTAGAGGGCGGTCGGCGTCTTGGTTCCGATCCCCAGCGCGAGCGTGGGCGTGCCGGTCACCGTCACCGGCAGAGTGAAGTCCACTTGGACGGAGATCGTCTCGCCCGCGCCGTAGGTGTTCCCGCTTGCGGGCGACGTGACGATCGATACTGCGTTAACGACGGGCGCCGTGGCCGGGCCGTCCACCTTGTGGCTGCTCGCGTCGGTGATGGCGTGACTGCCCAGCCCCAGCGCGGCGTTCGCCGACGTCGCGGTCTTGATAGTCCCGTTGTTGAGCGACAACGCCGATGAGACAACGCTGATCCCGTTGTTGTCCTCGTCGGTGGCCGTCACCTCGTAGCTGAACGTCAGCGTGCCGGTTCCGTTCCCGCTGGCGTAAGCGGCCTGCCGCGTCGCGATCCCGATGCCCAGCGCCAGCTGCGGCGTGCCCGTCACGGTCACGGAGGCGCTGAACCCAACCTGGACGCTGATCGTTTCGCCCGCCCCGTAGGTGTCGCCGCTGGCCGGCGTGCTGGAGATGGAGACCGAGTTCACGGTGGCGGTGGCCACGCTGCCGTCCACCCTGTGGTTCGTCGAGTTCGTGATCGCGTTCGTGCTTAGGCTCGCCGCCACCGCTGCGTCGCGCGCATCGTTGATCGCCCCGCTGTTCAGCGACAGCGCGGTCGCCCCGACGCTGATCCCGTCGCTGTCGCGGTCGGATGCCTGCACCGTGTACCGGAAGGTCAGGCTGTCCGTGCCCGTGCCCGAGGCGTAGTCCGCTTGGCGCGTCTCCGAGCCGATTCCAAGCGCCAGCTGCGGCGTGCCGCTCACGGTCACCGACCGCGTGAACGTCACCGCCACCTCGATCCGCTCGCCCTGCCCGTACGTGTTTCCGTTGCCCGGGGTGCTCGCTATCGCCGCGCCGCTCGCCACCGCCCCCGTGAACGTCCCGCCCGCCACCTTGTGGCTCCCGCTGTTCTCAATGGCGTTCGCGCCTAACCCCAGCAGCGCGTCCGTCGTCCCGCCCGCCACATCGATCCTACCGCTGTTCAGCGCCAGCGCGTTCGCGCCGATGCTGATCCCGTCGTTGTCCGTATCCGCCGCCACCACCGTGTAGCGGAACACCAGCGACGCCGTCCCCGTGCCCGAGGCGTAGGACGCCTGCCGCGTCTGCGCGCCGATTCCAAGCGCCAGCTGCGGCGTGCCGTCCACGTCCACCGCCTTGTTGAACGTCACCGTGACCTCGATCCGCTCGCCCCGCTCGAACGTGCTGCCCACCTCGGGCAGACCGACGGTCACGCCCGTCACGCCCGGCGGCCCCAGGCTGCCCTCCACCCTGTGGCTGGAGTTGCTCGAGATCGCGTTCGTACCCAGCTCCAGGCTCGCCGCAACCGCCGCGTCGCGAGCGTCGTTGATCTCCCCGCTGTTCAGCCCGAGCGCGGTCGCCCCGACGCTGATCCCGTCCGTGTCGCGATCGGATACCTGCACCGTGTACCGGAACGTCAAGCTGTCCGTTCCCGTGCCCGAGGCGTAGGACGCTTGGCGGGTCACCGAGCCGATTCCAAGCGCCAGCTGCGGCGTGCTGCTCACGGTCACGGGCCGCGTGAACGTCACCGCCACCTCGATCCGCTCGCCCAAGCCGTACGTGTTGCCGCTCGCCGGACTGCTCGCTATCTCGGCACCGCTTACCGCCGCCGCCGTGAACGTCCCGCCCGCCACCTTGTGGCTCCCGCTGTTGTCGATCGCGTTCGCACCCAGCCCCAGCACCGCGTCAGTCGTCCCGCCAGCCACCTCGATCGACCCGCTGTTCAGCCCCAACGCGGTCGCCCCGATGCTGATCCCGTCGTTGTCCGTGTCGCCCGAGGCAACCGTGTACCGGAACACCAGCGACGCCGTGCCCGTGCCCGAGGCGTAGGACGCTTGGCGCGTCGCCGAGCCGATCCCCAGCGCCAGCTGCGGCGTACCGCCCACGTCCACCGCCTTGTTGAACGTCACCGTGACCTCGATCCGATCGCCCCGCTCGAACGTGTCGCCCACGGCCGGCGAGCCGATCGCCACGCCCGTCACCCCCGGCGGCCCTTGGGTGCCGTCCACCATGTGATCCCCGTCGTCGGTGATCGCGTTCGTACCCAGCCCCAGGCTCGCCGTCGTCGTCCCGTCGCGCGCGTCGTTGATCGCACCGCTGTTCAACCCCAGGGCGGTCGCTGCGACGCTGATCCCGTCGCTGTCGCTGTCTGCCGCCACCACGGCGTAGCGGAACGTCAGGCTGTCCGTACCCGTGCCCGAGACGTAGTTCGCCTGGCGCGTCTCAGTGCCGATCCCCAACGCCAGCTGCGGAGTGCTGCTCACGGTTACGGACCGCGTGAAGATCACCGCCACCTCGATCACCTCGCCCGTCCCGTACGTGTTGCCGCTGGCAGGACTACTGGAGATCGACACGCCAGTCACCGACGGGGCCGTGAACGAGGCACCCGCCACCTTGTGGCTGAAGCTGTTGTCGATCGCCTTCGTGCCCAGCCCCAGCAGCGCATCGGTGGCCCCGCCCGCCACATCGATCGACCCGCTGTTCAGCGACAGCGCGTCCGCCCCAATGCTGAGCCCGTCCGTGTCCGCGTCCGCCTGTACCACCGTGTATCGGAACACAAGCGACGCCGTGCCCGTCCCCGAGATGTAGGACGCCTGCCGCGTCTGCGTGCCGATCACCAGCGCCAGCTGCGGCGTGCCGCCCACGTCCACCGCCTTGTTGAACGTCACCGTGACCTCGATCCGCTCGCCCCGCTCGAACGCATCGCCAACCTCCGGCGAGCTCAGCAACAGCCCGCTGATGCCTGGCGGCCCCAGGGCGCCGTTCACCTTGTGGTCCGACGAGTTAGTGATGGCGTGGGCGTCGAGCGCCAAGTTCACGTTCGTGCCCGCTGCGCTCCGGATCGTGCCCCCGTTCAGAGACAGCGCACTCCCGCCGATGCTGAGCCCGTCGGTGTCCACGTCGCCTGGTTCTACCACGTAGCTGAACGTCAGCGCGTTCGTGTCGGAGCCAACCGAGTAGGCGGCCTGGGCCGTCGCTCCGCCGATCGTCAGCGCCAGCCGCGGCGTCCCTGTCACCCTCACGGGGACGGCGAAGGTCACCTGCGCCAAGATCGTTTCGCCCGCCTCGTAGGTGCTGCCGCTCCCTGGCGTGCTGGAGATCGCCAGCCCGGTCGGCCCCGGCATCGTGGTGGGCCCGTCCACCTTGTGGCCGCTCAAGTTGACGATGACGTGGCTGCCCAGCCCCAGCGTCGCGTCCGTTCCCGATCCGCTTCGGATCGTGCCCCCGCTCAGCCCGAGCGCGTTGGCCCCGATGCCGATGCCGTCGGTGTCCCGGTCCGAGGCGAGCACGGTATAGCTGAAGGTCAAGGTTCGGGTTCCGCTGCCGCCGGCGTAGGCGGCGCGTGCGACTTCGGTTCCTATTCCCAGCGCCAGCTCCGGCGTCCCTGTCACGATCACCGGAACCTGGAACTGCACCCCGACGGATATTGTCTCGCCCGCCCCGTAGGTGTCGCCGCTGGCAGGCGAGCTCGTCACCGAGACCCCGGCCACCGATGGCGTCGTGGCCGTGCTGCCATCCACCTTGTGGCCCGTGGCGGCGGTGATGGCGTGGCTGCGCAAGCCGAGGATCGCGTCCGCGCCGTGCGCGCTCTGGATCCTGCCGCTGTTCAGGGACAGCGCGTTCGCAGTCACGTCGATCCCGTCGGTGTCGGCGTCCGAGGACTGGACGTAGTAGCCGAACGTCAGAGTATTCGTGCCGCTCCCGCTCAGATGTCCGGCCTGCCTCGTGAAGCCGCCGATCGCAAGGGCCAGCTGCGGCGCGCCCGTCACGTCCACGGCGATGTCGAACCCGACTTTCACCTCGATCCGCTCGCCGGCCCGGTACGTGTCGCCCCCGACCGGAGCGCTCGCCACCGATACTGCGTTCACCGACGGGGCCGTCGCCGTCGAGCCGTCCACCTTATGGCCGCTGGAGTTCGTGATCGCCGAGATGCCCAGCGTCAGCGCCGCGTTGGTCCCGGCACCGCTCTGGATTGTGCCGCCGTTCAATCCCAGCGCACTCGCGTCGATGCTGATCCCGTCCGTATCAACGTCTGTCGCGGACACCTCGTACTGGAACGTCAAGTTCTCCGTGCCGCTTCCGCTGGAATAGGCCGCTTGCACGGTCCCGACGCCCATCCCCAGCTCCAGCTGCGGCGTACCCGTCACCGTTACCGGAATCTGGAAGGGGATCCGCACCGAGATCGTCTCGCCCGCTCCGAAGGTTTGGCCGCTCGAGGGGTCGCCAATGCTCGCCCCGTTCACGGCAGGCACCGTCGCCGGACCGTCCACCTTGTGGTTCGACGAGTTAGAGATCGCGTGGCTGTTCAGATAGAGCGCGAGAGCTGTGCCGCCGGCGTTTTCGATGCTTCCGCCGTTCAGGGTAAGCGCATTCGGTCCAATGCTGATGCCGTCGTTGTCGGAGTCCGTGGCCGCCACCGTGTAGGTGAACCTCAGGACGGCGGGCGTCCCGACGTTATCGCTACTGTACTCCGCCTGCCGCACCTGGGAGCCGATGCCCAGCGCTAGTTGCGGCGTCCCGGAAACCACGGGATTGGTACCAAACCGAACTTCCACCTGGATCGTCTCGCCGGCCTCGTATGTGTCGCCGCTTATGAATAGGTTGCCCGTGGGGTTGCTCGTGATCGTCACGCCGGTCACGTCCGACGACAGGGTGCCGTTTACCAAGTGGTCGCCGTCGTTGGAGATGGCATGGCTGCCCAGCCCCAGCACCGCGTCCGTGCCCGTCGCGCTCTGGATCGTGCCGCCGTTCAGCGACAACGCGTTGACGCTGGCGCCGTTGCCGTCGCTGTCCACCGTCTGCACCTCGTAGCGGAACGTCAGCGTTCGTGTTCCGTTGCCGATCGCATAGTTCGCCTGAACGTTTGAGGCCCCGATACCCAGCGCTAGCTGCGGCGTGCCCGTCACCGTCACGGGGATATGGAACCCGACTTGCACGGAGATCGTATCGCCGGCCCTGTAGTACGTTCCGATGGGCGAACTGGTGATCGACACGGCGTCCACGACCGGAGCGGTAGCGGTACCGCTCACCTTGTGTCCGGCGCCGTTGGCAATCGCGTGGCTGCCGAGCGACAGCGCCGCCGCCGTCCCCAAGCCGGTATGAATCGCGCCTCCGCCGAGCGACAGCGCATTCGCCCCGACGCTGATCCCGTTGTCGTCGGAGTCCGCGGCCGCCACCGTGTACGCGAACGTCAGGGCGTTCGTCCCGCTGCCGCTCGCGTACGCCGCCTGCCGCACCTGGGAGCCGATGCCCAGCGCGAGCCGCGGCGTCCCCGCCACCGTCACGCCGACTTGGTAGCCGATGCGCACGGAGATCGTCTCGCCCGCCCCGTAGGTGTCGCCGCTGGCCGGGCTGCTCGAGATCGTCACCCCTGCAACCGTGGCCGCCGTGGCCGTGCGGCCGTCCACCTTGTGTCTGGACGCCGTGGCGATGGCATGGCTGCCCAAGTTCAGCGCCGCGTTCGTGCCGAGGGCGCTCTGGATCGCTCCGCCGGCGAGCGACAAGGCGCTCGCAACCACGCCGACTCCGTCCGAGTCCCGGTCCGCAAACTGCACGCCGTACGAGAAGGTGAGCGTCTTCGTCCCGCTTCCTCCCGAATACTCCGCCTGTCGGGTTCCGCCGCCTAGAGACAGCGCCAGCCGAGGCGTGCCCGTCACGTTCACGGCGATATCGAACGCGACCTCCACGTCGATCTGCTCGCCAGCCCCGTACGTGTCGCCGCTGGCCGGCGAGCTGGTCAGGCTCGCGCCGGTCACCGACGGGGCCGTCGCTAGGCTCCCGTTCACTCGGTGGCCGTCAGAGTCGGTGACGGCGTGGCTGCCCAACACCAGCGACGCGTTGGTTCCCGTTCCGCTCTGGATCGTGCCGCTGTTCAGCGACAGCGCGCTCGCCCCGACTGTGATCCCGTTCGGGTCCGAGTCCGCCGCCTGCACCAAGTAGTGGAACGTCAGGGTGTTGGTCCCGCTGCCGCTGGCGTACGCCGCCTGTTTGGTCGAACTTCCGATCCCCAGCGTTACGTATGGCGCGCCCGTCACCGTCACGGGAATCTGGAAGCCGACCCGCACTTCGATCGTCTCGCCCGCCCCGTAGCTGTTCCCGCTCGCCGGACCGGCGGCGAAGTTCAGCGCGTTCACCGTGGGTACCGTCGTCGTGCCGTTCACCTTGTGGTTCACGGCGTTCGTCAGCGCCAAGTCGCCGAGCCCGATGGCGAAGTTGCTAAGGGAGCTGCTGTATATGCGCCCCCCGTTCAGCGTCAGGGCGTTGGGCCCGATGCTGATGCCGTCGGCATCCAGATCGGCGGCCTGCACCGTGTACCTGAAGTACAGGCTAGAGACCGAGACGCGGTCGAAGTCGGCCTGCCTGGTGGCGTTGCCGATTGTCAGCTCAAGTTGCGGCGTCCCGTCCACCGTCGGGAAACCGCCGAACGTGACCAGAACTTCGATCACCTCGCCGGCTGCGTAGGTGGTTCCGCTGGCCGGGGCGCTGTTCACGCGGAGGACTCTGGGGCTGCCGACGGCTCCGGTGCCTAGTACGGCTTGGCCGTTTGCGTTGTTGATGGCGTGGCTGCCCAAGTTCAGCGCCGCGGTGGTCCCGCTCCGGCTTTGAATCGTTCCGCTGTTCAGCGACAGGGCGGTAGCGGTGATGCTGATCCCGTCGCTGTCGCTGTCGGATGCCTGCACCGCGTAATGGAACGTCAGGGTCTTCGTCCCGCTGCCGCCGACGTAGGCCGCCTGTCGGACCGTGCTCCCTATCGTCAGCCCTAGCTGCGGCGCGCCCGTCACCGTCACCGCCAAGCTGAAGCCCACCTGCACCGAGATGTTTTCTCTCTCCCCGTAGGCGGCATGGACCGGAGAGGTGGTGATCGAAACCGAGTTCACCACCGGAACCGTCGTCGTTCCGTCCACCTTGTGGCTGCCGGAGTTGGTGATGGCGTGGGTCCCGAGACCCGTGCTCGCGTCCGCGCCCAAGCTGCTCTGAATCGCGCCGCCGTTCAGGGACAGCGCAGCCGCGCCGATGCTGATGCCGTCCGTGTCCTCGTCGGTGGCCAGCGGCGCGTAGCTGAACGTCAAGGTCCGCGTCCCGCTCCCGTCGGCGTAGGCCGCGTTCGCCGTGCCAGAACCGATTCCCAGCGCCAACTGCGGCGTTCCGGTCACCGTCACCGGCAAGCTGAAGCCCACCTGCACGGAGATCGTCTCGCCCCCCGCGTACGTGCTCGCGCTGGCGGGCGAGCTGGATATGGTCACACTGGTCACGGACGGCACGGGCACCACGCTGCCGTCCACCTTGACGACTTGGCTCAGTTGGTTATTAAGGGCTTGGGCGACGAGCGGCAGCAAGGCATTCGTCCCTCCCGCAGTCCGAATGGTTCCGCCGGCCAGCGTCAGCGCGCCCGAACCCACGCTCACCCCGTCCGCGTCCCTGTCGCCGGGCCGAACCGCGTACTCGAACCGCAGGGTCCGGGTGCCGACGAGGCGCACGTAATCCGCCTGCTCGGTTGCGCTTCCGATCGTCAGCGCCAGCTGCGGCGTGCCCGTAACCACCACGGGCAAGCTGAAGAGAACCTGTACGGCGATCGTCTCGCCGGCTCCGTAGGTGTCGCCGCTGGCCGGTGAGCTGACGACCAAGATCGACCTGAACGTCGGTGCCGTGGCCACCCCGTTCACCTTGTGCGCCGCGTCGTTCCCGAAGGCGTGGCTGCCCAGCGCCAGCGCCGCGTTGGTCGCGACGCCGCTGCGGATCGTTCCACCGCCCGCCGTCAGCGCGCCCCCGCCGACGCTGATTCCGTCGTTGTCCAAGTCCGTTGCCCCCACGCGGTACTGGAACGTCAGGGTCTTGCTCCCGCTCCCGCCGACATACGCCGCCTGCGCCGTCTCGCCTCCAATTTCAAGCGCCAGTTGGGGCGTTCCCGACACCTGGACCACCACTGTGAACCCGACCTGCAGCTCGATCACCTCGTTGGCTCCGTAGGTGTCGCCGCTGGCCGGCGAGCTGGAGATGGAGACCGCGCTCACCGCCGGCACGGTCGCCGTCGAGCCGTCCACGTTGTGGCTCGGCGCGGCGGTGAAGGCGTGGCTGCCCAGATTGCGGTTCGCTGCCGCGCTGCTCGCTGTAGAAATCAGCAAGCCGCCGGTCAACGCGCCCGCGGCCACGCCTATGCCGTTGGCGTCCGTGTCGGCAGCCTGCACCACGTAGCCGAATCTGAGCGTCTTGCCTGTGATCTCGCCGCTCAGGAGGGACGCCTGCCGGGTCGCCGTGCCGATGGTCAACGCCAGCTGCACGGTGCCGTTAACGGACAACGAAATGTTGAAACCGACGTCGATCTCGATCCGCTCGCCGGCCCCGTAGGTATTGCCGCTCACCGGAGAGCTGGTGATCGTCACCGCGTTTACGGTGGGCGGCGTGGCCGTGGTCCCGTCGACCTTGTGGTCGGACGCCGTGCCGATGGCGTGGCTGCCCAAGTCCAGGACGGCCGCCGTGCCAGCTGCACTCTGGATGGCGCCGCCGTTGAGCGCCAGTGCGCTCGCCCCGACTGCAATGCCGTCCGTATCCGCGTCGGCGCTCACCACCGCGTACTCGAAGGTCAGCGACGCGGTCCCGCTCCCGGAGGCGTAGGACGCTTGGCGCGTCTGCGACCCAATCGTCAGCGCCAGCTGCGGGGTCTCCGTTACCGTTACCGGCACCGAGAACCCCACCTGCACCGAGATCGTCTCGCCGGCTCCGTAGGTGTCGCCGCTGGCCGGCGCGCTGGAGATGGAGGCCGAGTTCACGGTGGCGGTGGCCACGCTGCCGTCCACCATGTGGTCCCCGTCGTTGGTGATCGCGTTCGTGCCCAGCCCCAGGCTCGCGGCCACCGCCGCGTCACGAGCGTCGTTGATGGCGCCGTTGTTCAATCCGAGCGCGGTAGCCCCGACGCTGATCCCGTCCGTGTCGCTGTCGGCCGCCTGCACCGTGTAGTGGAACGTCAGGCTGTCCGTCCCCGTGCCCGAGGCGTAGGCAGCTTGGCGAGTCGCCGTGCCGATCCCCAACGCCAGCTGCGGCGTGCCGCTCACGGTCACGGGCCGCGTGAACGTCACCGTCACCTCGATCTGCTCGCCCAGCTCGTACGTGCTGCTTCTCGCCGGGCTGCTCGCTATCGCCGCGCCGTTCACCGCCGACGCCGTCAACGTCCCGCCCGCCACCTTGTGGCTTGAGCTGTTCGCAATGGCGTTCGCGCCCAGCCCCAGCAGCGCGTCCAACGCCCCGCCCGCCACATCGATCGACCCGCTGTTCAGCGACAGCGCGTCCGCCGCGATGCTGAGCCCGTCGTTGTCCGCGTCGCTTGACACCACCGTGTACCGGAACACCAGCGACGCCGTGCCCGTGCCGGAGACGTAATCGGCCAGCCGCGTCCGCAGCCCAATCCCCAGCGCCAGCTGCGGCGTGCCGCCCACGTCCACCGCCTTGTTGAACGTCACCGTGACCTCGATCCGCTCGCCCCGCTCGAACGTGCTGCCCACCGCCGGCGAACCGATCGCCACGCCCGTCACCCCCGGTGGCCCCTGGGCGCCGTCCACCATGTGGTTCCCGTCGTTGGTGATCGCGTTCGTACCCAGCCCCAGGCTCGCCACCGTCGTCCCGTCGCGCGCGTCGTTGATCGACCCGCTGTTCAGCGACAGCGCGGTCGCCCCGATGCTGAGCCCGTCGCTGTCGCTGTCTGCCGCCACCACGGTGTAGCGGAACGTCAGGCTGTCCGTACCCGTGCCCGAGACATAGTTCGCCTGGCGCGTCTCATTGCCGATTCCCAGCGCCAGCTGCGGCGTGCCGCGCACGGTCACGGGCCGCGTGAACGTCACCGCTACCTCGATCCGCTCGCCCAGCCCGTACGTGCTGCCGCTCGCCGGGCTGCTCGCTACCGCCGCGCCGCTCACCGCCGCCGCCGTGAACGTCCCGCCCGCCACTTTGTGGCCCGTGCTGTTCTCGATCGCGTTCGCGCCCAGGCCCAGCACTGCGTCCAGCGTCCCACCGGCCACATCGATCGACCCGCTGTTCAGCGACAGCGCGGTCGCCGCGATGCTGATCCCGTCGTTGTCCGTGTCCGCCTGCACGACCGTGTACGCGAAGACCAGCGACGCCGTCCCCGTGCCCGAGGCGTAGGACGCCTGCCGCGTCGCCCCGCCGATCCCCAGCGCCAGCTGCGGCGTGCCGCCCACGTCCACCGCCGTGTTGAACGTCACCGTGACCTCGATCCGCTCGCCCCGCTCGAACGTGTCGCTCACGACCGGCGAGCCGATCGCCACGCCCGTCAACTCCGGCGCCCCCTGGGAGCCGTCCACCCTGTGATCCCCGTCGTCGGTGATCGCGTTCGTACCCAGCCCCAGGCTCGCCGCCGTCGTCCCGTCGCGCGCGTCGTTGATCGATCCGCTGTTCAGCGTCAGCGCGGTCGCCGCGACGCTGATCCCGTCGCTGTCGCTGTCGGATGCCTGCACCGTGTACCGGAAGGTCAGGGTCGTCGCCGTGCTCGAGCCGGAGGCGTAGTCCGCTTGGCGCGTCTCCGAGCCGATTCCCAGCGCCAGCTGCGGCGTGCCGCTCACGGTCACGGGCCGCGTGAACGTCACCGACACCTCGATCCGTTGGCTCGGACCGTAATGGCTGCTGTTCGCCGGGCTGCTCGCGATCGCCGCGCCGCTTACCGCCGCCACCGTGAACGTCCCGCCCGCCACCTTGTGGCCAGAACTGTTCTCGATCGCGTTCGCGCCCAGACCCAGCAGCGCGTCGGTGGTCCCGCTTGCCACATCGATCGTCCCGCTGTTCAGCGTCAGCGCGGTCGCCGCGATGCTGATCCCGTCGTTGTCCGCGTCGCCCGAGGCGACCGTGTACTCGAAGACCAGCGACGCCGTGCCCGTGCCCGAGGCGTAGTCGGCCTGCAACGTCGCCGTCCCGATCGTCAGGGCCAGCTGCGGCGTGCCGCCCACATCCACCGCCTTGTTGAACGTCACCGTCACCTCGATCGTCTCGCTCCGCTCGAACGTGCTGCCCACCGCCGGCGAGCCGATCGCCACGCCCGTCACTCCCGGTGGCCCCGAGGTGCCGTCCACCCTGTGATCCCCGTCGTCGGTGATCGCGTTCGTGCCCAGTCCCAGGCTCGCCGCTGTCGTCCCGTCACGCGTATCGTTGATCGTCCCGGTGTTCAGCCCTAAAGCGGTCGCCGCGACGCTGAGCCCGTCGCTGTCGATGTCCGCCGCCTGCACCGTGTACTCGAACGCCTGCCAAAGCGTGCCCGTGCCCGAGTAGTAGTCCGCTTGGCGCGTCTCCGTGCCGATCCCCAGCGCCAGCTGCGGCGTGCCCGTCACCGTCACAGGGCGGTTGAACCTCACCTGCACATCGATCTGCTCGCCCAGCCCGTACGTGCTGCCGCTCGCCGGAGTGCTCACTATCACCACGTGCGTCACCACCGGCGCAGTCACCCTCGCGCCGTCCACCTTGTGGCCAGAGCTGTTCTCGATCGCGTTCGCGCCCAGACCCAGCAGCGCGTCCAACGCCCCGCCCGCCACATCGATCGACCCGCTGTTCAGCCTCAGCGCGTCTGCCGCGATGCTGAGCCCGTCGTTGTCCGTATCCGCCTGCACCACCGTGTACTCGAAGAACAGCGACGTCGTGCCCGAGCCCGAGGCGTAGGACGCCTGCCGCGTCTGCGCACCGACCCCGAGCGCCAGCTGCGGCGTGCCGCCCACGTCCACCGCCTTGTTGAACGTCACCGTCACCTGGATCGTCTCGCCTCGCTCGAACGTGCCGCCCACGACCGGCGAGCCGATCGCCACGCCCGTCACCCCCGGCGGCCCCTGGGCGCCGTCCACCCTGTGATCCCCGTCGTTGGTGATCGCGTTCGTGCCCAGCCCCAGGCTCGCCGCCGTCGTCCCATCGCGAGCGTCGTTGATCGTCCCGGTGTTCAACGTCAGCGCGTTCACCCCGACGCTGATCCCGTCGTTGTCGCTGTCCGTCGCCACCACGGCGTAGCGGAACGTCAGGCTGTCAGTACCCGTGCCCGAGACATAGTTCGCCTGGCGCGTCTCAGTGCCGATTCCCAGCGCTAGCTGCGGCGTGCCGCTCACGGTCACGGGCCGTGTGAGCGTCACCGCCACCTCGATCCGCTCGCTCAGCCCGTACGTGTTGCCGCTCGCCGGCGCGCTCGCTATCGCCGCGCCGCTCACCGCCGGCACCGTGAACGTCCCGCCCGCCACCTTGTGGCTCTCGCTGTTCTCGACTGCGTTGGCGCTCAGACCCAGCACCGCGTCGGTGGCCCCGCCGGCCACATCGATCGCCCCGCTGTTCAGCGACAGCGCGTTCGCCGCGATGCTGAGCCCGTCGTTGTCCGCGTCGCCCGAGGCGACCGTGTAGCGGAACACCAGCGACGCCGTGCCCGTGCCCGAGGCGTAGGACGCTTGCCGCGTCGCCGCGCCGATCCCAAGCGCCAGCTGCGGCGTGCCGTCCACGTCCACCGCCTTGTTGAACGTCACCGTCACCTCGATCCGCTCGCCCCGCTCGAACGTGTCGCCCACCGCCGGCGAGCCGATCGCCACGCCCGTCACCCCCGGCGGCCCCTGGCTGCCGTCCACCATGTGGCTGGAGCTGTTCGTGATCGTGTTCGTACCCAGCCCCAGGCTCGCCGCTGCCGCCGCATCGCGCGCATCGTTGATCGCGCCGGTGTTCAACCCGAGCGCGGTCGCCGCGACGCTGATCCCGTCGCTGTCGCTGTCGGCCGCCACCACGGCGTACCGGAACGTCAGGCTGTCCGTACCCGAACCCGAGGCGTAGTCCGCCTGCCGCGTCTCCGTGCCGATTCCCAGCGCCAGCTGAGGCGTGCCGCTCACGGCCACGGGCCGCGTGAACGTCACCGCCACCTCGATCTGCTCGCCCAGCACGTACGTGTTGCCGCTCGTCGGGCTGCTGGATATCGCCGCGCCGCTTACCGCCGCCGCCGTGAACGTCCCGCCCGCCACTTTGTGGTTCTGGCTGTTGCCGATCGCGTTCCCGCCCAGCCCCAGTAGCGCATCGGTTGTCCCGCCAGCCACATCGATCGACCCGCTGTTCAGCGACAGCGCGTTCGCCGCGATGCTGAGCCCGTCGCCGTCAGCGTCCGCCTGCACCACCGTGTACTGGAACACCAGCGACGCCGTCCCCGTGCCCGAGGCGTACTCCGCCTGCCGCGTCAGCGAGCCGATCCCCAGCGCCAGCTGCGGCGTGCCGTCCACGTCCACCGCCTTGTTGAACGTCACCGTCACCTCGATCGTCTCGCCCCGCTCGAACGTGTCGCCCACGACCGGCGAGCCGATCGCCACGCCCGTCACCCCCGGCGGCCCCTGGCTGCCGTCCACCATGTGGCTGGAGCTGTTCGTGATCGTGTTCGCACCCAGCCCCACGCCCGCCGCCGTCGTCTCGTCGCGCGCGTCGGTGACGCTCGCACCATTCAACCCGAGCGCATTGCCGCCAATGCTGATCCCGTCGCTGTCGATGTCCGTCGCCACCACGGTGTAGTGGAACGTCAGCGTCTTCGAGCCCGTACCCGAGGCGTAGGAGGCTTGGCGCGTCTGCGTCCCGATCGCCAGCGCCAGTTGCGGCACCCTCACCAGGGGTCCGAGGGACGTAATCTGCACGCTTCGAAGCACGGTCACGGGCCGCGTGAACGTCACCCCCACCTCGATCTGTTCGCCCAGCCCGTACGTGGTGCCGCTCGCCGGGCTGCTCGTGATCGCCACGCCGCTTACCGCCGCAGCCGTGAACGTCCCGCCCGCCACCTTGTGACTCCCGCTGTTCGTAATCGCGTTCGTGCCCAGCCCCAGCAGCGCGTCGGTGGTCCCGCCGGCCAGATCGATCGACCCGCTGTTCAGCGACAGCGCAGTCGCCCCTATGCTGATCCCGTCGTTGTCCGCATCTGCCGCCACCACCGTGTACCGGAACACCAGCGACGCCGTCCCGGTGCCCGAGGCGTAGGCAGCCTGGCGGACCCGCAACCCGACCCCCAGTGCCAGCTGCGGTGCGCCGCCCACGTCCACCGCCTTGTCGAACGTCACGGTGACCTCGATCCGCTCGCCCCGTTCGAACTCGTCGCCTACCGCCGGCGAGCCGATCGCTACGCCCGTTACCTCCGGCGGCCCGCCCTCCACCTTGTGGCTCGCGCTGTTCTCGATCGCGTTCGCCCCCAGCCCCAGGCTTGCCGCCACCGTTCCGTCGCGCGCGTCGTTGATCGACCCGCTGTTCAGCGTCAGCGCGGTCGCTCCGACGCTGATCCCGTCCGTGTCCGCGTCCGCCTTCACGACCGTGTACTGGAAGGTCAAGCTGTCCGTCCCCGAGCCCGACGCGTAGGAAGCTTGGCGGGTCTGCAGCCCGATCCCCAGCGCCAGCTGCGGCGTGCCGCTCACGGTCACCGGCCGCGTGAACGTCACCGCCACCTCGATCTGTTCGCCCAGCCCGTACGTGCTGCCGCTTGCTGGACTGCTCGTGATCGCCGCGCCGCTCACCGCCGCCGCCGTCAACGTCCCGCCCGCCACCTTGTGGCCCGTGCTGCTGCTGATCGCGTGAGTTCCCAGCCGCAGCACAGCGTCCGTGGTTCCGCCGGCTACATCAATCCTCCCGCCGTTCAGCCCCAGTGCGCTCGCCCCGATGCTGATCCCGTCGGTGTCCGCGTCCGTTGCCACCACCGTATACTGGAACGCCAGCGATGTCGTGCCGGTGCCCGAGGCGTAGGACGCTTGCCGCGTCGCCGACCCGATCCCCAGCGCCAACTGCGGCGTGCCGCCCACGTCCACCGCCTTGTTGAACGTGACCGTCGCCTCGATCGTCTCGCCCCGCTCGAACGTGTCGCCCACCGCCGGCGAGTTCAGCGCTATGTCCGTTATCCCCGGCGGCCCCAAGCTGCCGTCCACCTTGTAACCCTCGTTGGTGATCGCGTACGTACCCAGACTCAGCGCCGCATCCGTCGAGCCGACCCTGATCGTTCCCCCATTCAGCGTCAGCGCGTCCGCCGCGATGCTGATCCCGTCCGTGTCGCTGTCGGAAGCCACAACACGGTAGCTAAACCTCAGATTCCCGAAGCTTTCGTCGGTAAAGCCCGCCTGTCGCGTCGTCGATCCAATCTTCAGCGCCAGTTGCGGAGACCCGGTTACGGTCACGTCTTGGCTGAAGCTCACCCGGACTATAATCTCCTCGTCCAGCTGGTAGCTGTGGCCGTTGGCCCAAGCATGACTGACGATGTCAACGCCGTTCACGGTCGCCTGGGCGGCCGCCAGGGAGGGGGAGAGGAGGACAAGCGCGATCACCCAGCGAGCCAACGCGCCGGCCATCCTGCCCCGTGTGTGGGCGCTCCGGTGCTCGCGGAACCCGCCAAGCTCGATGGCACTACGCACCAGCGAGCGGCGCGGCAGAGGGGAGGGCAGGTTAGTCATGGTACCACACTATGGGGACGACGCTCCGGAGCAACAACTACGGCATGCCCCGTAGCGTGAGGTGCGTGCCCGCTGTTTGCGCCGCCGCAGGGAGGCGGTCGCGGTAGACTTCAACTCCCTGCTAGGCTCCGGTCGTCCGTCGACGCCGCGGTCGCGCATGCGCCTGTCTGAAAAGCTGTCGCTCGGCGATCCTCGTGCTTCTTGCCATCTTCCGGCCCTTGTGGATTACTTCGTTGCTGAGCCCTTGGCCCCTCGCACCCGAAATGTACGCCCCCATGGACCGTCGCGCTTCCACCCGATCCGCCCTCGTTCGCCTCGCTTACGCAGCCTCGCTGCCCTTGGCCCTCGCCGCCTGCACCGGCTCGCCTCCGGGCGACGATGCCGACCAGGGGACCCGAGCCGCCTCGACTTCCACGTTCGCCGAAGAGCTGCCCCCCGCCATCATCGGCCAGGGCGGCGCGCTGAAGGGAGTGGATCTCCGCTATGTGGACGGCGACACTCTGACCACCGGCTACCTAGCCGTGCCCGCCGGCGCCGGACCGTTCCCCGCCCTGGTGATCATCCACGAATGGAACGGGCTGCATGACCGGGTCCGGCAGCTGGCCGACGACTTCGCCGCCGAAGGCTACGCGACCCTCGCGGCGGACCTCTTCCAGGGGCGCACGGGCGCCAACCGGGACGAGAACATGGCTCTCGTGCGGGAAGCGCAGTCCGACCCAGCCAAGACGATCGCCAACCTGAACGCGGCCGTCGCCTACCTGAAGGCACGCCCCGACGTGACCGGCAGGGTCGGCGCCATGGGGTGGTGCTTCGGCGGAGGCGTTGCGTTGTCGTTCGGCCTCGACGGCGACAACCACGAAGCCACGGCGATCTTCTACGGTCGCTTGGTCGACGATCCCCAAGCACTGGCTCGGCTGGACCACGAGGTGTACGGCACGTTCGCGGCTCTCGACAGCGGCCCGTCCCCCGAGTCCGTCGCGGCGTTCGAGAGCGCGTTGCGGACCGCCGGCGTCGAGCACGACCTCCACATCTACGACGACGTGAACCACGGCTTTTGGCTGCGAGTGGACGAGGACTCGGGCACGCGCGCCGCGCCCGCTGCGGACGCATGGCGGCGCCTCAAGTCATACTTGGACCGGACGTTGCGGGCAGGCGACGGAGGATGAGGCTCGGCGGGAGTTGCTGCCGGAGGACAGCCCGGCGAGGCGGGCACTTGTGGAGTGGGTGCGGAGTTCGATGATCGAAGAGGGAGCCAAGGAGGAAGAGATGGCGAAGTTGCGGGAGCTGGAGGACCTGGCGAGCCCAGTCGTGGATACGTGGTGGGCGGCGGAGCGCCGGGAAGCTCGTCGGAAGGGACTCGAGGAGGGGCGGCGAGAGGGTCGGCGGGAAGGCGAGGCGCGTGGGCGACGGCTCGAGCGGCGGGCCACGCTGGTGCGCCAAGCGCGGCGGAAGTTTGGTTCGGAGACGGCGGAGGAGCTTGCCGCGTTGCTGGAGGGGGCAGCGGAGCTGGAGGGAGTTGCCGAGGTCGCTGACCTGATCATCGACTGCGGGAGCGCCCGCGACTTTCTGGCCCAGGCGGCAGGGGCCCTTGCCTAGAGTAGAGTAGAGCAGGGCAGTCCTTCGCGCCCCGCGGGCGTGCAATCCGCCTTACCTGAAGTCGATTAGGCCGAGGAGTCCCATGCGGCGCTCGCTGGGCTGCAGGCTGGTGTTCTCGGCGGCGGGTTGCGTCGCCCGAAAGTGACGCGCCGCGTCGCAAAGAGTGGACGGAGCAAGTCCGGCTCGCGGTGTCCGAGCGTCCCGCTCCCTGCGGCAAGCCGACTTTCGTACGGTGGCACGATTATTGCACTTTAGTTCCTGCGAGCACGCTGGCCACGGCAGCGACAAGCACTGGAGGCACGAAAAGATGAACTGCACCGGAAACCGCGAGACGCGGCGAGGACGACTCGCTAGGTTCACAATACCGGCCCCGGCCCTTGCGGTTGGATTGGCGTCGACCTTGGCGAGCGCGCCGGAACTCGCCGCCCAGACCGGCCGTGGCTTCCTGCTGGGCACGCCGGTGGCGTCGCTGACGGTCAGGGCGGGGTACAGCCTGCCCCGCGCCGGCGGAGGCAACGGTCAGCAGAGCCTGTGGGACTTCACCAGGGAGGAGCTCACGGTGGAGACGAGCGACTTCGGGGGCCTGCACTTGGCCGGGGATCTAGGGGTGCGCGTCGGGAGCCGGCTGGATGCGGTCTTGGGCGTCGGGTTCTCCCGCGCCAAAACCGAGTCCGAGTTCCGCGACTGGGTGGGCGAGGACGACCTCCCCATCTCCCAGAACACCGAGTTCAAGACTGTTCCTGTGACCGTGGGCGCAAGGGCGTACCTGTGGAAACGGGGGCGCTCCGTGGGTCAGTTCGCCTGGATACCGCGTAAGTGGAACGCCTACGCCGGATTGGCGGGAGGCGTGGTGTGGTACCGCTTCAGCCAGGTCGGCGAGTTCGTGGACTACGAGGACTCCGACATCTTCGAGGACCGCTTCGTTTCCGACGGACGGGCCCCGACTATACATTTCATGGGTGGCGTGGAAGTGAGCCTGGGGCCCCGGGTGGCCCTCGCGGGAGAGGCGCGCTACGGCCTTGCCAAGGCGCCTCTCGATGCCGACTTCGTGGGGTTTCCCGATCTGGACTTGGCGGGCTTCCAAGCGACAGCCGGCGTTGCGGTACGGTTCTGATCCCGGCTCCAGCCGAAAGGAGAACGACGATGAAGACGACAACGAGAGTGCTGACGGCCCTGTTCGTCGCTGCTGCGATCCTTGCCTCTCCGGCGGGACGCGGGGCGGATGCCCAAGACGCCGGCGTCCTTCAGCCCTACCTGGGGTGCTGGGAGCCTCTGGGCACGGCCCCCGCCGAAGGCGTGCTGTGCTTCGCCGCCGTCGACGGCCAAGTCGAGATGCTGACGGTCGTGGACGGTGCCGTCGAGTACCGGGAACCGTTCCGTGTGGACGGCAGGGAGCGCCCCGTGGAGCAGGACGGGTGCCGCGGGACCGAGTCGGCTCGGGCGTCGGAGGACGGGCAGCGCCTCTACACCGCTTCCAGCTTCGCCTGCGAGGGCGAGGCCCCGCGGCGCAGCACCGGGATCATTTCCATGCCCGTGCCCGACGCGTGGGTGGACGTGCGCGCGATGGACGCGAACGGCGGGACCACGGCTTGGTCCCGATGGTACCAGCGCGCCGAGGAAGATGCGCTGGCCGAGCTTGGGGTCCGTGCCGGCGCACGTCCCTTCGCCGGAGGAGGGGCCACGGCACGCGCCACCGCGCCGGTCGGCGTGGACGACGTAATCGACGCCGTGCTCAACGTCGACGCCAAGGCGGTTGAGGCGTGGGTAGCCGAGCTGGGCCAGGAGTTTCGAGGATTGAGTGCCGACGACCTTATTCGAATGGCCGACGCTGGGGTCCCCGAAGAAGTCGTGGACGTGGTGGTGGCGGTGTCGTTCCCCGAGCGCTTTGCCCTGAACGGCGGCCGCGCTGCGGGCCGCGAGGAAGCCGAGGGGGAGGGAGCGCGCCGTGCGGGACGCCCCATCTGGCTGGCCCCGATGGGCTATTACGACCCGTACTACGGCGGCTACTACTCCCGCTACGGCGGGTACGGATACGGATACGGCCGATACGGAGGGTGGCCGACGTGGGGTGGCGGCTACGGTTACAGACCCGTCGTGGTGCAGGTGAATCGACGGGTCCCGGACTCCGGCGGCCGGGTGATCGCCGGCAAGGGGTACCGGCGAGGCGGATCCGACGCCATCACCTCGTCCCGCTTCCCTCCGAACACGGGCCGCTCCACGATCGGCAGCAGCGGAGGCAGCCGCAGTTCGCCGCCGCCCGCCCGCAGCGGCAGCACCGGCCGGAAGGCCAAGAGACGGGGGAAGTGACCTTGGCGCCGGGAGCCGACGTCCCGGCACCGTGACCACCGTCCTTCAGCTTGAGCCCGCGGGCGGCCTCTCCGCCGCCCTGGCTTCGAGTCCTCTCCTGGCCCTCGCCGTGCTCTTCGGCGCCGGAGTGCTGACGAGCCTCACGCCGTGCGTCTATCCCATGATCCCGATCACCGCGTCGGTGATCTCGGGCACTGCCCAGAAAGGCCGTCCATGGCGCACGGCAGGGCTCACCGCCACCTACGCCACGGGCATGGCCCTGCTCTACGCGCTTCTGGGCACCGTGGCCGGGCTCACCGGAACCTTGTTCGGCACGGTGAGCGCCAGCCCGTGGGCGCTCTTCGCCATCGGCAACCTCCTGCTGGTGTTCGCGCTGGCGATGCTCGGCGTGCTGCCGGTGCCCGTGCCGAAGCGGTTGCTGGAGTGGGCCGCCAACAGGGAAGGGGGGTCCTACGGGGCGGTCTTCGTGCTGGGCGCCACGTCGGGAGTCGTGGCCGCGCCCTGCGGCGCCCCAGCGTTCGGAGCGGTGCTGGCGTGGGTTGCCGCCACCGGGGCCGGGCTCATGGGGTTCGCCTATCTCTTCGTGTTCTCGCTGGGCATGACGGCGTTGCTGGTGGCGGTCGGCCTCTTCTCGGGAGCGGCGGCCGCGCTGCCGCGCTCCGGCAAGTGGATGGTGGCGGTAAAGCGGGTCGCGGCGGTGATCATGCTGGGCGTCGCGGAGTACTACTTCATTCAGGCCGGCTTCAACCTGTGAGGTTCCATCAGTGAGCAGAACGAGCTCCCTTGCCGCGAACGCCACCGCAGCGCTGACCATCGGTGCCCTGACCACCGTCCTGTCGTTCGCGCCCGCATCTCCGTCAGCCGCCCAGAACGGAATCGCCCTCCCCGTCGGCACCCGCGCGCCCGACGCCACGGTCGAGGACCTGGAAGGCAACGCCGTCTCCCTCTTGGAGGTGGCAGGCGTAACCGGCGGCCGTCCGGCGTTGATCGAGTTTTGGGCCTCCTGGTGCGAGCAGTGCGAGGCGCTGCAGCCCAAGCTGGACGAAATCCGCGATCGGTACGTGGGAGAGGTCGGCGTGGTGGCGGTGGCGGTGGCGGTGGCCCAGTCCCGGCGCCGGGTGCGTCGGCACGTGGAGCAGCACTCGCCCGGGTACGCCTACGTATACGACGCTTCGGGCGAAGCGGTGCGGGCGTACCAAGCCCTCACGACGTCGATCGTCGTGCTGGTGGACGGCGAAGGTCGAGTGGCGTACGCGGGGACTGGTCCCGACCAGGACTTGGCCGGCGCCGTGGAAGCGATGCTGGCGCCGGGCGCTTCCCCG
Source organism: Longimicrobiales bacterium (assembly GCA_958296005.1). Taxonomy (GTDB): domain Bacteria; phylum Gemmatimonadota; class Gemmatimonadetes; order Longimicrobiales; family Gaopeijiaceae; genus CATQHQ01. Next base: position 481,168 of record CATQHQ010000002.1, read on the forward strand.
GCGACCGCGACGACCAAAGAGGGGAGGCCCCCCTCGACCTAAGAAGCGGAGGTTGCGTCTATCGCCGCCGCCAGCTCCTCGTAGGCGGCCGGGTCCACCTGATTGAACTGGGGGATCACCTTCGCGACCCGCCCGTCGGGTCCCACGACGATCACCGCGCGGCTGTCCACCATCCCGTTGTCCCGAAGCCCCCCGCCGAACGCCTCGTAGGACGCCCCGTTGTTTTCGGCGTCGCTTCCGAAGAGGAAGGGGAAGTCCTCGTCCTTCAGCCAGGAGGCCAGCTCCTCCGGCGAGTCGTTGGAGACGCCCAGCAGCACGACGTTCCGGCCCTCGTTGAACAGCTCTGCGTACTGATCACGGTACGCTCTCATTTGGACCGTTCAGCCACGCGTCCTTACACGAAAGAAGAACGCCAGGACCACCGTCTTCCCCCGGTAGTCGCTGAGCCGGATCTTGTCCCGCAGGACACCGTGGCGGGTCGCGCCCGTCATCTCGATCTCGGGCGCCATCGCGCCCACCTCGACGAGGCCCATGCCCGCCTCCTGCGCCTTCGCGCCGTCCGGCGACGCCGCAACCGTCGTGGCGAGCGCCAAGGCAACCAGCATCGATCTACGCATCTCTTGTCTCCTCTCCTTGGTTTCTACTTCGACCCTGCGACGGCGGCCCGGATCGCCTCGACCGTCTGGTCCACCCGGAACCCCAGCAGCTTCGTGCCCGTCTCAATCGTCCGTTCCTTGTCGGCGATGCTGACGCCGTTGATCGACGCCCTCCCCGCCGCCACCCGCTGGGCGTGGCGCACCATCTTCGGGTCCTCCACCATCATGATCGACGTGATCACGAAGTCGTCGTGGAAGCCGTCGTTGGCGGTCTCCTCGATGCCCAGCTCCTCGTTCATCCAGGCGCTGACCTCGCCGTAGCGGTAGAACTCGGGGACGAAGTGGGCCCGACCTTCGCCGCCCCAGCGCTCGTTCAGCGTCGCCGCCACCGCCTCCATTCCCCGCTGGTTGCCGCCGCTGTCGCCGATGAAGGCGACGTCGGCGAAGCCGTGGGCGCGGAGGCTGCTGGCCACGTCGTCCAGCACGGCCCGGAACGTCTCCTCTTGCAGGCTGATCGTGCCCGGATAGCGCATGTGGCCCGTTTTCTCGGGCTCGATCGCTCCCTCGGGCACCAGCTTCAGGACTGGGGCGCAGAGCGCGTTCCCCAGCTTCCTCGCGATCCCTTCGCACGCGCCCGCCAGTACGTAGTTGTGCTTGCCCGTCGCCAGGTACGGCCCGTTCTGCTCGATCCCGCCGGTGGAGATGATCGCCGTGGTCTTCCCGGCCCGAAGGGCGTCGCGGACCTCCATCCACGTCATCTCCTCGATCCACACCGTGTTGAGCGCCTCGATCGGCCGCTCCATCGCCATGTCGGCCTGGAACGCCGCCTCCATCTGGGCGGCGCGAGCGGCGCGCTGCTCGGGGGTCATGGCGCGGGCGCCCTGCTGAGCCAGCCCAACCGCCGCCGCCGGCGCCACGACAAGCGCAAGCGCGGAAGCCGTCGCCACCGTGAACCAACGTCCGTTCTTCATCGCGAGTCCTCTCCTCAATCTCTGGTTCTAACTGTCCCTGATTGTAGCGCGGACGGAGCTTCCGGGCGAACATGGGGCGAACGCCGGTTCGTCCGCCGTGCGCGCATCCCCGCAACCCGAATGCCGTCATGAGACCCGAGTCCTCCGCCGTCAGATCCTTCCTGACCGTCGTCGCCGCCACGTGCGCGGCGTCCCTTGCCAGCGTGGCCTGCGGGCCGCGCTCGGGCGACGCCGATCCCAGCGAGTCTGCACCCGAACCCGAGTCGATCCGCACCGCCGACCCCTTCGCTCGGGGCTACGCCGTGGACGACTTCCCCCGGGTCCAGGAGCTCGCGCCGGGGGTCTACGCCTACGAGCAGCTCCGCTCCGCCGGAGACGAGCTCTTCACCACCGTCAGCATGTTCGTGGTGACCGACGAGGGCGTCCTCGTCGCCGACGGACAGGGGAGCCCGGAGGAAACCCGTCGGCTGGTGGAGACGATCGGCGGCATCACCGACCAGCCCGTGACCCACGTGGTGGTTTGCTCCGACCACGGCGACCACACCGCGGGCAACAGCGAGTTTCCGGCCGACGCCCGCTTCTACGCCCACCCGACGTCTCGAGCTGCGCTGGAGAGTGCGGCAGGCGTGGTACCCGAGGAGATCGTGGAGACGAGTCGGTCGCTGACGTTGGGCGGCACCGAAGTGCGCATCCTCTTCCTAGGCCGGGCTCACACGGGCGGCGACCTGGTCGTGCACCTGCCCAAGGAGAAGATCCTGTTCATGAGCGAGGCGTACCTCCACAGGGTCTTCCCGGCGATGCGGTCGGCGTTCCCGTCGGAGTGGATCGCCATGATCGAGGCGGCCCAGGCGATCGACGCGGACGTGTACGTGCCCGGCCACGGGTTCGTGGACTCGCCCGCCGTGCTGAAGGCGGAGCTGGAGGTGTTCCGCCAAGCGGTCGCCCAGGTCGTGGCCGAGGCGACGCGACTGCACGCGGCCGGGCTGACGCTGGAGGAAGCGGTGGAGCAGGCGGAGTTCGGCGAACTGGAAACGTGGTCGCTGCGCTCCAGCCAAGCGCCCCGAGCGATCGGGCGCGTCTACATGGAACTCGATGGGGAGCTCCCGCCGCCGGGGCCGTAGCCTTGGCGTACCGGGCTAGCCAGCCGGACGCCGGGATCGTAGAATGCCCCGGTTGCGCTGCATTCAGCCACACCCCTAGCCAAAGTCCCGATCCGAGAGAAGAAACCGTGATGCCGAACGCCGCCGTCGTGCCCCGCGCAGCCAAGCTCGCGCTCGCCTCCGTCGCCGTCCTCGCACTCGTCCTGCCAACTCCGACCCAGGCGCAAGAGGGCGAGTGGCGGTACTGGGGGAGCGACGCCGCCAGCACGCGGTACTCGCCTCTGGACCAGATCGACGCGTCGAACTTCGGCGACCTGGAGGTCGCATGGATATGGCGGGGCGACAACTTCGGCCCCGAAGCGGATCCGCTGCTCCGCGCCACGCCGATCTACGTGGACGGCAAGCTCTACTCGGTGGCTGGCTCCCGTCGCACCGCGGTGGCGATCGACCCCGCCACCGGCGAGACCCTCTGGACCTTCCGCGAACCGCACACCCAGCGCTGGGAAGACTCGATGCGGAAGAACTACGGCAAGGGCGTCGGCTACGCCGAGGTAGGCGGCAGAGGCGTGATCTACTTGGTTACGCCGGCGTTCTTCCTCCACGCCCTGGACCCGGAGACCGGCTACCCCGTCGAGTCCTTCGGCGACCACGGCGTCGTGGACCTGCTGGACAACTTGGGTCCCTGGCCCCACGACCGCGACAAGGGGCTCGACCCCAGCACAGGGTACATCACCAACTCGTCCCCGCCGATCGTCGTGAACGGCGTGGTGGTGGTGGGCAACTCCCACGAGCAGGGCTACTACCAGACGCGCCAGGAGAACGTCCCGGGCAACGTCATGGGCTACGACGCGGCCACAGGGAAGCACCTCTGGACGTTCAACGTGATCCCGCAGGAAGGCGAGTACGGCAACGACACGTGGGAGAACGACGCCTGGCGGCGGACAGGCAACGTGTCGGCGTGGGCACCTCTCTCGGCGGACCCTGAGCTGGGCTTGGTCTACGTGGTCACCGACCCGCCGACGATCGACTACTTCGGCGGATTCCACCCGGGCGACAACCTCTTCGCCACGAGCATCCTGGCGATTGACGCGAGCACCGGAGAGCGACGCTGGCACTTCCAGACGGTGCACCACGACGTGTGGAACTACGACAACCCGACGGCGCCCAACTTGGTGGACGTCACGGTGGACGGCCGGGAGGTCCCGGCGCTCGTCCAGGTCACCAAGCAGGGATGGGCATACGTCCTCAACCGAGCCACCGGCGAGCCGGTGTGGGACATTGAGGAACGCCCCGTCCCCCAGTCCGACGTGCCGGGCGAGCAGCTGTCGCCCACCCAGCCCTTCGTGACGCGCCCTGCGCCGTTCGAGATGCAGGGGATCACGGAAGACGATCTGATCGACTTCACGCCCGAGCTGCGTGCGATGGCGATGGAGATCGTCAAGGACTTCCGCCTGGGGCCGCTCTTCAATCCGCCCTCGAGGGAGAACGCTCCCGACGGCACGCAGGCGGCGATCCACTGTCCCGGCGCGAACGGGGGCGCCAACATCCCCGGCGGAGCAGCCGTGGACCCGGAGACCGGCATCCTCTACGTCGCCTCCACGAAGGGGTGCAGCGCTCCCCGACTGGTTCCGGGAACCGACGTGGACCCGGACTCCAACGTGGACTGGGTGTCGGTGGGACCCGGGGGCGTCCGCGGCCCCGAGGGCCTGCCGATCTTCAAGCCTCCGTACTCGACGATCACCGCCATCGACCTGAACACCGGCGACCACGTCTGGCGGATTCCCAACGGTGCCACCCCCGAGTCCGTCAAGAACCACCCGCGGCTCCAGGGCGTGGACGTGGGCAACACGGGAGCCCGATCCCACGCCACCAAGCTGGTGACCAAGACCTTGCTGATGTACGGCGAGGGCAGGGGCGCGGCACCGATCTTCCGGGCGGTGGACAAGGCGACGGGCAAGGAGCTGGCGTCGGTCGAGCTGCCGGGCGCCACGCTGACGGCGCCGATGACCTACATGCACGAAGGGGTCCAGTACGTGGTGACGGCGGTGGGAGGTCGGGGGATGGCAGGTGCGCTGGTGGCGCTGCGGCTGCCGGAGGAGTGACGACCGCCGTGTCCCGGTCCCTTGCGGCCCGGCGCCTCACTGGAGTGCCGCTGACCGCTTGCCTCCTCGTCGGAGGGTGCCGGCCCGCCGCCGGCCCGCCGGAGAACCCTCTCGCCGCCTTCGACGGCAGCGGGGGACGCTGGGTGGACCTGTCCCACTCCTTCGGTCCGACCACGATCTACTGGCCCACCGACACCGCGGGCTTCCAGCACACCGAGCTGGCGTACGGCGTTACCGAAGCCGGATGGTTCTACTCGTCCTACGCCTTCGCTTCCGCCGAGCACGGGGGAACGCACCTGGACGCCCCCAGCCACTTCGCAGAGGGCAGGCGGACGGCGGACCAAGTGCCGCTCTCCAGCCTGATCGCGCCAGCGTCGGTCGTGGACGTGTCGGCCAAGGCGACGCCCGACTACCAACTCTCGGTGGCCGATCTCCAGGCGTGGGAGGCGGAGCACGGACGCATCGCCGACGGCTCGGTGCTGCTGGTGCGGACGGGCTGGTCGGAGCGGTGGAGCGATCGGACCGCGTACTTGGGGACGTCGGCGACCGGCCCCGCCGCCGTGGCCGAGCTCCACTTCCCGGGGATCGGCCCGGACGCGGCCCAGTGGCTCGTGGAGAACCGCACCGTGGTTGCGGTGGGGATCGATACCCCGAGCATCGATTACGGCCAGTCCTCGAACTTCGAGTCCCACGTGATTCTGTACGCCCAGAACGTCGCGGGGTTCGAGAACGTGGCCAAGCTGGGCGAGCTTCCGGCAACGGGGGCGGCCGTCGTTGCCCTGCCGATGAAGATCGAGAACGGAAGCGGCGGGCCGCTTAGGATCGTCGCATATCTTCCCGCGCCGCCAGCTACATCCTCCATGGCTCGGACTGCGAGGCTCTGCTCGCAGAGGCCGGACTGATCGGCGAGGGCCGACCCATCGAGATGGGAGAGGACTGGATCGAGCGAGAGGCTCAGGAGATCGAGGACATCGGCATCCGGGCGATGGCTCGCATCTACGACGAGGAGAAGGCTCGACTCGCCGCCCGCTTCCCACGACTCAGCCCCAAGCGCATCGAGGCTATGGCAGACGCCTACATGATCCGGGAGGGCCACTGGCTCCCCGAGACCCCAGCCTAGAGGAGAACTCCCATGGAAGATCCCCGTTCCACGGGCATGAGAGGCAAGCTCCAACACCCGGCGGCCATAACCGCCATCATCCTGCTCGGAGGCTTGGGCGCGGTAGGGCTCAAGACCGGCATCAAGATCTACGCCGAGCGGGTCGAGGCTCGCGAGGTCGTGGACCGGATCCGGGGCATCACCATGCGGAAGCTCGACCGGCCCTGCAAGGACTTCGAGGAGGGCCGGAAGGTTAGCAGAACCCTCCTGCTCGCCTTGGAAGACCTGGGCAATGGCGACTCCGAGAAGGCTAACGCCCGGCTGAGCTTCACGCTCGGCGGCTCGGAATGTGGCAGACGGCTCCTCGGCTCTCAGCGGTAGAAGGCATTGGAGGGAGTTATAGCTTAGGAAGCTCCAAAGGCGGAAGGCGATACTCGGTCGCCTACGCCGATCCCATATAACGGGAGGAAGCGTATGACTTGGAGGCTCATTGCCAGAGCGAGCCTCGCGACCGCGGCGGCTTGGACCGCAGGATGCTCCGGCGAATCGCCTACCCAGCCGCAGGAGTCGACCGGGCCATCGGAGCTTCTGGTCAATAGGTGGAGCATGATGCGGGCCGCTCGCCGCCCGGTGAAGATCAACAAGCTCTAGGCAAGAGCTCCCGCCGCCTGAGCCAGAAAGTCGCGGCCGTTCCCGCAGTCGATGATCAAATCGGCGACCTCGGCAACTCGCTCCAGGTCCGCCACGCCCTCCAGCAACGCGGCAAGCCCCTCCGCCGTCTCCGAACCAAACTTCCGCTGCGCTAAGCGCACCAGCGTAGCCTGCTGCGCGAGCCGTGCGCGTGCCTCGCTTTCCTGCCGACCTTCCTGCCGGCCTTCCTTCCGGGCCTCCTGCCGACCTTGCCGACGGCCCTCCTCGAGTCCCTTCCGGTGGGCTTCCCGGCGCTCCGCCGCCCACCACGTATCCACGACCGGGCTCGCCAGGTCCTCCAGCTCCCGCAACTTCGCCATCTCTTCCTCCTTGGCTCCCTCTTCGATCATCGAACTCCGCACCCACTCCACCAACGCCCGTCTCGCCGGGCTGTCCTCCGGCAGCAACTCCCGCAACGTCGCCAGCGCCTCGTCAAATTCGGCTCGGTCCCGGGCGTAGCGCAACCTCAACCCCGCCGTCCGGGGCGTGTCCGCCCGCGTCAGTGCCTTCGCCTCCTCCGCCTCCGACACCAGTAGGAACTCGTGGCCGAGGGCGAACGGCAGGAACGCTTTCGCCTCGTCCGTCAGCATCTCCTCGAGGCGGGTTGGCGCGTCCCACGGCTTGGTCCCTACGTACACAACGATCGGCAGCACAGGCGGTAGCTTCCGCCGCTCCTGCACTTCCGAGTCCTTGGCGAGCTCCTCGTAGACCAGGGCCGTCTCCAGCAGGATGCGCACGGGCATGCGCCAGTCCACCGTGGACTGGGCCTCGAAGAGGAAGACGACGTAGAGCCAAGAATCCCGGAACGGCGCCTTCCACACCATGTCCGCGTGGCGGACGGTTCTGGACTTGCTGTCGATGTACTCGGTCGACCCCTTCCAGAGTCCGGTGAGCTCCAAGCGAGCGACGATCTCTCCGACGACGACGATCTCTGGAGGACCAAGGACCGGGCTCGGGGGACTCGCCGAAGCTGCGTTCCCCTATAGCGTCGCGATCTGGAATGGGCGTCTCCATGGCTGGATGGGACTACTGACGCGGGCCGCCCACCGCCAGCCGATCCTCACCACTCCCCGAGAGCCAGAACCTCTTCGAGCACGTCGTCCACCTGGGGCAGGACGACTTTTTCCATTTCGGGGGAGTAGGGCACCCAGGTGTCCATTGCGCCGACGCGCCGCACGGGGCCGTCCAGCCAGGGGAAGAGCTCGTCGGCTACCTGCGCTGCGATCTCGCCGCCGAGTCCGAACGTCACGGCGTCCTCGTGGGCGATCAGGACCTTGTTGGTGCGGCGGACCGACGCCGCCACCGTCTCCATGTCCAGGGGCGAGAGCGTCCGCAGGTCGATCACTTCCGCGCTCACCCCGTAGCGGTCCTCGGCGATCCGGGCCGCGTCGATCGAGCGCTTCACCAGGGCGCCGCACGCCACGACGGTCAGATCCCGGCCGGGACGGACCACCTTCGCCTTGCCGAACGGCACCATGTATTCGGGGCCGGGGTAGGCGCCCTTGTTGTGGACTTGGCGGTACAGGTGCTTGTGCTCCAGGAAGAGAACCGGATCGTCGCAGCGGATCGCGGTACGCAGGAGGCCGTTGGCGTCCAAGGCGTTCGACGGCAGGACGACACGCAGGCCGGGCGTGTGGGTGAAGAGCGTCGCGCCGGTCTGCGAGTGGTACATCCCGCCCTTGATGTAGCCGCCGTAGGTGGTGCGCACGACCACGGGCGACGACCAGTCCCCCGCCGAGCGGTAGCGCATCGTCGCCAGCTCGTTCCGCAGCTGCATGAACGCCGGCCAGATGTAGTCGAAGAACTGGATCTCGATCACGGGCTTGAGCCCGCGAGCCGCCATCCCCACCGCACGCCCCACGATGTTCGCTTCCGCCAACGGCGCATTGTACACCCGCTCGCTCCCGAACCGCGCCTGGAGCCCGTGGGTCACCTTGAACACTCCGCCCTTGCCCTTTACTTCGCTCAGGGCGTCCTCCCGCGAAGCGTCCGCCACGTCTTGGCCGAACACGACGATTCGGGGGTCCCGCCGCATCTCGTCGCGCAGGCACCGGTTCAGCAGGTCCACCATCGTCAGGGGACGGTCGTCATCAAAGGCGGGCCGGTCCTCGGTGTCGAACTCGTCGCCGCACGGGTCCACGGTTTCCGAGAAGAGCCACTGGGTTGCGGTTTCGGGTCCGGGCTGGGGGTGCTCCAGCGCCTGGTCCGCCGCCGCTCCCACTTCCGCCTTCACGTCCGCCTCCAGCCGATCCAGCTGCACCTCCGTGGCCGCCCCGGCGTCGATCAGGAGCTGCCGAGTCCGCGGCAGGGGGTCCCGGCGGTCCTGCTGGGCGCGCTCCGTCGACGACCGGTAGAGGGATTCGTCGTCGGACGCGGAGTGGGAGTAGGGCCGGGTCGTATGGGCGTGGAGCAGGGCCGGCCCCCGCCTCGCACGACACCAGCCGACGACTTCGGCGGAGGCCCGCCAGCTCTCCAGCACGTCGGTCCCGTCGCATTCGACGATCTTCAGGTCCGGGAACCCGGTGAGCAGCCGCGAGACGTTGCCGCCGGCAGTCTGCACTTCGACGGGCACCGAGATCGCGTACTCGTTGTCCTCCACCAAGAAGAGGACCGGCAGCTTCAGGTTGCACGCCGTGTTGAGCGCCTCCCAAAACTCGCCCTGGGACGTGGTCCCGTCGCCGGCGCAGCACACGATGATCTCGTCGGTCGCAAAGCTGCCCACGTGCCGACGCAGTTCGGGGCGTCTCGCCGCCCGGAGACCCGCTTCCGCGGTCCCCACGGCTTGCAGAAACTGGGTTCCCGTCGGCGACGAGGCCGACACGATGTTGAAGCGCTTGTCTCCGAAGTGGGCGGGCATCTGGCGTCCGCCGCTGTTTGGGTCCGCCGCCGCACCCATGGTCTGGAGGAAGTGGTCCATGGGGGACTGCCCCAGCGCCAGCGCCAGCGCCCGGTCCCGATAGTACAGGTAGAACCAGTCCGACTTGGGGTCGAGCCAATCGGCGAGTCCGACCTGAACCGCCTCGTGGCCCGCTCCCGCGATCTGAAAGAAGACCTTGCCCTGCTTCTGAAGCGCCATTTCCCGGTCGTCGATCGTCCGGGCGGTGACCATCGTCCGGTACCACCGCAACAACGTCTCGCGGCTCGGAAGCTCCGGTTCAGCCTCCGTCTCCGCGTTGATCTGTCGCTCCAGCGTCGCCATGGCGACTCCCAAGTCCTCGTAGTCGGGCGGTCCCTCGCGTACGAGCCTAGCTCGACAACATAACGCCCCCGGCCTGTTTCAGCCTGTCGCTCAGCGCCTCCGGCGAATCCGCGGGTTCCTGGCAGGTTGCTCCGACGCAAACGAACGCCCGGCCGACCTGCTTCCGTCGACCTTGCATCGCCGGGAGCGCGGCCACCACCGGATCATCTGGATCGCCTCCCGCGATCACCCGGTTGGGGTGGGAGTGACGGTGCGCTACGGCCAGCATCTCACCCACGCGGCCCGGCACGTCCGCCAGCACGACCTCGAGCCGGGGCGTTGCCGCCACGAAGGCAGCGGTCAGCAGGCGACCGGCGGCTTGGGGGTAGCGCTCCATCGCGCCCACCTCGCGAGCGACGACCCGTTCGGCGACTCGTTCGCGCTCCTTGTCGCCCGTGACCGCTCCCAGCCGCACGAGAAGTTCGGCTGCCAGGGAGTTCCCCGACGGCGTCGCGTTGTCCAGGATGTCGCGGGGTCGCACGACCAAGCGCTCGCCGTCCTCCGGCGAGTCGTGGAAGAGACCGTCGCGGGCGGACCAGAACCGCTCGACCATTGCGTCGCCCATCCACTCCGCTTCCCGGAGCCACCGGGGGTCGAGGGTCGCCTCGTAGAGAGAGAGGAAGGCGTTGCCCAGCGCCCCGTGGTCGTCCAGGAACGCCTCGACGTGGACGCGGCCGGCGGAGAGCACCCGGAAGAGCCGGTCCTTGCGACGGAGCGCGTCCAGAAGAAACTCCGCGGCCCGCAGCGCCGCCGCCGTGTACTCCGGGCGTCCCAGCGCGGGACCGGCCTCGGCCAGGGCACGGACGGCAAAGCCGTTCCAGCACGCCAGGACCTTCTCGTCGCGGAACGGCGCGGGCCGGTCGCTCCGCCGGGCCTTGAGGGCGGCCAAACCGTCCCCGAGAGCACGGTCCAGATCGTCGCGGGCCATGCCTTCCTGCCGGGCGACCGCGTCCAGGTCGTGGGGCAGGTGGAGGATGTTCCGGCCCTCGAAGTTGCCCGGCTCGCTCACGTCGTAGGCCCTGCACAGGAGGCTGGCCGCGTCCCGGCCGAGAACGTCCCGCACCTCCCCCGGCGTCCAGAGGTAGAAGGCGCCTTCCTCGGGAACCGCCTTTAACCTGCGGGTCCCGTCGCTGCCTGCGGCCCCGTCGCCGAACGGAAGCGAGTCGGCGTCCCGGGCGGAGTAGAACGCGCCGTCGGGCGAGGTCAGGTCCTCCAACACGTAGTCCAGCGTCTCCTCGGCGACCCGCCCCAACCCCGGCGCGCCCAGCAAGTGCGCCCGCACCAGCGCTCCGGCCAGGAGGGCGTTGTCGTACAGCATCTTCTCGAAGTGCGGGACCAGCCAGTGGGCATCCACGGAGTAGCGGTGGAACCCACCTCCGGCGTGGTCCCGGATGCCTCCCGCGGCCATCCGCGAAAGCGTGTGCACGCCCATCGACACACCCAGCCCCTTGCCGTTTCCGGTGCGCAGCAGGAACTCCAAGAGCACCGGCTGGGGGAACTTGGGCGCGCCTCCGAAGCCGCCGTGGACGGGATCGAAGCTCCGTCCGACGGCCGAGACCGCGTGGCCGAAGAGCCGCTCGTCGTCGGCGCTGAAGCGGCCGCTGCCTGGGTGCGGCTCGCCGGTGCTCCGCGCCAGCGCTTCTCGCAGCCGCCCGCCGGCCCGAAGCACGTCGTCGCGGTTGGAGTTCCACGCGCCGGAGACCGCCATCAGCACTTGGCGGAACGACGGCATGCCGTAGCGGGGCTCGGGGGGATAGTAGGTGCCGCCGTGGAAGGGCACGCCCTGCGGGGTGAGAAACGCGGTCAGCGGCCACCCGCCCTGGCCCGTCATCGACTGGACCGCCTTCATGTAGACCGAGTCCAGGTCGGGTCGCTCTTCCCGATCCACCTTGACGTTGACGAACGCCCGGTTCATCAGTCGAGCCGTTTCCGGGTCCTCGAACGACTCCCGCTCCATGACGTGGCACCAGTGGCACGCCGAGTAGCCGATGGAGAGCAGGATCGGTCGGTCCGTCTCCTCGGCGATCGCCAGGGCTTCGTCGCCCCAAGGGTGCCACTCCACCGGATTGCCGGCGTGCTGGAGCAGATAGGGACTGGTTTCCTGGGCGAGGCGGTTGGTCATGGCACGCAAGATAGGTCGAGCAAGGCCGGACCGCCCGTCGGCGCGGCTCGTGCCCGGAAGCGATAGCTTTCCGAGGCGGCCCGGCGGTTGCGGCCGTCCGACGCCAACCCGGTGTCTGCCAAGAAGGAGGCTTCCCTGCGCGGCCTGACTCGCCGTTTCCTCGTCCTCGCCCTCTGCCGCCCGAAGCTCTGGCCCGCGATGCTGTCCGCGGCCTGGGCCTTTCGAGCCAGGGGATGGTACCGGCGGTACCCGTTCCTGCCCCTGCCGTCGAAGGAGTACGTGCGGTGGCGGCTGGAGACGGCGTACGGCGATCCGGAGGCCGTGCCTCCCGCCGAGGAGCTGGCCGGCTTCCTGTCGTGGTCGGCGAACCTCCGGCGGCAGATGCGGCCCGAGCGGAAGGGCGTGGCGGTCAAGGTGGCGGCGGTTGCGGCGCTGGTCGCCTTCGCCGTCTGGGCGAACCTGCGGGCAGCGGAGTACGACGCCGTTCGGGAGGCAGCGGCCTCGGCGGGCTACCTCGGCTTGTTGGCGGCGTCGGCGGTGAGCGGCTTCAACCTGATCGCGCCGATCCCCGTCGCCACCTTCTACCCGTTCCTGATCGAAGCCGGGTTCCAGCCGCTGCCCACCTTGGCTACGATCGCTTTGGGGATGACCGGCGGCGACTTCCTGGGCTACCTGGTGGGGGACGCCTCTCGGGCCCTGGCGGGAGACCGTATTGGCGGCTTCCGCGCCCGAGTGGAGCGGCTCCATCGCCGACACCCCTTGCTGCCGCTGGGGCTGCTGTTCCTCTACGCCGCGTTCGCCCCCGTTCCCAACGAGCTGCTGGTCATCCCCCTTGCCTTCATGCGGTATCCTCTCGGCGGAATTATGCTGGCGGTCTTCATGGGCAACATGATCTTCAACACTTGGCTGGCGCTTGGCGTCGCCTGGCTCTTCGGAGGCGGCGGATGAGCTTGCTGATCGCCGGCCTCACGGGAAATGTGGGCGCGGGCAAGTCCACGGTCGCCGAGCTTTGGCGGCGCGCCGGGGTCCCGGTGGCGTCGGCGGACGAGTTCGCGCGCCAAGCGGTGGTGCCCGGCTCGCGGGCCCTCGCCCGGATCGCCGAGCTCTTCGGCCCGGGCGTGGTCGGCCCCTCCGGCGCAATGGACCGGGCGGCGGTGCGGCGCATCGCCTTTCGCGACCCCGAGGCCCGGCGGCGGCTGGAGGCGGTCGTTCATCCCGAGGTGAAGCGTCTCCGCGACGAATGGACCGAAGCGCAGCGGTCCGCCGGGGTCCGTTTGGCGGCGTGGGAAGTGCCCCTCCTCTTCGAAACCGGAATGGAGCGAGAGGTGGACGTGGTGGTGCTGGTGGACGCGCCGGTCTCCGTTCGCAGGAAGCGGATCATGGAGACGCGGGGACTGTCCGAAGCCGAGGCCGACGCCGTCATCGAAGCCCAGCATCCTGCCGAAGAGAAGCGGATGCTGGCAGGGTGCGTGATGGAGAACGGAGGCACCCAGGCCGAGCTGGCCGACCGGGCTGCCGAGGTACTGGAAGAGTTGAAGCGACGGGCCGTCGAACGATGACCGACATCCCTCTCGTCGAGCGGCTCATCGGCCCGGCCGAGGCGCTGAAGGCGCTCGTGAAGGCGTCGGGCATCGTGCTCACCACCCACGCCAACGCCGACGGCGACGGCATCGGATCCCAAGTCGCCCTGGCCACCTACCTGCGTGGGCGATATCGCTCCGTGCGCATCGTGAACCCGACGCCGTTTCCCGACGCGTACCGCTTCCTCCTGCACGAGTCGTGGCTCGTCCTCCCAGCCACCGACGAAGAGGCGGCCCGCTACTGCGCCTCGGCCACGCTGGCGGTGATCGTGGACGCCGGACAGATCCCCCGCATCGGCCGCGTCAACAAGCTGGTGCGCCACCTGCCCAAGCTCGTGATCGACCACCATCCCCCGGGCCCCAAGCCGTTCCAGGGCCTCGTCTACCGGGACGAGTCGGTCCCGGCCACCGGGTCGATGGTCCTCAAGATGCTGGAGCACGCCCGCCTAAGGGGGCGGGATCGCCAGATATGGCCGCCGGTCGCCAGCGCCCTGTACGTGGCCCTGCTCACCGACACCGGCGGCTTCCGCTTCTCCAACGTCGACGCCGAGTGCTTCCGAACCGCCGCCCGGCTGGTGGAGCTGGGCGCCGACCCGGAGGCCCTCCACCGAGCGGTCTACGGCCGCTTCGCCCGTCGCCGCTACGAGCTGCTGCGAGAGGCCTTGGCCACCCTCCAGGTCCACGCTGGCGGCCGCATCGCATGGATGACGGTGCCCAAGGACGCCTACGACCGGCTGGGCGCAACGCTGGACGACCTGGAGGGGTTCGTGGACGTGCCTCGCACGGTCGACGGGGTGGAGGTAGCGATGCTCTTCCGCACCACAGCCGACGGCAAGACCAAGGTGTCGCTTCGAGCCGCCGGCGACGTGGACGTGAACGAGATCGCGACGGCCCTCGGAGGCGGCGGTCACGTTCGCGCCGCGGGCGCGGTGCTCGCCGGCGACCGCAACGAGGCGACGGCCGACGTGGTGGCTCGGGTCGAGGCCGCAGTCGCCGCCGCCGAGGCGAAGAAAGCTGCCGAAGCGAAGAAAGCCGCCGACGAGAAGAAAGCTGCCGCGGCGCGTGAAGCTGCCGAGGCGGAAAAATACGACGAGTGGAACGCGCCCACCGGCCGGGACGCGTTGCACGACGACGAGCCCCCGAGCACGCCGCCGCGCGCCTCGTCCAGATCGAACGTGCTTGCCTGGCCCATCCGGCCCTCGGGAGAGTAGGGAGATGGATCGGCCGTTCGGGAGACCTTCGCAGGCCGACGACGCGGGCCCCGGGGTGCCCGAGGCCCTTCCCAGGACCCTCCGCACCGTGGGTGAACGGTTGGGGCCGGGCGCCGTGGACCGCCTGTGGGTGTTCCCACCGCTGGTCCGGGCTCGAAGAGAGTGGGGACTCGTGGCCGCCGGTTGCTTCGAGGGCCACGACGCTCGGAGACTCGTCACCGCGTCCTACTCGGCGGAGCGGACCGGCAAGGGCCTCTACCTGGACGTCCGGCTGCTGGACGAGGGCGTCGCCCCCGCCGACCGCCTGCCCCGGGTCATGGCCGGCGTCGTCAAGCGGGCGCCGGAGCCGCTGGGCCACCCTCGGATCGTGGAGATCGGCGGCGTGGCGGAGGCGTTCGACGCGCTGGTCTCCGGCTTCGGCCCGGATCTGTTCGCAGAGGCCGTCGCCGGCCCCCCTCCGGCGCGTCCGGTCGCAGCAGGACCGAGGGCGGCCCGCCAATGACCTTCGGACCCGTGGACGTCGAACCGTACCTGGCGCTCTTCGGGCGGTACCTTCGGGAGCGGGGACTGCCGATCACCCAGCAGCGGCTGGCCGTCGCCCGGGTGGTGTTCTCGTCCTCGGACCACCAGTCGGTGGACGAACTGGATGCCGTCTTGCGGGCGCAGAGCCTGCGGCTGGGGAAGGCGACGATCTACCGGACCCTCGATCTGCTGGTCCGAAGCGGATTGGCGGAGGAGCACGACTTCGGCGAGGGCTTCAAGCGCTACGAGCACCGCCTCTCCAAGGACCCCGTCCACCACCACCTGGTGTGCGTCAAGAGCGGCGAGGTGATCGAGTTCCGCAGCGAGGAGCTCCGACGGATCGTCGAGAAGACGGCCGCCCGCCACAGCTTCCGTCCCACCGGCCACAAGCTGGTGATCTTCGGCTTGAGCCGAGCGAGCCAGGACTCCGGTGCCGACGTGGAGTACCAGGGGATCACCTGTCCGATCGAGACGTCGCCGACGGCGCCCGGTCGTAGGAACAAGCCATGAACGAGTCCATCGGAATCCTGATCGCATTCACCGCCGGAGTCCTGTCGTTCCTCTCTCCGTGCGTGCTGCCTCTGGTCCCCAGCTACCTGTCCTTCGTGACGGGGATGTCCCTGGAGGACTTGCGGGGAGATTTCGACCGTCGGCGGGTGCTGGTGCACTCCTGCCTCTTCGTGGCCGGCTTCACGTTGGTCTTCGTGCTTCTGGGGGCGTCGGCGTCGTTCGTCGGCGGCCTGCTGCGCTACTACAGCGACTGGATCGCTCGGATCGGCGGCGTGGTGATCATCCTCTTCGGCCTTCACCTGACGGGGGTGTTCCGGCTGGCGCCCCTCATGCGGGAGAAGCGGCTCCACCTCTCCAACAAGCCGATGGGCTACGTGGGCACGGTGGTGGTGGGGATCGCCTTCGGGACGGGCTGGACGCCCTGCATCGGACCTGTGCTGGGCGCCATTCTGACTATGGCCGCGTCCCAGGAGCGGCTGCTGCAAGGGATGTGGCTGCTCTTCGTCTACTCGATGGGGCTGGCCGTGCCGTTCGTGCTGGCGGCGGTGGCGCTGGAGCGGTTCCTCGGCGTCTTCGCGCGCTTCCGCCGCTTTCTGCCGGCGGTCCAAGTGGCGTCGG
The DNA here is from genome assembly GCA_958296005.1 of Longimicrobiales bacterium. Classification (GTDB taxonomy): domain Bacteria; phylum Gemmatimonadota; class Gemmatimonadetes; order Longimicrobiales; family Gaopeijiaceae; genus CATQHQ01. The sequence goes on from CATQHQ010000002.1 coordinate 497,527, forward strand.
GGGTCTTGCTGGTGCTCCTGGGTCTTCTGCTGGTAACCGGTTCGTTCGTCGTGCTGGCCGCCTGGCTGAACCGCTTCACCCCCGAGTTCCTGCTGGAACGACTCTGACGGCTGGGGCTCGGAGGCTCGGGGGCTCGTCAGGCCGCTCCCGCCTCAGGCCGCTCCCGCCAGCGAAAGGTCTTGCTCCAGCAGCTGCCGGCGGAGCAACGAGGCGTAGGTGCCTCCCAGGGCGACGAGCTCCTCGTGGCGGCCTCGCTCCACAACTCGGCCCTCCTCCAGCACCAGGATCAGGTCCGCGTCCTTCACCGCCGTCACGCGGTGGGAGATGACGAAGGCGGTGCGCCCCTTCAGGTTGCCGCGCAACCCCTCCAGGATGCGGGCCTCGGTGTGGGTGTCCACGGCGCTCAGCACGTCGTCCAGCACCAGTACGGCGGGGTCCGGCGCCAGGGCTCGGGCCAGCGTCGCCCGCTGCTTCTGCCCGCCCGAGAGGTTGATCCCGCGCTCGCCCAGCAAGGTGTCGTAGCCCATCGGGAACCCGGCTACCGCTTCGTCGAGGCTGGCGGCCGCCGACGCTTCGCGGATCCGCCGGTCGCGGGGCTCGCCTTCCACGGCCGCGGGGAGCCCAAGCGCGATGTTCCGGCCCAGCGGGTCCGAGAAGAGGAATGCGTCCTGCGGCGCGAACCCGAGTCGGGCGCGCACGTCGGCGGGGTCGTACTCGGAGAGGGGCGCGCCGTCCAGCAGGACCTGACCGGAGACGGGGTCGTGGAAGCGGGCGAGGAGGGAGACCAACGTGCTCTTGCCGGACCCGGTGGGGCCCACTACCGCGATCGTGGCGCCCGGCTCGGCGGTGAAGCTGACGTCCTGCAGTGCCAGCTGGTCGCGTCCCGGATAGCGGAACGACACGTGGCGGTACTCGATCGTCGCGTCCCGTCCAGGTGCCGGCCGGGGGTCTGTCGGCGCCGCCACCGTCGGCTCGGTCTCGAAGATCCGGTTCAGCCGTCCCATCGACGCCGCGCCCCGCTGGAAGAGGTTGACCACCCAGCCCAGCGCGATCATCGGCCACGCCAGCAGCACCAGCAGGTACGAGAAGGCGATGAAGTCCCCGGCGGTGATCGTCCCCGCCATGACCAAGCGCCCCCCGTACCAGAGCATCACGACCATTGCGCCGCCCATGACCAGTCCCAGCACGGGATGGAAGGCGCCTCCGACGTAGGCCAGCCGCATGTTGCGCCGCAGGTACTCCCGGTTGAGCGCGTCGAACTCGCCCGCCTGGCCGGTCTCCTGCCCGTAGGCCCGCACGATGCGAACGCCCGACAGGTTCTCCTGCACCATCGCGGAGAGCGTTCCGAACTGGGCTTGAATCCGCTCGAAGCGCCGGTGGATCACCCGTCCGAACCAGATCACGACCGGCGGCAGGACGGCCATCGAGAGCAGGACCACGACCGTCAGCGGGGGACTCATCCACAGCATGAGGGCCGTTCCCAGCACGAAGTTCATCGTCGTGTTCGCCGAATACATGACGCCGGGACCCGCGGCTTGGCGGACGGCCAGCGTGTCGTTGGTGGCGAGGCTCATCAGGTCGCCGGTCCGGGTGCCGGCGTGGAAGCCTGCGTCGAGGCGCAGCAAGTGGCGTACGAAGTCGTTGCGCAGGTCCACCTCGATCCGCCGGCTGGCCCCGTTCATGATCTCCCGCATCCCGTAGAACGCGGCCCCGCCCGCCAGCGCCGAGGCGACGATCAGCAGCGCGTAGACGGCCACCGAGCGCATCGCCTCGCCCGGGTCGGCGCCGGGATCGGGGGGAAGCGCGTCCACCGCCAACTTCAGCAGGTACGGCCCCGCCAGGGAGAAGCTGTTGGCGACGACGACCAGCGCTACGCCCAGCGCCATCACCTTCTTGTACGGACGAAAGTATGGCAGAACGGTTCGGAGTTCGTTCATCTTTGATGCGTGGGGTTCGCGTGCGGAGCTTTCCGAGCAGGCGAGCGCGAGGCCGGCGGGCGGACCCGAACACTCTGAACCAACCGGGCGGACGGCACAACCGCCGGACCGCGTGGGCTGGTGGGGACCGGCACCGGGGCGTCGAGGACAGGAGGGCGCGATGAGAGAGACGAAGACGCACCGCCGGATGCTGGCCGTGGCGGCGGCTGCGGCGATGCTGGGCGCGTGCGGAGGGGAGGGCGGATCGTCCTCCGAAGAAGCGCCGGACGAGCCGGAACGAGCGGCTTCGGAAGCCGAGAGGACGCCCGAACCGGCGGAGGCGCCCGGCTCGGCAGTCGTCGGAGGCGAGGCGACCACCGACGAGGCGACCACCGACGAGGCGATCACCGACGAGGACGACACCGCGTCCACCCACGCTCCAACACCCGGGAGCGACTCCTCCGCGGCCGCGGATTCGACGATCGGAGAGCCGGCGCTAGGGTTCCTGCTGGACAGCCTCCTCGCAGAAGGCGTCGCGCCGGACAGCCTCCTCGCCCGGGCCAGCGACGCGGCCCACATCGCCCGCTACGCAGGAGACAGCCTCCTGGCGGACAGCTTCGCGGCGCGTCCGCGGCTTCCACCGGGCACCCAGTTCCATGCCACGAGCGACTGGCTTGTCACTGCGGCGAGCGATCAGCCGGGCGATCCGGTCGTCGCGACTCTGGTCGAGGACGTGGCCGGGCCCGACGGTCGCGTCCTCGTGCCCCAAGGCGCCAAGTTCCTGGGCGTCGTGACCGAAGCCCAAAGCGCGTTGGGTCCCGGCGAAGTACCGTTCTTGGAAGTCGTCTTCGAGACCCTGTCGGCGGAGGCGTGGGAACGGCCGATCAAGACGCGGGTCGTCGCCGTGGCGCCGATGGACCGGACCGAGCCGCCGCCGGGCGAGATCGCGGAAGGCGCGCTGCTTGTCGTCGAACTGGAGGAACGACTGGTTCTGCCGATGCCCGTCGCGAACAGCGGTGACGACACGTTGCTGGTCGTCCCCGACACGACCCCGCCCGTCGCCGGCCTCGGCAGTTAGCACGACGCCCGATGCTGGACGGCCGGCTTACGGAGCAGCGGAACCCCCGCAGCAGCGGGATCGATCGGATGTCGTCGCTCGAGATCGTCCGCCTGATCAACGACGAGGACCGAACCGTGGCGGAGGCCGTGGGGCGGGAAGCCGAGCCGATCGCCCGCGCAGTGGAGCTGGCCGTGGCGGCGTTTCGGGCCGGAGGCCGACTGATCTACGTCGGGGCCGGCACCTCGGGGCGGTTGGGGGTGCTGGACGCCGCGGAGATGCCGCCCACCTTCGGCACCGACCCCGAGATCGTCCAAGGTGTGATCGCCGGGGGCCTCGAGGCGCTGGTGCGGGCGCAGGAGGGCGCCGAAGACCGCGCCCAGGACGGGTCTAGAGCGATCGACGAACGGGATGTGGGACCCCGGGACTTCGTGATCGGGATCGCGACTTCGGGCACGACCCCCTACGTGCACGCCGCCCTGGCCCGCGCCCGGAAGCGGGGCGCCCGCACCGGCTTCCTCCTGTGCACGCCGCCCGCCGACGCGTTGCGGAAGGCGCACGACGTCGTGATCGCCCCGCTGACGGGCCCGGAAGTGATCACGGACTCCACGCGCATGAAGGCGGGAACCGCGACCAAAGGTCGTCCTCAACTCGATCACGACCGCGGCGATGGTGCGGCTGGGCAAGGTGGACGGCAACCTCATGGTGGACCTTCAGGTCACTTGCGCCAAGCTGCAGGACCGGGGCGAGAGGATCCTGATGACGACGCTGGGGCTGGGCCGCGACGGCGCTCGGGAGCTGCTCGACCGGGCCGAAGGCCACGTCAAGACGGGCTTGGTCATGCACCGGCTGGGCGTCGATGCGGAAGCGGCTCGGGAGGCTTTGGCGCGGGCCGGGGGCGTGGCGGGCGCCGCGGAGGCCGAAGCCGGAGGGGCGCCGCCGCCGCCATGAGGCTCTGGGCCGGCCTCGCGTTTGCGCTCGGGGTTCACGTGGTTCTCGCGGTGAGCGCGTCGGTGCCCCAAGTCCACAACGGAGTGAGCCACGTCGGCTACCTCGCGCTGGCCCACTCCCTCGTCGAGGACGGCACCTATAGGGAGCTCTGGCACCCCGGCGAGCCCGACCACACCAAGTTTCCGCCGCTGTACCCCGCCTTCCTGGCGGCGATGATCCTCGCAGGCGCCACGACCTGGGGCGCCTTCAAGGCGTCGTCGATCGCGCTCACCGCCCTGGCCACGGCGTTCTGCTTCCTCTGGGCCCGCCGACTTCGGGGCGACCGTGCCGGAGTGGTCGTGGCCGTGCTCTTCGGCGCCTCCTACGCTGTGCTCTTCGCCGCCCAGTGGATAAGGTCGGAACCGATGTTCCTGGTGGCCACGATGGGCTGTCTCTGGCTCCTCGCCCCTGGCAAGACGAAGCCGAAGCCTCGATGGGAGCTTGCCGGAGCGCTGGCCCTGGCCGTCGCGGCCTACTTCACCCGCTCGGCCGGGGCGCCCCTGATCGTGGCCGCGGGGCTGTGGCTGGCGATCGGCAGGCGCTGGAAGGAGCTGGGCGTCTTCGCCGCGGTCCTCGCCGTTCCCGTGTTCCTCTGGGGCAGAGCCTCGGCCGAAGTCTACGCATCCGAGTTCTGGCTGATCAACCCTTACGCGCCGGACCTAGGGCGAGCCGGGTTCTGGGAGTTGGTGGTCCGGGCGGCGACCAACGCGTGGAAGTACGCCTCCGACTACGTTCCCAATGGCTTGGCAGGCTCCCTGGGAGGCGTCGCGGCGGTCGTGGGGATCGCCCTGACCGTGGCGACGTTGGCCGAATGGCTCCGGCGAGTCCGCTCCGGTCCTGGGGTCGCCGAGCTCTTCCTCGTTCTCTACTGCGGGCTCCTGGCAGCTTGGCCGTGGTCGGGGAACCGGTTCGCGTTGCCGATCCTTCCCGTGGTGCTCCTCTACGCCTACGCGTCGGTGGCCCGACTGGCGAAGTTCTGGGTCGACCGTCCCGCCCCCGAACCCGCCGCTCCAGGCGCCGTCCGCGAGAACCGGTGGCGTCGGCTGACCAGTGCCGCGGCGCTGGCCGCAACTGTGGCTGTCCCGGCGGGCCTGTCGTGGGACCGACTTCGAGATCCGTCGCTAGGCTGCGGCCAAGCGATCGTCGCCAGGGGTCGGGGTCCTTGGAGTTGCTACCCGGAGAACTACCGAGTCTTCCACGTCATGGCCCTGTGGGCCGGCGACCATCTGCCGGAGGGCTCGGTGGTCTACAGCCACAGGCCCAGCTTATTTTACGCCTACAGCGGCCTGCAGTCCGTGGCCTACGGCCGGCGGTCCGTGACCTATCCCTTCGCGATCGATGGGTCCCGGTTCATGGCAATGGCCGATTCCTTGGGGATCGGATACGTCGCAAGGAGCAGATGGGGCGGATGGGACGGTTCCGAAGCCAGTTATGTGGACCCTGTCGTCGCCGCCCACCCGGAGCGGTTCTGTCAGGTCGCCAGGCTCCAGAGTCCGACGGAATCGATCTGGATGCTGGCGATCCTCCCGCCCTTGGAAGGAGAAGCCGAACCTCCATCCCAGACCAGTCGCGGGACCGAACTGCGGGAGTGCCCGCCGGAAGGCGGTTCGACGCTGCCGTCCCAGTCCGCAGTCGCCTCCATGACGGTGCCCTTCCTAAGACGGAGCCCGCCCCGATGACGAACCGCCCCCTCTGCCGCTTCGCAGAACGCACGACCGCCGAACCCCGGCGTCGGCCTGCAGGGGCGGCGGAACGGGCCGAACGCGCCTACGCCCTGCTGTCGGAGCGCATCGCGCCCGCGCCCGGGGGTCGCATCCAGCTGTTGCTCACCGACCACGCCGACTTCTCCAACGGCTTCGCCACGCCGGTCCCCTTCAACCGGATCACCATCTACGCCCGCCCGCCGATCGACGGCGGCAGCTTGGCCTACTTCGACGACTGGCTGGAGCTTGTCATCACTCACGAGCTGGTCCACACCTTCCACTTCGAGATGGCGGGCACGGCCGGCAAGGTGATCCGCGCCGTCATGGGCAGGCTCCCGACGGCGTGGCCCGTGTTCCCGTCGGCCGCTGCGCCCACTTGGATGAGCGAAGGGCTCGCCACCTACTTCGAGTCCGGCTTCACGGGCGCGGGTCGAGCCAAAGGCACTTGGCAGGAGATGGTCATGCGGGCCGCGTCGCTGGAGGGCGCGCTGGCGCCGCACGCCGCGGCCGCCGACTCCGGTGCTTCGCCCGCTTGCGCCTGCGCTTCCACACTCCCGCCGCCGCCAGCCACCCTCGGACCGTCTCGGCGCTCACGCGCGTACGCCGAGGCGCCGCCGCGCGTGCTCCGCCAGCAACGTCGGTCCGAAACCGGCCTGCAACGGGTCCGCCGCCAGAGCCAGCACCCGCTCCCGCACCTCCGGCGCCAGCGCCCGGTTCGACCTCCGGCCCCGCAGCCGGTGGACTGCAGCACCGTCGCCCTCCGCCTCGAACCGGCGCATCAGACGCCGAAAGTGGCGTCGCGTCATCCCCAGCCGTGCCGCCCCCGTCGCCGCCGCCAACATCCCCTCGTCCACCTGCCTCAAAACCGCTATGCGGTCTCGCTCCTTACGCTCAACTCCATTCGCTCCTCTCCCGGATCGCGTTCGGCCTCCGACCGAACATGAGCCGAAAGAGGACATTTCTACTTTGGCGCGACACTGGTTCTGCCGATGCCCGTCGCGAACAGCGGTGACGACACGTTGCTGGTCGTCCCCGACACGACCCCGCCCGTCGCCGGCCTCGGCAGTTAGCACGACGCCCGATGCTGGACGGCCGGCTTACGGAGCAGCGGAACCCCCGCAGCAGCGGGATCGATCGGATGTCGTCGCTCGAGATCGTCCGCCTGATCAACGGCGAGGACCGAACCGTGGCGGAGGCCGTGGGGCGGGAAGCCGAGCCGATCGCCCGCGCAGTGGAGCTGACCTCGGGGCGGCTGGGGGTGCTGGACGCCGCGGAGATGCCGCCCACCTTCGGCACCGATCCCGAGATCGTCCAAGGCGTGATCGCCGGGGGCTGTGCACGCCGCCCGCCGACGCGTTGCGGAAGGCGCACGACGTCGTGATCGCCCCGCTGACGGGCCCGGAAGTGATCACGGGCTCCACGCGCATGAAGGCGGGAACCGCGACCAAGATCGTCCTCAACTCGATCACGACCGCGGCGATGGTGCGGCTGGGCAAGGTGGACGGCAACCTCATGGTGGACCTTCAGGTCACCTGCGCCAAGCTGCAGGACCGGGGCGAGAGGATCCTGATGACGACCCTGGGGCTGGGCCGCGACCGCGCTCGGGAGCTGCTCGACCGAGCCGAAGGCCACGTCAAGACAGGCTTGGTCATGCACCGGCTGGGCGTCGATGCGGAAGCGGCTCGGGAGGCTTTGGCGCGGGCCGGGGGCGTGGCGGGCGCCGCGGAGGCCGAAGCCGGAGGGGCGACGGCGCCGCCATGAGGCTCTGGGCCGGCCTCGCGTTTGCGCTCGGGGTTCACGTGGTTCTCGCGTTGAGCGCGTCGGTGCCCCAAGTCCACCCGGGGGGAGGGGACAACGCCGCCTACCTCTCGCTGGCCCACTCTCTCGTCGAGGACGGCGCCTACAAGGAGCTCTGGCACCCCGGTGAGCCCGACCACACCAAGTACCCGCCGCTGTACCCCGCCTTCCTGGCGGCGATGATCCTCGCAGGCGCCACGACCTGGGGCGCCTTCAAGGCGTCGTCGATCGCGCTCACCGCCCTGGCCACGGCGTTCTGCTTCCTCTGGGCTCGCCGACTTCGGGGCGACCGTGCCGGAGTGGTCGTGGCCGTGCTCTTCGGCGCGTCCTACGCGGTGCTCTTCGCCGCCCAGTGGATACTGTCGGACCCGCTGTTCCTGGTGGCCACGATGGGCTGCCTCTGGCTTCTCGCCCCTGGCAAGGCGGAGCCGAAGCCTCGATGGGAGCTTGCCGCAGCGCTGGCCCTGGCCGTCGCGGCCTACTTCACCCGCTCGGCCGGGGCGCCCCTGATCGTGGCCGCGGGGCTGTGGCTGGCGATCGGCAGGCGCTGGAAGGAGCTGGGCGTCTTCGCCGCGGCCCTCGCCGTTCCCGTGTTCCTCTGGGGCATAGCCTCGGCCGAAGACTACGCATCCAAGTTCTGGCTGATCAACCCTCGCGCGCCGGACCTAGGGCGAGCCGGGCTCTGGGACTTGGTGGTCCGGGCGGCGACCAACGTGTGGAAGTACGCCTCCAACTACGTTCCCAACGGCTTGGCAGGCTCCCTGGGAGGCGGCGCGGCGGTCGTGGGGATCGTCCTGACGGTGGCGACGTTGGCCGAATGGCTCCGGCGAGTCCGCTCCGGTCCCGGGGTCGCCGAGCTCTTCCTCGTTCTCTACTGCGGGCTCCTGGCAGCTTGGCCGTGGTCGTATAACCGGTTCGCGTTGCCGATCCTTCCCGTGGTGCTCCTCTACGCCTATGCGTCGGTGGCCCGACTGGCGAAGTTCTGGGTCGACCGTCGGCCCGCCCCCGAACCTGCCGCTCCAGGCGCCGTCCGCGAGAACCGGTGGCGTCGGCTGGCCGGTGCCGCGGCGCTGGCCGCAACCGTGGCTGTCCCGGCGGGCCTGTCGTGGGACCGACTTCGAGATCTGTCGCTGGGCTGCGGCCAAGCGATGGTCGCTTGCTACCCGGACGAATACCGGGCCTTCCACGTCATGGCCCTGTGGGCCGGCGACCATCTGCCGGAGGGCTCGGTGGTCTACAGCCGCATGCCCCGCTTATTTTACGCCTTCAGCGGCCTGCAGTCCGTGGGCTACGGCCGGCGGTCCGTTCCCTTCTCGACCGACGGGTCCCGGTTCATGGCAATAGCCGATTCCTTGGGGATCGGATACGTCGCAAAGAGCAGATGGGACCGTGCAGCCATCTATGTGGACCCTGTCGTCGCCGCCCACCCGGAGCGGTTCTGTCGGGTCGCCAGGCTCCAGAGTCCGACGGAGATCTGGATGCTGGCGATCCTCCCGCCCTTGGAAGGAGAAGCCGAACCTCCATCCCAGACCAGTCGCGGGACCGAACTGCGGGAGTGTCCGCCGGAAGGCGGTTCGACGCTGCCGTCCCAGTCCGCAGTCGCCTCCATGACGGTGCCCTTCCTAAGACGGAGCCCGCCCCGATGACGAACCGCCCCCTCCGCCGCTTCGCAGAACGCGCGACTGCCGGGCCCGGCCTCGGTCTGCCGGACGCTTGGCGGCCGCCGTCCTCGCCTCGGCGCTGCTAGCGCTCCTTCCCGGTTTTCCCGACTCCGGCGCCGCGCGCCTCGCCACCGCCCAAGCCCCCTCCGCCCGACGAGACATGGCGGCAGATCAGGCACTAGCCACTTCGTCGTCACCTACCCGGAGGGGATGGAGAGCTTGGCCGAACGGGCGGCGGAACGGGCCGAACGCGCCTACGCCCTGCTGTCGGAGCGCATCGCGACCGCGCCCGGGGGTCGCGTCCAACTGCTGCTCACCGACCACGCCGACTTCTCCAACGGCTTCGCCACGCCGGTCCCCTTCAACCGGATCACCGTCTACGCCCGCCCGCCGATCGACGGCGGCAGCCTGTCCTACTTCGACGACTGGCTGGAGCTCGTCATCACTCACGAGCTGGTCCACACCTTCCACTTCGAGATGGCGGGCACGGCCGGCAAGGTGATCCGCGCCGTCATGGGCAGGCTCCCGGCGGCGTGGCCCGTGTTCCCGTCGGCCGCTGCGCCCACTTGGATGAGCGAAGGGCTCGCCACCTACTTCGAGTCCGGCCTCACGGGCGCGGGTCGTGTACGGCGCGCGCACCCCGACAGGCGGTGGTCTCGCGGGACGGAAGCACGCTCGCCTTCGCCCGCGCCGACGGGGTGGACAAGGCACAGGTCAGGCTGGCCCGCCCGGACGGCTCGGACTCCCGCCTCCTGACCCGGATCAACGGCCCCGGCGGTGATCGTTCCCGCCATGACCAAGCGCCCCCCGTACCAGAGCATCACGACCATTGCGCCGCCCATGACCAGTCCCAGCACGGGATGGAAGGCGCCTCCGACGTAGGCCAGCCGCATGTTGCGCCGCAGGTACTCCCGGTTGAGCGCGTCGAACTCGCCCGCCTGGCCGGTCTCCTGCCCGTAGGCCCGCACGATGCGAACGCCCGACAGGTTCTCCTGCACCATCGCGGAGAGCGTTCCGAACTGGGCTTGAATCCGCTCGAAGCGCCGGTGGATCACCCGTCCGAACCAGATCACGACCGGCGGCAGGACGGCCATCGAGAGCAGGACCACGACCGTCAGCGGGGGACTCATCCACAGCATGAGGGCCGTTCCCAGGACGAAGTTCATCGTCGTGTTCGCCGAGTACATGACGCCGGGACCCGCGGCTTGGCGGACGGCCAGCGTGTCGTTGGTGGCGAGGCTCATCAGGTCGCCGGTCCGGGTGCCGGCGTGGAAGCCCGCGTCGAGGCGCAGCAAGTGGCGTACGAAGTCGTTGCGCAGATCCACCTCGATCCGCCGGCTGGCCCCGTTCATGATCTCCCGCATCCCGTAGAACGCGGCCCCGCCCGCCAGCGCCGAGGCGACGATCAGCAGCGCGTAGACGGCCACCGAGCGCATCGCCTCGCCCGGGGGTCGGCGCCGGGATCGGGGGGAAGCGCGTCCACCGCCAACTTCAGCAGGTACGGCCCCGCCAGGGAGAAGCTGTTGGCGACGACGACCAGCGCTACGCCCAGCGCCATCACCTTCTTGTACGGACGAAAGTATGGCAGAACGGTTCGGAGTTCGTTCATCTTTGATGCGTGGGGTTCGCGTGCGGGGCTTCCCGAGCAGGCGAGCGAGAGGCCGGCGGGCGGACCCGAACACTCTGAACCAACCGGGCGGACGGCACAACCGTCGGACCGCGTGGGCTGGCGGGGACCGGCACCGGGGCGTCGAGGACAGGAGGGCGCGATGAGAGAGATGAAGACGCACCGCCGGATGCTGGCCGTGGCGGCGGCTGCGGCGATGCTGGGCGCGTGCGGAGGGGAGGGCGGATCGTCCTCCGAAGAAGCGCCGGACGAGCCGGAACGAGCGGCTTCGGAAGCCGAGAGGACGCCCGAACCGGCGGAGGTGCCCTCCTCGGCGGTCGTCGTCGGCGAGGTGACCACCGGCGAGGCGACCACTGACGAGGCGATCACCGACGAGGACGACACCGCGTCCACCCACGCTCCGACACCCGGGAGCGACTCCTCCGCGGACGCGGATTCGACGATCGGAGAGCCGGCGCTAGGGTTCCTGCTGGACAGCCTCCTCGCAGAAGGCGTCGCGCCGGACAGCCTCCTCGCCCGGGCCAGCGACGCCGCCCACCTCGCCCGCTACGCAGGAGACAGCCTCCTGGCGGACAGCTTCGCGGCGCGTCCGCGGCTTCCACCGGGCACCCAGTTCCATGCCACGAGCGACTGGCTCGTCACTGCGGCGAGCGATCAGCCGGGCGATCCGGTCGTTGCGACTCTGGTCGAGGATGTGGCCGGGCCCGACGGTCGCGTCCTCGTGCCCCAAGGCGCCAAGTTCCTGGGCGTCGTGACCGAAGCCCAAAGCGCGTTGGGTCCCGGCGAAGTGCCGTTCTTGGAAGTCGTCTTCGAGACCCTGTCGGCGGAGGCGTGGGAACGGCCGATCAAGACGCGGGTCGTCGCCGTGGCGCCGATGGACCGGACCGAGCCGCCGCCGGGCGAGATCGCGGAAGGCGCGCTCCTTGTCGTCGAACTGGAGGAACGACTGGTTCTGCCGATGCCCGTGGCGAACAGCGTCAACGACACGTTGCTGGTCGTCCCCGACACGACCCCGCCCGTCGCCGGCCTCGGCAGTTAGCACGACGCCCGATGCTGGACGGCCGGCTTACGGAGCAGCGGAACCCCCGCAGCAGCGGGATCGATCGGATGTCGTCGCTCGAGATCGTCCGCCTGATCAACGGCGAGGACCGAACCGTGGCGGAGGCCGTGGGGCGGGAAGCCGAGCCGATCGCCCGCGCAGTGGAGCTGGCCGTGGCGGCGTTTCGGGCCGGAGGCCGACTGATCTACGTCGGGGCCGGGACCTCGGGGCGGCTGGGGGTGCTGGACGCCGCCGAGATGCCGCCCACCTTCGGCACCGATCCCGAGATTGTCCAAGGCGTGATCGCCGGGGGCCTTGAGGCGCTGGTGCGGGCGCAGGAGGGTGCCGAAGACCGCGCCCAGGACGGGTCTAGAGCGATCGACGAACGGGATGTGGGACCCCGGGACTTCGTGATCGGGATCGCGACTTCGGGCACGACCCCCTACGTGCACGCCGCCCTGGCCCGGGCCCGGACGCGGGGCGCCCGCACCGGCTTCCTCCTGTGCACGCCGCCCGCCGACGCGTTGCGGAAGGCGCACGACGTCGTGATCGCTCCGCTGACGGGCCCCGAAGTGATCACGGGCTCCACGCGCATGAAGGCGGGAACCGCGACCAAGATGGTCCTCAACTCGATCACGACCGCGGCGATGGTGCGGCTGGGCAAGGTGGACGGCAACCTCATGGTGGACCTTCAGGTCACCTGCGCCAAGCTGCAGGACCGGGGCGAGAGGATACTGATGACGACGCTGGGGCTGGGCCGCGACGGCGCTCGGGAGCTGCTCGACCGAGCCGGAGGCCACGTCAAGACGGGCTTGGTCATGCACCGACTGGGTGTCGATGCGGAAGCGGCTCGGGAGGCTTTGGCGCGGGCCGGGGGCGTGGCGGGCGCCGCGGAGGCCGAAGCCGGAGGGGCGCCGCCGCCGCCATGAGGCTCTGGACTGGCCTTGCGTTCGCGCTCGGGGTTCACGTGGTTCTCGCGTTGAGCGCGTCGACGCCCCAAGTCCACAACGGAGGGGACAACGCCGGCTACCTCTCGCTGGCCCACTCCCTCGTCGAGGACGGCGCCTACAAGGAGCTCTGGCACCCCGGCGAGCCCGACCACACCAAGTACCCGCCGCTGTACCCCGCCTTCCTGGCGGCGATGATCCTCGCAGGCGCCACGACCTGGGGCGCCTTCAAGGCGTCGTCGATCGCGCTCACCGCCCTGGCCACGGCGTTCTGCTTCCTCTGGGCCCGCCGACTTCGGGGCGACCGTGCCGGAGTGGTCGTGGCCGTGCTCTTCGGCGCGTCCTACGCGGTGCTCTTCGCCGCCCAGTGGATACTGTCGGACCCGCTGTTCCTGGCGGCCACGATGGGCTGCCTCTGGCTCCTCGCCCCTGGCAAGGCGGCGGAGCCGAAGCCTCGATGGGAGCTTGCCGCAGCGCTGGCCCTGGCCGTCGCGGCCTACTTCACCCGCTCGGCCGGGGCGCCCCTGATCGTGGCCGCGGGGCTGTGGCTGGCGATCGGCAGGCGCTGGAAGGAGCTGGGCGTCTTCGCCGCGGCCCTCGCTGTTCCCGCTTTCCTCTGGGGCAGAGCCTCGGCCGGAGACTACGCATCCGAGTTCTGGCTGATCAACCCTTACGCGCCGGAGCTGGGGCGAGCCGGGCTCTGGGAGTTGGTGGTCCGGGCGGCGACCAACGCGTGGACGTACGCCTCCGACTACGTTCCCAACGGCTTGGCGGGCTCCCTGGGAGGAGGCGCGGCGGTCGTGGGGATCGCCCTTACGGTGGCGACGCTGGCCGAATGGCTCCGGCGAGTCCGTTCCGGTCCCGGGGTCGCCGAGCTCTTCCTCGTTCTCTACTGCGGGCTCCTGGCAGCTTGGCCAGCGCAGTGGTCGGGGGACCGGTTCGCGTTGCCGATCCTTCCCTTGGTGCTCCTCTACGCCTACGCGTCGGTGGCCCGACTGGCGAAGTTCTGCGGCGACCGTCGATCCGCCCCCGAACCCGCCGCTCCAGGCGCCGTCCGCGAGAACCGGTGGCGTCGGCTGGCCGGTGCCGCGGCGCTGGTCGCAACCGTGGCTCTCCCGGCGGGCCTGTCGTGGGACCGCGTTCGAGAGCTCTCGAGGACGGGTTGCCGCCAAGCGACGATCACCAGGGGTCCTTGGGGATGCTACCCGGACAACTACCGGGCCTTCCACGTCATGGCCCTGTGGGCCGGCGACCATCTGCCGGAGGGCTCGGTGGTCTACAGCCGCAAGCCCCGCTTCTTCTACGCCTTCAGCGGCCTGCAATCCGTGGCCTATCCCTTCGCGACCGACCGGTCCCGATTCATGGCAATGGCCGATTCCCTGGGGATCGGATACGTCGCAAGGAGCAGATGGGACGGTTCCGAAGCCAGCTATGTGGACCCTGTGGTCGCCGCCTACCCGGAGCGGTTCTGTCGGGTCGCCAGGCTTCAGAGTCCGACGGAATCGATCTGGATGCTGGCGATCCTCCCGCCCTTGGAAGGAGAAGCCGAACCTCCATCCCAGACCGGTCGCGGGACCGAACTGCGGGAGTGCCCGCCGGAAGGCGGTTTGACGCTGCCGTCCCAGTCCGCAGTCGCCTCCATGACGGTGCCCTTCCTAAGACGGAGCCCGCCCCGATGACGAACCGTCCCCCCCGCCGCTTCGCAGAACGCGCGACTGCCGGACCCCGGCCTCGGTCCGCCGGGTGCTTGGCGGCCGCCGTCCTCGCCTTGGCGTCGCTGGCCCCCGCCGCCGCCCAGACGCCCCCGCCCGACGAGGCGTGGCGGCAGATCAGCACCAGCCACTTCGTCGTCACCTACCCGGAGGGGATGGAGAGCCTGGCCGAACGGGCGGCCGAACGGGCCGAACGCGCCTACGCCCTGCTCTCGGAGCGCTTCGCGACCGCGCCAGGGGGTCGCGTCCAACTGCTTCTCACCGACCACGCCGACTTCTCCAACGGCTTCGCCACGCCGGTCCCCTTTAACCGGATCACCGTCTACGCCCGCCCGCCGATCGACGGCGGTAGCCTGTCCTACTTCGACGACTGGCTGGAGCTCGTCATCACTCACGAGCTGGTCCACACCTTCCACTTCGAGATGGCGGGCACGCCCGGCCGGGTGATCCGCACCGTCATGGGCAGGCTCCCGGCGGCGTGGCCCGTGTTCCCGTCGGCCGCCGCGCCCACTTGGATGAGCGAAGGGCTCGCCACCTACTTCGAGTCCGGCCTCACGGGCGCGGGTCGAGCCAAAGGCACTTGGCAGGAGATGGTCATGCGGGCCGCGTCGCTGGAGGGCGCGCTGGGTCCGGTGGACCAAGTGTCGGGAGATTCGCCGGCGTGGCCCGCCGGGCACCGACCATACGTGTACGGCGCGCGCTATCTGGACCGCATGGCGCGCCTCCACGGCGAGGAGTCCTTGGGCGAGTTCGCCCGCTCCGTGGCCGGGCTGTGGATCCCGTTCCGCCTGAACGCCGCGGCCCGCGACGCCTTTGGCGAGTCCGTGTCCGACAGTTGGAGCGCCTGGCGGCAAGAGACCACCGGCCGCTACGAGGCCCTGGCCGCGTCCCTTGCGGAAACCGTCCCCGCGACCAAGGGAGAAGTGGTGGACGGCCCGGCGCGCGCACCCCGACAGGCGGTAGTCTCGCGGGACGGGAGCACGCTCGCCTTCGTCCGCTCCGACGGGGTGGACAAGGCACAGGTCAGGCTGGCTCGCCCAGACGGCTCGAACTCCCGTCAACTGACCCGGATCAACGGCCCCGGCGGCGCCCTGTCGTGGGGGCCGGACGGCGCGCTCGTCTTCCAGCAGCTCGACTTCGACCGTCGCTACCGCCTGCCGAGCGACCTCTACCGAGCGACTCCCGACGGCTCGGTGGAGCGCCTTACCCGGGGTCGGCGCCTCTCGCACCCGGACGTGTCCCCCGACGGCAGCCGCGTCGTGGCCGTGCAGGAGGGCGGCGGCACCAGCGCGCTGGCTGTGGTGGAGCTTGCCACGGGCGACGTGACGCCGCTCGTCGCACCGAGCCCCGACGAGCACTGGGCGTACCCCCGCTGGTCGCCCGACGGACGCCACGTCGCGGCGGTGCGGTGGCGCCGCCCAGCGATGATGGACGTGGTCGTCCTGGCTGCCGACGGCACGCTGGCGGCCGAAGTCACCCGGGACCGCGCCGTGGACACCACCCCGTTCTGGTCTCCCGACGGCGGTGTCCTCCTCTGGTCTTCCGACCGGACCGGGATCCCCAACATCTTCGCGACCCCCTTCCCGCTGGACGACGCCGCCCCGGCGGTGCGCCAAGTCACCAACATGCTCGGCGGGGCGTCCCATCCGGCCACGGACCCCCTCGGTCGGTGGCTGTACTTCTCGTCGTACCACGCCGACGGCTGGAGCGTCGAACGGATACCCTACGAACCGTCCGCTTGGTTCGCCCCGCAGCGGACCAGCAGCCGCTTCACCGAGACGGCGGTTGCCCCCGCCGCCCCGTCGCCGGTGGAGGCTTCCGCTCCCCGCAACTACCGGGCCGCCTCAACCCTTCGCCCGTACCATTGGACGCCCCTCGCGTCGCGGGCGGAGCAGGGGACCGACCAAGCCGGCGTCCGTCGCGACGTGATCAAGCCCGCGTTCGGAGTGCGCACCGGGGGCAGCGACCTGGTGGGACGCCATGCCTATTCGGCGTCGGCCCGCCTCTCTCTGGACGGCAAGTTCTCCGGTGGTTTCGGCTACGCCTACCGGGGGTTCGGCAACCCGGACCTGAGCCTCTCCCTGTCCCAAGGCCACGACGCCTCTTCCCGGTCCCTGCCGGTCCGGCTCTCCAACGGGGACACGGCGGAGTACTTCCTGCTGGAGCGGGAGCGTCGGGCCGACCTGTCGGTCTCCTTCGTGCGACGCCGGTACCGGACTTCGACCTCCCTCTCGCTGAACGGGAGCGTCGCCAGGGAGGACTTGGCGCTCCAGGCCTTGGACGGCGCCGCGGGTCCCACCCTGTCCAACCCGCCGCCGCAGAGCACCCACGCCGACCTGGGCGCCACGCTGAGGTTCTCCAACGTGCAGCGGCGGGCGTTCTCGTTCTCTCGGGAGGACGGGGTATCCGCCTTCGTTCGGGGCCGACTGCGACGGGAGACCGGCGTGGACGGAGAGCGCCGAGGCGTCGCCGGCCTGGACCGCTCGTACGGGGAGGTGCTGGGCGAGGCGTCGGCCTACAAGGCCATTGCAGGGCCCGGCTTCGCCAACCATGTGGTCGCGCTCCGCCTGTCGGGGGCGGCGGCGTTCGGCCCCGGGGCGAACCAGTTCCACTTCGATGCCGGCGGGGCCGAGGGCAGAACGGAGGCGTTGTCCGGGCTGGCCCTCTTCGGAGGCACCCCGCTGCTCTTTCCGTTGCGGGGCTACCCGGAGAACTTCCGCTCCGGCCGGATCGCCTGGACCGCAAGCGCGGAGTACCGCTTCCCGCTCGTCATGGTGGACCGCGGGCTGGGGGCCTTCCCCCTCTTCTTCGACCGGGTCCACGGCTCCGTATTCTTCGACGCCGGCAACGCGTGGGGTCCCGTCCTGGGCCAGCGGGGCTACGACAACCCGCGCAGCGCGACCCTGGCCAGCGCCGGCGCCGAGCTGTCCGCCGTTCTCGTGCCGTTCTACGCCGGTGGCCTGACGCTCCGGACAGGGATCGGCGTCCCCCTCCGGGTCTTGTCGAGCCCGGTGTTCCATATCCGGCTGGGGAACGCGTTCTAGCTCCGCTTTGGCCCGGCTCGGACACAGGCGCATCCGCCTCGTTGACACAATCAGTTGTGTTGCTAATTTCCTTGACTACAACATGTTGTTGACCCTGGGACGCGCGGATGCTTGGATAGGCACGCCGCTCGGACCGACCTGCCCCCACCAGAGAGCGCCCGATGACGCCCCTTCCCGCCCAGCAGCCGGTCCAGGCCCGGGCTCGCCACTTCGACGAGCCTCCCCCCAACGATCTGCGTCCGGCCAAGCTCTCGGAGAACGCCCGCATCGTCCTCGCCAAGCGCTACCTCAAGAAGGACGAGAACGGCCAGCCGACGGAGGAGCCCGAGACGATGTTCTGGCGGATCGCCCGGGTCGTGGCGGAGGAGGACCGGAAGTTCGGGGCGTCGCCGGCCGCCGTGGAGGAAGTCGCCCGGAGCTTCTACGACCTGATGGCCCAGGGCAGCTTCGAGCCCAACTCGCCGACCCTCATGAACGCGGGCCGACCGCTGGGCCAGCTCTCGGCGTGCTTCGTGCTGCCGGTGGACGACGCGCTCGCCAACGGCGGCAGCGGCATCTACGACACCCTCCGGGCGATGGCGCTGGTCCACCAGTCCGGCGGCGGCACCGGGTTCTCGTTCTCCCGACTCCGGCCCGAGGGCGACACGGTGCGCTCCACGATGGGAGTGGCGTCGGGTCCCGTCTCGTTCATGCGCCTCTACGACGCCTCCACGGAAGTGGTGAAGCAGGGAGGCACCCGCCGGGGCGCCAACATGGGCATCCTGCGGGTGGACCACCCGGACATCCGCGGGTTCATCGGCTGCAAGAACGACACGTCGCAGGTCACCAACTTCAACATCTCGGTGGCGGTCACCGACGCCTTCATGCAGGCCGTGGAGGAAGGGGCCGAATACGACTTGATCAGCCCCCGGACCGGAGAGGTGGTGGGCCAGGAGAACGCCCAGGAGATCTTCGACGCCATCGTCGAGGGGGCGTGGAAGACCGGCGAGCCCGGGATCTTCTTCGTGGACCGCGCCAACGAGCACAACCCGGTCCCGCGCCTCGGCGCCTACGAGGCCACCAACCCCTGCGGCGAGCAGCCCCTCCTTCCCTACGACGTGTGCAACCTGGGAAGCATCAACGTAGGCGTCTTCGCCAAGGAGGCGGCCCCCGACGCCGGCCGCTTCGACGACCCCCTGGACGGGATCGACTGGGACGGCCTGCGCCACGTAGTCCACCTCTCCACCCACTTCCTCGACAACGTGATCGACGCCAACCGCTACCCGCTGACCGAGATCGGCGACCTGGCCGGGAAGATCCGCCGGGTGGGCCTGGGCATCATGGGGTGGGCCGACCTGCTGGTGCGCCTGGGCGTGCGCTACGACTCGGAGGAGGGGGTGGCGACGGGCCGCTCGGTCATGGCGTTCATCGAGGAGGAGACGCGGTGCGCGTCGGAGCGTCTGGCGGAGACCCGGGGCGTCTTTCCGGCATGGGAGGAGTCGATCTGGGGACCCGACGAGACGTGCGCCCGAGACGCGTCCGGCGAGCGCGTCCGTTCCTGCCGTCGGCTTCGCAACTGCAACCTGACCACCGTGGCGCCCACCGGCACGATCTCCATCATCGCCGGGTGCAGCGGGGGGATCGAGCCCCTCTTCGCAGTCGCGTTCATGCGGAACCAAGCGGGGTCGATGATGCCCGACGTCAACCCGGACTTCGTGGCCCGGGCGCGCCGGGAAGGCTGGTACGGCGAGGAGCTCATGGAGCGGATCGCCCAGGAGGGCCACGTCCACTTCGACGAAGTGCCCGAGGACGTGCGCCAAGTCTTCCGCACCTCCCACGACATCTCCCCCGAGTGGCACGTGCGGATGCAGGGCGCGTTCCAGGAGCACGTGGACTCGGCGATCTCCAAGACCACCAACTTCGCCCACGAGGCCACCCGCGAGGACGTGCGCAAGATCTACGACCTGGCGTTCGCGCTGGGGTGCAAGGGCGTGACGGTCTACCGCGACGGCTCCCGGCCCATGCAGGTGCTCTCCACCGGCAAGACGGAGGCGGCGGCGGGCGAAGCGGGGGCCGGCGAGGCCGAGCCCGCCGCCAAGGTCGCGGAGGCGCTGCGGCAGCAGTTGGCCGACTCCCGCGAGGACGCGCACCGGGTGCGGGGCGAGCGGGACGAGATGCAACGCCAGCTCGAGAACCGGGACCGCAAGGCCGCCGCGGCGCGCCAGAAGCGCACGCGGCCCCAGATGCTCAAGGGCCGGACGATGAAGATGAACTCGCCGCTGGGCGACCTGTACGTCACCATCAACGAGGACGACACGGGCCGCCCCTTTGAGGTCTTCTGCACGCTGGGCAAGGCCGGGGGCGCCGCAATGGCGGACTCGGAAGCGATCGGGCGCTTGGTCTCTCTCGCCCTCCGCTCGGGGATATCCATCGCCGCCGTGCGGGACCAGCTCAGGGGCATCTCCTGCGACCGCGCCGTGGGGGTCGGTCCGCACAAGGTGCTGTCGGCGCCCGACGCGGTGGCCCAGGCGATCGACCACTACTTGGCCGAGAAGTCCGGCGTGCAGGAAGAGCTGCCCCTAGGGCTCCCCGCCGGCGCCGTGGCCGACGCGGGACGCGAAGGCGGCGACCCGTCGTCGTCGGCCTCCTCCCTTGCCGCCGCCACCGCCCCCGGCCGCTACGTGGACGACACCGACGCCGCCTTGGGCTCCTGCCCGGCGTGCGGCGCCAGCCAGATGGCGTACGAAGAGGGTTGCCGGAAGTGCTACGTCTGCGGCTTCTCGGATTGCGGGTAGCCGACCGGCGCTAGCGCGCTAGCGGGCGCCGGGCGGGTTGCGGTAGTCCAGCGGCGGGTCCCGGTCGCCCACCAGCGAGACGTACTCGAAGTCGGGCCCGACCCGCTCCAGGCGCTCGGCGATCGCCGCCGCCACCAGATCGGGGTCGGTGAAGAGCTCCACCGCGGTCATCGCCAGCGTCTTGGCCGCAACCAGCATCCCCTTCTCGCCGATCGACGTGCCACCGGCGGCGATCGCCTGCCACGAGTGGGCCGGCGTCCCCGGCACCCACGTCGCCGCGCTCATCCCGACGGTGGGCACGACCCAGCTCACGTCCGCCACGTCGGTGGAGCCTCCGGCGGCCCGGGGCATGTACGGCTGGACCTCGGCAGCGCTTTCCAGCGGGGGGGAGTCCTCCTGCAGCGTCGCATGGATCGCCTCCGCGAACGCCCGCTCGGCGTCGTCGTAGACCACTCCCCCGACCCGTTCCAGGTTCTTCTGCGCCCTGCGCTGCAACGTCTCGTTGGGCAGCATGGCGAAGAGGCCGTGGACGACTTCGTACTCCATGCGGGTGCCCGTCCCCATCGCGGCGCCCTCCGCCGCCCGCGCCACCCGCTCGAAGATCGACTTGACCAGCTCCGGGTCCGGGTTGCGAACGTAGTAGAAGACCTCGGCGAAGTCGGGGATTACGTTGGGCGCATGGCCGCCGGCAGTGATCACATAGTGGATGCGCGTCTCCTGCGGGACGTGCTCCCGCAGCAGATTGACCATGTGGTTCATCGCCTCCACCCCGTCCAGCGCCGACCGGCCCTGCTCCGGCGCCCCGGCCGCATGAGCCGACACCCCGTGGAAGCGGAACTTCGCCGACTTGTTGGCCAGCGACGACGAAGGGCTGGCCTCGTTCGCGTTGCCCGGGTGCCAGTGAAGCACGGCGTCCACATCCTCGAAGAGCCCGCCGCGCACCATGTACACCTTGCCGGCGCCCCCTTCCTCGGCCGGCGTACCGTACAGACGCACCGTGCCCGGCGTCCCCGACTCCTCCAGCCACGCCTTGACCGCCAACGCCGCCGCCACGGAGCCCGCGCCGAACAGATGATGCCCGCAGGCATGGCCGGCGCCCATATCCGGCCTCGGCGCCCGCTCCGGCGCCCTGTCCTGCGTGATCCCCGGCAGCGCGTCGTACTCCGCCAAGATGCCGATCACCGGCGACCCCGCTCCCCAGCTGGCGACGAACGCCGTGGGCATCCCCGCGACCCCTTCGTCGACCTCGAACCCGGCCTCCGCGAGGGCGTCGCGCAACAACGCACTGCTCCGCGTCTCCTGGTACCCGACCTCGGCCCAGTCCCATATCTGCTGGGCCATGGCGGCGTAACGTTCGCCGCCGGCTTCCACGTGAGCGACGACGGCGTCGCGACCGTCCTGGGCGGCGGCCGGCAGAAGAGGCAGAACGGCGGCGGCGGCGACGGCCGCGGCCGCGATCAACGTGTCTTGGACAAGCGACTTGCGCACTTCTGAATCCTCCCGGGTTAGTTTGGGGCGGAGCGGCGGCATCGGGTCGCCGTCCAGCGACAGAATGCCGCGTGCGCCTGGAGTTCGGCAAGCGAGGACTCCCCGGGACGCCGCGCCACCGAGACGAACGACCGCCGGGACGCCCCAATGACCGCCACCCGCAAGAACCGTGTTCGCGTAGCTGCCGTTCAGCCCCGCGGCTTCCCCTTCGACTCGGCCCGCGCCGTGGAACGGGTCTGCGCCGGCGTCGCCGAGGCGGCGGCAGCCGGCGCCGAGCTGATCGTATTCCCCGAAGCGTTTGTTGGGGGCTACCCCTGGGGATTGGCGTTCGGCACAGCCGTCGGGGGCCGCAAGCCGGCGGGAAGGCGCACCTTCGGACGGTACCGCGACGCCGCCGTCTCCGTGCCGGGCCCCGAGACGGAGCGGATCGCCGAGGCGGCCCGCTCCGCTGGAGCGTACGTGGCGGTCGGCGTCGTCGAGCGCGACGCGCCCCACGCGCCCGGAACACTCTTCTGCACGTTGCTGTACTTTTCGCCCGAGGGCGAGCTGGCGGGCCTGCACCGGAAGCTGAAGCCGACCGCGGCGGAGCGCCTCATATGGGGCGAAGGCGACGGCAGCACCCTCCCGGTGATCGACGCGCCGTTCGGCAAGGTGGGCGGGCTCATCTGCTGGGAGAACTACATGCCGCTGGCCCGCATGGCGATGTACGGCAAAGGCGTCGAGATCTACTTGGCGCCCACTGCGGACGCCCGCGGCCGTTGGCAGGCCACCCTCCGCCACATCGCCCTGGAGGGCCGCTGCTTCGTCGTCGGATGCAACCAGTTCGTCACCAAGGAGCACTACCCAGCCGATCTCGAGATCCTCGACGAGACGGCGGAGTGGCCCGATCCCTTGTGCCCCGGCGGCACGGCGATCTACGATCCGCTGGGCCAGCCCGTCGCCGGACCCCTGCTGGGCGAGCCGGGCATCCTCTACGCCGATCTGGACATGGACGAGATCGCCCGAGGCAAGTTCGACTTCGACGTGACCGGCCACTACGCGCGCCCCGACGTCTTCCGCCTCACGGTCGACGAGGCCCCGCTCTCGTCGTTGACCGTCGCGAATTCCCGGGCGGAGTCGCGACGAAACGTCCCAGAGTAAGCGGGGCCACCGGCGTCCGAGCCAACGCGACGGACGTGCGCCGCTTCCCGTGCGTCAGCGGGAAGGACTAGATTCTTCCTCCGCCCATACCACCCATCGCCATCGGAGAGAAGCCAAAGATGACGACAGCGACCGTTTCCCCGCCAGCCTCCGCGACGAAGCCCACTGCAGCCTACCTGGACGAGGCCGAGCGCTGGTCGGCGCACAACTACCTGCCCTTGCCGGTCGTGCTGGACCGGGGCGAAGGCGCCTGGGTCTGGGACGTAGAAGGCAACCGCTACCTGGATATGCTCAGCGCCTATTCGGCCCTCAACCAGGGGCACCGGCACCCGGCGATCGTGTCGGCGGCCCGCGAGCAGATGGAGCGGCTGACGCTGACTTCGCGCGCGTTCCACAACGACCAGATGGGGCCGTTCCTGCGCGAGCTCTGCGAGGTTGCGGGATACGACGCGGCGTTGCCGATGAACACGGGCGCCGAGGCTGTCGAAACCGCCGTCAAGATGGTGCGCAAGTGGGGCTACGAGACCCGCGGCATTCCGGCGGACCGCGCCGAGATCGTCGTGTGCGAGGACAACTTCCACGGCCGCACGACCACGATCGTGGGCTTCTCGTCGGACGAGCAGTACCGGGAGGGGTTCGGTCCCTTTACGCCCGGCTTCAAGATCGTCCCGTACGGCGACGTAGAGGCGCTGCGGGCGGCGCTGGGCCCCAACACGGCCGGCTTCCTGGTCGAACCAGTGCAAGGAGAAGCCGGCGTCGTCGTCCCCCCGGACGGCTATCTGGCGGAAGCCGCGGCGTTATGTCGCGAAGAGGGCGTCGCGTTCATCGCCGACGAGATCCAGACGGGGCTGGGACGCACGGGACGGCTCTTCTGCTGCGAGTGGGAAGACGTGCGCCCCGACGTGCTGGTGGTGGGGAAGGCGCTGGGCGGAGGCGTGTATCCGGTCTCCGCGGTGATCGCGGATGCGGAGTTCATGGACGTCTTCCGCCCCGGCGACCACGGCTCGACGTTTGGGGGCAACCCCTTGGCTGCGGCCGTCGGCCGAGCTTCGCTGCGCGTGGTCCTGGAGGAGGACCTCTCCCGGCGCTCCGACGAACTCGGCAGCTGGTTCAAGGAGCAGCTCCGGGCGATCCCCTCTCCCCACGTCCAGGAGGTCCGCGGCAAGGGCCTCATGATCGGGGTCGTGATCCGCGAGTCCTCCGGAACCGCTCGGCCGTTCTGCGAAGCCCTCCAGGAGCGGGGCATCCTCGCCAAGGAGACCCACCAGCAGGTCGTGCGGTTCGCGCCGCCCCTGACGGTGGAGCAGTCGCAGCTGCAGGACGCGCTGGTGGACATCGCGGCCGTTTTGCGGGAGTAGGCTGATCGACCTCACGGTCGTTGCCCGCCAGTACTTCGACCGGCTGGCGCAGGAAAAGGAACAGAAGCCTGGTCGGCTGGACCCGCGTGCCCTGGGCGCCGCCGTCGCCCAGAGCGCTGTCGAAGCGCCGGGATGCACCGGCTGTCTAGGGTGCTTGGGAATAATCGCGTTCTTGACGATCGCGTCCGCCGCGCCGGAGTTCCTTCTGATCGGCGGCGCTGTCGTCGCGGCCTGCTTCGGAGCGTCGGCCGTTGCGCGAGCGCGCCGCATCCGCAGGCGGGCCAAGCGCGGCATGAGCGCCTACTTGCAGGGGGATGCGGCCGCCGTGTCCGCCGTGCATGCCCACGCGCTCGGGCTGCTCCGCAAGAGGGTGCAGGCGCACCAGGCGCGGATGCTGGGTTCCGACTCGGAGTGGGGCCGCGCTCGGACGCCCCTGGCGGAGGCACTGACCGACGTCAAGGGGCGCGTGGCCTACTGGCGCGAGCGGTTGCGGACCGACCCCGACAGCGAGATCGCAGCCCTGCAGCTGAAGACGGCACGAAAGCTGCGCGTCAAGCTCGAGGTGGCGCTGACCGAAGTGGACGACCGGGCCGAAGTGCTTCTTCAGTTCTACCATCGGTGCGAAGCCAAGCTGGCGGTCATGGACCGCTCCAACAACGACTTGGTGGAGGTCAAGAAGCTGGAGGAGCTGTCGGGGAGGGCCAACACGGCGATGGCCCACGCCCGAGGCGCGATCGAGGGGCTTGCCCAGCACTTCCTCGCGGAGGCGCACAACATCGCCGCCGCCCTGGGGAGCGCCGACCGCTCCCAGCTGGGCGTCCTGGCCGGCCAAGCCCCGATCGACAACATCGAGTACCTGGCCGACAAGATCCACGAGAGCCGCGAGCGGGACCGAAGCGCGATCCAGGAGCTGGAAAAGACGCTGCTGGAGTAGCGGCGCCGGCGGGGAACGGGGCGGGGTCAGGGGCGTGGCGGCCCGATCGTCCCCTGGCGGGACGTGTCGATCTCCGCAACCTCCCCGTCCCCGAACAGCACCGCCCGGATCTGCCCGTACAGGAACTCCCTGGCGTCCCTGTCCCGGGGGTGGAGGCCGAAGTGGTTGATCAGAAGCGTCTGGTGCTTCAGCCAATCGCGCCAGCAACGGGCGCACACTTCCCGCTGGATCCGTTCGCCCAGCTCCGACCTGAACGGCGGGCGCTCCAGCCGCGGCCCCCGCGTCGTCGGGTGCCTGCGGCAGGCCACTTTGTCCACGACATGCTCCTCTTCCATGTGGCGTCCTCCCGGCGGACGATCCGTCTCGCCATTAGATTTAGCAGGTCGAACCCGGCTGCAACCCCCCGCCCAGGTCCGGCCCGGCGCGGCGAAGGCGCCGCACCGGCTGGTTGTCGCACCCATCGACGGAGAAAGCGATGTCGCCCCAGCGGTCGCAAGGCGCGGATCAAGCCGCCCTAAACGGCGAGGCTCCCGTGCTTTCCAAGGAACAACTGGCCCACATCGAAGCGCGGCTGGTGCAAGAGCGGAAGAAGGCCCTCCAGAGCCTGGGCTTCTTCCGCGAAGGCGCCCAACGCGACCGCGGCTCCTCCGACTCGGACCTGGCCGGCTACACCGACCACATGGCCGACCAGGGAACCGAGGCGATGGAACGCGAAAAGGCTGCCGCCTTCGCCACGAAGGAAGGCCGCTACCTCTATCGGATCGAAGACGCCCTTCACCGATTGTACAACGACCCCGACAACTTCGGGCGGTGCCACGCCACCGGCACACCGATCGGCTTCGAGCGGCTGGACGCCCTCCCCCATGCCCGCTACTGCATCGAGCACAAGCGGAAGTTGGAGGCCGGGGACGACTGACGACGGTCCGAGGCGGCCACCCTCACAGCGCCCGCAGCAGATCCTTGCCGAGCGCGGCGGCCTGCCACCGGCGCACATCGTCCAACGCTTCGAGTTCGGGCAAGCTCCGCGGCCTCGCCGCCGCCACTCGCCGCAGCGCGCTGTTCGCCATCAGCCGGCCCCGGTCCAGCCCCAGCCGTCCGGCCGCCCGGTCCCGCGCAGCCTTGAGGCGATCGAAGGCGGCTTCCTCCTCCGGGGGCGGCATCCCGCGTCCCCGCCTCGTCGGCGCCGGGTACGGTTCCAGCCGCGCGTCGGCCGTCCGACCCACCTGGATCAGCGCCTCCACCAACGATCGACCACGCGTCCGGGCCATCCCTGCCGGGAACCCCTTCGTCTTCGCCAGCCCAGCGGCCGACCGGGGCCGGGCCTTCGCGACCTCCAGAAGCGCCGCGTCGGACGCCACCCGAAACGGCGCCCGGTCCAAGGCGCGTGCCACGCCGTCCCGCCACTCCAACGCCCGACGAAGCGCGGTCGCCGAGCGGGGGTCCAGCCGCCGCGCCCCCTTCACCCGCGTCACCGGGTCCTGGGCGACAACGGCTTCCCCGTCCGCCGACTCCAGCATCCGACGGCACTCCTCCTCCGCCCACGCCTCTCGCCCGAGCCGGCTCAGGGCGCTCTCCATTGCCGCGGCCAGCCTGTGCAGGTGCCGGGTGTCGCCCGCCGCGTACTCGATCATCTGCGGCGACAGAGGCCGCTTCGCCCAGTCGGCCCGCTGGTACTTCTTCGAGACGTCCACATCCAGATGCCGCTTCAGCAGCGCCTGAAGTCCCACTGCGGGCTCCCCGGCGAGCCCCGCGGCCACCTGGGTGTCGAAGAGGTTCGCCACCTCGGCCCCCAAGTCGCGTCGCAGCAGTCGCAAGTCGTAGGACGCGCCGTGCATGATCACCCGCCGCCCCGGGTCCTCCAAGACGGGCTTGAGCGCCGGCCCGAGATCCACCGCCAGCGGGTCGAGAACGAAGGTCTTCTCCGGCGTCGAGAGCTGCACCAGGCAGAGCCGGTCCGAGTACCTATGGAAGCCGGCGGCCTCGCAGTCCACGGCCACGTCGCCGCCGCGGGCCAGCGACCTGGCAACGGCCTCGACGCCGTTGGGGGTGCGGACGTGGGTTGCGGGGGACATGAAGTCGTTGCGGCTCCGTTTTCCCCACGCGAGGGGGGACGGGCGGGGTGCTTGTGCTCCGAACCGAAGGTAGCTTGAATCCTCTGGAGACCAACGTCTCTCCCCAAGGCTCCGCGCCTACGAATCGGCTGCGTCTATGATCAAGACGAAGATCGTCGCCACCGTCGGACCCGCCAGCGCCCGCCCCGAGGTCATGGCCGAGCTGGTTCGGGCGGGGGTGAACGTCGCCCGGATCAACATGTCCCACGGAACCCATCGCACCCACGCCCGGAGCATCCGCTCGGTGCGGGAGGCCGCCAAGGCCGTCGGCCGCCCCGTCGCGATCATGGCCGACCTCCAGGGCCCGAAGATCCGAATCGGCGACTTGGACGAGCCCGTCCTCCTCCGAGACGGCCACAGCGTCACCTTCGCGCCCGAGGGCAGCCACTGGTCCGGCGAGCTGCCCACCGCGTACGCCGGCCTGGCCCGACAGGTGTCGCCCGGCACCCAGATGCTGCTGGACGACGGCCTGATCGAGCTCGTCTGCACCTGGACCGACGGCGAGCGCGCCGAGTTCGAGGTCGCCAGGGGCGGACTCCTCCGCTCGCGCAAGGGGATCAACCTTCCCGGCGTGGAAGTGGACACGCCCTCGGTCACCGAAAAGGACCTTCGCGACCTAGAGTTCGCGCTCGCCTCGGAAGTGGACTACGTGGGCCTCTCCTTCGTGCGGAAGATGCGCGACGTGGCGGAGCTGAAGAGCCTCCTGAAGGGCCGGGCGTGGCTGGTCGCGAAGATCGAGAAGGCCCAGGCGATGGACGAGCTGGACGGGATTCTGGCCAAGTGCGATGCGGTGATGGTGGCCAGGGGGGACCTGGGCGTCGAGCTCCCCTTCGCCGCCGTGCCGCTGGCCCAGAAGCGGATCATCCAGGCGGCCAACGGCTGGGGCCGGCCCGTCATCACCGCCACCCAGATGCTCGAGTCGATGACCGAGTACCCGAAGCCCACCCGAGCCGAGACCTCGGACGTGGCCAACGCGATCCTGGACGGCACCGACGCCGTCATGCTCTCCGGCGAGACGGCCGTGGGGAAGTACCCGGTCCGCACGGTGGAGGTCATCGTCCGGGTCGCTCGGGAAGTGGAGGAGAGCGGCGCCCTGGCGGAAGGACCCCACTACCTGCACTACGCCGGACCCGTACAGCGCCGAGGCGCGTCCCAAACGGAGCACTCCGTGGCCGGCTCGACGGTGTCCTCCGCACGGGACCTGAAGGCGCCGGCGATCATCGTCCTCACCCGCAGCGGCTCCTCCGCCCGCCTCGTGTCGTCCTACCGTCCGCCGGTGCCGATCTTCACGGTATGCACCGACGCCAAGGTCCACCGCCGGCTGGGCGGGGTGTGGGGCCTCCGTCCCGTGCTGGCCGAAGGGAAGGAGATCAGCTACGAGGGCCTGACCGACCTGGGCAAGCAGGCGGTCCTGAACGCGGGACGAGGGAAGCCGGGCGACCCGGTGGTCGTGACTTCGGGCCTGCCGTTCCACAGCCCGGGCTCGACCAATACCATGAGGATCGAGCAGCTCTGACTTGCGGCTCACCTTCCTCGGAACCGGGACTTCCTTCGGCGTTCCGGTGATCGGTTGCCGCTGCCGCACCTGCACGTCCTCCGAGCGCCGCGACAAGCGGACCCGCCACGGCGCCGTCCTGAGTCTGCCCGGGGGCAACCTCCTGGTGGACACGCCCCCTGAGCTTCGCCTCCAGCTCCTCTCCTGCGGCATCGACCAGATCGACTCGGTCTGGTACACGCACCTCCACGCCGATCACGTCCACGGCATCGACGATCTTCGGGTCTTCTCCACTCGGGGACGGGACCCGGTTCCCACCTACGTCCCCGAGAAGTTGAAGGAGACGATGACGACTCGTTTCTCCTACATCTTCGACCGGGGTCTCCGCGTCTCCGCCGGGTCCTCCAAGCCTCGCCTCGTCCTTCGGACCTACGCCCCCGGAGTAGAGGCAGAGGTGCTGGGCGCCCAGCTCACGCCGTTCCAGGTCCCCCACGGGGCCACCGGCGCCTACGGCTTTCGCGTCGGACCCCTGGGCTACGTGACCGACGCCAAGCGGTTGCCGTCGGAAGCCCTGCGCATCCTCGACGGCGTGTCGGTGCTGGTCCTCAACGCCCTCTGGTGGGGTCGTCCCCACTCGGCCCACTTCAACGTGGAGGAGGCCGTGGAGGCCGCTGGGAAAGTCGGCGCCGAACGCACCTTCCTCACCCACATGACGCACCTCCTGCGCTACCGGGAGCTCTCCGCCGCGCTCCCCGCCGGGATCGAGCCCGCCTACGACGGTCTGGTGGTCGACCTTGGCTGACGCCGTGGCCGCTTTGCCGTCCGCGGCCTCCGGCGGCCCCGTCCTCGACTACGGCAACATGCTTGCGGGCGTCCTCCCCCGCGGCGGCGTCGCACCGGAGCGGCTGCAGCCCGAAGGACGCCTGGCCCGACGCTTCCGCCGCGCCTTCGACGAAACGGAAGCTCGTCGCGCCGCCGGAGAGATGGGGTTCTTCGCCCTGCCCGCCGCACGCGAGTTGGCCGACCGCGCCCGCGCCGCCGCCGACTCCCTGCGTCCCTGGTGCGAAGCCGTGGTCGTCGTGGGGATCGGCGGCTCGGCGTTGGGCGCCGCCGCCCTCCGGGACGCCCTCCTTCCCACGGGGTGGAACGGACTCGACGCGACGGCCCGACGCGGCTTCCCCCGCCTCCATGTCCTGGACAACCCGGACCCGGACACCGTGGCCGCCCTCTTGGACGGCCTGAAGCTGGACCGCACCCTCTTCAACGTCGTCAGCAAGTCGGGCGCAACCGCCGAGACCGCGGCCAACTTCCTGGTGGCGTGGCAGCGCCTGCACGACGCCTTCGGCCTCGAGGGCGCCCGCCGACGGGTCCTCGCCACCACCGGCAGGACCGGCCCCCTACGGGAGCTCGCCTCGGAGCTGAGCCTTCGCTCGCTGCCGGTGCCCGACGATGTGGGCGGACGGTTCTCGGTCCTCTCTCCCGTGGGTTTGTTCCCCGCCGCCGCCGCTGGCATCGACGTCGACGCCGTGCTGGAGGGCGCGGCCGCGATCGTCGATCGTTGCGCCTCGCCCGAGCTGACTCGCAACCCGGCGGGAGCGCTGGCGACTCTCCTCCACGCCGCGGACGCGGAGGCCGGCGCCCGCATCCACGTGCTCATGCCGTACGCCGATCGGCTGAAGTCGCTGGCAGCCTGGTTCCAGCAGCTCTGGGCCGAGTCCCTGGGGAAGGCGGCGAACCGCGCCGGCGAGCGCGTCGAAACCGGCCCGACCCCCCTTGCGGCCCTCGGGGCCCCGGACCAGCACGCCCAGCTCCAGCTCTTCATGGAGGGCCCCCGCGACAAGGTGGTGGTCTTCCTTGGCCGTGCCGTCCCCGAGCGCGACGTGCCCGTCCCGCGCCCGTTCCCCGCCAAGCCCGCCCTCGCCTACCTCGGGGGCAGCACCCTCTTCGGCCTGCTGGACGACGAGAGACGGGCGACCGCCGAGGCGCTGCGCCGCGAGAGCCGCCCGAACATGACGATCATGGTGGACCGGATCGACGCCCGATCGGTGGGCGGCCTGATCATGCTCTTCCAGATCGCCGCAGCGTACGCCGGCGCCCTCTACGGCGTCGATCCCCTGAACCAGCCCGGAGTCGAGCTGGGGAAGGCGCTCGCGGCAGGGCTCATGGGGCGGCCGGGCGCCGAGCCCCCCGACGTTCCCGCGCCCGATCCCCGTTGGCGGACGTGAAGGGGCGTGCTTACTTTCCGGCCCGGCGGACGTCCCCGGTCCGGACGCCCGCTCGCCCGCTCGCCACAAACCACGGAGACTCGCGATGAGCACGCCGGATGAACAACGCACGGTCGTCATTGAGAAGGAACGAGGCTCCGAGATCGGCGCCTTCCTCCTCGGCGCCCTCGTAGGCGCGGGCTTGGCTCTCCTCTTGGCCCCCGGGTCCGGCGCGGAGACCCAGCAGCGGATACGCGAGCACGCCAAGAAGCTTCGCGACGTTACCGAGGACCGGGTGAGGGGTCTTCGCGACGACTTCGGCTCCCACGTGGAGTCCGCGAAGGGCGTGGTGGAGCAGGGGAGGCAGATCGCGTCCGGCGCCCGCGCGGAGCTGGAGGACAAGCTGGAGCGCTCGAAGGCGGCCTACCGGGCCGGAGTGGACGCCGCCCGCGAGGCCTCTCGACCCCAGCCGAGCCCCGCCGAAGACGCCGCCCCCACCGAAGAGGCGTCGTCCTAGCTCCGCTCGCTGCCCTTAACCCGTACCCGAAATCGGAGACCCCACCGTTGCAGATATACCTCGACACGGCCAACCTGGGCGAGATCCGCGAAGCCGCCCGGTGGGGCGTCCTGAGCGGAGTAACGACCAACCCGACCCTCATGGCCCGCGAGACAGGGGCCGACTTCCAGGAGACGATCCGCGCGATCGCCGGTCTGGTGGACGGCCCAATAAGCGCCGAGACCGTGTCCGAAGACGCCGACGGCATGGTGTCGGAGGGGCTGGAGTACGCCGCTTGGCACCCCAACGTGATCATCAAGGTGCCGGCCACCACCGCCGGGCTGGAGGCCGTCTCCCGCCTGGGCGAGAAGGGCATCCGCTGCAACGTCACCCTGATCTTCAACACGGGCCAGGCGCTCATGTCCGCCCTCGCCGGGGCGTTCGTGGTCTCCCCCTTCATCGGTCGCCTGGACGACATCTCGCAGGACGGGATGGAGCTGATCCGCGAGATCGCCGCCGTCTTCGAGCAGAACCCGGGGATCGCGACCCGCATCCTCGCAGCGTCGGTCCGCCACCCGCGTCACGTGATCGACTCGGCGTTGGCCGGCGCCCACATCGCCACCTGTCCCTTCAAGGTCCTCAAGCAGTGCATGGCCCACCCCCTGACCGACAAGGGGATCGCCGCCTTTCTCGCGGACTGGCGGAGCCGCGAAGCCGCCGCGACAGCTCATGGCGCCACCGCGAACTGACGACCCTCTAAGGCGTGGTGCGCGTCGCGGAGGTCGTCTTGCCGCGGCCACCGCGCTGACCGCCCTCGCCGTCCTGACGGCGCCCGGCGTTCTCCGGCTCGCCGCGGCGGTCCAGGCCCGGGAGCTGACGAAGCTGCTCGGCGAGCCCGTCGGCGAACCGGCGCTGGTTCTCGGCGAGCCCCTCGTCGACGTGGACGTCCCCTACGTGCTGGTCCACCTGACCACCAACAGCGTCCACCTCATGGACGGCGCCGAGTCCCTCTGGTCCGCCCCCGCCGCCACGGGCAACGGCTTCCGCCTGGCCGGTGCCGGCAAGCGCTGGACGTTCACGACCCCCAAGGGACTCTTCCGTGTCCGTCGCAAGGAAAAGGACCCGGTTTGGGTCGCCCCCGACTGGTACTACGTCGAAAGGGGCCTCCGGGTCCCGGCGGACAACGCTCGCTCCCGGCGGATCCCGGGGGCGATGGGGAACACGGCGATCTACTTGGGCGACGGGATCGCCATTCACGGCACCAACGCCCCTGCGCTGGTCTTGAACCCCGACCCGGAGCGCCGGCGGGTGTCCCACGGCTGCATCCGCCTTACCAACGAATCCGCCCGGGAGCTCTATCACCTAGTGGAGGTGGGCACGCCGGTTCTGGTCTTTTGACTGGTCCTCTCTCCCGGGACGGGCGCAAGGTCGTCGCCCGGAACCGCAAGGCTCGCCACGAGTACGAGGTGCTGGACACGTGGGAGGCGGGCTTGGTCCTGAGCGGCACCGAGGTCAAGTCGATCCGCGCCGGCGCCGTGGCGTTCCGCGACGCTCACGCCAGGGCCGAGTCGGGCGAACTCTGGCTCCACAGCCTCCACGTAGCGCCCTACGAGTCGGCGAGCCGCTGGAACCACGACGAGACCCGCCCCCGCAAGCTCCTCCTCCACAAGGACCAGATCCGACGGATCGCCGCCAAGACGGAGGAGAAGGGACTCGCCCTCGTGCCCCTGGACCTGTACTTCCGCCGGGGCAGAGCCCGGATCACGCTGGGGCTCTGCCGCGGCCGAAAGCACCGGGACAAGAGGGAGGAGCTGAAGCGTCGAGAGATGGAGCGCGAAGCCCAGCGCGCCATGAAGGAGGCCCGGTGACCGAACTCCGCGTCTTCGGCGCGCGCTTCGCCAACCCGGTTCTCTTCGCCGCCGGGACCGCAGGCTTCGGCGAGCCGGTCGTGGCGACGATCTCCCCGGCGGAGGTCGGCGGACTCGTCACCAAGTCGGTGACGTTGGAGCCTCGACGGGGCAACCCAGCCCCCAGGGTCACCGAGTTTCGGGGCGGGATGCTCAACTCCCTAGGCTTGGCCAACCCCGGACTGGAGGTCGTGCGCAAGGAGAAGCTTCCCTGGATGGCCCGCCGCTTGGGGGAGATGATCGTCTTCCTGTCGGTGGCCGGTCGGACCCCCGACGAGTACGTCGAGGTAGTGTCGGCGCTGGAGGCGGAAGGCGGCTTCCTGGGCTTCGAACTCAACTTGTCGTGCCCCAACGACGTCCACCGGCGAGGTCGTCCCTTCTGCCTCGACCCTCCGGCGATGCGCGACGTGCTGGACCGGGTGCGTCCCCTCACGGATCGCCCTCTCCTGGCGAAGCTGGCCCCCAACGACCCCGCGGTCGCCGCCACCGCCGCGCTCGCCGTGCGTCACGGCGCCGACGGGATCACCGCGGTCAACACGATCCCCGGCTACCTGCCTGCCCGGGGTGCTCGCCGCGCCCTCGGCGCGGGAAGCGGGGGCACGAGCGGCCCCGCAATCCTGCCCGTGGGCTTGGCGGCGGTTCGGGAGATCGCCGCCGCCGTGGACGTCCCGGTCGTCGGGGTGGGGGGGATCGTCTCCGACTCCGGCGCCCGCGCCTACCTGGACGCCGGCGCGTCGCTCGTGCAGGTCGGTACCGGCTCCTTTGCCGACCCCCGCTGCGCGGCCCGGCTGGCCCGGCGGCTGGCCCGTCGATCGGAAGCCGTCCCGTGAGCAGCCGCATCGTCGTCGCCCTCGACGTGCCGACCCCCGAGCAGGCGCTGGCGCTGACGGACCGCATCGGGCCCGAGTGCACCTTCTACAAGGTCGGACTGGAGCTCTTCGTCGCGGCGGGACCGGACGTGGTCCGCGCCCTCCGGGACCGGGGCAAGGACGTGTTCCTCGACCTGAAACTCCACGACATCCCGAACACCGTCGCCCGCGCCGTCGCTGTCGCCGCCGACTCCGGCGCCCGCCTTCTCACCGTTCACGCCATGGGCGGCCCCGAGATGCTGGCCGCCGCAGCGGAGGCGGCGCCCCCGTCCACCACCCTGCTGGCCGTGACCGTCCTTACTTCCCTGGACGCCCCCGTCCTCGGGCAGGTCCTCGGTCGCCCAGTGCGCCGCGTGGAGGACCACGTGCACCGTCTGGCCGCCCTGGCCCGGAGCGCGAAGCTGGGCGGCGTGGTGTGCTCTGCCGCCGACGCCGAGTTGGCGAGAGAGGCTCTCGGGCCCGCCGGCGAGATCGTGACGCCCGGGATCCGTTTCGCTGGCGCCGCCACCCACGACCAGCGCCGCACCCGTACGCCGGAGGAGGCGTTCCGCGCCGGCGCCACCCGGATCGTGGTGGGCCGGCCCGTCCTCGCCGCCCAGAACCCTGCCGCCGCGTTCGCCCGGGTGGCGGCTGCCGCTCGCCAAGCCGAAGCCGCCCGCGCCCACACGGGTTGACGAGCCCGTTCGGGATCGGGGATGATTCCCC
>CATQHQ010000002.1:537500-550000 GCA_958296005.1 Longimicrobiales bacterium
GCCGCTTGGCCGGATCCTTGGCCCCCGCGGCTTGATGCCCACGCCCAAGGCCGGGACCGTTACGCCCGCCGTAGGAGCCGCGGTCAAAGAGATAAAGGCCGGCAAGATCGAGTACCGGGTGGACAAGACGGGCAACCTTCACGCCCCGATCGGGCGGGTGTCCTTCGACGTGGCCCGCCTGGAAGAGAACCTGTCCGCCTTCATGGCCTCGGTCTTGCGGGCCAAGCCCGCTGCTGCCAAGGGGGCCTACATCCAGAGCGTGACCGTGTCGAGCACCATGGGGCCCGGCGTCGCCGTGGATCCCAACAGCTTCACCCGGAGCGGATGACCGTGACCAGAGACCAGAAGGAGGCGTTCGTCGTCGAGTTTCGGGAACGGCTCGACCAAGCGGAGGCCGTCTACCTCACGGACTTCAGCGGCCTGAACGTCAAGGCCATGACCATCCTTCGCCGCCGGCTCAAGGAAGTCGGCGCCGAGTACCTGGTGGTCAAGAACCGTTTGGCAAGGCGCGCCATCGGCGAAACCGCCGGCGTCCAGATGGCGGATATCCTCGTCGGGCCGACCGGCGTCGTGTTCGGAAACGGCGGCGTCGCCGAGGCGGCGCGCGCGGTCGCCGAGTTCGCCAAGGAACACGATCAGAAGCCGGTCTTCAAGGCGGGCATCCTCGGCGACGCCTTCCTGGACCCGGAGAAGATCGCCAAGATCGCCACCTTGCCCCCCCGAGAGGCGCTCCTCTCCGAGGTGGCGGGCGCGCTGAGCGGACCGATGTCGGCCCTCGCCAGCGCCCTCGAGGCCAAGACGCGCGAGTTGGCAGGCTTGGTGGAGGCACTTCGAGACGAGCCGCGCCCGGAGCCCAAGTAGTTCGAAGTCGACCAGAAGCACGCACGCACGCCCGGCCGGGCGAACCCCACGGAGGAAAACGAAATGGCTGTGAATCAGCAGGAGCTTCTCGACACCATCGGAGAGATGACGGTCGTCGAGCTGTCCGAGTTCGTCGAAGCGTTCAAGGAGAAGTTCAACGTCACGGCTGCTGTGGCGCCCGTCATGGCGGTCCCGGGCGCGGCAGGCCTCGCGGAGAGCGAGGTCGTCGAGCAGACCGAGTTCGAAGTGGTCCTCGACAGCTTCGGCGCCAAGAAGATCCAGGTCATCAAGGTGATCCGCGAGATCACCGGCCTCGGCCTGAAGGACGCCAAGGAGCTGGTGGACAAGGCGCCGAACACGGTCAAGGAAGCCGTCGAGAAGGAAGAGGCGGAAGAGATCAAGAACAAGCTCGAAGCGGTCGGCGCCAGCGTGACAGTGAAGTAGACGTGCCGACCCGAGTCGCTGCCGGCCCCCGAGCCGGAGCGCGGCCGGGACCGGACGCCGTCCGGCGGCGGGACCCCTCCGACGAGAGGCCGCCGTGCGCCCGCCGGGATCCCTGTGCGCCCACGGCACTAGCCCCCGTCCTGCGTCATACGCGCGACGGGCCGCACACGAAGACAGGAGAGTTGGACTTTGACTAGACAGAATGGTGCGCGGCCGGGGTTGAGTTTCGCCAAGCTGGACACGGTGATGCCGATGCCCGGCCTCCTCGACGTCCAGCTGCAGTCGTTCGGGAAGCTGACCCATGCCAGCGAGGAGCCCGACGACATCTGGGACTTCAGCCTGGACGGCATCTTCAAGGACATCTTCCCCGTCTCCGACGTGGGCGGCGAGCTGGTCCTGGAGTACGTCAAGTCTTGGCTCGACGATCCCAAGTACACGGTCGAGGAGTGCATCGAGCGCGACATGACCTACGCCGCGCCCCTCAAGGCCAAGCTTCGCCTCCAGATCTGGGAGAAGACCGGCCGAAACAAGCGCAGCCTCCGGGAAGAGCGGGAGAAGGACGTCTATCTGGGCGACCTTCCGCTGCTCACCGACCTAGGCACGTTCATCGTAAACGGGGCCGAGCGGGTGGTCGTAAGCCAGCTCCACAGGTCCCCCGGCGTCGTCTTCGAAGAGGAAGTCCACGCCAACGGCACCAAGCTCCACAAGGCGCGGATCATCCCCTTCCGAGGCTCGTGGGTCGACTTCTCCATCGACATCAACGACATCTGCTACGTCCACATCGACAAGAAGAAGAAGTTTCCGGCCACGGCGCTGCTTCGAGCGTTCGGCTACGAAGTCGAGGGCGGCGAGTGGACAGGAACCGACGACCAGATCTACGGCCTCTTCTTCAAGGCCCGGGAAGTCGGCGTTCCGGCGGATCCGAACGACAACCAGGAGTTGCTGGGGTCGGTCCTGGCCGAGGACCTCGTCGATCCGGAAACAGGCGAAGTGCTGCAGGACTCCGCCAACGAGATCAACGAGGACGTCCTCAACCTGCTTCGCCACCTCGGGACCCCGGCCGTGAAGGTGTACCGGTCGGTCCGAAAGCGGCTGGGCGGACGGCCGGGCGAGAGCCCGATCATCAAGAACACCCTCAGAAAGGATCCGACCAGCGGCGCCGAAGACGCCCTCTACCAGATATACAAGCTGCTGCGGCCCGGCGACGCGCCCAACGTCAAGACGGCGCGCGCGGCCCTGGAACGCGTCTTCTTCGATCCGAAGCGCTACGACCTGGGTCGCGTCGGGCGCTACAAGATCAACCAGCGGCTCGGGCTGGAAGCCGCCGACGGCGCCGGCAACGCAGTGCCCGCCGCCACCGTCCTCACCCGGGAGGACTTCGTCAACATCCTCCGCACCCTCGTGGAACTCAGCGAGGGCCGAGGGCGCGTCGACGACATCGACCACTTGGGCAACCGTCGCGTTCGCACCGTTGGGGAGCTCATCGCCAACCAGCTCTCGGTGGGCCTGTCCCGCATGGCCCGCCTCGTTCGGGAGCGGATGTCGATGAACACGGATCCCCGAAAGATCAACATCGACGATCTCGTCAACGCCCGGACCGTCTCGGCGGTGATTCAGGCCTTCTTCGGGTCTTCCCAGCTCAGCCAGTTCATGGACCAGACGAACCCGCTGGCGGAGATGACCCACAAGCGCCGCCTGTCGGCCCTGGGTCCCGGCGGACTCACGCGGGAGCGCGCGGGCTTCGAGGTCCGAGACGTGCACTACTCCCACTACGGCCGCATGTGTCCGGTGGAGACTCCCGAGGGCCCGAACATCGGACTGATCACGTCGCTGACGACGTACTCCCGGATCAACGACCTGGGGTTCGTCGAGACCCCCTTCCGGAAGGTGGTGGACGGAAGGGCCACCCAGGAGATCCAGTGGCTCTCCGCCAACGACGAGCAGGAAGTGGCGATCGCCCAGGCGAACGCTCCCCTTCTTCCCGACGGGCGGTTCCGCAGAGACACCGTGCTCTGCCGGCGCCGGGGCGACTTCCCGCTCCTGCATCCCAGCGAGATCAGCTACATGGACGTGGCGCCGGACCAGCTCGTCTCGGTTGCGGCGGCGATGATCCCCTTCTTGGAGCACGACGACGCCAACCGCGCGCTCATGGGGTCCAACATGCAGCGGCAGGCGGTGCCTCTCCTCTACACCGACGCACCCCTCGTGGGAACCGGGCTGGAGGAGAAGGTGGCGAGGGACTCGGGCTCGGTCGTCACCGTCAAGAGGCCCGGAAAGGTTGCGTCGGTCACCGCCGACGAGATCGTGGTGGACACGGGGTCCGTAAAGCGCTCCAAGGCCGGGACGCCCCTGGCCAAGCTGGCTCAGTTCGACCGGTATCCGCTCAAGAAGTTCTGGCGGACCAACCAGGACACGGCGATCAACCAGCGGCCGCTGGTGGCCACGGGCCGGCGCGTGGAGCCGGGGGACATCATCGCCGACGGCCCCTCGACGGACCACGGCAAGCTGGCCTTGGGCAGAAACCTCCAGGTCGCCTTCATGCCCTGGTACGGCTACAACTTCGAGGACGCGATCGTCATTTCGGAGCGCCTCGTGCGCGAAGACATGCTGACGTCGATCCACATCCAGGAGCTGGAGCTCCACGTTCGCGACACCAAGCGCGGGATGGAGGAGATCACTCGCGAGATCCCCAACGTGTCGGAAGAGAACCTGACGGACCTGGACGAGCGGGGGATCGTGCGCATCGGCGCCCACGTCGAGAGCGGCGACATCCTCGCCGGCAAGATCACGCCCAAGGGCGAGACCGAGCTCTCCCCGGAGGAGAAGCTGCTGACGGCGATCTTCGGCGAGAAGGCCAAGGACGTGAGGGACTCGTCCCTGCGCATGCCGCCGGGCATGTCCGGCACGGTCATCGACGTCAAGATCTTCTCCCGGCGGATCGACGACCCCCTTCTGGAACGGGAGCACGGCCACAGGATCGGCCAGCTGCGGCGGGAGGAGAGCCACGAGATCAAGCGCGTGATTCAGGCCCGCGACGAAGAGCTCACGTCCATGCTGCGAGGTCAGTCGGTAGCGCTGTGCCTGAAGAGGGGCACGGTGGAGCCGCTGCTCGAGGAGGACACGAAGCTGGACGCCCGCCGGCTGCGGAAGCTGGTCCTGGCGGAGGTGGACCTGGCGACCTTCAAGATCCGCAACCAGGAGGTCAACACCAAGGTGCGTCGTCTGATCGACGAGGCGAAGCGCATCACGGAGCACGTTCGGGAGCGCACCGAAGAGCGGATCGACAAGGTGTTCCAGCCCGACGAACTCCCGCCGGGAGTGGTCCAACTGGCGAAGGTCTACGTCGCCGAGAAGCGGAAGGTCGCGGTGGGAGACAAGATGGCCGGCCGCCACGGCAACAAGGGAATCGTCGCAAAGATCGCGCCCGAGGAGGACATGCCCTACCTCCCGGACGGCACGCCCGTGGACATCGTGCTGAACCCGCTGGGCGTCCCGTCCCGGATGAACGTGGGCCAAGTCCTGGAGACGCACCTGGGCTGGGCGTCCCAGAACCTGGACTTCGAGGCCGAGACGCCGGTCTTCCATGGCGCCTCCGAAGACGAAATCGCGTTCTTCCTGAAGCTGGCGGGGCTGAAGCGGGCCGCGGAGACCCTGCACGCCGAAGTGGAGTGGCCTCTCGGCGAGGAGCACTATGCGAAGGTGCTGCGGCTGGCCAAGGAGCACCCCGAGGCCGGAAAGATCGCCATGGCCGAGCCGTTCACGGAGAACGGCGACGCCGACGCCGTGGAGACGGTCGTCGGGATCGGCAAGAGCCTGGACGAATACGCCGGGTTGGGCGGCGAACCGGGG
Source organism: Longimicrobiales bacterium (assembly GCA_958296005.1). GTDB lineage: Bacteria > Gemmatimonadota > Gemmatimonadetes > Longimicrobiales > Gaopeijiaceae > CATQHQ01. The sequence continues at coordinate 542,655 of CATQHQ010000002.1, forward strand.
AAGACCCTCCTGAACGACGTGCGCGAGTTCCTGATCGCCGCGGCCGACGCGGTGGCGGACAAGCGCGGTCTCCCGCTTGCCGAGGTGTTCCCCGCCGCCGCCGCCCTGGCGGATCGGAAGATCGCCGACGATGCCGGAGGTGTGGACGGCCTGGAAGCTGGGGTTCGCGAGTTCCTGGCCCAGGCCGAGATCCTGCCGAACGGCAAGGTATGGCTCCGGGACGGCCGCAGTGGCCGACTCTTCGACTTCCCGGTCACCGTGGGCACGATCTACATGCTCAAGCTGTCGCACTTGGTTGACGACAAGATCCACTCCCGGAGCATAGGCCCCTACTCGCTGGTGACGCAGCAGCCCCTGGCCGGAAAGGCCCAGTTCGGCGGCCAGCGCTTCGGCGAGATGGAGGTCTGGGCGCTGGAGGCGTACGGCGCGGCGCACACCCTTCGAGAGATCCTCACGGTCAAGTCCGACGACGTAGCCGGCCGCTCGAAGGTCTACGAGGCCATCGTCAAGGGAGACAACCTCCCCAGACCCGGCATCCCCGAGTCCTTCAACGTTCTCGTCAAGGAGCTCCAGGCCCTCGGCCTGGCGGTGGAACTCGGCGAAGAGGAGTAATCCAAATGATTGACTTTCCCCGGGCCAGAGAGAGCCGAGTCTCGGACTTCGACTTCATCCAGATACGGATCGCGTCGCCCGAGAAGATCCGGGAGTGGTCCCACGGCGAGGTCACCAAGCCGGAAACGATCAACTACCGGTCGTACAAGCCCGAACCCATGGGGCTGTTCTGCCCGCGGACCTTCGGACCGGTAAAGGACTGGGAGTGCGCCTGCGGCAAGTACAAGCGCATCCGCTTCCGGGGCATCATCTGCGACCGCTGCGGCGTGGAGGTGACCCTGTCCAAAGTTCGACGCGAGCGGATGGGACACATCGAGCTCGCGGTCCCGATCTGCCACATCTGGTTCTTCAAGACGCTGCCCAGTCAGCTCGGATATCTCCTGGGGACGACTCTGAAGGACCTGGAGAGGATCGTCTACTACGCCCTCCACGTGGTCACCCATCCCGGGAAGCAGGACGTGGAGTTCCTGGAGCTCCTGGACGAGGACGAATACTACGACCTCCGCGTCAAGGCGCAGGAAGAGCGCGACGAAAAGTTCAAGGCCGAGATCGGCGCCGAGGCGGTGCGCACCCTCCTCAAGAAGCTGGACTCCCCCGATGTCGAGGTTGGGCAGCGCAACAAGGACGGCCGGGGACTCGACCGACTGGCCGAGTGGCTGCGCAAGGAGATCGCCACCGAGACGTCGCAGCAGCGGAAGAAGAAGAAGCTGCGTCGCCTGAAGGTGGTGGATGCTCTCCGCAACTCCGGCGAGACGGCCGAGAAGCGCAACAAGCCGGAGTGGATGGTGCTCGACGTGATCCCGGTGATCCCGCCGGACCTCCGCCCCCTGGTTCCCCTGGACGGGGGACGCTTCGCCACATCGGACCTGAACGACCTGTACCGACGGGTGATCAACCGCAACAACCGCCTCAAGAAGCTCATTGAGATGCGGGCGCCCGAGGTCATCCTGCGCAACGAGAAGCGGATGCTTCAGGAATCGGTGGACGCCCTCTTCGACAACGGACGGCGGGCCAAGGCGATTCGGGGCCGGGGAAAGCGTCCCCTCAAGTCGCTCTCCGACATGCTCAAGGGGAAGCAGGGCCGCTTCCGTCAGAACCTGCTGGGCAAGCGCGTGGACTACTCGGGGCGCTCGGTCATCGTCGTCGGCCCGGAGCTGAAGCTCCATCAGTGCGGCCTCCCCAAGACGATGGCCGTGGAGCTCTTCAAGCCCTTCATCATCCACGAGCTGGAGCGGCGGGGCGAGGCCGAGACCGTCAAGAAGGCCAAGAAGCTGGTGGAACAGAACGACCCCCGGGTCTACGAGGTGCTCGAGGACATCATCCGCGACCACCCAGTGCTGCTCAACCGGGCGCCCACCCTCCACCGGATCGGCATCCAAGGGTTCGAGCCGGTGCTGGTGGAAGGGAAGGCGATCCGCATCCATCCCCTCGTCTGCTCGGCGTTCAACGCCGACTTCGACGGGGACCAGATGGCGGTCCACCTGCCCCTCTCCTTCGAAGCTCAGCTGGAAGCCCGAGTGCTCATGCTCTCCAGCAACAACGTCCTGCTGCCCTCCAACGGCCGCCCGGTGGCGTCGCCGACCCAGGACATGGTGATCGGCTCCTACTACCTCACCAAGCCTCCGCTGGAGGTCGCAGAGCTGGAGCGGCAGCTCTCGAACCCGGGAACCCCGGCCGACTCCCGCGACGCGGCGGAGAAGCGGATGACCGCGATCTACAGTCGCGCGACGCGCTTCTCCAACTGGGGCGAGGTCGAGGTGGCCCTCCTTCAGGAGCGAGCGAAGTTCCGCACGCCGTGCTGGTACTGGGTCCCTGCGGAGAGTCGCTCCGACGACTCGGCTGCTAGGCGGGAAGCCGGCTGGGTGCGGACGACCGCGGGGCGCGTGCTCTTCAACTCGATCGTCCCCGAAGCGATCGGCTTCCTGAACAAGACCTTCGGGAAAAAGGACCTGGGCGACTTGGTGTTCCAGTGCTTCACCGACGCGGGCTTGGCAGCCACGGTGCGCTTCCTGGACCACCTGAAGGACTTCGGGTTCCGCTACGCGACCTTCGGTGGCCTCTCGGTGGGCGTCGACGACCTGGAGGTGCCGCCAAAGAAGAGCGAGATACTGAGCGAGGCCGCCGAGCTGGCGGGCCGCTTCCAGAAGGCGTACGCGGCGGGCCACATCTCCAACGGCGAGCGCTACAACAAGATCATCGACACCTGGACCCACGCCAACAACGACGTGGCGGACGCGATGGTGCGGCACCTGGAGCAGTCCAAGGGCGGGTTCAACCCGGTCTTCATGATGATGATCTCCGGGGCGCGCGGAAACCGGGACCAGATGCGGCAGCTCGCCGGGATGCGGGGCCTCATGGCCAAGCCCCAGAAGAAGCTGACCGGCGGAATCGGCGAGATCATCGAGAGTCCGATCCGATCCAACTTCCGCGAGGGCCTCACCGTGGTCGAGTACTTCATCTCGACGCACGGGGCCCGGAAGGGCTTGGCCGACACGGCGCTGAAGACCGCCGACGCCGGCTACCTGACCCGACGCCTGGTGGACGTGGCCCAGGACGTGACGATCACCGAGGACGATTGCGGCGCCATTCTGGGCTTGGAGATGAGCGCCCTCAAGGAAGGCGAGGACATCATCGAGCCTCTCGCCGATCGGATCGCGGGCAACGTGGCGCTGGAGGACGTCTACGATCCGATCAGCGGCGAGCTGATCCTTACCGGCAACAAGCTCATCGACGAAGACGCGGCGACGACGATCGAAGACACGGGGATCCAAAAGGTCAAGATCCGATCCGTCCTCACCTGCGAGAGCAAGCGGGGGATCTGCCGCCAGTGCTACGGCCGGAACCTGGCCACCATGGGTCCCGTGGACATCGGCGAAGCCGTGGGGATACTGGCGGCCCAGTCGATCGGCGAGCCGGGCACCCAGCTGACGCTGCGCACCTTCCACATCGGCGGCACCGCCGCCCGCATCGCGGCCCAGAGTCAGAGGAAGTCCAAGATCGCGGGGTTGGTGGGCCTGGAGCGGGTCACCACGGTGACGGACCGGCAAGAGCAGAAGATCGTGACGTCCCGCGAGGGGAAGATCCTGATCCAGACTCGGGAGGGCTTGGTCCGCAGCCGACTGTCGGTTCCCTACGGCGCGGCGATTGCCGTGGAGGAGGGGGCGATGATCAAGGCTGGAGACGTGCTCTTCGGGTGGGATCCCTACTCGGAGCCGATCGTCGCCGACGCGGGGGGCGTTCTGGAGTTCTGCGACATCGTGGAAGAGCAGACCGTCAGAGAGGAGTACGACGAGTCCACGGGTCGCCGGCAGAAGATGATCATCGAGGACCGGGACAAGAAGCTCCACCCGCGGATCCGGATCCGGTCGGCGCGACCGGAACCCGACTCGACCCAGGACGGGGCTTCGGGCGACGGCGGCTCGATCGACAGGGAGTTCATCGTTCCGGTGGGCGCCCAGCTGCTTTTCGCCGACGAAGCCGAGGTCCATCCCGGCGACAAGATCGCCAAGATCAGCCGGGACGTGTACAAGACCCGCGACATCACGGGCGGCTTGCCTCGGGTGGCGGAGCTCTTCGAGGCGCGCCAGCCCAAGGCCCCGGCGGTGATCACCGAGATCGACGGCGTGGTTTCCTTCGGCGACATCAAGCGCGGGAAGCGGGCGGTCGTCGTGACGCCCCGGGAGCGCGAGAAGCGCATGTACCGCGCGGCAACCGGAGAGCAGGTGAAGCCGCAGACCTACGATATCCCGGTGGGCAAGCACCTGCGGGTCCATCAGGGCGACCAGGTCCGGGCCGGCGACCGCCTCTCGGAGGGGCCGAAGGATCCTCACGACATCCTGCACATCCAGGGCCCCCGGGCCGTGCAGGAGTACCTCCTCAACGAGATTCAGGAGGTGTACCGGCTTCAGGGCGTGAAGATCAACGACAAGCACATCGGCGTGATCGTGCGCCAGATGCTCCAGAAGGTCCGAGTCCTGGACCCGGGCGACACCCTGCTCCTGGAGAGCGACGACGTGGACCGCGCCGAGGTGCGCCGCCGGAACGAGGCAGTTCGCCGCCGGAACGAAGTGGCGCTGGCGGAGGGCCGGAAGCCGGAGCAGGCCGCGAGGGTCAAGCCGATCCTGTTGGGGATCACCAAGGCGAGCCTCACGACCGAGTCCTTTGTCTCCGCCGCCTCCTTCCAGGAGACCACCCGGGTCCTCACCAACGCCGCCGTTCGGGGTGCCAGGGACGACCTGAGGGGGCTGAAGGAGAACATCATCATCGGCCACCTCATCCCGGCAGGGACCGGGGTGCATCGGTGGCACGACGTGGAGTTCGTCGTGGAGCAGTCCTTCTACGACGAGGAGATCCTGCCCCTGACGGCCCCCGGCGAGATCCTCCCGGGCCTGGGAGAAGCCCCCGCCGCGACGGTTGTCGAGGCGACGGCGAAGGAGGAGGTGGCCACGACGGCGGAGTGACGGCGCCGGGCCGAAGACCACGCCGCCAAGGTGTTGACGCCGGTTCGGAATACGTCTACGTTTCCTAGTCTGTCCAGGAAATTCCGAAGGAGTCTCTCTGGACGCTGGGCGCGCTTGGCCCCCCAAGCGCGCCTTTGTTCGCCCCGGGGGTACGGATCACCGACGAAAACGGGTCCATTCATGCCGACGGTAAACCAACTGGTGCGAAGGGGCCGTGAGCGGCTGGTCAAGAAGAACAAGTCGCCCGCGCTCCAGAGCAACCCCCAGAAGCGGGGGGTCTGTACCCGCGTGTACACCACGACCCCGAAGAAGCCCAACTCGGCGTTGCGGAAGGTGGCCCGGGTCCGGCTCACCAACGGGTACGAGGTCACCGCTTATATCGGTGGCGAGGGACACAACCTTCAGGAGCACTCGATCGTCCTGATCCGCGGGGGCCGGGTGAAGGATCTGCCGGGGGTCCGGTACCATATCGTCCGGGGTACGCTGGACACCTCCGGGGTAGACGGCCGCAAGCAGGGGCGGTCCAAGTACGGAGCGAAGCGGCCCAAGTAGGCCGCCGAAGCGAAGCTACAGGAGAGCCAGCCGCATGAGCCGTCGTTCAAGAGCGATTCGTCGCCAGATTCCCGAGGATCCTCGCTTCGCCTCCCAGGTGGTTCAGAAGTTCGTGAACGGCCTGATGATGGATGGGAAGAAGTCCTTGGCCGAGCGGATCTTCTACGAGGCGATGGAGATCGTCGAGCGCAAGGCGGGACAGGTGCCCGTGACCGTCTTCCAGCAGGCCCTTGCGAACGCCAAGCCGGCCCTGGAGGTGAAGAGCCGACGGGTTGGGGGTGCCACCTACCAAGTTCCGATCGAGGTACGGCCCGAGAGGCGCCAGGCTCTGGCGATCAAGTGGCTGATCGACTTCGCGAGGAGCAGGGGAGAGCGGACGATGGCCCAGCGCTTGGCGGCCGAGGTGCTCGCCGCGAGTCGGGGCGAGGGCGCCACGATAAAGAAGAAGGACGACACCCACAGAATGGCCGAAGCCAACAAGGCGTTCGCCCACTACCGCTGGTAGCCGAAAACGCTGCGAGAACACGTAGATGCCCAGAGTTACGCCGCTTTCGCGGCTCCGCAACATCGGGATCATGGCCCACATCGATGCCGGAAAGACCACCACCACGGAGCGGATCCTGTTCTATACGGGCAGGCTGCACCGCATGGGAGAGGTCCATGAAGGCGCCGCCGCCATGGATTGGATGGAGCAGGAGCAGGAGCGGGGGATCACCATCACGTCCGCCGCCACTACGGCCTACTGGCAGCGAAACGACGCAGAGTACCGGATCAACATCATCGACACCCCGGGCCATGTGGACTTCACGGCCGAGGTGGAGCGCTCCCTCCGGGTTCTGGACGGGGCGGTCGCGGTGTTTTGCGCGGTTGGGGGCGTCGAGCCCCAGTCCGAGACCGTCTGGCGCCAAGCCGATCGCTACGGGGTCCCTCGGATCGCCTTCGTCAACAAGATGGATCGGACCGGCGCGGACTTCCAGAATGCGATCGAGACGATGCGGAGCCGTCTGGGCGCCAACGCCTTCGCAGTGCAGTACCCCTTGGGCGAGGGCGACCTCTTCACCGGTGTCATCGATGTCGTCGCCATGAAGGCGTTCGTGTGGGAGGACGACCTGGGTTCCAAGGTCACCGAGGTCGGCATCCCCGACACCCTTCGGGCGAAGGCCGAGGAGATGCGCCACGAGTTGGTGGAGGCCGCCGTGGAACACCACGACGAGCTTCTTGAGAAGTATCTGGAGGGAGACGAGCTGGCCGAGGACGAAGTTCGCCTCGCCATCCGCTCGGCCACCCAGACCGGGACCCTCTTTCCGGTCTTCTGCGGATCGGCGTTCAAGAACAAGGGAGTCCAGCGGCTCCTGGACGGCGTCATCGACTACCTGCCGTCGCCTGCCGGCGTGGCTGCGATCGAGGGTCACGTTCCCCTGGGCAACGGGCGCCGGGAGACCCGGGAAGCCTCGGACGACGCACCCTTCTCGGCGTTGGCGTTCAAGATCATGACCGACCCGTTCGTGGGGAGACTGACCTACGTCCGCGTGTACTCGGGCTCGCTCCCCAGGGGCAGCCGCCTGCTGAACGCCACCCGCTCCCGCAAGGAACGCGCCGGGCGCCTGCTCCAGATGCACGCCAACAAGCGAGAGGAGCGGGACGAGGTGTACGCCGGCGACATCGCCGCCGTGATCGGCCTGAAGAACGTTCGTACGGGGGACACCCTCTGCCATCCGGACC
>CATQHQ010000002.1:552500-1232500 GCA_958296005.1 Longimicrobiales bacterium
GACGAGGGCCGGGCTGTGCCCGTCACCGTGCTCCAGGCGGGACCTTGTCCGGTGCTCCAAGTCAAGAGCGGCGCTCCCGACGGCTACCGCGCCGTACAGATCGGCTTCGGCGGCAAGAAGCCCAAGCGCACCAGCAAGGCCGAACTGGGTCACGCCGCGAAGGCGGGACTGGACGCAGCGCCCCGACTGGTCCGGGAGTTCGAGCCCGACGAGGGCCAAGAGTACGTCGCCGGCCAGGAGCTGACAGTGGGGATCTTCGACGTCGGCGAGAGGGTACGGGTCATCGGCGTCACGAAGGGGCGGGGCTTCCAGGGCGTGGTGAAGCGCCACGGTTTCGCCGGCAGGCCGGCGTCCCATGGGCATTCCATGTCCCGCAACCCCGGCTCCATGGGGGCCGGCACCGATCCGTCCCGGGTGATCAAGGGGAAGAAGCTCCCAGGACGGATGGGCGGAGCCAGAAGGACGATCCGGAACATGGAAGTGGTCCGGGTCGATTCGGAGCGGAACCTGCTGTTCGTTCGCGGCGGGGTTCCCGGCAGCAGAAACAGCCACGTCCTGATCCGGCGGTAGAACGATGTACCAAGCTCCCTACTTCAAGTCGGACGGCTCCCCGGGAGACGAAGTACCGCTCCCCGAGCTCCTCTTCGACGGAGTCGTCAACGAGGCGGTTCTGCACCAAGTGGTCACGGCGTACATGGCCAACCAGCGCCAGGGCTCGGTCTCCAGGAAGAACCGAAGCGCGGCGGTTGGCGGGAGCCGAAAGCCCTGGCGGCAGAAGGGCACAGGTCGGGCCCGGCAAGGCACGATCCGTGCCGTCCAGTGGCGCGGGGGCGGGCTGGCGTTTCCGCCGATGCCCAAGTCCTGGCGGGTTCGCGTCCCCAAGCGCGTGCGCGCGCTGGCCCGTCGTTCAGCGTTCAACAGCCGGGCGGAGGCTGGCCGCATCGCCGTCATCGAAGGCTTCGACTTCGACGCACCCAAGACGCGCCGGCTGGTGGAGCTGCTCGAGACGATCGACGTGCCCGGCAAGTTCCTTCTTCTTACCCATGGGGTGAACAAGGACCTGTACTTGTCGGGTCGCAACCTGCCGGGAGTGAGGGTGCTGCCCTTCGGCGGCGAGTCGCCCTACGACCTGGTTTGGTCCGGCACGGTCATCATCGAGGAAGGCGCCCTGGCGGAGGTCTCCGCCGAGGCTCCGGAACGGGGCGAGAGCTGATGCGCGAGCCCTACGACGTGATCGTCTCTCCGGTCGTCACCGAGAAGACCACGGCCCAGATGGAACGGAGCCTGTACACCTTCGTTGTAAACCAGCTCTCCAACAAGCACGAGATCGCTCGGGCTGTGGAGTCTCTGTGGGACGTGACGGTCACCGACGTTCGGACGATGCGCTACGCTGGAAAGGCCAAGCGCGCGCTCCTCGGGCGGATGGCCAAGAACTGGACGCCCGGCCGGCGGCCCAACTTCAAGAAGGCGATGGTTCAGCTGGCCGAGGGCGACGAGATCGAGTTCTATGAAACGGGTTGATCCATGGCGCTGAAAAAGTTCAAGCCCGTCACCCCCGGGAGTCGCTTCCGGTCGGTCACGGCCAAGGAAGTGGTCACGCGGAAGGGACCCGAGAAGTCCCTCACCGAGCCCCTCAAGAGGACGGGTGGCCGAAACCACCATGGGCGCATCACCGTTCGCCGGCGGGGTGGCGGAAACAAGCGCCGTTATCGGCAAGTCGACTTCCGACGCGACAAGCACGGCGTCCGCGGGCGGGTGGCGGAGATCGAGTACGATCCGAACCGTTCCGCCTTCATCGCCCTCGTCCACTACGACGACGGCGAGAAGCGCTACATCCTGCACGCGCGGGGTATGGCGCCGGGAGATGTCGTGGAGTCCGGCCAGGAGGCGGACATCCGCCCCGGGAACGCGTTGCCGCTGGAGCGGATCCCTCTGGGGACCCTTGTCCACAACGTGGAGATGAAGCCCGGGAAGGGCGGCCAGATCGCCCGATCGGCCGGTGCCGGCGTCCAAGTCGTGGCCAAGGAAGGCGACTACGTGACGCTGCGGATGCCCTCCACCGAAGTCCGACGGATCCACAAGCGTTGCTACGCCACGGTGGGCCAGGTCGGCAACGTGGACTACAACCTGCGAACTTTGGGCAAGGCAGGAGCGAACCGATGGCGGGGGCGTCGGCCCAAGGTTCGGGGTGTCGCCATGAACCCCGTCGATCACCCTCTAGGCGGCGGGGAGGGCAAGGCGTCGGGAGGCCGTCCGCCAGTGACGCCGTGGGGGAAGCCCGAAGGGACGAAGACCCGCAAGAAGCGGAAGGCGTCCAACAAGTTCATCGTCCGAGGACGCAAGCGCGGCAAGGCGACGCGCTGATCACTGAAACCAAAGGAAGGCCGGGCCGGAAGACATGCCGCGAAGCTTGAAGAAGGGTCCCTTCATCGAGGAGAAGCTCCTCCGCAAGGTGGAGGCCATGAACTCGATGAACACCAGGTCCGTGATCCGGACGTGGTCCCGAGCGTCCACGATCTCGCCGGAGTTCGTGGGTCACACCATCGGGGTCCACAACGGCAACAAGTTCATCCCGGTGTACGTCACCGAGAACATGGTCGGCCACAAGCTCGGCGAGTTCGCCCCGACGCGCCTCTTCAGGGGCCACGGCGGCAAGCTGGCCGACAAGCGGTCGCGGAGGTAAGGGAGGTGGTCATGGAAGCCGTCGCAGTCGCCAAGCAGGTGCGGATGAGTCCCCGGAAGGTCCGGCTGGTGGTCGACCAGATACGGGGCCTTTCCGTCAACGAAGCCGTGTCCCTTCTCGAGTTCTCCAAGAAGGCCGCGTCGGTTCCGGTCGGGAAGACGCTCCAGTCCGCGGTCGCCAACGCCACCGACAGGGCGGACCGGGACGGCGACGACGTGGACGTGGACGATCTGGTGGTGAGCCGCGTCTTCGTGGACGAGGGTCCCACCTACAAGCGGTGGCGGGCCGCCGCCCAGGGACGCGCCGTGCCCCGCCGACGCCGAACCAGCCACATCACGGTGGCTGTGAGGCCGAAGGAGTAGCGGCATGGGCCAGAAGACACATCCCCACGGGTTTCGCTTGGGCATCGTCGCGGACTGGCAGTCCCGCTGGTACGCCGGACGGGAGTTCCCTCAGTTCCTGAAGGAAGACGACACGGTTCGCAAGTACCTGTTCCGGCGGCTCCAGCACGCCGCCATCGCGGGCGTGGAAATAGACCGCAAGCCGTCCAAGCTGGTGGTGACCGTGCACACGGCGAGGCCCGGCGTCGTCATCGGCAAGCGCGGCGCCGAGGTCGACAAGCTGCGCGACGAGCTGGCGGTGCTGGCCAAGAGCGACGTCTCCGTCAACGTGGAGGAGATCAAGCGCCCCGAGCTGAACGCCCGACTGGTGGCGGACAACGTGGCTCACCAGATCCGGCAGCGCATCTCCTTCAGGCGAGCGATGAAGCGCGCGGTCCAGTCCGCGATGCGAGCGGGCGCCGAAGGGATCCGCATCCAGTGCGCCGGACGTCTGGGGGGTGCGGAGATCGCGCGTACCGAAGGGTACAACGAAGGGCGGGTGCCCCTGCACACGCTGAGGGCCGACATCGACTACGCTCACTTGGACGCCCTCACGACCTACGGCACCGTCGGGGTCAAGTGCTGGATCTTCAAGGGCGAGGTGATTGAGGACCGTTTCGGTCGGACGTACTCGGCCGGACCAGGAAGCTGAAGGAGGAGAGGAGCGAGCGATGCTGGCACCGAAGCGGGTCAAGCGCAGAAAGACCCACAAGGGCAAGATGCGAGGCAAGGCGTACCGGGGGTCCAGGGTTTCCTTCGGGGAATACGGCCTCCAGTCCACCGAGGCCGGCTGGATCACCAACCGGCAGATCGAGTCGGCCCGCGTGGCGATCACGCGCCACGTAAAGAGGAGCGGCAAGGTCTGGATACGCATCTTTCCCGACAAGCCGGTCACGAAGAAGCCAGCGGAGACCCGGATGGGCAAGGGCAAGGGGAACCCCGAGCAGTGGGTCGCCGTGGTCAAGCCCGGACGGATGATGTTCGAACTGGAGGGCGTGACGGCCGAGACGGCCCGCCGAGCGATGCAGCTGGCTTCTTTCAAGTTGCCCGTCAGGACCCAGTTCGTGGTCCGGGAATCCCAACTCTAGCCCTGGACTCGGAGCGACACGGTGAAAGCAGAAGACGTTCGAGAGCTGGACGACGCCGAGCTGGGCCACCGGCTGGGCGAGCTGAAGTTGGAGCAGTTCCGCCTCCGCTTCCGTAGCGCCACCATGGAGCTGGAGAACCCGCGGTTGCTGCGGACGGTCAGGCGGGACATCGCGCGGATCAAGACGATCCTCCACGAGCGCCGCCGCGAGCGCGGTCGGGAAGGGACGAACGAGAGTCGATGAGCGAGCAAACTGAGCGCAAGCGGCGCAAGGTTCGGACGGGCGTCGTGGTGGGCGACAGAACCGACAAGACGGTCACCGTACTCGTGGAGCGGCGCTTTGCGCACCCCCTGTACGGCAAGCAGCTCTCCCGCACCCGGAAGTACCACGCCCACGACGAGGTGAACGAGTACCGAACCGGCGACATGGTTCGGATCATGGAGACGCGACCGCTGTCCAAGACCAAGCATTGGCGCGTCGTGGAGCTGGTCGCAAGGCCTGCCTGACCGATGATACAACAGGAATCGATGCTCAAGATCGCCGACAACACCGGTGCCAAGCGGGCGCTGTGCATCCGGGTGCTCGGGGGGTCCGGCCGGCGCTACGCCAGGGTGGGGGACCGGGTGATCGTGACGATCAAGGACGCCGTGCCGAACGCCGCGGTGAAGAAGGGCGAGGTAACCGAAGCGGTCGTCGTCCGCACCGCCAAGGAGATCCGGCGCCGGGACGGCAGCTACATCCGCTTCGACGACAACGCGGCGGTGCTGATCAACGCCCAGAAGGAGCCCCGTGGTACCCGCATCTTCGGACCGGTGGGCCGGGAGCTCCGGGAGAAGCGGTACATGAGGATCGTGTCCCTTGCTCCCGAGGTGCTGTGATCGATGGCGGGGACGAAGATCAAGATCGTGAAGGGCGACCGGGTCAAGGTGATCCGAGGCAACCACCGGGAGGCCGAGGGCACCGTGCTTCGGGTCCTCCAGAAGTCGGACCAGGTGGTGGTCCAGGGCGTCAACATGCGCAAGCGCCACACCCGCCCCTCCCAAGCCAACCCGGAAGGTGGAATCGTGACGTTCGAAGCGCCGCTCCACGTCTCGAACGTGATGCTGGTCGAACCCAGCAGCGGCGAGGCCGGCCGAGTCAGGATCCGACTGGAATCAGGAGGCTTGAAGGAGCGGATCTCGGTGCGGAGCGGCAACCCGATCCCCAAGCCGGACCGTTCCTGAAGGTCGACTGGGAGAACTAAATGGAACCGCGTCTCTTGACCCACTACAAGCAGGTCGCCAGGCCGGCGCTGAAGGAACAGTTCGGCTTTGCCAACCCCCACCAGATCCCGAGGGTCGTCAAGGTCGCCGTCAACGTCGGGATCGGCGAGGGCAGCCGGGACCGGAAGCTGATCCAGTCGGTGGCGGCGGAGCTGGCGATGATCACCGGCCAGAAGGCCGTGGTAACGAAGGCCCGCAAGTCGATCTCGAACTTCCGGCTCCGGGAAGGGATGCCCGTGGGGGCCTCGGTGACCCTTCGCCGCCACGGCATGTGGGAGTTCCTCGACCGCTTCGTGACGGTCGCTGTGCCCCGCATCCGCGACTTCAGGGGCATGAACACCCGGTCTTTCGACGGACGGGGGAACTACACCTTGGGGGTGAAGGAGCAGATCATCTTTCCTGAGGTGGACTACGACAGGGTGGCCCGCATCCACGGCATGGACGTCTCCGTGGTGACGTCCACCAACAAGGACGCTGAGGCATACGCGCTTCTTCGACAGCTGGGCTTCCCCTTCCGGGGCGAAGTGCCGGTGCTCGTCGGCGCGGCCGCCTGAAAGGGATTCAACCGACCATGATGACAGATCCAATCGCCGACATGCTCACGCGGATTAGGAACGCCGGCTTCGCGGGACACCGCTGGGCGGACGTGCCGCTGTCGAAGCTCAAGGTGGAGGTGGCCCGGTTGCTGAAGGAGAACGCCTTCGTCTACGACTACAAGGTGCTCAACGACGGCCGCCACGGTCTTCTGCGGGTGTACCTGAAGTACTACGACGGGAGGCCCGTCATCCGGCGCCTCGACCGGGTGTCCAAGCCGGGCCGCCGCCGGTACGTTGGCGCGGACGATGTGCCCCGGGTCCGAAACGGCCTGGGGATGTCGATCCTCTCGACCTCCCGCGGCCTCATGTCAGACCGGGCGGCCCGCGCCGCCCGCGTCGGCGGCGAAGTCCTGGCGGAAGTCTGGTAGGAGGGGGAACGGATATCATGTCGCGCATTGGAAGGAAGCCGGTACCGGTGCCGCCGGGGGTTGCGGTGACCTTGGACGGCGGTCGGCTCGTCGCGAAAGGCCCCATAGGCGAGTTGGAACTGAAGGTCCGCGCTCCGATCGCGGTGGACTGGCAGGACGAGGAAGGGAAGACCCTCGTTGTGACGCGGCCCACCGACCAGAAGGATCACAGGGCGCTTCACGGCCTGACCCGTTCCTTGGTGGCCAACATCGTCAAGGGCGTCTCCGAGGGCTTCAGCAAGACGCTGGAGATCGTCGGGGTCGGCTACCGCGCGGAGCCGAAGGGCAGTGGTCTTCTGCTGCGACTCGGCTTCTCCCACCCCGTCGCCTACCCGGCGCCGGCGGGGATCAGTTTCGAGGTTCCGAACCAAACCACGATCGTCGTCAAGGGACCCGACAAGCAGCAGGTCGGCCACGTGGCCGCCGTGATCCGCTCCTTCCGTCCGCCGGAGCCCTACAAGGGCAAGGGCGTGCGGTACAAGGGGGAACAGATCAGGCGGAAGGCCGGCAAGACGGCGGGCAAGTAGCGACGTGACAGCAACGAACTGGAGCAGTTCTCGATGATCAAGTCAGGGAAGCTGGGGAGGAGCCGGCGGCTCCGGCGGAAGCGACGCCATGCGCGCATCCGCAAGAAGGTTCACGGCACGGGCGACCGGCCCCGGCTCGTGGTGCATCGGTCGCTCCGGAACATCGAAGGCCAGGTGGTGGATGACGCCGCCGGACACACGATGGTCGGGTTCTCCACCCTCTCGCCCGCGCTTCGCGAAGTCGCGGCCGGCCAGGGAGGCGGCAAGGTCGGCGCCGCGCGCGCGGCCGGTAGAATGCTGGCGGAGCAAGCCCGGGAGCGCGGCGTCAGCCGGGTCGTCTTCGACCGGGGAGGCTTCCGCTACCACGGTCGGGTCAAGGCGTTCGCCGAAGGCGCCCGCGAAGGAGGACTTGAGTTCTGATGGCGAGAGACAGGAACAGGAAGCAGTCCCGGGAGGGGTCCGAGCAGGTCGAGAACGTGATCCACATCAACCGGGTGGCGAAGGTCGTGAAGGGAGGGCGGCGGTTCTCCTTCACGGCTCTGGTCTCGGTCGGCGACCAGTCGGGGCGGGTCGGAATCGCGCACGCCAAGGCGAACGAGGTGGCAGAGGCGATACGCAAGGCGTTCGAACGGGCCCGGCGAAACATCATGGAAGTGCCGGTCGTCAACGGAACGATACCCCACGAGATCGTGGGCCGTTGGGGAGCGGGTCGCGTGCTCCTTCGTCCGGCGGCGCCGGGAACGGGGGTGATCGCCGGCGGTCCGGTGAGAGCCGTGCTGGAGGCTGCCGGGATCACCGACGTCCTGACCAAGAGCCTGGGCACCAACAACCCCATCAACGTGGTACGCGCAACGATCGACGGCCTCGAGAACCTGGTCACCGCCTACGAGGTGGCGGCCGAACGAGGCGTCACGCTGGACGAGTTGGGAGTGGGGGCCCATGGCTGACAAACTGCGGATCAAGCAAGTGAGGAGCGGCGTGGGGCGGCAGAAGGTGCAGCGACGCACCTTGGCGGCCCTCGGCATCAAGCGGCATCAGCAAAGCGTCGTCCACGACGACACGCCGGCGATTCGGGGCATGATCGCCAAGGTGGACTATCTCGTCGAGGTCGAGGAGGTGGATTGACCGATGATCGAACTGCACGACCTTCGTTCCCCCTCCCCGCGCCGGCCGCGCAAGCGTGTCGGCCGAGGTCCCGGCTCCGGCAAGGGCAAGACCTCCGGCCGGGGAGACAAGGGCCAGAACTCGCGTTCCGGCGGTGGGGTGCCCGCGTGGTTCGAAGGCGGCCAGATGCCCCTTCAACGGCGGATCCCCAAGCGGGGCTTCAAGAACCGAAACCGCAAGGAGTATCAGGTCGTCAACGTTGGGGACCTGGGCAGGGTCTCCGGCGCCGCCACCCCCGAAGCGTTGCGGGCCGCCGGACTGATCCGCTCCCTCCGGGTTCCGGTGAAGCTGCTCGGCGGCGGCGAAATCGAGTCCGCTATCGAGTGTTCGGTGCACGCGGCGAGCGCATCGGCCCGCCGGAAGATTGAGGCCGCAGGCGGCTCCGTGACTGTTCTGGGGACCGGCGGCGGCGCGACTGCGCCCGACGGCGGGAAAGACGACTAGCGGGGCGCAGAGCCTCGAGAAAAGACTGGCCTGATCATGGCGAACCCGATCCCGAACCTGTTCCGCGCGCCGGAGCTGAAGAAGAAGATATTCTTCACGCTCTTCATCATGTTCGTGTACCGAATCGGGTCCCACATCACGGTTCCGGGCGTCAACTTCGCGGCGCTCCAGCAGCAGTTCGGCCAGATGGCCCAGACAGCCCTGGGCGTGTACGACATGTTCGTCGGCGGCGGCCTGAGCCGGGCGACGATCCTGGCGCTGGGGATCATGCCGTACATCTCGGCGAGCATCATGTTCCAGCTCCTCGCCGCGGTGTTCCCTACGGTGGAGAAGCTTCAGAAGGAGGGAGAAGAGGGGCGGAAGAAGCTTACCCAGTGGACCCGGTACACCACGGTTCTGCTCTGCATCGTGCAGGCGTACGCCTACGCGTCGTTCCTGCAGGGCCTCGGCGGGGTCGTTCGGGATCCGGGGATGGGGTTCGTCTTCTCCACCGTGATCGTCCTCACCGTGGGTGGCGTCTTCGTCATGTGGCTGGGGGAGCAGATCACGGAGCGGGGCGTGGGCAACGGAATGTCGCTGATGATCTTCTTCTCCATCATCCAGGGCTTCCCTCAGGCGATTGCCCGGACGTGGGAGGCCACCAGGCTGGGCGAGATCGACGCCATCAAGATCGTCCTGCTTCTGGTGGTGGTGGTAGGGATCACCGCGGGCGTGGTGGCGATGACGATGTCGTCCCGCAAGATCCCGGTCCAGATCCCCCGGAAGGTCGTGGGCCGCGGACGGATCCAGGAAGGCCAGAAGAGCTTCATCCCCTTGCGGATCAACTCCGCCGGGGTCATGCCGATCATCTTCGCCCAGTCGTTCATCGTGGTGCCGGGAACGATCGCCGCCTTCAGCTCCGTGCCGCTGATCCAGGACGTCGCGATGGTCTTCCAGCCCGGGAACTGGGCCTACTACATCACGTATGCGGTCCTGATCATCTTCTTCACGTACTTCTACACGGCGATCATCTTCAACCCGGTGGACCTGGCCGAGAACCTCAAGAAGCAGGGCGCCTTCGTCCCCGGCGTGAAGCCGGGGGCCCGGACCGCGGAGTACATCGACCGGATCCTGACCCGGGTCACCTTGCCCGGCTCCGTGTACTTAGCGCTGATCGCTCTTGTCCCCTACTGGATCTTCGACGCGTTCAACATCCAGATATTCTTCTTCGGGGGCACGAGCCTGCTGATCGTGGTCGGCGTGGGGCTGGACACGGTGCAGCAGGCGCAGCAGCACCTTCTCCTGCGCCATTACGACGGCTTCATGAAGAAAGGCCGCGTGAAGATGCGGGGCCGCCAGCGCTACATGTAGAAGGGAGACTGTAGCAGGCAATGGAAGGTGCGGGGATGCCGGGGAGCGTCGTAGTGCTGCTGGGACCTCCCGGGGTAGGCAAGGGGACCCAGGGCGTTCGGCTGGCACGGAGTCGCGGCTGGGCCCACGTGTCCACAGGCGACCTGTTGCGCGACGCGCGCGAGACGGGCAGCGAGCTTGGCTGCCAAGCCCAGGCGTACATGGATCGGGGCGAGCTGGTGCCCGACGACGTGATCGTCGGGCTGGTGAAGGAGCGCCTGAACTCCCTTCCGCAAAGTCAGGGCGTGGTCTTCGACGGTTTCCCCCGAACGATCGTCCAAGCGGAGGCGCTCGACGGCGCACTGGCCGACGACGGACGCCGGGTGAGCCGGGTGCTGCTGCTGGAGGCCGGCGAGGAGCTGCTGGTCAAGCGCATCGCCGGGCGGCGGTCGTCGCCCAACGGGCGAGTCTACAACGTCTACTTCGACCCGCCGGAGCGGGAAGGGCTCTGCGACGAGACCGGCGAGCCGCTCCTCCACCGGGCCGACGACCAGCCCGAGACGGTTCGCTCGCGCCTCGCCGTCTATCGGAAAGCGACGGCGCCCCTCGCCGACTTCTACCAGCGCAGGGGCGTCCTCGCGCGGGTGGACGGGGAAGGGGAGATCGGCGCGATACACGAGGCCGTCCAGACGATAGTCCAGAAGAAGCAGGTCCGGCCGTGATTCACCTGAAGTCCCGCCCCGAGATCGAAGCGATCGCCCGGAGCGGCGAAGTCGTCAGTGCGCTCTTCCAAGAGATCGAGGCGCGTGTGGAGCCGGGGGTCGCCACCGCCGCCCTCGACAGCTTTGTCGGCGAGTTCGTCCGCTCCTACGAGGGCGCCGTCCCCGCCTTCAAGGGGCTGTACGGCTTCCCCGGGAACGCCTGCATCAGCATCAACGAGGAGGTGGTGCACGGGATACCTTCCCGTCGCACGCTTCGCGAAGGCGACATCGTCTCAGTGGACGTGGGCGTCCGCCGGGACGGCTGGTGCGCCGACTCGGCCTACACCTTTCCCGTGGGAGAGATCGGGCGGGAGGCGTCGCGTCTCCTGGCGGTCACGCGGAAAGCCCTGCACGCATCGGTGGCCGCGGCCCGCTCGAAGAATCGAGTGGGAGACATCGGGGCCGCAGTGGTGCGTACGGTCCGCGGAACCGGCTTTGGGATCGTCCGCGACTTGGTAGGACACGGCATCGGTCGAGAGATCCATGAAGAGCCCCAGGTGGCCAACGTGGGACGCCCCGGCTTCGGCGCCCCCCTGGCCGCCGGAATGGTGCTGGCGATCGAGCCGATGCTGTCGGCAGGAAGCGAGAAGATCAGGACGCGGGCCGACAAGTGGACGGTCGTCACCTTCGATGGAGCGATCTCCGCCCACTTCGAGCACACCGTTGCGCTGACCCATCAGGGACCGGTGGTGCTGACCGGGGGTGGCATCTGGGATGCAGCGGAGCCTGCGGCCAACGACTCTGCCGCCGAGCGCGTCGCCTCTCCTACCGCTTCGCCCTAGAAGGCGTTACCTTTCAATGCTATGTCGCCACCAAAGAGAGGAGCACGGCCGTGAAGGTCCGAACCAGCGTGAAGCCGATGTGCGAGTACTGTCGCGTCGTGCGCCGGAAGGGCGTGGTGCGGATCATCTGCAGCCGGAACCCGCGCCACAAGCAGCGCCAGGGATGAAGAGAGGTCGATAGAGGATGGCACGGATCGCTGGCGTGGACCTGCCGCGGGGCAAGCGGATCGAGGTGGCCCTGACCTACCTGTACGGCATCGGCCGAACTCGGGCGCGGCAGATTCTGGACGCCACCGGGATCAACCCGGACCTGCGCACCCACGAGCTGACCGACGAGGACGCGAGCCGTCTTCGGAGGGAGATCGAGCAGAACCACAAGGTCGAGGGCGCGCTCCGGACCGAGGTGTCCATGAACATCAAGCGCCTCATGGACATCGGCTGCTACCGGGGCCTCCGGCACCGCAGAGGACTGCCTGTCCGGGGCCAGCGGACTCACACCAACGCCCGCACCAAGAAGGGCCCCCGCCGGGCGATCGCCGGCAAGAAGAAGGCTCCCAAGAAGTAGCGGCGAGCTCCCGGCAAACACCCGAGCCGGCGCGGCGACCGCCGCCCATCTGAGGAAGGTACCGCTTGGCCAAGCCCAAGACGACCAGGACAAAGAAGGTCAAGAAGGACGTGGAGGCGGAGGCCGTCGCCCACATCAAGGCGACGTTCAACAACACTCTCGTCACGATTGCCGACAACGCGGGCAACGTGCTGGTGTGGGCGTCGGCGGGAACCGCCGGCTTCAAGGGGTCCAAGAAGTCCACGCCCTTTGCAGCGACGATGGCGGCCGAGAAGGCCGGTCGCGAGGCGATGGCGATGGGGGTGCGACGGCTCGTCGTGCGGGTTCGGGGTCCCGGGTCGGGAAGGGAGTCGGCGATCCAGGCGCTGGCCTCCGCTGGCCTCCACATCAAGTCGATCCACGACGTGACGCCCCTGCCCCACAACGGGTGTCGTCCGCCGAAGAAGCGCCGCGTCTAAGGGCGCGGAACACCATAGGAAGAAGAGATCCAGCGATGGCACGATATACGGGTCCGGTCTGCAAGCGGTGTCGCCGGGAGGGGCAGAAGCTCTTCCTCAAGGGCGCCAAGTGCTATACCGAAAAATGTCCGGTGGAACGGCGTCAGTACGCACCGGGGCAGCACGGCCCGGCCTCCGTTCGGCGGCGGAAGCAGTCCGAATACTCCGTCCAGCTGCGGGAGAAGCAGAAGGTCAAGCGCGTCTACGGCCTGCACGAGAAGCAGTTCCGCAACCTGTTCGAGTACGCGGCAGGGAGGCCGGGCGTGACGGGCGACAACTTGGTGGTCGCCTTGGAGAGCCGGCTGGACAACGTCGTCTTCCGCCTGGGCTTGGCCGTCAGCAGACGGCAGGCGCGGCAGCTGGTCCGCCACCGCCACGTGAAAGTCAATGGGATCGTCGTGGACATCCCCAGCTACAGGCTGTCGGCGGGAGACGAGGTCGCGGTGCGGGAGAAGTCCCGGGAGCTGGACCTGGTCGACGCCAGCTTGGGCGCGCGCTCCCGCCCTCGGCTGATGGAGTGGCTCTCCCTGGACGAGAAGAAGAAGGTAGGCAGGGTTGTTAGGCAGCCGGCGAGGGGCGACATCCCGCTGGCGGCGCAGGAACAGCTGATCGTCGAACTCTATTCCAAGTGACCGGGGCCGGAGAAAACAGCGTGAAGATCGACCTGACGGGCCTCGTGCTTCCGGAGCGCATCGAGGTAGCCGATACGTCGGAGGACGGGAAGTCCGCCGAGTTCGTCATGGAGCCTCTGGAGCGAGGCTTCGGCCATACATTGGGGAACTCGGTCCGCCGGGTTCTGCTGTCGTCGCTCCGGGGAGCGGCGGTGTGGGCGTTCCGCATGGACGGCGTGCAGCACGAGCACCAGACGATTCCGTCCGTCGTCGAAGACGTGCACCAGGTAATCCAGAACCTCAAGTCTCTTGTGGTGTCTGTGGATCCCTACGCGGACGAGAAGACGCTGAAGATTTCGACGACGAAGGTAGGGCCGGTGACGGCGGCGGACATCCAGCCGTCGGCCTCGGTCGAAGTCCTCGATCCCGACCACCACATCCTGACGTTGCAGGACGAAGGCGAGTTCAACGCCGAACTGTGGGTGAACAAGGGACGGGGCTTCGTGCTCGCCGACCAGCATGAACTGCCGCCGAAGGCGCCGGTCGACTTGGTGCGGATCGACGCGATCTACAACCCGGTGCGGCGAGCCAACTTCATCGTTCAGGAAACGCGGGTCGGGCAGCGCACCGACTTCGACCGGCTCACGGTCAGGGTGGAGACCGACGGTTCCGTCGATCCGGAATGGGCGATCCGGTACGCGGCCGAGCTGGTTAGGCGGCACCTTCAGTACATGCTGTACTTCAACGAAGGCGGCCCTCCGGTGGTCAAGAAGCCCGAGCCGGCGTTGGTTCCCCAACAGCTGGCGCAGCTCGTCCAGAAGGACGTGGACGATCTTGCCGAGCTCAGCGTCCGGTCTCGGAACTCCCTTCACAAGAAGCAGATCCGGACGTTGCGCCAGTTGGTGAGCCACAGCGAGAGCGAGATGCTGGACATCGACAACTTTGGCCGCAAGTCCCTGGACGAGATCACCACCTTCCTTCGACAGCACGGCCTGCACTTCGGGATGAAGATGAAGGCGCTGGCAGACGGAAGACTCTACTTCGTGGACGGCCAGGCCTCCGATCCGTCCCAAGCCGTGGGTCCGGCGGACGCAGACGGATCCGCTGACGCTGCCCCGACGCCCGAAGCCGCCAACGCCGCCGAGTAGGAGGGGAAGAGCGATGCGTCACCGCAAGAAGGGCCGGAACCTGTCGCGGTCGCCCAGCCACCGAAAGGCGTTGCTGAGGAACTTGGCGGCGTCCCTTTTCCGCCACGAGCGGATCACCACCACCACCGCCCGGGCGAAGGAGCTGCGGCCGTATGCCGAACGGCTGATTACCTTGGCGCGACGGGGCGACCTTCACGCACGGAGACTGGCGGCGCGGCGGATCGCCGAGCGAGACGTGCTGGCGAAGCTCTTCGACGAGATCGGACCTCGCTACGCCGAGCGTCCCGGCGGCTACACCCGCATTCTCAAGCTCGGCAACCGCAAGGGCGACGCGGCGGAAATGGCGCTGATCGAGCTTGTGCAATAGAATTCCCCTAAGTGGACACGGTTTCGAACCGATCGTGGTTCCAGCGGATTCCAACAGGACAAGGTAGAGGGCAGATGGAAGCGTTTCCGAAATCCAGGGCCGGCGCCGTCAGCCCCGGCGTTCCGCTGATGATACTGAGCTTCCTGGTCATAGCGGGCTTCCTGTATTGGCTCTCCATCACGGCGGAGCCCACGGAGTCCCCCGCCGACGCGCCAGCCGACGAGGCGGAGCTCGGCAACCAGGTGCCGCTGGCGGAGTTCTTCGCCAACACGAGCGCCTACATGGGCCAGGAGATCACGCTGGTCGAAGTTCCCGTGACCAGTACGCTCGGACCCCACGCGTTCTGGACGGCGTTGGGGGAAGCCTTTGGCAACCCGTACCTGATTCATCTGTCGGATGCCGTCCGGGCCGATTCGGTCACGGTGACCGTGGGCGTTCCGGTGACGATCACCGGCAACGTCCAGGCGATGTCCGATTCCATTCTGGCGGACTGGGACGACGCAGGCGCGTTCCCTCAAGACTCGGACCGTTTCCAGGCGGAGTTCGCCGAGAGCTTCTTGGAGGTCATGTCCCTGACGGAGGCCGACTCCGCAGATCCTGCCGACCAAGGCGCCGGGTCTTCCTCCTGACGCGCGGGCCGCGCCAGCCAAGCCGATGAAGAGACCGCCCGGGTTGTCCTTGGGCGTCGCCGGCGGGCGGGAAGCGAGCATCGCCAAGCTGGCGACGGGAGATGTCGTCTTCGGGGTGGTCGGCCTCGGGTACGTAGGCCTGCCGCTTGCCGTGGAGGCGGCCAGAACCGGTATCCGCGTCGTCGGCTTCGACATCGCTCCGGAAGTCGTGGCCGGCGTCGAGCAGGGTCGAAGCCACATCCCCGACGTGAGCCACGAGGAGCTGGTGGAAGTTCGGCGGAACGGGTTGCTGAGTGCGACGACCGAGATGTCGATGCTGGGGGAGTGCGACGCCGTTTCCATCTGCGTCCCCACGCCGCTGTCGAAGACCAGAGACCCGGACATCTCGGCGGTCTTGGCGGCCGCGGAAGCCGTAGGTGCCCACCTCTCGAAGGGACAGCTGATCGTCCTGGAGTCCACCACGTATCCTGGGACGACGCGGGACGTGGTACTGCCGATCCTGTCCCGGGAGGGTCTCCGCGCGGGCGCGGACTTCTTCCTGTGCTTCTCTCCCGAGCGCGTGGACCCGGCCAACGACACGTGGGGGACCCGCAACATTCCAAAGGTCGTGGGCGGGGTCACGCCCGAGTGCACTCGGGCAGCGGAGGGCTTCTACTCCCGGTTCGTGGATCGCATGGTCCCGGTTTCCTCGCTGGAAGCCGCCGAGATGGCCAAGATCCTGGAGAACACCTTCCGGGCGGTGAACGTCGGACTCGTGAACGAGATGGCGATCATTGCCGACCGCCTGGGGCTGGACATCTGGGAGATCATCGACGCGGCCGCCACGAAGCCGTTCGGCTTCATGAAGTTCACGCCGGGTCCCGGGCTGGGTGGACACTGCCTTCCGGTGGACCCTCACTACCTTTCGTGGAAGATGCGGACGATGGACTACCGCACCCGGTTCATCGAAGTGGCGTCGGAGATCAACTGGGGGATGCCGGCGTTCGTGGCCGGCAAGGTTCGGGAAGCGCTCAACGGCGCGCGCAAGGCGGTCAACGGTTCGCGCGTCTTGATTCTGGGTGTGGCCTACAAGAAGGATGTGGGCGACGCGAGGGAGTCGCCGGCGCTGGAGATACTCGACATTCTTGAAGGGGACGGCGCCCAGGTCCAGTATCACGATCCGTATGTGCCGGAGTGGAAAATTGCGCCCGATCGGGATGCGACCTCCGTGCAGCTCTCCGACGCAGCGCTCAGGGGGGCCGACGCGGTGGTGATCGTTGCGGATCACTCGTGCTTCGACTACGAGCGGATATTCCGGCTGTCCAGGGTCTTGGTGGACGCCAGGAACGCCACCGCTTCCGTGGCCGCCACGACGGGCACCTCCACGCCGCAGCGATGGATCGTGAAAGGCGGTGCGATCGGAGAGATGCCGGGGGCCGCCAGGAAGGCGATCGCTTCCGCCAGCATCTAAGTCGTCGCGTGAACGCGCTTGTCACCGGGTCCGGGGGGTTGCTCGGACACGCCTTGTTGCGCGTTCTGCGCCGGAGCGGGTTTCGGGCGGAAGCCATGGAGCACCGGGATCTGGATGTCGCACGGAGGGACGCCGTGCACAGGGCGGTGCGAAGTGCGGCGCCGGACGTGGTGTTCCACTGCGCGGCGTATACCGCTGTGGACCGGGCCGAGTCGGAGCCGGAGAAAGTCTTCGCGGTGAACGAACGCGGGGCGGCCAACGTGGCGGCGGCAGCCGCAGCGGCAGACGCGCTGATCGTCTATCCTTCGACGGACTACGTCTTTTCCGGCGACTCGGCGGTCCCGTACCGCCCCGGCGACGCAACGGCGCCTTGCAACGTCTACGGCAAGTCGAAGCTGGCGGGCGAGATCGCGGTGCGGCGATCGGGAGCACGTCACCTGATTGCTCGCACCAGCTGGCTGTTCGGGGCCGGAGGGCGGAACTTCGTGGACACCATGCTTGCCCGGGCCGGAAGGGGCGAACGCGTTCGGATCGTGGACGACCAGACGGGGCGGCCGACGTGGACGGAGGAACTGGCCCGGGCTCTGGCAGAGCTTGCGTGTGCGGGCCGGGAGGGCGTTCATCACGTTGCCTGCGCCGGGCGGGCCACTTGGTGCGAGCTGGCGCAGGAAGCGCTTCGGCTCGGGGGCGTGACCGCCACGGTGGATCCCGTGGGCACCGAGGAGTTCGGTGCCGCGGCGCCGCGTCCTCGGTGGTCGGTTCTGGACATATCGGCGACGGAAGCGCTGTTGCGCCGGCCCATGCCCAACTGGCGGCACGCACTGGCAGCATACCTGGCGGAGAAGGAGCAAGCTGAGCGGGGAGGCGCCGGCCCGTGAAGGGCGTGGTGCTGGCCGGAGGGATGGGCAGCCGCCTGCGTCCCATGACGCTGGTCACCAACAAGCACCTCCTGCCGGTGTACGACAGGCCGATGATCTACTACCCACTGCAGCAGCTGGTGCACGCGGGCATTCGGGAGATCATGGTAGTAACGGGAGGAAGCTACGCGGGGGACTTCCTTCGATTGCTGGGCAACGGGAAGGCGTTCGGGCTGGACCACATCAACTACGCCTATCAGGAAGGGCACGGCGGGATCGCGGAGGCGTTGGGGCTGGCGGAACACTTCGCGGACTCGGAGCCGGTGGTGGTGATCTTGGGGGACAACATCTTCCAGGACTCTCTGGCACCAGCCGTCTCCGCCTACCGCGCCCATCGCCGGGGAGCGATGGTGCTGCTGAAGGCCGTCCCGGATCCGCACCGCTTCGGGGTGGCCGAACTGGAGGGACATCGGGTGAGGCGAATCGCGGAGAAGCCCGAGGCGCCGTCTTCCAGCTTGGCGGTGACCGGGTGCTACTTCTACGACGATCAGGTCTTCGCGATGATTCGCGCGCTGGAGAAGTCGGAGCGCAACGAGCTGGAGATCACGGACGTCAACAACCTGTACATCGAGATGGGCGACATGTCCCACCGAGTGTTGTCGGGATGGTGGACCGACGCTGGAACGGTCGCGTCCCTCTACCGAGCCACGCGCTTAGTGGCCGAGACCGACGCCCCGGTGCTGCGCCGGACCCGGCCTGCGCCGGCGAAGAGCGGAGAGGCGTCGTGAAGCTGCTGGTCACTGGCGGAGCGGGATTCGTGGGCTCCAATCTGGTTCGGCTTCTTCTGACCGAGACCAGCCATCGGGTCGTCAACCTGGACGCGCTTACCTACGCTGGAAACCTGGACAACTTGAAGGACTTGGCTGACGAGCAACGGCACCGCTTCGTTCACGGCGACATCTGCGACGAGCCACTGGTACGGGAGCTGGCCGCCGGTGCGGACGCGATCGTGAACGTCGCCGCCGAGTCCCACGTGGACCGCTCCATCGTCAGCGCCGCGCCGTTCGTCAGGACGAACGTGCTGGGGACCCAAACCCTCCTCGCGACTGCCCTGGATGCTGGAACTTCCCGGTTCGTTCAGGTGTCCACGGACGAGGTCTACGGATCGCTGGGCAAGGACGGGCGGTTCACCGAGGAGACCCCCCTGGCGCCCCGGTCGCCGTACTCGGCGAGCAAGGCCGGCGGCGACCTCTTGGCGATGGCCTACCACGAGACGTACGGGCTGGACGTGGTGGTTACCCGGTGCACCAACAACTACGGCCCGTACCAGTTTCCCGAGAAGCTGGTGCCGTTGTCGATCACCAACGCGATTCGAGGGACGTCTCTCCCGCTCTACGGGGACGGCCTTCACGTCAGAGACTGGATCCACGTGCGCGACCACTGCCGGGGCATACTAGCCGCTCTGGAGCGGGGACGAGCGGGAGAGGCGTACAACTTCGGAGCGGAGGCGGAGCGCACCAATTCGTGGATCGTCCACCGGATCGTCGAGGAAACGGGGGCGGCCCGGAAGCTGGTGACGCTGGTGGCCGACCGGCCGGGGCACGATCGTCGCTACGCCGTGGATCCGTCGAAGGCGATGCGGGAGTTGGGATGGGCTCCGCAGGTGGGCCTGGCAGCAGGCCTCCGGGAAACGGTGGCGTGGTACCAGAACAACGAATGGTGGTGGCGCAGGATCGAGTCGGGAGAGTATGCGAACCCCGGGTCCGGCGGGATCCTCAAGGAGATAGATTGAGCAGTCGCGTGAACATTGCCGTCGTAGGCACCGGCTACGTGGGGCTGACCACGGGTGCGTGCCTGGCCGAAACCGGCCATGCAGTCGTGTGCGCGGACATCCTGAAGGACAAGATCGCCAAGCTGCAGAACGGACAGGTGCCCTTCTACGAGCCAGGTCTAGAGGAGATCGTTCGCCGCAACTTGGCCGAAGGGAGGCTTCTCTTCACCACGGACGTGGCGGCGGCCGTTCGACGCTCCTACGTGGTTTTCATCGCCGTAGGAACGCCGCCCAACGAGGACGGCTCCGCCGACCTGCAGCACGTCCTTGACGCGGCGTGCGCCATTGGGCGGGCGATGGACGGAGAACGGATCGTCGTCACCAAGAGCACGGTGCCCGTGGGAACGGTGGAGCGGGTTCGGAAGGTGGTGGAAGCCGAGACCCCCCATGTCGCACATGTCTGCTCGAACCCGGAGTTCCTGCGGGAAGGCGTCGCAGTGCGCGACTTCATGCGGCCGGACCGGGTGGTGATCGGGGTGGACGACCCGGGAGCGGCCGAGGTGCTGCGAGACCTGTACGCGCCCTTCGCGGGCGCCGACCGGGAGGTCGTGATCATGGACTCGGCGTCGGCAGAGATCACCAAGTACGCCGCCAACGCGATGCTGGCGGCCCGGATCAGCTTCATCAACGCGATCGCCGCGCTGTGCGAACGGGTGGGTGCCGACGTGGACATGGTTCGGCGTGGGATCAGCACCGACCGGCGGATCGGTCCCACTCACCTCTCCCCCGGCGTGGGATACGGAGGGTCGTGCTTCCCGAAGGACGTGAAGGCGCTGGCCCGCACCATGCGGGACATGGAGCTGGACCCGGCGATCGTGGAGGCGGTGGACAACTTCAACGAGGGCCAGAAGGCGGTTCTTCTGGAGAAGGCCGTGGCGCGGTTCGGGGACGACATGGAGGGTTTGGTCTTCGCGATGTGGGGGTTGGCGTTCAAGCCGGACACGGACGACATGCGGGAGGCGCCCAGCCTGGTGACGATCCGCGGCCTGCTGAAGCGCGGCGCCAAGCTGGTGGTCCACGACCCGGTCGCGATCGAAGAAGCGAAGCGGATCGTGGGCGAAGCGATCGAGTACCGAAGCCACGACTACGAAGCTCTTGACGGTGCCGATGCGCTGGTAGTGCACACCGAGTGGCAGCAGTACCGGCGGCCGGACTTCGAGGCGATGCGGAGGCTGATGCGAACGCCGGTCGTCTTCGACGGGCGCAACCTCTACGATCCGGGCGAGATGGGCAGGCGGGGGTTCGAGTACCACTCGGTGGGCCGGCCTCCGATCCTGCCGGTGGACGGCGGAGCGTAGAGGTGCGGGTGCTCATCACCGGGGCCGCGGGCTTCCTCGGTTCCCACTTGGTTGACCGCTTCCTCGCCGACGGCTGGGAGGTGGTGGGAGTCGACAACTTCGTCACGGGCGCTCGAGAGAACTTGGCCCACTTGGCGAACGAGGCCCGCTTCAGCCTGATGGAGCACGACGTCACCGAGCCCTTCGACGTGGAAGGGCGGCTGGATGGAATCCTCCACTTCGCGTCGCCTGCTAGCCCCGTGGACTACCTCGAGCTGCCGATCGAGACGCTGAAGGTAGGCGGACAAGGAACCCACAACGTCCTCGAGATCGCCCGGCGTCACGGCGCTCGCTTCCTGCTGGCATCGACCTCCGAGGTCTACGGCGACCCCAAGTTTCATCCCCAGCCGGAGAACTACTGGGGCAACGTAAACCCGATCGGCCCCCGGGGCGTCTACGACGAGGCCAAGCGCTACGCAGAGGCGCTGACGATGGCCTACCGCCGCACCTATGGCCTGGATGTCGGGATCGCCAGGATATTCAACACCTACGGTCCCCGGGTCCGGCCGGGAGACGGCAGGGTCGTCTCCAACTTCATCGTCCAGAGCCTGCGGGACGAGGCCTTGACCGTGTACGGCACCGGGGCCCAGACCCGATCGTTCTGCTACGTGACCGACCAGATCGACGGGCTTTGCCGGCTGTTCGGCGCCAGCTGCGTTGGGCCCGTCAACATCGGAAACCCGAACGAATTCACGATCCTCGAGCTCGCGCAGCTGGTCGTGGAAGAAACGGGCAATAGCTTGCCCGTATCCTACTTGCCGCTTCCGCCGGACGATCCGATCGTGCGGTGCCCGGACATTTCGATGGCGCGCTTGAAGCTGGGATGGACGCCGAAGATCAACCTGCGGATGGGCCTGAGGAAGACGATTCCCTATTTCCGTGGGCTGATGGAGGCGGGAAGGGACGTCCGGTCGCGCACGCTCCCGATCACGGGAAACACCGGCGGACTCCCGGCGTAGCGGCGTCGGGGGCCCGGAGATGATGAAACCGGGTCCGGAGTCCGATTCGTTAGATTCAGGCAATGAGACCGCGGAGAGATCAGCGACACGCAGCGGGTCGCGAGCGGCCGACCGTCATCGCGGGCGGCGCGGCGCCCTGGGCCACCTCCCTGCCCTTGGCCGAAGCACTGTTCCTGGCCACGGTAGTGCCGGTTCTGGTTGCGGGTTGCGGTCCGGGTCCGGGACAGACTACGGCTCTGTCGCGGGGAGACCGGGCGTTCGCGCAGGGAGACCACGAGCAGGCGCTGGCCGAGTACCTCCTGGCCGTTCGCGAGGACTCCACGGCCGAGAACTTGGTTCGGGCAGCCCACGTCTACGTCGTGCTGGGGCGGGTGGACGAAGCCCAGTCGCACTACCGAGCGGCGGTGGTCGGGGACGGCGCCTACGCAGACCAAGCGGCGGCGGACTTCCTGACCTTGGCCAAGGACCTGAACGCGGAGGGAGACAGCTACGGCGCCGCCTACGCCAGGGAGGTCGCCGCAGCGTTCCGGCCGGGCGCCGGGGTGGACGAGTTGGCCGCGCCTCTGGCCCGCCACTACCAGGAAACGGGCGAGCACGTCCGGGCTCTGGCGCTGTGGACCCGGGGAACCGGCGTCGAGGACCCGGACGAGGTCTATGCGACGGGCCGGGCATACCAAGAGATCGGCGACTGCGCGCGAGCCCTCGAGTACTACCAGCGGCTTCGGGAGCTGGCGTCGCGGCGGGAGGCGGAGGTGCGTTCGAACGAAGGGAGATGCCACTACGAGCTTGCTCTGGAGCGCGAGGAGGAAGGGGACCTGGAAGAAGTCGTCCGGCACCTGAGCGTCTTCTTGGACGAGTTCGGCGAGCCGAGGAGCCTGCGTCCCCAGGCGTACTACAAGCTGGGCGAGACGTACGAGGAGCTGGGGATGTGCGAGGATGCGGTGGGCGCGTACCGAATGGTCGCACGCGTGGGGGTGGCGGGGTTGAACGACTTGGCTCGGAGAGCGCAAGACCGGGAGAACGCGATCCGGTTCGGCGACGGAGACGCGCGGTGCTGAGGACGGACGCATCCGCCGGCCCGGCGTTGGCGGTGCTTGCGGGGCTTCTCGGAGCGGCGTGCTCCTCGGCGCCGCCCTTTGCCGGCTGGACGGCGGAGCAGCTCTTCGAGCACGGGCAAGGAGCTTTCGAGGCGGAGGAGTGGGACGAGGCGCGGAGGACGTTCGAGCGGTTGGTCCTGACCTTTCCCGGCTTCGACAGCACGGTGGCGGCGCGACACTACCTGGCGGGGGCGTTCTACGCCGACGAGGAGTACCTGAGCGCGGTCTCCGAGTTCACCCGGATCGTGCAAGTTCACCCGGACGACGAGCGCGCGCCCGAAGCGTGGATGGGGCTGTGCCGGTCCTACGCCGCCATGTCGCCCCACCCCCAGCGGGACCAGCAGTATACCGGGCAGGCACGCACTACGTGTCAGAACGTGGCCTCCGACTTCCCCGGCACGCCGGTCGGGGACTCGGCGGCGGCGATCGCCTTCGATATGCACGACAAGCTGGCGGCCAAGGCGTACGGCGAAGGCCACTTCTACTTCCAGAGGGGCATTCTGGAGTCGGCGGAGCTCGTGTTCCTGGACTTGGTGGAGTCCTTTGCGGGCACTGGCGCCGCGCCTCAGGCGATGGCCCGGCTGATCGACATCTACGAAGAGTGGGGCTGGGCGGAGCAGCTCGACGAGTTCACGGCCAGGCTGCGCGACGCATACCCCAATTCGCCGGAGGCCCAAGCGCTCGATCGGGCTGCGACGAGCGACACCGCCACGTCGGCCCGGAGCCGTGCGCCTCCCACTGCCGACGGGAAGGACGTGGCGCGGGAATGGACGGCGGACCCCGCGTAGGGGTCTTCGGCGGCACCTTCGACCCGCCTCACTCGGGGCACTTGGCTGTCGCCCGGGCGGCGGCGGAGGGTGCCTCGCTGGAGCGGGTCCTATGGGTGCCGGCAGCGGTCCCTCCGCACAAGCCGGGCCGAGTGTTCGCTCGCGCCGACGTGCGGCGGCGGATGGTGGAGGCGGCGATCCGCGGCGAGCCCGGCTTCGAGGTGTGCGACCTGGAGCTGGAGCGCGGCGGCATCTCCTACACCGTCGATACGCTGCGGGCGCTGACGGCCGCTCACCCCGGCTGGCAGCTCTTCCTGATCGTGGGAGCGGACCTGCTGCCGGGGTTCCCGTCGTGGAAGGCGCCGGCGGTTATCGAGCAGCTGGCCACGTTGGTGGCAGTGGCCCGAAAAGGGGCGGCTCCCCCCGGGACCACCGAGGGCATGAAGCCGCGGCCCCGAGTCGTGCTGCTGCCCCGAGTGGTCGATCTTTCTTCTTCGGAGGTTCGGAAGCAGGTGGCGGAAAGAAAGGCCCAAGCAGCCATGTTGCCGCCCCAAGTCGCGTCCATAATTGAAAGCGAAGGGCTCTACAGCCGCCGAACCGCCGGGTTCGGACGGGCGAGCGGCCCCCACAGGCGGACACCCTCCGGTACGAGAGAGGTCCGAAACGCAGAATGATCAAAGGAATCGTCAAGAAGATCGTCGGCTCCCGCCACGGCCGGGAGGTCCGGCGGCTGGGGCCCCTCGTCGCTCGCATCAACGAGCACGGCGCCGCCCTGGCGGAGCTGTCGGAAGACGCCCTGCGGGCGAAGACCGACGAGTTCCGGGAGCGGATCGGCGAGAGCGTCCAAGACGTCCTGGACGCGACCGAAGCGGCCCGGGAGCGGAAGCGGGAGAGCGACGAGCCCAGCGAGCGAGAGGCGCTGAGCCTGGAGATCGGGAAGCTGGAGGAGCGCTTCGGCGAGGCGCTGGCAGAGGCTCTGGAAGAGATCCTGCCGGAGGCGTTCGCCGTGGTGAAGGAGGCGTGCCGGCGACTGGTGGGCCGGCAGGTGCGGGTCACGGGCCAGCTGCTGGAGTGGGACATGGTTCCCTACGACGTGCAGCTGATCGGCGCGATCCAGCTCCACCGGGGGCGCGTCGCCGAGATGGCCACGGGGGAGGGGAAGACGCTTGTGGCCACCATGCCCCTGTACCTGAACGCCCTGGCGGGTCGGGGGGCTCATCTGGTCACGGTGAACTCGTACCTGGCACAGCGGGACGCGGAGTGGATGGGGGCGATCTACGGCCTCCTGGGCCTGACCGTGGGGTGCATCGACCTCCACGAGCCCGGGTCCCCTCAGCGGCGGGCGGCCTACAACGCCGACATCACCTATGGGACGAACAACGAGTTCGGCTTCGACTACCTGCGGGACAACATGGTCCACTCCATGGAGCAGCGGGTCCAGCGGCGCCACCACTACGCCATCATCGACGAGGTGGACTCGATCCTGGTCGACGAGGCCAGGACGCCGCTGATCATCTCCGGGCCGGTGAGTCGGGACACCTCCACGCCCTTCAAGCAGATGGCGCCGGTCGTAGGCGGACTCTTCCGCAAGCAGTCCCGCAAAGTCGGCGCCATGATCGCGGAGGCGGAGAAGCGGCTGGCGGAGGAAGGCGAGGAGGGGGACTACGAGGCCGGCGAGAAGCTGCTGGCGGCGAAGCGGGGCGCGCCCAAGAACAAGCGGCTCATGAAGCTCTTCGCCGACCAGCCGTCAGTGGTGAAGCTGGTGGAGAAGGTCGAGGGCGACTACATGCGGGAGAAGCGCCTGTACGAGATCGACGAGATGCTCTTCTTCGCCATGGACGAGAAGGGGAGCAACGTCCACCTCTCGGACCATGGGCTGGACGAGCTCTCGCCGGGGGACCCCGACGCCTTCGTGGTGCCCGACCTGTCGGAGGTCATGGGCGAAGTTCAGGAGGACGAGGAGCTCTCGCTGGAGGAGAAGCGCGCGCGGATCACGGCGCTGGAAGCCGAATACGCCGACAAGTCGCAGCAGATACACGTGATCCACCAGCTCCTCAAGGCGTACACCCTCTTCCACAAGGACGAGCGGTACATCATCGGCGACGACGGGGCAGTCGTCATCGTGGACGAATTCACGGGGCGGCAGATGCCGGGACGCCGCTGGAGCGACGGGCTTCACCAGGCCGTGGAGGCCAAGGAAGGGGTGGAGGTGCGAGGCGAGACCCAGACCCTCGCCACGATCACGATCCAGAACTACTTCCGCATGTACGACAAGCTGGCGGGAATGACCGGCACCGCGGAGACGGAGGAGACCGAGTTCCACCAGATCTACGGACTCGACGTGGCGGTGATCCCCACGAACCGGCCGATCGCTCGGGACGACCGCGACGACCTGATCTTCCGCACCAAGCGGGAGAAGTACACGGCGATCATGGACGAGATCGAGCGCCTCAACCGCCTCGACCTGCCCGTGCTGGTGGGGACCACCAACGTGGAAGTGTCCGAGACCCTGTCCCGGATGCTTCGTCGGCGGGGGCTGAGCCACAACGTCCTCAACGCCAAGCAGCACAAGCGGGAGTCGGAGATCGTGGCCGAGGCGGGGCGCCCCGGGGCCGTGACGATCGCCACGAACATGGCTGGCCGGGGCACGGACATCAAACTGGGCCCAGGCGTCACCGAGCCGCGCACCGTGGCGTGGGCCCAGGAGCGGGGACTGGAGCTGGAGGCGGTCGCGACCACCGACCCCAACCGATGGGAGGATTTGGACGGGAAGCCCGACGACCACTTGGTCGAGGACGGCGGGCTCCACATCCTGGGGTCGGAGCGGCACGAGGCCCGACGCATCGACCGGCAGCTGCGGGGCCGGGCGGGCCGGCAGGGGGACCCGGGCGCGTCCCAGTTCTTCCTCTCGCTGGAAGACGACCTGATGCGGCTCTTCGGCGGCATGGAGCGGATCGCCAAGGCGATGGAGCGGATGGGCGCCGAAGAAGGCGAGGTGATCACCCATCCGTTGGTCACCAAGTCGATCGGACGGGCGCAGAAGCGGGTGGAAGGGAACAACTTCGAAGCCCGGAAGCGTCTGCTGGACTACGACGACGTGATGAACCAGCAGCGGGAGGTGATCTACGACCTGCGGCTCTTCGCCCTGGAGGGCGGGGAGGACCTGAAGAGCGAACTGTGGGAGATGGTCCGCCACACGATGGAAGCGGCGTTCGAGAGCCACCTGCCCGAGGCCGAACCGGAAGACGTGGGGGGGTTGCGGCAGCGGATGCTGCTGGACCTTCACACGGTGCTTCCGCCCTTGGAGAACGAGGACGAGCCGGGGGAGCTGGAACGAACAGAGGTGTTGGAAGCGGCCGAGAACACGGTGCGCGAGTCCTTCGACCGGAAGATCGAATCGTTCGGCGAGCTCCGGGAGCGGGTCATGGGGTTCGTCATGCTCTCGACGATCGACGGCAAGTGGAAGGACCACCTCTACGACTTGGACCACCTGAAGGCGTCGATTGGCTTCCGAGGGTGGGGACAGAAGGACCCGCTGGTCGAGTACAAGAAGGAAGCCTACGAGATGTTCGTCGGGCTCATGGACGACATCCGGCGGACCGTCACCCAGCAGCTCTTCCGGGTGCGGCTGGAGCAGCGCCCCGCGATGCGCTACCCGGCGGCGGGGCAGCAGCGGCGGTTGTCCTACTCGGGGCCGTCGGAGACGCCGGGGCAGGGCCCGGCTGCAAGCGGGGGCGCGGGCACGACCGGATCCCGCGGCACGGCCCGCACGGCCGCTGGGAGAAGGCGGGGACCGGGCACCTCGAGCCGTCCGGCGGCCCGGGCCGTGGACTCCATGGGGATGGCGGTGCCGGGGGTGCAGGTCGGGCCCGGTGGTGGCCCCCGAGCCGGGGGCGACGGCGGAACCGGCGGGCTCGGTGCGGGCGCCGTCGATGGGAGCGCCGGTCCCGACGTGCGGCGGCTGGCTACGAACCGGGGAGGATCGAGGCCGAGCGCGCCGGTGACGGCCACGAAGACGCCGGGGCGAAACGCACCTTGTCACTGCGGCAGCGGACGGAAGTACAAGAAGTGCCACGGGGCGCTGGCGTAGGAGGCGCCGCCCGGCCGCCGGAGGCTCGGCCCAGGGAGCGGCTTCGGCGCTACGGACCGGGTCCCCTCTCCGAGCAGGAGCTCCTGGCGCTGGTGATCGGGTCCGGGACGGGTACCACGGCGGCGTGGGAGCTGGCGGAGCAGGTGCTGGCGCTGTCGGGGGGACGGCTACGCGACTTGGCCCGGATCGACTTGGGGCGCTTGACGGGGATCGCCGGAATCGGTCCTGCCCAGGCTGCGCGGATCGTGGCGGCCGTCGAGTTGGGGAGAAGGGTGGCGTCGGCCCGTTCGACGCCCGAGGGGCCGGTCACGGGTCCTCAGGACGTGCACGAGATCTTTGCGCCGTCGTTGGCCCACCTGGACCACGAGGAGTTCCACGTCCTGCTCCTGAACTCGCAGAACGGACCGATCTGCCAGCGCCAAGTGACCCGTGGAATCCTGGACGCGTCCCTGATCCACCCCCGGGAGGTCTTTCGGGACGCCATCGTGTTGCGGGCGGCGGCGCTGATCCTGGTCCACAACCACCCCTCCGGGAATCCGGAGCCGTCTTCGGAGGACGTGCGGGTGACCCGACAGCTGGCGGCAGCCGGGGACCAGCTGGGCATCCCCGTGCTGGACCACATCATCGTGGCGGGCTCCGGCTTTGCTTCGCTCGCTGGGCGGGGGTGCCTGCAGGCGGTGGAAGCGGCGGCGTAGGCGGGGAGAGGCCTGGACAGGGCGGGGAGAGGCTTGGACGGGCCTTCGGATCAGAGAGCCCGCCAAACGTCGGCAAAGCTGGGGTTGTCCGGGTCGTAGCCGGGAGCGAAGCCGCGGAACGTCGCGTCGGACACGTCGAAGCCCCTCACGCGGGCGAGGGCGAAGTGCTTCCAGCCGGTGGGGGAGGTTCGGCTTCCGCCGCCGACTTGCCATGCGAGGAGCAGCGGATTGCCGGCAGTGCCGACCCCTATGGCGTGGGGCAGGACCAGCCGAAGGGTCAGATCCGAGCCGTAGACCAGACGAACCTCCCTGCGCCCGACGATCGCTTCGGCCAGCCGGACCCGCATCTCGGCGAGTCGTTCCTCGGCGAGCCTTTCTCGCGCGAGCCGCTCTCGCTGAGCCGCGTCGTCGTGCCCGACTGGCTCGCCGGAGCTCGGTCGGCGCGCGTTCTTGTCGCCCCGCTCGTCCATCACTCTCCGAGGCCCAGGACCTCCGGGTTCGTCTCCAGGACGGCTGCGATTCCACCCTCCAGGTTCCGCACCTCGTCGTAGCCCTGGGCGGCCAGGAAGTTGGCGACTTCGAGGCTGCGGACGCCGCTGTGGCAGTACACCACGACCGGGCGGCCGCGAGGGATCTTGTCCAGGCGCTCGGGGACTTGGCCCATCGGCACGAGGACCGCCCCTAGTCTGGCAAGGTTCATCGCGTCCCACTCGATTGGTTCGCGGACGTCCAGCAGGAAGGGACGGGCGAAACCGAGGTCTGGATAGTCTGTGGGATCCCAAGCGAGGTTGAGCCTCAGAAGGTCTGCGGGATCCCAAGTGCGGGAGGTGTTGCCGGTCATGACCGCAATCAGGTCGCCTGGGTCGAGCTGTGCCACGCCGTTCTCGTCCCGGCCCGGGGTCGCCGTTGGCGCGGTGCCGCAGAAGAGGTCGTAGTCCACTGGCGCGGTTACCGTCGGCCGGTCGCCGCAAACCGGACAGCCGGGGTCGCGGCGGACTTCGATCTCGCGCCAACGGTAGGCCAGGGCGTCGAATATCTGGAGGCGGCCGGCCACAGGCTGGCCCACGTCCAGCAGGAGCTTGATCGTCTCCATCGCCTGGGCGGCGCCGATCACGCCGGGCAGCGCCCCGAAGACTCCCGCCTCCGCGCAGTTGGGGACCATCCCCGGCGGCGGCGGCTCCCGAAAGAGGCAGCGGTAGCAGGGGCCGCCCTCCACACCAAAGACGGCCAGCTGGCCCTCCCAGCGGTACACGGAGCCGTAGACGTTGGGCCTGCCCGACAGCACGCAGGCGTCGTTGACGAGGTAGCGGGTCGGGAAGTTGTCGCTTCCGTCCACGACCACGTCGTACTCCGCCACGATCTCCATCGCGTTGTCGGAGGTGAGCTTCTCCGGGTAGGGCTCGACGTGAACATGGGGGTTGACGTCGTGGAGGGTCTCCTTGGCGGATGCCACCTTGAGACCGCCCAGGTCCGAGGTGCCGTGGAGGATCTGCCGCTGGAGGTTGGTCACGTCCACGACGTCCGGGTCCACGACGCCCAGCGTGCCCACTCCGGCGGCAGCCAGGTACAGCGCTGCAGGCGAGCCCAGTCCTCCGGCGCCGACCAGCAGCACCCGAGCCGCCTTGAGGCGCTCCTGCCCCTCTCTTCCCACTTCGGGGAGGACCAGGTGGCGGGCGTAGCGGGCCGTCTCGGCGCGGTCGAGGGCCGCGCCCGGGCCGGCACGGGGCACGCCAGTCTTGGTCGGGGACATTGCGGCTCCTTCAGGTGCGGGATGGGAGCGTGCAAGCTACTCCCGGGAAACGATCTCTGCCAAACCACGTTCGGGTCGGGCCGGCCGCGCTCCGGCTCCGGGCTACGCCTGCTCCGTCGCGGCTGCTCCTGCTTTCTCAGGAGGCGACGCGTGGGCGCGGATCACGGCTATGAACGCTTCGCCGTAGCGCTCCAGCTTGGTCTCGCCCACGCCGGAGATCTCGGCGAACGCCTGCAAGGTGGAAGGTTGCTGCTCCACCATCTCCCTGAGGCTGGCGTCGTGGAAGACGACGTACGGCGGAACCCCCTGGGCCTTGGCCAGTTCGGTCCGCCGCTGGCGCAGGGCCTCCCAGAGGACGTCGCTCCACTTCGACGGATCGGCGGTCGGACGTGGTGCGGCCCGCTTGCGGGGCTTGGCGGCCCTCTTGGGGAGGAGGTCGCGGCGCATGTGCACTTCGACTTCGCCCTTGAGCACCGGACGGCTGGCCTCGGTGAGGCTGAGCGTCCCGTAGCCTTCCATGTCCACCTTGAGAAGCCCCCGCGCCACGAGCTGCCGGAAGACCGAGCGCCATTCGTAGGCGCCGATCTCCTTGCCGATGCCGTAGGTCGAGAGCTGGTCGTGGCCGAAACGTCGAATGCGCTCGGCCTCGCTGCCCCGCAACACGTCGATGACGTATACCGCGCCGAAGCGCTGGCCGGTTCGGTGCACGCAGGAAAGCGCCTTCTGCGCAGCTTCGGTGGCGTTCCACGTCTCCACTGGGCTCAAGCAGTTGTCGCAGTTGCCGCATCGCTCGGGCACCGTCTCGCCGAAGTACGACAGCAGCGTCCGGCGTCGGCACGTCGTGAGCTCGCAGTAGCCGAGGAGCGCGTCCAGCTTGCGCCTCTCCAGACGCTTGCGCGCATCCCCGGCGTCCGAGTTCTCGACCATGTGCCTGAGCATGACGACGTCCTTCAAGCCGTACGCCATCCAGGCGTCGGCGGGGTCGCCGTCCCGTCCCGCGCGTCCGGTCTCCTGATAGTACGCCTCGATGCTCTTGGGAAGGTCCAGGTGGGCCACGAAGCGCACGTCCGGCTTGTCGATGCCCATGCCGAAGGCGATCGTCGCCACCATCACCACGTCGTCCTCCCGGATGAAGCGGTCCTGGTTCGCTTGGCGCTCCCGCTTGCCCAGGCCCGCGTGGTAGGGCAGGGCGTCGACGCCGGCGTCGCGCAGCCATTCGGCGGTGTCTTCGACCCCCTTTCGCGACAGGCGGTACACGATCCCCGAGCGTCCTGGGTGGCACTCTCGGAGAAAGGCGTGGAACTGCTTGCGCGGGTTGTTCTTCGGAACCACCGAGTAGCGGATGTTGGGGCGGTCGAAGCCGTCGACGAAGATGGGCGCGCCCCGCAGTCCCAGCCGGTCCACGATCTCCCGGCGGGTGGGTTCGTCGGCGGTGGCGGTGAGGGCGATCCGCGGGACGCCGGGAAAGCGCTCCCGCAGCGCCGAGAGGCGAAGGTACTCGGGACGGAAGTCGTGTCCCCATTGGGAGACGCAGTGAGCCTCGTCGATGGCGAAGAGGGCCAGGGGGACGTTGGACAGCAGCTCGAAGGTCCGGTCCCCGAGCAGGCGTTCGGGCGCGACGTAGAGAAGGTCGAGGCGGCCTGCCCTCAGCGCGGACTCGACTTGCAGCACTTCTCGGTAGGGCAGGCTGGAGTTGAGGCAGGCGGCCCGGACGCCGGCTTGCTGGAGGGACTCGACTTGGTCCCGCATGAGGGCGATGAGCGGCGAGACGACGACGCCAGTTCCGTCGCGGACGATCGAAGGGATCTGGTAGCAGAGGGACTTGCCGCCCCCGGTGGGCATGAGGACCAGACTGTCGCCGCCGCCCACGGTGTGGCGGACGACTTCTTCCTGCTGTCCTCGGAACTCGGCGTACCCGAAGACGCGCTCCAGGACGCGACGGACGTCGTCGGCCATGGCGGTGCCTGTCACTCTCCCTGGCGGGACGCGGGAGCGGCGTTGGTCGCCAGCTGCACGAGCGCTCCGGCCGCGCCGCCGCCGGTACCGGCCAGCAACCCGGCGAAGAGGAGCGTGACCGCGAAGAACGCTGCTCCTGGAAGACCGCCGAGCACGCCGCCGGCGAGGTGTGCCACCTCGGCCACGGGACCGCGGACTGTCCCGGCCAGCAAGAGGACGGCCCAACCGGCGGTGCCGGCGAGGGCGGCCGTGGCGGCTGGGCCCCGCAGGCGACTGGTGGAGGCGTTGCGGCGGAGGCGCCATCCCTGCCATGCGCCCGCGAAGGCGCCTGCAACGGGCAACGCGACCCAGCCGCCGACCCACGTTCCCGCTGCCACGCCGGCGGCGCCGAGAAGGAGCGCGGTCACGGCCGCGGCGGGGTCAGGACCAGCTTCGCGCGCACGAGCCCTGCGGCCCGCAGCTCCGCCTCGGTGCGGGGGAAGCGCAGGTCTTCCAGCTCGCCCGCGACCCAGTGAGTGAGGCGGTCGTCGTAGCCGCGGCTGGCCGGGTTGCCCGACTGTCCGCCCGGGTAGGTTCCCCGCGCCGACATTTGGTCGCCCAGCTCGACGACCATCCGCCAGCTGGCGCCGTGGGTCCCCGTTCCCGACATCGGGTTGAGGAGACCGGGGCCGCTGGCTGTGGACAGCCTCAAGCGGGAGAGCGGGGGCAGCCGCAGAAGGTGATGGATGTTGTGTTGTCCGAAGTTGCGCCACGCCCATCCCCCGCCGTCCTCGGGGCCGTGTTCGCGCCGGAGCTCGTCGAGCGCCGCAGTCAGCGCCTCGGCCACGACGGCGTCCCGGTCCTCCGTCGCGGGGGTCCGTCGGTCGTCCCACCAGGGGCTGTTGGGCTGGCCCAGCAGCAGCCACAGAATGTCCTCGCGGGGGGTGGCCGTGCGCCGGTCGTCGCCGGGAACGGCCAGCTCGTCCCACAGGCCGTCTTCCAGGGCCTCCATTGCCGTCTCGAAGAGGACGGCGCGCTCGTTGGCCGGGTCGTACCCACCGTCCCACTCCTCCAGCATCCCGGCGGCCTCGGCCACCTTCGGGGCGACTCGACCCTGTTCCGCCATCTGGTCCACCACCGTCAGGAACGAGGCCCGGAAGGTTCGGGCGCGGATGCTCGTCGGATGGGTCTGGTACGCCTCCAGCTCCGCCGCGCTGTGGGACGCTCTGTAGCGCAGGAGCTCGTTGATCGTGAGGGCACGCCACGGCTCCGGCCAGTCCGCGCCCAGGTAGTCGGGCTCGGCGTCCGGGTCGTACGGCTGTTGGTTGGCCGATGCCAAGTACCCCTGCGAAGGGTTCTTCGCGACGGGGAAGCGGGCGGTGCGGCCCAGCCAGTCGGAGGCGCGGGTGGTGCCGTCCTGCACCGAGTCGCCCCGCGCGCCGGGCGGCCGCAGCGGGAAGTAGCCGGCGCTCTGGACCGCGATGCCGCCGTCCCGCCCCGCCACGAGCCCGTTCTGCGCCGGCGCGTGCCACGCCGACATGGCGTCCAGCCACTCGTCCACCGTACGGGCCTTGGCCGCGTCCATCAGGGAGCGCAGCTCGTTCTGGCCTTCGAGCACCGTCCAGCGGAGGGACATGGCTTCGCCGTCCACGTCCACGACGGGACCCCGATGGGTGCTGCGCACGGTGTCCGACCTGATCACCGCGCCGTCGCGCCCGCGAAAGTGCTCGACCCGCATCGTCAGCGGCGTCCATTCGCCGTCCAGGAGGTAGCGCGACGGGGCGTCGGGGTCGTCGAGGCGCTCCCTGTAGTAGTCGAGCACGTCGGCCCCGGTGTTGGTGAACGTCCAGGCCACGTCGCGGTTGAAGCCGATCACGATCCCCGGGACGCCCGGCAAGGTGACGCCGTACACGTCGATCTCGCCCGTCACCACCAAGTGCGCTTCGTACCAAGTGCTGGGCAGGGTGAGCGAGAGGTGGGGGTCGCCGGCCAGGATCGGGTTGCCCGAGGCCGAGCGCGAAGCGGCCACGGCCCAGCTGTTGCTGCCCAGGACGGGGGAGGGCGACTCGGGGCGGGGGAAGCCGCTGGCACTGGACACCTCGCCTGGGTCCGGGAAGACCGGCGGCGGGACGTGAGCGCCCACCCATCGCGCTCCCCGATGCGGCACGATGGGCTCCCGGATCGGGGCGTCGGCGGGGAAGAGGGCGTCGGCGGCTTGGGGACCGACCCGGGCGGCCACCCTCTCCTTCAGCAGCTCCACGGGCGCGAAGGCCAGCGTCCATCCCATGCGCTTCAGGAGGTAGAAGGTGTGCACGGGCGCCCAAGGCGCGGGGTCGGCGCCCAGGAGGTGGTACTCGAACGGCTTGTCGCCAGGGGACAGATCGCCGATGAAGGCGTTCACTCCGTCTGCGTACGCCTGCAGCGCCTCCGCCAGCTGCGGGTCGTCCCTGTCCAGCATCTCGAAGTCACGCTTCGCCGCCTCCGCCAACCCCAGCCGTCGCACCTCCACGTCGATCTCGACCAGCGCTTCGCCGGCGACTTCCGACAGCGTGCCGGCCGTCGCCCGGGTCTGCGTCTCCATCTGGAAGAGCCTGTCGCGGGCGACGACGTAGCCCAATGCCCTGTAGGCGTCGGACGACGTGGAGGCGAACACGTGGGGCACCCGGCGATCGTCGTATACGACATGGACGCTGTCGCCGAGTCCGGGCACCGTTGCGGAAGACGACTCGGGCAGCTCGGCGGAGTAGGCCGCGTTCCATACCCCGTGGACCGGGTCGAGGAGCGGGCCGAGGGCCGGCAGCGGTCCCGAACGCCGGGATGCCGGCACGAGGACGACCGCCAGCGCGGCCGACCAGCCGACCAGTCGCAGCAGCGGCCTCACGTTCCGGGCGTCCCCGGTCGTGCTCGGAACGGCTGCCGCCTCATGTACGTCGCCGTCCGCCACAGCCACTCCAGCGGCCCGAAGCGGAACCGCCGAAGCCACCACGGCGACCAAGCCAGCTGCAACGCCCAAACGGCGAGCACGCCCCCCACTTGGCCGAGCGCGCTCACCCGGCCGAACATCCCGAGCCCGTGTCCGTAGAAGAACAGCGTGCACAGAACGCTCTGGGAGATGTAGTTGGTCAGCGCCATCCTCCCAACGGCGGCCAGCCTCTGCTGAAGACCGGGAAGCCGGCCCGTCTGGACCGCCAGCATCACCAACGCCACGTAGCCCAGGAAGACGCCGAGGGAGCCCACGTAGTTGAAGAGCGTCCCCTGAAACATGGAGTGCTCCGCGGAGAACCCGGTACGCACGTTGTAAGCGATCCCCGCCGCCACGACCGGCAGTCCCAAGCCGATGCCCAGGAGCGCCGTCCGTCGGTAGAACGCGGGCGAGCGCCGACCAGTCACGACGCCCAGCCGGTACAAGGCCATGCCGACGAGCATCAGGCCCCCGGCACGCCACAGGAAGTAGACGAGGAAGACGATCGTCTGGAGCCCGAAGGCTTCTCCGGCTCGGTACGGCATCTGCTCCAGCCATCCGCCCCGAAACGCCGCCGTCTCGGCCGCCAGCGCCGCCGGCGGGGGCGCCCACTCCGCCGCCAGCGCCGCGCGCTCCGCTTCCGGCCACCAGGGAACCGACAAGCCGACGCCCAGCCAGAGCGGAAGCACCACCGCCACCATGCACGCGCCGAGGATCAGCTGCCGCTTGGGACGAACGTTGCGCAGGGGGTACAGCAGGAACCCGCAAAGGGCGTAGGCGACCAGAACGTCGCCATGCCAGATCAGGTAGGCGTGCGCCAACCCGATGACGAGGAGCCAGAGCTGCCGTCGATAGTGGAGACCGACCGCCGGGAGGCCTCTCTTGGCCATGCGGTCGGCGGTCATCGCCATCCCGGCCCCGAAGAGCAGGG
Organism: Longimicrobiales bacterium; assembly: GCA_958296005.1. Classification (GTDB taxonomy): domain Bacteria; phylum Gemmatimonadota; class Gemmatimonadetes; order Longimicrobiales; family Gaopeijiaceae; genus CATQHQ01. The sequence continues at coordinate 588,402 of CATQHQ010000002.1, forward strand.
AGAAGATCGAGATGAACTTGGTATCGGCGAGGAGGTGGGTGGTGGCCCACACCCACAACCCCGCGCCGTCGAGGCCGTCGCCGACCGCCGGGTTCAGATAGGCGGCGGACACCGTGGCGAAGCTCCGAATGTTGACGATCAGAATGCCCAGGACCGCAAAGCCTCGGAGCACGTCCAGGGCAGCGACGCGGTCGGACTCGGCTACGGGAGCGGCGAAGGACACGTCCGTTGATCCTTGGGAGAGGCGACCGGGGGCGGAGCCCATCCTAGCGCACGGACGCCGTTGGTGACAGACTGGTGGGCGGGGCGGTTCCAGCGGGGCGAGGCCGTCGTACGCAGACGAAGCCACGGAGGACGGGATGACGACTCGAGAACGGTTCCTGGCTGGCCTGGTGGGCGGGCTCGCGGCTGCTGCAGCGACAGATGCCTGCGGACCGGCCGGCGCGGACGCGCCTGGGGTCGGCGAGGCCCAGACCCAGACCGCGGCCGCCACCGTCTTCACCAACGTGAACGTGCTCCCGATGACCTCGGAGACCGTGTTGCCGGGACAGACCGTCGTGGTGGTGGACGAGAGGATCGGCGAGGTAGGGCCGGCCGGCGAAGTGGAGGTGCCCTCGGGCGCGACCGTCGTGGACGGCGCTGGCCGCTACCTCATGCCCGGCTTGGCGGAGATGCACGCCCACGTGCCGCCCGGCGACGACCCGCCCCGGGACGCCGTCGAGGATATCCTCTTCCTTTACGTCGCCAACGGCATCACCACGATCCGAGGGATGCTCGGCTCGGCGTACCAGATCCCCTTGGCCGACGAACTGGAGCGGGGCGAGGTCCTCGGGCCCAACTTCTACGTCGGGGCGCCTTCGATCAACGGAGCCTCCGCCCCCACGCCGGCGGACGCCGAGCGGCTGGTCCGGGCCCACAAGGACGCGGGCTACGACCTGCAGAAGATCCACCCCGGCGTCTCCCGGGAGAGCTGGGACCGGATGGTGGAGGTCGCCGCGGAAGTCGGGATCACCTACGGCGGCCACGTCCCCGCCGATGTGGGGCTTGTCCACGCCATCGAAACTCGCATCTCCACCGTCGATCACCTGGACGGGTACGTGCAGGCGATCGCCTCCGACGACGTTCAGGCCCAAGTCAACGCTGGAACGATCCGGCTGGGCGGGCTGGCACGCGGCGTGGACGACCAGAAGCTGGCCGAGATCGTGCAGCTGACGATCGACCGGGACGTGTACGTGGTCCCCACCATGTACCTGTGGGAGAACCTGTACGGCGCCCCGGACGTCGACGCGATGCTGGCCCAGCCGGAGATGAAGTACGTCTCCGCCCGGCAGCATTCGGCGTGGCGGCGGCAAGCCGGGGGTGGACCGCGGGGCGCGCCGGACGAGGTCGAGGCGTACCTGGAGCTTCGGAAGCGCGTACTCAAGGCGCTCTCGGACGCCGGGGCCGGAATCCTCATGGGGACCGACTCGCCTCAGTTGTTCAACGTGCCCGGGTTCGCCCTGCATCGGGAGATCCAGGTGATGTCGGAGGCCGGGGTCTCCAACTACGAGATACTCAGGAGCGGGACGGTTGCCGTGGGCAAGTACGTGGCGGACCACCTGGACCTAGACGGCAGCTTCGGCGCCGTGGCGCCGGGGCAACGGGCCGACCTGGTGCTGCTGAACGCCAACCCGCTGGACGACCTGGCGAACTTGATGGGCCGGGCCGGGGTGATGGTTCGGGGGCGCTGGATCGGCGGCGAGGAGATCGAGGAACGGCTGGCGGCGCTGGCCGCGAAGCACGGAGGCGGCTGACGCGCGCCCCCGCAGCGTCGGCGCGGTCCTACCGGCGCGCGTCCTACCGGCGCGCCGGGAAGGGGACCGGCATCTCCGCGAAGTCGAAGGCGCCGGGGAAGTCGGCTTCGACCTCCTTCTGCTTGCCGCTCCAGGTCTCCACGTCGATCCGGTAGACGGCGGTCCGCTTGAGCTCGTCGTCGGTGGTGGGCCGGTAGTCCACGCCGGGCTTCAGGTGGGGGGCGTACTTGTCCAGCAGCATCTGAAGGGCCGCCTTCGCTTCGACCGGGTCCTGGACGATGCGCCCGATGCCGAAGGCGACGACGCCCGCGTACTCCACGGAGAACTCCAGCGCCTCGGGGGCGGGCAGTAGCCGCCCCATCGCAACGGTGCCAAACGCAACCTGCTGCGCGGCCTCCAAGTTCGTGCGCGTCCGGCCCGTCCGGTGAGTGTGCAGGTAGATCCGACGCTCACCCCCGGCGTCGTCGAAGACGAAGAGGTTGGAGTTGAGGAACGGCTGGCCGTCCTCGCCGACGGTGGCCAGGAAGCCGTAGGGCGCGCGTCGCATGAAGGCGGTTGCCCAAGCGTCGTCCTTTCCTCGGTCGCGACGGCGGACGGCGCTGCGAGGGTCGTCGCGTCCTGCGTTGTCTGCTCCAGGCTTCGGCGGGCTCAATGGCTGCTTCCGGTTGCGGGTTTGCCAGGGCGGCACGCCCAAAGATACTTATCGTTGACCGAACCGTTGAAGAAACCGCCGAAGGACGCGCTCACATGATTCGAAGCCCGCACCGCCGACACGCCTGGGCCTGGACCCGGCGGGCAGGCGCCGATCGCTCCCTAGCCCTTGCCCTTGCCGCCTCGGCCTCGGCGTGCATCGGCGACGTGGACCCCGACCACGCCGATGACCGTCTCCTCGTCGACGGCGGCACGGTGGTGGTGATGGACGCGGAGGGAACAATTCTCGAGGGCGGGGCGGTTCTGGTGGAAGGGGACCGCATCGCCGCGCTTCTGGAGGCGTCGGCGCCCCGGCCTCCGGGCGTCCGGGTGATCGACGCCACCGGCCACCTGGTCGTCCCGGGGCTGGTCAACACCCACGGGCACGCCGCCATGTCCCTCCTCCGGGGGCTCGCCGACGACCTGCCGCTGATGACGTGGCTGGAGCAGCACATCTTCCCGGTGGAGGCGGAGCTGGTCGCTCCCGATTTCGTGTACTGGGGGACCCTCCTGGCGTCGGCCGAGATGCTGCGGAACGGCACGACCACCTTTGCGGACATGTACTACTTTCGCGACGAGGTAGCGCGGGCGGCCGTTGAGGCGGGCATCCGGGCGGTGACGGGTCCGGGGATCATCGGCTTTCCCGCCCCCGACTTCCCGACGCCGGACGCGTCGCTCCAGGACGCCGCCGCTTTCCTGGAGGAGTACCGCGACCACCCGCTGATCGTCCCCGGCGTGTCGGCCCACGCCCTCTACACCACGCCGCTGGAGGCGGTGGAGCGCGCGGCGCGGCTGGCCGTCGAGCACGACGCCGTCTTCCAGATCCACGCGGCGGAGGATCCCAGCGAGGACTCCACCACCCGGGCGGCGACGGGGATGGGCGTAGTGGAGGCGCTGGAGTCGGCTGGCGTGCTGCGGCCCGGGACCGTGCTTGCTCACGCGGTGTACCTGTCGGACGAGGAGATCGCCCTGATCGCGGCTTCGGGGGCGGGGATCGCCCACAACCCCCAGAGCAACATGAAGCTGGGAATCGCCGCCGCGGCGCGGGTGCCCGAGGCGCTGGCCGCGGGGATCCCGGTGGGCCTGGGGACCGACGGTCCAGCCAGCAACAACGACCTGGACCTCTTCGACGAGATGGACGCCGCCGCCAAGCTCCACAAGTTCGTCTCCGGAGACCCTTCGGTGCTGCCGGCGGAGACCGTGTTCCGCATGGCGACGGCTGGAGGCGCGCGGGCTCTGAACCTGCACGACCGGATCGGGTCGCTGGAGCCGGGGAAGAAGGCCGACATCGTGCTGCTGGACGTGGGACGTCCCGGTCTCGCTCCGCTGTACCGCGTCTATTCGCACTTGGTGTACGCGGCCCGAGGGAGCGACGTGGCGACGGTGCTGGTCAACGGGCGGATCGTCGTGGAAGACGGGCGGGTCGTCTCGATCGACGAACAAGAAGTCATGCGGCAGGCCAGGGAGTTCGGCGATCGCATACGGGAGGTCGTCGAGCGGGTCGCGGCTGGCGCTTCGTCCTAGCGAGCCGGCGATGCCGAGCCCGTCGCTGGGGGTCGTCCGCTTCCTGAAGGGCTGGTTTCGGGGCCGGTCCCTGCACGTCGAGTGGGGGAGCGGGGAGGGAGAGATCGACACCGCTGGGAGAGGCGCTTGGCCGCCCGGCGTCGCTGGCGTACACACCGAAACCCGGACGGTTTCGAGCCATGTCGGGTCGGGTCGTCCGCCCGTCCGCGCCCGATGGTACGTGCCGGAGCGAGCGAGGCGTCCGCTGCCGGGATGGCTTCTGCTCCACGGCGTTGCCGTCCAAGGGGCCGACCATCCGGCCCTGGTGCGCTTGGCGGCCGCGCTGGCGTCCTCAGGCGCGGTCGTCATGATCCCGGAAGTTCCGTCTTGGCGTCGGCTTGATCTGGACCCGGCGCCCGCCGACCCGATCGTGGAGCGGGCGCTGGAGTACTTGAACGGGGAGTCGAGTGTGCTGTCCGGGGGCGCGATGCTCGCCGGCTTCTCCTTCGGTTGCCTCCAAGCGGTTCGGTTGGCCGCGGAGCTGGCGGGCGACGGCCGCCTTCGGGGCGTCGTCGGCTTCGGCGGCTACTGCGACCTGGAGGCGGCGATCCGGTTCGGCGTGACGGGCGCCTATGAGCACGACGGGCGGACGCGGCGCGCCGAGCCCGATCCCTACGGTCGATGGGTGCTGGCCGCGAACTACCTGCACCGGACGCCGGGCTGCGAAGGATCGGAGGAAGCGTCGGCGGCGCTGCGCATGCTGGCCCGGGAGGCGGGCGAGCGGGGCTTGATGGCGTGGGAGCCGTTCTACGACGCCAGGAAGTCGGAGCTGGCGGCGGCGATGTCGGCTCGCAACCAGGAGCTCTTCCGCGTCTTCGCCCCTTCGGCCGGAACCGAGCCGGACGCCGCCGCCGCGGAGCGCATCGTCCCGCTGATCGCCCGAACCGCCCGACGCGTGCACCCGCAGCTTGAGCTGCCTCCGGCGCTGGACGTGCGGGCGCTGCCTCCGGTGCGCCTCCTCCACGGCCTCGACGACCCCCTCGTGCCGTTCACCGAGACGTTGGCGCTGGAGCGGCGGCTTCGGGAACGCGACCCGGAGGTGGATCTGCGAACGACTATCACCAGCCTCTTCGGCCACGCCCGAGAGTCCGCGCCGATCTTCTCTCGACCTGGCGAGGCGGTTCGCTTCCTGGCCGCCATGCGAGAGCTGATCTCCCTCTCGGGATAGCGACCGTCCCTGTTGGCGGATTAAGGTACCTGACCGATCGCCGGGGGAGCCGACCCCGGACCACTTCCACGCCGACCAACCCAACCCGCCATGGCCAAGCCCGATCGTCCCGCGCGCCCGTTCCTTCCCCCGCACCCAGCCCGGGCTGCCGCTGTCGCAGGCATCGCCGCAGTCGTGGCGTCTGCCGGCGCCTCGCTCCACGCCCAGGTCACCACCCAGCAGCTGGACGCCCTTCGGCCGCGCAACATCGGCCCAGCGGTCATGAGCGGGAGGATCGTGGACCTGGCCGTCGTCGAGGCCGACCCGCTCAAGTTCTACGTCGCATCGGCGACCGGCGGCGTCTTCAAGACGGCGGACAACGGCATCACGCTGCTTCCCGTCTTCGAGAGCGAAGGCACGCACTCCGTCGGCGCAATCGCGGTTCACCAAGTGGACACGTCCGTGGTCTGGGTCGGGACCGGCGAGCGAGCCAGCCGCCAGAGCTCGTCGTGGGGCGACGGCGTGTACAAGAGCGCCGACGGCGGCGCCACCTGGACCAACACGGGGCTTCGAGAGAGCCGTCACGTCGGCCGGATCGCCCTCCATCCCGAGGACTCGGACCTCGTCTACGTGGCGGCGATGGGCCACCTCTGGGGACCCAACGAGGAGCGCGGGCTGTACCGGAGCAGCGACGGGGGCGACAGCTGGACGCGTATCCTCCACGTCGACGAGAACACGGGCGTGGTGGACGTGGCTCTCGACCCGGACGAGCCGCGCATCGTGTACGCGGCGACCTATCAGCGGCAACGGCGGCCCTGGGGGTTCCACGGCGGCGGTCCGGGAAGCGCGCTGTACCGGAGCGGCGACGGCGGCGACACGTGGGAGCGACTCTCCGGTCCAGCGGTTGCACGGGGACTCCCGCAAGAGGACCTGGGACGGATCGGCATATCGATCTACCGCAGCGACCCGCGCATCGTGTACGCAAGCGTCGAACAAGGCTGGCGCTACAACGCCTCCACCGCCTACACGGAGCGACGCGCGGGCATCTACCGCTCCGAGGACAAGGGCGAGACGTGGACGCACATGAGCGACTGGAACCCGCGGCCGATGTACGCGAGCCAGATACTTGTGGACCCCAGCGACGACCAGCGCATCTACATGGTCAACAGCTACTCATTCTCCGACGACGGCGGGAAGACCTTTACCGTTCCGCCGCAGAGCCTTCACGGAGACGACAGGTTGGTTTGGGTCCACCCCGATGACTCGCGCCACGTGATGAAGGCCGACGACGGGGGGCTGGGCATCTCCTACGACAGGGGACTGACGTGGCTGTACATCTCGGACTTGCCGGTCAGCCAGTACTACCGGGTCGCAGTGGACATGGCGCGGCCGTACAACGTCTACGGAGGGTTGCAGGACAACGGGTCGTGGATGGGTCCAAGCGAGACGCTGCGCAGCGAGGGCATCGTCAACAGCGACTGGCGGCGGCTGGGCGGCGGCGACGGTTTCGTCAACATCCCGGACACGACCAGCAACGCGATCGTATACACCGAATCCCAGTACCTGGGACTCTCCCGCTTGGACCTTCGCACCGGCGAACGCACTGCGATCCGTCCCGGCGACCCATTGGGCCATATCGCCGCCCGGCGCAACTGGACAACCTGGAAGGAGATCGGCGCCCCCGAAGAGCAGCGGCTGGGTAACGCCATGGCGCCGGCGAACTGGGACGGGCCGTTCGTGGTCTCGCCCCACGACGCCTCCACGCTCTACGCCGGGACCGACGTGCTGTGGAAGTCCACCGACCGGGGCGATTCCTGGCAGTCGCTGGGCGCCCTCACCACCGGCGTGGATCGGCGGTCCCTGCCGATCATGGGGCAGATGCCCGAAGAGACGTTGCCGTCGCTGGACGACGGCATCCCGTACTACCCGACGATCTCCGCGGTCGCCGAGAGTCCGCTGGCCCAAGGGTTGCTCTACGCCGGCACGGACGACGGGCGCCTGCACGTGTCGCGGGACGACGGCGAGCAATGGAACGACGCGACCGGCGCGTTCCCGGGCCTCCCGGCTGGCGCATGGGTCTCCGGGCTGGAGCCTTCGCGTCACCACGAGGCAACGGTGTACGCGGTCTGGAACAACTACCGAAACGACGACTACGCCAACTACCTGTACAGGTCCGACGACTACGGCGAGAGCTGGGTGTCGCTGGCGGACGGCCTGCCGCCGGAGCGGGTCCTGCGCACCGTTCGAGAGGACTTGCGCAACCCGTCGGTCCTGTACGTGGGCGCCGAGATCGGGCTCTTCTGGACGAACGACGGCGGGAACCACTGGACCGAGCTGCGTAGCGGAATGCCCACGCTGGCGTTCAACGACATCGCCCTCCACCCCCGGGAGAACGACCTCGTGCTGGGCACCCACGGTCGGGGCGTTTGGATACTCGACCAGATCAACGCGCTGCAGGAGCTGTCCCGCGAGGTCATGGACAGGCCCGTCCACCTCTTCACGACGGAGCCGGCGGTGCAGTGGCGGCGAGCGGGCGGCGCCGCTCACGCCGGCGACGTCCACTTCGCCGGCGAGAACCCGCCCGACGGCGCGATACTGGACTACTGGCTGGCCCAGGAGGCCGACAGCGGTTCGGTGACGCTGGTGGTTGAGGACGCCGCCGGAAACGAGGTTGCTGTGCTGGACGGCGGCAGCCGGCAGGGCATGAACCGGGCCGTTTGGGACCTGCGGCACCAAGTGGAGGCGGCCGGAGGCGGCGGGCCTGGAAGCGCCCGGCAGCGCTCGGGCCCCCTCGTGGTGCCGGAGACGTACCATGTGCGGTTGCGAGCGGCGGGTGCCGAGTCGGTGCAGCCCGTCGAGGTGCGCGAGGACCCTCGCGTCGGGGCGTCGCCGGGCGTGCGCGCCGCGTGGACCGCCGGCCTGCTGGAGTTGGCGGAGGCCCGGGCTCGAGCCGCGGCCGGAGCGGAGAGAGCTCGGGAAGCGTTGCAGGAAGCGGGCGAGGGCGCCGCCGGGGCGGGACCCGACAAGCTTCGCGACCTGGAGCGCGAGTTCGAGGAGCTGGCGAGCCGGATCGGTCGTCTGGCAGGCGACGTCGAGGGTGTCGTGGCCCCGATCACGCAGGACCAGAGAAGCCGTCGAGCGTTCTACATGGAGATCCTCGCCACGCTGGAGGCCGAGCTGGCGGATGCTGTTCGCTGACCGGTGCCCGGACTACCTTTTGCATTCGCACGCACCCCGCAACTCCCGACGCCCCCGACCATGAAAACTCGCATTTCCCGTCTCCTGCTGGCCTGCCTTGCCCCTGCCGTGGTCGGATGCGGCGCCTTCGCGCTCCCGGCCGCTGGCCAGGCCCCGGCACTCGACGACCCGCTTCCCCCCGACCCCGAAGTCGTAACCGGCGTGCTGGACAACGGCCTCCGCTACTTCGTCCACGAGAACGGCAGTCCCGAGAACCGAGCGCTGCTCCGACTGGTGGTGAACGTCGGTTCGATCGTGGAGGACGAAGACCAACTGGGCCTCGCCCACTTCGTGGAGCACATGGCCTTCAACGGCACCCGCAACTTCGATAAGTCGGCTTTGGTGGACTACCTGGAGTCGATCGGCATGGCGTTCGGTCCCCACCTCAACGCCTATACCAGCTTCGACGAGACGGTGTACATATTGCAGGTGCCGATGGACGATCCCGAGGCTCTGTCGAACGCCTTCCAGATCCTTCAGGACTGGGCCAGCGGCCAACTCTTCGACCCCGAGGAAGTCGACAAGGAGCGGGGCGTCGTCGTCGAGGAGTGGCGAGGAAGCCGCGGCGCGCAGGCGCGAATTCAGGACCAGCAGCTGCCCGTCGTGTTCGAAGGCTCGTTGTACGCCGAGCGCCTTCCCATCGGCAAGCCCGAGGTGCTGGAGACGGCGCCTCCCGAGACGTTGCGGCGCTTCTACGACGACTGGTACCGTCCCAGCCTGATGGCCGTGGTCGCGGTGGGAGACTTCGACGCCGCCCAGATCGAAGGCATGATCAAGGAGTACTTCAGCGGACTGCAGGAGCCGGAGAACCCGCGCCCGCGGACGATGGCGGAAGTGCCGATCGACCATCCGGCCCGCGTGGCGATCGCCACCGACCCGGAGATGCCTCAGAGCCAAGTCGGCGTTCTGTACAAGCAGCTGCCGCAAAGCATGAACACGGTGGCCGACTTCCGTCGCGAGCTGGTGAAGGACCTCTATTCGGGAATGCTCAACGCCCGCCTGGACGAGCTTCGCCTGCAACCCGATCCGCCGTTCGTCTTCGCGGGCACGGGGCGGGGCGGGTTCGTGCGCAGCGTGGAGGCGTACCAGCTGGTCGCGTTCGTCACCGAGGACGGGATCGAGCGAGGGCTGGACGCTCTGTTGACCGAGGCCGAGCGCGTGGCCCGCCACGGCTTCGCCGCCACCGAGCTGGAGCGGCAGAAGGTCGACGTTGTCCGATCCTACGAGCGCCAGGTCGCCGCGAAAGAGACCCGCGAGTCGGCTGCCTTGGCCGCTCGCTACATCCGTGTGTTCCTCGAAGGACGCGCCTACCCGGGCATCGAAACCCAGGCCGCGCTCGTTGCTGCGCTCCTGCCCGGCGTGACCCTCGACGAGACCAACGCCCTGGCGTCGGAAGGCATCACGGAGCAGGGTCGCGTCGTGGTGGTGAGCGGACCCGAGAAGGAAGGGCTCGAAACGCCGTCGGAAGAGGCGCTCGCCGGCCTGTTCGCGACCGTCGCCGGCAAGGACGTGGCGCCCTACGAAGACGCGGCGGTGGACGCTCCTCTGCTGCCGGAAGCGCCGGCGGGCTCGGCGGTGGCGTCGGAGGAGATGGTGGAGGAGGTCGGCGTCGCCGTCTGGACGCTTGAGAACGGCGTGCGGGTGGTGCTCAAGCCCACCGACTTCAAGGACGACGAGATACGCTTTGCCGCAACAAGTCCCGGCGGCACTTCGCTGGCGGCCGACGAGATATACGAGAGCGCCGACGTGGCGGCCGGGATCGTGGGCGACGGCGGCGTGGGCGAGTTCGACTTGGCGGCGTTGCAGAAGAAGCTTGCCGGCACAGTGGTGGAGGTCAGTCCTTCGATTACGGCGCTCTCGGAGGGCTTCAGGGGGTCGGCGTCGCCCAAGGACATCGAGACGGCGCTTCAGCTGGTGTACCTGTACTTCACCGCTCCGCGGAGGGACGAAGGCGCGCTCGGGTCGTTCAAGGCGCTGATGGAAGGCGTCTTCGCCAACGCTTCCTCCAACCCGGACATGGTCTTCAGCGACACGGTGGTCACCACGATGACCCAGGACCACCCGAGGGCCGGCGGCTTACCGGACCCGGAGGAGATCGACAAGATCGACTTGGACGAAGCCTTCGAGTTCTACCAGGAGCGCTTCGCCGACGCCGGCGACTTCACCTTCTACTTTGCCGGCGCGTTCGATCTGGACGCCATGCGGCCGCTCGTGGAACAGTACCTGGGCGCGTTGCCGAGCCTGGGCCGCGAGGAGAGCTGGCGCGATGTGGGGATCGACCCTCCGACCGGCATGATCGAGAAGGTCGTGCGCATGGGCGTGGAGCCCCAAAGCCGCACCGAGATCATCTTTGCGGGCGACGGCGAGTATTCGCTGCGGGAGGACGCCGCGATCGGCGCGCTGGCCGATGTGCTGGACATCCGCCTCAGGGAGCTTCTGCGCGAAGACTTGGGCGGCACCTACGGCGTACGCGTCTCCGGTCGCCTCACGTATCGACCCGACGAGGAGTACAGCGTGAGCATCGGCTTCGGCTCGGCCCCCGAGCGTGCGGAGGAGCTGGCCGCCGTCGTCTTCGACGAGATCGAGCGCATCAAGACGGAGGGTCCCGACGCCGAGACCGTGGCAAAGGTGCGGGAGACCCAACGCCGCTTCAAGGAGACCAACCTCCGTGAGAACGACTACTGGATCGACCAGATGCGCAGCTTCGACCGGCAAGGCCGCAACTACGCCGAGATTTCCAGCTACGATCTGATCGAGGGATGGTCCGACGCCGATGTACGCGCCGCGGCCCAGCGCTACCTGCGCCTGGACCAGTACGCCAAGTTCGTGTTGCTGCCGGAGGGGCTGGTGCCGTGATGCGCGGCGCAGCAGACACCTGTCCCAGAGTACGTCTCCAGCCATGGCGCTGACGAAGTCGCAACTGTACTCGTCGCTGTGGAAGAGCTGCGACGAGTTACGAGGCGGGATGGACGCCTCGCAGTACAAGGACTACGTCCTGACGTTGCTGTTCATGAAGTACGTGTCGGACAAGTACGCTGACGATCCCGACCCGATTGTCCGAGTGCCGGAAGACGGAGGCTTCGCCGACATGGTCGCGTGCAAGGGCCAGAAGGACATCGGCGACCGGATCAACAAGATCATTGGCCGGTGTGCCGAGGCCAACGAACTCAGGGGCGTCATCGACCAAGCCGACTTTAACAACGAGAGCAAGCTCGGGCGCGGCCAGGCAATGCAGGACCGCCTGACAAAGCTGGTGGCGATCTTCGAGGACTTGGACTTGAGTGCCAACCGGGCCGCCGGTGACGACCTGCTGGGCGACGCTTACGAGTACCTGATGCGGCATTTCGCCACCGAATCGGGCAAGAAGAACGGGCAGTTCTACACACCTGCCGAGGTATCGCGGATCATGGCACAGGTGATCGGCATCGGCGCTGACACCCGCCAGGACTGTACGATCTACGACCCCACGTGCGGCTCCGGCTCGCTCTTGCTCAAGGCGGCAGACGAGGCCCCTGGCGGGCTGACCATCTACGGCCAAGAGATGGACACCGCCACATGGGGGCTGGCGCGGATGAATATGATCCTGCACGACCATCCGACCGCGGACCTAAAGCGTGAAAACACCCTTGCCGATCCCCAGTTCACGAGTGGTGGCGGCGGCCTCAATATCTTCGACTTCGCGGTGGCAAACCCGCCGTTCTCCACCAAGTCCTGGTCCAACGGCTTCGACCCGCCGAACGACCAGTTCAACCGCTTCGAGGACGGGATTCCGCCTGACATGAATGGCGACTACGCCTTTCTCCTGCATTTGGTCAAGTCCCTCAAGAGCCGAGGAAAAGGCGCGATCATTCTGCCGCACGGCGTACTGTTCCGTGGCAACCGGGAGGCGGAGATCCGCCAGAACCTGGTTGGTCGCGGGTTGATCAAGGGCGTAATCGGGCTACCACCCAACCTCTTTTACGGCACCAGCATCCCCGCCTGCATCGTGGTGATCGATAAGGAGAACGCTCGCGCCCGCCGGGGCATCTTCATGATCGACGCTAGCAAGGGCTTCCGAAAGGACGGCTCGAAGAATCGTCTGCGTGCGCGGGATATCCACCGAATCGTGGACGTGTTCAACCAGCAGACGGAGATCCCGCGCTATTCGCGCATGGTGCCGGTCGCCAAGATTTCGGATCCGGCCAACGACTTCAATCTGAACATCGCCCGCTACATCGACTCCAGCGAGCCGGAGGATGTTCATGACCTGGATGCCCACCTGAACGGCGGGATTCCTGACCGGGACCTCGACGCTCTTGACGACTATTGGAAGGTTTTCCCATCGTTGCGGGCGACGCTGTTCAAGCCCAACGGCCGACCTGGATACAGCGACCTTCGAGTTGCACTATGGGACGTGAAGACGACGATCCTAGGCCACGACGAGTTCACGTCCTGGGAGTCGCGGCTCGTGGCAGTCTTCGACGACTGGTGCGACGCCCACCGGTCACGATTGCGGGCGATTTCGGCAACGACGAAGCCCGGGGACTTGCTAGACGATCTGGCGGAGGACCTGCTTGTCCACTTCCACGGATTGCCACTGCTGGACTGCTACAATGTCTACCAGGGACTGATGGATTACTGGGACGAAACGATGCAGGACGACGTATACCTAATCGTAGGGGAAGGATGGGTGGATGCTGTCCAGCCTCGCCAGCTTGCGTCAGGTGTCAAGGGGAAGCTCCAGGAAAAGGCCGACCTGACCTTGAAGCGGCAGAAGTGGAAGATGGATTTGGTTCCGCCTGCACTGGTCGTGGCGCGTTATTTTGCTGTCGAGCAGGCGAACGTCAACGCCTTAAAGAACAAGGCATCCAAGGTCGCCAAGGTTGCACAGGATGACCTTCATACGCGGGTACTGGCGAGGTATCGGACGCTCACCGAGTCGGCTGTCAAGGAACTTGCGATCAAAGACAAGTGGCTCGGACATCTGCGGAGCATGGTCGTTGCAGCTTCTGAGGAACCCTTGGTAGCTCTTGTCGATCATATTGGCTTGCTTGAAGAGCGGTACTCGTGTCCGTTGCCGAAGTTGGAAAATGCAGTAGCGGTCCATACGGAACGAGCGATGGCTCATCTCTCACGGATGCATATCGTGATGGGGGAAGCCGACAGATCGTCGCCAGGGCCAGAGATGGCAAGCGAAATCATGAAGGATAGGGCTATCGGTTGGCGTAAGACGACCCTGGGCGAGGTCGCTCGTGTGCGTAAGGGTGAGCTCATTACATCGTCTACGATTGTTCCGGGTCCGTTTCCCGTCGTGGCAGCCGGATTGCATCCCACGTCATATCACAACAAAGCCAACCGTTGCGGTCCGACAATCACAGTCAGTGCATCCGGCGCGAATGCTGGGCATGTCGCGTATTGGCCCGAGCCGATTTTCGCATCGGATTGTTCTACTATAGTCCCTGATGACACAACGGATTTGTCGCTGCGTTTCTTGTACTACTACATGAAAAGCATACAACACGAAATATTCACCCTCAAGCATGGTGGTGCGCAGCCTCATGTCTATCCAAGGGACTTGGCCGCAATGAAGATTAGTATACCAACCCGAGATGAGCAACATGCCATAGTCAGCATTTTGTCGGATGTGGACAAGGCCAAAGACTCTTTGAAAGAGCTGATTGAGAAGAAAATGGCGACAGGAAAAGCTGTTATTCAGGAGCTCTTCCCCGACCGAGTCAGACTGGTCGAACCGGAATCAGCGCCGACGCACGACGCCGCGCTGTGACCGAGAGCCAGCATGTCAAGCGGAAGGAATCATGGCGCGACGAGTACCTCAAGTGGATATGGGCGTTCACGAACGCGCAGGGCGGGGTGCTGGAGGTGGGGCGGGACGACCGGGGCAAGGTCGTGGGAGTCAAGGACGTTCCTCAACTGCTGGAGGAAATTCCCAACAAGGTGCAGTCTCTGCTGAGCATCGTCGTGGACGTGAATTTGAAGTGCGAGGAAGGCGCGGAATACCTTCAGATCGTGGTCGGTCCTTATCCGAATCCGATCAGCATCAGGGGGGAGTTTCACTACCGGAACGGGTGTACGAAGCAGGTGCTTCGGGGCGCGACGCTGAGCCGGTTTCTGATGCGGAAGCAAGGCAGGACATGGGACGACGTTCCGATGCCGGGGAAGGACGCTACTCAAGAAATCCCGATCCCTACCCCAGAATCGATCAGAACTACCCAAGAAAAATCAGAGATTGCCCAAGAACCGAATCTCACTACCCAAGAACTGACGGAGGCTACCCAAGAAATACTGCCAACTACCCAAGAACACACCCAAACTACCCAAGAAGGCGTGAGCCAGCCGGCACCCACTATTACCCCCGAACGCATCCTGGCCCTCCTGAAGGCCGAGCCGCGAATCACTAGGCGCCTCATGGCCGAGCGCATCGGCATCACACCCCACGGCGTCAAGTACCATCTGGCCAAGTTGCGCAAGGCCGGGATCATCCGGCATGTTGGCCCGACGAAGGCTGGGCGCTGGGAGATGCTGAAGTGACGTCGGCCTGCAAGCCGCCGAGGAGGAGCCGATGATCGAGAGGCACATGAGAAAGCTCTGGGATCGGGTTCTGGCGAAGAGGCCTCACATGCCGCACTTCCTGACCCAGATTCGTCTGCAGGGGGTTCGGGGGATTGAGGACTTGGAGGTGGGATTCATCTCGCCTGTTGTCGTAATCGCTGGGGGCAACGCCAGCGGCAAGTCCACCGTTCTGGCTGCGGCCGCCTGCGCGTATCAGGTGCCCGGAGCACGTCACGGGGACTTTCTTCCGGCCACGCAGTTCGCGGACTATCGCCCAAGGAAGGGGAATTATCGGGATGCGAGGGCGTCCGCTACCATCGAGTTCGAGTACTCCACTCCAGACGGTGGACGGGCCATGCGCTGGCGGCGTGCCAGTGGTTGGCGGCGGACGTTCTACGGACGGCGGAATGCTTCGCAGCCCGAGCGGCCCGTGCACATGCACGTAATGAGGAACCTGGAGGATCCCTTGGAGGTGCGGGATTTGGTTGCGGGAATGATGCGCGGACGGTTGGCGACGCAAGAGAGGCCGTTGACGCTATGGGAGAGGGAGTTCGCCGAAAAGATGTTGCCGTTCAGGTATTCAGAAGTGGTCGATCTCACCAGGGACGGCAGCAGCTTGCTGTTTGCCCGACAGAAGAGGGGTGCGGCATACTCAGAACTGCACATGGCAGCCGGCGAACGGGCGATACTGCGCTTGTCTCAAAAAATTGCGCACCTTCGTGACGCCTTGGTTCTGATCGACGAGGTCGAAGCCGGGCTGCATCCGTGGGTGCAACAGCTTCTCATGTTGCAGCTCCAGCAGCTCTCCCTGCAGAACAACCTTCAGGTCATCGTGACGACTCACAGCCCGGTCGTGCTGGAGTCTGTTCATCCCCTTGCACGGGTATTCCTGGATCGTGATGCCCAAGGGCGCGTGGCGACTGTCACCCCGTACCAGGACGTCGTGCAAGACGCGCTTTACGGCCGGGCAAGGAACGCGATCAGCCTGCTGTGCGAAGACGACGCGGCGGAATCGATCCTCCAGGGTGTTTTCGACGTCCTTTTCCTTCGGTTGCGGATTCGACGGGAATCGGTGCGGATCGGCAGGGACACAGGCGCTTCCGAGTTTCCCGGTCATGCAGCTGCGTTCAGTAAGTTCGGCCAGATCGACAACTTTGTTTTCGTTCTGGACGGGGACCGGCGCGACACGGGGATTGTGGACAAGATCCGGGATCGGGCTCGCCGTACCGTGCCGGTGCTTTTTCTTCCTGGAGAGGACGCGCCGGAGGTCTGGGTGTGGAAGACGATGCGCCGCAGAACGGAGGCCATAGCCGCCCAGCTGCACATAGACGCCGCCGAGCTAGCGGAGAGGATGAGCCGACTGGACGCCGTGTACGACTTGGCGTCGGAAGGGCCGGCGGCGATCGCGAAGGTCAAGGTACGGAACTTGGCTGATCCCATGGGGTGGGACGTGACGGACTTGTGTCAGGTCGTCGCTCGTGTGGAGGCGGGGCAGGTGGGAGGCGAATGCCAAGCGCTTATGAGGGAGCTCGAGCGGGTACTGAACCAATGGCGCGAGGAGTACGTGTGACGGTTGGCGACAAGGAGGGCAAGACCCAGAGCCGGGTCGTAGCCTTCTTCCAGGAGCGTCTCGGATACAAGTACCTGGGCGACTGGAGGAGTCGCGTCGGCAACAGCAACGTTGAGGAAGACCAGCTTGCCACGTTTTTGAGGCGCCAGGGACATTCGTCCAGTCGTGTGGACAGGGCCGTGATCAAGCTGCGCAGGGCGGCGGCCGTAGGCGGAAGCTGGACTCTTTACGAGGCAAACCACGACGTCTACAGGTTGCTTCGATATGGCGTGAAGGTCCAACCGGCTGTCGGCGAACAGAGCGTCACCGTTTGGCTGGTGGACTGGGACGACCCCGAGGCCAACGACTTCGCGGTTGCAGAAGAAGTCACCATTTCCGGCGAGAGCAGGCGACGACCGGACCTCGTGCTGTACGTGAACGGCATTGCCGTGGGCGTGCTCGAGCTGAAGCGCTCCATCGTGTCCGTCGAGGAGGGCATCCGCCAGAACCTAGGCAACCAGAGGAAGGAGGCCATCCGACCGTTCTTCGCCACCGTTCAGTTGCTCATGGCGGGAAACGAGACTGAGGGATTGCGCTACGGCGTGGTCGAGACGCCGGAGAAGTACTGGCTACACTGGAAGGAGACCGAGGCGAAGGACGATGCGCCCCTCGCCGATGCCGGAAGCCCTCTGCTCCGCGAACTCGCACAGATGTGCAACAAGGAACGGCTGCTGGAAATCGTCCATGACTTCATGGTCTTCGACGCCGGGGTCAAGAAGACGTGCCGCCACAACCAGTACTTCGGAGTGCGGGCGGCGCAAGAACGGGTTCGGCGGCACGAGGGCGGAATCGTCTGGCACACCCAGGGTAGCGGCAAGAGCTTGGTCATGGTCTGGCTTGCCAAGTGGATACGCGAGAACGTCTCGGACGGGCGCGTGCTCATCGTCACTGACAGGACCGAACTCGACGAGCAGATCGAGAAGGTTTTCAAAGGCGTTGGCGAGAACATTCGGCGGACTCACAGCGGTGGCGACCTCGTCCGTGTCCTCGGCGACGGCTCCGAATGGTTGGTGTGCTCGCTGGTCCACAAGTTCGGTAGCGGCGACGAGGGCAACGTCGATGGGTACGTGGAAGAGATTCATAGCAAAGCTCCAACCGACTTCCACGCCAGGGGCCAGTTCTTTGTCTTCGTGGACGAGTGCCACCGCACGCAGTCTGGGAAGCTGCACCGCACGATGAAGGAACTTCTGCCCGATGCAATGCTAATCGGCTTCACGGGGACGCCTCTGCTGAAGAGCGACAAGCAACGCAGCATCGAGACCTTCGGGCCGTACATCCACACGTACAAATACAACGAAGCCGTGCAGGACCGCGTGGTGCTCGACTTGCGTTACGAAGCCCGCGACATCGACCAGCACCTCAGGTCGGAGGACAAGGTCGACCAGTGGTTCAAGTCCAAGACCCGGGGCCTCACGGACGTTGCGAAGGCGCAGATCAAGCAGCGCTGGGGCACAATGCGCACTGTGCTGAGCTCCCGGGAACGCCTGGAGAGGATCGTCGCCGATATCGCCATGGACATGGAGACGCGGGACCGCCTTCGGAGCGGCCGGGGCAACGCCATGCTCGTGTCGGACAGCATCTATCAAGCTTGTCGCCTCTACGAGATGTTCCAGAAGACCGAATTGAGGGGTAGGTGCGCCGTGGTCACGTCGTACCGGCCGTCGCTGTCCGACACGACGGGCGAAGAAACGGGCGAAGGGTTAACGGAGCGGCTCCAGCGTTATGCCATCTACCGCAAGATGTTGGCGGAGCACTTCAACGAGCCCGAAGATGCGGCCATGAACAAGGTGGACCGGTTCGAGGAGGACGTGAAGAAGCGCTTCGTGGAACATCCCGGCCAGATGAAGCTGCTCATCGTCGTGGACAAGCTTCTGACCGGGTTCGACGCTCCGCCGGCCACCTACTTGTACATCGACAAGCAAATGCGGGATCACGGCCTTTTTCAGGCGATCTGCCGGATCAACCGACTAGACGGAGACAAGGAGTACGGATACGTCGTCGACTACAAAGACCTGTTCCGGTCGCTGGAGCGATCGGTCCAAGACTACACCGGCGAGGCGTTCGAGGGCTACGACGCCGCAGACGTGGACGGGCTGCTCAAGGATCGCCTGCAGTTGGGCCGCGAGCGGCTGGAGGAGACCCGGGATCAGGTCAAAGCCCTGTGCGAGCCAGTCCAGCCGCCCTGCGACACGGACGCGTATCTCCTATATTATTGCCCCTCGGCTTCGTCACGCGCTCCGCTCGGCGCCGACCAAAACAGGCGCCACGAGCGGAAGCGCGTTCACTTGTACCGCGCTGTGGTAGCGTTCGCACGGGCCTACGCCAACTTGGCGGGCGAGATGACCCGTGCTGGCTACTCGGCTGCCGAGGCCGCCGAGATCAAGGCCGAAGTCCAGCACTACGAGAACGTGCGCCAGGAAGTCAAGCTGGCCAGCGGCGACTACGTGGACATGAAGATGTTCGAACCCGCCATGCGTCACTTGTTGGACACGTACATCCGGGCTGAAGAGGCGGAGCGCGTCACAGCGTTCGACGACATGACGCTCGTTCAGCTGATCGTTGAGCAGGGCGGGAAGGCTCTGGACCAGCTGCCGTCCGGCATTCGGCACAGCGAGGCGGCAGTGGCGGAGACGATCGAGAATAACGTCCGACGTCTGATTGTCGACGAAATGGCGGTCAACCCGAGGTACTACGGCGAGATGTCAGAGGTGTTGAATGCGCTGATCGAAAAACGCAAGCAGGACGCCATTGACTACAAGGACTATCTGGACCAGATGATCAAGTTGGCGCGCCGAGTCGGGACCGCGGACACGGGCAACGCCTACCCCCCAAGAATCAACAACGCGGGACGCCAGGCGATCTATGACAACGTACAGGTTCGCGAGCCTCCGCCCGCGCCTTACGAGTCCGTCGAAGAGGCTAAGGAAGCCGTTGCCGTTGCCGTGGATCGGAAAGTCCGGGACTTCAAGAAGGCGGACTGGCGCGGCGGCATCATATTCAAGCAGCGCGAGGCCCTCAAAGCAATCAGATTGGCGCTCCGGGAGTCCCTCGGCGAAGACGTGCAGGCGCAGAAGCTCTACGACATCATCGAGGCCCGGCGTGACGACTACTGAGGCCGGACCGCCCGAGCGTAGTGGAGGTACCGCTTGCGGGCAGGCCGCCGCGAGTCGGCAGATCAAGATACGCGGCACGCTCGTCGAAGTCGTCCGCAAGGATATCAAGCACCTTCACGTCGGCGTCTATCCGCCTCACGGCCGGGTGCGCGTGGCGACGCCGCTGCGGCTGGACGACGAAGCGGTTCGGCTGGCTGTCGTCTCGCGCCTCGGCTGGATTCGCCGGAAGCGGGCCGAATTCGAGAAACAGGATCGTGAGTCCCAACGAGAGTACGTAACCGGCGAGAGCCACTACTTCGAAGGCAGGCGCTACCGCCTCGACGTGACCAAGCGCGACGGGCGGCCCAAGGTCTGGCTTGCTGGCAACGCGCGAATTGGAATGCGGGTCCGCCCAGGAGCGGACTGCGACGCCCGAGAAGCATTGCTGTACCGCTGGTACCGGCGGCAGTTGCGGGCACGGCTGCCGGCGCTAGTCGCCAAATGGGAACCCAAGGTCGGAGTCCGCATCGCCGAAGTGCGCATCAAGAAGATGAAAACGCTGTGGGGCGCATGCACGCCGGAGGCCCGGCGTCTGTGGGTCAACCTGGAGCTGGTGAAGAAGCCGCCGTCCTGTCTGGAGTACATCCTCGTCCACGAGATGGTCCATCTGATTGAGCGCACCCACAACGCACGATTCCGGGAGTTGATGGACCGAGCGATGCCCCTGTGGCACTCCCGCCGTGACGAACTCAACCGGAGCCCACTGGCCCACGAGGACTGGAGCTACTGACGCAACACTAAGCTGCGCCGGCCGACTCCCTCGGCGCGCCCAGACGGCCTATACGTGGAGTCTGCGACCACCGCCTGTCCCTCATTCCGGCCCAGCCGCCCTAGCACGCAACCGCGTACGCAGTTCCGCCCTGACCTTGACCTGATTGTACAGCCTCGCTTGTTCGGCCTGTCGGTCGGCGAGAACCACCGCCAAAGCATACTCTTCTCGTTCCGAGGACACTTCCACTCCCCACGCTGGGTCATTGCGCGTCACGACGACTACCCAACGCTGACGCAACTTCTCGGATGGTTGCCTGAATCGCCAAGTGGATGCTTGGACGGTGCCCCGCGACCGTTTCTGTGCCGTGATGCTCCGTCCCTGACTTCGTTCCCCCATGGTCGGTGCAACATCCCGACCAACTGTCGCATCGAATGACTGGACAACGCTTTCGACGGAGTCAGACTGCACCAGCGAGAAACTTATCCTGGCTGCCCGATAGTCGACACGCGTAGTGCGAACGGGCGACCGATAAGCCAGCGAGACGGTCATCTCCCGTGACCGGCGTCCGGATGACCAGTATTCCGACGGTATCGGAATCTCGAAGAAATGGTGACGCTTGTCCGCAATCGAATCCACGGCCCAGAGCGTCACGCAGTCGTCTAGCGAGCGGCACAGCGTACTCTGGTCCACGATCCCGTACCCTGTAACATGCTGCACGTCAGTTTTCAATTCCGAGAACAGTTCCTTGCAAGCCAACGGCACGCGGGCGTGAGC
This sequence comes from Longimicrobiales bacterium, assembly GCA_958296005.1. Lineage (GTDB taxonomy): Bacteria > Gemmatimonadota > Gemmatimonadetes > Longimicrobiales > Gaopeijiaceae > CATQHQ01. The sequence continues at coordinate 609,628 of CATQHQ010000002.1, forward strand.
TACTACCAGGGCTCGGCAGAGATCCGCACTCGCGTCGGGGATATGCACGAGCACCGTAGCTGCTAAGTTGGACACTCGCGGCGCCGCGAAGCTCGTGCCATTGCAGGTCTTGAACGGCATCCCGCCAGCGAAGTTGTGCGAAGTAGAGAGTTCTCCGACTTCGTGTGATCCATACGTGGCGCCGTCTGCCTTAAGGTCAACCAGTTCGTTGCCGCCGTAGTCGACTAGGTCCGGCTTGATCGCTTCGTTCACCGACGGTCCGTGCCTAGTAAAGGGTGACGGCCGGTTCGTCCGTGCCACGGGGGCGTAGCGTGCATCGTCCGGCCAACGAGCACTGCGTTCGTAGCGGGCCAAGCTTCCGACAGTCAGCGCATTTAGTGCGGGCGCAGGATCAATGAGTGTCGCATCCTCGTCAAGAAGACATGCCGGGTATCTGCCCGGTGGACAAGCACCATCATCCCGATTGCCAGTGGGAACCACGAAGAGCACGCCAAGTTCCCAGCTGAGCGAATCCAAGGTAACGGCTAGACCCCGGACATGTCGGCCACGATACGGCTTCCGAAGATCGCCATACGAGAGGTTGAATACCTTACAACCATAGTTGTCTACGAAGTATCGTACCGCCTCCGCAACTTGGTTTTCTACAAGACGACCGTTGCCTTCATTGTGTTCGTCCAGTATGCGGCCGCTGAACAGTCTCAGCTCGGGTACGAAGCGACCCTCCTTCAAGTGCTGGGCGACGTCCCCGTAGAGGGCGATCCCTGCGACGAGCGTACCGTGACCGTCGTCGTCGGCTGGCGGTTTTCCGGTCAAGAAGCTCTGGGAATCTCCGACCGCTGGAGCCAATACGGGGTGTCCGGACGCGATACCAGAGTCGAGAACGACGACCCCCGGAGCACCTTCCGGGGGAGCCGGCACCTTGTCCAGTTCCTGTATACTGTGAAATCGGAGACTTGGGTCCAACGCAACGCGAGGAGGCAGGTCAACGAGTCGGACGTCTCGATGCTTCAGAAGACTGTCGATCAGACTGCGAGGGCCCTTGATCCGGTGGAGGGACAAGTATGTTTTGCGAACCGAATCGATCTCCATCCCGTCGTTGTCCTTCAACCAACTCTCGAACGCCGCTCGGAGGCGGTTCATTTCGCTGGGCCGCGCAAGTGGCCATAGTTCAACATCTACGACGACAACCGCCTTCTGCGGTAGCCCCTCCCGCTTCAGCGACCATCCGGTCCTGTCTGCTGGCGTCAGCTTGTCCAGGTCACGAAGGGCGTAGAGGAGATTCTGGTACGTCACGTGGCTTCCGGTTGCGAACTGGCCAAGCTTCTGTTGGAAGGCATCAAGTTGCGCGTCCGTGGCGAACGCCAAGACTAGCTCCGCATTCTCCTGACTTACGACCTCAATGCCACGGGCGACATTCACAATGTCTTCGGGTGGAATCTTGGAGGACAAGTGAAGCTTGATCAGCCGTCGGTCGTCGTAGCCGCCAAGGTCGGGTTCCGCGCTGCGAAGCACGTCAAGTCGTTGGTGGAGACGCTCACCATGAGCTTCCGGGCTGGCAGGTGGCGATGGCCGGCGAAAGCCCTGTCGACGTCTTCGATCTGTGACCGGCTTCTCCCTCGTGAGCCGCAGATGCGGATAGTCGGGGTTGGTCACGCGCGTCCTACGGCCTCCGTACCCTTCGAGTCCTCGCCTTTTCGTACCGATGTGCGGCCACGATGTGACCTGCCGTAAGGTGCGAACCGTCGCCCAGCAGAACCATCTCCTTCATCGCCCGGCGCAAGACGCGCTCCACATCCGCGTGGCTCGCGCCGTCAAAGAGGCCGGACGCCGCTAGCTCGTCGAGGTCGAAGCTTCGGCGCACGCCGCGAAGCTTGACCTCCAGCAGCTTGCGCACTTGCACACGGGTGGGAGGCCCCAGCACCAGGACTTCTTCGAACCGGCGCCAGATCGCGGTATCGAGCATTCCCTCGTGGTTGGTGGCGGCGATGACGACGCTGCGGCCTTCGTAGGCATCGAACATCTGGAGGACGGCGTTCACCACCCGACGAAGTTCCCCGTGCTCGGTCGCGTCGTCGCGCTCCTTGCCGAGGGCATCGAACTCGTCAAAGAGCGCCACTGTGGGTTGCGCGGCGATGAAGTCGAACACCCTTCGAAGGTTCGCGGCTGTCTCTCCCAGGAACGAAGAGACGACGCTGTCCGTTCGGACGACGACGAACGGGCGGCCCAACTCGTGGGCGATCACTTCCGCCGTGAGCGTCTTGCCGCAGCCCGGCGGACCGCAGAAGAGCACTCGATCGCTTGGCCGCAGACCGTAGGCCCTCAGGACGTCGTCGCGGTGGTTCTCCCGAACGATTCTCTTGACCAGCGAGAGATTGGTGGGCGACAGCACGACGTCTTCCAAACGCCGAGACGGCTCCTGCACCGCCAGGAGCGGGATGCCCCTTTCATGGTCGTGGGGGACTGCGCCCGCCAGCCTCCGCGACGCGGCAGACCTGGGCTTGGCAGGACGTCCGTACAGGATGCTCTCCAAGTCGTCGGCCAGGAGGTGGTGCTGCTTCTGCCGCTCCTCGGCGATGACCTTCTTCGCGACGCCGCGGAACGCGTCCAGGTCGCCGTCCGCTCCCGAGCGGACCAACTGCCGCAACAGGTTGCCGTTCGCCACAGCCAAGCTCCTTGGTGGTGCCGTACTGGACGGGCGTTCGACGAGGGGCGACGCCGTGAATCCTACCAGAGGCCACTACGAGTCGCAACCGCCCAACGACCCCCTCACCGCACCTCGGCGTCCACCCCCTCTTCGCCTTCGGACCGGGCGATGATCGCCGTGCCGCAGGAGTCGCTGTAGACGTTGACGGCGGTGCGGTACATGTCCAGCGGCCGGTCGATGGCCAGCATGGCGCCGACGATCATCGTGGCGCCCGGGTTGCCGCCCAGGCCAATCGCCTCCAGCACGATGAAGATCACGACCAGTCCCGCCGAGGGCACGGCCGCAGCGCCGATCGACGCCAGCAGCGCCGTCAGCACGACCACGAACTGGGCGCCGAGGCTGATCTCGAACCCCAGGACCTGCGCGATGAACAGCGCCCCGACGCACTCGAAGACCGCGGTGCCGTCCATGTTGACCGTCGCTCCCATGGGAAGCACGAACGACGACACCTTGTTGGACGCGCCGACTCGTTCCTTGACCGTCCTGATCGTCACGGGAAGCGTGGCGCCCGACGAACTGGTCGAGAACGCCGTCAGCAACGCCTCCCTCATGTTCAGGAAGTGGGTCCAGGGCGATATCTTCGCCAGCAGGAACAAGAGCAGCGGCAGCGTCAGGAAGAGGTGGATCGTCAGGCCCGACAAGATGGTGACGAAGTACTTGGACAAGACGGCGATGGAGTCGAACCCGGTCGTTCCCGTCATGCGCGTGATCAGCGCGAACACGCCGATGGGGAGGAACTTGATGATCCCCGAGGTGAGGGCCATCATCGCCTGGAAGAACGAGTTGAAGATGTCGGTGACCACCGTTCGGGGCCGCTCCGGCAGGGTCGTGATCGAGGCGCCGAAGACGATGCAGAAGAAGATGATCGCCAGCATGTCGGCGGTGGACGCCGCCGCGATGAAGTTGGTCGGCACGATGTCCAGAAGCAGGTCCACGGCCGAGTCGGGCGTGTCGAGTTCTGGCATCTCCCGGCTGGCGGCGGTGCCCAGGGCGTCTCCTGCGCCCACGCCCGGCCGGATGAGGTTGACCATCATCAAGCCGACGACCGCCGCCATCAGGCTGGACAGCAGGTAGTAGCCCAGGGTCTTGCTGAAGAGGCGGCCGATGTCCCGTCCCGCGCCCACTGACGCCACGCCGGACACGATCGACGTAAGCACCAGCGGAACGATGATCATCCGGAGGAGCTTCATGAAGAGGTCCCCGATCCAGCCGACCTTCTCCGCACCCACCTCGCCGAAGACCAGACCTGCGACGGCGCCCAGGCCCATCGCGACGAGGACCTGCCAGTGGAGCCTGCGGTACCAAGGGGCGTCGGGGTTGTATTCCATGGTTGTCCGGGGGTTGCGGGCGCGCCTTCGCGGCCTAGTTGCGGCGACTGGGGTTCGACAACAGTATGGTGGCCCACTGCCCTTGCCCGCAACTGGAGACGCCCATATGAACCGTTCGGTCGCTGCCAACCTGGGCGATCGACTCCGCCGGGGTCCACGCTGGGCCGCCATGGCGCTGTCGTGCGTCGCCCTGTCGTCGTGCACTGGTCCAGCCGCTCCCGCCTCCCTCCGCTTCGCCGTCGCCAAGTTCCAGCACGAGACGTGCACCTTCTGCCCCGGCGGCGACACGCAGATCGAGGACTGGCTGCGGCAGAGCGAACCGCTTTCGGGCGAGGCGCTCCTGTCGTCCGGCGCTTATGTCCGGGGCTTTGCCGAGCGCGCTCGGGAGTTCGGCGACGTGGAGCTGGTCCCCCTCTCGTCCCCCGCCGGGGTCTTCGGCGGCTCCTCCCGAAGCTGGAACACTCGCGAGACCTTCGACCACTTCCTCGACGCCATGCTGGCGGAGCTGGCGGACCAGCTGCCCGTGGACGCCGTCTACCTAGCCCTTCACGGCGCAATGGCCGTGCGTGACGTTCCCCGGCCCGAGGCCGAGATCGCCCGGCGCTTTCGGGAGCTGGTCGGCCCCGGCGTCCCCATCGCCGCCACCTTTGACCTTCACGGCAACGAGGACGCCGAGTTCCTCCGGCACGCCGACTTCGCCTTCGTCACCAAGCGCTACCCCCACTACGACGCCTACATCCAAGGCGAGCGCGCCGCCCGAGCTCTCCGCCTAGCCGCCCGCGGGGCCTACGTCTCCACCACCGCCACGCGCAAGCCCGGAGTCGTCACGGCCACCGTGCTCCAGTGGACGGGCCGGTCGCCGTCGATGGAGATCATGGAGCGCGCCCGACGCTGGGAGGCTCGGGAGGCGGACGCCTACGTGAGCGTCTTCTATGGCTACCCGTGGTCCGACGTACCCGACGTGGGCGCCACCGTCCACGTAATGACGAACGGCGACCAAGCCCTCGCCGACCGCATCGCCGACGACATGGACGACTTCATCTGGCGCGTCCGGGAGGAGTTTGCCGTCGGCGGCTACCCCGGCCCGACCGAGGCGGCTCGGCTGGTGGCGGAGGCCGTAGCTCGAGGCGAGACCCCCGTGGCCGTGGGCGACCACAGCGACCGCCCCGGCGACGCCACCCATCTCCTGGCGGCGTTCGAGACGGCGGACATCGGCAAGGTGCTGTACGGGACGATTACCTCCCCGTCCGCCTTGGAAGCCCTTGCCCGCACCGGCGCCAGCCCCGGCGACGCGTTCGACATGGAGATCGGCGGCTTCACCCCCTCGGGCGGCGCCGCGTACCGGGTGCAGGGCACGCTGGAGTACTTCGGCGAGGGCCTGGGCTACGAAGCGGTGGCGGCCGTGTCCTTCAACGACGGCAACCTGGTCGTCCTCACGCCCGCCTATAGTCAAGTCCTCTACCCGGACGCCTTCCGGCTAGGTCCGATCGACCCCGCCGCCTACGACGTGTTCGTCGTCAAGTCCCGCGTCCACTTCCGGCGGGGCTTCGACGAGACCGGCTTCGCTCGGACGATCGTGGTGGCCGAGGCGCCGGAGCCGTTCGTGGGGACCACGTTCCTGGACGCGCTTCCCTACGAGAACGTGGACCTGGGGACGCTGTACCCCTACGGGACGCCGGAGGGGCGGCGGTGAGCAAGCGGGGGTTGCGCTATATTCTCGCTGGCCTTGCCCGTATCGTGACCATGGCAGCCAAGACATTCCACGACCAATCAAGCCCCTTCTCAAGAAGCGACCGATGACGGCGAGTTCACGACCAGACACGATCTTTCTTGCGGAACGGTTCCGCTTGGTGGAGCGGGGCCGCGAGCGAGGCAAGAACAACATGCCACCCCCGACCCAGCCGGGGTTGGATCTTGTGGAAACAGAGGTAGTCGATCATTGCGGTCGTCTCTTCGGCGAAAAGAAGGACGCATACCGTCGTGCTGTTCGATTGTCCGAGGAGCGCATCGTCTCCCCGGCTTCAGCCACCGACCCGGAAGCGGCCGTTGAGGAGGCTTGCGACCGAATGAAAGCCCGTGTCGACGAGGAACGACCGGAGCTGAAGAGCCTACACCGGTCGGCTCAAAAGGCGATCGACGAACTGAGGAAGTTCAAGGATGATCACGGACTGTCTCGGGATGCCCATGTACCCAAGAGCGCGGTCATGTCGGTTGCTATATTGGCAGCGTTGCTAGTAGGCGAGACGTTGATTAACGGACTGTTCTTCGGTGCGAACTTGGCCGGGGGACTTATTGGTGGGATTAGCTATGCCGTCCTGATAAGCTTCATCAACGTGGGCGTCTTCGGATTGCTTGCTGCGGGCGCAGTTCGGCAAGTTCACCATCGCGACCAGTCGCGACAAGTCGTAGGATACCTAGGCTTGGTTCTCGTGGTTGCCGCAGCGGTTGTGTGGAACTTGGCCGTGGCACACTACCGGGAGGCTCTGCCGGCCGACTACCCTCCAACTCCAGAAGTCGTCGGCGAAGTGGCTGCGAGCGCCGACGCCGAGGTCTCCGAGTGCTGGGAGGGTCCCAGCGAGGCCGACGCCGACGGCGAGGCTATCTGCCTGCTGTTGAGCAAAGGATTCTCGCTGAACGGCTTCCAGTCCTACATGCTAATGTTAATTGGGTTGTTGATGTGCGGGGGCGCGGCGTGGAAGTGGCTGGATATGAGCGACCGGTACCCTGGTTTCGGGCAGTTGGAGAAGCAGAGGCGGGAGACAGAGAAGCACCTTCTCGACGAACGACAAGATCTGCTGGCCGATCTGGACGACGACTTGCAGTCCGCCGTGACTAAGCAACACAGCATCTTCAACGATCCGGCAGACGCTTGGACGCGAGCCGCGAAGGCCTTCGACGACCTCAAGCAGGGCCACGAGGAGTTGTGCGACTTCGCAAAGGACCTGGAGGAAGAATGCCGAAGCGCTATTGAGACGTATCGGTCTGCGAACCGAGAGGCGCCCCGCAGCGAACCGGAGCCTGCCTTCTGGTCGAAGCCATGGACGGCGAGTTGGGAGTTGCCTGATGCGCCGGCCGAGGGAGAGCGCGAGCTCGAGGATCGACACCAGGCAGAGGCCAGGAGCGAGGTCGCGCGCGACGAGAGGGACCAACGCCTGGCAAAGCTTCGGCAGTGCGCTGAGGGGTGCAAGGTTGAGGTGGAACAGATCACCAGGATCAGCTATGAGTAGAAGATCTCGAAGGGACGCCGAGAGAAAGAAGACGATCCGAGCGGTCGTGGTGATTGCAGCAAGCGTTCTGGTGCTATGCTTCTTCCTCATACTTGGCCAAATGAACCGCCCCCAGACTGATGCGAACGGTTGTCCCCGGGACGATCGCTTTGCGGCGCAGGTCGCCGTGCTTCTCGACCCGTCTGACGCCCTGAGCTCCGTTCAACACCGTTCGGCCCTACCGCAGCTCCTCGAGGCGCTGGAGGAGGTGCCGGAAACGGCCGAGGTTCGCGTCTACGCGGCTGCGAGCATCGGACGGGACGGCGATGCCGGCGCCGAGCTTCGGGTGTGCGTACCTCCCCACCCCGACAGCATTGGCACGCTCGAGGGCTTGTCGAAGAACCGGGTGATTGCTGCAAGGCAGTACGAGGAGCAGTTCATTCAGCCACTTCGCCAACGCCTGGGCGAGTTGCTGGACGCGCCCAGCGACACGGTGTCGCCCATCGTGGAGGCAATACAGGCCGCCGCCGTGGACGCCTTCCAGCCCCGGAACGCAGATATCCCGCGAGCATTCATCGTCGTGTCCGACATGGTCCAGCACTCCAGCGACCTTTCGTTCTTCAGGGACGCTCCAGACTTCGGTCCCTTCGCAGGCAGGCCCGATTACGCGACGCTCCGGGTGGACCTGAGCGGCGTTCAAGTTGAGGTCTTTCTGCTTGCCCGTCGCGGCGCTGCTGGACGACTCCAAGCCGGCCGGATGCAGGAGTTCTGGGAAGACTACTTTCTAGACCAAGGAGCCGGCAGTCGGCCTAGCTGGGTCCCCATAGAAGGATGACAACACCTCGTAGTCGGATTCCGATCACTTGAACGCCAAGGAGCACGAGCGCCAACAGCAGGCGCACCGGAGGGCGTGGTTCGTATTGCTTGCGACAGGGATCCTGTTGCTCTTCTTGTTCAATCTCATTGGCTTTAGCGGATGGGTTGCCGCCATTTTTCTTACGGGTCTCGTTGCCTTATACTACGTCACGGCGCGGAAGCAGACTGACGTGTCAACCGACACCAAGGGCGACGGGGTCTACTACTTGGGACTCTTGTTCACCTTTGCTTCACTGGTTGCTGCGCTGGTCGCATTTACTCGTCAAGATGCAGATGCGGTCGATACGGGTGCGCTGATCGGCAACTTCGGCATCGCCTTGATGACGTCGATTGCAGGACTTGCTGGGCGAGTGCTGTTCTCCATGTGGCAGGAAGCGCCCGGCGACTCCGTTGCCGCGGCAACTCGGGGGCTGGACGAAGCCATCGGCGACATGAAGGCGATCGTCGTGCGGGGTGGACAGCGAATGGAGGACCTCGTAGGCCACCTTGGCGAATCGGCGACGGCGCTCGAGAAGACCACAACGCACATTGCGGCTACGGCGGAGAGGGCGGCCGACACCGCCGACACTATGGACGAGTACTCCGGCAGGGTGGCCGGACTGGCTCGATCCTTCACGGGCGGCGCAACCGAGCTTGGAGCGGCCATGACGGCGATCTCCAGAGGCGTCTCGGATCTGAAGGAACCGTTGGAGCATGCAAGAGGCGGCGTGGCCGGCTTGAGCAACGACCTTGGTCGGCTGGGCGGCGCCGTGGAGCAGGTCGAAGCGACGGCGCTGAAGTTGGACCGCGCCGGTCGCGACGCGGAGCGTGAAGTCAAGGGCGTGGCGTCGCGCGCCGAAGGGGTGCGGCGGGAGATGGAGAAGATGCAGGCAGGGTTTTCCAAGTCGGCGGCGTTCTTCGACGGCACAGAGCGCACCGTCGCGGCGGTCGATGACTATGTTGCCAGGATCGGCAGTTCCGTCGGTGCCTTTGCAGAGGAAGCTGCCAGGCTGCAAAGGGCTGCTGCGAGAGCGATGGAAGCCGTGGGGGGAGTGGGTCCGAAGCTCGAAGGCATGGGCTCGAGGATTGGAGAGGTAGCGTCGGAACTGGAGGCGACCACGTCGCGAGCGGCGTCCCTGGGCGAGAGTCTGTCGGAGCTGTCCGACGCTGCGGTGCAGGGCAGGGAAGAGATGAACGCAGTGTCGGGCCGCGTGAGGGATCTCGAAGGAAAGCTGGCTGGTGCCGGAACCGAAACCGAGGCGATGATCGGCCGTGCCGGCAGCCGTGCGGATTCCGTGGCCGCCGACCTCGACGGCTTGCGGGATCAGCTGACCGAGACTCAGAAGCAGCTGTCGGAGATAACTCGCGACAGCGCTGTTGTGGCGAAGAAGCTGAGACGGCGCCAAGAAGGATGGCGGCGGTTCATTTTCTGGCGACGTAGATCAAAGCGTCAGTGAGGCCCAGGGCATGTCGATGCTTCCAGCCGAGAGGACGTACTACCGCAAGGGCTTGGCCCTTGGACTGACGCTTGCAGAGACGTTCAGCATCGTGGTCTTCATCCTGCTCTTGGCGTGCGCGCTGCTCCTGCGCACCGCCACCGACTCTCGCGACGAGGCGCAGGAACAGCTGGACGAGTCCGAAGTGGACTTGGCGATCGCGACGGAGATGCTGCATCACGGGGACACGTCTTGGGTCAACACCGACGTTTGGTTCGAAGAAGCGCGACGGCTGCGGACGGAGCTTGGGGTCGTGCGAACTCAGCTGGTGCAGGTGGAGGCGGAGCGCGTGCGCGCTGATGCACGAACGCAGGAGGCTCGCCTCCTTCTGGAGTCTGCCGGAGTGGACCCGGAGGGCGTCGCCCAAGAGTTGCTGGAGCGGTCCGCAGATTTGGCGGCCGCTCGCGATTCCCTGCAGCGCGCAGAGACCCGGTTGCAAAGCCAGGGGGCCCAGCGGGATTCCTTGGAGGAAGAGGCAACCAACGCCGAACGACTTCGCCAGGCAGTCGGCGGGGCGGTTGCGGAGCGGGACGGCAGCCTTGCTCCGTCGCAGGTGGATTCGGTGGTCGCGCAGGCGGCCCGTGCCGAACAGTTGGCCCAGGAGCTGACCGACGCCCGCGATGCCATCGGGTCTTTGGCCGCGCGACTCCGGGAGGCGGAAAGGCTCATGTCCAGCGACTCGGTCGGGCGGTCGCGCATTGAGCGGGACTCCCTGCAGAACGTCCTCGCAAGAGCGGAACAGGAGCGGGACGACGCCGTAGACCGGGCCGAGTACCGGGAAGGGGAACTTCGCCGGTTTCGCCAGGGCACCGGGATAGACCCGCCCCCGTGCTGGCTTGATGCCGACGGCAACCCCGAATACATCTTTCGCGTCGAGCTGACCAACGGCGGGATGATCTTGCACAGGGTTCCGACACACCGCGTTGACGACGAAGCACTGTGGTACGCCCAGTGGATAGAGGACGGACGGGAATACGCTCCATCCGAATTCCGGGCGCTGACCCGCCCGATCTATGAAGCAGGACTCCGCCGAACCGTCGCATTTGGGCCGACAGGGTGCCGGTTCTGGGTCCAGCCGGTCGACCGGACCGGCGCGAGCAAGGACGTCTTTCGGCTACGCGAGCGAGAGCTGGGACAGCGTTTCTGGTTCCGCTGGTAGCCCTGCCGGGATTAGATTTATCGGTGTCCCGCGACTTCAACCCATGAAACGGACCGGATGAAGCCCGACCGAGAACAAGTCGCACGCTGGAAGAAGGTGCTCTCCCCCTACTTCGGCCCCGACAACGCCCGGAGTGCCGGACAGCTGGCCACGACCGCGACCCTGCTCGCCGCCTCTTGGGCCGCGACCTACTACAGCATGGCCGTCGGCTACTGGCTGACCGTGATCCTCGCAGTCCCCACGGCCGCGTTCCTCATGCGGCTCTTCATGATCCAGCACGACTGCGGCCACGGGTCCTACTTCCGATCCCAGAAAGTGGCCAACGCCGTCGGCTTCGTGATCGGGGTACTGGCCCTGACGCCCTACCACTACTGGCGGAAGACCCACGCGATCCATCACGCCCACGCCGGCGACCTGGACCTGCGGGGCTTCGGCGACATCAGCACGAAGACGGTCAAGGAGTACGAGGCGATGTCCCCCTGGATGCGCCTGGGGTACCGCGTCTACCGCAACCCCTTCGTCATCTTCGGACCCGGAGCGGCGTTTCACTTCCTGATCAAGCACCGCTTTCCGTGGGACGCACCCCGGACGTGGAAGCGGGAGTGGCGCTCGGTGTGGTGGACCAACGCGGCCCTGGCGGGGATACTGGTGCTGGCGTGGGCAACGATCGGGCTGGATCGCTTCCTCCTCGTGCAGCTTCCCGTCACGCTCAGCGCCAGCGCGATCGGAGTCTGGCTGTTCTACGTTCAGCACCAGTTCGACGACGCCTACTGGCGCTGGCACGAGGAGTGGAACTACTTCGACGCCGGCCTCCACGGGTCGTCGTTCCTGAAGTTGCCGAAGCCGCTCCAGTGGCTCACCGCCAACATCGGCCTGCACCACGTGCATCACCTGAGCGCGCGCATCCCCAACTACCGGCTGCAACGCTGCCACGACGAGAACCCCGAGCTGTGGGCTGCGCCCAAGATGACGATCCGCGACGGCCTCAAGACGCTCAACTTGGCCCTCTGGGACGAGGGGCGCCGCAAGTTGATCTCGTTTCGGGAGTACCGGCGGCGGTTCCGGGCGGCCAGCGCCTAGGGGCGGAACCGTGCCCAGCAGCGACAACGGGGAGATCGCGCCTCCCCGGCAAGGACCGCCCAGGCTTCAGGAGCTCGCCGCCCGCGTAGACGCGCTGGCCGGCCACTCGATGGTTCTGGAGCCGAGTCCGGCGGAACGCAAGCACCTTCGCGACGAGGTGGTCGACTACGCCGAGCGCTTCCTCGACGGACTCGACTTCGGCAAGACGTACAACGAGACGGACGACGAGGGGGCGGGGATCGCCGACTATCCGATCTCCGAGACCGGGCGGTCGATCGAGGAGATCGTGGCTGCGATCGAAGAGTGCGTGGACCGGCCGTCGCTCAATCCGGCCGCCCCGGGGCACCTGGGCTACATCCCCGGCGGCGGCATCTACCCCTCGTCGCTGGGCGACTACTTGGCGGCTGTGACCAACCGCTTCTCGGGCATCTACTTCGCGTCGCCGGGAGCGGTGCGCATGAACGCGCTCCTGATCCGATGGATGGCGGAGTTGATCGGCTACCCGGCGGGGGCCGGGGGTGATCTCTCGAGCGGCGGCTCCATCGCCAACCTGACGGCGGTGGTCACGGCCCGGGAGGCGTTGGGCGTGCGCTCGGCCGACGTGCCGCGGACGGTGGTGTACACGACGCGCCACGTGAACCACTGCGTGGGCAAGGCGCTGGCGATCGCCGGGCTTCGGGAGAGCCCGGTGCGCGAGGTCGAGATGGACGACCGTTACCGCATGTCCGTACGCGACCTGAATGCCAGGATCGAGGCGGACTCGGCGGCGGGACTCCGGCCGTTCATGGTCGTGGCGTCGGCCGGGACCACCGCCACCGGCGCGGTGGACCCCGTCGGCGAGGTTGCGGAGGTGTCCCAGACCCACGGCCTCTGGCTTCACGTGGACGCGGCGTACGGCGGCTTCTTTGCACTGTGTCCGGAGACGTCGGCCCAGATGCAGGAGTTGCAACGCGCGGATTCCGTGGTGCTGGACCCCCACAAGGGGTTGTTCCTGCCCTACGGCTCCGGCGCTCTCGTCGTGCGGGACCGGGAGGCGCTTCGCAACGCCCACCTGCACGTCGCGCCCTACCTGCGGGACGCCTGGACCGAGGAAGAGGCGCCGTCGCCCGCGGACCACTCGCCCGAGCTCTCGCGCCACTTCCGCGCGATGCGGATGTGGTTGCCCTTGCAGCTCTTCGGCGTTGCCCCGTTCCGTGCCTGCATCAGCGAGAAGTACTGGCTGGCCCGCTACATGTACGAGGCCGTCCAACGGCTGCCCCACATCGAAGTCGGACCCGAGCCCGACCTTACGGTGGTGCTCTTCCGCTATGTCCCGCCAGAGTGCGCCGTCGGCGACGGAAGTCCCGGCGACGTGGCGGCCCTCAACGCCGCCAACGAGGAGCTGATCTCGCGGATCCACGCCGACGGGCGGGTCTTCCTCTCGTCCACGACGCTTGCGGGCGAGATCTGGTTGCGCTTCGCCGTCATGGCCTTCCGAACGCGGCGCCGGCACGCCGACTTGGCGCTGTCGGTCGTGCGCGAGCTGGTGGCGGAGATGAGCGAGGTTGCGGAGCCCGCAGGGGCGGGCGCGTCCGCTGGTTGACGCCTGTCGCCGATGAAGATCGACGGCGGTGGAGAGTGCGTGCGTCGGATCGGCCGGGTATCGCCGACGACGTTCCTTCGGCTGGCGAAAGGGCAGCCCCGGGGCTTTTGGGCGAGCGGAGACCGGTGGGTGGCTCACGCGGGGGTGGCGGAGGATATCTGGTTGCCGGTTGGGGAGGAGTGCCGCTTTCGGACTGTGGAGACGCTGGCAGGACGGGTTCTTGGGCGACACGAGGGTCCAGGCGCGACGCGCGTCTTCGGCGGTTTCGCGTTTTCGGGGACGGACACCCTGACGGGGAGTTGGCTTTCGTTTGGGTCTGCGCGCTTCCATATGCCGGAAGTCGAGATCGAGTACCGGCCGGAGACGGGGTCGTGCTGGGTGACGGCTCGCGGCGAGAACGGCGGCCACGCCGAGGAGGCCTGCAGGGCGTGGACCGGTGCGCTCTCGGCGGTCGGGAGTGCCGATAGACGCGGGAGGACAGCGCCTGCGCCCGCAGGCTTTCGGCGGGCCGGGCAGATCAGCGGGATGGCCCGCGGGACCTGGGAGCGGATGGTGGCGAACGCCCTGCGGCGGATCGAGGTCGGGGACGCGGAGAAGGTGGTCCTGGCCCGCACCTTGGAGGTGCAGCCCGACGGGAGCGTGGAGCCGGACGAGGTGGTGGATGCCCTGTGGCGGGAGAACCGCGGCAGCCACGTCTTCCTCTTCGAGCCTGAAGCGGGCAAGGCAATGGTTGGTGCCGCCCCGGAGACGCTGGCCACGGTCGCCAACGGCGTCTTTCGGGCGACGGCGGTGGCGGGGAGCGCGGGCGTTGGGGCGAACTCGGTGGAGACGGCCCACTTGGCCGACCGGCTGTTCAACAGCGCGAAGGACCGAGCGGAGCACGACTTCGTGGTTCGCGACATGGTGGCGCGGCTCGAGGCGCTGGGGTGCAGCGTCGGGCGGGATGTGGAGCCCCATGTGCTCGCGCTGGCCCGCATCCAGCACCTGGAGACGAAGATCGTGGCGAAGGTGCCGCCCGGTCTGTCCCTCTTGGCCATTGTGGAGTCCCTGCATCCGACGCCGGCGGTGTGCGGCATGCCCCGAGAGGTGGCGCTGGCCGTGCTGACGGAGAACGAGGTCTTCGACCGGGGCTGGTACGCGGGCCCGGTGGGGTGGCTGGATTCCAACGGGCGGGGGATATTCGTGCCCGCGCTGCGCTCGGCTGTACTGCGCAACGGCTCGTGGCGACTGTTCGCCGGCGCCGGCATCGTCGCGGGCTCGGACCCGGTCTCGGAGTGGGAGGAGACGGAGATCAAGTTTCAGCCGGTGCTCCAGGCCATGGTGCGGGCCGAGATGAGCACGCGAGCCCAGCCCGGGGCCGAATGACCGGCGAGCTCAACTTCGCGTGGGCCAGGGAGATCGTCGGCGTCCTCTATCGCGGAGGCGTGACAGAAGTCGAGGTCGCTCCCGGCTCCAGGTCGGCGCCGCTGGTGCTCGCGGTCCGGTCGTTCCCCGGGATCCATGCGCGAGTCCACTTGGACGAACGCTCCGCCGCGTTCTTCGCGCTGGGCTACGGGCGACGGAGCGGCCGCCCGGCCGCCGTAGTCACGACATCGGGAACCGCCGTTGCCAACCTGCTCCCGGCTGTCGTGGAAGCCGACGCCTCCGACGTTCCGGTGATCATCGTTACCGCGGACCGTCCCGGCCGGCTTCGCGGGGCCGACGCTCCCCAGACGATTGATCAGCCAGGCATCTTCGGCCCCCGGCTCCGCTTTGAAGCGGACCTGCCGGTGCCCGAGCCCGACGCACTGCCCCACGCCGGCCGAATCGCGTCTGAAGCTCTGGGAAGCGCCGTGGGCCCGCCTGCAGGGCCGGTCCATCTCAACGTTCCCTTCGACAAGCCTTTGCACCCCTCCTCGCCTGCAGGGGTGGAGGTGGGCGACGAACGCGCGTCTTCAAGCGCCCCTGGGTCGGCCCCCGAGCGGGGATCGCCGGGGCAACCGGACGACGCGGTGGAGCGCGGGGCGGCTCGTGTTGCCGACCGGCTGGCTGCCGCCCGCCGACCGATCCTGGTGGCTGGACCGTCCAGCGCCCCGGATGCCGAAGGCCCCGCGCTGGCCGAGTTCGCCGAACGGCTCCGCATCCCCCTCTTGGCCGACTCCCTTTCCGGGGCCCGGTTCACCGCGAGGGCGCGACGCGCGGCTCCGGCCCGATTGCCGGTCTGCGGCGCCTACGACCACTACCTCCGGGACCCGGCCGTCGTGGAGAGGCTCGCGCCGGACCTGATCCTCCGCACGGGCCGCACCCCCACGTCGGTCGCGCTGGAGACCACCCTGGAGCGCTGGCGCGACGCCGCACAGGTCGTGATCGACGCCGGTCGCCGGCCCAAGGACCATCAGCGCTTGGCGGACGACTATGTTCGCGCCCCCGCCGGTCCCGTCTTGGCGCGCGTCGCCGCATCGGCCTCCGGCGCCCCGGCCGATCCGTGGCGCACCCTCTGGTCCCGAGCCGAGGCTGCGGCGTGGTCCGCCGTCGAAGAGGCCGCCGGCGACCCTGCCAACGAAGGCGCGTACGCCGCTGCCGTCCTCGGGGCGCTGCCTTCGGACGCGACGCTCTTCGTCGCCAGCTCGATGCCGGTCCGCGACCTCGACACGTACTGCCGTCCGGCGTCGAGGGAGGTTCGGGTCCTGGCCAACCGTGGGGCCAACGGCATCGACGGGACCGTCTCGTCGGTGCTGGGGTGCGCCGCGGGAGGCGCCGGCCCCGTCGTCGGACTTCTGGGCGACCTGGCCTTCTACCACGACATGAACGGCTTGCTGGCGGCCCGCGACCTGGAGCTGAACGTCGTCCTCGTCTTGGTGGACAACGACGGAGGCGGCATCTTCCACATGTTGCCCATCCGGGCGTTCGAGCCTGCGTTCACGCCTTACTTTGCGACGCCCCACGGGCTAGACTTCCGCCATGCGGCCCGCCTCTACGACATCCGGTTTCGCGACGTTCACGGTCCGGCCCAGCTGGCGGAGGCCGTAGCCGCCGCCGTCCGCCGCCCGGGGACCGAGATCGTTCGCGTGCGGACCGACCGGGAAACCAACCGCCGCCGCCACGAAGGAGTCCGCGAGGAGGCGGCCCGTCGCGCCGCCACCGCGCTGGGCTTGGCCGCCGATCGCTGAACCCGAACCCCCGAGGAACCGATGACCGACACGGCCTGGGAGACCGCCAAGACCTACGAAGACATCACCTACAGGAAGCGGGACGGAGTTGCCCGAATCGCGATCAACCGCCCCGAAGTGCGCAACGCCTTCCGCCCCGAGACCCTCTTCGAGCTTCTGGACGCCTTTGGCGACGCCAACGAGGACCCGCAAGTGGGCGTCGTGCTCCTCACCGGCGAAGGGCCGGCCAGGGACGGCAAGTACGCCTTCTGCTCCGGCGGCGACCAGCGGGTCCGAGGCGACGCGGGGTACGTGGGCCGGGACGGGGTTCCGCGCCTGAACGTCCTCGTGCTGCAGCGCCTGATCCGCACCATGCCCAAGCCGGTGATCGCCCTCGTGGCAGGCTACGCGATCGGCGGAGGACACGTCCTGCACGTGGTGTGCGACCTGACGATCGCCGCGGACAACGCCGTCTTCGGGCAGACCGGCCCCAAGGTAGGCAGCTTCGACGGCGGCTTCGGATCGTCGTACCTAGCGCGCATCGTCGGGCAGAAGAAGGCCCGGGAGATCTGGTACCTGTGCCGCCAGTACGACGCCCGGGAAGCGGAAGCGATGGGGCTGGTCAACAAGGTCGTCCCCGTGGACGAGCTGGAGGACGAGGGCTTCGCGTGGGCGCAGCAGATCCTTCAGCACAGCCCGCTGGCGATCCGGTTGCTCAAGTCCGCCTTCAACGCCGATGTGGACGGGCAGGCTGGACTCCAGGAGCTGGCCGGCAACGCCACGCTCCTCTTCTACATGACGGAGCAGGGCCAAGAAGGCCGCGACGCCTACCTGCAGAAGCGCAAGCCCGACTTTCGACGGTATCCTTGGCTTCCGTGGTAGAGGACGGGGGTCCGGCGGGCATGGAGCGCGCGCGCGTCGCCCCGAGCCCTGTGCGCGTGTGGATCTCGGCGACCCGCCCCAAGACGTTGACCGCCGGGCTTGCGCCGGTAGCCGCCGCGACTGGACTCGCGACCGCCCAGGGCGTCTTCGCCGGCGACGCCGTGGCGGCCTCGTTGATGTGCGTGGTCTTTCTGCAGATTGCGACCAACTTGGCCAACGACTACTTCGACTTCGTCAAGGGCGCCGACACGGCCGAGCGTGTTGGTCCGACGCGCGCCACCCAATCGGAGCTCTTGTCGCCCACGGCGGTCTTTCTCGGCATGTCGGTGTGCTTGGTGCTGGCAGCCGGCGCCGGGGGCTACCTGGCAGGTGCGGCCGGCTGGCCTATGTTCGCCTTGGGCGCCGTGTGCCTGGCGTGCGCGGTCGGCTACACCGGCGGGCCGCGGCCGCTCGCCTACCACGGCCTGGGCGACCTCTTCGTGCTCGTCTTCTTCGGACCCGTGGCGACGGCCGGGACCTACTACGTGCAGACCCAGGTCCTGTCGGCGGACGCGATCCTCGCCGGGGTCGGCCTCGGGGCGTTCAGCACGGCGATCCTGACCGTCAACAACCTGCGGGACCGAGAGACCGACGCGGCGGCCGGCAAGCGCACCCTGGCCGTGCGCTTCGGCGACAGATTTGCCGCCTACGAGTACATGGCGTGTCTGCTGGTGGCCCTGCTGACGCCCGTTGTCGGCCTTGCCTTCCTCGGGTGGTCGCCGTGGCTGTTCATCTGCGTCTTCGGCGTGGTCAGCTGCAGAAGGCCGGCGTCGATCGTGGCCGCCTACGCCAAGCCCGGGGCGGACGCCGGGGAGCTGGACCGCAGGGCCCTCAATCCAGTCCTCGGGATGACGGCCCGGTGCGTGCTGATGTACGGCTTGCTGCTCGCCATAGGCTTCATGTCCGCCGTGCTCTGGGGGTAAGGGGCGTTGCCGTCAAGACAACTAGCCCGCGCGGCTGCCGCGGCTCCCGACGCCGTGGCCCTGAAGTGGGACGGCGAACATCTCTCCTACCGGGAACTGGATCAAGCCGCAACCCGATGGGGGGACCGGTTTCGGGCCACCGGCCTGTCGCCGGGCGCGGTCGTCGCTCTGTCGGTTCCCCCGGGGCCGGAGGCCGTCGCCGCTCTCTTCGGCGCGTGGCGCGGCGGGTACGTGGCCGCGCCGCTCCACGAAGGGCTCGCCGAGCACGAGGTCGCCTACGCCATGCGTCTCCTCCGCCCGGCTTGCCGCGTGGACGCCGGCGGGGCCGTCGCGACCGTCGCGGATCGGGCGTCCGGCGGCTCCCACGGGACCGATGCCCGCGACGGCCGGCGCAACGTCTGCGTCTTCCTCCTCACCTCGGGTTCCTCGGGAAGCCCCAAGGCCGTCGGGATCGCCCCCGACGCCTTCGCCGCTTCAGCCGCCGGGACCTGTCGCCTCCTCTCCCTGCGACCCGACGACTGCTGGGGCCTCTGCCTCTCGCTGGGCCACGTCGGCGGGCTGGCGCTGCTCCTCCGCGCCGTCGCGATGGGGTGCGCGGTCCGACTCTGGGCGTCGTTCGACGCCGACGCAGTGGCGGAAGCCGTCGCAGCGGGCGACGTGACCCACCTCTCTCTGGTGCCGGTCATGTTGCGACGCGTGCTGGATCGCCTCGGCGGGCGGGCGCCTGCCGGCAGACTCCGGTGCGTTCTGGTGGGAGGCGCGGCGGCGTCCCGGGAGCTGCTCGACCGGGCCGCGAGGGCGGGGTTGCCGGTCGCCCCCACTTGGGGGATGACAGAGACGGCGTCCCAGGTGGCCACCGCGCCGCCCGAATTGGCACGACGGCTTCCGGGGACCGTTGGACCGCCCCTGCCGGGGGTGGAGGTGAAGGCGGTGGATGCGGATGCGCCGCACGACCGGGGCGTCTTGGCCGTGCGGGGTCCCACGCTGGCTTCGGTGGT
The DNA here is from genome assembly GCA_958296005.1 of Longimicrobiales bacterium. Lineage (GTDB taxonomy): Bacteria > Gemmatimonadota > Gemmatimonadetes > Longimicrobiales > Gaopeijiaceae > CATQHQ01. Next base: position 629,008 of record CATQHQ010000002.1, read on the forward strand.
GGTGCGAACGCCGGGCGCCGCGCCGGAAGCGCTGCCGGTGGACGACGACGGCTGGTTCCGCACCGCCGACGTGGGCCGAGTGGACGAGGCCGGGCGCCTCTGGGTGGAGGGTAGGGCCGATGCGATGATCGTGACCGGAGGGTTGAACGTGGCGCCCAGAGAGGTGGAACAGGTGATCGAGTCGATGCCCGGCGTCGCGGAGGCGGTGGTCTTCGGGACGCCGGACGAGGAGTGGGGAGAAGTCGTCGCGGCCGTGGTCGAGGCGGACCAGAGCACGGTCAGGGCGGAGGACGTGTTCAGCCATTGCCGCGCCCGCCTGGCGAAAGGCCGCCGTCCGTCTCGAGTCCAAGTGGTGGAGGGCCTGCCGCGCACCCAGACGGGCAAGACGATGCGAGAGGCGGCGCGGGAGAGGTTCGGCAACGCATGACCCAGAACGCCCCCGCGACCTCGCTCCTCGACGAACTCCGCTGGCGGGGCCTCCTTGCCGACTTCACCAGCCACGCCGCCGAAGCGCTGGCCGCCGGCCAAGTCACCGGTTACATCGGCTTCGACCCCACGGCTTCGTCGCTCCATGTGGGCTCGCTGGTCCCGATCATGGGACTTGTGCACTTGCAGCGGGCGGGCCACTGCCCGATCGCGCTGGTGGGCGGCGGCACGGGGTTGATCGGCGACCCCTCGGGGAAGGCGTCGGAGCGCGCGTTGCTGGACAAGGCGCAGGCGGAGGAGAACGCGCGCGGAATCCACCGGCAGCTGTCGCTGTTTCTCGACTTCGAAAGCCGAACCAACCCCGCTCGCATGGCGAACAACTTGGATTGGCTGAGCGACATGGGGATGGTGGACTTCCTGCGCGACGTGGGGAAGCACTTCTCCGTCAACGCCATGTTGCGCAAGGAGTCGGTGAAGCGTCGCCTGGACGAGGAAGAGTCGGGCCTCTCCTTCACCGAGTTCAGCTACCAGCTCCTGCAGGCGTACGACTTCCGCGAACTCGCCACCCGTTTCGGATGCACGTTGCAGATGGGCGGGTCGGACCAGTGGGGCAACATCACCGCGGGAATCGACCTCGTGCGCCGCATGGGCGGGCCGCGTTGCCACGGGATCGTCTTTCCGCTGCTGGAGTCCCGGGGCGGCGTCAAGTTCGGCAAGACCGAGGCGGGGACAGTCTGGCTGGACCCGGAGCGCACCTCGCCCTACCGCTTCTACCAGTACTGGCTCAACACGGAAGACGCCGACATGGTGCGCTACCTGCGGTTGTTCACCCTTCTGGGCAAGGCGGAGGTCCACGAATTGGCCCAGGCGACCTCCAAGAACCCCCACCGGCGGGAGGCGCAACGGCGGCTGGCCGCGGAAGTCACGCGGATCGTCCACGGCCAGGAAGGGCTGGACCGGGCCGTCCAGGCGTCCCGAGTGCTCTTCGGCGGCAGCGTCGAGGGACTAGGGGCGGACGAGATTGCCGAGATCTTCGCCGACGTGCCTTCCAAGACCATTGCCAAGTCCCGCTTGGAGGCAGAGGGCGGCCTACCGCTCGCGCCGCTGATGGCGGAGGTTGGGATCGCGTCGTCCGGGTCGGCGGCCCGACGGCTGATCAAGGAGGGCGGCGTCTACGTCGGCGGGGTTCGGGTGACGGACGTCCGCGCTACGCTGGCCGCGGCCGACGCCGTCGAGGGCCGCTTCGTGGTCCTGCGCGTCGGCAAGAAGCGCCACTGCCTGCTGGACGCGGGGGCGCCGATCTAAACCGATTTCCTCCCCACGGGCGCGCCGACCAGGTAGTCGGGGATCTCGAAAGCGTCCACGAGCTCGAGGGCATGGGGCGCCAGCTCTCGGCACGCCCGGTTCACCTCCGCCCGAACGGCCTCGCTCTTCATCGGCTCGAAGTACCCTGCCTCCAGGTACCACGCCCTGTGCGTCTCCAAGACGGACAACCCGTACAGCGACAACACCCGGGCGAGCAGTTCCTTGCCCTTGGACTCCGCCAGCGGTTCCAGGTCTCGCAGGGCCGTCGAGAGAAGAACCCGGTCGGCGTGGGCCGACGCCAGCGCGATCAGGTGGTCCTGGCACTCGTTCGCCGCGTCGAAGCTGTCCATGCCCGCGTCGATCCGGGCCTTCAGCCGACGGGCCGCGGAGCGCAGCAGCCGATCCTCCCGGTACCGGAGAGCGGCCAGTTGGAACGCGCCTCCAACCAAGTGGTCCGGGTCCGTTCGGCGCGTGACGACCGGGTTCATGTCCGTCAGGCGCGTGCCGGCCATCTCGGCCAAGTAGCGAGCCATCCCCCACATCGACAAGTCGCCCATGTCCCTCCCGTAGCGGGAGAGCAAGCCCTTGGCGACGAGCTGGAGAAGGACCGGGTTGGCGCCCTCGAAGGTGGTGAACACGTCGGTGTCGGCCTTGAGCCGGCCGAACTGGTTCTCGGCGAGGTAGCCCTGGCCGCCGCACGCCTCTCGACACGCTTGCAGGGTGTTCACCGCGTCGCGAGAAGCCGTCGCCTTGAGCGCGGCGGCCCGGACTTCGAGCCGACGTCGGTCTGCATCGGGGTCCGCAAGGCGCCGGATCAGCGCCCGCACCGCGAAGCCGGTCGCGTAGCAACGGGCCAGCCGAGGCAGGAGCGCGCGCTGCACGCTCAGGTAGGTCAGCACCGGGACCTCGGCTCCTCCCGCTGGACCGAACTGGCGACGGGCCGCGGTGTAGCGCACCGCAATCGTCAGCGCCTTGCGGGCGACGGCGACGGAGGCGGCGGCGATGCTGACGCGCCCGGACACGAGCGTTCCCAGCATGGTGAAGAACCGCCGCCCCGGGCTGGGGATCGAGCTCTCGTACTCGCCGGCGTCGTTGATCCCGGCGAAGCGGTCGAGAAGGGCGCCCTCGGGCACCCGCACCGCATCGAACCGGATGCGCCCGTTGTCCACGCCGTTCAGCCCTTCCTTGGCGCCGCAATCCTCTATCGACACGCCCGGCGCAGGCGCCCCGGAGCGCTCGCGGATGGGAACCAGGAAGGCGTGGACGCCGTGGTCCGTCCCGCCCGCCAAGAGCCGCGCGAAGACCGTGGCGATCCGCCCGTCAAGCGCAGCGTTGCCGATGTAGTCCTTGCGGGCGTCGTCGTCGGGGGTCGCCACGACGAACTCCCGCGCCGCCGCATCGTGGGTCGCGACGGTGCGGATATCCCGGACGTTGGAGCCGTGGCCGGTCTCGGTCATCGCGTAGCAGCCGGGCAGCTCCATCGATGCGACCCGGGCCAGGTAGCGGCGGTGGTGCTTCTCCGTGCCCAGCTGTGCGATGCTGCCGCCGAAGAGCCCGAACTGGACGCCGTACTTGACCAGCACGCTCAAGTCTCCCAAGGCAAGCTCCTCGAAGACGGCAACGCCTGCGCCCGCGTCTCCGGCGCCGCCGAGCTCCTCGGGAAAGGCGAAGGCGCCCAGGCCCGCTTCCGCCAGCGCCTTCACCGCGACGAGGGTTCGCTCCCGCTGCTCGGCCAGAGGCAGCGGGTCGGGGATGCGCAGCTCCGGCTGGGACAGCACCGCGCGCACCCGCGCTCGAAGCTCCGGGTAGTCTCCCCGAACCGCCTGGGCGACTTGGCGGGCGGTTCCCGACGAGCGTGCCCCGATCGCGGGCACCCCGCCGTAGGCGCCGACCAACTCTCGAAGAACCTCTCCCCCCGAGAAGCCCAGCTCCATCTCCAGCTTGCCCAGGGTCGCGACGGCCGCCGTTCGCCACGACGGCGCTCGGGTCGTCGTCGCCTCCGCCAGAGCCAACCCGGCTCGCGTCAGGGTCACGACGCCGGTACCGGCCGTCGCCCGAACCGCCGCAGTTGCCGCGCTGTAGGTTGCCGAGCTCGGCGGGCGGGTCCGATCCAGCCATTCCTTCGCCCGCGCCCGGCCCTCTTGGGTCATCCATTCGGTGCCGTCAAGCGTCCGGCGGATCGACTCTAGCTCGACCTCGTCGATCAAGCCGTCAGCCCAAACGGCGCACAGCAACGGCAGCAAGACGAGGAACGAAGGCTCCTGGGAAAGCGGAGATCCCCAAGGGGGCGTGGCGGATGGCGGTTGCTGGCGGGCGGACATCGATGCGCAGGCGTGTAGGGTGGGGGATCGGCACCCCTATTCTCCATCCGCCGTTCCGGCGTCGCAAGCGGGCGGAAGCGGTTGCCGATCGTCCGCCGCCGCGCATATTTTTCCGGCCATGATCCAGCCTCTCGTTGGCGTGATCATGGGCTCCCGGAGCGATTGGGACACCATGGGCCAGGCCGTGGACGTGCTCGACGCCCTGGGCGTGCCCCACGAAGTGCAGGTGGTGTCCGCGCACAGAACGCCGGACCTCCTCTTCGAGTACGCCGCGACGGCCGAGGAGCGCGGACTGCAGGTGATCATCGCCGGGGCAGGCGGGGCGGCCCACCTGCCGGGAATGGTGGCCGCCAAGACCGTGTTGCCCGTGCTCGGCGTGCCCGTCCGGTCCAGGGCCCTCTCGGGCATGGACTCGCTCCTCTCAATCGTGCAGATGCCGTCGGGCGTCCCCGTGGGCACCCTGGCGATCGGCGAGGCGGGGGCGGCCAACGCGGCCCTCTTGGCGGCGCGGATCGTGGGGCAGGGCAACCCTGCGGTCCGGGAGGCGGTTCGCGCCTACGCGCGCGCCCGGACCGAGGCCGTGCTGGCCGACCGGGATCCGCGAGAACCGCCCCCGTGAGGGTGGGCATCCTGGGCGGCGGACAGCTGGCCCGGATGCTGGCGCTGGAGGGAGCTCCCCTCGGATGCCGCTTCACCTGCCTCGAGCCCAGCCCCGATCCGCCCGCCGGCGCCGCGGCCACGATCGTCCGCGCTCCCTACGACGACCCGGAGGGACTGGCTCGGCTGGCCGACGCCGCCGACGTGGTCACGTACGAGTTCGAAAACGTCCCTGCGGACAGCGCCGCGTACCTCCAGTCCCGCGTTCCGGTCCTTCCGCCCCCGGCGGCGCTGGAGGCGTCCCAGGACCGCTTGGCCGAGAAGCGGATCTTCCGCGACGAGGGAATCGCCACCGCCCCCTTTCGCCCGGTGGACCGTGCGGAGGACGTGACCGCCGCCCTGGCTGCGACGGGTCTCCCGGCGGTGGTCAAGACGCGCCGGTTCGGCTACGACGGCAAGGGCCAGTTGGTCGTCGAGTCGCCCCGGCAGGCGACGGCCGCCGTCGAGCGAATGGGACCCGGGCTCATCATCGAGGGGTTCGTCCCCTTCGAGCGCGAGCTGAGCATCGTCGCCGTGGCCGGCCGCGACGGCAGCCGCGTCTTCTACCCCCTGACCGAGAACCACCACCGCGACGGCATCCTTCGAGCCAGCCGCGTGCCGGCCCCGGGTCTCGCGCCGCACCTCCAGGCCGAGGCCGAGGCGCTTGCGGGGCGCATCATCGACCGGCTGGGCTACGTGGGCGTGCTGGCCGTGGAGCTCTTCGAGGCCGAGGGCGTCCTGCTGGCCAACGAGATGGCGCCTCGGGTCCACAACTCAGGTCACTGGACCCTGGACGGCGGGCCTGCAACGGGCGGAGGCGCAAGCCAGTTCGAGAACCACGTTCGGGCGGTGACCGGGCTCCGGCTGGCGGCCCCGGTCTTGACGCCGGCCCAGAACTCGGCACCGGCCCCGAACTCCACGACCGGGGCGGCCCATCCACTCGTCGGCGCGGCGGCGATGGTGAACCTGATCGGCGCGGTGCCCGACCTGCACGCCCTGGCGGCGGTGCAGGGCGCCCGCATCCACCTGTACGACAAGGCCCCCCGACCCGGTCGAAAGCTGGGCCACGTCAACGTCGCCGGTCCGGACTCGGCGTCGGTGGCGGAATCCGTGCGTCGAGTATGGAGACTGCTGCCGGAGGCGGGTCCGTTGCCGGCCGCGTTCGGCGTGCAGCCGACCTGAGCTCGCTACCGGAAGCGGACGGCCCGCGGTAGAATTGGAGCCCCGCCCCATGGCAACGGAGACCCTGTCGTGCTCGAAGAGATCAAGGAGAAGATCGGCGCCGAAGTCGAGGCGTTGACCACCGAACTCAACATTGAACTGCCCGACCGGATCGGGAAGGCCGTCGAGCTAGGGGACTTGCGCGAGAACGCCGAATACAAGTCCGCCCTGGAGCGCCAGCAGTTCGTCCAGGTGCGCATCGGCCACTTGGTGCAGCGGCTCTCGGAGCTCGCCAAGATCAACGTGGACGACATGCCCCCGGACCGGGTCGGCTTCGGTTCCAAGGTCAAGATCCACGACTTGGCGATCGACGAGGTCTTCCACTACACGATCGTGGCCGGCGACTACATCGACCTGGACGCGGGCCACGTCTCCCTCGCGTCTCCCATCGGACAGGGCCTGCTGGGCGCCCGAGAAGGCGAAGACGTCGACGTGGCGCTCCCGGCGGGAAGGCGGCAGTACCGGATCGTGGAACTCAAGACATTGCCCCAGCAGCTGGCGGACCGCAGGACGTAGCGACGCCCGCCGGCTCCCCGGCCCGCGCCTACGCCGCCAACTCGCCGACGATCGTCCGTAGCGCCGCAACTCCGTCCACCAAACGCGGTCCCGGACGGCCCAGGTACGCCTCGGGCACCGTGTAGACGCGGCCTCTGCGGATCGCCTCCAGCGACCGCCACGCCGGGTTGCGGAGCACTACGTCGGGACGGTACTTGGCGGGCTCGACCCCGCACCAGGAGATCACGAAGGCGTCGGGGGCCAGGCGGGCGACTTCCACGTCGTCCAGCGGACGGCTCTTGCGATCCTCATGGCCGAGCGCGTTGCAGCCTCCCGCCGCCTCGATCACGCCGTGGGTCCAGCTCTTGTTCCCCGGCGCGATCACCGGCTTGGGCCACCACTCGACCAAGATGCGGGGACCGTCCCGGTTCGGCGTTCCCGCCAGCGCGACCCGCATCCGCTCCACCACCTCCCGGCCCCGCCGGGGCACGCCGAGCAGCTCTGCGATCTCCCCGACGCTAGCGTACACGTCTTCCATCGACTCGGGAGACGGCGCGATATGCGGAATGTCCGCAAGCTCCAGGCCCTCCACGACGGTCTCGTGGCCGGGAACGGTCAGGGAGGCCAGCGTCAGGTCGGGTTTCAACGCCGCCACCCGCTCGATGTCGATCTCCAAGTCGGGTCCGAGCCGGGGCAGCCCTGCCAGCGCCTCCGGCGGGTAGTCGGAGTGGTCGTCCACCCCCACCAGCATCCCGGCGCACCCCAGGGCGGCCACGATCTCGGTGTTGGAGCACGCCAGCGAGACGATCCTCACCGTGCGTCCAGCGCAAACGCCCAGACTCGAGGCGGATCGCCGCTGGTGCGCTGTCCGCCGGCCACGACGACGTACTGACGCCCTCCGATCGAATAGGTGACGGGCGACCCGGTGCCCCTCCCGACGTCGGCGGACCACAGCTCCTCGCCCGTGGCCGCGTTCAGAGCGGCTAGGCGGGACCCCGTTCCCCAGAAGACCAAGTTTCCCGCCGTCGACATGGTGCCGCCGTGGCCGCCTCGTGCCGGCACACGCCACGCTTCCCGGTTCTGCGACGGGTTCCAGCCGAGGAGCACGTTGGCCGGCCCCTTCAGGGGCGGCCGCCGCGGGCGCGACGCGGAGGCGCCTCGCACCGTCCCGGTGTTCCATTGTCCCGCCACGTAGTCGTACGTATCCGTCTTCGCGTAGTAGTAGTTGGCGTTCTGGACGGGCAGGTAGACGAGGCCGGCGGCGGGGTTCCACGACATCGTGTGCCAGTTGTGGGCGCCACGGGGTCCGGGGGCGATGTACAAGCCTATGCCGGTCAACCCGTAGCGCGCGCCGGGTGCTTCGACAGGACGGCCCGTGGCCACATCCACGTGGGTCGCCCACGTCAGGTCGTCGGCGAAGGGCTCGGCGGAGAGCAGCTCGCCGGTGATCCGGTCCAGCACGTAGAAGAAGCCGTTCTTCGGCGCCTGGACGATCACCGGGCGCGTCTGCCCGCTCGTCGTCTCGATCTCCAGCAGCATGAGCGGCTGGGTCGCCGTGTAGTCCCAGTCGTCACCGGGCGTGGTCTGATAGTGCCAGACGATCTCGCCGTCGTCGGCGTCCAGCGCCAGGATCGACGAGAGGTACAGGTTGTCGCCTCCCCCGGGGCTGCGGTGGTCCCGGTTCCAGGGCGACCCGTTGCCTGTTCCAACGTAGACTAGGCCCGCATCGTCGTCGTGGACGATGGCGTCCCAGACCGTTCCTCCGCCTCCCGCCGTCCACCACTCGCCGGTCCACGTCTTGGCCGCCTCGACCATTGCGTCGCCCTCGTGACCCAGCGCCGGATTGCCTGGGATGGTGTACGTGCGCCAGAGCTGCTCGCCCGTGTCCACATCGTACGCCGTGACGTAGCCGCGCACTCCATACTCGGCGCCGCCATTGCCGATGATCACCTTGTCGCCCGCCACTCGCGGCGCCCCGGTGATCGTGTAGTCGGAGCCTGGCGGAGTGGTCTGGACGGTCCAGTGAACCGAACCGTCGGCGTGATCGAGGGCCGTCAGGCGTCCGTCCAGCAGTCCCACGAAGACCTTGCCGCCGCTGACCGCGACGCCCCGGTTCACGTCCCCGCAGCACGCCCGAGGTCCGCCGTTCTCCTCCAAGGGTATCGCCGGGTCCCAGCTCCAGACCGTCTCGCCCGTCGCCGCGTTCAGAGCGAAGACGTAGCTGCGCGGCCCGGTGCCGTAGAGGATGCCGTCCACCACGACGGGCGTGGTCTCGAGCCGGGCGCCGTCCTTGGGTATCTCCCAGCGCCACGCGACCTGGAGGCGCTGCACGTTGCCGGCGTCGATCTGGGCCAAGGGGCTGTAGCGGGTTTCGTCGGCGTCGAAGCCGTGCTGCGGCCACCCAAGGTCGGCGGGAGGCTGGGCGGCCAACGTCGTCGCCAGTGCCAGTACCGCCAGCCCGGCGGCGACGATGAGCCCGGCGATCGGGACTCCGCGGCCTGGGAACCGAGCAGAGTGGGCGTGGTGATCCTTCGAACGGCAGTTCTTCATGCGGCTCATACGGCGCTTCCTCGTACGACGCTTGGGGATGGATTGGCGACCTGTGTGGACATCATATGGGCGGTCCCGCGCTCTCGGCCAAGTCCAGGGTGGACAGATCAGCCGTCCAAGTCCTGGCCGAAGAGCAGGACGTGTCCCTCCGGGTCCACCACCTCGAACTCCCGAAGTCCGTAGAACCGGTCCACGCACTCTGTTGCGGGCCATCCGACGGCCACCACCGCGTCTCGCAACGCATCCACGTCGCTGACGTAGAAGTAGTAGGCGGACTGGGGGTGCTTGCCGTCCACCTTGGGTGCCGGCGGCACGTAGGAAGGGCTGGCGAGCATGACCGTCGCGGCGCCGTTGCCCACGCTGGCGAAACCGCTGTTGCCGATGGAGTCGTCGCGGTCACGCACCTCGAAGCCGAGCACGTCCGTGTAGAAGCGGACCGCCGCCGGCACGTCCCGGCAGATAAGGAGCGGCACCAGATCGAGGAACTTGGCAGGCCCCACGGTGTTCAGGCGGCGCGGGTCATCGCCCGCCCTCCACGGCGAAGGCCAGCAGCAGGTTGCCGAGCGCGGAGGCAAAGGTCCCCGAACGCGAAACGCCCCCGGAGGCGCGAGAAATGCGAGCCTCCGAGGGCGTTGAACCGGCCGCAACCCGGCGCGATGGCCGCTTACGGCGCGAACGTTCGATCGTGATTCGGCTAGTTGCCGAAGCGGCGACCGCCTGCCCTTGCCGGGTTGGGCTGGGTACTTGGACTAGACAAGTGATCACCTCCTTTTCCTGGGGTTCGACATCGGGCGGAACACCATGTCCTGCTCGAAGCCGCCGGGAGCGCAACCGCGCCTCCAGCTTGTCGCAAACGATAAGACCGGAACCGGCGTCGCGTCAAGCCGCCCGGTACGCCCGTCGGAACGTCAGAACGCTTACGGCGATCGCCACGGTGATCCAGGCGATTCCCCATGTTGTCGTCGAGATGCCCGGCGTCAGCTCCGCCAGCATGGCGGCGTCGGACTGGAGGTGCGGACGGTCGAGCACGTCGCTCTTGATGTCCAGAATCGCGTACAGACAGCTGGTCAAGCCGAGCGTGGTGAGGACGACTTGGGCTACTCGCGGTCCCAGGCGCCACCCGACTTTCGGCCCTAGAAGCCACCCGACCGCGATCAGCGCCGCCCCGAAGCCCAGGCCGAAGAAGAAGCCGAAGCCGCCTCTGACGTACAAGACCGACAACGTCACCACCGCCGCGCCCAGCAGCAGCATCATCAGCCAGCGCCAGTTGGACAGACGACGCGACCCGGCCACGGCCAACAGCGCCACGCCCCACAGCAGGCTTCCCAAGTAGCCTGCCGAGAGAGTGATGAACGCGCTTCCGCCCGGGCAGTAGCACGCGCCGCCCTGCTGCGGGTCGAGGACGATCTTCTCGATCGTGCCGCCCGTCGCGATGGAGGCGATGCCGTGGCTGATCTCGTGGGCCATGACCACGAAGATCTTCAGCGGGTAGATCGCCGGCGTCTCCCACAGATACCACAGCGCGCCGAAGTAGACCGCGAACCCGGTGAGGAAGAGGAGCTTCTCCCTGGTCCGGCCTCGTCGGGCACCGCCAGTTTCGGCAGCCTCGTATCCGTCCTGCGTCGTCGACTCCATCGCGTATTCCCTGGTCCTGTGGTGACGTGTCGCCTCACTACGCGACCCCGGCGTCTCGGGTTGCGACGCCAAGCAGTGCGCCCTCCTCAAAGTTGGCCCGCCCACGGCCCTGGGAGGTAGCTTTAGGACCCCCGTACCCATTAGACCAGAAGGCCAAGGCCGCAAATGAAGAATAACGCCGCATCGCTGGACCGGCCCGGCGCACGGGTTGCGCTGAGCCTGGGAGTCGTCGTCGCCCTAACCGCCGGGGCCTGCGCTCCAGGCGAGACCAGAGCGCCCCAGGTGGGCGATCCGGCACCGCCGTTCACGGCCCTGACTCTCGACGACGGCTCGTCGTTCAGCTCCGAGGACCTTCTCGGCGCGCCCTACCTGCTCAACGTCTGGGCGACTTGGTGCGGACCCTGCCGTCAGGAGATGCCCGAGCTTCAGCAGCTCCACGACGCGTATTCGGGACAGGGGTTCAGGGTCGTCGGCGTCAGCGTGGACAGCCGCTCGGACGGTCCGCTGATCGAGGAGTTCGCCGCCGAAGTCGGAGTCGAGTTTCCCCTCTACCACCAGCCGTCCCAAGAGATCATGGACGCCTACTTCCTGGTGGGACTGCCGTCGAGCTTTCTGGTGGACGCCGAAGGAACGATCGCCCGCAAGTGGCCGGGGCAGTTCCACCCCATGGCCGAAGACGTTCAGGCCGATGTGGCCGCGCTTCTGAAGCCGTGAGCCGGCTGCGCGTCCTGTCTCGCGCCGAGATCGTCTCGCTGGTCGCCATGGACGACGCCATCGACGCCATGGCGAGGGCCTTCGGCCAGCTGTCGGCGGGGCGAGTCGATATGCCGGTTCGCACGGTGATGACTTCCGGGAGCGGGATCAGCCTCTTCATGCCCGCCCGCCTCGAGGCAGCGGGAGAGCGGGGCGTCAAGGTGGCGTCGCTCTTCCCCGGCAACCGGGAGCGGGATCTGCCCGCGATCAACGGGGTGGTCCTCGTCCTGGACGACGAGACCGGGCTGCCCAAGGCGATCCTGGAGGCCGGCGAGCTTACAGCGGTCCGCACGGCGGCGGCGGCGGGGCTGGCCGTGCGGCTGCTGAGCCGCGCCAACTCCCGAGTCCTTGCGGTCTTCGGCGCAGGGGCCCAAGCGCCCCGCCAGATCGAGGCGGTACGGGCGGTGCGGCCCATCGAGGAGGTGCGGATCGTGTCGAAGGGCGGCGAGTCGGCGCGGCGACTGGCGGCGTCCCTCGAAGGCGTGGAGGCCTGGGCGGCGGCCACTCCCGCGGAGGCGGTGGACGGCGCCGACGTGATCGTGGCCGTGACCACGTCCCGCACCCCCGTCTTCGACGGCGCCCGCTTGCCGCCCGGGACCCACGTGAGCGGCAGCGGCAGCTTCCAGCCCGAGATGCAGGAGATCGGCTCGGAAGTGGTCGAGCGCGCCCGAGTCGTGGTCGAGGATCGGGAGTCGGCGCTGGAGGAAGCCGGCGACCTCCTCGTGCCGATGCGCGCCGGCGTGGTGTCCCCCGACGTGATCGACGCCGAACTGGGGGAGATCGTCAACGGCGAGGCGCCGGAGGGCGCGGCAGGCCGGGAGCTCACCTTCTTCAAGTCCGTCGGAACCGCCGTTCAGGATGTGGCGATCGGCGCGGAGGTGCTGCGCCGGGCCGAGGCCGAAGACGCCGGGCGCTTGGTGGAGCTCTGACGCCGCGACGGCGGACCGTCGAGCCGGCGAACTTCCCGCGCTAGACCGCCCAGCCGTCCCGGTACTCGCGGTCCAAGTACTGGTTGGCTTCCTCCGCGTTGACGATCCGCATCGCGTCGGCGTCGTAGGAGATCTTCCGGCCCTGGCCTGCCCGCAGCGCCACGATCCCCAGCAGCATGATCTCGGTGAGGCGGGCGGCGTAGCCGAAGGGGCACGACGCCTCGCCACCCTCCTTGCACGCCTTCACCCAGTTCATCTGGTGCGACTCGGCGATGCGCGTGTAGCGCTTCGGCACGTCGGTGGCTTCGGCGGCCAGGTGCTCGGGGAAGAGCTGCGGGTTCCGGCCGTAGGTCTCGTGCATCAGGAGGCCCCGGCTCCCCACGAAGATGACGCCGCCCACCCGTTCCAGCTCCACATGGGAGGGCAGGCCGGCGGGGCGGGGCGGCATCAGCCCGCCGTCGTACCAGTGCAGGTCCACCGGCGGCGCCGTGCCTCGGGCGGGGAACTCGAAGTGGGCGCGCATCGCCAGGGGGAACGAGACGGGGTCGTCCGCGGGGCCGCCCCAGGGCGTGGACGTGGCTTCGACGCTGGTCGGGCAGTCGAGCCCCAGCGCCCACACCGGGTGGTCGATCAGGTGCGCGCCCATGTCGCCCAGCGCGCTTACGCCGAAGTCGACCCAGCCGCGCCAGTTGAAGGGGTGGTAGACCGGATGGTAGGGCACGTCCCTGGTGGTGGGTCCCAAGTAGCGGTCCCAATCCATCCCTTCCGGCAGGGGATAGCCCGCGTCCATCACGTCGGCCGCCAGCGAGAGGACCGCGCCCTGGTGCCACTGCTGGTACCAGCCCGGGTTGAGCCCCTCCTTCCACGGCCCCGGCCGGAGCACGCCCTGCGGCCAGATCGGCCGGTTGGTCCACACGTGGACCTCGCGGACCGTGCCGATCACGCCGGCCTGCACCCACTCGTTGATCCGCCGCGCGCTGTCTCGGGAGTGGCCCTGGTTCCCCATCTGGGTCACCACCCCCGTCTCCTCCGCGACCTGGGCCAGGACCCGCGCCTCGCGAACCGTGTACGTCAGCGGCTTCTCGACGTAGACGTGCTTGCCCGCTTCCATCGCCGCCTTGGCAACGACCGCGTGCAGGTGGTCGGGGGTCGCGACGACCACCCCGTCCAGCTCCTGCTCCCGGTCCAGCATTTCGCGGAAGTCCACGTACTGGCGGGCCTGCAGGAACTGCTCCCGCCACCGCCGGCCCTTCTCCGAGGGGTTGCCGTCGTAGTCGGTGAGCCGCTCCTGGACTCGCCGGTGCACCACGCCGAAGTCCACGTCGCAGATCGCGGCCACATGCTCGGAGCCCAGCTCCAGCGCGTTCTCCGTCCCCTGTCCGCCGACCCCGACGATGCCGATGTTCAGCTTCTCCGACGGAGCTTGGCGGCCGGACCCGCCGAGGACCGCCCTGGGCGCCAACACAGCGCCGGCGGCCAACGTAGACCCTCGGTTCACGAACGTCCTGCGACTGACGGGCGTTCCGCTGTCGGAGACGGAAGAGCGGTTGAGCTTGTCGGACATATCCGATCCCCTGCAAGTTGGCAGACCCCGATCTCTCTCCGAGACCCCGATGGAGGCTTACGATGACCCGTGCCCGCTCCCGCAGGCAACCCCGCAGCCGCCGAGTCGTGGCGGCGGTTCTGCTCCTGCTGATCGTTCCGGCGTCGCTGTCGGCCACGTGGTCGGTGATCGCGGTGGACACGCGCACCGGACAGGTGATCATCGCGTCGGCGACGTGCGTCGCCCAGGAGCGCTTCGCCGGCTTCCCCGCCCAGGGGCTCATGGACATCCAGGCGATCGTGGTGCCCGGGGTGGGCGTGGCGGCGGCGCAGGCGGGGGTAGACCGGACGCGCTCCAACCAAGAGCTCGTCTACCGCGAGCTGAGGAACGGGACGGCGCCCGACGCGATCATCGAGATGCTGGCGGCGGACTCCAGCTTCGAGCGGCGGCAGTTCGGGATCTTGGACATGCAGGGCCGGTGCGCAGGGCACTCGGGCAGCGGCAACGGAGAGGCGTCGCTGGCGGTGGCCGACAGCCTGCCGGACGTCGGGATCTACTTCTCGGTCCAGGGCAACATCCTAGCGTCCGACGACGTGGTCCACGAGGCGGTGGCCGCGTTCAAGGCGGAGGGCGGCACAATGGCCGACCGGGTCATGGCGGCGATGGAGGCCGCCGACGCCCAGGGCGGAGACCGCCGTTGCACATGCGAATCGCCACCGGTACTGGAAGGCGTGGCGTGCGACGGCAAGACGTCCCACGTGGCCTACATTCTCGTGGCGAACCCCGACGACCCGGAGGGCGAGTCGTTCAACGACGGCGACTACTCGCTGTACATCGACGTGCACGACCAGAACATCCAGCCCGGCGAGAACGCCAATCCGGTCAAGACCTTGCGGATGCGCTACGACCGCTGGAAGACGGAGTCGGGAGGCGGGCGGTAGCCCCGAATACCCTGGCGGCCTGGCGTTGCGTCGTTCAGCCGTTCCGGGCGTTCCACGCCTCCAGCAACGCCTGCTCGGCCTCCTGCATCGCCTCCATCGTGGCCGGTCCCCTCTCCATGTCGGTCGTGCGCAGGCCGGCGCGCATCCCGTCGGGCCGGTCGGCGAGGGCTTCGTCGTTCCACCACGCCAGAGTGTCGCGGATCGTGTCGGCGATCGGGCGGCTCGTGTAGCCGGCGGCCACCGCGGCGGCGTTGGACACCACGTGAACGGCGCTGAACGTCCCCTCGGGCGGAGCCCAGATCGGGAAGAACGCGCCTTGTTCCTGAACGAACGAGAAGTCGTCGATCCAGTGGAAGGCGGCGTCGCTGCCGGTGACTTCCCGGCACGCCTCGAGCATCGGCGACATCTCGACGGCCTCGACCGGTCCCACGCCGTTGAAGACGCCGCCGGTGCCGTTCTCCATCATGCGCACGACCCACTGCGCCAAGTCCCGGGCGTCGATGAACTGGACGGGGTCCGAGGGGGTGCCGGGCACGGCCATGGCCCCGCCTGCCGCGACGCGAACCGGCCAGTAGGTCCAGCGGTCGGTGCTGTCGCGGGGGCCGACGATGTAGCCGGGCCGGACGATGTTGGCCCGGTCGCCGAAGACCTCCTGCACGGCCTCCTCGCAGAGAGCCTTGAACGGTCCGTAGGTGGATCCGTCCCACTCGTCGGCGTCTTCCATGGCGGGGTCTTCCAGCCGCGCCACCTCGTAGTCCTCCGTGATCCCCGGCGTCGCCAGGTCCTTGTAGGCGGAGATCGACGACACGAAGGCGTACCGGCCCGAGTCGGCAAGCAGCGCCGCCGACGCCCGCACGTGCCTGGGGATGAAGCCGGAGTTGTCGATGACGGCGTCCCAGGTGCGGCCTTCCAGGGCGGTCAAGTCGTCGGCACGGTCGCCCACCAGCTTCTCCACGTCGGGGAAGAGGTGAGTGTTGGTCCGGCCCCGGTTGAAGAGGGTGATCTCGTGTCCTCGGTCGATGGCGTATTCGACCATGTGGGGGCCGATGAACCCGGTCCCGCCCAGGATCAGGATCGACATCGGGGACGGCCCCGACTCGGAGTCGTCGGGCGGAACGCACGCTGCGCCAAGGCCCAGCCCGCCGGCAACGGCCGCCGTCGTCTTGAGGAAGTCCCGCCTGTCCCACAGCGCCATTGCATCGCCCGCCATCGTGTTGCTCTCCGTTAAAAAGGGGACCGCGAAGTCGGAACAACATACGGCGCGAACCGATGCGGGGAAAGCGTCCGAGGAGGCCTGCCCAGCCCCGAGGGGCGGGGCACCAGGGGAACGATTACCTTTGACCGATCGCCAAACCCGTCAACCAAACAACGGGACTGCGCACGACGATGCCCATAGTTCGACGCTCCTTCCTGAAGAAGCTGGCCGCCGCTGGAGGGGGCGCCATGCTCACCCCGTCAACCGCCGGGTTGGTCGCCTGCTGCGACGCCGCGGCCCAGCGGTCGGGGGGCGCGTCCCGCACGCGGTTCGTCAAGCCCTACGGCGAGCTCGCGCCCAGCCCCGAGTGCCCCGAGATCGAAATCCCGGAGAGTTTCCGCTGCGTGCGGCTGAGCTCCGGCGGCGTGCCCTCCAATGTCCGGGACGGCCTGACCGTCCCCAACGCCTTCGACGGCATGGCGGCGTTCCCTCTCCCCAACGGCAACGTCCGCCTGATCCGCAACCACGAGATGGTGGACAGCTCCGACACTGGGCGCGCTATCGGGTCGCCCAGCTACGACGCCAAGGGCAGCGGCGGCACCACCTCTTTGGAAGTGCGCGTCTCGGAGGGCGCCGCTGGAGTGGAGGTCGAGCTGGTGGACGAGGTTGTCTCCCTGGCCGGCACGCTGGTCAACTGCGCCGGCGGCCCCACGCCCTGGGGAAGCTGGCTGTCCTGCGAGGAGATCACGTGGGGTCGCGACGAAGGGTACGACAAGCCCCACGGCTACATCTTCGAGGTGCCGGCGGCCGCCGAAGGGCCAGTGGACCCGGTTCCGCTCAAGGCGATGGGACGCTTCGTCCACGAGGCCGTCGCGGTCGATCCGGATACTGGGATCGTCTACGAGACGGAGGACGCTTGGTACGTGCCGGGCCGGGAAGACTTGCCCGGTGCCGGGCTCTACCGCTTCATCCCCGCCGAGCCCGGAAGACTGGCGGCCGGCGGACGGCTTCA
Organism: Longimicrobiales bacterium; assembly: GCA_958296005.1. GTDB lineage: Bacteria > Gemmatimonadota > Gemmatimonadetes > Longimicrobiales > Gaopeijiaceae > CATQHQ01. Next base: position 645,970 of record CATQHQ010000002.1, read on the forward strand.
GGTGATGGCGGTCACCGGTTCTCCGCAATACCTGACCGCGCAGGACCAGACGCCGGGAACCGTCCTGCCCGTCCACTGGGTGGATATCGACGACCCGGACCCGGCCGACGCCGATACCGACTCGCTGGCGGTCTTCAAGCAGGGACTTGCCCAGGGCGCGGCGGTCTTCGCCCGGCTTGAGGGCGCCTTCCACGGCGACGGTGGCATCTACGTCGTCTCCACCAACGGGGGCGCCGCTGGGGCGGGGCAAGTCTTCCACTACCGGCCGCTGTCCGAGGACCGAGGCGAGCTCTCCCTCGTCTTCGAGTCGCCGTCCAAGGACGTGCTGGACAGCCCCGACAACATCGTGGTCAGCCCGAGAGGGGGACTGGTGATGTGCGAGGACGGCACCGACGACCAGTATGTGCGAGGGTTGGACAAGGACGGGGCGATAGTGAACCTCGTGCGCGCGCCCAAGGTCAGCGACGATCGGCAGCCGGGGGAGTTCGCCGGTTCCTGCTTCAGCCCCGACGGGCGCGTGCTGTTCTTCAACCAGCAGGGCTCGCGCCAAGTCGGCGGCAGCAGGCCGAGCGCCACCTACGCGCTGTGGGGACCCTGGGAGGACGGCCCGCTGTGAGCCGTCCGAGCACGAGGCCCGAGCGCCCCTTTGCGCTGGAGTGGCTGCACACCCTGTCTGAACTGCTGGTCGAGTCCAGCTGCCGGCGCCGGGGAGAGCCCGTTCCCCTCGGTCAGGGCCTGGAAGCCCTGGCGCGGCTCTGGTCCCCGGAGACCGGCTGCGACCCGAACCGCTCCGTCTATTGGATCGGCAACGGCGGGAGCGCGGCGGTCGCGTCCCACATGTCGCAGGACCTGTTGAACGCGTGCGGGGTTCGGTCCCACACCTTCAACGACGCATCGCTGATCACCTGCATGTCCAACGACTACGGCGTCGAGCGCGTCTTCAAGAACCCCCTCGCCGTTGCGGGTCGCGAAGGCGACGTGCTGATGGCGATCTCCAGTTCGGGCATGTCGCCCAACGTCGTTGACGCGGCGCAGGCCGGGCTGGAGATGGGGATGACCCTCGTGACGCTCTCTGCGTTTTCGCCCGACAACCGCCTGAACGGCCTGAGCGCGGAGCTTTCCTTCTACACGCCGACCCGCGTGTACGGTCACGCGGAGCTGACCCACGAAGCGATGCTCCACTCGGCGATCGACGTGATCTCCAGGCCGCGGGCGTGATCATTACGCGGACGCCGTACCGGGTCAGCTTGGCCGGCGGCGGAACCGATTTTCCGTCGTACTTCCAGGATCACGGCGGTCTGGTGGTCAGCATCGCGATACGGAAGTACTTCTACATGTGTTTGACCTCCCGGCTGGACGACAACCTGCGCCTCGCGTACTTCAAGACCGAGTTCGTCCGCCACGCAGGAGAGCTGAAGCACGAGATCGCACGCGCCGTCTTCGAGTCCTACGGGCTGTCCTCCGGCTTGGAGATGTCGATGGTGGGCGAAGTGCCTGCGGGCAGCGGACTGGGTTCCAGCGGCGCCGTGGCGGCGGGCACATTGAGGGCGGTTCGCGCCTTCCTGAAGCTGGAGCACGATTTCGCGGCCCTCGCCAGGGAGGCGGTCGAGATCGAGACGGAGACGCTGGGCAAGCCCTCTGGATGGCAGGATCAGTACGGCGTCGTCTACCCCGGCTTGAAGGCCGTCGAGTTCCGCACCGACAAGAAAGCGCACGTCGAACCCTTGGTGCTGTCTCGAGAGAACCAGATGCTGCTGGAGGAGAACGCCGTGCTGGTGTTCACCGGGCGTCGCCGAGCGTCCGCGCCGGTGCTGGCGCAGCAAGCCGCCAATCAGCGGGCGAACCTGTCGTGCCTCCGGCTGCTTCGCGGAATCGCTTTGGAGGTCAAGAAGGCGCTCTGCGCGGAGCGGATCGACCTTCGTCTGCTCGGCGAGCTGCTCGACGAAAGCTGGCGAGCGAAGCGAACCCTGGCGGACAGCATCACCGACTCCTCCATCGACCGCATGTACGAAGTGGGAAGGAGGGCTGGCGCGTGGGGCGGAAAGCTGCTGGGCGCGGGCGGGGGCGGGTTCTACCTCTTCCTCGTCGCCAAGGAGAACCAGCCCAAGTTGCTCTCCAGCCTGGGCAACCCGCCTTGGATGCCGCTCACCTTCGACCTGAATGGGTGCTCGATCGCGTACGACGCCCGGCAAGCGGGATGACGGGGAGGCGTAGCCCGCTGTCCACGGCGGTCTCGGTGGGCGTTCTGGCCGTTGCGGCGGTTGCGGCGACTGGAGTCGAGGCGGCGGCCCAACTGTCGGTGGGAGTGATGGGCGGGTTGAACCGGTCCACGGCCACCGGTAGCGGCTCTTCGGGGGCCGAGGCGCGGACGGGCTTCATGCTGGGCGGGACGGCGACGATTCTCGTCGGGGAGACCTTCTCCGTTCGGCCGGAGCTCTATTTCTCCACCAAGGGATCGCGCTTTCGCACGGGACCCGGCGGCTTCGACGTCAGGACGATGAAGACCGCGTCCGTGCAGGTGCCGCTTCTGGTCCAGCTGCACACGCGCCCGGGGGGGCTGGTGCGACCGCATCTGTTCGCGGGCATGTCGCTGGGCGTGTCGGTGAGGTGCCGGATCGACGCCGCCGAGTGCTCCGAAGACGAGAGCTTGACCCGAGGCGGCTTCGAGATAGGGGTTGTCATGGGTGGCGAAGTCGAGTTCGGCCGGGTCGCGGTCGGCGCGCGCTACGAAGCGGGGTTGGGGCCGGCGGGGCAGTTCTCCTGGGGGACGGACATCTTCGACGGGGTACTCTCGTTTACTGTCCGGTCCCGGGTGTTCTCGCAGGGGCGGAGAGCGCGGGAGTAGAACGGCCCGGAGTCGGCGTCGGCGGCTACTCCGCGAAGAAGCCGGCCACGAAGGCGGTGGCGGGCGACGCCGCCAGACGCTCGGGGCGACCTTGCTGGGCGATCCTGCCGTCTTCCAGCACGTAGACCTGCGACGGACCTAGCGCGCGCACGTCCCTCGCGTCGTGGGTGACGACGATCGCGGGACGGTTCCGCTCGGCGAGGTGAGCGGCCAAGTAGTCGCGGAAGCTGCGCCGAGCCGGCGCGTCCATCGCCGACAGGGGCTCGTCGAGGAGGACCATTTCCGGGTTCGGGAGGAGAGTTCGGGCCAGGGCGACTCGCTGCCGTTCGCCGCCGGAGAGGGAAGCCGGAAAGCGGTCGGCCAAGTCGGCGCACCGCATCTCCTCCATCAGAGCGACTGCGGCCCGACGTCGGTTGGCCGCCCTGCCGCCTCGCCCAGCTTGCCGTCGAGCGCCGCGGCCCACCAGCCCAAACGCCACGTTCTCGGCGGCGGTCAAGTGCGGGAAGAGGCCGCATCCCTGTGGCAGGTAGCCGATCCGGCGGTCCTCGGGTGGCTGATCGATCCCCTTGTCGGAGTCGAAGAGGGTTCGGTCTCCGATCCGAACGGTGCCGGCCGCAGGACGGCAAGCCCCGCAGACGGCGCGCAGAAAGGTGGTCTTGCCGGCGCCGTTGGGGCCGACCACGACGACAGGGTCCTCGCCTCCCTCCAGCTCGGCGTCGAGCCGGAAGTCGCCCGCTTCGACCTGCACGCGCACCCGCCAACGCTTGGGCGTGGGGCTCGGCGCGGGTCTCATCGCGCTGCTAGGCGCAGGGGGAGCAGGAGGAGCCCGCCGGCGGCTGCGAGCACCAGCGCCAAGGCGATCGCTGCGCGGACGTCGGACTCCAGGGCGGCGTAGATCGCCAGAGGCATCGTCTGGGTCGTCCCGGGCAGGTTGCCCGCGAAGAGGAGGGTGGCGCCGAACTCCCCCATCGCCCGGGCCCAGGAAAGGGCCGCCCCAGCCACGACTCCCGGGGCCGCCAACGGAACCGCGACGCGAAAGAACGCGCCCGACGGCGACTGGCCCAAGGTGCGGGCGACGATCAGCATGTCCTCGTCCACCTTGCGGAACGCGGCGGCGGCGGCTTGGACGTAGAACGGTGCCGACACGACGATCTGGGCCAGCACCACTGCCGTGGCCGTGAAGGCGACGCGGACCCCGGCCTCCGCCAGCGCCGGGCCGAAGAGACCGCCGCGCCCGAAGGTCTCCAGCAGGGCGATCCCCATGACGGCAGGAGGAATCACTATCGGCAGGTCCACGAGCGACTCGGCCCACCGCACCCGTCGCCGGGGCCGCGTAGCGATCCACCAAGCGAGGGGAGTGCCCGCCGCGACGACCACAGCCAAGCTGGCCGCCGTCGTCAGGGCGCTGAGCCGCAGGGCAGGGCCGAAGAGAGGATGACGGACTCCCGCGAGCAGATCCGTCGGGGAAGAAGCCCCGGCCAGCGCGATCAAGGGAACCGCCAGGAGCGCCAGCATCGGGAGCGCGGCCAGGAACGGCGTCCGCCCGGCGAAGAGGGTTGCCGACGCGGGAGCACGGCGACGCGCGACCGCGCCGTGCCGCCGTGCGCGCCGGGCGGACGCGACGAACGGCTTCCTCACGACCGATCCCCAGGCGAGAGGCCCGGCCCCGCGAAGCCTCGCCGGGAGAGGACCCCCTGGCCCTCCGGCGACAGCACGAACTCGACCCACGCCTCGGCGTCGCTCCGGTCGGCCGTCCCCGCGGCCACGGCTATCGCATACTCCACCCGGACGCCGAGGGACGGCGGCACGGGAACTGCACGGACACGGGTGCCGGCGTCCGACGCCCCGGCGGCAACGGCGTCGGTCCGGTAGACGATCGCCGCGTCGGCTTCGCCCAGTTCGACCTTGGTCCGCACCAGCCGCGTGTTGCTCTCGTGGGAGACGACCCGCTCCAGCACCTTCGCCTCGAACGCCGCACCGTAGTGGGCCGTCGCCCGCGTCAGGGCCACCCGGGCATAGGTGCCAACGGGCACGGCGGCAGTGCCCAGAACCAGCCGCTCGGCCCGAGGCAAGTCGCCGAACGACTCGATGCGCGCCGGGTTGTCCGGCGGCACGATCACCGCCAGCTCGTTCGCCGCGAAGACGCGGGGGGCGGTCGCGAGCCCTGCGTCCGCCAGCGCCCGGACGTGAGCCAGGTCCGCCGAAGCGAAGACTTGGAACTCGGCGCCCTGCTCGATCTGCAACCGCAGCACCTGACTGCCTGCGAAGACCAGAACGACGTCCACGTCCGAACGGCGCGCCTCGAAGCGCGGAGCGATCTCGTGAAACGCCTCCGTCAGCGAAGACGCCGCAAAGACCGTCAACGCCCGGCGTTCGCCGACGGATCCAGGAGCGCCGTCGCCGCAGCTCCACGCCGCCAACGAGGACGCCAGCCACCAGAGGCGGGCCGCGCGAGTTCGGGTCACGCCGCCTCCACCGTGGCGACTTGGCCGATGAGCGAGACGTCGTATCCCGGCAGGACGGCGACCTCGGCGCGGAAGCCCGGGTCGTCCAACACCTGGAGGAGCCGGGACACCGGGGGTGCCGCGGCCAGCTCGGCGGGGACCACCAAGTCGAAGCGCTCCTCTGCGATCGGCACGAAGTCCAGTCCTTCCGCCAGCGCCGCGCCCTCGATGGCGACCCCCGCGTCGGCCGACCGCCGCCGCACCAGCCATGCGACTTCCTCGTGCCCCGACGCCAACGGCCCTGCCGGCGCCGACTGGCAAGCGTCCGCGGCAGCCCGCAGTCGCTGCGTCAACGCATGAGCCCCCGACCCGCGTTCCCTGCGGACCAGGCGCAGGCCGGGGCGAAAGAGGTCCTCCCCGCCGGTTATGGCCAGCGGATTGCCGGGCGCGACCACGACCCCCTGTCGCCACCGGGTCAAGTTGACCACGAGAAACCGCCGCCCCGGCAACGCGCGCCGCACCCCCCGTACGTTCGCCGCCTCCCCGCCAATGCCGGACAAGTGGAGCCCCGCGACGTGCACCAGCCCAGCCGCCAGCAGCTCCAGCGCCCGTCGATTTCCTGCCCGCAGCCACCGCACGCGGGCGTCTGCAAAGCGCCGCCTAGTCCAGTGAACGACAGGTCCCAGCAAGGGGGCGCAGCCGGCAACCAGCACGTTGCGTTCCAGCTCCCGGAGGCGTGCCAACGGCCGGACGGTCGCATGGAACTGGCCTGCCCGGCCCGAATCCGACGAGAGCACGGTTGCTCCCGGAAGCACGACGCCGTCGGCGGCGGCAGCAGCGGCGGCAGGAAGCGGGTGGGCGATCCAGCGTCCCGAGACCCGTCCCACGGCGACCCGCGGGTCCGCGTCGATCCCCGGCTCGGCGACCAGCCGAACCCCAAGTCCCGGCGGAGCCGCCAGCTGGAAGACGTCGTCCAAGCCGCATCCCAGCACATGGGCGAACTGCAGCGCTAGGCTCGTGGACGGGACGCTCCTGCCCGCTTCGATCGCTGCGATCGTCTGACGAGACACGCCGGCCAGCTCTGCCAGCTCCCGCTGAGGGAGCCCACGAGCCTTCCGACGGTGCCTCAAGCGGTTGTCCAGTCTGGGCTCCGGCATCGTTTCCATTCTCCAGGAATCAGTAAATTTCACTTAACATAATGTAAAGTATAGATGTCGCTAGTGCTTCATCGTCGCTGATCGCCCGTGGGGAGGCTAGCTTGTCGGACGCGCTGGAAATGCCCCAAGTTGGCCTATGCCCGCCGCACTCGCTCTTCGAACGCAAACGAGATGACGCCCGAATCCAGCCCCTTCTTTCCCGGCCGAACCGTTCCCGTCGAGTCCTTCGTCGGGCGCACCCGCGAGATTGAGCGCCTCCGCAGCATGGTTCGGGGGGCGAGCACTGGCCGGTTCTGGATCGGGTTCGTCACAGGCGAGCGGGGAATCGGCAAGAGTTCGCTGGCCGGATTCGTCCGCTGGCTGACCGAGCAGGAGCAGCGAGCTGTCGGGTGCCACGTGTCGCTGGGGGGCGTCTCCGACCTCGGCGGGATGTTGAACACGACATTCGACCGCCTTCTCAAGGACAGCATAGAGCGGACTTGGCACGGGCAGGTCAGAGATTTCCTGGGCGACCATGTGCGCAAGGTCGGTCTCTTCGGTGCCACGCTCGAACTGAATCTTCGGAGCGAAGAAGTTGCCACGTTGGAGCGGACTTTTGTGCACTCGGTGCGTCAGCTGCTGAACAGGATTGCAGAGCACAGGTCGCTTTTTCTGATCCTCGACGACATCAACGGATTGGCCGACTCCAGCCGCTTCGCCAATTGGTTGAAGAGCGTGGTGGACGAAATCACCCTGTCGCAGGATAGGACCAGGCTTTGCATTCTGATGGTGGGTCTCGAGGAGCGACGACGGCAGCTTATCGAGCACCAGCCGTCGCTCGCTCGCGTGTTCGAGCTGATCGACATCGCTCCGTGGTCGGACGAGGAAGTCTACGAGTTCTACGACAAATCGTTCTCAAGCGGCGAAGCAACGGTATCCGAGGATGACTTGAGGCTGATGGTTCTATGGACCGGCGGTCTGCCGGTGCTGGCCCACGAGATCGGCGATGCAATCTGGCGAACCGCTCAAACTACGACGATACGGCGTCAAGAGATCGCCGCCGGCATCCAGCTGGCCGCGCAAGTCATCGGCGGCAAGTTTCTCGAGCCGCAGATAATCGGTGCCATGCGCAGCGGGCGCTACCTGTCGATCCTGCACGAGATCACCGATATGCCCATGCAGTTCACGAGGGCGGAAGCTCTTAAACGCCTCTCCCAAGACGACAAGGAGGTGTTCGACCACTTTCTGCGTCGCATGAAGAAGCTGGGAGGGCTGGAGTCGGTTCCGGGGATTCGTGGAGGGTATCGGTTCCCCAACCTGCTTCACCTGCTGTACTTCAAGATGGTGTTCCAGAGCTGGCCGGGCTCGAGCTCCTAGCCGACGTAGGGCTGGGCGGCGCGGGCCAGCGCGACCTCGATGTTGCGGATCGCGGCGGTGACCGCGCGGCCGATCAGATCCATCTTCCGCACCCATTCGACGCGGGGCTGCGCCATCTTGGCCTCTCGCTTGGAGAGCAGCTCCGGGAAGATGCCGCAAGCGTCGGCGAGGCAGATGATCACGATGTCGCGGGGGTCCGGGATCATGTCGCTGAAGAGCACCTCCATGATCCGTAACTTGACCTCCCGCTCCGCCTTGCCGTCCACCACAGGGTAGCGCCGGGACCGGAAGACCCAGAGGAAGCGGCCCTCCTCCACCTCGACGATCCCCTTCGCGACCAATCGGTCTAGTGCGGCGTCCTTGATCTCGTCCGCGCGCTCGGCGACGCGCTCTACCCAGAAGTCGGCACTTCGGACTTCGTTCGCGCCGGCGATGTCGGCCAGCGTCGGGTCCAGAATGTCGTCTCCCGTCGGCGTGGAATCGACGAGAATCAGTTGCTCCATGTCGGTGTCGACCCGATCCGCCAGCGCCAGGTCCATCAGCACTCCGCCGGCGAGGGCGTACTTGAGCGACCACTCGGGCACGCGGGCGAACTTTCCGTCCTCGTCGTGGAGGAGCAGAAGCATGATCTCTTCGGCGAATCTGAGTTGCATTTCGGTTCTCCTGCGTGTCCTGCGTACTGTCACCAAGGTCAGAAGATGTTGGCCTCCACCGGTGTCGGCGATGCCTTGAATCTAGCGTGACCGAAGGGGGAGATGTCCAGCGTCCGGGAGCGGCCGTCGGCCACGAGCTCGGAGACGGCCAGCCCCGTCGCAGGGGCGTGCATGATTCCGTGCCCCGAGAAGCCGCACGCGTCGATCCACGTCTCCGCCCCAGGGTTGGCGCCGATGACGGGGCTGTTGTCGGGGGTGACCTCGTAGTAGCCCCACCAGCTTCCCTTGCGGTCCACGCCCAGGTCCTCCCACCAGGGGTAGCGCTCGACCCCGGTGATTAGGACGTGCTCCAGCCAACCCCAGTCGATCCCTTCGGTGAAGCCGCCGTTCCGGCCTGAATCGTTCTCGTGGGAGTCGAGGCCGAAGAGGATGCGGTCGCCCTCGCTTCGCAGGTAGACGCCGGTGCCCAGGTCGACGGTGAGGGGGTAGACTCGTTCGTCGGCGACGGGCGCGCTGAGGAATATCTGGATGCGCTTCGGGCGGACGGGGACGTCCAGTCCCGCCATCTGCCCCACCAGGCCGGACCACGCCCCGGCGGCGTTGACGACGCAACCGCAGGAGAGCGTCTCGGCCCGCGTCGTCTCCAGGCGCCAGCCGCCGCCGTCGGCCTCGGGCCGGATGCCGGCGACCGCGCTGTCGAAGCGGTACTGCACGCCGCCGGATCTTCCCATCGACACCAAGGCGTGGGTGGCCATGTGTGGGTCGATTACCCCGTCCCAAGGGCCGTAGGTGGCGCCGCCCAAGCCGTCGGTGGCGATGGGGACGAAGCGCCGGGCGTCGTCCGGGTCCAGGACCTCCACCGGGGCGCCCATGCTCCGCTGGAGTGCGACCGACTGTAGGTGACGCTCCCACCGCGCTTCGGGCGCAAGAAGGAGGTAGCCGATGTCCCGGTAGCCGATCTCGAAGCCGTGACGCTCGCGGAACTCCCGGTACACGGGCAGGGAGTGCATGGAGAGGGCGACGTTGGCTCGGGTCGTGAACTGGACCCGCACCCCGGCGGCGCTCTTGCCCGTCGAGCCCAAGGCGGGCGCGGATTCGCGCTCCAGCACGGTCACCCGGAGCCCCCGGGACGCCAAGTGGTACGCGCAAGACGCCCCGACGATCCCGGCGCCGACGACCACCACGTCGGGGGTGCGTGCGCTCAAGGCGCGGTGCGCGCGCTCAAGGCTGGCGGACGAACTCGACGCTGCCTTCGATCTCGGCGTGGAGGACCGCGACCTTGGCGTCGGTGCCGATCTCGAAGCGGAAGAACTCCCGGGCGCCGGCGGCGCCGTCCCACAGGGCGCGGAAGGTGTCGTAGTGCCAGTGCTCAAGGGGACCCTCGAAGCCGGCGCCGAAGCGGGCGCGAAGCTCGCCGTCCTGCTCCGCGACGACGATCTCGCCGTACATCTCGTTGGCGTAGGTGCCGGCGTAGGCCGCGGGCGCGAGGGTGGGGGGCGCGTCCGCGACCCGGCCGTCCTCGATCTCCTGGGCGGCGGCACGGGCTTCTTCGAGCGCTTCTCTCCAGCCGGCCAGCATCGTTTCGTTCCATGGGTGCTGCTCGCCGCCCTCGATCCGGTCGATCAGACGGTGGACTAAGGCGCTGCTGAAGTAGTTGGCGCCGTTCAGGTTCACCAGCAGGACGAAGCCGTAGTCGCGCTCCGGGACCATCGCCACCAGGGCGGTCATGCCGTCGATGTTCCCGCCGTGGGAGACCATCTTCACGTCGCGGTAGTCGGTCAGGAACCAGCCGAGTCCATAGTTGAGGAAGTCGGACTCGGGGAAGATCGACTCCCAGGCCCCCGACTTCCGCATGACCATCTGGGGGGTATGGGTCTCCAGGAGCGCATCCTCCGACACGAGCGAGGTTCCGTCGTACTCGCCGGCGGTCCCGAGGTGGAGCCTGACCCACTGGGCCATCTGCACGACGCTGGAGTTGATGGAGCCGGCGGGACCCGCGTTGTCGATGTTGCGGTAGGGAACCGCGCGGAGCTCGCCGTCCCGGTCGAGGATGTGGGGCTGGGCCACGTTGTCGAGGTCGGCCAGCGGCCCGAGGAGGGTCGTGCTGCGAGTCATGCCCAACGGCTCGAAGATGCGTCGCGCCAAGAAGTCGTCCCACGTGACCCCCGACAGCGCCTCGATCACCTCCCCCGCGGCGATCCATGTCGTGTTGTTGTACTGGAAGGTGGAGCGGAGCGGGAAGGTTATGGGCTGATAGCGGACTTGATGTAGCACCTCTTCGCGGCTGCGTCCGCTCGCGTACCAGAGGCGGTCGCCCCGGAGGAGGCCCGAGTTGTGGCTCATCAGGTCGCGGACGCGCAGGTCGCGGGTGATGTAGGGGTCGCTGAGCCGGAAGTCGGGCAGGTGGTCGACCACGAGGTCGTCCCACGACGCCTTCCCTTCGTCCACCAGCATCGCCATCGCGGCGGCCGTGAACGCCTTGGAGCTGGAGCCCGCCGCGAAGATCGTGTGCTCGTCCACCGGGTCGCTACCGCCGATCTCCCTCACGCCGAACCCCCGGGCGTAAGCGATCCGGTCGTCGCGCACGACGGCGATCGCCATCCCGGGGATCTCCCACTCGGCGACCATCGCCTCGATCTCTTCGTCCAGCCCGGACAGGCCCTGCTGGGCGGCGACGGGGGACGGGGCGACAGGCCAGCCAGGCGCAACGGGCGCGGCAATGACCAGAAGGGACAGGGCGGCGGCACGGGCCGCTCGGGTGGCTTGGGAGCTTTGGGCGGGGCGGGTCTTCTTCACGGTCTGCGTCTCCTTGTGGCGCGGGTCTACCAGCTGCCCATCTCTCCCATCCGTTCGATTACCCCGCTGAGGCGGTCGGCGGCGTTCCGCCAGTTGGTCTGGACCGACGACTGGGCGGCGTCGGGGTCGCCGGCGGAGATGGCGTCCACGGTGATCTGGTGCTCGTCGTGGGAGACGGGTATCTGGTCCAGCAGTGCGCTGACGTATATTCGAGTGTACCGCTCGGCTTGGGGCTTGATGGCGTCGTGAAGTGCCAGCAACCGGGGTCCGGCGCCTCCGTCCACGTAGGCCCGGTGGAAGCGCAGGTCGAGCTCGAAGATGCGCTCCTGGGACGGCTTCCCGCGACGGGCCTCCGCCAGGAAGTCGGCGTTGAGGGCGTTCAGGCGGGCGACCAGCTTGGCCCGGTCCTCCCTGCCGGCTGCGCACCACGCCGCGAGCCCCTCGATCTCGCCGACAATGCGCAGAAGCTCGCGGGCGTCGTCGCGGGTGACGGGGGCGACCGAGGGCCGGCTCTGACGACCAGTCCCCGGGTCCTGGACGTAGCCTTCCTGGACCAAGCGCTGGAGAGCGCTGCGGACGGGCGTGCGGCTGATCCCCAGCCGGGCCGCGATCTCCGTCTCGACCAAGCGGGAACCGGGGGCCAGCTGGCCCCGCACGATGAGGTCGCGGAGGTGCCGGTACGCCTGGGTCCCGCGCCCCGGCCTGGCGTAGGGTTCGGGTAGGGAACTCATGCTCGGAAGACCTTCATGACTCTCGGCGTCGCCTCGTCATGTCAGGCCGTGCGCTGGAGAAGTTTGCGATTCAGGTCGTCTTTGGCCGCTAGGGAAGAGACCATGTCCCCGCCGACATCCGTCAGTCGATCGAGGTCAAGCTTTGGAATCTCCGCCTGATTCTCGAAGACAATGATCGATTCAAAGCGAAGGCCGCTTCTGTGGAAGTGCGACAACATGACGGTCGTCAACCGAGCTTTGTTCCGATTGGGCACACCATAGAGGAAGACCTGATTCTCACGGATGCCCTTGATCATGTAGTCCACACGATAGGCATCGGAGTTCGGTATCGCCGGCTGGTAGTCCTGCTGGATTTGTGATTCGTCGATCAGACTAGTCAAGAGATCAGTCAGATCATCATAGAAAGTGGATCCGACACTGGACCGGGACAGCAGGGTCAGATCGTAAATCCTCGTCAACGCTTGGCCGAACACGAAAACAGCTTCAGACAGCTTTTCTGGCGATGTATCAAGGCAGAAAGCGCCGTTATTCCAATGCAGACCGCTCTCTGTCATGATGCGTTTCATGAGCATTCCTCGGGTTCCGTCCATAAACGAGTCCACCTCGTGCTCGTAGCTGATGTGCATCAACGTGTGGCCGCGGTCGGACAGCATCAATCCTCCCGATGCCGAGTCAGAAAGATGGATGGGGTAGGTGTCGCCGTCCGGGAACCGAAAGTGCGTTCGGACCATGATGGCATCGTCAAAGCGTCGGACTACCTCCACGTCGTGACACAGCCGCTCACAGAGTAGCTTCCGTACGGCACCAAGATCATGCGTCATGTCAAAGTCAGCCTTGGTTGGTCCAGCTCAGCGCGCAGGCCGGTTACGGCACAATCGGCTATCAGGCAGGCTAGGGCACCTTCGACAGTCTCAAACCGGTCGGTCTCTTCCGCTTCGGAATCGGGCTTCCTCCCCTCCTCAATGGCCCGTGCCGAAGCACGATGGATGTGTGGACGAAAAAAGATGTCGCCGTGTTCGTGCCCCGGGCCGTTGTAGCGTGCAAGCGGCAGTCGAGGACCACTGCGAGGTACCCACACGAGTCCGCAAGAGAAATCGTGTTGGTCGGAAAGGCTGGCCCTTTGGAAAACTATGAATCCGGCATCCCCCTCGCCCGACGCCGAAGCGCGAAAGATGCGCTGGCTGTGACTGGGCCTGCTCTTCGGCTTGTTGGCCCAACGCGCCTGGGGATTCGTCACGCGCTTCGGCATAGCCCGCAGGGCGTTGAGCTCCGAGTCGGTGTAGAGTCGCGTGTCCATCGCTAGGTCGGCCGTGACGCGAGCGCCGCGTCCAGCGCTTCCTCCATCGTCCACGCGTCCGTCAGCTCGGTGAAATTCCAGCGAACGAACCCGGTCAGGTTGTTCACGCCGGGTACCCAGTACGTGTTCATGGTGTTCCTCCTAGCGGTGGTGTCTGTTTCGGCGCCGCGTAGGGCGAGTTAAGGACGGGCTGCTCAAAGAAGCGTGGGTTCACGTTGGCGGACGGGGGCGGTGGCGGAGCGGTTGATCGGTGGCGTCGCGAATCCTATCCGCGGGGCAGTTCCGCCGTCAAATCCGGGGTGGGAATGCCGGAAAAAAGCTACGGTTCCATCCTGCCTCTGCGTTCCCGTTTTCGGTGTCAGCGATATCGCTGACATCCAAACTGTTGACTAGGATCCAGAATACGGTTCCTGGACTAGGCGCTGGAGGGCGCTGCGGACAGGCGTGCGGCTGATTCCCAGCCGGGCCGCGAGCTCCGTCTCGACCAAGCGGGAATCGGGGGCAGCTGACCCCGGACGATGAGGTCGCGAAGGTGCTGGTACGCCTGAGTCCCGCGCCCCGGCCTAGCGTGGGGTTCGGATAGGGCGTCGGGCTTGGTGTCCGGCATGGCACTTGGCGCTGCTCCCTTGCTTGCAGGACTCATGCTCGGAAGACCTTCATGACTTCGTCGCCCAAGTGGTTGATGACCTTAACCGCGATGCGGCCCGTGCTTGGCCGGTTGAAGGGGCGGAACGTGTCGCTCTTGAGCATGGCCCATGCCTCGGAGTTGATTTCGGTCTTGAGGGTCGTCTTTAGAGACTTGTACGGGTCGCTGGTGCCTAGAAAGTAGGCGTGGCGTACGAAGAAGCTTTCCTCGTTGTAGTTCGTGTCGATGAACCAGCAGTGCAACATACTGTGGCTCATGACTGCAAGACAGATTCGGGAACGTCGTCGATCCTTCGGGTGTATCGTTCGAGTGGAATGCAATTGTGGCACGGACCCACATACGCTACGAAAGGGACGACATTGACGCAGCACGACAGTCACTTCGGTCGCTGTATAGGGCAACCGACGTGGAGAGCGACCAGAACGTGATTGAGATGTATTGTGAGATTGTCACCTTTGCGGCCGCTCATGTCGACAGCCCGGACCAACTGGCGGATGTGCTGTCCATCGACGGCGCGAAGTCGGGAACATTCTGGCCCCTCGAGATCGCGCTGAGGCGCTTGGCCGGGCAGGATGTGCGCGCTCCGATCGAGGTGATGGAGGTCGCCGACGACATACGAGAGCAAATCGAGAACTTGCGGGCTATGGCCAAGGGTCAAGCAGAACCGGCGTCGCTAGAGCAGTCCCTGGCCCATGATCTCCCACGCCTCGCTGATCGTGCCCGCCGCCTTGCTGGCCAGCCCTCCACGCCCTAGAATCGCTCCCATGACCAAGCCGTCGTCGCGCCGAGCCGGGCGGCTCGTCCGGTCGCAGCCAGGGATCGACGTCCGCCCCATTGAGGACCAGGACGGGTTCGTCGCTTGCGTGGAGCTGCAGCGCCGGACTTGGGGCCGGACGTTCTCGGACGTGGTGCCGGTGAGCATGTTGCAGGTCACGGCGAAGATGGGGGGCGTGGTGCTGGGCGCCTTCGACCCGGACGGCGAGCTCGTCGGTTTCGTCTATGGGGTCACGGGCTTTCGCCACGGAGCGGCGGCTCACTGGTCCCACATGCTGGCGGTCCGGCCGGAAGCGAGAAACGCGGGCGTAGGCCAGCGCCTCAAGCGGTGCCAGAAGGAGACGCTACTGGCCGCCGGCGTCGGCATGATGTACTGGACCTTCGACCCGCTCGTCTCCCGCAACGCCCACCTCAACCTGAACCGGCTGGGCGCCCGAGTCACCGAGTACGTCCCGGAGATGTACGGCACGTCGGACAGCGATCTGCACGACCTGGGGACCGACCGGTTCGTCGTCGAGTGGAGGCTGGAAGAGGAGACGGGCGCTGCTAGCTCGGGCGCGGGCTCGGACCGGTCGAAGAGGGACTCCCGGGCGTTCGGGCCGCTTCTGCAGAACGCGGTCGAAGTGTCTATTCCCGCCGACATCGAGAGCGTGAAGGCTCGTTCGCTCAAGGAGGCGATGGACTGGCGGAAGTCGACGCGGGAAGCGTTCACCCGCCTTCTGGCGGAAGGCCGGGAAGTCGTCGCCTTCGTGCCCGGCCCCGAGCAGTCGAAGTACGTTGTCACCCCCATCGACCCTGCCAAAGGATCCGCACCGAAATGAAGCCCACGCCGACCGGAACCGTTCTCGCCCTCGCCGTCCCCGCCCTCGCCGTAGCCGCGGTTGCCCTTGCCGCCTTCGCGCCGCTCAGCCCGACCGCTGCCCAGCAGGGCATGGACGTTCTCACGGCCGCCGACGTCTTCGACCTGGAGTACGCAGCCGATCCGCAAATCTCTCCCGACGGCGACCGGATCGTCTTCGTCCGCCGGTGGGCCGACGTGAACACGGACCGGCGCTACTCGAACCTGTGGATCATGGATCGGAACGGCGGCAACCAGCGCCCCCTCACCACCGGCAAGCAGCAGGACGCGTCGCCCCGCTGGTCCCCCGACGGAACGCGTCTCCTCTACCTGTCGGACGCCGGCGGTGCCAGCGCGGGCGAGCCGCCCCAGCTCCACGTCCGCTGGATCGACAGCGGCCAGACCACGCGGCTCACCGACTTGGTCCACGGTCCCCGGGTTCCCTCCTGGTCGCCCGACGGGACGATGATCGCGTTTTCGGCGTTCGTGCCCGCGGCGGGACCCCAGCTGATCACCATGCCCGAGCCGCCCGCGGGGGCCGAATGGGCCGAGCCGGCGCGGGCGATCGACGAGCTCGTGCACCGCTTCGACGGAGCGGGGGACTTGGAGCATGGATACACCCACGTCTTCTTGGTGCCGGCGTCGGGGGGAACGCCGCGGCAGATCACCAGCGGCGACTTCCACCACGGGGGCTACGTCGGACGGGCGGGGAGCGGCAGGCCGGTGTGGTCCGCCGACGGCGAGTCGGTGCTGATCTCCGCCAACCGTCACCCCGACTGGGAGCTGGAGAACCGCAACACGGAGGTGTACGAAGTGGCGCTGGACGGCGGCATTCGCGCCCTGACCGACCGGAATGGACCCGACGGCGGCGTGGCGGCGTCCCCCGACGGGCGCTGGATCGCCTACACGGGGTTCGACGACCGCTATCAGGGGTATCAGGTCACGGGGTTGTGGCTGGCGAACCGGGACGGGTCGGGCGCGCGGGCGGTGGCGGCGCAGCTGGACCGAAGCGTGGGCGGTCTCGCGTGGTCGGCGGACTCGGAGCGGCTGTACTTCAGCTACGCGGACCACGGCAACACGAAGATCGCCTACGTGGAGCCGGGCCGATCGGGCGACGGTGCCGACGAAGTGCATGTGGTGGCGAGCGATCTGGGCGGCACGGGGTCGGCGTACGGCGGCGGGAGCTTCTCGGTGGGGCGCGGAGGGATGGTCGCCTACACGTACTCGACGCCGACGGTCCTCAGCGAAATCGCGGTGGCGAGAGGGGGTGCGTCGCGCCAGGGCCCGCCCCGGGTACTCACGGCGATCAACGACGACGTGCTAGGCCACAAGACGCTGGGCGAGGTGGAGGAGATCCGCTGGCCCTCGTCCCACGACGGACGGGAGATGCAGGGATGGATCATCAAGCCGCCGGGCTTCGACCCGTCACGGCGGTACCCGCTGATCCTGGAGATTCACGGCGGTCCCTTCGCCAACTATGGAGACCGCTTCGACGTGGAGAAGCAGGCGATGGCGTCGGCGGGCTACGTGGTCCTGTATCCCAACCCCCGGGGCAGCACGTCCTACGGCGAGGAGTTCGGCAACCTGATCCACCACGTGTACCCGGAGAACGACTACTACGACCTGGACTCGGGGGTGGACGCAGTGCTGGAGCGGGGCTACGTGGACCCGGACCGGCTCTTCATCACCGGCGGGAGCGGAGGCGGCGTCCTCTCGTCGTGGACGATCGGCAAGACCGACCGCTACAAGGCGGCGGCGGTGCTGTATCCGGTGATCAACTGGTACAGCTTCGCCGTGTCGTCGGACATTCCCATCACCGTGGCCAAGTACTGGTTCCGGGCGATGCCCTGGGAGGACCCGGAGCACTACATGTCCCGGTCGCCGATCTCGCTGGTTGGCAACGTGACCACGCCCACCATGGTGATGACCGGCGTGGAGGACTACCGCACTCCGATGTCCGAGTCGGACCAGTACTACCAGGCCCTCAAGTTGCAGGGCGTGGAAGCAGTGCTGGTGAAGGTGCCGGGCGAGCCCCACGGCATCCGCGTGCGTCCCAGCCACTTCATGCAGAAGATCATGTACATCCTGGGCTGGTTCGACCGCTATCGGCCGGGGGTCTTGTAGGGAGACGCTCCATCACCCCAGCAGGGCCCGCCGGGCGATCCGCTGCTGCTGCACGGCGTGGTCCTTGATCTTGCCTTCCGCGGGGCTGGCGCGCTCGGGCCGGGTCACGTTCACCAGCTTCACCGACGGGGGGAGCGCCCGTTGCAGGCGGGGGCCGATGTAGGGCAGGGCGCCCATGTTCTCGGGCTCCTCCTGCGTCCAGACCACCGTTTCCAGGTTGGGGTAGCGGTCGTCCAGGGCCCGGATCTCGTCGTCGGGGAAGGGATAGAGAGCCTCGACCCGGGCGACGGCCGTGTTGCGCGCTCGGGTCCGCGCGTCCGAGCCGATCAGGTCGTAGTAGATCTTGCCGGTGCAGAGGACCAGGCGGCGGATCCGATCGCCATCGCCTCCGCCCACCTCCGGGTCGTCGATGACCCGCTGGAAGGTGCCCTCCACCAGCTCCCGCACGGGCGATGTGGCTCGGGGGTGCCGCAGCAGGCTCTTCGGCGACATGACGATCAGCGGCCGCTCGGGCTCGCTCATGGCCTGGACCCGGAGCAGGTGGAAGATCTGGGCCGGCGTCGTCGGGTAGACGACCCGCATGTTGTCCTCTCCGCAGAGCTGGAGGAAGCGTTCCAGGCGCGCGCTGGAGTGCTCGGGTCCCATCCCTTCGTAGCCGTGGGGCAGGAGGAGGGTCAGACGGGACCGCTGGCCCCACTTGGCCCATCCCGCCGACAGGAACTGGTCGATCATTACCTGGGCCACGTTGGCGAAGTCGCCGAACTGGGCCTCCCACAGCACGAGGTCGCGGTCGGCCGCAACCGACACCCCGTACTCGAACCCCACGACCGCCGCCTCCGTCAGGGGCGAGTTGTAGACCTCGAAGCGGGTGTCGCTCAGGTGGGCCATGGGCGTGTGCAGGGCACCCGATTCGGCGTCGTGGAGGACGAAGTGACGGTGGCTGAACGTCCCCCGCTCCGCGTCCTGTCCCGACAGCCGCACGGGTATCCCCTCGTCCAGGAGCGACGCGACGCTCAACGCCTCGGCGTGCCCCCAGTTCAACTCGAACTCCAGCCCGAACTCCTCGGTGCGCTTGGCCAGCTGGCGGTAGAGCTTAGGATGGATCGTGAAGCCGTCGGGGACCTCCAGCAGCTTCCGGTTCAGCTCCTCCAGGCGGTCCGGCTCGACGGGCGTGTACGGGTCCAGTCCCTGCTCGACGGCGGCGAAGTCGGGGTGGCTCCATGGCAGGGCCGCCCCGCTTCCGGCGGCGGACTTGCGGCGGTCGAGCGTCTCGCGCAAGTGCTCCGCCAGCTTCCTGGCGCCTTCCTCGGCCTCTTCGGGGGTGACTACGCCCCGCTCGGCCAGGGCGTCCGCCCAGAGCGCCCGGGGCGTCGGGTGCTGGTTGATCTTGGCGTACAGCTCGGGCTGGGTGTACGCCGGCTCGTCGCCCTCGTTGTGCCCGTGGCGGCGGTACCCCACCAAGTCGATCACCACGTCGTCGCCGAACTTGGCGCGATAGGCCATGATCAGCCGGACCGCGGCCAGGCACTCCTCCGGGGCGTCGCCGTTGGCGTGGACGACGGGGATGTCGTACCCCTTGGCCAGGTCGCTGGAGTAGCGAGTGGAGCGTCCGTCCCGAGGGTCGGTGGTGAACCCGATCTGGTTGTTGGCGATGATGTGGACCGCGCCGCCGACCTCGTAGCCCTGAAGGCGGGCCAAGTTCAACGTCTCGGCCACGACGCCTTCGGCAGCGAACGCCGCGTCTCCGTGGATGAGGATGGGAACGACGCGCTTGGTGTTCCGGCCGGTGGTTCCGCCGTCGTCTTCGTACTGGCGAGTGCGGGCCATCCCCAGCACGACCGGGTTGACGTACTCCAGGTGGCTGGGGTTGGGTGCCAGGGTAACGCGGATCGCGCCCCCGTCGCGGAGCGCGTAGTCGCCGGTGGCGCCGTGGTGGTATTTGACGTCGCCGGTGCCCGGGTCGCGGATCCAGAGGGCGCCCTGGGGCGTGACCTGCCCCTCGAACGCCCCCAGCAGCTCGTCGTACGAGACCCCGAGGATGTGGGTCAGGACGTTGAGACGCCCCCGGTGAGCCATGCCGACGACCACTTCCGTGGCGCCTTCGGCCGCCGCCATCTCGATCGCCTCGTCCAAGATCGGCACCATCATGTCGGTGCCCTCGATCGAGAAGCGCTTCTGACCCCGGTAGACCCGATGCAGGAACTGCTCGAAGCCCTCCACCTGGGTCAGGCGCTCGAGCGTCCGTCGGCGGTCGTCGTCGTCGTAGCCCGCGAAGTGGGTGCCCTTCTCCACTTGGCGCCACAGCCACTCGACCTTCCGAGGGTCCTCCAGGTGTTCGAACTCGTATCCCAGCGCGCCGCTGTAGGTGGCCTTGAGCCGGTCGAGGGTGAAGGCAAGCGGCGCGTCGCCCTCCTCGGGGAAGAGGACGGACGCCGGGATCGCCTCGAGTTCCTGCATGGTGGTGCCGAAGTACGCCGGGTCCAGCTGGGGGTGGCCGGAGGGCTCACTGCCGAGGGGGTCGATGCGAGCCGCTTGGTGGCCGTGCTCGTGGAACGCCTGCAGGAGGTTGGCGGCGCGTGCGACGAGGGTGAGCAGCCGGACGTCGGGCTTGGAGGCGGTCGGCGCTGGTGCCGCGGCGGGCGCAATCGGGGCCGCGGGCGGCGGTGCGACTGCGGTTGCCCGGCCGTTCCTGCGCCGGAGCTCTCTGTTCTCGACCAGAAGACCGGCTTCCAGGAGCTTCTGCTCGCTCTGGCTGAAGAACTCCCTCCAGTCCGGGTGGACCGACTCGGGGTTCCGCGCGAAGTCCTCGTACAGCACCTGCACGTAGGCCGCGTTCTGGCTGTCGAATACGTTGTCGCTCATCGTTGAACCTCGCGTACCTGCTCGAGGGGAGGCCGGTGGCTGTGGACGCCACCTATAATTCGACGATCTTCCGCCGTTGTGGCAACCCTTCCCCGGCTGGCCTTCCCGCGATGGACTTCACGATGCGAGCGAAGTTGGCGACGCCCGATCCGTCCTTGGGGACCACCCCGGTGCCGGGCTGGAACGCGACCTTCCCCTGGCTGCGGGCCGGGATCACGCGACGGGCGCCGCCCCAGCCGACCACGAGTCCCGAGGCTGCGGGTCTCGCGGCCGCCGGTCCGGGGTTTCCCAGCGAGTGGGCGGGACGGTGGATTCCAGCGGAGAGCGTTCACGCCCTGAACGCCGACGGGCCGTGGCGCTCGGTCGTGCGCAGCCGGCAGGTCCACGGAGCCAGGGTTCGCGTCCACGCCTTCGTCCGCCGTGGGTTCCACCTTGCCGGCGACTGCGACGGACACGTCACCCGAGCCTCCGGAGTGCTCCTGGCGGTGACGCTGGCCGATTGCGTTCCCGTCTTCGTGGCCGACCCGGCGAGCCGCGCGGTCGCGTTGCTCCACGCCGGGTGGCGGGGCGTCGCCGAGGGCGTAGTCGAGTCCGGGATCGCTGCCATGGCCGACGCTTTCGGAAGCGACCCGGCCCGCCTGTCGGTCCATGCGGGTCCGGCGATCTGCGGACAGTGCTACGAAGTCGGCCCGGACGTCTTTGAAGCGCTGGGCGTGCCCCAGCAATCCGGTCGATCTTGCCGCCTCGACCTGCGGGCGGTGGTCCGGCGACGGGCGACGAAAGCCGGCGTCCTCGGCGTCAACGTGACGACCAGCACCGAGTGCACCCTTTGCGGGGGCGGCCGCTACTTCTCCCACCGCGGCGGGGATCGACGGCGCCACTTGGCGTTCGTAGGCATCCTGCCCCGGGAAGGCGACGGCGTCGAGCAAGAGGGTCGCGTCGGACGGAGCCCCGATTCCGTCGGACTCTGTCGCCGATGCGCGTGGTCGCGGAAGGTGGAGGCGCGCCGGGGCTCGGTCTTTCGGCTGTGCCTTCGCCACAGGAAGGACCCGTCCTTTCCCAAGTATCCGCCCCTTCCCGTTGTGCGCTGCCGGGGGTTCGCGGCCAAGCCGTGACGGAGGTGCTCGCGGTGGTCGCCGCGGTTCTTCATGGCGTCGTTCTGGCCCTGCTGCTGCCGTTTGCCGGACACCGGACATTTCTGCTCCTCCTGTCGAGAAGGCTCCCGCCCGCTTCTGCACCTTCCCCTGCGCCGCAGCCGCACGACGGGCCGACGCCACGAGTGACGGTTCAGCTGCCCGTCTACAACGAGAAGCACGTCGTGGAACGGCTGATCGATGCGGCGTGCCGTCTGTCCTACCCCCGCGATCGCCTTCAGGTCCAGGTTCTCGACGACTCCTCCGACGAGACCACGACCCTGGCGGAGCAGCGCGCCGTCTTCTGGCGCCGGAGAGGGGTGGACGTCGCGGTGCTCCGCCGACCGTCCCGAGACGGCTTCAAGGCGGGTGCCCTGGCCGCCGGGCTGGAGCGCGCGACCGGCGAGTTCGTGCTGGTTCTGGACGCCGACTTCGTGCCCCGGCCCGATCTCATCCAACGGCTCCTCCCGGCGATGTCGGACCCGGGCGTGGGGATGGTCCAAGCGCGCTGGGACCACCTGAACGAACGCGACTCCTGGCTGACCCGGGCGCAGGCGCTGCTCTTGGACGGCCACTTCTTCTTCGAGCAGGGCGGGCGGTACAAAGGGCGTCGCTTCTTCAACTTCAACGGGACCGCTGGGTTGTGGCGACGGCAAGCGCTGGAGGAAGCCGGAGGCTGGCAGTTCGACACCCTTACCGAGGACTTGGACGTCAGCTACCGGGCCCAGATGGCCGGATGGCGTTTCGTCTTCCTGGAGGATGTGGGGGTGGCGGCTGAGCTCCCTCGGACCGTCGCCGCGTTTCTGGTTCAGCAGCGACGTTGGGCGCAGGGCGGCGTGCAGACGGCTCGAAAGGTCCTCCCTCGCCTGCTTCGAGGACCCTTTCCCGTCGCGGTCAAGACGGAAGCGTTGATCCACCTGTGCGGGCACCTGGCTCATCCGCTGGCGCTCGCCCTGTCGCTCCTGATCCTCCCGGCGGCGTTCGCCCGGCGCGAACTGGGACCGGATTGGCTGTGGTGGATCGACGCCGCGGTGTTCGTGGCGGCTGCCGGGCCGTTCGTCGCCTTCTACCTTGCCGCCGCGCGGAAGCGAGGGCGGAGTTGGGGCGCGTCGGTCCGTGCCGTGGGCGGCGTGTTGGCTCTGGGCGCGGGGATGTCGCTGCTTCTCTGCCCAGCCGTGTTGCGCGGCCTCATGCGCCGCCAGGACCCCTTCGAGCGCACGCCGAAGGGGGGCAGGGTGCCGCGCTCGGGCTACGAACCGACCACAGGGGCGTTTCCCGGTAGGGTCGCGGCCCGGGTCGCGGGGACGGCGATGGTTGCGGCGATGGCGGTGGCGTCGGCGGCAGGGCTCTGGGCGTCATTGCCCTTCCTGACGCTCTTTGCCGCGGGACACCTCTCTCTGGGCGGTGCGAGCCCGGGCGGCCTTCGCAGCCTCCGCGGCAAGGAGCGCCCACACCGGGAGCCAGATCGCCACCAGAGTCCACGTCGGTTGTGGCCAGCCTCCGCCGGCTTGATGCGACGCAAGGCCCCAGTAGCCGAGGAATGCGAGCCCGCTTAGCAGAAGGAAGGGACGGGAACTTCGGAGGGCCGCCGCCGGGAGCGCCCACAGCACGTACCAGGGGTGGACGGTGGGAGACAGGAGCAGTCCGGCGCCGACGATCCACAGCATCGAGCGCTCGAGGGAGAACCGGCGCCACGCCGCGTAGAGGGCGACTCCTAGCGTGACGACGACGGAGAGCGTGCGGGCGGTCAAGGGGTCGCCGGCGGCCGCTTCGATCAGGGCGAAGGCCCCGGGGTTGGCCGACCAGTGCTCGGCGTAGGTGCGCAGGCCCGCCGCGACTTGGCCGATGCCCACGCCCGGAAGGACGCCGCCGACCCCGACAAAGGGGACGTAGAGCGCGACGCACGCCAGGACGAACGCGGCTGCGGCCCAGCCGCCGTGCCGGCGCAGCAGGGGCGGCAGCAGCGCCGCCGGTGCCAGCTTCACGAGCGTCGCGAGGGCGAGAACGGCGCCCAGGACAGCGGCCCGCGCCGAGGTGCGCTGGGGTTGCTGGGGCCCGGGTCCGGTTGCGACCCACAGCAGCGCCGCCATCAGGAAGAGCCCGGCGGGGTCGAAGTGGGCGCTCCATGCGGTCTCCACGACCAGTAGAGGCGACCACAGGTACCACACCAGCACCCGGGCGGGAGGGCGGCCCGTGCGAACCGCGACTTGCTGGAGGAGGAAGCCGCACCCTAGGTCGAAGACGAGCCACAAGAGCTTGGCCGCCAGGATTGTGCCGCCGCCGACGGCGGACGCCGCGAGGAACAGAAGCTGGGCGACCGGGGGATAGATCGTCGGGACGTCGGGGTGGTTGATCCGGTCGTGCCACGGCGTGCGCAGCGTCGACAGGGCTTCGTCGGACGGCGCGTAGGCGTAGGGGTTCGTTCCTTCCGAGAGGACGTGCCCGTCCCACAGGTAGCGGTACACGTCGTCGGACAGCTCGGGAGCGACTGGGAGCAGCGCGACCCGGGCCAGAACGGCGACCCCCCATACGACGGTTATGCTCCCCCGGCGCGGGTGCCGGGTCATCGTCCAGCCCGCGATCCCGTAGCATACGAAGGCGCCGGCGGGCAGAAGCAGCCGGGGCAAGGGCAGGGAAACCCCGTCCGCCCACCCGAAGGCGGCCAGGAACGCGACTTCGACGAGCCCAAGGACCAGGAGGACGATCATTCCAGCAGACGCGGGCGGCGGCGCTTCCAGAGGCGGCGGCACGAGTTCCGGCGCAGGCGCAAGCCGCGTCCGCGATCCGGTGCGCGCCCTGCTGGCCGACACGGCGGTCCTGATCCCGGCCCTGAACGAGGAGGAAGCGCTGCCGGCCGTCCTCCGGGCCCTGCCCAGGGATCGGTTGCAGGTCGTGGTCGTGGTGGACAACGACTCCACGGATCGAACCGCAAGCGTCGCCCGAGCGGAAGGCGTCGTCGTCGTCCGGGAGGCGGAACGCGGATACGGCGCCGCGTGCCTCGCCGGCATCGCCCGCTTGTCCGCGCTGAAGAAGCGGCCCCGCGCCGTCGTCTTCGTGGACGCGGACCACCCGGAGGACGCGGCACGCATCCCGCTGCTGCTCGGCCCGCTGTGTCGCGGCGCCGACTTGGTGCTGGGCGTCCGCGCCGGGCCGGCGGGAAAGACCGGCAACCTTCGCCTTCACGCCCGGCTGGGGAACCGAACGGTCCTGGCACTCTCCCGCCTCCTCTTCGGCCGTCGCTTTCGGGACCTTCCGCCGTTCCGCGCCGTCCGGTTCCCGGCTCTCGACCGCCTCGCCATGGACGACCGCAACTGGGGATGGACCCTTCAGATGCAGGTGCGCGCCGCGCGGCTGGGCCTGTCGGTGGCGGAAGTGGACGTGCCCCACCGTCCCCGATCCTTGGGTCGGTCCAAGATCTCCGGTCGGCTGGGAATGTCGGTTCGAGTGGGCGCAAAGATGGTCGCCACGCTGCTCCGGGAGCGGGTCAAGGCCCCAGAGGCAGGATCATACCGCCGCGGTCCTCCAGCTCCGCCGCCATCGCCGGGTGGCAAGTGAAGAAGAAAACCTGCCGCTTCTTCGAGACCCGCTCCAGAAGGTCGAGCGCCCGGTCCCGCCGGGCGGCGTCCCAGTTGACCAGCACCTCGTCCATGAAGAGGGGAAGGGTCTCCTCGCCATCGTCCAGGCGGTCCACGATCGCCAGCCGGAGGGCCAAGTAGACCTGTTCCCGGGTTCCCTGGGAGAGGCTGCCCTCCACCGCCCTTGGGATCGGTTCGACCGGCCCGCGAAGCTCAAACGTCTCGTCGCCTCGATCGTCGAGTGCGATGCGGTCGTAGCGACCGCCGGTGACGGTGCGCATGTGCCCGCTGGCGTGACGCAGCAGCTCCGGCTGGTTCTCTTCGCGGAACCGCCGGTCCGCCTCCTCGACCAAGCGGGCCAGGAGAAACGCCCGATCCCGCTGCCGCTTCGCGCTCCGGATGCGGTCCTCCACCTCCCCGATGCGACTGGCGACCCGATCTGCCGTCTCCTTCTCCTGCATGTGGCGAACGTCGCTGTCCAGACCGGCGACGGCGGCTCGCAGCTCTTCGACCTTCTCCGCCAGTTCCTTCAGTCGGCGGCCGCTGGCCTTGATCGCTTCCTCAAGCTTGTCCCAGCGTTCGCCCTCCACCTCGGCTTGGCGGATTTCGGCCCGCAGCTCGTCCAACTCGGGATAGTCCTCGCGAAGCTCCGCCTCGATCCCGTCCGCTCGTCTTCGGGCGTCGAGCATCTCGGCTGCTGCTGCGGCCCCCCGATCCGGGTCGCCGTCTCCCAGCGGCGCGAGCCGGGACGTCAGCTGCTGAAGCTTCGCACCGGCCTCGTCGCCCTCCCTCGTTGCTCTCGACCGCTCCTCTTCGGCGCGCTCCAGCTCCCGCTGGGCGGCTTCGGCGTCCTTGCGAGCCTGCAACGCCGCATCCAGGGCGCGGAGGAGGTCGTCGGCGTCCGACTGCGGCGTCGGCGCGTCCGGCCCAAGCCCGGCAGCCTCGACGATCCGCGCGATCTCTCGCCGCTCTTCCTCGAGTCCTCCCCGCCGTGCCTTCAGAACGCGCTCCCATCTTGCCCGCGCCGCCGCCGCCTCGGCCGCTCGCTCCACCCCCACGGCCAGCTTGGAGTCCGGTGCCGTCAGCAGCTCGGGCACGACGGGAAGCTCCGCGACCAGCTCCGCCACGTCTCGGCGTGCAGCCGTTTCCTCCTCCTTGACGCCCGCGATCCGGCTCGTCCCGTGGCGTTTGGCGGTCACGGCGTCTCTTTCCCGGCGCCTGGCTTTCTGGTTGTCTTGGAACCAAATGACGACCAGGGCGATCCCGGCGAGCACCAGAAGCACGGAGATACCCACCACGACCCATCTCTCGAAGGTCGTCAGGAACGCCGTCCACGACGACATCGCGTCTGAAAAGAGCCACAGCGAGGCCGTCGCCAGCGTCGACAGCCCCGCCACCAGCCGCCGCCGCCCAGGCCGCTCGGCGTCCCGCAGGCCCGCCAGCTTGCCCTCCAGAGCTTGTTCTTCGCTCTGCCGCTTCTGCACGACGTTGCTGTACGCCTCCACCCGCGATCCCAGCTCAGCCGCCCCCACGGCTCGCAAGGTGCCCACGGTCGCTTCGTCCCACTCGCGCCATGGCGCCGAGAACAAGTCCTGCGCGTGCTCCTCCCACCGCCGAGCCGCCTCCCCCTCCTCGCGCTCCGCTTCCGCCGCCTTCCGCTCCATCTCCCGGAGCCCCGCGATCCGCCGAGCCGCCTCCCGCACTTGGCCCTCCGCCTCTGCGGTGCGCTGGTGATGCTCCTCATACGCACGGATCCGGTGGCGCGCCCCGACCGTCGTCCGGTCGGACTCGGCGACCCGCTCGTCGGCCTCTCTTCGCCGTCCTCGCAGCTCCTCCAAGCTGTCCACGGGATCGGGAGGCAGGCCGTCCAAGGCGCCCTCGTCGCCAGCGCGCTTCCGGAGATCCTCGATCTTGGCCCATGTCCGCGCCACGTGCCGCAGCCGGTTCAGGCGGTGCTCCATACCACGTCGCCGCTCGTCTTCGCCTCTCTGTTCCTCGCGAACGGCAGCTAGGCGCGCCTCCTCCGCAGCGCGCTCTTCCACCAGCCGCCGCACTTCCCGATCAGACGCCAGCGCTTCCCGGCGTCGTTCCTCGAGCTCGCGCAACTCCTCGGACAGCACCCGGACCTGGGGCTTGCCCCGCTGGTCCGGGCGCCAAAGGGCGTTGGCGGCGCTGGCGAGTTCGGCGGCGACGTCCCGGGCCGACCGCAGGTCCGTCGCGCCCATGGCGCCCGTGAGCCGGTCCTGCACCCGCTCCCAGCTCTCTTCCTTCAACGCTGCCAGCTCTGGAAGGGAGATTGCGTACACCTGCCGGAAGACGTTCCGCGACACGTGTTGGACGAACGGCAGCGGCTTGTTGCGCAGCTCGTCGGTGCGCCCGCCGGCCGTCATCCGTCCCCAGCCCCCAGAGGCCAGGAGCCGCCGGTGAACCTTCACCACACCGCCGTCGGCCAAGCGGATCCGCACCTTCCCCTCTGGAGACCCGCCGTCCCAGGGCGCGTAAGGGTGCTTCTCCGAGCGGGCCGGACTGAAGCCGTAGAGGAGATCGGTCAGGAACGAGAAGAAGGTGGACTTGCCGCTCTCGTTGGGTCCCAGGACGACGACGATCGAGGGCAGCGGCGCCTCGCCCGTGCCCAGCGCCTCCACGCGGCCGTAGCGCTCAACATGAACGGCATCGATCCTCATGAGCCGCCTCCGTCCGCATCCAGCATTCGGGAGGCGATCTCTTCCGGCCCGCCGTCCATCAGCTCCTCCAAGTAGTGGGTCAGGCCGCCGTAGCGCTCCCGGCTGTAGCCTGCCAAGTCCTCCTCCGACACTCCCAAGTCGTCGTCGCCGGCGGAGACGCGCTCCGCCAGACGAAGGATCTCACCCAGCACGTCGGGACGCGCCGCATGTTCGCCGACTCGCACCGGCGAATGCAGCCGGTCCGCTAGGAGTTCGACTTCCAGCACATCCAGCCGGCGGGCGATCTCGTCCTCCAACGTCTTCGCCTGGTCCGGCCTTCGCAGCTCGGCCCAAAGCGGCGACGGCCCCTCCAGCTCGACCGCCACCATCCATTCGACGCCGGCGCCTGGGTCGCTCTCTCGGGCCGCGTCCCACGCCCGGGTCGCCTCCAGCACCAGAAGCTCCAGCGTCGAAGCATCTTCCAGCCCGGAGACGGACAGCTTCTCCCACCGCACGGGGGCCAACTCCCGGAACTCCACCACCGGACGGTCCGGATCGCTCAGGTCGACAAGCAGTCCGCCCTTCGGGCCGGTCTCCCCTCGGTTCCGGCCTTGGATGTTGCCCGGGTACCAGATCGGCGGCTTGTCCGAGAGGCGTCGCCGGGCATGGACATGTCCCAGCGCCCAGTAGTGGAAGCCGGCGGCTCGCAGGTCGGCGGTGCTGGACGGCGCGTAGGGTCGGTGCAGCCCCCCGGCCCCCGCCGCCGAGGCGTCGGTGTGGAGCAGCGCCGCCTGGGGCAGAGGCGTGTCCGTCCGAGGCCGCAACCGCCGGGACAGGTCCTCCGACTCCTGGGCGGTGGCATGGCCGGCCCCCGTCACGTACCCGACCAGCTCGCCGTTCCGTCCCCGCACCTCCACCGTCTCCGGCTCTCCGTCGCCGATGACGGTCGCGTTGGCGGGCCACTTCAGAGCCATGGTCCGCGGCGAGTTGCCTGGGTCGTGGTTGCCCGCGACGTAGACGAACTGGACCTCGGCCCGGTCCAGGCGGGCGACCTGCTCGAGCAGGAACCGCTCGGACTCGAACGAAAGGCTATTGCTGTCGAAGAGGTCGCCTGCCACCAGCACGGCGTCCACCTCCTCGGCCACCGCAACCTCCACGCACCGCCCGAAGGCTTCGCGCAACGCCTGCCGCAACCGGCTCCGCACCTCCTCCGAGCGGCCTGAGAACGGCGTGTCCAAGTGAACGTCCGCAACGTGGATGAAGCGCAAGCGGGAACCTCCGGCGGTTGAGGGACTAAGGAAACTTGGAAATACTAACGATCTGCGGTAGACTTTCCGAAGCGTTCCGAGGATCGGACGGCTCCCCTTCTGCGGAGTTCCTCCCATGAGTTCGCCCGACGGCATTCAAGAAGTCCTCTCTTGCCTTCGGACCTCGCTGGAGGCCGAACGCTTCCAGTTGGCCCGCAAGTTCGTCCCCATCTTCCTCGGCAAGGCGCCGATGGACCTGCAGGAGGAGCGGACCGCCGAGGACCTGGGCCGCATGTCGATGGACTCCCTCCGCTTTCTGGAGCGGAGCCGACCCGACCGCGTGGACGTCGAGGTCCTGAACCCCGAAGAAGACCGAACGGGATGGCATGCCCCCGTCACCGTGGTGCGGACCAACATCTCCGAGCGGCCGTTCATCGTGGACACGATCCGCGAGTACCTGTCCTCCCAGGACCTCAGGATCCACCACTTCGTCTACCCTCTCATGAGCGTGGAGCGGGACGACGACGGCCAGGTCGTGGACGTGAGCCCGGCGGACCGGACCGGCCGCTCCGAGTCCGTTGTCTACGCCGAAGTGGGACGGGTCACCAACCCGGAGACGCTCGACACCCTGCGGAGCGAGATCGCCCGGCGCCTCGGAGACGTGGTGAAGGCCACCGACGACTTCGAGTTCCTGGTGGACAAGATCAACGACGTGGTGGCGGAGCTGCGCTTCCGGGCCCGCGACGTCCGAACGCGCCAGGACGAGCTCCGGGAGATACAAGCCTTCCTCCGCTGGCTGCGAGACGACGGCTTCGTCTTCCTGGGCTACCGCGAGTACGCCTTCGAGGAGGTGGAGAACGAAGAGACCGGCGAGCGGGAGACCGCCGTGGGCGTCGAGCCCGGCTCCGGCCTGGGGATCTTGCAGGACGAGGAGAGCTCGACGTTCGCTCGCCCGGTTCTGTTGAGCCGTCTTCCAGAGAAGATGCGCCAGAGGGCTCTCTTCGGCCCGATGCTCATCATCAGCAAGACCAACGCCGAGTCCACGGTCCACCGTCGGGCGCGGATGGACTACATCGGCGTGAAGAAGCTGCGCTCCGACGGCTCGGTGGCAGGCGAGCACCGCTTCCTGGGGCTCTTCACTTCCAAGGCGTACTCGGAGCCCGCCCGGGACATCCCCATCCTCCGGGAGAAGCTCAAGACGATCCTGAGCCGCTCCGGCGTCGCGGAACGCTCCCACGACTACAAGGAGATCATCACGATCTTCGACTCCCTTCCCAAGGAAGAGCTCTTCCTGGCGTCGGAGGAGGAGATCGAAGCGGACATCCGCACGATCCTCACGCGGTACAACACGAAGGGCGTCATCGTGTCGGTGCGGCGGGACGCCTTGGGCCGGGGGGTGTCGATCATGGTGGTGTTGCCGCGAAACCGCTTCTCGGGCGACTTCCGCCGAGAGCTGGAGGAGCGGCTGACCACGCGCTACGACGCCGAGATCCTCAACTACCACTTGGCGATGAGCACGGGCGACCAGGCCCGCCTCCACTTCTACCTGGGGGGACCGGACGCTCGCCTGGAGGAAGTGGCCGCCGGGGAGCTGGAAGAGACGGTGGCCAAGCTGGCCCGGTCGTGGCGCGACGAGGTACAGGAGCACTTGGCCGTCGGCCGTGCGCCCGACGACGCCCACAGGCTGGCGAACCGCTATGCAGCCGCTTTCGCCCCCGAGTACCAGGCGGCCACCGACCCGGGCGCCGCGGTCCGGGACATCCTGGAGCTGGAGGCGATGAAGGCCGCGGGCACGAAGGAGTCGGCCCGGTTCTACCCCGACCCGGAAGGGAAGGGCGAGCGGGAACTCAAGATATACATCCGCGGCCGGCGGATCGTGCTGTCTGACTTCATGCCGGTGCTGGAGAACTGCGGCCTGCGCGTGGTCGGCGTGTCGCCGTTCGAGCTTCGGGAGAACGGAGGCGAGGCGGGCTCCGTCATCTACACCTTCGCTGTTCAGGCCTCGGCGGGGGACGGGCTGGACGTGAAGGGACGGGGACGGGTCCTCTCCGACGCGATCCTGGCCGTGCGTGCGGGCGACGCGAGCAACGACCCCTTCAACCGGCTGGTGCAGAGCACCGGGATGGCGTGGCGGGAGGCGGACGTGCTGCGGGCCTACGCCAGCTACGCCTTCCAGATCGGGGCCGTCCCCAGCCGCCAGGTGCTGGTCTCGGCGCTGGCGGCCCACCCCGAGATGGCGCTGCTCCTCTTCCGGCTGTTCGAGGCTCGCTTCGATCCGGCCCTCGGGGGTTCCGTGAACGGCCCCGGCTCCGGTGACCGAGACGCCGGGGTGGCCACCGCGCGGGCTCGCATCCCCGACGCCCTGACCGCGGTGGACTCGCTGGCCTTCGACAGGGCGTTGCGCGCGTTCTGGACCGTCGTCGAATCCACGGTCCGCACCAACTACTACCGAACCGGGGGCCGGCGCCCGGTGGTACGGTCGGGAGGCGTGCCCTACGTCTCGTTCAAGTTCGACTGCGCCCGTCTCCAGGAAGTCTCCCGGAGCCGGCTGGAGTTCGAGGTGTGGGTCCGTTCGTCGCGGATGGAGGGGATACACCTGAGGGGAGCGCCCGTCGCCCGGGGTGGAGTTCGGTACTCGGACCGCCCCGACGACTTCCGCACGGAGGTCCTGGGGCTGGTGTACACCCAGGTGGTCAAGAACGCGGTCATCGTCCCAAGCGGATCGAAGGGCGGCTTCGTCTGCCTTCGCTCGCTTCCCGGCGGCGACGCAATGGCAGAAGAGGTCAAGCAGCAATACCGCACCCTCGTCCGGGGGTTGCTGGACGTGACCGACAACCTGGACGACGACGCGGCCCTCCCCAAGGAGGTCGTCTGCTACGACGGCTTCGATCCCTATCTGGTGGTGGCAGCGGACAAGGGGACCGCCCGGTTCTCCGACGAGGCCAACGCCGTGGCGGCGGACTACGGCTTCTGGCTGGGCGACGCCTTCGCATCCGGCGGCTCGAACGGGTAT
Source organism: Longimicrobiales bacterium (assembly GCA_958296005.1). Taxonomy (GTDB): domain Bacteria; phylum Gemmatimonadota; class Gemmatimonadetes; order Longimicrobiales; family Gaopeijiaceae; genus CATQHQ01. Next base: position 678,124 of record CATQHQ010000002.1, read on the forward strand.
GACCACAAGGAAGTGGGGATCACGGCCGGCGGCGCCTGGGAGTCGGTCAAGCGCCACTTCAGGGAGATGGGCAAGGACATCGCGAGCGAGCCCTTCACCGTGGCCGGCATCGGCGACATGAGCGGCGACGTTTTCGGCAACGGCATGCTCCTCTCGCGGAAGATCCGGTTGGTGGCGGCGTTCGACCACCGCCATGTCTTCATCGACCCGGACCCGGACCCGGAGAGCTCCTGGCACGAGCGCAAGCGCGTCTTTGATATGGGCCGTTCGTCATGGGACGACTACGACCGGAGCAAGCTGTCGAAGGGGGGCATGATCGTCTCCCGCAGCCTCAAGTCGGTGGAGCTGACCCCCGAGGCTCTGGCGGTGCTGGGACTTGGGTCGGCCTCCGGTGCCTTGGACGGCGAGAGCCTCATCCGGGCGGTTCTCACGTCGCCCGTGGAGCTGCTGTGGAACGGCGGGATCGGCACCTATGTGATGGGCGTCCGGGAAACCCACGCCGACGCCGGCGACCCCGCCAACGATGCGGTGCGGATCAACGCCGGCCGGCTCCGGGCCAAGGTCGTGGGCGAAGGCGGCAACCTGGGCTTCACGCAGGCCGCCCGCGTCGAGTACGCGTTGGAAGGGGGCCGGATCAACACCGACGCCATGGACAACTCCGGCGGCGTGAACCTTTCCGACCGAGAGGTCAACCTCAAGATCCTTCTCAACGAGTCGCTCCGAACCGGCGAGGCAACGCTGGCGGAGCGCAACGAGTTGTTGCGGGCGCTCAAGGCCCCGGTGGCGTCGCTGGTGCTCCAGGACAACGAGTCCAACAGCCGGGCCGTGTCGCTGGACGAGTACCGGGCGCGGCGCGGGGTGGACCACTTCTGGGCGCTCATGGGCGACCTGGCCCGTTCCGGCCTGCTGGACCGAGACGCCGAAGGGCTCCCGTCGTGGGACGAGCTCGCAGCGCGGCGAAAGGCCAACCGGTCCCTGACTCGACCGGAGCTCTCCGTGCTCCTGTCCTACGCCAAGCTGCACCTCAAGTCGACGCTGCTGGCGTCCGACCTCCCCGACGACCCCGCCGCCGAGGCGTACTTCTACGAGTACTTCCCGCCCGAGGCCGTGGAGTTCGCAGGGCGGGAGCGGGCGACCAAGCACAGGCTGCGCCGCGAAATCGTCGCGAGCCAGCTCACCAACGACCTCGTGGACATCATGGGCGCGGCGTTCGTGACCCGGGTGGCCCGGGAGACGGGACGCGAGCCCGAGGAAGTGGCCCGGGCTTGGCTGGTGGCGGCCCGCCTGACGGGGCACGGCGCGCTGGTGGAGGAGATACGCGCTCGGGAGGTCGCGGTGTCCGCCGGGGTGGCCTACCGATGGACCCGGGGACTGGCCCGCGTGCTGAACCGAACGACCCGCTGGGTTCTCTCCAGCGGGGACCCGAAGGACTCGACCACCGAGCTGGTCGAACGCAATCTGGAGGGGCTCGAAGCCTTGCGGGGCCGATTCGACGAGATCGTGGCCGGCGAGGACCGCCGCGTGTACCTGTCTCTGCTCGCCGAGACCAAGAAGCAAGGCGTGGACCAGGAGTTCGCCCGCCGGTTCCTCACGCTCCGGTTCCTGGAGCACCTCCTGGAGATACTCCGCATCGCCCGCAACACCTCCGCCGATCCCGTCCGAGCGGCCCGGATCTACTACTGGGTCACAGAGGAACTGCGGCTCCCGTGGCTGACGGGCTGCATCGAAAGGGCAGGGGCGCACGGGAAGTGGGAGCGGCGCTGGAGCTTGGGACTGGCCCACGACCTGGGTGCCGTCCGCCGCCGCCTGACGGAAGACGCCCTGTCCGGCCTGGGCACGCTGGCCGACGGCTTGGCCTTCGGTGGCCACGACGGCCGCTTGGACCGTTTCCACGACCTCTTGGAGGAGATGCAGGGCGAGGAAGCGATCTCGCTATCGAGCCTGTCGGTGGCGGTCCGGGAGATCCGGAAACTCGGTGGGACGCGGTAGGGGCGGGCTGGCAACAAGCCCCGCCGCCACGTCCAGCAGAACCCCCTCCTTGAGCCCGACATTCGGCACGACGATCCGTTCGGTACGGGCTAAGCCCGCGAGGTGGCGGTACACCAGCGCGGCCGGGAGGATCACGTCGGCTCGGTCGGGGCGCAGCTTCAGGTCGTCGATCCGCTCGGCCACGGACATCGACGAGAGCATCTGGACGACGGCGTCGAGGCGGCGAAGGGAGAGCACCGCGATCTTCAGGGGGTCCAGGTAAGCCAGGGCCAGCCTGGCGATCGACTCGATGTTCCCCCCGGTGGCCGCCAACGCCACGGGATCCCGGCGAATGTCGGGTTGCAGCACGCCGAGGGGCTGGAGTTGCCGGGCCACCCACTGCTGGAGCGTGTCGTGGCACCCCTCCGTCGCGTCGAGCGTCTCAAGCAGGCGGACGGTTCCGACACGGTGGGACTGGCTCCAGAGGATGCTCGAGTGGTTCACCAGCAACACTTCCACGCTGCCGCCCCCCAAGTCCACCAGCATCCAACGCCCCCGAGAGAGGTCTATCCGGTGCCTTACGGCCAAGTGGATCAGGCGCGCTTCCTCTTTCCCGGTGATCGGCTCCAAGTCAATGTCAGATTCCTGCCGGATTCTGTCCAAGAATCTGTCGCGGTTCGAAGCTTCCCTCGTGGCGCTGGTCGCGACCGCCCGATAGCGCTCCACGCCCAGAGCGTCCATCTCCGCCCGGAAGCCCTGGAACGCCTTCGCTCCTTGGGCCAGGGTCTCGTCGTCCAGCTTGCCAGCCGTGAAGACCCGATGCCCCAGGCGCACCGGCACCCGTGTACGCGCCACGACCTCGTAGCTGGCGGGGCCCGTGAAGTCCGCCACGACGAGCCGAATCGCATTGGACCCGGCGTCGATGGCGGCGGCGCGAACCGGAAAAGAAGTGCTCGACCGGCCGGTCTCGGCGTCGCTTATTCGCTCAGCTCGCCGGCCGTCGCCGCTGGGCGGCCCCGTAGTGGATGCCGTTGAAGAGCAGGGTGAACGTCCCGTGGGACTGGGCGCGGAAGGTGATCCTGGGGCCGAATAGGAAGAGCTTCCCTTCGCCCACGTCGGCTTCGACCATGCTTGCGCCGCCCTCCAGGCGCTCCTGGCCCCAGGCCCATCCGCTCACCAGTGGGGTCGCCGAGTCGTACCACGCCAAGCGGCGGATTCCTTCCGCGCCGTCGCCGATGCGGAACACCGGGCTGTGGCTGTGGAGGATGTGGACTCGCTCGCCCATGCCTTGAGTCACGGGGCTGCTCTGCTCGACCCGGATGTCGTGGATCGACCCGGGCGTGAAGTAGTCGTCGCGACTCAAGGGCCGGCCCTCCCCGTCCACCATGTAGTTGTCCAGCGGCAGGCCGAGCGCGCCGCCCAGGGCCGTGGAGGTGCCGACCGCGATCACGGTGCCGCCGTTCTCCATGAAATCGCGGAGCGCGGGAACGCTTGTTTCCGCCGACAAGGTGCCGAGCCGGCTCCGCAGGGAGTCGGGAAGGGTGGCCGCGAAGTCGTCGCCGGCGCCTCCGCCGAAGCCGCCTCCACCCCGGCGGGCGGTCTGCATGGCGCCGTCGGGCAGGACGATCACGTCGAAGCGCTCGTTCAGCCCGCCCGCGTCGATCTCGCTCGGGTAGACCACCTCGAAGTCGAACTCGAACTCCTCCAGCACGTAGCGGGTCCAGCCCGAGGGCATGGAGCCGCCGTACCGGTCCCAGAGGCCGATCCTGGCGCCGGCCATCTCCATTGCAGGTCCCTGGGGCGCCTCCGCGACCCCGTGGAATGTGACGCCGCCCTCCTCAGCCCACGCCTCCAGCGTCTCAGGGTCCACGGCGCCGGCAGGGAAGTAGAACGCCCCAGCCGGGAACGACGCGCCTTCGGACCCCGCGGCCCCGGGCGCCTCCTGCGGCGCCTCCAGCCAGAGGACCCGTCCGCCTGCCGCCAGCGTCCGGTTCACCGCGACGAAGGCGTTGTTCACGTGGTGGGCCAAGTAGCCGGCGGGCGACTCGGGGCCGGTCACGGTGCGGGGCATCGTCTCCGCCATCCACGCAATCGGCTCGAACGGTCCGTCGAACCCGTCCAGGATCCGGTCGAACTCGACGCCCATCTGCAAGGCCAGGGTCCATCCGGCGTTGTCGTAGGGCGCGATCGGCGGCCCCCCGGGGTACTGAAAGTCGTTGGGGTGGTTCTGGGCCTCGAACATGTCGATGACGTGGGGCCGGAACGCCTGCGCCGTCTTCACGACGTAGGAGCCCGCCGGGTAGCGCTTGCCTCCGGCCTCGAACGCGCCGGTGGCTTGGTGAACCGTCACCCCGTTCTTGAGGAGCGCGTTGACGAACTTGGTGGCGGTCGGGAAGTCCCGTTGGTCCGACGACAGGACGTAGCCCCGAGCGTCCCGTTTCGCCGGGTCCCGCAGGTAGGAATCGTAGTCGGCAACGGTGCCCCGGGGGCCCAGCTCCTCGGACGCCTGGTCGATCCATCTGGGAAGGATGGTCCACGAATTGCGGCTTCCCCGTTCGATCGAGTTCGTGCCCATGCGCCAGATGTTGAACAGCAGGTGCTCCCGGTTGCGGGCGGCGTAGTCCAGCACGGCCCGGTTGGCGGTCTGGGAGTAGTCCACCGACTGACGGAAGTGCCAGACGCCGGGCTGGACCGGCAGCGGCAAGTCCCCGTGGGTGATCTGGCGGGTGGGCAGGAACGGGATCTCGATCGGCGTCGGGTGGCCGATCGTCTCCGTCAACAGGCCGATCATGTTGTGGAAGTAGGGCGTCGTGCGCAGTCCGCCGTTCCACCATGTGGAGTAGCTCGCGCCCCGGCGCATCGTAGTGCCTCCCTTGCCCTCGGCGACCATCCGGTGATGCATCGCCGAGCCCACCTGGTCCAGGCTGGTGATGATGAGCGGGTCGAGGTTGTGGTTCGGCGGGTCGCGGAACGGCGGCGCGAACATGACTGTGCCCTGCGGTCCGGTCTGGTGGTGGTTGTAGACGATCTGCGGGAACCACTCTCGGTAGATCACCCGGTTCATGTTCACGGTCTCGGCCAGGGCGGCCATGTAGAAGTCCCGGTTGTTGTCGTGTCCGGCGTACTTGTTGTACAGGACCGGAACGCCTCGGCTGGTGCGCTCCATGGGGTCGTCGTGGCGCATGTACCAGTTGGCGACGAGGGCGTGGCCGTCCGGGTTGGCGTGGCCGACGAGCAGGACGACCTCGTCGAGGAACCGCAGCGTCTCGGCGTCGTTGCGGCTGACCATCTGCCACACCAGCTCCATCAGCTGCTGCGCGCCCAGGACCTCCGTGGCGTGCAGCCCTCCGTCGATCCAGACGACGGCCTTGCCCTCCACGGCCAGCGCCCGCGCTTCTTCCTCGGTCACGCCGTCGGCCAGCGCCAACCGCCGCGCGATCTCCTTGTAGCGGTCCACGTTGGGCCGGTTTGCAGGGGACGTGATCGTGGCCATCCACTGGTCCCGCCCCTCCGATGTGGTGCCGATCGACTCCACCGTCATGCGGTCGGACTGCTCCGCCAACCGGTGCCAGTAGTCGGTGAGGCCTTCGTAGTTCACCAGTACGTAGTCCGCCCCGAACTCATGGCCGAACTGCTCTTCGGGCGACGTGAGCTGGGCCGCGGCCTGGGTGTGGCCGAGGGCGAGGAGGAGGGCGAAGGCGGAGGCCAGCCCGTGGGCGATCGGTGCGGGGACGGCGAGGCGGAACCGGGTCATCTGATGCTCTCGGTGGATCGTGGGTGCGGGACGCGCCTGCGACGGCGCGCGGTCATTGGAGGTTCGCCCCATCGCTTCGGAGCGCGGCTTCCAGCGCGTCGAAGGGCAGGACTGCGCAACGTATCCGGCTGGGGAAGCGGCCGACTCCAGAGAGCGCCCGCAAGTCGCCCAGCGTACTTGGCAACGGCGGTCCTTCGGGCGAAAGCCCTTCGACGAACGCTTGCCGGAGCTGTCCGACGGCGGCTGCGGGCAGACCATGGACCGCAACGGTCAGCATCGACGCCGCGGCCTGGGAGATCGAGCAGCCGCGCCCGTCGAACGTCACTTCGCCAAGGGCTCCGTCTTCGACCTGGGCCCAGATGCGAACCGTGTCGCCGCAGAACGGATTGTGCGCCTTGCCCGAAACGGCGCCGTCTCCAAGCGCGCCCCGGTTGCGGGGCCGCCGGAAGTGGTCTCGGATCAGGGCTTGGTGGAGTTCGCCCGAATGGTTTCCTGCCAAGGTTGCGCACGCCGCGAAGGAGGGTTCACTGTCGGGTCCATGGACGAGTCGAGCCTAGTGTACAGGAACGCCGACCCCGTTCTGGCGCAAGCCGTCCGATGGACGGACGAGGGACGCCGGGTCGCGCTGGCGACGGTCACGCGGACATGGGGGTCGGCCCCTCGGCGCGCCGGAAGCCACATGGCCGTGGCCGGAAGCGGTGATTTCGCAGGGTCGGTCTCCGGCGGGTGCATCGAGGGCGCGGTGATCCAGGCCGCCATGGAGGTGATCGAATCGGGCGTCCCCCGGGCGATGGAGTTCGGGATCACCAACGAGATGGCGTGGGAGGTCGGGCTGGCGTGCGGTGGGAGGATCCAGATCTTCGTGGAGCGGGTGTCGTCGGGGGACGGCGCCGGGGTCGCGCTCCTGCGCCGCGTTCGGGAAGCCCAGGGGGAAGGGCGGGACGTGCTCTTGGCGACTCGACTCGCCGACGGTCGTCGGTTCCTGATGGAGGCGGGGGAAACGGCCAACGCCCTGGGCGTCGCCGCGCCGGAGGTGGACGCCGCCCTCCGTTCCGCCGAGTCCCGGCTTGCCGAGACTCCAGACGGCCCGGTCTTCCTGCGCCCCTACGCGCGGCCTCCTCACCTCGTGATCGTCGGCGCAGTCCACATCGCGCAGGCGCTGGTCCCGATGGCGGTCGCGGCCGGCTTCCGGGCGACGGTCGTGGACCCTCGCGAGGGCTTCGCCACGGAGGGCAGGTTCCCCGGCTCGACGCTGGTGCGGGAGTGGCCCGACCGGGCGATGGCGCGGCTGAAGCTCGACCACCGCTCGGCGGTCGCCGCCCTCACGCACGACCCCAAGATCGACGACCCGGCCCTGCTGTCGGCGCTGGCGAGCGACGCCTTCTACGTCGGCGCGCTCGGGAGCCGCAAGACCCAAGCAGCGCGACGGGAGCGGCTGGCCGCGGCCGGGTGCTCGGCGGCGGCTCTGGACCGAGTTCGCGGACCGATCGGGCTGTCGATCGGCGCCAAGACGCCGGGGGAGATCGCGTTGGCGGCACTGGCGGAGGTTGTTGCGGCGCTCCGGCTGGGCAGCTAGGCGCGGAGCCGCTGGCGGGGCCGCCTCCGGCTACCTACGTTCCGATCCGAACCGCCCGGCCCGTGTGCCGATCGTCCCCTCTATGAAGGACCCGTGTTGAAGCCGCCCTTCGACGAATACGGCACCCTTGATCGCCGAACCGTCCTGAAGCACTCCGCCGCCGCCGGCGCGCTCGCCGTTGGCGCCTCCCTTGCAGCCCCGTTCGTGAACGCGCGCCGCTACCGGCTCTTCGCCGGGACCTCGCAGGAGTACTCGTCCCGGTGCATCGACTTGGTGACCGGGTCCCTGGTGATCGACATGCTGTCCCCTCTGGCCGTGTCCAGGTCGGTTCAGGAGCGATGGGGTCCCGGACTGGAGGGAATGACCCCGCAGGAGGAGCAGGACTTTCGCGACTCCGAGATCGACGTCTTCCACATCGCCGTCGGGATCGGCGGACGGGACTTCGACGACCAGTTCCACAACACGCTCGTCTTCGTGTCGCAGTACAACTCCATCGTCGCGCAACGCCCCGACTTGTTCGCGCGGATCGATTCGGCCGCCGACCTGGCCGCGGTCCACGGCACCGGGCGAGTGGGGATCCTCATCGGCACTCAGACGTCGTCCCACTTCCGCACCCCCGACGACGTGGACGTCTTCCACGGCTTGGGCCAACGCGTATCCCAGCTCACGTACAACTCCCGCAACATGATCGGCAACGGATCGACGGAGCGGATCGACGGCGGAATCTCCGACTTCGGCGTCTCCATCGTCGAGCGGATGAACCGAGTGGGCATGGCCGTCGACGTGTCCCACTGCGGCGACCGGACCACGCTGGACGCCTGCGAACTGTCGGCGCGCCCCGTCCTGTTCACGCACTCCAACAGCCGGACGCTCTCCGGTGGACACCCCCGCACGAAGACCGACGAGGCGATTCGAGCGATGGCACGGACCGGCGGCGTCATGGGAATCACGGGCGTCCGCATGTTCGTGCGGGACCGAGAGCCGACGACGATCGAGCACTACGTGGACCACTTCGACCACGTGCGGGACTTGGTGGGCGTCGAGCACCTGGGCGTCGGGAGCGACGTCGACCTTCACGGCTACGACGATATGCCTCCCGACGAGTACGAGGCCCTCAAGTCGGCCTACAAGGAGTCCTACGCCTTCCGCGACAAGCTGGACATCGAGGGCGTGGACCATCCGAAGCGCATGTTCGACCTTGCGGAGGCGCTGATCCGGCGGGGCTACGCCGACGACCACATTCGGGGGATTCTAGGCGGCAACTTCCAACGAGTTCTAGGGGAGATATGGGAAGCGTGACGAAGAGGGGACGGGCAGGAGTCCTGCTGCTGGCCGTCGGGCTCCTGGGCACCGCCTGCGGCGGCAACGAACCCGACGGCGAGGCGCAACACTACTTGGACGTGGTGATCGCGAACGGCCGGGTCGTGGACGGAACGGGCGGGGCGTGGTTCTACGGCGACGTGGGCATTCTGGATGGACGGATCGTTTCCGTTGTCCCCGCCGGCGGCCTGGACGACGACACCGCCACCATCCGGATCGACGCCACGGGCAAGGTCGTGTCCCCGGGCTTCATCGACATCCAGTCCCATGCCCGAGGGCCTTTGCTCAGCGGCGACGGCCGCCTCATCGGGAAGATCACGCAGGGGATCACCACCGAGATCATGGGCGAGAGCACGACCAACGCTCCGGCCAACGCCAACACCCACCGGGCCCTGGGGACGGATCCCGCCGACCTGCCGGAGAGGCTCGACTTTTCGGGCGCGCGAGGTTTCGACCGCTGGCTCGGTGCCATGCTGCAGAACGGCGCGTCCCCGAACTTCGGCTCCTTCGTGGGTGCCACCACGGTGCGCGTGTACGCGAAGGGCCAAGCAGAAGGACCGGCGACGGCCGCGGAGCTGGACACGATGCGCGCCGTCGCGGGCAGGGCAATGGCGGACGGGGCCTTCGGCGTGGCCAGCGCCCTGGTCTACCCGCCGGGCGCCTTCGCGTCCACCGACGAGCTGGTGGAAGTGGTGGCGGCCACTGCGCCCTACGGGGGGTTGTACATCACCCACATGCGCTCCGAAGGCGACCGGCTTCTGGAAGCCATGGACGAGGCCATGGAGATCGGAAGGCGCGCGGGCGTCCCGGTGGAGATATACCACCTGAAGGCCGCGGGCATCCGCAACCACCACAAGGCGGGCTTGGCCATAGCCAAGATCGACTCGGCCCGGGCCGCCGGACTGGACGTTCAGGCCAACATGTACCCCTACGTCGCTGGGGGGACGGGGCTGGCGGCTCTGCTGCCGCCGTGGGCGTCGTCGGGCGGCGGCCTACTGCAACGGTTGCGCGACCCCGAGACCCGCCGGCGCATACACGACGAAGTCATCTCCGAAGACGTGGCTTGGGAGAACTTCGGCGCCTTGGCCACGCCCGAGGGCGTCTTGATCACGTCGGTGTCCGGGACCGGTCCCGACGGCGAGCCGAGCGGCGCCGAGCGCTACGTGGGGATGCGGCTCTCGGAAGTGGCGGCGGAGATGGGCGTGGACTGGGTGGACGCCGCCATCGAGCTGACGCTGATGACCGGGATCGGCGCCGGAATGGTCATCTACATGATGTCCGAAGAGAACGTGGCGCTCCAGCTCCGGCAGCCGTGGATGAAGATCGGAACCGACGCCTCGGGCTTCAACCCCGAGACCGCCAGCGGGATGACCCACCCACGGGCCTACGGCACGTATCCGCGCATTCTCGGCAAGTACGTCCGGGACGAGGGCGTGATCACCCTGGAGGACGCCGTGCGCAAGATGACCTCGGCCGTCGCGACCCGGCTGTCGATCACCGACAGAGGCCTGATCAAGCCCGGGATGTACGCGGACGTCGTGGTCTTCGATCCGGCGGTCGTCGGCGACCGGGCTACCTTCGAACGGCCTCACCAGCTCTCGGTGGGCGTCGAGGACGTGTTCGTGAACGGCGTCCATGTCCTGCGCGGGGGCCAGCATACCGGCGCCAAGCCGGGACGGATCGTCCGCGGTCCGGGCTACAGATCCACGAGGTGACCCCGCGGCAGACGGTGCAGTGCGGGTAGGGGTCGTGGGCGGAGGCGCTGTCGGCCTCGCCACGGCTTGGTACCTGAAGCGCATGGGTGCCGACCCGTTCGTTGTGGAGTCCCGCGCCGTCGGTAGTGGGTGCTCTTGGGGCAATGGCGGTTGGGTCTGCCCTGCGATCTCCACGCCGCTGCCAACCCCGGCGCTGACGTGGCGGTCGCTGCTTCGGACGATGCGGCCCGACGGCCCCCTGTACATCAGACCTTCTGCCGTGCCGGAGCTCGCCTCGTGGCTCCTCCGGTTCCGATCCCGCTGCACCCAGGAGGCCTACCGCCGCGGGCTCCGGGCGCTGGCGTCCCTCAACGCGGTCACGATGGAGCGCTTCGGCGAGATGGAGGCTAACGGCGTGGCGTTCGAGTTCGCCCGCGCCGGCATCCTCTTCGCCTTTCGGGACCTAGCCAAGGCGGCCACGAAGCAGGCGGAGGTGGCTGAGGTGGCTGCCGCGGCGGCGATCGGCGACGGGGGCGGCGTCTCTCATCGGGCGCTGGACCGCGCGGAGACGTACGAGCGCGAGCCGCTGCTGCGCCCCGGCTTCGAGCGCGGCCTCTTCGTGGAGTCGGAGCGCCACCTCCGTCCCGATACCCTGACCGCGGGAGTGGCCAAGGCGTTGCGCGCCGGCGGCTCGAAGATCCACGAGGGGGTCGCCGTTACCGGCTTCGAAACCGACGACGGCAAGACCGTGCGGGCGCTGGCAACCACCGTCGGCGCCATCGATGCCGACGCCGTGGTGCTGGCGGCCGGCGCCGAGACGGGCGCTCTTGCGGCCCTGGCCGGTTTCGCTATTCCCCTGACCGCGGGGAAGGGCTATTCGGTCACGGTGGACGATCCTCGCAACCAGCTTCGGCAACCCCTCTACTTGGGCGATGCCAACGTCGGCGCGACCCCCTTCAAGGGCACTCTGCGGTTCTTCGGCACCATGGAGCTGTCCGGGATCAACCGCCGGCTGGACCCGAGGCGAGTCCGAGCGATCCGGCGGGCCGTCGTGCGCGACGTGGACATTCCAGAAGCCAAGAGCGGCGGCAGGGAGTGGGTGGGGATGCGGCCCATGGTTCCCGACACGCTCCCGGTCGTGGGCAAGCTCCCCAGCCGCGACAACGTGTACGTCAACACCGGTCACCAGATGCTGGGCGTCACCCTCTCGGCCAGCACCGGCTGGGCCACGGCACAGCTGGTCGTGGAGGGACGCTCGGAGCTGGACCTGACGCCGTTCTCGCCGTGCCGCTTCCGACCTTCGTGAGCGATCAGGTTACTGCGCAACCCGTTGAGCAAGTTGACTCATGAGGACATTGACGTCTCTGCTGGCGCTTGCTTCTCCCGCCGTCGTGGCGCTGGCCGCTTGCGACCCTCCGGCTCCCGACGCCGTCCTCCTGGCCACCGCTCACCAGATGGGCCCGGTTGGCTACCGGGATCCCGCGGGCGGCGTTTCCCCCGACGGGCGCCGGCTGGCCTACTCCCAGGGACGCTATGTGGTCGTGCAGGACCTGGACGGAGACACCCAACGGACTCTGGGTCCGGCCCCTAGCCAAGTCCGCTACCTGACGTGGCTTCCCGACAGCCGAGGCGTACTGGTCCACGAACGTTCCTTCGACCGGCGTCGCCAGGACTGGTTCGTGTACGACGTCGGCACCGGCGAGAAGGCGACCCTGTGGGGTGGCGTTCCCTTTCGGGAGAACGTGCCGCGAAGCACCGAGCTGCTGGAGCTGAGCTGGTCGCCCGACGGGGCTTGGCTCGTGGGCGTGCGCCGCGGCGGGGGCCGGTCCCAGGTCTGGCGGCTCGCCGCAGACGGCCAAGCCGGAGAGCTGTTGGCGGAGGACAACCGGCTGTCCTACCCCGTGGTCTCGCCCGACGGGCGGGTGGCGTGCATCGAGCGGAGCGCCGGCGTGCAGCGGCTTCGGCTCCCCTGCCAGGACGGCCCCGTGGCGTGGATGGAGGACCACCAGCCGTACAACGGCGCCGCATTCTCCCCCGACGCCGAATCGATCTACTACGCCGCCCCCGGCGACGACGGCGCACTCGAGCTATGGACTCGCCCGGTGGGCGGAGGCGATGCGAGACGGCTCGCCTGGGCCAACCGAGACGCCTACGGACCCTCCGTCACGCGCACGGGCGAGGTCGTTTACCGAACCCAGCACTACATGGTGTCGATCTCCACCGTGCCTGCGGCGGGCGGCGAACCGAGGCGAGTCACCACCTTTCAATCGGAGACCCCTTCGTGGAGCCCGTCGGGTGCCGAGCTTGCCTTCACCTTCGGCGGGTGGCGGCTGGCCACCGACGATGTGGACTACCCGGACATCGACCAGCAGATCGGCATCGTGGACGCGACGTCCCGCAGGCCCAGCTCCGCGCCGGACCGGGTGGTGCGCGACTCGTACTCCGAAGACCAGGGGATGCACTGGTCGCCCAACGGCCGATGGATCGTCTACCACAGCCACATCGACGGCACGGACGACATCTACCTCGTTTCCGCCGCCGACTCGTCGGCGCCCAGGATGATCTCCTCCGGCGGCCACGAGACGGGCTGGCCTCGCTGGTCGCCCGACGGCCGATGGATCGTCTTCCCCAGCTACCTCCACGCTCCGTCCGGAGCCCGGCGCAGCGTCCTGCACGTCATCCCGGTGAGCCAGGAAACGGGCGTCGTCGGGTTCCAGCGGCAAGTCGACATGGGGGACTTCCTCCACGACGCGCTGCAAGCCGAGTGGACGCCGGACTCGCAGCACATCGTCTTTGAAGCGGCGGAGGGGGCGGGGAAGAAAGCGCTGTACTGGGTCTCGAGAGAAGGCGGGCCGCCGACCCGCTTCCATGAGTGGGAGTCGGATCAGGTCCACTCCGGGATCGCCGTGTCGCCCGACGGCGCTTGGGTTGCCTATGTGGGTCCGGGCCGGGACGGCTTCTTCCAGATTCACCGCGTTCCCTTCGGCGGCGGTCGGGCGGAACAACTGACGATCGACCCGTCCCAGAAGACCCAGCCCGCCTACGATCCCACCGGCGTCCGCTTGGCCTACACCGTCTTCGCCTACGAAGCTCGCTTCTGGAGGATCAACGGCCTCGGATCGCCCCAGTGACCTCCACTATCACCGGGTAGCCGCCTTCCGAGCGGGGCACTCGCGACCGCAGCCCGGGATCGTCCTTCTCCAGATAGACCTTGATGCAGGGCTTGCCGTCGTGCAGTCCCAGCGCTGTGCCGGCCACTCCCTTCAAGCCGATCACCCGCCGCGTGACCCGGGCCTGCGCGTCCTCGGCGGTCCGCCCGCCCTCCGCTCTCCTCGCCACGCCTAGTTCCCGTCGATCTCGACGTCGAAGTGGTCGAGCACCAAGCCGATGGGGTTGGCCAGCGTGCTCGTTTCGCTGCCCGCGAACAGCAGCCCCACCGGGTGCCGCGCCTCCTTCTCCGAACCTGCCGTGACGATCAGCGAGCCAGAGTCCCCGGGACCCGAGAACCCCACTTGGTTGATCACGATCTGTCCGGTGAAGCGCGCGGTCCCGTCCCGGAACCCTACGTTCACGGTGGCGTTGAGGCCGCTGATCTTCCCGGTCGTATGGCCCGTCGTGCGCCCGTACTTCTGGACCGCCATCCCCAGCTTGGCCGTCGCCGTCTCGCTACGGGGCGTGCCGTAGCCGTTGGACGGCGTACGGTTGCCCAACCTGCCGACGTCGGTGGCGGCGATCGCAGCGTCGATCTCGTTGGCCGGGCAGACGGGGAAGGGCGAACAGAACTTGATCGGCTTGAAGGCGTGCAGCGTACCGATGACGTCCGCCGGGTCCCGCCCGCCGTCCACCCTGCCGGGCTGAAGGATGTTGTCTCCCACCTTCGCTTCGTTCTTGTTGGCGTACACGTGGTTGTTGCTGAGGGCGAAGACGTCGCTCCCCCGGACGACCCGGGCGCCGATCGTGCCTGCCGTCACGTCCACCTGTCCCGTGGACACGCCGATCGGCACGGGACGGGAGAAGGGAGCGCGCGGGTTTGTGCCGTCGTCGCCTTCCAGCGCCCGAAACGCACCCGTGACTTCGGTGACCAGCGCGTGACCGTCCAGCCGGAGCGGAAGTCCCGTCACCCCGGCGCCCGTGACGTAGACCTTGACCACGGGCCGCCCGTCCACACCCAGCGCCACCGCAGTTCCCGCGACCCCAGGCATCGCGAGCAGGTCGTCGTCGTAGCGCTCCTGAACCGCCATCGCCGCCGCGAAGTCTCCGAGGGCGAACAGCCGGGGGTCGCTTGGGGTCTGGGGACCGCCGAGCAAGCCGGGCCCTCCCCCAGGCCGGAAGAAGAGAAGGTCGAACGCCACGGCGGCCGCCAACGAAGCTGTCCGAACCACTGCTCTACCCGACATGCGGCTCCTCCCTCCCATGCGCGCTACGGGGCCCCAAACGCGGCTCCGTAGGGTTCATACGCCCTCTCGGGCTCGATTGTTCCACCCCGTCCCCGGCCGAGGCGTTGGCACCGAACAGCACCGTCAGCGGCTCCAGCGTGGCTTCGACGTCGTCGAGGGACTTGTAGCCCTTGATGTGGATGCGCTTCAGCATCGCGCCCTCTCCCTGTGGCCTTGAACCAAGCTCTCCCATGTACGCAAGGCCGAAGTTGCCGCCTCCTCGCCGCCGGGTCCAGCCGATCGGGCAGTGGCGCACCCGGCTTGGACCGCCGCTTCCACATCCTGAACAGAAGCGCCCGTCTGCAGCGCGCCTCGCAGGTGGGCTCGCAGTTGCGGCTCCGCGTGCCACGTCACGAGCATCGCCACAAGGCACAGCTCCCGCGTGCGCAACGGCAGCCCTGGGCGGCTCATCATCGCCCCGTAGCCGTACTCGACCACGGTTCCCGGCAGATCCGGGTGCAGGTCCGAGAGATGGTCCATGAGGCGCGGGTAGCCCGACCCGTAGACGGCCCGGCACGCCTTCTCGCCCCGTTCGGCGGCCGTGCCACCGACAGCCTCGTCGTCGTCTTCTGCACGGTCTCCGGCTCCCGACGGCCGAAGCTCGGCCCAGACAGCGAACGCGGCCAGCCCTGCCGGAAAGCCCGTGACGAAGCACGACATGAGCAGGAGCTCGTCGACCTCCGGCGGGCTGCAACGGGAGGCCGCGTCGGCCAACGAGCCGCGCAGGAGCCCCGGCTCCCGGGTGCCGAGCGCTGCCGCCACCGCCAGCAGCTGCCGCACCGCGTCGCAAGCGAGACTGTCCGCCGAGTCGGCTTGGGCCGGCCCGTCGGACTCGGGGCGCCGGGCGGCCGTGCGCGCGGCCTTCCCGTCTGCAGGCGCCCCTTCGTCCTCCGGCCACCCTCGGTCCCCCTCCAGCACGTCCCCCTGGTGCTCTCCGAGCCGGGGCGGGAACCGGCGCAGGGTGGCCCGCTGGCCGTCCCAGCGCAGCGGCGAGGGAACGTCCACGTAGCCGGCGACGTGGGGGTGGTCCGCCTTCCGCAACATGCCGGAGGCGATCGCCTGCGGGTCCTTCACTGCTGACGCCACGCTGTGAATCGGAGCCGCCGGCACGCCGTGCGCCCGCAGCAACGCCAGCAGGGCGTCGGCGGAAAGTTGGCGAGTGCGCTCCGAGATCACCTCGGCCAAGTACTCCCGGTTCGCTACCCTCCCGGCGTTCTGCGCGTACTCCGGCTGCGCCCCCAGGTCGTCCAGCTCCAGCGCGGTGCAGAGGCGAGCGAACGCGGCGTTGTTGCCGCCGGCGATCATCACGGACCTGCCGTCGGCGCACGGAAACGCCTCGGACGGCGCGATCATCGCAATTCCCGTCCCCATCCGCGGTGGCTCCTCGCCCGTCGCCAAGCAGCCCGTCAGGTGGTAGGACATCAGCGCCAGCGCAGTGTCCAGGAGCGCGGCGGTCACATGCGTCCCCCGGCCTGTGCGCTCCCGCTCCATCAGCGCGCCTAGGACGCCGGTCGCCACCCAAACGCCCGTCCCCAGGTCCACGATCGAGCTCCCAACCCGCACCGGGTTGCCCTCCGGCTCCCCAGTCACCGACACGAGGCCCGAGCGCGCCTGAAAGAGCGAATCGTACCCCGGGTCGTCCCTTAAGGGTCCCGTCGGCCCGTGGGACGTCACCGACACGTACACCACGCCGGGGTTGGCCGCCCGCACCGTCTCGTACCCGATGCCCAGCCGCTCCGCCACGCCGCGCCGGAACGCCTCGACCACCACATCGGCCTCGCCGGCGAGCTGCTGCGCCCGCTCCCGGTCCTCGTCGCGCCTCAAGTTCAGCACCACGGCCCGCTTGTTTCGGTTCGCGACCTGGAAGACGGGACTGTCCTCGCCGACCCACGGCGGTCCCCAGGTCCGGGCCGCGTCGCCCCCCGGCGGCTCGACCTTGATCACGTCGGCGCCCATGTCCCCCAGGATCTGGGTCGCGTAGGGGCCGGCGACGTTCTGGCTGAAGTCCAGCACCCGCATCCCGGCGAGCGGGGCGAACGCCGGGCCGGCGTTAGGGTCCTGCGACCGTTCCTCTGGCTGCACAGGGTCCTCGACACTTTCTGGAGTGGAAATCGCGTAGCTTCTATAAGTAGTATGCGCCCGGCGCACGCGCCTACAGGAGACCGGCAGGAGGGACGAGGCCAATGGAGACGATTCGCATCCCCAACAGCGCAACCTATTCCCCGATCGCTTTGGCCGACGTCATCTTCGCCGCCCCGCTGGCGTCCCGGCTGCTGCTGGGGGCGACGCTCCCCGGCCGCTTGATCCAAGCCGCCGCCTTCGGAGCGTACGCCGGAAGCGCCCTGGGCGACTGGGCGAGCCGCAGGGGCGTGAGGAAGATCGACTTCCTGAAGACCTACTCGGCGGACGTCCGCCACATGGAAGAGATGTCCGAGTCCCAGCGGCTGGCGGACGTGCGGCGCATTTCCGAGGAGCTCATGGCGACCCCGGCCCCTGCCGATGAACGGCCTCGCGACGTAGTGGCCGTCGACGTAAACGAGCGCCTGACTTCCTACATCGCCGGCGTTACCGGCCAGCGGGTGGAGACCAGCAGCTCGGTGCGGGAGATGACCCTGGCCCGCCTCCTCATGCCCTTCGCCGTCGGCAGCTGCGACATCCTCTCGGGCGACGTGGCGGTCTTCAGGGACACCGGCGTCTTCGAGCCCCACGTCCTGGCCCACGAGTTCTGCCACAGGAAGGGGTACCTGAAGGAGCTGGAAGCCCAGGCCTTGGCCTACTTGGCCCTCTCCGGCTCCCAGGACCCGCGGCTCCGGCGGGCGGCGCTGGCGGAACGCATCTACCGCAACCTTCGGGTGCTGGACGGCGACGATCCGGCTCGGTACGGCGAGATGCTGGACGAGACGCCCCTCGAGGGCGGCGTGCTGGACGACTTCCGAAGGCTTCGGCCACCGGGTCGCCGCGATGGGGTCGTCTCCAGCGCCATGCGCGAGATGTACGACGCCCGCATGAAGCTCACGGGCCAGAACGGTCTCTCGGACTACGACCGGGGCTTCACCAACTTCCTCTACACCTACGAGAAATCGGCCGCTCGAGGACGCGCCGCATGAGCCGCCTGCTCGCCGTCCACGGCAAGGCCGCCAGCGACCTGGCCTACATCCGGGACACGATGGACCGATCCAGCCGGTTCACGGCGGTGTCGGGGTGGGGAGGCTTAGGGACGGCGGCAGTGGCGTTTGCTGCCGCGCCGTTGGCTCACGGACAGGCGAGCGCCGGCAGGTGGCTGGCCACATGGATCGCGGCGGCCGTCCTCGGGTTCGCCGTGGGGGGCGCGTCGATTGTTCTCAAGGCTCGCAGGTCGAGGGAGCCGCTGGCCCGAGGTGCGGGCCGGCGCTTTGCCCTGGGGCTGGGCCCGCCCGTCTTTGTCGGCGGACTGCTGACGGTTGCCCTGCACTCTGCCGGGGCGACCGCCCTCCTCCCCGCAACGTGGCTGCTGGTCTTCGGCGCCGGACTCGTCACCGCCGGCGCTTGGTCCGTCCCGGCGGTCCCGGCGATGGGCCTCGCCTTCCTCTTGGCAGGGGCGGCCGCGGTCTTCGCCGGCCCGGATTGGGGCGACTACTTCATGGCCGCGGGCTTCGGCGGGATCAACCTCGCCGGCGGCGTCTACGTCGTTCGGAAGTACGGTGGCTGAAGGGAGCCGAGCTGTCGTGCCTCGTTCGCCGTCGCGCCCTCCGTTGCTCCGCGCCGGAGGGGCGGCGAGCAGCTTGGACAACGTCATCCACCAACGGGTTCGCCTGGGAATTGCGGCGGCCCTGGCCGCCGAGGAACCCCTGGCCTTCACCGACCTGAAGCGGTTGCTGGACCTGACCGACGGCAACCTGTCTGCTCACCTGCGCAAGCTGGAGGAAGCCGGCTACGTGTCCTGCGACAAGAGCTTCCGTCGGCGACGGCCCCTGACCCGCTACCGCCTGACTCTCGAAGGCCGCCGTGCGCTGGAGGAGTACTTGTGCCACATGGAGTCCCTCATCGGAGCGGCTCGGGCACCGCGGGGCGACCAGCCCAACGCCGGGACGCGCAACTGAGGCCTACAGGTACGGTCGGAGCCACTGATCGACCGACACCACCAGCTCGAAGCGGCCGCCGGGGAACCCCCACGCTCCGTCGATCCGCACGGTTTCGTAAAGCGTAGCCAGCCCGGCCCCGACGTAGCCCCGAACACCTCCGGTCGAGAGCACGCCCCACTCCCGGACCGAGTCGTCCGTCGCCATCCCTGCCGCGCCCGCGCCCGCAAGCCCGCGGATCGCCAGCCACCCAGGCACCAGGGTCGCCGACGCTTCGGCCCGCGCGAGGATGAACCCTCGCCCTCCGTACTCTCGGAACGGGTGGCCAGGCAACGTCCCTCGTCCTCCCACAAAGAAGAGAAGGTGGGATGGCGTCGCCCCCCAGGAGCGTCCCGCCTCCACCGACGCCGAAGCCCAGCGCGACAGGTTGACGGCGGTCGTCCGCCCTTCGATGCGCACCGTCAAGCTCGCCGTCCCGACGCCTTCCCACCGCCCGGCGGTCCCGCGCACCCCGACCTCGGCGCCCCACGCTCCAGACCCGCCCCAGCGGTGGGAGTACCCCGCCCGCACGCCCCACAACACGCCGTCGGCGGGCTGACGGATGCCTCTGGCCGGGGGTGGTGGGGCTGCGCCGCCGCTCCGTTCCCGCTCGAACCAGCTCGCCGACGCCCCCGAGTGCCGCTCCGCGAAGCCGGCGACCGACGCCACGTTCCCGCCGGCCCCCCGCCGCGTAAGCGACACGCGGGCGCCGGAAGCGAAGAACGGGTCGCTGTAGTCCCGCTGCCACGCCAGCGCCGCCAGGGTGTTGACGGCCCCCGAAGCGCCGGGCCGGGGACCCGCGTCCCTCAGCTGCCGCCCGAACGCCTCCACCGTCGCCGCGACCCGGCCACCAGCGAGCGACCACTCGGGCAACCATTTGGCTCGGAGCACCCCGCTGGCTTTCCGGTTCCACGTCCCAACTCCGCCCAGTGCCTCCAGCCGCGTTCCCCCGGACGGCGAGTACGACGCCCCCAACCCAACGTACACCCCTTCCGCCGCGTTGGCCCGCAGCACCGACGACACCCCATCCGCGTACAAGCGCAGCCGGGGCAGCCCGCTTGCCAACCGGGTCCGCGCCGCGCTTCGAGCTTCGGCCTCCAGCTTCGCCATGCTCACCGGCGACAGCCCTTCCTCCGCCATCCGGTCCGCCAGCCCAGTTCGGAACGCGGTCGAGTCCGCCGACCCGTAGGGAAGCCGCACCACCGCCGGGCCGCGGAAGAAGTCGTCCCCCAGCTCCGCCGCGAAGTCGTACTCGGTCACCTCCAGCTTGGCACGGATTACCGAGCCCACGGGCAGATCCACTTCCGGCGTCTCACGCCTCACCTCCACCGTCTGGCGGTAGGGCAGCCAATACTGCCCCTCCCACAGAGCGTGCTCGAGCCTCACGGTCGCTCGATCGGTGCGCGGATCCACGTAGGATGCCGGCGTGAACGTGAAGTCCATCCGCACCAGACCGCCCGTCTCCGCCTCCAGAAAGACGCTGCCCACGAACGCCGGCGTGCCGCCGTCCCTGGGGCGCACCTCCACTTCGTAGACCCGCACCGGCGATGGCAGGGTAGGGACCTGCACCCGCAGCGAGTCCACGATTCGGTAGCGGTACCGCTCCTCGGCGCCTGCGCCCAGGGGATGGGGCACGCCCCGCACGTCGCGCCCTTCGCCGACGACGATCCGATCCCCAAAGCCGTTCTGCACGACGGTCAGGCGGTCGATGTAGTAGTCGAAGTCCCGCACCGGGAGGAACTCCTTCCGGCGCAGCCCACGCATCAGCTGGCGCGTTTGGCCGGAGCGGCTCCGGTAGAGGTCCAGCGCCACCTGGTCCACCCGGATCGGTACCGGGGCGCCGCCGTCCTCCCGGTCCAGAAAGAAGTACACGTGACCTTCGGCTGCCGCTCGGTAGGCCGTTCCGAACGGGGCCGCCAAGCGAGCCGTCTGCGCTGCTCGGACCAAGCGCAACGCTGCCAGGGAGTCGGCGGGACCGCTGGTCTGTCCGTGGAGCGTCGCCGGCACGCACGCAAGAAGACAGCCGGCGAAGAGCAGGACTCCGGCGATCGGTGCGCCGCCGAAGACGGCTGGAAGCCCTAGGTGACGTCCTGCAGCGTCAGTCCGTGCTTCCGGAGGAACGCGTGGAGGCCCATCTTGTCGATTGACCGAAGCGCGGAGGTGGACACCTTGATCCGAACCCACTTGCCCGCCTCGGGGTCGAATATTCGCTTCTTCTGAAGGTTCGGCAGCTGCCGTTTCTTCGTCTTGTTGTGGGCGTGGGAGACGTTGTAGCCCGTCAGGGGCCGCTTTCCCGTAATGGCGCACTTCCGGGACATCTACTTCTCTTCCTTGAAGAGGACGTGGCGACGGACGACGGGGTCGTACCGCTTCAACTGCAGCCGCTGCGGGTTGTTCCGCTTGTTCTTCGAGGTCGTGAACCGGTACGGGCTCTCCGAGCTGGACATCTTGATCGTGACCCGAGGGCCCTTGCCGGACTTCTTCGCCATGGTTCCTCCCTGCCAGCCCCGCGGGTTCCGCTTCCCGGCGGTCCTCGGGGCTGGGACCGACCGCATCGCAACAAAAGCAAGCCCACCAAGATAGCAAGTTGACCCGGGTAGTCCAGTGGGATTAGACTTGGCGCTCCGTCGCCGATCCATCCCCGCGTCGCCGAGTGCGGTTCCCGGAAGCCAACGTGAAGAAAGACATCCATCCCAACTACAGGCCCGTCGTCTTCCAGGACGTCTCCACGGGCTACGCCTTCCTTACCCGGTCCACCGTGCAGACCAAGCGGACCGTCCAGTGGGAGGACGGCAAGGAGTACCCCCTGGTCACGCTGGAAGTCTCCTCGTCGTCTCACCCGTTCTACACCGGAACCCAGCGTCTTCTGGACACTGCTGGACGGGTCGAGCGCTTCAGGAAGCGGTACGCAGGAGGCAAGTGAGCCGTCGGTGACCGGTCGTCGGTGGCCCGTCCCGCCAGTCGATCATCTGGTCTACGCCGTTCCCGACGTGCCGGCGGGGGTGGCCGAAATGGAGGCGCGGCTGGGCGTCTCCTTCTCGCCCGGCGGCAGCCACCCGGGCCTGGGAACCCGCAACGCGCTTCTCCGGCTGGGCGACGGCGTCTACATGGAAGTGGTGGGACCCGACCCGGAGCAGCCGACGCCTCCCGATGGGCTCTGGCTGGCGGACGGCGGCCCTGTCTTGCCGGCTCTCGTCACTTGGGCCTCCCCCTCCAGCGACCTGAAGAGCCAAGCCGCGGGGCCGGCGCGCGGCCTTCTGGGTCCGATGCGCTCCATGTCCCGGCGCAACGACGACGGCAGCGTCCTCTCGTGGACTCTGACGATGCCCGTCCGCCCTCTCCCCAGGGCCGGCATCGTCCCCTTCTTCATCGACTGGGGCGACTCGGTCCACCCTTCGGCGGCCCTCCCCGACGCCGGCGTGCGGCTGACGGGACTCGTCGCCCGGCACCCGGAGCCGGTCGCGGTCGCCGGGGAGCTTGCGGCTCTGGGCGTGGAGATGCACGTCGAGAGAGGCGAGCCGGGGCTCCGCGCGACGCTGCAACGACGCGACGGAACCCGGATCCTGCTGTAGCGAGGGCGGAGGCCTCGGCCTAGCTCGAAGACCCCGGCGGCGTTCCTTCCTCGACTTGCGCGTAGGCGTCGTGCTCGTGGATCGACTCGAAGTTGACCACGTGCACGTGAAACCACGTCACCCGCTCCACGGCCCGCAGGCGAACGGTGATCTCGCGCACCAAGTCCTCGACGAAGCGGGGGTTGTCGTAGGCGCGCTCCGTGACCCACTTCTCGTCGGCGCGCTTGAGCACCGGGTACAGGCCGCACGACGCCGAGTCCTCGACCAGCTCGACCAGCTCCTCGATCCACAGCTCGCCCTGGAAGCGCGCCTGCAACGTCACCAAGCCCCGCTGGTTGTGGGCGCCCCGGGCGCTGATCTCCCGGGAGCAGGGGCAGAGCGTGGCGATCGGCACTTCCACCGTGAGCACGAAGTCCTCCTCCGAGCCAAGGGAGGCGTCGAAGGTGCAGTCGTAGGACATGAGGCCGGCCACGTCCGTCACCGGCGCGCGCTTCTCCATGAAGTAGGGGAAGGACGCCCGCAGGTGGGCGGTCTCGGCGGCGAGGCGCCGTCGCATGATCCGGAGGATCCCGGGGATCGCCTCCACCGAGACTTCGCCGTCGTACGAGTTGAGGATCTCCATGAAGCGGCTCATGTGGGTGCCCTTGAACTGCTGCGGCAGGTCCACCGACATCTCGATCGTTCCCACCGTGTATTGGGCCGTCTGACGGCGATCCCGGACCGCGATGGGGAACCGGATGTTCTTGACCCCGACCCGGGCGATGGGAACTTGGCGCTCGTCGGGGTTGGCCTGAACGTCGACGAGGGGCGCCGTGCTGCCGGCGGACGCGCTCACGGGTGCTCTTCCGGGAGAGCCGGTTCCGGCTGTGCGCGCCGTCGCCGGTCGATCCGCCGCATCTTCTCCTCCACGGCGGCGGCCAAGTCGATCCGCCGGCTGTTGGCGAAGTTGAGCAGGGCGATGCACACGTCGGCCGCCTCGTCGGCGAAATCCCCGTCGTTCACGTGCCGGCCCTTCCACGCCTTCTTCTCCAAGTTGGCCAGCTCGCCGGTCTCGCCCGCCAGCTCCAGCGCGAAGAAGCGCGGTGGGCGGTAAGGGAACGCGGCGTCCTGGTACCGTCGGAACTCGGCCTGGAGAGCGCGCAGCCCGCCGTATTTCTCTGGGAGGCGGGCGTCGGTCGGCAAGGCGGCCGGCTGGACGCCGCCGGAGCGCACAGGGGCGTCTTCGGTCATGGGCGAATGGGTTCCTTCCGAGGGGGGCTTCGTGAAAAACTCTAACGACGCGACCATATTGTCGAATATGGCTTCCCGTTCTCGCCCCACTGCGGATCCGCCTGGCGTCGCGCCGCTGGATCGACTCCTGCGGGCCACCAGCCGCACCTTCGCCCTGGGCATCGTCCTGCTGCGCCCACCGTTGCGGGCGCAGGTCCGGGTGGCGTACCTGGTGCTTCGAGTGTCGGACTACCTGGAAGACAACCGGGTCATGTCCCCGGCGGAGAAGATCCGGTTGCTGCGGCTCTGGCACCGCGTGCTGCACCGTCGCGCGCCGGTGGACGAGCTTCTGGACGGACTGGCGCGCCAACCGGGCCAGGACCCGATCCCCGACCTCCACGCAGCGCGACACGCTGGCGAGATCGCTGCCGCGCTGGACGCGCTGGACGACAACGCCAGGGCCGTAATCGCTCGACACGCCGGGCAGTCCACCCTGGGAATGGCCCGATGGGTGCAGCGAGGCCCCCGCTTCGAGGACGAGAGCGATCTGGACGACTACATGCACGAGGTCGCCGGGCGGGTGGGGCATCTGCTGACCGACCTCTTCGCCCAGTGGTCGCCGCGAGTTCGGCGCCGACGCCACGACCTGATGGGGTTGGGACGGGAGTTCGGCCTCGCCCTGCAGACGGTCAACGTGGTCCGAGGCCTCAGCACGGACCGGCACCGGGGGTGGATCTTCGTGCCCACGTCCTTCCTTCCGGCCGGGATGGCGCCGGCGTCGCTCTTCGAGCCGGGCGGCCGGGATGCGGCGATGGACGTCGTGGCCCGACTCTCCGACAAGGCCGCGCGCCACTTCGACGCTGCGGTCAAGTACGTGACCCTGCTGCCCCGCGCCCACGCCCGAGTCCGCTTGTTCTGCGAGCTCCCGCTCTTCTTCGGGGCGAGGACGCTGGCCGTGAGCCGGGGCAGCCCGGAGGTCCTCACCGGCGAAGTGAAGATCAGCCGGCGCGAGGTCAGGACGATCGCTCGAAGCGCCCGTGCGTTCGGTCGGTCCAACGCATGGGTGCGATGGTATGCAAAGCGGCTCGGCGGGCTGCGCAATGGCTGAGCCGGCGCCCGCCCGCATCGGCATCTTGGTGGTGTCGGACCGAGCGTCCCGGGGCGTGTACGCGGATCGCGGCGGGCCGGCCGTGCGCGCCTATCTGGATCGGGTGCTGGCCACTCCCTGGGAGGCCGTCACCCGGCTCGTCCCCGACGAGGAGCCCGTCGTCCGCGAGGCGCTGACGGCGCTGGTGGACCACGACGAGTGCTGCCTTGTAGTGACCACGGGCGGCACCGGCCCCGCCCCCCGCGACGTGACTCCCGAGGCCACCCTGGCCGTGATCGAGAAGGAGCTGCCCGGCTTCGGCGAGGCGATGCGGGCCGCGTCCCTGCGAGCCGTCCCGACCGCCGTGCTCTCCCGGCAGACGGCCGGCGTCCGGGGGCGGGCGCTGATCGTCAACTTGCCGGGCTCGCCCAAGGCCGTGCAGGAGTGCCTGGACGCCGTCTTCGCCGCGGTGCCGGACTGCGTGGACCTGATCGGCGGCCCCCGCCTGGAGACCGATCCGTCCCACGTGGTGGCGTGGCGGCCCCACGGATGACGTGCTTCCGAACGGTGCCGGCAGGCCCTCTCCGAGCAGCGGCGGTCCCACGGCCAGCGCATTGCTTATATTGGGACGGCGGCGGGATCGACGCCGCCGATGGAGTTGCCAACGTCCCCCAATGGAGTTGCGAGTGGCGAACGCGGCCACGACGCCAGTCGTTCTGAGCGGGGTCAGAACCCCCGTCGGTCGGTTTCTTGGCGGTTTGAGTCCGATCTCGGCCTCCGAGCTCGGCGCCGTTGCCTTGCGGGAGGCGGTGTCGCGAGCCGGAGTCCCAGGCGCCGAGATCGACGAGGTGATCATGGGGAACGTGGTGAGCGCGGGCGTCGGACAGGCCCCTGCCCGGCAAGCCGCGGTGAACGGAGGCATCCCCGCCCACGTGCCTGCGACGACCGTCAACAAGGTGTGCGGTTCCGGGTTGAAGGCGGTCATGCTGGCCGCCCAGGCCGTCCGCGCCGGCGACGCCCGGCTGGTGGCGGCGGGCGGCTTCGAGTCGATGTCCAACGTCCCCCACTACATCCGAGGGATGCGCGGCGGGGTGAAGTTCGGCGACCAGACGGTGCAGGACGGCCTGATCCACGACGGGCTCTGGTGCTCGTTCGGGATGTGCCACATGGGGGGACACGCCGAGTACACCGCCGCCAAGGCCGGAGTCACTCGGCACGACGCCGACGCCTTCGCGCTGGCCTCCCACCAGAAGGCCGTCTCCGCGATCGACGCGGGCAAGTTCGCTTCCGAGGTCGTTCCCGTGGCCGTGGCGACTCGCCGCGGCGTCCGCGAGGTGGACACCGACGAGTGCCCCCGCCGGGACACGTCGATCGAAGCGCTGGGCAGGCTTCGCCCGGCGTTCGGCAAGGACGCGCCCGACGGAGTGGACGATCTGGTGGTGACCGCCGGCAACGCGCCCGGGCTGAACGACGGCGCCGCCGCCCTGGTGGTGGCGAGCCGGGAGTACGCCGAGGCCCACGGCTTGGCCTACCAAGCGGTGATTACCGGCTATGCCGCGGCGGGCACGGAGCCCCGCGACCTCTTCTTCGCTCCCGTGCGAGCCGTCCGCTCCCTCATGGAGCGCGAGGGCACGGGGATCGGCGACTACGGCTTGGCCGAGGTGAACGAGGCGTTCGCCGTTCAGGCGGTGGCCGACATGCGGGAGCTGGAGATGGACCCAGAGCGGGTGAATGTCCATGGCGGCGCGGTGGCGATCGGCCACCCGATCGGCGCGTCGGGCGCGAGGATACTGGTGACGCTTCTCGCCGCCATGGCTCAGAGAGACGTAGAAAAGGGAATGGCCACACTCTGCCTGGGCGGAGGTTCCGCCGTCGCGATGGCCGTAGAGCGGGAGTAGACCACGTATGGATTCGAGAGCCAGACCCAGCTTCCTTGCCGTCGCCGCCGCGCGACAGGCGGCGGTCTCCGCAACCTCCGCCGTTCCGCGCCCAGTCGCGATCGCCGCGGGGGTCCTCTTGTTTGCGGCGGCGACGGCCGTGGGCGCCCGGGTTGCCGTGCCCCTGGGGTTCACGCCGGTTCCCATGACCCTTCAGACGTTCTTCGTCCTCCTGTCCGGCGCGTTGCTGGGACCCCGGGCGGGTGCCGCGTCCCAGTTCGCCTACCTGGGCCTCGGCGTGGCGGGCGTCCCCGTCTTCGCTGCCGGCGGCGCGGGTCTGCCGTGGCTTCTGGGACCCACCGGGGGCTACCTGCTGGCGTTCCCCATTGCCGCCGCGGCCGTGGGCTGGATCGCCGGACCCAGCCGTGGGCCGTTCCGGGTCGCTGCCGGGTTGGCCGTGGGCACCGCAATGGTCTTCGCCATGGGCGCCGCCTGGGTGGCGACCGCGACGGGCGTGGCCGCCGAAGAGGTGTTCGCGCTGGCGGTCCAGCCCTTCGTCGCGGGCGCGGCGATCAAGGCCGTCGCCGCCTTCTTGGTTGTCCGCGGGCTCGCAGCTTCCCGCGGGTTCGCAGGGGTCGGCCGGCCCCTCGCCGGAAGGTCGGACTCCTGATCCCGTCCCCGAACTCGGAGGGCGCCGCCAACGCCCGCATCGCCGTGGTGGGCTCTGGCGTCATGGGGAACGGGATCGCCCACGTGTGCGCGCTCTCCGGCTTCGCCACCGCCTTGGTGGACATCGACGGGCAGGCGCTGGACCGGGCGATGGGCGTCGTCGGCAAGAACCTGGGCCGCCAAGTCGCGAGGGGATCGATCGCCGAGGAGCAGAAGCAGGCCGCGTTGGATCGGATCGAGCCCTCCACCGCCTTCGACGCCGTGGCGACGGCGAGCGTGGTGATCGAGGCCGTTCCCGAACGACCCGCCCTGAAGTACGAGGTCTTCGAGGAAATCGACCGGCTCGCCCCGGCGGACGCGATCCTGGCGTCCAACACGTCGTCGATCTCCATCACGGCGATCGGCGCCCGCACGCGACGCCCGAAGCAGGTCGTCGGGATGCACTTCATGAACCCGGTTCCGGTCATGAAGCTCGTGGAGGTGGTCCGGGGACTGGCGACCAGCGACGCCACGGTCCGCGCGGTCCTCGAGCTCTCCCGCGCGCTGGGCAAGACGCCCGTCGAGGCGAGGGACTTCCCCGGCTTCGTCTCCAACCGGATCCTGGCGCCGATGATCAACGAGGCCGTCTTCGCCCTCATGGAGGGAGTGGCGGAGGCCGATGCCATCGACGCCGTCATGACCCTGGGGATGAACCACCCCATGGGACCGTTGGCCTTGGCGGACCTGATCGGCCTGGACACCTGCCTGAACATCTTGGAGGTCCTCCACGCCGAGCTCGGCGACGACCGCTACCGCCCCTGCCCCTTGCTGCGCCAGTACGTGGCCGCGGGCTGGCTGGGCCGCAAGAGCGGCCGAGGCTTCCACCGCTACGACGGCGGCCCTGGGCGGTGACCACCCTCACCGCCGAGCAGCGCGAGATGCAGGCGCTGGCGCGAGAGTTCGCCGACGCTGAGATCGCCCCCCGGGCCGCGGCGTGGGACCGGAACGGCGGCTACGGACGAGAAGTGCTCGACAAGCTGGGCGAGCTCGGCTTCCTCGGGATGCTCGTCCCCGAGGAGTACGGCGGCCTGGGCCTGGCCGCGAGCACGTACCTCGTCGTCCTCGAGGAGCTGGCGAGGGGGGATGCCTCGGTGGCGTTGGCGGTCTCGATCCACAACGGACCCGTCTCTCGCCTGCTGACGGCCCACGGCAGCGACGCCCAGAAGTCGCGATGGCTTCCCGCACTGGCCTCGGGCGCGATCGTCGGCGCCTTCGCCCTTTCGGAGCCGGAAGCGGGGAGCGACCCAGGGGCCCTGGCCACGGAGGCCCGGGAGACCGTCGGCGGGTGGACCCTCGCAGGGACCAAGCGCTGGGTGACCAACGGAGGACTCGCCGATGTGGTCTTCGTCTTTGCGAAGACGGACGGCGGGGTGAGGGACATGGACGCGGCCCGAAGCGTCGCCGACGGATCCGCCCGGGCGATCGGCGCCTTCCTCGTGGACACCGACGCCGAGGGCTACCTCGTGGGCCGTCGCGAGAAGACGATGGGACTTCGCGCGTCCGAGACGGTCGAGGTGGCGCTGAACGACGTGCGTTTGGAATCGGATCGCCTCGTGGGAAACCGCAGGCGGGGGCTGGCCCACGCGCTGGACGCCATCGACCTGGGTCGCCTCGGAATCGCCGCCCAGGCGCTGGGAATCGCTCAGGCGGCGATGGAGCACGCCGCTTCGCACGCCGTGGAGCGACGGCAGTTCGGCCGCCCGATCGCCGCTTTCGGCGCGGTTCGGAGCAAGCTGGCGGTCATGGCCACCCGAATCGCCGCGTCTCGGGCGCTGCTCATGGAGGCGGCTCGGGCCTGGGAAGCGTCTCCCCCGGGACCGACCGCCGCGACATGGCCCGCGATGGCCAAGCTCCAGGCCAGCGAGACGGCCGCATGGGTCACCGACCAGGCCGTCAACGTGCTGGGAGGCAGCGGCTTCATGCGCGAGTTCCCCGTGGAGCGGCTCATGAGGGACGCGAAGGCCACTGAGATATACGAAGGGACCAGCGAGATCCTCCGAATGGTGATCGGACGGTCCGTCACGAATAAAGGAAGGCACGCATGGCAGTCTTGACGGTTGTTCCGGGCGCCGAAGTGGTGGAGGCGTCCAGGGAAGCGGGAGTACGCGGGCGGTCGGGCGTTTTCGACATGATGGCGCGTCGCCGCCACGAGCAGGTCGCGTTCTGGAGCGAGCCGCAGTCGGGATACAGGGGCATCATCGCGGTACACGACACCACCTTGGGGCCGGCGTTGGGAGGGACCCGCTTCTGGAACTACGCAAGCGAGGAAGAGGCCATCGTGGACGCCCTGCGCCTCTCCCGGGGCATGACCTACAAGGCCGCCATCACGGGCGTGGACTTGGGCGGCGGCAAGTCCGTCATCGTCGGCGACAACCGCACGCCGGACAGGGAGGCGATCTTTCGAGCTCACGGGCGGGCGGTCAACGCCCTAGGAGGCCGCTACATCACCGCCGAGGACGTGGGCACGTCGGTCCACGACATGGAGTTCGTCCGGAAGGAAACCGATCACGTGGCGGGGTTGCTGGGCCGTTCCGGGGACCCGTCGCCCGTCACCGCCTACGGCGTCTACGTGGGGATGAAGGCCTGCGCCAAGGAGCGCTGGGGAGACGCCTCCCTCGCCGACAGGCACGTGGCCGTCCAGGGGCTGGGCAACGTCGGGTTCAACCTGTGCAAGTACTTGGCCCAGGAAGGCGCCCGCCTCACCGTCACCGACATCCGTCCCGGGCGAGTGTCGACTGCGTTGGCCGCCTTGCCCGGAACCGAGGCGGTGTCCCCAGCCGACATATATGGGTTGGACGCCGACGTGTTCGCCCCCTGCGCCCTCGGGGCCGTGATCAACGACGACACGTTGGAGGTGCTCAAGGCCCAGGTCGTCGCCGGCGCCGCCAACAACCAGCTGGCAAACGGCCGCCGCCACGGCGAGGAGGTGTACCGCCGAGGGATCGTCTACGCCCCGGACTACGTGATCAACGCCGGCGGACTGATCAACGTCTACGGGGAGCTCAAGGGATGGGACGTCGAGCGGGGCAAGCGGCAGGCCGGCACCATTTACGACACCCTCCTTCGCATCTTCCGACTGTCCCGGGACGAGAACGTGCCCGCCAACGCCGCCGCGGATCGGTTCGCCCTCGAGCGCCTCGACGAGGCCCGCGCCGCCCGCGGTGCCGGCGTCCGGGGCAACGGCGCCTAGCCGCCAGGGCCATGGACGACCTTCGACGGTGCGATCCGCAGGTCCACCGCGCCGTTGCCCACGAGACCGAGCGCCAACTGGCTCATCTGGAGATGATCGCCAGCGAGAACTTCGTGTCGCCCGCAGTTCGGGAAGCCACGGGCAGCGTGTTCACGCACAAGTACGCCGAAGGACTCCCCGGGCGACGCTACTACGGCGGTTGCGAGCACGCCGACCAAGTCGAGGAGCTGGCGCGCACCCGTGCCACCACGCTCTTCGCCGCCGACCACGCCAACGTTCAGCCTCACTCCGGCGCACAGGCGAACATGGCCGGCTACTTCGCGTTCCTGAGCCCCGGCGACCGCATCCTGGGGATGAACCTGAGCCACGGCGGCCACCTGACCCACGGCTCGCCCGTCAACTTCAGCGGCCGCTACTTCGACGTGACCTCCTACGGCGTCAGCGAGTCCGACGGTCGGCTCGACTACGACGCGATACGGGACGCGGCCCTGCGCACCCGGCCCAAGGTGATCGTGGCGGGCGCGTCGGCGTACCCGCGGATCATCGACTTTGCGGCGTTCGGGGAGATCGCCCGGGAGGCGGGGGCGGCGTTGCTGGTGGACATGGCCCACGTCGCCGGGCTGGTGGCCGGGGGACACCATCCTACTCCCGTCCCCCACGCCGACGTGGTCACCACCACCACCCACAAGACTTTGCGGGGTCCCCGGGGCGGCTTGGTGCTCTGTCGCCAGGAGCACGCCGCGGCGATCGACAAGATGGTCTTCCCCTGCATTCAGGGCGGACCGCTGGTTCACGTGATCGCCGCCAAGGCGGTGGCGCTGGGCGAGGCGCTCTCCCCGGGTTTCGCGGAGTACGGCCGGCGGGTGGTGGAGAACGCCCGGGTCCTGGCCGACGTCTTGCTGGAACGAGGCGTGCGGCTGGTCTCCGGGGGCACCGACACCCACCTCGTCCTCGTGGACTTCGTCGGCGGCGACCTGACGGGGAAGCAGGCCGAAGAAGCCCTGGGCAGGGCGGGGATCGCGGTCAACAAGAACACGGTGCCGGGCGAGACCCGGTCCCCCTTCGTGACTTCGGGACTGCGGATCGGCACGCCAGCCGTCACCACGCGGGGGATGGGACCCGGCGAGATGCGGAGGATCGGCGGTTGGATCGCCGACGTGGTCGAGGACGTGGAGAACGAAGACCTTGCGGCCCGGGTTCGCCGGGAAGTGGAGGAACTCTGTCGGGGGTTCCCCTTGTACCGGCCCGACTCGCCGCCGGGCGGGCCCGACTTGGCGGAAGCGTAGCAGAAGTGCAAGATTGGCTTCCATGAGCGCTCCCGACTCGGGCAATGAGACCCTGGCCAAGCTGCGGCGGCGGAACCCCCGGTTCCACGGCAAGGCGTACGCATTCGTCCTGGAGGCGCTCCACTTGGTCATCGAAGGGCTGGAGGAGCGACGCCACATCTCCGGCGAGGAGCTGGCGGAGGGCGTCCGGGGCTTGGCGATGAGGCGCTTCGGCCCCATGGCCCGCATGGTTCTGGAGCACTGGGGGGTGCACTCGACCGACGACGTGGGCGAGATCGTCTTCGCGCTCGTGGAGATCGGCGTTCTGGTCAAGCAGGACGACGACCGGCCCGAGGACTTCCGAGGCATCTTCGACTTCGAGGAGGCGTTCGAGCGCAACTACCCTTGGACGGTGTCGCCGTAGGGCATTGGCGCGGGCGACCGAATACTGATAGGTTGCCTCGCTGAACCAACCGGCCCGAAGTGCCAACGGGCCAAGTCGCACCATACCGAGAAAGCGGTCGTCTTCCACGGCCCTTCCGGTCGACCATTGGCGAGGGGTTTAAGAAGACGGTGGAGGAGATCGGTTTTCCAGCGTGCCGAAAGTGCGGCGAAGGGGTCCTGCTCCCCATGTCGGACTACGGAAGGGACGGAGCGCCCATCCGCTTCAAGGCGTGGGTCTGCTCGAACCCGGATTGCGGGTTCAACATCCGCATAGACAACGGCGAGATTACCTTCGGCCGGTCGATCGGACAGAGCTACAAGTAGTCGTGGGCCCAGGCAGCCTGCCGTGAGTTCGGGCGGCCTGGAGAGGCCCTTCGGGAAGCCGAGGGTCCAGGCGCCCACCTCCGCCCAAGCTGCTTGGTACGACCGCGTCTCGATTCAGGAGCTCGGCGTGCCCGAGCCGGCCCTGATGGAAAACGCGGGGCGGCAGGCGGCGCTGATCGTCCAGCGTCTCTTCCCCGACGGCGAGGTCGTCGCGCTGGTAGGCTCCGGCAACAACGGGGGCGACGCCCTGGTGTGCCTGCGAGCGCTCGCGGCGTGGGGACGACCCGTGTCGGTGGTGCTCGTCGGGAAGCGCCCCCGGCACGATCCGGTGCTGCACGGGTGGGATTTGCCGGACGCCCGCGATGTGGAGCCGGCCCTGGCGCGGGCCTCGGTGGTCGTGGACGGGCTGCTGGGCACTGGCGTTCGCGGCGCGCCCCGCTCTCGGTACGCCGAGGCGATCGAGGCCGCGAACCGCTCGCCGGCGCCGGTGGTGGCCCTCGATGCGCCCTCCGGCGTGGACGGCGCCACCGGGCGGGTTCCGGGAAGTGCGGTGCGCGCCGACGTCACCGTGGCGTTCGGCTGGCCCAAGCTGGGGACGCTTCTGTACCCCGGCCGAGAGTGCAGCGGCAGGATCGTCGCGGTGGAGATCGGCTTTCCGCCGCGCGGCGAGGACGCCTCCAAGGCCGACGACCAGCCCTGGGCCGAGTTGCTGACCCCTGGCTGGACGTCCCGAGCGCTTCCGCGCCGCCCGCCGTCCACGCACAAGAACGCCGTCGGCGCGCTCGCGGTCGTGGCGGGCTCGGCGATGCCGGGCGCGGCGGTGCTGGCAGCGCGCACTGCCTTTCGGTGCGGCGCCGGCTTGGTGCGGATGTGCGGCGCGTCACTGCTGGGGGAGCTGATCCCCGCTGTCCCGGAGGCGCTGTACGTGGACGCCGGCGACGAGAGGGCGCTTCGAGACGGTGTGAGGGCGAGCCGCGCGCTGGTCGTGGGTCCGGGACTGGGAACCGCACCGCCGGCGTCACGGCAACTGGAGGCGGCGCTGACCGCACGGGGGGAGCGGCCCGTCGCAGTGGATGCCGACGCGCTGACGCTGCTGGCTCGAGGTGCGGCGGGAGGCTTGGCCGGATTGGCCAGCGGGCCGGTCGTCGTGACGCCTCACCCGGGGGAGATGGCCCGGCTCCTCGACTGCTCGACGGCGGAGGTCGAACGCGACCGAGTGGCGGCGGCCAAGGGGCTGGCCGAGAAGCACGGCGTCGCGGTACTGCTCAAGGGTGCGCCGTCGCTGGTCGCGGGGCCGGGAGGACGGCTGCTGGTGGCCACCGTGCAGGAGACGTCGGCGCTGGCGGTGGCTGGGATGGGCGACGTGCTCGTCGGCGCCGTGGGCGCGTTCCTGGCCCAGGACGTGGCGCCGGTCGAGGCGGCCGGGCTCGCGCTGGAGGTGACGGGGCGGGCCGCCTCGGCGTGCGGACTGGGGCCGTCGCTGATGCCGTCCGACGTGGTCGAGGCGATCCCCGCTGCGCTCGCCCGACGCGGGAACGGCGCCACGGACTTGCCGTTCCCCTTCGTCACCTTCGACCAGGACGCGCCGAGGTAGGCGTCCAACCGTGAGCGAGAACGAGCTCGTCGGCCGCTTGGTGGCCGCCGGCTGGAAGGGCAGCCGGGACGTGGCGCTGGGGCCGGGCGACGACGCGGCTGTGCTGCGCGGCGGGCTGGTTGCCAGCACCGACATGACGGTGGAGGGCGTGCACTTCCGGTTCGACTGGGTGTCGGCGCGGGAGGTCGGGTTCCGTGCGGCGGCGGCGGCTCTGAGCGACATGGCGGCGATGGGGGCGAGGCCGGTCGCGCTCTTGGTCTCGATGGCGCTGCCGGGCGACCCCGCCGTCGGCGTGGAGTTGCAGCGGGGTGTGCGGCAGGCCGGCGACCGGGTCGGCGTGGCGGTGGTGGGCGGGGACGCCAGCCGTTCGCCCGGCCCGGTTGTGCTCGACGTGGCGGTGCTGGGACGTGCGGCGCAGGTCGTTCTTCGGAGCGGAGCAGCCCCCGGCCACGACCTGTGGGTGTCGGGCGTCCTGGGCGGGGCCGCGGCGGCAGTGGCCGCGTGGTCCGCTGGCGCTCGACCCCCTCCCGCTGCCCGAGAGCGCTTCGTGGCGCCCCCGAACCGAGTGCCGTTGGGCCGCGCGCTAGCCGGCGAAGGACTCGCCCGTTCAATGATCGACCTCTCCGACGGCCTCCTCGCCGACGCCCACCGCATCGCCGCCGCCTCCGGCGCGAGAGTTGTGGTCCGAGAAGAGGCGGTGCCCGTGGACCCGGCCGTCTTCGACGCCAAGGTTCCCGGTGCCTCCGCCTCCGGCCAAGCTTCGGACGGGCACCTGAACTTGGCCCTGACCGGCGGCGAAGACTATGAACTGATGTTTACATCCGCGACGGGTGCCGCCGACCGCGTTCGAGCCCTAGCACGGGAGTTGTCGGTGCCGGTCACGCGTGTCGGAACCGTGGAGCCCGGTGCCGGCGTCTTCCTGGAAAGCGGAGGCGAGCGGCGCGAAGTTACCGGCAAGATCGGCCACGATCACTTTGCCACTCCGTAACGGCCACCCACCTGCACTCCGTAGCGGCCACCCATCTGCACGCCGGGGCGGCTCTCTGCCCTCGCGTCGCGCTCCAGAGCCGGGACTTGAACCTGACCCTGACTGGGGCGAAGATTCCTAAACTGATGTTTCCGACGAGGAAGCGGACGCCGTGGACCGCATTCGAGCCCTAGAACAGGAGTTGCCGGTGTCCATCAAGCGTGATGGAGCCGTGGAGCCCGGCGCCGGGCTCGGGGCATCCACGACTCGCGCCGCCGAAGCCCGCCCCCTCGCCACGCTCGGCCCCGGAATCCTCCTTCGCAACGCCTGGGTGTACTTGGGTGGCTTGCTGGCCACAGCCTACTTCGCCATCGGCGTCAACGTCCACTACGTCCTGAGGACCAGATCCCGGGAGCGGTTCGCCGAGCGCGCCACCGCCCGCTGGGCTGCCGTGCTCCTGCGCTTGGCCAACGTTCGCGCGACATGGGAGAGCCAGGAACACCTGCACGGAAGCCAAGCCCAGGTCCTGGTCGCCAACCACCAAAGCTGGTTCGACGTGTTCGCGCTCGCGGGCACGCTGCCAGTCAAGTTCACCTTCGTGGGGAAGAAGGAGCTGTCCTCCATCCCCTTCTTCGGCACCGCTTGGGAGCTCGCGGGCCACTATCCCGTCGACCGCTCCCGCTCCCAGGACGCCATGGCCTCTCTTCGCCGAGCAAGCGAACGGATCAGGCCCGACGCCACCACAGTCGTCATGTTCCCGGAAGGGACCCGGTCGCCCACCGGCGAGCTTACGCGCTTCAAGAAGGGCGCCTTCATGTTGGCGATCGGCGCCCAGGTGCCCATCGTGCCCGTGGCGATCCTGGGCACGCGGCGAGTCATGGCGAAGGGGCGGTGGCTGGTTAGACCCGGGCGGGTGACGATCCGAGTCGCGCCTCCGATCTCCACGGAGGGGATGACGACGGCGGACCGAGACGTGCTTACCCGCAAGGCGCGGGACGCGGTGGCCGCGATGATGGAGGAGGAGACGCCGTGTCGGCGATCGTAGACGTGCTGGCGCGGGAGGTGCTGGACTCCCGAGGCAACCCCACCGTCGAGGCCGAGGTCGTCTTGGAGACGGGGTGCCGGGGCCGGGCGGCGGTTCCTAGCGGCGCGTCCACCGGGGTCCACGAGGCGGTGGAGCTTCGGGACGGCGACCCGAAACGGTACCTGGGCCGCGGCGTGCTGAACGCGGTCGAGAGCGTCCGCACCGAGATACTGGGCGCGGTCCGAGGCCTCGAGTCGCGGGAGCAGCTGGAGGTGGACCGGGCGATGATCGAGCTGGACGGCACGCCGGAGAAGTCGCGGCTGGGCGCCAACGCGATCCTGGCGGTCTCCATGGCCGTGGCCCGGGCCGCGGCGTCGGAGGTGGAGATGCCCGTCTTCCGGTACCTGGGGGGAGAGGACGCCTGCACGTTGCCGGTTCCGATGATGAACATCCTGAACGGCGGCGCCCACGCCTCCAACAACTTGGACATCCAGGAGTTCATGGTCGTCCCCGTCGGCGCCGCCACCTTCTCCGAGGGGCTGCGGATGGGGACCGAAGTGTTCCACGCGCTGAAGCGGGTTCTCGCCCAGGAGGGCAAGAGCACCACCGTGGGCGACGAAGGGGGGTTCGCGCCGGACCTGGGGTCGGACGCGGAGGCAACGGAGGCCGTACAGCAGGCGATTGAGGCCGCCGGCTACCGTCCCGGGGACGACGTGATGCTCGCCTTCGACGCCGCGGCCTCCGAGCTCTTCGAGGACGGGTCGTACCGCTTCCTCAAGTCCGCGGGCCGCTCGCTGTCGCCGCAGGAGATGATCGCCTTCTGGGAGGAGATGGCGTCGCGCTTCCCCGTGGCGAGCGTCGAGGACCCGCTGGACGAGGACGACTGGGAAGGGTGGACGCTGCTCACCTCCCGAATCGGGGACGGATGCCAAGTCGTGGGGGACGACCTCTTCGCCACCAATCCGACTCGGCTGAAGCGGGGGATCGCGGGTGGCGCGGCCAACGCCGTCCTCGTGAAGTTGAACCAGATCGGCACCCTCACCGAGGCTCTGGAAGCGGTCCGGGTGGCCCAGGACGCGGGTTGGGGCGTCGTCGTGTCCCACCGCTCCGGGGAGACCGAGGACCCGTTCATCGCCGACTTGGCGGTGGCCGTGGGCGCGGGGCAGATCAAGACGGGCGCGCCCTGCCGGTCGGATCGGGTGGCGAAGTACAACCAGCTGATTAGGATCGAGGAAGCGTTGGGCGACCGGGCCCACTACCCGGGAAGGAGCGTGTGGTCATGAAGCGACTGGTGTTCCCCGGAGTGATCGGGGTGGCCCTCTACTTCGTCGTCGCGGGGGGCGAGTACTCGTTGCTGGAGGGGCGCCGGGCCGAGAAGGAGCTGGAGGTGCGCCAGCAGGAGCTGCCCGTCGTCCGTCGCGAGATCGACTCTCTCCGTGCCCGCATCGACTCCCTCGAGCACAGCGACGAGGTCCTCGAGCGCGTGGCCAGAGAGCGCTACGGCTTCATCCGGGACGGGGAGGTGCTCTACCGGCTGACCGACACGGAGGCCGAGCCGGAGTCCGCCCACGACCCGGCCCGCCGGTCAGTCTTCGAGCGTCTCCTGGGAAGCCTGGGCCGGGTCAGCGGCGACCGACGGGGCGGCGACGGCGGCACTCCCTGACCGATCGGCTTCGGCCGGCGCGTCGTCGCCTTGGCCAGCCTCGCCGGACGCCAGCGCCTTTCTCGCCCCTTCCAGCAGCTCCTGGGCGTCGCCGGACTGAAGGACCGCCGCCAGCTCCGCGCCGTCCACGCCGAACCGCGCGGCCAGCGCCGCCAGATCCCGGGTGCCCGACTTCGCATCGCCGCCGCCCGCCTTCTGGTCCCCCGCGTATCCCGACTTCTCCACGAACGGCGCGAAGAGGTCCACGGGTACCGGGAAGAGGGTGGTGGAGTTGTTCTCCGCCGCCACTTCGACCACGGTCTGCAGGAAGCGGAGCTGGAGCGCCGTCGGGTGCTCCGAGATGATCTCGGCGGCCAGCGCCAGCTTCTTCGACGCCTGGAACTCGCCCTCGGCGGCGATCACCTTGCCCCGTCGCTCCCGCTCGGCCTCGGCCTGCTTGGCCATCGCCCGCTTCATCTCCTTGGGCAGGTCGATGTCCTTGATCTCGACGCTGGTGACCTCGATTCCCCAGGGGTCGGTTTCCAGGTCGATGATCCGCCGCACGATCTCGTTGATCCGTTCCCGCTGCGCCAGCAGCTCGTCGAGCTCCGACTGCCCCACGACGCTTCGCAGGGTGGTCTGGGCGATCTGGCTGGTGGCGAAGTAGTAGTCCTCCACCTCCACGACGGCCTTGGACGGGTCCACGACCCGGAAGTACACCACCGCGTTGACGGTGCAGCTCACGTTGTCCTTGGTGATCGTGTCCTGGGGCGCGATGTCGAGGGCGATGATGCGCAGGTCCATCTTCCGCATCCGCTCGATGCCGTAGGGCACGAGGAAGACGAGGCCGGGTCCCTTCGCGCGGGTCAGCTTGCCCAGGCGGAAGACGACGCCCCGCTCGTACTCCCAGAGGATGCGAAGCGAGCTCAAGACGCCCATGAAGCCGAACACGCCGACCCCGATCACGAATCCGAGTTCCATGCGAGCGCTTCTCCTGTCGAGGCCGGCGGACCGGCGGTGGCGGGGCGAGGCCGTCCGATGCGGACGGCGCCGTCTCCCTGAAATGGGGGCGTCGGCCTGCTCCTGACAAGGCCGTGGTCCGGCGTCGCTTGACAGAGTTCGTCCCCTGCCGGGAGATTCCACGTCCCTGCCGGAGTAGCTCAGCTGGTTAGAGCAGCGGAATCATAATCCGCGTGTCGGGGGTTCGAGTCCCTCCTCCGGTACTCTCCGCCTCTCCCCGCTTTGGCACCGCAGCGCCGCAATGGACCCTCCGCGCAGGCCGCTGGCTCGGCGCGTTCGCTTGGAGACTCCCGAGCACGTTCGGCTGGGGTACGACTTGGCCGACCTGGGCTCGCGCTTCACGGCGATGGCGGCGGACCTCGCGATCATGGTCGCGGTCCTGGCGACGATCCTCTTCGTGACGCTCGTGGTGCGCTACGTGGCCGGCGCCGTGCTCCCGGCGTGGGGGCCGGCGACGTTGGCCGCTCTGGCCGGATTGGGCCTGTTCGTCGTGCAGTGGGGATACTTTGTGCTCTTCGAGGCGTACTGGGACGGGCGCACCCCTGGGAAGCGGCTGATGGGACTGCGGGTCCTGCACTCCGGCGGGCAGCCGCTGTCCCTGAGAGGCGCGGTGGTCCGAAACCTGCTGCGCGTCGTGGACCTGCAGCCCGGCGTGACGGGGGTCGTGGGCGGTGCCTTCATGATGCTGGGCCGCCGGACGCAGCGCCTGGGCGACGTGGCGGCCGACAGCATCGTGGTGCGGGACCGCGGCGACGCAGAGACTCCTTGGCCGGAGGCGCCCCACGCCACGGCCCGCGGCCGACCGTTCCTCTCGGAGGAGGAGTTCGCGCTCCTCTCCGGGTTCGTGCAGCGAACGGCGAAGCTGGCGCCCGACGCGCGCAGGCGGGTGGAGCGCTCGGTGATGGAGGCGTTGCGCCCCACGCTGGAGGAGCATCCGCGGCTGGGCCGAGTTCCCGACGGCGAGTTCCTGGCGGCCCTGCACGACGAGGAGGCGGCGCGGCGCGGCGGCTCAGCCGAGGGTTACGACCCGCAGGCGGCGGTCCTGGTGCGCGGCCGGAAGCCGGAGTGGGACGCGTACCGAGAGTTGGTGGCCGATGCTCGGAAGCGGGGTCTCCAAGGGCTTTCGGAGGGCAAGGTTCGCAGCTTTGGGCGGCTCTACCGGGCGATCACCGCGGACTTGGCCCGGGCCCGCACCTACCACGCCCCGGCGGCCGTCGTCTTCGGCCTCGAGAAGTGGGCGGGGGCGGGGCACAGCCTTCTCTACCGGGCGAAGCGGAAGTCGGCCCGGCCGGTGAGGCGCTGGCTGGCGTCGGGGCTGCCGCGAGCCGTCCGGTCCAACGGCCGGGCCGTGGCGCTGGCGGCGCTCCTCCTCCTTGGCCCCATGGTTGCGACGTATCGGGCGGTTCGGGCCGATCCGGTGCTGGCCCGGTCGATCATGCCGGCGGCGATGCTGGCGCGTGCGGAGAACACGGCGCAGGGCGACATCGACGCGACGTACATCGACGTGCCCAGCGGAGCGATGCCGGTCCTGGCCTCCGGCGTCATGACCAACAACCTCGGCGTCGCGTTCGCCGCGTTCGCGTCCGGGATCCTTGCCGGGGTCGGGACGGTGGCTCTGCTGATCTTCAACGGCGTGTCTCTCGGCGCCGCCTTCGGCCTCTACGCCAACCAGCAGGTCCTGGGCGTGATCCTGGCGTTCGTGTCGCCCCACGGAGTCATGGAGCTGACGGCGATCTGCCTGGCGGGGGCCGCCGGGCTGGTCGTCGGATCGGCCCTCCTCGTGCCCGGACGGCGCACTCGTCGCACGGCGCTGATAGAGCGGGGCAGGGCGGCCCTCTCGCTGCTGGCGGGGTCGGCGGCGCTGCTGGTCGTGGCGGCGATCGTCGAGGGGTTCTACTCGCCCTCCGCGTTGCCGGCCGCCTACAAGTTCGCCTTCGGCGCGGCCAGCGCGGCGCTGCTGGCGGCATACTTCGGGGCCGCCGGACGAGGCGAGCGCGTGGGGCACGGCACCTCGACCTGACGCCCTGCCGCGGCCTTACAGCAGCCCTCGCTCCTTGACCTCCACGTACTTCTCCAACGTCGCCGCCAAGGCGTCGCCCGGCTCTGCGTCCACGACCAGGATCCCGGAACGACGCATCGTCTGAAGGGCGGCGGCGCGGGCCTGCACCAGCTCCTCCGCGGCGGCCCGATCGTAGGCGTCGGCCTCGCTGGAAGGAGCGCGGGAGGCGGCCCGCTCGAGCTCCGGGTTGCGGATCGCCACGGCCATCGGCAGGTGCGTGCGCGTGATCCGGGTCAGCGACGCCACCAGCGCCCGGGACACGTCGCCGTCGATCACGTCGCAGAAGAGCGCCACCAGCGAGCGCTTCCGAACCGTTCGGGCCAAGGTGGCGACCGCGAGGGGGTAGTTGGGCTCGACCAAGCGCGCCTCGACGCCGGTGAGCGTGTCCGCCATCGCCCCCATGTTCACGCGTCGGGGCGGCGACAGGTGACGGATCCGGTCGTCGAACACCAAGGTGGCCACGCGGTCGCCGTAGGCTTGGGCACGGCCGGCCAGGAGCATGGCGGCCGCCAAGGCGAAGTCGGCGCGCTCCCGGTCGATCAACTGCTCCCGCATGTGCCGCCCGGCGTCAATGGCGAGGACTAGGTTCTGGTTCCGCTCCGCCTGGTAGTTGCGCACGACGTAGCGGCTGCGGCGGGCCGACGCCTTCCAGTCGATCGCTCGTGGATCGTCGCCCCGGACGTACTCCCGCAGGCTCTCGAACTCGCTGCCTTCGCCCCGCCGTCGGATCCGTCGCAGCCCGGGCGTCCGCAACGACTGCCGCACGGCATGGCTCTTGCGGCGGAAGAAGCCGGACAGGCCCGGCTGGACCCGCACCACATGCTCGGCGGTGACGACGGTTCGCGCCCACGCCAGCCCCATCCAGCCCAGCGTGCGCAAGTGCACGTCGCCCAGTTCCAGGAACCCCCTCGTCCGCGGACGCACGCGGTAGGACAGCCGAACGCTGGATGCGGGCGGCACCGTGATCGAGACCCCGTTCTCCCACGGGTCGGCGGCTCCCCCCGGGCGCTCCGCCGGAGGCAGGCGCTCCAGCCGGGGGTCCAGGTCGTCGGTGACACGAACGCGCACCGGACGCCGCGCCTCGTTGGCCACGGCGATCGACACCTCCATTGCGCCGCCCAGGGAGGAGGCGCCGGGCGCCCGTCGCGAGACATTCGGCACACGCGCCCGCCGCCCGTCCCAGTACGCCAGCGCCACGACCAGCACGTCCACCGCCA
Organism: Longimicrobiales bacterium; assembly: GCA_958296005.1. Lineage (GTDB taxonomy): Bacteria > Gemmatimonadota > Gemmatimonadetes > Longimicrobiales > Gaopeijiaceae > CATQHQ01. Next base: position 720,168 of record CATQHQ010000002.1, read on the forward strand.
GCCCGGCTGCTGCCGAGACCAGAAACAACGCCGACGCCCCGGCCAGAAGCCACAGGGCGCGTCCGCTCGGCACGATCGGGATCACGGCTAGCGCGGCGCCTCCAGCGTCTCCAGCAGCGCCCGGAGCTCGTCGTCCGAAGAGCGGCCTTCCACCTCCGCCTCCGGGGTGAGGACCACGCGGTGGCGCAATACGGGAAACGCCAGCGACTTGACGTCGTCCGGGACCACGAACTCCCGCTCGCTCAGGTGCGCTTCCGCCCGCGCGGCTTGGTACAGCGCGACTCCGGCGCGGGGACTGGCACCCAGCACGAACGCCGAGTCCCGTCGCGTCGCCCGCACGATCTCGGTGATGTAGCGCCGGATCCGTTCGTCCACATGGAGCCGTCCGACGGCTGCCCGCATCTCCAGCAGCTCGGCGCGGGACATGGGGTCGCCGATGGGGTAGGTGGTCTCGTCGTCGGCTCGGAACCCAGCGTCGTAGCGCTCCAGGATCGCCCGCTCCGCCTCTTCGCCAGGGTAGTCCACAACAATCTTCATGAGGAAGCGGTCCACCTGGGCTTCCGGGAGCGGGTAGGTCCCCTCGTATTCGACCGGGTTCTGAGTCGCGAACACGGTGAAGGCCTCCGGCAGCGGTCGCGTCTTGCCGTCCACCGTGACCTGCCGCTCCTCCATCGACTCCAGCAGCGCCGCCTGGGTCTTGGGCGGCGCCCGGTTGATCTCGTCGGCCAGGAGCAGCTCCGCGAACACCGGCCCCGGACGGTACACGAACTCCCGGGAGCGCTCGTCGAGAACGTTCACGCCCACCAGGTCCGTGGGCATCATGTCCGGGGTGAACTGAACCCGCCCGAAGTCGAGCCCCAGCCCTTGGGACAGCGCCCGCACAGCCAGCGTCTTGGCGGTTCCCGGCACGCCCTCCACCAGCGCGTGGCCCCCGGCCAGAAGCGTGACCAGCATCTGGCGGACGACGGTGGACTGGCCGAGGACGACGTTCTCCATGCCCCGCAAGAGGCGGTCGGTCGGTGTGGACGGCGTCATACGCGACTTCTCCTCTGGTTCCTTCGGGCCGTGTGGGTGAATGCGTCGATCCCGGCGGCGACTGCGATCAGGTCGGTCGGGCTCGCGTCCATGGCGCTGCGGATGCGTCGGAGCTGGAGCGCGCCGTCGTCCGCCGTTTCGCGCCGCTCCAGTGCGTCCAGCAGGGCGTTGGTGCCGGCGACGTCGCGGGGTGGGGGCGTTCGCGCCCACTGCGCGAGGCGGGAGATCAGCAGCAGGGCAGCGGTCTCCCGGGCTTCGGCCCTGTGGTAGAGCGCGCCCAGCGCGGAGACGTGCTCCAGCGGCGACCGGCGTTCGTCCCTGGGGGGGTCCGCCGGGGCACCGAGGCGGACGCCGGCGACTGCCACGGCCAGGAACGCCACGAGTCCCAGTTGGAAAAGCGCCCGGCCTCCGGGGCTGCCGAAGAAGAAGTCCGCGGTGGCCTCGGCGGGAGACCCCAGGCCGCGCACGCCGTGGTGGAACTCGTCGAAGAACACGGTGTCGCCCGGGGCCGTGTAGGCGATCGCGGCGCGCACCGCGAGAGCGGCCATGGGGTCGTCGCCCGCGTTGGCGTTGGAGAGCGGCGCGGCGTCTGCAAAGACCAGGAGGCGTCCCTCGCCCAGCGGGACTTCGGCCACGGCGTCGCCTTCCAGGCTGTCCGCGTCGCCAGCCGCCGTTGCGCGCAACAGAGTTCTCGTCGGAACCGGAGGGACCGGAGGGCGCTCGGCCTCCTCGATCTCCCCGCCTGCGCTGTCCTGGGTCTCGGCATCGAAGTTGGCGGCCACGTGGCCGGGGAGGATCACGACCTGGACGGGGAGCGACGCCGGTGGCAGGCCCTCGGTCAGGGGGTGGGTCGCCCAGCGGTTGTCGGAGCGCGCCCCCTCGTCCTCCGGCACGGGCGGCAGCCTGCGAAGCGCCAGCCCCAGCGAATCCAGAACCGGAGGCGGAGCTTGGGGCCGCCGGGAGCTTGCCGGGTCGAAGCGCGGAGCGTAGACGAGGGCGCCGCCGTCCCTTACCCATGCCAAGAGCGCGCCGACCTCGCGGGGACTCGGCGTGTCCGTGGGCTCCAGCACGACCAGCGTGCCCCGGATGGGGTCGGCGTCGACCAGCGGGGTCATCCGGGGAGCAACCGGGGTGCCCATCCGCTCGATCCCGCGGTACAGCGCCGCCACGCCGTCGGGACTCGTGCGAAACGACGTGCGCTTCACGTCGTAGGCGATCTGGCCCCCTTCGGGCCGAATCAGGTAGACGATCAGCGCGAGAGCGAGCAGAAACCCGCCCGTCCACAGCACGCTCGTCAGCCTGTGGTTCACCGCCGTTCCCTTATGCCCAGGCGGGCCAGCTCCTCCAGCCTCCGGTACGCCGAATGCGTGGGCGCGGCTTCGCCGAAGCGCAACCGCTGGAAGGAGCGGAGGAAGATCGCCGCGTCCGCCGCGGGTTCGGCGCCGCTGCCGGCAACCTCGGCCAAGTACTCGCCAGGGGTCTTGGATCGGTGGAAGCGCACCACGCCCTTCCCGTCGAGGACCTGGAGGACGCTCTGGTAAAGCGCCGTGGCCGCGAGCCTGAGGTCGCCTTCCGAAGCTCTGGCGGCGGCAAGGCGAAGCCAGTCGGCGGCCGTCGCAGGGTGGTCGCCGATGCCGTTGCCGTCGTCGGGGGCCGTTGCTAGGCGTCGCGTCCGCCCTGCGACCAGCGTAGCGGCCCAATGTCCCAGGACGATAATCAGAACGAACGACGCCGCGGCCGCCAGCAGCCAGGCCGCCGCCTCGCCCGCTCCGCTAGGGATCCGAAGGGGGATGCCGAGGAACAACTCCCGGAACGCGTTCCACGCAGCGCTGATCCACTGTTCGACGACGGACCGCTCAACCCGCTGGAACTCCGGGCCCGCCAGGACCTCCTCCAGTACGCGAGCAACGTCCCGGTACGCCGGTACCCCGTCGATCGAGGCCGAAACGCGCTCCTGAAGCTCTTGCACCTCCAGCCTAGCGGCCCAGCGAGCCAACGCCCATCGCGCCCGCAGCGACCTCCAAGTCGTACGCTTCGACCCGAACCCTCCGGTCGTAGTACAGCAGCATCATGCACGAGACCAGAAGGGGCGTGGTAACCGATCCGATCGCCAGGGAACCGAGGCTGACCAGCCAGTACTTGCCCGCGCTCACGGCCGCGGCCGGTTCGGTCGAGAAGACGTTTGAGAAGCCGTAGGCGATCGACTGAAGCGCCAAACTGGGAAGCGTGAGCATGATCCACGCGATGCAGAGCAACCCGAAGATGCGAAGCCTAGCCCCGCCCGCCAGCCGGAAGGATCGACGGAACGCGTTGAAGGGACCCGCCTTCTCTACCACGATCGCCGGAAGCACGCCGAACGTCGAGGACATGAACCAGACGGCCGCCGGCACCATGAGGACCAAGATTGCCACCCCGACCCCTACGGGCCCGAAGTTGCCTAGTACGGCACCGGCGATGCCCACCAACAAGCTGACGCCCACCATAACCAGGGCAACGCAAAGGACGGCGAGCACGCCGGCGCCCAGGACGGCGGGAGCACGGCCCAAGGCTTGGCGGTAGCTGGGGGCGAAGGCGGGCCTGCGGTCGCGAGCCCGGGCGGCGATCCCCGCGGCCAGCGCGGTCCAGGCCACAGCGGCGATCGTCGCGCCGACAGCCAGCCACCCCACCATCGACGACAACACCGAGAACACCTGCGCAGCGGAAGCGGCGTCGCCCCCCAAGCCGGACGCCCCGAGGCGGGATTCGGCGATGCCCAGCGCGACGTAGGACGGCGCCAGCCCCACGACCGCAATGACCGTGTAGTCGAAGAAGTCCCGCCGGTAGACCTGGAACGCGGCGTCCAGGATCTCGCCGAAGTCGAGGGGTCGCGGGGGGATGACGGACACGGACCGCTCCTGGCCGGAGAGCATGAAGATGGTGGGGCTGGGGTGGGGGCACGTGGAACCTTCGCCCCCGCCCGCATCCGGTCAATAGCCCGCACGGACCGACGTCGAGCGCTTTCGTTTGCGCCGGCGGTCCTGGGGACGGTACGTTTTCGAGATGACGATCTCGCAGCGCATGGCCCGCAAGGCAACGGTTGCAGCGAACGTTGCCGTGCTTGCCGTCCTTGCCGCCCAAGCGTTCCCGCCGCCCGCCGCCCTCGCCGCCCAGGACGCTTCCGGCGCACCGTGGCCCCCCGTCGCCACCTTCTCCATAGTCGGCTTCGATCCGGCCACCGGCGAGGTGGGCGTGGCGGTCCAGTCCCGTGTGTTCTCGGTGGGCAACGGCGTGATATGGGGAGAGGCGGGCGTGGGCGTGGTCGCCACCCAGGCGATCGTGGACGTGAGCTACGGACCCCAGGCGCTGGCGCTGCTGCGGGAAGGCCGCTCCCCCGAAGAGGTCGTTCGGGAGGTCCTGGCCCGCGACCCGAACCCGGACCCCGAGCGCTGGACCAAGGAGGGCCGCCAGTTCTCGGTCATGAACGCCGCCGGCGAAGTCGCCACGCACACGGGTCCCCGGGCCAGCGAGTGGGCGGGCCACAGGATTGGCGAGCACTGCTCGGCCCAGGGCAACATCTTGGCCGGGCCGGCGGTCGTGGACGACATGGTGGCCGCCTTCGAGTCCACCGAAGGACGCCTCTCCCTTCGGCTCCAGGCCGCCTTGGAGGCGGGACAGGCTGCGGGCGGCGACACCCGAGGAATGCAGTCGGCGGCGATGCTGGTGGTCAAGGAAGGCGGAGGCGTCTGGCTCAACAACGACGTGGTGCTGCGCCTGCAAGTGGACGACCACCCCGAACCCATCGCCGAACTGCGGCGGCTGGTGGAGAAAGCTGCGGCCCAGCGGGAGCGGCGGCGGGGGCGCTGAACCAGTTCATTTGGCCCCCGGCTGACGAACGGGCTTCGGCAACGTGACTTCCGCCGACCTGATCCGCTCTCTGGTGCGCGAAGGCGTTGCGCGCCCGCTCGCGGCCGGGAGTGCGGACACGCTTCCGGCGGCCCGCGTCGGCGGCATCGAAGTGGCGGCCGCGCAGTTGCCGCGCAAGCCCTCCATGCGGGCCGAATGGCGCAGGCGGGCGGGCGGGGCCGCCACGCCGCTTCTGCTGATTGCCGACGACCCAGCGACGCCGGGCCGCCTTCTGGCCCTCGGCCCGACCACCCACAAGGGCCCTGTGCGCTCCGTCGGCGGCGCCCATCTGGCCAACTCGCTCAAGCAGCTGGCCGGCCTTTCCCCCCTGCACGCCGTGCGCCGGCTGACGGCCGACCTGAACCGAGCCGCAGGCGACGGGTTGGCCTTGAACGGCCTGCTCACACGCCACACGCTCGAGTCCCGCTTCAAGGGAGATCTTGCGCGATGGAGTGCGGCGCAGGACGCGGTGGCAGCCCTTCCGACTCCGGGCGGCACGTGGCGGCAGACGTTGGCGGCGCTCGGATACCAGCTGAAGCGCCTCCAGCAACGAGGCTACCTAGCCTTCCACGACGGCAAGCCGCTGGCGGCCGACTGCAAGGAACGGGGTGCCCAGTACGGCATTCTTGCGTTCGGCGGCCGCTTCCGGCTGTTCGACATCGATTCCCCCCGTGGCACCCGCCAGTGGCTCGAGCTGGACGACGCCCTGCTGGACCGCAAGCGGCGCCCCTTCCTCGCGCTTCTAGGACCTTCGTCGTTGGCGGAAGGCGGGTTCGCCGCGTTGCAAGAAGAGGCCCTCAAGTTCGGCGTCAAGCTTCGCGCGCGGCTGGACCGCACGATCCGCCAGGAGGCCCTTCCCGCGCTCGCCGAGGGCATGGAGCGCTGGGCCAAGGACCACGGCCTGGACCTTGACGACGGCTCCCAGCGCGAAGAGCTCGAGCAGGCGGCGATGACCCTGGTGTTCCGTGCCGTGTTCATCCTGTACGCGGAAGGCGCCGGGCACCTGCCGATGAACAACGAGTCCTACAACAAGGCGTCCCTGTCGGCGCTGGTGACGGAGGCCCACGACACAAGGGCCAAGGTGAGCCCGGCGTCTTCGTCGCTTTGGGACGGCTTCATGCGGCTGGTGAAGGCGATGCGGTCCGGCAACCCCGCCTGGGACGTTCCCGCCTACAATGGCGCGCTGTTCGCGGCCAAGGACTTCGCGGGCGCCGATCTGCTGGAGCGCATGGAGCTTCGGGACCCCGAGTTCGGGCGCGTCCTGGCGGCAGTGGGTCACGACGCGGTTAGGGGCATGGGTGTGGACTTCTCCACACTGGAGATCGCCCACATCGGCCACACCTACGAGTCGCTGCTGAGCCTGCACCTGTCGCTGGCCGCAAGGCCGCTGCGCTACGACGCCAGGAAGGACCGCTACGTGAGCGCGCCTTCGCCGGGGACCGCTGACGTGAAGCCGGGCGGCCTCTTGTGGCAGACCCACGCCGGGGGCCGCAAGGCGGAAGGCGTCTACTACACGCCCGTGGAGATCGTTCGCCACTTGGTGAAGGGAGCCGTGGAGCCGCCGTTCGAGCGGCACTTGGCGAAGGTGGCGGAGACGGCGAAGACCGATCCAGAGGCGGCGGCCAAGCTGCTGCTGTCGTTCGCGGTCGTGGACCCGGCATGCGGGAGCGCCCACTTCCTCGTGCAGGTGGCCGACACGTTGGCGGAGATGACGGTGCGGTTCCTGGCAGAGCGCCCGTTGCCGCCCCTGCTGGACGCGCTGGAGCGGTTGCGAAGCCGGGCGTCCCCCGGCGTGGAATGCGAGGACGCGGCCTTGCTGCGCCGCCTGATCTTGAAGCACAGCGTCTTCGGCGTGGACCGGAGCGCGATGGGCGCGGAAGTGGCCAAGTTGTCGCTGTGGCTGGCATCGTTCGTGCCCGGACTGTCGCTGGCCTACCTGGAACGCAACGTGGCGGTGGGCGACGCGCTGATCGGCGTGGGCGACCCGAAGCCGCTCCTGCACGAGGCCCCGCTGTTCAAGGAGGTCTTGGACGATGCGCTGAAGGAGGCCACGGCCGCCGTGGGTCGGCTGGCCGACATCGACGACCGAACGCCCGAAGAGGTGGAGGCCAGCCAAGTTGCGGATCAGGAGGCATGGACGGCCACCCACGGCCTCGACCGGCTGTTCGACTTGTGGACGGCGGAGCAGTTCGGCCTCGTCGGTGCCCGCTCAGATGTGGCGATCCACAGCGTAGAGATCATCGCGGGCGAACACAGGACGGATCTCCTGCGCCGAGCCCGCAAGCTGGCCGACCGCCACCAGTTCCTGCACTGGCCGTTGGCCTTTCCGCAAGTGTTCTCGCGTCCGTCGCCCGGGTTTGACGTGGTGGTGGGCAATCCGCCGTGGGAAGAGGTGACCGTCGAGGAGCTGTCGTTCTACGGACTCTACCGACCCGGCATCAACGCCCTAGGGGAGAAGGAGCGGGGCCAGTGGATTGGCGAGCTAGTGCAGGAGCAGCCGGAGTTGGTGAGGGATCTGTCCGACCGGCAGGAGAAGGCGAGGGCTTACAGGACTGCACTGGCGTCTGGCGACTACGAACAGACCGGAAGCGACCCGGACCTCTACAAGTACTTTTGCCAGCGCTACCGAGTTCTCCTCCGAAGCGATGGGTTTATCGGCGTGGTATTGCCCCGGACTGCGTTCAACGCCAAGAGCTCCATGGCGTTCAGGCGGCGATTGTACTCCGATTCGACGACGCATCGCATCGACTTCTTGGTCAACGACAAGCGCTGGATATTCGACACCTCGCCACGCTATTCAATCGCCTTGCTGGTGGCCGAGAACCGGATGCCCGAATCAGGCCACAGCTTCGAGGTCGCGGGCACGGCCGCTTCGACGCATGAATGGTCTCGGCAATCCCAGGGGGAAGGAGTGTGCCCTTCTCAAGTCGCCCTTGGACCCGGCTTGGAGACCCCCCTATTGAGATCGCAAGCGGAGGCCGACCTGCTGGCCCGCATCCGCACGGGTAACCTGTTTCCGCACGGCTCGGACGGGAGATGGTCTTGCTTCCCAGTGCGCGAGCTGGACGAGACCAACGACAAGAAGCTGTGGCGAGACGGAGGCGAAGCTACACTGTGGAAGGGGGCGAGCTTTCGGCAGTACGATCCGCACGGGGCAGAAGCCCGTTCATGCCTGCGGAGCGATGCGCTCCTCAAGAAGGTGCGAAAGCCCCGGCCCGGATCGGGTTCAATTCTTGCCAAGACCGCCTCGGTAGCCGAACGCTCTCGGGCAGTCCTTCGAACTCTCGATCGCGATCGCATCGCCTTCCACGATGTGGCTCGCGGCACCGATCCGCGCACCGTGGTAGCCGCGTTGATTCCCCAGGGCGTCTTCTTGACGAATACAGCTCCTTACTTGTCCTTCCAGACCGGCGACGCGTTAGCGCAAGCCGCTTGCCTAGGGATCATGAACAGTCTGCCCTTTGACTGGCAAGCTCGTCGGTTCGTGGAGATTCACGTCAATTTCTTCCTGCTGGAGGGACTTCATCTTCCGTCCCTGACTGACGAGGACTACACTGAGATCGCCCGAGCCGCCGCCCGCCTCTCTGCCGTGGATGCCCGCTTCGCCGACTTCGCCCGCGAGACCGAAGTGGCTTGCGGCCCGCTGTCCGACGCCGAGCGAACCTCCTTGCGCGTGGAGATCGACGCCCGCGTGGCCCGCGCTTGGGGCTTGGTGCAGGACGACCTCCAGGTCATCTACGACGACTTTACCTTCAATGCCCTGCCGCCCTTCTATCGTTCTCACTTGAGTCGGCGGCTGGAGGAGCTAGTCTGATGCAGAAGCCGCACATCGACAAGACCGCCGACGCGCTCTACTTGCGCCTCGACGATTCGAGGATTGTCGAATCGGAGGAGGTCTCGCCAGGCATCGTGCTCGACTACAACGAATCGGGCCAAGTGGTGGGAGTGGAGGTGCTGCACATATCCCGCCGTTCGTCCAAGGTGAACCTGTCGATGGAAGAGTTCGAAATCACTTGAACCGGCGGTCCAGCGAAAAACAAATGGCCCCGGGTCGCTCGAGCGGCCGCCCGCACCCCGGGTCCGGGTTGCCTCGTGTCGCAGGGTCGTCCGATGTTCGGAGGTTCCATCTGCTTGGTCGCCACAAGATCACGAGATGTTCCGAAACGATGATACTGCCGACGCCGGACGTCCCGGAGGCCGAGTCCCTGCTGGCGGCCGGAGCGGTATTGCTCCGTGAACTCGACCACCCACGAACCGTTTCCGACCTCTGGGAGGTGGTCAAAGGCAACGGGATTGCAACGTTCGCCCATTTCGTGCTAGCGGCCGAGATGCTGTACGCGATCGGAGTCGTGAGCTTCCGCGACGGACTGCTGGAGAAGCACCGGCGATGACTCACCACCACCGCCCCCAGCGGCTGGAGGAGCTGGCCTAGCGGAACCGAACGCCGAGCAGGGCCTGTTGACTGGCGGGTCCCCGACGCCAACCGGTCGTCCCAGGGACCCGGGAATTCTTGGTTGCCGAACAAAAGCCGAAGTATTACGTTTCCACTTGGTCCACGGAATCCCTCGATCATACCCCGGCATGGGAGCTATCTTGTCCGAACGCACCGCCATAGAGTGGACCGATGCCACGTGGAATCCCACCACAGGATGCACCCGCGTCTCGGACGGGTGCGACCACTGCTACGCCGAGCGGCTGTCCCGACGGCTGCTCGCGGCCACCTACTGCGCTCAGTTGCCAGTCGTGAACACGGAAGCGAACCGGGCGAACCCGTTCGCCGTGCGCACATGGCCGGACCGGCTGGAGATACCCGGTTCGTGGCGGCGGCCTCGCCGCGTGTTCGTTAACTCCATGTCGGATCTCTTCCACAGGGACGTGCCGGAGGAATTCGTCCGTCGCTGCTTCCAGGTGATGCTCGGGATCGGCCGTCACGTCTACCAAGTCCTGACCAAGCGTCCCGGGAGGGCGGCCCGCTTTGTCGAGCGGCACCGAGACCTCTTCCCGAAGGGACTCCCGCCGCATGTTTGGATTGGTACGTCGGTGGAACGCCAATCCGTTGACTACCGAATCCACCACCTCCTGGCAGTTCCCGCCTCCGTGCGCTTCCTCAGTTGCGAGCCGTTGATCGGGGCGCTGGACCTGTCGTCGTTCCTGACCCACCGCCGTGCCATCCACTGGGTCATCGTAGGCGGCGAGAGCGGGCCGGGCGCCCGCCCGCTGGATCCCCAATGGGCAAGGCTCGTACGCGATCAGTGCCACGCACGCCAAGTGCCGTTTTTCTTCAAGCAATGGGGTGGCAGGACCCCGAAGGCGGGAGGCCGGGAGCTGGATGGCCAAGACTGGAACGAGCTTCCAGCGTCTCGGCTGAGTCGAACCGCCAACATCAAAGGAGGAGACAGCACGACGAGCCCAACACGATGCTCCAATGGCCGTCACGACGTCAGAGTCCGCATGTCATCCGCTGTCGGCCGGTCGGGCGGATCGGGGTATGTCGATGAGCGGCTTGAGAGGTGGCCGGTTGGCGGCCGGTTGGCTAGGCACGAGCGAAGTCCTGGCACCCCCCCAACACAGTCCCACTTGCCCGGCCGGGACCGACCGCGCTACGTTTGATTGATGTCGGTCCGATTCGCCTCATTCTCCGTTCCATAGCTCATCGAGGACACCACTATGACGACTCGCAGATCAGACATCGTCCTCGCCGCGATGACCCCGGCCTCTGTCGACATGTCATTTGATCCGGTTCGGATGCAGAAGCTCCTCTTCCTGATTGACAGGGAGATTCCCGATTTGATCGGTGGTCCGTACTTCAACTTTCGGCCGTACAACTATGGTCCATTCGACGTTGCCGTTTACGCCGAGCTCGAAACGCTGACGGAAACGTCATACGTACATACCGATCGTACTTGGCACTACCTCCGCTACAGGCTCACTGGCAGTGGGAGAAACCGTGGTGCCACGGTGTTGGCGAGCCTCCCGGAAAAGGCATCGCTTTATATTGAACGGACTTGCGATTGGATCTTGAGGATGGACTTTGGCGGCTTGCTCTCCGCGATCTATCGGCGATATCCCGAAATGACAGTCAATACAGTTGTTCCCCAACTCGTTCCCAAGTATAGTCATAAGAGGCAATCCGCCGGCACCGCGTTTCTGACGGGATTGGCCCGAAGCGTTGACTACATGGGAAGTCTTGACGAGACGGACTATCGGCTCAGTGACGCAGAAGCAATAAGTGATGCATGGCGACGTACAGGCGACGACATCGGCGCAGCCATGGAGAAAGTGCACGAGATAGGAGATTGTTGAATGGCGAAGAAGCGCAAGAACGGAACCGACATCAAAGGTACTCGCAGCAAGGGCACCGATCTTTCGGTACCGGAGCAGTCGCGAGCCGAGACCGCTTCCGACGATTCTGCCTCGCCGGATATCGTCACGCTAGTGCGGCTTGCTGTCCAAGAAACTGTTACGATTCATTCTGGCCCATTACCACCGCCGGAGACTCTACTGGAGTACGAACAGGCCCTTACTGGACTAGCCGATCGAATAGTTACCATGGCCGAACGTCAAGCTAGTCACAGACAGGACATTGAGATGAAGGAACAATGGTCAAAACATCGATTGCAGAAAGTTGGTCAAGCAGGTGGCATTGCGATGGTTATGGCAACTCTTGTACTAGTTTATCTTGAGAAACCCGGCGCGTTCGCAGTCGCCATAGCAGCATTCGTGGCATTGGCAGGGGTGTTCGTGTTCTCGAAATATCGCTCCAGTGCCAAACATGTCGGCAAGTTGCCATCACCAGATCCAGCCAACGTTCCCGAGCCGTAGAACCTATCTCAAGAACATGAGATGGTTGCGGGTTCGACGAGATTCCCCATCGCCTGTCCCAATCTCAGGTCATCTGCTCAAGGGGGGTTCGACCAAGTCGCTCGCGGTGTAGATTGCCGGGGCCGGCAACGAAGGCGCCCACCAGCGCGACCCAAACCGGACTTCAGGCCCGAACCCAAGCCCAGAATGGGACGGCAAGATGGAACTCGTTTCAAGCAGCGAATTCTGGACGATCGTGGCGATCGTGGTGTCAGCCCTTGGCGTGCAACGCGCGGTAAAGGCCGACGCGCGCAGGGAGCTGCACAACCTTCGCACAGAAATGGGTAAGCGGTTCGAGGAGGCGGAGAAGCGAGGACAGGCGCGGGAGAAGCGGCTTGCCGAGCAGATCAGCGGCGTGAAGCAGGAGCTAGGCCATCGGATCGACCGGATGGAGGACCGGATGAACGAGAACCACCGGGAGGTGTCCGTCGGGCTCGCCGAGCGTGCGCGAGCCGTCCGCGAGCTACTCGGGACACGAACCGAGGGGCGAAGGGGAGCCGGAGGTGCCGGAGGATGATCAGCACGACATTGAGCATGGGCGTCCTGACCAGGATTGGGCTGGAACCAGCCGGGCTTGGCTCCTGGCCTAATCCTTCGCGGTGGGGTACCGGAGAGACGGCTGTGCCCGGCGGGACGCTATCCGCCCAGAGTCTCGTTTGACATTCTGAACTCTGTATGACCATTTTTCGACCGAAAATGGACATCACAAGGCGATTCTTCCGAATTCCGGCGCAGAGCAGCTTCCTCTTCGGCCCGCGCGGCACCGGCAAGTCGACGTGGCTGCGGCACGAGCTGCCGGGTGCGCTCTACCTGGACTTGCTGGACCCGGCTCTACATCGCCGGCTGATTGCCCGCCCCGAGCGTCTCCGCCATCTGCTGGCGGGGTCGCCTGAGGCGGACACCGTCGTGATCGACGAAGTCCAGCGTGCCCCGGAACTCCTGACGGTCGTTCACGCGATCTTGGAGGAGCCGTCGCCGCCCCGGTTTGTGTTGACGGGCTCCAGCGCGCGCAAGCTGCGGCGGGGAGGGCTGGACCTGCTGGGCGGGCGGGCTCTGTTGCGGACCCTGCACCCGTTCATGGCCGCCGAGCTTCCCGGCTTCTCGCTGGACGCCGCGCTGCGGTCCGGGCTGCTCCCTCTTGTGGTGAGCGCCCCCGACCCGGCGGCAACGCTGGCCGCCTACGCCAGCCTGTACCTGGAGCAGGAAGTCCGGGCCGAGGGCATGACCCGCAACGTGGGCGCATTCGTCCGGTTTCTGGAAGCGGCGAGCTTTTCCCACGGGGCCATGCTGAACGTGTCGGCGATGGCCAGAGAGTGCGAAGTCGAGCGCCATGCGGCCGCCCGCTACGTCGAGATTTTGGAGGATCTGCTTCTGGCGTTCCAGGTACCCGCTTTTCGCAAGCGAGCCAAGCGCGCCACCGTCGCCCGCAGAAAGCTCTACTTGTTCGACGCCGGCGTCTTTCGGTCGTTGCGTCCCAAAGGGCCATTGGATCGCCCCGGCGAGATAGACGGCCAAGCGCTCGAAGGGCTGGTCGCACAGCACCTGCGGGCGTGGGCCGCCTACTCGAGTCAGGGTGCCAAGCTGTATTTCTGGCGCACCCGGGCGGGTACGGAAGTCGACTTCGTGGTCTACGGCGCTGACGGCATCCACGCCTTCGAGGTGAAGAACCGAATCAAGATCGATTCCCGGGACCTGCGGCCGCTCCGCGCGTTCCAGGACGACTACCCCGAGGCGACGGCCACGCTTCTCTACCGCGGCCGGGAACGCCTCCGGATCGACGGCATCTGGTGTCTGCCCGTCGACGAGTTCCTGCTCGGTTTGGTTCCGGGGCACGCACTGCTCGGTTTGGTTGCGTAACGTCGAGTCAGCCGCGGGGCAGTCCCTGCCCAACCCCCTCCGCAAGCTGCCGTAGGTGGTGTCAAACCAAAGTAGAAAGGTCCGGGGGTAGACCAAAGTAGAAATGTCCTCCCCTTTGGTGTGGTGGTGGGTTGCTCCGGGCCTCCGCGGCGGCCCCGGAGCACGGTGCAGGCGCGGGGCTTGGACGCTAAGCCCGGGAGGCCGGGGGCAGGCCGGGTCACCGCGCCGCTCCGGACGACGCGCCCGTGGCGGCGAGGCGGCGCAGGCCGGGCGGCGCCCAGCGCCCGGGCCGACGTTCCACTCCGCTGCGGCCCCAAGGATTTCCTGATGTGGGCGGTTCTGCTCTGGGCGGTTGCCGCAGTGCAGACCAAGTCGTGGCGCAGGATTTGTTCTGAGGGCGAGGTCGCGCGCCGCACACTGGAGCGGCTGGCTTGCCGCAAGATCGGATGTACGCTGCAGGTCGCGGCACGAGACCCCGAGCGCGTGAGGAGCGCCTTCGCGGCATGGGTCGCTGAACGGTTGTGCGCGAGGCGGAACGGCGGCCAGGATCGAGAGGTTGCAGTAGCACATCGACATCGGTGCCGAAGAGGGCGTTTCGCGACGACTTGCAGGTCTTCCTGCAGCGTTATGGCGACACGCCTGTGACCGACGAGGCTCGAATCGCGCTCGTCTAGCTACTCGTCTAAGACGCCCAGCTGGGATTGCTTCGCGCGCGGTTCGTACCTATGGTGAACAACCTTGGCAACCCGCACCAAGCAAATCATTCACACAAGCAACGGAAGGGGGACTCTGATGCCTGACGGCCGAGTTGCCCCATCCGTTCACGCCAGAAGGAGAGGATCTCATGGATCTCTCACCAGCGCCTTCAAACGCTTGAAGCTTATGTGCCTTCACGCCGCCGTCAGGGCTGTCCTGTACACGGGGCTCTTACCAGCCTTCAAACGCTTGAAGCTTATGTGCCCCGTTCTCTACCGGTTTGTCCGCTACGAGAGCAGTCTGGACAAGACCGGTTTGCTAGATCTGTATGAACTAGCAGATCGCGTGGCGTCGTTTCCCGGCATAATCATCGAATGCGGCTCGGCTCGGTGCGGCTCCGTCATCCTGTTGGCAAAACATTTCGAGAGGCGAGGTCGGATCCGGCCGATATTTGCTTTGGACAGCTTTGCCGGATTTCGAAGAGACGAACTGGCTCGCGAGCGGGGCGCAGGGCTGACGAAAGTTAGGAACGACGTCTACACTATTAGTTTCGAGTATGTTGTTGCCAAGCTGCGCAAGCTGAAGCTGGCGGACACGATTTTCCCGGTCAAGGGCTTCTTCGAAGACACGCTGCCAGCGGTCGCCGACCGAGAGGTCGCTTTGGCGTTTGTCGATTGCGACCTGGGAGACAGCACGATGTTCTGCGCTGAGACCATCTGGCATCGGCTCGCGTCCGGCGGCATCATGGCGTTCGACGACTATACGCACCCGTCCTTTCTGGCAGTAAAGCCGACCGTAGACACATTTGTTGCAGACAAGCTCGACATCGCCAACCACGGCCTGATGAGAAGGCTGTACTTTGTCGAAAAACGCTGATGCGCGGCGTGGGACGAGCTTCCGTCTTGCCGCCTGCGTCAGGGATGGACGCCTTCGCGGCCAACCTCAGCAGGGCCGGGTTGGTACCCGGCTTACGGAATCCAGCACTCCTCGAGAAACCGGTTCGCCTTCTCGCACCTCCGGTGCCGGCGCCTGGTTCGACCTCCGGCCCCGCAACCGGTGGACCGCAGCACCGTCGCCCTCCGCCTCGAACCGGCGCATCAGACGCCGAAAGTGGCGTCGCGTCACCCCCAGCCACGCCGCTCCCGCCGCCGGCAACATCCCCTCGTCCACCTGCCTCAACACCGCCATGCGGTCTTGCTCCCTCACGCTCAACTCCACTCGCTCCTCTCCCAGATCGCGTTCGGCCTCCGACCGAACATGAGCCGAAAGAGGACATTTCTACTTTGGCGCGACACAAGCTGCCGTAGGTGGTCTTGTATGGCTCCGTTCCGTCCGGTTATGATAGAGTCCCGCACCCAAATGCCGGAGAGATTCACGGCATCCGCATCCAACAGCTGAGCATCCGTGCCCAGAGCCCTCTTGCCGCCAGTGTTGGTGCTGAACACGGGCCGATGCGGCTCCACCATGCTTTCCGATATTTTGAACACCCACCCGCGGGTGCTCAGCTTGTCCGAAACCTTCACGACGGTAGGGCAGGGGCCGTTCCGTCGCCGCCGGTGCGGCGGAGAGCACATTTGGCGGGCGTTCAGCAACCAGTCGAAGTGGCACATGGGTCTGCAGGCCGGCCACAAGGAAGTTCCGCATCTCGTCAGCTCGCTTGGTACGAGCTACACGCGCGACGCCCCTCCGCTGGCGTGCACCACGCTGCCCCACCTCACAGACGAGTACGACGCCCTCTTCGACGAGTTGGCGCAGATCGTGCCGACATGGCCTTGGCGACGCCCCAGCGAGCACTTTCGCGAACTCTTCGAATGGCTGTGCCGACGGTTCGAGCGCGACGTGTGGGTGGAGCGGTCCGGTGCGTCGCTGTTGCTGGCGTCGCGGCTCATTCGCGACTACCCGGACGCCCGCATCGTCCACATATACCGGGACGGTCGGGACACGGCGCTTTCGATGCGCGACCACTACGTCGCCTCCACCTTGGTGGCCATGATTCGCGCAGTCCGACCGGTGGGCATCGACGCCGCGCGCTCGATTGCGACGAGCCGCCACTTGAACCGCGTCGGTCCTTGGATGGAGTGGCTCGGCAGCACGCTCCTCCCGCCCAAGCGCTTGCCCTACCACAAGTTGACGCTCGGCGACTTCGGCCGCTTTTGGAGCGCGATGATCGAACGCAGCCGTTGGGTGCTGGCGGACTTGCCCCCCGAAGCGCTTCTGAACGTGAAGATGGAGGACATGCAAGCTGAGCCGGAGGCGCAGATCCGCCGCCTGATCCGCTTCGTGGCCCCGGAGCTGGAGGACGACGAGTGGGTGCACGCCGCGTCCAAGATTCCCCAGCCCACCGTCTCCCGGTTCGACGACCTGGACCCGGCGGAACAGGCGGAGCTGGTCCAAGCCTGCCGTCCCGGACTGGAGATCCTTGGCTATCCGCTGTAAGACCGACTCGTTGCTCCACCATGCTTTCCGAGATTCGTCTCCAGACCCGGCCGCGACGGGGCGAACCAGAACAGAACCCTCATCGCTTGTCCCAAATCTCAGGTCATCTGCCCAAGGGGGTTCGACCAAGTCGTTCACGATGTAGATTGCGGGGGGTCGGCAGTGAAGGCGCCCCCCCAGCGCGGCCCGAACCGGAATCGGGGTCGGAACCCAAGCCCAGAAAGGGATGGCACCATGGAATTCGTTTCAAGCAGCGAATTCTGGACGATCGTGGCAATTGTGGTATCTGCCGTTGGCGTGCAACGCGCGATGAAGGCCGACGCACGCAGGGAGCAACACAACTCCCGCACACTAATGGACAAGCGGTTCGAGGAAGTGGAGAAGCGAGAGGAGGCACGTGAGAAGCGGCTTGCTGAGCAGATCAGCGGCGTGAAGCAGGAGATCAGTAGCGTGAAGCAGGAGATCAGTAGCGTGAAGCAGGAGCTTGGCCATCGGATGGACCGGATGGAGGACCGGATGAACGAGAACCACCGGGACGTGTCCATTCAGCTCGCCGAAACGAAGGCGGCGGTCAGTGCCTTGAGCGCTACGCTCGACGAACGCTCTTCCCCGCGCCGACTGGAGGGCAGCGGCCTGCCCAGCGCGACAGGGTCCGTTGCCTCGGGTGTCAGCGTGCGCGAGCCGTCCGAGAGCTACTCGGGAGACGAGCCGAAGGTCGAAGGGGAGCCGGAGACACCCGGCTAGGCGGAGCCCAAACGACCTGATGGCCGAACGTCCCTCCCTCCTCGACAACCTCGCCGACGCTGCAGATCACGGCGGCGGACTGTCCTACTTGGCCAGCGACTTCGACGACCGCCACGCGCTGTCCGTCGCCACCGGCTACGTCAACCTGGGCGGCCTGCGCCACTTGGCGGCGCTGGCCGAGGGCCGAGGCCGCGAAACCCGGCTGCTTCTCGGGGCCATGCCGAGCGGCATCGGCGACGAAGTCCCCGCCACGCTCTTCGAACGGACGCTCATGGCGCTCGGCCAGGAGCGCGACCTGTCCCGCTTCCCGCCGAGCCGGGCGTTGAAGCGGCTGCTCGCCGTCGAAGCTTGGCTGGACCGGCCCGACGTGGCCGTACGGCGCTACGTGCACAAGTTCCTTCACGGGAAGGCGTACCTGTTCGGCGATGCCGACGACGCCCGTGCGGCCTTGGTCACGTCGGCCAACCTGACCTCGGCGGGCATGTGGCGGAACCTGGAACTGGGGCTCGTCCATTACGATCCGCCCGTGGCAAAGCGGGCCGTCCAATGGTTCGACACGCTCTGGGACGAATCCGACGACTTCAAGGATCGGTTGCGCGAGCTGCTGTTCCCCGACCCCGGCCTGCTTGATCCCCGCACCGTCTACTTGCGCGCCCTGCTGGAGCTGCTGGGCGACGACATGGACGAGGACGACGAGGCCCCGTCCCCAAACGCCGTCCAACTGGCTCGGTTCCAAGACGACGGCTTCCAGCGCGCGCTCGCCATCGTGAAGCGGCGGCGAGGCGTCGTCTACGCCGACGGCGTGGGCACCGGCAAGACCGAGATCGGCCTAGCGTTCGTGGAGGAGTATGCGATCCGGCGAGGCCTCCACGTGTTGCTCGTGGTGCCGGCGCAGCTGCGCGACCACTGGCGGGAGCGGCTCCACCAGACGCGCCTGCCCGCCCAAGTCGTCAGCTACCAGGAGTTCGCCAACGATCCACAGCTGGCCGGCCCCGCGCTGTCGGGCCACAGAGGCACCCTCGGCAAGCGGGCGCTGTCCAACGACAAGGAGGCCTACCGACTAGTCGTGTTCGACGAAGCCCACGCACTGCGCAACCCGAGCACGACTTGGTACCGCGCGCTCTCGCGTCTGCTGGGCGGCGAACCCAAGGACCTCGTGCTTCTGACCGCCACGCCGATCAACAACGGCCTCTGGGACCTGTACCACTTGGTCATGGCCTTCGCGCGTCACGACGGGGCCTTCGAAGCCGCGGGCATCCCGTCGTTGCGGGGCCTGTTCATGCGCGCTGGCGCCAACCAGCAAAACGCCGAGAACCTCGACCCGGACGTTCTCTTCGAGCTTGCGGACATGGTGAGCGTGCGCCGGGACCGCGGCTTCATCGTGCGCGAGTACCCCAACGCGGTCTTCCCCGACGGCACGCCGGTGGCCTTCCCCGAGCCCCGCTTGGCCACGGAGCGCTACGACCTGGACCACGCCAGCCCCGGCTTGGCCAAGTACATTGCCGAGCGGATCGACGCCCTGCACATGGCCCGCTACTGCCCCAGCCTCTATCACAGGACGCGCTCCCCGGAGAAGCGCGAGGTCGTCTTGAGCGCGCTCTTGCGGTCCGGCGTGCTCAAGCGGCTGGAGTCGTGCTGGCACGCCTGCTTGCTCACGGTCACGCGGATGCTGGCGGCGCACCGGGCGTTCCTGGCGGCTTGGGACTCGGGCTGGATTTCCGGCCCGGAGAGCTTGCGCACGGTGGGCGACGATCTGGACGAGTCGGCCCTGGCCCAGTGGGTGGACGGTGCGCTGGCGGAAGACGGCGACCAGGAGCCTGCCGGCGACTACGATCCGTCGTTTCGCGACCATGTGCGACAGGACGCCGCGCTGCTGGAAGAGATTCGGGCGCGCCTAGCCGAGCTCCGTCCCGAGGACGATCCCAAGCTGGCCTTGCTTCGCCGCGTGATGGAGGCGTCGCCGTCCAAGAAGGTGGCGGTGTTCACCACCTTCGCCGACACGGTGCGGTACTTGCACGAGCACTTGCCGGATCCGGCCGACGGCAGGAGCAGGGTAACCGTCGTCGGTGCCGAGACGAACCCCGACGAGCGCACCGCCATGCTGTCCCGCTTCTGCCCCGACACGGTCGTGCGCCCCGGCTTCCGTCCGCCCAACGGCGAAGTGGACCTCTTGCTGAGCAACGACGTACTCTCCGAAGGCCAGAACCTTCAGCAGGCGGCGGCCGTCGTCAGCTACGACATGCCGTGGAACCCGCAGCGCATGGTGCAGCGCTACGGCCGTGTCATCCGCCTCAAGAGTCCCCACGCCGAAGTGCACCTGACCACGATGCTGCCCGAGCCCGGCGACCTCGAAGTGATCCTCAAGCTGGAACGCGCGATCCGCCGCAAGATCGTGGCCGCCCAGCCCTTCGGCATGGAAGTGCAGGTCGTGGACGACGCCGAGGACGAGACGCAGACCTACGCGGCTCGCCTAGCCGATGGCGACGAGACTCTGCTGGACGAGGCGGAAGGCGGCGGGGCCGGTGCCGACGGTCCTGCCGGACAGGTGGGTGGAGGCGGCCCCAGCGCCGAGGCGTTGCGCGCCGAGTTGCGCCGGGAGCTTGCCGAGGGCAGGGGAGACGAGCTGCGAAGGCTGCCCTGGGGCGTCGGTGCCGCGTTCCGTCAAGGCCCAGGTGTTCCGTCGTCCGGCGCTCCCGGCGTCTTCTTCGCGTGCCGGGTTCGGGGCGAGCGGTACTGGCGCTACGTGGACGCGGACGGCGTGCTCTCGGAGCCGGCGGCGATTCTGCGCCGCATCGACCCTGGCTCCGCCCCCGGCGTGGACGCCGCCGAGATCGGCTTGGAGGAGGCGTGGGCACAGGCGTCGGCGTCGATCGTGGAGGAGTACGAGAAGGGCGCGGGCGTCGCCGGCCAACCGGGCCGCTCCCCATCCGTCGGCCAAGTCCAAGAGTGGGCACTGACCCTGCTCGTCGACCCGTCCATCACCCTGCCGCCCGACAGCGAGACCGCGTACGAGGCCTTGCGCGTGGGCCGTAGCCAACCGGTCCGCCGCGCCCTAGGCGAGATCAAGCGGCAGGCCGAGCGCAAGGACATCACCCGCAACGACGCGGCCTCTCGCATCGCCGGAGTGGTCCGCGCGTTCGGGCTCCGAGTCGTCGAGCCGCCCCCTGCACGGGAGCCTATCACCACCGATGATGTGGGCGTAGTCTGCTGGATGGCCGTGTGCGCGGCGGTTGCGCCGTGAACTGTCGAAGCCGGAAAGGGACTTGATAGGCCGGACGATGTGTGCAAGCATTCGTCTCGTGGTGGCACCGTGAGCTATTGAAACCGAAAGAGATACCGTTCTAATGACCCATGAGATGTCCTGCCTGATCTGGCCAGAGCACCTCGCGTCCGCTAGCCAAGTCCCAGACGAGGTTGCATGGCAATTTGATTCGCCGCGAGCGGGCGGAATATACGAGATACCGGCGGAGGACGATCCGGTTCGTCTACAGTTGAATCGTGGTCGCCTTGACGATCCCAGCCGAGCACGGCTGACGACTCGTCTGATTGACCACCGACGGCAAACAGGTCGACCGCTGATGGTAACCGAAGAGTTGCTCGAGAAGTCAAGGTCCGATCCCTCCCTCCCAGTCGCGGAACGTGCTAATCGTCTGTTGGAGTATCTTGTACTACGTTCTGAGTCAATTGGTAAAGAAATCCTCCTGCTTCGTCATGATACCTCGGACGCGCTGCTGCGTGTGGTTGCGGACGCGCCGCTGCGTGTGGTTGCGGATGCGCTGGCATTGGCATGGTCAGAATCGACAACGACCGATGAACTGACGTTCCTCTGCAACGACTTGACTGACAAGGGTTGGATTCGTGGGCTACGCGGGGGCGGGCCGATTGACAGCAACTATACCATTGTAGTGACCGTACAGGGTTATAATGCGCTGGACCAGCCGCCCGACTCCGAGTCCAACGAGGCGTTCGTGGCGATGTGGATCGACAAATCGATGGACGACGTATTCGAACGCGGAATCCGCCCGGGAATCGAAGACGCGGGCTACACCGCGGTCAGGATCGACCGACAGCTAAAGGTAGACAAGATTGACGATGCGATCTTGGCAGCGATACGCCAGTGTCGCTTCGTGGTGGCCGACTTCACGCACGGAGATGCCGGTGTCCGAGGCAGCGTCTACTTCGAGGTTGGCTTCGCCCGCGGATTAGGGATCGACGTGATCTCCACTTGTCGAGCGGACCAGATCAACGCACTCCAGTTCGACACAAGGCAGTACTACCACATTGAATGGGAATGCAACAAGCTTCACGACCTGCGTAAGCAAGTCGCCGAGCGCATACGTGCCCGAATTGGTCAAGGAACCGGCGCAACCGAAGGGGCTCCACTGTTACGAAGCACTTGAATACCGGCGCAACCGCAACGAACCCCCGCAATTTGCTGCTCTGACCGGACGCTATTTCAACGAAGCGCCCCGCCTACCCTTAACCTTCATATTCAAACCGATCCGCCTCCGGCCGCGCCAGCCACTCCGCCAGTGTGCCGGCAACCCGATCCTTCGCCGACAGCACTGGCTCGACGCCATCCGGCAACGGCCACTCCACACCCACAGCCGGGTCGTCCCAACGGATGCCCGACTCGCACGCCGGGTTGTAGGTGCCGGTGCCGAGGTACTGCACTTCGGCCCACTCGCTCAACACGCAGAACCCGCGGGCGAACCCGGCCGGCGCCCACAGCTGATGCTTCGACTCGGCGCTGACCTCCATCCCGAACCAGCGCCCCAGCGTTGGCGACCCCTGGCGGATGTCCACCGCCGCTAAGAACGCCGAGCCGGTCGTCACGCGCATCATCTTGCCCATCGGCGGGTCCCACTGGAAGTGGAGCCCTCGGACGACGCCCCGTCGCGAACGGGAGTGGTTCGCCTGCATGAAGGAACGGGGCAGGCCGTGCTCGGCGAAGCGTTTGCCGTTGAACACCTCGAGCAGGTGCCCTCGATCGTCGACGTGGACCTGGGGTTCGAGGATCAGCAGGTCGGAAATGCCAGTGGACGTGATAGTGAATGCCATGACCGAATCTTAAGCCCGCAACGCGAGGAAAGGCTAGCCGCCGGCTCACGCGCTCCGAAGCGCCCGCAGTATCCGCAGGTTCTCCCGGTCCGAGGCGACGGCGTCCCGCCCCTTGGGCGTCTCCAGCAGCTTGGGCACCCGGCGGAACCGCTCCGAGTTCATGAGACGGCGGAACGGCGCCAGCCCGATCGTCCCCTGGCCGATGTGTTCGTGGCGGTCTCGCCGGGAGCCGAACGGGGTCTTGGCGTCGTTCAGGTGGAAGAGCCCGATCCGGTCCGCGCCGAAGGTGTCGTCCATGCGAGCGACCACCCCCTCGAAGTCGCCCCGGAGGTCGTAGCCGGCGACCCAGGCGTGGCAGGTGTCGAAGCAGACGCCAACCCGGTCCCGTTGCGGAGTGGGCACCTGCCGAAGAACCTCCGCCAGCTCCTCGAAGGAGCCGCCCACCGAAGTGCCTGCTCCCGCGGTCAGCTCCAACAGGACCCGGGGCCCGTCCGCGGCCTCAAGCGCCCACGCCACCGCCTCCGCGTTCCGAGCGATGCCGCTCGCCTTGTCGCCGTCGGTCGCGTTCCCCGGATGGGTGACCACCGCGTCGAGTCCCAGCGTCGCGGCCCGCTCCAGTTCACGGCGGAAGCACTCAGCGGACTTCCGCTGCAACACCGGATCCGGCGACGCCAAGTTGATCAAGTACGAGTCGTGGACGACGACGAAGGACGCGCCGACGCGTTCGGCTTCGGCCCGGTATCGGACGGCTGCGTCCGGCGAGAGCACCGGGTCCTCCCACCGGCTGGGTGCCTTCGTGAAGAGCTGGAAGACCCTGGCGCCGATCTCTTGAGCCCGCGCCGGCGCCTTCCACACGCCGCCCGCCGCCGATACGTGGGCACCCAGCTCGTCGGGCGGCTCGGGTACCGCTGGCGTTGCGCTGTCGCTCGTCATGGCTTGAAGAATAACCGGCCGTGGCCGACCTTCAGAACTCCATGTGGTCGGGCGCGCGCCCTTCCCGCAGCGGGCCGTCGTCCACACGATTTGCATTTGCGCACGCGAGCGAGGAACCCGCCATGCCTTCCGGCTCCCGCCCTTCGCCCCCGGCGCCGCCAGTCGCCCTGGTGACCGGCGCGTCGTCGGGGATCGGCAGAGGATTGGCGGTTCGACTCGCCCGAGAGGGCTGGGCGGTCGGTCTCGCGGCCCGACGAGAGGTGCGGCTGGAAGAGGTGGCGGGCGACATCCGGGACTACGACGGCGTCGCCTCCGTCCACGTCTGCGACGTCTCCGACCCGGAACAGGTACGCAGCGCGGTGGCCGAGTGCCGCTTGGCGCTGGGTCCCCTCGACTTGCTCGTCGCCAACGCCGGGGTCGGCCTCCGCGCGCCTCCCGAAGACCTGGACGCCGAAGAGGTGGAGCGCATCTTCCGGGTCAACTTTTTCGGCGCGGTCCATGCGGTCGAGGCCGTTCTTCCAGAGATGCTGCGCCGGCGTTCCGGCCACTTGGTGGCGGTGGCCAGCTTGGCCGGCTTCGGTGGACTGCCGGGGCGAGCGGCGTACAGCGCCTCCAAGGCCGCCATGATCGCCTTCTTCGAGTCTCTGCGGCTGGACTTGGCACCCCGAGGCGTAGCCGTGACGGTGGCCAACCCGGGGTTCGTCCGCACGGAGATGACCGAGAAGGACGACCGGCCGCGCCCGTTCATCATCGACGCCGACCCCGCCGTGGACCGGATCGTCCGGGCTATCCTGGCGCGCCGCCCATCGGTTTCTTTCCCGTGGCAGGTGGCGTCGGCCGCGACCTTGGCCCGATCGCTCCCGCGCCGCGCCTACGACATCCTCGCCAAGCGAGTACCCGGTTGACCCGCCGCTTCGCCCCAGCTCGCCGGCTCGCCGCCGTCCGCCGGTTGCTGGGGACCCGTTGCCGCCCGGGCCACCCGTACTTCGCGGGCGCTCCCCTCCTCATGGCGCACCGGGGCGGCGCCAAGCTGGCCCCCGAGAACACGATGGCGGCGTTCCGGCGAGCCGTTCATGAGTACGACGCCGACGTGCTGGAGATGGATGTGCGCCTCACCGCCGACGGGCGCCTGGTGGTGATCCACGACGAGACAGTGGACCGCACGACGGACGGAACCGGCCCTGTCCGCGGGATGGTCTGGGAGCAAGCGCAGCGACTGGACGCCGGCTACCGCTTCCGGGACCCGTCCGGCGCATTCTCGTTCCGGGGAAGGGGCGTGCGACTGCCCGCCTTCGAGGACGTGCTGGACGCATTCCCGGAGGTGCGCATCAACGTAGAGCCCAAGGCTGCGGAGGCGGCGGCGCCTCTGGTCGAGGCCGTCCAGTCCCGCGACGCGGAGCACAGAGTGCTGATCGGCGCCGTGTTCGAAGCCAACCGAAAGGGCGCCCGAGGCCACGCCGGCCCATGGGGCGCGTCCCGAAGACAGCTGGCGCCGTTCTGGTTTGCCTATCGGGTGCCCCTCGCCGGGCGCTGGTACCTACCCGCCGTCGACGCCTTCCAGGTTTCCGAGCGATGGGGCGCCTTCCCGCTTCTCACCCCGTCGCTCGTGCGGGCGGCCCACCGGCGGAACATCCCCGTTCACGCATGGGTGGTGGACGAGCCCGCGGCGATGCGCCGCCTGCTGGCTTGGGGCGTGGACGGCATCCAGACCGACCGCCCCGACCTGCTCGCCTCCGTCCTCGCGGAGGTGGCGGGCCGTCCGCCGCCTCCGGCCTGCCGAGAGACGTGACGCGTCCCGCCTCCGCTCCGGCAGCGAGCCCCCAGAGCGGCCCCGACTTGGAAGAGCGCTTCCTTGCCCGCCTTGCGAAACCCGGATGGCCAAAGGGTGCGCCCACGGTGGTTGCGGCCGTCTCCGGCGGCCTGGACTCGATGACCTTGCTGTACCTCCTCGTCCGCTGGCGCGAGAGAACCGACCGCCTCGTCGCCAACCGCCTCGCCGCCGCCCACCTGGACCACCGCATGGCCCCCCACAGCAGCCGAACCGCCGACTGGGTGGCCGCCAAGTGCGCCGAATGGGGCGTGCCGTGCCACGTCCGAACCGCGCCTTCCCCAGTCTGCTCGGAGGCCGAGGGGCGGTCGCTCCGCTACCAGTTCTTCGAGGAGACGAGGCGCCGAGCGGGTCCGGGAACGGTCGTGGCGACGGGCCACACCGCCGCCGACCAAGCCGAGACGGTCCTCTTCCGAATCGCGCGCGGAGCCGGCCCACGGGGCATGACGGGGGTGCTTCCCGAACGGCCGCCCGGCGTGGTGCGGCCCCTCCTCACGTTCTGGCGCCGGGAGATCGCCGCCTTCGCTGCCGAACGCGACATCCCCTTCCGGGACGATCCCACCAACCAGGACCTGCGCTGGACTCGCAACCGCCTGCGTCGCGAAGTCCTCCCCGCCCTCGAAGAGTCGGTCCCGGGCGCGGCAGCGGCCCTGGCCGCCTTGGCCGGCACGTCTCGCCTTCACCTCGAGGCGCTGGACCACCTGCTGGACGACCAGATCAAAGCGCTCGTGCCCGCCGGCACCGCCTCTCCCCCCGGCGAGTTCGTCCTCGACCACGACAAGCTCCTGACCCTTCCCGCCGCCGTCCTCGCCCTGGTGCTCCGCCGCGCCGTCTCTCGCCTGGGCGGACGACTAGGACGCGCCGCCACCCGGGACCTGCTGCGCTTCGCCCAGGAATCTCCCAGCGGCCGCCGGATCGTGGTCGCCGGCGGCGTCGCGGTTACTCGCAGCTTGGCGCAGCTCCGCATCGAGCCGGCGGACCCGGCGGCCGACGCCCAAGCCCACCCCCCACCCCAGCCCGCCCCGCAACTCCTCGTCGGCGAAGGGGAAGGGGAGGGACGGTTCGCCCACGGGAGACTGGAGGTCTGCGCGGCCTGGGGTCCTGCACCGCCGGACGGCTTCCCCTCCATTGCGCCCTTCGTCCCCGGAGATGTACGATTTCCACTGGCCGTCCGTCCCTGGCGGCCAGGCGACCGGATCGCGGTGCCCTACGGCAAGAAGAAGGTCAAGAAGGTCCTCTTGGAGGCGCGTATCCCAAGCGACTGCCGAACCGGCTACCCCGTGCTCACCGACGCCGCGGGGAAGGTCCTGTGGGTCCCTGGGCTGGCGAATCCTGCGTTCGAGGCGGCCGACGCCCGCCCGTCCGTCCGCCCCTCCTCCGCCCGCCCCTCGGCCGCTGCCGCGCCTCCCTGCTGGGTCGGCGTCCGCATCGACGGCCTCGACGCCTGCATCGGCGCCGGTGCCCCGTGACCGCCGCCGCCATCGAAGCCCTGGCCCGCAGCCAGCTGGGCGAAGAGAGCCTCCGCCGCATCGTCTTCTCGGAAGCGATGATCGAGGCCAGGGTCGCGGAGATGGGCCGTCAGATCGGCGACGCCTACCCGCCCGACGCCGAGGTTCTGATCCTGGGCCTGCTCAAGGGGTCCTTCATCTTCATCGCCGACTTGGTGCGCCGGATCCCCCGTCCGATCCAGGTCGACTTCATCCGCGTTTCCTCCTACGGGACGGGGACCGTGAGCAGCGGCGAGGTCCAGCTCCTCTACGACCCCCGTGCCGACCTCCAAGACCGAAGTGTTATCCTTGTGGAGGACATCGTGGACAGCGGCACGACGATGAACCACCTGATCCCGCTGTTGCTGGACCGGAACCCAGCGAGCCTCGAAGTCTGCACCCTCCTCCACAAGCGGCGGGCCCAGCTTCGCCTGGAACCTCGCTGGGTCGGCTTCGACGCGCCGGACGAGTTTGTGGTGGGCTACGGCCTGGGGTACGGCGAGGACTTCCGGCACCTTCCCTGCATCGGGTCGATCTGAATGGCAGACGAAAAGCCTTCCAAGAAGAAGACCGAGAAGCCCGGCGGCGACGCCGAGGACCCGGGCGGCAAGAAGCCGGCCAAGAAGGCCGAGAAGAAGCCCGGCGCCATCAAGCTCTCGGGCGCGCCCCGCGCGGCGTCGTTCTGGATATTTCTCGCCCTCATGTCCGTGCTGGCGTTCCAGTTCATGCGCCAAGCCGACGACGGAACCGACATGCTCGCGCTGTCGGAGTTTCACCGGCAGATCGACGCCGAGAACGTCCTCAAGGTGACCTTCTTCGGCGAGAGCCGTGTCGAAGGCGAGCTGAAGAACACGATCACCCTGCCTTCCGGCACCGACGTCCACGAGTTTCGCACCGACTTGGTGCCCGGCGCCGTCGTCGCGCTCGAGGAAGAGCTGCGGGCCCAGGACGTGGAGATCACCGCCAAGCCGCAGGGGACGGCCTGGTGGGGGGTCCTCCTGGGCTTCCTGCCGTGGCTTCTGCTCATCGCGTTCTGGATATGGATCGTGCGCTCGATCCAAAGCGGGGGGAACAAGGCGTTCCAGTTCGGGCGCTCCAAGGCGAAGCTCATCAGCCCCGACAAGCCCCAGGTCAACTTCGGGGACGTGGCCGGCGCCGAGGAAGCCAAGGACGAGCTGGAGGAGATCGTCGAGTTCCTCAAGGACCCGCCCCAGTACTCCAGGCTAGGGGGCCGCCTCCCCAAGGGCGTTCTCCTGGTTGGTCCTCCGGGCACCGGCAAGACCCTGCTGGCTCGCGCCGTCGCCGGAGAGGCGGGCCGCCCCTTCTTCCAGATGTCGGGCTCCGACTTCGTGGAGATGTTCGTCGGCGTGGGGGCGTCCCGGGTTCGGGACCTCTTCGAGCAGGGGAAGGCCCACGCTCCGTGCATCATCTTCGTGGACGAGATCGACGCCGTGGGGCGCCATCGGGGCGCCGGACTGGGAGGCGGCCACGACGAGCGGGAGCAGACCCTCAACGCCCTCCTCGTTCAGATGGACGGCTTCGAGGCCAACGAAGGCGTCATCCTCCTGGCCGCCACCAACCGTCCCGACGTGCTGGACCCGGCCCTCCTCCGTCCCGGCCGCTTCGACCGCCAAGTCGTGGTGGACCTCCCGGACCTGAAGGGTCGCGAGGGAATCCTTCGCGTCCACGCCAAGCAGCTTCCCCTGGACGAGGACGTGGAGCTGTCGCTGGTCGCCCGGGGGACCCCGGGGCTGAGCGGCGCCGACCTCTCCAACATCTGCAACGAGGCCGCCCTCTTCGCGGCCCGCCGCGGCGTGGACCATGTGGCGATGGAGGACTTCGAGCGGGCCAAGGACAAGGTCATGCTCGGCACCGAGCGGAAGAGCATGGTCCTCACCGAGTCGGAGCGAAAGCTGACGGCGTACCACGAGGCCGGCCACGCCGTGATCGGCGTCAAGGTCCCGGGCCTGGACCCGGTCCACAAGGTGACGATCGTTCCTAGGGGCCACGCGCTGGGAATCACGGCTTCGCTCCCCGAGGAGGACCGCCACTCCTACACGCGGGACTGGCTCAACGGCCAGCTGGCGATGCTCTTCGGCGGTCGAGTGGCGGAGGAGATGACGTTCGGCGAGGAGAAGGTGACGACCGGTGCCGGCAACGACATCGAGCGGGCGACGGCGATGGCGCGCCGGATGGTCACGCGCTTCGGCATGTCGGACCGGATCGGCCTCATGGCCGTGGGCGACTCGGAGCACGAGGTGTTCCTGGGGCGGGAGCTGGTCCAGCGTCGGGAGGTGTCGGAGCACACCGCGCGCCGCGTGGACGAAGAGGTGAAGCGCATCCTGGACGACGCCCTCGCCCGGGCAAGAGGCGTGCTGGCCGAGAACCGGGAGCTGCTGGAGTCGATCGCGGTGGCGCTGCTGGACCGGGAGACGTTGAACGGCGACGAGATTCAGATGCTGCTGGAGGGGAAGGAGCTTCCGCCGATGGTGGTGGAAGTCGAGGAGGACCAGCTCCAGCTCGGACTCCCCGGCCACGAGGCCCCGGCGCCCGCCACGCCGCAGCTGGCCGTCCCGGAACCACTGCCGTCGCCGGGCTAGTCCAGCGTCCCCCTCGGTTAGAGTTCCAGCCCCGCCCTGGGCACGGAGCGCTCGAGGATCTCCCGGAGCCGGGCTGCGTCCACGCCTACTTCGATCCGCCCCCGCCGGGCCACGGAGATCCGCGCCGTCTCCTCGCTCACCACGATCACCACGGCGTCGGTCTCGTCGCTGAGCCCGATCGCCGCCCGGTGCCGCGTGCCCAGCGACCTGTCGCCCACCGGGTTCTCGGTCAGAGGCAGGATCACGCGAGCGGTCTTGATCACGTCTCCCACCACGATCGCCGCCCCGTCGTGAAGGGGGGACTGAGGCGCGAAGATCGAACGGAGGAGCTCGGGCGACAACTTCGCCTCCACCGGGCTCCCGGACCGTGCGTAGTCCCTGAGGCCCGTTTCGCGCTGGACCGCCAGGATCGCTCCCGTCCGCGCCCGGGCCAGCTGCACCGCGCCTTCGACGATCCCGTCCACGATCTTCGTCTCCCGGGCCGGCGTCAGCAGTCCCACCAGCCGGCTCTCCCCCAAACGGGCCAGCGCCGCCCGCATCTCGGGCTGAAACACCACCAGCGCCGCGATCGCCCCGTACTGGAAGATGTTCTCGACGAGGCGGCGGATCACCGAGAAGTCCAGAACCACGGACAGCAGGTGAAGCGCTCCGAGCAGGAGGACCCCCAGCAGCATCTGCATCGCCCGGGTCTCGCGGATGAGCAGCAGGACCCGGTAGACGAGCAGGAACACGACGGCGATCTCCGCCAAGTCGCCCCATCCGGGCCGGAGGAAGTCCAGCTGTCGGAGAATCCCGTTCACTTTGACCGCCTGCCCTCCCGCCCTGTCGCCGAGGTGTCTCCCAACATAACTTGTTGACCCTGCCGAAACGCCTTCCTACATTGACGTAGTTTCCGGCTGCCCTCCTCCCGCCACGCCAGACCGACGCTTCCACTCCCGGAGCCGACCTTGAACAACAGCTACGAGCTACTCACCCTCTTCGCGGACGGCGGGCTCATGATGTACCCCCTCGTCGTCTGTTCGCTGATCGCTCTGGGCGTCATCATCGCCAAGGCGTGGACCCTGTGGCTTGCGCACCGAAGCACGGTGGCGCTGCTCCAGCGGGTGGAAGAGGCCGCGGCCGGTGGCAACCTGGACGAAGCCGCGGAGATCGCCGCGTCCACGCCGGGACCGGCAGCCGCCATCCTCTTGGCCGGACTCCGGCGGATCAAGAACCGGACGGTGGCGGAGGGGGAGCTGGAGCAGGTGATCTCCACCGCGGGAACGATCGAGCTGGGCTTCCTGGAGCGGGGCTTGGTGATCCTGGCGACGGTGGCCAACGTGGCGCCGCTGATGGGCTTCCTGGGGACGGTCGCCGGGATGATCCTGGCGTTCTCGTCGATCGAGGCCGCGGGCAACGTGGAACCGGGGCTCGTAGCCGGGGGTATCAAGGTGGCGCTCCTCACCACGGCGGCGGGGCTGACGATCGCAATTCCGGTAAACATCGGCTACAACTTCTTCGTGACGCGGATTGACAAGCTGATCGTGGACATGGAGCAGAGCACCCAAAAAATCCTCAACATCGCTTGGGACATGGAACGCGACGGAACGTTGCGGGTACTGTCCCAGGGATAGCAGGCAAGCGGTTACCCGAGAACGGAGGTCATCCAAGTGGCGGTTCTGGGCGGCAAGAAGTCGAAGGTCTCCGACGAGATCCCATCCTCGTCGATGGCCGACATCGCCTTCCTTCTCCTCATCTTCTTCCTGGTCACGACGACGTTCCCGAAGGACAAGGGACTCTCGATCGTGCTGCCGGAAGAGTCGGTGGAGGTCGAGGTCAGCCAGAAGAACATCCTTCACATCGTCGTGAACCCCAACGGGGCGGTGACGATCAAGCGGGGCGAGAGCCAGCAGGAACAGACGGTCCGCCCCAACGACGTGGAGGCGATCTGGCGCCAGGATGTGGTTCAGAACCCGAACCTCATCGCGGCGGTCAAGACCCATCCGGACACGCAGTACCGCTTCATGATCGACGTTCTCGACGCCCTGCACACGGCGGGCGCCGAGCGCATCTCCCTCCAACTGCTGGAGTAGCAAGGCTATGGGCCTGAAATCCGGGGGTCTGCAACGAAAGTCGAAGGCGTCGCAGGAGATTCCTTCCTCGTCGATGGCCGACATCGCCTTTCTCCTTCTCATCTTCTTCATGGTTTCGACCGTCTTCCAGACGGACAAGGACCGGCCGATCGACTGGGCCGCCGCCGAAGCCACGGAGAAGATCGATGAGAAGCAGAAGAATATCCTGAACATCTGGGTGGAGCCCAACGGCGACATCTTCGTCAACGACGTGCAGCGGCAGATGGCGGAGCTGAGCGACCTCGTGGCGCCGATGTACGTAAGCAACCGGAGCTTGGTGATCTCTGTCCGGTCGGACCGGTCCGTGCCTTACCGGTTCATCGACCTGGTTCAGCAAGAGCTGGTTTCCGCAGGCGTAGTCCGGGTCGTATTCGCGACCGAACTCGAACAAAGCATGACGAGGGAAAGACGATGAGCGAGCACACCACCGAGCAGCAGACGAACGTCGCCGATAGCGTCGCCACGGCCAACGAGCGGTTCAAGCGGTCGTTCTCCGGGTGGTTCTGGGGCTCCATGATCGCGGCGACCGTGGTCCACTTCGCGATCTTCGCGTTCTGGCCCGAGCTCCAGGCCGAGGACGTGAGCTTCTCCGTCGACGAGATGGAGGCCATAGACATCCCGCCGGAGGTCGAGATCCCGCCCCCGCCGGAGGCGATCGCCCGTCCCGCCACGCCGGTGATCGCAGACGCGGTCATCGAAGAAGACATCACGATCGCCATCACCACCTTCGAGGAGAACCCGGTGGAGGACCTTCCTCCTCCGCCGTCGGAGGTCGAGACGGACATCTCGGCCGCGCCCACCTTCACACCCTACACCGTCAGGCCCGGCCTCAAGAACGAGCGCGAAGTGCAGCGCGCCTTGCAGCGCGAGTATCCGCCGCTGCTTCGGGACGCCGGCATCGGGGGCACCGTCAGGGTCCACTTCTTCATCACCGAAGAAGGCATGGTGCAGGACACGAGGATCGACCAGAGCTCCGGGCACTCGGCGCTTGACGAGGCGGCGCTGCGGGTGGCCGACGTCTTCGAGTTCACCCCGGCCCTGAACCGGGACAAGAAGGTTCCGGTCTGGATATCCCTCCCGATTACGTTCACCACGACCTAGTCGCGTTCCGGCTTCCGGGAGGGCGGGAGCGCCCCGCCGGTCCCATGTGGCCGGCGGGGCGCTTTTGCCATGAGCTTGCCGAACTTTCGCCGCCGCCTCGGGGAATCGCTGCCCCGGGTCCTCGAGCGGATCGCCGCCGCCGCCGAGCGGAGCGGAAGGGAACCCGGAGCGGTGCGGATCGTCGCTGTGACGAAGGGACATCCCCCGGAGGCCGTCGAGGCCGTGCTGGGCGCGGGGCTTGCGGACGTGGGGGAAAACCGTGTGGAGGAGCTGGAAGGGAAGGCGCTGGCGTTCCAAGGGCGGGGCGTCCAATGGCACATGGTCGGCCACGTGCAGAGCCGAAAGGCCCCACGGGCCGCCCGCTTGGCGACGATCCTTCACAGCGTGGACTCGATCCGCCTGGCGGGAAGGCTCTCGCGCGCCGCGGAAGGGGCGGGGAGGCGGCTTCCCGTGCTGGTGCAGGTGAACGCCTCCGGCGAGGCCGCGAAGGGGGGGTTCCCGGCGGCGGGAACGTCGCGGGAGGCGTTGGCGGAGGCGCTGGAGGGGATCGCCGAGGTGTCCGCCCTGCCGGGCCTTGCCGCCGTCGGTCTCATGACGATGGCGCCGTTCACGAAAGACCGCGCTGTCGTCCGCGCCACCTTCAGGCGAACTCGCGAGCTGCTGGAGGCCGCGGCCGGGATCGAGGGGTTCGACGCCCGGGAGCTCTCCATGGGCATGTCCAACGACTTTGAGACGGCGGTAGAGGAGGGGAGCACGATGGTTCGGCTGGGTACGACGCTGCTGGGGCCCCGACCCCGATGACCGCGTTCACGGCGGCCGGCGAGACGGCGCGGCTCCGGGAGGCGGTGGCCGCTGTCCGGGCGGTCAGCGAGATCAAGCCCCGTGCGGCGATCGTCCTGGGCACGGGTCTGGGCCGATTGGCCCGGGCGATGGACGTGGAGGCGGAGATCCCCTACGAAGCCCTGCCTCACTTCCCCCGCGCCACGGTAGAGAGCCACCACGGCAAGCTGTTGCTGGGCACGCTGGAAGGCGTTCCAGTGGTGGCGATGCAGGGTCGCATGCACTGCTACGAGGGCTGGTCCCTGCGGGAGGTGGTCTTCCCAGTGCGGGTCATGAAGCTGCTGGGCGCCGACGTCCTCCTCGTGTCCGGGGCGTGCGGGGGCATGAACCCCCTCTGGGCGCCCGGCGATCTGGTCATGCTCAACGACCACGTGAACCTGCTGGGCGACACTCCCCTGGTCGGCCCCAACCTGGACGAACTGGGTCCCCGCTTTCCCGACATGTCCTCGCCCTACGACCCCGAACTGCGGCGAGCCGCCGCAGCCGTGGCGATGGCCCAGGGCGTGGCGCTCCGGGAAGGCGTCTACGTGGCCGTGGCCGGTCCCCAGCTGGAAACCCGAGCCGAGTACAGGATGCTCCGCGCCCTAGGGGCCGACGTGGTAGGGATGTCCACCGTGCCCGAGGTGATCGGCGCCCGCCACATGGGGATGCGGGTCCTGGCCGTCGTCGTGATCACCGACCAATGCCTCCCCGACGCGCTGGAGGAGGCCGACGTGGCTAAGATCATCGCCACCGCCGCGGCCGCCGAACCCAAGCTGACGCGCTTGGTCGCCGCCGTCGTGGCCGGGCTGGACGCACCCGCCGCACCCGACCCCCAGTCCGCCTAAACCCTGTGCGTTACCCCGATCCGCCGCCGTCCCTGGTCGCCCTGGAGGAGTCCGTCCTCGAGAAGTGGCGCGAGGAGGCCACCTTCCAGCGCTCGCTGGACGCCACCCGGGACGGACCCGAATTCGTCTTCTTCGAGGGCCCGCCCACCGCCAACGGCCGCCCGGGACTCCACCACGTCATCAGCCGAGCGATCAAGGACCTGGTTTGCCGCTACCAGACGATGCTGGGCAAGCACGTCACCCGCATCGCCGGCTGGGACACCCACGGCCTGCCGGTGGAGATCGAAGCCCAGAAGCAGCTGGGGATCGCGGACAAGAGGGAGATCGAAGAACGGGGCATCGCCTGGTTCAACGAGCAGTGCCGGACGTCCGTCTTCACCTACAAAGACGAGTGGGAGCGCTTCTCGGAGCGGATCGGCTACTGGCTGGACTACTCCCGGCCTTATGTGACCTTCCACGCCGAATACGTGGAGTCCGTATGGTGGGTGCTGAAGCAGCTGGCGGATCGGGGCCTCCTCTACAAGGGCCACAAGGTCGTCCCCTGGTGCCCGGCGGACCAGACGGTGCTGTCGTCCCACGAGCTGTCCCTGGGCTACCAGGACGTGGAGGACCCATCGCTGTACGTGACGCTGGAGCTGCTCGACGGCTCGGACAGGCACGTCCTCGTCTGGACCACCACGCCGTGGACCCTGGTCGCCAACGTCGCGCTGGCGGTGAACCCAGAGATCGAGTACGTGGAGGTCGAGCACGAGGGCCGGCGGATCGTGGCGGCGCGGGACCGGGCGACGGAGCTCTTCGGCGAAGAGCGGATACGGGGTGCCGTTCCTGGGTCGGAGTTGGTCGGCAAGCGGTACCGACGTCCCTTCGACTTGGTGCCCGAGGAGAAGGCCCGAGGTCTAGCTTGGGAGATCGTGTCCGGCGACTTCGTGTCGGCGCAGGAGGGATCGGGGATCGTGCACTTGGCCCCCGCCTACGGCGCCGACGACTTCCAGGCGGGAAAGGACCTCGGACTGGCGCTGCTGGAGCCCCTTCGCACGGACGGAACGTTTGCCCCGGAGACGCCGCTCGTGGGCGGCATCTTCTTCAAGGACGCCGACCAGCCCCTCACCGACGACCTGAAGGCTCGGGGACTGGTCTTCGCGTCGGAGCGCAAGGTCCACTCGTACCCCCACTGCTGGCGGTGCGGCGCACCCTTGGCCTACATGGCTCGTCACGGCTGGTTCGCCCGCACCTCGTCGCTGCGGCAACAGCTGCTCGAGAACAACGCGCAGGTGGAATGGCATCCGAAGGATGTGGGGGAAGGCCGCTTTGGCGAGTGGCTGAAGGGAAACGTGGACTGGGCGCTCTCTCGGGACCGCTACTGGGGGACGCCGCTGCCGGCGTGGGTGTCGGAGGAGGACCCGGAGCGGGTCGACTGGATCGGCAGCTTCGCCGAGCTGGCGGAAAAGGCGGGCGGCTTGCCGGCGGAGTTCGATCCCCACCGGCCGTTCATCGACGACGTGACGTGGAGCTGTCCCGAAACCGGGGCGACGATGCGTCGCACGCCGGAGGTGATCGACGTCTGGTTCGACTCGGGCGCCATGCCCTGGGCCCAGTGGCACTACCCGTTCGAGAACCGGGAGCAGTACCAGCGCCACTTCCCCGCCGACTTCATCTGCGAGGCCGTGGATCAGACGCGCGGATGGTTCTACTCCCTCCACGCCATCTCCACGATGCTGGGGCTGGGACCGGCCTTTCGGAACGCGGTCGTCAACGACCTGATCCTGGACGCCGAAGGCCGCAAGATGTCCAAGTCCCGGGGCAACGTGGTGGACCCTTGGGAGGCCGTGGCGGATCACGGCGCCGACGGCGTGCGGTGGTACATGATCACGGTCAGCAACCCGTGGCTGCCCACCCGCTTCGACCCGGCAGGCGTGCGGGAGGCGAGGGCCCGCTTCTTCGACACCCTGCTCAACACGTATCGGTTCTTCGCGCTCTACGCGAACGTGGAGAAGTGGGCGCCAGGCGGCACCGCGGAAGCCCGGACGACGCTGGACCGATGGCTCCTGTCGCGGCTCGACGGCCTCGTGGAACGAGTGCGGGCGGAGCTGGACGACTACAACCCGACGCGGGCCTACCGGCAGGTGGCGGCGTTCGTGGACGGAGACCTGTCCAACTGGTACGTCCGTCGTGCCCGTCCACGCTTCTGGGGAAACACCGACCCGGCGGACTCCGCGGCGGCGTTCTCGACCCTTCACCGCGCGCTGCGGACGGTGGCGTTGCTGATCGCGCCCGTCGCGCCGTTCACCTCGGACTGGCTCCACCGGGCGCTCACGGGCGACTCCAGCCACTTGGAGCGCTTCCCGGAGGCGGACGCGGCGCTTTCGGACCCGGCGCTGGAGGCCGAGATGGCCCACGCGCGAAGCCTGTGCACGCTGGCCCGGGCCGCCCGGGAGGAGGCTGGGGTTCGGGTAAGGCAGCCCTTGGCGCGGATCGTGGCGGTGGTGCCCGGCGCCGGCGACGACGCAGCGCCCGGTCCCCTGTCCAGCGGCGTGCTGCGGCTCCTGCTCGACGAGATCAACGTGAGGTCCGTCGAGTTCGCCGGCTCGGCGGACGGGTTCGCCGTGCTGGTGGCGCGCCCCAACTTCCGGGTGCTGGGACGCCGGTTCGGAAAGCTCACCCAAGACGCCGCGGCGGCGATCCGGGCGATGAGCCAAGACGAGTTGCAGAGCGTGCGGGACGGCGGTTCGGCGGAAGTGGTCGTGGGAGGGCAGGCGCAAGAGATTGGACCCGCCGACACGGCTGTCGTCGAGGAGGCCAGCGGGGACTGGGTGGTGCGCGCCGAGGGGAAGTACGCTGTGGCTCTGGACCCGACGGTTACGGAAGAGCTCCGCCGGGAAGGGCTGGCGCGCGAGCTGGTGAACCGGATTCAACGGCTGCGTCGGGACTCGGGACTGGAGATCACTGACCGGATCCGCTTGGGCGTCGCAGGCAGCGAGCAGGTGCGGACGTCGGTCCGGGAGCACGAAGCCGTCATCGCGCGGGAGACCCTGGCCGTGTCGGTGGACGCGGTCGTCGAAGCCGGAGACGACTACGGACGGGAGCAGGGCTTCGCGCATCGCCGGGAGGTGGTCGCCGACGGGGAGGTACTGGTGCTGGGGCTGTCGCCTGTCGCCTGACGCTCTGCACCGCTTGACCGTCGGCGACGACGCGGGCGGACGGATCGACTCCTACTTGGCGGAGCGGCTTGGGCTCTCCCGCAGCCGCGTCGCCTCGCTGATCGTCGATCGTTGCGTGCTCGTGGACGGTCGCGTCGCCAAGAAGTCGGATCCGGTGGTGGCGGGGCAGGAGATCGAGGCTCGCGTGCCGCCGCCGGCCCCCTTGCGCGCCGAAGCCCAGGAGATCCCTCTGGCGATCGTCTACCAGGACCGCCACCTGGTCGTGGTGAACAAGGCGCCGGGGCTCGTGGTCCACCCGGCGCCGGGCCACCCCGACGGGACCCTGGTCAACGCCCTGCTGCACCACGTGCGAGACCTCTCGGGGATCGGCGGCAAGCTGCGGCCGGGCATCGTGCACCGTCTGGACCGGGACACGTCGGGCTTGCTGGTCGTGGCCAAGACCGACTTGGCGCACCGCGCGCTCTCCGAAGCGCTGAAGGCTCGGCGGGTCGGACGCGTCTACGTGGCGGCGCTGTG
This sequence comes from Longimicrobiales bacterium, assembly GCA_958296005.1. Taxonomy (GTDB): domain Bacteria; phylum Gemmatimonadota; class Gemmatimonadetes; order Longimicrobiales; family Gaopeijiaceae; genus CATQHQ01. The sequence continues at coordinate 758,141 of CATQHQ010000002.1, forward strand.
GGGCCGGCTGGCAGAGTCCCCGGTCGTCGTGGACCGCCCGATCGGCCGCCACCCAGGAGATCGGACCCGGATGGCGGTGGCGGAAGAGGGGGGGCGCGCGGCCCGTACCCGGTTCCGTCTCTTGGAGACGTGGGCGGCGGCGTGCTTGTGCGAGGCCGAACTGGCGACCGGTCGGACGCACCAGATTCGAGTTCACGCCGCAGCGATCGGCCATCCGGTGGTGGGAGACTCGGTCTACGGTGCGGGGCGGGAACGGGGGTTCGCCGGCGACGCCGGCCGTTGGGCCAAGGAGTTGGCTAGGCGGACCCCGCGCCAGTTCCTCCACGCCCGCCGGTTGTCGTTCGCCCATCCAGCGACGGGGGCGCCGATGGAGTTCGAGGCGCCTCTGCCGCCGGAACTGGCGACGGCGCAGGAGTGGGCGCGCGGGACGGTTGACTCCCGCCACCGCTCTTGGTAGCCTCCGGTCATGAGAGCGAAGGAAACGTCCCAATCCGTGCCGTCCCTCAAGTTCACGGTGACCAACCTTTGGTTCGCACTGGGGGGCTTGGCCACGATCGCCGCGGGGTACTTCCTGCTGGGCCAGGGCTCGATCTCGCTGGCGCCGGTGCTGCTGGTGCTGGGATACGTGGTCCTGCTCCCGTTGGCCATCATCCGCTGACCGGGGAGACGACGCCGTTGCGTGCCACGGCTCGCGCCGGCCTGGCGGGAACCGTGGGCGCCGCGGGCCTTGCGGCCGTGCTGGCTCCGGGTCTCGTCGCCCAGGACCCCGCTTGGCGTTGCCCCGAGCCGGCGGAGCTCGCGGCGGGGTTCGACGGCGCGCTGGCTCATGTTCGCTACTTGGCCGACGACCGCCTCGAAGGCCGAGCCGTCGCGACCCCGGGGGAGCGTTGCGCGGGCGACTACCTAGCCGGCCAGTTCGCGGCTCTCGGGCTCGCGCCCGCCGGCGAGGACGGGAGCTACTTCCAGGCGTGGGAGGTGCGGACCGGCAGCGCCGCCGCCGGCACTGACCTGCGGCTTGCGCTGGAGGATGGTTCGAGCGCCGTGGAGTACGCGTTGCACAGCGAGTGGATCCCGTACGGCTTTTCGGCCTCGGCGACGGTTCGAGGTCCGTTGGCGGCAGCGACCGTCGTAGCCGACGAGCTTGGCGCCGCCACCGGCCACGATCTGAACGGCAAGGTCTTGGTGGCCGCCGGGTCGCCGGATCCTCACCAGGTGGCGAGCGCGGCGGCCCGCATGGGCGTCGTCGCCGTGATCGTGTTGCTGGCTGCCGACGACCCGTTGCCTGCGCTGTCCGGGGAACGGCGGGCCGCTCTCTCGGTGCCGGTCGTCGCCGTTCGCGGCAAGGCCGCTGCCGAAGTGCGCGACGCGGCCGAAGGTGGAGACGCACCCGCCTGGGCGTCCCTCTCGGTGGACGTGACGCCGGTGCGCCGGGAGGCCCGCAACGTGACGGCGGTGCTGCGCGGCTCGGGCGCCAGCGACCGCGTCCCGTCCCTGATCGTCGGCGCCCACTACGACCACCTCGGACTCGGCGGCGAAGGCTCCCTCTCGCCCGACGCGACCGGGACCGTCCACAACGGCGCGGACGACAACGCCTCGGGCACCGCAGTCGTGCTCGAGGTGGCCCGCCGGCTGACGGCTGGCCCGCCGTTGTCCCGCGACGTCGTGTTCATCGCCTTCACCGGCGAGGAGCGGGGTCTGTGGGGGTCGGCCCACTACGTCGAATCGCCGCTGGTACCGCTGGAGAGCGTCGAGGCGATGCTCAACCTGGATATGGTGGGCCGAGTACAGAACGACGCGCTCACCGTCTTCGGCACGGCCACGGCGGAGGAGTGGCCGAGCGTCGTCGAGCGGGCCAACCGCCGCACCACCGCGCCTCTTGATCTCCAGCTCGTCGGCGACGGCTTCGGCGCGTCGGACCACAGCTCCTTCTACGCCCGGGGCATCCCGGTGCTGCACTTCTTCTCCAACACCCACCCGGAGTACCACCGAGTGGAGGACGACTGGGAGCTGGTCAACGCCGACGGCATGGAGCGGGTGGCCGACTTGGTGGCGGCGGTCGTGGGGGAGCTGGCGCCGGCAAACCAAGTCGCGGCGGCTCTGACCCCGGTGGAGGGAGCGGGCAACCCCCATGGTGCAACGGCCCCGGGCGACGGCAGCACGGTGCGAAGCGGCTTCAGAGTGCGGGTAGGGACGATCCCCGACTACTCGCGAGAGTCGGGCGGCATGGGCATCACCGGGGTTCGCGATGGAAGTCCGGCTGCCAAGGCGGGGCTGAAGGGCGGAGACGTGATCGTCCGCTTCGGCGACCACCAGGTCGAGGACGTGTACGGCTACATGTACGCGCTGCAGGAGTTCGAGCCCGGCGACGAGGTGGAGGTGGTGGTCCTGCGCGACGGCGAGCAGATGACGCTGGTCGTCGTGCTGGAAGCGGGCAGCGACTGACCGGGGGTCGCCGGCGGGCTCCCGAACCGCTGGCGGGACCCGAACACCCGCCTTATTGTATCCAGTCACGAGTTCGCAGAGGAATCCGAATCCGCCGAGGAAACACGGGGCTGTTGCCATGACGAGGTTCGCTTACCTGCTGACGACCGTCGCCGTGCTGGGTCTGGGCCTGACCGCCGACCCGACGGCGCCGGAACCCCCGCTGGCTTCGGCGGGGCCGCACGCTCCGGGGGCAGCCGATCTTGCCGGCGTCCCGAACGTGGGCGGTGGTCCCGACAACGAGGTCGTCGAGCAGTACTGCGTCCGCTGCCACAACGAGCGGCGGCTGGTAGGCAATCTGTCGCTGGAGGAGTTCGACGCCGCCGACCCCCTCGCCAACGTCGTCGTGGCCGAGAAGATGATCCGCAAGCTGCGAGCGGGCATGATGCCGCCGCCTGGCGTCCGGCGTCCCGAGCCTCAGGTCCTCGAAGGGTTGGCGGCATCGATGGAGAGGACGATCGACGAGGCCGCGGCCACCAGCCCGAACCCGGGGAGCCGCACCTTCCAGCGCCTCAACCGGGCCGAGTACGAGCGCGCCGTCCACGACCTGCTGGGGATCGAGATCGACGCCTCCGCGTACTTGCCCGGCGAGACGGTGAGTGCTGGATTCGACAACATCGCCGACGTGCAGAACCTCTCGGCCACGCTGCTGGAGGCGTACCTGACCGCCGCCAGCGAAGTCAGTCGCCTGGCGCTGGGAGACGCCGCCGCCACCCCGTCGGAGAGCACATACGAAGTCTCGCGCTACGCCGAGCAGCGCGATCACGTGCCCGGTGCGCCGATCGGCACCCGGGGCGGCATCTCGGTCGTGCACAACTTCGTGGCGGACGGCGAGTACTTCTTCCGCTTGGCCTTCCAGCACGAGTCCACCGGCAACTTCTTCGGGCAAACGGCACCCTTCGACGAGCATGTGGAAGTGTCGATCGACGGCGCCCGAGTCGCGCTCCTTCCCATGGACCGCTGGATGCACCGGCAGGACCCGCAGGGCGTGGAAGTGGTCACAGACCCGATCAAGGTCTCGGCCGGGCCGCACCGCGTGTCGGCGGCGTTCCTCAAGGTGGCGGAGGGGCCGGTGGAGGACCTGACTTCGCCCCACGGCTGGTCGCTGGCGGACAAGAAGATCGGCTACTCCTACGGGATCACCGGCTTGGCCCACCTGCGGGACATGACGATCGGCGGACCCTACGACGTGACCGGCGTCTCGCGCACCCCGACGTGGGAGCGGATCATGACCTGCCGGCCGGCGGAAGCGTCGTGCGCCCGGGAGATCGTGGGCGGACTGGCCGCACGCGCCTTCCGCCGTCCCGTCTCGGAGCCGGAGATCGACGGCCTCATGGAGCTGTTCGCGTTGGGCGCGGCGCAGGGCGACTTCGACATCGGCGTGCGGACGGCGCTTCAAGGCGTCTTGGCGAGCCCCGACTTCGTGTTCCGCTTCGAGGAGCCGGCGCCCGGCGCTCGCACGGGAGACGTGTACCCGGTGGACGGGTTGGGCTTGGCGTCGCGGCTCTCGTTCTTCCTCTGGGGACGGCCCCCGGATGCGGAGCTGGTGAAGGCGGCGGCCGATGGCCGGCTCTCGGACCCGGCGACCTTCGACGCCCAACTGGAGCGGATGCTGGCGGACTCTCGCGCCGAGGCGCTAGGCACCCGCTTCGCGTCCCAGTGGCTACGGTTGCAGGACTTGGACAAGGTCCACCCCGACGCCCTTCGTTACCCCGACTTCTACGAGCAGCTGGCCCGGGACATGCGCCGGGAGACCGAGACGTTCTTCAACGCCCTCGTGCAGGAAGGTGGGACGCTGGAGGATTTCCTGACGGCCGACTACTCCTACATGAACGAGCGGCTGGCGAACCACTACGGCGTGTCCGGCATCGCGGGCGACCACTTCCGCAAGGTCGAGTACGCCGACGACGCTCGTCGGGGGATTCTGGGTCACGGCAGCATCCTCACCCTCACGTCGCACGCCAACCGCACGTCTCCGGTGCTCCGGGGCAAGTGGGTGATGGAGGTGCTGCTCGGAAGTCCGCCACCGCCGCCGCCGCCCGATGTCCCCGAGCTCGATGCTACCGCCGAGGCCGCGGAAGGCCGCTTCCTCACCGTCCGGGAGCGGATGGAGGAGCACCGCGCCAACCCTGCGTGCAACTCGTGCCACCGAGTGATCGACCCCATCGGCTTGGCGCTGGAGAACTTCGACGTGACCGGCGTGTGGCGGATCAGGGACAACAGCGCGCCCGTGGAGACATCGGGAGAGCTCTACGACGGCACGCCGATCGGCGGTCCCGACGACCTTCGGACCGCGCTCCTGCGCCGTCCCGAGCCGCTGGCGCGCAGCTTCACCGAAAACCTGCTGGCGTACGCCCTAGGGCGCCGAGTCGAGTACTACGACATGCCCGCTGTGCGCCAGATCGCCACGGCGGCACGAGCCGAGGACTACAAGCTGTCCGCGTTCGTGAAGGAAGTGGCGCGGAGCACGCCGTTCCGCATGTCGATGGCGAAGGCGACGGTGGAGGATGACAGTGCGGGGGCTGGCGCAGCAAGTCGAAAGTAGGGCCGATGCTGACCAAGCCCTCTCGTGGGCAGAATTCTCATAATGGCATCGATCGGGGGGCGGTCCGCCGCGTCCTGCGCGTGGCCTGCTGGAATGCATTGCTGCTCATCGCCGTGCTGGCCCTGATTGGGCTTGCCGGGGAAGTGTGGCTCCGTTCGAAGGGCCCGTTCATGGCAGTTCACCGCCAAGACGTCTTCGTTGCTGATGTGGGCCCGCGGTTGCGTCCCCGCACGGAGGTCCGCTGGACGAACCGAGTCGATTTCTGGACTGTCTCCCGCGCCAACAGCCTGGGGTTCCTGGACCGCGAACCGCCGAGCCCCGCGCGAGCCGCGGAGAGTTGCCACATCGCCGTGATCGGCGATTCCTTCGTTGCAGCGAAGGAGGTGCAGATCTCGGAGAAGTTCCACGTACGGCTCGAAGAGATGGCCGCACGGGAGTTGCCCGCTCTGGACGTCACTACCTCGGCGTTCGGGAGGGGCGGTACCGGGCAGATCGACCAGTTGGCCTGGTACGACGAATACGCCCGACATCTGCGCCCTCGGCTGGTCGTGCTCGTCTTCGTTCCAAACGATTTCGTCGACAATTTCCCGTTCTGGAGGGGCGTGAACAGTGGTCTCGACCCGGATCATTCGCCGTATGTCTCCGCGGAGCGGGCCGCGGACGGCGGATTTCGGTTGCGTCCTCCAGACCCGGACTACCGACGATTCAGGTTGCCGCGAGTGACCCCTCCGGTCCCGCGGCAGTGGGCTCAACCCACCTGGGCTACTCCCCCCTCCTTGTTCTGGTCGTGGTTGAACACAAGAATTGCCTCGCGTACTAGTGCACGTGACAACCACCGTTATGCGCAGCGAACTGCCTGGTTGGAACTGCTAAGCCAGCGCCCCACCCGTGCGCCGCTGTTCGACGAGCGGCAATCTGCGTCAAAGACGCTCCGGCGAATACTGGTCCTAATGAGCCCCATCCGACAGGTCAGTTTGCTGTTTGCGGATGAGAACGATGGGCCGCTGTACACCGAAACACTCGCCTTCACCGCCTTCGCACTGGACGAGTTCAAGAAACGTGCGGAGCGGGACGGGGCGGCGCTGGCCATTCTGGCGCAGCACGATGCGCGCCGCCACGGGGGCGGCGTACTTGCTCGGCTGAACGAGCTCGCCGCGGAGCGACGCATCCCCGTCGTCGACCATGGCGACTTCATCAACCGCCAAGGGGCCGAGCTGTACGACGCCGAATGGGCACATGACGGCCACTGGAACCTCGCCGGCCACCGCTGGGCGGCGGAAGCCCTGCTGGAATACCTGAAGCAGAATCAAGAACTCTGCGAGTGACCAATTCCGCTATGTCGAGTACGCCCGATGACGTTCGTCGATTTCTGGGCCACGACGTCTCCGGTGCTGGCAAGTAGGTGATGGCATCGGGGAGGGGGGCTGTCCGCCGTGTGCGCGTGGCCTGTTGGAATGCAGTGCTGCTCATCGCCGTGCTGGCCCTGATTGGGCTTGCCGGGGAAGTGTGGCTCCGTTTGAAGGGCCCGTTCATGGCAGTTCAGCACCAAGACGTCTTCGTTGCCGACGTGGGCCCGCTGCTGCGTCCCCACACGGAGGTCCGCTGGACGAACCGAGTCGATTTCTGGACTGTCTCCCGCGCCAACAGCCTGGGGTTCCTGGACCGCGAACCGCCGAGCCCCGCGCGAGCCGCGGAGAGTTGTCACATCGCCGTGATCGGCGATTCCTTCGTTGAAGCGAGGGAGGTGCCGATCTCGGAGAAGTTCCAGGTACGGCTCGAAGAGATGGCCGCACGGGAGTTGCCCGCCCTGGACGTCACGACCTCGGCGTTCGGGAGGCGCCGTACCGGGCAGATCAACCAGCTGGTTTGGTACGACGAATACGCCCGGCATCTGCACCCTCGGCTGATCGTGCTCGTCTTCGTTCCAAACGATTTCGGCAACAACTTCCCGTTCTGGCAATCCGTGGCGGATGGCATCGACCCGGAGCATCTGCCGTATGTCTCCGCGGAGCGAACCGAGGACGGCGGATTTCGGTTGCGTCCTCCGGACCCGGACTACCGACGATTCAGGTTGAGTGACTCGTCCCTCCCGTCGCTGTGGACTACGCCCACCCCGGTTACTCCCCCCTCCTTGTTCCGATCGTGGTTGAATGCCAGAATTGTCTCGCGTACTGATGCACGCGATAACCACCTTTATGCGCAGCGACTGCGCTGGTTGGAACTGCTGAGCCAGCGCCCCACCCGTGCGCCGCTGTTCGACGAGCGGCAATCTGCGTCAAAGACGCTCCGGCGAATACTGGTCCCAAGGGCAACCAACCGACAGGTCAGTTTGCTGTTTGCGGAAGAGAACGATGGGCCGTTGTACACCGAGGCCCTCGCCTTCACCGCCTTCGCACTGGACGAGTTCAAGAAACGTGCGGAGCGGGACGGCGCGGCGCTGGCCATTTTGGCGCAGCACGCTGCGCACCGCCACGGGGGCGGCGTACTTGCTCGGCTGAACGAGCTCGCCGCGAAGCGACGCATCCCCGTCGTTGACCATGGCGACTTCATCAACCGCCAAGGGGCCGAGCTGCGCGACGCCGAGTGGGCACATGACCGCCACTGGAACCTCGCCGGCCACCGCTGGGCGGCGGAAGCCCTGCTGGAATACCTGAAGCAGAATCAAGAACTCTGCGAGTGACCAATTCCGCTATGTCGAGTACGCCCGATGACGTTCGTCGATTTCTGGGCCACGACGTCTCCGGTGCTGGCAAGTAGGTGATGGCATCGGGGCGGGGGAGGGGAGCGGTCCGCCGTGTGCGCGTGGCCTGCTGGAATGCATTGCTGCTCATCACCGGGCTGGCCCTGCTTGGGCTTGCCGGGGAAGTGTGGCTCCGTTTGAAGGGCCCGTTCATGGCAGTTCACCACCAAGACGTCTTCGTTGCTGATGTGGGCCCGCTGCTGCGTCCCCGCACGGAGGTCCGCTGGACGAACCGAGTCGATTTCTGGACTGTCTCCCGCGCCAACAGCCTGGGGTTCCTGGACCGCGAACCGCCGAGCCCCGCGCGAGCCGCGGAGAGTTGTCACATCGCCGTGATCGGCGATTCCTTCGTTGAAGCGAGGGAGGTGCCGATCTCGGAGAAGTTCCACCTATGGCTCGAAGAGATGGCCGCACGGGAGTTGCCCGCCCTGGACGTCACGACCTCGGCGTTCGGGAGGCGCAATACTGGGCAGATCGAGCAGTTGGCTTGGTACGACGAATACGCCCGGCATCTGCGTCCTCGGCTGGTTGTGCTCGTCTTCGTTCCAAACGATTTCGCCAACAACTTCCCGCTCTGGCGATCCGTGTCGGATGGTTTCGATCCGGAGCATCTGCCGTATGTCTCCGCGGAGCGAACCGAGGACGGCGGATTTCGGTTGCGTCCTCCGGACCCGGACTACCGACAATTCAGGTTGAATGACTCGTCCGTCCCGTCGCTGTGGACTACGCCCACACCGGTTGCTCCCCCCTCCTTGTTCCGATCGTGGTTGAGTGCCAGAATTGCCTCGCGTACTGATGCACTCGAAAACCCCCTTTATGCGCAGCGACTGCGCTGGTTGGAACTGCTGAGCCAGCGCCCCACCCGTGCGCTGCTGTTCGACGAGCGGCAATCTGCGTCAAAGACGCTCCGGCGAATACTGGTCCCAGCGGGACCCATCCGACAGGTCAATTTGCTGTTTGCAGAAGAGAACGATGGGCTGCTATACACCGAAACACTTGCTTTCACCGCGTTCGCGCTGGACGAGTTCAAGAAACGTGCGGAGCGGGACGGAGCCGCGCTGGTCATTCTGGCGCAGCACGCTGCGCACTACTACGGGGGCGGCGTACTTGCTCGGCTGAACGAGCTCGCCGCAGAGCGACGCATCCCCGTCGTCGACCAAGGCGACTTCATCAACCGCCAGGGGGCCGAGCTGCGCGACGCCGAGTGGGCACATGACGGCCACTGGAACCTCGCCGGCCACCGCTCGGCGGCGGAAGCCCTGCTGGAATACCTGAAGCAGAATCAAGAACTCTGCGAGTGACCGCACTCGGGCCATCGGCCTGTGGGCCTCCTAACTCGGCTGGCGCGGCCCGCCGGGACTCGGTACTTTCCTTTGGATACAATCGCGGGACGATCGCGGCGTCCGAGGCTAGCGTCGCCCGCGAGATCGCTCCGGTTAGAGGGCCGGGCAGCCGGCCTGCTCCGGGGCGCACGACCAGGAGACAGGAGCCATGCACCTCATCACTGGAGCCAGCATCCCCCGCCGCACGTTCCTGCGGGGTCTGGGAGCCACAGTGTCGTTGCCGTTTCTGGACGCCATGGTGCCGGCGGGGTTGCGGGCGTCGGCAGCGACTTCGGCCGCGAGCGGCCCAACCCGCCTAGTGGCGATCGAGATGGTCCACGGGGCGGCAGGGAGCAACGAGTGGGGCGCCGCGCAGAACTACTGGTCGCCTGCGGAGACGGGGCGGCACTTCGACCTGTCGCCCAGCGCCCTGAGTCCGCTGGAGCCCTACCGTGACTACCTGACGATCGTCAGCGACACCGACGTGGAGCCCGCCGAGGCCAAGAAGCCCAAGGAGATCGGGGGCGACCACTTCCGGTCCAGCGCCACGTTCCTGACCCAGTCGCATCCGAGGCAGACCGAGGGCTCCGACATCTTCGTCGGCACGTCGCTGGACCAGATGTTCGCCCGGAGGTTCGGGCAGGACACGCCGATCCCTTCGATGCAGCTCTGCATCGAGAACGTGGACCAGTCCGGTGGGTGCGCCTACGGGTACGCCTGCGTCTACACGGACACGATCAGCTGGGCCTCGCCCACCGAGCCGTTGCCGATGGTGCGGGACCCCCGCGTCGCGTTCGACCAGATCTTCGGGGCGGGCGGCTCCCCGGAGGAGCGGGCGGCTAGGCGTCGCACCAACCGCAGCATTCTCGACTTCATCGGCGATCGCGTGGCCCAGCTGAAGCGGACACTGGGGCCGACAGACCTGATCCGCCTAGACCGCTACATGGAGAATGTGCGGGAGCTGGAGCGGCGCATCGAGACGGTGGAGGCTCGCAACGCCAGCGGTGAGGGACGGGAGCTGCCCGAAGCGCCAGCCGGCGTGCCCGACTCGTTCGAGGAGCACGTGCGGCTCATGTTCGACTTGCAGGCGCTGGCCTTTGCGTCGGACGCCACACGGGTCTTCTCGTTCAAGATGGGACGCGACTCCTCGGCTCGGGTCTTTCCCGAGAGCGGCGTGGACAAGCCCTTCCATCCGGCGTCGCACCACGGCGGCAGCGAGGGGAACATTACGGACTTCGCGCAGATCAACCGCTACCACGTGGGGCAGTTGCCCTACTTCTTGGACCGCCTGCGGGAGATGAACGACGGCGATGCGGACCTGCTGGATCGCACCATGATCGTCTACGGCTCCCCGATGGGCGACCCGAACGTGCACAACCACAAGCGTTGCCCCCTGTTCGTCGCCGGGAAGGCGAACGGCGCGCTGGAAGGCGGCATGCACGTGCGCGCGGCCCCGGGAACGCCGATGGCCAACGTCATGCTGTCGCTGGCGCACAAGCTGGGGATGGACGACATGAAGCGCTTCGGCAACAGCACCGGCGACTTCTCGCTGGCGGTCTAGGGGGCGACGATGGGCAGGACGGCGATGCTCGCGGCGGCGTTGCTGGCCGTCGTCGCGCCCCAGTCGGCGTCGGTGCCCTGGTCGGCCCCGGCACCCCTCGCGGCGCCCGACTCCCCGGTCGCCGATGCGGCGATGCGGGGGGACGCCGACGCCGTTCGGTCGCTGGTCGCCCGCGGGGAGGACGTGAACCAAGCGCAGGGCGACGGCATGACCGCGCTTCACTGGGCGGCGCGCAACCGGGACGCTTCGCTGGCACGGTTCCTGCTCGAAGCGGGGGCCGATGTGAGCGCGGAGACCCGGATCGGGCCGTACACTCCGCTCCACTTGGCGGCGCGGGCCGGAGCGGGGGAGATGACGGAGCTGCTGCTGGGTGCCGGTGCCGACCCGAACGCGGCGACTCGCGGCTCGGGCGGCGCCCGGCCCCTCCACTTTGCCGCGGAGGCGGGGGACCCGCGGACCGTGGAAGCGTTGCTGGACGCTGGCGCCGGCCCGAACGCCGCCGAGACGGCTTGGGGGCAGACGCCTCTGATCTTTGCCGCGTCAGCGGGCAGGACGGCGGCCGTTCGGTCGTTGCTGGCCGCGGGCGCGGACCCGTCGGCCGCGACCAAGGTGATCGACGTGGCGGAGCGGGCCGTCGCCGACCGGATCGAGCGCGCCGAGCGCAACCAGCGGATCAAGGCCGGGGAGCGATGGGACCCGGCGACGGCGAAGGCGGCGCGCACGCGGGTCCAGGCGGAGCGCCAGCAGTCGGAGGCCCGTCGGGCGCTGGCGGAGGCGGCGTCCCGGGAGGAGGCGCAGACGCGGATGATCGAGGAGCCGGAGCCCCTCTCCTACGGCGAGCTGGTCGGAGGCCACGGGGGACTCACGGCGCTTCTTCACGCGGCCCGCGAAGGGCACGCCGAGACGGCCTGGGCGCTTCTGGACGGCGGTGCCGAGATCGACCAGACGAGCGCAGGCGACGGCACCAGCCCCATACTCATGGCGGTGATCAACGGCCACTTCGACCTGGCGATGCGGTTTCTGGAGCGTGGCGCGGATCCCAACAACGCGAGCCGCGCGGGCGCCGCGCCTCTCTTTGCGGTGCTCAACACCCACTGGGCGCCGAAGTCGCGCTACCCCCAGCAGCACGTCTACATGCAACAGGACCACACCTACCTGGAGGCGATGCGCAAACTGCTGGCCGCCGGCGCGGATCCCAACGCGCGGCTCGCCAAGCACCTGTGGTTCATGTCGTTCAACTTCGACCTGCTGCAGATTGACGCCAAGGGAGCGACGCCGTTCTGGCGGGCGGCCTACGCGCTGGACGTGGAGGCCATGAAGCTCCTGGTCGAGCACGGCGCGGACCCCTCGATCCCCACCGAGAAAGTCCCGTCCCGGCGCTACGGACGGGGAGGGGAGGAAGTGGACCACTCGGGGCTGCCTCCCGTCCCTGTGGGCGGGCCCGCAGTCCGGCCTATCCACGCTGCGTCGGGAGTCGGGTACGGACAGGGGTTCGCCGGCAACGCGCACCGCCACGTTCCCGACGGCTGGCTCCCGGCCGTCCGGTACTTGGTCGAAGAGCTGGGGGCCGACGTGAACGCCCGCGACCACGACGGGTACAGCCCTCTTCACCACGCCGCGGCCCGGGGCGACAACGACCTGGTCCGCTACTTGGTCGCCCAAGGCGCCGACGTCACCGTCGTGAGCCGCCGCGGCCAGACGACCGTGGACATGGCCAACGGCCCGGTCCAGCGCATCCAGCCCTTTCCGGAGACCGTCGCTCTGCTGGAGAGCATGGGGGCCGTCAACAACCACAACTGCGTCTCCTGCTAGGCGTGGCGGTGGAGCCGTGAGCAAGCTCGCCGTGCTGCTGGCCGGCGCCGGAGCGGCGGTTGGCGCGATCGCCTACCAGAGTCCAACCGGTTCCCATGGCGGTGCTCCGGGGTTGGCTGCCGGCGGTTTCGCGATCGAACGCCCGTCGCCCGACAACGAGGTCGTGCGGCAGTACTGCGTTCGGTGCCACAACGACCGGCGGTTGCTGGGCGGCATGTCGCTGGAGCGGTTCGACGCCGCCGACGCCGTAGCCAGCGCCGAACTCGCCGAACGCATGATTCGGAAGCTTCGCGCCGGGATGATGCCTCCGCCGGGCGCTCGGCGGCCCGACGAGCACGTGCTGACGGGGCTGGCGGTCTCCCTTGAGGAGCAGCTGGATCGCGCGGCGGAGCACAACCCGAACCCGGGTCGTCGGACCTTCCAGCGTCTCAACCGGGCCGAGTACGCGGCGTCCGTGCGCGACCTGCTCGACCTGCAGATCGACGCGGGCAAGTACCTGCCCCTCGACACCAAGAGCGCCAACTTCGACAACATTGCCGACGTGCAGCTGCTGTCGGCCACGCTGGCGACCGGGTACCTGCGCGCCGCCGCCGAAGTCAGCCGGCTGGCCTTGGGCGACCCCCATGTGACGCCCAGCGAAGCCACCTACCGGGTTTCGCGTTGGGACTCGCAGACGGAGCGGGCCGAGGGCGCGCCCTACGGCACGCGGGGCGGCGTCGCGGTCGTGCACAACTTTCCGGCGGACGGAGCATACGTCTTCCGCGTGTCGTTCCATCACGAGACCACGGGTGCGCTCTACGGCAACGGCCGCAACGCCCTCCACACGGACGACGGGACCCCGGAGCTGCTGGAGATATCGGTGGACGGCGAGCCTGTAGCGGCGCTGGAAGTCAACCGCTGGATGCACGCGTCGGACCCGGACGGGGTGAACATCCGCACCGGGCGAGTCCATGTCCAGGCGGGACCCCGCCGAGTTGCGGCCGCGTTCGTGCGACGGGTGGAAGGGCCGTTGCAGGACTTGATCTCGCCTCACGAGTGGTCGCTGGCCAGCACGAGCATCGCCGGGTCCTACGGCTTCACCGTGTTGCCGCACCTGCGGGACATGGCGATCGGCGGCCCATACGAGCCCGCGGGCGCGACCGAGACGCCCAGCCGAGCCAAGGTGTTGTCGTGCCGCCCCGAGTCGCCGGCGGAAGAACGGCCTTGCGCGAGGGAGATCGTGACGAAGCTGGGTACGCAGGCGTACCGGCGCTTCCTCAACGGCGCGGACGTGGACGCCTTGATGGGCCTCTACGACGTCGGCGCCGAAGACGGCGCCTTCGAGGCCGGCGTGCGCATGGCGCTGGAAGGGATCCTGGCCAGTCCCCACTTCGTCTTCCGCTTCGAGGAGCCGGTCGGGGCGGGCGCGGTCGACCGGTCCGGCGTCTACGCGATCAGCGACGTGGACTTGGCGGCCCGGCTGTCGTTCTTCCTCTGGGGGACGGGACCCGACGCCGAGCTGATGACCGTCGCCCGCGACGGCCTGTTGTCCTCCGACCCGACGGCGATGCAAGCGCAAGTGCGGCGTATGCTTCAGGACCAGCGGGCTTCGTCGCTCTCGACCCGCTTCGCCGCCCAGTGGATGCGCCTTCAGGACTTGGAGAAGGTCCAGCCCGACGTGCGGGTCGCCCCCGACTTCGACGAACAGCTGAAGCGCTCCATGCGCAAGGAAACCGAGCTGTTCTTCGACCACCTCGTGAGGGAAGACCGCCCGCTGCTGGACCTGTACGCCGCGAACTACACCTTTGTGGACGATCGGCTGGCCCGGCACTACGGAATCGCAGGCGTGGCCGGCAGCCGATTCCGGCGCGTGGAGTACGCCAACCCGGAGCGTCGAGGCGTGCTGGCGCACGGAAGCGTGCTGACGCTCACCTCCCATGCGGGCCGCACGTCTCCTGTGCTGCGGGGCAAGTGGGTCATGGAAGTGCTGCTTGGGACGCCGCCTCCGCCCCCGCCGCCCGACGTGCCGGAGCTGGAGGAGGAAGCTGTGGAGGACGGGCGCTTCCTCACGGTCAGGGAGCGGATGGAGATCCACAGGTCTAACCCGGCGTGCAGCTCCTGCCACCGCATGATCGATCCCATCGGCTTGGCGCTCGAGAACTTCGACGTGACCGGCGCGTGGCGGATCAAGGACCAGGGCGTCCCCGTGGATGCGGCCGGCGAGCTCTACGACGGCACGCCGCTGGCGTCGCCCACGGACCTGCGAGACGCGTTGCTGGCGCGGCCCGAGCCGCTGGTCCGGACCTTCACCGAGAACCTCATGGCCTACGCCCTCGGGCGGCGGCTGGAGTACTACGACATGCCGACGGTTCGGCGCATCGCGCGTGCGGCCGCCGAGGAAGACTACCGAATCTCCGCCTTCATCCTGGGCGTGGCCAACAGCGACGCCTTCCGCATGAAGGCCGAATCCGACGTGACGGCCGGGGAGCCGGCCGGTGCCGGCCGCGACGCCGAGGGAGCACTCCGATGAACGTGTTGATCGGCAGGCATCTGCCCCGCAGAACCTTCTTGCGCGGCGCGGGCGCTTCAATAGCGCTTCCGTTCCTGAACGCGATGGCGCCGGCAAGGGAGGCTTGGGCCGCCACCAGGTCCCGTACGGCCATGGACAAGACCCGGCTGATCGCGATCGAGATGGTCCACGGGGCGGCGGGCAGCAACGCTTGGGGCGCCGAGCAGCACCTTTGGTCTCCCCCGGAGGCGGGAAGAGGGTTCGACTTCGGACCCAGCGTTCTCAAGTCCCTGGAGCCCTATCGCGACTACCTGACGATCGTCAGCGACACCGACGTGCGTCCCGCCGAGGCCACCAAGCCCAAGGAAATCGGCGGCGACCACTTCCGGTCCAGCGCCACGTTCCTTACGCAGGCGCACCCCAAGCAGACCGAGAGCTCCGACGTGCTGGCGGGAACGTCGATCGACCAGTTGTACGCGCAGCGCTTCGGACAGGACACGCCGGTGCCCTCCATGCAGCTGTGCATCGAGAACGTGGATCAGGCCGGCGGATGCGCATACGGCTACGCGTGCGTCTACACGGACACGATCTCGTGGGCTGCGCCCAACGAACCGCTGCCGATGATCCGCGACCCGAGAGTCGCCTTCGACCAGCTGTTCGGAGCCGGCGGCACCCCGGAGGCCCGGCAGGCCAGGCGCAGGACCAGCCGCAGCATTCTGGACTTTGTGCTGGGCGAGATCAGTACCGTCAAGCGGCAGCTGGACCAGGAAGACGGCCGTCGCATGGACCGCTACCTGACCAACGTGCGCGAGGTCGAGCGGCGGATTCAGCGAGTCGTCCAGCGCAACGAGAGCGGAGTGGAACGGGAGCTGCCCGAGGCGCCGGCGGGGGTGCCCGATTCGTTCGACGAGCACGTCAAGCTCATGTTCGACCTTCAGGTGCTGGCGTTCGAGGCCGACGCGACCCGAGTCTTTTCCTTCAAGATGGGCCGGGACGCCTCCAGCCGCGTGTACCCCGAGAGCGGCGTGGACAAAGGGTTCCACCCGTCGTCCCACCACGGCGGAAGCCCGGCCAACGTGCTCGAGTTCGCCGAGATCAACCGGTACCATGTGGGGCTCGTGCCGTACCTGCTGGACCGGCTGGCCAGCATTCAGGAGGGCGACGGGACGCTGCTGGACAAGACGATGGTCGTCTACGGCTCTCCCATGGGCGACTCGAACGTGCACAACCACAAGCGCTGCCCGCTCTTCGTAGTCGGCGGGGCCAACGGCCGCATGGACGGCGACCTGCACCTGCGGGCCGCGCCGGGAACGCCGATGGCCAACGTCATGCTCGGCCTCTCGCACAAGCTGGGGATGACCGACATGAAGAGCTTCGGGGACAGCACCGGCGCGTTCGCGCTGTCGGGGTAGGGAGGCCGTGGCGGTGATCGGACGCGGGCAGGGTGCGGTACGAGCCGTCTTACGGGCTGGGACCTTGAGCGTGGCGCTGTTGGCGGTGCTTCGGGTTTCGGCGGAGGCTTCGGCTTCGCCCGATGCGCCCGTTGCCGACGCCGCCCATCGGGGCGATGCAATGGCCGTGCGGGTGCTCTTGGCCGAAGGCGCCGACGTGAACGCCGCCCACGGAGACGGCATGACGGGCCTCCACTGGGCCGCGTTCAATGGAAACGCGGAGATCGCGGGTCTGCTAGTCGCGGCCGGGGCAGAGTTGGAGGCCGAGACCCGGCTGGGCGCTCACCGGCCGATTCACGTCGCCACGAAGGAGGGCCACGGGCAGGTGGTGGCGCTGTTGCTGGAAGCTGGCGCGGACGCATCGGCGCTTACGGCGACGGGCGCCGCGCCCCTGCACTTTGCGGCGGCCTCCGGCGACATGCGGTCGGTGTCGGCGTTGCTGGACCACGGTGCGCCCGTGGATGTTCAGGAGCCGGAGTGGGGCCAGACGCCGTTGATCTTCGCGGCGGCCCTAGGGCGGACCGAGACCGTGACCGCGTTGCTGGAGGCGGGCGCCGACCCGCTGATCTCGGCCAAGGTCTTGGACTTGGTGGACCGGGACACGGCGGATCGGGCCTCGGAGCGCCGGCGACGGGCGGAGATCGCCGCGATGAGGGCGGGCGCACAGGGCACCGAGGTCGTGGTCCAGCCGGCCGGAGGGGCGACGACGGTCGCGCCCGCGGTCTCCCGCGAACTCCAGGCACGGGAGGCTGCCCAAGAGGCGTTGGAGATTCGGCAGCGGACCGGCGAGCCCGTTCCGCTGAACTTTGCGGGACTGGTGGCGACCCACGGTGGGCTGTCGGCAGTTCACTTGGCGGCGCGCGAGGGCCACGCCGAGACGGTC
The DNA here is from genome assembly GCA_958296005.1 of Longimicrobiales bacterium. Classification (GTDB taxonomy): domain Bacteria; phylum Gemmatimonadota; class Gemmatimonadetes; order Longimicrobiales; family Gaopeijiaceae; genus CATQHQ01. Next base: position 775,424 of record CATQHQ010000002.1, read on the forward strand.
TTCGCGCTCTTGGACGGCGGCGTGCCGATCGACTTTGCCAGCGCCGCCGACGGCGCCACGCCGATCCTCATCGCCGCGATCAACGGCTACTTCGACCTCGCGGCCGCGTTGCTGCGGCGGGGTGCCGATCCCAACGCGGCCAGCGACGCCGGTGCCACGCCCCTCTATGCGGTGCTGAACATGCACTGGGCGCCCAAGGCCCGGCACCCCCAGCCTCTCGTCTACCAGCAGCAGGAGATCGGCTACTTGGAGCTGATGCGGGAGCTGCTGGAGGCGGGCGCAGACGTGAACGCCCGGCTGACGCGAACGCTCTGGTACACCACGTATAACCGCGACCTGCTGGGCGTCGACCGCACCGGCGCGACGCCGTTCTGGCGCGCCGCCCACGCCACCGACGTAGCCGCCATGAAGCTGCTTCTGGAGTACGGCGCGGACCCTGACCTGCCCACGATCAAGGTTCCCCGGCGACGGTTCGGCCCCCGCGACGACACAGACCACTCCGGGTTGCCCCCGGTACCTGTCGGCGGGCCTGCCGTGTATCCGATCCACGCGGCCGCCGGGGTAGGCTACGGCCAAGGGTTCGCCGGCAACTCCCACCGCCACGTGCCCGACGGCTGGATGCCCGCGCTTCGGTTCCTGGTGGAGGAAATGGGCGCCGACGTGAACCAGCGGGACCACAACGGCTACACGCCCGTGCACCACGCGGCGGCCCGAGGCGACAACGAGATGATCCTGTACCTGGTCGAGAAGGGCGCCGACGTGACTGCCGTGGCCCGAAGCGGCCAGACCACGGTGGACATGGCCAACGGCCCCGTGCAGAGGATTCAGCCCTTCCCGTCAACCGTCGCGCTGCTGGAGCGGCTGGGGGCGAAGAACAACCACCGGTGCGTGAGCTGCTGACGTGAAGGCGAGCAGCATAGCCGCCGCGATCGCAAACGATTTCTACGACGGCAAGCTGGATCTGTCCGCCCGAAGAGTCAAGCAAGCTCCCGGTTGGTCGGATATGCCGGAGGTCAAGGCGGTTTGCGCCTTGAGGACTTCCGGCCATTCGAAACGGATGGTGCGGCGGTTCCTGACGTTTGTTTCGGCCATGGACCGGCAACGGGACTCAGACAAACTCTGGGAAGACGCCCGCAAGATGGTCGAGTCGAAACCTTGCTTCTTTGATCCTGCCTACGTGTCGGATGTTCCGTTGGAACCGCTTCGGGAAGTGCTGTCGGACGCTCGTGTGAGCCGGTTCCCCGGAGACCCCGGCTGGTGGCAGACCATCGCCCGCAGTTTGCACGCCGGAGACGGTGCGGTGGCGCGGGTGGTGGAGCATGGAACGGGAGACGCCGAAGAACTTTTGAAGGATCTCCACGGATATCGCTGCAGATATCCATTGCTTCGCGGCCCGAAGATCGGCCCGATGTGGGTCCGGATCATGGTGGTGCCGGGCGGTGCCAAGGTCGAGAACATGGACATGGTGCCCGTTGCGGTGGACGCGCAGGTTCGCCGGGTCACCGAAAACCTGGGAGTTGCGGACACGGCTAGGCACCCCACCATGGAGAAGGCTAGGCCCGACATTCAAACCGCCTGGGAATCGGCCGTTGATGGGGCATGTTTCGACGGCCCCTCAGAGATCGCCGGCACGTGTGCCGCCCTTGATCCGGCGTTGTGGTACTTCGGAAAACACGGTTGCAGCCATTGTAAAAAAGTGAATCAGCCCATGCCCATCGGCGAGGCGTGCAACTCGTGCCAATGGACGCCCGGACCGTGACGGCAGCTGACGCGGCGTACCAAGTACTGAAGGAAGCGGGCAAGCCGCTTCACAGTAGGGAGATTGTGCACCGGATCCTTACGGCTGGGCTGTGGACTACTACCGGAAAGACGCCGTGGGCCACTGTATCGAAAGATATTCAAGTGGACATCAAGCGTAACGGCGCGCACTCCCGTTTCCGCCAGACGGCGCCGGCGAAGTTTACGGTAGCAGACACGCCCGCCCTCTTCCCCGACTTGGCGAAATCAGCGGGAGAAGCAGGCCTGGGTGGCGCGCTTACGGTGCCGGGCGACCAGATGTCGTTCCTAGATGCCGCCGTGCATGTGCTTCAGAACCTGAGGGAAGGCGAGCGCATGCTGCACTATCGCGAGATCACGAAGCGGGCGATTGCTGCCCAGCTGATCCACACGAAGGGGAAGACGCCGGAAAGCACGATGGCGGCGACGATCGGCACCGACATTCGTCGACGGGAAGAGAGGGGAGAGAGGCAACGCTTTGTACGCGAAGGACGCGGAATGATCGGCTTGATCAAGGAACTTCCAATCGGTGTTGCTGCACAGATTCGCAAGCACAACGCCAAGGCCAGAGAGGAGCTCCTGAAGCGAGCAAAGAAGGGGACTCCCGGCGAATTCGAGGAACTTGTCGAGACCTTGCTCGTCGCCATGGGGTTTGAGGAGGTAGAAAGGACACCAATGGGACGCGACGGCGGAGTTGACGTGAGGGGTACGTTGGTTATTGGGGACGTTGTGCGCATTCGCATGGCAGTGCAGGCGAAACGATGGCAGGCGAACGTGCAAAGACCGATGGTACAACAGGTGCGAGGAGCGCTAGGCGCAAACGAACAGGGACTCATCATTACAACTGGCAAGTTCAGCAAAGGAGCTCACAAAGAGGCGGAACGTTCCGGAGCACCTCCAGTTGCGCTCATGGACGGCGAGCAGCTGGCCCATCTTCTTGCCAGGCACCAAGTAGGGGCAGTGCGTCAAGAGTATGTTCTCGTCACCGTTGACTCAGACGAACCTAGTAGCAAACGGCTACGACCCGGCAACGCCTACCGCCAACGGTAGCCGGCTCGCACGTAGAAGTAGCCGCCGTTGTAGCCGAACGGCGAGTCCGAGCTGTACGCGCTGCCGGTGAAGGTGGCGTTGGGGTTGGCGGGTGGGTAGGTGTTGAGTGCGTTCTGACCGCCGGCGGAAACGGTGACCGACGCGCCGACGTCATAGGACACCTCCAGGTCAAGGATGTGGGCGCCGTCGTACTTCAGGTCGTCCCAGGCATCGAACCAACCGCCATACCAGCTGACGCGCGTCAATAAGCGAACGCGCCCGGCGGCATGGCTTCCCGACAGGACCCAACGGGTCTTGGGCAGGCCCTCCTCGATCTGGCGGATGCGCTCGTCGTCCAACGCTTCGGAGCCGCTCTGGACGACATGGGTGTCCGTGTAGTTGAAGACGAAGGTGAACTCGCTGATGCCGCCCAGCCACGCCGGTGCCAGAGTTGCGACCACGTCGACGCCCTGGGTCCGGGTCGAGAAGTCGTTGGTGAAGAAGCGGAAGTTCTGCAGGTTGCGCGCGCTGGTGATGCCCTCGGCCAGCAGGGCCGTCTTTTCGTCGTCGGTCAGGTAGAAGGACCGGGTGAGCGCCATGCGGTCGGAGACGGCGATCCGGAAGTAGTCGGTCGTGAGGCTGAAGGGGCCGCGCTCCACGACCGTGCCCAGGCTGATGTTGACCGAACGTTCTGGCTCAAGGGCCCGTCCTCCCTTCAGCTCGGCGACCCGGGAGGTGGAGGGGATCGTTCCGCTGTTGACGAGCTCTCCCAGCTCCGGGTCGAAGTCGGTGGAGACGTTGAAGGCGTTCTGCTGTCCCGGCGTCGGCGCGCGGAAGCCCGTGCTGACGCTGCCGCGAACGGCGCTGCTGCCGCCGAAGGCGAGACGAGCCGCCAGCTTGCCGTTCCATGTGGTTCCGAAGTCGGCGAAGTCCTCGAAGCGGAGGGAGGCGCCTGCCGTCCAGCGGCTGGGAACGGTGGACTGGCCGCCGCCAGGGTCGCGAAGCTCGGCGTCGCCGTAGAGGGCGTAGTTGGGTCGGCGCCAGCTGCCCGCGGCCAGCGGACTGAACCCGGGGAACCCGTTGGAACCGGAGCTGAAGCCCTGCGCCGCGTACGGGCCGAGCACCCATGAGGCTTCCTGGCCCAGTCCGATATCGAAGCGCTCCTCTCGCCACTCGCCGCCACCGGCCACGTTGAGCTTCTCGCCAACGGCGTAGCTCAAGTCCGCGTGCACGCCGATGTCCTGCTGCTTGTATGTGCCTGGGTCGAAGCTCGTGGGCGTCTCCGGTCCCAGCGAAGCATTGACCGTGTTGCGGATGAAGAAATCCACCTCGTTGGAGCCGAAGCTCGCGCCAGCGTCCCAAAGCAGCCCGCCGTCGGTCTGACCCCTGACGCCCGCCACAACCGACGCATCGGTCGCGGTTCCACCGAACTGGGGCGTGAAGCCGCCGGCGAACAGTTCTTGGAACGAGAAGCAGTTGGGGTCGGCGAAGACGCGAGCCAGCGCGGCTTGGTCGGGCAGACCGTTGACGACGCGCACCGTGGGACAGTTGGCCGAGCCGTCCAGGACGCCGTCTTGAGCGTCGAGGACGTCGCCAACGAGCAGCGTTTCGCCACCGTCCGCGCTGAACACGGCGGAGCGGGTGTTGGGGTTGCGGAAGAAGAAGCCGCTGGTCACGCGCTCACGCGCGTAGTTGCCATGGCCGTACAGCTGCACGTCGTCGCCGAAGAAGCGACCGAAGTTGCCCCAGAGCTTGAGGTCGTCTTCGATCTCCGGCGAGCCCCAGACTTGTGCGGGGTCCCGTACGTAGGTGTTGCCGGCTGCGACGAGCAACGCGGCGTCGGCCCTCTGCACGCTGCGGTTAGTGGCGCCGGTGTTGCCGAGCTCGGCGCTCAAGTTGGCGAAGCCGTGGTCGCCCAGCGGCAGGCCCGCGTTGGCGGAGACGGCGTAGTTGTCGCCGCCGCCGTCGGCGAAGCGCCCGCCCCGCACGTCTATTGCGCCGCCCGACCGGTCGTCCTTGAGCTGCAGGTTAACAACGCCGGCGATGGCGTCGGAGCCGTACTGGGCCGCTGCTCCGTCCCGCAGCACCTCGACTTGCCGCACCGCGATCGCCGGAATCGCAGAGATGTCGGCACCTTGCGCGCCGTCGGACACGCCGCCGCCAAACCAGGCGATGATCGCCGCCCGATGCCGCCGCCGCCCGTTCACCAGAACGAGCGTGTGGTCGGGCGCCAGTCCCCGCAGGTTCGCCGGGCGAACGATGGCGGCTCCGTCGCCTCCCGACACCGGGTTCACGTTGTACGACGGCACGACGGTCCGCAGCAGGTCGCCCAAGTCCGTGTCGCCCTGCGCCAGGAGGTCCCGTCTGGCTATGGCGTCGATCGGAGTCATGGACTCGGTCGTGGTTCGGCGTCGCGCCCGGCTTCCGACCGCGACCAGCCCTTCCAACGCAACCACGGCTTCGGACAGCGCCACGTCCAGTCGCGTCGTCCGGCCGTCGGCGATCGTCACTTCCCGTCGCTCCGACCGATGCCCGATCAGCTCAATCTGCACTTGGTGAACGCCCGCCGGGATGCCGCCGATCCAGTACGCGCCAGCGGGGTCGGTGACGCCCCCCAGGCTGAGCCCGGCGACCGAAACCTGGACGCCTGCTAGCGTCGTGCCCGTCTCCGCGCTGGTGACGGTTCCTTCCATCGAGCCTTGGGCCGCCGCCGTCGCGGGCAACAGTGCGACCCATGCCCATGCCGCCGTTGTTCTTCTCATCAGCGAAACCTCGTCCCGCTGCCTACGCCGCAGCCCTTCGCAACGTGAGCTTCAAGTAGTCCGGCGTCGCCTCGAACTCCGGTTCGGCACCGTTCTGGGCGCGCATCAGGGGAATGATCTTGGTGCGCACGCCCATCCCCCGGGCGTCCGCGTAGCCGTAGTCGCGCAGCACGTCGGAGATCAGCATGTTGCGAGGAACGCGCTGGCCCGCAACCATCTTTGCCACGGTCATGCCGTTCTGCATGGCGCCCGGGCTCGTTACCTCCACACGGTCGGCGTAGCGCACGACTTCGACGTCGCCGTTTCGCGTCCAATCCCGATGGGCGACGGCGTTGACGACGCCTTCCCGCAACGCTTCCAGCGGGTAGTGCCACTGTCGCTCTCTGCGAAACGACTTGGCCATGTCCGCGGTCTCTTCGCCCACGAACGGGCGCATGGCGTCCATCAGGCGTTCGACCAAGCCCTTCTCGACCAGTTGCCGCCCACCGGCGAGAACCCGCCACAGGCCGACCAGCGGGCCGTCGATCATCTGGTCGTCGATGGCGTCGTAGGCCTTGTCCTTTCCCTTGAAGCACATCCAACGGACGCCGGCATTCCGCAACAGACGACGGGGCCGGTAGCCGAAGAGCGCCAGTCCGCCCACCGTGCACGCAGGCGGCCTGTCCGAGCCTTCCGTCATGAACCCGAGCGCGGCAAGCTGCGCGTGCCATCCGTCGTCGTTACGTGGGGCTTCGTCGTAGCCCAGAAACGTGACCAGGTAGTCCGCCAGCCGCTCCCGGCTCAGGTCGCGAAGCTCGCTGCCGGAAACGGGCAGCAGGTCGGCCTGCACGAGTCCTCCGGTAGCGAAGAGCTGTGCCCGTTGCTCGAGAGTGGCCAGCCGGGACGCGGTGCCGATTCGGACGTAGACATCCTCCCGTCCCTTGCTGCGCACGACGTAGGGCTTGGTCACTCCTTGCGCAACCGTGACCACGGCCACGCGCAAGTCGTCCTCGACCGCCACCTCCTCGTAGTAGGGCAGTATCATGGGATGCACGACTTGGCCGAACACGGCGTCCATCAACCAGCGTTCGAGACCGGGACGGCGAATCCCGCTGATCGAGCCGTCGTCGTCCACGCCGAGCAGGACGCGCCCGCCCCTGAAGTTGGCCAGGGCGACGATCTCCTTCGCAAGCTGCTCGGGACGCAGGCTGTCGCGCTTGAACTCCACGCCGGAGTTCTCTCCGCCCGCGACGATCTTCAGAAGCTCGGCCTTGGTCATCATGCAGTCGCTGGTCGCGCGTAGCTCACGACACGCCCCGCTCTCCGAGTTGGGTCCAGAGATAGGTGTACACGAGGGCGTACATCTTGGCGCGCTGGGCCGGGGTGACGCCGGCGCCGTGGCCGCCTTCGGTGTTCTCGAAATAGAGGACGTCGTGGCCCATCTCCGTCATCTTGGCTGCCATCTTGCGAGCGTGTCCAGGGTGGACTCGGTCGTCGCGGGTCGTGGTGGTGAAGAGCGCGCGAGGGTACCGCACGCCCGGCTTGACGTTCTGGTAGGGCGAATACTTGCTGATGTAGGCCCAGTCGTCGGGGTCGTCGGGGTTGCCGTACTCGGCCATCCAGCTGGCGCCGGCAAGCAGCTTGTGGTAGCGCCGCATGTCCAGCAGGGGGACTTGGGCCACCACCGCGTTGAAGAGGTCCGGGCGCTGGGTCATCGCCGCGCCGACCAAGAGACCGCCGTTCGAGCCGCCCTGTATGCCCAAGTGCTCGGGCGACGTGAGGCCGTGATTGACCAGCCACTCCGCCACGGCCAGAAAGTCGTCGTAGGCCCGCTGCCGGTTCTCCTTGAGCGCCGCACTCCACCAAGAGGGACCGAACTCGCCGCCGCCCCGGATGTTCGCGAGGACGTACACGCCGCCCCGCTCCATCCAGGCCTTGCCCGCCAGAGCGTCGTAGCCCGCGGTGCGCGGGATCTGGAAGCCGCCGTACGCCGTCAGCAATGTGGGGTTGCCGCCGTCGTGGGCGACGCCCTCCTTGTGCACGACGAAGAAGGGGACCTCGGTGCCGTCGGCCGACGCAACGTGGTGCTGCTCCACGACAAGCCCCTCGGCGTCGAACATGTCGGGCAGCTGCTGCACCATCCGAACCGAGCCGTCGTCGTCGGCGATGTACAGGGTCGTGGGTTGGGTGAAACCGCTGTACGTGAAGAAGAAGCGGTTGGTGCGCTCGTCGGCCGCTACGACGCCCACCGATCCCATCGGCGGCGCAGGCAGCTTCTCGCCGGCCCAACTGCCGTCCTCCCATGCGTAGCGCCAAAGCTCGCCCTGCACGTTGTCCAGCACGCCGACCAGCAGGTGGTCCTTCGTCGCCGAAGCCCCCTGGACGACCCGCTTGCCTCTGGACTCGGCAACCACCTGGAAGTTGCGCTCGCCGGCCAAGAAGTCGTGCACGTTGGCGGCGACGACGGTTGCGGGCGCGAAGGTTTGTCCGCCCACGCTCCATTCGGACACGGTGCGCACGACCAAGTGGTCGCCGGAGATGAAGGTGGAGGCGTCCGGCGGAGTGTCGATGCGCACAAGCTCGCCGTCCATGACCAGGTAGGTCGTACTCTCGAAGATTGTCTGCAGGTGCGTAACTGCGCCATAGGTGGTTCCGCCGATCTTCCAGGCGCTGGTGAAGATCGCCATGTCCTCGTCGCCGGCCTCGAAGATCACGGGCGCGTCGGCAAGCGGCGTGCCGCGCTTCCAGAGTCGGGCTTGGCGGGGGTAGCCCGATGCGGTCAGGGTGCCGGGTCCGAAGTCGGTGGCCACGATCACGGTCTCGGGGTCCACGAACGACGCGCCGCCCTTGGCTTCGGGCAAGAAGAACCCGCTCTCGACGAACGCCAGCGCCTCCGAGTCGAACTCCCGGGTCTCCACGGCGTCTGCGCCGCCTCGGGAGAGGGCGACGAGGCATCGGCGGTGCTCCGGCGCCAGGCAAGACATGCCCCTGTAGGCCCACGAAACGCCTTCTTCCTCGGCGAGCGCGTCGATGTCCAAGACGATCTGCCACGAGGGGTCGCCCGACAGGTAGGAGTCCCACGACGCCCGCCGGTAGATGCCCCGGGGGTGGTCCGCGTCGGTCCAGTAGTTGTAGATGTAGTTGCCCTGGAGGCTCGGATAGACGATCCGATCCGATGACGCGAGCACGTCCAGCGCCGCCGCCTCCAGCTCGCCGAACGCCGGGAGCGCCTCGAACTCCTTCAGCGTCGCGTCGCTACGTTCGACGGCCCACCCCAGAGCGCGCTCTCCTTCGACCTCCTCCAGCCAGATGTAGGCGTCCTCCTGCTCGGCGGTCTGGGCGGCGGCAGCGGACACGACGGCGCCAACCGCGGGGAGCGCCACGGCGAGCAGGACTGCTAGGGCGGAGAACTTGGTGATCCGGATCGGCGACATCTTGCCTCCACTGCCTCGGGGTCGTAGGGCACGGCCTAAGACGAGACAGTCTACGGAACGCAGGGGGGCAGGCCAAGCGTCCGTGGCCGGCGGCTGGGACGGCGACCTCCGAGATCGACCGGCGCCTTCCCGCCTTTTGGGCCCCCGGCGTTCGGGCTATTGTCAGTCTCGCCCTGCGGTTTCCGCGCCAGCCTTCCAGTCGCCCATCAGGAGCCTCGCCTTGCAGTACGCCCGACTCGGCAACAGCGGTCTCGTCGTCTCCCGGCTTGCCCTCGGCTGCATGAGCTTCGGAAGCAAGAAGTGGCGTCCGTGGGTGCTGGAGGAGGACGAGGCCGCGCCGTTCTTCCGCCGCGCCGTGGAGCTTGGCGTCAACTTCTTCGACACCGCGGACGTGTACTCCCTGGGGGCTAGCGAGACGATCACCGGCAAGGCCGTCCGAGAGTACGCGAACCGGGACGAGGCGGTCGTCGCGACCAAGGTCAGGCTGAAGATGGGCGACGGCCCGAACCGGGTCGGCCTCTCCCGCAAGCACATCGTCCAGTCCTGCGAGGCCAGCCTGCGCCGGCTGGGCATGGACCGGATCGACCTGTACCAGATCCACCGCGCCGACCCCGCCACGCCCGTCGAGGAGACCTTGGCGGCGCTCGACCAGCTGGTGCGCGACGGAAAGGTCCTCTACATCGGGGCCAGCTCCATGTTCGCATGGGAGCTCATGAAGGCGCTGTCCGTGTCCGAGCGCAACGGCTGGGCGCGCTTCGTCTCCATGCAGAACCACTACAACCTCGTGTACCGGGAAGAAGAGCGCGAAATGATGCCGTTGTGCGTCGACCAGGGGCTCGGCGCGATCCCTTGGTCGCCGTTGGCGCGGGGCCTGCTGTCGGGGAAGAGGAAACGGGGCCGCCACGACGCTTCCGCCCGGGACGAATCCGACGCGCCGCTCGCGGACCACCTCTACGACCACGAGTCCGACTGGGACGTGGTGGACGCCACGGTTCGCGTCGCGGAGCGCCGGGGGATCGAGCCGGTGCAGGTCGCCCTGGCGTGGCTGCTGTCGCGGCCTGCGGTGGTGGCCCCGATCGTCGGCTTCACCAAGGTGGAGCAGCTCGACGCGGCCGCCGCGGCGGTGGACGTGGTCCTCGCGGACGATGAGCGCCGGGAGCTGGAGGAGCCCTATCGTCCCCACGGGGTCAGGGGATGGCTGGGCGGACCGATGCGCCTGCCGGGGATCAGCTCGTGAGCGCCGCCGCAGAGACCGCCGAGCTTTCCCTCGGGCGGGCCGACTTCGAGGCCGCGTACGCCAACGTCGCCCCCTTCGTCTACCGAACCCCGATCCTCGCCAGCCGCTCCCTGTGCGAGGCCAGCGGCCTGGACGTGCGCCTCAAGGCCGAGCTCTTCCAGCGCGGCGGCTCCTACAAGGTTCGCGGACCGCTGAACAAGATCGCCCGGCTGTCGGAGCAGGAGCGGGCCCGGGGCGTCATCTGCTCCTCGGCGGGCAACCACTCCCAGGGGGTGGCGCTGGCCGCGCGCCAGTACGGAGTCCGGGCCGTGGTGGTGATGGCGGAGAATGCGACCCCGGCGAAGGTGGCCGCCACGGAGGGCTACGGCGCCAAGGTCGTCCTTCACGGCAGCATCTGGGACGAGGCCAACGAGAAGGCCCTGGAGCTGATGGAGTCGGAGGGCCTGACCTACATCCACCCCTTCGACGACCCGCAGCTGATCGCGGGGCAGGGAACCGTCGGGCTGGAGATCATGGAGGAAGTGCCCGACGCCGAGCTGGTGATCGTGCCGATCGGCGGCGGCGGACTCATTTCCGGGGTGTCGATGGCGGTGAAGGCGCTGTCGCCGGGCGTCCGCGTCGTCGGCGTCGAGTCCTCCGGCGCTCCCGCGATGAAGCGGAGCGTGGAGGCGGGCCGGCGCATCACCTTGGACGAGGTGGAGTGCGTGATCGACGGGCTGCGCGTGAAGCGGGTCGGCGAGAACACGCGCTCCGTCGTCTCCCGGTTCGTGGACGAGATCGTGACCCTTCCCGACGACCGCATCTTCGACGCCGTGCTCTGGCTCATGACGCGGACCAAGCTGGTGACCGAGGGCGCCGCCGCGTCCCCCGTGGCCGCGCTGCTGGAGGGGCTCGTAGATGCTCCGGCGGGCACCCGGACCGTGTGCGTGCTGAGCGGCGGCAACTTGGACGTGGAGAAGCTGCGCGGCCTCTCCTGGAACTGAAGGCGAGATGAGCGGCGGTTCGGCGAGCCGTGCCCCGGCCCGCGCAGGCGTCGGCGCCTCCACGGACGGAGCGCCCGCTCTCTTTATCGTTCGACTGGCCCCGGAGCTCACCCGCAAGTCCAACCGGGTCCGCCGCCGGTTCCAGAAGCGCCTGGTCCGCAACCTCTCGGACGCACTGGATTCCGCGGGCGCCCAGGCCAAGGTCAGCGACCGGTGGAGCCGCATCTTCATCAAGACCCCCAACCCGGAGGCGCTGCGGGCGGTCGCGCGCGTCTTCGGCGTGGGGTCGTTCTCGCGAGTGGACGCGGTGGTGCCCGCCGACCTGGACGCGATCGTGGAGGCCGGCCACAACGCCTACCGGGACGCGGTCGCGGGTCGCAAGTACGCGGTCGCCGCACGCCGGACGGGCCGCCATTCGTTCTCGTCCCAGGATGTGCGCGTGCAGCTGGGCGCGGCGCTGAACGAGTACGGCACCGTGGACCTGTCGTCGCCGGACGTCACGGTATCCGTCGAGGTGCGGGACGACCGGGCCTACCTCTTCGCCGGACGGACGGAGGGCCCGGGCGGCTTGCCCGCGGGCGTGCAGGGAAGGGCCGTGTGCCTCATCTCCGGCGGATTCGACTCGGCCGCGGCGGCGTGGCTCCTCGTCAAGCGGGGCGTCGCGCTGGACTACGTCTTCTGCAACTTGGCCGGTCCGGCGTTCGAGCGTTCGGTGGTGCAGGTGGCCAAGGTGCTGGCGGACCGCTGGAGCTACGGATGCCGCCCACGGATTCACTTGGTGGACTTTGGGGAGCCGGTCGCCGCGCTCCAAAGGGATGTGACGCCGCGCTACTGGCAGGTCGTGCTGAAGCGTCTCATGTACAGAGCCGCCGAGGGCGTGGCCATGGAGATCGGGGCCGAGGCGATCGTGACCGGCGAGTCGCTGGGCCAGGTCTCGTCGCAGACGCTCACCAACCTGCGGTCGATCGAGGCGGCGGTGGAGTTGCCGGTCCTGCGACCGCTGGTGGGCGCCGACAAGACGGAGATCATCCGCATGGCGGAGCGGATCGGGACGGCCGCCCTGTCGGCCCGGATCAAGGAGTACTGCGCAATCCTGCAAGGCAAGCCGGTCACCGCGGCCAAGGTCCATGCCGTGGACGCGGAGGAAGCGCCGCTGGACCCGTCGCTCGTGGAGCAGGCGGTGGCGCAGCGCTCGGTGCGCAAACTGCGAGCCCTCGCCCTCGCCGACTTGGCCAGGGACTACGTGCGGATCGACCAGCCGCCGGACGGTGCCCTGGTGATCGACTGTCGCCCGCCGCAACAGGACGACGGATGGCGCGTCCGGGGCGCTCGTCGGGTGGCCCCCGCGGACTTTCCCGACTTGGCCGCCTCGCTGGACAAGGACCGAAGCTACGTGCTGTTCTGCGACAACGGCGTCCACTCCACGATGCTGGCCAACCTGCTCCAGACGGCTGGCTACGAGGCGTACTCCCTGCGGGGCGGCACAAGGGCCATGAGGGACTGGGACCGGGACCGGGTTGCGCGCGCCGAGAGCTCCCGCCTGGAACTTGAGCTGCCGGCCGGTTCGTAGGAGTTCGGCAAGGGACGTGTGGGCACCGCAAAGGAGGATCGGGAGATGAGCGCGACCAAGATCGACCTAGGCCGGATGTCGGCAGACGCCAAGCCGCCGAGCGCCGGCGAACGGACGGACCGGCGCGACCGACGACAGAGCGGCGGCAAGCGTCGCAAGCGGTTGCGTACGCTGCCGTTCCGGCTGGTCAGGGCCCTTGCGGTGGCCGTGTTGCTGGCGGTCGCCCCCTTCTTCCTGCTGATCCGGGGCGGCGTGTTCGCCTATCGGGAGTGGGGGTGGGAAAGCTGGCCGGCCCTGCTCGCGTCGGCGGGCGCCACGGCGTTGCTGATGGCGACGTACGGATGGCTCGCTAGCCGCCGTGCCGGGGCGGGGAAGGGGCTCCGAAGGGCGATGGTCCGCTTGGCGGCTCTCGTCGTGGTGGCGTACGTGGCGTACGCGCTGGTCTACGTGGGCGGCGCCAACACCAAGTCGCCGGAAGTGCGCGCCGAGTACCAGCAGCTCCACCCGCTCCTGCGGATCGCGGCCAGCGCGGTCATCCTGGCCGACCCAGCGGCTGTGATCACCGACGCCGGACGAACGGAAGACTTCTACCGACGCATGGGATTGCCGCCCAACGAAGCGTCCCTTCACTTCCGCCAACCCGACGGCTTCGTACACGCCCTGGACCTGAGGACGAACGGGCGCCCGGAGTGGCGCAATCGGACCGTCGAACTGGCGTTCTGGGCGCTGGGCTTCCACTCGCTCCGCCACGTCGGCACCGCCGACCACCTTCACGTGTCTCTGCGGATGCCGTCGCCGTAAAGCGAGAGGCGGTCAGTTCAAGACGACGCCCGACAAGGCCAGGTTGTTTTGGAGCACCCAAACCACTTCGTCGGTTGGCGACAAGTAGACGGGGTAGGACCTGACCGACCGCGTCCCTGCGATGGGATCGGCCAGCAGCTGCACGGGCTTGATCTCCGCCTGGAGCTGGCGCGGTAGCTCGAAGCGCGCCTTGGTGAAGCTGGTGACGGTGCCCAGCCGGTACCGAACGCCGTCCCGCAGGCCGTAGATGCGCATGTCCGACCAGTTGTTGTTCTCGACCGTGACGACGATCGGAGCGGCGTCGCGTGCGGAGCTGGATTCGTCCTGCTTCTGCTCGTCGGTACCTTCTTGGGCGACCCCTGCGCCAGCGTTCGCGAGCAGGGCGACCAGCGCCAAGACCAAGCCCGCCAGCCGGCCAGCGGTCCGGGGGCGGTCTGCGTTTCTCGTAATCATCTTTGCTTGACTCCTTCTCCGGGTTCCGTCCCGGTCTTCAGTGTTCCCGATCCATAGTTGAACACCGAAGCGCGGCGGGAGTTCCCGGAACGCTTCAGCGACGGTAGACCCCGGCCAGCACCTCCGCCAGATGCTGGGCTCGGCGTCCCGTGGCGGCGCGGACTTGGGCCCGACAGCTGAACCCGTTCGCCACGATCACGTCGTCGGGCGGGGCGGCTCGGACAGCGGGCAGAAGGCTGAGTTCGCCCATTGCGCGGGAGACTTCCGCGTGCTCGGCCTCGTAGCCGAACGACCCGGCCATCCCGCAGCAGCTGGACGAGATAGTTTCCGCGCGAACGCCGGCCAGGGCGCGGACGACCTGGGCCGTGGCGGCGTCGGTCCCGGCCGCCTTGTGGTGGCAGTGCCCGTGGACGTGGACGGTCGGACGCGCCTCCCCGTCGGCCGGTTCGGCGCTTCGGCGCGTTGTCGCTCCGATCCGCGACGCGAGGAACTCGTCGAGAAGCAGGGACTGGTCGGCTACCAGCCGCGGGCCTGGCCCGGGGACCAGATCGAGCGCTTCGTCGCGCAGGGTCAGGAGGCACGAGGGCTCCAGGCCCACGATCGGCAGCCCCCTCTCGGCCAGCGGCACCAGTGCGGCGACCGTCCTGCGGAGCTCGGCGCGGGCCTCGTCCAGAAACCCTGCGCTGATGTAGGTCCGACCGCAGCAAAGGGGTCGCCGCCCAGCGTCGCGGCTCACGGGCGCGACGACTCCGACTCCCTCGGCTCGAAGCACCTCAACGGCCGCCCGAACGACCTTTGGGTCAAAATACCGATTGAATGTGTCCGCAAATAGCACGACGGTGTCGGAAGTCGCCTGTCCGTCGGCCGGCAACTCGGTGCCGTTGCCAAAATCATCATAGATTCCGACGCCGCCCAGCTCCTCGTCCCGGAACGGCCTCCGGCTCCACGCCGGCAGCTTGGCCCCGGCGGCGATCCCCAACGCCCGATCTCCGGCCCACGCCATCGCCCGGCTCCGGTTCCGCGCGTTCGCCAGCCAGGGGGCCAGGGACGCGGCTCGGGACGCGATCGGCGACCAGCGGGGCAGGGACGCGAACAGCTTGGTGCGCGCCGCCCGCCCGATGCGAACCGCGAGCCGCCCCCCTTCGCCCGTCCCTCGCTGCCGCCGCAGGTGCAGCACCTCCGCCTTCATCCGCGCCATGTCCACGCCCGTGGGGCACTCCCGCTTGCACGCCTTGCAGCCGACGCAAAGCGAAAGCGCGCTGGCCACCTCGTCCCCGTACAGCCCGTCCGGTCCCAGCTGGCCAGTCATCGCCAGGCGCAGGACGTTCGCGCGGCCCCGGGTCGTGTCCACTTCCTCCCGGGTGGCCCGGTACGAGGGGCACATCACCCCCGGGTCCACCTTCCGGCACGCGCCGTTGTTGTTGCACAGCTCCACCGCTCGATCGAAGCCGCCCTGGGACGACCAGTCCATCGCTACCGGAAGGCGCTGGGCCCGGTAGCGGGGGCCGTAGCGGAGGAGCGACCGGTCGTCCATCCGGGGGGGCGACACGATCTTCCCCGGGTTCATCATGCCCGCCGGGTCGAAGGCCCGCTTCACCTCGCGGAACGCCGCCGCCAAGGCCTTGCCCAGCACTGGCTCGATGAACTCGGAACGGAGGAGTCCGTCGCCGTGCTCGCCCGAGTACGACCCGCCGAGCCGTCCCACAACTTCGTGCACCTCCTCGGCGACGGCCCGGAGCGTGGCCACGTCCGCCGCCTCCTTCATGTCCAGGGACGGTCGCACGTGGAGGCAGCCGACGGAGGCGTGGGCGTACCAAGTCCCGCTGGTTCCGTGGCGAGCGAAGACTTCCTCCACTGCGGCGGCGTATTCGCGCAGCCGTTCCACGGGAACCGCGCAGTCCTCCACGATCGAGACGGGCTTCCGCTTGCCCTTCCCCGAGTTGACGATCCCGAGCGCGGCGCGGCGCGCTCCCCAGATGGCGCCCTGCCGCGCGGGGTCCTCCACGCGGGTGGTGCCCCGCCCGGGACCGAGCTCTCGCACCAACGCCTCCAAGCTGTCCAACGCTGCCGACAGCGGCTGCTCCTCGTCTCCCGCGAACTCGACCAGCAGCACGGAGCGGGCCGACCGAGGCGCCATCGCTTCCACGGTGGACCGGAACGCCGGGTTTTCCCGGGCCAGCCGGATCGGCCCGTCGTCCAGCAGCTCCACCGCGTGAGGCGCCAGCTCGACGATCCCGGGCGCCGCGTCCAGGGCGTCCGCCAAGGAGGGGAACCAGCACACGCCCAGCATCCGGCGAGTCGGCACCCGGGACAGCTTGAGCGTCAGCGAACGGAAGTATGCCAGCGTCCCCTCGGAGCCCACGAGCAGCTCCGCCAGTGACGCGCCCGGTCGCGGGAGGCGGTGAAGGTTGTACCCCGCCACGTGTCGCAGGACCTTCGGTACCCGCCGCTCCAGCTCGTCGGCTTCCCGGCGGGCGATCCGAAGCGCCGCCTCGGCGAGATCCGCCGCCTCCGGGGAGACGCCCGTCGTCCCAAAGGTCGCGATGCGGCCGTCGGGAAGGGTCGCCTCCACCTCCAGCACGTTGTCGGCCATGATGCCGTAGCGGATCGAGCGCGCCCCGCCGCTGTTGTTGCCCGCCATGCCCCCCAGAGTCGCGCGGTTGGCCGTGGCCACGTCCACCGGGAAGAAGAGCCCTGTCTGCGCCAGCTGCCGGTTCAGGTGGTTCAGCACGATTCCCGGCTCCACCTTCGCGGTGCGGGCTTTGTCGTCCACCTCCAGCACGCGGTTCAGGTGGCGGGAGGTGTCGATCACCACGGCGCGCCCGACCGTCTGTCCGCACTGGGACGTCCCCGCCCCCCGAGGCAGCACCGGCACGCCCTCTTCGCGGGCCACGGCGATCACCGCGTCCACGTCGTCGGTCGAGCGGGGCAGGACCACCCCCAGCGGCTTGATCTGGTAGATCGACGCGTCGGTGGCGTACAGTCCTCGGGTCATCGCGTCGAAGCGCACGTCCCCTTCCACGCGCTTCCGCAAGCGGGTTGCCAAGTGGTCGCTGCTTGCTGGGGACACTAGCTTTGCGCCGTCCGAGAACCGTAAGCGGGAGGAGACGCATGAGAGTAGTGGGCTGCGAGAGGGTGCGCCAGCCGGAGAAGCACCGCCGAACACCCCTGTCGGCGGCGGCGCTGATCCTGGCTACGGCCACGGCGGCTTGCGGCGGCGCCCCCGACGGCCCCATCGAGCTCAAGTTCGGCCATGTCGGCGAACCCGGGTCGCTCTTCGCCTTGTCGGCCGAGGAGTTCGCGAGACGGGCCAACGCCCGGCTGACCGAGATCGGCGCCCAGGCCGAGGTGATCGTCTTCGGCTCCAGCCAGCTGGGCGGCGACGAGGACCTCCTCGCCAAGCTCTCCTTCGGGACCGTCGACTTCGCCCTGCCGTCGTCGATCATGTCGTCTCGGATCGACGAGTTCGGCCTCTTTGAGATGCCGTACATCGTACGGGACCGGGAGCACATGCGCCGGATCGAGGAGGAAGTCTTCTGGCCCGACTTGGCGCCCCTTGCCGAGGAGCAGGGCTACAAGATCATCGCGGTGTGGGCGAACGGTTTCCGTCACGTCACGAACGACGTCCGCGCGATCGCGGCGCCCGCCGACCTGGAGGGGATCAAGCTGCGGACGCCCCGGGGCAAGTGGCGGATCAGGCTCTTCCAGCGGTTCGGCGCCAACCCTTCGGCGATGGCGTTGTCGGAGGTGTTCATGGCTCTTCGAACCGGGAACATGGACGGCCAGGAGAACCCGCTGGCCCAGATCTACGCCTCCAACTTTCATCAGGTGCAGGAGTTCCTGTCCCTGACCGAACACGTCTACACGCCGGCCTACGTGACCGTCTCGTCCCGCCGCTGGAACCGGTTGCCGAGCGAAGTGCGGAACGTCCTGGAGCAGGAGGCGAAGGCGGTTCAGGCGTTCGTGCACGAAGCCGCCGAGCGGATGGACCGGGATCTGCTGGTGGAGATCCGGGCGGCCGGGGTCGCCGTCAACGAGGTGAGCCGCTCCGCGTTCCTGGAGGGCAGCCAGGCGATCTACGACGAGTTCGGCTCCGAAGTGGAGGCCGGTCGGGAGCTGATCGGAAAGGTCCTGCCCTTGGCGTTCCGGTAGCCGTGGCCGGCGGCGGCAGGCCAATGCTCTCCCGGGTCCGGTCGCTCTCTCGGCGTCCCGTGCTCTCCCTGCTTCGGGCGATCCTGGAGAAGGGGCTGGAGGCGGCGGTGGTCGTCCTCATGGCGGCGTTGGCGCTCGTGGTCGTCGTCGGCGTCGCCTTCCGTCATGCGGGGGCGGCGCTGGTCTGGTACGACGAGACGGCGTCGATTCTCCTCGCGTGGCTGACCTACTACGGCGCGGCGCTGGCCGCCCTGCGCCGGGGCCACATCGGCGTCGCGACGTTGGTGGAGCGGCTGCGGCCCGCGCTTCGGGTCTGGACGCTGCTGGCGGCGGAGGCGGCGGTGCTGCTCTTCTTCGGGGTTCTGGCGTGGGCGGGGTGGCAGGTGCAGGGCGCGCTGGCGGGAACCACCTTGGTGAGCCTCCCGAGCGTCCCCGCCGCCCTGGCCCGGTCGGCGATCCCCGTCGGCGCGGTGCTCTTCGTCGCGGCCCAGCTGACCAGCCTGCCCGACGCCCTCCGCAACGCCCGGGCGCCTTTCGGCCGACCGACCGCCGCGGGCGAGGATCGGCCGTGACCCCGGTTCTCGTCGGCCTCTTCCTGCTTCTGGTCCTGATCAACGTCCCGATCGCCGTGGCGCTGGGCCTGATGGCGGTGGGGGGGATCGTCGCTGCCGGCGGGGTCGAGGCGCTTCCGAACGTGGGGATCGTCATGTTCTCGGGGGCGACCAAGTTCCCGCTGATCGCGATTCCGCTCTTCGTCCTGGCCGGCGCGATCATGAACGGCTCGGGGATATCCCGGCGGCTGGTGGCGTTCGCCTCGGCGGTCGTGGGCTTCGTCCGGGGCGGGCTGGCGATGGTGAGCATCTCCGCGTCGATGTTCTTCGCCGAGATCTCCGGGAGCGCGGTGGCGGATGTGGCGGCGCTGGGCTCGATCCTGATCCCCGCAATGCGCAAGAAGGGCTACTCGCGCAACTTTGCCGCTGCGGTCACGTCGTCGTCGGGGACGCTGGCCGTGATCATTCCGCCGTCGATCCCGATGATCCTTTACGCGGTCATGTCCGGCAGCTCGGTGGTGGAGCTCTTCGTGGCCGGGATCGTGCCCGGGGTGGTGGGCGGCCTCCTGATGATGTTCGTGGCCTACGTGTGGGCGCGTCGCGCCGGGTTGCCGATGGAGGAGCGGTTTCGGCTGGGTCGGGTGTGGGAGACGTTCCGCGAGGCGGGATGGTCCCTCCTGCTGCCGGTGGTGATCCTGGGCGGGATCATGGGCGGATGGGTCACCGCCACCGAGGGCGCCGGGCTGGCGGTGGCGGCGGCGCTCTTCGTGGGCGGGGTGGTCTACCGGGAGCTGGACTGGGTCGGGCTGCGGCGGGCGATCCTGGACGCGGGCGTCCAGACGGCGGTGGTGATGCTGCTGGTGGCCTCCTCGGCGCTCCTGGGCGACCACCTGACGGAGGCGCGGATTCCTCAGCAGGTTGCCGGGGCGATCATGGGGCTCACCGACTCCAAGCTGGCGGTCCTGGCGTTGCTGAACGTCTTCCTCCTCGCGGTGGGACTCTTCCTGCACTCGGCGGCGGCGATCATCCTGGTGGTGCCGATCGTCATGCCTCTGGTCCAGGCGGTCGGGATCGATCCAGTGCACTTCGGCCTGGTCGTGACGCTGAACCTCGGGATCGGTCAGCAGACCCCGCCGGTCGCCTCGGTGCTGGTCACCGCGTGCTCGGTGGCCAAGGCGGACATCTGGGCGGTGACCAAGGCCAACCTGCCGTTCGTGGCGGTGCTCGTGGCGGTTCTCTTGATGGCGACCTACGCGCCTGCGGTGCCGATGGCGCTGGTGGAGGCGTTGTACCGATGAGCAGCGGCGGGCAGGACGGCGGCGGAGTCGGGGGCCGCGATCGGGTCGCCGTCGGCTGGGAAGGCGAGGGGATCGCGACTGTGACGCTGGACCACCCGGCCAAGATGAACGTGCTGGACCGGGACGGATGGGAACGGCTGGGCGTCGTATTCGAGGAGCTCGCCGCCGACGGGTCCGTGCGGTGCGTGGTGGTCCGGGGCGCCGGTGGACGGGCGTTCTCCGCCGGCTCCGACATCGGGTCGTTCGAGGCCCAGCGGGACACGCCGGAGCAGGTGAGGCGCTACGCGGCGGCGGTGCGCCGGGGTCTGGCGGGCGTCTGGGAGTGCCCTCATCCGGTCGTGGCGGCGGTGGAGGGCGTGTGCGCGGGAGGCGGACTGGCGGTGGCTGCGGCGTGCGACGTGACGGTGTGCGGCGAGTCCAGCCGCTTCGGCGTGCCGGTCAACCGACTGGGGCTGACGATGTCCTACGACGAGATGGCGCCGGCGCTGGCCGCCGTGGGGCCGGGGCCGCTGCTGGAGGTGCTCCTGACGGGCGACTTCCTGGATGCGCGCAGGGCGCGGGAGACGGGGCTGGCGAGCCGGGTCGTTCCAGACGGCATGGCGTTGGACGAGGCGATGCGCGTCGCCCGCAGGGTTGCCGCCAGCGCGCCGCTGGTCAACCGCTGGCACAAGAAGTTCGTCCGTCGCGCCGCCCTCGAGCGGCCTCTGTCGGAGGCGGAGAAAGAGGAGGCCTACGAAGCCTTCCGCACTCGGGATTACCGGGAGGGGCGAGCTGCGTTCCTGGCGAAGCGAACGCCCCGCTTCGAGGGCGGGTGATGGGCGACGGAGCTCTCGCCGGCGTGCGCGTGGTCGAGCTGGCCCATGTGATGGCGGGACCGGTGTGCGGGCGGATGCTGGCCGACATGGGCGCCGATGTGGTGAAGGTGGAGCCGCCGGTCGCGGGGGACCCGACCCGGGCCTTCGAGCCCAGAGTGGCGGGGGGCGAGTCGGCCGCCTTCGTCATGCTGAACCGGAACAAGCGGGGGGTGGTCCTGGACCTCAAGTCGCCGGAGGGGCGGATCGCGGCCAAGCGGATCCTCGCCCGCTGCGATGTGGTGATCGAGAACTTCCGGCCTGGGGTCATGGATCGGCTGGGGCTGGACTGGGAGTCGTTGCGGGAGGCGAACCCGGGACTGGTCTACTGTCAGATCACAGGGTTCGGCCGTACGGGCCCGCTGGCGGAGCGCCGAGGGTTCGACTTGGTGGCTCAAGGGATGACGGGGCTACTCAGCGTCACGGGCGAAGGCCCGGACCGGCCTCCCGTCAAGTGCGGCCCGCCCGTCACCGACATCACCGCGGGGATTCTGGGCGCCATGGGCGTCGTGGCGGCCCTCCACGCCCGGACTCGCACCGGGGAAGGGCAGCGCGTGGACACGTCCCTGTACGAGGCCGGGATCGTCCAGACGTTCTGGCAGTCCGCCGTAGCGTTGGCCACGGGAGAGTCTCCGGGTCCCCTGGGCACCGCGCACCCGTTGGCGGCCCCCTACGAGACCCTTCCCACTGCCGACGGCTGGATCACGGTCGGCGGCTGGAACCAAGTCAACTGGCTGCGCCTAGTGGGTGCTCTGGAGATCCCCGAACTGGCCGCCGACCCCCGCTTCGAGACCAACGCCGCCCGCATGGCGAACATCGAGGCCCTGCGGCAGACGCTATCGGATCGGTTGCGAACGGCGGGAACGACCGAATGGCTGCGACGGTTGGAGGCGGCCGCGGTTCCGGCGGGTCCGGTGATGTCGATCGGCGAGATGCTGGCGCACCCCCAGACGGCGGCCCGCGAGATGGTGGTGGAGTCGCCCCACGGTGCCGGCGCGAGCCTCGGGATGCCTGTGAAGATGTCGCGAACCCCGGGCGCCGTCTCCCGGGGCGCGCCCCGGCTGGGGGAGCACACCGCCGAAGTGCTGCGGGAGTACGGCTGTTCCGAGGAAGAGGCCGCGCGCCTGTCTCGGGCGGCGGAGACCGCGTAGAATGTCGCCGAACGACGAGCCCCTCTCGCTGGGGCAGGAGGCCGCCATGCTGCAACCGCCCATTCAAGATCCGCCAGCGCAAGGTCAGAACCCGACCGCGCAGGCACCGCCGCCGGAACAGGACTCTGCGCCGCTGAGCCAACCCCCTGCGGTGGAGGACTCGCTGGCGCCGGGAACGTCGGCGCAGGAGGCTGCGCTCGCTGGGGAGGCGACCCCCGCCGCCGAGTTCTCCTTCACCTGGGACGGGATCAAGGAGTGGGCGGCGACGCTGCTCGCCGACGCGGGCATGCTGCTCCTGAAGAGCGTGGGAATTCTCATCCTGGCTTGGCTGGCCCTCAAGCTTGCCAGTTGGATCCTCCACCGGATCGAGAAGAAGTTCGTCGGGCGCACCCACACCCAGATCGACGACTACATCCTCGAGTTCGCGCACCGGGCGGCGAAGCTGACGATCTTCGTGGGTGCGATCCTGGAGATATGCCGCATGTGGTCGCTCGAACGACCGGAACAGTGGATCGAGGCCGCCTGGATGCTGCTGATCTTCCTACCGGGCAGCCGCTTGGCGTGCGAGATCCTGCGGCTGGCCGAGGGTCGGGTGCTGGCGCAAAACCCGAACCTGGAAACCGCGCTGCCGATGATCAACCGCGGCGTGCGCATCGCGCTGATCGTCCTGGGAGCGCTCTTCGCGCTGGCCCACGCAGGGGTGGAAATCGCGCCGATCCTCGGTGGGGCCGGGGTCATGGGGCTGGCGCTTTCTCTCGCCGCCAAGGACACGCTGTCGAACTTGATCGCGGGGGTGCTGCTGACGATCGACCGACCCTTCCAGGTGGGGGATCGGATCGAGCTGTGGAGCGCCCCCCGGGAGACCGGCACGTGGGGCGACGTGATCGACATCGGCCTGCGAGCCACCAAGATCCGCAACCCCGACAACCTCGTGGTGGTGGTGCCCAACAACGAGATCATGCAGCGGGACATCATCAACTACACGATGTCCGGCGACGACATCCGGCTGCGTCTGCCGTTCTCGGTGGCCTACGAGAGCGACGTGCACCGGGCCAAGGCGGTGCTCGTCAAAGTCGCGCTGGAGGTGAAGGGCGTGAAGGTGGATCCGGCGCCGTTCGTGATCGTGCGCGGCTTCGGGCCGTCGGAGGTCAACCTTCAGCTGCGGGTGTGGATCTCCGACGCGCGCGTCCGACGACGGGTGGGCGACGAGATCACCGAGCGGGCGCTGCTGGCGTTCGAGGCCGAAGGGCTGGAGATCCCCTACCCGAAGCGGGAGCTGTACATCCACGATGCCGCACGCCTCCTTCCGCCGCCGAAGGAGTAACGCGGGGGAGACGCCCGCCCTACGCCAGTCCCGCCACCACCTCCAGCAGCCGGTCCACGTCGCTGCGGTTGTTGAAGAGCGCCACGGCGGCCCGCAACAGCTTGCCGTCCTCCTGGAACGTGACCGACACGCTCGCGTCCGACAGCGCCTTGGCCAGCGTCTCCGGGTCGAGCCCGTGGTAGAAGCTGACGATCGGCGACGGGTTGGCGGGCGGCGTGAAGAGCTTCATCCCCAGCGCCGCGGCGCCTTCCCGCAGCTCCCCGGCCAGGGCGTGGGTGTGGGCGGCGATCCGGTCGAGTCCCACGTCGCTCAAGAAGCGCAGGGCGGCGTTCATCGCGGTCGCGGGGCCGAAGGCAGGGTTGGCGTACTCGAAGATCCGAGCGTCGGTCCTGAGGCGGTAGCGGTGGCCGGGGAGGGACTCGGCGACCTGACGGTGTCCCCATCGGTCGGGGGTCATCCACTCCAGGTGCTCTCGCCGCACGTAGAAGGGAGCGCAGCCGAAGTCGGCGAAGAGCCACTTGTACCCGTTGCCGCAGGCGAAGTCCACCTTTTCGTCGTGGAGGTTGGTGGGGAACGTGCCGAAGGCTTGGATGGCGTCGGCGTAGAGGTAGCCGCCGTGGGCGTGGACCACGTCGGCCAGTGCGGGCAGGCTGTGGCGAAAGCCGTTGCGGTTGGAGACCCAGGCTACGCTTGCCAGCCGCGTCCGATCGTTGATGCGGGCGGCGAAGTCGTCGGTGGAGACCACGCCGTCGGTGGCAGGCACGATCCGCAGTTCTACGCCTCTGGTCCGCTCCAGCTCCCGGTAGAGCACGAAGGTGGTGACGAAGTGGAGCTCGTCCACCACCACGTTGTCGCCGGGGCCCAGCTCCAGAGCGCTGGCGATGATGTTCTCGGCGCCGCTGGTGGCGTAGAGGAGCGCGACTTCGTCCTCGTCGGCCCCGAAGAGCTGGGCGAACCCGGCGCGAGCCCCGTCCTCGGCGGCCCGCCGGCTGGCGGGGTTGCGGTAGAGCGCCTTCTCCTCCGCGTACGCCTGGAGCGCGTCCCGGACGGGGATCGGGAGCGGACCGGACGAGGCGGTGTTGAGGTAGGCCAGCTCGCCGGTGACCGGAAAGCTGGCGCGGACGCCGAGTGGATCGTCGACCCCGGCCTGGGGTTCCGCGTCGGCGACCAGGGCTCGGGCGGCGGGAAGTCCCGCGAGTCCGGCCGCGCCGGCGGTCTTGAGGAAGGTGCGGCGGTTCCAGGCGATCATCTTGTCCTCCTCCGAGAGCGGGGGCAGGGGTACGGCGGGCGCAGCGATTCGCCGAACCTGCCGTCCTAATGCTAATGTTTACCTATCGGGCTGTCCGGTCACCCCCACGCACCCCCTTCAACGAGCGACGCCATGAGCGAGAAGGTTGCCAGCGCCAAGGTCACGAGCGAGAGCGCCAAGCGTTCCCACACCATCAGCGCCGGCGCGAGCGACGCCGGGCCGTCCGGGTCCGGCGAGGGCGTCGGCCGCCGGCGGTTCCTCGGGCAGGCGGCGAGCGGCGTGGTCGGCGCCGGGGTCGTGGCGGCGTGCGGGACTGCGGACGGTGGAGGCGAGGGCGCCGGCGCGCCGGCGGTCCAGACCAACCCGCGAGTCATGTGGCGGTTGGCGTCCAGCTTCCCCCGCGGCCTGGACACGATCTGGGGCTCCGCCGAGATGCTGGGCGACATCACGTCGTCCCTCACCGGCGGCCGATTCCAGATCCGTCCGTACCCCGCCGGCGAGCTCGTGCAGGGGCTGGACGTGATGGACGCCGTTCAGCAGGGCACGGTCCAGGTCGGCCAGAGCACCAGCTACTACTACACGGGCAAGAACCCGGCGCTGGCCTTCGATGCGGGGGTTCCCTTTGGGATGACCGCCCGCCAGCAGGACGCGTGGCTGAACGAGGGCGGGGGCGGCGACGTCATGCGCGGCGTCTTCGCCGACTTCGGGATCATCATCTTCCCGGCGGGCAACACCGGTGGGCAGATGGGCGGCTGGTTCCGGCGGGAGGTGAACTCTGCCGAAGACCTGAGAGGGCTGAAGATGCGCATCCCCGGGCTGGGCGGCGAAGTCATGAACCGCCTGGGCGTGACGGTGCAGGTGCTGGCGGGGGGCGACATCTATCCGGCGCTGGAGCGAGGCGCGATCGACGCCACCGAGTGGGTGGGACCCTACGACGACGAGAAGCTGGGCCTGCACCAAGCGGCGCGCTTCTACTACTACCCGGGCTGGTGGGAGCCCTGCGCGTCGATGTCCTACCAGGTCAACCGGGCCGCCTGGGACGAGCTGCCGTCCGAGTACCAAGCCGTCTTCGAGGTGGCTGCCCAGGCCTCGGCCCGGCGGATGCTCTACACCTACGACGCCAAGAACCCGCCTGCGTTGCAGCGCCTGCTGGCGGGCGGCGTCGAGCTGAGGTCGTTCTCCGACGACATCATGACGGCGGCCCGCACCACCAGCGTGGAGCTCATGGAGGAGCACGCCGCCGCGAGCCCCCAGTACCGGGAGGTCTACGACCACTGGCGGAACTTCCGCGACGCCTCCTACCGCTGGTTCGGCACCGCCGAGCTCCGCTACGCCAGCTTCGCCTTCGGAGGCTAGTCCAGCTTTCGGAGGCTAGTCCACCAACCCGGTCACCAGCTGCGGCCACTGGATGATCGCCAGCAGGCCGATGAGCTGGATGACGATGAACGGGATCACCGCCTTGTACAGGTCCGTCGTCTTGACCGACGAGGGCGCGACCCCGCGAAGGTAGAAGAGGGCGAAGCCGAAGGGGGGCGTCAGGAACGAGGTCTGTAGGTTCATCCCGATCATGACCCCGAACCACACCAGGTCGATCCCCAGCACCGACGCGGCCGGCGCCAAGAGGGGGATGATGATGAAGGCGATCTCGAAGAAGTCCAGAAAGAACCCTAGGATGAAGATCACCAAGTTGGCGACCAGGAGGAGCCCGATCCGGCCTCCCGGCAGGTTGGTCAGCATCGTCTCGATCCAGATGTCGCCGTAGAGGCCGCGGAACACCAGGGCGAACGCCGTCGATCCGATCAGCAGGAACATGACCATCGTCGAGAGCTTGGTCGTGGCCGTGCACGCATCCCGGATCACGGCGAAGTCGAGCCTGCCGCGGGCGGCCGCCAGCAGGATCGCACCCACGGAGCCGATGGCGCCGGCCTCCGTCGGCGTGGCGACGCCCGCGAAGATCGACCCGAGGACGATGAGGATCAGGAGCAGGGGCGGCAGGAGGACCAGCAGAACTCGGCGTATGAGTACGCCGAAGGGGATGTCGGTCATCTCGGCGGGAAGGGCGGGGGCCATGCTGGGCTTCACGGTCGCGACGCCGCACACGTAGAGGGCGTACATCCCCGCCAGCATGAGACCCGGCACCAGTCCGCCGATGAAGAGGTCGCCCACCGAGATGCCCAGCTGGTCCGCCAGCACGACGAGCACGATGCTCGGCGGAATGATCTGCCCGAGCGTCCCCGACGCCAGAATCACTCCCGACGACAGCTGCGCCGAGTACTTGTACCGCAGCATGACGGGCAGCGAAATGCTTCCCATCGCCACTACGGAAGCGCCCACGACTCCGGTGGCGGCCGCCAGCATCGCGCCCACCATCACCACGGCCAGCGCCAAGCCTCCGGCGTGCCGCCCGAAGAGGACGCCGATCGTGGTCAGCAGGTCCTCCGCCAGCTTCGCCCTCTCCAGGACCAGTCCCATGAAGATGAAGAAGGGGACCGCCAGGAGTACGGAGTTGGACATGACTCCGAATATCCGCAGAGGCATCGCCGACAGGAGGCTCCAGTCGAAGAAGCCGAACTCGACGCCGATGAAGGCGAAGATCAGCGAGGCGCCGCCCAGCGAGAAGGCGATGGGATAGCCGCAGAAGATGATCAGGAACACCGCCACGAACATGAGCGGCGCCAGGATCGACCCCTCCATCTACAGGCCCTCTGGGCGGGCTGGACCGCCGTCGCTCGCCTCGTCGGCGCCTGTGCTCTCGTCCGGAGCGTCGTAGTCCCCACCTCGCAGGACGCGAACGTCCTTCACCAGCTCCGCCACGCCCTGAACCAGCAGCAGGGTGAAGCACGCGAGGATCACGGCCTTCAGCGGGTAGCGGGGCAGGCCGCCGGGGTCGGCGGAGACTTCGCGGATCACCCAGGAGTTCCGGATCGCCGGCCACGAGACCCAGAGCACGAAGAGGCAGAACGGGATCAGCATGAGCACCGAGCCGACCACGTTGATCCATGCCCGAGCCCGTCGTCCCATGCGCCCGTAGATCACGTCCACCCGCACATGGGCGTTCTCCTTGAGGGCGTAGCCGGCGCCCAGGAGGAAGATCAGCGAAAAGAGGTACCACTGCAGCTCCAAGTAGAGGTTGGAGCCGAGGCTGATGCCGATAAAGCGCCCCAAGTAGCGAACGATCGCGTTGTACGCGCCGATCAGGACCATGATCAGCACGAGCCAGGACACGAAGCGACCCAGCCGGTCGGTCATCCAGTCGGCAAAGCGGACGAAGGGGTTGGGGTCTTTCACGAAGCGGAGGGCCGGAGGGGCGCGGAAGAAAGGCAAGCGGCCAGACTATCACGGAAGCATCGCCGAGGGCAAGGCGCGTGCCTTGACGGAACGGCTAGCTTGGCGACATGAGCGAAGCCTGGTTGCAGAGCCTGGATGCTCACGGCCGCCCCTCGCCAGCGGTCTCGTGGGAGATCGCCGCGCCGCTTGGGGACAGGCCGGAGCTGTATCGGTGGCGGCGCGCAGTCGGCCCGGTTCGCTACTGTCAGGTCGCCGACGGAGCTGCCGCGCCGTCGGAGCTTCCTCTCGCGGTCGCCGTGTGGAACGCGCGGACGGGCGGCGGCGCGATTCGGGCGTTCTGGAAGCATGTGGCGGAGGCCCATCCGGTGCGAGGCGGCCCTGTCGTCGCGCTGTTGCAGGAAGTGTTCGCTTCGGGACCGGGACTCCCGGCGCTGGCCCCCGACATGGCCTGGGCGGAGCGCATCGCCGACCGTCCCAAGGATCGGGAGCGCACCGATCTTGCCGCCTTTTGCCGGGACGAGGGTCTCTCCCTGCTGTACGTCCCGTCCATGCGAAACGGCGGCGACGACGGCCCTCCCGAGGATCGGGGCAACGCTATCGTGGCCAACGTGCCCTTGGCGACCCCCTGGGCAGTGGAGCTCCCCTTCGAGCGGCAGCGCAGAGTGGCGGTGATGGCGGACGTGGTCGTGGGGAGCGGGACGGAGTCCTTGAAGCTGACCCTGTGCTCGGCGCACCTGGACAACCGGAGTCGGTGGCGTGCGGCTTGGCGCAGCCTCGGCCTCGGACGGCGACGGCAGATGGCCGGCCTGATGGCGGTCCTGCGCCGCCGGCCCCGAGGGGACGCGATCGTGCTCGGCGGCGACTTCAACACTTGGCTCCGAGGTCGTCGGGAAGGAGCGTACAAGCTGGCTAGGCGGCGCTTTGCCCAGCCTGCGAACCCGGACCCCGCCCCGACCCACCACTTCGAGATCGGCGGGTGGCCGAGGCTGTCGGACCACCTGCTCTTTCGGTTGCCCCCCGGGTGGCGCGGCGACTACAAGCGCTTGGACCAGACGTTCGGCTCCGACCACTACCCGTTGCTGGGAACCGTTGAGCCCGAGTGATTGCCGATGCGGCGAGCCCTCACTTGCGACGATAGAGCAGGCTCTCTCCCGTCATCTCGGCGGGCTTGGGCACCCCCAAGATCTCCAGGACCGTGGGGGCGACGTCGGCGAGCCGGCCGTTGCGGAGCGTGGGCGACGAGGCGCCTGGGTCGGGGTCGCAGAGGACGAGGCGGACCGGGAAGGTGGTGTGGGCGGTGAACGGTCGGCCCTCGCTGTCCAGCATCTTCTCGGCGTTGCCGTGGTCGGCGGTGACCAGCGCCGTGCCCCCAAGCTCGGCGACGCGCGCGACGACTTGGCCCACGCATCCGTCCACCGTCTCCACCGCCGCGATCGCTGCCGGGATGCTGCCGGTGTGGCCCACCATGTCGGCGTTGGCGTAGTTCACCAACACGAAGTCGTGGCGGTGCGGATCGAGCTGCGCCAGCAGCGCTTCGGTCAGTTCGCGAGCGCTCATCTCGGGCTTTAGGTCGTAGGTCGCGACGTTGGGCGACGGAACCATGCACCGCTCCTCGCCGGCGAAAGGGGTCTCCACGCCGCCGTTGAAGAAGTAGGTGACGTGGGGGTACTTCTCGGTTTCGGCCATGCGCAGCTGTGTTCGGCCCGCCCGCGAGAGGACCTCGCCCAGGACGTTCGTCAGCGGCTGGGGCGGGAAGAGGACGGGGTGCGGGAATTCGTCCTGGTAGCGGGTCATCGCCGCAAAGTTGGCGCAGGGCGGTCGGCGCCGCCGAAAGTGCGAGAAGGGGTCGCCCGCCACCGCTGCGGTCAGCTGTCGCGCCCGGTCCGCCCGGAAGTTGAAGAAGAGGAAGCCGTCCTCGGGGCGGACGCCGACCGGGGGCGAGTCCGGGGTCGCGGCCGAGGCGCGGACCACCGCCGGCGGCACGAACTCGTCGGTGGTTCCGCTTTCGTAGCAGTGGGCGATGTGGTCCGACGCGCCGACGGCCTGGGGTCCCGCGCCTTCGACGATTGCGCGGTAGGCGCGCTCCGTGCGCTCCCAGCGACGGTCCCGGTCCATCGTGAACCAGCGTCCCGACACGCTGGCGACGCGGGCGTCGCGACACGTTGCCGCACGCGCCTCCACCTCCCTGATCCAACGGAGGCCGGAAGTGGGGGACGTGTCCCGGCCGTCCGTGACGCAGTGGACGCGAACCGCCAGTCCCGCCCCGTCCGCCCACTCCAACAAGGCATAAAGGTGGTCGATCTGGCTATGGACGCCGCCGTCGGAGCACAGTCCGGTCAAGTGGAGCACGCCACCGGAGCGGCGCAGGGTGCCGGCCAGTGCCGCCAGCGTCGGGAGGCGGAGGAGCGAGCCGTCCTGCACCGCCGTGGAGATGCGCGTGGCGTCCTGATGCACGACACGGCCGGCGCCCAGGTTGAGGTGGCCGACCTCCGAGTTGCCCATCTGGCCGTCCGGGAGTCCCACCGCGGCCCCGGAGGTCTCCAGCAGGCACCAAGGGCGTTCGGCGAGGAGTCGGTTCCGGACGGGCGTGCGGGCCATCGCGACCGCGTTCCCCTGGCGCTCGACTTCGGTGGGGTCCGACACTCCGACGCCCCATCCGTCGCAGATGATCAGGACGGTCGGTGCCGGTTGCCGACCGCTCACGGTCCGCCGCTGGGACCGCCGGTCGCCCAGTACCCTCCCCTGGCGTGATCGAAGACGATCTGCCGGCCAACAGGCTCGCGGGCCACCCAGTCGCCGGCGAAGACGGTGCGTCCGCCGACCCAAGTCCGTACCGGCCAGCCCGTGAGCCGCGTCCCGTGCCAGGGGCTCCAGCCGCACTTGGTGATCTGGTCCTCGTTCCGCACCTCTCGCTCCATCGAGGTGTCCACCAGGACCAGGTCCGCGTCGTACCGATCCTCGATCCGCCCTTTGCCCACCATGTCCCAGATGCGGGCGGGACCGTCGCTCATCCACGCCGCCAAATCGTTCAGCGTGCACTTGCCTCGGTGGACCGCGTCCAGCATCAGAGGCAGCACGAGCTCCACCGCAGGCACCCCGGACGGCGATGCGGGGTAGGGCGCGCGCTTCTCCTCCAGCGTGTGTGGGGCGTGGTCGGTGGCGACGATCTGGAGGGCGCCGTTCTTAAGCCCGCGCCAAAGCGCCTCCCGATCCGACGCCTCCTTGAGCGACGGGTTCATCTGGGCCAGCGCACCGAGGCGTCCGTAGTCGGAGACGTCGAGGAAGAGGTGGTGGGGGCAGGCTTCCGCCGTGACGAGGCCGTCGCCGGCCCCGGCGCAGCTGCCCAGAAGCGCGACCTCGTCGGCCGTGGAGACGTGAAGCACGTGAAAGCGGTGCTTGTGGCGCCGGGCAAGGTCGAGAGCTCGGCGGGTGGCCGTCACGGCGGCGCGGCGGTCGCGGATCCGAGAGTGGTCGCGCACCGTCGTCGGTCCGGCGGCCTCCAGTCGCGCCTGGTTGGCCCGCACCGTGGACTCATCCTCGCAGTGGGCCGTGATCGGCAGGCTGGTCAGCGCAAAGATCTCCTCCAGCCGCTCCTGATCGTCCACCAGCATGTCGCCCGTGCTGGACCCCATGAAGACCTTGATCCCCGGCGTCGCCACCCCCGCGGTGCGGCTCGCGTTCTGGAGTTCGGCCACGTTGCCGGTCGTCGCCCCCATGTAGAAGCCGTAGTTGACCACGCACTTCCGCCGGGCGATCTCCAGCTTGGCCGCCAGAGCGTCCACGGTAACCGTCTGGGGGACGGTGTTGGGCATCTCCAGGAACGAGGTCACGCCTCCCGCGGCGCACGCCCGACTTCCGCTGCGCAGGTCCTCCTTGTGGGTAAGGCCCGGGTCCCGAAAGTGCACCTGATCGTCGACCAGCCCGGGGAGGAGGTGGAGCCCGTCGGCATCCACCGTCTCGTCGGCACGAACCGATGCGGGCGCGTCCACGGTTGCGATCCGACCGGCCTCGACGAGCACGTTGGTCCGCGTCGTCTCCCGGGGCAGGACCACCTGCGCGCCCCGGATCAGGGTGCGACGGGGCACGGATCAGCTGAAGTAGGGGTTCTCCCCGCTGATGTGGTCGGTGACGTCGTGGATCGCCGTCACTTCCGGGACGGCCTGCGAGACCATCCGCTCCACGCCCTGGCGCAGGGTCATCCGGGACATGGCGCACCCCTGGCATCCGCCCGCCATCTCGATGTAGACCTCGGTGTCCTGCACGTCCACGAGGTTGATGGCGCCGCCGTGGGCCGCCACTGCCGGGTTGATCTCCGTGTCCAGCACGTGACGCACTCGGTCGGCCAGTTCGCCCGTGGGGCCGGAGCCGTCGATCGCCGCCTTCACCGCATCGGGGTCCGGCGTGATCTGGAACCCGCTCTCCTGAATCGTCTCGACGAAGTCCACGCTGGCCCCTGCCAGCCTGCCCACGCTGGCACCGTCCACCAGCACGGGGAAGTCGCCTCCGTTCACCTCCACGTCCGACTCCTGCCGACTCTCCGCCTCCACCAGCGTCAGCTCGTAGCTAGGGGAGAAGGGGCTCCCGTCCACCGCGATCCGCAGCGCCTGGGGGCCGTCCTCTTCCTGGTCCATGAACGACAGGACCATCTCCCGAGCCCGGTCCGTGAACGTCAGCTTCATCTTCTTGCGTCCTTGTTGGGGAAACCGTCGTCCAATATGGCGCGTTCGGGCGTTGCGGTCCATACGGAGGGACGAGCCGGGCGTCGCGGGCGTCCCCGACGGATTCTCCGACAAATAGTGGGTAGAATTTGTCCCAGGCCTACTCCAGCAGGCCCTCGATCGCCGCGGAGGAGGCATCCCATTCGGCCTCGAGACGCGCCATCTGGCCGCGCTCTTCCCTCGACAGCCAGCGAACTTGGGTGCCGGTGGCGTCGCGCTCGACCGCCAGCACGTCGTCGATCTGTTCGGCCACGGCCCGCACGTGGGAGATCACGCCGACCATGCGCCCCTTCGCCGCCACGGTTCCCAGCGCCTCGACGGCGGCGTCCAGGTTGTTGCGATCCAGCGAGCCGAACCCCTCGTCCAGAAAGAGCGACTCCAGGTGTCCGCCGGAGCGGGCCATCATTTCGACCATCCCCAGAGCCAGCGCCAACGACGCGATGAACTGCTCTCCTCCCGACAGGCTTGCCGGCGATCGAGGCTGGCCGGACTCGTTGTCCACAACCATCCACCGCGCTTCTTCGTCGCCGGGGTCCGCGAACGCGTACTTGCCGTCGCTGATCTCGCTGAGCATCCGAGACGCGTGGACCAGCAGGCTCCGGGAGCGTCGCAACGTCAGCCACTTGAGGAAGGCGCCCGGCTTCAGAGCCTTTTCCAGGTCGATCAAGGCGCGCTCCAGCTCGTCCGCTTCGTCGAGGAGGGCGTGGAGGGTCAGGACGTCGTCCTTGATCGCGGCGAAGGCGTTGCGTTCGTCGTCGGCCGATCGCGCGAGGTGCTTGGCTTTGTCCCGGGCGTTGTCGGCTTCGATCACCACGGCCTCGGGAGTATTCGGAGCCGTGGTGGTCTCGGCGAGACGGCGGCTCACGTCGCCCAACGCGTCCTTGGCGATCTGCGCGTCTGCGGCTGCCCGCTTTGCGTGGGAGCTCGCCGCCTCGACGGCGGTCGACGTCTCCGTGCGCAACCGCCGCATCCACTGCTGGAACGCGGCTGGGTCGTGGGTGGAGGGCGCACCTGGGATGTCGGTGCCGTCGCCGAGGGCCAGCGCGTGGACGGCGCGGAGCAGGACGTCGCGGTGGCGGCCAAGGGTCGCTGTGATTGCGGCCAGGGGTTGCTCGACTTTGGTCCGGCGTTGCGCAAGGAGATCGCGCTTCTTGTCGGCCTCTTCGAGTTCCCGACTCAACTGTTGCCGGCGCTGCTCCCGGCTCTCCAAGACGCGCTCTCGATCCCGAGCAGCCTTGATGGGACTGTCGGCCGCCGACGCGTCGATCTTGTGCAGCTCGGCCGGCTCCGCTGGGAGTTCCACCTGGGGTCGGTAGGCCGCCGGGGTCTCGCTCACGTTCTGGTTCAGGCGGGCCAAGGCGTCGTTGGCTGTCCGGCGGGCGTTGGCCATCCGTTCGGTGCCTGCAGTCGCTTCGGCTTCTGCCTTCGTGGCGGCGTTGGACAGGCTTTCAAGGTCGTAGCCCAGGGCCTTGTGCTTGTCGTCGTGGCGGGTCAGCGCGTCCGACGCCTTCTGGTGGGATGCGTCCAAGGGGCGAAGCAGGGCATCCAGCGAGGGAAGCGGCGGTGGTCCGTCGGCGTCGGCGGGCGCCCCCTCGGAAGGGAGCTCGGTGGAGCCGTCGCCGAACTGCTCGATCATCTTTGCCAGGGCCGCTAGGTGCTGGTCGAGAGCACCCTTCGCCACGGCCTGCGCGTCGCGGAGCTGCTCTTTGGCAGCCTGCAGCTCGGCGCGAATGCGGGTCGTCCGCTGGGCCGACGCTTCGGCCGCGCTCCGGGCTTTCTGGGCACCCGCCTCCGCGGCGGCGATTCCCGCGTCCGGCGGCGGCGACCAGCCCTCCGGGAGATCGCGCCGGCACACGGGACAGTCGTCTCCGGGGTGGAGACCGTGGGCGGCCGCTGCGGCGGAGTTGGCTCGCCGAGCTTCGGCCAGTCGGTCATCGGCCGCTGCTGCGGCTTCCGCCACCTGTGCTTGCTCCTTGGCGGCGGACTCGACCTGGACCGCCCGTTCGGCCCGCCGGTCGTCCAGCGACGCGACCTTCTCTTGCGCCTTCGTCGTTGCGCGATGCAGCTCGGTGCACCGGTTGTGCGCGTGCACCGCGTCCCCGCGGCGGTCTCGTGCGGCCTCAGCGGCCTCGGCGAGGGGCAGTCGAAGTTGAGCATGACGCTCCACCCCTTCCGCCGCCTTCCGCTGGACGTCCCTTGCCTCCGTAGCTGCTTGGCGGTGCCTCGCCGCCCCGGCCGTCTTGTCGCGCAGTTCGTCGGCAGCCTCGATCGCGGCGGCCGCCAAGTCACCGAAGCGTTGCAACGCGGCCAGCGCCGCCGCGACCTCCTTGAGCCCTGGGCCGTCGTCCGACGGGAGGCTCGCCAACTGGCCGCGGACGTTCACCTGTTTCCGCGTGAGCGTGCCGTCTTCCTCGTCGATGCCGCGCAACTCCTCCGCGATCGGTGCGACTCTCGTTTCCGCCTCGTCGATCTGCGACACTCCCGGTTGCAGCCGAGCGCCCGCCTCCGTCGCCGTTTGTTCTCGCGTTTCCGCCTCCCGCATCGCGACCAGGGCCTTGGAAGCCTTCTGGGCCAGCGCCGACGCCTCCTCCGCTTGCTGCCTGGTCGATTCCGCCTCCGCCGTCAGCTCGGCCAAGTGCGCCGCCGGGTCGTCCGGGTGCGCCCTCTTCTCCTGCTGGAGCTGCGCCCGGACCTCCTTGACGTCCTGCAACGCACGCGACGCGAGTGCGCCCACCTCCTCCAACTCCTCGGTCGGCCAGACTTGGCGGAGAACGGTGCTTCGGGTGGCGGGCTTGTCCTCGACCAGCAGTCTGGCGAAGCGGCCCTGCGGCAGGACGACGGTGCGGAGGAAGGCGTCGCTGTCGAGTCCGATCAGCTGCGCGATCCGCTCGGCAACCTGTCGCACCTGCTCCACGCGCTCCAGCGCCTTGCCGTCTTCCCCCAAGCGCTGCAGCTGAGCCCCGGCGAGCCTGACCACGCCCTTGCCGTCGCGTCGCAGCGCTCTGGCGACCTCCCATTCCTGCCCCGAGACGCGAAACCGCAGCACGACCCGCATCTTGTCGGACGCGTCGTTCATCAGCTCCTGAGCCTGGCCCGCGAAGCTGGTCTTTCCGTACAGGGCGTAGGTCATTGCCTCGAGGATCGAGGACTTGCCGGCTCCGGTGTCGCCCACGACGGCGATGTGGTCCCGGCCGCCAAAGTCGATCTCGGTCTCCTTTCGGAACGACCGAAACCCCTCAATGCGCAACGACCGCGGACGCATCGGTCAGTCCCGCGCCGCCCGCCGCTTCGTCGCCAGCGACGTCAGCGTCTCTTCCGCACGCGTCGCCAAGTGCTCGGCGCCGAAGCTGGGGTGCGCGTCCTGGCCGACGGTTCCCAGCGCCTGCGCAAAGAGGGCGCGCACGGTTTCGTCGGCTGCGTTGCGTTGGCCCGCCGTCGCCGCCGCCGCCCGCCACTCCATGAACAACTCCTCCATCCCCGGCTCCGGTCCGGCATCGTCCCCGTCGTCGGAGATCGGCGTTGCGCGACGGTTCGCGACGTCGTTGACCACGTTGAAGAGCGTGCACCCAGGCGACCACTCGGCCAGCTGGTCGGCCAGATGCGGGATCGGCTCCTCCGACACGACGCGGGCCTTGAGGATCACGCCGTCCAGTCCTCCGTCCTGGGCTTGGTCCTCCAGCTCGTCCAGAGTGCCTGAAAACTGGGTCAAGGGCCTGCCCGTGGTGGGGAGGCGGTGGGGATCGACCTTGACGCCGTCGTCGTCAATGCGGACCACGACCGCCTCCTTGGCCTGCGTGGCCTCGCCGAAGTCCAGCGGAACGAGCGAGCCGGCGTAGCGGCCGGTGGCGGCCCCTCCCGGGAGGAGCTGCGGGTCGTGGATGTGTCCGAAGGCGCTGTAGAGAGCCCGTTGCAGCCCCTCTGGGTGAGCGGCGTAGTCCTCGCCGACGGTGAGCCGCCGCTCCGAGTTGCCCGGCTTGGCACCGTGAAGGTGGAGGTGGGCGGCGTAGAGGACGATGCCACGGCGCCCTGCCCGCTTCTCGGCCTCCGCAAACAATCGGCTGTTCACGGCTCTGATGCCGTCGGCGTAGTTGCCCTCGAAGCGCGTGTGCTCGTCGGAAGCGTAGTCCACGACGGCGCCGGCAGGGATGAACGGAACGCACGCCACCACGACCGGCTCGCTCGCGATCTCCGGGTACTCCTCGACGGTCGGCTCCACGACCAGCCGAAGGCGACGAGAGCTTCCGGTCCCGACCAGCTCGTCAATTACCTGGAAGAGTTCGGACGAGTCGTGATTGCCGCGAACGACGAGCGTCGGCGCGATCTCCGCCAGCCGGTTCAACGCCCGCACCCCCAAGCGCAGCGCCGGGTACGGGGGCCGGAAGGCGTCGAAGAGGTCGCCCGTGTGGAGGATCAGGTCGGGCCGAACGTCTTGCGCGATCTCCAGCAGGCCGTGCAGCGCGTCGCGCTGGTCGGGCATGCGGTCGTGACGGCCCAGCCGGGCGCCCAGGTGCCAGTCGGACGTATGGAGGAGCTTCATTGCGTGAATCTACGGCGGCGGGGCGGCGAATCAAAGCGGTGCCGTGCGGTCGCGAGCGCGCCGACTTGCGCAACTCGCCAAAGTTTAGTCTAGTCAGCGTTGTCAACGCAGTCTACATCCGATAGGAGGCACCATGGAACTCGCGTCGATTCGCAACGTGTCAACCGCCATGGTGGCGGGCTTGCTCGCTTTGACGGCGGCCGCACCGTCGTCCGCGCAGGAGGAGGGCGACAGCGTGTTTGCGCTGGGCGAGCTCGTGGTGGTGGTCGGTTCCCGGGCCGGCACGGAGAACCCGGCGGAGCTCTCGGTTCCGGTCGACGTGTACGGCTCGGAAGAGTTGGCGCGTCTCGGCGAGATCGACTTGGCGGAAGTCCTGGGGAGCATCGCCCCTTCCTTCAACTCGCAACGGCTGAACGTCGGAGACGGCGCGGCCCTTCACGTCGCCACGCTCCGGGGCATGAACCCGGACCAGGTGCTCGTCCTCGTCAACGGCAAGCGCCGCCACTCCGCCGCGTTCCCCAAGGTGATCGCGTCGCTGGGGTTCGGCACGACGGGCACGGACCTGCGCGCCATCCCCGTGCAGTCGATCAAGCGGATCGAGGTGCTTCGCGAGGGGGCGGCGTCCCAGTACGGCTCGGACGCCATCGCGGGCGTGATCAACATCGTGCTCAAGGACGCGGACGACGGCGTGGCCGCTTCGACGTATCTGGGCCGCACGTCGTGGGGCGACGGCACCCGCTTGCTGGCATCCGGCAACACGGGAGTGCGGCTGGGCGACGACGGCTTCTTCAACCTGACGATGGAGTTCTCCAAGCAGGAACCCACGAGCCGGGCAGGCACCGCGCCCACTTGCTTCGGCGCCGACCCCGACTATGCGCCTTGCGCCGGGGGCGGGAGGGTCGAGCAGCTGCAGCGGATCGGCGAACCCGACTACGAAGGCATAGGGCTGATCTTCAACGCCGCGATGCCGGCGGGCGAGTCCGCCGAGTTCTACGCGTTCGGCGGCTATTCCGGGCGGCAGGCCGTCAGCGACGGGCTTTATCGCAAGGCGGACTGGACGCCCCGCAGCGTCTCCTACGTGTATCCGGACGGGTTCTTCCCCATGGAGGAATCCACGCTGACCGACGGTTCCGCGGTCGTCGGGCTCCGGGGCGACCTCTCGAGCTGGTCCGCGGACATGAGCTTCCGTTTCGGCCAGGGGGAGTTCGCGTTCGACGCGGTCGGATCGATCAACCCCTCCTACGCCGCGGAGTACTTGGCGCGCAACCCGTCGGCGAGCGAAGCCGCAATCGCGTCCAACGCCGGGCCGCGCGACGTCTTCAGCGGCGCGCTCAAGCTGCGGCAGATGGAGGGCAACGCCGACTTCGCGCGCGACTTGGAGCTGGGGGGACGGGCCGGGGTCCTTGCGCTGGGCGCGGCGTTCCGGCGAGAGAGCTTCCGGATGGAGGCCGGCGAGCTGGCATCCTACGCGTGCGGGCCCAGCAACACGCCGGGCAGCTTCCCGGCGGCGCATCATCAGAACGACGGCACCGCGTTCGCGAGCTGCGGCATTCAGGGCTATCCCGGCTACAGCCCGCAGAGCGCCGACGCCAGCGAGCGCGACCGGACGAGCATGGGTGCCTACGCCGACCTGGAGTTCCGTTCGCCCGAGTCCCCGGTGTCGATCGGGGGCGCGCTTCGCTTCGAGAACTACAGCGACGCGGGCAACTCGCTGACCGGCAAGGTGGCGGGCCGGCTGGAGCTGGGCGGGTCGGGCGCTGCGCTGCGGGCGGCCGTGTCCACCGGATTCCGCGCTCCGGGGTTGCCCCAGCGCGGGTTCAACACGGTCATCTTCCAAGGCGGCGGGGGCGGGCTCACCAGCACCGGCTTCCTTCCCGAGGGCGACGCCATAGCCTGCGAGGACTTCGGCGCCTGCTCCTTGAAGCACGAGACCTCGGTGAGCCTGACCGGCGGATTCGTCTATTCCCACGCCCGTGGCTTGCTGCTGACGGCGGACTACTACCGCGTGTCCGTGGCGGACGCGATCGTGCTGACCCAGGGCCTCGGCCCCGACCACGGCCTGCGCGACAACGCGCGGTTCCAGGGACGGCCCGTCAACGGCGTTGCGTTTTGGACGAACGCGGTGGACACGCGCACTGCGGGGTTTGACGTGGTCGGCTCCTGGCGGTTCAGAGGCATGGCGTGGGGCGCCGCCGATCTGTCGGCCAGCTACCACCGCAACGAGACGACGATCACCAACAACCGCAACCCGGCGTTCGTCCGCGAGACCCAGACAGCACTCATCACCGAAGCGCAGCCCAAGCAACGGATCGCAGCGAGCGTTGACGTCCGGTCGGCCCGGGGCTTCGGCGTGCGGTTCCGCGTGAATCACATCGGCTCGATCATGTCGCCGACCGTCTTCGAGGAGCCGGTCGAAGTCGCGGCGGCCGCCATCGCCGACCTTGAGGCCAACGTCGCGCTCGCCGACAGGATCCAGCTGACCGTCGGCGCAAACAACCTGTTCGACAAGCTGCCCGGCAATCTGCCGTCCGGCCATGTCGGGCAACTGTGGGCGTTCGACTACCCGACGGAGTCGCCTTACGGACTCCTGGGCCGAATCATGTTCGTGAAGATGGACATCGTGGGGTCGTAGGGCACGTCCCTAGTCGTCGGCTGGCGCGAGCGAAAACGTCACGCGGACGATGCGATTGACGGGGTCGTTTTCGAGCGTCGGCTCCGTTCCGTTGAACTCTCGCATGGTGTGGCGAATGACGAGCCAGCCGCGGCCGCGCCTCTCCATGAGCCGGCGCACGACCATCGCGTTGGCCATCATCTCGTTTCGAGACCGCGGGGCGCCGCCCCCTGTCGCGCGCTCTACGGTCATGTGGTTGGGCAACGCGCCGGGACTGGTCACGACGATGCGGTCCGCGAAGACCTCCAGTAGAACCTGGGAACCAGTGATGGCGTAGTCGCGGTGGATGACCGCGTTGACGAGGACCTCCCGAAGCGCGGCCTCCGGGACCATGGGAATGTCCATGCGGCGGATTCCGCGATAATCCTCGCGCCTGCCGAGGCTGCGGTACCAGCCCATGCACTGCCGCACTTGGTCCTCCAGCCGCCCCGTTCCTTCTGCGGCGCTGAGCACGTCGCCCGACCGGTCCCGGCCGTCGTACCGCGTGCACTGAACGAACAAGTTGTGCGTGTGCGGATGGGCCTGCGGCTGTCGCCCGAACACCATGAGACCGTACAGCGTCGGGCGGAGCACACCGTCCACCTCGTCCGCGGCGCTGGCCACTAGCAAGTCCTTTTCGCGTGCGGGCTGGGGCGCGGCCTGGACCTCCATGCCCTGCGCCCGCATGAAAGCGCGCACAGCCGAGAAGTCGATGTCGTCAACGGTTGCCGACGGAATGATCTGCTGCTCGGTCAGGACAAGCCCGAAGGCGTTGAGCAGGTCTTGAAGCTCGGACGGCGACGGCTGCACCGTGGCGCGGCCCCGGCGAATCCAATAGCGCCCCTCGCTGGCAAACGGCTCGTACCCGCGCTGGTGCCGATGAACGTCGATCCAGTGGATCCACCGTCCGCCTTCGATCTCATGTCTGCCGCACTCCGCCGTTACCGGCCTGCCGCAACCGCTGTGCAGAAGGCTGGTCAACCGCTCTTGTACGGCCTCGGGGTCCTTGGAGATGCCGACTGGTTGCCCGTCGTCGTCGACTCCCATGACCAGAAGTCCGCCCGTGCCGTTGGCGAACGCGCAGACGGCCTTGGCGATCGTGCGCATGTCGGTGGTGCCCTGCTCGAATTCGGTGCGGGCGTCCTCGCCGGCTTGGATGCGGTCGCGAACGTGCGGCCAGTTCATGGGGTGGATTCCTTGGCGCGGGTGGCTTCCTTGGCCGCCCTAATGTAGTGCAGGTCGTTCCGGCGGTTGCCCGAGATCGGAGGGATGTGAATTGGGCGCGGGGTCAACGGTACTGGCCTGCCGGGCTGCCGTCCAGAACGCCGGCATTGTATGGACGCGAGGCTGCCGAGAGGGTAGCGTTACTTTCCAGCCCCATCCGTTTGACCGCTTCTCGGGAGAAGTCCACATGGCTACCCTCATGATCGCCCAGACGCTCCAAGCACCCACCCGCTCGTTTTGGGACACGTTGCCGCTCCTGGTCGCCGAGATTGTCCTCCTGATCGTCGTCTTGTGGGTCCATCCGTGGCTGGCGAGGAAGAAAGGAGGAGAATCCGCCCCTCTTCGCGGCCTCAACCTACCCCAAGGCTCCGTTCG
Source organism: Longimicrobiales bacterium (assembly GCA_958296005.1). Taxonomy (GTDB): domain Bacteria; phylum Gemmatimonadota; class Gemmatimonadetes; order Longimicrobiales; family Gaopeijiaceae; genus CATQHQ01. The sequence goes on from CATQHQ010000002.1 coordinate 816,816, forward strand.
GAGCATGTTGGCTCTAGCCACTGTCGGCACCTTTGTGGTCGTCGCGACCTTCGGCGCAAATGCCTTCAGCGACGAGGACTACCAGCGCGCGGTCACGATTCTGGGCACTCTGGCGGGACCCATCCTCGGATTCTACTTCGGCAGCCGTCATGCTGAGTCACGACACAGCGCGAGCGCTGACCGACCGTCCGACGAAGCCGGTTAGCCGACTCGGGGCGCCGGTCGGACCGAGCAGACTAGACGGGCAAGGGGACCGCCGTCGTCCCCGGTCAGGTCAACCCCTGTAACTGTTCGATCACTCAACTTCATAGACGTAGACGTACCCCGACTCCTTAGGTTCGACATCGAACTCGGCACTGGCCAGTTCTCGCCCCTGTCGCTCCACGGAAGCGTTGAAGTTATGTAGCACAGACCCGACCGGCCGCAGGAATCCGAATCCCTGCTCAAGGCGACAGCGCCAACTTGCGCCGTCGGCCCACTTGATTCTGCATTCCCGAGGATGCTTCACGCGCCTTAGGTTGTGCATGGCGACATCGACTTCCATGCCCTTGGCAGAGAACATCGCCTCGATTCCCTTTTTGGCTTCACTACCTGTCGGCCAGTCGTCCGAAACAACGCGCAGTGTCCGCATTCGCGCGGTTGGGCGTGTACTGACGATCCGAAACGTCGTATCATTTGCGGCGCCGCCGGCAAGTCTGGCAAGCGCGACGAACATCTCTGCAACCAAGCGAGCAGTTAACGGCGAGCGAACGTATCGATCCTGATACACTACCTCCAATATAGACGAGTGTTCCTGAAGCCGGACATCCAGTTCCGGTGCAACGGCGATGACCTCACGCCAAAAAACTTCGCCGACATCGGCCACTGGGCCTCGGAGGACATCGTGCAGTACGACCTCGTTTAGTCTTCCGGCCGGAGTCCTGCGCAAGTCCGTAGCGTCGACGTCGGACAGCAGATCGGGAGGCGATCCCGGGTCCCCTCGCACTATGTGGGCACTTTTTCCCGAAACGCCCCAGCTCTTTCCCGGAACGAGGGCATCCGTGGATCGGGCTGCGAAGGCTAGTCGCCGTCCGCTCCCATGAAGCTCCGCCACAATGCATCGGGAACCGTCACTGTCACGTCGGCCGCGCAACAGTTTGATCCCAACTGAGCGCATACACGCGGCCAGCCAGGCTCGGGCTTCAAGTGGTATGGAGTCGACGTGGTACGGCAGTACGACTTCCACGTCAGTTTGCTCGGCGGTCCATCGCAAAATGTCCCTGCGAAGCGGCCAATCTTCAAGAGACCACTGGTCGAAATCACCTCCGAGGTGTAGTCTGACCGTGTCGGTCGCCCGACGCTCTCTCGAAATGGCAGCAGCAACGGATTCGAACTCCAGTCGCGTCTCCGGTCCGAATGTCTGGTAATCCCGTGGCAGCCGTAGGCCGTGCACGAACGCATCGGTGAGGACGCCCAGCGCCTCGTGACGGTCCAGTTGGCCAACAGAGTGATGCGTGTCGTACGACAGCAGGCAAGCGTGACAGGCTTTGTCGCATCGCCGAGAACACTCAAGAACCCCTCGTGCCCCTCGAATGAGTTCGGGAAGGTGCTCGCCCGCCTGAGCGACGAACCCGGCGCCGCCCGTGGCCGTGTCGTACAACACGATGGACTGGACACCCTTATCCGTCTCGGCTATTCGCACGGGATTGACTGCCCAGCCAATCTCCCGATCCTCGATTCCGATCTTCCTAGCCAGAGCCTCGCGCAAGGCGACGGCTATGGAGCAGGCAGCGTGCCGGGTGAGTGTGGCATGGCTACCGACAGAATGCAGCTGCAGCTCAAAGACGTCGGTTTCCCTTGATACGCCGAGCCAATGGTTTCGGCGGATCGAAAAAGTATTGTCGTTGCCGCGGCAACGACCATCCGGTCCGGTTGCCGTCCCTCGGCGCATCGGCTTGTGGTCTCTCAATGCGTTGGGCAACTCACGACCATCATCTGGTCTCAACTCAGATGCGGCGCGACCGCACTGCAAGCACACGGCAAATCCATTCCCGTGTTCGCCGTTGGTGTACCCAAACACGTGGCCCCGGGCGCTATACCGGAAGCGACCAAGTTCCGGACGAGCAAGACTCTGCCACTGTTCGCCGGCTGTCGCAATCCAGGGCTGTCGCGCCGGAACATAGCCAAACCGGCCGAGGTCGTTGGTCGCGCGATCTCGAATGTCTACGGTAAAACCGGCTGGTTCAATGTACGACTGTCCATTCACGCGCCGTTCGATGTCTGCACAGTACTCCGACTCACACGTCTGTGGAGCACGGAACGACATGCCGATCTCTCCGCAACGGGAACACCACCATACATAGCGAAGAGCCTGGATCTCGCTAATCGCGGCGTCGGAGGCAGGAATCTTCCAATTGAGAGTCACGCCGGACGACTGAAGTACGCGACCGTCGACCACGACATCCGCCCCCGGGGCGTATTCCCGAAGAGCTTGGAACAAGTCGCGCGTGGGATAGTGTCCGGTACGGCGTATATTGTCCTCGCGATTCAGATAGTTGCCTAGGTTCCTCTCCTTGCGGCGAAGGTCCTCTTCGGTTGTGGTTACGAACGGCACGATCTGAGTGGGAAATCCGTACCCGGGCAAGAAATTCCGAAGTGCCAGTTCCTTCAGCAGGTATTCTTCCCGAAGTCGCCGCAACTGAATCGCCAGCGCTCTACGCGCCGGCTTGTGTTCGAGCTTCGTCCCCACGGCACCAAGCTCATCGTTCAACGGATCGACTTCAGCCACCCAATCCCTCATGGCGGCCTCAATCTTATCCCTGACGGTCCGCAGAAGCGACTTTGTGTCGACTCCGTCGAGGACCGAGCGGCGCAAAAGGTGCTTGAGCCCGTCTCTGGTCCATGCGTCTTCAGCCGCCGCTGAGCCGAGCCAACTCTGGAAACGGGAACACACCGACTTGCCGTCCTCCGGCACCTCAAAGAACCACCCCGCCGTCAGCCTGTGAACCTCAGCGTCACCGTGCTCAATGGAGAAGAATCGAGTAAGTGCCAAGGCATTGACATGCCGTTGCACGATCCTTTCGCTACCGAGACTGACCTGTGCGACATGCGACTCCTCCGTGAACGGCCAAAGAGGTCGCCTAAACACGAATTCGCCGTGAGGCGACGTGTTGCACAGCGTCAACGCGAACGCCCTTTCCTCGCGTCGTCTGCCAGCGCGACCCACACGTTGCAGGTAGTTCGCTGGACTGGGAGGAGCGTTGTTCAGGGCCACCGCGGATAGGCCGCCAATGTCTACGCCCATTTCCATCGTCGTGGAACAACTCAAGACGTTAATTGTGCCCTTGCGGAAGCGGTCTTCAAGCTGTCGCAATCGGTTCGCGTCCAGCTGAGCGGAATGCTCAGCGACCTGATAGAACGTTGCCCCGCGGAACACGCGGTCGCTCAGTCCTTGCCAGACGCCTTGCTCGCGTAGCGCTGGAATGTCCTTGTCGGCCCGAATGACAGTATCAACCTCTTCCCGGCTGTACTTCGCGCCGGTCGACTTGCTCCAAAACGGTGCGGGCAAACGTGGCATGCGAATCCTCGGCGCCCGCACAGCTGGGTCATCAAGACCCGGGGCAACGTACGGCGTAAAGTCAGCTACAACAGTGTCGAGGACACGTCGAGTTACAGGGCATAGCCATGCCTCCCTCACTTCTCGCAGCACGACTTGGCTGCCAAGAGCAAGAATCCTTCCCGGGTCTGCAGTGGTTAGCACCCGGCGCACAGGTGCCCAAGCCGAGAGCAGGCACTCGTTGATCTCCGCTTCGCCGTCGGGCTGCTTTGGGTCTACGTCCAGCACCCGGGCTAGCAGTTGCACAAGACGGGAGCGTCGGCGCCCCGGACCGGAGAGCGGCCACGGCACGGCTCCCTTGAACCGCTCGCCGTCAGGCCCCACCAACACCGTCGGCCGGTGTGGTACGCCCAACCACGGAACCAAGTTCGGTGCCACGTCGATTGCCCTCCTGCTTCGCACGCCGAAGTCGATTGCGATCTTGAGGAAGTTCCTCCATTCACTTGCGTCCAAGCCCCGACGCTGCCAGGGCGCAGGCAGATCGGGCGTCTTGCGGAGATCTGGGTAGTCAACCGCGATGAATCCGAGCGTTTCCAGCGAGTTCTGGCGCTTTGGACGGCGCGAGAACTCCCTCAACAGCGCGATCTCTGCCAGTTCCATGTCCCTTAGGTCCGAAAGCGGAAGATGTCGCCATTGCTCTCGCATCCAGTCCACCCATTTCGTTTGTTGCGCCAGCTTTTTGACCACGTCCATCCACCCGAGCCGACCAAGATTGGGAGCCAGGGCGGCTTTCAGATCGCGGCGCTGCGAGTCCAGCATGCGCGCCAATACGGGATTTTCAGGATTTTCGCAGGCTAGCCCTTCAAGTTCTGCAATGTCCTTTCGAATGCGCTCAATATCTTCCGGAGGGACCTCCTGATCAGTGCGCGCCGCCACGACCGAGTGATACACGAAGCCGCGGGTGAAGTTCCGCTCGGCCTCGATCTGCGCACTCAGAGCAAACCGTGCAGTGCCCTGTCGGCTGTCCGTAAACGTCAACAGCCGTCGTCCGTCCGATGGTAGCCGTCTGCCGCCGTTGGGCAACGGCGACGTATGGTCAAGTACGACTGGAATGACGCTCCGCAGGATGAGTGATGCCCCTGCTCGGACTGGCCTCAGCAGCGTCTTCGCCAGTCGACGGGCCCCACACTCGGAACAGGTGACGGAACCGCCACGAGGAGCGATTTCGCCGAAGCCTTGTGACCTCTCTGTCCCTTCCTTCGTCCAGCGGCCTGTCTTCGTGTCTAGGTAAATTGTATCAACGTGAGGAGTGGCTAGATGGCCAAGATATCGATCCACCGAACCCTCGTTCGAGCTAGGTTCTTCTTCGTCGGGGTCCTCCTCATCACCTTCAAGATGATTGAAGTCTTCGTCCTCATCGTCGTCAAGGCCACCAAGCGGCCGAGACGCGATCACGTGGTCGCCGGACTGTCCTACCGTCAGCTTGCCAGTGACGTATTCCTTGCCACACTCGCTGCACAGCACGACATCCAGCACGAGGGACTTGCATTCGTCGCATCGTTCCCGTCGCTCAAAGAACAGTTTTCCGTACGCCCACTCGAAATCGTCAAGCGCCGTTCCCTTGCGGCCGGGGCAGTTCGCGGAAATGCATGCCCATATGCCGCCATGAGTTCGATGGAAGAAGTGGCCACGGACGCGAAGGAAAGGCAGGTCATCGACAAACGACGTCGTGGCAAGGTCCAACAAGTCGAGGGTCTCTTGGCGCGCGTCCAGACAGCATTCACCGCTCTCGGTGCCGAGCCTTGTCCGTGTCAGCTGCGTCAGTGTAAGTGCGCGTCCCTCTTCGAGGAGTAGTGCCCTGCGGACCCGGAGCGCTGGCGCGGCGGCGGCCAGCAACCTGCCTCGCTCTGCAGGACTCTTGCGGCGAAGTTGGACTGGGCACGGAAGCGTGGGACTAGGGATCAGCGCAGGATTCCGAGGCAACGGCGGCGGATCGCGCTGCCCCCGAACCACATGTACGCCCTCGGTCGAGACTCCAGCAAGGTCCGCAAGAAACTGTCTCAGTTGCTGGTTGTCAGTGTCATTGCCTTTTCCTATCGTCGCAGAAGTCGCAACGAATCGCACACTTCCGGGCTCGACGCCAAACGAGTGAAGCACCCGTCGCAGCAGTAGCGCAAGTTCGGCGGACCGTGAGCCCAAGTACGTATGAGCTTCATCTAGGACGATCCAACGAAGCATTCCTTGGGATTGATCCAAGATCGGCTTGTCGACGGCTCGAATCAGCATGTACTCCAGCATGGTGGCGTTGGTCACGAGGATCGGGGGCGGGTCCGTGCGAAGCATCTGCCTGTCCGGTACGATCTCCTTGCCACCGAGCCTGCGCTGCTCAGCGACGGACATCTTTTCGGGTGTGTCCCCCTTGTAGAGGCAATACCGGATGTCTCCGTCAAACGGCCGCAACCAAGCGCTCAATCGATCCCTTTGGCTGTTGATGAGTGCATTCAGTGGATACAAGAACAACGCTCGAACCCCGCTGAGGTGGCCCTGGCTCCGGCGCTCCCGCGCGAGGGCGTCCATGATCGGCACCAGGAAGCCTTCGGTCTTCCCCGATCCCGTGCCACTTGTAATGAGCACCGATTGCGGTGCTTTCTCCTTCAGACGCCTCCATGCCGCGAGCTGGTGGGTGAACGGCTTCCATTCCTTGGGGAAGCGATATTCGGCTAGCCGGTCGTCGTCCGAGCGGGCGTCCATAGCATTGACCACTTCTTCGCTGAGGAAACCGGCTGTCGCAAGATCGTGCATGGTGTCTGCGGCGCACTGCCAATCGAAGATCGCTTCAAAGACTGGATCGGCAAGGAAACTGCCCTCCTGTCCGGGGGACCTTCGAAGGGCCTCCTGCAGGTAGCGTCGTAGCGCGGCCGTTCGTGGCCCGTAGATGCCGATCAGCGAGCTCGCCGACCTCTCCACGAGTTCTCGCAAGAGAGGCTCGAAGAAACGAGGCGACGAAGACATGGCAGGTGGCTGGCTCATTCAAGCGCCTTCGACACCTTGTCGGCTTGCAATCTGCCGAACGCGATCATATGGGCGTAATGTAGCGTATCGTCAAACCACTCATGCTCGCCTTCCCGAACGTCCCTGATTGCACGCGCCAGGTTAGCCGGGAGTTCGATTCCCGACACCACCGACGCAGCCGTCAACGCCGGAGCGTCGGCGTAGTCGGCCCTTTTCTGTTCCGAAAACGGCCCGACTCGGTTGACGAACAAGCCATGGCTCCACGAGCTGCTATCCCGGATCGCTCGGATGCACGCGCGCAGGCCCGGAAGGGGTGGAAGGTCGCGGAGGCTTCGGTACTGAGCGGGGCACTGTCTTTGTTTCTCCGTATACATCTTCTGGACGCTGTCCAACAGGTCGGGCCTCGCGACCCTTCCGGCTTCCCGTATCGTCTCGCCGGTTAGCCTAGCGCGCACAAATTCGAATGCGACGTGTAATCCCGGCAATAGCGGCTTCATTCGATCGATCCGTGAGTCGACATAGCTGACGAACAGTCGGTCGATTTTCTCTTGATCGCCAAGAGGGGCTAGTTCTGCTTTGACGTGCTTTGAGTACGCGGTGAAGGCTTCTCGCCAGGCATACAGCGGTATTTGCCACCAAGCGAAGGAGAACGCTTCCATGCGTTGCCAAAGGACCTCGAGCTCCCCAGGAGTCGCAATGACGGCTGCCATCGCACATGCGTGTGAAGTCCCTGCCAAGGCCCGCAATAAAGGAAACACCTGGACCGGAAGGGAAGTCTCCCGAAGATAGGCAAAGACTAGCGGCCAGTCTGATTCGGTAACGGAGGGCTGCGTGGCTAGTTGGCGTGCTACTTCCCGAAACGCCTCCATTCCGTCAGCACCGGCGTCCCACTTGGCGTAGGCTGTCCTGACGTTCTCGACCTTGGCGTCCATGTGCGGCCGACGATCTCCAGCGTATATGTCCAGTGGCCGGGCTCGTTGCCAGTCCTTTTGGTGCCCGACAATCAGGTACGGCCCTGGATCGAAAGTGTCCGGGATGCGCCAACCACTGCCGCTCTCGCGCTTCTGTAACACTTCCGGCTGCAAACCCGTGTCAAGGAGCGGGAGCGCTTCAACCATGAACGCCGCCAGTTCCTCCTCCGACATCTTAGCATGACTAGCCTCGTCTAGGTCAATGGCTCCGGGGCAGTGCTTTAGCTCCAAGTCAAAGCGGCTAACTTTGATCTGTGTAGGTGCCAGTGCTCCCGCGCTCCAATTGCTGTGAACGCGCAGTGCGACCCAGCCGTCCAGGTTGTCGCTGCACGAAAGGCGATCTGCGACTGCCGGTTGCACAAGGGCAAGGTCGAGCGCGTAATGCCCTCGGCGTACTCTCGGCACATCCCTTACAAGCATGCCACGACACCTGATGTTGTTCGCGTCCGTGCCTGTGCCACGGTATTGTCCCTGTATCGAGAACTCTGCGGTGCCCGGTATGACCACTTCGGTGCGCACTCCAGCCAAGTGCCCTTCGGTCAGAGTGGCGTCTCTTGACAGCTTCTGCCCACGGGCGTCGAGGAACACTGCGCGCCTCGCGGGGAATGGGAGTTCGAGTGCAACCCTTTCCCGTCCATTCCAATCCACTACGACGGTGACCGCATAGGGCGGATCATCGTCGGTCGTTAATTCGAGGCAATACTCATCACTTACTGCATGACCATTCGCGTTCACGCCTACAGGTTTGGCGACAGCAACCTGAACGTCGCCGAACCGCTGTAGCAGTATCTGGCCGCGTAGTTCATCGGTTGTCGGCCGAATCTCGACGGTAGCGTGTCGTGGCAAGACGCTGAGCCGAACCGAATGACGAACCGCAGCGTCCCTCGTGTATCGTAGCGTGCCAGTACCACGAACTGGTTCATGACCGAAGTACGGCCTCCAGCGTGCACCTCGCATGTCAGGCTTCCATTCCAGATTCTCTTCTGGAACGGATTCGTATTCGCCGTCGCGCCACTCGTGCATCTTGGGGTTGCCGAGATACACCGGTGGGCCGCCGCGTCTGGAGGACAGCTGCTTTCCAGAGAGCCTATACTCCACGTTGGATGTGCTCGATAGTGCTCCTGTCTCAACAACGGCTCGCGCGCCGTCCGTTGCCACAAAGGTTACCTTTCCCCTCACGCGATAAACGCATCGACTACGTTTGCAGAGCGTTCCGAGAACATTGACGGCAGCATCACTGTGGACTTCAACCGAGACGTCTCGACTTGCGGCAACCAGCCCCCAGCGCTCCCTGATCTTCACCGATCCCTGGCCAACGAGACGGCAAGGCTGTTGCGCAACTTCGTCGGCATCCTTGGCATCCTTCGGTGCGAACACCCAAGGCAATTCGGTAAGGCCGTCAGCCCCCGGAAAATGGTCGGTGAAGAACGATTCGTCCAGGAACCGCGCCACGAGCCGTCGGGCTTGCTGCAAACCAGACTCGTGACGCCGTCGAGTGGCGGGCAGGAGTTCTACGCCGTAGGTACCCTTCTGCTCAGCCGTCCTGAGCCGCGTGACAACAGCGAGCGGCTGAACCGGTCCTCCGTCGACCTGCACGCTCAAGTCGAAGCGGCCCGGGACAGGGGTGTCGGTGGCGCGACAAAACAGCCGGTTGAACATCACCGACTCGATTGTCACAGGAATGTGGAAGTATCCGACTAATTTCCACTGGTCGTCTCCGACCGGTACCATTTCGACATTCCAGCGCACTCGGATTCGGCCGCCCCTCGCCACTTCCGCAGCGTCCAACAGCAACCCGTTCAAAAGCGTCCGGGCCACGTCGTCGGAAAGCCTTACGGGAAGCGCGTCTCGCCATCCAGGATGGGTACGATCCAAGTCGCGAACCGGCGTACTGGATTCCCCTACCTCTCGTTGCAGAATCAGTATTCGCTGTACTAGTTGGGCCGCCAGTTCATAAACGACATGCTGGCGCCACGACTTGGGAAGAAAATGGCGCGCTTGTTCCGCAAGGTCTCGGGCCTGGACCTCAGCAGATTGGAAGAGTGTACATTCTTCCATCACCGCCTTCAGGTAGGATCGCAGATGAGTCGGCCTCTTCAGCAGACTCAGTGGAAGCCCGCCTTCGCAAGCCAATGTAGCCAAGTACCGCCTTGAGTCTCCGACCTGCAGTACCTCCCGCTTCCACCTGCTAAGTCCCCGTGCGACTAGATCGTGGAGATGAAGGTAGCGGACCTCGCCAGGTGCGAATTCGGGGTGGCCCAATTCGGCCAACAGAGGTTGCCACTTCCATGGCCCACTCGCGTAATGCCGTCGCCACCACTCCGCGGCCCAGAGGCAGAATCCCATTGCAGCGAAGGGTCTCGGGGGCCTTCGATGAAGTTCATCGGAGAGAGCATCTCGCAGGCCCGCCAACTCCCGTTTGTACGCAGCGTATCGATACAGGGGTCGCCCGTCGGGTTCGGTAAGGCCGTGCCTCGTCAACAGGCTTTCAATGACGGTTTGCGAGCTCGGAGGACTGGGATCCATGCCGGATGAGAGTGTGGGATAGTCGATGGTCACAGCTGGTGGAGCAGTCTCGATGATGCGCACTGATTTGGCGGACGGCAAGATGCGGACCGGAATCCCGGATAGCTTCCGGGTGGCCCAAGAGCTGCTTGTCGTCGTTGGGCAACGAGATGCCCCGGAGGAGTATTTGCCGCTGGCGGGCGAGCTCCTGCGGCGGTGCGGGGTCGAGCCGCCGCAGTAGGCGCGTAGCTTCCGAAGTTGACAAAGACGTCCAGACGTCTCACCTTTCGCGGCATGGAACGCAGAAGACGTCCCGGCGAAGTGCGCGATGCCGTGATCGAGGTGATGGGGACGAGACCCGGCGGGGCTTCCGTCGCCGAGATCGTGGCCGGCGTGCATGACGTGATCGGCGAAGTGCCGAGGTCGAGCGTGCGCTCGTACCTTCGGCTAAACACGCCCCGCCTGTTCGTTCGCCAGAGCCGTGGCCGCTACTCGTTGAACGGGGTTGCTTCCTCGCCGACGGACACCACCACAGAAACCGCTTCGAAGGCTGAGACGAACACTCGCACGCGGTGGCCAAGCCGCTCTCTTGGACGAACGAGGCTCTACCGAGCCGATTGTCTCGAGTGGCTGGCGTCGGCAGCACCGAATTCCGTTCACGCCGTCGTCACGGATCCACCGTACGGACTCGTGGAGTACTCCGCGAAGGAGCAGGCCAAGCTTCGCAAGCGACAGGGTGGCGTGTGGCGGTTGCCGCCTTCCTTTGACGGTGCGAAGAGGTCACCACTCCCTCGCTTCACCGTGCTGTCGCGAACAGACCTGGATCAGCTGTCTCGTTTCTTCACGCGCTGGGCGCGGGCGCTGAAATCGGTCCTCGTCCCGGGAGCCAACGTTGTCGTCGCGGCGAATCCCCTGCTGTCTTACTTGGTCGCTGTGTCGCTGGTGCAAGCCGGACTGGAGCGGAGAGGAGAGATCATCCGGCTCGTCACCACCATGCGGGGAGGAGATCGTCCGAAGGGAGCTCACGACGAATTCAACGGCGTCAGCGTGATGCCAAGATCGATGTGGGAGCCGTGGCTGGTCTTCCGCAATCCCCTGGAGGGCAGGGTTCAGGACAACCTTCGCAAGTGGGGTACTGGAGGCTTTCGCCGTCCGTCTTCGGCGAAGCCCTTTGGCGACGTGATTCGCTCGTCGCCTACGCGGAGAGTAGAACGGGCGCTGGCTCCGCATCCCAGCTTGAAGCCTCAAGACTTTCTACGCCAAGTCGTCAGGGGCGTGCTGCCACTGGGCGAAGGCGTCGTGCTCGATCCGTTCTGCGGCAGCGGTTCCACGCTCGCGGCAGCCGAAGCGGTCGGCTATCAGAGCATCGGCGTCGAGAAGGACTCCCAATACTTCGACCTCGCGTGCGAAGCGATTCCGAGACTGGCACGTCTATCGTCGAGGACACAACCCAGCCTGGCGTTGCAAGACTAACCTCGGCTTCGGTATATCCAATTCTGTCGGAGCTTCTTGATGCCCTCGCGATGCAAGGTAGCCGTTCGCGTTCCAAGCTCGCCGCGAGGGTTCTTTCGGAAGTCCGCGATTTCCACGCTCCCGAGGTAGACTTCCGTAAACGCCATCGGTCGCCGCTCTCGGGCAGGCTCTGTTACGGCATCCACTTCATAGACGAAGACGCATATCCATTGATCGCGCGCGCCGTGCATGTCCACTGCACCGCCTTTCTTCCGCGTCGTCTTGATCTCGATCCCATCCGATCCCGACTGAACGCTGTCATTGGGATACACGCCCTTCAAGAGCAAGTCCGGATGGCCGTTGTGAAAGCGGTTCTCCGTGAGCGTTCTCGAGTGATTTGCAAGACTCGTCGTAAGAAGATCGGAAATGAAACCAGACATCGCCGCAGGGCGCATGAAATCGTCCAACCGGCGTAGACCGCGGTTCAGCAGGAGCCCGTTGACGTCGTGAAAGAAGTCGTAGACATCCTGCATAGCGGCTTGGAAATCCATGATGCGCAATGCGTAGGGCAGCTCCCGGTCGCGGTTGAACAAGGTGGCATCCGGTTCGTGCTTATTGATCGGCGTCACAGTTGACCCACCGCCCCCTACCGCCGCTCCACCCCACGATAGACCGCCCGCACGAACCGTTCCGGGTTCGAGCCCCACGTCGCGTCGAGGTCTTCGGTGGGACGGGCCGCGACGGTCTCGTCTTCGGTCTGGCCGGCGGCTGCGAGGCCGGCGACGCGGAGGCGGACGGTCTCCAGCATGTCGCGGTAGGCGCGCAGGTCTTCGGGGGACGCCAAGGGGCCGTGGCCGGGGATGATGCGGGTGTCGGCGTCCGAGCCCTCCAGGACGAAGTTGGCCGCGGCGATCACGCCGTCGATGTCGCCGCCGCTGTCCACGTCCACGAAGGGATAGCGGCCGTTGAAGAAGGTGTCGCCCATGTGGAAGACGTTGGCGCGGGGGAAGTGGACGATGGCGTCGCCGTCGGTATGCGCGGTGGGGATGTGGGCGACTTGGATGTGCCGGCCGTTCCAGTGGAAGTGGATGGAGTGGTCGAAGGAGACGACCGGCAACGCAGCGGGGGGAGCTTGGCTGGAGCGGCCTGCGAGTTCACCGAATTCAGCGGGGTTCATGCGCCGGTACACGTTTTCGTGCGCGACGATCATCGCGCCCGCCTTGCCCAAGTTCTCGTTGCCGCCGGTGTGGTCGCCGTGCCAGTGCGTGTTCAGCACCCAACGGACGGGCTCGTCGGTCGTCGCGGCGACCGCGGCCAGGATCTTCTCGGTCAGCGGAGCGAACTGGTCGTCGATGAGGAACGCGCCGTCCTCGCCCACCGAGAGGCCGATGTTGCCGCCTCGTCCGAACAGCACGAACAAGTCGTCCTCCAGCTCGATCGTCTCGATCACGACCTCCGACATGTCCTGCTGCTGGGCCTGGGCCTGCGTCGAGGCCGTGCCCACGGCGCCCGCGGCACCCAACGCGGCCAGAAGAGTTGGGGCGAACTTGCGACGGGCGAGCCCCCGACGGGCCGGTGCAACAGGCGTGGCTGACGATACGTCGTTCATGGCTATGCTCCTTTGGCTTTGCCTGCCTCCCGCGGGAGACTCGGCTGGTATGGGTCGGCGGCCTCTCGCCGCCCGTGGCCGCTCACAACCCTAGCCCCGGATCAGGTCCCCCGAACGCCTTCAGGTTTGCCGTGATCTTGTCGACCCGGCGCTCCTCCTTCACCTCGTCCGCCGCGGCCTCGTCGGAGTTGGTCGCGAACGGGGGGAAGGGGAACCGCACCGGGATCGGCTCCGGGACCACCGGCTGGGACACGACCATCGTGCCCGGCATGAACCGCGACGCGCGTTCCCGCAGCGACGTCGTGAGGAACCGGTAGGCGTCGGACTCGCCGGCGTCCAGGCGGCCGGCCACCTTGAGGGAGGCGTTGCGGGGGAGGGCTTGGGCCACCGCCGACGCCGCCTGCTGGGCGCCCACCAGGAGCACTCCCAGCGAACGGCCTCGCTCGGCGATGTCCACCAGCAGCTCCTTGAGGGGCGAGTAGCCTTGCGCCGGCGCGTACTTGTTGAGCTCGTCGAGGACCACGAAGCGGAGCGGATCGCGCCCCGTGCCCTGCTTCTCACGCCACACCCGCTCGAGAAGCGCGCCGACCACGAAGCGCTGGGCGTCGTCGTGCAACGTGGAGATGTCGACCACGTGCATCCGGGCGTTCTCTTGGGAGACGGGGGTCAGGCCGCAGCCGATCAGGGGACCGATATGGCGTCGCAGCCGCAGGATCCGGCGGAAGAACGCCTGCTGCGTGCCCCGCTGGGTGTGCCCGAACCACTCGTTTGCCGCTTCGTCGCCTTCCGACGCGATCCGCTCCACCAGCTCCACGAAATCGCCGAAGTCGCGGATCAGGTGGCCGTCCCCTGCCGGTGCCTCGTCGGGTTCGCGATCTGCCAGCCGGTCCGGGTTGTAGCTGACATGGGAGGGCACGTGGTGGGCGATGACCACGGCGCCGGTGTTGTCGCCGGCCAGCCGCTTGAGCCGGCGAAGCAGCTGAATGCGAAACTGCTGCTCGACGAAGCCGACCTGCGTGGAGCGCTCGTCCTCCGACGTGAAGCAGAACTGAAGCAGCTGCTCGCGCACGAACTGTTCCGGCGTCCACCCGTAGGCTGCCACGTCGGCAGTGTTGCGGGTCCTGACTCCGGGCACCGCGCTACCAGCGGAATCGGATTGGCGGGGCGCGTACAGCCGAACCGACCGAAACGGCCCCGGTTTGCTCACGCCCAACGCCTCCCACTGCTTCCGCGGATCGCGGTCCCCTTGGGCGCCCGACTTGCGCGCAAACTCGGAGTTGGGACGGTCGATGTGCAGCAGGTCCTCGCCCTTGGTGTTGAACACGAACGCGCGCACGCTCTCGCGCCCGGCCCGGCCGCCCAGCAGCTCCATCCCCTGCTCCGTCTCCAGCAGCTGGTAGAGCAGGAAGAGCGCGTAGGACGTCTTGGTCGCAACGCCGGAGATCCCCGAGATCGAGACGTGCCCGCCGGAGCGCCCATCCACGAAGCGCATGTCCGCGTAGACCGGAGCACCGGTGGCGTCGAGTCCCAGGGGAAGCTTGCCCCGCTTCATCTCGTCCTCGAAGAGGGCCTGTTCGCGGTCCTCGCCGGTGGCCCGAACGACGGGCGATCCCGCGTGGGGCGAGACGAAGAACTCGGGAACCACGCGCAGGACGCGGACCTCGGCCCGGCGCACGTGCTCGGCGGGGAGGGTCCGGTCGGCGAAGCGCGCGGTGTCGGACGGGAACTCGGCGCCCTCCAGCCGGGAGCGCAGCTCCGTCACGATCCCGTAGTGCGTGACTCGGCGTCCGTTCGGCAGCTCCGTCGCGACCGCCACCAGGTCGTCCAGCTGCACGACCGCCTCCGGGTCGAGGACGACGTGGAAGGTGCGCGAGTCGCTGTCGGTGGAGCCGTCGACGAGGCCGATCAGGTTCTGGGCGTCGGTCACGGCGTGCGGCGCTCCTGGTTGAGTTCGCGGACGACCTCTCGCACGGCGCGCTGTGCCATGCGTGGGCTGCCCAGACGGCGGCGGAGAAGGCGTTCCAGCCCGGCGACCGGCGTCAGGTTGACGGGGGCGCGGGCGTCGCGGTGGAGCGGGGGCGCGAACTGGGGCAGCCAGCCGGCGGCTTCGTCCACTGCGGCCGTCGCCACGTCGCGTCCCGCCTCGGCTGGAACCTCCAGCCGCACGATCCCGGCCCACGCTCCGGCCCAAGGGCCTGCCTCCCCGACGCGAAGGTAGCTCGCGTACAGCCCCACCTTGGTCTCGAAGAGGCTGGAGCGCTCGCCGGGGGCCAGCGCCGGCACCATCCGCCACTGCTCCCGCGCGAGCATCCGGCGGTGGTGCGTCTTGACGTAGCCGACCAACCGGGCGCCGGCCTTGCGCCCGGCGGCCAAGCCGCGCCGGACAGGGTGAAGGGGGCCGTCGAAAACCGTGAGCCAGCCCGCGTCGCAGAGCCGCTCGGCGATCCCGGCCTCCGCCGCCCGCATCGTATCTCGGAGGTGCCCGCGGGCTGCGTCCAGGTCTTCCCCCTCCACGGCCGACGGCACCCAGCGCCACCCGGCCGCGTGACGGGGGAGCGCCACGGCCTCTCCGCCGGTGAACACGACGGCGCGCCCGGTGGTTTCGTGGGCGACCTCGACGGGCCGATCCGCCGTCGCCAGCGCGGCGCCCGCCCCCCAGCTGCCCGCCAGTCCCATGCGGGTCTCTCCGTCCGCGCCGGTGCGGGTCAGCCGCGCCTCGATCCGCATGACGCCGTCCACGAAGCAGAGCCGGCGGGGCCGGTCGGCGGGCGCCGGCCGGTGTGCGCGAAAGTCGCCTCCGTCCTCCACCACCTCGCACTCGACGGCCTCGGGCGTGTCTTCCTGCGCCTCGAACCCAGCTCCGTGGCTGATCTCGAAGGGCTCCACGCCGATCGACGGGCCAACGGTGCCAGCCGAATAGGCGATGGAGCGGGTGCGGTCCGTGGGAGCGGGGATGGCTGCGCCTCGGATCGGAAGCGGGTGTGGTCGAAACTCGGAGGATGGGAGACATTAATCTTACAGGGAGATGCGACCGCCGCACGCGAACAGGCCGCCCCGACCAAGATCGCCCCATGACCGACCAGACCGCCGCCGACTCCCCTCCGGAGGGGGACGACGCACCCGCCGCAGTCGCCATCACCGGCGCCAACCGAGGCGTCGGCCTTGCCGCAGCCCAGGAAGTCGCTCGCGCCGGACACCCGATCATCCTCCTCTGCCGCAGCGAGCGCCGGGGCCGGGAAGCCGCCGAGACGCTGGCACCGGCTCCTGGGCGGCGCCCCCACCAAGTGGTCGCCATCGACTTGGCGGCGCTGAGTTCGGTACGCCGCGCCGCCGCAGCCGTCGCCGATCTGGGCCATCCGTTGGCGGCGCTGGTCAACAACGCCGCCGTGCTGCCTAGCGAGCGCACCGAGAGCCGGGACGGATTCGAGCTTCAGCTGGCGGTCAACCACCTGGCCCACTTCCTCCTCGCGTGCCTGCTGTTTCCGTTGCTCGTCCGCCGCCCCGGCGTCGCCCGCGTGATCTCGGTCTCGTCCGGCGCCCACTACGGCCCGGCGTTCGACTTCGACGACTCCAGCTATCGACGGAAGCCCTACGACGCCCGCGAAGCCTACCAGCAGAGCAAGCTGGCGAACGTCCTCTTCGCCAACGCGCTGGCGTCCCGAACCCGAGCGGCCCGGGCGTCCGTCCAGGCCCTCGCCCTCGGCCCCGGCGTCTACGACACGGAGCTTCTCCAGGACTACTTGGCCGGCGGTCCGGCGTTCGGCAGCCCGTTTCCGGTCGCCCGCCCGGAGACCGCAGGACCCATAGTTGCCGATCTGGCTATTGGCAGGCCCGGCGAGGACTTGAACGGCGGCTACTTCGACCGCGGCGTGCGCACCGCCCCGTCGCCGGCCGCTCTGAACGAACGCGACCAGGAACGCCTCTGGACGTGGAGCGCATCCGTCACGGGCGCCCCGGATATCCCGACGAGCCGCTGACCCCGCATCCCAAGGAACCACAACGTGTCCGACCGCATGGACCGCATCGTCTCGCTGTGCAAGCGCAAAGGCTTCGTCTTCCAGTCGTCCGAGATATACGGCGGCGCCGCTTCGGTGTGGGACTACGGGCCGCTCGGCGTCGAGCTGCGCCGGAACGTGGCGGACGCGTGGTGGTCGGCGATGGTGCACGCCCGAGACGACGTGGAGGGGATGGACGCCGGCATCCTCATGCACCCCCGCGTGTGGGAGGCTTCGGGCCATGTCGGCGGCTTCGCCGATCCTCTGGTGGAGTGCAAGACGTGCAAGCGGCGCTGGCGGGCCGACCACCTGGACGACAGCGCCTGTCCACGCAAGCCGTCGCTGACCCCGGGAGCGCACAAGGAGTGCGAGATCGGCGAGCCGCGCCTCTTCAACCTCATGTTCAAGACCTTCATGGGGCCGGTCGAGGAGAACGCGGCGGTCGTCTACCTGCGGCCTGAAACCGCCCAGGGCAGCTACGTCAACTTCCTCAACGTGCAGCAGACCTCCCGCCAGCGCGTGCCCTTCGGCATCGCCCAGCTGGGGAAGGCGTTCCGCAACGAGATCACGCCGGGCAACTTCATTTTCCGCACCCGCGAGTTCGAGCAGGCCGAGATGCAGTACTTCGTCGAGCCCGGCGCCGACGACGAGTGGTTCGAGTACTGGCGCGACCGGCGGCTCGCTTGGCACACGGAAATGGGCGTCCGTCCGGAGAAGCTGCGGCTGGCGGAGCACGGCCCCGACGAGCTGGCCCACTACGCCAAGGCGGCGCTGGACATCGAATACGAGTTCCCCTTCGGCTGGCAGGAGCTGGAGGGCGTGCACAACCGCACCGACTTCGACCTCTCCCGCCACCAGGAGTTCTCGGGGAAGCGCCTGATGTACATCGACCCCGGCTCCAGCAAGCGGTTCGTGCCCTACGTCGTCGAGACGGCGATGGGCGTGGGCCGCGCGGTGCTGGTGCTGCTGGTGGACGCCTACCGGGAAGAGGAGGTGGCCGGCGAAAACCGGGTCGTGCTGGCGCTCCACCCGCGCTTGGCGCCCGTCAAGGCGGCCGTCTTCCCCCTGGTCAAGAAGCACGGGATGCCCGAGACCGCCGCGAAGCTCCACGAAGCCCTGCGCCGCGCCCGGATCCCTTCGTTCTACGACCAAGCCGGCTCGATCGGGCGCCGCTACCGCCGGCAAGACGAGACCGGAACGCCCTGGTGCCTCACCGTGGACGGCCAGACCAGCGAGGACGGCTGCGTCACCGTCCGAGACCGCGACACGCTGGCCCAGGAGCGAGTCGGCCTGGACCACGTGGCTGCGTGGATCCGCGAGCGGCTGGAATAGGAGACGAACTGGCGGGAGTCGCCCGGGTGGGCTAGGATGCCGGCGGCCGACCCCAAGCCAGCCGCGTTCTCGTGCGACCGCATCGCCACTGATTCCCGAGGAGACCCTCCCCATGTCGACCCGATCCCACGTCTTCAGTTCCCGATGGGGGATGCTGGTGGCCATGCTGGGCATGGCGATCGGCACCGGAAACATCTGGCGGTTCCCGCGGGTCGCGGCGTCGAACGGCGGCGGAGAGTTCCTCGTGGCTTGGGCGGTCTTCCTGCTCGCGTGGTCCGTCCCGCTTCTCGTCTTGGAGTTCGGGATGGCCAAGGCGATGCGGCGGGGCTCCCTCGGATCGTTCGTCAAGACGCTCGGGCCCAAGTTCGCCTGGATGGGCGCGTGGGTGGCGTGGGTGGCCACGGCGATCCTGTTCTACTACACGGTCGTCATGGGCTGGACGATCCGCTTCTTCATCGCCACGCTCACCGGCGAGGTTCCGTCTCCGTCGAACGTGCCCGCGCAGTTCTGGGACGCCTTCAACTCCACGCCGCAAGCCGTGCTCTTTCACGGGCTGGCGATGGCGATGGGCCTGTATGTCGTGTCGAAGGGCGTTCGGGGGATCGAGAAGGCGGCCAAGATCCTGATCCCGTCGCTGGTGATTCTGATCGTGGTGCTCGCGATCAAAGCCGTCACCATGCCGGGCGCCATCGGCGGGCTCGAGTTCCTCTTCGATCCCGACTTCTCCGCGCTCAGCGACGCCAAGGTATGGATCGAAGCGCTGACCCAAAACGCATGGGACACGGGCGCGGGTTGGGGCTTGGTGCTGTCCTACGCGATCTACATGCGCTCCAAGGAGGACACCTCCCTCAACGCCTTCGTGATCGGCTTCGGCAACAACTCGATGTCGCTCCTGGCGGGCATCATGGTGCTGTGCACGATCTTCTCGGTGATGCCGGAGGCCGCCAACGAGATCGTGGGCGCGGGCAACGAAGGGCTGACGTTCATCTGGGTGCCCCAGCTCTTTGCGCAGATACCGGGCGGCCAGTTCTTCATGGCCTTGTTCTTCCTGGCGCTGGTCTTTGCGGCGTGGTCCAGCCTGGTGGCCATGATTGAGCTGGCCGTGCGCGTGCTCATGGACCTGGGGCTGGCCCGAAAGCCCGCCATCATAGCGGTGGGGACGACCGGCTTCCTGCTGGGCATCCCGTCGGCGCTCAAGATCGGGGTCTTCCAGAACCAGGACTGGGTCTGGGGCGTGGGCCTCATGCTGTCGGGGTTCTTCTTCGCCTTCGCCGTGCTCAAGTACGGCGTGACCAAGTGGCGCAAGCAGTTCATCGACACGCCGGACTCCGACATGCGCGTCGGGCGCTGGTGGGACTGGGCGATTCGGTTCGTGGCGGTCGAGGCGGTCGTGCTGCTGGTGTGGTGGTTGTGGGAGGCCTCGAGGGGCAAGGACCCAGGGGAGACGTGGACGCTAATCTCGAGCTACAACGTGGGGACGGTCGTCATCCAGTTCGCGATCGTGGGCTGCGTGCTCTTCGCCGCCAACCGCTGGCTGGCCGCGCGCGTCCAGGCCGCCGGGGACGGCTGACGAGGGGCGTCCGCCCGTCCCCCCGCTGCGGATATGGCCGTTCACGACGCCTACGCCCGCGTCACGCCCTATGAGCTGCTCTTTCCCGCTCCCGGCTTCCCGGACGAGCGCTTTCCGTCGGTCGAAGCCGAGGGCGCGGCACGCGGAACCGATCTGACCAACCCGGCGGCGTTCGCGACGTGCGGGGCGGTGCAGGGCATCCTTGCAGACTTGCAACCCCGGGACGAGCCGCCCGAACACGACGGGGCGCACTTTGCCCAGGGGTCCGCCCACGCGCACGTCCTGTACTTCGCCTTCCAGCTATGGAGAACCGAGCGCCCGCCGGACACGAAGCGACCTGCCGTCGCCCTCTTCTCCCGCGCCGCTCTACGGACGTTGCCGGCCAGCGAGGCCTTGGAGGCAGGCTGGGAGGCCGCGCTGCGAGGCCGGTCGGGCTACCTCCAGCTGCCCCAGCACATGGTGTGGGCGGAGGAACAGGGGGCCGAGCGGCCAGACTCGGTGGACGGCTTCTTCTGGACGGCGACCGGGGACGCCGTCTTCCATGCTGCGGCGATCACCGGGATGCACCCGGGTCGGCCCGGCTACGGCATCGTCCCGGTCCCGGCCCAGCCCTTGGACTCGCTGTCGGAGTGGACCGCGACGCCCGCCAGGGAAGACGGCGACGAGTTCGCCACGCGCCTGCCCGGGGCCGAGATCGACGGGCTCCTCGGGGTCCGCACGCCCGCCGAGGTCTTCAAGTTGCTGGCGTTCGCGCTGAAGCGCTGGACGACGAGCGCCCGCCCGCCCGCGCCCAACTCCGGGGCGGCGCCAGTCGAGGTCGAGCCGACCGTCCCTTCGTCCTCTCCCGTCCCGTCGGACCTCCCCTACGTCGTCCTCTGACGGCTTGCCGTTCCGTCTCAAGCAACTAGAATCGAACCCGATGCCCAGAGAATCGAAGAAGACCCGGAAGGAGCGAGCCGCCCGCGTCTACGGGCATCTCCTCGACGAGTACCCGGACGCCAAGTGCGCGCTCCACTACCGCTCGCCGTTCGAGCTGACGGTGGCCACGATACTGTCGGCCCAGTGCACGGACGTGCGCGTCAACATGGTGACGCCCGACCTCTTTCGTCGGTATCCGGATCCGCGTTCGCTGGCGGGCGCCGAGCGAGAGGAGCTGGAGGAGCTGATCCGTTCCACCGGGTTCTTCCGCAACAAGGCGCGGAGCCTAGTGCACATGGCGACGGCGGTGGTGGAGGACCACGGCGGCGAGCTGCCGCGCACGATGAAGGAGCTGGTGGCCCTTCCCGGCGTCGGACGCAAGACGGCCAACGTCATCCTGGGCAACGCGTTCGAGATCGACGAGGGCGTCGTCGTGGACACGCACGTCAAGCGCCTGTCGGGCCGCCTGGGGTTCACCGCCGAGACGAACCCAGTCAAGATCGAACGGGAGTTGATGGAGCTCTTTCCCAACGAGACGTGGACGATGCTTGCCCATCTGCTCATCTACCACGGACGCAAGGTCTGTCCCGCTCGCCGGCCGCGCTGCAACGAGTGCGCGGTCTCCCACCTCTGCCCGTCGAGCGCGGTCTGATGCCGACCCGGTCCGATGCCGTGGCGCTTCTGGAGGAGTGGGTCGAGAGCAAGGCGCTCCGCAAGCACATGTACGCCGTGGAGGCCGCGGTCCGCCACTACGCGCGCCTCATGGGGGAGGACGAGGAGCTTTGGGGCCTGGCGGGACTCCTCCACGACCTGGACTGGGAGCGGTTCCCCGACGAGCACCCGCACCGGGGCGTGGCGCGGCTTCGCGAGCTGAGCTACCCCGAGCCGGTCGTTCGCGCCATCCTCGCCCACGCCTATCCGGACCGCTCCGACGTCGCCCCCGAGACGCCCCTGGAGAAGGTCCTCTACGCCTGCGACGAGCTCAGCGGCCTCGTGTACGCCTGCTGCCTCGTCCGCCCCAACGGCATCGACGACCTGAAGCCCAAGTCCGTGGCCAAGAAGCTCAAGGACAAGGCGTTCGCGGCGGGCATCCACCGAGACGCCGTGCAGCGCGGGCTGGAGCTGATCGCCCTGGACCGGGCGGTGCACATCCAGAACGTGATCGACGGCATGAGGACGGTGGCGGACATGCTGGAAGTGCGGGGACTCGACCAAGCGGCGCGGCGCGGCAACCCTGGCCCATGACCGATCCGCGCCCCGCGGACGTCGATCGCTCGACTAGCCGGAGCGCTGCATGAAGTTGCGGATCGCCGAAGAGATCCTCCTCCTCCTCCTCGACGAGCGGGCCGGCGACTTGGCTGCGGTCGCGGAGGTGCGCCTGCACCATGCGCTTGCCGGGGCGGTGCTGATGGACTTGGCGTTCGAGGACCGGATCGACACGGACCTCGAGAAGCTGATGCTCGTCAGCGCGGAGCCGGTGGGCGACGATCTGCTGGACCCGGTGCTGGCCCGCATCGCCGAGAGCGCGAGGGACGCGAACGCCGAGCACTGGCTGCGCGAGGTCGCAAAGGAGGGCGAGACGATCCGCGAGGCGGCGATGGGCCGGCTGGTCCGAGCCGGCATCCTCGAGTCCGCCGAGAAGGGCTTGATCGCGCTTTCCCGCCATGTGCGGCGCGCCCGTCGCTACCCGGTCGCGGATGGGACCCGGGGCCAGGCGCACCAAGAAGTTCGCCTTCGGGTCATGCAGGTGCTCTTCGACGACGACGTGCCCAGCCCCCGCGATGCGGCGATCATCGGGCTCGCGGACGCCTGCGGCCTCTTCGACGGGGTCCTGGCCAAGGACGAACGGGCCGCCGTGGCCGATCGCCTCGACGTGGTGCGCCGTCTGGACCTGATCGGCCGCACTGTGGCGCAGGTCGTTCACGAGCTGGTGGAGGAAGCGGCCCGGGTGCCCTCGGCGCCCACCGCCAAGCCGATCCCCTTCGCCAAGGGTCTGCCGGTCGTGGGGTGCGCGCTCGCAGCCAGGAAGAACCTCGGCGACTTCTTGGTGAAGAAGCATCTGGAACTGGGCCCGCTGTTCAAGGTCAAGTTCCACGGCCAGGAGCTGTACGTCCTCGCTGGGCAGGAAGCCAACACGTGGGTGCACAAGCAAGGCAAGCGCTACCTGCGGTCCTGCGACGCTTGGAGCGACTTCTATCGGGAGCTGGGGCTCTCCAAGATGCTCACGGCGATCGACGGCGACGAGCATGTTCGGCTCCGTCGCTTCAACGCGACCCTCTACTCGAGGGACCGCTTCGAAGCCCGCATCGACACGGCAGTGGAGATCGTCCGCAGCGAGATCGACTCCTGGGCCGGCCGCTCCGTCGGGGGCGTGAACGCGATGCGGCGCATCGTCTCCAGGCAGATCGGCACGGTCCTGACCCATTCGAGCCCTGCCGAGTACGTAGAGGATTTCCTCCTCTTCTTCGATACGCTTCTGAGCACGAGGATCGCCCGCCGCCGGCCCACGTGGCTCCACGCCCGCAGGTTCAGGAAGGTGCACCGGCGCATCGAGAACGCTGCTGCCGAGGTCATCGAGGAGCACATGCCCGGGGGCCGTTGGGCCGACGCCGACGACTTGGTGAACGACCTGATCGAGCTTCACGACTCGGATCCCGTGCTCCTTCCCGAGACTGACCTCAAGTTCGGCGTGATCACGCCGTACCTGGTCGGAACGGACACAGTGGGCGTGACCTGCGCCTACATGCTGTACTCGCTCTTCAAGCACCCGGAACTCCTGGGTCGGGTTCAGGCCGAAGTCGACGCGTTGTTCGCCGAGGGTCCGCCCACGGCGCGGAGCATGCGCACGCTGGAGACGACGCACAGGGTCGCACTGGAAACGCTGCGCCGGTACCCGATCGTGCCCGTCGTGCTGCGCCGCGTGTCGAACAGCTTCGAGTTCGCCGGCCACCGCGTCCCAGCGGGGGAGGTGCTGCTCGTGGCGGCCACCGCGTCCCACTTCGTCCCCGAGCTCTTCCCCGATCCGTACAGCTTCGACATCGACCGCTACCTGCCGGACCGGGCCGAGCACCGGCAACGCTTGGCGTTCGTCCCCTTCGGGCTGGGGTCCCACCGCTGCTTGGGCGCCGGCTTCGCCGAGGCCCAGATCATCCTCAACCTCGCGACGATCCTCCACGAGGCCGAGCTCGCCATGGACCCGCCCGGCTACGAGCTCGCCAACGCCACGATGCCCACGATCCGCCCCGACAAGCGGTTCCGGCTCCGGTTGATGCGCCGACCCCGGTCGTAAGGAGAGGCCGTCTTGCGTTCGCGCCCGGCCCGTGGCATCTTCTACCCATGACCACCACCGCCTGGATCACCATGATCGCCGTCATCGCCTTCGTTTGGGGCGGCTTTCTGATCGTGGTTCGCACCGCCGTCCGAAGGGAATCGGGCAAGACCGGGACCTAGCCCTAGCCGCCTAGCCGCCGACTCTTGCCCAAGCGCGGGGACCTCGAGTCCATCCTAATCCTCGGATCCGGCCCGATCGTCATCGGGCAGGCTTGCGAGTTCGACTATTCCGGCACCCAGGCCGTGCGGGCGCTGAAGGAAGAGGGCTACCGCGTGGTCCTGGTCAATTCGAATCCGGCGACGATCATGACGGACCCGGATCTCGCTCACCGCACCTACATCGAGCCCCTCACGCCCGAGTGGGTGACGCACGTCATCGAGCGGGAGCGTCCGGACGCCCTCCTGCCCACGATGGGGGGCCAGACCGCCCTCAACATCGCCATGGACCTGGACGCCGACGGCAGCTTGACGAAGCACGGCGTCGAGCTGATCGGCGCCAACGCGCGCTCTATCCGGATGGCGGAGGATCGGGAGGAGTTCGCGGCGGCGATGGACCGGATCGGCTTGGCGGTTCCCCACGGAGGCTTCGCCCGCAACATTGAGGACGCCCGCCGGATCGTGGCCGACACGGGCTACCCGGCGATCGTCCGTCCGTCCTTCACGCTGGGGGGCACGGGCGGGGGCACCGCCTACAACTTGGCCGAGTTCGAGACCCAGGTGAGGAAGGGACTCGCCGCCAGTCGGATCGGCGAAGTGCTGATCGACCGCGGCGTCCTGGGGTGGAAGGAGTACGAGCTGGAGGTGGTCCGGGACGGCGCCGACAACGTGATCGTCGTGTGCTCGATCGAGAACTTCGACCCGATGGGCGTCCACACCGGCGACTCGGTTACCGTCGCGCCGGCCCAGACCCTCTCCGACGCCGAGTATCAGACGATGCGGGACGCGGCGATCGCGATCATCCGCGAGATCGGCGTGGAGGCAGGCGGCTGCAACATCCAGTTCGCGGTCGATCCTGCGAACGGCGAGATGCTGGTGGTGGAGATGAACCCCCGCGTCTCCCGCTCCTCGGCGCTGGCGTCGAAGGCCACCGGGTTCCCGATCGCGCGCGTCGGCGCCAAGCTGGCGGTGGGCTATCGACTGGACGAGCTGCCCAACGACATCACCCGCACGACGCCGGCCTCCTTCGAGCCCGCGCTGGACTACGTGGTCGTGAAGTTCCCCCGCTTCGCCTTCGAGAAGTTCCCCAGCGAGGACGACACCCTGGGCGTGCAGATGAAGGCGGTGGGCGAAACGATGGCGATCGGGCGCACCTTCCGCTCCGCTTGGCAGAAGGGGCTCAGGGGACTGGAAGTGGGGCGCCCCGGCTGGGTGACGGGCGAGAGCCTGCAGGACGACGGCCTGGAGTCGGACTCGACCGAGGCCCTCCTGCGGGCGCTGCGCCGGCCCACCACGGCGCGCAAGTACCAGCTCAAGCGCGCCATGGAGGCGGGCGTGCCGATCGAGCTGCTGCACCGGGCCACGGGGATCGACCCCTGGTTCCTGGACCAGCTGAGCCAGATACTCGAGACCGAGCGCTGGTACGGGGAGCTGCCCGATCCCGGCCCGGAGGACCTGCGTCGCATGAAGCGGGAGGGGTTTTCCGACGCGCAGCTGGCCGCCTTGCGGGGCGAGGACGAGCGCGCCGTCCGGGAACGCCGGTGGGCGTGGGGCGTCCGGCCCACCTACAACGTGGTGGACACCTGCGCCGGCGAGTTCCCTGCCGAGACGCCGTACTACTACTCGTCCTACGAGTCGGAAGACGAGTCCCGGTCCTCCGACCGCCGCAAGATCGTGATCCTCGGGAGCGGCCCCAACCGGATCGGCCAGGGGATCGAGTTCGACTACTGTTGCGTCCAGGCGGTGCTGGCCCTGCGGGAGGCCGGCTTCGAGACGATCATGGTCAACTCCAACCCCGAGACCGTCTCCACCGACTTCGACGTAAGCGACAAGCTCTACTTCGAGCCGCTGACGCTGGAGGACGTGGCGGAGATCGTGAAGCTGGAGAAACCGGAGGGCGTCATCGTCCAGCTGGGCGGGCAGACGCCCCTGAACTTGGCGCAGGGGCTGGAGGAGCTGGGCGTGCCGGTCCTGGGGACTTCGGTGGACGCGATCGACCGAGCCGAGGACCGGAGGCGCTTCGAGCGGGTGTGCCGGCGGATCGGCGCCCGCGTCCCCGACAACGGGACCGCCCGGAGCGAGGCGGAAGCGCTCGAGGTCGCCCGCTCGGTGGGGTTCCCCGTGCTGGTGCGCCCGTCGTACGTGCTGGGCGGCCGCGCGATGGAGATCGTCTACGACGAGGAGTCCCTGAAGGACTACTTCGCGCGGGCGGTGAGGGCGTCGCCGGACCACCCGGTGCTGATCGACCGCTTCCTGGAAGACGCCTTCGAGGCCGACGTGGACGCCCTTTCCGACGGCACCGACGTGGTGGTGGGCGGGATCATGCAGCACATCGAAGACGCCGGGGTGCACTCGGGGGACTCGGCGTGCGTGCTCCCTCCCTACCTGCTCAGCCCGGCCCAGCTGGACGAGATGCGAGGACTGACCCGGCGGTTCGCGCTGGAGCTAAACGTGGTGGGGCTGCTGAACGTCCAGTACGCCGTGAAGGACGGACAGGTCTACGTGCTGGAGGTGAACCCCCGGGCGTCCCGGACGGTGCCGTTCGTGGGGAAGGCGACGGGGGTGCCCCTGGCGCGCTTGGCGGCCCGGGTGATGGCCGGCGAGACGCTGGCGGAGTTGGGCGTGCCGTCGGAGCCCCCGGTCAACGGCGTGGCGGTGAAGGAGGCGGTCTTCCCCTTCAACCGCTTCGACGTGGACACCCTTCTGGGACCCGAAATGCGCTCCACGGGCGAAGCCATGGGCGTGGACGACTCCTTCGGGATGGCGTTCGCCAAGGCCCAGGTGTCGGCGGGGAACAGCCTGCCGGGGGCGCGGGAGCGGGCCACCAAGCGCGTCATCGTCACCGTGAACGACGCCGACAAGCCCACCGTCACGCCGCTGGTGCGACGCTTGGCCGACCTAGGGTTCTCGGTGTGGGCGACCCGGGGGACCCGCGAATACCTGCGCGAGCTCGGGGTCGCTTGCGAGCGGGTGTACAAGGTGGGCGAAGGGCGGCCCAACATCGT
Organism: Longimicrobiales bacterium; assembly: GCA_958296005.1. Lineage (GTDB taxonomy): Bacteria > Gemmatimonadota > Gemmatimonadetes > Longimicrobiales > Gaopeijiaceae > CATQHQ01. Next base: position 844,206 of record CATQHQ010000002.1, read on the forward strand.
GGACCGGATCGTGAGCGGGGAAGCCGGGTTGCTCGTCAACACGCCGTTGGGGAAGAAGTCCCAGTACGACGACTACGCCATGCGGCGCGCGGCGATCGCCTTCCGCGTCCCGTACTTGACGACAATGTCTGCCACGAGCGCGGCGGTGGACGCCCTCACCGCGATCCGCACCCGCCGGCCCGAGGTGTTGAGCATCCAGGAGCGGATCGGACGAGGCGGCGCCGGCGAACCGTCCAGCGACGTTCCCTCCGGCGGCCCGGCCTAGAGGCAGCGTTGGCCACCGGGTTCTTCCTCCACCCCTCCGCCGTCCTTCACGACACGGGCTGGGGACACGCGGAGCACCAGGGTCGCCTGCGCGCCGTCGCCGCCGCCGTAAAGGAGGACGTGGCGGCGCTTCACGACCGGGTGGAGTACGCCGAACCGAGTTCCGCGTCGGAGGAAGACCTGCTCCGCGTTCATTCGCCGGAGCTGCTGGAGACGGTGCGCCGGACCGTGGCGGAGGCGGGAGGACAGGGGAGGCCGGTTCCAGTCGCGGGCGACCCGGACACGCGGGTCTCCGGCGCGTCGTGGGATGCGGCCGTCGGAAGTGCCGGGGCCGGGCTGGACGCAGTGCGCAGGGTGGTAGAAGGCCGGTACCGGAACGCCTTCGTGGCGGCGCGGCCCCCGGGTCACCACGCCACCCGGGACCGGGCGATGGGGTTCTGCCTCGTCAACAACGTGGCGGTGGCCGCCGCCGAGCTCCGCGCCCGGGGCGAGGCCGACCGGGTGCTGATCGTGGACTGGGACGTGCACCACGGCAACGGCACCCAGGACATCTTCTACGAGGACCCGTCCGTCTTCTTCCTCTCGCTCCACCAGCACCCCCACTACCCGGGGACCGGCGCCGCGAACGAGACGGGGCGAGGAAGGGGAGAGGGCTTCACCCTGAACGTGCCGCTGCCGGCCGGGACGCCACGGGACCAGTACCTGAAAGTCTTCGCCCAAGCGGTGGAGAGTGCCGTTTCCCGCTCGGCGCCCGACTTCGTGCTGGTGTCGGCGGGGTTCGACGTGCTGGCCGGCGACCCCTTGGGCGGTCAGCTCCTCGAGCCCGAGGACATCCACGTCGCGACCACGATGATGATCGACGTCGCCGACCGGTGCTGCGACGGCCGCCTGGCGTTGTTCCTGGAGGGAGGCTACGACCCGGCTCGCACGGGCCAGGGGTGCGTGGCGGCGCTCCGCGCGCTGGCGGGGGTGGAGTGGAGCCAACCGGGATCGAACCGGTGACCTCTGGCTTGCAAAGCCAGCGCTCTCCCAGCTGAGCTATGGCCCCATGACCGGCGTCCAGCCGGTGCCCGGGAAAGCTAGCGTAGAAGGCCGGCAAGGCGCATTGACATCTCGTCTCCCGGAGGACAGCATCATCTCATGAGAGCCCTCGCGAGCCTATTCCGATGGAGCGCCGTCGCAGTGGTGGCGGCAGGAGTCTGGGCGGCGCCCCCGCTCCCCGCCCAGGAGCGCGAGAGCGAGGCGGCGCCCGGGGAGCATCGCCAGCTCCACCCCGAGGCACGAGAAGCGATCTCCAAGCTGCGTTCTCCCTTCTGCCCCGGGCTGATGCTGGAGGTGTGCCCCACCTCCAACGCCGACGCCCTCCGCGACAGCATCGACGCCGAGGCGCGGGACGGCGCCGCGGCCGACAGCCTGGTGGATATGGTGGTCGCGTCCTACGGCGAGGAGTACCGGGCGTTCCCGCAGGGGCACGGTGCAGGGTTGCTGGCGTGGGTCGTTCCCCCGGTGGGGCTGCTGGTCGGGGTCGGGCTCGTCGTCTTGGCGCTGAAGCGCCTTCGGGGTCCGTCGGGGACGGGAACCGGAGCGCCCGAAGGGCTCACCCGCGAAGAGGAAGCGCGGCTGGACGCCGCACTGGCCGAGTTCGACGCCATGGAGGAAGCCGAAGCATGAGCCATCACGCCGTGGGGCCGGGCGCGTCCGAGCCGCTGCTCGCGACGGAGGAGGGAGTCGCAAGGGTCCAGGCGGCCCTGCGGGAGCGGGGGCTGGATGGATGGCTCCTCTACGACTTCAAGGACCGGAACCCGATCGGCCGGGCGCTGCTGGGTCTGGAGTGGACCACCCGCCGAGGCTTTGCTTTGATCCCGGCCGCGGGGCAGCCCCGCCTGCTGATCCACGCCATCGAGCACTCGTCGTGGCGGCATCTGGACTGGCCCAAGACGAGCTATTCCAGCTGGCGCCAACTGGAGCGAGGGCTGGAAGCGCTGCTGGACGGCTGCTCCCGCGTGGCCGCCGAGACCTCGGAGGGCGGCGCGGTCCCATACCTGGACCTGCTCCCCGCCGGCATGGCGGAGATGGTCCGGGCCACGGGCGTCCACCTCGCCAGCTCCGGCGATCTGGTCTCCACCTTCTACGCGGTCTGGACCCCCGCCCAGCGAGAGGAGCACGGCCGAGCGTCGGCGCTGGTGAAGGCCGTGGCCCGCGACGCCTTCCAGCGCGCGGCCGACCACTTGGCCCGAGGCGAACCCCTCGTGGAAGGCGCCCTTGCGACCTGGATCCGCGGAGAGCTCGCTCGTCGCGGCGCACCCGCAGAGGCCAGCTGCATCGTCGCCATCGGCCCGACCGCCTCCGATCCCCACTACGACCCCGGCGAGAGCGGGGAACCGATCCGTCCCGGCGATCTCCTCCTCATCGACCTCTGGGGAGCGGTCCACGAGGAGTCGGTGCCCGCCGACCAGACCTGGATGGGCTACATGGGCCGGGAGCTTCCCCCCAGGTACGGCGAGCTCTGGGACACCGTCAAGGCGGCACGGGACGCCGTCGTGGAGTCGCTGCGGTCGCGGTGGGCCGCGGGCGACGTGATCCGAGGCTTCGAAGCGGACGACGTGGCCCGGCGCGTCATCGCGGATGCGGGCTGGGGCGAGTACTTCATCCACCGCACGGGCCACTCCATGGACCGGGACCTTCACGGCCGCGGCCCCAACCTGGACAACCTGGAGACCAGTGACGACCGCGTGCTGGTGCCCGGCGTCGGGTTCTCCGTGGAGCCGGGGATCTACGTGGCCGGCGACGTGGGCATCCGCACCGAGATCAACGTCCACATGGGGCCGGCCGGCCCCGAAGTAACGGTGGACGAACCGCAGCAGGACGTCTTCCTCTTCCCGGTTGACTGACTCCGGGTCTCTGGTGGAGGTGGCGCTTCCCGTCCCCCTCCGCCAGGCGTTCAGCTACAGGTTCCGGGGCGGTGCGCCGGAAGTGGGAACCCGAGTCAGCGTCCTGTTCCGGAACCGCGCCATGGTCGGTTGGGTCTGGGGTCCGGGGAAGCAGGTCCCAGGGCTGCTGGACGCGAAGGCGGTGCTGGAGTCGGAGCCCTCCGTCGCCGGGGAGCTCATGGAGCTGGCCCGCTGGATCGCGGAGTACTACGTGGCGCCGCCGGGAGTCGTCCTCAAGACGATGGTGCCGGTGGCGGCGACCAAGGGGTCCAAGTTGCCCAAGCCGGCGACCCGCTCCGTGGTGAAGGTGGAACGGGAGATCGGCACGCTCGACGAGATGCAGCGGACCTTCGGAAGAGCCCGGCGCCAGCGCGAAGCCTACGAGCAGCTTCAGGAGGCCGGCGGGGCGCTGCCTCTCGCCGTCGTTCTGGAGAAGGGGTTCAGTCGCCCGGTGGTGACCGGCCTCGTCCGCCGGGGCGTGGCCGCGATCGAACGGGAGACGGTGGTCCGTGATCCGTTCCGAGACACGCCCGTTGCCGCCGAGCCGGCCCATGTGCCCAACGCCGGCCAGCGCCGTGCGCTGAGGGAGCTTGCGGGTGCGCTGGGGAGGAGGGGAGGGAGCACCTTCCTGCTGCACGGCGTGACCGGTTCCGGCAAGACGCTGGTGTACGTTGAGTTCCTGAAGCGAGTGCTGGCCCGGGGCGAAGGCGCGGTGGTGCTGGTGCCGGAGATCGCCCTGACTCCCCAGACCGTCTCCCGCTTCCGACAGGCTTTCGGCGACGCGGTGGCCGTCCTCCACTCGGGGCTGTCCGCCGGCGAGCGCTTCGACGCCTGGCGGCAGCTTCGGACCAACCAGAAGCGGATCGCGATCGGGGCGCGTTCGGCCGTCTTCGCGCCGGTTCAGCGCCTGGGGGCCGTCGTGGTGGACGAGGAGCACGAGCACAGCTACAAGCAGTCGAGCGGCGCGCCCCGCTACAACGCCAGGGACGTGGCCGTGGTTCGGGCCGCCCGGGCGGGCGCCGTGTGCGTCCTGGGCTCGGCGACCCCGGCGCTGGAGAGCTGGGCCAACGCGGCTTCGGGGAAGTACCGCCTCCTCTCCCTCCCGGATCGCGTGGGCGGCGGCGTCCTCCCCGAGGTGCGGGTCGCCGACCTCCGGACGAAGACCGATCGGGCCGGGAGAGCGGCTGGGGTGCCGCCCGCCGCCGCGGCGCCCGCCGTCTCCGCGCCCACTGCCGCTGCGGCACCGCAGGACCGCGTTCTGTCCCCGATGCTCGCCGACGCCATGCGCCGGTGCCTGGGCCGAAAGGAACAGGCGCTCCTCCTCCTGAACCGCCGGGGGTACGCCAACGTCTGCCGGTGCCAGGAGTGCGGAGACGTGAGGCTGTGCGTCCGCTGTTCGGTCTCGCTGACCTTTCACCGCAGCCGCCGCGTCCTGGCCTGCCACCATTGCGGCCACTCGGAGCCGCCCCCCGTCCGCTGCGATCGGTGCGGCGGTTCCGCCCTTTCCTATCGGGGACTCGGGACCGAGCAGGTCGAGCGCATTCTGCGGGAGTACCTCCCCCGGGCTCGCGTGGCCCGCATGGACATGGACACGACGCGAGGCAAGTGGTCCCATCACGAGATTCTGGGCAGGCTTCGGGACGGGGCCGTGGACGTTCTCCTGGGCACGCAGATGATCGCCAAAGGGCTGGACTTCCCCCGGGTCACCTTGGTTGGGGTCATCGACGCCGACGTGGGACTTCACCTCCCCGACTTCCGTGCGTGCGAGCGCACCTTCCAGCTGCTGGCGCAGGTGGCGGGACGGGCCGGACGGGGACGCCTTCCCGGCGAAGTGGTCATTCAGACGCGAGTCCCGGACCACTACGTCGTCCGCGCCGCCCTGGCCCACGACTACCGAGGGTTCGTCGAGCGGGAGCTCGAGTCCCGGGCCGATCCCGCCTACCCGCCGTTCCTCCGCATGGCCCGTCTGCTCGTCCACAGTCCCATCCAAGAAGACGCCCTCCGAAACGCCGACGCCCTGGCGGCGTGGCTGAGGACGTGCGTCCGCGACGGAGTCGAGGTGCTGGGACCCGCCCCCGCTCCGATCGAGAAGCTTCAGGGCCGCTTCCGCTGGCATGTCCTGGTTCGGGGCGCCGCGGCGGGCGTGGGACGAGCGCTCCATGCGGCGGCGGGCGGTTTCGAGGCGAGGGGACCGGGAGTCCGCGTGTCTCTGGACCGGGATCCGTTGAACCTTATGTAGCTTTGTTAGAATCCATCGTCCGTCCCACGGCTCGGCGATCCGTCGCACGACCCCCCAACGAGAGCGGAACCCGGTGAGCTGCCTGGCCCTGAACGCGTCCTACGAGCCCCTGATGATCGTCCCCGCGAGGCGGGCGGTCCGCTTGGTGCTGGAGCATAAGGCCGAGGTGCTGGAGGAAGACGCGGCCCGCGCCTTCCGTTCCGTGCGGTCCCGTTATCCGTTCCCGGTGGTGATCCGCCTCGTTCGATACGTTCACGTCCCCCGACGGTTCCGGCGGCAGGTGACCAACACCTTCCTCTTCGCCCGCGACGACTACGCCTGTCAGTACTGCGGTCGCCACAAGCGCCAGCTTCGGGACCGGGAGAGCCTCACCCGCGACCACGTCGTTCCCCTCTCCCGGGGCGGCGGCAACGAGTGGGCGAACGTGGTGACGGCGTGCTCCACCTGCAACCACCGGAAGGGCAGCCGGCTCCCTCGCGAGGCCGGCCTGCGGCTGCCTAGGACGCCCGGCGAACCGAACCACGTGCGATTGGTATGGGCGGTCCGGCGGGTCACCCCGGTGCAGGCCAAGTACATCCGCTTCTTCTTCGGGGAAGACGCGGTGCCCCTCTTGCGCCCTGCGGCCGACCGCCCGTGAAGAAGCCCCGCCGCCCCGCGCCCGCCCCGCGCCCGGTGCGGCACGCCGGCTCGCCCGCGCCCCCGACGAGCCGTCGGGCGTCGGGTCCGGCGCTCCGATCTCGACAGCTCGTCGTCGAAGAGGAGCTCTGGACGTTCCACGCGATCGGCGCCTCGGCGGCCTGCCCGACTTCCTCCCGCAGCCGCGTCGGGCTGCTGCGCGTCGCCCCCGAGCCGCCCGGCGGCGGCGGACCGGCGGCGGAGCACGCGGGGTACCTGGTCGGCAGCCACCTCGCCCAGCTGTCGGACGAAGCGCTGACGGAGCTGGCGGTCGCCGCCAAGCAGCGCTTGATCGCGAGAGACTCGGCCGCGGAGGGGCGCACGGTCGCGACGGCGGGGCGTTCGCCCACGCAGGATCGCGCCGCCCCGACGGCGGAGGCCGAGGGCCGCTCAGCGGGGAACTCGACGCAGGATCGGTTGGCCCGCCGACGCGCGCTCCGCCGCCAGCTGGCCCGCCGGACCGGCCATCGTCCGGGGGGGTGACGCCTGGGAAGCTTCAACGAGAACGGACCCCGGCGTGTCACAAGGTGGAATGAAGGAACTTTCCGACGGCGAACTGGTCGTCCTGGCTCGTTCCGGCGATCGAGACGCTTTCAGCGAGTTGGTTCGGCGGTACCAGAGGCCGGCGTATTCGGTGGCGCTCTCGGTTGCCGGCAACCATCAGGATGCGGAGGACGCGGCCCAGGAGGCATTTCTGACCGCCTTGCAGCGGCTGGACGACTGCCGCAACCCGGCCAAGTTCGGCGGATGGTTCCTGGCGATCGTTAGAAACCGTTCGCGGAACTTGGTTCGGCGAGAGAGCCTGCGGAGCGGGGACCCGATCCCCGAGACAGCCCACACGAAGGAACCGAGCCCGGCGAAGGCGGCGCAGCTTTCGGCGCTGCGGAGCCGGCTGGAGGAAGCGTTGCAGACGTTGACGGAGGTGCAGCGGCAGATCGTCCTCCTCCACGACTTGGAGGGCTGGAAGCACGACGAGATCGCCGAGCGTCTCGGCCTCCCCTCGGGGACCGTGCGCTCCCACCTCCATTTTGCGAGGAAGGCGTTGCGGGTGGAACTGGCGGACTGGGGAGACCACGAGTAGCCATGAGGCGAAGATCCCAGAGGCGATGATGGGCGACGGAAACCGAATCGAAGCTCTGAAGGCGATCGACCCGGCCTGCGCCGACCCGGGGTATTGGGACCGGTTCCGGGACGCGGTCCTGGAGCAGGCCGCCTTCCAGCTGGCACGGCGGCGAGAACTGGCGCGGGAGTCGGTGGAGGCGATCCTGTCCGGGTGGTCCAAGCCCCTGATTCCGCTGGCGGTGGCGGCCGCCCTGGTTGCCGCCTTCCTGGCGGGCGCGATGGCTTCGGGCGACCCGAACCCCGCGACGCCGCCCGCTCTGGCCCTGGAAGACGTGCTGGAGAGCGAGGTCGGCGACGGCTTCTACCGGGCGGTCATCGACGGATCGGACGCCGCCGGCGCGACGGCCTTCATGACCTTGGTGGAGGCGACCCGGTGACTGCGGCGATGAAGCGCCCTCGGTTGGTCTCGGCGATCCTGCTGATCCTGACCCTTGCCGCCGGTTTCGCGATCGGGCTGGCTTGGCGAGGCAACCGGGCGCAGCCTGCCGAAGCCGACGCGCCCAGCTCCCGGGACGCCGACCGGGGGCGCCGCGCGCTGGTCATCCACGAGATCGGCTTGGACCCGGAGACCCGCGCCCAAGTCGACGAGATCATCAGCCACTTCGGCAGCCGAACGCGGGCGCTGGACCGGGAGTTTCAGGAGGCGTACCGGCCGAGGCAGCGGGCGTTGATCGGCCAAGCCCGGGACTCGATTCGGTCGGTCCTCACGCCGGAGCAGGTTGCGGTGTACGACTCCCTCTTGGCGGTTCGCTACGACGGGCGAGGCCGGGACGGAGGCCGGGGCCGAGGTCCCCGGGACGGCAACGGCCGATCCCACGACGACGCAAGGGGAGGAAGATGACGACGAAGCACGTGATCGCGAGGACGGGGACGACCGGTCTGTTCGCACTGGCGTTGACGGCAGGCGCTGCCGCGACCGCCGACGGCCAGCAAGCGCCGGCGGACACTGTGGTTCTGGAAGAGGCGCTCGAGCTGTCGCTGGTGCACAGTCCGCAGGTGGCCCAGAGCCAGGCGACCGTCACCAACGCCGGGAGCGCTCGGAGACGGGCATGGGGTTCGTTCCTGCCCAACCTGAGCATGGGAGGCGGAGCGTCGGTGCAGAGCCAGAACCGCTTTGACCCGAACACGCAGCGGGTGGTGACGGGCAGCGCCGATTCGTACAACGGCTCGCTGAACCTCTCCTACCAAGTCTTTCAGGGCGGGCGGAAGTTCTCGGAGCTGCAACGGACGGAATCGGGGATTCTGGAAGCCGAAGCTCGGATGGCGAGCCAGCGCTTCACGGTTCTCTTTCAGACCCGCAACCTCTTCATGAACGCCCTGCGCCAGTCCGAGCTGGTTCAGGTTGCGGAAGCCAGGGTGGCGAGGGCGGAAGAGAGCCTGGAGATCACCCGGACACAGGTCCGCGTGGGCACCGCCACCCGATCCGACAGCCTGCGCACCCGGCTGGAGCTGGCCAACGCGCAGCAGGCGCGCCTCCAGGGCCGCAACCAGCTTCGTTCGGCCCAGTTCGCGTTGGGCAGGCAGGTCGGCGCGGACGGTCCGGTGGCGGCGTTGCTGCCCGGCAACCTGGACCCGATGCCGCTGGCCTTGAGCGAAGAGGAGATCGTCGCCTTGGCGGAGTCGGTGTCGCCGGCGGTGCTGGCGGCCCGAGCGGCCGCGTCCACGGCCGTGTCGGCGGAACGGAGCGCCCGCGCCTCGTACTTGCCCAGCCTGTCGGCTTCCTTCGGGTCCTCGTGGGCCAACCAGCAGGCGGCGTTCAGCGGCGGAAACACGAGCTGGAACTTCCGGACGTCGCTGAGCTACACCCTCTTCGACGGCTTCCAGCGGTCGCAGAACGTGGTGCAGGCGTCGGAGAGCAGGCGGGTGGCTCGCCTAACGGAGGACGACGCCCGGCGCGGCGTGCGGCAGGACGTGGACGCCGCCCTCCGCACGCTGGAGACGCAGGAGCAGGCGATCCTGATCGCAAGGGACGCGGTGGCGGTCGCGGAGGAGGACCTGCGGCTGATCCGGGAGCGGTATTCGGTGCAGATGGCGACGATCCTGGACGTGATCACGAGCCAGGTGTCGCTGGACCAAGCTGAAGCAGATCTGGTGTCGGCCCGGTACGACTATGTCGTGGCCAAGGCCGAACTCGAATCCATAGTGGGGAGAGCGCTGTGAAGAAAACGAACGGAACGCGCGCCGGAAACGGCGTGCAAGAGGGGAACGGGGTCGTGATCCAGACCCGGGGACTGCGGAAGTACTACGTCCTGGGGGCGGAGACGGTGCGGGCGGTTCGCGGGGTGGACCTGGAGATCAAGCGGGGCGAGTTCGTCGCCATCATGGGTCCGTCCGGCAGCGGCAAGTCGACGTTCATGAACCTGATCGGTTGCCTGGACACGCCCACCGCCGGCGAGTACTGGCTCAACGGACGGCAGGTGTCGGAGCTCTCCGACGACCAGCTGGCGCGGGTACGGAACCGAGATATCGGCTTCGTCTTCCAAACCTTCAACCTCCTGCCGCGGCAGACCTCGCTCCACAACGTCGAGCTCCCGCTGATCTATGCGGGGACCCCGGCGAAGGAGCGGAAGCGACGGGCCGAGGACAAGCTGGCGCGCGTAGGGCTGGCGGACCGCATGGGGCACAAGCCGCCCGAGCTCTCGGGCGGACAGCGGCAGCGGGTGGCGATCGCGAGGGCGCTGGTCAACGATCCGGCGCTCCTGCTGGCGGACGAACCCACAGGGAACCTCGACTCCCAGACTTCCCGAGAGATCGTGGATATCCTGCGGCAGCTCAACGCGATGGGCCAGACGATCATATTGGTGACCCACGAGGCGGACATCGCCGCCGCGGCGTCCCGGCAGGTTCACCTCATGGACGGACTGGTCGAGCGGGACTTTCTCAACCCGGGGGCGGCAAACTGATGCGACATCCCAGGCAAGGCGGCACGAGCGGCCGGCGGCTTCCGCCGACAGCGTACTTTGCCCTTTGGGCGCCCGTGGCGTGGGGGCTTGCGTCCTGCGCCGGCGCGCCCGAGGAAGACGGCATCGTCGTCCAGACGGTGCCCGCCGAGGTCAGGGACATGCGGATCACGGCGGAGGCGGCCGGGGAGCTGGAGCCGGTCTACAAGGTCGAGGTCAAGTCCAAGGCGTCTGGGGAGATCCTGCAGCTCTACGTGGACTCGGGCGACGAGGTGGAGCCGGGCACGCTGCTGGCCCGGGTCGACCCCCGGGACGTGGAGAACGCCCACGACCAAGCGACGGCCGACCTGGAGGTGGCCCAGGCGCGGCTGTCGATTGCACAAGCCCAGCTGGGACGCTCCCAGGAGCTTCTCGACTCCGAGGTCATCACCGCGCAGGAGTACGAACAGCGGCAGCTCGAGTACGCCAACGCCCAGGCCGCTCTCGTGAGGGCGCAGACGAACTTGGAGCTGGCCGAACTGCGTCTCACCGACGTGACGATTCGGGCGCCCGTGGCGGGCACGATCCTCGAGAAGATGGTCGAGAACGGCCAAGTCATCCAGTCGGCCACCGGCAACGTCTCCGGGGGCACGACGCTCTTCATCATGGCGAACCTGGACGACATGCGCGTCCGCACGCTGGTGGACGAGACGGACATGGGACAGCTCATGGCGGGGATGGGCGCCACGGTGAGCGTCGAGGCGTTCCCCGACCGGACCTTCCAGGGGGAGATCGAGAAGATCGAGCCCCAGGCCGTGGTGGTGCAGAACGTCACCATGTTCCCGGTGATCGTCCTGCTGAACAACCGCTCCGGGCTCCTCAAGCCGGGGATGAACGCCGAGGTGGAAGTGCTGGTCAACGAGCGTCTGGGCGCGCTGACGGTGCCGAACAACGCGGTGGTTCAGGTGATGGAGCTGGCGCCTGCCGCCGAGGTGCTGGGACTCGATCCCAGCGTGTCGCTCGACCGCGGGGCATGGGGTCCCCTCATGGAACAGGCGGCGGCCAGGGTCGGCGTGGTGCCGGTGCAGGCGCCCCGCGCTTCCCGCCCCCTGGCCGAGGTACGGGCCAAGATAGAGTCGGGCGAGATCACGATGGACTCGGCGCGGGTTCTCTTCGCCGCGGCTCGTGAAAGCCGTCGAGGCGAAGGCGAGAGCGAGGGCGCGGCGGGGGCGGGGAGCGGAGAACGCAACGCCCGTGCCGGCGGCGGTGGCTTCCCGCCGGGCATGGCGGGCGCGGGCGGACTCGGACGTGCGGCGCGCGGCGGCTCCACTGGCGATCCGACGTTCCAGCCCGCGGTGGCGTTCGTGGTGGACGAGAACGGCGTGATCGCGCCGCGCGCCGTGGTGATGGGGCTCAGCGACTGGGACTACGCCGAGATCCTGGCGGGCCTGGAGGAGGGGGAGGAGCTGGCCCTGATCGGCCCCGCCCAGCTTCAGGCCCAGCAGCAGGAGCGCATGGAGCGGATGCGCCAGCGCATGGGCGGCGGCAGGCCCTTCGGCGACTGACGAGGAGACGACGCGGACCATGTTCATCGTCAAGGAAACGATCCTCGTGGCAATGGCCTCGATCCGAGCCAACGCCCTTCGCTCCGCCCTCACGACCTTGGGCATCGTCATCGGGTCGGCGGCGGTGATCACAATGGTCGCGCTCGGCGAAGGGGCCCAGCGACGGGTTCAGGAACAGATCGAGACGATGGGCACCAACATCCTCACGGTGCGCCCCGGCCAGGGCTTCTTTCGGGGCGTCGCCAGCGGCAGCCGCCGACTTGAAGAGGACGACGCCGTGGCCCTCCGGGACCAAGTGGGCGACAAGTACGAGATCGCCCCGGAGATCGAGTCCCGGTTGCAGGTTTCCTACCTGCGCTGGAACTCGTCCAATTCGGTGGTGGGGACGTGGCCCTCGTACTTCTCGGTCCACAGCCACGAGGTGGCGCACGGCCGCTTCTTCGACGAAGGCGAAGTGCAGGGTCGCCGCAGAGTGGCGGTGCTGGGGTCCAACCTTCCCGACGACCTCGGCACGCCTGCGCAGCTCCTGGTCGGCCGGACGATCCAGATCCGGGGGATCCCCTTCGAGGTCGTGGGCGTGCTTGAGGAGAAGGGCGGTGCCATGTGGATGCAGCCCGACGACCAGGTGTTCGTGCCCCTCTCCACGGCGATGTACAGGGTGATGGGCGGCCGGGACCGGCTACGCTCCGTCTACGTCGCGGCGGCCTCCCCCGAGCTGCTGGACCCGGCGTGGGCCGACATCGATCGGGTGATCCGGAGGGAGCATCGCATCCTCCCCAGCGAGGAAGCCGACTTCAGCATCCAGAAGTCGTCCGACATCCTGGAGACGTTCGGCGAGGCGCAGCAGACGTTCAGCCTCCTCCTGGCGGGAATCGCGGCGATCAGCTTGCTGGTGGGCGGAATCGGGATCATGAACATCATGCTGGTGAGCGTGACGGAGCGAACCCGAGAGATCGGCGTACGAAAGGCTCTAGGCGCCACCCGGAAGACGATCCTCTTCCAGTTCCTCGTGGAGGCGTTGGCGCTGTGCATCCTAGGGGGGCTCCTGGGGGTTCTGGCGGGTATCGGCGGCGCGGAGGGCTTCACCCGACTCGCCGGCTGGGAGACGGCGGTGGCAGTGGAGGCGGTGGTCGCCGCGCTGGGCGTGGCCGTGGCGATCGGCCTCTTCTTCGGGATATGGCCGGCTCGCCGCGCCTCGCTCCTCGACCCGATCGACGCCCTGCGGTACGAGTAGCCGGTCCAGCAGTGCTCCGGCGGACGCGCCGCCCTCGGCGGATGCGCCCTACCTAGTCCCTGGACCGGCGGGGACCCTGGGGGGATACCAAACCGTTGCCCGCGCACCTCGGCGCACCACGACGATCTCGTACGGAGGTCCCGTCTCTGCAAGGACGGTTCGCAGCGTCGCCAGCGTCGGAGTCTCGCGGCCGGCCGCGGCGACGATCACGTCTCCGGGCTGGAAACCTGCCGCCGCGGCAGGGGTACGGGGAAGCACGTCGGTGAGCAGGACCCCGGCGGCGTTGCCGAAGTAGCGTCCCAGCTCCGTGGTCAGATTCCTGGCCAGCGCCCCGCCGAAGACGAAGGGGTTGTCCAGAAGGGCGGAGGTCATCAGGCGCACTCGCCACGACGCTTCGCTTCGGGCGGGTCGCAGCGCGGGACCGCCGCCTCCCTCGGCCTCGGCCGGGGTCGCGTAGCCGTCTTCGGTAATCCGCAAACGTTCCTGGGACGACCGAACCTCCTCCCCGACGCGGCGGATTGCGGCCTGGGTCAGGGAGTCCGCGCGCCGGGCGGTTCCGGGCAGATCGCCCAGGAGGTCGAACGAGCGAGTGCGGGACCAAGACCGTCCGACTTGGCCGGTCGGGGATGTGGCGACGCGGAGCAGCGAATCCATCGTCCGCAGCAGGCGGACCTGGATCGCAGCGAACTCGTGGCGGGCGCGCTCGTCGGAAGCGAACCGGTCCGGCGCGAACCCCACGACCGCGGCAGGCGGGTCGCCCGCAACTACCGTCGCCTCCTGCACGGCGCCGTTTCGACGGAGCCGAAGCCGAACGACGCGTCCCGGCGGGATCTCCGTCGCGAAGCGGATCCACGTCCCCCAGCCTGTGAAGACTGCACTGTCCACGGCCAGCACCCGGTCGCCCGGCAGGACGCCGCCGATGTCGGCCGGACCCCCGGGGTACACGTCGGCGACGACCACGGCGATCGAGTCCTCCGGCGTTCCAAGGGTCGGGGCGCGCACGTCGATGCGGATGCCCAGCCACCCCGCCTGCCGTCCGTCCCTGACGGCCAGCGTGTCCCGCGCGTCTGTGGCGTCCTGTGCGGCTGCGGCCTCCGGCAGAGCCGTCGCAACGAAGCACGCGAGGGGGAGTACGCGCGCCAAGCGAACGAGCGCCGCGCCCGCCGTCCGCCCGGCCAGACTGGCCAGCGGCCGGCGTCGTTGGCGATCAACGATCGGGGTCAGTGCCAAAACTCTTGGCTCGCTAGCCGGAGGAGGTTCTCCTGTTCTCTCGTCGCCGACACGTACACCGTGTTGAGGAACGGGTCGCCGGGAGACTCGTGCAACGCCGTCTGGCTGGCGGTTCGGATCAGTTCCATGAACTGCGCCCTGGAGGCCGGGTCCGGCGCGGCCGGCAACAGGCCCTGAGAGCGCAGGTGGCGCTGGTAGGCGTCGAACGCCGCCGCCCACTGCTCCTCGGCGGATTCCACGGCTGTCCTCGCTTCTTCCACCGTGGCGAAGGAGGTGCCCACCGTCGTGCCGTCGTCCGGGGTTGTCGTGGGGAGGGCCGCCCGGGCGTCCAGCGCGCCCAGCGCTTGAACGTCCATACGGGGCGCCAACGCAGCCCCGAACCCCGTCCCTCCGGCGAAGAGCACCAGCGCCGCTGCCGCTTGCAACCACCTCCGCGAGACCGCGAACCGACGTTGGCGGCCCCGGATCAGCCCAACCGCCACCAAGCGGTCCCGGAGCTGATCCCACCCGTCCGGCGGCGGCAGCACCGCCGGCAGGTCCTTGAGGGCCGCACTCTGGGCTCGGAGCGCCTCCAGCCGTCGGCGGGCATCCGGGTCCCGGTTCAGGACTGCCTGTTCTTCCGGCGTCGGCTGCTCGTCGACCAGCCGGGCCAACTGTTCGAGTGTCAACCGTTCCATGCTGCGATTTCCTTGGCTTCTTGTTCATGCTCGGCCAGCATCCGCCGCATCTTGGCGCGAGCCTTGAACAACTGGGACTTGGACGTTCCCGGGGCGACCCCCAGGGCCTCCCCGATCTCCTCGTGGGTGCGGCCCTCCACGTCGTGAAGCACCAGCACCTGTCGCATCCCCGGCGGAAGCAGATCCAGTGCTTCCTCCAGTCTTCGCTGCAGAAGGACGTCGCGGACCTGAGGGGCCACGGCGATCACCTCGGGCAACCGCGCCTCCCGCTCCCGCCTCGTCTTCTGCTTCCGCTCCAGCTGAAGGGCCGTGTTGACGGCGATCCGGTGCAGCCAAGTGGAAAAGCGCGCCTCCCCGCGGAACTTGGGCAACGCCCGAAAGGCGCGGATCCATGCCTCCTGGGCGTAGTCCTGAGCCAGGTCGTCGGCGCCTGCGATCCGCCGGACGACGGCGTACACCCGAGGGGCGTACCGGTCGTACAGGCCGCGGGCGGCGCGTTCGTCCCCCTCGCAGGCTCGGCGAATCAGTTCGCGTGTCGATTCGGCTTCGATGGTTCGTTCCGGTCGCTGGTCCCCGTCCAGCGGGAGCCGTCGGTTGCCGCGGTGGATCGTTCCCTTCAACCTCGTAGGACGCGGTTGGCCAAAGCAGGGTTGCCCGGCACCAAGATAGAGTTGCCCCGGGACGCCTTCCAAGGGCGCCGTTGGCCGAAGTGCCCGGCGTGGTCCGCATAGGCCGCCAGCGGACGGCCGTGGCGTGTGCGGTACGTGGGGAGCGGCGAGGACGCGGAGACGGGCCCGGCGGGCTGGGAGTTCGAGGTGGTGGTCGCGGACCGGGGCGGGCTGACGGACCGGGCGCCGGTGACGGTGGCGCTGTTGGACGTGAACGAGGCGCCGGCGTTCGCCGACTCGGCGTACGCTTTCGAGCTGGCGGAGAACGCGCGCGGGCCGCGGGACCTGGGGCGCGTGGAGGCGACGGCTGTGGACGCGGGCGACGTGCTGACGTACGGCCTGGCGAGCGGGGACGCGGCGCGGTTCGAGGTGGACGGTACGAGCGGCGAGGTGCGGTACGTGGGCGGCGGCGAGAACTACGAGGATGGGCCGCCGCGGTACGCGCTGGTGGTGCGGGTGGTGGACGCAGGTGGGCTGGCCGACGAGGCGGGCGTGGTGGTGACGGTCCTGGACGTGAACGAGGGCCCGGAGGCGGTGGGTGGGATCGCGCCGAAGGTCCTGGAGGCGTACGGCGCGGCGGCGGAAGAGGAGCTGGGGCCGTACTTCCGGGACCCGGACGGCGATGCGTTGAGCTACGCGGCGGAGTCGTCGGCGCCGGGGGTGGCGCTGGCGGCGGTGACGGAGTCGGGCCGGCTGTCGATCGCGCCGCAGGCGATCGGAGTGGCGACGGTGACGGTGCGGGCGACGGATCCGGGCGGACTGGAGGCGATGCAGCAGGTGCAGGTGACGGTGGAGGCGTCGAGGTCGGAGCGGGAGCGGGCGCTGAGGCTGGTGCGGATCCAGTCCGCCGACGCGACGGAGCTGGCGGGAGTGACGGCCAACGCGCAGCGGGTGCGGCTGGCGCCGGAGCTGAGCGGCCAGTGGGCGGTGGGCGGCGCATCGGTTCGCACGCGCGTTGAGCTGGGCGGTCGGCTGGACCGCGGCGACGCCGAGACGGGGATGGGTGCCGAGGCGGGCGCCGAGCTGGGGTTCACCCACCGCGCCAGCGGGTTCAGCGTGGACGCCCGGGGCCGGACGCTGCTGGTCCACCAGGCCGAGGACTTCAAGGAGTGGAACGCGAGCGTCGCGTTGCGGCTCCAGCCCGGTCGGGACCAGGGCGGGCTGTCGTTCTCGCTCGAGCCGTCGTGGGGCGCCGGTGGCGGCGGTGCTGGTGCCCTCTGGCAGACGCGCGGCCGGCTCGGCCCGCAGGCCATGGGCGGCCCACAGGCCATGGCGCAGGACGCCGACGCCCCAGGCTTGACCCCGGCCCGGCTGGCGATGGAGCTGGGCTGGGGCGCGGTCCTGCCCGGCGGCGGCCAGATCAGGCCGTTCGGCCGTTGGAGTCGTGAAGGGACAGGCGGCTACCGCCTCAACGTCGGCACGCAGTAGTCGGTGCTGGGCGGCCAGCCCGGCGAAGACCAAGCCCAGGGTGCCCGGGGCCTGCGTCTGATGATCGACCTCTTCGGCGAGCAGGCGGACACCGGCCTGGAGCCCACAGAGCGCCGCCTAGGACTCCTCGGCCGAATCGAGTTCAGATAAGGCAGATCGCCCGCCCGCGGGCGCGAGGAATGCTCTACTCTCTAGGCAAGGGCCCCTGCCGCCTGGGCCAGAAAGTCGCGGCCGCTCCCGCAGTCGATGATCAGGTCGGCGACCTCGGCAACTCCCTCCAGGTCCGCTGCACCCTCCAGCAACGCGGCAAGCCCCTCCGCCGTCTCCGAACCGAACTTCCGCCGCGCTTGGCGCACCAGCGTGATCCGCTGCCCGAGCACCTCGCCTTCCTGCCGACCTTCCTGCCGACCTTCCTGCCGACCTTCCTGCCGACCCTCCTCGAGTCCCTTCCGACGGGCTTCTCGGCGCTCCGCCGCCCACCACGTATCCACGACTGGGCTCGCCAGGTCCTCCAGCTCCCGCAACTTCGCCATCTCTTCCTCCTTGGCTCCCTCTTCGATCATCGAACTCAGCACCCACTCCACCAGCGCCCGTCTCGCCGGACTGTCCTCCGGCAGCAACTCCCGCAACGTCGCCAGCGCCTCGTCAAATTCGGCCCGGTCCCGGGCGTAGCGCAACCTCAACCCAGCCGTCCGGGGCGTGTCCGCCCGCGTCAGCCCCTTCGCCTCCTCCGCCTCCGACACCAACAGGAACTCGTGGCCGAGGGCGAACGGCAGGAACGCCTTCGCCTCCTCCGTCAGCATCTCCTCGAGGCGGGTCGGCGCGTCCCACGGCTTGGCCCCGAGGTACACGACGATCGGCAACACCGGCGGTAGCTTCCGCCGCTTTCGCACCTCCGGGTCCTTGGCGAGCTCCTCGTAGACCAGGGCCGTCTCCAACAGGATGCGCACCGGCATGAGCCAGTCCACCGTGGACTGGACCTCGAAGAGGAAGACCACGTAGAGCCACGAGTCCCGGAACGGCGCCTTCCACACCATGTCCGCGTGGCGGACGGCTCTGGACTTGCTGTCGACGTACTCGGTCGGCCCCTTCCGGAGCTTGGCGAGCTCCACGTCCGCGACGATCCTCCCGAAGACATGCTTGCCCAGGAACTCGTCCACCATGCCCTTGTCGCCGTAGAAGCCCTTGGCACTCTTGTCCTTTGGCTGGTGGATCGCCTTGCGGCGAACCTCGTCCCGGGGAGGCGCTTCGTCAGAAGGCATGTCCTGGGACGCATCCCGCTCGGGGGGCTCGCCTGCGGGACTCCGATCTCGGGGGCCGGCAGCTGCCATGGGCGCCTCTCCTCGAAGGGCGTGGTCGGGGTTCCGGCGACCTCGGCCGACAATGGTCCTCGGAGGGTCACGGACCTAGCGCGGAGGCCCGCCGGATATGAGCTCCCTAAAGCGTCGCGACTCGAGATGGGCGCTTCCATGGCTGGATGGGACGCCGGCGAATTTGGGCGCGCCGCCTGCCGCTGAAGCCGCCGGGCGACTGTCGCTGCGGCCGACCACGGCGGCAACGATCCCAGGCTCCACCATCGACTAGAAGATGGACGACCGGGCGCAGATCGGAGACCAATTCACAAAGCTGTCCGCGACCGCGGTGTCGTGACGGAAGTAGCGCGCACGAATGGCAGTGCCATAGGGAAGGCCTGGATTCCGCTGATCGACCTCTTCGGCGAGCAGGCGGATACCGGCGTGGAGCCCACAGAACACCGCATAGGACTCCTCGGCCGAATCGAGTTCAGATAAGGCGGATTACCACGCCTGCGGGCACGAGGGATTGCCCTGCTCTACCTAGGCCAGGGCTCCTGCCGCCTGAGCCAGAAAGTCTCCGAGCCGAACTTCCGCCCGGGGCGTCGGCGTGCCAGCTTTAGCCTCCCCTCTTTCTCCAAACCGCCAGCCTCCGAGCGGCTGCCCCATGTCT
Source organism: Longimicrobiales bacterium (assembly GCA_958296005.1). Lineage (GTDB taxonomy): Bacteria > Gemmatimonadota > Gemmatimonadetes > Longimicrobiales > Gaopeijiaceae > CATQHQ01. The sequence goes on from CATQHQ010000002.1 coordinate 863,082, forward strand.
CGATCCTCCGGCGCCCTACCGGGCCGACTTCCCGGCGCCTCCCACTTGGAGTGCACCGCCACCGGCGAGAGCTTCGAGTCCGAGCGCCTGGCCGGGCTCTCGCCGGCGGGCAAGCCCTTCTTCGCGCGCTACGACCTGGACGCGCTCCGGGGCCACTTTACGCCGGGCGTGCTCGCGGGCCGCTCTCCGACGTTGTGGCGGTACGCCGAAGTGCTTCCGGTGCGGGAGCCAGCTTGCCGCGTCAGCCTGGGCGAGGGCTTCACGCCCCTTCTGGACTCTCCCCGCATGGCCCGCTCGTTGGACGTGGGCCGGCTGTGGATCAAGGACGAAGGCCAAAACCCCACCGGCTCCTTCAAGGACCGGGGGCTGTGCATGGCGGTCTCTCGGGCCCTGGAGCTGGGCGCGACGGCGCTGGCGATCCCGTCGGCAGGCAACGCGGCGGGCGCCACCGCCGCCTACGGGGCTGCGGCGGGACTCCCCGTCCACGTCGTGGTCCCCACCGACACGCCAGCGCCGATTCTGGCCGAAATCCGCGCGCTGGGGGCGGACCTGCGGTTGCTCGACGGGCTGATCAGCGACTGCGGCAAGGTGGTGCGCCAGGGGTGCGACGAGCACGGCTGGTGGGACCTCTCCACCCTGAAGGAGCCGTACCGGATCGAGGGCAAGAAGACGATGGGCTACGAGCTCTTCGAACAGCTGGCGGGACGGCTGCCGGACGCCATCGTGTACCCGACGGGCGGGGGGACGGGGCTCGTGGGGATGTGGAAGGCGTTCGACGAGATGGAGCAGCTCGGGTGGATCGGCACCGAACGGCCCAAGATGTTCACGGTGCAGGCTGCCGGTTGCGCGCCGATCGTCCGAGCATGGGAGGAGGGCAGGGAAGACGCCGGGACATGGGAGAACGCCGCCACCTACGCCTCCGGGTTGCGGGTGCCGGGGGCCGTGGGGGACTTTCTCGTTCTACGGGCGCTTCGCGAGTCGGGCGGCGGGGCGGTCGCCGTGCAGGACGCCGAGATGGCCGAGTGGGTCGCGGCGATGGGGACGGCGACGGGGGTCTTTGCTGCGCCGGAAGGAGGAGCGACCGCCGCCGCGGTGCCCAAGCTGCGGGCGATGGGGCTGATCGAAGCGGAGGACGAAGTCGTGCTCTTCAACACGGGGAGCGGATTGAAGTACGTGGGAATGGAACCGCTCGCGGCGTCGGCGACGCGGCCCTCGCGGTGACGGGCGAGCTCTTCGCCGGACTGGCGGCGCTCGCGCTGGTCGCGGGGGTGGCGGCACGGCGACGGATACTTCGCCGGACGGGGCGAGCCAGTGCGGGCCTCTCCGACGACGACGTGCTGCAGATCGAGGAGGACGGCGTGCTGGTCCGAGAGGACGAGTCGTTGGACATGGACGAGATCCGCGAGGCAGAAGAGCAGTTCTGGGCTTCGGAGTCGTGGGACGAGGCGCAGGAGCACTGACGATGGCGGGACCGCGGACGGCGGCGTTATTGGCGCCCATCCCCAAGCAGCACGACACGGCTTCTCCGGCCTGACGATGGCGGGACCGCGGACGGCGGCGTTATTGGCCGCGGCGTTGGGCGCGTCCCTCGCGGGCTGCGCGAACGAACCGGAGTGGGCGTCCGTCGGCGTCCCGCCGTTGCCTGCGGCGGCGGAGACCTTCCTGGCGCCCGACACCGTACGCGGAGAGAGTCTTCGCGAAGGCGTCCACTACCGCTACCGCTGGTCGCCGAAGGGGCCCTGGGCCGTGCATCTAGTCTCCGCCGACCTGACCCGGTGCGACTTGCAGCTGCGCGTCGTACCGGCCGTGGAAGAGGACGGATCGGATCGGCGACGGATGACCGTGACCGAGATGCGTCCCAGCGGCTCGGTTGTGCCCGTGGCCGGCGTCAACGGCGACTTCTTCATGGAAGGGGGCCTGCCGATCGGTCCCGAGGTCACGGCCGGCACCCGGCGGGCCTCGAGCCGCCCTGCGTTCGTCTGGACGGCCCGGCGAACGCTCTGGATCGGTCCTGGGGAGAGGAACGGCCGCGTCATGGTGTTCGGCGCCGACACCGTAGGCGGCCCCGACCACGAGGGCGGGGGCGGAGAGGTGCAGGTCGTTGGCGGCTACCCGGAGCTGCTCGACGGGGGTCTGCGCGTCGGCGACTTGGCCACCGGCGCGCGTCCGGCGTTCGCCGCCGCCCGCCACCCCCGAACCGCCGTGGGCTACGACAACGAGACGGCGCTCCTCTGGCTGGCGGTCGTGGACGGGCGTCAGGAGCCCTACTCGGACGGGATGACTCTCCCTGAGCTCGCGGACCTGTTCGTGTCCCTCGGGGTGGACGAGGCGCTGAACCTGGACGGCGGCGGCTCCTCCGCCATGTCCCTCGGCACGCGACTGGCCAACCGCCCGTCCGACATGGGAGGAGAGCGCCGAGTGGGCAACAGCCTCTGGCTCGTCGAGGACGCCGGCGGATGCGCCGCGGGCAGCTAGAAAGCGGCCATCGCCTGTGTCTCAGCCGTCTCCCCGGTCCCAGGCAAGCGACAGTCCTACGTAGCCGCCGCGATCGGGTCCCGGCTCGAAGTAGCGGCTGCCGAAGGCGTTCACCACTACCGACGAGGCGTAGCGTGCATTGGCGGCGTTGGTGACGCCGGCGAACGGCGAGAGCCGTAGGCCGCCGGCCCGCAACCCCGAAGCGCCGAACCGGAGGTCGAGCAAGGCGTAGCGGTCGGCGCTGGCGTCGTTGGCGTCGTTGACGGGAACGCTGCCTCGCACCTCTACCCGGAGCTCCCCGAACCATCGTCCGCCGCCGGCCCGAACGGCGCCTTCGACCAAATGGGGCGCCACGCCGGGGACCCGGTTGTCGTCGAACCGCTCTCCGTCCACCTCGAAGTCGTCGAAGCGGGCGTCGGTGTAGCCATAGGCGACGCGAGCCGTCAGGTGTTGCGACAGTGCGACTCGGGCGGACGCCTCGAAGCCCCGCACCGTGGACTTGCCGGCGTTGCGGTAGAACCTCCGTCCCGGTGCCGACGGCACCTCGAAGGGCACGAGCTGGTTGGAGATCCGCGACGAGAACACGGCCAAGTCGTACGCGGCCCGGCCCATCTCGCCCCGAAGGCCGCCTTCCGCGGTCCATCCTCGCTGGGGGTCCAGACTCGGGTTGAGGCCGCCGGCCCGGTCGGGCTGGTTGGCGAGCTCCGTCGTGGTGGGCGTCTCGAACGAGCGCGCGACCGACGCGAAGAGACCGTGGTCCCCTAGGGCCAGGTGGAAGCCCAAGGACGGGCTGAGGGCGCTCATCGCTCGGTCGCCGGAGTCGTCCGGGTTGTCGGGGCCTACGAACCGGTCGTCGGCGCTGAAGCCGAAGCGGTCGAAGCGCAACGCGCCGACCACGTCCAGGCGACGTGTGGCGGGAAGCCGGAACTGCCCGAAGACGGCTACGGCGCGGACGCGTTCCTGCTGGTTCAGCACGACGGCGCCCCGCTCGCCGCCTTGGTTGGCGAAGTTCCGCCGGTCGTCGCTCTGGAGCTCGCCTTCGGCCCCGAAGTCGAGGCGCGCCGCTCCGGGGCCCCGGTCCCACTCCTTGGCGAGGGCCAGGCGGACGCCGCCGCCGTTGCGCGTCAGATCCACCACGCGGGTGGGGATCGGGTTGTCGAGGGTCCGACGCACTCCGTAGGCGGAAACGTCGCCCTGCAAGCTGCCCACCGGTCCCCGCCACGCGACCCCGACCTGCCCCTGCCGCACATCCTTTCGGGTCCGCCGGGCCACGTTGAAGCCCCACGCCTGGTTGCTCCCCTCGTCGAAGAGACTCGACGGCAGGGACCCGGGGTTGAGAGCGCTCAAATCCAGTCCGATCACCCGTGCAGAGAGGACGCCGCCGCCTGCCTCCCGGTCGAAGCCGGCGTTCACGGTGGCGCGGGTCGCGCCGCTGTAGGGGTCCTCTCCCGAATCGGAGACGTTGTTCCTGAAGCCGTCGAAGCGGCTGCGGGCGCCGCTGGCCCGGTACTTCAGCTGGCCCGCCGTCCCCGACACCGTCGCTTGCAGGCGCAAGAGGCCGTCGGAGCCCGCCACCGACACGGCTTGCCAGCGCGCGGGGCCGATGAACGGCTCGGTGCTGGTGAAGAGTAGCACGCCGCCTGCACCGTTGCCGTAGAGGGCGGCGGCCGGCCCCCGGAGGGCCTCCACCCGTCCCAGGGAGCCCACGTCCAGGTGATCCAGCGTCGTTTGGCCGTCGGGAAGGGTCGCAGGAACGCCGTCCACCAGCACCTTGATCCCTCGGACTCCGAACTGGGCGCGCGCCCCGAAGCCTCGAATGGAGATACGCTCGCCCACCGCCGGGTTGTAGCGGTTCTGGACCCGCACGCCGGGCAAGCCGTGAAGGGACTCTTCGATGAAGACGCCGGCGGTGCCGTCGGAGAGATCGGAGCCCGCGAGCACCGAAGCCGAGAAGGGGAGGCGATCCAGGCGGGCGGGGGAGCGCAGCACCGAGACGACCAGCGGTGCCAGGGAGACCGTGTCCCTCGAGGTCGTGTCCTGGGCCGCTCGGAGCGACCACGACGCCGGGAGCGCCCCGACGGCGGCGTCCGCCTCCAGGGCGGCGTTGCCGGTCGCCGGCAGGAGGGCGCCGGTCAAGAGGAGCAAGGGTCTGATCACGGGACGCGACTCAGCCGAGGAAAGCGAGGCCAAAGGAGAGCGGAAGGTCCAGCAAATGCAGGAAAGCTACCGGCTCCCGCTACCGGGACTCAACCTGCAAGTCGAGTATCGCGAAGAGGCTCGCAGCGGAGATCATGACGGTGTTCTCCGTTCTGGCGATCAGCTCGGAAGGGGAGTAGGCCGCGTCGAGCCCGGCGGGACCAAGCTCGTCGGTGCCTTCGACAACCGCGACCTCCAACGTCGTGTCCACGGGCACCCAGCAGGCCAGGTAACGGCCGGAGGCGTCGGTGGTCGCGATCACGGCAGTGCGCTCTTCCTGCATCCGCACATCCCTGGTCACGGCCTCGGGGTCCGCCTGCAGGCCGTAAGCCCGAGACAGCACCCGCACCCGTGCGCCGGGGACCGGGACGCCGACCTGATCGGTGACCTGTCCCACGAGGATGCCCAACGACTGCTCCACGCCGCCCGACACCGACGTTCGGTCTCCCGCGGGCTCGACGTCGCGGCAGACCCGCGAGAGGGCGCGGCCCGTCAGCGGCGCCGAGAAGTTGACCTGGGCCGGGGTCTTGGCACCCTGCACGACGTCGACCAGAAAGGGCTCGGCTTGGTAGGAAAGCCGCTCGAGGTACGGATGCGTGAAGTTGACCGAGTATGTGCCGGGACGTAACCCCGTCATCTCGAACCGGCCCTCCCAGTCGGTCTCCACCTCCTTTCCCAACGCCTCGACGAAGACACGCGCCCCAGGCAAGCCTTCCTGCAAGCTGTCGAACACGATCCCGGCGATCCGGCCCCCATCTTCGGCCTCCAGGACGACGCCGTCGTTGCCGTGGACCCGCAGCACCTCGCCGCCGTGCACGGCCACGCCCCGCAGCTCCGTCGTCAGCTGGTTCGTAAGAGGGTTGGTCGCAGTTCCCCCTTGGGGCATTCGGATGTGCCACGAGCGCACGATCCACGTGCCGTTGGGCAAGGCCTCGAACTCGACCCGGCCCCCGGGGGAGCTCCGCATGAGAACGTCGGGCAGGTTCAGGTTCCGGTACTGGAACTCCAGCCACTGAAGCTCGGCGGATTCCGGGTCTAGCCAAAGCGTGCCGCCGATCTCGGGGACGTGCCGCCGCGGAACCGGCTCGAAGGCGAGGCCGATCAGCCCGGGCGCGTCGTCGTGGTCCTGCTTGAGCCGGAAGCAGTGGGTGTCGAGGAACGCGTCCGACAGCAGCACGCCGGCGTCGGGCGCCCAGTATATGGACTCGCTAGGCGAAAGGCGGGCGAACCCCTCGGCGACGAGGGAGTCGGCGGGGCGCGAGACGAACGGGGCCTTGCGAAAACCCTGCTGGTAGGCCCGGTCTTCCGACAGCACTTGCCGTCCGTCCCGGTCCAGACGCCGCGTCACGCCCGTCATTTCGTACTCGTACATCCCCCGGTCCTGGGTCCACGCGGCCGCGGCCAGCGCCTTTCGGGCCTCGTCCCACACTCGGGTCACCGCCAGTCCTTCGTCGGGCCGGACTCGGCATCGGCGGTCCCCCTCGGCCTGGACCCCCTGCAGCGAGATCGCCTCCACGCCGGCTTCCAGGCGGATCACCAGGGTGTCTCCGGCGGCGAGACGGAAGGGGTCGGAGCGGGTGGTGGCGTAGCCGATCCGCTCTGCTCGCAGCCAGTACTCGCCGGGGGCGGGCGCGACGATCTCGAAGAGTCCGCTGTCGCGTGTGAGGCTCCGCCCGGCCTCCACGTCTCCCGACCCGACCAGCGCGACCATCGCGCCGCCCACCGGCCGGACGTCGCCCGTCTCCACGAGCCGCCCGCGAACGACCTGGGCTTCGGCGAGCGGCGAAACGACGGTCGCGCCGGCGAGAAGCGGGAACCAAGCCCGAAGCGCGGTGCCCAGCCCGGCCTGCAACGTCGCCCGTCGCGCTGCTCGTCGTGCCGCCGCCCGTCGCTTCCGTTCCACTGGACGCCTCCGAAGTGCTTGCACCATGTTCATGAAGATACGCCGGTTCCGTGACCGACGATTCGTTTTCCTGCTCACCATAGTGCATCCGGGGCGCCCGGTTCCACCAGCGGCAAGGGAGTCAAGAGGAGATGGCGAGTCCAACGGTTCGGCCTCGCTTCGCTCCGCTGCCGTTCGCGAAGCGGCGGGAATCCGTGCTCGCGGCGTTGCGTGGCGGGGCTGCAAGCCGGCGGCATGGGCGCGGGGCGATGGTGTTGCCGGCGTCGCCGTTGCGGTTCAAGAACGCGGACTCGGAGTACCGCTACCGGCCCGACTCGGAACTCTTCTACCTGACGGGACGGACGGCGCCCGGGTGCGTCGCGGTGCTGCGAGGGTTCGCAGACCGGCAGAGGTTCGTGCTCTTCGTAGAGGGCCGCGACGAGGCCAAGGAGCTGTGGACGGGCCCGCGCCCGGAACTGGAGACGGTGCGAGAGAGCTGCGGCGCCGACGCGGTGCACGCGCTGGAGGAGTTTCCCGACCGAGCGCCGAAGCTGCTGCGCGGCGCCGATGTGGTGCACTACCGCTTCGGCGCGTCGGACGCTTGCGACGGCGCCGTGCTGGCGGCGCTCGGGGAAGGCCGGCGTCGGCGGCCGCGGACGGGGACCGGGCTCTGCGGGGTCCTGGACCCGGGCGGGGTTCTGGACGACCTGCGGTTGCGCAAGGACGAGGCGGAGGCGGCTCGGATGCGGGAGGCGGCGCGGATCACGGCGGCCGCTTTTCGCGACGGGCTGGCGGCGGTGCGGCCCGGGGCAGGGGAGTGGGAGGTGGAAGCGGCGGTGGAGGCGGGGTTTCGGCGACGGGGCGCGGACGGCCCGGCCTTTGCCACGATCGCCGCGGCCGGAACCAACGCGTGCACCCTGCACTACACGGCCAACGCTTCCCGGATCGGACCGGGCGAGATGGTGCTGGTGGACGCGGGCGCCGAGGTGGAGTGCTACGCCGCCGACGTCTCCCGCGCCGCGCCCGCCTCGGGGCGGATCGAGGGAGCGGCCCGGGACGTCTACGACGTGGTCCTGGAGGCGCACCGGGCGGCGATCGCCGCGTGTCGGCCCGGCGCGTCGCTGGCGGACGTGCACGATGCGGCGGTGACCACGGTCGCCGAAGGGCTCGTCGCGCTGGGCGTGCTGCCCGGGACGCCTGCCGAGGCGGTGGAGACCGGCGCGTACCGGTCGTGGTTCCCCCATCAGACCTCTCACTGGCTGGGGTTGGACGTCCACGACGCAGGGAGGTACCGGAACGTCGGGACGCCCCGGTCGGTGGCGCTGGAGCCCGGAATGGCGTTCACCGTCGAGCCGGGCCTCTACTTCCGCGGGGGCAGCTGCCCCCGCGCCCCCGACTTGGAGGGGATCGGAATCCGGATCGAAGACGACGTGCTGATCGACGGGGCAGGCGCGGAGGTGCTCACGCGCGACCTGCCCGCCGACCCGGACGCGATCGAAGAGATGGTGAGGGGATGACGGCGGGTGCCTCGCCGTTCCTCCAGCGCTTGGCTCAACCGGGGCCGATGGTCGCCGTCGAGCTTCGGCCGCCGCGGTCCGGCCTGGACTCGAGGGGGGGCATGGACGTGTGGATCGACATGCACCACGCCCTCCAGCGGCTCGTGCGCCAAGGGACCTTCATCCTCCTGACCGACGGCGCCGTGGGCGACCACGAGGAGGAGAGCCTGGCCCACTTGGCCGCCAACCTGGGCGCGGAACCGGTGCCGGTGCCCGCCGGCGGCAGCAGCGCCAGCGACGGGTTCGACCATGTGCTGCCGTTCCTGACATGCAAGCACTCGCTGACGTACTGCCGTCTCTTCGCCCGGCGGGCGGCCGACCTTGGGGTGGCGGCCGTGACGGTGGTGGGCGGCGACCGTTCGAGCGGCGCTCCTCGTTGCGCCCCCCACGGCCAGGACCTCCGGCGCATCCTCCGGGCGGACCAGCCGGGGCTGGTGCTCGGCGGGTGGGCGAACCCGCACCGGGACCCCGTCGAGCAGGCCCGTTTCGTCGCCGGGGAAGGGTTCGCGGCGGAGTACGTGCTGACCCAGGTCGTCTCTCATCACTCCCTCGCCCAGGTGGAGCGCTTCCAATCGGAGCTGGCCCGGCGAGGCGTCGCGCTGCCCGTCGTCTACGGCGTCTTCCTCTATCGGAGCGCCAACTCCCGCACGCTGAAGCAGCTGGAGCGGTTCTTCCCTGTGCCGTCTGCGGAAGTCGCCCGCGAGTTCGACGCTGGGGCGAGCTCGGTCGAGATCTGCGCGCGGACGATCCGCGCCCTGCGCAGCGTCGGCGCCGACAAGGTCTACGTCAGCAACCTGGGTCCCCGGGACGGTCCGGCGTTGCTGGAGCGGCTCGCGTAAGCGATCCCACGAGTTCGACGACGAACGCTTCGGCTCGCTCGAGCGGTGCGACGACTTGGACGCCGGCGAGGTGGCGGGTCAGTCCGGCCATGATCTCCCGCGCAACCTCCACGCCTTCGGCAACGGCGTGTTCGCGGCTACGCGACGCAGCCCGGCGCATCCGCGTCACCACTCGGTCCGGCACGTGGACGCCGGGAACCTCGTTCTGGAGGAACTCGGCCTGGGTCGGGCTCTCCAGCAACAGAACCGTCGCCAGCATCGGCAACTCCGCTCCGCCCGCCGCCGCCTTCGCTTCGTCCAGGAACGCCAGAAGGTGGTCGGCGTCGAAGACGGACCGGGTGACGGCGTAGTGCGCGCCGGCGTCGGCCTTCCAGTGGAAGCGCTCCAGCTCCCGGGTCCGGTCGCGGGCGCCCTGGCTGACGACGACGCCGGTCACAAAGCGAGTGGCCTCTCCCGTCTCGTTGCCGGAGGGGTCCACGCCGGCGTTGAGCCCTGCCACGACGTTGGCGAGCCCGACGGCGTCCACGTCCACGTCGGCGCCGATCGAGGGATACAGGCCGCCGGTGGGCGAGTCGCCGGTGGCCAGCAGCAGGTTGTGCGCGCCGGACGCCGCCGCGCCCAGCAGGTCGCCGATCATGCCGGAGAGGGTTCGGCCTCGGCATGTGTAGTGGAGGACGGGTTCCAGGGCGCCGTCCAGAGCCACTCGGGCCGCGGCCGCCGATGCGCTCATGCGGGCCGCGCCGGGGTCCTCGTGCACGACGGCGGCGTCGGCGCCGGCCCCGGCCAGCCGCTGGCACGCCGCCAGCATCCCGGAAGCGTCCCAGCCCCGCGGGGGCACGACGCGGACGGCGGTCGCGAACTCCCCGGCGGCGAGGCGGGCGCCGAGCCGGGAACGGGCTGCCAACGGCGGACCCTCGGCTCGCGCCGGGCTCTCGGAGAGATCGCGCACCACTCGCACCGGAGGCGTTCGGGGCTGGATCGCAGCCACTTCCTCTCGTATCCGGCGGACGTGCTCGGGCGTCGTGCCGCAGCACCCGCCCACCAAGCGGGCGCCGGCCCGGATGAGCCGTCGAGCATACATCGCCATGTAGTCGGGTCCCGCCAAGTACATCTTGCGGTCGCCCACGGTCCGGGGCAGGCCGGCGTTGGGCTGGGCCGACAGGGGCAGGCGAGTTGCAGCAGCCATCCGCTCCACGCCGTCCAAGATCACGGCAGGCCCCACGGAGCAGTTGAGGCCCGCCGCGTCGGCACCCCACGCCTCCGCCGCCCGCGCCGCCTGCTCCGCCGACGCTCCGAAGCTCGTGGCGCAGTTCTCGCCGACGGTCGCCTGCACAACCACCGGGAGGTCGCATCGTCGCCGCACGGCCCGAAACGCCTGCTCCGCCTCCGAGAGGTCGGAGAACGTCTCCAGAAAGAACCCCTCCACGCCGCCGTCCAGCAGCCCGTCCACCTGTCTGCCGAAGTACTCCCGGGCCTCCTCCAGCGACGTGGGGCCCAGCGGCTCCACCCGGATCCCGAGCGGCCCCAGCGCGCCCGCCACGCATGCCCGTCCCGCAGCAGCCCGTACCGCTAGGCGGGCTGCACGCGCGTTGAGCTCCTCCGTGCGCTCGTCCAGTCCATAGGACGACAGCTTGACCGGGTTCGCGCCGAAGGTGTTGGTCTCGATGATCTCCGCGCCTGCTCGCACGTACTGTCCGTGGATTTCTTCGACGAGGCCGGGATCGGTGGCGTTGAGCTCGTCGTAGCAGACGTTCATGAAGACGCCTCGCGCGTACAGCATCGTGCCCATGGCGCCGTCCACGACATGGACTCGCCCGTCGCGGAGCATCTCCCGAAGGTCAGGCACCGCCGGCACCCTCGTCCGCCAAGCTGGGACCCAACCAGCGAGCGGCTTCCTCGGTCGGAACGCCGCATCGAGCCGCGTAGTCCTCGACTTGGTCGCCGCCGATCCGTCCGACGCCGAAGTAGAAGCTGTCGGGGTGCCCGACGTAGAGGCCGGCGACGGAGGCGGCCGGCGCCATCGCGCAGCTCTCGGTGAGAGAGACGCCGATCGATCCGGCGTCCAGCAGCTCGAAGATCGCCCGCTTCTGGGTGTGGTCCGGGCACGCCGGGTAGCCGGGGGCGGGGCGGATCCCCGCGTACTCCTCGGCGATCAGCTGGCGGTTGGCGAGCGACTCGGCGGCGGCGTACCCCCAGAACTCCTTCCGCACCCGTTCGTGCATCCGCTCCGCGAACGCTTCGGCCAGACGATCCGCCAGCGCCTTGACGAGGATGGCTTGGTAGTCGTCGCCCGCGGCCTCGAACTCGGCGGCCAGCTCCGCCACCCCGTGTCCGGCGGTGACCACGAACGCCCCTGCGTAGTCCCGGACGCCGGACGTCGCCGGTGCCACGAAGTCGGCCAGGGAAAGGTTCGGCCGCCCGGCTCCCTTGCGGAACTGCTGGCGCAGGCAAGGGAAGCCCGCCACCGGCTCGCGCCGGGACTCGTCCCCGTAAAAGAAGACGTCGTCGCCGTCGGACGCGGCCGGGTAGAGGCCGATCACCGCCCGCGCCCGTAGCAGCCCCTCCCGACTGATGCGCCGCAGCAACGCCAGGGCATCCTCGTGGAGGCTCGTCGCCTGGGGGCCGGCTTCCGGGTCGGACAGGATGTCGGGGAAGGTGCCCCTGAGCTCCCAAGCGCGGAAGAACGGAGTCCAGTCGATCCGTTCCGCCAGCTCGCCCAGGTCGTAGGATCGCGCCGTCACCGTCGCCGGAGGCGGGGGCGAAGCTGCGGCACCGTGGCCGTGGGCTGCGACGGAGCGTCGAACGAGTGTCGCCCGCTGGACGCCTCTGGTCGGGTCGGCCGTGCCCGCCTCCCCCGCCGTGTCCGCCTTCCCATCGGCCGGAAACGCCCGCCTCCCCAGAAAGGTCGGCCGCACTGGCCGATGTCGCGCCCAGTCCAGCGCCAGCCGGTTCTTCCGCGCAGCCTCCAGCGCCAGGATCGGTGCCCGCCGACGGGCCGCCCCCAGCCGCTTCCGCCGGATCGCCTCGTACTCCTCTCGGACGCTGGCGGCGTAGGCCGTCCGTCCGCCCTCGTCCAGCAGCTTGCCCACCACGCCGGGGCACCGGGAGGCGTCCAGCACGTGCACCGTGCTCCCGGAATACCGTTCCTCGATCTTGACCGCCGTGTGCACCCGGGAGGTGGTGGCGCCGCCGATCAGCAGCGGCACGGTCATTCCGGTCCGCTCCATCTCGGAGGCCACGTGCACCATCTGGTCCAGACTGGGGGTGATCAGCCCCGACAGCCCGACCACGTCGGCGTCCACCTCCCGGGCCTTGGCCAGGATCGTCTCGGCGGGCGCCATTACTCCCAAGTCGAAGACCTCGTAGTTGTTGCACTGAAGAACCACGCCGACGATGTTCTTGCCGATGTCGTGCACGTCCCCCTTCACCGTGGCCAGCACGACCCGTCCGGCGGAACGGTTCGCCTCTCCCGCCGTCTTCTCGCGCTCCAGGTAGGGCACCAAGCGAGCTACGGCGCGCTTCATCACCCGGGCGCTCTTCACGACCTGCGGCAGGAACATCTTCCCAGCGCCGAAGAGGTCGCCCACCACGTTCATCCCCGCCATCAGCGGCCCTTCGATCACATGGAGCGCCCGGTCCGCCGCTCGCCGCGCCTCCTCCACGTCCTCCTCCACGAACTCGGCGACCCCGTGGACGAGGGCGTGGCGCAGTCGCGACTCCACCGGCGCGTCCCGCCACGTCAGGTCCTCCGCGTCCCTGGCGGCGCTGCCTCGGTAGCGGTCCGCCAACTCCGTGAGCCGGTCGGTGGCGCCTTCGTCCCGGTGGAAGAGCACGTCCTCCACGGCTTGCAGCAGCTCGCTCGGGATCTCGTCGTAGACGGCGATCGCGCCGGCGTTGACGATTCCCATGTCCATGCCGGCTCGCGTCGCGTGGTAGAGGAACGCCGAGTGCATCGCCTCCCGCACCCCGTGGCTCCCCCGGAAGGAGAACGACACGTTGCTGACGCCGCCGCTCACCAGGGCGTGGGGCAGGGCGTCCTTGATCCGCCGCGTCGCCTCGATGAACGCCGCCGCGTACTCGTCGTGCTCCGGGATCCCCGTCGCCACGGCGAAGACGTTGGGGTCGAAGACGATGTCCTCCGGCGGGAAGCCCTCCTGTCGCACCAGGATCTCGTAGGAGCGGGCGCAGATCTCCACCTTGCGGTCCGCCGTGTCGGCTTGGCCGGCCTCGTCGAACGCCATGACCACCACCGCCGCCCCGTAGCGTCGAGCCAGCCGCGCCTTCTCTCGGAACGCCTCCTCCCCGTCCTTCAGGCTGATCGAGTTGACCACGGCCTTTCCCTGCACGCACCGCAGCCCCGCTTCGATCACCTCCCAGCGGGACGAGTCGATCATGAACGGGACGCGGGAGATCTCGGGCTCGGACGCCATCAGGTTCAGGAAGCGGACGATCGCCGCCTCCGAATCCAGCAGCCCCTCGTCCATGTTCACGTCCACGACCTGGGCGCCGTTGCGGACTTGCTGGCGGGCGACCTCCACCGCCCTTTCGTAGTCCCCCTTGCGGACTAGGCGGGCGAAGTGCTGGGAGCCGGTCACGTTGGTGCGCTCGCCGACGTTCACGAAGAGGGACCCGGGGCCGATGTTGAGGGGCTCCAGCCCCGACAGGCGGGTTTCGACGGGCCGCTCCGGCGCCTTGCGGGGAGGCGCCCCTTCGACGGCTTCCGCGATCGCGGCGATGTGGTCCGGCCCCGTGCCGCAGCACCCCCCGGCGAAGTTGAGGAGGCCGGCGCGCGCGAAGCCGCCCATGGTGCGGGCCATCGCCTCGGGCGAGAGGTCGTAGCCGCCGAACTCGTTGGGAAGCCCGGCGTTGGGGTGGCAGCTGACGTGGCACTCGCTCACCGACGACAGCTCCTGCAGGTAGGGGCGGAGGGCCTCGGGTCCCAGCGCGCAGTTGAGGCCGACGGAGAGCGGCTCCGCGTGTCGCACCGAGTTGTAGAAGGCCTCCGGCGTCTGGCCGGTGAGGGTGCGCCCGCTCTGGTCGGTGATCGTGCCCGAGATCATGACCGGGATGCGGGCGCGGCGCGAGTGCGCGGGCGAGCCGTCCAGCACCTCGAGCACCGCGAAGATCGCAGCCTTGGCGTTAAGGGTGTCGAAGACGGTCTCGACCATGAGCAGGTCCACGCCGCCCTCCACCAGCGCCTGCGCCTGTTCCTTGTAGGCGACGCGAAGCTCCTCGAAGGTCGTGTTGCGCGCACCCGGATCGTTCACGTCCGGGGAGATCGACGCGGTGCGGTTCATGGGACCCAGAACGCCGGCCACGAAGCGGGGCTTTTCGGGCGTCCGCGCCGCGTACTCGTCGGCGGCCTCCCGGGCGATTTGGGCGGCCGCCAAGTTGATCTCGCGCACCGCGTCCTCGACCCCGTACTCGGACATGGGGAGGCGGGTGGCGCTGAAGGTGTTGGTCTCGATCACGTCCGCCCCCGCTTCCAGATAGGCGCGGTGGATCTCGCCGACCACATCCGGGCGGGTGAGGCACAGGACGTCGTTGTTGCCCAGCAGAGGCCGAGCGTGGGAAGAGAAGTCGTCGCCCCGAAAGTCTGCTTCGCCCAGCCCGTAGCCTTGGATCATCGTGCCCATGGCGCCGTCGAGGACGAGGATCCGCTCGTCGAGGAGGCGGGCCAAGCGGTGCGCGCCGTCGGCTGGAGGCTGGTTGCAGTTCTTCACTTGTCCCAGTTCAGGCCGCAATCCGCCACGCAGTCGCCGTCGGTCGCACCCCGCCGCGGAGGTCGGGGAGCCAGCCGGCGGGGTGAACCCACCACAATACGAAATTCGGCGGCTCCGGTCCACGTTGCGACATGCTCGCGGAAGCCCCAGGCGCACCCGGGGCGGATCGAACGACCCTGCGCGGTCGTTGCTCCTGCCGCTCGCCGGCGCGATCTTGGCCTCATGCGCTTTCGACTCGCTGGTGGGCGACTCTCTCTTGGCAGTGCTGCGGCATCTGCGCACGGCCCATCACCAAAGCGATGGGGGCGGTGAACGGGGAAGGGATCGGCGTCAGCGCAGTGCCGTTCACCTTGAAGCGCAGCTCCGACCTCTGGGACTCCAAGGGCGGCTACACGGCGACGACGGAAACGGCCCACGGGCTCGTGCGGCTGGAGGCCGATCGCCTCGTGATCCAATGGCGGCTGGCGGTCCGCACCGAGTCGATGGGCGGCTCGTCGTGGTCGACCAAGGACGAGATCGAGCCCGTGCGCGAGATTGAGGTTCCGCTGCACAAGGTTGCCGGCGCGACCGTGCCGCGGAGCCGCTGGGGCTTGCTCCGAGCGCCGAGGCTGGTGATCGCCGCGGCGGACTTGGTGGCTTTCGACGAGATCGCGGGGGGTCAAGGCCTCAAGCTGAAGCACCCGGCCCAGCTGGTCCTGCGCCTCAAGCGCGCCGACCGATTGGTTGCCGAAGAGTTTGCCGCCGATGTGGCCCTTGCCGTCGCACGGTTGCCCGGTCCCGCGGCCGCCAAGCGCATCAGTCGAGCATGACCCACTCGGGCGGCGGCCCCCCGTCGATCAGCCAGCGGTACGAGGCTTCCATCTTGTCGACGACCGGGTTCCAACTGAAGTCGCGCTGCACCCACGCCCGTCCCCGCCGACCCATCGCAGAGCGCGTCTCGTCAGGCAACGCCATGGCTTCGGCGAGCGAGCGCGTCAGCGCCGGGACGTCGTGGTCGATCCACCATCCAGCTTGACGGCTGACCATCCCCTGCCAAGGAGCTTTGTTGCTGACGACGCACGGACACCCGTGCGCCAACGCCTCGGCGACCACGATCCCGAAGTTCTCGCCGTTGGTTGGAAGCACGAACAGATCGGCGTCGTAGTACGCTTGAGCCTTCTGTTCGCCGTAGAGCGGCCCCTTGAACTCGACGCGCTCCAGCCCCAACTCCGCGGCCAAGGCTCTCATCTGCCCCTCGTAGGGACGCCTGCCATTGCCGACCACGACTAGCCGCCACTTCCTGTGAGCACCCTGGAGGCTCTTCCATGCGCTGAACAGGCGGTCCAGGCCCTTCTGGGGATGAATGCGGCTCAGAAACAACAAGGTTCTCGTAGATCGCTCGACGCGGTCCACGGGGACGTCGCCGGGGATGTCCACGGCGTTGGGCACCACAGCCACCGGCGTCCTCAGCCCCAAGGCGCGGACCCACTGATACTCTTCCTGGCTTGCGACGTGCAGGAGGTCTGCCCTTGCGAGCCCCCTTTTCTGGAGGGGCCACAAGCATCTCTTGATCGCCCGCCTGCGACGCAGTATCCAAGGGATCACCCCACCGCGCATCGACAAGACGAACTTGGCGTTGCGGCCGGGCAGCACGAGTCCGGCCGAAATGCTAACCATCGTCCAAACGCCATGGGCATGAACGATGTCGCTGTGTTCGGCGACTCTTCTCAACTTGAGCGGCAATGCAACAGATACTTTGAAAGGCTCGAAGACGGACAGCACCTTGAACACGTCAAGCGTGACGCCTTCAATCGGCTTCGTCGCCTGAGAAAGCAGTTCGACCTCGTGGTTCCTGGCCGCCAGACGCGCGCACAGGCGAGGAACGGAGTACTCCAGCCCTCCGGTCGCCGTGACGCTCGGCGCGACATGGGCAATCCTCATGCGCCGCCGGCCGAACCGTGGCCGCGCCTGCTCCCGCTTGTCATGCGTCGCACCCTCCAAGCCTAGTGTTTCGGAGGTTAGTGTTCGGACGATCTCATCATAGCCCGAACGGGGATACGTAGCACCGGCCCAAGGCTCCGCGCTACTTGGGAGAGCAGGGCGTCGAGCCTAGTCAAGCCCCCGCCTGCGGCCGGTGGAGGGTCCGTCCCGCCGCCTCGGCGAACGCCTTGAGGTCGCTCATCATGCCGTTGAACTCGGCAAAGGTCAGCGACTGCTCCCCGTCGGAGAGGGCCGTCTCCGGATCCGGGTGGACCTCTACGACAAGTCCGTCCGCGCCGGCCGCGACGGCGGCGAAGCTTATCGGCGCCACCAGATCTCGGCGACCACCGGCGTGGGACGGGTCGGCCACGACCGGCAGGTGCGTCTCCAGCTTGAGCCACGGGATCGCGGCCAGGTCGAAGGTGTTGCGGGTTTCGGCGCCGAAGGTGCGGATCCCGCGTTCGCACAGGACGACCTGCATGTTGCCCCGGCTCATGACGTATTCCGCTGCAAGCAGCAGGTCCTTCAGCGACGCTGCCATGCCCCGCTTGAGGAGGACGGGCCGCTGAAGCTGCCCCACCTCCTTGAGGAGAGCGAAGTTCTGCATGTTGCGGGTTCCGATCTGCAGCATGTCCACGTGCCCGGCCACCCGTTCGGCGTGGCGCGGGTCCAGGACTTCCGTGACCACAGGCAGGCCCGTTTCGCTCCGGACCTTGGAGAGGATCCGCAGCCCCTCGTCCTTCAGGCCGTCGAAGGAGTAGGGCGAGGTGCGAGGCTTGAAGGCGCCGCCCCGAAGCAACGTTGCCCCGGCGCCGGCCACGGCGCGCCCGGTCTGGAGCATCATCTCCTGGCTCTCCACCGAGCAGGGACCCGCAGCCACCAAGCAGGCGGCACCGCCGAAGGCGTGATCGCCCACCTGCACCTTGGTCGTCCGATCGGCGGAGAAGTCCCGGGCGGCCAGCTTGTACGGGCGCATGATCGGGTGCACGGAGCGCACGCCCGGGATCGACAGCATCGGGATGTGGGCCAAGCGGGCCTCGTCCCCGATGCAGCCGATGATCGTACGGGTCTCTCCCCTGGATACGTGGGTGCGGAGGCCGGCCGCCTCCACGCGCTCGCGGATGTGGTCGAGCTGGTCCGCGGTGACGTCCTTCCTGGCGACGATGATCACGGCAAGAATCCAGTGCGCCTCGGAGAGCGCGGCGTCGAGTTCGAGGAGAGATACCGGTGGGCGGAAAAGGGGCGTGACCCAGCAGGGAAGGGAAGATGGCGATTTCGTCGCGAAGGTAAAGGTCGCCCCCGGTTGGCAGGCTTGGTCGGGCGGGCGTAGATTCGCGCCGCCGGCGCAACTGCTGGCACCCCCTTCGCCGACTCCACCAGCCACGAGGCGACATTGCCCCAGCTCTCCGCAGACGACCTCAAGAGAACGGCGGGCGTGGAGGCGGCTCGGAGCGTCCACTCCGGGATGCGCATCGGACTGGGAACGGGCTCGACCGTGGCCCACTTCCTGGTCGCCCTGGCCCGGCGGATCGTCGCCGGGGAGCTGACGGACGTGGTGGGCGTGCCGACTTCCGTGCGCACGGAAGAGGAGGCTCGCGGACTCGGGTTGTCGGTGACGGGACTGGAGGAAGCGGGCACGCTGGACCTGACCGTGGACGGCGCCGACGAGATCGACCCCGGCCTGGAGTTGATAAAGGGGCTGGGGGGTGCGCTCCTGCGGGAGAAGATCGTGGCCCAGGCGTCGCGGCGCATGATCGTGATCGCGGGAGAGGACAAGCTGGTGTCGCGGCTGGGGGAGCGGGCGCCGCTCCCGGTGGAGGTGGCGTCGTTCGGCTTCGGGTGGCACCTGGAGTGGTTGCGGGGGCTGGGTGCCGAGCCCGTGGTGCGGGCCGGCCGCGACGGACGGCCGTGCCGTACGGACAACGGAAACGTGGTGATCGACTGCCGGTTCCCCGGGGGGATCGAGGACCCCGCCGAGCTGGAAAGCCGGCTGGCCGGCCGGGTGGGCGTGGTGGAGTCGGGTCTCTTCCTGGGGCTGGCCGACGAGGCAGTGGTCGCGGGGACGACCGGGGTTCGCCGGTTGCGCAGGGGGGGAGAGGCGTCGTGAGGGCGAAGATCGCGCCGTCGATCCTGAGCTGCCGCTTCGCCGAGCTGGGCCGGGAGGTGAGGGCGGTGGACCAGGCCGGGGCCGAGTGGGTCCATGTGGACGTGATGGACGGCCGCTTCGTGCCCAACATCACGATCGGGCCGGTGATCGCCAAGGCGGTGCGGGGGGTCACCTCCCGGATCGTGGACGTGCACCTGATGATCGAGAACCCGGACCGCTACATCCCCGCCTTCGTCGACGCAGGAGCGGACTTCGTGTCGGTTCACGCCGAGGCGTCGCCCCACCTGCACCGCACGCTGTCCCTTGTTCGCGATCTGGAAGCGGGCGCCGGCGTGGCGCTGAATCCGTCCACGCCCCTCTCCGCCGTGGAGGAAGTGCTGGACCTGATCGATCTGCTGGTGATCATGTCGGTGAACCCGGGCTTCGGCGGCCAGGCGTTCATCCCCGGCTCCTACGAAAAGGTGGCTCGGGCTCGTGCGCTGGTGGACGCCCACAGGCCAGGGCGGATCGAGGTGCAAGTGGATGGAGGCGTGAGCCCGAAGACGGCGCCGGGCCTCGTGAAGGCGGGGGCCACCGTGCTCGTGGCGGGCTCGGCGGTGTTCGGCCACCCGGGTGGGGCCGCCGCCGGCGTGCGGGCCGTCCGCTCGGCGGTGGAGGAGCTGCCGTCCGGCGAAAGGCGCGTCTAGTCCCCCGGAAGTTCGGTCATCTTCCGATCGCCCGATCCGAGTTGGTTCCCCGCTTGGCGTCGCCCCTCTTGGACGAACTCCTCCGCGCCCTCAGGAAGGAAGAGGTCGTCGGAGATGGCGGCGATCTCTTCGGCGTCCTTCCAGGCCTGCTCCAGCAGCCAGAGCTCGCCATCCAGCGCCCGGCGCTCCTGCTCCTCGTGAAGCGCCATCTCCAGCGCCAGCTTGGTGGGCGCGGGCATCTTGTTCACGTAGCCCGGGGTCCCGTGCTTGTCGCACCAGCGGTGTCCGCCGGTCACGTCGAGCAGGAAGCGCTCCGGGTGGCCGAGGTCTTCGATCTGCGAGACTGCCTGCCGGACCGTTTCCTTCTTGCCTCCGGCGGTGTTCATCTTGGGTAGGATCGCTCCGGCGAAGCGTTGCGCTTCCTCGCCTTCGAACCACCGCTTCCGCTTTCGCCTGCGCACCTGGATCTTGAAGCCCGGCTCGCCGTCGTCGGCTCGGATGCGGGTGCCCAAGAGGTCGGGGCGCTGGAGCTTGATGCGGTCGCCCGCGTCGGTTCGCAGCTTCACCAGAGTGCGGCGGTTGTCGACCATGTGCCAGACGTTGCCCACTTGGCCCAGGACGGCCCCGCTGACGACCCCCGTGACCAAGCCGCCCACGGCGACGGCCCCGACCACGACGCCGGTACCCACCGCAACCGCGATGTAGCGCCGCCGCCGCCGCCCGAACTGGTCGCCGTACCGCCACGCCGCGAACTCGGGGCGTTGCGGCTGGCCGATCCTCACCAGCTCAAGCCCCTCCGGGTGGCGCGCGAGGCCGATGTTCTCGCTGGAAACCCGCACCCTGGTGTTGCGGAAGAGCTTCTCGCAGGTCTCCACGGCCTCCCAGCGCTCCTCGATCGGCGACAGGTTCCACCGCTCGCACTTGCGGCAAACGACCCACAGCCGGCCTCGGGCGGCGTCGAAGGCGAGGCGTCGCCCCACGGGAAAGGTCTCTACGACCTCGTTGGTCCCCAGCGGCTTGTTGCAGAACATGCAGGAGGCGTACAATGAAGCTTCCTCACGGTGGTGTGGAGCGGGCGGCCCGGCGCGGGCCCTTAATGCAAGTACGCTGGACCCTGGGCGTTTGTTCGCCGCGGATGGCGCGCCGATTGGCCTTGCGATTGGGGTCGCGGGTTATATTCTAGGCTGTACAGCGCGTTGCTGTGCGGCTACTCGCGATTCCCGTGGGAGGACAGATCGAATGCATGCGGCTCGTTCCTCCGCGACCCGGCTGGCCTCCGCCGGCCTCGCGGTCCTTGGCCTGTCGGCGTGCTCGGACGTAGTCAAGACATCCTACGCCTGCACCAGCGGCGCGCCCCTCACTCTGGGCTTCTACGCCTACTTCGAGCCGATCAGCCACAGCATGGACGAGGACCCGGGGTCCCCGGGGTTCAACGACCAGGGGGGCTACGAGGCCGACTTGGTGACGGCGCTGGAGGCGATCGACGGCGCCAAGCTGTCGTTCAACCGCAGGGGCATCCGGGACTGGCCGGGGATCTGGCTGCTCTCCTCGGAGCCGGGCTACGACGTGGTGGGCGGTGGGATCACGATCCTCGACGAGCGGACGAAGGACGCCCAGGGCCAGCCGGCCGTAGCGTTCACGCGGGGCCACGTGGCGTTCCGCCAGTCGCTGCTGGTGCGAGCCGACGAGGTGGAGCGCTTCGACAGCTACGACAAGCTGACCAGCAGCGTGCGGGTCGGGGCCTTGGCGGGCACGACAGGGGAGGCGCGGCTGCTGCAGGTGGTCGGCCTGGTGGACGACAACGGCGTGCTGGCCGAAGGCACCCGAATCGAGACGCCGGCGGGGACGGTGACGGCGGATGGCACCGACGCCTTCATGATCACGGCGTCGGACGTGTCGCCGGCGCTGGAGGGCCGGACGTTGCTGTTGCCGCCCGACGACTCCCGGCCCCAGGTCGTCTACTTGGGCTACGAGCGAGGCGAGTCGGAGCTGCTGGAAGCGTTGCGGGAGGGAACGGTGGACGCCGTCGCCCGCGGCGAGATCGGGAACAGCGAAGCCGCCCACCTGTCGGGGAACGCCTTCGCAATCTCGGTCCTCGACTCCGCGGTCGAGTACGGGGGCTTCACGGTGGACGCCGAGAACACGGAGCTGCTCGGCTGCCTCGACGACTTCCTCGACTGGCTGACCGACGGACGGCAGATCGGGTTCCCCGACTGGCAGGCCGACCGATCGGTGTTCATGAAGCGCGCGAAGGAGTGGTCGCCGCCAGTGAGCTGACGACGAGTACGGCGGGCCGGGTGGTGGGCGTGGGTCAGCGGGGGTGGCCGCCTCCCTCGTAGTGGCGCGCAAGGGCGTCGCCGCCGAAGTCGTTCTCCAAGTCGCGCCAGACCGAGTGCACGTGGTTGGCGTCGTTCTGCGTGTTGTCGTACTCCACCAGGAACGCGGGCGAGTAGATCCGGTAGTAGTGGCCTTGGCCGGGCTCCGTTGGACCGGCCCATGCGAAGTGGATCTCGCTGGGCGGGATATCCTCGCGGATGCGGGTCGTCCAAGCGTGGGCGGCGTCGGGCGCCATGTTGCCCACGTACTCGGCCAACAGGCGGAAGAGCATCTGCCGCTGGTCGTCGCTCATCTCGCTGGCCGCCAACCCGTCGAACGAGTCCAGGCGGGCCTCCCGGTCCGTGCCGGTGATGATGTCCCGGGGAGCTTCCGTCGCGACGACGGCGACGGCGCGCTGTTCCCGCGACAGGCTCGCCAGCAGCGCCCGGGCCAGGTCCTCTTCCTTGCCAAGCGGCCGCCACCCCGCCTTGGGACCCGACGCCACCCGGGCCGGGTTGGCGCCGATGAACGCGGGCCCCGTTACCGTGAGGCGGTTGGCGGGGGACGAGAAGTTGAGGGAAAGATGGTGGCCCTCGAACCGCCACGCCCAGGGGTTGGTCGGCGAGGGCGTGCCGAAGACGGCGACGTAGTATCCCTCCGGATCCCGACGTTCGGGCCGGCCCTCCAGGATCCCCAGGATCCGCTCCAGCTCGATGACGGCGTTGGCCTTCAGGTAGCCCTGGCTGCTCGTCGTCGCCCGCAGAAGCGCGTGGGCCGCGGTCCGTTGCTCCAGGGTCATCTCTCCCAGGGGCAAGCCGTTGCGCCGCCTAGGCACGAAATGCCAGTTGAAGCGCTCGTCGTCGTCCAGAGCGTAGTGGGCCTTCTCCCGAGCGGGACCGTCGAGGAGCGCGAGGAACGCCGAGGCCGCGTCCGCAGGGGTCGACGGGGCGGTCGCCGACTCTCCGGAGGCGCTTTCCGGCGCAGCGCCTCGGACCACGAGGGCGGTCCCGGCGGCGATGACGCAGGCGCCCAGGAGCCCCGCGGCGGCGCCGGCCTTGACGCTCACGGTGCGCCCTCCGCCATGCGCGCCGCGACGGCCTGCACTTCGTCCAGCACCCGCAGCAAGTTGCCGCTCCACAGCTTGCCGATCTCTTCCTCCGTGTAGCCCCGCCGCACCAGTTCCAGCGTCACGTTGAAGGTCTCGGAGGCGTCGTCCCAACCGGCCACTCCGCCCCCGCCGTCGAAGTCGGAGCTGATCCCCACGTGGTCCAGGCCGATCAGGTTCACCATGTAGTCGATCTGGTCCACGAAGTCGGCCACGTCCACGTCGGGCGCTTCGACCTCGCCGCCTGCCTCAACAGCCTGCCGGCGGGCTTCCGCCTTCTCGGCGTTGACGAAACTTCGCAACGCCACGGTCTGAACCACCCCGCCGTTCTCGGCCACGGCCCTGAGCTGCTCGTCGTCCAAGTTTCGGCTCACGTCGCTGATCCCCCGTGCCGCGGAGTGGGACGCGACCACCGGCGCCTGGGTGATCTCCAGCGTCTGCATGATCGCCGCCTTCGACGGGTGGGAGATGTCCACCATGATCCCCAGCCGGTTCATCTCGGCGACGGCTTGACGGCCCATTTCGCTGAGGCCGTCGTGGAGCCAGTTCCCGTCCCGCTCCCCGCTGTGGGCGTCGGAGAACTGGCTGGGGCCGGTGTGGGCGAGGGACATGTAGCGGGCGCCCCGCTGATGGAACTCCTCGATCCGCGACATCTCTTCGCCGACGGGATAGGCGTTCTCGACTCCGATCATGATCGCCTTCTTTCCCGAAGCGACGATGCGGCGCGCGTCCTCCGACGTCAGCGCCAGCTCGGCCCGGTCCGGTGCCAGCTCGTTCACGAGGCGGTGGATGGCGTCGAACTTGTCGATGGCGTTCGCGTAGGCGGCGGCGTAGCCCTCGTCGGTGAGGGGTCCCTGCCCGGTGTAGACGACGAGCCACGCCACGTCCAGCCCCCCCGCCTCCATCTTGGGGAGCGTGAGCTGGGTGGGCAGATCCGAGGCGTAGTTGCGCTCCGCCGTGAAGTTGTCGGTGTTGATGTCGTCGTGGGTGTCCAGGGTGAGGACCCGCTCGTGGATGCCTCGGGCGCGTTCCACGAGCTGCTCTTCGCTTTCGTCGGCTTGTTCGGTGTCCGGCGCACAGCCCGCGACGGCGATCCCGAGAGATGCGAGGAGGGCGATCGCCGAGGTTCCTGTTGCGTTCATCTTGGTCCTGCTCCTGTCGGTTGGATGTAGCGTACGATTCGTCCCTGGGAGTCCACCACGCCGATCGGCGCCTGGCGAACGTCGTTCACGAGTTGAAAGCGCGGGCCGCGGATCGGCGATCGGGCCTTAGGCTGGGGAACCGGAACCGGCTGCCCCGGGACCCGGACGCGGTAGGGGTCGGCGGCTTCGTAGCTGATCCCAAGGTAGCCGACGTCCTCCAGCGCAGCGATGGTAACTTCGCTCAAGGGGTTGGGCACGCCGGCGTCGAAGATGCCCGTCAGGAGCTCGGGGCCGAAGACCGACTCCCGCCAGTGGGTGTTGCGGGTGCCGGGGCCTCCCAGATGCTCGACGGGAACCTTCGCCCCGGGGTACTCCGCGCCGCCGGCCTGATCGAAGCGCGCGACGGCCCGTTCGCCGACGAAGTGGGTGTCGATCCCCTCCGACGAGGCGTCCGCCGGGTTGCGCAGGAGCCCCTTGGCCTGCCACACCGTCCCGAACCCCAGGACGTGCCCCATCTCGTGGAGAACCGTCCTCTCGAAGCTCCGGTGCTCCACAAGCTGGTCGACGTCGGCGGCGTCGAAGACCATGATCCCTGCGAAGGGCAGCCCGTTGCTCTGGCGGACGTAGCACGGCCCGGCGAACGCAAGGATGCTGCCGGGCCCGTCGATCTCTTCCACCGTCACGTAGATGTCCAGGTCGTCCACGAGGCGCGCGGGCGGATGGTCCACGTCGGGGGCGCAGGCTGCCATGGCGTCGGAGGTGGCGCGCACGGGCGACAGGTTGCCGCCGATCGCCGCCTCCCAGCGCGCCTCGGCCCTGGCGAAGGCGCTCTTGGCCTCCTCGTCGATCTGGGAAGTCGGCGTGTGAACGATCCGGACGTCGAAGAACGGGGCGACGGTGACGGCGGAAAACGAGACGGAAGCGCCGGCGAACTCGGTGGGAGTGGCGGCCGTCGCGGTCAGCGTTTGCGCCGTCCCTGCGGCCGGAGCGCCGATCCATGCGCCCGCAGCGGCCAAGCCGTCGGGGCCGGTCGTTTGCTCGGGGCCCTCCAGAGCGCCTCCGCCGCCGACCCGAAAGACGACGTGGACGCCGGGGACGCCGTTGCCGTACCGATCCTCGGCGCGCACCTGGGGGCTCACGCTCGCGGGGAACCCGGCCTCGATCCGCTGGCCGTCGCCCCGCAACGCGCGCAGGTCGGTCGGCGGGCCAGGGTCGGCGAGGGCACGGAACACGGCCGGGTTCCCCTTGACGCCCTCGCCCGCGACCGCCGCCACCAGCTCCTGAACCCCCGACTCCGTTCCCAGCGTCCATCCGTCCAGCGCCGCGCGGCCCTGGGGACCGGTGACGGTCTCGGCGCCGGCGACCGTGCCGGCGGGCGTCGCAAAGGCGACGTGGATGCCCGCCACGGGGGCGCCCCGAGCGTTGAGCACCTGCACTGCCGGGCGGACGGGAAGCCGGGCTCCGACCTGGGCTCGCTGACCCTGGCCGGACGCGATCCGCACTTCGGCCGGCACGTCGGTGGCGACGGCCACGAAGACGGCGCGAGCCGCCTCCGGCGCCTCCACCGCGACGGCTTCGATCCGCTGTTCGCCCACGCGGTCGCCCAGCGTCCAGGCACCGGCCGACGCGACCCCCCGGTCGTCGGTGGCGACCGTCGGCACGGCCACCGAGCCGGTGCCTGGGCCGGGCCGAAACTCCACCGTCGCGCCGGCCGCCGGGAGACCGGTTCGGCCCACCACGCGCACCCGAAGCTCGACGGGAAGCGCGGCGCCGATCCGGCCGCTCTGACGACTGCCGGACTCGATCACGACGGCGACGGGCTCGGCCGGGTCCGGTCCGGCCGGGTCGCCTTCGCAGGCGCCGGCGGCGACGAGAACGGCCAGTGCGCGGGCGAACGCCGGGCGGCGCACGGTCAAGGCGGCGCGTCCGGAGGAAAGACGGCCACGACTGCGCCGCGGGCGTCCACGATCCGGCGCGTCCAGGGAGGACGGCGGCCCGGAAGGCGGACTCCCTGGGCGGTGCTGGAGCTGGGCACGACGTAGCGGTCGGCGGCAGCGGCGCTCACCCCGGGGTAGCCCATGTCCGCCATCGCGCCCAACGTCACGGCGCTGAGGGGGTTGAGCGCACGGGGAATCAGCACCGCCGTCATCAGCTCGGGGCCCAGAACCCGTTCCTGCCAGCGCCAGGCGGTGGGGCCGGCGAGGGAGTCGAGGGGTACCACCAAGCCCTGGGATGTGCCGCCGGCCGCGGCAAAGGCGGCCCGGGCGGCGTCGCCCTGGAAGTAGGGGCCGGACGCGCCAACGCCCAGCAGGTTGGCGAACCTCCAGATCTGGGACGCGCCGAAGCCTAGGGCGTGGCCCATCTCCCGCATCGCCAAGCTCTCGAGGAGGCCGTCGCGCGCCAGGGCGGCAACATCCTGGGCGTCGATCTGCAGGACCGACACGGTGGGGAGCGCGGGACCGCCCCGGACGGCGCCCCAGCACCAGCCGGACTGGGACGCGACGCCGCCGGGTCCGTCGATCTCCGCGACCACGGCCAGGACCATCAGGTCGTCGAAGGGGATGTTGTTCGGGAGGTCGAAGCGCACGGCGTCCCGGTCCGGGTTGCAGAAGTCCACGTTGTTCACGCTGGTGGCGAACGGCGGCAAGTCGCCGGTGACGGCTCGCTCCCAGCGGTTCTTGGCGGATTCCAGGGCGGCCAGCACGGCCGGGTCGAGCGCCGGTGCCGACGGGGGCACGATCCAGATGTCGAAGTCGGCTTCTTCGGGCACGACCGTGAGCGTCGCCGTGGCGCCCGTCAGATCGTACCCCACCGACAGCACCGTGGCGGCCAAGGTGTTGGGGGCGCCGACCTCGCGTCCCATCGTCCACAGCGACGCGGGGGCCGTTCCGTCCCGGCCGGTGTAGACGAGGCCGTCGGGCCCCCGCCCGCCGCCTGCCCGGACGTCGAAGCCGACGGCCACGTGAGGGACCGCGTTTCCGTAGGCGTCGGTCACCCGCACCATGGGAGGCGGCAGGTAGGGCCGACCGACCTCCGGCGGAGCTTCCCCGGAGTCGAGGACGATCCGCCCAGGCTGGGCCGGCGTGGCGGTCGCCTCGAAGAGCGCCGGGTTGCCGTCGATGCCGCTCCCGGCAACCGCCGCGACAATCCGCTGGGGGCCGGCGTTGGTCCCCAGCGTCCAGCTGCCCGGCGAAGCGCGCCCGTCGTCGCCGGTGAAGACTCTGGGTGCCGCAACGCTCCCATGCTCCGCGGCGAACGTCACGGACACGTAGGGAGCGGGGCTGCCCTCTGCGTCCACGACCGCCACGGTCGGCGGCACGGGAGTTTCGGTGGCGACCTCGGCGGTTGCGCCGTTCCCGGCCGCGACGCGGACCGCGGTGGGGACGCCCGACGCTCCTGCGCCGAAGGCGACGACGCCCAGCCCGCCCGCCGACGCCTCCAGTCGTTGCCGCCCAGGGGCGCCCAACGTCCACTGCTCGGCCGAGGCCACGCCGGCAGCGTCGGTGACCGCCGACGGCGCGCCCACGCTGCCCCCGCCCTCCGCGACTCGGAACGCCACGGCCACGCCCGACGCGCCGGCGCCCGTCGAGTCGATCACCCGCACCTGGGGCGCGACCTGCACCGGGGACCCGGCCTTGGCGACCTGCCCGTCCCCGGCGTGAAGCTCGATCGCCACCGGAGACGGGGCGTCCGGCTCGGCGGCGGAGTCGCAGCCCGCAAAGACGAAGACGAGCAGACCCGCGAGCGCCGGCGCGGACCGACGGAGCGCCAACTACTTCGCCCCGGTTCCCGGAACGCCGGAAGGTTCCTCGTCCCACCACCACATCGGAGCGGGCTCGCGGCGTCCCGGGTGCACTTCGGCCAGCGTTTCGCCGTCGTACAGGCGGCCGTTCACCATGACCATCGAGACGCGGGCGGTGGCCCGGATGTCGTCCAGGGGGTTTCCGTCGAGGACCACCAAGTCGGCCAGCTTGCCCGCCTCCAGCGAGCCCAGGTCGCCGTCCAGCCCCAGCGCCTCCGCCCCCAGGATCGTGGCGACCCGAAGGGCGTCGTGCTCCCCGAGCCCGCCGGCCTGCATCGCCCACAGCTCCCAGTGGTACCCCAGCCCCTGAAGCTGCCCGTGGCTCCCAACCCCGGCGCGCCCGCCGGCCTCCACCAAGTCCTTGACGAAGCGCGCGTGGTCGGCGAAGACGTGCTCCTCGTCGTGGAACCACTGCGCCCGTCGTCGCGTCGCCGCGTCCACGACCGAGTGAGGCACGAACCGCCGCAGCTTGGCGTCGTCGTGGGGGTTTTCCCTGCTGTAGAAGTAGTTCTCGGCCCACGGTCCGCCGTAGGACACGAGGAGGGTGGGCGTGTAGGCCCGGCCGGCGGCGACGAAAAGCTGCACGTAGTCGTCGTGGACGGGGTAGATCGGAATGGAGTGCTCCAGCCCCGGATATCCGTCTATCGTCTCGGCCAGGTTCTGGCGGATGTTGAGGGAGCCTTCGGTGGTGGGCATCAGCCCCAGCTCCCTGGACGCCATGAGGATCAGCTGGCGGCTTCGGCGGTTTCCGGCCACGTACATCTTGATCGTCTTGGTGTCGTAGTAGCGGGCGTACTTGGACAGGAACTCCCTCGCCTCCTCCTCCGAGTCGATCATGTCCTGCCAAAAGACACCGGGGCCGGTCGAATAGACCCGAGGGCCGATCAGTTCGCCGGTCCGGACCCGATCGGCGTAGCTGAGCACGTCGGTAGTGCCGGTCTGGGGGTCGCGGGTGGTCGTGACGCCGTACGCCAAGTTGGCCAGGTACGGCCACACGTCCGACCGGTGCAGGTCGCGGGCGGGGCGCATGTGGGCGTGGGTGTCCACGAACCCGGGCACGATCGTCTTGCCCGAGGCGTCGATCGTCCGAGCGCCCTCCGGGACCGTCAGCGAACCCGTCGGACCGAGGGCGGCGATCCGGTTGTCGCGGACCAGGATCTCGCCGTTCTCCACGACCTCGCGGCCCGCCATCGTGACGATCCGCGCGCCCCTCAGCAGCACGACGCCCCGGGGGATGTCCCGTTCGGCCTGGATCTCGATCAGCGCCTCGGCGGGACGGTACGCCGGCTCGTCGTCGTCGCCTTCGCCGGAGACGTCGGCCGTCGCCGCCTCCGCAGCCGCCTTGGCCGCTTCGGCCGCTTCTGCCGCCTCCGCGGCGTCCAGGTCGTAGGTAAAGAACGCCCGACCCAGCGACCAGTGCACGGCGCGCCCGCTGGCCGCCCAAGCCGGAAACTCCCCGCCCACCTCCGTGAGCCGCCGAACGGGCACGGCCGCGTTGTCCGGGTCGCCGACGTTGATCGAAGGCGCGTCGCCGCCCACCCGAGGCACCACCGCGGTGTAGACGTGGCGCTGCACCAACGCCATCAGCAGATCCCCTCTCGGCGCCATGCGGAGCAGGGAAGGAGCGATGCCGGTCTCGCTTCCGGGGGGCGTGGCGCCCCGCACCTTGGCGTGCTCCCGCTCGTCGGTGCCGTCCCACCGGAGGGAGACCAGCAGATCGGGCGACCTCTGGAAGAAGATCCGCTCGCCGTAGGCGCCGTCCGATCCCGCAGCGGCGCCCAGTCGGGCGAAGTGCGGACCGCTCCGCCCGTCCGCAGGAGCGATCGTCGTGGCTGGGCCGTCGCCGTCGCCGTTCTCCAGCCATACGATCTCGGTCGGCGACGGCGCGCCCGAGCCGAAGCCGCCCGCCGACTCCCGGAAGTCGCTCGCGAACCCCTTGAGCGCCACGATCCGGTCGCCGCCGGGGGACCACGCCGGGGTCACGTACACCGCGGCCTGCTCCGTAAGCCGAACCGGGTCGCCGCCGTCGGAGCGCACCTTCCGGAGGTGGCCGGCGTCCCCGTCCCACGTCGCGTAGGCGATCCACTCGCCGTCGGGGGACCAAGCGGGGTAGTGCTCGGACACGTCCTCGTCCGTGAGGCGCCGGGCCCCGGAGCCGTCGGCCGCCGCGACCCAGAGCCGGTCCAGCGCCGTGAAGGCGATCCGGTCGCCGTCGGGAGAGGGCGCCGCGTCGCGGATCTGCCGAACCGCGAAGGTGGGCGCGTCCTCGACGGGGTAGTCGAACTCCACCGCCGGACCGAGCTCCAAGTCGTGGCGAACCCGGAAGGGCACGTCCTCGACGCCGTCGCCCTCGACGTCCAGCTTCCAGATCTTGCCGCCCCAGCTGGCCAGCAGGTGGCGGGAATCGGGAGTGAAGGACATCCCCGGCAGAAGGTCCAGCGTGCCCCTCGACTCCTGATCGTCGTGCTGGACGGGGTAGGCCAGCCATCGCTCGTCGCCGGAAGACAGCTCGCGGAGGCGGAGGCCGGTCTCGCCGTCGTGGCGGGTGCCGTAGACGAGCCATCGTCCGTCGGGCGACAGCGTGGGGCGCATCCCCGAGCCGTAGCGCGACGAGCGGGCGTAGCTGCGGCCGGTCTCCCGGTCGTACACGGCCAGCTGGTACTGCGGAAGCTGAGCGTTGTACGTCCAGTCGCCGGTGCGCCGGGAGTGCCACACCCAGCGGCCGTCGGGACCGAACGCGGGACCCACCGTCTTGAGGTTGTCCGGCTCGCCGACCAGCTGCACGCCCGACCCGCCGTCCACATGGTGGAGCCACAGCTTGGGCAGTCCGCTCCCCCGGAAGGCGCCCTTGGCCACGACGACGTACTGGCCGTCCGGCGTCCAATCGGGAGACTCGACGCGGTTGGAGGCGCCCTCCGTGACCTGCACCGTGTCCGCGCCGTCGATCGACACGATCCAAGCGTTCTGGCCGCCGCTCCGGTCGGAGGTGAAGACGACCCGCGACCCGTCCGGCGAGAAGCGCGGCTGAGCGTCGAACGCCATCCCGGAGGTGATCTGAGTCGCGTCGCCCCCGCCGATCGGCACTGTAAAGAGGTCGCCCAAGTGGTCGAAGACGATCGTCCCGCCGTCCGGGCTCACGTCGAGGGAGATCCACGAGCCCACCGTCATGTCCACGGCCAGGGTGCGGCCGGCTTCGAGGGGCAGGCCGTCGTCCTCTTCCTTGGCGTCGTCGCCTCCGGCTTCCTGAGCGGCGGCCGGCAAGGGCGCGCCCCAAGAAGCCGCCGCTCCCATGAGGACAAAAGCGAGAGGCCCGATCGACTTAAGTGACGTTCGTGCGTGCATCGGCGGCGTGCTCCCTTGGCGTGCGTGCGTATCCAGCGACAATATCGGGCGGCGGCCGGTGGTCGGCTACCGTCCCGCGTCCCAGAAAGGCGGTTGCGTGACCGATTCCGTTCTCTACCGGCTGGCCGACGTGCTGCTGCTCGTCCTCCACGGCTCCTTGGTCCTCTTCAACGTGTGCGGCTGGGCTTGGCGCAGGACGCGACGCCTTCATCTGTGCGCGATCGTCGCCACCCTCGGGTCCTGGTTCGGCCTGGGGCTCGTCTACGGGTGGGGGTACTGTCCCCTGACCGATTGGCACTGGCGGGTGAAGCGCGCGCTGGGCGAGACCGACCTGCCCGCGTCGTGGGTCAAGTACTACCTCGACCTGATGACGGGGCTGGCGTGGGACCCGGCGGTCGTGGACGCGCTCCTGATCGGGTCGGCGACGGCTGCCTTGGCCCTCTCGGCGTGCCTAGTCTACCGGGATCGGCGGGCGTGACCGCGGGACCGCCGCGCTCTCCGGCCCGTCGCGTCCCAGTGGCCAGCCTCGCCGTCGATGCGGTAGTATCGGAGCGCGGTTGCTCCCGGCCGGGTTCCTCTGATCGAACCGGCCGCCAGTCGAAGTCGCAGAACGGAGAGTTGTTCCGATGAAGAGATCTCGGACGAAGAGATCGGCGTTGCCCGTCGTCGCGGCGCTGCTGCTCGGCGCCGCTGGCGCGGCCGCTGGCCAGAGTGGCGCGGTGCCCCCATCCAGCGGGGCGGCAACGCTCGCCCCCGAGACCTCCCGCTGGCGGAGCAGCCACTCGATCGTGGTCGGCGGAGAGACCGTCGCCTACGACGCGGTGATCGCCAGCACGGTTCTCGAGGACGCCGCCGGCGACCCGGCCGCGGAGCTCTTCTACACCGCCTACTTCCGCACCAACGGACGGCCCTCCGCGGAGCGCCCCGTCGTCTTCTCGTACAACGGCGGTCCAGGCTCCGCGTCGTTCTGGCTCCATATGGGGATCATCGGCCCGCGCCGGGTCGTCACGCCCGAGGTCGGCCCCCAAGGCGCGCCCCCGTACCCGCTGGAGGACAACGCCTACACGATCCTCGACAAGGCCGACATCGTCATGGTCGACCCCATCGGCACCGGCTTCAGCCACACTCTGGGCGACACGCCGGGCGCCGAGTTCTGGGGGATCGACGAGGACGCCCGCTCCCTGGCCCAGTTCGTCCGTCGCTTCCTCAGCGAACACGACCGATGGAACTCGCCCCGCTACCTCCTGGGCGAGAGCTACGGCACCACCCGCTCGGCGGTGCTGGCCCGCCACCTGCAACGCGCCAACATCGACCTCAACGGGATCGTGCTCGTCTCGGCGGTCCTCCAGTTCAACACCATCCAATTCGCCCCGGGGGACGACCTGCCGTACATCGTCAACCTGCCCTCCTACGCGGTAACCGCCCGCTACCTGGACGCCCTGCCCGACGGCAAGCCGGAGGACCTGGAGGCGTTCATGGCGGAGGTCGAGGAGTGGTCGCTGACCGAGTACGCCACTGCGCTCCTGGCCGGGGGAACGCTGGACCCCGAAGTGCGCGCCCGCGTGGTGGAGCAGATGCACCGCTACACCGGCCTCAGCCGCGACTTCATCGAGAAGTCCGACCTGCGGGTGACCGCTCCCGCCTTCGAGGCCGAGCTGCTGCGCGACCAAGGGCGGATCGTCGGGCGCCTCGACTCCCGCTTCACCGGGCCGGCGGGCGACGCGCTGGGGACCCGTCCCTCCCACGACCCGCAATCCACCGCGATCAGCTCGGCGTACACGTCGGCGTTCAACAGCTACGTGCGCAGCGAGCTGGGCTACGACGGCGACCGGGAGTACGTGCCCAGCGGAGGGACCCGGGACTGGAACTGGGGCCGGCTGGGGGGCGGCGGCGGCTTCGTGCGGGGCGGCGGAACGCCCAACGTCGCGCCGGACCTCGCCGACGCCATGAAGCGGAACCCGCGGCTGGAGGTCCTCCTCGTCAACGGCATCTACGACCTAGCGACGCCCTACTTCGCCGCCGTCTGGACGATCGACCGCATGGGCCTGCCCCCGGAGCTGCGGGCCAACGTCCACCGGGCCGACTTCGCCGCCGGCCACATGATGTACGTCGACCAGGCCCTGCTTCCCCAGTGGAAGGAGACCTTGGACGGGTTCATCGACCGAACCTCGGGCGCGACGGCCCCGGTTTCGGAGTAGGCCGTCCGCCGGCTCTGGACAAGCGGTTCCGCTAGACCAGCCCGCCAGCCGCAGTTGCTTGCCGGCCGCCTCGCGCACGCCCGCCATCCCGCCCCGACGCCGTGTCTCTGACCGCGCTGGCTCTCGTGCTGGGCGCGGGGCTCCTTCACGCCGCCTGGAACCTGATCCTCAAGGGCGCGAAGGAGCGCCTCCTGGTCGCGGCGTGGGGCCTGCTGGCCGCCGCGGCCGTGTTCTCGCCGGCGCTGATCGCGGCTTGGCCCGTGCCGCGCGCTGCCTGGCCGTTCGCCTGCGCCAGCGCGACGGTGCTGCTGGGGTACTACGCCTGCTTGGCACGGGCCTACGAGCGGGGCGACTTCTCCCTGGTCTACCCAGTCGCGCGGGGCGCCGCGCCCGCCCTGCTGGCCCTTTGGGCGGTGCTCTTCCTGGGCGAACGGCCTTCCACGCTGGGCGTACTGGGCATCGCGGCGATCCTGCTGGGCCTTGTCGTGGTGGGCGGCGCGCCGCTGTGGCGGACGGCGGGCGCCGGCCAAGCTGCGACGTGGCGTTCGCGGCTGCGGGCGTTGCGGCCCCACGCCCAGGGCGCCGGCACCGCTTTCCTGGTGGCGCTTCTCGTCTCCGTCTACACGGCGATCGACGCGGCGGGAGTCCGCCGCTGGTCGCCGCTGCCCTACTTGGTGCTGGTGTTCGCGCTCTCCGGATCGGCGCTCGTGCCCCTGCTGGCCTTGCGCGAAGCGCTGGCGTTCCGCGGCGGCGGTCCCGAGCGCGGCCGAAGCCAGGTCCTCCAAGTCCTCCGCACCGACCTCCCCAGGATCGTGACGATCGCCGTGATGACCCTCGCCGCCTACTCGCTGGTGCTGCAGGCGTTCCGGATCGCCCCGATCAGCTACGCGGGCGCGGCCCGGGAGTCCGGGATCGTCTTCGGCGCCGCGGCGGGCTGGCTTCTGCTGGGCGAGCGCTTCGGCCGCATCCGCACGGCCGGTGCCGCGCTGGTCTTCGCGGGGATCGGCCTGCTGGCGGCGGCAGGGTAGGGCGCGCCGTCGTCCCCGCTCGGGTCGTCCGGCAGGGTCGTCGGGCTATACTGTTGGATCGTGCACGGTTGCGGCCCGCCAGGGTCGCGTCCGGTCCGCCGGGGTGGTGAAATCGGTATACACAGGGGACTTAAAATCCCCCGGGGTAATCCCCATGCGGGTTCGAGTCCCGCCCCCGGCACTTGGGTGCCAGAGCTCGCTCAGTTGCGCCGGTACGAGCCCACCGGCGGCAGGCGCGCGCCCGTTCCACCCTCGGGCTCGCCCTCCGCCACCACGGGCATCCGCAACGTGCCGATCCCGTCGATCGTCGCCTCGATCAGGTCGCCGGGCTGGAGGAAGCGCTGCTCGCCGCGCACGGCCGTGCCCATGCCGACGCCCCCGGACGTCCCGTTGTTGATCACGTCGCCGGGGAAGAGTGTGATGATCGACGAGCCGTACTCGACCAGCTCCCAGAGCGTGTGGATCATGTCGCCCGCTTGGGCCTCCTGCATCTGCTCGCCGCCGACGCTCAGGGTCTGGC
Organism: Longimicrobiales bacterium; assembly: GCA_958296005.1. Lineage (GTDB taxonomy): Bacteria > Gemmatimonadota > Gemmatimonadetes > Longimicrobiales > Gaopeijiaceae > CATQHQ01. The sequence goes on from CATQHQ010000002.1 coordinate 897,958, forward strand.
GCAGCTTCTCCATGGGGTTGCCGTAGAACTCCTTGGGAACGATCCAGGGTCCCATCGGCGCGAAGGTGTCGTGGCCCTTGCCGACGAACCAGTCGGAGCGCAGGGGGTTGCCTCCGGGAGGACGCCCGCCTCTGTCCGAGATGTCCAGCGTCACGGTGTAGCCGAACACGTGGTCCTCGGCTTCGGCGGCCGACACGTACTTCGCCGCCCGCCCGATCACCGCGCCCAGCTCGACCTCCCAGTCGGTGCGGTCCCGGCCCCAAGGGATCACCACGGGGTCCCCGTTCCCCACGACGGCGCCCCGGGAGGGCTTGAGGAAGAGGTACGGCACGCCCCGGTTCTCCCGGCGCTGCCGCCGGGCCTCGGCGCGCTCCTCGGGCGTTCCCGACTCCTCCACGTGGCTGTAGAAGTTGACCGCCGCGTTGAGGATCTTGCCCGGGTACATGATCGGGGGAAGGGTCCGCACGTCTTCCACGGCGTGCACGAACTCCGGCCGCGGGTCCCCGTCGATCATCTCGTGGTCCGCCATGTGGTTCACGATCTCGTACAGCCGCCGCTTGACGCCGTACTCGTAGCGGCCGATCAGGTCGAGCATGTCCTGGGGCATGGGAACGGGCGGATAGGCAGGGTTCCGCTCGAGCGCCTCGTTCGCCTCGCCGATCGTCACGACCAGCGCGTCCCGAAGCACGAGTCCGACCCGCGCCGCGCCGTCGATCTCGAAGGTGCCGACCTTGAACGGCTCGGCGACCTCCATGGGTGACGCCGCCATGGGTGACGCCTGCTGCCCCGGGGCGGGACCGGCCCCGGCGCCGATGGTTGCGAAGGCAACGGCAACGAGCGCGAGCCGCATGGGTTCTGTCTCCTGTCCGGGGGACGGCCGAAGGGGTGCGCTAGCGTTGTAGCCTCCCGAGCCGCCTGCTGTCAAACGGCGTTCCGCGCTACAAGATCGCGTCCACGTTGAAGTGGAAGGCGAAGCTTGGGTCGGGGCCGTTCAGGCCGCGTGCTACGTCGAGGCGGAGCAGGCCGTCCAGGAAGGTGGCCCCGACCCCGATCCCATAGAGCACGTCGCCCGCGTCGAAGTCGTCCCCGTCCCGTACGCCCGCCCATCCTGCGTCGCCGAAGAGGCTGGCCCCGACGGCGTGGTAGGTGCGCGCCACCTCCAGACGCCCCCGCATGAACGCCGTCCCCGATGCCGTTGCAGGCTGGAACCCCCGCAGCGTGGTGGGGCCGCCCAAGTACCAAGCGCGCTGACCCGGCGCCTCGCCCCACACGGACCCCCCGCCGAGCTCGGCCCCCAGCCGCCACGCGCTCCACTCGCCTCCGGTGAGGGGCAGGGCGGCCCTGGCAACGGCCGCGGCCTCCACGTACTGGGCCCGCTCGCCGCCTCCCAAGGGACGCCACGCAGCCGCCCTTCCGCGCATCTCCAAGCCGAACTGGGAGGCTGTCGGGTCTCTGCCCCACCAGGGCGACGCTCGAAGTTCGACGCCGCCCTCGACGACGTCGTCCACCGCCGGGTTGGGGCGGAAGGTCCATCCGTCGGTGAACGCCTTGAAGAGCGCGAAGTCCGTGTGCGCCTCCACCGTCTTCTGGCGCTCGCCGAACACCCGCAGCTCGAACGACTCCCGGGCCACCGCGGGGGGCCGCCATACGAAGCCGGCGCCGGTTGCCCGGTAGTAGTCGCCCCAGTCGTTGCCGAGGAGGAACGCGCTGGCCGAGTTGCCCAGGCCGAAGTGTCCCCCGTCGCGATCCGTCGCGCGCAGCTCGTAGTACAGCTCCAGGGAGAGGCGGCGCAGGACCGTGGAGCGCTCCAGCTCGATGCGCACGTCGGGCCGAAGGTTGGCGAGTCCCAGCAGGCCCGTCGCCCGCACCGAGTACCGCCGGCCCAGACCGACGTCCAGACTGCCTCCCGCGGCAGGCCCCTCGACCCGGTTGTAGCGCACCGGTCCCAGGCCGTAGCGGACGCGGCTGGACAGCAGGGGCGGGGCGGGGAGCTTGGCCAGGCTCTGGACGTACGCTTCCAGCTCGGCGTCGGAGGGGAACCCTACCGCATCCTCCCAGATCGGCGGGGGCAGGTGGGGACTGACCGCGACCCGACTTCGCTCCTCGGGCACGATGAGGACCGACTCGCGCTCTTGGGCGGGCCGCTCCGACTCGTCCATGAGCTCGTACGGGACGTCGCCGTCGGACAGCAAGCCCGCGATGAACGCCATCGCTTCGTCCCGCGTGTCGAAGTGGCGTTCCTGCAAGGCCGCTTCCGCGTCCGGCCCGGCGGCCGGGGCCGCTTCGTCCTCCTCGGTCGTCACCGACTCGATCTGGTACGACACGTCCATCGAGACTGGTATCTTGATGATCCCCGCCGCCGCTTCGCCCTCCATCCTCATCGTTCGGGGCAGCCAAACCGTGAAGTCCCACAGCCCGTAGTCGACTGCGATCATCCTCAGGTCGAACGTCCACGGCTTGAAGAGCCCGGGCACCCACCGGATCGCGTTCTGGGCGTCCTCGGTCTGGAGCTCGGGCACGTCCCGCATCGCGTCGAACTCCCGGCTCAGCCGGTAGACCGCCCGAACGAGCGCGCCGGACCCGGGTTCGATCCACAGCGCGCCGGTAATGCGGTGAGCATCGGCCTCCCGTGGAAGAACCTCCAGCTCGACCGCCTGCAACCTCCGACCGTCGGGGAAGGAGACGGTGAGCGTGTCGCCGCTCCGGAAGCGGTAGTGGACGTCGGCTTCGGCCGCGAGCGGATGCGCCAGCCAGAGGGCGTCGTTGGACTCGCGGGTGCCCCGGTCGTCCACGTCGACCCTCATGTAGTCCTCGTCCGAATCCGCCAGCCCGAAGAGGAGCCTGTCGCCGCCGGGCTGGAAGGGTTCGTCGAACGGCAGGTCGTCGAGCCAGTCCAGGTCGCCCTCCCGTACGGCGATGTCGCGCCCCGGGTAGCTGGAGTGCGTGCCCAGCACCTGGACGACGGGATCGTGGTCCCGGTCCCAGAACGCCCGCACGGCGGTCTCGTTGCGGTAGATGACCCGGTCCTTGAGCGGCGTGCGGATCGCCGCGGCCACCCGCTGCTCGATCCGGGCCGTGTATCGCAGGATCGATTCGTCCAGCGCGCTCCATCGTTCCACGGCCGCCACGTAGATCTCCCGCGCCACGGGATCCAGAAAGGCGTCGCGGGCGAAGCTCCGCTGCGGGAGCTGGGCCGCGGATTCCGAGGCGGCGGCCGGGACGAGCGCCAGCACCAGCGCGAGCGCCCTCGCCGTCCTCACGAGCCGGTCCTCCCGTCGCCCTCGTGCTGGAAGCGCACATCTCGAAAGTCCTCCCACGAGACGTACCGCCAAGGCGCGCTCCCATCGGGGAACACGAAGATCCCCCGGCTGTCCCCACCCACGTCGGGCGACCCGGAGATATGGAATCGCCGTCCATCCACGAGGGTCACGCGGGCGCCGGCCTCCGCTCCCCGCTCGATCCGCTCGATCCGCCCGAACTCGATGCTGAACTTCACTTCGTCCGACTCGCCTCGGAGCAGCTCCCAAGACCATTCGTGTTCCCCTTCCCATCGGATCCGTCCCGCAACCGCTTCGCCGTCCTGGGTCGTGACCGTGCCGAACAGCGGCCAGCTCCCGGAAAACGACTCGTAGCCCGCGTGGCTCTCGGCTGGAGGATGGAGGCGAAGGACGCCGAACTCGTCCCACTCGACTTCGACCATGCCCAACGACGGATCGAAGACTCGCGCGCCCCGGTTCCCCCTGTCCACGTCGTTGGACCCCGACAGCTCCAACGTCTCCCCCGACTTCAGGACCACCCGCGCGCCGGCCAAGCTGCGCTCGATCGACACGATCTCCTCGAAGGCGATCTCTCGGTCCTTCCTCTCTTCGTCCTCGCCGTCCAGGACCTCCGAACCCAGCACCTCGTCCGAGTCCCACGCCAAGTAACCGGTGAACGCGCGCCCGAAGCGATCTTCGACGGTGCCGTGAAGGCGCGACGACTCGGCATGGACGCCCACCGGCGGAGCGGCGAAATCCACGCGCTCGAGTTCGTCCCACCACACGCGGTCCCGGTCGCCTCCGGGCTCCTGCACCGTAAGGGCCCAGCTGTTCCAGTACGGCCGCGAGACTCCCAGCGCGCTCCCGCGAGGGGAGAAGGAGGCCGTGCCCGTGCCGCCGCCGACCGCGGCACGCAACGTCAGGTTGACGCTGCCGTCTTCGAGGACCGCGACGGACGCGAGCTGCCCGAAGCGGATCGGGGCCCGTGCCCACCGGGGGAACTCTGGGTCCTCTTCGTTCCACGAGACGCGGTAGCCGTGCAGCTCGATCGTCCGAACCGGCCGGCTCGCGCCCGTAGCGACGAGCCAGTCCTCGTAGTGTTCGGCGATGCCTTCGGCTCGCCCGTCGAAGAAGTCGACCCAGCTGGTTCCGTCCTGGGCGCCTCGGACGCGCCATTGGATGAAGCCTTCGTAGCGCTCGCCGGAAGCGGTCAGGACCCGTCCCCAGATCCGGTCTTCGTCCTGGGCCGCGGCGGGAGGCGAAAGAGCGGTCGCGGCGCAGAGGGCGGCCGCAGCGATACGTACGCTCGTCCGCCCGCGGGCACGTCGGTCGGGGGGTCCGGGACAGGAGAGTTGCGGCATGAAGCCTTGCCCGCGAGGGGGACTAGGATGGGCTCGTCGAGCGTACCACGGTGCGCCCTTGGTTACGCCGTTGCGGGACGCAGTGTTTCCGCTCGGCGCTCGGGGGGGTTTCTCCCGGTGCCGGGAGAGCGTAGTATTCGCAACTCGATTCCGGCAACCGGACTCTTCAACGGCCCTCCACAGGGTGCCAGCCTCCGACCCCCGCCAGCCAGATGAACATTCTCAACCGTCGTGCCCTACTTGTCCTACTCGTCGCCCTCTTCGCGGTTCCCGCGATCGCCTGCGGGCCCCAGGACGGAGGCGAGCAACCGGATCGGGATGCCGATCCCACAGACGCCTCGGCCGACGCCGACGTCGCGTCCAACTCCCGCTTCGGCGCGTGGCAACTCGAGTCGGATCGACCGGCGCCGTACAAGAACGTCATGACCTACGAGCCTTGGGGCGACGGCGGCATGAAGATCACGGTGGCGAGCACCAACTCCGAGGGCGAGGAGTCCGAGTGGAGCTACACCACGCTCTTCGACGGCGTCTTCCGACCGGTGACGGGTCAGCAGAACGCCGAAACGGCGGTCGAGGTCGTGGACGAGCGCACCAACCGGATTCTGAACAGCCGGAACGGCGAGGTCTACCAAGTCATCGTCAACGTGCTCTCCGAGGACGGCAACACGATCGACAACGAGTACCGCCGCACGCTGGAAGACGGCACCGAGAGCGTGAGCAAAGCCGTCTACCGGCGCATTAGTTAGGGGCCGCAGCCGAGTTCCAATAGGCGGCGGCGTCGGGCTGGAGCCGGCGGCGTCAGGCCACGGGCCCCCCGGTGCTCAGAGGCACCTGCAAGAAGAACCGGGGGATCTCGGCTCGAAAGACGGACCCGTCCTTCTCGCGGAAGTGGTAGAACCCATCCATGTGGCCGTTGCGGCCTTCCAGAATGCAGTAGCTGTAGTACTCGTGCACGTCGCCGGGTCCTAGCAAGGGAGACTCGCCCACGACGCCTTCGCCTTCCACCTCCTGATCGCCGGCCACGGGATCGTGGATCTTCCAGTGACGCCAGAAGAGCTGGGCCGGCCGGTCGCCGACGTTCTTGATCCGAACGAAGTAGGCGAACACATGGCGGTCGGGAGGCGTGGAGTGGCCGTGGGAGTAGACCGGCTCAACGCCGATCTCCATCCGATCGGACACGACTGGCGGGCGTCGACTAGGTTGCGGGAAGGCTGGCTTGATCACGGGCAGCTCGGCGTGTCGCGTGTCGAGAGGTAACGTCGCTTCCCCTTGATATGTAACGGCTGGAGAGAAGGCGCGCAAGAACGCTCCCGACCCACGGACCAGCCGCGCCTTGCCCACCGATCCTTGACCCGAAGGGGCTGCGGTCCGATTGTCGCACCACCCGCGTTTCCCACCATCTCCTCACACCCCGCGCAAGGGGAACTCATGCCGCGCCGCTTCCACTCGTCCGCCTCCGTGCTTCGGAGCCGCTTGGCCCTAGCCGCCGCGCTGGCCGCCTCGACTGTCCTGGCGACGGCGGTGCCCGCTGGTCCCGCGCCAGTCGGCCAGTCGCCCTCCGCCCGCCAGACCGCCCCGATCGTTTACGACGTGGTGATCCGGGGCGGGCGGGTCTTGGACGGCGCGGGCAACCCGTGGGTCGCCGCCGACGTGGCCGTCGACGACGGAAGGATCGTCCGCGTGGGTCGGGTCGCCGGCGCAGGACGGCGGGAGATCGATGCGCGCGGCCTCTACGTGGCCCCCGGCTTCATCGACATGATGGACCAGTCCGGCGGCGTTCTTCCGCGCAACGGACTGGCCGAGAACAAGCTGCGCATGGGCGTCACGACCGCCATCGGCGGGGAAGGGGGCACGCCCGTCGCGGTGGACGGGATCGCCGCCTACTTCCGCGACCTGGAGACGAAGGGCATCTCCGTCAACTTCGGGAGCTACTTCTCCCAGACCCAGGCGCGGGTCGCCGTCGTGGGCCGATCGAGCCGCCCGCCCGACGCGGCCGAGCTGGCCGAGATGCGGGAGATCATGGCCAGCGCCATGCGTCAGGGCGTCATGGGGATGACCACGGCGCTGATCTACCCGCCCTCCTCCTTCGCGTCCACCGACGAGCTGGTGGAGGTCGCCAAGGCGGCGGCGGCCCACGGCGGCATCTACGCCAGCCACATCCGGGACGAAGGCAAGGGGTTGGTCGGCGCCGTGCGCGAGGCGATCGAGATCGGGGAGCGCGCCGGACTGCCCGTCGAGATCTTCCACTACAAGGCCGCCTACGAGCCGGGCTGGGGCGCGCTGATCCGCGAGGCGGCCCAAGAGATCGACGACGCCCGGGCCCGCGGGGTGGACGTGGCCGCGGACATGTACCCCTACACGGCGGGAGGCACGGGGCTGGAGGCCACGATCCCGTCGTGGGTCCACGAGGGCGGGATCGACTCGGTGCGGGCCCGCATCGGGCGCCCCGAGGTGCGGAGCCGCATGAAGGAGGAGCTGGAGACCGGCTACGAGGGCTGGTGGAACATCGTGGAGGCTTCCGGTGGTTGGGACCGCGTGGTCCTGGTCAACGCCCGCAACCCCGAGAATGCCCGCTTCGAGGGGAGGAACATCGCCGAGATCGCCCGCGAGCAGGGCAAGGACCCGGCCGACGCCGCTTGGGACTTGGTGGCGGAGGGCCAAGGCCGCGTCATGGCGATCTACCACATGATGAGCGAGGACGACGTGCGCTGGGCGCTTCAGCTCCCGTGGACGAGCATCGGCAGCGATGCCGGGGCCGCCCTCGCGCCGGGCGAGGTGGACGGGCTGGGCCTTCCGCACCCCAGGAGCTACGGCACCTTCCCGCGCATCCTGGCCAAGTACGTGCGCGACGAGCGCGTCCTCACCCTTCGAGAAGCCGTGCGCAAGATGACGTCGTGGCCCGCCGCGCGGATGCGCCTTCACGACCGGGGCGTCCTGCGGGAGGGCGCGTGGGGCGACGTGACCGTCTTCGACCTCGACGCCGTCCAGGACCTGGCCACCTACGACGAGCCCGTGCGCTTCCCCGCAGGGATCGAGTACGTGCTGGTGAACGGCGAGGTGGTGATCGAAGACGGGGGGCAGCACACCGGCGCGCGCCCCGGACACGTCCTCTACGGACCCGGCAAGCAATCCGGCGTCCAGGCCGTGGCCGCGCGCTTGGCGCCCGAGATCCGCCGCGCCATGGTCGAGGGCGACATACCCTCGGTGACGGTCGCCCTCACCGACCGCCAGGGCGAGCTGTGGAGCGCGGCGTTCGGCCAGTCGAACCTGTGGGCGCGCACGCCGGCCACCACCAACACCGTCTACCTGATCGGCTCCACCTTCAAGGCGCAGTCCACCGTCGCCCTCCTGCAACAGATGGAGCGGGGCAACTTCGCCTTGGACGACCCGGTTCGGGACCACTTGGACGGACTGTTGATCCGCGATGAGGACCCCGACGACCCGGTGAGGTTCCGCCACCTCCTGACCCACACCTCCGGGATGCCGGTGGACTTCGGCCCCCACGCCGTGTGGGGGGACACGTCGCCCCTCTCCCTGGACGAGTACCTTCGCGACTCCCTGCGCGTGGAGACGCCTCCGCTGCAGGGCGTGGTATACTCCAACATGGCCTACTCCCTGGTCGGCCGCTTGGTCGAGACCTTCTCCGGCAGGCCCTACAAGCAGTACGTGCGCGAAAACGTATGGGCGCCCCTGGGCATGACCTCCACCGCCTTCGACCCGCCCCCCGGCGTGGCGGAGCGGCTGGCCTTCCCCTACGTGCCCGACGAGAACACGGGCCGCAACGCGCCGACCGTCCGCCTCAAGGCCAACGTCTGGCCGGCGGGGATCGTCTACGGCACCGTCCACGACCAAGCCGCATGGGTTCGCTTCAACCTGGGAGACGGGGCCTGGGGCGACGGACGGCTGCTTCAGCCCGAGACCCTGGACGAGATGCATTCGCTCCAGTACGAACAGTTCGCCGGTGAGCCGATGGGCGGCGGATGGGGCCACGAAAACCCGGGGTACGGCCTCACGTGGTGGGTGTCGGATCGCGACGGCGAGCGCTACTTCGCCCACTCCGGCAGCGTTCCCGGCTACACGGCGTTCGCGTCGGGCAACCGGACCCGGGGGTTCGGCGTCGCGCTGCTGACCAACGGCAACCGCGCCCATCCGCACTTGGTCGGGATCGTGAACCTGGCGCTGGATCTCCTGGCCGAAGAGCTGGGCGAGTCGCGCTAGGGCCGCCCGCCATGCCTCAGCTTCCCGAGCCCGTCATACCTCAGCTTCCCGCGGTTCCCGAGAACTGGCTTTGGGCTCTGATTGCCTTCGCCAGCCTGGCCCTGGCCGCCTGGATCGCAGGTCGTGTCGCGAAGCGCCTCCTCAGCGGTGCGTTTCGACACTTCACGGCCCGAACCCGCCTCACCTTGGACTTCTTCCTGCGGCTTGCCCGCATGATTCCGGCGCTGATCATCTACTACGGCAGCGGCCCGGCCCTCAGCCTGCCGCAGGCGAGCCTGATTCCCCCCGAGGGCGTGCTCGTGGTGTTGTGGATCGTCCTGCAGCGGCTGTCGGCGGCGTACGTCGTGGTGACGCTGGCACGAGCGTTCAATGCGCTTCTCGACGCCGTCAACGACATCTACAACGAAACCTACACCGACGCCAAGTCGCGCCCGGTCAAGGGCTACCTGCAGGTCCTCAGCCTGTTGGCGTACATTACGGCGGCGGTTGTGGCGGTGGCGGTCCTCCTCGGCCGGTCGCCCGTCGTCTTCCTTTCGGGACTGGGCGCTCTGGCGGCGGTTCTGATGCTGGTGTTCAAGGACACGATCCTGTCGCTCGTCGCCAGCGTGCAGATCATGTCGAACGATATGATCCGGATCGGCGACTGGGTGTCGGTTCCCCAGGCCAACTCCGATGGTGACGTAATCGACATCGCCTTGCACACCGTCAAGATCCAGAACTGGGACAAGACGATTTCGACGATACCCACGCACAAGTTCATCAGCGAGTCCTTCAAGAACTGGCGGGGCATGTCCGAGTCCGGGGGCCGCCGGATCAAGCGCTCCCTGAGGATCGACATGAACTCGGTGCGGTTCCTGACCGACGACGAAATCGAGGCGCTGTCGCGGCGCGAAATGCTGCGGGACTACATGCGGGCGAAGCACGACGAGATCACGCGCCACAACACGGCCAAGGGGGACGCCGTCCGGGCGAACGCCGACACCGCGACGTCGGCCGCAGAGCCGGACACGGAGCCCGAACTCCGCCGCCTCACCAACCTGGGAACGTTCCGGGCCTACGTGCTTCGCTACCTGCAGACGCACGCTGGCACGAACAAGGGCATGACGCTGATGGTGCGACAGCTGGCCCCGGGGGCGCAGGGCGTTCCCATCGAGATATACTGCTTCGCCTCGGACACGGCATGGGCCAGCTACGAGTCCCTGCAAGGCGACATCTTCGACCATCTGATCGCGGTGTTGCCCAAGTTCGGCCTGCGGGTCTTCCAGACCCCGGCGGGGGGCGACTTGGCGAAGCTGGCGGAGGTGCGCGGGTAGGAAGTCGTCGGGCCGGTCAATGGCCGTTCGGGCCGCCGTCGGCTCCGGCGCCCGCGCCCGCCAAGAGGCGGTCGAAGAACTCGGCTGCCGCCCGGAACGCCGCCATCCAGTTGCGGTGCAGCAGGAAGCCGTGGACTTCGTCCGGGAACACCAGCTGCTCCACGTGCACGCCTCTGCTTCGCAGCGATTCCGCCAGCTCCACCGACTCGCTGAACGGCACGTTGCGGTCGTCGTCGCCGTGGATCAGCAGGACCGGTGACCTCCATCCGTCCAGGAACGCCATGGGGGAGGACTCGAAGGCGGAGCGGGCGACTTCGGGCCGCGCCGCCGGGTCGTAGGACGGCACGAAGTTGCGGATCACCGGGTTCCAGTCGTGCACGCCGTGAACGTCCACGCCGGCGCGGAAGAGGCGCGAGGCCTGGGCAAGGCCATGGGCGGTCAGGTAGCCGCCGTAGGAGCCGCCCCAAAGGCCGATCCGGGTTGCGTCCACGTCGTCCCGTCCCGCCATGTACACGCCCGCGCCCAGCACGTCCTGGACCTCCGACGCGCCCCCGGCCCCGTAGTTCTCCGCCTCCCGAAACGCCATCCCGTATCCGGTCCCGCTGCGGTAGTTGACCGACAGGACCGCGTAGCCCTTGGAGGCCAAGTACTGGTTGAAGGAGTACGCGTTGTGGTAGTAGCCCAGGTGATGAAAGCCGAGGAGCATCTGCCGTCGGGAGCCGCCGTGGAGGAAGAGGGCGGCGGGCCAGCCCTCGGCCGGTAGTGCGTCCTGCGGCAGGAAGAGCTGGCCGTGAATGGGCGTTCCGTCGGGGGCTGTGAAGACGACTTGGCGCGGCTCGGCCAGGCCCGTGGGCAGGTCGGCCTGCTGTTCGGCCACCAGCCACTGCCGTTCGGCTAGGAGGACCTCGGCGTGGGCCGGCGCCGTTCCCGACGACGCCAGGAACGCCACCGAGCCGTCTGCCGTGGGAGCGGGTTGCCACTCGATCCCGTCGCCCGGCGTGATCTGCCGCGTGTCCGATCCGTCCATTGCGCCGCGCCAAAGGTGCTGCCGGTCCGTGTCGCCCTGGTTGGACGAGAAGATCAGCGCGTCGCCGCCGGCGACCTGGGCCACGTACTGGACCTCGAAGTCGCCGACCGCGATCGGCCGGAGCTCGCTCCCGCCGTCGGCCGCCACCGAGTAGAGGTTGCGGAAGCCGGCACCCTCCCAAGGGAACGCGATCCGTCCGCCCCGGCCCCAAAAGAGCTGGCGGCCGGCCGACACCGCGTTGAAGACGCTTCCCGCGCCGGGCGAGGCCGCGAACACCGTCCGCGCCGCCCCGTCCCCGTCCTCCACGCTCACCACGCGGATGCTCCACGGCGTCGACTCCCGGACCGCGAAGAACGGCAGCTGATCCTTCCGGTTGGGGATTCGCATGAAGGCGACCTCGCGCCCGTCCGGCGACCACACCGGGCTTCCGTCCCGGTCCACCGAAGGGTCCAGGTAGCGCAGGGAGCGGTCGCGCAACTCCAGCACGCCGACGAAGGCGTGGTCTCCCCGCCGGCTGGTCCACGCGAGCCGGGTCTCGTCGGGCGACAGGATCATCTCGCCGGGGCTTCCCCGGCCCGTCACCAGCTCTTCCGGCTCCGCGTCCGGGTCGCCGACGGCCCGCCGCAGGATCACGTCGTCATGGATGTAGTAGAGCTGGCTGCCGTCCGCCGTCAGGAGCGGTGAGTGGCCCTGGACGAGCCGGGCAGCGCCGCCTCCGCCCAGGTCCGCCGTCCATACCTCCCGCCGAGCGCCGCGGGGGTCGCTGGTGGGGTTGGGGATCTCTCCGGCCCGGTTGGGAGCCCCTCCCCGGACAAACGCCACGACGCGCCCGTTCGCGGAGACGGCCAGCCCACCGATCTCCTGGCCGTCGTCGCCGCTGAACTCGGTGACCGCGCGGCCGCTCCACTCCGGGCCCCTCGCCACCCACACGTTCCGCTCCCCCCGCTCGTTGCGCACCCAGGCGACCACCGGCGCCGAAGCCGCGGCCACCAGCCCAGACGGGAACGGCCAGCCGACCAGAGCGTCCAGGTCCAGCTCCTGGCGCTGCACCGCGGCGGCCAGCGTGGGAGCGGCTGGGGCGGGAACGGCCAGCCCAAGGCCGGCCACAAGAATCGCGGTCCTGCGTATCATGGCGTTAGCCTCGTTCGATTGCTGCCGGCCACCGAAGACCGTCCGCCGCGCCAATGACCGTGCGCGAGCGGCTCCAGCCCTCCTGCGGCATCATATCCACTTCGCTCCGACGGATCAAAAAAGGGCTAAAGGTCAGCCCAGCGACTGCACCACCAGCCACGACGTGGCGACGAGGGCTGCGGCACCCAGGGCCAGCTCCAGCAGTGCCGGCCTCTGGAGCACCCCGGGGCGAGGGTTCTCCATCAGTGCCGGCCGCACGACCCGCCAGTTGTACAACCCGATCGCCATCGTCGCGGCGGCAAGGCCGGCCTTGCCGAGAAGCGTGCGTCCCCAGGGCGTGGTCCACAGCTGGGAGACGGCGTCCAGGCGCAGCCAGGCGTTGGCCGTTCCGGTGACGACCAGCAGCGCCACCGCCACCACCGCGAGTCGGGAGAACGCGGCGACGATCTCCACGAATGCCAGGGAGGCTGGACCGCTGGCCACGAGAGCGCCGCCGTCCGCCGCCTGGGTGGTCCTCAGTGCGCGTATCCCGGCGAACACCAAGCAGAAGAGGCCGCCCAGCCACATGCTCGCGGCCAGCACGTGCAAGTAGAGCGCGCCGACGGCGAGGCCTCGTGGCTGCGTCGCCCAGGCGTGGCCGGAGACCGCGGCCACGACGGGAAGCAGCAGCACGCCGACCGCTGCGACCGCCCACCCTCGAGCGCGTTCCCCCAGCGGCCGCGCAAGCCACATCCCTGCCGCGGCCACCAAGCCGGCACCGACGTGGAGCCACCATCCACCGCCCCAGGCGGTCTGGCTCAGGGCGGCCAAGTTGCCGAAGGGGTCGTCGGGGAAGAGGGTCCGCGCTTGGTGCCAGAGCCGCAGGGGAATGGACGCCAGCAGCGCGGCGACGCTCATCGTTGCGATCTGCCAAGTCCACGCCAGCACCAGCATCGGCACCGCCGAGGTCCCTCCGGCGCGCTCGACCGGAGCCAGCACCAGCACCCGGAACGCCAGCGCCCCGATCAGCCCCACGGTCCCCATGTAGAAGAGCAAGCGGGCCGCGGTCGAGAGGAAGACGGCGAAGGAGAGCCCGCCGCCGGCCGGGTCGTCCGACTGCCGTGGACCCTCGGCATCCTGGGCGCCGGCCTGCTGCGGAGGCTGGGAGTCGGCCCGTTGCGGTGCCGTTGGGGCGCCCACCTCGAAGCCGAACTCGCCCGAGATCGGGTGGCTGTCTGGGCCGGCGGTGGTCCACGCCACGGCGTAGACGCCGCTCGCCAGCAGTTCGGCCAGAGGCAGAACCAGAACGTCCCGCCGATCGTCGGCGTCGTACCGCAGCGCCCCCGCCGCCACGGCCCGGGCGGACTCGGGGGTGCCGCCCGCCGCCCAACTCTCCGCCAAGCGCACGGAGACGGTACTCAACGCCAGCTGCACGTCGGTCGAGAAGTCGAGCGCGACGCGGACCGGCGGTTCCGACAGCCGGGCGCCGTCGGCAGGGTCGGAGCTATCCAGCTGCGTATGGGGCGGCCCGCCGCCCGCCGCCAAGCCCGCCAGCGCGGGCAGGACGAACAGCCCCCAGGCCCAGGCCCTCCTCGCGCCGGCTCCCGACCGCATCCCGGGAGCCGGGCCGTCGCGTCTCACGCAGGCAGGCCGTACTTGATCGCCCGCTCCATCGCCTCGCTGAAGCGGTCCAGCTCCTCCAGGGTCGTGTACACGCTGGGCGAGATGCGCAACCCTTCGCACTCCTCGTGGCCGATCGGCACGTTGATGATCCGGTGCTTGTCCCACAGCCAGTTGCTCAGGGACGCCGTGTCCAGCCCTTCCACGTGGACGTTGGCGATGCCGCAGGCGAACCCCGGCTTCTGGCTGGTGTTCAGGCTCACCCGGTCGTTCTCCAGCAGCCGGTTCGCCCAGTAGTCGCGCAAGTAGACCAACCGCTCGGCCTTCCGGTCGCTTCCGATCCCCTGGTGGAACGTCAGCGCCTCGCCGATCGCCAGGTAGTTGGCCGCCGGGTGCGTGCCGATCTCCTCGTACTTGCGGATGTCGCCGTCCATCCGGTCGGGTGCCGCCATCAGCGGCCAGATATTGGGGATATCGTCCCGGCGAACGAAGAGCAGCCCGGTGCCGTGGGGCGCGAAGAGCCACTTGTGGAGGCTGGTGGAGTAGTTGTCGCACTCCAGCTCCGACAGCTTGAAGGAGAAGTGGGCCATGGCGTGGGCGCCGTCCACGATCACGGGAACGCCGTGGCGCTTCGCCATCCGCACCACCTCCCGAACGGGAAGGATCTGCCCCGTCAGGTTGATCATGTGGCACATGAGGATAAGCCGCGTCCGGGGCGTGATCGCCTCCTCGAAGCGCCGGACCACCTCCGCCGGATCCTCCGCAGGAACCGGCACCTTGATCTGCCGCATGACGATCCCTTCCCGCCGCTCCCGCTGCCGGAACGTCGTGAGCATCCGCCCGTAGTCCTGCGTCGTCGTGAGCACCTCGTCGCCCGCCTTCAGGTCGTACCCGAACTGGCAGATCTGAAGCCCTTCGGAGGCGTTGCGGGTGAAGGCGACCTCCTCCGCATCCACGCCCCACTCCCTGGCCATCCGCGCTCGCACTCCCTCCCGCTGCGGCTCCAGGATCTGCCACATCGTGTAAGTGGGCGCCTCGTTGGAGTAGTCCAGGTGACGCTTCATGGCGTTCTGGACGAACGCCGGCGACGGGCTGACCCCTCCGTTGTTCAGGTTGACCAGCGTCCGGTCCACCGTGAACGCCCGGGCGACTTCCGCCCAGAAGGCTTCGTCCGACGCCGTCTCCAGCGGCGAGCCGGGGTGGCGAGCGAGGTCGGCGGCGATCTCGGTCGCGCTCGCCCTCAGCGAAGGCAGACTGCTCGCCCCGATCGCCGCGGCGGCGGTTCCGAGAAAGCGTCGGCGGGTGGCGTCGGTGCGGGTGGTCGTCATTTCGGTTCGGGCTCCCGTTGGTGCTCCACTGGCGTTTTCAGACCTTACGATACGCCGAGCCCCACCGGCCCGCAAACGACCGGACTCGACCGCCCGCATGGACGATCTGGTTGCATGGGGACAGCGTATCCGGTAGATAGGCACGTCCGGGCCACTCCGCTCGACCAGGAGAACGCGCAAGCGTCCCGCCCCCCATGATCCGAATCCGCTTCCTGGGCACCTCCGCGGCCCGCCCCACCGTCGCGAGGAACGTGGCGGGCATTGCCGTCCTTCGGGAGGGTCGATCCCTTCTGTGGGACTGCGGGGAAGGGACCCAGCGCCAGATCATGCGCTTCGGCACCGGCTTTTCGTTCTCGGAGATCTTCGTCACCCACGCCCACGCCGACCACTTCCTGGGCTTGCCCGGCCTCTTGCGGACCCTCGGACTTCAGGGCCGGGAGGACGGCATGACGATCTACGGTCCCCGGGCCGCCCAGAGGGTCCTGTCCAGTGCGGTCCGCATGGGGGTCGAGCGCGTATCGTTTCCTGTGCAGGTGAAGGGACTCGAGCCCGGCGAGCGCGTGGACTTCGGCGGCTGGGCGGTCCAAGCGTTTCCGGCGGACCACGGCATCAAGGCGCTCGGCTACGCGCTGGTCGAGGAGGCGCGGCCGGGGCGGTTCGACGTGGACGAAGCGCGGCGCCTGGGCGTGCCGGAGGGGCCCTTGTTCGGACGGCTCCACAAGGGCCAAGCGGTGGAGGTGGACGGACGGGTCGTGAGGCCGGAGCAGGTGGTGGGGCCGTCGAGGCCGGGGCGCAAGGTCGTGTACACGGGCGACACCCGGCCGTCGCCGGAGACGGTCGAGATCGCCCGGGGCGCCGACCTGCTGATCCACGACGCCACCTTCGGCGCCGAGGAGCGACGGCGGGCCAGGGAAACCGGCCACTCGACGGCGGCGGACGCGGCTCGGGTAGCTGTCCGCGCCGGCGCGCGCCGGCTGGCGCTGACCCACCTGTCGGCTCGCTATTCGGACTCGCCCCAGCTGCTGGAAGCCGAGGCGAAGGCGGTGTTCCCGGCGTCGCGGGTGGCCTACGACGGCCTCCGTCTGGAGGTCGGGTTCCGTGAGTGAGGAGACTGTCGGTACCGCGGGGCTTCCCGAGGGGTGCCGGTCCGTGGTGGTCGTCGGGCTTGGCGTCATCGGCGGTTCGGTGGCCAAGGCGCTGCGGCGGCGTGCGCCGGAAACGCCTGTTTATGGGATCGACCCCAGCGCCGAGGCCGCCACCCTCGCCGCCCGCGACGGAGTGCGGCGCGCACGCAGCCTAGGCGAGTGCCTTGTCGACGGCGCCGTGGTGGTCTTCGCCGCGCCCCTGGACGCCACCGTGGCGTTGGTGGAGTCGGAGGCGCGGTTCTGGCAACGGGCGGCGCTGGTTACCGACGTGGCGAGCCTGAAGGCGCCCGTGACGGCGGCGGCGCGCCGGGGGGCCGAACGGATCGGGGCCGCAGACGATCTCTTCGTGGGCGCGCACCCGATGTGCGGCTCGGAGCGATCCGGGTACGCCGCTTCCCAGGCGGAGCTCTTCGAAGGGGCGGTGGTGTGGCTCTGTCCGGCGGCCCCGGTTGCGGAGGCACGCGCCACGGCGTTCTGGCGGCTGCTCGGCGGACGCCCGCGCCGCACTTCCGCGGAAGCGCACGACCGAACGATGTCTTGGGCCAGTCACCTCCCTCAGCTGGCGGCGTGGGCGTTGGCCGGGACTCTGCGCGACGCAGGGTTCGCGTCGTCCGACCTGGGCCCCGGCGGAAGGGAGATGACCCGCCTGGCCGGCTCCAGCCGTGAAATGTGGGAGCCGTTGCTGCGTGCCGCCGCAGGGGAGGACGCAGTCGCCCTGGGGGCGCTGGCGGAAAAGATCGACGGTCTTCGGCAGATGCTGGAAGCGGGGGACCGGCAGGCGCTGAGCGACGCGATGCTCGCCGGCCGGGAGTGGCAAGAGAAGCCCCGATGACGGGCGTATGACAGGCGGAACGAGGACGACGAGCGGCCCGGCGCTCGCGATACGGGTGCCCGGCGACAAGTCGGTCAGCCAGCGCGCGCTGATCCTGGCGGCGATCGCCGACGGCGAAAGCTGCATCCAAGGCCTCTTGCGGAGCGCGGACCCCCTGGCCACCGGACGGGCGCTCCAGGCGCTGGGCGTGGAGATCGATGCCCTCGAAGGAGCTGCGACGGCCCCCGTGCGCGTCCGCGGAACCGGACTGCGGTCCTGGCGCACGCCCGCGACCCCCTTGGACTTGGCCAACAGCGGCACCGGGGCGCGTCTGCTGGCGGGTGCCCTGGCCGCCCAGCCGTTGTCGGCGATCCTCACGGGCGACGCCTCCCTCGTCCGCCGTCCCATGGAGCGGATCGTCGCGCCGTTGCGGCGGATGGGCGCGTCGGTTGCCTACCTGGACCAACACGGCCGACTCCCCTTCCGCATCCGGGGCGGCGACCTCCGCGCGATCTCCCACGCCAGTCCGGTGGCGAGCGCGCAGGTCAAAAGCGCGGTTCTCCTGGCAGGGGTCGGCGCCGGAACCGGGGCCGAGGTCGTCGAGCCCCGGCGCTCGCGCGACCACACCGAACGGATGCTGTCGGCGATGGGCGTTGAAGTGGAGGAGGCGGGACGCGACGACGGCGCCTGGGTCGTTCGCGTCGCCCCGCCGCCCGCCCGCTTGGCGCCCCTGGAGACTACGGTGCCCGGCGACTTCTCGTCGGCGGCGTTCTTCCTGGCATGGGCCGCGCTGACGGGGGCCCGGGGCTTGGTCGTGCGCGCCGTGGGCCTCTCGAGGACCCGCACCGGGCTTCTGGACGTGCTTTCGCGCATGGGTGCGACGGTGCGCGTGTCCGCCGAGACGTCGCTCGGGGGCGAGCCCGCCGGCGACGTGCGCGTGGAAGGGCAGGGGGGACTCCGCGCCGTCGAGGTCGGCGGCGCGGAAGTACCGGAGATGATCGACGAGCTTCCCATCCTCGCGGCGCTGGCGGCCCGGGCCGAAGGAGTCACCCGGATCACCGGGGCGGCGGAGCTCCGAGTGAAGGAGTCGGACCGCATCTCGGCGCTTGTGGACAACCTGCGGCGGGTCGGCGTCGAGGCCGAGGAGCTGCCCGACGGCCTGGAGATCGAAGGCACCCGGCGGAAGCTGGCAGGCCGGGTCCGCTGCTTCGGCGACCATCGCATCGCCATGGCCTTCGGCGTCTTGGGCGCGACGCAGGGCTGCGACATCGAAGTGGACGACCCAGCCGTCGCCGACGTGAGCTTCCCGGGCTTCTGGCGGTTGCTCGACCAGGTAGGCCGGACCGACGGGCGTCCGTCGCCCCCCGAGTGCGTCGTCGTCGCGATCGACGGCACCGCCGGGGCCGGCAAGTCCACGACCGCCAAGGCGGTGGCCGACCAGCTCGGCTTCCGCCACCTGGACTCGGGAGCGATCTACCGAGCCGTCGCGCTGGGCCTCCTCGACTCCGGCAGAGAGATGTCGGCGCTGGAGAAGATCGCCAAGGCGGAACTCGACGCCCTCCAGGTCCATGTGGAGTGGCGGGGCCGGTCGATGGAGGTCTGGGCCGCCGGGGCACGCATCCCGAACCGCAAGCTGCGCACGGAAAGGGTCTCGTCCCTCGCCTCGCGAGTGTCCAGCGTTCCCACCGTCCGCGACCACTTGCTGGCGTTGCAGCGGTCCGCCGCCCAGGGGCCGGGCCTGATTGCGGAGGGGCGCGACATGGGAACCGTCGTCTTCCCCGACGCCGGCGTGAAGGTCTTCCTCGTGGCCGACGCACGCGAGCGGGCGCGCCGCCGCTTGCTTCAGAACGGCCAAGCCGCCCCGTCCTCCGACCGGATCGAAGCCGAAGCCGCCCGCCTGCGCGAGCGGGACGCCCGGGACTCGTCGCGGGAAGCCGCGCCCCTGGCGGCCGCGTCGGACGCCGTCCGGGTGGATACCACCAACCTCCTCCCCGAGGATCAGGTCGACGAGATCGTCAAGTTGGTGGAGCGTCGACGAAACCGTTCGTGAACTCCCGCGTAAAGATGGGTGCGACGGTGCGCCCCCGTGAGTTGCTCAGCCGATTGCTTGAGCGCGCCTTTCGGATCGGTTAAATTGAAAATCTTTCTGTCCCGGCTTCCTGTCTTCGCAGGCGGGTGTTGCCGCGACCGCGCCACAGACCCCGGAGTTCGCAACGGGACGACTCCGGCAAGTTGGTCCATTCACTCAGCCCGGTTTGCCCGTCGGCTTCCTCGAACCGGACGAAGTCAACCTGGAGCGCTGGTCCCGTCCGGGGACCCGCGAAGCACGCATCCATGAACCACACGCCAGAATCTGCTCCGGCGGAGGGTCCAGAGCCCACAGGCGGTAGCGGTCTGCTGCCGGAGGACATCTCTCCCGAGCTTTTCCACGACCCCTTCGGCCAAGAAGTTCTCGACGTCTCCCGCGCGGACTTCGAGGCCCTCCTCGACGCCCACCAGACGGCCCGCGGCGATATCCGAGAGGGCCAGATCGTCAAGGCCAGAGTCCTGCGGACCACCGAGGCCACCGTCATCCTGGAGTTCGGCTTCAAGAGCGAGGGCGCGGTCTCTCTGGACGAGTTCAAGGACGCGGGGACGATCGAGCCCGGGCAGGAAGTCGAAGTCCTCCTGGAGAGCCTGGAGGACGACGACGGGGTGGTCGTCCTGTCGAAGAAGAAGGCCGACTTCCTGCGGGTCTGGGAGCTGATCCGGGACGCCTACGACAACGACCGGCCCGTCAAGGGTCTGCTCAGTCGGAAGATCAAGGGCGGCGTCACCGTCGACATCATGGGCGTGGACGCCTTCCTCCCGGGTTCGCAGATCGCCTTGCGTCGGGTCGCCAACATCGAGGACCTCATCGGCGAGACGTACGAGTTCAAGATCATCAAGCTCAACAAGCGCCGGCGGAACATCGTCGTCTCTCGGAGGATCCTTCTGGAGCGGGAGCGGAAGAAGCAGCGCTCGTCGCTGGTCAAGGAGCTTCTCGTCGGCCAGGTGCGGGAAGGCGTGGTCAAGAACATCACCGACTTCGGCGCCTTCATCGACCTGGGCGGGATGGACGGGCTCCTCCACATCACCGACATGTCCTGGGGACGCGTGGGCCATCCCTCGGAGATGGTGGGGATCGGCGACAACATGGACGTGAAGGTCCTGGACATCGACTGGGACCGGGAGCGCCTCTCCCTGGGGCTCAAGCAGCTCATGCCCTACCCGTGGACCGACATCGCCGAGCGGTACCCCGTGGGAGCGAGGGTTCGCGGCAAGGTCGTCTCCATCACCAACTACGGCGCCTTCGTGGAGCTTCAGAAGGGCGTCGAGGGGCTGGTCCACATCTCCGAGATGTCCTGGACGCGCAACGTGCGTCATCCGTCCAAGCTGGTGTCGATCGGAGACCTCATCGAGTCCGTGATCCTCAAGGTGGACTCGAAGGACGAGAAGATCTCCCTCGGGATGAAGCAGATTCAGGAAGACCCGTGGCTGGGGTTGCCGATGAAGTATCCCTCGGGCACCAAGCTGACGGGAACCGTTCGCAACCTGACTTCCTTCGGAGCGTTCGTAGAGATCGAGCCGGGGATCGACGGCTTGGTCCACGTCTCCGACATGAGCTGGACGAGGCGCGTGGAACACCCCTCGGAGATCGTCCGCAAGGGCGACGAGACCGAAGTGATGGTGCTGGAGGTGGACGGCGACAACAAGCGGATCTCCTTGGGGATCAGGCAGCTCCACGACGACCCGTGGCCGGCTCTGGTGGCCCGCCTGTCCAGGGGACACGAGCAGGATGCCGTGGTCGTTCGCATCCAGGACAGCGGCGTCGTGGTGGACCTGGGCGACGACGTGGAGGGGTTCGTCCCGACCTCCCACGCGGGCGTGGAAGCGGAACGTCTGGAGGACTACTACCGGGCCGGAGAGACCGTCCCAGTCAGGGTGATCGGGTCCGACGCCATGGAGCGGCGGATCGCGCTGGAGGTGCTGAAGCCGCCGAAGCGACAGCGGGAGCAGGCCGCCGAGGCCGAAGCGGACGCGCCCGAGGAAGGTGCGGCGTCGCAGGCGGAGGCGTCCCAGGAAGCCCCAGCGTCGCAGGCAGAGTCGTCCGACCCCGTGGCCGGCGACGCCGAGGCCACTGACGACGAGGCGACTGACGACGAGGCCTCTGATGACGAGGCCACTGACGCCGAGGCCTCTGACGTCGAGGCCGCCCCGGTCGGATCCTGATCTCCGACGTGACGCCGAAGCCGGCGCTCGTCCTGCTGGCCGGCTGGCTGCTGGGGTGCGCGACAGGAGTGCTTCCCGTCCCCAACTCCGGTCCGGGGCCGGCAGCTGGCCCGTCGCCCGGTGCGCTAGCGGAAGCGGGCGACGCCCAGGAACGGCGAGCGGAGGCCCTCTTCCAGGAGGCGCGCTACGCGGAAGCGGTCCAGGCGTTCCTGGCGCTTCCGCAGGCGGACCAAGACAGCCGTGCGCCCGAGCGCGTGGCCGAAGCGGTGTCGCGCCTGGGGCGCCACGCCGTCGAAGAGATCGCCGGTCGTGCGGACCCGAGCTACGTCCGATCGGGCGACCCCCGCTTCGGCGCCGTCGTCGCCGAGCTGGCGTTGCGGTTCGCTCTGTCGGGCGACCCGGAGTCGTCCCGGCGCTACCGCGAGCAGGCCCGGCTTGCGGGTGTCGAGACGCCGGAGACCCAGATCGACTCGGTGGTCGTGGGCGTCGTTCTGCCGTTGACGGGCAGGCCGCGGGACCAGGAGTACGCGGAGCTGTTTCTCGAGGGCGTTGAGGTCGCCGTCGCGACCGCCCGCCGGGGCGGCTCGGCGGTCGGGCTGGTCGTCGAAGACGGCAGGGGCACGGCCTACGGCAGCGCCCAAGCCGCTTCCGCTCTTGCGGCCCAGGAGGTCGTCGCGGTTCTAGGTCCCCTTTCCAACGACAACGTGACGGCCGTTGCAGCCGCGTTGCCGGACGATCTCCCAATCTTCTCGCCCACGGCCGGACTGCTCCCCGAGGGCCGTCGCGGCGTCTACAGCCTGGAGGCGAGCGGACCCTCGGCGGCGCGGACCCTGGCGGAGGCCCTCTCCGGCCTGGGCTACGCCGACGCCCTGGTCGTCCACTCTCGCAACCCCGGCGAGTCGATCGAGGCTTCCGCCTTCCTGAAGGAGTTCGGCGACTCCGGAGGCTTTGCTCGCAGGATCGGCTACGCCCCCGGGACCACCACCTTCGACGAGCCCCTTCGAGAGGCCAAGCGCCTAGCCCCCGAGCTGCTGGTCGTCTTGGCGCCTCCCGTCGACTTGGCGCTGCTGGCGCCCCAGATCTCGTTCTTCGAGCTCGACGACACCAACATCCAGGTCGCGGGGACGGCGGCGTGGACGGACACCCAGCTGCTGGCAGAGGTGGACGGGCGCCACACCGATCGGGTCGTGGCGGTGAGTTCGGCCCCTCCCGGCGCGGCCCCAATGCGAGCGGCGGAGTTCAGGGCAGTCTACGAAGAGCACTTTCAGAAGTCGCTTCGCAGCAACATCCCCGCCGCCGGGTTCGACCTCTTCCGAATCGCCTTGGCCGCGTGGGCCGAGGGCGTGCGCACCGGGACACCGACGATGGAAGCACTGGCCGGAGTCCACAGCTTCGAGGGCGCCACGGGCACGTACTCGGTGGCGGACGGCTTCCTGACGCAGGAGTTCTTTCCGGTTCGGATCTTCGACGGCGCCCTTTACCCGCTGGACGCGGTGGCGGCCGACACGGTCGCCGCCGACTCGATCCCCCGGCGGCCGCTGATCCCGTGAATCAGGCGGCTCTGGAGCGCCTCGAGGCTCTCCGGCGCGAATCCGTCCTGGGCGGCGGGGAGGCCCGTCTGCGCACCCAGCACCAGCGTGGCAAGCTGTCGGCTCGGGAGCGGCTGGACATCCTGCTGGACGACGAATCCTTCGTCGAGCTGGACCGCTTCGTAACGCACCGCTGCGAGGAGTTCGGCTTGGCCGACCAGAAAGTTCTGGGGGACGGCGTGGTCACCGGCTGGGGAACGATCCACGGCCGGCTGATCTACGTCTTCTCCCAGGACTTCACCGTCTTCGGCGGCTCCCTGAGCGAGGCCCACGCCGAAAAGATCGTCAAGGTGCAGGAGCTGGCCCTGAAGAACGGGGCGCCGCTGGTGGGCCTCAACGATTCGGGCGGGGCGCGGATCCAAGAGGGCGTCGCGTCGCTGGGGGGCTACGCCGAGATATTCCTTCGCAACACGCTGGCGTCGGGGGTGGTCCCCCAGGTCAGCGTGGTGCTGGGTCCGTGCGCCGGGGGAGCCGTCTACTCGCCGGCGATCACCGACTTCGTGTACATGGTGCGCGGGACCAGCTTCATGTTCGTAACGGGGCCGGGCGTAGTGAAGACGGTCACCCACGAGGACGTGGACATGGAAGGGCTGGGAGGCGCGGACGTCCACGCAGAGACGTCGGGAGTCGCCCACTTCGCCCACGACACCGAGGCCGAGAGCCTTGCATCCGTCCGAGAACTCTTCCGCTACGTCCCCCAAAACAACACGGAGAAGCCGCCCTCCGGCGACGCGACGGACCCCCACGACCGCCGGGACGCCGCCCTCCTGAGCGTGGTTCCCGACAACGCCAACCGTCCCTACGACATGCTGGACGTGATCCGGGCCGTGGTGGACGACGGCGTCTTCTACGAACTCCACGCCGGGTTCGCGCGCAACTTGGCGACCGGCTTCGCCCACTTGGGCGGCCACTCGGTAGGGGTCGTGGCCAACCAGCCAGCGGTGCTGGCGGGCGTGCTCGACATCGACGCCTCCGACAAAGGCGCCCGCTTCGTAAGGTTCTGCGACGCCTTCAACATCCCCCTGGTCGTCTTCGAGGACGTCCCCGGGTTCCTGCCTGGGGTGAGCCAGGAGCACGGCGGGATCATCCGCCACGGCGCCAAGCTTCTCTACGCGTTTTGCGAAGCGACGGTGCCGAAGGTGACGGTGATCACCCGCAAGGCGTACGGCGGCGCCTACGACGTGATGAACTCGAAGCACATCCGCGGCGACGTGAACTTGGCGTGGCCCTCGGCGGAGATCGCCGTAATGGGTCCCAAGGGCGCCGTCGAAGTCCTCTTCCGCAAGGAGATCGCCGCCTCCGACGACCCGGCGGCCGCCACCGAGGCCAAGATGGCCGAGTACCGGGAGAAGTTTGCCCATCCCTACGTTGCGGCGGCCCGAGGCTACCTGGACGACGTGATCGATCCCCGCGAAACGCGCCCTCGGCTGATCAACGCGCTGGACATGCTTTCGGCCAAGCGCGACTCCAACCCGACCAAGAAGCACGGGAACATTCCTCTGTAGAGCGGTTGCCGCCCCCCGAGACAACCTTCGTCGCCCTTCCCGGCGTCGCATCTTCCGTACGGACGGCTGCCGGAGTTTCACCGGGGCCGGCCAAGTCGGAGGGAAGACCGGAACGGGGGACGAGGAAATGAAGGAATCGACGAAGTGGAGGCGGACAGGGGCGTTCAGGGCGTTGCTCGTCCTGTGCGGGATCGGCGTGGCGGGAGCCTCGGCGTGGCCGGCGGGAGCAGCGGCTCAGGACGAAGAGGATCGTCGGGCGCGGCGCGGCCGGGTGTTGAGCTGGAACCGTCCCATGCTGGGCGTCCAGCTGAACACGGCGCTGGATCGGGAGCTGGAGTCAGTCGGCGTGCAAGTGCACTCGGTCTGGTCCGGCAGCTCGGCCGCGAAAGCGGGGGTCGAGGACGGCGACGTGATCGTCTCCTTCGACGGCCACGACTTGGCGGTTCCCTTGGACGACGCAATCGAGCGGGAGTTCGAAGACGACAGGTCCTTTCCAGGCCAGCGGCTGATCGCGCTGCTGGAGGATGCCGCGGCAGGGGAGCCGGTGGAGCTGGTCGTGCGCCGCGACGGCGAGGACCACGCCCTCTTGGTGACGCCCAACACACCGCACGAGTGGACCCTCAACACCTTGAGGTTTCGCTTCGGGCCGGACTACAGGGAGCGCCTTCACGACTTGGGCGACCGGGTCCGAGAGAGCCGGAACTGGCGCGTCCCTCCGGTGCAGAGGGAGCTGCGGGCTCGGGTTCAGGAGATGTCGGACCTCAACACCGTCTTCCGGATCGGACTCGGACGCGTTCACGGACTCGACTTGGTGAAGCTCAACCCCGGGCTCGGCGCCTACTTCGGCACCGAGACGGGAGTCTTGGTGGCGGACGCGGACGAAGACTCGACCCTGGGACTGTCCGCCGGCGACGTGGTGGTCGGCATCGACGGCCGGGACGTGGAGGACGAGGAGGAGTTCCGTCGCATCCTCCATTCCTACGAAGAGGGTGACGAGATCGAGTTCCGCATCTGGCGGGACGGCGAGCAGACGACGGTCTCGGGGACCGTGGAGTAGCAAAGCCGGACGGGCCCTCGGCGGCGCCGCGCTCGACCGCGGCGAGGGCCGTGCTTGACCTGCGGCGGGGGCCGGCGACATTTGTTGCGGGGCCGCTCCAAGAGGAGTGGACGTCACGCGCACGCTGGAGCCAAGTCCCGGCCGTTGATCGAATCCGTGCTGGTGGCCAACCGAGGCGAGATCGCGGCGAGGGTGATCCGAGGCGCCCGGGAGCTGGGGATCCGCACGATCGCCGTGTTCTCCGAGGCCGACCGGACGTCGCCCCACGTGCTTCACGCCGACGAAGCCTACGCCATCGGCCCGGCGCCGGCCTCCGAGAGCTACCTCGCCGTGGACAAGCTCCTGGACGTGGCTCGCCGGGCCGGTGCCGTCGCCGTCCATCCGGGGTACGGCTTCTTGTCGGAGCGGGGCGACTTCGCCGAGGCGGTGGAGCAAGCGGGAATGACGTTCGTGGGCCCGCCGGCCGCCGCGATCCGCGCGATGGGAGACAAGACGGAGGCCCGTCGGCGCATGAGGGCCGCGGGCGTGCCCGTCGTGCCCGGGACCGATTCGCCGTTGGCTTCGTCGCAAGAGGCGGAAGAAGCCGCGTGCGAGGCCGGGTTCCCCGTCGTCCTCAAGGCGTCGGCGGGCGGGGGCGGGAAGGGGATGCGGGTCGTCAGAACGGCGAACGAAGTCGGGGACGCCTTCGCGGCGGCGGCCCGCGAGGCGCAGGCTGCGTTCGGCGACGCCAGCATCTACGTCGAACGCTTTCTGGAGCGCCCTCGCCACATCGAAGTGCAGGTGTTCGCCGACCGACGGGGCAACGTGGTGCACCTCTTCGAGCGGGAGTGCTCGATCCAGCGTAGGCACCAAAAGCTGCTGGAAGAGGCTCCGTCGCCCCTCCTGGGCCCCGGGGAGCGCGAACGGATCGGCGAGGCCGCGGTACGGGCGGCGCGGGCGGTGGAGTACGTGGGGGCCGGAACCGTCGAGTTCCTCTACCACGGCGGCGAGTTCTTCTTTCTGGAGATGAACACCCGCCTCCAGGTCGAGCACCCGGTCACCGAGATGATCACCGGCGCCGACTTGGTGGAGTGGCAGTTCCGCGTGGCGTCGGGAGAGCCCCTGCCTCTTCGACAGGAAGAGGTTCCACTTCACGGGCACGCGATCGAGTGCCGGATCACCAGCGAGTCGCCGTTCGAGGGGTTCCTGCCGGCCACGGGCGTGGTGCGCGAACTGACTCTCCCTGGGGGACCCGGCGTCCGCTGGGACGGAGGAATCGCCGTGGGTGCCGAGATCGGCCTCCACTACGACCCGTTGCTGGGCAAGCTGGTGGCCCATGGGCGGGATCGGGCCGCAGCCGTTCGCCGCATGATCGGCGCCCTCGCGGAGCTCCGGATCGGGGGCGTGTCCACCAGCGCGCCACTGCTGGCCCGCGTTCTGGACGAGCCCGACTTCCTCGCCGGTCGCCTGTCCACCAGCTACCTGGACGACCATGCGGAGCTCTTCGAGGACGACCTGTCCGAGAGTCGGCGGGACGCTCTTCTGGTTGCCGCTGCGCTTCTGGAGCACCGGCGGCGGCGCGAGCGGCGCGTTCGTCGCATCACCCGGGAGGCGCGGCCGTTCGCGGCTTGGCGGCGCTCGCTCCTCTTCGGCACGGCGCCGGCGACTCCGTGACCGGCGGCGAGACCCGCTACGCGGTCGCTCTTTCCGGGAAGCAGCACGAGGTCGTGATCGGCCCCGGCGACGCCGTGACGGTGGACGGCCGCAGGTACGAGGCTTCCCTGGCGTCGGCGGGCGCCGCCGCCGGCCACTCGCTGCTGATGAACGGCGCATCCCACGACCTGCTGGCCCGCCACGCCGGCCCCGGCGCTTGGGAGATCGAGGCGGACGGCCGCGCCTTCGCCGTCGAGGTGCTGGACGAGCGAGCGGCTGCGGTGCGGCGGCTCTCCGGGGCGGCCAAGGGTCCTCGCTCCGTCCCGTCCCTCAAGGCGCCGATGCCGGGGCTGGTGGTCCGCATAACGGTGGCTCCGGGCGAGACCGTGGCGGCAGGCGACCGGGTGGCGATCATCGAGGCGATGAAGATGGAGAACGAGCTGCGGGCGGCGGCCGACGCCTGCGTGGCCAAGGTGCTGGTGTCGCCGGGACAGGCGGTCGAGAAGGACCAAGTGCTCGTCGAGTTCGCGAACCAGGCAGCAGCCCCATGAGCGACCGCCGCAGGTCGGCCGCGGGCCGGTCGGCGATCGGCGCACTGCCCGACGGCTTCGACGCCGCGCGCGATCTGGGCGCACCGGGCGAGTACCCGTTCACGCGCGGCGTATACCGCGACATGTACCGAGGACGGCTCTGGACGATGCGCCAGTACGCCGGCTTCGGCACGGCGGAGGAGACCAACCAGCGCTACCACTTCCTCCTGGGCAAGGGGACGACCGGCCTCTCGGTCGCCTTCGACCTGCCCACCCAGATGGGACTGGACTCGGACGAGCCGACGGCGGTGGGCGAGGTGGGCCGCGTCGGCGTCGCCGTCGATTCGATCGCCGACATGCGCTCCCTCTTCCGCGGCATCGGCCTGGACCAAGTCTCCTGCTCGATGACGATCAACGCCACGGCCGCGATCCTGCTCGCGCTCTACGTCGCCGTCGCCGACGAGCAGGGCGTGCCCAGAGACCGGTTGCGAGGGACGGTCCAGAACGATGTGCTGAAGGAATACGTGGCGCGGGGCACCTACATCTACCCCGTGACGCCGTCCCTGCGCTTGGTGAGCGATCTGATGGCGTTCTGCTCCCGGGAGCTGCCCAAGTGGAACGCCATCTCGGTCTCCGGCTACCACATCCGGGAGGCCGGCGCCACCGCCGAACAGGAAGTGGCGTTCACCCTGGCCAACGGCCTGGAGTACGTGAACCGGGCGCTGGCCGCCGGCGTTGCGCTGGAGGAGTTCGCGCCGCGCATCTCCTTCTTCTTCGCCGTCCACAACGACCTCTTCGAGGAAGCCGCCAAGTTTCGGGCCGCCCGGCGGGTCTGGGCGCGCCTCCTGCGGGAGCGCTTCGGCGCGTCGGACCGCTCCTGCCGCCTTCGCTTCCACACGCAGACGGGGGGCTCCACGCTGACCGCGCAGCAGCCCCTCAACAACGTGGTTCGGGTCGCCGTCCAGGCGCTGGCGGGCGTTCTGGGCGGCACCCAGTCGCTCCACACCAACGGCTACGACGAGGCGCTTGCCCTGCCGTCGGCGGAGGCCGCCGCGCTGGCCCTGCGCACCCAGCAGATCGTCGCCCACGAGTCGGGCGTGGCGAAGTGGACCGACCCGCTCGGCGGCAGCTACCTGGTCGAGCGCCTCACCAGCCAAGTCGAGTCCGCCGCTCTGGCGCTGATCGCGCGCATCGAGGAGATCGGCGGGGCGTCCGAGGCGATCGAGTTCATGCAAGACGAGATCCACCGGGCGGCGTACCGCTTCCAGCTGGAGGTGGAGTCGGGCGAACGGGTGGTGGTGGGGCTGAACCGCTTCGAGACCGACGAAGCCTTCGAGCCGCCGCCGGGGCCGGACTACCGGAAGATGGAGGCGCGGCAGCTTCGCGCTTTGGGCGACTTCAGGTCGGCCCGGGACGATGCCGCCGTGGGCAGGGAGCTGGCGCGGGTGCGGGCGGCGGCGGAAGGCGACGCCAACCTGCTGCCGGTGATCGTCGGGGCGGTGAAGGCGAACGCGACCCTCGGCGAGATCAGCGGCGCCCTGCGCGACGCCTGGGGAAGCTACGCGGCGGCGGGTTGACGGATAGCTCCGGCGTTACCTTCACTCATGCCCACCTACGAGTACCGATGCCCAGACTGCGGTCGGGACTTCGAGCGCTTCCAACGGATGAGCGACCTGCCGGGTGCACCGTGTCCCGACTGCGGCCAAGCCGCCGAGCGCCTGATCTCCGCAGGAGGCGGGCTCCTCTTCAAGGGGGACGGGTTCTACATCACCGACTACCGCTCCGACGCCTACAAGGACAAGGTGAAGCAGGACGCGGGCGGTGAAAAAACGCAGAATGGCGGAAGCGAAAAGGAAGCCGCCTCCGCTTCTGGCGGCGTCGAGCGCGGAGGCAACGCATCCGAAGGCGCACGGAACAAGGACGCTAGGCGCGGCAACGACAAGCCCAAGCGCGGCGAAGCCGGGAGCAAGAGCTCCAGCGACGCGGGTTCGGGCCGCTCCAGTTCGGCCGGCGCCAGCCAGCCCAAAGGCAAGGACGGCGGGGAGCGCCGGGGCGGCTAGCCCCCCGCGCGCCGACAGCGCCAGATGAGCTCGTCGCCGGAGCAGCAGGTCGCCCGCGCCGTTCAGGCCGCGGTTGCGGAGCTGGGCGTGCCGGACGTCGGCGTCCGCCTGGAGCGGCCCAAGGACCCGGCTCACGGGGACTGGGCGTCGAACATCGCGCTGACGCTGGCGTCTCGCCTGCGACGTCCGCCCCGGGAGATCGCCGCGGAGCTGGCGGAACGGCTGGGCGCCCTGGACGGCGTGGCCGCGATCGAGGTTGCGGGCCCCGGCTTCCTGAACTTCCGCCTGGACGCGGCGGCGGCCGGCAGCGCCCTTCGACGCATCCTCGCCCAAGACGCCGGCTATGGCCGCAGCGACCAAGGACAGGGGCGGCGGATCATGGTCGAGTTCGTCTCCGCCAACCCGACGGGTCCTCTCCACTTGGGGCACGGGCGCCAAGCGGCGCTGGGCGACGCGATCGCCAACCTGCTGGAGTGGACGGGATGGATCGTCCACCGGGAGTTCTACTTCAACGACGCCGGGCGCCAGATGGACCGGCTGGCCGCCAGCGTCCGCGCCCGCTGCCTTCAGGCCCTGGGCGTGGACGAGCCCGTGCCCGAGGACGGCTACCACGGCGAATACGTCGCGGAGATCGCACGGGCACTGCTGGAGGAGGTCCGCCAAGCGCCCGCCGCCGAAACCCACTCGGACGCCGCGAGCGTGCCGCCCCTGGACGCGATGCGTCGCTTCGCCGTGGCGCGCCTTCGCAAGGAGCAGGAGATGGACCTGGAGGCGTTCAAGGTCCGTTTCGACCAGTTCTACTCCGAGACCAGCTTGTACGACGAAGGCCGGGTGGAAGCCACGGTCCGCGCCTTGAACGACACCGACCTTACCTACCGACAGGACGGGGCGCTCTGGCTTCGCACCACCAGCTTCGGCGACCAGAAGGATCGGGTCATGCTCAAGAGCGACGGGTCGCCCACCTACTTCTTGCCCGACGTGGCCTACCACCTCTCGAAGTGGGAGCGGGGCTTCCGCCATGTGGTCAACGTGCAGGGCGCGGACCACCACAGCACGGTGGACCGCGTCCGCGCCGGACTTCAGGCACTGGGCCGGCCTAGCGGATACCCCGAGTACGTCCTGCACCAGATGGTCACGGTGGAGCGCGGCGGCCAGGAGGTTCGCTTCTCGAAGCGCGCCGGATCGTACGCGACTCTGGCCGATCTGGTGGCGGAGACCGGTGCCGGCGTGGCCCGCTACTTCTTCCTGATGCGACGTCCAGAGGCCCACCTGACCTTCGACTTGGACATGGCCCTGGACCCGTCCGACAAGAACCCGGTCTACAAGGTGCAGTACGCCCACGCCCGCCTGTGCAGGCTCTTGGCCTTGGACCGAGAACAAGACTGGGGTCCGGCCGCCCCGGCCGGCCGCCCCTCGGAGCACGCCCGTGCGGAGCTGTCGCGCCTGACCCATCCCCTGGAACGCGAGCTGGCCGGTCAGCTGGCCGAGTTCCCCGGCTTCGTTACGCGAGCGGCGACGAGCCGGGCGCCCCATCTCGTGTGCGGCTACCTGGAGAAGACGGCCGGCCTAGTGAACTCGTGGTACCAGGCGGGCCACCCGTCGCGCCGCCCCGACCTGGCCGCTCTGGTGCGCGACGAGCCGGTACGCACGGCCCGTCTGGCCCTCGTCCAGGCGGCCCGCATCGTGCTCCGCAACGGCTTGACGGTGCTCGGCGTGCCCGCGCCCTCGCGGATGCACCGCGACGCAGACGCCCCGCCAGCCGGCGGAGGGAGCGCCTAGCCCCGTGTCGGTGCTCGTCGTGGGGAGCGTTGCGCTGGACACGGTGGAGACCTCCGCCGGACGGGCCGACAGGGTGATCGGCGGCTCCGCGGTCTTCTTCGGCGCGTCCGCTTCCCGCTTCACCGACGTTCGCGTGGTGGCGGTGGTGGGAGACGACTACCCCCTCGGCGAGCTCCGCTTTCTGGAGGACGCCGGCGTGGACCTGCGGGGACTGGAGCAGACGGCCGGCGAGAGCTTCTTCTGGGCCGGACGCTACCGGGACGACTTCGCCGTTCGCGACACCCTGGAGACGCGCCTGGGCGTCTTCGGCGCCTTCGATCCCGTGGTGCCGGAGGCGTACCGCGACTCCGAGACCGTCTTCCTGGGAAATATCGACCCCGTGCTGCAACTTCGGGTGCTGGACCAGATCGCCTCCCCCCGGCTGGTGGCCGCCGACACGATGAACTTCTGGATCAGCGGCGCCCGCGACGCCCTGCTGCGTCTCCTCTCCCGCCTGGACGTGCTGCTCGTGAACGACGAGGAGGCGTTCCAGCTCTCCGGCCAGCCGGATGTTGCCCTGGCGGCCGCGTGGATACGCGAGCAGGGGCCGGAGCTCGTCGTCGTCAAGCTGGGGGAGCGAGGGGCCGCGATCTTCGCCGACGACTGGTCGTTCGACTGTCCCAGTCATCCGGTGGCGCAGGTCATGGACCCGACCGGGGCCGGCGACGCCTTCGCCGGAGGGTTCGTCGGCCATCTGGACCGGGCGCTGGCTGGCCCCGGCGGACGCGCAGCCCTCAAGAGCGCGATGGCCTACGGAGCGGCGATGGGGTCGTTCGCCGTGGAGGCGTTCTCGGCGGACCGCTTCCGCGACCTCCGTGCCGGCGAGGTCGAAGCGAGGTTCCGGGCCGTTCGCGACCGCCGCGCGGTTCCCACTGGAGCGCGCTCGTGAGCAGTGGCGACCTCACCTACCGGGCCGCGGGCGTGGACTTGGACGCCGCCGAGCGCGCCAAGCGTGCGATCGGACCGATGCTCGACGCCACACGAGACGCCAACACCCTGTCGGAGCTGGGCGCCTTCGGCGGGCTGTACGCCTTGCCGCCGGGCGTGGACGCGCCCGTGCTGGTCGCCAGCGCCGACGGGGTGGGGACCAAGCTCAAGGTCGCGTTTGCCGCAGGCCTCCACGACACGGTGGGACAAGACCTGGTCAACCACTGCGTCAACGACGTTCTGGTGCAAGGCGCCCGTCCCCTCTTCTTCCTCGACTACCTGGCGACGGGGAAGATCGAAGACGGCGTCGTGCCCGAAATCGTCTCCGGCGTCGCCCGAGCCTGCCGCGAGAACGGCTGCGCGCTGCTGGGCGGCGAGACGGCCGAGATGCCCGACTTCTACGCCCGCGGCGAGTACGACCTGGCGGGGTTCGTGGTGGGCATGGCGGAGCGCGACCGCCTGATCGACGGCACCCGGGTCGAGCCCGGCGACCGCCTGCTGGCCCTCCCGGCGTCGGGCCTTCACACCAACGGCTTTACCCTGGCTCGCAGGGTCGTCTTCGAGCGGATGGGCCTCCAACCCGACGACCCCTTCCCGGGCGAGGGCGCCACCGTCGCCGACGTCCTCCTGCGGGTGCACCGATCGTACCTGAGTGCTGTCGCGCCCCTGCTGGACGGCGGCCGAGTCAAGGCGATGGCCCATGTGACCGGGGGCGGGATCGAAGGCAACCTTCCCCGAGCGTTGCCGGCGGGAACGGGTGCCCGGATCGACTGCCGTTCCTGGCCGATCCCCAACGTATTCCAGGTCCTGGCGGAGGGCGGTGGCGTGAAGAAGCGCGAGATGTTCCGCGTCTTCAACATGGGCGTGGGCATGATCCTCGTCGCGTCTCCCGACGACGCGAACGATCTTCTGGCGGTGCTGGGCGAAGGCGCGTGGGCGCTGGGCCAAGTGACGTCGACCCCGGGCGTGGAGCTGGAGGCCCTGTGACGGCCGCTCCCGCGATCCTCGGCCGGCCCCACGCCCTGGCGCTGTGCGCGGCTCTTCCTTTGATGGCGCCCCTCTCGGCGTCGGGCCAACGCGCACTCCTTCCCAAGAGTAGCGCCCAGGGCGTGACGGAGCTGGCGGACCAGTGCGGCACCGCGGCACCGGCGCTCGGAGTTCCGTGCCGCGAGCTCGCCCTGGCCGCGATGGCGGTGCAGCAAGGCGTCGGCTTGGCTGGGAGCCTGGGCAGCGACATCCCGGGCACCCCCAGCACCGTGGGACGGCGGCTCGGGCGCGTTCCCCGGATCAGCTTCTCGCTCTCGGCGCTGGGAGTTCGGACGGGCATGCCCCGGGTCGCGGGCCAGTCCGCCGAAGAACTGAGGGAGCAGCAAAGCTTCTCGCTCTTGGGACTGCGGGCCGGCGCCGCCGCCGGAGTTCTGGACGGCTTTCGGCTCATGCCCAACCTGGGCGGCGTCCTCTCCCTCGACCTGGTGGCCAGCTACTCCTATGTCGGCCTGCCCCCGGACGCCGGCTTCCAAGGGTCGTCGCACGGCTTCGGCGCCGGAGCCCGGATCGGGCTCGTGCGGGAGTCCTTCGTGCTGCCGGGCGTCTCGCTGTCGGCGACCCGGCGCTGGCACGGCGACGTCCGGGTGGGATCGATAGAAAACGGGGACCCGGCGGAGGTCGCCACGGAGTTGACCGTCTCCTCGCTGCGGGCCACGGCGGGGAAGAACTGGTTCGTGGTCGGCGTTTTGGCGGGCGCCGGCTGGGATCGCTACGAAGGGGATGCGCGGATCGCCCTCGATCCGGGGAGCGGCAGCCCGGCGTCGGCCGATCGTCGAGTACGCTCGGACCGGCTGCTCTACTTCGGCGCGGCTTGGTTCAGCTTCCTGATCTCTCAGCTTTCCGTCGAAGTGGGGATCGCCGAGGGCGTGGACGACCCGTTCTCCGACCGGCGAACCGCGTTCGACCCCGCCCAGCGCCGGTGGTTCGCATCCGCGGCGTTCCGGGTCACCCTTTGACGACCGGCGACCGGCAGCTGCTGGCCCGCGCCGTCGAACTCGGGCGAAGGGGCTGGGGACGAGTTCACCCCAACCCGATGGTGGGCGCCGTCGTCGCTCGGGACGACGAGATCCTGGCCGAAGGCTGGCACGAGGAGTTCGGCGGTCCCCACGCCGAAGCCGTAGCCCTGGCCAAGGCGGCGGATGCCCGAGGCGCCACTCTCTACTCCAGCCTGGAGCCGTGCGCCCACCAGGGAAAGACTCCGCCGTGCACTGAAGCGATCCGCAAGGCGGGCGTCGCCAGAGTGGTGTACTGGGCGGCGGACCCCGGCCCCGACTCCGGCGGCGGGGGCGCTTGGCTGCGGAGCCACGGCGTTCAAGTGGATGGACCTTGCGGCGACCCCGGGACGTGGGCGGCGGAGAACCCGGCGTTCTTCCACGCCGCGACTTCGGACCGCCCGTTCGTGGCGGTCAAGTTGGCGGCGAGCCTGGACGGACGGATCGCCCCGGCGGGAGGCAGGCGGGTCTGGCTGACGGGGGAGGAGGCCCGGCGGGAGGTACACCGCCTCCGGGCCGGGTTCGGCGCCGTCATGGTGGGCACCGGGACGTGGAAGGCCGACGATCCGCACCTCACGCCACGAGGACCCGTCTCCCCCCGGACGCCCCCCCTGCGGGTTCTGCTGGATCGCCAAGGCGAGCTCCCGGCCGAGGCCCGAGCGCTGGACGGCCGTCTCGGTCGGCCTCCCCTCCTGCTCACCGCCCCCGGCCAAGCGTCCAGCCTGCAGGCGCGACTGGGCGAACGAGCCGAAGTCGTGGAGGTGCCGTTGGCCCGCTCCCACCAGACCACTCCGCCGGATCGTTCCCCACATCCCCGCCTGGACTTGGGCGCCGCCCTCCAGGCCCTTGCCCGCCGCGGCGTGGACAGCGTGCTCTGCGAGGGCGGCGGTCGCCTAGCCGCCTCTCTCCTCTCAGCGCGGTTGGCGGACCGTCTCTACTACTTCGTCGCCCCCGTTCTGCTGGGCGCCGACGCGGTTCCCGCCTTCTCGCTGAACGGCCGAGCCAGCGCAGGCGTCCCGGACCCCTCCCGGATCCTTCGAGGATGGAGTGCCCGGCTGGCCCCGACCCGCTTCGGCGCCGACACGTTGATCGTTCTGGATCGGGAGGGCTGACGTGTTCACCGGCATCGTCGAGTCCGTGGGCACGATCGCCCAGGTCCAAGAGACGGAGGGCGGCCGAACCCTCGTCGTCGAGGCCGCCTTCGCC
Source organism: Longimicrobiales bacterium (assembly GCA_958296005.1). Lineage (GTDB taxonomy): Bacteria > Gemmatimonadota > Gemmatimonadetes > Longimicrobiales > Gaopeijiaceae > CATQHQ01. The sequence goes on from CATQHQ010000002.1 coordinate 933,762, forward strand.
GCCGAGTTGGCGCCCGGCCAATCCGTTGCGGTGGACGGCGCCTGCCTCACCGTGCGCTCGCTGCACACCCACGTCCGTGGGCCGGCGATCGAGACGCCTTCTGCCGCGCCGCAAGGGTTCGCCGTCGAGGCCGGCCCGTCCACGCTGGAGCGCACCGTCGCCGGCGACTACCGCCCAGGCGCCCGGGTCAACCTGGAACGGGGAGTCCGCGCCGGGGACCGCTTGGACGGCCATCTCGTCCAGGGCCACGTGGACGGAACCGGCGCCCTGCTGGCCAGCGAGACGCGAGGGCTCGCTCGCTTCATGACCTTTCGACTTCCCGAGGAGGTGTTCGCCACCACCGTCCTCCACGGCTCGATCGCGATCAACGGCGTCAGCCTAACGGTCAACGAACTCGGCCCCGGGGCGGCTTGCCAAGTCGCCGTCGTGCCTTATACGTGGGAGCACACCAACTTCCCGGCGCTCGCGCCCGGCGACCCCGTGAACGTCGAGGCGGACCTTGTTGGCAAGTACGTCCAGCGCATCCTCCGCACTCGGCCCATCCTCCCATCCCGGGACCCGAACCCGTAGCTGAGGGGCTCGCCTCCCATGCCGCTCGACACTGTTCCCGACGCCATCCGCCACGTCGCCGCGGGCAAGCTGGTCATCGTTGCCGACGACGAGGATCGAGAGGACGAGGGCGACTTGGTGTGCGCCGCGGAGACGGCGACGCCCGATCTGATCAACTTCATGACCCGCCACGGCCGCGGCCTCATCTGCGTCGCCCTCACGGCGGAGCGGGCCGACGCCCTGGAACTGCCCCTGATGACGGACCGCAACACCGACCCCCAGGGCACGGCCTTCACGGTTTCCGTAGACGCCCACCGGCGCTTCGGCGTCACGACCGGCATCTCGGCCCACGATCGGGCCAAGACCGTGGAGGTGCTGGTGAACCCGGCATCGGTCCCAGGCGACTTGCGACGGCCCGGCCACATCTTTCCGCTCCGGGCGCGCAAGGGCGGCGTGCTCCGCCGGGTAGGACAGACCGAGGCGGCCGTGGACTTGGCTCGCTTGGCTGGGTTCGCCCCCGCCGGGGTCATCTGCGAGATCCTCGCCGAGGACGGCACAATGGCCAGGCGGGACGCCCTGGAGGCGATCGCCCGCCGCCACGACCTCAAGTTCGTCACCGTCGAGCAGCTCGTGGCCTACCGCCTGTCCCGGGAGCGCTTGGTGAAGCGGGTCGTCGAAGCGCCGCTCCGCACCGAGTGGGGCGAGTTCCGCGCGTTCGGCTACGGCAGCGAGATCGACGATCGAGTCCACCTGGCGCTGGTCAAGGGCTCGCCGGAAGGGAAGGCCGGCGTCCTGGTCCGAATGCACGCCGAAAACCCCCTGGGCGACACCTTCGCCTCGCTGGACGAGCCCGGCCGCAACCTCCTGGCCGCCGCCATGAAGCGCATCGAGGCCGAAGGCGAGGGCGTTGTCGTCTACCTCCATCGGCCTCATGCCGGGAACCGCCTGATCGAACGACTTCGCACCGCCGGCAGGGGTTCGGCCCCGTCCGCCAAGCCCGACCACGAGCCCGCGCGCAGCGACCCCGCGCCGCGACAAGCCCTAAGAGACTACGGAATTGGCGCGCAAATCCTTCTGGACCTGGGACTTGCCTCGATCCGGCTCCTGACCAACAGCACCCGCCACATCGTGGGGCTGGACGGCTATCGCCTGGAGATCGCTGGTCGCGTGCCCCTCTCCGATTCCACGATCGGCGCCCGATGAGCAGCCCGCCGAGCGGCCCGCCGTGGATCGCCCTGCTGGTCTCGCGCTTCAACAGCATGGTCACCGAAGAGCTGCTGGCCGGCGCCCGGCGCCGCCTGCTCGCGCTAGGGGTTCCCGAGTACAAAATCGCCGTCTATCGCGTGCCCGGCGCGTGGGAGCTGCCCCAAGCTGCCGAGCGAATCGTCCACTCCCGCCGGCACGAAGCCCTGATCGCCATCGGCTGCGTGGTCCGAGGAGAGACCGCCCACTTCGACCTGGTCGCGGGGCAAGCCAACGACGGGCTGGGACAGGTCGCGCGCTCCGCCGGCATCCCAGTCGTCTTCGGCGTGCTGGCCACCGACAGCCCGGAGCAGGCGATGGAGCGCGCGGACACCCAGGGCGCCGACAAGGGCGCCGAGTTCGCCGAAGCCGCGCTAGAGATGCTGGCTCTCTACAGGTCTCTCTGAACTTGGAGTCGCTCAGCCGCGAGGAACGCCGCGATCGAAGCCGGACCCGGGCTTGGTTTCTGCAGGTCCACTACCGCTGGGAGACCGAGGGCGACCCCTTCACGATGCAGCGGGCCTTGAACGCGACGCTGGAGCAGCGCTTGGTCTCCCCCCGAAGACTCCCGTACCTGGAGCGGCTGGTTCGAGTCTTCGCCGACAACCGCGACCGGATCGACGCGGCCCTGGCCTCGGCGATGGACAACTGGCGGCTGGACCGCCTTTCGCTCATCGACAGAGGCATCCTGCGCCTGGGGGCGACCGAGATCATCTGCATCGCCGAGATACCGGGCCGAGTGGCGATTCAAGAAGCGGTCCGGTTGGCCCAGCGGTACGGCGGCGACGACTCGTCCCGCTTCGTCAACGGCGTCCTCGACGGGATATACCAACCGCCGACGGCGAACGCGGTCAACCGGAAGGCAGGTCGGCCGGGCCGTCCACGCCGACTCCCATCCGAAGGGCCGTGACCCGAGCGCTCCGCATCCTCGTCGTCAACTGGCAGGACCGCTGCAACCCGGCGGCGGGCGGTGCCGAGGAGCACCTCCACCAAGTCTTCGGTCGGCTGGTCGAGCGCGGGCACCAGGTCACGCTGCTGTGCTCGGGCTGGGGCCGGTGCGAGCCCGTGGCCGACGTGGACGGCATCCGAGTCCACCGGACGGGCCGCCGCTACACCTTCAGCATCGCCGGACCACTCCACTACGAGCGAAGCCTGGCGGACCAGCCCTTCAACGTGGTGGTGGAGGACCTGAACAAGGTCCCCATGCTGGCCCCCCTCTGGTCCCGCGCATCCAACAGCCTCCTGCTGGTGCACCACCTCTTCGGCGCTACCGCCTTCCGCGAAGCCAACTGGGCCCTGGCCGGCGCCACATGGCTCCTCGAGCGCCTCATCCCGGCGGCGTACCGGGGGCTCCCGTGTGTAGCCGTGTCCGAGAGCACGAAAGACGATTTGGTGCGCAGGGGACTGGAGGCGTCCCGCTTCGACGTCGTGCGCAACGGCGTGGACCTGGAGCGCCTGTGGCCGGCGTCCGAACGGTTCCCCGAGCCGACGGTGGTCTTCCTGGGCCGGCTCCAGAAGTACAAGCGCGTCGATCTGATCCTCCAGGCCGCTGCGCGGCTTAGGGACCGCGGGACGCCGCTGAACGTCGTCGTCGCCGGCAAGGGGAGCGCCCGCGCCAGCCTGGAGGAGACCACGGCCCGGCTTGGCTTGGCCGACCGGGTTCGCTTCGCCGGCTTCGTCCCCGACGACGAGAAGCGCGAGCTGCTCTCCAAGTCGTGGGTCCACGCCCTCACGTCTCCCAAGGAGGGCTGGGGGATCGCCAGCGTCGAAGCGTCGGCGTGCGGCACCCCCACCGTGGCGTCCGACTCGCCGGGACTGCGGGAGACGGTCCGTCACGGGGAAACGGGACTGCTTGTGCCCCACGGAGACGTTGACGCTCTGGCTGCCGCCCTCGCCCGCCTGCTTGAACCCGCAGCAAGAGACGAAATGGGCCGCGCAGCCCGGACGATGGCCGAGACCTTCACGTGGGAGCGGGCCGCGGACGCCTTCGAGCGCCTCTTGGAGTCCGTCGCGGCAGGCGGCTAGATTCCAGGGCCACGCGAAAGGAGAACGAAAAGACGTGACGACGCGCGCGCCGACCACGCGCATTACGGCTCAGGGCTGCGAGATCAGCAAGGCCGACCGGACCCGGGCCGAAGGCCTCGCCCAGCGATGGCCCCGCTTCGACTCGGCGATCATGGACGTCCACTTCGTCTTCCAGTCCGAGGGCCGCTCCTCCCGTGCCGAGGCGATCGTCTCCAGGCCGCGCCGCACGCCCGTGGTAGCCAAGGGCGAGGGGCAGAACTTCCGCGCCGCACTGGACGAACTGGACCAGCACGTCAAGCGCATCCTCAAGCGGGACCGAAAGCGTCGCAAGGAGTTCCGCCCGCCGCCAGAGCCCGACGTCTCCGGCTGAACCCTGGTGAGCCCCCGGGTCACCGTCCGGCAACTCTTCGACGCGAAGGAAGGCTCGCTGGAGCTGGAGCTGCTGACGCCCGGCGTCCCTCTGGAAGGCCGAATCGAGGACCCCGACGTATCGAGTCCGGGGCTTTCCCTGGCCGGGTACACGGCCCGCTTCCCGGAAGGACGTGCCCAGGTCTACGGCAAGACCGAGATGAGCTATCTGGCCACCCTGGACGCCGGCACCGTGCGGGAACGCCTGGACGCGGTCTTCGCCCACGAGGTGCCCGCGGTCTTCGTAACCCGAGGCCAGGACGTACCCCCGGCCTTCGTCGTCGCCGCCGAGCACGCCTCGGTGCCCGTCTTCCGCACCCGCTTGGCCACCGGCGACTTCTACCGCGCCCTCAAGCCCTACCTGGAGGACGTGCTTGCCCCCGCAACGACGATTCACGGCTCTCTGGCCGACGTCTACGGGATCGGCCTCCTCTTCACCGGTCCCAGCGGGGTCGGCAAGTCGGAGTGCGTCCTGGGCCTGCTGGAGCGAGGCCACCGCATCGTCGCCGACGACTTGGTGTTCGTCTCTCGACGGGGCGCCGATGTGCTGATGGGCAAGGGCAGCGAGCTCCAGGCGTTCCACATGGAGATACGGGGGATCGGGATCGTGGACGTGGCGTCGATGTTCGGAACCCGGGCGATCCGCCAGCGGAAGCGTGTGGAGGTGATCGTGGACCTCCGACCATGGGACGAGACCCAGGCGTGGGAGCGAACGGGACTGGACCGCGACTCGGCGACGATCCTCGGCGTACGGCTTCCCCGCATGACGATCCCCGTGAACGCTGGCAAGAACCTCACCGTGATCGCCGAGGTGGTGGCGATGAACCAGCTTCTCGCCTACTCCGGCGTCGACGTGCCCGCCCGCTTCGACGACCGCTTGCGCCACGCCATGAGCCCCCGGGACTCGCTGGTCGAGGACTATGAGTGACTCTGGTTCGCCGGCGCCCGTCACCTCGCACCCGACCTGCACGCTGGAGGTCCGGGTGCCCAACCTCCTGGGAATGCATGCCCGTCCCGCGTCCGCGTTCGTGAAGCTCGCCGGCCGCTTCGGCTCGTCGGTCCGAGTGACCAAGGACGACGTGACCGTGAACGGCAAGAGCATCATGGGCGTGCTCATGCTGGCGGCGGAGCAGGGCAGCGTTCTAACGATCGCCGCGGAAGGGCCGGACGCCGCGTCCGCCTCCGAAGCCCTCGCCGGGCTGGTGAGGGACGGCTTCGGTGAGTAGAGACGCCCCCGGGTGAGCAGCGACGTTCTGCGCCCAGCCCGCGGTCCCGTCGTCCTGGAAGGGCTGCCGGTCTCGGAGGGGATCGATGTGGGCCGGGCGCGACAGGTCCGCTGGGAGGTGCCGCAGGCCCCGCACGAGGTGGTCGGACCCGCTGGCCGGGACCGGGAGCTGGAACGCTTCCGAGAGGCTCTGGCGTGGGCCAAGCGCCGCCTCCAGAAGACGAAGGCCGCCACGGCAGCCCGCCTGGGCGCTGTCGAAGCTCGGATCTTCGACCCTCAGATCCTCATGCTCGACGATCCCCAGGTGGTGGAGGGCACCCGCCGCTACATCGCCGAGAACCGCCTGACCGCTGCCCGCGCCTTCGACTGGCGGACGCTGGAGCTCAAGGAGCGCTGGGCCCAGACTTCCCACCCCATGGTGTTGGATCGCCTCAACGACCTGGACGACCTGAAGCTGCGCGTCCTGGGCCGCTTGACGGGGTTGCCCGACCCGTGGGAGCTGGGTCGCTCCGCAGGGCTGGTCGTCGTCGCCCGGGACCTGACCCCGAGTTTCGCCGTGCGACTCGATCCCGCCCAGATCGCGGCCGTCGTCACCCAGGAAGGGACCCGTTCGGCTCACTGGGCGATCCTCCTCCGTGCGCTGCGCATCCCCGCCGTCGCCGGTCTGGCGGGCTTGTTCGAGAAAGTGCGGGACGGCGTTGAGGTAGTCGTGGACGGCCGGGCGGGTTGGGTCATGGCGTCGCCGGGTGCGGCGGAGAAGCGGCGGTTCGAGCGCCGTCGGTCCGCCCTCGCGGGCCTCGGACGGGAGATGGCGGCGCTGGCCGGTCAGGAGTCCGCGACCCGGGACGAAGAGCGCATCGTCCTCCGCGCCAACCTGGACCTCCCCGACGAAGCCCCGGCCGCCCGAGAGCACGGCGCAGAGGGCGTCGGGCTCTTCCGCACCGAGTTCCTCGCCGTCGGGAGAACGACGGCCCCGGGCGAAGAAGAGCAGTACCGGGCGTACCGAACCGTGGTCGAGACGTTCCCGGACCACGCCGTCGTCGCTCGAACCTTCGACCTGGGCGGCGACAAGTTCCCCCTTTTCCTGCGGATGCCAACCGAGAAGAACCCGTTCCTGGGACGGCGCGGCGTTCGCATCTGCCTCGACGAGCCCGAGCTGTTCGCGACCCAGTTGCGCGCCCTCCTGCGCGCGGCGGCCCACGGCGATCTGCGCATCATGCTGCCCGTGGTCAACACGTCGGGCGAAGTGGAAGCAGTGCGGGAGCTCTTGGAGAAAGCCGCCGGCCAGCTGCGGGAAGAAGGCGTTGCGTTCGACCCGTCCGTCAAGCTGGGGATCACCGTGGAGACGCCGGCGTCGGCCCTCAACGCCGCCCGGCTGGCATCCCATGTCGACTTCTTCTCCATCGGCACCAACGACCTGATTCAGTACACCCTGGCGGTCGATCGAAACTGCGCCCACCTCTCCGGGCTGTTCGATCCCTTCCACCCGGCCGTCGTCCACCAAGTCTCCGCCGTGGTCGACGCGGCCCGCTCCGCCGGCATCGAGGCGTCAGCCTGCGGGGAGATGGCCGCGAGCCCCCTGGGCGCCGTCCTCCTGCTGGGCCTGGACGTGGGGGTGCTCTCCGTCGCTTGGCCCTCGCTGCCGGAGATCAAGAAGTTGGTGCTGGGCCTCCGCCTCTCCGACGCCAGGGAAGCGGCGGCCCGCGTGCGGAAGGCCCCCAACCGAGCCGCCGCCGAAGCCGCCCTCACCCAAGTCCTCATCGACGCGCCGGAGTACCGCCCCTTCGCGCCCGGCCCTTGACGGCGGCCCACTTACCACGACCCCTTGACGCCCGCCCTGCGGTCGTCTTCCGTAATCGTTCCATGCCAACCCGACGTTGACTGCCGATGTCCGATCCCAATCCGCGCCTATTCACTTCTGAGTCCGTCACCGAGGGCCATCCCGACAAGCTGGCCGACCAGATCTCCGACGCCGTCCTCGACGCCGTTCTGGCGGAGGACCCCGACGGCCGCGTCGCGTGCGAGACCCTCGTCGCCACCGGACTCGCCCTGGTGGCGGGAGAGGTCACGACGGTTGCGACGGTGGACATCCCGGCGGTCGTACGGGAAACGATCCTGAAGGCGGGGTACGACCGGGCGGAGTACGGCATCGACGGCAATACGTGCGCCGTCCTCTCCGCGCTGGGTCGGCAGTCGGCCGAGATCGGGATGGGGGTGGACAGAGGTGGCGCCGGCGATCAGGGGATGATGTTCGGCTACGCCTGCGACGACACGCCGGAGTCGATGCCTGCGCCCGTCTCGTATGCCCACAAGCTGGTCCGGCGGCTCTCCGAGGCCCGCCGGTCGGGGGAGGTTCCGTGGCTGCGCCCCGACGGCAAGGCGCAAGTCACCTTCGAGTACGACGACGAGTTCCGGCCCCAGCGGGTCACGACGGTGGTGGTGAGCGCCCAGCACGACGGAGACGTGAAGCCCGAGCAGATCGAGGAGACGATCAAGGCTCGGGTGATCCAGCCGGTGATCCCGGCCAACTTTCTGGACGCCGGCGTCGTCGAGTACCACATCAACCCCACGGGCAGCTTCGTCCGTGGCGGCCCCCACGCCGACGCCGGGCTCACGGGACGCAAGATCATCGTGGACACCTACGGCGGGATGGGACGCCATGGGGGCGGCGCCTTCTCCGGCAAGGACGCCACGAAGGTGGATCGCTCCGGAGCCTACGCCGCCCGCTGGGCCGCCAAGAACCTGGTCGTCGCCGGCGCGGCCTCCCGATGCGAAGTGCAGCTGGCCTACGCCATCGGGGTCGAACGGCCCGTTCAGGTCTACGTGAACTCCTTCGGGACAGGGTGCCGCTCGGACGCGGAGCTCTCTCGGGCCGTGGAGGACGTGTTCGACTTCCGTCCCCAAGGCATCATCAGGGAGCTGGGGCTGACCGCGCCGATCTTCTACCGGACCGCGGCGTTCGGCCACTTCGGCCGCGAGCCGGAGGAGGAAAACACGCCAGGGGCGCGTCTCGTCAAGTACTTTTCCTGGGAGCGCACCAACCGGGTGGACGACCTGAAGACCGCGCTGGAGCTGTAGGAAGACCGTCCCGGAGGAGGACTAGTGACCGAAGTCAGGGTGCAGAGCGTCAAGTACGACCGGAGGTCCAACACGCCCGTGGTCGTCCTGCAGGAAACGGAGGGCGACCGAGTGCTGCCGATCTGGATCGGCGTGAGCGAGGCCAACGCCATCGCCATGAAGCTGGGCGGCGTGGCGCTCCATCGGCCTCTTACCCACGACCTCTTCATGTCGATCATGGCGGGGATGGGCGGCGCCCTTCGGCGGGTGCTGATCACCCGAGTGGAGGACAGCACCTACTTCGCCGAGCTGATCATCGCCAAGAACGGCGAGGTGGTCTCGATCGACGCCCGCCCGTCCGACTCCATCGCCCTCGCGCTCCGAGCGGAAGCCCGGATCTTCGCCGACGACTCCCTGCTGACGACGATGCCCGCCGAGTCCGACGAAGACGGCGAGGACGCCGACGAGGACGAACGCCGAATGAGAGGCGAAGCCCTCGAGGAACGCCTGCGCAGGATGCGCCCCGAGGACCTGGGCCGCTTCGACCGCTGAACCGGAGCCGCCCCCGAACCGGGCGCCGGTCCTCCTCCCGGGCACCGACCGCGTGGCTGACCTGGACGGCGGCGTTCGCGGCCCTGGCTCTGGTCCCCTGCCGCTCCGCCGCGGCTTCGGTTCCACAGGCCGACGAGCAACCCCCCGGCGACTTTGCGGTCCAAGGCCAACTCCGGGTGGGCGACGAGCTCGCCGACAGCGGCACCATCGTCCTCCACCGGGTCTCGGCGTTCTTCACGGGGGAAGTGGACAGCGCGGCGGTCGGCACCGGCGGCACCTTCGAACTGCGGGTTCCCGAGACGCCAACTCCAGGCGGGACCGACGTCTACTTCGCCTCCGTCCGCTGGGACGAGGTGCTGTACTTCGGCTCGGCGATCACCGGGCCGCTGGAGCAGGGCGCCCCCTACGTCGTGCAGGCGTACCCGGCCGCCGAGGCCGGCACCGCGTCGCCACCGGTGCGGGTGAGGGTGCGGAACCTCTTTCTGGAGCTGGCGGACCCTGCACCCGGCTGGCGGGCGATGGACCTCTTCGAGCTGCGCAACGCCGCCCCCGCGACCGTCGTTGCAGGACCGTCGGGGGCAACTTGGTCCTACCCCCTGCCACCGGGCGCGGTGGAGTTCTCCGTGGGCGAGAGCGACCTGTCCCCGGGCGCAGCGAGCGTCTCCGCCGGCCGCGTGCACGTGTCGTCCGCACTCCGCCCCGGCGAGAGCGTCTACCTCTTCCGCTACCGGGTTTCCGGCGACGTCCTCCGCATCCCCATGGAGGGCCCGACCGCCTCCATGGAGCTCCTGATCCGGGAGCCGGCGGGCGAGCTGTCCGTCCAGGGGCTGGCGGCCGCGGAGCCCGTCGAGCTGGACGGCACCACGTACCGACGCTTCGCGGGACGCGAGATGGCGCCGGCCCCTGTCGTCGTGCGCAGCGGGGACGCCTCGGCGCCTGTGGCGTCGATCCCCGTGCTGGCCGCGGTTCTGGCCGTGGCCCTGGCAGTCGTGGGCGCGACAGCGGCGATGCGCGCCCACTCCCGGCGCGCGCCCTCGGCGGCCGGCTCGCGGCGGCAAGACCTTCTGGAGATCGCCGAGCTGGACGAGGCCATGCGCGCCGGCAAGGTCGGCTCGGGCGAGTACGAGCGTCGGCGGGAGCAGATCCTGCGCAGGCTCGGCAGCTAGGGGGCAGGCCTCCGTGTCCCTAGTGACGACCCCGGCGATCCTCCTCCGGACCTATCCCTACTCGGAGAGCAGCCGGGTGCTCCGCTTCTACACCCGGGCCCTCGGGCTCGTCGGAGTCATGGCCCGCGGAGTCCGCAGGGACGCTTCGAAGGGCAGGGGAGCGCCCGGCACCTTCGGCGAAGGCGTCGCCGTGATCTTCGTGCGCGAGACGCGGGAGCTTCAGTCCCTGCAGGAGTTCAACCCGCGGAACGCCCGCATCGGCCTCGCCGCCGACCTTCAGCGCTTGGCAGGCGCCTCCCTTGCGGCCGAGCTGGTGCTGCGGCACGCGGGTCAGGAGCCCCATGCCGGCCTGTACGACTTGCTGTCCAGGGGCCTGGACCGCCTGGAGGCAACGCCGCCCCGCGCGCTCGCGTCCGACGTGCTGGCGCTCGGCTGGTCGATCGTCGATCTCTTCGGCTTCGGTCCCGAGCTCTCGGCCTGCACCGGCTGCGGCCGGGTTCTGGACGGCGACGAGATGGCACACTTCGACCTGGATGCCGGCGGCGTCCGCTGCTCGTCGTGCAGCACCCCCGCAGGGTCGCGTCGGATCGGCCCCGGCGCCCGCGCCCAGATCGCCCGCTTCCTGCACGGGGACCTCGGCGCTGCGGCACCCACCCCCGACGCCTCGGCCCCTCTTCAGGGCGCCTCGGCCCACCTCTCTCTTCTCGACGACTTCGTGACTTGCCACCTGCTGGAGGGCCGCCGCCCCGAGTCCTTCCGCTTCCTCCGGCCCCTCGCCGCCGCCGACCGCCATGTCCCCGCCCGGCCGTAGCCTCGTCCTAGGCACCGCCGGCCACATCGACCACGGCAAGACCGCCCTGGTGCGCGCCCTCACCGGCGTGGACACGGACCGGTTGGCGGAGGAGAAGCAGCGCGGGATCACGATCGAACTGGGGTTCGCCCGCTACGAGCCTCGGGACGGCTTCGCCTTCGGCGTCGTGGACGTGCCGGGTCACGAGGGTTTCGTCAAGACGATGGTGGCCGGCGCGACGGGGATGGACGTGGTCCTGCTGGTGGTGGCGGCCGACGAAGGGGTCATGCCCCAAACCCGGGAGCACCTGGCGATCGTCCGGCTGCTGGGGATCGCGGAGATGGTCGTGGCCGTCACCAAGGCGGACCTGGTCGAAGACGACTGGCTGGAACTGGTGCACGAGGACGTGGCGGCGCTGCTGGCAGGCACGCTGTACCAGGACGCGGAGGTGGTGCCGACCTCGGTGACCACGGGCGCCGGGCTGGCGGCGCTTTCCCAGGCGTTGGTGCGGTGCGGCAGCCGGACCCGACGCCGCGCAGCAGACGACCTCTTCCGCCTTCCCGTGGATCGCGTCTTCGCAGTCGAGGGCGCCGGCACGGTGGCGACGGGCACCCTCTGGTCCGGTTCGCTGCGTCGCGGCAGCGTCGTGTGCATCCTTCCCGGCGGGGGCGACGCGCGGGTTCGGGCTCTCCAGGTCCACGGCGAGCAGGTGGAGGTCGCCGTGGCTGGCCAGCGGACCGCCGTCGCCCTGACGGGGGCCGCGGTGCGCCGAGGCATGATCGCCCGGGGGAACGTCCTCGCGTCCGATCCCAGCTGGCGTCCCACGATGATGCTCACCGTGGAGCTGTCGTGCCTGCCCGGGACCGGCTGGCGCGTGGAGGCCGGCCAGCGCGTGCGTGTCCACCTGGGCACGGTGGAGGCGATGGCCCGAGTCGCGCTCTTCGACGCCGACGAGATCGCCCCCGGCGTTGCCGCCTTCGCCCAGCTCCGCCTGGAGCGACAGGTCGTGGCCCGTTGCGGCGACCGCTTCGTGGCCCGCTCCTACTCCCCCGTCACCACGATCGCCGGCGGCGTCGTGCTGGAGCCCGTCCCCCCGAAGCGGAAGCGGCTCTCCGACGGCGACAGAGTCGCTCTGGCAGGGCTGGCCCGGGGCGGCCCGCAGGCGGTCGCGGGAGCGGCGGCTCTGGCGGGCTGGTGGGGAGTGGACGAACGCGACCTGGGGGTCCTCGCCGGCTGGAGGAGCGGCCCCATGGGGGACCCGGACCCGGACCCGGACCCGGACCCCCGCTCGACGGCGTGGGCCTGGGACGGCGTCCTCGTCGCCCCCGAGATCGTCGCCGACGGCGAGTCCCGCATCGAGACGGCGGCCGGCGACTACCACCGCCGCCATTCGCTGGAGGAGGGCGCGCCCCTGGACGTTCTCCGCAAGACCCTTCCCCTGCGCAGCCGCCCCAAGCTGGCCGACGGCCTGGTGGCGCGCTTGGCCGCCGCCGGGCGCTTGGTCGTGGAGGGCAGAACCGCACGCCTGCCCGGCTTCAAGGCCGCCCTCTCCCCCGACGAAGCTGCGCTGGCGGAGCGCCTAACCGCGATCTTGGCCAAGGCGGGCCTCCAGGGCCCCACTACGGCGGAGCTGGCCGCCCAAGCGTCGGACCACCCCAGGGTCGCCGCCGTGCTGGAGTTCTTGGCGGCCAAGGGTCGGGCGCGGCTTCTGGGCGACTCCTACTGGATCGCGACGGAGACGCTGGCCCGAGCCGCCGCCCGGGTTGCGCGGGAACTTGGGGGGAGGGAAGGACTGGGTCCCGCCGACTTCCGGGAGGTCCTGCCCGTCACCCGCAAGCACCTGATCCCCGTTCTCGCCCACTTCGACGCGACCGGAGTTACGGTTCGGGAAGCCGCCGGCAGGCGGGTCGTGGCCACGCCGCCGGAGGACCGAAATTCCCCGCCCGTGCAACCTTCCGGGGGTTCCGGGTAGTACTATATGGTTGACTAGCGTCGCTTAGGTCGTCTATTCTGTGGGGCGACGCGAAGGTCCCTTTGCCAAGCCCGGAGGGCCATAGCACGAACGCTACCGACTGATGTATCGACGCCTTGCGAGACAGGCGTTCTGCTTCGCCTTGCTCTCCTGCCTTCCCGTCGGGTTCGGGGTTTCCGCCCAGGATCCTCCTCCCCCCGACGAGAGCGACAGCGGGTTTCGTCTGGAGCAGAACTACCCGAACCCGTTCAACCCCGAAACACGGATCCCCTTCCACCTGTCCCCGGAGATCTTCGAGGACGGGGAGCCCGTGAAGGTTTCCGTGCGCATATACAACATCCTGCAGCAGTTCGTGGTCGCCCCCCAGGCGCTGGGCTACCCCGGCGGGGAAGGGTTGCCCCTGCTCCAGCTGGAGTACACTTCCCCCGGGCGCTACGAAGCGTACTGGGACGGTCGCGACCTGACGGGGGCCCAAGTGGCGTCGGGGGTGTATCTGGTCCAGATGGTCGTCGACGGCAGGGCCGCGTGGAGGAAGATGTTCGTCACCAAGTAGCGGACGAACGGCTCAGACCCCCTTCGTCGCCATGAGCCCGAACAGCTCTTCCGGCGACCCCACCTCCGCCAGTCGCTGGGGCACCTCCGGGTCCTTGGCGAACCGCGCCACCTTCCCCAGCACCGGAAGGTACTGGCCGGCCACCGCCACGGGCGGGGCCACGATCAGGAAGAAGTGGGCGACCGGGAGGCCGTCCACCGCGTCGAACTCCACGCCGTCGGGGTGCCGTCCGTAGGCCAGCTGAAGCGCCGACGCCGCCCGGGAGCGGCAGTGGGGGACGGCAACTCCCTTGCCGATGCCCGTGGAGCCCAGCCCCTCCCTCCGGCGAAGCGTCCGCAGCAGGATCTGGCGAGACGAGCCGTCCACGCCCAGAAGATCGGCCAGAGACGCCAGCACCTCGTCCTTGGTCGCCCCCTCCAACCGCAGGTCGACTCGTTCCGGCGTGATGAAGTCGCGAAGCAGCATGGCCGAAGATACGGGAGTTGCGGTCGGGGTACCACATGCCCGGTGCCTTGCTAGCTTGGAGCGATGAAGCCTTTGCCGATCCCGCTCCCGGGCAATCCGGAGACGCCCCTGCTGCTGGCGCCCCAAGCCGGGGTGTCCGAGTCCCCGTTCAGGCGGCTGTGCCGCAGCTTCGGGGCAGACGTGGTGCTCACCGAGTTCGTGAGCGCCGAGGGGATCGTGCGTGGCAGCCCCAAGACGGCGGCCTACCTGCGCTTCGACCACGCCGAGCGTCCGATCGGGGTGCAGATCTTCGGCGCCGACCCCGGCGCCATGGGAGAGGCGGCGGCGCTGGTGACCGAGACCTACGCCCCCGACTTCGTGGACATCAACTTCGGCTGCCCCGTGAAGAAGGTGGTCAAGCGAAACGGGGGTTCGGGCTGCCTACGCGACCTGGGACTGGTGGGGCGCATCGTCCGCGCCGTGGACGACGCGACGCCGTTGCCGGTGACGGCCAAGATCCGCTCCGGCTTCGACGAGGCCAGCCGAGATCCGGTGCGGATCGGTCGGGCGTGCCAGGACGCCGGGGCCCGCATGGTGACCCTCCACCCGCGAACCCGGGCCGACATGTACTCGGGGACGGCCCGCTGGGACGAGATCGAGGCGCTGGTCCAGGCCCTCGACGTGCCGGTGGTGGGGAACGGGGACGTCCGCACCGGTCACGACGCGATCCGCATGAAGACGCGAACCGGGTGCGCCGGGATCATGATCGCTCGAGGGTCGCACGGTGCGCCGTGGCTCTTCCGCCAGGCCCGCGCGGCGCTGGACGGGAGGCCCGTCCCCGACGAGCCGACGCCCCGTGCCCGCTTTGAGGTGTGCGTGCGTCACGTTCGGAACGCCGTCGCCTTCGAGGGCAACCAGGAGAAGGCGGTGCGCGACTTCCGAAAGCACCTCGGCTGGTACACCAAGGGCCTTCCCGGCGGTCGCCGACTGCGCCAGGAGCTCTTCCGCACCACCGACCTGGCCGAAGTGGCGTCGGCGCTGAACGGCTACCTTGCGGCCGAGCAAGCCCGGCTTGAGGCGAGCCCACCTCCGTCCAGCCAGCCCCCGGTCCTGTGCCCATCTGCCCCACCTGTACCATGAACATGTTAGGTTTACATGGTGAACATGGTTAGGTTTACGTAGTACCATTAGGAGACGCGGCCGGTCAGGTCGCGGATTTGACAACCTGGGGGCGACACGGTTTCGACGTGTTGGGCGACAGCGCAGCTGCGTGCCGAGGTTCGGGAACCTCGTGAAACATCCCGAAAACCAATCAAACGCCAACAACGACTTGGCTCTGGCTGCTTAATCCAAGCAGTCCGCTTCCCGGCCCGCCCGCCCGAGGCAGGCCGACGAAGCGTCGATGATTCGGGCTGGCTTGCTGGTTTCGGCCGCTGAACCGGCAGGCAAGACACTAGGTGGCTAGCGCCGGACGGGTGGTTCGCCGACCCGTCTGGACGTGAACCCAAACGGCGATCTACGCACGTAGAAGCTTCGAGGGAACCTCTCGCGGACGCGGGTTCGACTCCCGCCGCCTCCACTTCCACTCCACTCTGCCGGGCTGGCGGAGTGCCGACCAGCCCGGAGCTTCATCACGTGAAGCGCAAGCTTGCGATTCTGGCCGCCTGTCTGCCGGCGATCCTCGTGGCCGACATCCTCACCAAGTGGTGGGCCGTCGCCGCGCTCCCCGGTGCCCCCCGTCCGGACTTCCTCGGCGGGTACGTGCCCCTCACGCTGGCCTACAACCGGGGGGCGGCGTTCGGCATCTCCGTCGGCAACGATCCCCGCTGGTTCTTCATCCCCGTCACCCTGCTCGCCTTGGGGTTGATGATCTCGCTGCTGACCACCACTCCCGGCAGCGATAGGGTTCGCATCGTCGCCCTGTCCCTCGTCGTCTCCGGCGCCTTGGGCAACCTGATCGACCGGGTTCGCTGGGATCGGGGGGTCGTGGACTTCATCGGTCCCGTGGACCTGCCCTTCACGACCTGGAACTGGCCGATCTTCAACGTCGCCGACATGGCGATCTCGTGCGGCGCGGTCCTCCTCGCGATCTCCTTCTGGCTGGAGGGGCGGAGAGAGAAGCAGGCTCGGGCCGCCGCTGATCAGTCTTCGGACGCCTCGGGTTCCCCCGGCTCGTAGATCACGTATTCAATCCGTCGGCGCCTCACCCTCGCGATCCTGAACCGGCCGCCGCCGGCCGCCACCGAGTCGCCGGGCCTTCCCACCCGGTCCAGAGCGCCGAAGACGTAGCCGCCTACGGTGCCGTACTCCTCGCCTAGGGCGATCCCCAGCCGCTCTTCCAAATCCCTCACCGGCGTGCCTCCCCGAACGATCGTTCGCCCGTCCGCCAACTCCCGGAAGTCCTGGGGCTCGTCGACTTCGTGCTCGTCGTGAAACTCCCCGACGATCTCCTCGATCAGGTCCTGCCACGTCACCAGTCCTGCCGTGCCGCCAAACTCGTCCAGCACGACAACCATCTTGGTCTTCTTGGCCCGCATCTCCTGGATCAGGTCCTCAACGGGCTTGACCGCGGGGGAGAAGTGGGCGGACCGCGCAACCTCCCGCACCCGTTCCCGGCCCTCGCGGTCGGCCCGCCACAAGTCCCGCGCCAGCAGAACGCCCACAATCCGGTCGAGGCTCTCCTCGTAGACCGGCAGCCGCAGCTTGCCTCGGTCCAGCATCACGTTGATCGCCTCCCTCACCGACGCGTCCGCCGGCACCGCCACGATGTCGATCCGGGGCGTCATCACCTCGCCTGCCGTGATCTCGTCCAGCTGCATGACGTTGGACATGACCTGGAACTCGTCCTCGTCGATCGCGCCCTCCCGTCGCCCGATCTCGGCCAGAACCTCGATCTCCGCCCGGCTCACGGTCGCCTGCCGCTCCCGCTTGGCGCCCGTCCAGCGGCTCACCAGCCCCAGAGGCACGATCACCGGCTTCATGACCACGACCATTGCACGCAGCACGTGCGCCGAGGGCCGTGCCAGCCCCTTCCAGAAGGTGGCGCCGATCGTCTTGGGGATGATCTCCGAGAAGACGAGGACGGCCAGGGTAAGGACGGCCGAGAACGCCCCGATCCACACGTCGCCGTAGGTACGGGCGACGATCGCGCCGGCCCATGCCGCGCCGACGGTGTGGGCGACGGTGTTCAGGGTGAGGATCGCGGCGATCGGTTCGTCGATCCGCCGCTTCATCCGGGCCAGCAGATCGCCGGCTCGGTCGCCCCGGCCCTGAAGCAGCGCCACGAAGGGGTGGTTCACCGACAGCAGGACCGCTTCCAGCACCGAACAGAGGAAGGAGACCGAGAGGGACGCGCCCACCACGACCGCGAGGAGGATCAATCGCCGCGCCGGATCACGGGGAAGGGATCTGCCGGCCAGCGGCCAACGCCGGCCGGGGACGCGGCGACTTGCCGCATCCGCCAAGGTGATTCTAGCGTTGACCCATGGCAAAGATGAAGAGAGTCGCGGTCCGAGGCGCGACGAGGTGGTCGGCCGCGCTCGTGGCCGCGGGCGCCCTGACCGTCGGCCCGACCGCATCGGGCACGTTGGCGGCGCAGGACGCGCGCGCGACCTACTACGTCTACGTCGCCGCCGAGTCCGCCGACCTCCTTCACCGGGTTCGGTTCGGCCCGGAGGGCGCGGCACTGGACCAGACCGTCGTCGTCGGCGAGATGGCCACGGAGACCGAAGGCCCCCACGGCCTCCGGGTCTCTCCCGACGGACGGTTCGTCTACATGACCACCGGCCACGGCGTCCCCGGCGGCAAGCTGTGGAAGTTCGACGCGGGTCCCGACACGCTGGTCGGCGGCCCCGTCCCTCTGGGCCACTTTCCCGCCACGCTGGACCTGACTCCCGGCGGCCTCTACGCCTTCGTGGCCAACTTCAACCTCCACGGTGAAGCGACGCCGTCGTCGGTTTCGGTGATCTACGCCCCGGGCATGGTCGAAGTCGAGCGGATCGAGACCTGCGTCATGCCCCACGGCGCCCGCTTGGACGCCTCCGGCGACTTCCTCTACTCCGCGTGCATGATGGACGACCAGGTCGTCGAGGTGGACACCCGCACCTTCCAGGTAGCGCGCCGCTTCTCGACGACGCCCGGTTGCTCTCCCACCTGGGTGACGCCCGCGCCTGGGCGAGGCACCGTGCTGGTGGCGTGCAACCGAGGCGCCCGCATCCTGGAGATCGACCGCGAGTCCTGGTCTCTGGTCCGTACCCTGGAAACCGGAAACGGCCCGTACAACCTGGCCGTGGTCCCCGGCTCGGACCTCTTGGTGGCGACCCTCAAGCAAGGCGCGGCGGTCCAGTTCTTCGACCTGGAAGCGGGCCGGTCCCTGGCGGTAGTCCCCACGTCCACGACCGTGGCGCACGGCGTCGCGACCAGCCCCGACGGGCGGTACGCCTTCGTGTCGGTGGAAGGGGTCGGCTCGGAGCCCGGCAAGGTGGACGTCTTCGACCTCTCCACCTTCCAGCGGGTCGCGGACGTGGCGGTGGGCCAGCAGGCCGGGGGGATCGCCTTCTGGAGGATGGTGGACGGGGGCGGCGAGCCCCGGCCCCGCTAGCCCGGGCGTCAACGTAGCGGAACCGCGACCTCGTCGTCGTCCCAGGTGAAGTAGTAGGTCCGCTCCCGCCCGCTCCGCGTCTTCAGGTGGGTCAGGTTGCGCTGATCCTCGAAGACGTTGAAGAGAACCCGGTTGCGGATGCCGACCCGTTCGGTCCCGACGGGCAGCGCGTACTCCAGGCGGTACCACCACATCACCTCCTCGGCGCGAGGCGCGTCCTCGACCCCGCGCTCCACAAGAACGCCGGTCACGGGCGCGCCCCTAGCCTCGAACACCAGCATCTCGTTGACGTAGCGCCCGACCGCCGCGTCCACTTCCGGCGTCTCGGCCAAGCGGAACTCCATGTCAGACTCGCTCTCCATCACGGCGAACTGCAGGTCGTCCCAGAAGAAGCGGATCCGCACCTCCATCGACGCACCCGAAACGACCACGTCGGCCACCGAGAGCCGAAACGGATGGGCGGACGCGTCCGGACCGTCGCCGGGCACCGGCGCAGCCGCCGGCGAGGCCAGCAACGCCAGCGGAACCATCAGCACTGACTTGAAGTAGAAGTACACGGCGTCGCCTCCTCGTCGTCGCCTGCCCAATCAAACATACGTCCCCGCCCGCCCTTGCGCGTTCCGCTCGCGCCCGTGGCTTACCTTACATTCCAACCGTCCACCCGCAATCCATCCCAGGAGGCGCGCCCGTGTCCGGCATTCGTCCGCGACGGATCCTCTTCGCCCTGGCGGCCGCGCTGCTCCTGGCCGCCTCCCAGACGACCGCGGCCGACGCCCAGTTCCGGGTCGGCGGTCACGGCACCTATCAGACCAAGTTCATCGACGGCACCTTCGGCGCAGGAGGCCGGGCCGAGATCGACCTGGCGTTCCTTCGCGACGGGCTGACGCTGGCCGGCACCTACGACCACTTCTTTGTGGACTGCGAAAACTGCCGATCCTTCGAAGTCGGGGGCGAGCTCCTCTTCGGCCCGGGACCTCTCTTCGTCGGCGCGGGAGCGGTCTACCGGAGCGTCGAGCCGGGCGACGACACGCCGATGCTGGAATCGAGCCGCGAATGGGCGTTCAGCATGATCGCAGGGATCAGGTTCCCGCAGGTACCGGTGGTGACCCCGTTCGGGGAGTTTCGGCAGCAGCTCGGCGGCAGCGTCAACAGCCAGACGTTCTCCGTCGGCGTTCTGGTGGGCCCGGGGAGCAGGCGGCAAGCCCCCCGCCGGCCGGGTGCCGGCATCCCGAGCGCGACGCGGTGACGGGAAGCTCCATCTACGCGCGGCGCTCGGTGCAGGCGGTCGGCCGCCGGTGGGAAGAGTGGGCCGGGCACGCGGGCCAGCTGGCCCAGCTGGTCTGGGCGACGCTGATCGCGTTGCTGCGGCTTCAGATCTCGTTCCGCGAGTTCGTGCGCCAGATGTACGTCATGGGCGTCCAGAGCATTCCGATCGTGCTGATCACGGGGCTTCTGTCGGGGATCGTCACCTCGCAGCAGGGCGGCTACCAGTTCACCTCCACGATCCCGCTCTACGTGCTGGGAAGCGTCACGGTAACGAGCATCGTCCTGGAGCTGGGACCGGTGCTGACCGCCGTCGTCCTGGTCGGCCGGGTCGGCGCGCGCATCACCGCGGAGCTGGGCACGATGGTGGTCTCGGAGCAGATCGACGCCTACCACTCGCTGGGACGCGACCCGGTGGTCGTTCTGGGCGCCCCCCGAATCCTGGCGGGCCTTCTGGTCACGCCGATGCTGGTGGGCATGGCGATCGTCGTGGGCACCTTCTCGGGCATGGTGGCGGCGGAGCTCTCCACGGGCCTCAGCTACGAGACCTTCTTCTACGGCGCCCGCCTGTTCTGGCACTCGTGGGACCTCGTCTACGCCCTCATGAAGGCCCTGGTGTTCGGCTTCGCGATCCCCGTCATCGCCATCCACATGGGGTTTCGCACCTCGGGCGGCGCCGCCGGCGTGGGGCGCACCACCACGGCCTCGGTCATGTTCCAGACCCTGACGGTGCTGATCCTGGACGCCCTCTTCCCGCCGCTCTTCCTGCAATGAGCGTCATCCGCTTCCGCAACACGCACAAGGCGTTCGGCCACCCGGTGCTGGCGGGCGTGAACCTGGACGTGCACCCGGGGGAGATGTTCGCGCTATTCGGCCCGTCGGGCACCGGCAAGAGCGTCCTCCTCAAGACCACGATCGGCCTAGTCGTGCCCGATCGGGGAGACGTGGAGGTGGACGGCCAGTCCGTGTACTTCGGCGGGAACGGGGCGCTGGCGCGGGTGCGCAAGCTGGTCGGCTACGTGTTCCAGAACGCGGCGCTCTTCGACTCCATGAACGTGTACCGGAACGTGGAGATGGGGTTGCCCCCCGACCGCCTGCGACGGATGAACCGGGCCGAGGCGGCCCGAGCGGTTTGGGCGGCGCTCGAGCTCGTCAACCTGGACCCCGGCTCGGTGCTGTCCCTGCTGCCGGCCGAGCTCTCGGGCGGGATGAAGAAGCGCGCGGGGATCGCGCGGGCGATCGTAGGGCGTCCCAGCATCCTCTTGTGGGACGAGCCCACCACCGGCCTGGACCCGGTGAACACCGCCGCCGTGGAGCGCCTGATCACCGGACTCTCCAAGGAGTTGCAGGTGACCTCGATGATCGTCACCCACGACGTGGAGGGCGCGCTGTGGATGTGCGACCGGGTATCGATGCTGGAAGGCGGCCGCATCCGGTTCTGCGGGACCCCGGAGGCGTTCCGGACCGATACCGATCCGGTGGTGAGGGCGTTCGTCGATCGAGCGGTCGCCGAAGCCGCCCTCGATGTAGTGGAGATGACTTGAGCGACGCGGAGACGAGATGAGCGACCAGCCCGCGCCGGGCGCCCGGCGCCTTTCCGACCAAGAAGTCCTACGAGCGGTGCCGCCCACGGCCGGCACCCGCCAGTTCCGAGTCGGCGTGTTCGTGATCCTGGGGATCGCGAGCTTCTTCACGATCCTCTTCCTCATGACCAGCCCGGCCACCTTCCGAGGACGCTACATGCTGGTCACCCGCGTGGACGACGCCCAGGGGATCCGCAAGGGCGACCCCGTCCAGATGCGCGGGATCAACATCGGTCGCATCCACCGCTTTCGAATGGAGGGCGACAGCGTGCTGATCACGCTGGAGGTCGAAGGCGAATGGCAGGTGCCCGCCGGGTCGCGCTCCGAGCTGCTCTCCGGCGGCATCTTTGGCGGCACGGTGGTGTCCGTGATCCCGGGTCCGGGACCCGACGCCCTCGCGCCGATGACCGAACTGCCCGGCGTCGTGGTGGGGGGGATGCTCGACTCGGCGGACGGTCTGGCCGAAGACGCCGGGGACGTGCTGAAACGGGTCCAGGCGTTGCTGTCGGACTCGGCGGTTGCGGACGCCGGCTCGGCCGTCTCGTCTCTGCGCGACCTGCTGGAGGGGCTGGCGGACGCAACCGAGAGCCAAGCCGGCGAGGTGCGTTCCTTGCTGGCCAGCTTGAACCGCTCCGCCGAGAACGTGGAAGGGATCACCGAGGCCGAAGAGTGGCGCCGGACCCTGGCCTCCGCCGATTCGGTGCTGGCTGGCGCGAGCCGTGCTTCCCGTGCCGTGGAGCAATCCGTCTCGTCCCTGAACGCCGTGCTGGCGCGGATCGAGCGGGGCGAAGGGACCCTCGGCCAGCTCTCGGCAAACGACTCGCTGTACCACTCCCTCAACGCCGCCGCAGGCAGCCTCAAGGAGCTCCTGGACGACCTGAAGGCGAACCCCGGTCGCTACATCAGCATCAGCGTCTTCTAGCCCAATCGGGGGTGCCCCTGCCTACCAGGGGCACCCCTGCCTACCAGCCTGGGCCGACGTGGAAGCCCCAGTGCCAGCCCTTCTCGGGGCGTTGCCACGGGTAGGCGTAGTACCCTTCCAGGATCAGGAACCCAAGGATGTTGAACCGCGCTGAGACCCCGCTGGCCACGAGGGGGATCCGACCCGCCGAGTCCCGCGACCAAGTCAGCTCCCCGGGCCGCTCGGTGTCCCACGCGTACCCCACGTCCGTGAACGCCGTCAGCTCGATCGGCACGTAGGGGAAGTTGATCATCCCGAACTCCTCGATCCCCGTCAGGGGAAAGCGGAACTCGAGGTTGGCCACCCCCAGACGGTGTCCGAACAACCTGTCGATCTCGGGGCAACTGGACCCGGTGTAATTAACCGTGCACTCCCGGTTCTGATCGAAGGAGTCGAAGGCGTAGCCCCGAATCAGGCGCTCGAAGCCCAGGAAGTACGGCCCCAACTGCTTCTCGTCGAGGCTCTTGATGTCTCCGTAGCGTCCCAGATGGAGCCCTCGGAACGCCAGGGTCAGCGGGCCGCCGTTGTTGAAGTAGCGGCGGTAGTCGGCCGTGATCGTCTGGAAGCTGACTGTTCCGTAGTACGCCTCGGCGCCGAGGCGGAAGCGCCCCCCGCGAACCGGGCTCGTGAAGGCGAGGAACGAGTTGTCGCCCACGAACGCGAGCGAAACCGAGGCCAAGTTCAGCGGGTCCCGCTCGAGCTGGTCCAAGTCCGTCCGCTCGAAGTCCACGACTCGTCCGAACTGGTCGATGAAGTAGGTGTCCTGTTCCACGTCGAAGCCGTAGCGGGTGAAGCCCAGACCGCCTTCAAGTCGCCGCGTGGACGACAGAGGGAAGGCCACCAGTCCCTGGACGGCGTCGATGAAGATCCGCTCCCGCACGATGTTGTAGGAGTTCCGACCGAAGCCGAAGTACTGGCGCAAGTACGGCGTATGCTGCACGGCTGCGCCCCAGTTCCAGCGCTTCTTCTGGTTCAGGTAGAAAGCTTGGCCGCCGATGTCCTTGATCGTCCCGTTGGCGTTCAACGACACGCCCAGGGAGCGGTTGCCCAGCATGTCGCTGAAGAAGGCGTAGGCGCCGCCGCCGATGTACGATCCGAACGCGTCGGCGCCGACCCCGATCGTCGGCTGGCCCACGTAGTCCAGCTGCAGGGACGGATCGTACTCCTCGGCTTGGCTGCTGATGTACACGCTGTCGGAGACGAGTCCGGTGAGTCCGTCGCCCAGGTAGCTGGCCACCCGACTGCGGATGGCGGGCGTCCCGGGCGGGAGCAGCCGGCCGGTGTGGACTTGGCCGGCGTCGGCCACCACGTCCACGTAGGTGGAGATCTCGCTGGGCGTGGCGGTGTTGACGATGTAGCCCCGCTCGTGGAAGACCGAGAACGCCAGCAGGTCCCGCTGCGGCGAGTAGGAGATCGCCGGCGAGAGCATCGTGATCCCGCTGACGCCCGTGACGGCACGTGTGATCCGCAGCATTTCGCCGCTGGCCAAGTCCAAGTGGAAGACGTCCGGGAACCCGTCGGGGTCCGACACGAAGAACAGCCCTTCGCCGGTCCGGTCGTAGACGGGGTTCACGTGCTTGGCGCCGGCGAAGACGGTCAGCGGCTCCACCTCCAGCGTCTCCATGTCCAGAAACGACAGGACGTAGTTGCTGAAGGTCAGCTCCGCGAAGTCCGTCTCCGGCCCCCGGTCCGAGGTGAAGGCGAGGGTTCGGCCGTCGGGCGACCAAGCCGGGTGCAGGTCCGCGTGCTTGTCGTTGGTGAGCTGCCGCACGCCGCCCGTCGCCAGGTCGTAGACGTAAAGGTCCGTGATTCCGCCCTTCAGCCCCGCGAAGGCGATGCGCGTGCCGTCGGGCGACCAGGCCGGGTTCTGGATCGCCCCCAGCTCCTCGATCTCGATCCGATCCTCCAAGTTGCCGCTGGCCACGTCCAGGATCGCCAGCTGGTTGTTCCCGCCCGCCAAGATCACGAACGCCAGCTTGCGGCTGTCGGGGGACCAGGAGCCGCTGGTGTCCACGTAGCGGATCCCGTCGATGTAGGGGGTCTGGTTCCGCTGGAGGGGCCGGATAATGCGCCCGGTCTCCGTTTCGGCCAGGAAGAGGTCCATCGAGAAGAGGTCCCGCTCCGACTGAAAGACGATGTACTGCCCGTCGGGACTGAGGGAGGGCGAGATGTTGGTCCGCCCGGCGCCGCACTCCTCGCAGAGCAGGACGTCGCCCGTCTCGTGGGGGTCGCTCTTGCCTGCCATCAGCGGCCGGTACTCGGCCTCCACGGCGTCCCACCACTGCATCGCCAAGGTGTCCTCGGGCATCCCGAAGACCTGCTCGATCCCCGCCTCCCAGCCGGTGCGCAGCGCTGTGCGGAAGAGGTCCTGCACGGCGTCGTCCCCGTAGGTGCCGCCGAGGTAGGAGATGAGGCCCTGGCCGAAGCGGTAGGCGAAGTACTTCTGGTTGCGGGTGATCTCCTTCAGCGTGGGCTTGTCGTCCCGCAGGAGGTGGTCCCGAAGCCACATGGCGGTGTGGGGGTGGTCGCGTCCCATCGACATGTACTCGGCCATCCCTTCCACCACCCACAGGGGCATCTGGGCCAAGTTCATGATTCCGCCGCCGGACTGGCTCTGGGAGATGTTGTACTGGAAGGCGTGGACCAGCTCGTGGCCCAGGATCCGGTCCGTCTCGCGGTAGGAGGCGGTCAGGGGCATGATGACTCGGTTCTTGAGCGACTCGGTGACGCCCCCGACGCCCTGGCCGATCGCTCCAGACAGCGTGTTGGTTTGCTGGAAGTCCGGGTGGTCGGCGTAGATGACCAGGGGCTTCCGGTCGTCGAACTCGTGCTGGAACGTCCGGGCGAAGCGCTCGTACCAGCGCTCGGCGAGGCGCGCGATGTCCTCGATGGCGACCTCGGCGTCCGGGTAGTAGTGGATCTCCCAGTTGGCCGTGGTCAGGACCTTGAAGTCGAACTCCTCGTACTGGACCTTGTTGCGCCCGAAGTACTGGGCCGAGGCCGACGCCGGGATCGACGCGAGGAGAACGAGAGTTCCGGCGGCCGCCACGAGGCGGGCCGCCACACCGCTGGCGGAGTGGCGACTGGTTGCGATCTTGGACCGAATCATGAGCGGGTTCCTTCAGTTCGGTAGTCGTTAAGGCTGCACGACTGGGTTACCCTACGTTCGGAGGAAGGTTTCACTTGCCGTCGCCGGCCCGTCTCCGTTCCCGTCTCTGTACCATAACCCGATTTGCCCGAGGTCCGCCAACCACCAGCCCCATGGAGCCGTAGATGACCCGCCTTCGGAGTTGCGCCTCTCGAACGATCGTCTCGCTGGCAGTTGCGCTGGCCGGCACAACCGCGTGCGCGCCGGACGACGCGCCTTCGCCTGCCGGACCGGGCAGCGGGGAGCCCTTCCTCGCGTCCGCTGGCGACGGGGTGTGGATGAGCTGGATCGAGCCCGTCGCCGCCGGCCACCGCGTCGCTGCCGCCTACTACGACGGCACGTGGAACCCAGCCGCCACCGTGGCCGAGAGCGAAGACTTTTTCGTCAACTGGGCCGATTTTCCCTCCGTTCAGCTCCTGGGCGGGCGCCTTGTGGCTCACTGGCTCCAGCGGGGAGGGCAGGGCACGTACGACTACGGCGTGCGGGTGACATGGTCCGAGGACGGCGGGGCGACCTGGTCCGAGCCCTGGACCCCCCACGGCGACGACACGCCCACCGAGCATGGCTTCGTGTCGTTCTTCGCGAGGGACGACGATGCTTGGACCGTCTGGCTCGACGGACGCGCCATGGTCGACGAGGGCGGCGCAATGGCGATCCGGGCCAGACCGCTTCCCTGGGGCGAACTGCCCGGCCTGTCCGATCCGGAAGCCGTGCTGGACGCCCGCACCTGCGAGTGCTGCCAGACAGACGCCGTGGTCGCGGACGACGTGCCGATCGTCGCCTACCGGGACCGGGGCGAGGACGAGGAGCGCAACATCTACCTGACCCGGCTGCTGGCGTCCGGCTGGACCGAGGGGGCGCCCGTGCACGACGACGGCTGGAAGATCGGGGGATGTCCAGTGAACGGCCCTGCGCTTGCGGCTCTGGGATCCCAGGTCGCGGTGGCGTGGTTCACGGCTCCCGACGGCCAGGGGCAGGTCAACGTGGCGTTCTCCGGCGACGCCGCCGCGAGCTTCGGCCCGCCTGCCAGGCTGGATGCGGGTCACCCTCTCGGCCGGGTGGACGTGGTCCTGCTGGACGACGGCCACGCCTTGGCGACTTGGCTGGAGGCCGGCGCCGGCGGCGCGTCGATCATGAGCCGCCGCGTCGCCCCGGACGGCGCCGTCGGTGCGCTTCGGCGCCTAGCCGTCTCCGACGAGGCGCGGGCATCGGGCTTCCCCCGGATCGCCCGCCTCGGCGCCGACCGGCTCATGCTTGCCTGGACCAGCGTCGAGGGCGAAGGGCAGGTGCGCACGGCGGTCCTGAAGCTGGAGGATTGGGAGGCGCCCTTGTGACGGAACTCGGAGCGCGCTTCGCCGAGGTCGCCGCGCGCTTCCCCGCTTGCCGGGCCGTAGTGCTGGGCGACGTCATGCTGGACCGCTACGTGGAGGGACGGGCCGACCGAGTCTCGCCGGAGGCGCCGGTCCCGGTGGTCCGAGTGGAGAGAGAGTGGGACGCGGTGGGGGGCGCCGGCAACGTGACCGCCAACGTCCGGGCCCTGGGTGCCCAGTGCGACTTGGTCGGCGCGACGGGGGACGACGAGGCGGGCCGAGCGATCCGCCGCTCTCTGGAGGCTCGGGGAGCCCGTTGCGGCTTCGTTTCGGCAGCCGGGCGATCCACATCCGTCAAGACCCGGGTTCTGGCCCGCGGCCAGCAGGTGGTGCGGGTGGACCGTGAGGACGACGCGCCCCATGCGCCGGAAGTGGGCGAAGCGTTGCTCGACCGCCTTCGCGAGCGGCTTGCGGGTGCCCAAGTCCTCGTTCTGGCGGACTACGACAAGGGGACCCTCACGGCGGAGGTGGCGCGGAGCGCGGTGGAGGCGGCTTCTGGGCTCGGCATCCCCGTCGTGGTCGACCCGAAGCGCCGCAACTTCTTCGCGTACCGGGGCGCCACCGTCTTCAAGCCCAACAAGGCCGAGATCGAGACGGCGCTGGGCGAGCCGTGCCGCCCCGGCGACGCCGGCTGGATGGACCCCGCCCGCCGCCGCATCGGCTGCGACCACCTCCTCCTGACGCTGGGATCCGACGGCATGTCCCTGTGCTCCCCTGACGGCGCCGTGGACCGAGTCCAGGTCCGGGCCCGCTCCGTCTACGACGTGTCGGGCGCCGGCGACACCGTGGCCGCCGTCTTGGCCGTTTCCGTGGCGGCGGGTGCCGCAATGGCCGAATCGATCCGCTGGGCGGGCCACGCCGCCGCCGTTGGACTGGCGACCGCAGGGGTGGCCACCGTCACGCCGGAGCAGATCAAGGCGTCGCTTCTGGCGGCGTAGGGGCTGGTCGGGCGGTCCCTACTCAATGACGTTTCCTAGAACGGCCCGACCAGCCATGCCCCCCAACGGAGAACCCCGATGCCTCAGATCACTACCGTCGGCACCGACGCCGCTCCAGGCGCCATCGGCCCCTACTCCCAAGCCGTAGTGACCGACGGATGGATATTCGCGTCCGGCCAGATCCCCCTGAACCCGAAGACGGGGGAGCTCGTGGAGGGCGATGTCGGTGCCCAGACCGATCAGGTGCTCAAGAACTTGGCCGCGGTGCTTGCGGCCGCCGGCGGCAACTTGGGCACCGCCGTCAAGACCACCGTCTTTCTCTCCGACATGGCCCACTTCGCCGAGATGAACGCCGTGTACGCCACCCACTTCGGAGACCATCGCCCCGCTCGGGCCACCGTCGCCGTGGCGGGGCTCCCCAAGAACGTGGACGTGGAGATCGAGCTCGTGGCGCGGGTGGCCGCTTGACACTGGCGCACGTCGGTCGCACCTTGATTTCAGCTGACTGGACTGGCGCTACCGGATGCTTGGCGGGTTCGGTGCGTGTGGGGGTTGGGTTGCGGAGCGGTGGGCGGGACAGTAGCCATTGGCCTTTGGCCCTGAACCGGGAAATGCCCGGCGAAGCATACAGGGAAGCACAGCGTGTCCAAAATCTCCGCAGGAGGACAATCCATGACACGTACCTTGTTCGGAACTAGCCCCAAATGGGGCCGAGGGTTCGGAGCGGCGCTCTTCGCCGCCCTCGCTCTCGCACCGGCGGCCCAGGCCCAGACCGGAACCGTCATCGGGACGGTGACCGAGGCTGGGTCCCAGCGGCCGCTCGAGTCGGCACAGGTCTTTATCGAGGGGACCGGCGCCGGCACACTGACCAACAGCAGCGGACGGTTCGTCCTGGTGAACGCCCCTGTGGGTGAGCACACGATGACCGTCCAGCTGGTCGGGTACCGCGAAGGGTCCCAGACCATCACCGTCGGAGCCGGCGCGACCGTGACCGCCAACTTCGAGCTCCCCATCACCGCCATCGCCCTCGACCAGATCGTGGTCACCGGGGCCGGCGTGGCCACGGAGAAGCGGAAGCTGGGCAACACGATCGCCACTGTCGACGTATCGACGTTGGAGAACGCGCCCGTCACCGACTTCAGCCAGCTGATCGCGGGCCGAGAAGCTGGCGTGGTGGCGCTTCCGTCTTCCGGCTACACCGGCGAAGGTGCGCGCATCCGCATCCGCGGCAGCGCCTCGCTCTCGCAGCTCAACGAGCCGATCGTATACGTCGACGGAATCCGCGTGGACCGCTCGGCGGTCCAGAACTTCAACGGCCAGGGCAACCCGTCTCGTCTCGACGACATCCCGCCCGAGTCGATTGAAAGCATCGAGATCCTCAAGGGCGCGGCTGCGGCGACCCTGTACGGGACGGAGGCGTCCAACGGCGTCATCCAGATCTTCACCAAGCGGGGTACGGTAGGTGCGCCGCGGTTCACGTTGCAGGGCGATTGGGCCGGCATCTCGGTGCCCACCAACCGCATCCTGCCCGTCGCCGACTTCGCAGGCCGCGCCTGCGGGACCCCGGGATGCACCGGTGCTAACGACGCAAAGACGCTTCAAGAGACGATCGCGCGGATGTCGGCCCGGTGGGGCGAGTCGGTTCAGGCGTTCCAGCCGATCCAGCGCGACCTCATCCCCGAGCTCCTCACCACCGGCTTCGGCCAGACGTACTCGGCGTCGGTCAACGGCGGCTCCGAAGGGTTCACGTATTTCGTGTCGAGTCGACTGGCGATGGAAGACGGTCCTTACGATGCCGCGCAGAACTTCGAGGAGGTCCCGGGAATCTCGCCGGAGACCGACACGAACCGCCGGGCGTCGATCAACACGAACTTTACGATCATACCCAGCGCCGACCTGAGAATTGGCGTGACGATGCTCTATTCGGACATGGAGCACCACACGCCGGACAACTCCAACAACATCTACGGCGTCTTCTCCTCCGGCCTGATGTCCCAGTTGCGGCTGGCGAACGCCGACCCCGACATGGGACGGGTCAACTACTACGGACAGCCTGCGTTTGCGACGTTGCGCGAAAACATGTATCAGCTCAACTTCGCGAACTCGCAGCACTTCGCCGGAACGACGACGATCTCCTACACGCCGTTGGAGGCGTTCCGACTCGACGGCACGTTCGGGATAGACTTCACTTCCGACGACGCGGTGAGCTTCCGTCCGTACCGATGGAACGTGGACGGCTTCTCGGGCTCGACGCCCCTCGGCAGCCGTAGCGTGAATGAAGACCGTAGCCGCGAGATTACGGCCGACATCAAGGGCTCGTATGTCCTCAACACCGATCGGCTGGAAAACACCTTGCTCTTCGGTACGCAAGGCTTCCTCCGGCAGCGGCAGTCCGCAGGCGGAGGCGGACGCGACTTCCCAGGTCCAGGCTTGGAGACCCTCTCGGCCCTCGGGTCGGAAAGCTCCTACGAGTCTTGGCTGCGAGTGACGCAGATCGGTGGGTACTTGCAGGACCAGATCGGCTTGGACGACTGGGTCTTCTTGACCCTTGGCGGCCGTTGGGACGCCAACTCCGCGTTCGGCGAAGAGTTCGAGACCGCGTTCTACCCGAAGGCTTCGCTGTCGGTGGTTCCGAGCCAGTACTTCGACGCGTTCAGCGGCGACATGCTGTCGACCTTGCGGATCAGGGGTGCGTTCGGACGATCCGGACTGCAACCGGGCGCCTTCGACAAGTTCACGACGTTTTCGTCCCAGGGCTCGGAAGAGGGCGCGGGGGTGCGACCCAGCAACCTGGGCAACAGCGCCCTGAGGCCCGAGGTGTCGACGGAATGGGAAGCTGGTGCCGAGATGGGCTTCCTGGACGATCGCTGGTCGCTTGACTTCACCTACTGGAACCGGGTCGTGACCGACGCCATGGTCGCGCGACAGTTCCCGGTTACGGGCGGATTCACCCAGACGCAGCTGGACAACATCGGCGAGTTGGCCGCAAACGGCTTGGAGATCGCAATTCGCGGCTCCCTCCTGCAGACTCGCGACTACTCTCTCAACGTGTTCGCCAACACGGCAACGTTGAACGAGGAGATCGCGAGCATGGGCGGCGCGCCTCCTCTCAAGACCGGCGGCTCCTATCCGCGCTACCGCAACTTCCTCACCGAAGGGTACTCGCCGGGCGCGTTCTTCGGCGCCAAGCTGGCGAACGTGGAGATCCCCCTGAACATTCTCACCCCTCAGGGCGGCGAATGCGTGGCGCCCACGCGGGCCCAAGCGCTGGAGTACTTCAGCGTGCCGCGCAACCCGAACAGCTTCAAGCCGATCGCCATCGGCAACGAGACGTTCGGAACGCCGAACGGAAGCTTGGCGTCCAGCAACTGCGGCTCGGGGCTGCTCGACAGCTACCTCGGCAAGCCTACGCCGGACTACGCAGGTTCGTTCGGGTTCAATCTTTCGTTCTTGGGCAACTTCGAGCTGAGCTCGATGCTTGAGTACAAGATCGGTCATCAGGTGCAGGACCTGTCGGGCATGTTCCGCCGGGCCAACAACTTCATCGGCCGCAACACGCCGCGCTCCGCCGAGCTGTACGCGATCATGCTCAACCCGGCGTCGTCGGCCGAGCAGCGCCTCGATGCCGCCATCTCCTGGGCGGAAGAGATTGAGGGACTCTCGCCGATGAGCGGCATGAACGGAGTGTACGACGCCAGCTGGATGCAGTGGCGCGAGCTGTCGCTCACGTACCGACTCCCGTCGGAGATCGTAGAGGGGTGGGGCTTGTCCACCGCTACGGTCAACCTGGGCGCCCGAAACCTGCGGCTGTTCATGTTCGGCGACTACACGGGGATGGACCCCGAAGGCAACGTCACTGGACGTTGCAACGCGGGCCTGAACTGTAACTTCCTGGACTCGACCGAAGGCTGGGGCATCCCGATTCCGCGACGGTTCTTGTTCACCACCCGAGTCACGTTCTAGGAAAGGAGGAGCGAACATGAGAAACCGGATCAAGAAAGTCTACGTCGCCTGCGCGGCGGCGATGCTCGCCCTCGGAGGTTGCGACCTTCTGGACGTCAGCAACCCGAACGACTTGGTCGAAGAAGACGTGAGGCAGGAGGCCGCGGCGACCGCGGTCGTGAACGGCGCGCTGACGCTGATGTCCTCTTCGGTCTCCCAGTCCTGGCAGCCCTACCTCGTCGCTTCCGACGAGATGAGCTGGATCGGCTCTCGCGACGCTTGGCTGTCCCTGGACCAGGGCTTCCTCGACGACCCGTTCAACGAGTTCATCGACGGTCCCTTCCCAGCGATGGGACAGGGGCGCTGGATGACCGACGAAGCAGTGGAGATCCTCACCGAGCACCTCGGGAACAACCCGACGTCGGATGCCTTCAAGACGGACTTGGCGCGGGCGCAGCTCTACTCCGGCATCATGTACATGATGATCGGGGAGATTCAGGAGGACTTCGCCTTCTCGGACAAGACCGAGAGCGGAGCGCCCGTCGGCCCCGGCAACATGTCCAGCGTGCTTGACGGCGCCATCCAGCGCTTCAACGAGGCGGTTACTGGGTTCAGCGCAGTAGGGGACGCGGATATGTCGATGGCTGCCATGGCCCTGCGCGCCCGAGCTCAGCAATCGCGAGCGATCTGGGACGCGATCAACCCGTCGCCTTCCGGCAACGGGCTGGTCAACGCCACCTCGGCGGCCGCGGATGCCCAGGCGGTCATCGACGCTGCGGGCGGCAACGACGCGGACTGGGCGTACAACCTCGAGTTCTCCAGCGCGAGCCGCTCCAACTCGATGGCGGGCTGGGTCAACGACCGCAAGGAGAACCAGATCGACGTCTCAATCGCGACCCGCAGCGACCAGAACGACATCAACGGAATCGCCCTCATGGACCCCATCGACGGGGTAGCCGATCCCGCTGTGATCAAGTGGCTGAACCAGTGGAAGGGCGGCAGCTACCTGGACAAGGGCGGGATCTATCCTGACCTGACCCTAGCGTCGACTCGGATGATGCACCTGATCCTTGCCGAGAACGCGTTGGCCGGCGGGAACGACGACATGTTCATGATGCACATCAACCACATCCGTGCGATGGACGAGTCGACGCCGTTCAGCGGCCAGATCGACAACATGGAGATGCTCCAGCACACCCGCCGGGTGAACGTACTGCTCCAGGGCCTTCGCCTCGCCGACATGTACCGGTGGGGGCTGACCGACCCGCTGTGGCAGACGCCGTCGGCCGCGATGGCCAAGCCGGGCACCATGCTCCCGATCTCGATCATCGAGGTTCGGGCGAACTGCCACCTCAACGGCCAGGGCTGCGGAGGCTGATCGCCTCCCGGGTCTAGCTCGCTGTGGAAGGAACGGGTGCGTCCGTCAGGGGTACTTGCACGGACGCACCCGTTTCCTTTTTCCCGCCAACACGATGAGCGTATGGATCGCGCAATGACACGTCGCCCCGGTTTTCTGGTTCTGGTTCTCTTCGTGGCGCTTCTGGCGTGCGAGGTGTTCACGGATCCCTCGCCGTCCAATATCTCCTTCGAGATGCAGGGCGACGCGGGCGGGCAGGTGCGAGTGATATACTCCAAGCAGTTCGTAGCGGGAGCCACCGAGACCGGGGTTACCCGCGTCCAGGTGGCCTCTTCCGACACGGTCGTCTACACGTTGCCCGTCGACACCGTGATCGACATATCCATTGAGCGCAGGTGGTTTGTGCAGGTCGAGTCCCTAATGGGCGACACGCTGAGCGTGACCGTGGACGTCCACGTCGACGACCGCAATCTGTTGTCCGAAACCGGCGGAATATTTCCGGGAGAACCGTGGCACTTCGTCTACGCCTTCAATCACCGGCTGACTCGCGCGCTGGACGTCGAGCTGTGATCGGCATCACCCCCCTTCGATGCCTTCGGAGCACGGTGCTCCTGCTGGGCGCGTTCCTGCTTTCCGGCTGCTACCGATACATTCCCGTGGAGACCCCTCCGCCAGGGTCGGTGGCCAGGGTCAGGGTGCCCGTTCAGTCGGCGGTTGCGGACCCCAACGCACCCCCGGCGACCGTGGCCGTGGAGGGCCAAGTCCTCGCGGCTGGCGACAGCATCGTGCTGGCCGCCCGCCTCAGCCGGGAAGTCAGTGTGTTCCAGCAGTACGTTCGTTTCGACACGTTCCGTGTGGCCAGGGCGGAGCTGGCCAGCGTGGAGCTCAAGGAGTTCGCGACGGGACGAAGCGTGGCGCTGGGCGCGGCCGTAGCGGGCGGCGCGGCGCTCCTGGCCCTTGCCGCTTTGGGCATTCGGGGAGGGAACGACGGCGAAGGAGGCGGAGACGGCGACGGATCTCAAGGGTTCACCGTGCGTTTGTCGAGCGCCGTCGGGATCGTCCTGGGGTGGCTGGGCCGCTGAAGGGAGCTGCGACCTTTGCGGGACCGGCCGGCTCATGGGGCTGGCTGTTGCCGGCCCTCCTCTTGGGATCGTCCCAGCAGGTTGCCGCCCAAGAGATCGTAGGCAGGGCGGTGGACGTCGCGACCGGCGTGCCGGTCGCCTTCGCCGATGTGGCTCTGCGGGACGAGGATGGAGTCTTGGTCGCGACCACGATCGGCGACCATTCCGGCCGCTTCGTGATTCGGGCGCCGGAGGCGGGGCACTACTACTGCACGATCTACCGCATCGGGTATCAAGAGATGCGGTCGCCGTTGCTGGCAATTCCTGCAGAAGGCCGCTACGAGATCGACTTCACCCTGCACCCGGATCCCATCAGTCTAGAGGGACTGTTGGTGACCGTAGAGGACAAGACCGCGGTGAACTGGCTCCGTCGCGAGTTGCTTGAGTCCCCCCACGCCATGAGCGGATTCCGGCTGCTTCGAGGCCGTCGGCTGGAAGAGGCGAAGAGCAAGAGCAAAGACAACACGGACATGCTCCGGTGGCTCTACATCCCCGTGTCCCACGGCCGCGAAGTGTGCGTGCTCATCTTCCTCGAGGGCTGCGGACAGCTGTACGTGGACGGTCGGTGGCTGCCGAACGAGCACATCGATCAGATCGAAATGAGTTCGGTGGTCGCCGTCATGACCGTGCGGGGCGGCGGCGCCAGGGTGTATCTCTTCACTCGCGACTTCGACTGGCTGACTCACTGGAACGACTGAGGCCGCTCCCGGAGCCATGTCCACGTCCTCGTAGTCGCTTTCCCGCACTGTGTCCTGTATACTGAGG
Source organism: Longimicrobiales bacterium (assembly GCA_958296005.1). Taxonomy (GTDB): domain Bacteria; phylum Gemmatimonadota; class Gemmatimonadetes; order Longimicrobiales; family Gaopeijiaceae; genus CATQHQ01. Next base: position 968,793 of record CATQHQ010000002.1, read on the forward strand.
CCCTCGCCGCTGTCCCCAATCACCATGGAACGCTTCCCGATGTCCCATTCTTGCCCTCCGTCGCCCAGCCAAGCCGTCGCCCGCGGCGTCGTCGCCTCCGCAACCGCCTTGATCGCGCTGTCAACGGCCGCCGTTCTGGCCTCCATGGCCGCTCCCGCCCCCGTCGCCGCCCAGGACGCGGCCGAGCACGCCTACGCCTACTCGGAAGAGTTGTGGGGCGGGCTGGAGTGGCGGAACGTGGGGCCACCCCGAGGCGGGCGCTCGATCGCGGTGGCGGGCTCCGGCGCGCGGCCCTTCGAGTACTACATGGGTACCACCGGCGGCGGGCTCTGGAAGACGACCGACGGCGGGCAGACGTGGGAGCCGGTCACCGACGGGCAGATCGGGAGCGCCTCGATCGGCGCGGTGCAGGTCTGCGAGGCCGACCCGGACGTGGTGTACATGGGTACCGGCGAGACGCAGATCCGCGGCAACATCCAGCAGGGGGACGGCGCCTACAAGTCCACCGACGGCGGCGAGACGTGGGAGCACGTCGGCTTGCGGGAGACACAGAACATCGCGCGCATCCGCATCCACCCGGAGAACTGCGACGTGGCGTGGGCGGCCGCCTTCGGCAAGCACTCGGCGAACAACCCGGAGCGGGGCGTCTTCAAGACCACCGACGGCGGCGAGAGCTGGCGAAAGGTCCTCTACAAGAGCGAGAGGGCGGGCGCCGTGGACATAAGCGTGGACGCGACCAGCCCCGACGTGATCTACGCGGCCGTCTGGGAGGCGTGGCGTCGCTCGTGGGGGATGTCGTCGGGTGGGGAGGACAGCGGGCTCTACAAGTCGACCGACGGGGGCGAGAGCTGGACCGAGATCACGGGCAACGTGGGCTTGTCGGACGGGCCGATCGGCAAGATCGGCGTAGCGGTGTCGCCGGCGAACCCGAACCGCGTGTGGGCGCTGATCGAGCACGAGCCCGACGGAGGCGTCTGGCGCTCCGACGACGCCGGGGCGACCTGGGAGAAGGTGAACGACGAGCGCAAGCTGCGTCAGCGGGCGTTCTACTACACTCGCGTCTACGCCGACCCCAACGACGAGGACGTGATGTACGCGCTGAACACCGGGCTGTACCGCTCCCGGGACGGGGGCGCGACCTTCCCCCGCGGCATCCAAGTCCCCCACGGCGACAACCACGACCTGTGGATCGCGCCCGACGACTCGGAGCGCATGGTCAACGGCAACGACGGCGGCGCCAACGTGTCGATCAACGGCGGGCGGACATGGACCGATCAAGACTACTCCACCGCGCAGTTCTACCGCGTGATCACCACCGAGCACGCGCCGTACCACATCTGCGGAGGGCAGCAAGACAACTCCACCGCGTGCATTCCCGTCCGGGGCTGGAACCAGATGGCGGCGCGAGGGCCGGGGAACCGATCGTGGTACTACGCCGTCGGCGGCTGCGAGAGCGGCTACGTGGCGCCGAACCCGGTCGACCTCGACGTCTTCTACGCCGGTTGCTACGGCGGAGCGCTCTCCCGCTTCGACATGGCCACGGGCGCGACCCGGGCGATCAACGTGTGGCCGGAGAACCCCATGGGGCAGTCGTCGGAGGACCTGATCGAGCGGGTTCAGTGGACGTTCCCCATCGTCTTCTCCCACCATGACCCGGAGGTGCTCTACACGGGGACGCAGAAGGTGTGGAGGACGACGACGGAGGGTCAGTCGTGGGAGCAGATCAGCCCGGACCTGACCCGGTCGGACCCGATGACGATGGGGCCGTCGGGCGGGCCGATCACGAGGGACCAGACCGGGGTGGAGACCTACGCGACCGTCTTCGCCGTCGCGCCGTCCTACCACGACCCGCAGGTGATCTGGGCCGGCTCCGACGACGGGCTGGTTCACGTGACCCGCGACGGCGGCATGAACTGGGCGAACGCCACGCCTCCCGACGCGCCGGACTACGTGCGCATCAACACGATCGAGGCGTCGCCCAACACCCGGGGCAAGGCGTACGTCTCGGGGATCCGCTACTTGGTGGACGACGACCGGGCGCCCTACGTGTGGAAGACGGACGACTACGGGGTCACCTGGACCAAGATCGTGAACGGGCTCCCCGGCGACGACTTCATTCGCGCCACCCGGGAGGACCCGAAGCGGCCCGGCCTCCTGTACGCGGCCTCGGAGCGGACAGTGTACGTGTCGTTCGACGACGGGGAGCAGTGGCAGCCTCTCTCGCTCAACCTGCCAGTGGTGCAGGTGTCCGACTTGGTGGTGGAGGAGAACGACGTGGTGATCGCGACCCACGGCCGATCGTTCTGGGTCCTGGAGAACATCGGGCCGCTGCGGCAGATGACCGACGAAGTGGCGGCGGCGGACTCGTGGCTCTTCCAGCCGACGGACCCGGTTCGAGGGATCGACTTCGGCGCCAGCTTCCAGTACTACCTGGCGGAGGATGCGGAGAAGGTGACGGTCGAGGTGCTGGACGGGGCAGGGGAGGTGATCCGCAGCTACGAGGGCGTCGCCAGCGACGAGGACGAGGAGGAAGAGGAAGACAACCCCTTCGCGCGCTTCTTCGGGGGCGGGGGCGCCGCGACCCCGTCGGTGAAGGCGGGCGCCCACTCGTTCCGATGGGACCTGCGCTACCCGGCGTGGACCGACTTCGACGGGCGGATCATGTGGGCGGCCCGGCCCATGGGACCCGTTGCAGTGCCGGGCACCTACACCGTGCGCATGACGGTGGACGACGGCACGCCCCAAACCCGCGACTTCGACGTTCTGGTCAACCCGAACCTGGAAGGGGTGACGACGGCCGACCTGCGGGAGCGCTTCGAGCTGGCGATCGAGATCCGGGACCGGGTGTCGGCGGCCAACGAGGCGGTGATCAAGGTCCGCGACATCGAAGGCCAGATCGCCGAGCGGCTGGAGGAGACCGACGAGGACGAGATCGAGGAGCAGGCCGATGTGGTTGAGGAGAACCTGAACGTGGTCGAGGCGGAGATCTACCAGGTCAGGAACCAGAGCAACCAGGACCCGTTGAACTACCCGATCAAGCTGAACAACAAGCTGGCGGCGCTCCTAGGCGTGGTCGAAAGCTCCGAGAGCCGCCCCACCGACCAGTCCTACCAAGTCTTCGAGCACCTGTCGGCGTTGCTGGACGAGCAGCTCTCCGAGATGGAGATCGTGATCCGGCGCGACCTGGGCACCCTCAACGAGCTGCTGATTCGGGAAGGCCTAGAGCCGATCGAGGACCGGCGGCTGGTGAGCTGAATGGCGGCGCGGCTGGCGTTTCGGTGGACGGTGCTGTCGGCGGCACTGCTCGTTGCCGGGTGCACCAGTTCGCGCGAACTCCCTAGTCCCTTCGAGAGCGGTGGCGGCTCCGGTGGCATCCGCGTGACCGCCCTCAACAACAACTTCAACGAGGCCACGGTCCGGGCGATCTACCGAGGCGAGCGGCGGCTGGGGATCGTCCCCGGCAACGGACGCGCCTCGTTCAGTCTTCCGTGGCCCGCCACCGACGACCTCCGCATCCGCATCGACATCCTGGCCGGCGACCGCTTCACCACCAACCGCGTGTCGGTCAGCCCCGGCGAAACCGTCTTCCTAACGATCGAGAACCCCGTATACCGGTCGCGGTTGCGACGGTAGGGGTTGCGGCGAAAAAGAACGAGGGCATGCCCGCGGACTCACCCAGCAAGAGGGATGAGATTCCTACGTACAGGGATCTGCTATGGCCGGCGATTCAGGTCTTGCGCGATTCCGACGTATCGAATCACATGGACAAAGGTGAAGTTATTCATAGGGTTGCCGAAACCATAGGACTCTCGCGTGCCGCTCAGAAAATCAGAACCCGGAACGATAGATACTACGCTTTCCACTACAACATGTCATGGACTCTAACTTATCTGAAGAAAGCGGGCTTGGTCGAAAATCCTGGCCGGGGCATATGGGTCGTCTCGGAGGCTGGGCGTGCTGTAGAGTCAGAGCGCGATGTCGACGAACTGACCCGCGACGTATACCGGTCGGCACGGCGTACAGTAGAATCCCACGACATGTCTCGCCGCATCGACAGAGCGCCTCCCAGTGGCGAAGACTCGCCCGATCCTTACGGTCTCGGGGATGCGTTAGCGGAGCTTTTCGTAGGTGCCGAGCAGTTTGACCGTATTGTCAAGGCATTTCGACGGCGCAAGAACTTGATCCTGCAGGGCCCGCCAGGCACGGGAAAGACGTTCATGGCGCGGCGCCTCGCGTGGTACCTCATCGGACTGCAGGACTCTCGTTCGATCGAGATGGTGCAGTATCGCCCCACCGCGGCCGGCGGCTTCACTTTGCTGAACGGCGTCTTCTACAAGTTCTGCGAGAGGGCCAGGCGCGACAAGGACAACACGCGGTACGTCTTCATCATTGACGAGATCAACAGGGGCAACATGTCCCGCATCTTTGGCGAGTTGTTGATGTTGATCGAGGCGGACAAGCGAACGGAGGAGTATGCGGCGTCGCTTACGTACGGAGGCGGGGGAGAAAAGTTCTTCGTACCGCCGAACGTGTACATCTTGGGCATGATGAACACGGCGGACCGTTCGCTGGCCGTCGTGGACTACGCATTGCGGCGTCGCTTTGCGTTTGAGGAGCTGACGCCGGCGTTCAACACGCAGAAATTTAGACAACACCTACTGAAGAACCAAGTCGACGACGAGGTTGTGGCTCGGATCCAGACCCGCATGATCGACCTGAACGACAAGATCCGAGAGGACTCGGAGCTGGGCTCGGGCTTCGAGATCGGGCACAGCTACTTCGTGCCCAACGGCCCGGTGGAGAGCGACACCTGGTACGACGAGATCGTCGAGACGCAGATCGCGCCGCTGCTGCGGGAGTACTGGTTCGACAACCAGGAGAAGGTGCGCCGAGCGGAGAAGGACCTGCTGGCACCGGGGCCGTAGACAGCGCGTGAAGCGGGTTCCCATCCTTAACGTGTACTATTTGCTGTGCTATGCGTGGGACGCGATGCAGCACCAGGACACGAAGGTGCGAGGCGATGCCGGCAAGCTCGAATCGGTACAGGACCTGCTGGGGAAGGTCTTGGCGAACGGCGCCAACCGGCTGGTTCGTCGGGGGATCGACCGTGGGTATGTGGAACGACGGGAGGACTTGGCGGGGATCCGTGGCAAGCTGGCCGTAAGCGAGACGGCCAAGCGCGCCCTCCGAGCCCGGGGACGTGCTGCCTGCGACTTCGAGGAGCTGTCGGTGGACATCCTGCCGAACCGCATCCTCCGGGCGTCGCTGGATTCGCTGAGGAGGCTGGACGGGCTGGATCGAGGGGTGCGACAGGAGGTCGCGTCGGCTTACCACAGGCTCGGGGGCGTGTCGGTCGTGCCGTTGCGACGGCGAACGTTCGGGATCGTCCAGCTGGATCGAAATCGAACTCTGTACCGGTTCCTTCTGTCGGTCTGCCGGTTGGTGTACGAGAGCCAGCTGGTGGACGGGAACCGGACGGACCGCACGATCTTCCACGACTTCCGCGAGGACGAACACCAGATGTGGCGGCTGTTCGAGAAGTTCGTCACGGGCTTCTATAGACGGGAGCAGCACGACTTCAGCGTCAGCGGAGGACAGCACATCTCGTGGTGGGACGCCGCGGGGGCCACTGCGGCCGACAGCGCCTTGATCCCCAGGATGGAAGCCGATCTCGTCCTTGAGTCGGCCGGCAGGCGGATCATCATGGACACCAAGTACTACACGGAGGCGCTGGGCGGCCGTCACGGCTCCGGCAAGCTCAGGTCGGGAAACCTCTACCAACTGCTTACGTACCTGCGGAACCGGGAGGCCGCCAAGCCCGACGGCGCGAAGCACGAGGGCATTCTGCTGTACCCGCAGGTGGACGAGCCGTTGGCGGCCGAAATCCGGCTGGACGGCTTTCGCGTTCAGGCCCGGACGATCGACCTGGGGCAGCCCTGGCAGGGGATTCACGACGACCTCCTTGAGATTCTGAGCCGTCCTTCGCCATCTTCGGGCCATGACTAGCTTGCGAAGCGCACCGTCCCATGGGCCGTAACGCCCGGTCGCAGTCGCGGCCACTTCCCTGGTGGCTGCCGGGGTCGCTCTACCTGGCGGCAACGGTAGTGCTGTTCGCCGAGTTCATCTTCTCGGACGCGATGCTCTACGGCCTCGACACGATCCAGGCCGGGGGCTACATGGCTCGGGCGTACTTGGCCGAACGGCTGGCGGCGGGCGACTTCCCCCTGTGGGGCACGCGGCAGTACGGCGGACTCCCGTTCATCGAATCGCTGTCGGGCGGGGATGCGATCTACCCCACCAGCCTCCTGTACTTCGTCACCGAGACCTACCGGGCCTTGGGGTGGAAGCTGGTGCTGCACGTGCTGGCGGGCGGCTTCTTCATGCACGGGTGGGTCCGCAGCCTGGGGATGGGCCGCCGAGCAGCGATGGTGGGGGGCTTGGCGTGGTTGCTGGCACCCGTGATCGTCACGCTGGTGCTGCCCGGCAACGACGGGAAGCTGATGGTCGCCTCCCTCGCGCCGCTGGTGTTCTGGGGGGCGGAGTCGGTCATGCACAAGCCGTCGGGCCGGAGCGGGGCGGGGCTGGCGGGCGCCGTGGCCCTGACGTGCCTCACGACCCAGTTCCAGACGGCGTACTTCCTCTTTGGTTCGGTGGGCGCGTACGCCGTCTTCCGAACCGTCCAACGGTGGCGGCAAGGGGCGACCGGAGCTCGTCGCTTCCATCCAGCGGCCGTCTTCCTGGGGAGCGCCCTACTGGGAGGCGGGTTGGCGGCGTTCCAGATCGTTCCGGCGGCCAGCTACGTGACGGAGGCGTCGCGAAGGACTGCGACGACCGTGGAGGCGTCGGCGGAGGAGGCGCTTGCCTACTCCAGCTCGTGGTCCCTTCACCCCGAAGAAGCGGTGGCGCTGGCGGTGCCCGAGTTCGTCGGCAACAGTATGGCCGACGCTGCCTGGGGAAGCGGCACGTACTGGGGTCGCAACTCGGTCAAGCTCAACCACGAGTACGTGGGCGTCACGGTGCTGGTCTTCGCGCTCTTTGCGTTGCTCGGGGCAGGGGCTGGCGCGCGCACTGGACACGGGCCTCGCAAGGGACGGAAAGCGGGGAAGGGGACCAAGCTTCGACGGGGAACGGATGCGTCGCCGGGCGCTTCGGCGGGCCTTCGCTGGTTCATGGCGGGCATGAGCCTCGTCTGGCTGCTCTTCGCCCTCGGGACGCACACGCCGGTCTGGCGGATCTTCTACGAAGTCGTGCCGGGCATCTCGATCTTCCGAGCCCCGTCCCTGGCCGCGTTCCTAGTCAGCTTCGGCGCGACGACCCTCCTAGCCGTGGGCGTGAACGACCTCGTGCGGACCAAGCCGACGCCCACCTCGTTCTTTACCAGCCGACGGGGACAGGTCCTTCTTGGTTTCCTTGGGCTGCTTCTGGTCGGATTGCTCCTCCAGTCTTCCGGGGGACTCGAGCGCTTCTGGACGACCGTGGTATACTCCGGTGCCGGGGCCGATCCTCGGGCCCAGGCGGCGCTCGCAAAGCTGGAGCCCTTCGCCGTCCGGGGGTTTGGGATCGCGCTGGTGCTGGCGGGCTTGGCCGTCGCGACGCTCTGGGCGGCGTGGGAGGGCAAGGTGTCCGCGACCATGGCGGTGCTCGTCGCGGCCGGCTTGATCGCAGTGGACTTGGGACGGATCGACCGCGCCTTCATCCGCAACTTCGACTTCCACGAATGGGCGGCCCCGGACGCCAACACCCGCTTTCTGTCGGCCCAGAGAGAGAGCAGTCCGCCGTTCCGGGTCGCCGACCTGAGGGGGGACATCCAAAATGTGCAGTACGCGATGCACGGGTCGGACCTGCTCGGTGGCCATCACCCGAACGACCTGGCGCGCTACCGGCAGTTGCTGGGGCTGGAGGGCAGCCAGTCTCGGGGAACCCACGACACGCATCCGAACGTCTGGCGGATGCTCAACGTCAAGTACTTCGTGTGGCCTCTGGAACGGGCGGGAGGACCCCCGTACGAGGGTGCCGAGGCGGTCAGCACCGCGCCGACCCCCCGAGGCACCGAAGCGGTCTTCGCGTATCCGGGACTGGAGCGCGCGTGGTTCGTGACGGCGGCGGCGGTCACCGACGACGACGAGGCCGCGCTGGCTAGGATCCTGTCCAGCGACTTCGATCCGGCGCGAGAGGCGCTCCTGGCTCCGGAGGCGGCGCGCGCCGGCGGCTTCGGCTCGCCGACGGATGCGGGCCCGGCGGGCTCGGTCGTCTGGGAGGTGGCCGAGGCGGACCACCGCCGGTTGCGGGTCGTCAACGACCGCCCCGGGCTGCTGGTCGTCTCGGAAAACTGGTTCCCCGGCTGGGTCGCGGAAGTCGACGGGGTGCCGACGGAAGTCCAGCGGGCGAACCTGACGTTGCAGGCGGTGGCGCTGCCGTCGGCGGGCGAGCACGTAGTCACGTTGCGCTACACGGCGCCGACGGTGGGACGGGCGCTTCGGATCAGCGCGGCGTCGGCGGTGGTGGTCGGGCTCATGCTGGCGCTGCCGCTCCTGGCGCGTGTTCGTCGGCGGTTCCGCGCCCGGGGGAAGTCCTAGCCATGCAGGCCAGCTCCTAGCCATGCACGCTAGCGGCGGCCCAGGAACCGGGCCGTCGGCCTTGCGCAAGTACGGGGTGCTGCCGGCCAAGCTGGCCCTGACGGTCCTGGTCACGTGGTTTGTGCTGCGGGCCGTCGGCCTCCAGTGGGCCGAAGTCGGCGAGGTGGACTGGGCTGCCGTGCGGGTGGACGTTCCGCTCGTGCTGCTGTCGTTCGTCGCGCTCTTCGTGGACCTCGTGCTGACGGCGTGGTTCTGGTCGCGGATCGTGGCCCAGCTGGGCGGCGGCGTGGTGCGGGTACCCGCGGCGGCGTCGGTGATCATCTTGGCGAACCTGGGCCGGTACGTTCCGGGGAAGGTGCTGCAGATCGCAGGGGTCGCCGTTCTGGCCGGGCGCGCCGGCTGTTCGGCGGCCACGGCCACAGCGGCTTCCCTCGTCTGCCAGATGATGCACCTCGTGGGCGCGGCTCTGGTGGGCGGTTGGGCCGCCCTGCGGTACGCGGGGGTCTCGCCGCAGTACGCGGTGGTGGTCGGCCTGTTGGCGCTGGCGGCGCTGGCCATCCTCGCACGCTTCAGGTGCGTGGAGAGGGTCTTGGGCTGGGCGTTGCGGCGAAGCCGCGGTCGGGCGGCGTCCCAGTCGCCGCCCCAGTCCCTGGACGGGTTTCGTCCTTGGCCGTGGCTAGCGGCGTTCGCGGCCAAGTGGTTCGTCCTCGGTCTCGCACTCTTCCTGCTGGCCCAGGGCCTTGGCCTGGACGCTCCGTTCGTCCTGCTGGCCACCGTCTTCGCAGGCGGCTACCTGATGGGCTACGTCGTCTTGTTCGCTCCCGCCGGCGTCGGCGTTCGGGAGGCGTCGATGATCGCCATGCTGGCCCCGGCGCTCGGACTCGATGCCGGCGTCGTTGTGGCGGTGGCGCAACGCGCGTGGATCACCGCGTTCGAGCTGCTCTGGGTGCCGGTTGGAGCTGTGCTGCTGCGGAAGCCGAGACCGCGCTAGCCTGCTTCGGGGAACGATCCCCGTCCTAGGCTCCCTGGACGCCTGCCTCCTGGGCGACGGTTGCGATGGCGTCCAGCTTCTCCCGCACTTCCGTTGAAATGCTCGCTTCGGGAACATGCTCGGCCAGGACGTGGAAGCTCTTCTTCACCACCAGATTGGGCAGGCCGAGCCTGTTGAAGAAGTTGCGGAAGACGGGCGTGAGAAACTCGTCGCTGACCTTTAGGTCCGACCCCCACGGAGATTTCTTGCCCCGCGTCTCCAACTCGGCTTCCGTTTCCGAGATCGCTTCGTCCATGGCGCGGGCGTGCCGGTTGACCTCGGTCTCCACGAACAGCGGGGCGACGATGTTCTTCTTGACCAAAGCCGTCGAGTACGCTTCCAACGCGGATCGGTGGCACAGGTAGTTCTCGATCTCCCGGCGTTTCCAGATCAGGCAATGCACTGGCGTCACCTCTGGACTTGAGCCGAGCCGGTCGAAGATCGCCACGCCCCGGAGCTCGGGTACCGCCTCCTTTAGGCCGTGGAAGTGCCTCCTGACGTTGTCGGGCTGGTTGCCGACATAGTGTACGAAGGGACGTTCCAGCGCACGGAGCGCGGCTTCGTGACCGAGGCGACGGGCGAACGTCTGCAACACCGTCAAGTCCGTGGGGCCTTCCACGTAGAGCACCCAGCCGGTCTGCGCCGCCTGGAAGTAGTCGTCGGAGCCGATCTCTCTGAGTACCTTTGCGACTTCGTCGCGCCGCCGGTCGTCGATGCGGTGCGGCTGCCCGATGAAGGCGACTACCGTGTCGCGCCCGGCGGCTTCGTTCAGGAGTACCTCCGAGTGGGTTGCGGCGATGATCTGACTTTCGGTCCTCTTTGCGGTCTCGACGAGGACGTTGTACATCTGCCGTTGCCGCAGGATCTCCAAGTGGGCGTCGGGCTCGTCGAGCAGGAGAACCGCGCCGCGGTTGGCGTGCATGTACGCGAGAAGGAGGAGGGTTTGCTGGAAGCCTCGTCCCGCGGCCGACAAGTCCAAGCGCGTGGCGTGTTCCCGGTAGGTCATGGTGACTTCGCCACGTCCTGGCACGTACCGGGGCGGATCGACCGTAGCGCCGAAGAGGCTCTTCATCTGGGCGACGACTTCCTCCCACCGCTCGGCACCCGTCTGGTGCACTTGGTGGCACAAGTTGCGCAGGACCTCGGCGGTGCGGCCCTCGCCGATCCGCACGTCGATGGCGCCGCCGTCCAGCCGCGCCTCGGTTGCAGCCAAGCCGGACATGGGAGGCAGGTATCCGATGCGGACGGTGGACGCCTCCTCGGGCACGGGCATCCGCGTCGGCGTCTTCCCCCCGGCTAGTCGGAGCGGCCGGCAGTAGAACGACTCGGGGTTGGCGTAGTCGAACTCCAAGCCGCACTTCCAGCTCCCGCCGTCAGCCGTTCCTTCGACGACGACTTCGACCCGGATGTTGGCCGTTGTGGTCTTGCCCTCAACCCTGCGGATGTCGCGAACGTGTAGCTCCCGCCACAGCAACTTTGCCTCGGGCACGGGAACTGCCAACACGTCCCGACGGTTGACCGTCACCCCAGGCCGCTTCTCCGGCGTCTCCCGTCCAGACCGCTTCTCGGTCCAGCGCTGGACGCCGATCCCCCACAGTGCCAGCGCCTGAAGAGCGGTTGTCTTGCCGGAGTTGTTGGGTCCCACGAAGACGACGGGGTTGCCAAGCTCGACTTCCACGTTGCCGAAGCGCTTGAAGTTGCGGACCGTAAGCTTGGTCAACATCGGCGGGCCTCCGTCACCATGGATCAGAGCTCTGCTAGTCTTTCTGGACAATACGTCCGACCAGGCCCACCGCACCCACGCCAGCGAGTATCGATGCTACCAAGTCGTGGCCAGATAGCGCCAAGACCACAGAAGCCAATATGGACGCGACGGCAGTAGCAAAGCCCAGCCACTGGCCTCGCTTAGTGTCACCTATCGCAGCTTGCAGTGCGCTGTATTCCCAGGACATTCCATGCCGCTGCCGGGTTTCCGCCATGCTGAGGACACGTTCTGCGCTACCTGACAGAGCGAGGTCGTATCGCTCGACTTCTTGCGCTGTTGGCAGTGGGTCGGGGGCGTCCAGTGGATAGCGAGCTGGGCGAAACGGGACGTAGACGTCGCCAGCGCCGCCCAAGGTTCGGAAGAAAGCGCGCCAGACGGCATTTCTAGATGGGGTGCGCGTCTCGGGTACTTGATAGGCCACGCTGCTGCCTCCGGTCGGCTCGGGGGCTCCCGACAGAAGCTACGCCGGAGGGACGGCAACGTCCAATGTCAGCGGCGACGGACGTGTCGTACCGCTTCCTAGACCCAGGCGGCTACCGTAGTGTACAGGGCAGTGCTGGAAAAGGCCGCCCCCGCGGGAGGACAAGACTTGATGGGCTCCAAGACGGCTCCTGTCCACTGCGCGGCGTTGGTCGCAACCGCTTCGCTGGCTGGCGTGGCGATGCTCTCGGCTACTGTTGCGACGACCGCCTTCGCGGCCTCTGCCGCCGCCCAGGAACCGCCCGACACCGTCTTGCGGGCCGGCCGGGTTGGGGGCGTGATCGGCTCTCGGGCGGACGTGCGCAACCCCGCCGAACTCGCGGTGCCGGTGGACGTCTACAGCGCTGAGGAGCTGGGGCGGCTGGGCGAAGTCGACTTGGCCGAGGTGCTGGGCCGGATCGCGCCCTCCTTCAACTCCACGCGCTTCCAGGCGGGTGACGGCGCGGCGCTCCACGTCGCCACCCTGCGCGGCATGAGTGCCGACCAGGTGCTGGTGCTGGTCAACGGCAAGCGCCGTCACGGGGTCGCCTTCCCCAAGGTCATCGCCTTTCAGGGCCTTGGCACCACGGGCACCGACCTGCGCGCCATTCCCCTGCACGCCGTCAAGCGGATCGAGGTGCTGCGGGGGGGCGCGGCTTCCCAGTACGGCTCCGACGCCGTCGCCGGGGTCGTCAACATCGTGCTGAAGGACGACGCCCACGGCGTGACCACTTCCACCCACTTGGGCCGCACTTCGTGGGGCGACGGCGAGCAGATCACGGCGTCGACCAACGTCGGGATCGGCCTCGGCGACGAGGGCTTCCTCAACCTCACGGCGGAGTACGCAAACCAGCAGCCGACGACCCGAGCAGGCATGGGACCGACCTGCTTCGCCCCGGACCCGGACTACGCGCCCTGCGCCGGAGGTGGCCGGACCGCGCAGCTGCAACGCATCGGCGAGCCCGACTACCGGAGCGCGGCGATCGCGCTGAACGCGGCGGTGCCGGCCGGCGAGTCGGGGGAGTTCTACGCCTTCGCCACCTACTCGGGCCGGCAGGCGGTCGCCGATGGCCCCTACGGCAAGGCGGACTGGGTGCCCCGCAACGTGTCCTACGTGTACCCCGACGGCTTCTTCCCCACCGAGGAGTCGGAGCTGAACGACGCCTCTTCCGTGCTGGGAGTCCGGGGCGACTTGGGCGACTGGTGGGCGGACCTGAGCCTGGGGCTGGGACAGGGAGAGTTCCGGTTCGGCACGGCCAACTCGATCAACCCGTCCTACGCAGCCGAGTACCTGGCCCGCAACCCGGACGCGACGCCGGACGCCATCGCCGGCAACGCGGGGCCAAGGGACGTCTTCAGCGGCGCTCTCGAGCTCCGCCAGACCGACGTGAGCGCCGACGCGGCCCGCGACCTGTCGCTTGGGGGCACGCCCGCCCACGTGGCGCTGGGGGCCGCCTACCGCCGAGAGAGCTTCCAGATGACCGCCGGCGACCCGGCGTCGTACGCGTGCGGTCCCAGCAACTCGCCGGGAAGCTTCCCCGCCGCGCATCAGCAGAACACCGACGGATCGGCTATCGCCAGTTGCGGCATCCAGGGCTTCCCGGGGTACAGTCCAGCGAGCGCCGACGCGTCCGAACGGAGCCGCAACAGCATCGGCGCCTACGCCGACGTGGAGGTGGAGCCGGCGAGCAACCTTTCGTTGGGCGCCGCCCTGCGCTTCGAGAACTACAGCGACGCCGGCAACTCCCTGACCGGCAAGCTCTCCGGGAGGTTCGAGCTGGGAGCGTCGGGCGCCGCCCTTCGCGCCGCCGTCTCCACCGGGTTCCGGGCGCCGCGGCTGCCCCAGCGGGGGTTCAACACGGTGATCTTCCAGGGAGGCGGGGAGGGCCTGACCACCACGGGCTTTCTCCCGGAGGGCGACCCGATCGCCTGCGGCGACTTCGGCGCGTGCTCCCTGGCCCACGAGACGTCCCGGAGCTACGCCGGCGGGCTCGTCTACTCCAACGACTCGGGCTTGCTGCTGACCGCCGACTACTACCGCGTGTCGGTGGCCGACGCCATCGTGCTCACCCAGGGGCTGGGACCGGACCACGGCCTCCGCGACAACGCCCACTTCCAGGGGCGACCGGTGGACGGCGTCTCGTTCTGGACCAACGCCGTGGACACGCGCACCCAGGGGTTCGAGCTCGTGGGCACTTGGCGCTTCCGGGGGATGTCGTGGGGCGAGGCGGACCTCTCGGCCAGCCTCCACCGCAACGAGACCGAGATCACGAACAACCGCAACCCGGCGTTCGTGCGCGAGACCCAGACGATGCTCATCACCGAGAACCAGCCGAAGCAGCGGATCGGGGCCGGACTGGACGTGCGGTCGGCCAGGGGGGTCGGCGCCCGCTTCAGGCTGAACCACATCGGGTCGGTCATGTCGCCGTTCATCTTCGAGGAGCCGGTGAAGATCGAGGCCGCCGCCGTCGCCGACGTCGAACTCGACTTCGAGGTCGGCGGCCGGGTCCGAGTGGCCGTGGGGGCGAACAACCTCTTCGATAAGCTCCCCAACAAGCTGCCGGACGGTCACGTCGCCCAGCTGTGGGCGTTCGACTACCCCGCAGAGTCGCCCTACGGGCTCTCCGGGCGGGTCACCTACGTGCGGGCGGACTTGGCCATGTGGTAGGGTAGGGGAGCCGCTGGGCGCTCACGCCCCATAGGGCACCCAGACGTTCTTCACCCGGGTCGCTTGGCGGAGGACGAACTCGCACTCCCGACTCGTCAGCGCCTTCCAATCGACGACGCCTCCGCGGTCCACCCACACCCGCTTCAGGTTCCCTGCCGACAGGCGCTCGGCTTCAGCGGAGAGGGGGTCCCCCGCCAAGTCCCACAGCTGGTCCACGTCGTCGTGGGCCGCCAGGGCCGGTACGACCTCCTGGTGCGGCCCCGAGAGCACGTTCACGACGCCCGGCGGCACGTCCGACGTCTCCAGCACCTGCACCAAGTCCAGCGCGGAGACCGGGAACCGTTCCGGTGCCAGGAGCACGACGGCGTTGCCTTGCGAGAGGGCTGCGGCCAGCGGAACTGCCACGCCTGCCAGCGGTGCCCGGTCGCCGCAGCGGATCGCCACGGTCCCCACGGGCTCGTTCATCGCCAGGACGACGTTGCGGAGCGGGGTGGAGTGCACGCGCCCGTCGTGCTTGTCCGCCCACGCGGCAAAGGTGAAGAGCCCCCGCACGGCTGCGTCCACCTCGCTGGCGGCGCCTTCGGTCCCGGCGCCCGGCGCCCGTGTCAGCGTTTCTGCGAACTCCCCTGCGCGCGCCGCCAAGTTCTCCGCCACATAGTAGAGAACCTGGGCGCGAACGTGTCCGCTCGTCGCCGCCCACCTCTCACGAGCCTTGCGCGCCGCCTCCGTTGCGTTGCGAACGTCCTTCCGGTTCCCCCGCGGGACCTCGGCGAAGGCCCGGCCAACCCGGTCGCGCACGACCAGCGAATAGCCCCCGTCGGGGCGGGCCTGCTTGCCGCCGATCCACATCTTCCGGGTTCGGTCGATGGCTTCGCCCGGCGACCCGCCGCCGCTCGATGCCGCCTCCAGCGGTTCGGCGGCCTCCGCGGTCTCCGTCGTCCCCTCTGCCTGCGGCCTCGCCGTTGTCCGGGCCACCACCGGCTTCAGGTACTCCCACATTCCTTCGCGTCCGCCCTCCCGCCCGAACCCCGACTCCCGGTACCCGCCGAACCCCGACGCCGCGTCGAAGAGGTTGGTGCAGTTGATCCAGATCGTCCCGGCCTTGATCGCCGGCGCCACGTCCAGCGCCAAGTTCACGTCCTCCGTCCAAACGCTGGCCGCCAGCCCGTAGCGGGTGTCGTTGGCCAGCGAGACCGCTTCCGCCGGCGTTCGGAAGGTCAGGCTCACCACCACCGGGCCGAACACCTCCTCCGTAGCGATCGCGCTGGACGGGGGCGCGCCGGTGCACAGGGTGGGGGGGAGGAAGCAACCTTCGTCCGGCATCGGCCGCGACGGCTGCCAGATATCCGCCCCGTCGGCCCGTCCGCTCTCCAGGTAGCCCTCGATCCGGTCCAGCTGGCCCTCGTCCACGATCGCTCCCATGTCCGTGGACTTGTCCAGCGGATGTCCTACGCGGAGGCGCTCCATCCGCGCCCGCAGCCGCTCCAGAACGTCCTCCTCGACGCTCTCCTGCACTAGGAGACGGGACCCGGCGCAGCACACCTGCCCTTGGTTCAGCCATATCCCGTCCACCACCCCCTCGACGGCGGCGTCCAGGTCGGCGCTGTCGAAGACGACGAACGGCGACTTGCCGCCCAGCTCCAGCGACAGCGACTTCCCCGACCCCGCCGTCGCCGCGCGGATCTCCCGCCCGACCTCGGTGGAGCCGGTGAACGCCACCTTGTCCACGCCCGGGTGACAGGCCAGCGCGGCGCCCGTCTCGCCGTCCCCGGTCACGATGTTGAGCACGCCCGGGGGCAGCCCCGCCCGATCCGCCACCTCCGCGAAGAGAAGCGCCGTCAGCGAGGTGTGCTCGGCGGGCTTGAGGACGACCGTGCACCCGGCCGCCAGGGCCGGGGCGACCTTCCACGCCAGCATCAACAGGGGGAAGTTCCACGGGATGATCTGTCCCGCGACCCCCGCCGCCTCGTAGCCCTCGAACTCGGCGTCCGCCAGCTGCGCCCACCCGGCATGGTGGTAGAAGTGGCGGATCGCCAGGGGCACGTCCAAGTCTCGAGACTCCCGAAGGGCCTTGCCGTTGTCCAGGGACTCGAGCACGGAGAACAGCCGAGAGCGTCGCTGGAGCTGCCGGGCGATCGAATAGAGGAACCGGGCGCGTGCGTGGCCGTCCGCCTCCCGCCACGGCTCGAGCGCCGCCCGAGCGGCCGCTACGGCCCGGTCCACGTCCGCCGCCGTGCCGTACCGGAACCGGGCCAGCAGCCGCCCGTCCGCGGGGCAGCGGCTCTCTTGCAGGCGACCTTCGCCCGCGGCCCACTCGCCGCCGACGTAGTGGCCGAACGCGCGTTCGCCGCCGTCCAGCCACTCGGTCGCCTCCCGGTCGCTCTCGGGGGCCGGGCCGTACTCGGGCGTCAGGAAGGCGTCCCGAACGCGAGTCATGGGCGGGTGTCCGTCGTGGGCGTCGTGTCCATGAGCTTCATCCCAGCGAGTGCCGGTGGAAGGCCGAGTAGCGGCCCGTGACGTGGTGCTCGAGTTGCCGCTCGATGTCGGCCAGCAGGGAACTCGCGCCAACCCGGAAGAACGGCGGGCCGAGCCAAGCGTTCCCGAGCTCCTCCTTGATCAGGACCAGCCACGCCAGGGCGTCCTTGGCCGTTCCGATCCCTCCGGCGGCCTTGAGCCCGACCCGGAAGCCGGTCGTCCGACAGTACTCTCGGATCGCACGAGCCAGCACGAGCCCAACCGGCAGCGTGGCGTTCACCGGCTCCTTGCCCGTGGAGGTCTTCACGAAGTCGGCGCCGGCCATCATCGCGACGATCGCGGCCTTCCCTACGGTGGCAAGCGTCCCCAGCTCTCCTGTTCCCAGAATGACCTTGACGTGCGCGTCGCCGCACGCCTCCCGGAAGGCGGCCACCTCGTCGTACAGCCCCGTCCAGTCGCCCCGCAGCGCCAGCCCCCGCGTGATCACGACGTCCACCTCCGCCGCCCCGGCGTCCACCGACTCCCGGATCTCGGCCAAGCGCGTCGCCATCGGGGACAGTCCGGCGGGGAAGCCCGTCGAGACCGCCGCAACCGGTATCCCGCTGCCCTCCAGAGCCCGGACGGCCGCCGGGACCAGCCGGTGGTAGACGCAGACGGCTGCCGCCCTCGCCTCGCCGGGCTCGATCCCCAACGCCGCCAGCAGGTCGCCCCGCACGGGCCGCCGCGCCTTCCCGCACAGCCGTCGCACTCGCCCCGGCGTATCGTCCCCGGCCAGCGTCGTGAGGTCGGTGACAGTAATCGCTCGGAGCAGCCAGCCGGCCTGCATCTCCTTCTTGACCGAGCGCCGCCCGGCCAAGCTCGCCGTCCTCCGCTCGGCCGCGCTCCGGTTGGCCCGGACCCGGCGCACCAGATCCAAGTCCAGGGGCGTTCCGGGGTTGCGAACGCTGGCCTGCGCGGTCGGAGCGGGGTCAACGAGGGGCGTGGTCTCCAAGGTGCCTCCGGGGTAGCGCGGGACGGCTCCCGGAAGCGAAGATAACGTCTCGCCGGAGCGGTCTCGCTCGCCGGGGCCATACGCTACTGTCCAGCCCGCACTTTGCAAAGATGACACCCATGCCGGAGCGCGACGAGCCGCACAGCCCTCGGGGCCGCTTTCCGAAGCTCGTCGTCAAGGTCGTCGGAGCCGCCGCGGCGACGTTCTACCGGGTGGACCGCCACGGTCCGCCGCTCCCCGACGGCCCGCTCATCGTTGCAGCGAACCATCCCAACAGTCTCCTCGACCCGATCCTCGTCTTCCGTGGCAGCGAGCGGACGACCCGTCCTCTAGCGCGCGCCCCGCTCTTCGACAAGATCCTGCTGGGGACGATCCTCCGCGCCCTGGGCAGCATCCCCGTGCACCGTCGCGAGGACGACCCGGAGAAGATGCACCTCAACGAGGGGATGTTCCGCGAAGCGATCACCGTCCTCCTTCAGCGGGGCGCGATCCAGATCTTTCCCGAGGGCCGCAGCCACTCCCAGTCCAGCTTGGCGCAGTTCCGCACCGGCGCCGCCCGCATCGCGCTGCGCGCCGAGGACGCCGCCGACTGGCGCCTGGGACTCTCCATCGTGCCTGTGGGGATTACGTACTCGCGCAAGGAGCGGGCGCGCACCTCCGTTGCCGTGCGCTTCGGCCGCCCGTTTGCCTGCGCCGACCTGAAGGACGCCTACCGCCACGACCCGATGCTTGCGGCGCGGATGCTCACCCGGCGGATCGAAGCCGCCGTCCGCGCCCTCACCCTCAACTTTGCCGACCCCCGCGATCGACCGCTGGTCGAGATGGCGGAACAGATGTACGTGCGAGAGTCCCGCTGGGTCCCATGGCGCGCCCGCGAGCGACTGGGGACCCGCTTTCCTCGACTCCAGCGCTTCGCCGCAGGGTTGGAGTGGATCCGGCGCGAATCGCCGGAGGAGCACGCGGCCCTGGTCGCCAAGGTGGAGCGCTACGCGGCCCTTCACGCCTACGTCGGGGCGGGCACGGGGGACGTGCCTCCGCGCTATGCGCTGACGCCGGTGGCCCGCTACATCGCGGTGCGGGGGACGCTCCTGCTGCTGACTTTTCCTCTGGCGCTGGCCGGCGTCCTGGTTTGGGCGCCGGTAGTCCGTCTCCCGGCGATCGTGGTCGCTCGGGCCAAGCCCGACTTCGAGGTCGAGGCCACCTACAAGCTGACGGCGCTGCTCTTCGGGGGAGCACTGGCGTGGAGTCTGTGGGTGGCTGCGGTGTACCTCGCAGGCGGAACGGCGGCCGCTGCGGCCGCGGCGTTGGCGGTCCCGGTCTGCGGGTACGTGGCGGTCCAGTGGCTCGAGCTGGCCAGGGAAGTGCGGGAGGACGCGGCGCTCTTTCTCCGCCTTCAGGGCCGTCCCGACGTCCGCCGGCAGTTCGCCCGTCTGCGAAGGGAGCTTGTCGCGACGTTCCAGCAGGTGGAGCGGCGCTTGCCGTCGGCCTCGGATCATGGCAACGTGTCGCCCTCTCGCCCAGCGCGAGGCGGATGAGAAGCGGGGGCGGATCGGGACTGGTGTTCCGTCTGGTCTTCAAAACCAGTGTGTCCGGCTAGACCCCGGGCGGGTGGGTTCGATTCCCACACGTCCCCGCCATCCGCCCCTTCTCCTTCCCGCCGCGCTATCTTCCGTCGATGAGCACCGGGGCTGTCCGCGTCGTCGTGAATCCGGCCTCGTCGGGGGGAAGAGGGCGAAGAGCCGGACGCAAGCTCGTCGCCGCGCTCGACGCCGTCGCGGTTCCACGGCAGGTTCGCGTCACCGAAGCGCCGGGTCACGCGGCCCGGCTTGCGACCGAGGCGGCGTTCGACGGAACGGAGCGGATCGTCGTCGTGGGCGGAGACGGCACCGTCCACGAGGTCGCCGGCGGCCTGCTGGCGAGCGGGCGAAGTTCCCTGCCGGCCGTGGCGGTCTTCCCCGTCGGGACGGGCAACGACTTCTTTCGGATGGTCGATCCCAACGGTGGACGCCGAACTCCCGAGGAGACCGTGGCGGTCCTCCAGGGGGGCAGGGTAGAGCGCTTCGACGTGGGCCGGGCGCGGTGGGAGAACGGCGAGAGGGTATTCGTGAACCTGCTTGGAGTGGGCGTGGACGTGGAAGTTCTGAGACGAAGGGCGAAGTACTCCCGGCTCCGAGGGCTTGCCCAGTACTTGGCAGCGTTCCTCGATGCCGTGGCGTCGTTCAAGCCCCCGGATCTGCGGGTGGAAGCCAACGACGGCGCCGGGGCCGCCGAGCTCCTCTCGGGCCGGACGACCCTCCTGGCCGTCACCGTCGGCCCCTCGATCGGAGGCGGGTTCATGATCAACCCGGGTGCCTCTCCCGCCGACGGCAAGCTGGACCTCTGCCGCGTGGACGCCCTCCGCTGGCGGCATGTGGCCAGCCTTGTCCCGAAGGTGGTCCGGGGGAAGCACGCCGGGTCGCACCAAGTGACGATGCGCCGGATCGAGTCCGCCTCCGTCCGCGCCGCCGGAGGAGAGCCGTTCCGCTTCGAGATGGACGGCGAGCTCGTCTCCGAGGCGGCCCGCGAGCTTCGCGTCGAGGTCGTCCCGAGCGCCCTCCCCGTGCTGGTGCCTGCAGATGACTGACGTTCGCGGCGCCTCCTCGCTTCTGGGCGTCGGCTTCCTTTGCGCCGCGCTCGCCGTTCTCGCGCCGCCGAGCTCCCTGGCGGCGCAGGCCTCTGCCGACACGATCGACGCCGCGCCGTTCGAGGCCGACTCGACCGCCCCGCCAGGCCCCAACACCCGCGGCGCCTTCATACGGGGCGTCGTCCTGCCTGGGTGGGGCCACACCGTCTCCGGCGCGACAGGCCGGGGCGCCTTCTACTTCGGCGCAGAGTCGCTGGCGAGCTGGATGCTCTTCAAGACGTGGCGACGGCTGGACGCGGCCCGAGAGCAAGCGAGCCTTCTGGAGGGGCGGCGCACCGCCGAGCTGGAAGCCCGGGGCATCACCGACCTGGACGAGATCGAGCAAGCGCTGGCGGACGACGAGGAGATCGCCCGGCTACGGGGACTCGTCTCGGCCCGCGAGGACCAGAGGGAGGACTGGCTGGCCCCGGTGATCTTCATCATGCTGGTGTCCGGCGTGGACGCCTTCGTCTCGGCCCACCTCCAGGACTTTCCCCAGCCCCTGACGATCGAGGGCGACCCGTCCACCGGCCGCATCGAGGCGAGGATCCGCGTGCCCGTGGGGCGCAGGCGGTCCCGCGGCCTCCGGTCTCGTCCCCAGCCTTCGGGGCCTACCCCCGCCACTCGCGGAGGTCGGGAGCCCCGGACTCCGAGATGACGGCGTAGGAGCGGTGAACTACCCAGTCCCCCGAGTTGACGTAGTACCGGCCCGGCGCCGTCTCCTCCACCACGGGGGCGTGGGAGTGGCCCAACGCGACGATCTCCAGGCCAGGGTCCTCCGCCAGCCGGGAGGCCGCCCATCGGGCAAGGAACTCCCCCCGCTCCGGGCTGGGCTTGACCTCTCCGTCCAGGTGGTCGCGGGTACCGGAGACGATCCGGGCGACCCACGCGCCCACGTCGGGGTGGACCCAACGGAAGAGCCGGCGGGTCGCGCGCCCACGGAGAACCAGCCGGAGGGCACGGTAGCCCAGGTCGCCCGTGCCCAGGCCGTCGCCGTGGGCGAGAAGCACCGACCGACCGGCCAGCCGAAGCCGCACCGGGTCCTGCCGGAACTCGACGCCGATCCGCTTCCGCAGAAAGTCGCCGCCCCACCAGTCGTGGTTGCCGCCCATGACGAGGACGGGAACGCCCGCTTCCACCAGCTCCGCCAGAAGCGCCAGAACCCGAACGTGCTCGCCGGGTATCACGCTCCCGTACTCGAACCAGAAGTCGAAGAGGTCGCCGTTGACGACCAGCCGACTCGCAGATTCCTTCACGTAAAGCAGCCAGCGGCGGAACGCCGCTTCGGTTTCGGGCGGCACGGCGCCCAAATGGACGTCCGACACGAGAAAGACGGGCTTGGACGGCATGACCGCCGAAGCTAGACCGAGACGGGAACGGGGGACAGCCCCCTTCCGAGCCGCCGGGGGACGATCCCCGGGCCGAATCCGCCGGATCGTCGCAGCCGCCTGGACCGGCGTCGCCGCGGCGACCGCTGGATGCAGCCAAGTCCCGCCCTTGCCGGCACCGCCGGCGTCGGACTCGGCTAGCATTCGCGATCCGCTCCTCGCCGCTCAGGCGTCGAGCCGACCCCGCCAACCGAGCCGGCTCCTCTTCTCGTGGAGCGTCCGCGAGCCCGACTTCCGAGGATCGGGCGCCGGCGTGGCTCGGGTGGAACCTCCCGACAAGGCTCGCCTAGACCTCTTCCTCGACAACGGAGAAACGGCGGGCGTCGCCGTCCTGGTGGGAAGCGAACTGCGGATTCCCGTCGAAGTCCCCGACGACCTGATCCCGCCGCCGCCACTCCTCTGGGCCGTCTTCGGCGTCTTCTATCCCGGGCGCGACGCGGTGCTCCTGAACGGTGCCGTCGCCGACGGCACGCTGACGGTGGAGTACGCCCTTGCCGCCGGCGAACGGGTACGCTTCCGAGTGCGGGGCGGGACCGTCAGGGAGGCCGTCCTGATCGAGAACGACGCCGTGGTGGAGCGCGTCGAACTGTCGGAGCGCGGCGACGGGTCCTACCCTCTGGAGGCCACATACCGCAACTTTCCCGACTACCGAGAACTGAAGCTGGAGCTGGAATCCTTCGAATATGCGGACCCCTTCCCGCCTGACATCTGGAACCCCTCGGGCACGTGACCTAAGCCGCCCCGCCCTGGTCCTGGCCGCGACCGCCCTCCTCGCCGCCTGCAACTACTCGTTTCGCAGCGGGGCCGGGTTGCCCGAGCATGTTCGCACCCTGGCCGTTCTGCCGTTCGAGAACGACACCAACCGCTTCGAGCTCACCCAGGAGGTCCACGAGGCCCTGGTTCGCCAGCTTCCCCGGGCGCTGGGCCTGACTCCCGCAGGGGAGGAGGCGGCCGACGCAGTGGTCAGCGGAACGATCCGCAGCTACGACCTCTCGGCACCCCTCTACAGCCAAGGAGACCAGGAGGGGAGCGTCCAAGTCCTCCAGCGCGAAGTGGTGCTCGTGGTCGAGGTGGAGTTGCTGGACCGGGCGGAGAACCTAATCTTGTGGGACCAGTCCTCGTTGCGCGTTCAGGGACAGTACCTCGACGCCACCGAAACCGAGGACACGGGACGAGTCGAAGCGATCGAGCTTCTCGTTCAGGAGATAGTGGACGGCGCCCAGTCCAACTGGTAGATTCGCCCCCGACCGAACGGGCGAGCGCCTGCCGGACAGCCGAAACCGTCGAACCCTACAGCCCCCGCGGAGACGAGCCACGTGATTCGAGCGGCCGGACTCTGGGTAGTCCTCTTCGCACTCTGGCTGTTGCTGTCCGGCCACTACCAGCCGCTGTTCCTGACCTTCGGCGTCGCAACCTGCACGCTGGCGGTCGGCGTGGCGTATCGCATGGGGACGCTGGACGACGAGTCCGCTCCGTTTCACTTGGCTTGGCGGGCGGTTGCGTACGTTCCGTGGCTGGTGTGGGACATCCTGCGCTGCAACGTCCAGGTGGCGCGCACGATCCTGTCGCCCAAGCTCCGCATCGACCCGGCGATCGTTCACTTCCGAGCCTCCCAGCGGACAGACCTGGGGAAGTTCGTCTACGCCAACTCGATCACCCTCACTCCGGGCACCGTCACCACTGGGATCGTGGGCGACGACTTCGAGGTCCACGCCCTCTCCAAAGGACTCGCGGACGGCTCCGAAGAGAACGAGATGAACCGTCGCGTCACGGCGCTAGAGGGCGAGGCTTCCTGACGGTGTTCGCCGTCGCCGTCGCCGCGCTCCTCGTCGCCATGGCCATGGCCGTGACTCGAGCCCTCCTCGGACCGACGGCGTACGACCGGGTCCTGGCGCTGAACAACATGGGCACCAAGACGGTGGTGCTCATCGCGGCGCTCGGCTTTCTCTCGGGCCGGCCGGACTTCCTGGACCTGGCTCTGGTGTACGCCCTGATCAACTTCATCGGGACGGTGGCGGTCCTGAAGTACATCGAGTACGGGGACTTGGGCGCGGCGAAGCGCGCCGACGGCGGGACCGACGCCTGACGATGGGCACGGCGCTGCAACTGCTCAGCTGGGCGCTCATCCTCGCCGGCGCCTTCTTCACCCTCGTCGGGGCGCTGGGAATCCTGCGGCTCCCCGACGTCTTCACTCGGATGCACGCCGCGGGGATGACCGACACCATGGGCGCCGGCCTGATCCTTGGCGGCCTCTGCTTCCAAGGGGACGGCATCACGGCGGTGCGCCTCTTGCTGATCCTCGTGTTCCTGTGGTTCACGTGCCCCGTCTCCACCCACGCCCTGGCCCGGGCCGCCCTTCAGGGAGGGCTCCGGCCCCTCACGGGCACGGCGGCCCAACGCGACGTGGCGGCGCAGACCCCTGCGTCCCGCCAAGACCCCTAGAGGAGCTCGCCTTGGAGACGGCAACCGACATCGTCCTGCTGGCGTTGCTGGCGGCCACCGCAGTGGGCCTCGTCAGGATCCGCAACCTCTTCGCGGTGGTGATGCTGGCAGGGATCTACTCCCTCCTTTCCGCCGGCCTCTTCACGGTGTTGGACGCCGTGGACGTGGCCTTCACCGAGGCGGCGGTGGGCGCGGGGATATCCACCGTCCTCTTCCTGGGTGCGTTGGCGCTGGTGGGGCACCGGGAGAAGAAGCCGACCCGCACCGGGCGGATGCAGGTCCTGCCGCTGGCGGTGGTCTTGATCACGGGGGCGGCCCTGGTCTACGGGACGATGGACCTGCCTCCCTTCGGCGACGCCGCCAACCCGGTCCACCACCGCGTGGCCGACCACTACTTGGAAGAGACCTACCACGAGATCGGCGTGCCCAACGTCGTCACCGCCGTGCTGGCGTCCTACCGGGGCTACGACACGATGGGCGAGACGACGGTCGTCTTCGCCGCGGCGGTGGGGGTCATGCTCCTGCTGGGAGGCGGTGCGCGCCGGCGGCGCGGTGGAGCGGCGCCCGCTAGCGAGTCGGAGTCCGAATGAGGGAGGAGCTGGTACTTCGGGTGGGCGCCAAGGTTCTGGCGCCGTTCATCGTCGCGTTCGCGCTCTACGTCCACTTCCACGGCGACTACAGCCCCGGCGGCGGGTTCCAGGCCGGTGTGATCCTGGTCGCCGCCTTCGTCCTTCTCGTTCTCGTATACGGCCTGGAGGCGGTGCAGCAGGTCCTGCCCCCGCGCTTCGTGCAGGCGTGCGCGGCCGTCGGCGTGCTCCTCTACGCCGGCACGGGCATCGTCACCATGCTCCTCGGCGCCAACTACCTGGGCTACAACGTCCTGGCCCACGACCCGGAGCACGGCCAGCACTACGGCATCCTGCTCGTGGAGGCGGGCGTCCTGATCACCGTCTTCGGCGTCATGGCGACGATCTTCTACCACCTTGCCGGCCGCGGGAGGAGCGAATGATGAGCGAGCTCCTCTCCCAAGTCGTGGGCAGCTACAACTACTGGATCGTCGTCTTCCTCATGATGACCGGCTTCTACATCCTCATATCTCGCGGCAACCTGATCAAGAAACTCGTTGGTCTGAATGTATTTCAAACCTCTGTCTTCATGCTTTACATCAGCTTGGGCAAGATCACCGGAGGCACGGCGCCGATCCTCGTGGACGACCCGGAGGCACTCTACTCCAACCCGCTTCCCCACGTGCTCATCCTCACCGCGATCGTCGTGGGCATCGCCACGACGTCGGTGGGGCTGGCCTTGGCGGTGCGGATCAAGGAGGCCTACGGAACCGTGGAGGAGGACGAGATCAACGAGATCGAGGCCGGGATCGACGACCGTCGAGCGCCGGGTCGAGCCGCGCTTCGAGGCCCATGAGAATCGTCGATCACCTCCCGATCCTCCAGGTCGTCGTTCCTCTGGTGCTGGCGCCGCTCTGCGCCTTGGTGCGAAGCCGGCGGCTCGCCTGGGGGTTGGCCGCCGCTGGCAGCGTGTCGTCCCTCGTCGTAAGCCTGCGCCTGCTCTCGGCGGTCATGGCTTCGGGTCCCATCTCCTACGCGATCGGCGACTGGGCGCCCCCCTTCGGAATCGAGTACCGGATCGACGTGGTGAACGCCTGGGTCCTGGTCGTCGTCTCGACGATCGCCGCCGCGGTGGCGTTCTACGCCCGGGTCAGCGTCCAAGCCGAAGTGGGCGACCGTCGCATCCCCCTCTTCTACGCCGCCTACCTGCTCTGCCTGTCGGGGCTGTTGGGCATCGCCGCCACCGGCGACGTCTTCAACGTCTTCGTCTTTCTGGAGATATCGTCGCTGTCGGCGTACGCCCTCATCTCCCTGGGACGAGACCGTCGCGCCCTCACATCGGCGTTCCGGTACCTGATCATGGGCTCCGTCGGCGCCACCTTCATCGTCATCGGAATCGGCCTGCTCTACGCGACGACGGGCACCCTGAACATGGAGGACCTGTCGGAGATCCTCCCCCAGGTCTGGGACGCCCGCACGGTCAAGGTGGCCTACGGCTTCCTGGCGGTGGGGCTCTGCCTCAAGCTGGCGCTCTTTCCCCTCCACCTCTGGCTCCCCAACGCCTACGCCTTCGCGCCCTCGGCGGTCACCGCCTTCATGGCGGCCACGGCCACGAAGGTGGCGGTCTACATGCTGCTGCGGTTCTTCCTGACGATCTTCGGCGCCGCCTTCTCCTTCGGCGTCATGGGACTGGACAGGCTGCTCCTGCTGCTGGCTCTGACCGCGATTTTCAGCATGTCCCTGGTGGCGATCTTCCAAGCGAACGTGAAGAGGCTGCTGGCCTACTCCTCCGTGGCGCAGATCGGCTACATGATCCTGGGCCTCTCGTTCGCCTCGGTGACGGGGCTGACGGCCACGCTCCTCCACCTCTTCAACCACGCCCTCATGAAGGGCGCCCTCTTCATGGCCTTGGGGTGCGTGGTCTACCGGATCGGGTCCGTCCACATCGACGCCATGGCGGGTCTGGGCCGGCGGATGCCGTTGACGATGGCCGCCTTCGTGGCGGGAGGACTGAGCCTCGTGGGGGTGCCCCTGACCGTCGGCTTCGTCAGCAAGTGGTATCTGATCCTGGGCGCGCTGGAGCGGGGGTGGTGGCCAGTGGCGGTGCTGGTGCTGATCACCTCCGTGATGGCGCTGGTCTACGTCTGGCGGGTGGTTGAAGTCGCCTACTTCAAGCCGCCTCCCGACGACGAGCCGATCGCGGAGGCGCCCGCCAGCCTCTTGGTGCCGACGTGGGCGCTGGTGGCCCTGAACGTCTACCTGGGCATCGACGCAGGCCGCACCATTGGCGTTGCCGAGCAGGCCGCCCGAACGCTGATGGGGACCGCTCCATGAGACTCGGCCTCTCCCTTCTGGTTCCCGCTCTGGCGGCGGTCCTCATCGTCGTCTTCCGGGCCCGTCCGAACCTGCGGGAGGGAGTCAGCTTGGCGGCGGCGGCGGTCCTCTTCGGGGTCGTGCTCCAACTCCATGGCGCGGTGTCGGACGGGGCCCGGCCCGAGCTCGTGCTGGCGGAGCCGTTCCCGGGCATCCCACTGGTGCTGGAGGCGGAGCCCCTGGGCGTCCTCTTCGCCCTAGTGGCGTCGTTCCTGTGGATCGTTACGACGCTCTACTCGATCGGCTACATGCGAGGCCACCACGAGAAGAACCAGACCCGCTTCTACGTCTTCTTCGCCTACGCCATCGCCTCGGTGATGGGCGTGGCCTTTGCCGGCAACCTCTTCACCCTCTTCGTCTTCTACGAGATCCTCTCCCTCACCACCTTCCCCCTGGTGACCCACGCCGGGACGGAGGCCGCCAAGCGGGCGGGGCGCGTCTACCTGGGGATCCTCTTCTCCACGTCGATCGTCTTCCAGCTGCTGGCGATCGTGTGGACCTACTTTGCCGCCGGGACGCTGGACTTCCAGGCCGGAGGCATCCTTGACGGACGGGTGGCAGCCGGCGCGGTGCCGGTGCTGCTGGGGCTCTTCGTCTTCGGGATCGGCAAGGCCGCGGTGATGCCGTTCCACCGATGGCTGCCGGCGGCGATGGTCGCGCCGACTCCGGTCAGCGCGCTGCTCCACGCCGTGGCTGTGGTGAAGGCCGGCGTCTTCGCGGTCCTGAAGGTGACGGTGTACGTCTTCGGGATCGACTTCTTGGCCGGAACGGGCGCCTCCGTCTGGCTCATGTGGGTTGCGGCGACGACGATCCTCCTGGGCTCGCTGGTGGCGTTCACCAAGGACAACCTGAAGGCCCGGCTCGCCTACTCCACGGTGAGCCAGCTCTCCTACGTGGTGCTGGGCGCGATGCTGGCCACCAGCTGGGGAGTCGTCGGCAGCGGAATGCACATCGCCATGCACGCCTTCGGCAAGATCACCCTCTTCTTCTGCGCGGGGGCGATCATGGTGGCGGCCCACAAGACCGAGGTCAGCCAGCTCAACGGCTTGGGCCGCAGCATGCCCGTCACCTTCCTGGCGTTCCTGGTAGGGACGGCGTCGATCGTCGGACTTCCCCCGACGGGCGGCTCGTGGAGCAAGTGGTTCTTGGGCATGGGCGCTCTCGACGCGGGGCAGGCGGGCTTGGTGGTGGTGCTCATGCTCAGCTCGTTGCTGTCGCTGGCCTACCTCATGGAGATCCCCATGAAGGGTTTCTTCGGCAAACGGTCCGGGCCGCCGGAGAGCCCGGGGATACGCGAGGCCCCGCTCCCGTCGGTGGCCGCCCTCGTGGTGACCGCGGCGGCGTGCCTGCTCCTCTTCGTCTACCCCGATCCCTTCTATCGCCTCATGACGATGGTGACAGGACAGTGACCGGCCACGACGGGACCGACCCAGCGGTCGGCCACGGCGCCGGCAGCGCCGACCACGCCGCGGACCCGGGCCACAAGCCCAACAGCGTGCCCGCCCCCTGGGCCAAGCGGATACTCTGGTGCCTCTTCATCTTCTGCGCCGTCGTAGCCCTGCTCGACGTTCCGTCCCTGATCCGGCATTGGCGCCACGAGGAGCACCCGTGGGAGGCGATGCCGATGCTCTACCCGTTGTGGGGCTTCGTGGGCATCTCCGTGCTGATCCTCATCTCCAAGGGACTGCGGCGCCTGGTCATGCGCCCGGAGGACTACTACGACGCAGGCGCTTCCGACGCCGGGGGAGGGAACGATGCTGGGTAGCATCCCCCCGTTCCTGATCTTCTTCGTCGGCGCCGTGCTGGTGCCGCTGGTGCGGGGCCCGGCGCGGAAGGCGTTGCTCCTGCTGGTTCCCCTCGTCGGCGCGCTGAACGTCTGGGGTCTGCCGACTGGCTACGAGCTGCCCTACCACTTCCTCGGCTACGACCTCCTGCCGGTGCGGGCGGACCGCCTGAGCCTCCTCTTCGGGTACCTCTTCCACCTGGCGGCGTTCATCGCCGTGGTCTATTCGCTCCACCTCGGAAAGAAGGACCACGACACGGTCCAGCACACCGCTGGACTGGTCTACGCCGGGAGCGGCCTGGGCGCGGTCTTCGCAGGGGACTTCATCACCCTGTTCGTCTTCTGGGAGCTGCTGGCGATCAGCTCCGTCTTCCTCATCTGGACCCGCCGCACCCCCGCCTCCCTTCGAGCCGGGATGCGGTACCTGCTGGTCCACGTGGTGTCGGGGGTGACCCTCCTGGCGGGGGCGATGGTTCTGGCCCACCAAACCGGCGGCCTCTCCTTCGGCTTCGTGGGACTGGAGGGACCGGCGGGCTGGCTAATCTTCCTCGCGCTCGGCGTCAAGGCGGCGTTCCCGCTGGCGCACAGCTGGCTGATCGACGCCTATCCGGAGGGGACGGCCACGGGCACCGTCTTCTTGAGCGCCTTCACCACGAAGGTGGCGGTGTACGCGCTGGCACGGGGCTTCCCGGGCACCGAGGCGCTGATCTACGTCGGCGCGGCGATGGCCTGCTTCCCGATCTTCTACGCCGTGATCGAGAACGACCTGAGGCGGACCCTGGGCTACTCGATGATCAACCAGATCGGCTTCATGGTCTGCGGCATCGGCGTGGGAAGCGCCCTGGCGATCAACGGTGCCGTGGCCCACGCCTTCAACGACGTGCTCTTCAAGGGCCTCCTCTTCATGACGATGGGCGCGGTCCTCCACATGACGGGGAAGACCAAGGCGTCGGAACTGGGCGGCCTCTACAAAACGATGCCGTTCACGGCCACGCTGTGCATCGTCGGCGCGGCGTCGATCTCCGCCGTCCCCCTCTTCAACGCCTTCGTCTCCAAGTCGATGATCATGTCGGCCCTGATCGAGGGCGGTCACCTGTGGATTTGGCCGGTCATGCTCTTCGCCTCCGCGGGCGTGGTCGAGCACGCGGGCATCAAGATCCCGTTCTTCGCCTTCTTCGCCCACGACTCGGGGATCCGCACTAGGGAGCCTCCGCGCAACATGCTCGCGGCGATGTGCATCGCGGCTGGAGCGTGCATCCTGATCGGCGTCCGCCCCGGTCTTCTGTACGACCTGCTGCCCTTCCCGGTGGACTATCACCCCTACACCTGGGGGCACGTCCTCACCCAGCTGCAGCTTCTCGCGTTCGCCATCGCGGCGGTGGCCGCCTTCCAGCTGTGGAAGATCTACCCGGCCGAGTTGCCGTCGGTGAACCTGGACGCGGACTGGAGCTACCGTCGGGCCGCGCCCTGGCTGGTGCGACGGGTGGGCGGTGCGGCCTCGACGGCGGACGCCGCATTCCGGCAGGTGGTGACGGGCGGCGTGCGCAGCGCTCTCCGAGGCGCGTTCCGCATCCACGGCCCGTGGGGCGTGCTGGCGCGAAGCTGGCCGGCCGGAAGCATGGTGCTGTGGGTGGCGATCGTGCTGGCGGCGTTCCTTCTCTTTCAGTTTCTCTGACGCTGGCGAGGTTTCGCCTGAAGCGTTTGAAGGAGGCCGTCCCCGGGCACTCTGCCCCCGACCGGGCGATTCGATGCCGCGCTTGAGGATCGGCGTCTACGGACCGGCGGCGCGGAGAGGGCTGGAAGGCGTCCTGCGGGACGAAACCCGGGCCGGGGCTGGGGCCGACTTCCGCCCTCTTGGCTTCGGCACCCCGTCGCAGAGCGCCCCAGGCGGCGTGCCGCAGTGGCTCGAAGTGCTCGTGCAGGGGGACGTGGACTTGGCCCTCTGCCCGCTGGAGGTGGTCCGGGAGACCCTCGACGACCGGATCGAGATTGTGGGTGTTCCCGAGCGCGGCGACCCCCGGGACGTGGTACTGGGGCGCGCCGGCGCACCTCCGCTGGCGTTGGCCGCTCTCCCGCACGGCGGTGCGGTGGCCGTGGCGGACCTCCGAGCCGCAGGGCTGCTGACCGCCAGCCGCCCGGACCTGACGCCGGCCCCGGCCTCGGAGCTGGCCGACGACTTGGCCCGGTTGGACGACGGCCGCCTGGCCGCGGTGGTGGTGTCGCGGAACCGAGTTGTCGGGACGTCCGACGAGCCGCGGATCGGCGAGGTCCTTCCGCCGGAGGTATGGGTCCCGGCCCCGGGCCAGGCCGCCCTCGCCGTCTTGGCCCGA
The DNA here is from genome assembly GCA_958296005.1 of Longimicrobiales bacterium. Taxonomy (GTDB): domain Bacteria; phylum Gemmatimonadota; class Gemmatimonadetes; order Longimicrobiales; family Gaopeijiaceae; genus CATQHQ01. Next base: position 1,000,301 of record CATQHQ010000002.1, read on the forward strand.
CGAGGGGAAGCCGGGACGATCGAAGCCGGCGGGCGACTGGTCAACCCCGAGATCACCCGCGCGGTCCGCGCCGAGGTTGCCGTGGCCCGTGCCCTGAGGTTGCCTCGCGACTCCGGTCTGGGCGTTGCCGGCCTCCCGTTCCCAGGGGGGCTGCGCCTCCGGGGGATCGTGGTGAGCGCCGACGGGCGCCGGATCGTCCGGGCCGCCGTCACGGCGACGGAGAACGGCGTGCGAGACCCGGCGGAGCGGCTGGCCGAGGCGTTGCGCCGGCGCGGCGCGGAGCTGGAGCCGGACAGCGGCGCCTCGGATGCCGCGACGGACTCGCCGTGACGGGCTCTCCAGGCCCTTCCGGCGCCCTGCGCCCACCCGCCGCGCCGCGACTTCCCGGCGCCAAGGTCCTCGCCCGGGCCGAAGCGATTGATCGCTTCGGCCCGAGCCGATCGTTCCGGCTTGTCTTCACCAACGGGTGCTTCGATCTCCTCCACCGAGGCCATGTGGAGTACCTGGATCACGCCCGACGGATGGGCGACGCCCTCCTGGTCGCCGTCAACACCGACGCCTCGGTCCGACGGATGGGGAAGGGCGACGGCAGGCCGTTCGTGACCGAGCGTGATCGGACCGCGGTGGTCGCGGCGCTGGAGTCGGTGGACGGGGTGACGCTCTTCGACGAGGACACCCCGGAAGCGCTGGTCGCCGAGCTGCGCCCCGACGTGCTGGTCAAGGGGGGCGACTACGAGCCCGGCGCGGTGGCTGGCGGCGCCTTCGTAAAGGCTCGCGGGGGCGTCGTGGCTACGGTGCCGCTGGTGGAAGGCGTCTCGTCCACGACGCTGGCGGAACGGATCCGCCGCAGCGGGTAAGGGACGCGACGGTCGCCCGGTGAAGCTGCTGCTGGCGACGAGGAGCGCGCACAAGGCGGCCGAGGTGCGACGGATCATCTCCGTCGGCGCGCTCGGGCCGAACGCCCCGCGCCTGCACTTGGTCGGCCTCGACGAGGCGGGCATCCCCGAGTCCCCCGAAGAGGACGAGCTGGAGCGATTCGACACCTTCGAAGCGAACGCCGCGGCAAAAGCGGAGTGGTTCGCCGCGCTCTCAGGCATGCCCACCGTAGCCGACGACTCGGGCCTGGAAGTCGACGCGCTCGGCGGACGCCCGGGCGTGCGCACGAAGCGGTTCGCTCCCCTCGACGCCTACCCCGGCCTCCCCCGAGACGAGGCGAACAACCGCTACCTCCTGCACTTGCTGAAGAGCGTGCCCCTCGCCCGTCGGGGCGCCCGGTACGTCTGCGTGGCCTCCTTGGCCCTGCCCGGCGACGCCCGCCCGGACAGCGGCGAACCCTCCGACGACGCCCGCTCCGACCGCCGCGAACCCTCCGACGGCGCCCGCTCCGACCGCCGCGAACCCTCCGACGGCACCCCTCGTGTTTCCGCCCCCGCCAGCTTCCGCGGCGAAGCCCCGGGCCTAGTCCTGGAAGCCCCTCGAGGCGCCGGCGGCTTCGGCTACGATCCGATCATCCTGGCGCCGACCGCGAACTGCGCCTACGCCGAGCTCGCCCCCGAAGAGAAGGACCGGCACAGCCACAGGGGCCGGGCGTTCCGCGCCTTGGCGCGTCACTTGGCCCTGAGGCCTCGCTTGCCCTCGGCCCGAAGGTTGGAGAACGACAGCCTTCCCTGATCCGGCAGGACTCGGGTCGCCACCCAGTAGATCGCGAAGTGGACCGGCAGCGCGAACGCCGCCCACTCCCGGTTGTCCTGCCACAGCCCCGGGGCGAACGACAGCAGCAGGTCTCCAAGCGCCAGCAGCATCGCCGCCATGGCCAGCCCTCGCGTCCAGGGGCCCGTCTCCCATCTCCACGACGCCCTCGGAAGCAGAAACGCCAGCCCCAGCGAGAGCGGACTGAAGACAAGGATGTTCCGGTTCCAGTACAGGAACTCGTGGTCGGTCCAGTGCATGAACACGAGCAGCAGAGAGACGAGGGAACAGACTGCGCACCACGCGAGGCAAGCGGTGCCCAGGGCGATCCGCCCGGACGCGCTCCTGCCGACGGCCCAGTGTCCCGCCATCGCCACGACGATCGCTCCGACCACGCCGAACAGCGGGAAGAGCACGTTGAAGGGCGGGGGAGCGTCCAGCTCGGCGTCCCGAGTCGACTCGACCCACAGCTCCTGCGAGCGCACCAGCGGCCCCCGGGTCCCGTCGGCCCGAACGATCGTCGTCTCCGCCAGCGCGTCCCGCAGCTCCATCGGCACCCACATCTCTTCCCATGGGCTCGTCGCCTCGTCGCCCCGAGGACCCACGAGCAGCTGCAGCCCCAGATACCCGACGGCGCTGGAGGCGGTCAGCCGCCGCGTGTGGTCTCGCCACGTAGCGCGGGAAGGCGCGCTCTCCGTGGAAGCCCGAAGCTGTCCGTCCAGGACCGCGTCCAGGGCGTCGCGGAGCTTGGTGGAGCAGTTGTTCAGGTAGTAGTGGTAGCGGTACTCCCGGTTCGCCGGCAGCGTTGCCGTGAGGAGCGTCTGGAGCAGCTCCGCCTTCTGCGCCGGGTCCAGCGCCAGCTCCTGGGCCCAGACTGCCCGGTTGGCGGCCCGAGCCCCGGCGAGGGTCGCGTCCAGCGGCCGAGCGGCGACCCAGTAGATCATCCGGCCCTGAACGAACCGCCGGGCGTAGCCGGGCGCGCCGAAGTCGAAGATCCCGTAGTTGAACGCGGCCTCGTAGCCGGTGGTGGAGTCCCGCACCAACAGCGCGTTGTGGCCGAAAAGCTCCCAGAGCTCGTCCCCGGGACCGACGGTAAGGAGGTGGACGGAGAGGGAAGCGCCGGGAACGGTGGCGGTCGCCGTGTCGGCGTCGCCGGCGAGGACGCTATCCTGCGCTGTGGCCGGGTCGAGAACGGAGGCACCGAGCTCCAGGCCCAGACCGAGGGTCAGCACCGGCGCAACAAGCGCCCGTCCTACCGTCAGCCAACCGATTCCGCGACGTTTCGGCAACACCAAGCCAGCGGCGGGGCGTGGCGCAGCTCGGTAGCGCGCCTGCTTTGGGAGCAGGAGGTCCCCGGTTCGAATCCGGGCGCCCCGACTGTCGCCGGACCAGCCTTTTAGGGCGAGAGGTTCATGCCGAACACTAGGAACGACCGTTCCGAGTCCGGGTTGACGATGTAGGCCACGTTGACCGGCAGCGAGAAGGACTCGGTGATCTCGATCGGCTTGGCCACTGTGATCCCCACGTTGACCAACGCTGCTCCATCGGTCACGTAGAACCCGCTCGCGCCGCCTACCATGCCGGCGTGGATCCGAACTTCCACGCTCTCCACCTCAAACGGCACGCCCGCTTCGACGTAGAGCGACCGCTCCCGGCCTACGTCCTCGTTCTCCGTGTCGGGCGCGAACGCCAAGCCGGCCAGAATATCCACCCTGCCCGAGTACGAGACGTAGGGCTCGAAGGTGTGGGCCCGCCGGTTCAGGAACCCGTATCCTTCCGGCCAGCCGGGGTCGGGCGACGGGAAGTAGTAGTCGTTGAACCCGACGGTCAGGTTGCCGAAGCTGTAGGAGACGGAAAGGTCGCTCTCGTTGGAACCGGCGCCGTCGGCGCTCACCGACCACGACCCCCATGCTCCGATCTGGAACCCGCCGTGGGAGAAAGAGAGAGACGGCTGGATCGACATGGACTCCCCGAAGTCGAGGCCCCGCCAGACGTAGCGACTCACGATGTCGGCGCCGATCCCAAACGACTGGCCGTGGACTGGCACGGCAACCATTGCCGAGGCGCCGAGAGCGCATGCGAGGACTTGGAAGCGAACGCCGAGGAGAAGTCTCCTGGTCATAGCATATCTCCTGTTGCTTGAGGACCGGTGGGAGGAGCTTGCGAAGTGGAGCCGGAAACTGGTGAACGTGCTTTAGTTACCGATCAGCGTGCGCGAACGCAAGCCCGGCCTCCGCGTCCGGGATGCGCCGGGACACGGCAACCCTGGTGTCGAGGGCCGACGCGGCGGAGCCCTGGTAGACGCCTCGGGTCGGAGGGACGTCGGCGTAGTCCCTGCCGACCGCCACCCGCACGTGGCGCGCGTCCACGTCGGCGTCGTTGGTTGGATCGAATCCGGTCCACCCCGCCTCCGGGAACCAGCACTCGACCCATGCGTGACTCTGACCGGTGACGGCGTCGCCGTCGGCGGGACCCAGGTAGCCCGAGACGTAGCGGCACGGAATCCCCCATCTCCGGAGGATCGAGGCCATGACGTGCGCGTAGTCCTGGCACACCCCTTGCCCCGTTTCCAGGATCCGCTCGATCGGCGAGTCCACGGTGGTGGAGCCGGGGGTATAGCGGAACGTGCCGTGAAGCTTGGCCCGCAACGCCCGCACCGTGGCCACCGGATCGTCCCCGGGCTCGAGGCCGTGGGTCGAGACGAAGTCGCCCAGCACCGGGTTGTCGGGCCGGACGAAGCGGCTCGCATGGGTCATCGGCCAGAACTCGGGGGCGGTCGCCGCCCGCCGCAGCGCTGTCCATGCGCCGGTGCCGAGGCGGTCCGGGACGGTGGTCGCGGCGGCGACCTCGACTGCGGACCGGGCATGAATCGCGAAGCGGTCGTGGTGGGCGGGCCGGTCCAGAAAGTGCCCTCGGTTGCCGAAGGCGTCGGTGAAGTCGAATAGCGTGCCGCCCGGGTCCGTGTGAACCGAGAACTCGCGGACGACCTGCCTCCTGTCTTGGATCGGGCGCAGGTAGAGGGTCATCGCCGAGAGGTGCACGGGCCGCTCGTATCGGAAGACCATGCGGTGCTCGATGGCGTAGACGACCGCGGGGTCGGAGGAGGTCACGGCGCTCCTCCCAACACCGAGTAGTCCACGTAGGTCCCCATGATCAGGTCGTGAAGAGCGGTGCCGTCCCGCTCCACGGCTGCGAAGAAGTTGCTGCCTCCGGGCTCGCCCGCTTGGGCCGGCTCCTCGATCTCGACGGCCGCCGCCAGCCGCAGAACCGCTCGATGGGGAGGCGCCAGCGGATAGCGCGCTCCCTTGGGGTCGACCGCGGCCAGCCGGTCGCCGATCCGCTGGACGCAGAAGCGCAGGGAGCGGGGGACCTCCGGGTTGCGGATCAGAAGGTCCAGGACTCTCTCCCGGCGCACCGCCATCGAGTGAGCCCGGCAGTAAAGCTCGTAGGCGCCGCAGAGGCGCAGCAGGTCGGACCATGCCATCGCCGGCCCCGCCGCCCCGCGCCGTCCGTATTCGTTCCAGGTGTCCAGCAGGATCGCGTGCTGGCTCAGGCGCTCCACGAAGCGGCCCAGCTCCAAGAACCGCCAAGCGTCGTCCCGGGGCATCCGGTCGTCCACTACGCCGGCCAGGAGGCGCATCCGGTCGATGACCTCGGCGACGACGCTGGCGGGCCCCACCGCCCAAGACTCCGCGAAATCGTTCTCCTGCAGCCACAGGAAGCCTTGGTTGAGGCACGTCCACACCCTCAGCGGCAGCTGAGGCCGAACCTGCCGAGCGCACTCCCGCGCCGACGTCCAGCAAGACAAGACCGAGTCCTGGTTCGCCTTCGCCTCGACTAGGCCGCCGGCCAGCGTGTAGGCGTCGGCCACGAGGAAGACCTCGGCTTCGTCGGCGTCCTCCGACATGTCGGGCGCCGGCTGGCGCAGGGCGCGATAGACCGCGCTCCACCCCAACGCGAGCTCGTCGGCCGGCGAATCCACCAAGCGCGACAGCTGGTGCTCCAGAAGTCGGGCCGTGTGCTCGGTGCGCTCCAAGTAGCGCCCCATCCAGTAGAACTCTCCGGCGACTCTCGCCAGCATCGACGTTCCCTCCGTGCTCCAGTCAGGCCCTCAAGACCCAGAGGTCCTTGCAACCGCCCCCCTGGCTCGAGTTCACGACCAAGCTCCCTTGGCGCAACGCCACCCTGCACAATCCGCCGGGCAGGACGTGTTGTTCGTCGCGACCCTGGAGGACGAAGGGCCGCAGGTCCACGTGGCGCGGCTCCAGCCGGCCGTCCACGAAGCACCCGGCCCGGGAGAGCGCCAGCACCGGCTGGGAGATGTAGTTTGCCGGGTTCGCCCGGATCCGGTCAGCGAACTCCGCGCGCTCGCTGGCCGAGGCGTGAGGACCGATCAGCATGCCGTAGCCACCGGAGCCGCCCACTTCCTTCACCACCACTTCGTGAAGGTGGTCCAGCGTGTACGACAACCCCTCCGGCTCCCGGCACAGCCGCGTGTCCACGTTGGCCAGGATCGGCTCTTCGTCCAGGAACCAGCGGATGATCCGGGGCACGTAGGCGTACAGGCTCTTGTCGTCGGCCACGCCCGTCCCCGGCGCGTTGGCCAGGACCAGGTTGCCCGCTCGGTAGACTTGAAAGATCCCCGCCGCGCCCAGCACCGAGTCGCTGCGGAAGGAGACCGGGTCCAGGTAGTCGTCGTCCACGCGCCGGTAGAGGACGTCGATGCGGCGCAGGCCGGCGGCGGTGCGGGCGTAGAGCACGGCGTCGCGCACCACCAGGTCGCGACCCTCCACCAGTTCCACCCCCATCTCGCCGGCCAGGAAGGCGTGCTCGTAGTACGCCGAGTTGTACCGGCCGGGCGTGAGCAGAGCGACCCGCGGCTCGCCGCTGCCCAGCCCCAGCGAAGCGAGGGTGGCGTACAGGCGACGGGCGTAGCCGGACACTTCGCGCACCCCGTGTTCGCGGTACAGAGCGGGGAACGCCCCCTTCATCGCGGCTCGGCACGCCAGCATGTACGACACTCCCGACGGCACCCGCAGGTTGTCCTCCAGCACTGCGAACCCCTCGTGGGTGCGCACGATGTCGGTTCCGCACACCGCCACGTAGACGTCGTGGGGGACCTTGAGCCCCCGCATCTCCATGCGGTATTGGGGGCATCCGAACACCAAGTCGGGCGGCACCACGCCGGCCCGGATGCACCGTGCCTCGTGGTACACGTCCCTGATGAAGAGGTTGAGGGCGTGCAAGCGCTGCCTGAGCCCGCGTTCGATGTGCTCCCACTCGGCGGCGCCGATCAGCCGCGGCACGCAGTCGATCGGAATGATCTGCTCCGTGACCTCCCGCTTGCCCAGGACCGTGAAGGTGATCCCTTCGTGGAGGAAACGCCGGGCGACGCCCGCCTGCAACTTGGTCAGCTCCTCCGGCGGAGTCGCCCCCAGCGCCGCGTTGAGCCGGCGTGACGCCTGCCGCGGCTCCCCGTCCTCCTCGAAGATCTCGTCGTAGAACGCAGGGTCCAGCTCATAGTCCCGAAAGGCCCCGGACCCCGCCTTCTGGCACGCGGGACCCGGGGCCGCTCGATCCGCCCCCATGCTGCAGCTCCGTCCTGTGGCCGGGGTCTAGGGACCGACGCCCGTCTGGTGGGTCTCCCGGTAGTCCGGCGTGTCGTCCGGGTCCACCATCAGGACGAACTCCGGGTAGGCGTCGATCTTCAGCTCCACAGCGTCCTGCCCCAGCTCCTCCACCTGTCGGCTCACGCGCACGCCGATCGTCTTGTCCAGCAGCGTCCACACGATCCAGGACGCAGAGAAGACGAAGACACCGACCGACAGCACACCGATCAACTGGACGCCGACGTTTCCGCCGCCGAAGATACCGACCGCCACTGTTCCCCAAACGCCCGCGAAGAGGTGGGCGGGAACGGCGCCAACCACGTCGTCGAGCCGCAAGGACTCCAGCAGCCTGATTCCCGCTGTGCAGACTACGGCCCCGATCGCGCCCACGAAGATCGCCTCGCCGCTTCCGATCACGTCGGGTCCCGCCGTGATCGACACCAAGCCTGCGATGGCGCCGTTCAGGCCGGCGAAGAGGTCGAGTCGCCCCAGAATCGGGCGAGACACGACCAGCGCGGTCAAGACGCCTGCCGCTGCCGCCAAGTTCGTGTCCACGATGACGTTGCTCATGGTGACGGCGCTCGCCGCGTCGCCCAGGGCCAGCACGGAGCCTCCGTTGAAGGCGAACCAGCCCATCCAGAGGATGAACACGCCCAACGTGACCGAGGGGATGTTGGAGGGCGGGGTGGGCTTGATCGTGCCGTCGATTCGGAACTTCCCCCAACGAGGCCCGACCACGAGGATGCCGGCCAGCGCAGCCCAGCCTCCCGTGGAGTGGACGATCGTGGAGCCGGCGAAGTCGACGAACCCCCTTTCGGCGAGCCAGCCGGCGCCCCATGTCCAGGCGCCCACGACGGGGTAGATCAGCGTGGTCAGGATCGCGATGAAGGCGAAGAAGCTCCATATCTTCACCCGTTCGGCCAGCGCTCCGGACACGATCGACGCCGTGGTGGCCACGAAGACCATCTGGAAGAACCAGTCCGACATGACCGAGTAGCCGTTGTCCAGCACCTCCGCCGTCGCCGTCGCGTCTCCGGCGAGCAGCGCGGCCTCGGCTTCGGACGGCCCGTAGAGGAACTCGAAGGATCCGATCCACCCCCCTGGTTCGCCGCCGTACATCAGGTTGTAGCCCAGCGCGTAGTACGCCAGCCCAGCGACGGAGTAGAGGCCGATGTTCTTGAGGCAGATCACCGAGGCGTTCTTGGAGCGTACAGAGCCCGACTCCAGCATCGTGAAGCCTGCACACATCCACATGACCAACGCTCCCCAGATCAGGAAGGAGAACGTGTTGAGGACGAACTGGGTCTCCGTGGTCTGGGCGATTGCGACCACGGGAGCCAGCAGAAGCCCCAGCCCCCCCAACGCGGCTCCAGCGATGGTGGCGCGTCGGGCAAACTTGCCGCGACCGAGGTTCTCTGCTCCGATTCCTTGCATGTGCTGTGTCTCCTGGTGCTGTCTCCGCTGTCGAGGAGACAGGTTGCGGGTGGTGTCGATGCGAAAGGAGAAGGGACGAAATCATGATACGGCCTCACGCCGTAGCCGCAAGCGGCAGGGGGCTCGCCCGGACGGGGCAGGGCGATTAGGTTAGTTTACCCACCCCCTCCGACCCAGCCCTCCATAAGGACGATCCCGTCATGACGCACCGTGCCTTCAGACAAGCGGCTTGGACCCTGGGAGTTCTGATCCCGGTCGCGGGCGCGGCAGTGCCCTCCAGCGCCCAGACCTTCAGCGCGCGCAACGGATCCAGCGTCACTCTGGGTGCCCGCGTCCAAGCCCAGTACGAGGTTCCCGGCCCGAGCAGCGCGCCCTCCACCTTCTTCATCCGTCGGGCCTGGATCACGATCGACGGCTCTCTGAACGATCTCGTCGGCGGGCGCCTCCAGTTCGACGCCCAGGGATCCACCACCCTGGAAGCCTACTTGGCCCTGACGCCCTCCGAGTCCTTCCAGCTCCAGCTCGGCCAGTTCAAGCGGGCCGTCTCCTACTTCTGGCTGGCCGCCAACTCCGATCTGCCGCTCATCGAGCGGGACGGTCGGGTCACCGGGATCAACGAATGCCCCGGCGTGGGCGGCGTGTGCTCCTTCGGCAAGTTCACCTTCGGTTTGGGGTTGGACGGGTACGAACCGGGGATCCTGGCCACCGGGCGGTTCGCGAACCGACGCTTGGGCTACCGCGTCACCCTGACCAACGGCGAGGGCATCAGCAAGAAGGACGTGAACGGAGGCAAGTCCGCGTCGGGACGCCTCTCCTACTTCTTTGGCGACAACGGCCGGATCTCCGCTTACGCGGCTATGGACGAGACCCTGGGCTCGAACGAGCAGACCCTGCGGGTTCCGGCGTACGGCATGGAGATGGAGTTGGGCACGTGGCGCAACGGCCCCCACTTCCTGGTCAACGGAACGACCGGCCGGAACTGGAAGGTCAACGACGACGCCGGCTTCTCGGCGTTCCAAGTGATGGGCCTCTGGTACGTGCCGCTGGCCGAGGAGCGGGCCTTCGAGGCGATAGAGCCCCTCTTTCGGCTGAGCTGGGCCGGAACCGAGGACAACGAAGGGATGAACGTGAGCGGCCTCGTGGTCACGCCCGGAGTCATGCTCTACGCGGCGGGCAGGAACGGAATCTCGGCGAACCTGGACTTCTACAGGACGATTGAAGACCAGACCGAGTGGTCCTTCAAGATCCAGGCGTTCACCTTCTTCTAGGGCATCCGCGGCCTTCCAAGGCCAGCAGCGGGCCCCCTCGACGGGACCGCTGAGGGAGGCGGGGTCGCCCGTCGCCCGCGCTCTCCCAAGAAGCCGGCTAGAAGCTGGCTTCGGCTTCTCCGGGGGTGTCGAAGACCTTGGTCAGACGCGTGAAGCCGCTGACCTCCAGCACCTCGCGGATGTGGGGAGGGACCCGGCACATCGCCACCCCTCCGCCGGCCGCGTTGGTCTTCTTGATCGCGACGAGAAGCGCCCGGAGGCCCGCACTGCTGATGTAGCTGAGCTCGGAGCAGTCGACCACCAAGCGACTGGCGCCCTGGTCGATGATGTCGGTCAGTTCCTGATCGAGGTCCTTGGCGTTGGCCGAATCGACCCGACCGTTCACGGCGGCCACCGCCGTGTTTCCGGAATGCGTCGTCGTCACTTTCATGGATTGGCGTTCTCCGGGGGTGCCTCTAGCGGCTGTGAGAGGGTAAGGCGGTTGCATCCGTCCACTCGGTCGTAGGTCAATGTATGGACAAATGTCTTGGCGAGAAAGATGCCGAGGCCGCCGATGGGGCGGTGGTCTGCATCAAGGGACAGGTCGGGTTCCTTAGCGTCGTGGAGCGGATCGAAGGCGGGTCCATTGTCCTGGACCCGCACCGTCAGCCAAGTGCCGTCCACCTGCATCGTCACCTTAATATAAGGATTTTGGGCCCCTTCCGGGAAGGCGTAGCTCACCACGTTGGTCAAGACCTCGTCAAGGGCGAGTTCGAAGCGCTGGGCGATCCGGAGAGAAAGTCCGTTCTCTGTCGCAAACTGCTCGAACAACGCAACCACGCGCCTGGGCTCGGTGTCTTCGAGCTTGACGTCGGTTTCCACCGTGGAACCCACTAGGCTGTTCCTCCTGCGCCGGCTGTCCTGCTCATGCGGCTTCCCGTCCTACGTGGCGACGAAAGGCCTGGAACACTTGCTCCTGCGTGTCTCGCAACCTCGACTCCAGCTCGCTGAAGTCGTCGCAGTCGAGAGCGTTGGCCAGCTTGTTCCGAAGCGCTTCCGGGGCCGACCGTACGGCGTCGCTTCGGCTCCACGCCAACCTTAGGATCGCCTGGATCGACCGTTGCATCCGAACCGCATCGGCCAGGAAGCCGGCTTCCTCGACGTCGAGAACTCCTGCCCCCGCCAATGCCTGGAAGCATGCAACGGTCCCGCCAGCCAACACTTGCGGATGCTGTTCGGCGTTGAGCAACTGAAGATACTGGGCGACGAACTCCAGGTCCACAAGTCCGCCGCGCACGTACTTGAGCTCGAAGGGCTCGGTGGACCGGTGCTCGGCGGCGATCCGCCGACGCATCTGCGCCACGTCCCGGAGCAGTTCCGCCGGGTCGCGGGGACGAGTCAGGATCTTCCGAACTTCCGCCTCGGCGGCCGCCACCGCGTTCGCGTCTCCGGCCACTGCCCGAGCCCGGGTGAGAGACATGTGCTCCCACGTCCAGGCATCGTTGGCGTGGTACTCTCGGAAGGCGCGAAGAGTGGTCGCCAGCGGTCCGCTTTCGCCCGAAGGACGCAGCCGCATGTCCACCTCGTACAGCTTGCCCGCGGCCGACCGGGTCTGAAGGGCGGCAATCAGCCGCTGCGCCGCCCGGGCGTAGAAGCGTCGCGCCTCCAGGGGCTTGGGTCCCGAGCTCGTCGTCGTCTCGTCGTCCACGTCGGCGATGAAGAGGAGGTCGAGGTCGGACTCGAAGGTCATCTCGACGGCGCCGAGCTTCCCCATGGCCACTACGGCGCAGGCGCACCCCGGCACCGCGCCGTGCCGTTCCTGGAGGTCGGTCAGCACCTCCCGAAGCAGGACGTCGATCGACACCTCGGCGATGTAGGAGAGGGACGCCGACGCCTCGTCCACCGTGACTAGGTTCTGCAACGTCTGGACGCCGACCTGAAAGCGGCGGTCGTCCGCCCATGCCGCCACGCGCGCGCGCCGGTCCTCGGCGGCCGGCACCTCTTCCAGCTGCTCTTCCAGATCCGCCGCCAGGGGTTCTCGGTCGGGAACCGGCAGGAAGAACGACGGGTCCAGGACCGCCTTCAGAAGACGGGGGTGGGCGCCCAGCGTGTCGGCGATTCTGGGGGCGCTCCCCATCACGACGGCGATGAGGTTGAGGAGCCAGGTGTTGGCCCGAAGCATGGAGAAGAAAGAGATGTCCTCCGGAAGGGCTTGCAAGAACTTGTCCATCCGGGCCAGAGCCCGGTCCGGATCGGGGGTCCTGCCCAGCGCGGCGATGATCTCGTGCAGGATTTCCCTGATGATCGTCCGCGCCCGCTCCGTGCTCGTGGACTCGTAGCGGCCCTCGGCCCAGCCTCGGAAGATATCGATCGTCGTCAGCGCCCGGGCGAACCCGACGGCTTCCAGCTTCTCCACGGCGTCTCGGGAGCCCTCCGGCCCTTCGAGGATCGACGCGGTGATGTCCTGCTCGCTCTCGGGGACGTTGAAGCGCGTGCGGTAGAGGTCGTGGACCTGCTCCGCCACGCTCTCGACCATCCCGGACAGCTCGTCGGCGGAGGAAAGGCCCATGAACGCGGCCACATGCTCCAGCCCGTCGGCCGTCGTGGGGAGCTTCTGCGTTTGGTCGTCGTTGATCATCTGAAGGCGGTGCTCGACCCGTCGCAGCAGCAAGTAGCCGTCCCGCAGCGTGGCCGCCTCTCGGGGCAGGACGTGGTTCTCCCGCTCCAGCGTCTCCAGCATCGACAGCAGCCCTGCGCCCCGCAGTCTGCGGTTGCGGCTGCCGTAGGCCAGCTGGTGCATGTGCACGAAGAACTCGATCTCCCGTATGCCGCCTCGTCCCAGCTTGACGTCGTGGCCTGCCGCCGTGACGGCGCCGTGGCCATGGAAGTCGTGGATCTGCTGGCTCATGGAGCGGATCTCCTCCACCGAGGTGAAGTCGAGTCCCTCGTCCCAGATGAACGGCGACAGCCGCGACATGAACGCCTTGCCCGCCTCCAAGTCCCCGCCCACGGTGCGCGCCTTGATGAGGGCCGCCCGCTCCCAGGTGCGTCCGAAGTTGCCGTAGTAGTTCAGCGCGAACTCGACTTCGATCGCCGGGGGCGTGGACGACGCGTCCGGGCGAAGGCGCAGGTCGGTGCGGAAGACGTACCCGTCTCCGGTGCGCGCCTGGAGGACCCTCGCCAAGTCCCGCGTGACCCGGACGAAGCAGTCCCGCAGGCTCCGCGACCCGGTGTACGTGACCACCTCCGGGTCGTAGAGGACCACCAAGTCGATGTCGGAGGAGTAGTTGAGCTCCCGAGAGCCGTGCTTGCCCATGGCGAGCACGAAGTACCCCCAGCGCCTGCTGCCCCCGGCCGAGTTCTCCTCGGGCAGCTCCAGCTCGCCGCGCCGCACCCGGTCCAGCAGCAGGTGGGAGACGGCCAGCCGAACGGCGTGGTCGGCCATCTCCGACAGGAGCGCGCAGCACTCCATGACGTCGGCGATGCCGAAACAGTCGTACGCCGCCGCAACGATCGCCACGCGGCTCCGCTGGAAGCGCAGGAACTTCATGAGCCGGTCCCGGCCGATCGTCGGGTCGGCCTCCGCGAGGTCGCTGCGGATCTTCCCGGCAACGGCGTCCGGAGACTCCTCCACCAGCGCTTGGGCAAACTCCAGGTCTCGGACGAGGAGCCGGGTCAGGTACGGACTGTTGCCCATCAGGAACGAGAAGAAGATCCGGCCCTCGGGGGACCCAAGGGCCTCCTCGAGAGCCGTTCTCTTCCCACGTGCGGCCGCGTCTTGCAGTCGCGACAGCCCTGCCGCCGCGGCCCCTTCTCGGTGCCCCCGGAGGTCCCCGAACCCCGGAGCGCTTGCTGCAACGGCGAGGACGCTCCCGGTCGTCACGCGGCTCTCGGCCCTGGCTCCGATCGTCCGTCGCGAGCTGCGTCTGCCAGAGCCGTCACGGCGAGAAGTACATGTCGTACTCGACGGGGTGGGGCGCCTGCTCGAAGCGCACGACCTCCTCCATCTTGAGCTCGATGTAGGCGTCGATCTGGTCCTTGGTGAAGACGTCGCCCCGGGTGAGGAACTCGTGGTCCGATTCCAAGTACTCGAGGGCGTCGCGCAAGGAGTGGGCGACGGTGGGAATGTCCTTCAGCTCCTCCGGCGGCAGGGCGTAGAGGTCCTTGTCCATCGGCGGGCCGGGGTCGATCCGGTTCTCGATTCCGTCCAGCCCGGCCATGAGCATCGCCGAGAACGCCAAGTACGGGTTGGCGGTGGGGTCCGGGAAGCGGACCTCGACGCGCCGGGCCTTGGCCGACGAAACGTGGGGAATCCGGCAGGAGGCGGAGCGGTTGCGGGCCGAGTAGGCGAGGAGCACCGGGGCCTCGAAGCCCGGCACGAGGCGCTTGTAGCTGTTCGTGCTGGGGTTGGAGAAGGCGTTGATCGCGCGGGCGTGCTTCATGATCCCGCCGATGTAGTGGAGCGCGGTCTCCGACAGGTCGGCGTAGCCCGTTCCCGAGAACTGGTTCTCGTCGTCCCTCCAGATCGACTGGTTGCAGTGCATCCCGGAGCCGTTGTCGCCGACGACGGGCTTCGGCATGAACGTGGCCGTCTTGCCGTGGCGGGCTGCCACGTTGAGGACCACGTAGCGGTAGACCTGGAGCTTGTCTCCCATCAGCGTCATGGGGGCGAAGACGATTCCCAGCTCGTGCTGGCTGGCCGCGACCTCGTGGTGGTGCTTCTCCACGTCGACGCCGGCGTGGTGGAGCGCCTTGAGCATGTCGCTGCGGACGTCCTGGACCGAGTCCACCGGCGGAAGGGGGAAGTAGCCTCCCTTGGTGCGCGGCCGGTGGCCCTTGTTCCCGTCGGGGAATGCGCGGCCAGTGTTGTAGGGGCCCTCCACGTCGTCGAGGCGGAAGAAGGTGTTGTTCGGGTCCACGCCGAACCGCACGTCGTCGAAGAGGAAGAACTCGGGTTCGGGACCGAAGTACGCCGTGTCGCCGATCCCTGAGTAGGCGAGGTGTGCTTCCGCGTCCCGAGCAGTGGAGCGGGGGCAGCGCGAGTACCGCTCGCCGGTCGTGGGCTCGTGGACGTCGCAGATCAGATAGAGCGTCCTGTCGGCCATGAAGGGGTCCATGGCTGCTGTGGTCGGGTCCGGGAAGAGCGCCATGTCGGACTTGTCGATGCTCTTCCACCCGGCGATGGAGGATCCGTCGAACATGACGCCGTCCTCGAAGGCGTCCTCGTCGAACGCGCTCGCCGTCAGCGTGACGTGGTGCCAGCGACCGCGGGGGTCCGTGAACCGCAGGTCCACAAACTCCGCATCCTGGTCTCGGATCATCCCTAGTACTGTGTCGATGTCTGCCATCTTGCTCGGGCCGCTCCATGGTTGGGTGAGCAGGGTGCGCCGGCCAGGTTTTCCGGCTACGTAGCGGAACATTGTACAGGATTCCCAGAAGGCTGTCCACATAGGCGAATCCAAGCGCAGTCGCAAGCCGGGCGTTAGATTCGTACGTCGGTCCTCCAGAAGGGACGGCCGCTCTCTCGATCCCCCCAAACACGGGCCCCGCGACGGGAACTGGCGGGGCGGCACGGAGCAAGCCCGAATGGCGAAGATCCTGGTCGTCGACGACGAGCCCGATCTCGAGATCCTGCTCACTCAGAAGTTCCGGCGCAGGATACGGAAGGGCGAACTGGCATTGATCTTCGCCCAAAACGGCGTCCAAGCTCTGGAGAGGCTCCAGACGCACGACGACATCGACATGGTCCTGTCGGACATCAACATGCCCGAGATGGACGGCCTCACGCTGCTCAGCCAGCTGAACAGCCTCCATCTGGACCTGCGGGCGGTGATCGTCACGGCGTACGGCGACATGAAGAACATCCGCACCGCCATGAACCGCGGCGCCTTCGACTTCGTGACCAAGCCGATCGACTTCGACGACCTGGAGACGACGATCTCCAAGACGTTGAGCCACCTCCAGGTGATGCGCGACGCGCTTCGATCCAGGGACGAGCTGGTCGCGTTGCGCCGCGAGCTGGGAGTGGCCGCCAAGATGCAGGAGTCGATCCTGCCGACGGACTTCCCCGACGACCCCCGCTACGACCTCCACGCCTGGATGACGCCGGCACAGGAGGTGGGTGGCGACTTCTACGACTTCTTCAAGCTGGAGAACGACCGGCTGGCGATGGTGGTCGCCGACGTTTCCGGCAAGGGCGTGCCGGCCGCCCTCTTCATGATGGTCAGCCGCACCCTGGTAAAGGGCACGGCGATCGGCAACCCGGACCCGGCCAAGTGCATGGCGGAGGTCAATGACCTTCTGGCGGAGTCGAACGAAGAGTCGATGTTCGTGACGGTCTTCTACACGAGCTTCAACCCGGCGAACGGGTTGCTGGAGTACGCCAACGGAGGCCACAACTTGCCGTTTGTGGTGAAGGCGTCGGGGGAGGTCAGACAGGTGGAGAGCGAGTCCGGGCTGGTGCTGGGCGTCATCCCCGGCTTCGAGTTTCCCGGGGGAAGCATTGAGCTGGAGCCGGGGGACACCTTCTTCGTGTACACCGACGGCGTGACGGAAGCGATGAACGAAGCCGGCGAGGAGTTCGGAGACGAAGCTCTGGCCAAGGCGCTCGAGGAGTGCGCTGGGGCGGAGGCGGTGGACGTCAGGCGCCATGTGGTGAAGGCCGTGCGGGCCCACGCCGGAGACGCGCCCCAGTCCGACGACATCACCTGCCTAGCGCTCAAGTACCTGGGGCCGCAGTGATCCGGCGGGCCAGACGGGACCGGACGGCGGCACTCGGGTTCGGGCGAGTGCGAACGCTCGGGGTGCGGGCCGTCGTTGGGGTGCCGGCCGTTGCCGCCGTGCTCGCCAACGTCGCCTCCGGCCAGAACCCCGATCAGGGCGTGTACGCCGATTCGATCGTGTTCGGCCAATCGGCTGCGCTGACGGGCGACGCCATGGCACTCGGAACCAACATGAACCTGGGCATCCGGGCGGCGTTCGAGGAAGCCAACCGAAACGGGGGCGTGCACGGGCGGGTTCTTCGGCTTGTCGCTCGCGACGACGGCTACGAGCCCGAGGCCGCCGCCCGCAACACGACGGAGCTCGTCGAGTCGGGAGTGTTCGGCCTCATCGGCGCCGTGGGCACGCCCACTTCGACGGCGGCCGAGCCGTTGGCAAGCGCCCAGGCCGTGCCCTACATCGGACCGTTCACGGGCGCCGAGTTCCTTCGCGCCATCGAGCGCGAGTCGGTGGTGAACGTGCGCGCCTCGTACTACCAAGAGACCGAAGAGATGGTGGACTACCTCACCCGGGACTTGGGCCACGAGAGGATCGCGATCCTCTACCAGGACGACAGCTACGGTCGCGCCGGCCTCAGCGGCGCGCGGCTGGCCCTGGGGCGGCGCAACATGGCCCTGGTGAGCGAGGGCACGTACATGCGAAACACCACGGCGGTGAAGCGGGCGCTCCTCGACATCAGGCAGGGACGGCCCCAAGCGGTGATCATCATCGGGGCGTACCGGCCGGCGGCCGAGTTCATCCGGTGGGCTCGGCGCGTCGGCCTGAACGCCGTAATCGTCAATATCTCCTTTGTGGGCAGCAATGCGCTCCTCAACGAACTGGGCGCCGCGGGCAACGGCGTGGTAGTGACCCAGGTCGTGCCGTTCCCGTCGGACACTTCGGTACCGGTGGTGGCGAGCTACCAGGCTGCTCTCCGCGCCGTGGCGCCCGCCGCCGTTCCGGGCTTCGTGTCGCTGGAAGGGTACTTGGCCGGTCGGCTGGCCGTGGAGAGCCTCCAGCGACTGGACGCGGACGAGCCGCCCACCCGCGAGCAGTTCCTCGACCAGCTTCGGAGCGCCGGCTCGATCGACCTGGGCGGCTTCCCAGTGGAGTACGGCGAAGCCGACAACCAAGGCTCGGACGAGGTGTTCCTGACGGTGATCCGAGGTGGAAGGTTCCAGCCGGTGGACCGTCTTTCCCGATGAAGCCCGAGGGTACCCCCAAGGGACTGGACCAGCAGATCCACTCGGCGTTCGAGTGGGCTCTGGCCAAGCTCCCGACAGGCGTGGGGCGCCGCTTGCGGAAAGCCACGGGCGGGCGCTTCGGCATCGGGAGCCAGGTCGTGGTAGGCTTGGGCGGAGGCGTATTCCTAACACTGTGCGCCAGCCTTCTGGCGCTGGGCCTGATGACGATCCTGGGGAGCCGTCAGGCGGAGATCACCGACGAGCACATGCCTGCCCTGGTGTCGGCGTTCGCCGTGGCCCGCAGCACGTCGGAGCTGGTTCAGGCTTCGCCCCAGCTCGTCGCTGCCGACACGCCCGAGGCGCTGGATGCCGTCTGGGAAACCGTGGAGGCGGTGGAGGAGGACCTGGGGCGGCAAGTGGCCAACATTACGCGCGAAGGGCGAATGACCAGCGGCGCGGTTCCCCAGCTTGCGCTGCTTCTCGACCGGACCGACGAGATCAGGACGTCGGCGAACCAGAGACTGGAGCATGGTACCCGGCTGGCGGCGCTTGACGACGAGATCGAGTCGGTCGACCTGAGCATCGCCAACTTCCTGGAGGGCGAGCTCGACGACCAGGAGTTCTTCATCGACACCGGGTTGCGCGAGCTCACCGACCAGCCTGCTCCCCGCGCCGTGCGGACCGCTCAAGTCCAGCTGGATCGCCACCGCGCGCTGATGGATCTGAAGGCTGCCCAGCGCGCGGTCGTCACGGTCATGTTCCAGGCGATGTCCGAAGATCGCGCCACCCAGCTGGGGGCCAACCAAGAGCGCTTCAACACCGCGTTCAGTCAGCTGGAAGCGGGGCTCGGCAACGTGCCTCCCGCCCTGGCCGAACAGCTGCGTCCGCGCGTCGACGCGCTCCGGGCGCTGTACGACGGCACCGCCGACGGCGTGCTGACGACCCGGCGCCTGTGGCTGGAGGAAGTCGCCCGATCCCAGGAGCTGCTGGTCCGGAACCGCCAGACGAGTTCGGAGCTGGTCGGCCAAGTCAACGAGCTGGTCGGGAGCGCCGAGGACGCCACTCGGACCGCGGCGTCGGCGTCGGGCGGGCTCGTGCGGCTGGGCTGGTGGTTGATTCTGACCGTCAACTTGCTGGCGGTGGCTGCGGCCGTCGTGGTGGGCTGGAAGTTCTTCGGCGAACGGTTGCTGGTGCGCGTCCACAACCTCTCCGGCGCGATGCGTCGCATGTCCCAGGGCGATCTGGAGGTCAGAGTCGAGATCGCCGGGGACGACGAAGTGACCGACATGGCGGCGGATCTGGAGGTCTTCCGCAAGCATGCGCTGGAGGTGCAGCGCCTCAACTTGGTCGAGAAGCTGGCCAGCGAGGTCCAGGCCAAGAACGAAGCGCTGAAAGAAACGCTGGAGAACTTGCGCCGCACTCAGCAGCAGGTGGCGCAGCAGGAGAAGCTCGCCTCCTTGGGCGCCCTGACCGCGGGGATCGCTCACGAGATCCGCAACCCGCTCAACTTCGTGAACAACTTCGCGGTCCTGTCCAAGGAGCTGATCGAAGAGTTGCGCGAAGAGATGGAGGAAGCGGAGAACGGCGAGATCGACCGCGAGTACCTGGACGAGATCCTGAGCGACCTCACCCTGAACGTGACCAAGGTTCGGGAGCATGGGGGGCGCGCCAACCGGATCGTGGAGGGAATGCTGGCCCACTCCAGAGACGAGGCCGGGCAGCCCGAGGCCGTGGACATCAACCAAATGCTGGACGAATACGCCAAGCTCGCCTATCACGGGCTTCGAGCCTCCGACCCGATGTTCAACGTCGCCATCAACCGGGAGTTCGACGAGGAGGCGGGCGAGATCACCGCGATCTCCCGGGACCTGAGCCGAGTCTTCCTCAACATCATCACCAACGCCTGCCAAGCCACCGAGATTCGGAGGAAGGAAGGAGGGGAAGATCGCTACTCGCCCACGGTCGGCCTCCGCACCAAGGGCGAAGACGACAAGGTCGTGGTCTCGATCCGGGACAACGGGACGGGGATCCCCGACAAAGTCGTGGAGAAGATCTTCGACCCCTTCTTCACCACCAAGTCGGGCACCCAGGGCACCGGGCTCGGGCTGTCGATCTCCTACGAGATCGTCCAAGAGCACGGCGGAAGCTTTCGGGTCGAGACCAAGGAGGGCGAGTTCACCGAGTTCACGGTGACGGTGCCGAGGAGGTATGCGGGGGGCTAGTCCCGCCGGCACCTCAGCCGTTCAGCCCGCCGGGAGACTTGCCGCCTTTCGCCCCACGGCAACCGAGCTTCGCAGGCTTCTCTCTCTAGCGGTGCCGGTCGCGGTGGTGCAGGTGGGGATGGTGATGCAGGGTCTGGTGGACACGGCGATGGTGGGCCGGGTGTCCGCCCTGGACTTGGCAGCGGTCGCACTGGGCAACCTCTACTTCTTCGGCGTTTCGGTCTTTGGGATGGGGGTCCTGATGGTGCTCGACCCCATCGTCTCCCAAGCGTTCGGAGCGAAGGACCGGAAGGGGATCGAGCTGGCGATCCAGCGCGGCGTCGTACTAAGCCTGATCCTGGCCGCCGGCGCGTCTCTGATGTTGGCTTGGGCAGGGCCCGTCTTGCGAGCGTTCCGGCAGCCGGAGGACGTGGTACCGATCGCGGCGGCGTACACGGGCGCTCTGATCGGGGGGGTCCTTCCGTTCTACGGCTTCGTGCTGGTGCGGCAGACGTTGCAGGCGATGGGGACGGTGGCCCCGATCATAGTCGCGGTCGTGCTGGCGAACGGACTCAACGTCCTGGCCAACTGGGTCCTGATCTACGGCAACTGGGGCGCGCCGGCGATGGGCGCCGTTGGTTCCGGCTGGGCCACGGCGATCTGCCGCTGGTTCATGATCGCCGTGGTCCTGGCGCTCGGCTGGCGGACGCTGCGGCCCTACCTGCGCAAAGCTCGGCGGGAGGCTGTGGCGAAGCGACCGCTGTGGCGGATGGTTCGGCTGGGAACGCCGATTGGGTTTCACTACGTGCTGGAGTTCGGCGCGTTCGGCGCGATCGGCATCTTCATGGGGTGGCTCGGGCCGGTGGCCCTGGCGGGGCACCAGATCGCCCTGAACTTGGCCGTCGTCACGTTCATGCTGGCCGTGGGGGTGGCGCAGGCAGCAGCAGTGATGGTTGGCACGTCGGTCGGCGCGGGAGACCCGGATCGAGCCCGGCGCTTCGCAGGCGCAGCGGTGATGGTGTGCTGCCTGGTGATGACGTTCACTGCGGCGATCTTCCTCTCGTTGGCGGAGCCGCTGGCGGGGCTCTTCACCGACGCGGCAGGGGTAGCGGCTGTCGCGGCCGCGCTGATTCCGGTGGCCGGCGTCTTCCAGCTCTTCGACGGCATTCAAGTCGTGTGCGCGGGCGCCCTTCGGGGCGTAGCGGACACCTTGCGACCGCTCGTCTACAACCTGCTCGCGTTCTGGCTGGTGGGACTGCCGGTGAGCCTGTGGCTGGGCTTCTCCGCGGGGGCGGGGCCAGCCGGATTGTGGTGGGGGCTGGCCGTGGCGCTGGGCTTGGTGGCGGTGCTGATCTTGAGGCGCGGTTGGCAGCGGTTTGGTGGTCCCCTGACCCGCTTCGAGACCGGTAGTTGAGCGGCGCAGAGGGAAGCGGTCGGCTACCGCCGGTTGCGCCGACGGAGCGGCGGATCGAGGTCGCTCGCTCGGCGCGCTACTTCCAGGCCGGGGAGGTGTCCGGCGCCACGCGGCAGGTCTGGTTCCTCTGCCACGGCTACCGGCAGCTGGCGAGTCGGTTCGTGCACCCCTTCGCGGAGCTGGCCGGCGCGGGAGTGGTCGCGGTGGCGCCCGAGGCCCTGAGCCGCTTCTACATCGACCCGGCGCCGGGTCGCCATGGATCGGAGGACCGGGTGGGCGCGAGCTGGATGACCCGCGTGGACCGGGAGGCCGAAATCGGGGACTATGTGAGCTACCTGGACAAGGTGGCGGAGCGGGTTCTGGGCCGCGCCGATACGGCCGATCGTCTCCGTCGCCGAGCCAAGACGGTGGTGCTGGGGTTCTCCCAAGGGGTCCACACGGCGGCCCGCTGGACGGCGCTGGGGCGCACCCAGGTGGACGAGCTCGTCCTCTGGGGCGCCTACTTGCCGGACGACCTGGCGATAGGCGAGGCGCTCCGCCGGCCGCGGCTCACGCTGGTGTTCGGGGAAGACGACCCCACCTCCGACCCGGTGCTGGCCCGAAAGCAGGACGAGCGTCTGGCGGCGGCCGGGATAGAGCCCAGACGGGTTTCTTGCCCCGGTGGACACCGGGTCGACCGCGGCGTGATTCGGGCACTGGCGGAGGCGTTCAAAGGACGGTCCCACAGGACGGGCAGCGAACACGGGCCGTGAGCGAACAAGAACGACCCGCGCGCGCCGTCCGTCTTCAGAACTCGCCGACGAAGCGGATCTCCGGCTCCAAGTCGTACCCCGTCTCCCTGAGCACGGTGGAGCGGGAGAGGTCGATGAGCGTTCGGACCTCCGCGGCGGTGGCTCCGCCCAAGTTGACGACGATGTTGGCGTGCTTGTGGAATATCTGGGCCGCGCCGTGGACGTGTCCCTTCAACCCGCACTCGTCGACGAGGCGTCCGGCGCCGATCCCCTCGATCTTCTTGAAGATGGAACCTGCGCAGGGGTAGAGCCAAAGGTCCGGGTGGCGCTGGTCGCGCCATTCCAGGTTCTCGCGGATCACCCGTCGCAACTCGTCCACAGGGGTCGGATTCAGCTTGAGGGTCACGTCGAGGACCAGGTCGCCGGTGTCGTGGATGACGCTGTAGTCGTAGCCGAAGCGAAAGTACTCGGTGTCCACTTGGCGGACTTCCCCCTCCAGCGTCAGGATCGTGGCCCCCTCCATGACCTCTTCCCAGAACACCGTCCGTTCGCGTTGCGGGGCCGGGGAGAGGAAGTGAAGGTTCTGCCAGACGGCGCCCCCGACGGTGCTTGGGATCCCGACGAAGTGGTGGATCCCTCCCAAGCCCCGCGCGACGACGGCGTTGATCAGGTCCGGGAAGGTGTCCAGCCCGGCCCCGGCCACGACCCGGCCCTCCGGGAGTAACTCGACGCCCGAGATCGCGCAGCGGACGACGACGCCCCGGAACCCCTTGTCGCCGACCAGGATGTTGGCGCCCCGTCCAAGAACGAAGAGAGGGATGCCGAGCTCTCGGGCGGCGGCCACGGCCAAAGCGAGCTCGCCGGGGGTGCGGGCTTCGTAGTAGAGGTCGGCGGGGCCGCCGATCTTGAAGGTGGTCCGGGGTCCCAAGGGGACGTTGCGGATCACGCGTCCCGGATCGACGATCTGGGCGTAGCGGTCTAGGGTCGAAGCCGCTTGCCCGCGCAACTTGACATCCACGTACCGTATTCTCGCGAGAGGATCGGGGCGGAACGGCGTACGCTTCGGGTGACACGCAGGCGCACCACACGCCTAAAGCTAATAGGGAGCCCACGACCCTCGCCACGCCGCCGCTGCCCAGCGGACGCGTGTGCCTCTTCGACGGACGCGCTGGGAGGGTTACTACCGAGACATGTCCGTGTCGGACTAGATTTCAGGTTTGGCCCGGTGGGCCGCAGGCTGGGCGGGCGGTTGCCAAGCTGCGGCCTCGAGTGGCCCTACTACTCGCTTTCGCAGGAGCCTCATGTCGGAGCAGGACCGCAGGATCCGCATCTTGGTGGCGAAGCCCGGCCTCGACGGGCACGACCGGGGTGCGAAGGTGATCGCCGCCGCGTTCCGCGACGCCGGCTTCGAGGTGATCTACACGGGACTCCACCAGACCCCCGAGATGATCGCCGCCGCCGCCGTTCAGGAGGATGTGGACGTGGTGGCGATGTCGGTTCTGTCGGGCGCCCACATGACTCTGTTCCCACGCGTGCGCGAACTGCTGGACGACGAGGGGCTGGAGCACGTGCTGCTGACGGGCGGCGGGATCATCCCGGCGGACGACGCGGAGCAGCTGGCGCCGATCGGCGTGGGACGGATCTTCGGCCCAGGGACGACCACCGTCGAAGCCGTGGCGTACATCCGCGAGTGGTTCGCCCAGCGGGAGGAGCCGTACTAGGTGAGCGGACGCGACGGCCCGGCCGACCCGCCGGGTCGCCTGATCGAACTCAGCCGAGAGCTGTCGGAGCTTCGCCGAAAGTTGCGGCTCGGAGGCGGTGCCGAACGGATCCGCCGGCAGCAGGCCAAGGGCAAGCTGACGGTTCGGGAGCGGCTGGAGCGGTTGCTGGACCCGGGGACCGCATGGGCGGAGATCGGTCTGCTGGTGGCCCACGACCGCTACGACGGGAACGCGCCCGCAGCCGGCGTGGTCACGGGGGTGGGCGCCGTCGCAGGGCGGGAGGTGGTGGTCGTGGCCAACGACGCCACCGTGAAGGCCGGGGCCTGGTGGCCGGAGACGATCACGAAGATCCTCCGGGCGCAGGAGATCGCCATGCGCTGCCGGATCCCCATCGTGTACTTGGTGGACTCCGCAGGGGTGAACCTGCCGTACCAGGGCGGAGTCTTCCCCGGGCAGTACGGGGCCGCGCGGATCTTCTACTACTGCTCGGTGATGCGGCGGTACCTGAAGGTGCCTCAGTTCGCCGCGGTGATGGGTCCCTGCATCGCGGGCGGCGCGTACCTGCCCGCGCTGTCGGACGTGATCGTAATGGTGGAGGGGACCAGCTTCATGGGGTTGGGCGGTCCCAACCTGGTGAAGGGCGCCACGGGGCGGACGGTGGGCCGCGAGGAGCTGGGAGGCGCGACGGTCCACACCGAGGTAAGCGGCGTGGCCCACTACCGAGCGGCTGACGACGATGCCTGCATCGCCAAGTTGCGGACGCTGGTGGCGGGGTTGCCGCACCGAGCCCCGCGGCCGTCGGCGGCGCCCGGCCCTTCGACGGAATCGGAGAACGAGCCGGCGGCGTTCCGGCCCCCTTCGCGTCCCGCCGCGGACCTCTACGAGATACTTCCCGGCGACCACCGCCGGCCCTACGACATGGAGGCGGTGCTGGAGGCGGTGCTGGACGGCGGGGGGCTCGACGAGTTCCAGCCGGACTACGCGGGAGAGATCATCTGCGGGACGGGCGCCGTCGGCGGCGTCAAGGTCGGCGTGCTGGCCAACCGGCGGGGGATCGTCGACGACGCGCGCCCGGGTCCGCCCCGCTTCGGCGGCATCTTCTACACCGAATCGGCCGAGAAGGCGGCGTACTTCATCGAGACGACGAGCCGCCAAGGGATGCCCCTCCTATTCGTGCAGGACGTGTCCGGGTTCATGGTGGGAACGGAAGCGGAGCACAGCGGGATCATCCGGGCGGGCGCACGCTTCGTGGAGGCGATGGCGACCGCCGTGGTCCCCAAGCTGGTCCTCACCGTCAACCACGCCTCCGGCGCTGGGTACTACGCGATGGCGGGGCAGGGCTTCGACCCGGACTTCATCCTCTCGCTGCCGACGGGGCGGATGGGAGTGATGGAGGGGGAGAGCGCGGTGACGGCGCTGTTCGGCGCCCGGGTCGAGCGACTGGCGGCGGAGGGGAAGGCCCCGGGGGAAGAGTTGACGGCCCGCATGGAGGATGTGCGCACCGAGTACGACACGCAGCTGAGCGCGATCTACGCCGCTGCTCGGGGGTTCGTAGACGCGGTGGTGCTCCCCGAGGAACTCCGGGACACCCTGGCGCTGCTGCTGCGGGCCACGCTGAACAACCCGGGACCGCACCTGGGCGCCTTCGTTCTCCCGTCGGGGCTGGCACCGACGGCCTGCGCTCCTGGGCGAGCGGAGCGCCGGTTGTGAGCAAGCCGGTGCGCATCGCCGCCGGCCAGGGCTTCTGGGGCGACGACCTGGAGGCCCCCGTCCGCCAGCTGGAGGGCGGTCCCATCGACTACCTGGTGCTGGACTACCTGGCCGAAGTTACGATGTCGATCATGCAGAAGCAGCGCGCCCGGGACCCGTCCGTCGGCTACGCCCGGGACTTCGTGCCGCTCATGGAGCGCATCTTCCCGAGGTGCGTGGCGGAAGGCGTCAAGGTCGTCTCCAACGCTGGCGGCGTGAACCCCCTGGCGTGCGCCAAGGCCGTGATCGAAGCGGGCCGACGAGCGGGCGCCGGCGGCCGAGCCCGGGTCGGCGTGGTCGTCGGCGACGACCTCATGGACCGGCTAGACGACCTACTGGCCGCGGGCCACGCGCTGAACCACATGGAGACCCGCGAGCCGCTGGCCGCAGTCCGGGACCGGGTGCGCAGCGCCAACGTCTACATGGGCGCGCGTCCGATCGTGGAGGCGCTGGCGGGCGGCGCCCACGTCGTGATCACCGGACGCTCCACCGACACCGCGCTGACCTACGGTCCCATGGTCCACGAGTTCGACTGGCCTTGGGACGCCCACGACCTGCTGGCGGCAGGCGTCGTGGCTGGACACGTCAACGAGTGCGGCGCCCAGGCGACGGGGGGCAACTGCTCGGCCGAGTGGTGGACTCTGCCGAAGATGGCCCAGGTCGGCTTCCCGATCGTCGAGGCGGAGCCCGGGGGCGAGTTCTCGGTCACCAAGCACGCGGGCTCGGGTGGCGCGGTCACAGCTCGAACGGTCAAGGAGCAGCTTGTCTACGAGATGGGCGACCCGACCTCGTACGTCACCCCGGACGTGACCGCCGACTTCACCACGATCCAGCTGACCGACGAAGGCGGCGACCGAGTACGCATCCGCGGAGTCCGAGGCGGTCCCCCAACCCCTTTCCTGAAGGTGTCCGTCGCCTACTCCGCCGGGTTCAAGGCGGTAGGCTCCTTGGTCTACGCTTGGCCCGACGCGGCGGCCAAGGCCCGAGCGGCAGCTCGCATCTTGAGAGAGAGACTCGACCGCCTGGGGCTGGCGTTCGACCGGGTGCTCGTCGAAACTGTGGGATGGGACTCCACCCACGGCCACTTGGCCGGCGATCCGCCACCGGACCTGCCGGAAGTCCAGCTTCGAGTCGCCGTGCGAGGACGCGACCGGAGCGCGGTGGCGCGCTTCACCCGAGAGATCGCGCCGCTCGTGCTTACCGGCCCGCCGTCGGTCACCGGCTTCGCAGGCGGGCGTCCTGCGGTTCAGGAGATCGTAGCGTACTGGCCCGCGCTGATCGACCGCACCGTCGTCGAGCCCAACTTGGCCGTGCACTTCCTGGACGCATGAGGATCTGCGCATGACGAGCACGATGGCGGTCGCGGTGCCGCTCCTGGAACTTGCTCACGCCCGTTCCGGCGACAAGGGCGACACTGCGAACGTGGGCGTCGTCGCGTACGACGAAGAGGACTACCCGCTTCTCGTGGAGCAGCTCACGGCGGAGCGGGTCAAGGAGCACTTCGGCGACTTGGTGATCGGCCCAGTGGAGCGGTTCGAGCTCCCCAACCTCCACGCCCTCAACTTCCTGCTGCACGAGGCGCTGGACGGTGGCGGCACCGTCTCCCTCATGACCGACGCCCAAGGAAAGGTCTTCAGCACTGCCTTGCTTCGGATGCGGATCGCGGTGCCCGCCGAAGTCGCAGACCGAGTCAGGGGCAGGGGACGACACCCGGGCACGGCAACGAGGACCGGATGACCGCGATCGAGCCCCAGCCGCTCGTCCTCTGCGAGGTCGAGGAGGCGGGCGTTGCGAGAGTGACGCTTAACCGGCCCAAGAAGCGGAACGCGCTGAACGCGGCGATGATCGCGGAGCTGTCCCGCCACGTGGCGCGACTGGGCGACGACCCGCACGTGCGCGTGGTCGCGCTCCGGGGCGCCGGCGGCGACTTCTGTGCCGGCGCCGACTTGGCCGAGCTGGCGGCCTCCCGCGACCTGGGGCCGGAGGAAGGGTTGGCCCAAGCCCAGCACCTCGGGGACGTCTTCGTCGCGGTTCGGAGGCTGCCGAAGCCGATCGTGGCGGTCGTCGAGGGCCGAGCGCTGGGCGGTGGGTGCGGACTGGCTTCGGCGTGCGATCTGGTCCTTGCCCACCAGGAGGCGCGCTTCGGCTACCCGGAGGTGCGCATCGGCCTCGTCCCGGCGCTGGTCATGGCTGGGCTGCGAAGGCGAGTCACCGAGTCCACCGCCTTCGAGCTGGCGGTGCGCGGCCACACGATCGGCGCGACGGAAGCCAGGGCCCTCGGCTTGGTCGACCGCGTCGTTCCCGGCGAGGCCTTCGAGCCTGCCGTCCGCGAGTACCTGGCGGATCTGGCCGACCGGCCTCCGACGGCCGTCGCACTCACCAAGCGGCTCGTCTACGGCACGGAGGGCGCGTCGTTCGAGGATGCGGTGGCCAGAGGCGCGGAGGTCAACGCCGTGGCACGCCTGACTCGGGAGTGCAGGGAAGGGGTGGACCGCTTCCTCCGCCACAAGGATCGGTCCTGACCGTGGTGCTAAGGCCTTCGCGAAGCCGCTCCGGAGAGGACGACCCTTACGTCCACTGGAAGGTGCGCCTGTTCGGTGCGGGCGCGTTGCTCGCGTTGACGGGGATGGGAACCGGGCTTGGCTGGCTCGTCTGGGCGGGAATGGCCTTACTGGGGGTCGGCCTCGGGCTCCGGTTTCTGCCGCGGCCAAAGGAGCAGCCGAAGCAGGAGTAGCCGGAGCCGCAGCCCGTTCCGCCATGTCCGTGTCCCACCCGATGTGCCTTATTGGCGGCCATGGAACCCGCACGCGCCGTCCCGTACCCCCCTTCCGCCGCTCGGGCCGTGCTCCGCAAGCACTTTGGCTTCGACGGCTTTCGCCCCGGCCAAGAGCGCCTCGTGTGCGCCGTTCTCGCGGGCCGCGACGCCCTGGGAGTCCTCCCCACCGGCGGCGGGAAGACCCTCTGCTTCCAGCTGCCTGCCTTCGTCCTGGAGGGGCTGGTCGTCGTGATCAGCCCCCTCATCTCCCTGATGCAGGACCAAGTCGACCGAGCCGGTCGTCTCGGCCTCCGAGCCGCCTCCCTGACCTCTCAAGACCCGGAAGCCGAGCAGCGCCGCACCGAGCAGGCGATCCGGGAGAACCGCCTCGATCTCCTCTTCTGCTCGCCGGAGCGACTCGAAGCGACCAGACTGCGAGCCCTGCTGGGCGAAGCCCGGATCTCCCTGATCACGATCGACGAGGCCCACTGCATCTCGGAGTGGGGCCACGAGTTTCGCCCAGCGTTCCGTCGCATCCGCGCCCTCCGGGCCGTCGCTCCCGCGCCCGTGCTGGCCGTCACCGCCACCGCCACGCCGGCGGTCCGCGACGACATCGTGCAGGTGGCCGGCATGAACGACCCACTTCGCGTCGTCACTTCCTTCGACCGCCCCAACATCCGCTGGCTCGTCGCCCGGTGCAGCCCCGGCGGCGACAGGGTCCGCGCCATCGTCCGCGTGCTTCGCCGCCTGCCGTCCGACTCCTCGGGAAGGGCCGTCATCGTCTACGCCCCCACGCGCCGGCAAGTCGTCGCGGTTCGCCGGGCGCTGGCCAGCTTGGGGACCGTGGGGGACGCCTACCACGCCGCCCTCCCGGGGAAGGAGCGGCAAGCCGTCCAGCAGCGGTTCATGTCCGGCGAGTCCAACGTCGTGGTGGCCACCTGCGCCTTTGGGATGGGCATCGACAGAGGCGACGTCTGCGCCGTCTTCCACTACGCCTTCCCGGGCTCGCTGGAGAGCTACTACCAGGAAGCGGGCCGGGCCGGACGCGACGGCGCCCCGTCGATCGCCCTGGGGTTCGTCGCATCGAGCGACTGGAAGGTCCCCCAGTCCTTTCTGGACCGATCGTTTCCGCCGGAACGGGAAGTGCTGGAGCTGCTCGGCAAGATCAAGGCGACGACCCGAGGGACCGCCGGCCTCCCTACGGCCCGCGACCTCGCCGGCCCCGGCGACGCCAACGTGCCCCACCTCAAGTGGCTGGGCCGCTCCGGCGCCGTTCGGCTGTCCCCGGCGTTCACCGAGTGGGTCGAGAGCTGGCCCGACGGGGAGGCCGAAGGGCCGCCCTCCGTCCAAGGCCCCGCCGCCTTCGTCACCGGAGCGCCTCCCGACTTCGCTTCCCTTTCCGCCGCGCGCAACCAGTCGCTGGAACGGCTTCGCGCGATGCGCAGGTACTGCGGTCGATGGAGGTGCCGAAGGGCGTCGCTTCTGCGTTATCTTGGAGAGACGCCTGCCCGCCGGTCTTGCGGGTCCTGCGATCTGTGCGAACGTCGCGCCCCGCCGTAGCCACCCCCCAACTCTGCCGAAGTCCTCCTGTCGCCTCCGCATGGACCCTTACCTGAACCAGGAACACCACGGCCTCCAGGCCCAGGTTCGGGAGTTCGCGCTGAAATCCATCGTCCCCGTGGCCCGGGAGCTGGACGAGACTGCCCGCTTCCCGTGGGACAACGTCAAGGCGATCGGCGAACGGGGCTGGCTCGGCGTCCCCGTCCCGAAGGAGCTGGGCGGCATGGGCCGCGACTACCTTAGCTATGTACTCGTGGTCGAGGAGCTGGCCAAGCACGACGCCAGCCACGCCATCACCGTCTCTGCCCACACCACGCTAGGCACCACGCCGATCCTCGCCTTCGGCAACGAAGCACAGAAGGCCCGCTTCGTCCCTCTGCTCGCCACGGGTCAGGTGCTCGGGGGGTTCGGCCTCACGGAACCCGGCGCCGGCTCCGACTCCTCGGGAACCCGCACCCGTGCCCTCCGTCGGAACGGCGGCTACGCGATCAACGGAAGCAAGATATTCATCACCCACGCCGGCGTCGGAGAGGTCTTCACCGTCACAGCGGTCACGGATCCGGCCAGGGGTCACCACGGGATCACCAACTTTGTGGTGTGCAAGCCTACAGTTGAGATGGAGGAAGCCCAGAGGACCGGCATCGGCCACCGGCCCGAACTGCCCTACACCCACGGGGTGACCGCGGGCGAAAAGGAGGACAAGCTCGGCTGGCGCGCCTCCGACACGCGGGAGCTCCACATGCAGGACGCCTGGGTAAGCGAGGAGCAGCGCGTAGGCGAAGAGGGCCAGGGGTTCGCCAACTTCATGAAGACGCTGGACGCGGGGCGGATCGGGATCGCGGCCCTCTCGCTGGGACTGGCCCAAGGCGCCTTGGACGCCGCCGTAGAGTACACGGCTCGCCGGCGCCAGTTCGGACGTCCCGTCTGGGAGTTTCAGGACGTTCGGTTCGGCTTGGCCGGGCTGGCGGCGGAGGTCCAGGCCGCTCGCCACCTCACCTACCACGCCGCGTGGCTGAAGGACAGGGGACGCCCCTTCGCCAAGGAGGCGGCGATGGCCAAGCTGGTGGCGTCCGAACTGGCCACGAAGACGGCGCGGGCGGCGATCCAGTACATGGGCGCCGCAGGCTATACGAACGAATACCCGGTCGAACGCGTCCTACGCGACGCGAAGGCGTGCGAGATCGGCGAAGGAACGAGCGAAATACAGAAAATCGTGATCGGCCGTCACCTGCTGAGGGAGCTGGACGCGTGAGCGCGTTCGCCCTCGCAGCGCTTCGGTGGCGGCCCGTCGCCATGGAGACAATCGTTGAAGAGAGAAATCCTCGTCAGTGCCTCGGACCAGGAGTCCTGGGTCGCGCTGAAGGAAGACGGACGGCTCGCTGAGCTCATGTTCGACCGGCCCGACCAGGGCCGCATCGTAGGCAACATCTTCTTGGGACGGGTGGACGCGGTCCTCCCCGGCATACAAGCCGCTTTC
This sequence comes from Longimicrobiales bacterium, assembly GCA_958296005.1. Lineage (GTDB taxonomy): Bacteria > Gemmatimonadota > Gemmatimonadetes > Longimicrobiales > Gaopeijiaceae > CATQHQ01. Next base: position 1,031,831 of record CATQHQ010000002.1, read on the forward strand.
GTGGATATCGGCGAAGAAAAGGCGGCGTTTCTGCACGCTTCGGACGTCGAGACGGGCGACAACGGCCAGGAGCGAGCCTCGCCGGGGCAGGACGGCAAACCGGAGCCGCAACGCCGAGGGCGAAGCCGCAACGCTCCGCCGATTCAGGACGCGTTGCAAAGGGACCAAGTCCTGCTGGTGCAAGTCACCAAGGAGTCGATCTCCACGAAGGGTCCACGGGTGACCACGCAGATCTCCCTTCCGGGGCGGTTCCTAGTCTACCTGCCCAACGCCGGCAACGTGGGCGTAAGCCGCAAGATCGGACAGAGGAGCGAACGGGCGCGCCTCCGCGCGATGGTCAGGGAAGTGATCGGCGACGGCACGGGGGGCGCCATCGTACGCACCGCCGGGGAAGAGCTGACGCAGAAGAAGCTGGAGCGCGAGTACAGCGAGCTCCGCCGCCTCTGGGAATCGTTGGAGCAACGCGCCAAACTGGCCCAGGCGCCTACCCTGGTGCACGAAGACGAGAAGCTGGTGTCGGGCGTGGTCCGCGATCTGTTCACCGACAAGTTCGAAGCCGTCACCGTCGACGACCGGCAGCTTCACCAGCAGATCCTCAAGTACGTCAAGACCTTCGATCCCGAGTTGGCGGACCGCATTCACTACTACGGCGAGAAGAAGCCCCTCTTCGACCAAGCCGGGATCGAGGAGGAGATCCAGCGCGCCTTCCGTCGTCGCGTCGAGCTGCCCACGGGAGGTCACGTGATCATCGAGCAGACCGAGGCCCTGGTCTCGGTCGACGTGAACACGGGACGCTTCACCGGCAAGAAGAAGGACCCGGAGGACACGATCCTCAAGACCAACTTGGACGCGGCTCGGGAGATCGCGAACCAGCTTCGGTTGCGAGACGTGGGCGGCATCGTCGTCATCGACTTCATCGACATGGAGCGACAGCAGAACCGGAGCCGGGTCCTCCACGAGCTCCGCAGCCACCTTGGACGAGACCGGGCACGGACCAAGACGTGGGAACTCTCGGAGCTGGGGTTGGTCGAGATGACCCGCCAGCGGGTGCGCCCGTCCCTCCTCCACTCCCTAACCGAGCCGTGCGCCGCCTGCGGGGGCACCGGCCGGGTCTGGACGGCGCCGACCTTGGTGCGCGAGATCGAGAGGTGCGTCCGTCGAGCTGCGGCACTGGGCGACGAGAAGCAGCTGCTGGTTCGCGTCCACCCCGGAGTGGCGCTTCAGGTCATGGAGTTCGAACCCCGCTTCGTCCGCGACTTGGCTCGTCGCACGCGGTTGCGGCTGGACCTGCGGGACGACCCGCTGCTGCGCCACGACGAGTTCCGCATCCTGTCGGGAAAGGCCCAGGTGGACGTGACCGACAAGTACCGAGCCGCGTAGCTTGACCTTGGCTCCGACATTGGTAGCTTCAGACGGGCGGTTCAGTAGCGCCCTGCGGCGACGACCGCCCGTCGGCGCGAGCCCCCGACCGACTCCAGACGCATAGGATACGTTCATGTTTGCGGTATTCAGAACCGGCGGCAAGCAGTTTCGGGCAGAGCCGGGCTCCACGCTGTTCGTGCCCACCCTGGCCGCCGAGCCGGGGAGCACGGTGACGTTCGACGACGTGCTGCTGGCGTCCGAGGGCGACCGCGTCGCCGTTGGAGCGCCAACGGTCGAGGGAGCGCACGTGACGGCCGAGGTGCTGGCCCACGACCGGACCAAGAAGATCATCGTCTTCAAGCGGAAGCGGCGGAAGAAGTACCGGCGGAAGCAGGGGCACCGGCAGGGGTTCACGATCGTTCGCATCGGCGAGATCGTCATCTAGCGAGAGAAGACCGATGGCTCACAAGAAAGGCGTAGGGTCGTCCCGCAACGGCCGCGACAGCAACCCGAAACGCTTGGGCGTCAAGCGGTTCGCCGGCGAGAGTGTCCGCGCCGGAAATATCCTGATGCGCCAGCGTGGAACCCGGTTCCATCCTGGCGCCAACGTGGGACTAGGCAGGGACCACACGCTCTTCGCGAAGGCCGACGGCGTCGTGAAGTTCGAGAACCTCCGCCGCCGCAGGGTGATCTCGGTCTACGCTCCGTCTATGGAGTGACGCGGCGGCCGCCGGACGGGCCGGCCGAACCTTACCCCGACGGCTCGTCGTCCTCCCTCGCGGCTCGTTGCTCGCCCCGAGCCGCCGCCATGACCTTCCACACCAGCTCCCGCACCAGCTCGTCGTCCAGCCCTTCGGCCCGCGCCAACTCCGCGGCGCGGCGCACGACGGCCGCTTCCCGGGCCGGGTCCGTCACGGGAAGCCCGAGTTGCCGCTTCAATGCGCCAATTCTGTGGACAAGCTCGTACCGGCGGGCGATCGCCCCGATCAGTTTGCGGTCGCACTGAAGAACCTCCTCGCGGAGGCGCGCCAACTCGGTCCGCGGGTCAGGCATCTACGAACGCGCTCACGTGCTGCTTGTCCTGGGGCTTCCCGGCCAGGCTCACGCCCAGCAGCACCGGGACGTGCACGATCAGGCCCAGTATCCCCTCGTGGAGTCCCAACGGCTTCCATTCCGGGAACAAGAAGAAGAGGACGGCGACAGCGGAGCCCGCCGCCAGCCCCGACACGACTCCAGCGGTCGTTGCGCGTCGCCAGTACATCGCCGCCAGCACCGCCGGCATGAACTGGCAGATCACCCCGTAGGACGCCAGCAGCAGATCCACCAGAGACGAGGAATCCGAGAGCGCCAGCACGTAGGCCAGCGCTCCCACGGCCACGACGAGCACCCGAATCAGGGTTCGCTGGCCCTTGTCCGACAGGCGGCGGAAGGGCTGGACCCCGTCCTCCACCACGACCGAGGCCCCCGCGTGCAGGAGCGCGTCGCCGGTGGACATCGAGGCCGACAGCGCTCCGGCGCAGAAGAGGCCGATCACCAGGGCGGGCAGTTCGGTGCGCAGGATCAGGAAGGGGAGGATGAAGTCGGGCTGCTCCGGCGACTCGGGGAAGAGCACGCCGGCGAACCCGATCAGGAACACGGGTATCAGGAACAGCTGGAACGTGGGGAAGAGGACCACGGTGCGACGGATGGTTTTGTCGTCCCTGGCGGTGAACGCCTTCATGAAGAGGTGGGGCAGCATCGTGAAGCCGATGGCGCTGACGAGGATAGCAGTCGAATACGCTCCCCAGCTCCATGCGTTTCCGCCGGGGTCCAGCCCGGGCACGGTCAGCAGTTCGGGACGGCTGGCCAGGATCTGCTCGAACATCGGGCCGATGCCGCCGTATAGCCGGTAGGGCAGGTAGATGCCCAGCGTCCACGCGATCGCCAGCATGAAGACGCCCTGGAAGGTGTTGGTCCATCCCACCGCCGCCACGCCGCTCGCCAGCACGTAGGCCATGACGATTCCGTAGGCGATCGCCGCTCCGGCAGCCAACGGGATCCGCCCGTCGGTGACCGCCTCGATGACGATGCCCGCGCCCCTCATCTGGATCGTGACGTAGGGCACGAAGGAGATCAGGGTCAGAACCGCCATGAGCACCGACAGGCCGCGGGAAGGGAACCGGCCAGTAAGAAGCTGTGCCTGGGTGACGAAGCCGAAGCGCCGCCCCAACGCGGCGGCCTTGGGTCCCATCGCGTACCACGGGGCCATCCCCAGGGCGCCGTAGGACAGGATGTAGAAGGCGGCCGCGCCCCGCGAGTACGCCCAACCGGGTCCGCCCAGGAAGGCGAAGGCGGAGAACACCGAGGCGCCCGTGATGAAGTACATGACCAGCAGCCCGAAGTCCCGGTCGCCCGCCACATAGCCCTGCACGCTCTTGGACGCCCGGCGGCCGGCCACGAGCCCGACCGCCAGCGTCGTCGCCAAGTAGCCGAAGACGAGGACGGTGATCAGCGTGAACTTATCCATCGGCGCCACCGGACTCCCCGGCGTCGGCGGCCTCTCGACCGCGGGCCGCGTCCATCCGCCACAGCACGATCAGACTGCCCACGATCAGGATCGCCACGAGCGCCATCTGGCGGGGCATTCCCAGTACGAAAGGGGTGGGCGTGTTGACCAGGGTCTGGCCCGGCCACGTGACGGCGGCCAGGAAGACCAAGTGGTAGCACCAAGCGATTCGGCGCCAAGCGAGAAATGGCATTCGGGGCGCGGGGCTCCTAGGAGTGACGCTTGCGGTTTCGGCGCATGTCGCCGGCGCGGTATAGTATTCTCCTTTCGCCGCCTTGGCTACGATCAAGATCGAGGACTCGGACAAGCCCCATGCTGCTCGCTCGCGCAATCGCCGTCGTCGCGGCGGCGTCTTCGGCGATGGGACAGGCAGTGCCGGCCCAGCTTGCGGCGGCGGAGATACCGCTCGCGACCGCGCCTTTCCAGGGTTCGGCCGCCGCGCTCCGGATCACGTTCCTGGACGTGGGGCAGGCCGACGCGGTGCTGATACAGGCGCCGGAGGGTCAGACGGCCCTGGTGGACGCGGGACGGCGCTCTCCCACGGACGCGCTCCAAGCCCTGGGCGTCGTGGGGATCGACCTGCTGGTGGCCACGCACGCGCACGCCGACCACATCGGCGGGATGGCGGACGTGTTGCGCGCGTTTCCGGTCCGCTACTTCATGGACAACGCCATGCCCCACACCACCCGCACCTACCAACGTCTCATGGAGGAGGTGGAGCGACGCTCCGAGATCACGTACCTGAACGCCGAGCCGCGAACGGTAACGCTGGGCGCCGCCTTGATTGAGGTGTTGCCCATGCCGCCTCTCCGTGCTGGAGACCAGAACAACCGTTCGGTGACGCTGGTGGTGCGCTATGGCCGCTTCTCGGCGTTCTTGAGCGGCGACTCGGAGGTGCGCCAGCTGAATTTCCTGACCGGACGCGGCGCTGTGACCCCGGTGACGGTGCTCAAGGCACCCCACCACGGCAGCCACAACGGCTTTACGGCGGCGTTCCTGCGTGCCGCCCGCCCCGAGGTGATCGTGATCTCCGTGGGCAGGAACAACCAATACGGACATCCGCGGATGCAGGCGGTGGTGGCGTTCTCTTCTACCGCCCGGCAGGTGTACCGCACGGACTGGAACGGAACGATCACGGTGCTAGGCTTTCCCGACGGCGGCTACCGCGTCACGGGTGGAGAGCCGTCCCCTGGAGAACTGCGATGAGCGAAGCGCAACAGCCAGCCCCGGCCCCCGTCCCCTCGAACCCAAGACTCTACGTGGTCGACCGCGTGGAGGGTGGCGTCGTGGTGCTGATCGCCGAGGACGAATCGGGCACCGGCGCCCCGGACGACAGGGAAGTGCGGGTCGGTGCCCTTGGTATTCCGGTCTCGGAGGGCGAGGTGCTGAGGGTTCCCGTCTTAGCCGACGGCGCCCCGGCCTGGCAGCACGCCGCCGCCGACCCTGCGGTGCGCGCCGAACGGCTCAAGCAGGCGGGAGAGCGGTTGGCGCGACTGAAGGAGCGAGATCCGGGCGGCGACGTCGTCCTCTGACCCCGCGGAGTCGCTACCGTCCCTTGAACACCGGTTGGCGCTTCTCGACGAAGGCGCCGACGCCCTCGCGGCCGTCTTCGGACGCAAACGCCTCCAAGAACAGCTCCCGCTCCACCGCCAAGCCTTCCGTCAGCGGGCGCTCCTGAGCCGCGCGAACGGCCTTCTTGACCAAGCCCAGCGCGACCGGGCTCCAGCGGGCCATCCGGCTCGCCACTTCTCGAGCCTTGTCCAAGTGCCCGCCCTCTTCCACCAAGAATTCGACCAAGCCGATCCGATGGGCTTCCTCGGCGTCGATCAGGTCGCCGCACAACCCGATGCGCATGGCTTGGCCAGCTCCCACCAGCCGGGCCAGCCGCTGGGTGCCGCCTGCGCCGGGGATCAGTCCCAGACGGATCTCGAACTGGCCGAAGCGAGCCGTGGCGTCGGCAACGCGGATGTCGCAGGCCAGCGCGAGTTCGTTGCCCCCGCCGAGGCAGTAGCCGTGGACGGCGCAGACGACGGGCTTGGGGAACTCGGCCAGGGCGTCGTAGACCCTCCGGCGCTGGTAGACCTCCCGCTGTTCGGCGGGGCTCCGACCGGCGAACTCGCTCACGTCGGCGCCCGCCACAAACGCCTTGTCGCCGGCACCGTGGAGGATCGCCACTCTCACGTCGTCGTCGGTCGCGAGGGCGTCGAAGACTTCCGACAGCTCGCGGCGCAATGTGGCGTTCAGTGCGTTCAGCTTGCCTGGGCGGTTCAGCGTCACCTCGGCCACGAAGTTGCGCACGGACACTCGTACCATCTCGAGCCGTTCGGTCGTCACGGCTGCTTGTGCCAGTCGTAGAACCCGCGACCCGACTTCTTGCCCAGGCGGCCCTCCGCCACCATCCGCTCCAGCAGTGCCGGCGGACGAAACGCCTCCGAGCCCAGCGTCTCGTGAAGGTACCGCGCGATGCCCAGGCGCACGTCCAGTCCCACCAGGTCGGTGAGGCGCAGGGGTCCCATCGGGTGACGGTACCCCAGCACCATCGCCTTGTCGATCTCCTCGGGCGTTGCGACCCCTTCCTCCGCCATGCGGATCGCCTCCAGCCCCAGGACGATCCCCAGGCGCGACGACGCGAACCCCGGCGAGTCGGCCACGACCACGGGCTCCTTCCCCAGCCCCCGAACGAACCGCACTGCCCGCTCCAGGACGGCCGGGTCCGTGCTCTTCCCCTTGACTACCTCAACCAGGGCCATGATGTGGACAGGGTTGAAGAAGTGGAGCCCCAAGAAGCGGCCGGGTGCGGGAAGCCCTTTGCCGATCTGCGTGACCGACAGGGACGACGTGTTGGTGGCAAGGATCGCGTCTTCGGTCGCCAAGCTTGCAACTTGGCGGAAGAGCCGGGCCTTGAGGGACAGGACCTCGGGCACAGCCTCGATCACCCACTCCGCTCCGGCGACGGCCCCGTCCAGCGTGGGGGCGGTTGAGAGGTGCGACAACGCGGCGTCGCGGGCGTCGGCGTCCACCTTTCCCAGGCGCACGCCCTTCTCCAGGGTCGATTCGATCCTGGCGACGCCGCGTCCGATCTGCTGCGGGTCGGCGTCGTGGAGGACGACCGGATGGCCGGCAACGGCGGCGACCTGTGCGATCCCGCGACCCATCGTCCCCGCGCCGAGCACGGCCACGATGCCGACCTCGCGGGCAGGCGCGCTCACGCCCGCTCCACTAGAGCTGCGACTCCCTGGCCGACGGCGATGCACATGGTGGCCAGCCCCAGCCCGGCGTCTCGGCGGACCATCTCGTGAACGAGCGTCGCCAAGATGCGCGCGCCCGAGCACCCAATCGGGTGGCCCAGGGCGATCGCGCCGCCGTTCACGTTGACGATCTCGGGGTCCAGTCCCAGCTCCCGCACGCAGGGAACCGCTTGGGCCGCGAAGGCTTCATTCAGCTCCACCAGGTCGAGGTCGTTCGCGGCGACGCCTGCCCGCTCCAGGCAGCGGCGCGACGCAGGGATCGGCCCGGTTCCCATCCGGTGAGGCTCCACGCCGACGAATGCGGTCGCGCGCACCACCGCCAACGGCGCCAGGCCGTGAGCCTTGGCGGCCTCCGCCTCCACCACCAGCAGCGCCGCGGCGCCGTCGTTGATCCCCGACGAGTTGCCCGCGGTCACGCTCCCGCCCTCCTGGAACACGGGGCGAAGCTGCGCTAGCACCTCCGCGGTCGTACCGGGCCGGGGGTGCTCGTCCCGCTCGATCACCTGTGTCGTCCGCTTCCGGCCCGTCACGGTCACCGGCACGATCTCCTCGTCGAACCGCCCGGCCTTCTGCGCCGCCGCCGCCTTGCGCTGGCTCTCCACCGCGAAGGCGTCCTGATCCTCCCGGGTCACCCCGTACTCCGCAGCCACCACCTCCGCCGTCCGCCCCAGGCTCATCGTCCACTCGGGAGCGAAGCGCGGGTTGGGAAAGCGCCAGCCCAGCACGGTGTCCGCCACGTCCGGCGCGCCTCGCAGGTAGCCCCGTTCCGGCTTCAGCATCACGAACGGCGCTCGGCTCATCGACTCGACCCCGCCGGCTACGAACGCCGTGCCCTCGCCGGCGCGGATGGCGTGGACCGCGCTGGCAACGGCCTGCAACCCGGAGCCGCACAGGCGGTTCACGGTTTGCCCCGGCACCTCCACGGGCACGCCCGCTCGCAGCAAAGCCATCCGGGCCACGTTCCGGTTGTCTTCGCCCGCCTGGTTGGTGCAGCCGAAGATCACGTCGTCGAGGCGGGCGGCGGGCAGGGAGGGGTTGCGCGCCAACAGCGCCGAGATCGTGGTCGCCGCCAAGTCGTCGGGGCGCACCGGCGCAAGTGCTCCCCCGTGCCTTCCGATCGGGGTGCGCACCGCGTCCACGATCCACGCGGTCGCCATCCTACCGGTCCAGCGCCACCCAGACGCTCTTCAGTTGGGTGTACTTCTCCAACGCGGTCTGAAACCCCAGGTCCCGTCCGAAGCCGCTCTCCTTGTATCCGCCGAACGGCGATGCCGGGGCGTACTGGTTGTACGTGTTGATCCACACCGTGCCTGCGTCGATCTCGGCCGCCACCCGGTGCGCCTTGCCCACGTCCCGCGTCCAAACGCCGGCCGCCAGGCCGTAGAACGTGTCGTTGGCCTTCGCGACGGCATCCTCCACGCCGTCGAAGCGGATCACCGCCGCGACCGGCCCGAAGATCTCCTCCCGAGCGATCGTCATCGTCGGGTCCACATCCGAGAAGACGGTGGCGTTCACGAAGTTGCCGCGCCCCTCCACCGTCGCCCGCTCCCCACCCGCCACGAGACGCGCGCCCTCCCGCTTCCCCGCGTCGATGTAGCTCGCGACTCGCTCGAGCTGGGCCTCGCTCACGATCGCGCCCAGGCGCGTGGCCGGGTCCATGGGGTCGCCCACCGGGGTCCGGGCCGCGCGTGTCGCCAAGCCCTCGACGAACTGGTCGTGCACCGCCGCCTCCACCAAGATGCGGCTCCCCGCCGCGCACACCTCGCCCTTCCCGTAGAAGACGCCCGTGGACGCCCCCTTCACGGCTTGGCCGAGGTCGGCGTCGGCGAAGACGACGTTGGGCGACTTCCCCCCCAGCTCCAGCGAGACCTTCTTGAGCGTGGCCGCCGCTTCGCGCATCACCGTGCGGCCCGTCTCCGTGGAGCCGGTGAATGAAATCGCGTCCACGCTTGGATGGCGAACCAGCGCCGCGCCCGCCGTCTCCCCGAAACCGGGCACCACGTTCAATGCCCCGGGGGGGAACCCGGCCTCCGCCGCCAGCTCTCCGAACCGCAACGCGGTCAGCGGCGTCTCCTCGGCGGGCTTCAGCACCACCGTGTTGCCGCAGGCGAGCGCAGGCGCCGCCTTCCACGCTGCCATGGAGAGCGGAAAGTTCCACGGGACGATCGCTCCCACCACGCCGACGGGCTCCCGCAGCGTGTAGTTGAGGAAAGGCCCCGGGACCGGCAGGGTGTCGCCCTGGACCTTGTCTGCCAGTCCGGCGTAGTAGCGCAACGTCAGGGCCACCGACGGGACGTCGATCTTGCGGGACTCGAAGTAGGGCTTGCCGTTGTCCCGGGTCTCGAGGAGGGCCAGCTCGTCCGCGTTGGCGTCCACCAAGTCCGCGAGCCGCCAGAGCAGCCGCGACCGCTTGTGGGGGCTCATCCGCCGCCAGCGTGAGTCCGCGAACGCCGTGCGCGCCGACTGCACGGCCCGGTCGACGTCCGTTGCCCGGGCTTCGGCCACGTCGGCGACGACTTCGCCGGTGGCGGGGTTCACCGTGGGGAAGGTGATCCCGAGCTGGGCGTCGACCCACTCGTTGCCGATCCACAGGCGGGTGCGGACGGCATCCCCGGGACCCGTCCCAGCTGCCGCCACTCGTCAGCTCCCCGTGAACTTTGCCCGGCGCTTCTCCACGTAGGCGGACAGGCCCTCCCGAGCGTCGTCGCTGGCGAAGAGCTGCTGCTGAAGCTCCCGCTCCAGGGCCAGGGCCGTCTCGAAGGGGATCTCGGCGCCGGTCTGGACGGACCGCTTTACGGCGCCCACCGCCTTCGACGCCATGGCGGGCGGACAGAACCCCCGCGCGTACTCCAGCACCCGCGCCATGAAGGCGTCGTGAGTCTCGGCCTCCCATACCTCGTGGACGATCCCCAGCTCCTGCGCCTCCTCGAATCCGAAGGTCCGGCCCGTCGCCATGAGCTCGATCGACTTGGCCTTGCCCACCAGCCGCGACAGCCGCTGCGTGCCCCCGGTGCCAGGCAGCACGCCCAGGTTGACCTCGGGCAGGCCCGTCTTGCTCCGGCCCGCCCGCGCAACCCGGATGTCGGCGGCCATGGCGATCTCCAGTCCCCCACCCACGGTATGCCCGTTGAGCGCTGCGATCACGAGCTTGGGCGTCTGCTCCAGGCGGTTCAAGGTCTCGTTGGCGTGAAGGCAGAAGTGGTACTTGAACTGCGTCGTGACCTGGGACAGCATCCCAATATTGGCGCCTGCCGAGAAGAACTTCTCCCCGGCGCCGGTGACCACGATCACGTGAACGCCGTCGTCGAAGCGCGCCCTCAGGACGGCGTCGTCGAGCTGGCGCATCATCTCGTGGGTATAGGTGTTGGCGGGCGGGTCGTCGAGAGTGAGAACGGCGACGCCGTCGCTGGCGTCGTAGCGGACAAGAACCTTGTCGGACATTGGGCACCTATGGGATCGGATTGGCGGGGGCCCGGAGCCGTGGGCGCAGGGCTGCTGAGCTCCAGAGTCGCGCTTCTAAAGATAACCCGTCCCAGGCGGGCGCCGTGCCGGGCGGAAGGGGAGCCTTTGGCGTAGATTGTTTCTGGGCGCGGCAACGTATTCGTGGACACGAGTGGACTGTCGCACTCGCGCTGCCCTCGCAGGGGCGGCAAGGCACCGACGCAGCAAGGGAGGGACGCCCAGTGACCACGAGACTTTCGCCAGCGCCCGGGAGGGTCGTCGCTCCGAACGGAGTGGCGTGGGCTGCGGCAGCCGCCTGCTCTCTTGCGCTCCTCGCGCCGTCGCTGGCCGGCCAGCCCGAACAAGCGGGTCGGCCCGCCGTGGTGCGGGTTCCTGTCGCCGGGGTCGTGGAGATGGGGCTCGCACCGTTCATCGAGCGGGCGCTGGAGGAGGCCGCCGCTTCGGGCGTGCGCGCCGTGGTGCTGGACATCGAGACGCCGGGCGGACGGGTGGACGCCGCCGAGCGGATCGTCAGCGCCGTCGGCCGCTCCCGAGTGCCCGTGCACGCCTTCGTCAACATGCACGCCTACTCGGCAGGTGCGATGATCGCCCTCTCCGCCGACCGGGTGCTGATGAGGCCCGGCGCCGTCATGGGGGCCGCCACGCCGGTGGACGGACAAGGGACCAAGGCGTCGGAGAAGATCGTGTCGGCGATGCGGGCCCGGATGCGGGCCTTGGCCGAAGCCCGGGGACTGGATCCCCGGATCGCCGAAGCGATGGTGGACGAAGAGCTGGCGGTGGAAGGCGTCGTCGAGGAGGGCAAGCTGCTGACCTTGACCACGGAAGAAGCAGTCGAGCTGGGCTACGCCGAGGAGGCCGCGGACTGGAACGGCGTGCTGGAGGGCTTGGGACTGGCGTCCGCCGATGTCGTGGATGCGCGGGTCAACTGGGCCGAACGGCTGGTCCGCTTCTTCACCAACCCGGTGATCGCGCCGTTCCTCCTGTCCCTGGGGTTCCTGGGTCTGATCGTGGAGATCAAGACGGCCGGCTTCGGGTTGGCGGGCGTTGCGGGGCTCCTGGCCCTCGCCTTGTTCTTCGGCGCTCACCTGCTCGTGGGGCTCGCCGGCGCGGAGGATCTGATCCTGGTGGCCGCAGGCGTCGTCCTCGTGCTGGTGGAGGTGCTGGTGGTCCCCGGCTTCGGCATCTTCGGCGTGCTGGGGGGCGCGGCGTTGCTGGGCGGCATCTTCATGGCCCAGCTCGGCGACCTTCCCACGCGCCAGGACTTCGCCAGCGCCGCCGGCGTGGTCAGCGCCTCGGTGCTGATCGTGTTCGTCATGGCGTGGGCGCTCGTTCGCTACCTGCCCGGCAGCTGGCGGATCAAGCGCAGCGGCGTGCTCCTTCCCGAGTCCACCGACCGTCACGAGGGCTACATCTCCGCAAGCGTGCGCCCGGAGCTGGAAGGCGCGGAGGGGGTGGCGATCACCGCCTTGCGTCCAGCGGGGATGGGGCTGTTCGGCGACGAGCGGCTGGACGTCGTCTCCGAGAGCGAGTGGATCGAGGAGGGAACCCGCATCCGCATCCAGAGCGCCGAGGGCTACCGCCACATCGTGCGGCCGATCAAGTCGAAGTGATTCTGAGATTGGCCCCCTCCTTGCTCAACGTCTGGCAAGCGCGAATCTTCCAACTTGGCCCGACCCGTCCGGCCAGCCTCAACCAACCCGACTTCGTGGAGCGCTCCTAATGGACCCGACCCTCTTCCCCATCCTGATTCTGGCTGCGCTCGTCATCGGCCTCATGATCCTCGGCTGGGCCGTGCCCGTCCGGCTGTGGATCGAAGCCCTCTTCGCCGGCGTCAAGCTTGGGCTGGGCAGCTTGGTGGGGATGCGTCTCCGCAAGGTCAGCCCGCCGTCGGTCGTGCGGCCCTTGATCGCCGCCACCAAGGCCGGTCTCCCTCTGGACGTGTCGCATCTGGAAGCGCATTACTTGGCCGGGGGCGACGTGGACCGAGTGGTGCGGGCGCTGATCAGCGCCGACAAGGCCAGCATCGAGTTGCCGTTCCAGCAAGCGGCGGCGATCGACTTGGCGGGCCGCGACGTCTTCGAGGCGGTGCAGGTGTCGGTGAACCCGAAGGTGGTTCAGACGCCCCGCGTGGCGGCGATGGCGAAGGACGGCATCCAGCTGATCGCCGTGGCCCGGGTCACGGTGCGGGCGAACATCAACCGCTTGGTCGGGGGCGCCGGCGAGGAGACGATCCTGGCGCGGGTCGGCGAGGGGATCGTGTCGACGATCGGCTCCGCAAACAGCCACAAGGCCGTGCTGGAGAACCCCGACGCGATCTCGAAGACGGTGTTGCAGAAGGGGCTGGACTCGGGGACGGCGTTCGAGATCCTCTCCATCGACATCGCCGACGTGGACGTGGGCAAGAACATCGGCGCCGAGCTTCAGACCGACCAAGCCGAGGCCGACAAGCGGGTCGCCCAGGCCCGGGCGGAGGAGCGGCGTGCGATGGCGACGGCCCGGGAGCAGGAGATGAAGGCCCGGGTCGAGGAGATGCGGGCCGAGGTCGTGTCGGCGGAAGCCAAGATTCCGCTGGCGATGGCCGACGCCTTCCGCAGCGGCAACCTCGGCGTCATGGACTACGCCAAGTACCGCAACGTGGAGTCCGACACCCACATGCGCCGCGCCATCGCCTCCGGGGAGCCGGAATCGCAGTCCGAGCCCGGATCGTAGCGGACTTGGCCAGCTAGCCGGCCCGGGAGCCGTCGCATGGGCGAGTACCAGATCTGGATCATCGTCGTCGTCGTGGTCCTGTCGATCATCGACGCGACGCTGAAGAAGGCGAGGAAGCGCGCCGCCGGTCTGCCCGAGGGCGACGAGCCTCTGGGAACGCCCGGCGAGGAACGAGGACTGCCGCCGCCGGGGCCGGTGGGCGCCCCCCCGGAGAGGGTGCCGGAACCCGTGGCGACCCGCTTGCCGCGAGAGTCCGCGCCGCCAGACTCCCGGTCGAGAGTTCCGTTGCCCAGCCCTCGGCCGCAGTCGTCCCGAGCAAGCCAGTCGCCCGCCGGGAAGCGACAGTCGGCGTTCGACATTCTGGTTCCCCCCGAGATGCGGAAGGAACTGGAGGAAATCCTCTCCGGTGGCGGGCGGCAAGCCGGCCAGGGCGCTCCGTTCCCCACGGCGTCAGGTCCCTCCGGCCCGACCAGCGCGCCTAGTCCCAGGGACGCGCCTTCCGTCCCGGCTCCCAGCAGTGCCCAGGAGCTAGGCGACTCGGGGTGGGGGGCAGCGCCGCTTCCGCAGCGGAGTCGAGACCCCAGGCCCGTCGAAGTTCGCTCGCGGGCGCCACGATCGTCGGAAGCGCGGCCCGACGAACCGCGGCGCCCCTCGGAGCGCCACCCTGCGCCGGCCAGGATAGACGCGGACGCGGCCCCGTCGGCTGGTCGCCGACCTCTCGACCCGAGCCGGCTGGGGTTCGGCACGATCGACGACTTGCGGCGCGTGGTCGTGGCCCGGGAAGTCTTGGGTCCCCCGGTTGCTATGCGCGACGAGAACGAGTTCGGAGCGGTCCGGTAGCTTCCGGGTGGTCTTGAAGACCGACCTACGGTTCTCCCCAGAATCTTCCGCCGAGCGGGGCTGCAATCCCGAGCGGGGCTACAATCCCAGGGGTCACTGGGCGTCGTCGCCTTCGTCTGCGGCAGTGCTGACCGTGGCGTCTTCCCCGGTGCTGACCGTGGGGTGCTGCGGATCGTCTTCCGGTGCCTCCGGGTCGCTCTCCGGCGTTTTGGCGACATAGTTCCCGGGCGGCTCCTCCACCACGAGCCGCTGCGGCGACGATCGCTCGTCGAGTTTCGCGTTGAGGACGCTGACCGCCGTCTTGAGCTCGGAGATCTCCGCAGCGAGGTTCTTCTGATCGGCGTGCGCCCGATCTCCCTGACGATCGATGCGCTGTCCGAGGCCTTGCTCAACCTTGTCGATACGCTGTCCGAGGCCTTGCTCAACCTTGTCGATGCGCTGTCCGAGGCCTTGATCGCCCTTGTCGATGCGCTGTCCGAGGCGTTCCTCGACCTTGTCGATTCGCCTCCCGAGGTCGGCTCGCAGAGCCCAGAAGAGCCCTGCAGCGGCACCGACGACGGTAATGACCATCACGAAGGTGTCGCTGGTCAGGAATTCCATCCGCGATCCGTCCTTTCCCCAGGCGTTGGCTTGGTCGATCCCATCCGTGGAGTGCCGCACGATAACTCGCTAGGCAAGACACGCCACGGATCGGCTCCCAGTCAAGCGCCGTGGGCGCGGACCTAGCCAAAGCGCGGACCTTGCCACTTGCGGCCTACCCACCGCCGTCTGGAAGATGAGGCGCTAGTCGGCCCCCTCCGCCGCCAGCTTCCGCAACACCGTGTGGAGGATGCCGCCGTTGCAGTAGTACCCCACTTCCACGTCGGAGTCGAGCCGGGCGACGGCCCGGAAGGCGATCTGGGTGCCGTCGTCGCGGGTGGCGGTCACGGCGACCGTGCTGCCGCGCCCCAGGCCGTCGGCGATTCCGGCCAGGTCGTAGCTCTCGTCGCCCGTCAGTCCCAGGGACTCGGCGCCTTCGCCCTCCGCGAACTGAAGGGGCAGCACGCCCATCCCCACGAGGTTGGAGCGGTGGATGCGCTCGTAGCTCTCGGCGATCACCGCCTTCACGCCCAGCAGCAGCGTGCCCTTCGCCGCCCAGTCGCGGGAGCTGCCCGTCCCGTACTCGCGTCCGGCGATCACGATCAGAGGCGTCCCCGCGGCCTGATACCGCTCCGCCGCCTCGAAGATCGGAACCTGGTCGCCGCTGGGGACGTGCCGCGTGTAGCCGCCCTCCTTGCCGTCCAGCAGCAGGTTGCGCAGGCGCACGTTGCCGAACGTTCCCCGCATCATGACCTCGTGGTTGCCCCGGCGGGCACCGAAGGTGTTGAAGCGGATCGGAGGCACGCCCCGCCCTTGCAGGTACTGGCCGGCGGGCTCGCTCTTGGGAATTGCGCCAGCGGGCGAGATGTGGTCGGTGGTGACGGTCTGGCCCAGCAGCGCCAGCACCCGGGCGCCGCGCACGTCCTCCGGCGACGGGGCCTCGGGGCCCATCCCCTGGAAGAACGGTGGGTTGCGGATGTAGGTGGACTCCGGGTCCCAGTCGTAGAGCCTGCTCTCCTCCGGCAACGGCAGGGCTCGCCAGTGCTCGTCTCCGTCGAAGACGCTGCCGTAGCGCTCCTGGTACATCTCGGGCTTCAGCGACGCCGCCACCGTGTCGCGAACCTCTTCCGGCGACGGCCAGATGTCGGCCAGAAAGACGGGAACACCGTCCCTGTCGCGGCCCAGCGGCTCCTCCCGCAGGTCGATGTCGATCCGCCCCGCCAGCGCGAACGCCACCACCAGCATCGGCGACGCCAGGTAGTTGGCGCGCACCAGCGTGTGGATGCGGGCTTCGTAGTTGCGGTTCCCCGACAGGATCGACGCCACGACCAGCCCGTTCTCCTCGACCGCCGCGGCCACGGCTTCTGGAAGCGGCCCGCTGTTGCCGATGCAGGTCGTGCAGCCGTAGCCGACCAGGTTGAACCTGAGCTCCTCCAGGTACCGCATCAGCCCCGCGGCCTCCAGGTAGTCGGTGACCACCTGCGAGCCAGGCGCCATGCTGGTCTTCACCCACGGCTTCGGCGCCATCCCCAGCGCCCGCGCCTTCTTGGCCATCAGCCCAGCGCCGACCATGACGGAAGGGTTGGAGGTGTTGGTGCAGCTGGTGATCGCGGCTACGACGATGCTGCCGTCGCCGATCGCCATCCGCTCGCCGTCGATCTCGATCTCGACGGTGCGACGGGCGGTGGGGGACGCGTCGTGGCCGGCGGGCTTGGCGCCGTTGCCCGCCGTCGCCTCGTTGTCGAACCCTGCTGGGCGCAGCTTCGGCAGGTCCCGAGGGAAGGCTCGGTCGATCTCCGTCAGGGCGATCCGATCCTGCGGACGCTTCGGCCCGGCCACGCTGGGCTCGATGGTGGACAGGTCCAGCTCCAGCGTCGTCGTGTACTCGGGGTCCGGGGTGTCGTCGGTGCGGAAGAGACCCTGTGCCTTGGCGACGCGCTCCACCCGTTCGACGTGGGCAGGGTCGCGACCGGTGCCCGCCAGGTAGCGCAGCGCCTCGTCGTCCACCGGGAAGAACCCGACGGTCGCGCCGTACTCGGGGGACATGTTGGCCAGTGTGGCCTTGTCTGGGAGGCTCAGCCCCGAAAGGCCGGCCCCGTAGTACTCGACGAACCGTCCGACGACGCCGTGGGCCCGAAGCATCTCGGTCACCCGGAGGACCAGATCGGTGGCGGTGGCGCCTTCGGAGAGCGAGCCGGTGAACTTCACGCCGACGACCGGGGGCAGGAGCATGTGATAGGGCTGGCCCAGCAGGACCGCCTCCGCCTCGATGCCGCCGACGCCCCATCCCACGACGCCCAAGCCGTTGATCATCGTGGTGTGGGAGTCGGTCCCGACCACCGTGTCCGGGTAGGCCAGCATCTCGCCGCCGTGCTCCCGCCGATGCACCACGGACGCCAAGTACTCCAAGTTGACCTGGTGCACGATCCCGGTCCCTGGAGGCACGACCCGATAGTTCTCGAAGGCTTCCTGGGCCCAGCGAAGGAGGGCGTAGCGCTCTCGGTTCCGTTCGTACTCCCGGGCCACGTTCTTCTCGAACGCGTATCCGGTCCCGAAGAAGTCCACCTGCACCGAGTGGTCGATGACGAGGTCCGCCGGGACCAGAGGGTTGATCCGGCCGGGGTCGCCGCCCATCTCCCGAATCCCGTCGCGCATCGCCGCCAAGTCCACGATCGCCGGCACGCCGGTAAAGTCCTGCAGTACGACCCGCGTGGGCATGAACGGGAAGTCTGGCCGAGGGCCGTCGGGACGCCAGGAAGCGACCGCCTCCACGTGCTCCGGGGAGACATGTCCGTCTCCCGCGTTGCGCAGCACGTTCTCCAGCAGAACGCGGATCGAAAAGGGAAGCCGGTCCAGCGAAGAGACGATGCCTGACTCTTCCAGCCGGCCCAGGCGGTAGTAGGATGTGCGGCCCTCCGCCAGCTCGGTGGCGGCGAGGGCGCCGAAGGGGTCGGTGAGGCGTGGCACGGTGGCGTTGGCTCCTGGTCAGGGGGTGTCGCGACGGCACCGAACTCGGGAAGACGGCGAGGCAACCGACACAATGGCGAGGGACGGAGCCGATCTCAAGGCCGTTTCTGCTTTGGCTTGACACGACAGAGCGGGGAACCGACGCGTGTCTACGCGCTACATTGAATAGGAGAACCTAGGTCAGGTCGGAACAGGGACCTCGGTGGACAGGTCCTCGGGGACAGCGGACGGCAGCCATGATGTGGATTGAGCCGGCCCACTCGAAGAGCCGGGTGGACAAGGCCGGAAGCATTCTTGCGGCGGCGGAAGGCGACGGCTCGGCGGACTTCGGCCCACTCTTTGATGCGACGCGGGAGGCGCGCCGAGTCGTCGGCAACTGGCGCTCGGCCCACGCCTTTCCTCTCAATACGCTTCAGAACGGTCTGCGGCAGCACATCGGCAGGGTCAAGATCTCCGCCACCGTGTCGCAGCGCCTCAAGAGAATCCCGTCCACCGTCGCCAAGCTGAGGCGCTTCAGCAACATGAAGCTGTCACGGATGCAAGACATGGGCGGGTGCCGCGGCGTCGTAGACACGGTCGACGAAGTCCGCGAGCTGCAACGCCGCTACCGCCGGTCACGAACAAAACATCAGCCAGTCAACGGAAGGGACTACATTGAAGAGCCCAAGGAGTCCGGGTACCGCGGTGTCCACTTGGTCTATCGCTACCAGAGCGCCTCGAATCCGGTCTACAACGGACTGCTGATCGAAGTCCAGCTCCGCACCCGACTCCAGCATGCGTGGGCGACAGCCGTCGAGACCGCCGGCGCCTTCCTCGGGCAAGCGCTGAAATCCAGCGAGGGCGAAAGGGACTGGCTCCGCTTCTTCGCCCTGGTCGGTTCAGCGTTTGCCATGGACGAAGGTTGCGCAGGCGTGCCAGGCACGCCGCCCGACCCGAAGGTTCTGGAGCACGAAACGCGGATGCTGGCTCGACAGTTGGACGTGGTTGCGCGGCTGACCGAGTACGCTGCCTTGATCGACATCATTACCGACGACGAATTGGCAAAGAAGCATCACTTCTTCCTGCTCGAGCGTCGTCCCGATCGCCGCCGCATCTACGTGACGGGGCACAAGAAGGGCGAACTCGCCAAGAGCACGGACGCGTACTTCAGAGCGGAGGAGCGCATCAAGGACATCGACGGCGCGGAGGTCGTGCTGGTGTCTACCGACTCGGTTGCGGCCCTGCGCCGCGCGTACCCCAGTTACTATCTCGACACGGAGCTGTTTCTTCGAGACGTGAAGCGAGTCGTCGGCGAGTAGGCCCTACGGAATCCGCCGCCCGTGCGGATGCCGCCTTTACGGACCAGCCCCGCCTAGCTAGACTCCCGCTTCCGAAACGAGCCGAGGTGGCGGAACCGGTAGACGCGAAGGTCTCAAAAACCTTTGCCCTTGCGGGCGTGAGGGTTCGAGTCCCTCCCTCGGCACTCTGGGCCGCAGCAGGACAGCTCCGGGCCGTGGGGGTTACTGCTCCTCCGCCACGGGAGTCACCGCCTTCAGCACTTCCCGGGTGAGGTCCCAGCGGTTGAAGCCCTGGCGGCCGTAGTCGAGCCCTCGCCGCACGATCACCAAGTCGTGGGTGGGGACGACGACGACGTACTGGCCTCGGTTCCCGGCGGTCGAGTAGGCGTTGGCGGGCACGTCGGTGCGGTCGTCGGGGACGAGCCACCACTGGCCGCCGTAGAAGTTGCCGCTGTCGGCGGTGGCCGGGGCGGGGGTGCGCGTGAAGTCGATCCACTCCTCCGACAGGAGGCGCTCGCCGTTCCAGACGCCGCCGTTCAGGTAGAGGAGGCCGAAGCGGGCTAGGTCGCGGGCGTTGGTGTAGACCTGGCTGCTCAAGATGAAGTCGCCGAAGCGGTCCACGCTCAAGAACGTGTTGCGCATTCCGATCCGGTCGAACAGGGCGGTGCGGGGGAAGGTCAGGTAGTCGTCGCCCAAGGCCAGCTTCATGGCGTAGACGCCCAGCAGGGTGTCGTAG
Source organism: Longimicrobiales bacterium (assembly GCA_958296005.1). Classification (GTDB taxonomy): domain Bacteria; phylum Gemmatimonadota; class Gemmatimonadetes; order Longimicrobiales; family Gaopeijiaceae; genus CATQHQ01. The sequence goes on from CATQHQ010000002.1 coordinate 1,051,556, forward strand.
TTCTCGTAGTCCCAGTTCGAGCCGGGCTCGCGGATGAGCGCCCGATGGCGCGCGCCGACGATCGAACTTGCGCCGGCCCAGTAGGCCAGCCCAGAGCCCGTCGCGTACTCCTGGCCCCGGTTGTCCACCGGATACAGGCCGCTGGACATGTTGAGGACGTGCCGCAGGGTGATCTGGGCGCGGGGGTCGGTCTCCGGGGCGTCGGCTTCCGGGAGCCAGCCAAACCCCAGCGGGGCGTCCAGCTCCAGCCGGCCCTGGTCCGCCAGGATGCCGATGAGCGACACCGCGATGCTCTTGGCGGTGGACCATGTGCGGGTACGGGTCGTCATGTCCACGCCGGGCGCGTACCGCTCGTGAACGATCCGTCCGCCGTGAACGACGACGAGGCTCAACGTGACTTGCTCCGGCGACTCCCGGTCGAAGGCCCACGCGGACGCGGCGTCGAGGGCGGCGGCGTCCAGTCCGTCGGGCATCGAGCGGTCCGCCACCATGTCGCCGTCGGGCCAAGCGATCTCTGCCGGGTCGCCCGGTGGCGGCGCCATGTCGAGGACCGGCAGGCTCTCGATCTCGTCGAAGGTCTGGTCGGGCGCCATGATCACGCATCCCAGCCCTTCCCGGAACGCTGCTCGCATCGTCGGGACGTAGCCCGGTGCCCCGATGGCGACCGCTTGCTGTTCCCAGTCTACCTCGTAGTCGCCGCTTTCCGCCGTCCCGACCGCGGTTCCCACCCGGCCCTGGATGTACGCGATCTCCTGCTCGAAGACCTGCTCCAGCGTCCTGTTCGACGTGAACAGCCCGTTGCAGAGGAAGATCGCCTGCATCCCCCGGGCGATCATCTCCCGGTTGAACTGCCAGTAGTCGTAGGACTCCTGCTGTTGGGGGGCCGCGGACTCGGCGGCCGTGGCGTTGCCAGGTACCGGGGTGTCGGCCTCGGCGACGCAGGCGGCCTGCACGACGAGGGAGAGGACGAGGGCGACAGCGGCGGTCGGGTGCTTCATACGTGACTTCTTCATGTGTTTGGGCACTACTCCTTTGCGAGAAGCCGCACGTAGCGGTCGCTGGCGTAATTCTGGATGACGAGACCGTTCTCCCATCGTGCGATCGTTGCCTCGCCGAGGCCGGTGGCGTGTGCGAAGTCGGCTCTGGTCATGCCGTATCCGCGCCGGATCGACCGAATGTCGGCGGGCGACAGTACGCCTAGGTGCCGACAGATTGCCTCGTGACGGAGCCGCTCCCCGTGCTGGTCGATGTACTGGAGGTCGCATGCGGGGCAGGTGCGGACCGGCACGGACACGGGAATCCGGGACTTGAGGTCGCCGGACCCCCACGTCATCACGTCTTCCACCCATCTGGTGTCGATTTCCTCCCCGTCGCACTGGGGACAGGGATCGGCGACTGCGGCGGCGGAGCCAAGAGGGCCGGGCGTGGTTGGTTCCATGGTCGGCTAGTACCCAGTCGGCAGAGCAGGAAGGCCGGCCAGCCGAGCCGCCATCCCGCTCCCACCCGTCAGCGCGCGGAGGGCAGCCCCTCCACCAGCTCCACCATCCGCGCCTGCTCGTCCTCGTCGGGAAGCCGGCCGCGGGCCGCGCCCATGTTGTCCAGCATGTGCTCCGGGTTGCTGGTGGCGGGCGTGACGACGGTCACGGCGGGGTGCGCCGCTGCGAACTTCAGGAAGAAGCGCGCCCACGTGTCCGCGCCGAACTCGGCCGCCCACTCGGGCACCTGCTGCCCGCTCGCCCGCTGGAAGAGACGAGTGCGCCCGAAGGGGACGTAGACCAGCACGCCTATCCCGCGCTCGGCCGCAAGCGGCAGAATCGCATCGGCGGCGCTCCGGTTGTCCACGGCGTAGTCGATGCCGATGAAGTCCAGGTCGTAGTCGCGCATCGCCTGGGCCAGGGCGTCGTACTGGCGCTTGCTGGTCGAGGTGATGCCCACGTAGCGGACGCGCCCCTCGGCCTTCAGCTTCTCCAGGATCCCCATCTGCGTCGGGGGGTCGCCCAGGTTGTGCACCTGGATCAGGTCGACCACGGGGACCTGCAGCCGCTCGAAGGACCGCTCCAGCTGCGCACGCGCCCGATCCGGGTCCGCCGAGCCGCCTCCCCTCCCGGCCACGTTCACCTTCGTGGCCCAGAAGATCCGGTCGGCGACGCCCAGGTTCGCGGCGATCGTTCCCGCCGCTTCCTCCGAGTCTCCGTAGCTGGGGGCGGTGTCGAACACCCGCGCACCGCTTCCCACGAAGGTCTCGATTACCGCTGTGAGCTGACTCAGGTCGCCGCTCCCCGCCATTCGCCGGAACGACGCCGAGCTTCCGAGGCCGATGATGGGAAGGCTCTCGTCCGTACCGGGGATCTGCCGGGTGACGAGTTCCTGCGCGCCAAGTCCACGTAGCCCGGCGGCCCGCAGGCGAAGGGGGTCCAGGGTGAGCAGGGTTCCTGCGGCGGCAGCCGACTGAAGCCATTCGCGGCGAGTTGGCATCTCTCGAACCTCCATCGTTGCATGTTGAGCGGCGATTCCAGGGCGGCTCTCAAAATGCGCCACTCCAGGCGGCGGCGCAAACCCGGCTTCCAAGGGATTCCCCAATCGGCCTATCGCATGTTCGGATGGGACTGGGTTCCCGGAAGCGGCGGAATTCGGCTTCCCGTCCCCCCGCGCCGGGGCTATCTTCAACGACTCAGGAAGCCTGGATCGCTGGTGCCGACCAACGCCGGCCGGCCCAGGACGATTCCGGCAATCACCTCTGGCTGAAGAAGGCGAGGGCACGCGATGAACATGAAGAAGCTGGCGGCGGCCGGCCTGCTGGCGGCGGGCGTCGCGGTGGTGCTGATCGCGGGCGGGGGGTCGCGAGACTCCGCGGACTCGGGCGGGTCGGCAGTGGCGGCGGCGACGGGCGACGGCCCAGCGGTCCACGTCTACAAGACGGCGACATGCGGGTGCTGCGCCAAGTGGGTCGACCACCTGGAGGAGGCGGGGTTCGCGGTCACGGTGGAGAACACGAGGGAGCTCATGGCCGTCAAGCGGCGCGAGGGGGTCCCGACGGACCTGAGTTCGTGCCACACGGCGCTGGTGAACGGCTACGTCGTGGAGGGCCACGTGCCCGCTTCGGTGGTCCAGGCGTTTCTGGACGAGGCTCCGGAGGCAGTGGGCTTGGCGGTCCCCGGAATGCCGATCGGGTCGCCGGGGATGGAGGGTCGTAACCCGGAAGCGTACGACGTCTACGCCTTCGACGCCGACGGCGGACGGACGGTCTTCCGGCGCGTCGAACCGTAGGCCCGCGGTTTCGGACGCGCTTCCGCAGTCGTAGAATACGGGCTGGCCGTCGCCGCAACGCGCTTCCGGTCGCCCGTCCCCCTCTCTCCAACCCCTCCGGTCCGCGCCGGACGGAACCAGAGCTCACATGTCCCAGAATCGCCGCCCGAAGAACACGCTGACCGTCACCGACAACCGCACTGGGCGACAGTACGAACTGGACGTCCACGAAGGCGACGTCGTCCGCGCCATGGACCTGCGCCAGATCAAGGTGCAGGACGGCGACTTCGGGATGATGGCCTACGACCCCGGCTTCACGAATACGGCGTTCACCACCAGCCGGATCACCGACGTGGACGGCGGACGGGGCGTCCTGGAGTACCGGGGCTACCCGATCGAACAGCTGGCGGAGGGCTCGTCGTTCCTCGAAGTCGCGTACCTGATCCTCAAGGGGGAACTGCCCACGACGGAGCAGCTGGACGCCTTCGTCCACGACGTGACCTTCCACACCTACGTGCACGAAAACGTCCTCACGATCCTGAAGGGCTTCCGCTACGACGCCCACGCCATGGGGATGATGATCTCCACCGTCGCGGCCCTCTCCACCTTCTACCCCGAGGCCAAGGAGGTGGAAGACCCCGAGAACCGCTGGGCTCAGATCAACCGGCTGATCGCCAAGATGCCCACCCTGGCGGCGTTCGCCTACCGCCACCACCGGGGGCTCCCCTACGTCTACCCGGAGAACGAGCTCTCCTACACGGCCAACTTCCTCAACATGCTCTTCCGCATCGGGGGACGGGAGTACGAGTCGAACCCGGTGCTGGAGCGCGCCCTGGACGTCCTTTTCATCCTCCACGCCGACCACGAGCAGAACTGCTCCACCACGGCGATGCGGGTGATCGGAAGCTCTCGGGTCGATCCTTACTCGGCGCTGGCGGGCGCCATGGCCGCGCTCTACGGTCCGCTCCACGGGGGCGCCAACGAGGCGGTCCTGCGGATGCTCACCGAGATCGGAACCACCGACAACATCCCGGCGTTCATGGACAGCGTGCGGCGTGGGGAGCGCAGGCTGATGGGCTTCGGCCACCGCGTGTACAAGGCGTACGACCCCAGGGCGGCGATCATCAAGCGCACTGCGGACGACGTGTTCTCCGTCACGGGGCGCAACCCGCTGCTGGAGATCGCGCTGGAGCTGGAGAAGATCGCCCTCGGCGAGGAGTACTTCGTCAAGCGGAACCTGTACCCGAACGTGGACTTCTACTCCGGGCTGATCTACCAGGCGATGGGCTTCCCGGTGGAGCTCTTCCCGGTGCTCTTCGCCATCCCGCGCACCGTCGGGTGGCTCGCCCAGTGGCAGGAGATGGTCGTGGACCGGGAGCAGAAGATCGCCCGCCCGCGGCAGGTCTTCCTGGGGCCGGAGCGTCGCGACTTCGTGCCGCCGGACGAGAGGTAGGACGTTGATCCGCCGGCGGCTGTCGGTGATCGCTGCGGCGGCGATCTTGGCTGCGGCGGGCTGCGGCGCCGGCCGAAGCGCGGGAAGCCCCCTGGACGGCCCCGCCGGCGAATCGGACGAGATCGAGATCCTCGTCCGCAACGACAACTTCAGCCAAGTCACGGTCTACACGGCCCGGGGCGCCTCCTATCGGCGGCTCGGGATCGTTCCGGGCAAGGGCGAGGCCACCTTCTCCACCGAGTGGTACCTGCCCGACATCCAGCTTCGGGTCAAGTTCCTCGCGGGACCCGACTTCCTCACCGAAAGACTTCCCGTCAGCCCCGGCGAGCTGTTGGAGCTGATCGTCCCCTCTCGCCAGTAGGAGGCGACCGCCATGGCAGTCGCGCGAATCGAGCCCAGGTCATTACCGGCTGTTCCCACGACGTCGCTGCTGGCTCTCGCGGTCGTCGCCGTCGCCCCCGTCGGAGCCCGGCTACTGGAGGCCCAGCAGCCCGCCGGACGCGCGTTCGCGATCGACCACGCCATCGACATGGTTCGCGTGTCGGGTCCCAAGATCGCCCCGGACGGCTCCCGGGTACTCTTCGTGAAGGATGAACTGGACTGGGACGAGAACGAGCGGAACAGCCGGATCTGGGTGGTCGGAGCAGACGGCGACGGCGCGAGGCCGTTCACGAGCTCCACCGACGACCGAAGCCCGGAGTGGTCGCCCCGTGGCCGCTGGGTCGCGTTCACTCGACCGAATGGGGAAGGGGACGACCGGCGGCGGCAGCTCTTCCTTCTGCCCTCCGACGGCGGAGAGGCCGTGCAGCTCACCCAGCATCCCACGGCCGTGGGGCGCTACCAGTGGGCCGACGACGGGGCCTCGATCTTCTTCGTGGCGGCGGACTCCCTCCCCGACGACATGGAGAAGGAGCGGAAGAACGGCGACGACGCGGTCTTCATCGACGAGGGACCCAACGGCCAGCGGCGGGGCTCGTGGAACGGGGTCTGGAAGGTGGATGTGGACTTGGCGACGGCCCCGGCGGACGCCGGCCGGCTGACTCCCGAAGGGCGGATTGTGGGGGCGTTCGCGCCGTCTCCCGACGGAAACCACCTAGCCTACTCCTACCGGACCGAGAACCGGCGGAACGCTTCGCACCTCTCGGAGATCGCGTTGCTGTCGGTGGCCACCGGCGAAGAGGAGCAGATCACCGACAACGACGCGCCCGAGGCCCAGCTGGCTTGGTCCCCCGACGGGCGGGCGATCGCCTTTGGGGCGCCCGATCTGGAGACGTGGGAGCTGGACCAGGGCAACCTGTACGTGTACCACGTTCCGTCGGGCCGCACGCGCCACCTCTTGGCCGACTTCGACGCCGACCTGCGGGCGTACGAGTGGCACCCCGGCGGACGCGCCATCGACTTCACCGCACTCGACCGAACCGACGCCCACCTGTACCGGGTCAACGTGCGCTCGGGCGAGATCGAGCAGCTCACCGACGAGGCGGGCGTCGCGGGCGCGGCGTCCTGGAACGCGACCCACGACGTGGCGGCCTTCGAGCACTCGTCCCCGACGGCCCCCGGCGACATCTGGCTGGCCGACTTCCGGGACGGCGCCCGTACGCGGCTCACGGAGGCCAACCCCGAGTTGGCGGAAGTCGACTTGGCGGAACCGATGGTCCTCCGCTGGCGCAGCGCCGACGGACTGGAGATCGAAGGGCTGCTCTACGAGCCGGCCGAACGGGAGCGGCCCGGCGCCGCGGTGCTGCAGATCCACGGCGGGCCGGCGGGCGTCTTCACACGCGGCTTCAACGCCGGCGCGCAGCTTCTCGTCGCCCAGGGGTACGCTGTGCTCCAGCCCAACGTCCGGGGCTCGTCGGGCTACGGCGACGCCCTGTTGCGCGGCAACATGAACGACATCGGCGGAGGCGACTACGAGGACCTGATGACGGGCGTGGACGCCATCGTCGAGCGCGGCGTCGCCCACCCCGACTCGCTGGCGGTGAAGGGGTGGAGCTACGGAGGCATCCTCGGCGGCTGGACGATCACCCGTACCGACCGCTTCAGGGCGGCGAGCCTGGGCGCGATGGTGGCGGACTGGCGAAGCGAGTTCGGCTCCGGCTTCAACTTCGACGTGGTGCGCTGGTACTTGGGCGGCGACCCCTGGTCGAACCGGGACTACTGGACCGAGCGCTCCGCATACACCCACCTGGACCGGGTGACCACGCCCACGATCCTCTTCCACGGCACCGAAGACACCACCGACACGATGGAGCAGTCGATGAACTTCTTCGCCGGGCTGCGGCACCTGGGCGTGGAGGCGCGCTTCGTCCTCTTCCCCCGGGAGGGCCACGGCATCCGGGAGCCCAGGCACCGCCGGACGCTGCTGGGCGAGGAGCTCCGCTGGCTCCACAAATACGTCAAGGGAATGGACGAATGGGAGCCGCCGGCGCGTCCCGGGGCGGACGAGGAGCAGGAGAAGAAGGCGGCGGTCTCGTAGGAGGAGGCATGATTCCCCAGCAGATCGTCGGGAGGAAGCGCGACGGCGGCGAACTCGAGCCGAAGGAGCTGCGGTCGTTCCTCCAGGCGTACATCGACGGCGCCGTCGGGGACGAGCAGATGGCCGCCTTCTTGATGGCGGTGTACTTCCGGGGTCTCTCGCCGGCGGAGCTGGACGTGCTGGTAGACGTCATGCTGCACTCGGGCGACGTGCTGTCGCCGGGGGCGTCCGCCGGGCCGCGTGTGGACAAGCACTCCACGGGCGGGGTGGGGGACAAGGTCTCGCTGGCGCTGGCGCCCCTGGCCGCCGAGATGGGCATGATCGTGCCGATGATGTCGGGGCGCGGGCTGGGCCACACGGGGGGCACGCTGGACAAGCTGGAGGCGATCCACGGCTTCCGCACCCGCATCTCGCTGGAGGAGTTCGACCGCGTGCTGGAGTCGGTGGGGTGCGCGATGATCGGCCAAACCGACGAGATCGCGCCGCTGGACCGTCGGCTCTACGCTCTGCGGGACGTGACGGCGACCGTGTCGTCGCTGCCCCTGATCACCGCGTCGATCATGTCCAAGAAGCTGGCCGAGAGCCTGGACGGGCTGGTGCTGGATGTGAAGGTGGGGAAGGGGGCCTTCCTGCCCGAAGTGGCCCAGGCGCGGGAGCTGGCCCAGGCGATGGTTCGCGCCGGCGAGGCCAGGGGCCTGGCGACGACGGCGGTCCTTTCGGCGATGGACCAGCCCCTGGGGCGCGCAATCGGCCACGGCCTGGAGGTGCGAGAGGCCGTGGCGTGTCTGGCCGGCGGCGGCCCGCCGGATCTACGGGAGCTGGTGGTGCGTTTGGCGGCGGAGATGGCGGTGGCCGGCGGCGTGACCGACGCCCTGGAGGCGGGCGGCGCCATGGCTGAAGCGGCCCTGGACGGCGGTGGCGCACTGGAGCGCTTCGCGCGACTGGTGGCTGCCCAGGGCGGAGACCCCTCGTTCCTGGAAGACCTGGACGCGGGCGGACGCGGCCTGCCCACGGCGCCCCGAACCACCGTCGCCACGGCCCCCGAGGGCGGCATCGTGGCAGAAATTGACCCGCTTCCGCTGGGCTACGGACTGATCTCCCTGGGCGGAGGGCGGACCCGCCAAGACCAGCAGATCGACCACCGGGTGGGCTTCGAGCTGGCCGTTCGGGTCGGCGACCAGGTTTCGTGCGGCCAGCCCCTGGCGACGGTTCACGCTGCCGACGAAGCCGGCATGGCGGTGGGAGTCCGTGCGGTCGGCGACGCGGTTCGCCTAGCGGGGGTCGCCGCGTCGGGCCGGGACGCTGAGCCTAGCCCGTTACCCATCGTGCTGGAGCGGGTGGTCGGCTCGTAAGGCGCGGCGGCTGTCTGCGAGCTGCCTACGGAACCCTCGAGCGGCTGCGGTGTTTCTTGGTCACACATCCCTCCGAAAAGGAGAGACCAATGACACACTCGCCTACTCTCCTAGTCGTTCCGCGGTTTCCAGCACGCGCCCTGGCCCCGCTGACGGTAGCGGTCGCCACGCTGTTGTGGGCGGCTCCCGCGTCCAGCCAGGAAGTCCAGCAGATCCACCGCGCCAAAGGAGCGGACGCGTGGTCGCTGCAACTCGAAGAAGTCCTTGCGATCGGATCGATGGCGGGCGACGAGTCGTTCGGCCGCATCATGGACATCGCCTGGGACAGTCGGGGCCGATTTCTCGTCGCAGACGACCATGGCGGGCCTCACGTCAAGGTGTTTGGGTCGGACGGATCGTACGTTCGCACGATCGGTCGAGAAGGCGAGGGTCCCGGCGAGTTCTTACAACCATGGGGGGTCGCCGTGGACGCGAGCGACTCCCTCTACGTCTGGGACGCCAGGCGCTCACTCATCTCGGTCTTCTCGCCCGACCATCAGTTCAGCCGGAGCTTTCGGATCTCGTCGGCGTGGCTCGTTAACTCCATGGAAGTTCCGGCGCCCGATCGGATCGTGTTGACCGCCTACGGTACCGGTGAACTGCCTATCAAGGTATTGGACAAGGAAGGCACCGTCCTGCGCGAGGCGGGCAAGGCCATCGATCTGTCCGACAACTTGGCGCGGGGTACGAGGAAAGCCTGCTCGGCGGGTCGCTGACCCGGACAGAAGGTGGCTATGCGTACACGAACAAGAGCCCGTGGGCCGTCACTTGGTTCGACAGCGATCTGCGGCCGTTGCGTACCTGCGTCGGCCCTTCGGATTGGACGGCCCGTCCGCGCGACGTGGTTCATCAGAATGATCGGGGCGCGAGCCTCGCATGGAACAAGTTCGTCTATTCGGCATCCATCGTAGGCATGCCGGGCGCGATGGCGCTCAACGCGATTCGGGACCCCGTGGCCGATCTTCGCGTCCTGCACCTGGTGACGCGAGAGTGTGTGATCAAGTCGGAAATCAGAGTGGAGGTTCCCGTATCGCTGACCCGGAGCAAAGGCGACTTGGTCGCGGCCATACGCAACCTCGACTACCCGGAGGTGGTTCTGTACCGGGTCACCACTGCTGGTCGTTCGCAGGACTAGCGCAAACGCGCGTCAGCCCTCGACCACGCTCCGGTACTGGATACCTTCCTGATCCAGGGCTTCGGCCAGTTCCGGCGCTCGATCCTCGGTCGTCCGCAGGGCCATTCCGCACTTGGCGACGGCCCCGGGCGGCGCGGGCACGACCTCGGCCGGGATGGCCCGCTCCTGCGCCACATCTTCGGCCCACATGGCGTGATGGGTGGTGGCGAAGGTGAAGGTGCGCGTGGCAGATGTGGTCATTGGCTCTCGCGGTCGCAAACGGTGGTGGGCTCGGTTCCGGGCAGGTAGAGCTCGACGTAGGCGTCTTCCGCCGGACACCAGCGCGATGCCAGGTGCCCGGTCTTGGAGTCCACCCGCACGGACACCAGTCCTTCAAGGAGGGGCCAGGGAGCGGGAACAGCCAGAAGCGGCCTCGGCGGCTCGGCGTCTCCAACCTCGGTCTCGTCGCCGCTGGCATCCCCGCTGCCGTCGCTGTCGTCCACGTCGTCGTAGTAGAGGCGTCGCATGAAGTTGCCCCACACCGGCCCTGCCAGCCCGCCGCCGGTGGCCAGGGGGACGATGGGGCGGGGATTGTCCATGCCGAACCAGACGGCGGCGGCGATGTCGGGCGTGAAGCCGACGAACCACACGTCGGCGCCGTCGTTGGTGGTTCCCGTCTTGCCGGCCGCCGGGACCTCAATGGGAAGACCCGCGTTCTGACGGATGCCGATGCGGCCGGTGCCATTCTCCACGACGTCCTGCAGGAGGGAGACCGCGATCCGGGCGACGAGCGGGTTCAGGACCTGTTGCCGGTCGGGCTGGGGCTCCCAGAGAACTTCGCCGTCGGCGCTCTCGACCCGGAGGATGGGGAACGGACGGACCCGCGTGCCCAGCGTCGCCAATGTGGAGTAGACCTCGAGCATTTGGAGCGGGATCACTTCCGCGGCACCGATGAACGAGGACGGGTAGCGCTCCACTTCGGTGTCGATCCCGAGCCTCGACGCCATCTGGACGACGGCGTCGACCCCCAGTCGCAGTCCGAGCCTGATGGCGATCATGTTCTTGGACCGGCGAAGCCCGTGACGCAGCGTCATGTACCCGTCGAACCCCGGCTCGTAGTTGGTGGGCCGCCACTTCGAGCCGTCTGCCTGGTCGACGACGACCGGAGCGTCCAGAAGGATCTCCGACGCCGAGACTCCGCTTTGCAGCGCCGTGGCGTAGACGATCGGCTTGAAGGAGGAGCCGGCTTGGCGGCGAGCCAGCGTGGCGCGGTTGAACTCGGAATGGTTGAAGTCCCGCCCGCCGATCATGGCCCGGACGTGGCCGGTCTCGAGATCGGAGGCGACGAACATCCCCTGCACGTAGGGGACGCTCGTGTACTTCCCCTCGGCGGTTTCAGCAAACTCTCGGTACGTGTCGTGCCTGAATCCGGGCCGGGCTTCGATCGCTTCCCACCCCTTCTCCATCGACGCCTCCGCGGCGGCCTGCATCTCCAGGTCGAGGGTCGTGTGGATCTGGAGTCCCGCCGTGTAGAGCAGCCGCGGCCCGAACCTTTCGTACAGGATCGTGCGCACCCACTCGACGAAGTACGGCGCCGTCTCCTCGACGCTCCGGGCCAGCTCCCGCGGCACGTCCTCCCGCTTCCACCGCTCCGCGTCTTCGGCGGTGAGGTACCCCTGCCGGGCCATCAGGCTCAGCACGAGGTTCCGGCGGCTGATCGCGGCCTCCGGGTCGTTGAGCGGCGTGTAGTGCTCCGGCCGGTTGGCGATGGCGGCGAGAAGCGCGCCCTCCGCCGGGTTCATGTCGATCGCGTTCTTGCCGAAGTAGGCGGTCGATGCTTCCTGGAGTCCGTACAAGCCTCGGGCGTAGCCGATCTGATTCATGTACGCCTCCAAGATGTCGTCCTTCGAATACGCCCGCTCCAGCCGTAGCGCGACCTTCCACTCCTTGAGCTTCCGGATGATCCGCTTCTCGAAGCCCAGCTCGTCGGTCCACATGTTCCGGGCCAGCTGCTGGGTGATCGTGCTTCCGCCTCCCCCCGACAGCGAGCGCGTGCGGAGGACGCCGAGCCCAGCCCGGGCGATCCCCCGCACGTCCAGCCCCTTGTGCTGGTAGAAGCGCTTGTCCTCGATCGCGATGAACGCCTGGGGGACGTGGGGCGGCAAGTCCGAGATCGCGACCGGCGTCCGCTGCTGATCGCCGATCTTGTCGGCGATGATGCGCCCGTGGCGATCGTACATCTTGCTCGCCTGCTCGGCCTCGTAGGTGTGGACCTGGGCGATCGACGGGCACTCCGTGCCGGAGGCGTCGCACAGGTTCCGCCACCCACCCCAGGCCAGCCCGACGGAGGCGGCCACCAGGAAGAGAAGCACGAACGAGACCGCGCCGAGCACCCCCAGGCCCCGGCGGGGCTCGTGCTCGTCTGCGACGCTCTGGCCGGGAGCGTTGGACGAATCGACCATCTTCGGGTGCCGGTCCTTGTCTTGGTGTCCGTTGGCAGGGCGGGCCGCCGCGACTCCCCAATCTACCACGGAAAGCGGTATGGAGTTCCCGTCCGGATGTACTCCGGGCCGGTCTGCCGGTTGACCAGCGCCCCGTCCTGGACGAACGTTCAATCCATGATCAGCCCCCGATCGCTTGGTGCTTGGCTGGCATCGACAGAAGTTGCCCACCTCGTGTCCCGCTTCCCGAACGCGACGCTCGACAGGCAGGCCGGAGTCGGTTCCTGATCCCGGCCGCTGAAGTTGCGGTTCGCTCCGCTTCCGGCAGCTACGTCGTCCATGTGGGGGACGGCGTGCGGGACGAGTTGCCCCGGCTCGTGGCGGAGACGTCTCCTTCGGGACGTTGCGCGCTTGTCTCCGACGAGACCGTTGCGGAGCTGTGGGGCGCCCGGGTCGCAAAGTTGCTGGAAGAGGCGGGCTTGGATGCCACCGTGGCCACCTTCCCGGCGGGGGAAGCCTTCAAGACCCGGCAGACGTGGGTGGCGATCACCGACGCGCTCGTGGCGGCAGGACTAGGCCGGGACTGCTGCTTGGTGGCGCTGGGCGGGGGCGTGGTGGGGGACGTGGCGGGGTTCGTCGCGGCGACCTATCTGCGGGGCGTTTCCTTCGTGCAAGTCCCGACCACGACCCTGGCGATGATCGACGCCTCCGTCGGAGGGAAGACCGGCGTGGACCATCCGTCGGGCAAGAACTTGATCGGAGCGTTCCATACTCCGTCGGCCGTGCTGGCGGATCCCGCGTTTCTAGAGACGTTGGAGCCGAGGCGCCGAGCCGAGGGCTATGCGGAGGCGGTGAAGCACGGGGCGATCTTGGACGGGTCCTACGCCGAGTGGCTGGCCGACCGGGCCGAGCCGCTGCTGGCGGGCCGAGCCGGGGACGTGGAGCGCGCCGTGGTGCGGTCGGTGGAGATCAAGGCGGAGGTCGTCTCCGAAGACGAGTTCGAGGCTGGCCGGCGCCAGCTCCTCAACTTCGGCCACACCGTGGGGCACGCGCTCGAGTCGGCTTCGGGCTACGCTCTTCCCCATGGCCAAGCCGTCGCGGTGGGCATGGTGGCGGAAGCGTGGATCGGCGAGGTTCTGGGGGTGACGGCACCCGGCACGGCAGCCCAACTCCGTCGGCTGGTCCGGGCGTTCGGCCTCCCCGTCGGCCACCCCGGGCTCCGAGACCCCGAGCGACTGGTCGCCAGGATGGCCTGGGACAAGAAGGTGCGGGGCGGCGTCGTCCACATGGTGCTCCTTGAAGAAGTCGGGCGGGCGAGCACGGAGCGCGGTGCGACGCGCCCGGTCCCGTCGGCGGAACTTGTCGACGCACTGAGGCGTCTGGATTCGGGGGTCTCGTCTTGAGGGTCGGAGGGCCGATGGTACCGGAAGAACGCTTGCCGAGCGATACCGTTTCGTCCGTGCTGGTCCGTCGCGCCGCCGCCGACCCTGCCGCGACGTTCCTCTACTCGGGCGACTCCCGCCTGACGTACGGGGAGGCGGAGCTCCAGACGGAGGCGTTGGCCGCTTCCCTGTCGAACCTGGGAATCGAAGCCGGCGACCGAGTTGCGCTGGTGTTGCCGGCTTGGCCGGAGTTCGCCGTGACGGTGTTCGCGGCTTCCCGCCTGGGCGCGTCGGTGGTGCCTCTGAACCCGCGCCTGACCCCGTCCGACCTTCACTACCAGCTGCGCCACTCGGGGGCGGTGTGCGCCGTGACCGCCGAGGACGCCTACGGGATCGACTACCTCCAGATCTTCGAAGACCTTCTGGTCGACCTGCCGGAGCTGCGTCACGTGGTCACCGTGGGCAAGGAGGACCTGTGGTACGACGACAGGATCTTCCAGTGGGAGGACCTGCTGTCGGCCGGGCGGGGCCGGGAGTTCGCCGCCGACCCGGCAAGCCCCGACGATCCCTTCGCACTGCTCTACACCTCGGCGACCACCGGCAAGCCCAAGGGCGTGGAGCTCAGCCAAGCCAACCTCCTCCACACCGCGGCCGAAACCGCCGAAGTGCTGGACCTGAGACCCGACGACGTCGTGGTTGGCGTCGCCGCCCTCTTCCACGCCTTCGCCCTGGGACCTGGGTTGCTGGGGACGCTGCTCCGGGGAGCGAGCCTGATCCTGCAGGACGACCTGGAAGCTCGGACCACCCTGAGGGCGGCACGCCGCCACCGCGCCACGGTCCACTACGGAACGCCGTCGGTCTTCGCCGCGGAGGTGCGCGAGGTCGAAGGCGGCGACAGTCGTGCGCCGGGCGCGTTGCGGGCGTGCCTCGCGTCGGGCAGCCCGCTGAGCGACGGGCTGGCGCGCCGGCTGGAAGCGTGCTTCGGCGTTCCGGTGCTTCCCGCGTACACCCTGACCGAAGCCGCGTCCACGGTGGCTGCTGGGCGGATCGGGGACCCGGGCGAGAAGCTTCGCTTCACGGCAGGCAGGCCCGTGGGGGCGACCTCGGTTCGCGTCACCGACGACGCCGGCGTCGAGCTTCCTTCAGAGAGCGTCGGCGAGATCAGGGTGCGCGGTCCCGGGGTCATGTGCGGCTACTACCGCCAGCCCACCGCCACGACCGCGGTCATCGACGGCGACGGCTACCTGCGGACCGGGGACCTGGGAATGGTGGACGACGACGGCTATGTTCATCTGGTGGGCAGGCGCGTGGACACGATCGCCCGGGGCGGCTTCGACGTGCACCCGAGGGAAGTGGAGGACCGCTTGGCCGCCCACCCCGCGGTGGAGCGGGCCGTCGTCGTCGGCGTTCCCCACGACGCGCTGGGCGAGTCGGTGTGCGCGTGCGTGGTTCGGGTCGAGGGCGGCGTGGTCACGGAGGAAGAGCTGCGGGAGTGGACAGCCCTGGCGCTGGCGGAGTACAAACTGCCGGACATGATTAGCTTCATGGACGACCTGCCCCTGACCGGCACCGGCAAGGTGTGGCGCATCGAGCTTGTGCGCCGCGTAGAAGAACAAGCAAGACAAGACGTAACAACACAGCAAGAAGCAACAACACAGCAAGACGGAACAACAACAAAGTGAATCCCTACTCGAGGGCCCCTCATGCGGGCCCGGACCTGAATCAAGCGGCCATCAACGCTGCCCTGCTCATCGACTTCGACAACGTCACGATGGGCATGAGGAGCGACTTGGCCAAAGAACTCAAGCACCTTCTCGACTCCGACGTCATCAAGGGCAAGGTGACCGTACAACGGGCGTACGCCGACTGGCGAAGGTACCCGCAGTACATCGTCCCCCTGTCGGAGGCCTCCATAGACCTGATCTTCGCGCCCGCCTACGGGAGCTCGAAGAAGAACGCCACCGACATCCGGATGGCGATCGACGGCATGGAGCTCGTCTTCATACGGCCGGAGATCGGGACTTTCATCCTGCTCACGGGCGACTCGGACTTCTCCAGCTTGGTGCTGAAGCTGAAGGAGTACGGGAAGTACGTGATCGGGATCGGCATTCAGGAGTCCAGCTCCGACATCCTCGTCCAGAACTGCGACGAGTACTACTCGTACACGTCGGTGACCGGGCTCAGCAAGACGTCCGAGGGCGGACGCCCGCAGGACGGACTCGACCCCTGGCAGTGCGCCAGCGAGGCGATGGCCCGCATGGCGGCTCGGGGCGACGTGATGCGGTCCGACCGGCTGAAGCAGGTCATGATGGAGATGTCCCCCGGGTTCGACGAACGGAACTTGGGGTTCAAGAAGTTCTCCAAGTTCGTCGCCGAGGCCGCGAACAAGGGCCTCCTCCGCATCGCGCGGGGCGCCAACGGACAGTACGAGGTGGCGCTGCCGGGCGACCGGGGCGAAGACCGTCCGGCGGCGCGCCCGCCCGCCCGCCCGAAGGCCGGCTCGCAAAAGTCCTCGGGCGAGAAGGCGCCGGCCGACGGAGGGCCGAACGGCCGGGAGCCGCGCGGCAGAGGCCGAAAGGGCACGTCGAGGGGGGGCGAGGGTGGCCCCAAGGGTGGCCCCAAGGGCGGCGCGAGACCCGACGGCCCCTCGGAATCGGAGGACGGGAAGGACCGCGCGGCGGCGCTGAAGCTGCTTGCGCGAGCGATGCGCGAGTTCGGCGACAAGGCCGAGCGGGGCGTGCGGGACTCGGACGTCAAGCGGAAGCTGTTGGCGTTGGACCGGGAGTTCGACGAAGGCCGCTTGGGGTTCGGCAAGTTCAGCAAGTTCCTGCACTTCGCCGAGGGCGAAGGCGTGGTGGCCGTTGGACGGCTCGACGGAGGAGGCTTCGAGGTTCGGGTCGCCCCCGTCGCCGAACTGGACGCCAAGGCGCTGGGCCTGCCGACCGAGGTGGACTCGATCAAGAGCTACCTAGCCAACCGCTACAAGGGCATCGGCGTCAAGACCGCGGACAAGCTGGCCGGGTCGTTCGGGACTCGGCTGTTCACCGTGATGCGGGACGAGCCCGAGAAGGTGCACGCCCTGTTGCCCAAGGCGCGGGCGACGCGGGTTCTGGCCGCCTGGGAGAACGACTACCAGCGTCGGAGCCAGCAGCAGCAGAAGGGTCGCGGGCAAGCGTCGTCGCCTGCCGACGCGGCCTCGTCCGGCGCGAAGTCGGCACCTGCCAAGTCGAGCTCCGCGCCCGGTCGGCGCGGCGCGTCGAGCCAGGCGGCGCCGCAATCCGGCGCGACCGTCCACGAACCCCGGGCGCGCCACTTTGGTCGGGGCAGGATCGGAGCGAAGGCCGCGACCGTCGCGTCCCAAGCTGCCACAGCGAAGGCCGAAGCCGCTCGAGTCGCGGCGACCGCCTCTCGGGTCGAGACGGCCGCCGTCCCCGCCGAGACCGTCGCCGCCCCGCCCGAAGCGGAGACCCCAACGCCCCGCAAGAAAACCGCTTCGGGGATCCTCGGCATCTTCTCTCGGGGTGGTCGCGGTCGCTCCGGTGGCGGGGACTGACCGGGGGGACTTTCCCGCGGAAGATCTGGAGGGCGGTTGCGCGGAAGCGGCTCGCCGGCTCCTCGGGGCCGTCCTGTCGTCTACCGTTGACGGCCGCGCTACCAGCGGCGTGATCGTGGAGACGGAGGCGTACCTGGGACCTCACGATCCAGCGAGCCACGCCCGCGCCTCCGTCGGCAGGACCGCTCGCAACAGCGCCATGTTCGGCGAGCGGGGCACCCTCTACGTCTACCTGTCCCACGGCATACATCACTGCGCTAACGTCGTGACGGGAGAGGTCGGCGATCCCGCCGCCGTGCTGATTCGGGCTCTCGAGCCTCTGGAAGGCCTCGGCGTCATGGCGGCGCGCCGGAGACGCGAGGCCGACCTCTGCAACGGACCTGGACGGCTGGCGCAGGCCCTGGGGATCGCGATCCGGCACAACGGCCACTGCCTCTCTCGGCCGCCCGTCCGCCTGTTGGCTGGAAGGCTGGTCCCGGACTCGGACGTGGGCACGTCGGGACGGATCGGCGTATCCCGGGCGACGGAGTGGCCGTTGCGCTTCTTCCTCAGGGGCCACCCCGCCGTCAAGTTGCCCCGTGGCTAGGACCGACGTTACTTTGTATCGCAAAGTAATTCTGCCGTCTCTCGTTCTCCTTGAGCGCGGCTCGCCATCACACAGAGTCGGAGGAAACCCCGATGAGCGCTGAAATGCCGAAGATCAAGCTCCCGTCCTTTCGCGGCCTGCTGACCGCAGGAGGGGCTGCGGTGCGGCGGTTCCCCGAGGTCGTGGTATGCGCCCTGGTCGCCGGAACGGCCGGCGCTATCGGCATCGACGCCTCCGACGAGCGCTTCTGGTTCCGGATCTGCTTCGCCGCGAGTCTTGGGCTGCCCCTCTTCACGGGTCTGGTGCTGACCGAAGAACGCCGAGGCTGGACGGAGGCGGTGCGCTGGACGCTTCGGGCAGCGGGAGCGGCGCTCCTGGTTGTCTGGTGGGCGGCCAGTGGAGGCTGGCAGCTGGAGATCCTGCCCGTCCGCTTCTTCCACACTGCCGCGACGCTGCACTTGGCGGTCGCGGTGCTTCCGTACTTGCGAGCGAAGGAGCCGTGGGGGTTCTGGCAGTACAACCGCGCCCTCTTCTTCCGCTTTCTTCAGGCGGTGGTCTACGCCGCCGCGGTCTTCGTCGGGACTGCCCTGGCGGTGGCGGCGCTGGACAACCTGCTGGGCGTCCCGGTCCCCGACGAGACCTATGGACGGCTGTGGTTCGCCGCCGCCTTCGGCCTTCACCCGCTGGTCTTCCTGGCTGGCGTGCCCGTGAACTTCGCGAGCCTCAACGAGAGCCGGGAGTACCCCCAGTGGCTCAAGGTCTTCTCGCAGAACGTCCTGTTGCCGCTGGTCGCCGTCTACGTGGCGATCCTGATGGTCTACATGGCCAAGATCCTGATCACGGGGACGTGGCCTAGCGGATGGATCAGCTATCTGGTGTCGGCTCTGGCCGTGCTGGGCATCTTCTCGCTCCTCATGGTTCACCCGGTGCGGATGAGGACGGAGGAGAGCTGGATCGACCGGTACGCCCTCGGTTTCTGGATCGCGGTGCTGCCGTCGGCGGCGATGGTCCTCCTGGCTGTGTGGCAGCGCGTCGATCAGTACGGGATAACCGAGCCGCGATACCTTCTGGGCGCCATGGCGCTGTGGCTGGCCGGCACGGCGCTGCACCGCACGATCACGCGCACGCGGGACATAAAGACGATTCCCATGACCCTGGCCGCGGTCGGGGCGCTGTCGCTGGTTGGGCCGTGGTCGGCCTACTCCGTCGCGGAACGAAGCCAGCTGGGGCGGATCGAGGAAATCCTAACCTCCAACGACGTCCTGTCGGGGGCGGTGCTGTCGTCCGAACAGAGGGAGATTTCCTTCGACGAGTGGCGGCAGGTGGAGGACATCGTGCGGTACATGGTGGACCACCACGGGACCGGTGCCTTCGCGGGGTGGAGCGGGGGCGTCGTCGCCGCGGACGAGAGCTGGGAGACGGAGGTGGCGACCGACCGGACGACCGTCCACGAGCAGATCGACGGGGTCATGGCGCGGATCGGCGTTCGGCCCGCCTCCGCCGGACGGCCCGTGGAACTCCACACCGCCAGTCCCCCCGAGTCCCTGTCCACGGAAGGATACGATCTGGTGGCGGCGACCGGCACAGGAGACGAGGCGTTGGTCGCGGGCGACACCCTTCGCTTCGCGCTGTCCGAGGACGGCCGGGCGATCGTTCTCTCCCTGGGCGGCGAGGAGGCGCGTGCGTCGTTGGAGCCGCTGATCGAGCGGGCCCAGGCGCCCCAGACGGTGCCGTCGGACGAAGCGGCCCGCCATGAGTCGGACGGCACCGGGACCGTGGAGGTGCCAGCCAGCGAGTTCGTGGTGGACGGCACCGTGCAGGGGATCGCCGTGCGACTGGTGCTGGGCTGGCTGCGAGTAGAGGATCTGGAGGACGGGCCGGCGGTCACCGAGATCGATGTGGAGGCGGCGCTGCTCCGACAGGCCGCCCTCCAACCCCCCGACACGTCGTCGAGTCGAGACCGATGACGTCCTCCCAGCGGGCGTCCCACAGCGCGGCCCTCATCGGGGCGTACATTGCCCTAGTGGTGACGGTAGGCCACGGAGCATCGGACCCGCTTGCGGGGCAAGAAGCGACAGATCCAGTCGAGATCTCCCACACCGGCGAGGACATGGTGCTGGACTGGGACTTCGAGCCCCAGTGGATCGTCGGCGGTTATGCGGACACCCTGCTCGGGCGAGAGTATGCTTTCCGGCCGGGCCTGGTGGACGTGGATTCTCGGGATCGGGTGTACATTCTCCAGCAAAGCGATTTTCGGGTGGTGGTGTTGTCGGACGATGGGGAGTTGTTGCGGACCATCGGAAGACGCGGCAACGGCCCCGGCGAACTCGCGGATCCGATTGGGCTCTCTGTTGCCGAGGACAGCGTACTGTCGGTGTTCGACTGGGCAAACGGACTCGTTCGCTGGCACCTCCCGACGGGAGAGCCGACGAGGGTGATCAGGATACAGGTGCGGCAGCCGCCTTGGCAGCCGCGGCTTCATGTGGATTCAAGCGGCTTCGTCTTCACGGAAAATGAGAACCTGCGCGGGGCGGATCCCGGCTCCTCCGACCACGGCATGAGGCGGCTCAACGTGAGTCGCTGGACGCCGGCAGGCGTAGAACGATTGGCGACTGGTCCCGCGGTGGACAGGGTGATCTCGGAGTATCCGTCCTGTGGCATCGGCGTCAGGTCCTTTCCGCGAATGTTCGAGCCAGTAGCGGGCTGGGACGCCAGAGACCAGATCCTTGCCGCTGTGGTAGACGCCGAGTACGACATCCGCGTCTTCGAGGCGTACCGACCGGTCATGCGAATCAAGCGGACGGTGGCCCGGCGACGAGTAACCGAAGAGATGGCGATCAGAGATGTGAACGCAAGCTGGAAGGGGCGCATAAGCTCTTTGTGCGTGGTCGGCGCGGAGGAAGCGGTCAGGCGGATGGGAACCGCCGAGTATCTGCAGGCCGTGACGGACCTTCACATCTCGCCCGGAGGCAATCTGTGGGCGCTTCGCGGCCGTGTCGCCGACGAGCCTCGCCTGACCGACGTCTTCGGCCCCGGCGGCGAATACCTGGGCACGCTTCCTGCCGATTCGCCGTTTCCGCTCGTCATGATGTCGGCCGACCGCCTCTTGGTTGCCGGAGCCGACGACCTAGACGTCCCCACGATGACGATGTACAGGGTGTTCCGGCAGTAGCGCCGGGCGGCCCGTCGAACCCGGGTCCGAGTTCGGCCAGCGGTCCACGTGCTTTGATGCTCCCCAGCCCAGGGTGTTAGCTTCTCCCCCATGAGCACTGCGGCCGACCCGACTTGGCTCTCCGTCCTTCCGCCGCTGCTGGCGATCGGGCTGGCGGTGGCGACCCGCCAAGTCTACCTGTCCCTCGCCGGCGGCATCTGGCTGGGGTGGACGATCCTTCACGGATGGAACCCGGCTTCGGGGCTGGGCGAGGCGGTGGAGTCCGCGGTTCGAGTGCTCGGAGACGCCGGCGACGCCCGGGTGATCATGTTCACCTTGGTGATGGGTGCGCTGATCGCCACGCTGAGCGCGTCCGGGGGCGTGGCCGGGTTCGTCGCGTGGCTGGAGCGGAACCGCTGGGTGACCAACGGGCGCCGGGCTCAGCTGCTGGCGTGGGCGACGGGCGTGGTGATCTTCATCGAGTCCAACATCACGGTGCTGGTGGCCGGTTCCGTCTCCCGTCCTCTCTTCGACCGCTACCGGACGTCCCGCGAGAAGCTGGCCTACCTGATCGACTCCACCAGTGCGCCGATCTGCATCCTGATTCCCCTGAACGCCTGGGGGGCCTACAACCTGGGCCTCCTCGGCGGCGAAGGCGTGGGGCTCGACAACCCGCTGGGCGTCTTCCTCCAGTCGATCCCCTTCAACTTCTACGCCTTCGCGGCGGTGGCGCTGGCGCTGGCCGTGGTCTTCTTCAAGCTCGACTGGGGTCCCATGAAGGGGGCGGAGGAACGGGCGGCGCGGGGGGAAGTCCTTCGCCCCGGAGCCACGCCGATGATGGACGAGGACGTCCTGGGCGGCGGCGAGGAGTCGCCGGTTGCGCCGCGGGCCGCCAACATGATCGTGCCGATCGTGGTCCTGGTGATGCTGATGCCGCTCGGCCTCTGGGTGACGGGCGACGGCGACCTGACCGCGGGGTCCGGCTCCACGTCGGTGCTGTGGGCCTCGTTGGGCGCCCTGGCGTCGGCGTGGCTCCTGCTGCTGGCGCAGCGCGCCTACTCGATAGACGCTCTCGTGCGGATCGCTCTGCGGGGGGCTGGCGGGTTGGTCCCCCTGGCGCTGATCCTGCTCCTGGCGCTGGCGTTGGGGGACGTGGCTGGCCGGCTGGGGACCGGCGCCTACGTGGCGGGCGTGGCCGAGGGCGCGCTGCCGCCGGTGGTCTTCCTGCCGCTGGTGTTCGTGGTTTCGTCGGCGGTCGCGTTCTCGATCGGCTCCAGTTGGGGCACCTTCGCCGTCATGATTCCCATCGCGGTGCCCGCGGCCCTGGTGCTGGGCCTTCCCCCGGCGCCTTTCCTGGCCGCCGCGCTCTCGGGGGGGATCTTCGGCGACCACTGTTCCCCCGTGAGCGACACGACGATCATATCTTCCATGGCGGCAGCCACCGACCATGTGGACCACGTGCGGACGCAGCTGCCGTACGCCCTGGCCGGCGGAGCGGTGGCGACGGTCTGCTTCGCGGTGACCGGCGCGCTCCTGTAGGCGCGCGGGCGAGCCGGAGCCGGACAACCCCATAAGGAGTCGCGTGAACATTACGGTTTGCGTCAAGCGCGTGCCCGACACCGAGACCCGGATCCGCATCGCGGCGAGCGGAAACGAGATCGACGAGGGCGGGGTCAAGTACGTTCTGAGCCCCTACGACGAGTTTGCCCTGGAGGCCGCGCTTCAGGTCGTGGAGGAAGCGGGGTCGGGCCGAGTCACCGTGCTCAGCTTCGGCGGCGACGCCACCAAGGAGTCCCTCCGGTCGGCGCTGGCGCTTGGCGCGCACGAGGCCGTCCTGCTCAAGGGCGAACCTACGATGGATGGATGGGCGACGGCCCAGGTGTTGGCCTCGGAGCTGGAAGGCGACGACGCGGCGCTGGTGCTCTTCGGCGTCAAGGCGGTGGACGACGACCAGCAGCAGGTCGGACCGATGGTCGCCGAGCTCCTGGGCCGGCCTTGCGCCACGGCGGTTGCGGCGATGGAGGTCGGCGACGGCGTAGCGACGTGCTGGCGCACGGTGGAGGGCGGACAGGAAGTGGTGGAGATCGATCTTCCCGCCGTGGCGACGGTGACGAAGGGCAAGTACGAGCCCCGCTACGCGTCGCTCCGGGGGATCATGGCGGCGAAGCGCAAGCCGTTGCGAGAGAAGGAAGCCGCGGTCGTCGAGCCCGGATTCGTCGTGGAGTCGCTGGAGTACCCGCCGCCGCGACCGGAGGGACGGATCGTGGGCGAGGGCCCGGAGGCGACGGCCGAGCTGGTTCGGCTCTTGCGGGAAGAGGCCAAGGCGATATGACGAAGAACAACGTTCTCGCCGTGGTCGAAGCGCGGGACGGGCAGCTTCGGGGCGTCTCGCGGGAGCTGACGTCGGTGGCCCGAACGACGGCAGACGCCCTGGGGGGCGCGGTTCACGTGTTCGCGGCGGGACCGCCCGGGACGGCGGCGGCGGTCGGGGAGTTGGCCCGCTACGGCGCCGACCGGCTCGTGGCGGCGGAGTCGGAGGAGCTGGCGACCAGCGGCCCGAGCGCCCATGCGGCGGTGCTGGCGCGCCACGTTCGCTCCAACGCCTACGCGGCGGTGCTCTTCGCGGCCACGACGTCGGGCAAGGACGTGGCCCCGAGGACGGCGGCGTTGCTGGGCGTGCCCCTCCTCTCCGACGCGACGGCGCTGTCGGTTGACGACGGCGCTCTTCGGGTTGTCCGCCCGGTCTTCGCCGGTAAGGCGCTGGCGCGGATTCGCATCCCGTGCGCGCCGGCCGTGGTCTCGATCAGGCCGAACGTCTTCCGTGCCACGGAGGCTCCAGGAGCTTCCTCCGGGGAAGCGTTGTTGGCGGAAGCGGCATCGGTGGACGCGACAGCGGTTGGGGCGGGCGGCTACCGGGTGACCGGCTTCCAGCCGTCGGGCGGCGCCGCGGTGGACGTTTCCGAAGCCGCGGTGGTCGTGTCGGGCGGCCGAGGGATGCAAGGTCCCGAGCACTGGCACGTGCTGGAGGATCTGCGGGACGCGTTGGGCGAAACGGCGTCCCTGGGCGCGTCGCGCGCGGTGGTGGACGCGGGCTGGCGGCCCCACGCCGAACAGGTGGGCCAAACGGGGAAGACCGTCACGCCGAAGCTCTACTTCGCGCTCGGCATCTCCGGCGCCATCCAGCACTTGGCGGGGATGCGGACCTCCGGCGTGATCGTCGCCGTCAACCGGGATGCCGACGCGCCGATCTTCGGCGTCGCCGACTACGGAATCGTGGGCGACGTCTTCGAGGTCGTCCCCGCGCTGGCCGCCGCAGTCCGCAAGCTGCGGGAAGAGTGACGGTGGCGACGGCTTACTCGCCGCTGGGAGGTCCACCCAGTAGCTGAACCGGGTCGACTTCGCGACCCCAGCGCCAGACTTCCAAGTGAAGGTGGGGTCCGGTCACGTTGCCCGACTGCCCCGTACTGCCGATGACGGTTGCCTTCGACACCTCCTGGCCGGCCGTCACGGCGATCTCCGAGAGGTGGGCGTAGATCGACATCAGGGCGTCGCTGTGGTCGATCCACACGACTTGGCCGTAGCCGCTCATCGTGCCCGCGAACCGGACCCGGCCGTCCAGCAGGGGCCGCACCGGGGTGCCGACGGGGGCGGCGATGTCCACTCCCGGGTGCATGTCCGGCAGGACGCCGCCCATCATGCGCAGGCCGTACGGCGACCGCAGGGGACCTTCCACGGGCCACTGGGGCGTGGTGCACGCGGTGGCCAGGAGCCCTGCGACGGCGAGGGCGGCACCGGCGCGAGCGGCCGGCCTCCTCATCGGGCGCGCGGGCTCATCGGGCGCGCGGGAGTAGGATCACCGAGACGGGCTCGCCTTTGGCGATGCGGGCGACCCCCTCCGGGAGCACCGCAAGGCCGTCGGCGTCCCGCAGCGAACGGACGAGACCGCTGCCTTGGGGTCCCGAGGGCGAGCACCGGAGTTCGCGCCCGCTTGCGTCCGACGACAGGCGCACGCGGTAGAAGTGGGTCAGGCCCTGAGGCGAAGCCAAGTCCGAATCGGTCCGCGCCGTCGCTCGCAGCCCCGCCGGCGTCGGCGACTTCAGCATCGCCCTCAGGTACGGGACCACCAGCACGTGGAACGTCACGAACGCCGACGCCGGGTTGCCCGGAAGGCTGAAGACGGGAACCTCCCGGTCGCCCGCCGGTAGCTGTCCGAACGCCACGGGGCTTCCCGGCCGCATCCGCACCCGCCAGAACTCCAGCCGGAAGTCGCCCTTCAGCATCACGCGCTTCAGCAGGTCCCGCTCTCCCATCGACGCGCCTCCCGTGGCCACGAGCACGTCCAGCCGCCCCGTCCCCGCCAGCCTCGCCTCCAGGTCCGCCGGGTCGTCGGCCGCCACGCCCAGGTCCACCGGGTCGCCGCCGGCTTCACGGACGGCCGCCGCGATCATCCCTCGGTTGGTGTCCGGCACCGCCCGCCCGGCGACCACCGCGTCGAAGCGGTCGAGTCCCGCCAGCTCGTCGCCGCTGGAGAGCACGCCCACCCGGGGCCGCCGGAAGACCGGAACCCGGGTGCAGCCGCTGGCGAGGAGGACCGGAAGCGAGCCGGAGTGCACCACGGTCCCGACCGGAACGGTCTCGCTCCCCGCCTCCATGTCCTGGCCCGCCGCGCGGACGTGCCTTCCCAAGTCGCTGGTCTCGTGGACGACCACGAAGCCTTCGCCGGCTTCTTCGCCGTCGGTGTGCTCCACGCGGATCACGGTGTCGAAGCCGTCGGGCAGGGAGCCGCCCGTCATGATCCGGACGGCAGCGCCCGGCGGCACGTCCCGCAAGGGCGCGGAGCCGGGATAGGCGCGCCCGGCGACCGGCAGTCGAAGCGGCGGCTTGGCACCGGCGGCGGACTGGCCACCCAGCTCCGCGCTTCGCACCGCGTAGCCGTCCATCGCGCTGTTGGCCCAAGCCGGAAGAGTGGCGCGCGCCGCCACCGGGGCCGCCACCGACCGTCCCAGCGCTTCGTCCGGCTCCACGGTCTCCGCAGGCGTCGGCGACGCGACGGCCACGATGCGGGAGAGGGCCTCCTCGTAGGACAGCCAGTCGGCGGCCAGGCGCTCGAAGTCGGCCATCCTCGGCGGCGGCGTCAGAAGCGGAAAGCGGCGCCCAACGTGAACCCGAACCCCCGGGTCCACTCCCGCTCGGCCACGTTTTCCAGGCCCTTCGCCGGATCGCCGAAGCCTGTCGGCGTGTTCAGCCGCCACAGCAGCATGCTGCCCTCCAGCCGCAGCATGATTCTGCTGGCCGGCGCGATCCGAACCCCCGCGCCCGCCGACGCCGCGAACGTCGTCCCGAATTCGAAGCGGTCCTCCGGTTGCAGCGTCTCTTCCGTGTCGCTCATGTCCGCCACGTCGATCGCCACCCCGGTACCCGCGAAGATGTGCGGGGCGATCCGCCGCCAAGTCCGCCGACCCGTCAGGCTGAAGGCGAGGCGTGCGCTGGCCAGCATAAGGTGCACGTCGGTCTCGCCGATCGACCGATCGCCCTCGGCCCGACGGGGATCGACCACGTTGCGGGTGGTGGGCACGTAGGTGAGCAGCCCTTCGGCGAAGAGGGGACCGCTGACCTCGATCGAGTAGCGTCCGCCGGCGTACGCCGCCGACCGGGGTCCCAGGTCCCACTTGCCCCGGGTCAGGTTCAGATAGCCTCCGAAGACGCCGGTCTGCTGCCCGTCGTCCAGGTAGCGGTACGAGGACGGGATCTGCTGAGCGCCGGCCGGCGCTACGGCAGAGAGGCCCACACAGAGCAGCGCCAAAACGGACAGCGAGGGCGGCCCCCAGAGCGTCCAACGAGCGGCGCGGGTTGTCCGGTGAACGGTCATGGAGTCGGCGGGAGCAATTGGTTGCCCCAGGCGACGGTTGCCCGGGGAGCGCGGTTGCACGGATCGTGAACGAATGTAATCTCATCCGAGCACTCAGGTACGGGGGCGGCGTAGTCGAAGGGCTTGCCCCGGTAGGGACTGGAACCAGCCGGCGGCGAAGGGAGTAGAAACCGGATGCGATGTTCCACCTGCGGGGAGACCGTTCGCGACGGGGAAGGCCGTTGCCCCACCTGCGGTTCGGTCGTGGCCAACCGGCCGGTGCCGGTCTCCTACTGGAGACTCCGCCAGTGCTCCCGGTGCGGGTACCGCGGTGATCCAATCCCGTACTTCCGCAAGGCGGGCAACATCGGCCTTCTGGTGGGGATCAGCGCCTTTACCTACGGCATCGGCGGCTTGGTCTACTACGCGCTCCGACGGACCCACGAAGTCTGCCCCAGCTGCGGCGTCGGATGGGAGCACGCCCGGGAACCACGCGCCGACCTCCCGGAAGCGCCGGCCCCCGTCCCCGCCTCGCCGGCCGAACTCGCTCCGGCGATGCAGCCGGCGTTGCAGCCCACGGCCCAGCGCTCGGTTCCGTCCCAGCCGCCGAAGCTGCCTCCCAGCGGGGTGGGCAGGCGCATCTTCGGCGGCGGGCTGGCGGTCCTGGCCACGACGCTCATCACGGCCGGGATCGCCACCGGCGTGATGGAGCCCGTCATCGTCGGCTCGGTGTCCGGGATGGCCGGCTCCGGGCTGTTCCTGTGGGGGTGGAAGGCCCTTCAGCGCCGGCGCCAAGCGGTCCTGCAGGGGCTGAACCGCAAGGTGCTCGTGCTGGCGACCCAGAGGGGAGGCGTGCTCACGGTGACCGAAGTCGCCGCCGAGCTGAACTTGTCCCTCCCATCGGCGGAAAAGATCATGAACGGCATGGACGACGGCTTCAGGGTCCGCTCCGACATCAGCAAGGAAGGAATCATCTACTACGAGTTCCCGGAAGTGCGGCACCAGAAGGCGCTTCGGGCGGGCAGCGAGGCCTAACGGGACGGGCGGCGGACGAGCGAGGGCGCGCCTCGCACCCTAGTGCTATATTAACCGGCGTTTTGCCACGCCCGCTGAACCACCTTGCAATCGGAGGAGCCCGTGCGAGAGTTCGTCGACGCCAGTGGAGACCCGTGGGTTGCCAAGGTCGAGGAAGAGGTCGGGGGCGACTACAAGGGGCGCTTCTTCCTTGTCCTGGAAGCCGCCGGCGGGGGCGAGTCCGTGTCGTTGACGGACGTTCGGTGGAACTCGCTCAAGACCGCCCGGCGCACCCTGGCCACGATGTCCGGCGTGGAACTGCGGCGCCGACTGCGCTCGGCCGTGGGACGGGCGGCCCCGAGGCCGTTGGTCTAGTCGGCCGCGCCCGCTCATGTCCCAAGGCAGGGCCGCCCTCGACGTCCTCCTGACCGAGAAGCGCAGCTTTCCCCCTCCTCCGGCGTTCGCCGCGGCCGCATCCGATTCGGACGCCGGCATCTACGACGAAGCCGAAGACTTCGAGGCGTACTGGGCCCGCTGGGCCGAGCAGCTGGAGTGGTTCCGGAAGTGGGATCGGGTGCTGGAGTGGAACCCGCCTCACGCCAAGTGGTTCCTCGGCGGCAAGCTCAACGTCTGCCACAACTGCTTGGACCGGCACCTGGACGGGTCTCGGCGGGATAAGACGGCGCTTCTGTGGGAGGGCGAGCCGGGGGACAAGCGAGCGTTCACCTACGCCGAGCTGGCCCGGGAGGTCGGACGCTTCGCCAACGTCCTGAAGGGATTGGGCGTGGGGAAGGGCGACCGAGTGGCGATCTACCTTCCCATGATCCCGGAAGCGGTCTTCGCCATGTTGGCGTGTGCCCGGATTGGCGCGCCTCATTCGGTCGTCTTCGGGGGCTTCAGCGCCGACTCGCTGGCGGATCGGATCAACGACGCCCAGGCCAAGGTTCTGGTCACCGCCGACGGAGGATACCGCCGGGGCGCGCTCGTCCCGCTGAAGGCGAACGCCGACAAGGCCGTGGCCCGTTGCCCGTCGATCCAGCATGTGGTGGTCGTGGCTCGAGAGGGCTCGGCGGGCGGGAGCGCCCCGATGACTGCGGGCCGGGATCAATGGTACCACGAACTGCGGGCCGCCGCCGACCCCCACTGCCCCCCGACACCGATGGACTCGGAGGACCTTCTGTACATCCTCTACACGTCGGGCACCACGGGAAGGCCCAAGGGCGTCGTTCACACCACCGGCGGCTACCTGACCCAAGTCCACGCCACGATGAGGACCGTCTTCGACCTGAAGGAGGACGACGTCTTCTGGTGCACGGCCGACGTGGGCTGGGTGACGGGGCACAGCTACATCGTCTACGGTCCGCTGGCCGCCGGTACGACAGTGGTCATGTACGAGGGGGCTCCCGACTGGCCCGACCGAGGCCGCTTCTGGCGGATCTGCGAAGAATACGGCGTCACGATCTTCTACACGGCGCCGACCGCGATCCGCGCCTTCATGGCCTGGGGCGAGGAGTGGCCGGCGGCCAGCGACCTGTCCGGGCTCCGGCTGCTGGGAAGCGTCGGCGAGCCGATCAACCCCGAGGCCTGGATGTGGTACCAGCGGGTGATCGGCGACGAGCGCTGTCCCATCGTGGACACGTGGTGGCAGACCGAGACCGGCGCGATCATGATCACGCCCCTGCCTGGAGTCACGCACACGCGCCCCGGAAGTGCCTGCCGTCCCTTCCCGGGGATCCAGGCGACGCTCCTCGACGACGCCGGCGAGCGAGTGGAGGCGGGCTACCTGGCCGTCACCCGCCCGTGGCCGTCGATGCTCCGCACGATCTACGGCGACGACGAGCGCTTCCGTCGCCAGTACTGGTCGAAGTGGGACGGGGTGTACTTCGCGGGAGACGGCGCCAAGCGCGACGAGGACGGCTACCTGTGGATCCTGGGCCGGGTGGACGACGTGCTCAATGTGGCAGGCCACCGGATCGGCACGATGGAGGTCGAGAGCGCGCTGGTGGAGCACCCGGCGGTCGCGGAAGCGGCGGTGGTGGGCAAGGCGCACCCGGTGAAGGGCCAGTCGATCGCGGCGTTCGTGACCCTCATGGGGGGAAGGACCGGCGACGACGCTCTTGCCGCCGAGCTCAAGACCCACGTGGCCGAGAGCATCGGCCCGATCGCTCGCCCCGGCGACGTGCTCTTCGCCGCCGACCTGCCCAAGACCCGCTCGGGCAAGATCATGCGCCGACTTCTGGGGGACGTCGCCGAAGGCCGCGCGCTGGGCGACACCACGACTCTAGCCGACCCGGCCGTTGTCGGCGCGCTCCAGAAACGCTACGAGGCCCCGGAAGGCTGAGGGCCGGATGCCGGGAGCGGAGACGGCCGCGGGCGTAGCGGAGTTGCTCGGCAGGTCGCGCAAGGACCTTCTGGATCTGACCCTGCGGAATCCGTTGCTCTCGTTTCGACCCCTGAAGGCGAAGGGCGTCGAGGTCACGGACGAACTTCCCAGGGAAGTCTTCCGAATGCTTGTCGGCGAAGAGAAGGCGATGTACTTCGTCGCCGCCGAGTCAGAGTCCGCGGCCAGCTTGGCAGCCGTGGGCGACGAAGGGGAAGGGGCCGCCGGGGACGATCCCGTCCCCGAGCTGCTGGAACTGATGGCCGAGTCCGCGTCCCACGACGACGCCCCTGCGGCTCGGCACGTGGACAATCGGCTCCAGACGGCCCACGACCGGGTTCGGCTGGAGGTTCGACTTCGCAACACGATGCGCCACGCTGCTTCTTCGATTGAGGAGCAGGGCGTCAACATCCTCTACTTGGCCCTGGGGATGCTCGAATGGTACGAGTCCGACTCGAGCGAGATCGCCCGGACCGCGCCGCTCGTTCTCGTGCCCGTCGCGCTGTCGCGTTCGAGCGCCCGGGCGCGCTTCAAGGTGCGGTGGACCGGCGAAGAGGTCGGCGCCAACCTGTCTCTTGCGGCCAAGCTCAGAACAGACTTCCAGGTCGGGGCGCCGGTGTTCGAGGACGGCGAAGAGCTGAACATCTCGGAGTACTTTCGCCAAGTCGGCGAAGCGGTTGCGCACCTGGAACGCTGGGCGGTGAACGACCGAGCCGTGCAACTCGGCTTCTTCTCCTTCAGCAAGCTGCTGATCTACCAGGACTTGGATCCTGCCGCGTGGCCGGAGGAGGAAGGGCCGGAGGACCACCCGGTGGTGGACGCACTGTATGGGAGCGACGGCTTTGCCGAGGACCCGCCTTCGATCCCCGACGACGACAACTTGGACGACCACCTAGCCGTCGCCGACATCCACAACGTCCTGGACTCGGACAGCTCCCAGAACTTGGCGATCGTCGATTCGCTGGACGGGCGCAACCTGGTCGTGCAGGGACCGCCGGGGACGGGCAAGTCGCAGATGATCACGAACCTGGTCGCGGAGGCCGTGGCACGCGGCAAGACGGTTTTGTTCGTGGCGGAGAAGATGGCGGCGCTCAAGGTGGTGAAGCGTCGGCTGGACGGCGTGCACGTGGGCGACGCCTGTCTCGAGCTGCACAGCCATACGGCCAACAAGCGCACTGTGCTCGAAGAGCTGAAGCGGACGATGGCGCTGGGCGAGCCGCGGCTGGACGACCCCGCCGGGGACAAGGCCCTGCTGGAGGAGCGGCGGAGGCGGCTGAACGACTACTCCCGGGCCGTCAACGAGCCGGTGGGCGAGAGCGGGCTCTCTCCCAACGCGCTGGTCGGCAAGCTGGCACTGATCGAGGGCGCGGTCGAGGCCGAGCGTCCAGGCGCGGTCGAGGATCGGTGGCCGCGCCTGGAGGTCGCCGAAGCGGCGTCTTGGCGTCGCGAAGAGTTCGTGCTGGCCCGGGAGATCGTGCGCGAAGCTCAGAACCTGGTCGAGGCCGTCGGCGCACCTCGCGACCATGCGTACTGGGGCAGTAGGCGCCGGAGCTACCTGCCCACCGACGACAGAGCCGTCGTGGACAGCTTGGCGGCGGCCCGGGCGGCGCTCGCACAGCATCGGAAGGACGCCGCCGCCCTGTGCGAAGCCGCGGGCTCCGACGCCGACGGACACGCCGCCGCGCACATCGAAGTGCTCCTGCACGCGGCGCGACGCGTCCTGCAGGCGCCCGACGTGCGTCGTGCCGAGCACAGAAGCCCGGCGTGGGCCGCCCAAGCGGACCGCATCCAGGAGCTGATCGACCAACTCCGAGAGCTCGCCCAAGTCCGGTCCCAGCACGAGGCGACGGTGATCCCCGAAGCGTGGGACGCGAACGTCCTCTCTTGCCGGCAGGCGTTGGCGGCCTACGAGAGCAAGTGGTGGCGCAGCCTCTCAGGGAAGTACCGGCGAGCGGTCAACCAGCTGCGCGGCTGGTGCAAGGACGCCATTCCGCGAACTCCGCGGGAGCAGTTGGCGGCGCTTGACGGCATCCTTCGCGCAAAGCGGCTGCGCGGGAACGTCGAGGCCGCGCGGGACCTTGCCGCGCAGCTCTTCCCGGGCTCGCGCCTGGAAGGGCCGATCTGCGAGCCGGCCGAATGGCTCCTCGTCCTCCACCGGGAAGTCGAAGCCGGGACCGTGGCGCCCGTCGCGCTCGACATGCTGGATGCCCTCGACCAGCCGGATTCGTCCGGCGCTCGCGGGGCGCTGGAAACGGCGGAGGCGGCCTGCCGGAAGTCGGCGATCGAGTTGGCCGACGCGCTGACCGCCCTGTCCGAAGTCCTGGAGTGGGACCCGGTCCGCTTTGCGCCGGACAACAATCCTCTAGACCGCCCGTTCCCGGAGCTGGAGCGCTGGCTGGGCGAAGCTGCCCAACGGCCCGGCGCACTCCAAGAGGTCGTCCGGTTCAACCAGATCACGGCTCGTCTGGCGAAGTCCGGTCTGGAGAGCGTCGCGGAGGCGGCGGCCTCGTGGCGCTGCGCGGGCCGGCACCTCGTCCACCTCTACGAGCGACACTTCTATCGGGCGTGGCTGGAGCGGGCGTTCCGCGAGCGTCCGGTCCTGGCGGAGTTCGACGGGAACACCCACGGGGAAGTCGTCGAGCGGTTCCGAACGATGGATGTGGACCGTCTTCTCCACAACCAGGCGCTGGTCGCCAAGCTCCACTGGGAGCGGGTCCCCCGGGGCCACGGCGGCGGCCAGCTGGCGGTGCTGCGACGCGAGTTCGAGAAGAAGAGCCGCCACCTTCCTCTGCGCAGGCTCATGACCGAGGCGGGGAATGCCGTCCAGGGGATCAAGCCGGTCTTCATGATGAGCCCCCTCTCGATCGCGAAGTTCATACCACCGGGGTCGCTGCGCTTCGACATGGTGATCTTCGACGAAGCCAGCCAAGTGCGACCGGTGGACGCCATGGGCGCGATCATGCGTGGACGCCAAGCGGTGGTCGTGGGGGACAGCAAGCAGCTTCCGCCCACGACCTTCTTCGACCGGACCGCCGAGGACGACGACGGAGAGGGCTCCTCCACGGCCGACCTGGAGAGCATCCTGGGCATGTTCTCCGCCCAGGGAGCGCCCGAGCGGATGCTGCGCTGGCACTATCGGAGCCGCCACGAATCCCTGATCGCCGTCTCCAACCACGAGTTCTACGACAACGGGCTGGTCGTCTTTCCCAGCCCCGACCGCGGCAGAGAGAGCACGGGGGTCCTCTTCCGCCATGGGCCCCAGACGCACTACCAGGCGGGCAGGGGAGGGCGGGTCAACCCCGGCGAAGCCCGGGCCGTGGCCCAGGCCGCCATGGAGCACGCCTTCGCGAGGCCGAAGCTCACCCTCGGGGTGGCCGCGTTCAGCTTGGCCCAGGCCCGGCGGATCGAGGACGAGCTGGAGATCCTGCGGCGACGGGACCCGTCGGTGGAGGCGTTCTTCCGAGGCCACCCGCAGGAGCCGTTCTTCGTCAAGAACTTGGAGAACGTTCAGGGCGACGAGCGGGACGTGATCTTGATCAGCGTGGGCTACGGCAAGACCGAAGGCGGGTACCTGCCGATGAACTTCGGACCTCTCAACCGCGACGGGGGCGAACGGCGGCTGAACGTCCTCATCACGCGGGCGCGTCGCCGTTGCGTGGTCCACTCCAACTTCGTCGCCGCCGATCTGGACTTGCGACGGTCGAGCGCCCGGGGGGTGGACGCTCTCAAGACGTACCTGGCGTATGCGGAGACTGGGCGACTGGGCGTTGCCAAGGCCACCGGCCGCGGCTCGGATTCGCCGTTCGAGGACGCGGTCGCAGCCAAGCTGCGGGCCCAGGGACACGAAGTGGAGCACCAGGTCGGATCGGCGGGCTTTCGGATCGACTTGGCGGTGGTGGACCCCCGGCAGCGGGGCCGGTACCTGCTGGGGATCGAGTGCGACGGGGCCGCCTATCACAGCGCCCGCTCGGCCCGCGACCGGGACCGCCTCCGGCAGCAGGTGCTGGAAGGACTCGGCTGGACGATCCACCGCATCTGGAGCACCGACTGGTTCAGGAACCCAGACCGGGAGATCGCCAAGACCGAGGATGCGATCCGCCGGGCCGCGGCGCTGGCGAACGGCGGGTCTGTACCCCCGCGGGAGGATGACGTGGAGGCGACCCCCGAGGACTGGCGGGCCTCCGAGAGCCCGAGCCGCGCGTCCACGACCCGCGCGTCCACGCCCCTGGAGCGGGCCGAACGGCGCCCGGTCGTCGAGGAATCGATCGTCGCGGCCGATCCCTACCAGCTGGCGGAACCAGCGGTGTCGCTGTTCGGCTGGGAGTTTCACGAGGTGCCCCTGCACCACGTGGCGGCGTGGGCGGTGGAGGTCGTGGACGTCGAGAGTCCAGTGCACGAAGACGAGGTGGCCGCTCGGGTGGCCGCCGCGGCGAAGCTGAAGAGGGTGGGCAGCCGGATCCGGAGCCACCTGACGAAGGCAGTGCATCTGGGCGTCCGCGAAGGCGCTCTGGTGCGGAAGGGACACTTCCTCTGGCGACCGGGCCACGAGGAAGCGACGGTCCGCAGCCGTGGAGACCTGCCCGCCGGGCACAAGCTTCGGGCGCCCAAGATGATCCCGCCGAAGGAGATCGAGGCCGCGCTGCTGCAGGTGATCGAAGCCAGCTACGGGATATCCCCGGATGAAGTCGTGGCGAGGGCGTGCCGGTTGATGGGGTTTCGGCGCACCGGCCCCAAGCTTGCCAGCGTCTTCGCCGACGCGCGCGAATCGCTGGTGGAGAGCGGTGCCGTGGAGCTTCGGGGACAGTTCCTGCATCTGCCGGAGGGAACCGACCCCGACTAGGCAGGGCGTGCTCCGGCTTTGCTAGGCCGGGGTCTCCGCCAGCGGGTCGCTGGTGGGCTTGCGAATCATCCGCCTCGGCTTCCTGGTCACGGCCTTGGCCGGTACGCCCACGTAGACCGTGTCCGGCTTGGTGTTGCGAGTGACCAGTGCGCCGGCGCCGATCATCGAGTTGGGCGCCAGCGTCGTCCCGGCCAGTACGGTGGCGTGGTAGGCGATCCGCACGCCGTCGCCCACCACGGTCCGAGGCGTGCGCACGTCTCGTCCCTCGCTGATGTGGTGACTGTGGGAGTACACGTTCACGAAGTCCGAGACCGAAGCGTTGTTCCCCAGCCGAATGCCTCCCCGGTCGTCGAGGAGGACATGGCGGTGGACCACCACGTCGTCGCCCACTTCGAGGCCGTAGCCGAACGTCACCTTGACGAAGTGGAACGCCTTGAAGTTCCTGCCGCAGCTCCCGAAGATCCGCTTGGCAAGCATCCGCCGGAACTTGACCCCCAGATGCACGTTCTCGCCCATCGGACTCTTGTCGAACATCTCCCACAGCCAGATCAGCGGCTTCGCCCGGTAGTAGCGGTCCAGGTCGGTCTCGGCGTAGTGCTCGGGCTCCAACGTGATCTTCCGAGGATCCATCTGGTCCAGCAGCACGCGGGAGGCCAGGCTAGCCTCGGCGTCGCCAGCTGCGACCGGCGGCGGTCCGCCGGGAAAGTAGATCTCCGTCAGGAGCCGGCGGCAGAACTCGTTGCGGTCGGTCGAGGGGTCGGACAGCTCCTCGTCGAGTTGGGCGATCCACCGGTCGTACAGACGCTCGGTTCCCTCCGCCAACGGAACTTGGCGCAGAGGCAGGAAGCGGTACTCGCTCTTGGACAGCATGGGCGACTCGGCGTTCGACGGTTCGTCGGGTACCCCGAAAAGATAAGCCATGGGGCGGCTTCATGGTCCCGGCCGTCCGCCGCGGGGCTCGCCGATGGCCGGGGGCGTTCCCGGAGGCGTCCACCGTGTCCGAGCCTTGTGCGGGAAGCGTCGCAAGGCTTGATTGGACGATGCACGACGTATTGCGGGCCCGCGTGATGCGGAAGATCGAGAGCCTCCCCGAGGTCCAGATGTACCAAGTTCTGGACTACATCGAGTTCTTGGAATCCAAGTACGCCGACGACGACATCGGGAAGCAGGCGTCCGGACTTCAGCGGCTGGCCGAGGGGCTGGAGGACAAGCTGCGGAAGCGGGCGTTCAACCCCTCCAACGTCCGGGAGGCGTTTCAGTTTCTGGCCGCGGCGGACCGGGCGATCAGCGGCGTAACCCAGGCGGGCCGGGAGATACTGGGGGGACTCGCCGAGGGCGCGAAGGGAGACGATCCCCCCGCCAAGGCAGCCGACGGTTCGCGTGCGGCGGGCGGCGATTCGCCCAGCGACGGCGGCAGCGGGCCTTCCCGACGCGGCAGCGAGCCTTCTCGACGCAGCGACGACGTCGCCGGTTGACGTCATTCCCCAGCCGGGAATACTTTTGCCGATGGACAGCCGCGGAAGGGTCGTCAAGGAAGCCCTCACGTTCGACGACGTGCTTCTGGTGCCGGGTCGCTCCCGGGTTCATCCCAGCAACACGGACGTCTCCACGCGGCTGACCCGTCGCATCTCGCTTCAGGTTCCTCTGGTTTCCGCGGCGATGGACACGGTCACCGAGGCCCGCATGGCGATCGCCGTGGCCAGGGAAGGCGGCGTCGGCGTGGTCCACAAGAACATGCCCGTGGACCGGCAGGCCAACGAAGTGGATCGGGTGAAGCGCTCCGAGAGCGGGATGATCCTGAAGCCGATCACCCTGACGCCCAGCGCGTCGCTCCGGGACGCTCACGATCTGATGGCCCGCTTCTCGATCAGCGGCGTTCCCATCGTGGAGCGCGACGGCACCCTCGTCGGGATCATCACCAACCGGGACCTTCAGTTCGAGACCGACCTGGAGCAGCCGGTGTCGGCGCTGATGACCTCGGACGGACTCGTCACGGCCCCGGTCGGCACGACCCTCGACGAGGCGCAGCGGATCCTCCACCGGCACAGGATCGAGAAGTTGCCGGTGGTGGGCGCCGACGGCACGCTCGTCGGGCTGATCACGGTCAAGGACATCTTCAAGCGTCGTCAGTTCCCCAACGCCTGCAAGGACGAGCACGGGCGACTGCGGGTGGGCGCGGCCGTCGGGGCAGCCACGTCGGACGTGGACCGGGCCCGGGCGGTTGTGGAGGCGGGAGTGGACGTTCTTGTCGTGGACACGGCCCACGGCCACGCGGAGGGCGTGCTCCAGGCCGTGGCCCGGTTGCGGGAAGCGTTCCCGGATCAGGAGTTGGTGGCCGGCAACGTGGGGACCGGGGAGGGGGCGGCGGCGCTGGTGGAACGGGGCGCCGATGCGGTCAAGGTGGGCGTGGGGCCGGGCTCGATCTGCACCACCCGAGTGGTGACGGGCGTGGGGCTTCCCCAGCTGACCGCGGTGATGGACGCGGTGGACGGCATCGAGGGGCGCGTGCCGGTGATCGCCGACGGCGGGATCCGCTACTCGGGCGACGTCGTGAAGGCGTTGGCGGCCGGGGCCGAGTGCGTGATGATGGGCTCTGTGCTGGCGGGTGCCGACGAGTCGCCGGGCGAGGCGTTCCTGTTGGAGGGGCGCCGCTTCAAGACGGTTCGCGGGATGGGTTCTCTGTCGGCGATGAGGGACGGGGCGGCGGACCGCTACTTCCAGGACCCGGCGGCGGGCGCGGCGAAGCTGGTGCCGGAAGGGATCGAGGGGCGGGTCCCCTACAAGGGCCCCGTGCGCGACACGATCTTCCAGCTGGTGGGCGGCCTGCGGAGCGGGATGGGCTACGTGGGCGCCGGGACCCTGGAAGAACTTCGGGACAAGAGCAGGTTCGTGCGGGTGACTCCGGGCGGGTTGCGGGAGTCTCATCCCCACGACGTGGCGATCACCCGGGAAGCTCCCAACTACACGCCATGACGGACGTGGGAGTCGCTCTCCCGAGCATGGCGCCAGCGGGCCGAACGCTTGTCGCCGCCGCCGTCCTGCCGGTTGTCCTCTCCGCGTGCGCCAAGCGGACTCCGCCGCCGTTCCCGTCGTCCCCCGACTACGACGAGATGTCCGGGTCGATCGTGCCGGAGCGGAGCGAGCGAGAGGCCGACCGCCGGGTGCCCCGCGTCCGAACCGCCGCGGAGACCGATCGCGCCGAGCCGGCGCCCCGCTTCGACGTTCCGACGTTCGTGCCCCCGGCCGACCTGGCGGCTGACCCGATTCTGTCGTCGCCTTGGGCGAGCCACCAGGGGATCGAGGACGGGATTGAATGGTGGATGGAGTACTGGCGCGTTCGAGGAAGCGGCTCCTTCCAGCGCTCGCTGATCAGAATGGGACGCTACGAGGACTTCATAGCCCGCGAGCTGTCGGCTCGGGGGATGCCGCCCTCCCTTCGCTTCCTGCCCGTCATCGAG
This sequence comes from Longimicrobiales bacterium, assembly GCA_958296005.1. Classification (GTDB taxonomy): domain Bacteria; phylum Gemmatimonadota; class Gemmatimonadetes; order Longimicrobiales; family Gaopeijiaceae; genus CATQHQ01. The sequence continues at coordinate 1,089,889 of CATQHQ010000002.1, forward strand.
GCGGCGTACAACCCGACGGCGCTCTCTCATGCGGGCGCGGGCGGCCTCTGGCAGTTCATGCCCGCTACGGCTCGGTGGCTCGGCCTGGAGGTAGGCTCGCTGGTGGACGAGCGCTTCGACCCCTACGCGTCCACGCCCCGCGCCTTCGAGTACCTGGCCCGGCTCCACAAGCAGTTCGATTCCTGGTTCCTGGCCCTGGCGGCGTACAACTCGGGACCCGGGCGCGTGGAGCGGATCATCCGGGAGCACGCCCGCGGCCACCCCCGCGACGACGCCCTCTTCTGGAGGATACGGAGCAAGCTGCCGCCGGAGACTCGGAACTTCGTCCCCAAGTACCTGGCTGCGGTTCGCGTCGCCGAGGACCCGGCCAGCTTCGGCTTGGGCGGCTTCGTCAAGGACCCGCCCCAGACCTTCGACTTGGTGACGGTGCACGGCGCGGCGTCGCTGGACGTGGTGGCGGCGGCCGCCGGGGTGAAGGAGGACACGGTGCGGTTCCTCAACCCGCAGCTGGTGCGCGGCCTCACGCCGGCGGGCGGCTCCACGGAGGTGCGACTGCCGATCGGGGGCGGAACGGACTTCGCGGAACGGTTTGCGGCGGTTCCGGCGTCGGAGCGAGTGACGTTTCGGGAGCACAGGGTGGCCGCTGGAGAGACTCTGTACGGCATCGCTCGGCAGTACCGCGTCTCGCTGGACGACTTGCTGGCGACGAACCCCACGGTGGAGCCCCGCCGACTGCGGATCGGAACGGTGTTGACGGTTCTGCGCGCAGATTCGGGATCCCGCGGCCGCACCACGAGCACGAGCCCCGACGTGCACGTAGTCCAGCAGGGAGAGAGCCTCTGGCTGATCGCGCGCCGCTATGAGATCGATGTGGAGAGCCTCCGCGCCCACAACGACTTGGCCAGCGACGCCGTGCTCCAGCCCGGGGACGAGCTGCGCCTCCCCCGCTAGCCGGGCTCGGGCTCTTCCCCCGCTCCCGCCGTCGCTCCTCGGCGCCACTCCCCGCTTCGACCGCCCGACTTCTCCACGAGCTCCACCGACTCGATCGTCATCCCCCGGTCCGCGGCCTTGAGCATGTCGTAGGCCGCCAGCAGGGCGACGGAGACGGCCGCGAGGGCCTCCATCTCCACTCCGGTGCGGCCTGTGATCGTCACGACGGCGGTGACCCGCAACCCTGGAAGGGACGGGTCGGGCGTCGCGTCCACCTTCACGCTGGCGGCCGGCAGAACGTGGCAAAGCGGGATCAGCTCCCCGGCGCGCTTTCCCCCCATGATCCCGGCGATCCGGGTGACCTGCTCCACGTCGCCCTTGGGGTTTCCGCCCTCGGTCAGGAGCCGGTACGCATCCGGCGAGCAGCGCAGGACGCCCTGGGCGACGGCCCGGCGGTGGGTGGCCGCCTTCCGGGTCACGTCCACCATCCCGGCGCTGCCGCTTGCGTCCAGGTGCGTAAGGCCGCTCACCGGGAAGCGCGTCCGTTCAAGGTCTCCTCCAAGTCCAGCAGCAGGGTGGAGATCAGAAGCTGCGGGTTCACGTTGCCCAGAGCCAGCATCCGGGCCTCCTCGACCTGGGCGACGGCCCGGGCGGCGCGGTCCGGGGTCAGCGCCAGCCGCTTGGCCGTGTCCCGAAGGAAGTCGGTTGCGGCGGTGTTCACGACTCGCTCTTCGCAGCCCAGGCTCGTTGCGCCCAAGTCTCGCAGCCACAGCTGAAGCGCGCCCATGAGACCGAGGAGTCCTCTGGCGCCGCCGGGGCCGAACTCCATCGCCGCGCCGTAGGACGACGCCCTCTGTGCGATCGCCGCCTTCAGGAGCGCCAGCGCCCGCGTCCGCTGCCCCGACTCGGTGCTCTCGCTGTCCAGATGACCCAGCGCTGCGCCAATGGACCCTTGGGAAAGCACGGCCGCCTGCATCGCCGCCTCCGGTGTCGCCCCTCGCTCCTCTTGCAGGAACGCCGCCACCTCCGACACCGGCAGCGGAGGGAGGTGGATCGGCAGAGCGCGGGAACGGATCGTATCCAGCAAGGCCCCCGGTCGGCTCGAGGTCAGGACGAAGCGGCTCCCGTCAGGCGGCTCCTCGAGCAGCTTGAGGAGGGCGTTGGCGGCCTCGGGGCTGGCTTCCTGCGGGACCAGGCGCTCCGCGTCGCCGACGACGAAGAACTGCTGGTCGCCCGCCGTCGGACGCTTGTGGGCGCGGCGGCGGATCGAGTGCACCGCGGCCAAGTAGATGCCTTCCACCCCCGCGCCGCCGCCGTAGCGCAGCGGGTGCTCCCGAAACTCCGCCAGCTTCTGATGGCGAGCATCCTCGATGGCGTCGGCGAGCCTGGCCGGACTGGAGGCGCCCTTGGGGCGGGGCAGGGGGAAGTACCAGTGGACGTCCGGGTGCTCCAGGCGAAGGGCCATCCGGCAGTTCTTGCAGTCTTCGCAGGGCCTGGAGCCACCGGTGCAGAGGGCCGTCCGGGCGATCCAGAGGGCGAGCGACTGCTTGCCGCAACCGGGTGCGCCGTAGATCAGGACGGTGGCGGGCAGGCTGCGACGCTCCAGCGCGCGTCGCAGCGCGGCGCGGAGTTCGACGTGGCCCCGGAAGGCGGGGGGCAGGGGTGGGCGCCCAGGCACTAGTCGTCCGCCATCGTTCGCTCGACGGTTTCCGGGCGTCGCCGCCGTGCCAGCTGGACCGCCAACCGCACCGCCTCCGTCATCGAGGACGGGTCCGCCACGCCCCGGCCCGCGATGTCGAATGCGGTGCCGTGGTCTGGCGACGTGCGGACGAAGGGAAGGCCGATCGTCACGTTCACGCCCCGTCCGAACGCCGCGGTCTTGAAGGCGGCCATCCCCACATCGTGGTAGGGGGCGACGACGGCGTCGAATTCGCCGGCGAACGCCCGCGAGAACACCGTGTCGGCGGGAATGGGACCGCTGGCGGGCCAAGGCTCGCGGGCCAGGGCCGAGAGGGCGGGGCCGTACACCTCCCGCTCCTCGTCGCCGAACATCCCCTCGTCCGAGGCGTGAGGGTTCAGGGCGCAAAGGGCGATCCTCGGCGTCGCGATCCCCCAGTCCGACTGGAGGGCGGCGGCCAGCAGGCGCGTCTGGGCGACAAGAAGCTCCGCTGTCACGAGCTTGGGCACTTCCGCAAGCGGGACGTGGACCGTCGCGAGGAGGACGCGCTTGGCGGGGCGCCGTTCGTCGCACATGAGCATCCCGACGAGAGGCGTGCCGGAGAGCGCCGCCAGCATCTCGGTGTGGCCTGGGTGGAACCCCGCTTCCGCCAGCGCGGGCTTGTGAACCGGCGCGGTGACGACGGCGTCGGCCTCGCCCGCCATCGCCAGCTCCACGGTCCGCTCTATCGCCAGCCCCGCGGCCCGGCCCGGTGCCAGCCCCGTGGCCCCGCCCCCGACGGCTTCGTATCGGCACCAAGGGGGAAACTCCTCCCGGTGCTCGGCGGGTCCGACGACGTGGGCCGAGAAGCCGATCGCGGTGCCAGGCGCCCCCGCGTCGCCCCCGGTATCGGCCGCCGCCGCTAGGGCGCGAAGGGCCTTTGCCGCCACCTCGGGTCCAACGCCGGTAGGATCTCCTGCCGTGACGGCGAGACGAGGGCCGCCTGTCGGATGCGACCGGCCCCGCGCCGTCACTCCTGGGCGGCGGACGAGACAGGCAGCCCGAGAGCCGCGAGCAGGCAGGCGGGGAACATCCGGCAACGGAGCGGGGTATCCCATCGCAGAGTCGCAAGAGGGAACCCGACGGACGGAAGCCACTGAAGCGCGAATCGGAAAGAGGCGGCGTTCATGAGAACCCTGCGAGTCAAGGGCGGATATACCTCTGTCAATCTAGCCGCTGGCGACGGAGGTCCGCGAGCGCGTCGGCCAAGCGCGGAAGGCTCCCGTGAACGGACCGGTCTCAGTATGAGTGCCTGGACGGCCCGCGCCGCCGTGTCCTCCTGGGCGCTGGCGGTCGTGCTGGCCGGGTGCGCGCCCGGCGACGACCCTGCGGCCCCTCCAGCGATCCCGGATCCGGTGGCGGCGAGGGACCACGCTCCAGGGGCACGCGTCCAACTGTCTCCCGTCGGCTACGTCGCCTATGCCCGTGCCGGTGACGACGCCCGACCGTTCGTCTTCACCGCCAAGCTGTCGGACAGCGCGGGCACGGCCATTGCAGTTCCCGCCGCGGGCTTGAGCTGGGCCGTGCGACCGGGACGCGCGTTCCGACTCAAGGCCGCGGGCGTCGCCAAGGACAGAACGGTGGCCACCGCCCAGGTCGAGCCCATGGCGGGCGGCCGCGACGTGATCGTTGCCCGCCACGGATCCGCATCGGACACGGCGTTTGCCGAAAGCTGGCAGTGGTTGCCTGCCGCCTTCGACTGGGACGGAGATCCCTGGACCCCCGCAGGCGAGTCGCGTTGCGTCCGGGTCGCACTGCAAGCCGGATCCATTGCGGCGAGCTTGGCCAACTTCGAACTGTACGTCGGATCCTTCGACCCGACGACGCTGCGGGTGGACTCCGCGTACGTGGCCGAAGGCGGCCAGTCCTTGCGTCTGTGCATGACCGCCAGGAGTTCCGGCACCACGGCGGTGGCTCTGGTCGGGCAAGACACCACAAGCCACCAGTACTTGGGATGGCACCGGGAGCATACCGTCTTGGAGTCGCCGCTGGCGCTGTCGTTCAAGCACGGAGACGCGTACGAGATCGGCGTCGGCCAGCGTGCGGAGTCCGGGGCAAGCCTCTCCGACCGTCGCGGCACCTCGGTTCTCTTGGACAGTGCCCAAGGCGTCTCTTGGACAAGCGCCGACACGATCGTTGCGGTGGTGGACGCGGCCGGCACGATCGCGGGTCGCGCTTCTGGATCCGTTCAGGTGTCGGCGGAGTACCGGGGCCTGACCACGCAGGCCTCGGTGGAGGTCTACGAAATCACCGGCGGAAGGGTGGGCGAAGAGGTCGTTTGCGTATCCACGCGACGCGGAACGGTGCGGTGCTGGGGCAACAGCAAGAAAGCGCTCCTGGGCTACGGCGTGGCCTCTCGAGACCTAGGAATCGTGCGGCCAAGAGACGTGGCAGACGTGCCCGTAGGCGCGCGCGTGCAAGATTTCCTCCAGGCCAGCATCCTCGCCGGCTGCGCCATTACCGTCCGATCGGACCTCCGATGCTGGGGCGATCCGAACTGGGGTGCGTTGGGCTACGGGAACGGCGAAACTCGGTACGTGGTCGGCGACGACGAGTACCCCCGCGCGGCTGGTCCCGTGCCCTTGGGCGGCACGCCCGCCTATGTGGGCGGCGGGTATGCGGACCACTTCTGCGTGGTGCTGACATCCGGCGGCCTGCGCTGCATGGGGAGCAACTTGGCGGGACAGCCGGGGTACGGGATCCCCTGGTCGGCCCAAGAGCGCTTGGGCGACGACGAGACTCCGGCGGAGTTGGGCGACGTGCCTCTGGGAGGCAGGGCCGTCGATGTGGCGACCGGCGGGCGCGCGGGCATGACCTGCGCCGCGCTGGCAAACGGCCGAGGGCGGTGCTGGGGCATCAACGCCCATGACTGGGTTCCGGCGACAGCGACGGTCGAGACGCCCAATTACGGCCTGGGCTATGGACGGAGCGCTGGCTACGATTCTCCCATCGGCGACGACGAGACGCCTGCGGATGTGGGAGACCTGCCCCTCGACGGCCGGATCGCCAAGTTCGCACTGGGCGGCTACCACATCTGCGCGCTCATGGAAGGAGGTACGGTCCGCTGCTGGGGCACGGACTACAACGGCCAGCTTGGGAACGGCCAAGGCGAGTACCACATAGACCACGCCGGCGAATCCATTGAGCTGCGCTTTCCGTCGCCGGTGGTGCAGATCGAGGCGGGGTGGCTCCACACATGCGTGCTCATGGAGAGCGGCGCCGTCCGCTGCTGGGGCGCAAACTCCCGCGGCGCACTGGGGCTGGGCGACACGCGAGACCGCGGCCTTGACGAGTCGGCGGAGTTCGTGGAAGACGTGTCGCTTGGAGGTCCCGCCGCCAAGTTGCTGGGTTCGGGCTCATACGAGAACTGCGCGATCATGCGAGCCGGAGGCCTCCGGTGCTGGGGAGCGAACTGGAACGGCCATTTCGGGTATCCGTCCCGCGGCAACGTAGGAGACGACGAACTGCCGGTTGCGGCAGGGGACATCCAGGTCTTTCCGGGACCCGTCCCGCGTGGGCGTCTCGGCTCCCGGGCGTCTCGAACCTCGGCGCGGATGGATCCATCGCGACCGCCCGCTGAAGCGGGTCCGGCGCATCTCACGGCACCCTCCACCATCGTGCTGTCGGGGAGGGCGGCCGGCTTGCGATGGCTCGGTCCCCTGGCAGGCGCCGACGGCGTCGTGGTGCCGGAGGCGGTACCAACTTCCGCTGTCTGGGTCCCCGTTGCCGGGGTAGGCCGATGATCCCCCGGTCCCCGCCGGCACGGTTGCTGGCCGGTTCGACGCTGCTGGCTTGGCTGGCGGCTTGCGGGGGCGACGACAGCGTTGCGCCCGAGCCCCCTCCTTCGATTCCAGTGGGGGCGGTCATCGACTTGACCGTCGCGAACTTGGAGCCGACGGTCGGCACCGCCGTGGCCGTCACTGCCCATGTACGGACCGCCTCGGGCGCGCCTGTGGAGGGCGTGCGGATCGACTTCGCCACCGGCGCTTCGTCGGGAAGCGTGTCGCCGGCGTTCTCGACGACCAACGCCGCGGGAGCGGCCTTCACGACGTGGACCGTGGCGACCGTTGCCGGCCGGCAAACTCTCTTGGCGCGATCGGGTGCCGTCTCCGACACCACGTCCGTAGCCGTGGCCCCCGGGCCGCCCGCCTCTGCAATCGCGGACGGCGATACAGAGCACGCGGCGATTTCTGGGGAGGCGCTGTCCGTGGCCGTCGTGGTCCGGGACGAGTACGGCAACCCCGTACCGGCCGTGCCAGTCGTCTTCGAGGTCTTGGCGGGCGGTGGCTCCGCCAGCCCTGGGAGCGCGGGGACCGACTCCAGCGGTCGGGCCTCTACGGCTTGGACGTTGGGGCTGGAGCTCGGAGAGAACCGCTTGGCGGCCAGGGCGGGCGAGCTGAAGGCGGTGATCTTCACCGCGACAACTGGGCTGTTTGCGATTGAGGAAGCGATCCAAGAGCGGTGGCCGGAGAGCGACGAGATCACGCTTCGCGGCAGGCGGCTGAACTTGATATCCAGAGCCGCCGTCATGGTGAACGGCGTTCCGCCGGACGGCATCGCGGTCGTGGACTCGACGCAAGCCGTGATCTGGCAGAAGCCGCTGTCCGGCACCCAAGCCGAGGGCTGCGCACTGAACCGCACTGGGCAGCTGACAGTGACTGCTCCCGGGGTCGCCTTCAGCACCAAAGTGGCGCGTTGGCACGGCCCGCTGACGACATTGGAGGTGGGCCAAGAGCTGCGCTTCGACAGCAACCAACATTGCCTGCGATTGGGAGGCGAATCCGCCGCTAGAGCACAGTACGTGCTGGCCACTGTGGATCGGTCCTACATCGATGCATCCCAATTCGTCTCGGAAGAGTGGCACTACAACGGCGGCACGCCCTTCTATCTGTCCTTGGCCGACAGCACCCGGCGGGCTTCCGCGGTGGCAGGGCTCCTGGCGCGCATCCAGCCGTCGCCGCCGGACCCGCTGGCTCGCCGCCCGGACCACGTTCGCGTCCACCCGCCCACGACGCTTCAGCGAAGGGAGGAAGTCTGGTCGCGCACCGTTCCCTACGAGGTGGGCGACGAGTTCGACTGGTACACAGGAGATAATCGGAATGGGACGTTCCGGGTCATGGCGTTGTACCCGCCCAACGTGGTCCTCGCCGTGTTCGAGGAAGACCTGCCCGCTCTGTGGGACGACCGCCGGGCCCTTGCCATGGACTCGTTGTTTCAGCACCTGGGCTCGCCCGAGGTCCAGGAGCTCTACCGCACCGCCTTCGGCGACGGGCCGGCTCAAACCAGCGACGCGACCGGCCAAATGCTGGTCATGTTCCACGACGGTGGCGACGCCCACAGCACGGGTGTGACCTACAGCGCACCCAACTTCCGCGAGACCACGGTGCACTTCCGCCGCTTTTCATACCGGGACGACAACAGCTGGTACTACGGCTTGGTTGCCCACGAACTGGCCCACGCATGGCACCACAAGGCGATCGGCCGTGCGAGCGCGGTATGGAGCGGCGAAGGGATCGCCAACTGGTTCGCCGACGAGCGCCTTCGGCTGTGGGCGGGACTCGGCTTGGACGCCAATCACGACGCTCGCGCGGCGATACAAGGCTGGCAGCTGCGACTGCCCAACACGGGCGACTTCGTGGCCGGCTACCGGGAGAGCCATTCCTTCCTTCGGTTTCTGGTGTCGCGCTTGGTGCTCGACCACGGCCAGTCGTATGCGTCGGCCGCCCGCCGGGTCATTTGGGGAACTGCCGAAGGGTGGCACGGACGCCACTTCATCAACTGGGACGTGGCCGACCGAGGCGAGGGGTTGGTGAGCCGAATGCGGCGGGTCGTGCCGGAGTGGGACCCGGTGGAAGCCCGGCTCGACTGGATGGTGTCCTTCGCGCTGGACGACCGAAGCAGCCTGTCCGGCTACCGCATTCCGTTCGTGCGCGGAGCGTCCCAGCACTTCGGCCCGAGCGCCAGCTTCCGCTTGGGGACCGGCAACAGCGTCGAGGGAAGTTTCGCTGGTGGAGGCAACTACTACTTCATGGTTCGGGGCGAGGGCGCCCTGCACATGTCGGTCCCCGCAGGATCGACGTCGGACGGGCCTGCGATGGCCTGGAAGGTGGTCAGGTGGAGGTGATGCCGACCAGCCCCCGCGCCGTCACTTGATCTCGATGTGGGCCTTGGCGCGGAGTCCGTCGAGAAGGGCTTCCATCCGCTTCTGCCGCAGCAGAGTGGAGCGGATCTGGGGCGCCAAGTCCTCGAAGGCGTAGGCACCGGCCTCCCGGGTTTCCAGGATCTTGAGCACGGCGAAGTACTCCTCCTCCCGGAAGGTGAACTGGATCGGGCCCACCACCTCGCCCGCCGACCGACCCGACAGCGCCGACAGATAGGCGGGCGGGAGAAGCTGAGCGATCTGGTTGCGGGGGATCGTCGCCGAGTCGGGCAGCATAGCGGCTGCGTGGTACTCGTCGACGAGCGCCTGGAAGTCCTCGGTCTCGGCGCGACTGGCCAACTCCGTCGCCAGCGACCGGGCACGGGCCATGTCGGCGGGCGCCGTTCGGGGACGGATCAGAATGTGCTTGCCCTGACGCTCCGCGAACCGCACCCGCTCCACCTTGATGATGTGGAACCCAAAGGGCGTCTCCACCACGTCGCTCACGTTCCCTTCCAGGAGCCCGAAGGCCGTGTCCTCGAACTCGTCCACGAAGGCGCCCCGGCGAAACCATCCTAGGTCGCCTCCGGCCTGAGCGGAGCCCGGATCCTCCGAGTGCTCCATCGCCAGCTGGGCGAAGTCCTCGCCCGCCCGGGCGCGCTCGAGAATCTCCTCGATCCTGCGCCGAGCCTCGGCGACCGAGGAGTCGGACGGGGACACCGTGAGCACGAGCTGCTTGAAGGCGACCGTGGCCGGCCGCTGCTGGAGGTCGCCCCGTCCCGACTCGAACCGCTCGCGAGCCTCGTCCTCGGTCACCTCGAAGGAGCCTTCGCCCCCATACCGCTGAACGTAGAGCCCTACCAGCATCGACTGGCGGATCTGCTCCCGCAGCATCTCCCTGTAAGCCTGCACGGTGAAGCCGTCCAGCTGCAGGTCGGCCTCCATCTCCGCCCTGGTGGCGTAGTTGCCTTCGACCCGGGAGAAGCGGTTTTGAACGGAGTCCTCCACGATCTCCTCGTCCACCGCCAGAAGCGTGTCCTGGGCAGCGGCCTGCAGGATCAGCTGGTTGTCCACGAGATCGTCCAGCACCCGCCGCCGGAACGCCGCGACCTCCGCGCTCCCGGACTGGGGAACGGGCATCCCGGCCAGCTGCATCTGCTGCTCCCGGTTCAGGACCTCCGACATGAGAACCACCGAGTCGCCCACCACCGCCAGCACCCTGTCCACCGGCCGCTCCGCCTCCTGGGCGGCGGCCGGGGCAGGCAGCCCGAGAGCCGGGAGCAGGCAGGCGAGGGGGAGCCATCGAAGCGCGAATCGGAAAGGGGCCGCGTTCATGAAAATCCTGCAGGTCAAGGTGCGCATCTGTCCTTGCCAATCTAACCTCTTGAGGAGCAGATTGGTGGTACCCGCCCGGAGAAAGCAGCGATGAGCGGCAAGAACAGCAATACTGGAACGATCGAGCTGTCGGTGGAAATCCGCGCGACGCCCGGCGAGGTGTGGACGGCGGTCTCGGACGGCGAATGGCTGTCGCGATGGTTCTCTCCGATCGCGTCGGTCGAGCCGGGCGAGGGCGGACACGTCACCGTCTCGTGGGGCGACGAAGGCGAATGGACGAGCCGAATCAAGCTCTGGCGCCCTGGTGCCCATCTTCGGCTGGAGGACGTGGTTCCCGAGGGAGCGTCCGCTTCAACGCTGGACTACTACCTGGAGCCCCAGGACGGCGTCACCAAGCTCCGCCTGATCAACTCCGGCTTGGCCGGCGGGCCGGAAACGGCCGAGTTCCTGTACATGATGGAAAACGGTTGGCGGTTCTTCCTCTGGAACTTGAAGCACGTGCTCGAGCGGCATCCGGGCGTCCCCCGGATCATGATCAGCGCCCGCCCATGGGTCCACGGAACGCGAGAGGACGTCTGGAGCCGCCTCTTTGGGTCCAGCGGCTTCGGCGAGGCGCCGGCGACACCCGGAGAGCCCTTTCGGTTCCCGTTGGACGGCGGCGAGTTTCTTGAGGGGGTTGCCGTGCACTCCGATCGACCGTGGGCGTTCGCCGGGGTGGTGGAGTCGTTCGGCGACGGCGTCTTGCATGTGGAGCTGGAGGGAAGCGGAGAGCGCTGGAAGCTGGGCGTCTGGCTGTCGGCGTACGGGCTGGCGACGGACCTTCGCGAGCGCGTCGGCCAAGCGCTGAAGGCTACCGTGAACAGGCTGTTTTCGGCATGAGCGCCCGGACGGCCCGCGCCGCCGCATCCTCCTGGGCGCTGATGGCTGTGCTGGCCGGGTGCGCGCCCGGCGACGACCCTGCGGCCCCCCAAGCGATCCCGGATCCGGTGGTGGCGGGGGACCACGTTCCCGGGGCACGCGTCCAACTGTCTCCCGCCGGCTACGTCGCCTATACGCGCGCCGGCGACGACGCCGAACCGTTCGTCTTCACCGCTAGGCTGTCGGACAGCGCGGGCGCGGCCATTGCGGTTCCCGCCGCGGGCTTGAGCTGGGCCGTGCAACCGGGACGTGCGTTCCGACTCGGGGCCGCGGGCGTCGCCAAGGACGGAACGGCGGCCACCGCCCAGGTCGAGCCCATGGCTGGCGGCCGCGACGCGATCGTTGCCCGCCACGGATCCGCGTCGGACAAGGCGTTTGCCGAAAACTGGCAGTGGTTGCCTGCCGCCTTCGACTGGAACGGTGGCCGCTGGACCCCCGCAGGCGAGTCGCGTTGCATCCAAGTCGCACTGCAAACCGGATCCGTGCCGGCGAGCTTGGCCAACTTCACGCTGTACGCCGGATCCTTCGACCCGACGACGCTGCGGGTGGACTCGGCCTACGTGGCCGAAGGCGGCCGGTCCTTGCGTATGTGCGTTACCGCGAGGAGCTCCGGCACCACGGCGGTGGCCCTATTCGGGCGAGACGCCGCAAGCCACCAGTACTTGGGATGGCACGGGGAGCATTCCGTCTTGGAGTCTCCGCTAGCGCTGTCGTTCGAGCACGGAGATGCGTACGAGATCGGCGTCGGCCAGCGTTACGGTGTTGCGCCAAGCCTCTCCGACCGTCGCGGCACCTCGGTTCTCGTGGATGGCGCCCAAGGCGTCTCTTGGACAAGCGCCGACACGATGGTTGCAGTGGTGGACGCGGCCGGCACGGTTGCGGGTCGCGCTTCTGGATCTGTTCAGGTATCGGCGGAGTACCGGGGCCTGACCACGCAAGCCTCGGTGGAGGTCTATGAAATCACCGGCGGTAGAGTGGGCGGCGAGGTCGTTTGCGTATCCACGCGGCGCGGAACGGTGCGGTGCTGGGGCAACGGCACGAGACCGCTCCTAGGCTACGGTGTAGGCCTCCAGAACCTTGGGGTCGTGCGGCCAAGAGATGTGGCAGACCTACCCGTAGGTGCAAGAGTGCAAGATTTGTTGCAGGCCAGCCTCCACGCAGGTTGCGCCATTACCGTCGGATCGGACCTTCGGTGCTGGGGCGATCCGAACTGGGGTGCGTTGGGCTACGGGAACGGCTACAACAAGGTCGGCGACGACGAGTACCCCCGAGCGGCTGGTCCCGTGCCCTTGGGCGGCACGCCCATCTATGTGGGCGGCGGTCCGGCGGACCACTTCTGCGTGGTGCTCGCGTCCGGCGGCCTGCGCTGCATGGGGAGCAACTTGGCGGGACAGCCGGGGTACGGTATCCCCTGGTCGGCCGAGGAGATCGTGGGCGACGACGAGACTCCGGCGGAGATGGGCGACGTGCCTCTGGGAGGCAGGGCCGTCCATGTGGCGACAGGCGGCCGTGCGGGCATGACCTGCGCGGCGCTGGCAAACGGCCGAGGGCGGTGCTGGGGCATCAACGCCCAAGACTGGGTTCCGGCGACAGCGACGGTCGAGACGCCCACTTACGGCCTGGGCTATGGACGGAGCGCTGGCTACGCGTCTCCTATCGGCGACGACGAGACGCCTGCGGACGTGGGAGACCTGCCCCTCGACGGCCGGATCGCCAAGTTCGCATTGGGCGGCTACCACATCTGCGCGGTCATGGAAGGAGGCACGGTCCGCTGCTGGGGCGCGCACGGTTACGGTGAGCTTGGGGCCGGACGAAGCGTCGGCAATGTAGACCACGCCGGCGAATCCATTGAGCTGCGCTTTCCGTCGCCGGTGGTGCAGATCGAGGCGGGGTGGTCCCACACATGCGTCCTCATGGAGAGCGGTGCCGTCCGTTGCTGGGGCGGAAACGAACTTGGTGCACTGGGGCTGGGTGACACGCGAAACCGCGGCCTCGACGAGTCGGTGGAGTCCGTGGAAGACGTGTCGCTTGGAGGTCCCGCCGCCAAGTTGCTGGGTTCGGGCGAGGATCAGAACTGCGCAATCATGCGAGCCGGAGGCCTCCGGTGCTGGGGAGCGAACTGGAACGGCCACTTCGGGTATCCGTCCAGCGACAACGTGGGCGACGACGAACTGCCGGCTTCGGCGGGGGACATCCCGGTCTTTCCTGGACCCGTCTCACCTGGGCGTCTCGGCGCCGGGGCGTCTCGGGCCTCGGCGTGGACGGATCCGTCGCGACCGCCCATTCGAGCGGGTCCGGCGCATGTCGCGGCACCCTCCACCCTCGTGCTGTCGGCGAGCGCAGCCGGCTTGCGATGGTTCGGTCCCCTGGCAGGCGCCGACGGCGTCGTGGTGCCGGAGGCGGTACCAACTTCCGCTGTCTGGGTCCCCGTTGCCGGGGTAGGCCGATGATCCCCCGGTCCCCGCCGGCACGGCTGCTGGCCGGTTCGACGCTGCTGGCTTGGCTGGCGGCTTGCGGAGGCGGCGACGACCGCATTGCGCCCGAGCCCCCTCCGACGGTGCCAGTAGTGGCGGTCATCGACTTGACCGTCGCGAACCTGGAGCCGACGGTCGGCACCGCCGTGGCCGTCACCGCCCACGCGCGGACCGCCTCGGGCGCGCCGGTGGAGGGAGTTCGGGTCGACTTCACCACCGGCCCTTCGTCGGGAAGCGTGTCGCCGGCGTTCTCGACGACCAACGCCAATGGGGCGGCCTTCACGACGTGGACCGTGGCGACCGTCGCGGGCAGGCAAACTATCTTGGCGCGGTCGGGTGCCTTCTCCGACACCATGTCCGTGGCCGTGGTCCCCGGGCCGCCTGCCTCGGCAATCGCGGACGGCGATACAGAGCACGTGGCAAACTCTGGGGAGATGCTGTCCGTGGCCGTCGTGGTCCAGGACGAGTACGGCAACCCCGTGCCCACCGTGCCAGTCGTCTTCGACGTCGTGGCGGGCGGCGGCTCCGTCAGCCCTGGGAGCGCGGGGACCGACTCCAGCGGCCGGGCCTCTTCGGTTTGGACGTTGGGGCTGGTGCTCGGAGAGAACCGCTTGGCGGCCAGGGCGGGCGATCTGGAGGCAGTGATCTTCAACGCGACGACTAGGCAGTTGGCGATCGAGGAAAGCGTCCAAAATCAGTGGCCGGAGAGCGACGAGATCACGCTTCGCGGCAGTTGGCTGAACTTGATGTCCGCAGCGACCGTCTTGGTGGACGGCGCTCCGCCGGCCAGCATCGTGGTCGTGGACTCGACGCAAGCCGTGATCCGGCAGAGACCGCTGTCCGGCGCCCGAGCCGAAGGTTGCGCGCTGAGCCGCACTGGGCAGCTGACCGTGGGTGCTCCCGGGGTTGCCTTCAGCGCCGAAGTGGTGCGTTGGCATGGCCCCTTGACGACGTTGGAGGTGGGCCAAGAGCTGCGCTTCGACAGCAACCAACATTGCCTGAGGTTGGGAGGCGAATCCGCCGCCGGCGCGCAGTACGTGCTGGCAGCCGTGGATCGGTCCTACATCGATGCGGCCCGGCTTGTCTCGGAAGAGTGGCACTACAACGGCGGCACGCCCTTCGATCTGTCCTTGGCCGACAGTACCGATGGGGCTTCCGCAACGGCAGGGCTCCTGGCGCGCATCCAGCCGCCGGCACCGGACCCGCTGGCTCGGCGCCCGGACCACGTTCACGTCCATCCGCCCACGACGTTTCAGCAAAGCGACGATGTCTGGTCGCGCACCGTTCCCTACCGAGTGGGCGACGAGTTCGAGTGGTACACGGGAAACGACCGCGAAGGGACGTTCCAGGTCATGGCGTTGTACCCGCCCAATGTGGTCTTGGCCGTGTTCAAGGAAGACCTGCCCGTTCTGTGGGACGACCGCCGGGCCCTTGCCATGGACTCGTTGTTTCAGCATCTGGGCTCGCCCGAGGTCCAAGAGCTCTACCGCACTGCCTTCGGCGACGGGCCGGCCCAGAGCAACGATGTGACTGGCCAAATGCTGGTCATGTTCCACGACGGTGGGGACGACGATTTTACGGGCATAAACTACCCGGCGACCAACTTCCGCGAGTCCACGGTGCACTTCCGCCGCTTTTCGTACCAGGACGACAACAGTTGGTACTACGGCTTGGTTGCCCACGAACTCGCCCACGCATGGCAACAGAAGGCGATCGGCCGTGTGAGCGCGGTATGGAGCGGCGAAGGGATCGCCAACTGGTTCGCCGACGAGCGCCTTCGGCTGTGGGCGGGACTCGGCTTGGACGCCAATCACGACGCTCGCGCGGCGATACAGGGCTGGTACCTGCGACTGCCCTACACGGGCGACTTCGTGGCCGGCTACCGGGAGAGCCATTCCTTCCTTCGGTTTCTAGTGTCGCGCTTGGTGCTCGACTACGGCCAGTCGTATGCATCGGCCGCCCGCCGGGTCGTTTGGGGTGCTGCCGAAGGGTGGCATGGACGCCACTTCACCAACTGGGATGTGGTCGGCCGAGGCGAGGGGTTGGTGCGAAGGATGCGGCAGGTCGTGCCGGATTGGGACCCGGTGGAAGCCCGGCTCGACTGGATGGTGTCCATCGCGCTGGACGACCGAAGCAGCCTGCCCGGCTACCGCATTCCGTTCGTGCGCGAGGCGTTCCAGTACTTCGGCCCGAGTAGCGCCAGCTTCCGCTTGGGGGACGGCTACAGCGCCGCGGGAGAGTTGGCTGGTGGAGGCAACTACTACTTCATGGTTCAGGACGAGGGTGCCCTGCACATATCGGTGCCCGCAGAATCGACATCGGAGGATGGGCCTGCGATCGCCTGGAAGCTGGTCAGGTGGAGGTGACGCCCAGACGGCTGACGGCCATATTGGCGGGACTGCCGTTGGCGGCAGCGATCGGTTGCGGATCGGAGTCCCCGGTTGCCGATTCCTTCTTTTCCGAGGCGTGCAAGCTCGAGGACACGGTCGTTGAGTCGAGTGCGTCGTCCGTCCACTTCGAACTGGCGGCGGCGCTGGGGACGGTAGAGGACGCCGGTTACTTGGCGGACAGGGGCACGTTGGGCGACATCGTGCGCGACCACAGCGGCAACTACTGGGTGGGTCAGCGAGAAGAGATCAAGGTTTTTGCCCCGACGGGCACCTTCGTTGCCACGGTAGGCAGAGCGGGTCAGGGTCCGATGGAGTTTGCCTTTGCCCAACCCATGCACACCGACGCGCTGGGTCGAGTGCATGTATTCGACAACCGCCAAGCACGAGTGTCGGTGATTCAACCCGACATGACGTTGCACGAAGTAAAGAGCTTGCCGGCGACAGCCGTCTTCGCGATGACGCCGCTAGCCGACGGCGACCGCTATGCAGTTCAAGCTTGGATACCTGATTCGGAGGGAAGCGGCCGCCCGATCCACGTCATAACGGGCGATGGTGCGATCAGCACGTCGTTGGGGCCGGTCATCAGGTCCGAACCAAGCATACGGGACTCCGGTTGGTTCACCGCACAACGCCGACTCACGACCGATCCGGCTGGCAACATTTTCAGCTCGCACTACTACGACTATCTGATTGAGGCGTGGTCGGAGGAAGGCGTGCGGATCGGAAAGCTGGAAGGACCCGTACTCAACGATGGTCCACGTATTCCCGGCCCATGGACGTGGGAGAACCCGCCCTGGAACGAAATCCACGACATCATGGTCGATTCCCAAGGCCGTCTCTGGATCATACTCCACTACAGACGCCCAGACTGGCGGGACGGCATGGTCGAGGTCGGGCCTCCAGGGCGAACCATGCTTAACTCCAAGGACGGTACGTTGTCGTCGTACCTCCATAGCCGCATAGATGTCATCGATTTGCAGAGATGTACGACTGTGGCGTCTCAATGGCACGATGGTGTACAACTGAACTTCGTGGAAGAAGGAATGGTATCGGAAATCGCTTATGGCGACGTCGGACAAGAGTTCGTGAAGATCTGGCGCCTCACTCACGACTTCTAGCTAGGGCAGGCCCGCGCTTCCTCCTCCCGCGATCGCCGATCGCAGCTCCTCCAGCCGTGCGAGCACGGCGCCGATGCGCGTCTGGTGGATCCGCCAGTCGCCCTGGTCCCGGAGGAGCATGATGACGGCCCCGAGCGGAAGAACCTCCTGACGGCCCGAGAGGATGCGGACCAGCGCTGAATCCACGCGCTCCTCGGCGGTGGTGGCAGGCGCCGTTGCCGAGTCGGGCGCCGCAACCGAGTCGGGCGGCGAAGGCGCAGCCGCCTCCGTGCCGCCGTCGCCGGTGACCGCGGCCGCCAGACCGATCTCGCGGGCTCGGGCCAGCACCGTCGCGCGGGCCGCCGTCCGCACCGAGTCCACCCGAGCTTGTGCGGGCTCCAACGACCGACCGCGCGCTTCCGTCAGCAGCAGCTCCCGACGGGCGACGCTTCGCAGGACCGTCTCTAGCTCCTCGTCGCTCGCGCCGGCAACGCTCTCCACGAACCCCGCCGGCGAGATGCGGATCAGGTCGAGGAACTCCCCCGCGGTGTAGTCGCCGTCGGACCAAGCGACGAGGGACCGTCGGGCCGCCCGGCCCGAGAGGCGGGCGGGCGTCGTCTCGGCCAGCGCTCGGGCCACCGCCCGGGCGTCGCCGACCAGGGCCAGACCCGACGTCGAGTCGAGCTTGGCGATGTACGCCGCTTCCGCCTCGGCCAAGCGCTCCATCTGAATGCGGCGGCGGAACTCGGCGCCGGCCTCCGCCAGCTCCGGCACCTCGAGCCGCTCCAGCCGCAGCACGTGGTAGCCCAGGTCGGTCGCGACCGGCTGGCTCAGCGCCCCTGGGCGCAGCCCGAAGACGGCGCTGTCCACCGCCGGCAGCATCTGTCCCCGCTCGAAAGTGCCCAGGCTCCCGCCCCGGGCCGCGCTTCCTCGGTCGGCGCTGAACCGCTCCGCCATGACGGCGAAATCGGCCCCGGCGGCGATCTGCTCCCGGAGCCCGACGGCGGCGGCCCGCACGCTGTCCCGCTGTCGGTTCGTCGCTCCCGGCGGGAAGAGCACCAGGATCTGGGACGCGGTGGCCTGCGCCCCGGGCATCTCGGCGGCGAAGCGCTCGGCCAGCTCGTCGTCGCCGACCACCGTGTCGGCTTCGACCACTTCCTCGCTGAGCCGGGCCAGCGTCTCGTCCTCCAGGGGTTGCCGCACCAAGTCGTCCACGTCCAAGGAGGTCAGCGACGTGTCGGCCTCCAGGTGCCGCGCCAGCAGGGTGTAGTCCACCCACAGCTCGGCCACCACCTGCACCACTTGGCTGTCGCCGGGGAGAGTGCTGTGGTCCAGGATCAGCTGGGCCGCTGCGTCCACGGTGAACCGTCGCCCGTCGGCTTCGGCCAAGTTGCCGTCGCCGCACGCGGCGGCAGGTAGGAGCAGGGCCAGACATGCGCCGGCACGGACTCTCGCGTTCATCGCGTCACCTCGTCTTGTCGTCATCCCAGCGTCCTCCAAGGGCGTCCAGGGCGCGCACCACCACTTCGGCGAGCCGCCCCGGATCGTAACACTCAATAACGATGGAAAAGGGCATGGCGCGGCGCACCTCGACCGCCACCCGCTCCCCCTTCAGGGCGCTCTCCAGCGCAGACACCCGAGGCACGACCGCGACGTCGAAGTTCACCCGCGCCCGGTTCTCGCGCACGAGGATGCGGTTCACTCCGGCGCCCCGGCCCGCGATCCCCAGCAACGACTGGTCCAGCAGACGGCGGGCCTCGGGGGGCAGCCTGCCGAAGCGATCGGTCATCTCGTCCGCCAGCTCCCGCACTCCGCGACGGCTGGTCAGCCGGGAGAGACGCCGGTAGAAGTGCAGCTTCTGGTGCTCGTCGGCCACGTAGTCGTCGGGCAGGTAGGCCCCTGCGTCGATCGTCACCTCCGGGCGGGGTCGCTGCTTCCGCTTCGCTCCGTCTCCCAGCCGCCTGACCGCCTCGTCGAGCAGGCGAAGGTAGGTGTCGAGCCCCACGGCGTGCGCGAACCCGGACTGGTCCTCGCCCAGCAGGTTCCCAGCGCCCCGCACCTCCAGGTCGCGCAGGGCGATCTGGTACCCGCTTCCCAGCTCCGTGTAGTGCTCCAGCACCCGCAGCCGCTTCTCCGCCTCGTCGGAGATCGGGTCGGGGACGATCAGATAGCAGAACGCCCGCCGGTCCGAGCGACCGACCCGGCCCCGGATCTGGTAGAGCTGGGAGAGGCCGAAGCGGTCGGCGCCGTCCACGATCAGGGTGTTGGCGTTGGGCACGTCCAAGCCGTTCTCGATGATCGACGAGCACACCAGCACGTCGGTCTCTCCCTCCGCGAAGCGGGTCATCGCCTGGTCCAGCTCCCTGGGCGCCATCTGGCCGTGGGCCACGTCCACCGTCCCCGGGCCGACCAGCTTCCGCACCCGGGCGCCCGCCGTCTCGATCGTCTGGACCCGGTTGTGCAGGAAGAACACCTGGCCGCCCCGGTCCAGCTCCTGTAGGCACGCCTCCGCCACCAGCCGGTCGCTCCACGACACCACGTGCGTCACCACCGGCATTCGGTTCCGGGGCGGAGTGCGAATCAGCGACAGGTCTCGGATCCCCGCGAGGGACAGATAGAGGGTGCGGGGGATCGGCGTCGCCGTGAGGGTGAGGACGTCCACGGTCGTGCGCAGGCGCTTCAGCCGCTCCTTCTGCCGGACCCCCATGCGCTGCTCCTCGTCGATCACCAGCAGCCCCAGGTCCTTGAAGGCGACGTCGGCGGAGAGCAGCCGATGGGTGCCGATCACCACGTCCACCGTCCCGTCGGTCAGCCCCGCCAGCACTTCCCGCTGGCGCTTGGGCGACTCGAAGCGGGAGAGGCTCGCCATCAGCACGGGGTACTCCGCCATCCGGTCGCCGAACGTCCTGGCGTGCTGGGCGACCAGAACCGTGGTGGGCGCGAGGACGGCGACCTGCTTCCCGTCCTGCACCGCCTTGAACGCGGCCCGCACCGCCACCTCCGTCTTGCCGTAGCCCACGTCGCCGCACACCAGCCGGTCCATCGCCTTGGGCGACTCCATGTCGGCCTTGATCGCCTTCACGGCTTCGCGCTGGTCGGGCGTGTCCTCGTAGAGGAAGGACGACTCCATCTCGCGTTGCCAGCGGGTGTCGGCGGGGAAGGCGTGGCCCGAGCGGGCGTGGCGGGCGGCGTAGAGCTCCAAGAGCTCGGCGGTCATCTCGTGGATCGCGGTTTCGGCGCGCTTCCGGACCGTCTTCCAGCGCTTGCCGCCGAGCCGGTGGACCTGCCGGGGCTTGGCGTCCGGGTCTCCGCCGACCCAGCGCTCCACCTGGTCCAGCTGTTGGACCGGCACTCGCAGCACTTCGTCTCCGTCGTACGCGACCACCAGCGCTTCGATCGACTCGCCGCCCGCCTCCATCCGCTCGATTCCTTGGTATCGACCGATCCCGTGCTCCATGTGGACCACGTAGTCCCCCGGCGAGAGCTGGGCCAAGCTCTCCAGCGACGCCGCGCCCCGGAAGCGGCGGGTCCGCCGAAGCTTGGGACTGCGACGGAAGATCTCGTGGTCGGTGAGGACGTTCACCGGGGGCGACGACTCCGGCAGCCGGAACCCCCCCGTCAGAGCTCCCACCGCTACCTGGCAGCCGGGCGGCGGTCTGCCGCTGCGCTCGGCGACGAGCTCTTCCAGCCGTGCGGCTTGGCCGTCGTTGTCGCAGAGGATCAGCGTGTCGGCGCCGTCCTTGGCCGCGTCTGCGAGGAACTCCCGGAGGCGGCGGGTGTCCCGGTCGATCAGCGGCGGCGGGGCCGTCGGGACGACGTGGGCGCCGACGTGCTCCTCCACGAACACGAGCCCGGGGAGCCGTCCCACGCGGTCCGCGAGGGCCTCGGGGGAAAGGAAGAGGTCGCCGGGCGGCGTGGCCGGGTTGCCGTGGCGCCGTTCGTCGCGCCAGCGGTGGTCGGCGCGCCCCCAGGCGGCTCGGGCCTCCCGATCCCAGTCGTGAACGCCGACCTGGACCAGCGTCGCGTCGTGGGGGAGGCGGTCCAGCAACGAGCAGCGGGTCGAGGCGGCGGTGGGGCCTTCGGTCGCGCCCACGCCATCTGCGCCTCGCTTGAAGTCCACGGGCAGCACGTCGACCCGGTCCACGGTGTCGGTGGAGCGCTGGTTCAGGATGTCGAAGAGTCGGACGGACTCCACCTCGTCGCCCCAGAACTCGACTCGGGCGGGGGCCGCCGCGCCGAAGGAGAAGAGATCGACGATGCCGCCCCGGACGGCGTAGCGGCCCACTTCCTCCACGACGGGTGCTCGCTGGAAGCCGCGGGCCTCTAGAGCGGCGAGGAGGTCGTCGCGGGCCAGTTCCACGCCCGTCGCGACGGTGAAGCGAAGTCCCGCCAAGTCGTCGGGGATCGGGGCGACTTCCTGCAGGGCGCGACGGGTGGCCACCAGGACCCGCACCCGTCCGGCCAGAAGGGACTCGACGGCTTCCACGCGCTGGCCCGACACCTCGAAGCCGGAACTCCCAGTCGCGTCCGCGTCGGTCGCGTCGTCGCGTTGCGGGTACTCGGCGACGGCGTCCGCGCCCAGCAGGGTTTCCAGGTCGGCCATGTGGGCTGCGGCCTGCCGTGGCGAGGAGGCCGCGACGACCCAGATCCGGTTGGGGAGCCGCCCTGCCAGAGCCGCCGCCACCACCAGCGGAAGGGAACCGGCGCAGCCCCCCACGGTTGTGGTCTGGCCGGGGCTCGGAAGGTCTCGTGCCAGGGCGTGAAAGGCGGGGGTGGCGGCTACGGCAGCCGCGACTGCGTGGGGCTCCCCGTCAGGCACTGGACGGACGGAAGATCCTGGTGGAGGCGGCGATGCTGCTCTCCACCAGCAGCAGGACGAGGAGCAGGACCGCCAGGAAGCGCCACGGCTCGGGCCCTCGGCCTGCACGGAAGATCACGCCCGACCACGAGTCCGCGTCGCGCTCGACGGCGACCACCCCCGGGACCGCTTGGCGAAGGCCGCCCCTGTCGATCGGCGCCAAGCTGGTCTCCGCGGCGGGGGCGTTGACGGCGAACGTCTCGACCACGCTGTCGCCGTCCAGGGCTCGGTAGAACCCGGCTACCGGCGTCGCCGGGAAGGGCTGGTCGCCGTCCACCGGGTGCTCTGCCCCGTCCGGGTCCCGGACGACCGAGGCCGTCGGAGGCGGGCGGACGGGATCGCCCGCCGAGACCCTGGCCAGCCCCGCGCCGCCCCCGGACCACCGGTCCACGGCCCACTCCAGCAAGGGCACCATCGCCGCCGACACTGGGAGCTCGCTCGACGCCTCGTCCAAAGGCGACGCCAGGAGGACGTAGGGTCCCGCCGGCGCGTCGCCCGTCACGAGCCATGGATCCCCGTTGGAGAACGTTGCCACGACCGTCGCCGCGCCGTCGTCCAGCGTCCCGCCGCCGCCCGCCGGCTCCACGTCGAAGTAGCGGGAAACGGACAGCCCCTCCAGCTCCACGGGAAGTTCGGTCCCGGCCAGCCGCGCCGCGCCGCCGCCCCTGATGGCGTACCGGAAGGGGATCCCCGCCTCGGCCAGTCGGCGGTTCAGCGCCGGCAGGCGCGCCGCGTCGGACACCGGAAACACGAAGGCGGCTTGGTCCGGGCGTCGCTGCTCCAGCCCTTGGCCTCCGGCGCTGACCAGCGTCGTCGCCCGCGCCGGGCTCTCCAGCACGATCCGCCGGTTCTCCGCCAGCACCGCCGCCGCCTCCGCAACGAACAGCGGAGCGTCTCCCAGCACGGCCACCGGCGTCGGCTCCCGCACCGCGAAGGAGAAGTAGTAGCGGTCGTCGGCGGTCAGGGGGTCGGGGTCGATCTCGGCCCATCCCTCCACTCGCCCGCTGGGGAACGGTCCCGCCGGAATCCGAACCGTGGCCCCCGCCGGCGTCCGCGCCGCGCCCCGCACCAGCCCGTTCACGTACAGCCGAACGCCCAAAGTGTCTCCCGGCGTCCCGCCCGCCACCGTCACCGCCGCCTCGGTCCGCCGTCCCGCAAGGGGCGCCAGCCCGCCGCCGAAGACGACCCCCGCGATCCCTCGGTTGATCCGCTCCTCCGCCGGCGCCCCGAACACCACCACCGGCACGTCGTCCGCGGGGCCGCTCCCGCTCCCGCCGGCGCCCGCGCCCGCTCCCGCGAAGGCCGTGGCCTGCAAGTCCGTGATCAGGTGGACTTCTCGCGCCGGCAGGTCGCTCTGGGCCACCAGCGCCCGCGCCCGCGCCACCGCCCGGATCAGGTCGCCCCGCCCGTGACTGGGCTGCGTCTCGTCGATCGCCGAGAGGGCCTGCGCCGCATTCCCGGGCGTCGTCGCCTCCCACGGCGTCCCGGCCCGAATCACCCAGATGACGTCGTCCGGTCCCGCCCCGCCCGCGCTTGTCCGCGCGACGGCCTTCAGCGCGTCCAGCCGTCGCCGCCCGTCCTCGACGACCGTCGTGCTGAGGGAGTTGTCGATCACCACGGCCAGGGCGGTGGGCTCATGGCTCGTCCCCGGCCCCGGGAAGTGCGCCCGCGCGCCAAGCAGGACCAGCAGCACGACCGCGGCCGCCCGCAGGAGCAGAAGGAGCAGCTGCTGGGTGCGGATCTGCCGCGACCGCTCGCGCTCGGTCCGAAGCAGGTAGCGGATCGCCGGGAAGGTGAACGTCTTGCTCTCCCTGCGGTAGAACAGATGCAGGAAGATCGGCACCGCCACCGCCAACCCGGCCAGCAGGAAGACCGGGTTCAGGAAGCCCATGGAAGCCGGCTCGGGGCGCGATCGCCGATGAGGAACGTCAAGGGAGCCGCTGGCGCTTCCACAGGTAGAGCCGAAGCGCCCGAGAAAGGGGCTCGTCGGTTCCGATCGTCGAGTACGCGATCCCCCGGCTGGTCAGCTTGGTCGTCCACTCCGCCACGGCGTCCTCGACGGCCTGCTGGTACTGGCGCCGCATGTCCGCCACCGACACCTGAAGGGACTCGCCGGTCTCCGGGTCCACGAACCGCGTCTCGCCGGTCGTGGGGAGGTCTCTCTCGCCCGGGTCCACCAAGTGGAAGACCAGCACTTCATGGCCCGTGTGCTGAAGGTAGGCGAGCGCCTTGGCCGTCTCGGCCGGCTCGACCAGCAGGTCCGAGAGCAGGATGACCAAGCCCTTGCGCTTGAGTCGCATCGCCACCTTGCGGATCGCCGACTCGGCGTCGGTCCGCCCGCCGCTTTCGAGGGCGTTCAGGTGCTGCAGGAGCATTCGCCAGTGGACCTTGCCCCCTCGCGCCCGGATCTGCCGCACGATCTTCTCGTGGAACGCCATCAGGCCCACGATGTCGCCCTGGCGAACCAGGATCAGCGACAACGCCGCCGCCAAGTGCTTGGCGTACCACAGCTTCGACGGCAGACCGGAGCGCGACGACCAGGCCATCGACTCGCTCACGTCGATCAGCATGTAGGCGCGAAGGTTCGTCTCCTCCTCGTACTGCTTGACGTAGAAGCGGTCGGAGCGAGCGAACATCCGCCAGTCCAGCGTCCGCAGGTCGTCCCCCGGCTGATAGGCCCGCAGCTCGGCGAACTCAGCCGAGAAGCCCCGGTTGGGCGACCGGTGAAGGCCCAGCAGGAAGCCGTGGACCACCTGGCGGGCGACGATGTCGATCCCTCCGAGCTGCACCAGCGTCGCCGGGTCCAGCAGGTCCGTGCGTCGGTCGAGGTGCGGCGAAACCGTTTCGTTCGTGGCCATGGGACCTTGAATGTGGCCGAAATCGGGGGCGGGGAACAGTAGGGGATCGCCTCGCTGGCGGGTCTGCGCCGGTGGCGTCCACATAGCCCGCCGGACCGGGTCCCATCAAGAAATGCGCCAGTCCCACTCAGCCATTCGCGTACTGTCGCCCAGCGGCGATCATTCCCACGTAGCAGTCTCTGGACCCTCTTCGAGCGGTGCGCCGCTCGCTCATCCCTCCGGACTTCAGCTTGGTGCCGCCATGTCGATTCCGATCTTTGCGCCTAGCCGACTCGTCCAGCGGCCACCTGCGCCGCTTCCGCTGGCGGCGGCCGCCCTTCTCGCGTACGGCTGGTCGGTCGCCGCCGACGGCTCCTATTCTCACAGCGGGTCGGACGGCACCAGCGCCTTCGTGGACCCGTCGCGAGGCTTGGTCGTGCTGGTGTTCACCCAGACGCCGCGTGGCCGAAATCCCGTGAGCCGCTTTCGAGAATTGGTGAAGTTGGCCCTGAAGGGTTGAACGAGGCCTGCGGCGGCGAGGCCCCCGAGGTGCTGGGGTCCCGGGTTCGCCGGTGACGGCGTCGCCGATGAAACCAGCCGATGGAAGAACGAGGACGCTCCTGACCGCGCAGGCCATGCGTACCAATCGGAAATATCATTTCCAATCCGTGCATACGACCGCCCCAGCGCTGGGACCACGTCCGCACCTCAACGAAGGCGTCAGCCGACCGCTGGAGCTCGCTGCGCATGATCGCCCAAGCCCGCGGACCACACCTGCACCTCGACGAAGGCGTCGGCCAGCGGCCAGTGCCCGCTGCACGTGATCGCTCGAACCCTCGGACCGCACCTGCGCCATGCCGCCAGCCGGTCGCCGGTCGTGGTCCTGACCGGTCCGCGCGAGTCCGGGAAGACGACCCTCTCCCGGGCGTGCTTCCCCGACCACGAGCATGTGAACTTGGAGCGGCTCGACGTTCGAGAGTTCGCCGAGACGGATCCGAAGGGCTTTCTGGCGCAACACGCCGGCCCCGTGATCCTCGACGAAGCTCAGCTCGTCCCGAGCCTCTTCTCGTACTTGCAGGCAAAGGTGGACGACGATCCGACGCCAGGCCGGTTCGTGCTCGTCGGATCGCACTTCGGTTTGATCAAGACCATCGGCCAGTCCCTCGCGGGCCGTGCGGCCACGCTCAACTTGCTACCCTTGAGCTTGGAGGAAACGCGGCGCTTTCCCCCGGAGACCGGTTCGTCATCAGCCGAGGGCGGCCGGGCGTCCACCGACGACCTGTGGACCACTGTCTGGACCGGCGGCTACCCGCGCATCCACGACCAACAGCTGCCTGCCGCAGAATGGCTGGCCGACTACGCCGAGGCCTATGTCCAGCGCGATGTGCGCCAAGCGTTCCGGGCGACCCACTTGCCGAGGTTCGTCAGCTTCATGCGCTTGGCCGCCGGGCGCGCGGCCCGAGAACTGAATCTGTCGTCGCTAGGGTCGGACGTGGGCGTGGCGCATCCCACGATTCGCGTGTGGCTGTCGCTTCTCGAAGCTGGTTTCCTCGTCTTCCGAGCGCCGCCGTGGCGGCCGCGTTTGCGCAAGCGGTTCGTCAAGACGCCCAAGTTGTACTTCGTGGATTCGGGACTCGCCTGCCACCTGCTGGGGATTCGCGACCCCGACCAGTTGCGCGTCCATCCGCTGCGGGGTGCGCTGTTCGAAAGCTGGTGCGCGTCGGAGATCATCAAGGCCCGCGCCCACCGGGGCGAGGCGAACCGCCTCTTCCACCTTCGCGAGGTCCGTGGCCTGAAGCTGGACCTGCTGGTGGAGACCGCCCGCCACATCATCGCCGTGGAGACTATGTCCGGCGCCACCGTCATGTTCGGCTTCCCCCGGCCGCTGGACCCGTTCCCCGAGCACGCCCAGCACGTCAACCCCCACTTGTCGCTTGCCACCCGCATCGTGCACGGCGGCAACGACCGGCTCCACAGTCGCGGCGCGACGGAAGTCGTCCCTTGGTCGGCCATTCAGGACGTGCAGTGGGTTTGAGCGATGAAGAGGTCGCGACTGCTCGGTCTCCCGCGTTGACCACTGTGACCGGACTGCGGTCGGGGTGATCGTGCCTGTGGTTCCCCCGCAACCATGGCCCGTTTCTTTCATCTCCATAGCGGGGGACGGGTCGAACGACCCGGGCGAACCTGCCGAATTGGCAGACGCCTGCCAAAATGGCAGACCCGACGACGCCGGGCCGTCGCGCTCGACCCAAGACCTGCCAAAATGGCAGGCCCGAAGGGTTGAACGACCAGGAATAAGGAGATGAACCCCAAGATGCTGACCTCCGACCGACTCACCGTGAAGGCTGCCGAGGCCCTGCAGGCCGCCGCCGTCGAAGCCCGACGCCGCGAGCACCCGGAGGTGCGCGGCATCCACCTGCTAAAGGCGTTGCTGGAGCAGGAGGGCGGTGTCGTGACGCCGGTGCTGCAGAAGATGGAGGCCGCGCCGGAGGAGGTCGCCCGGACCGCCGAAGCGGATCTGGCCCGCGGTCCTCGGATGTCGGGCGGTGCCGACCCCGGGCTCTCCCGCGGCCTGCGGGGTGCGCTGGACAAGGCCGAGGAGGCGTCCCGCAGCCTGGGCGACGCTTACGTCTCCACCGAGCACATGCTTCTGGGGCTGGCGGAGGAAAAGGGGTCGGCCCGCGACGTTCTCGAGCGGCACGGGGTGGTCCGCAAGGCGCTGGAGGAGGCGCTGGAGGCCGTTCGGGGCTCCCACCGGGTCGTGGACCAGAACCCGGAGGAGAAGTTTCAGGCGTTGGCCCGTTTCTCCCACGACCTGACCGAGGCCGCCCGCCGCGGCAAGCTGGACCCGATCATCGGACGCGACGACGAGATCCGCAGGGTGATCCGCGTCCTGGCCCGCCGCACGAAGAACAACCCGGTGCTGATCGGCGAGCCGGGGGTGGGCAAGACCGCGATCGTCGAGGGACTGGCCCAGCGGATCGTCGCGGGCGACGTGCCGGCGTCCCTCAACGGGAAGGCGCTGGTGGCTTTGGACATCTCGGCGATGCTGGCGGGCGCGAAGTACCGAGGCGACTTCGAGGAGCGGATGAAGGCCGTCATCAAGGAGGTCGCCGAGTCCGACGGCCGCTTCGTCCTCTTCATCGACGAGATGCACACGCTGGTGGGCGCGGGGGCCGCGGAAGGGGCGGTGGACGCGGGCAACATGCTCAAGCCGGCGCTGGCCCGGGGCGACCTGCGGGTCGTGGGGGCGACCACGCTGGGCGAGTACCGCAAGCGCGTCGAGAAGGACCCGGCGCTGGAGCGGCGCTTCCAGCCCGTCTACGTGGCGCCGCCGTCGGTGGAGGACGCGGTCGGCATCCTGCGGGGCCTGAAGGAGCGGTACGAGGTGCACCACGGCGTGCGCATCACCGACGACGCCCTGGTCGCGGCGGCCCGCCTCTCCGACCGCTACGTCGGCGGGCGCTTCCTGCCCGACAAGGCGATCGACCTGATGGACGAGGCGGCGAGCCGACTCCGCATCGAGATCGACTCCCTCCCTCGGGTGATCGACGATGTGGAGCGGCGGATCGTCCAGCTGGAGATCGAACGGCAGGCGCTGGCGGGAGAGGACGACGAGGGCGCCCGGGAGCGCTTGGCCGGGGTCGACGCCGAGCTGGCGGAGCTCCGCGAGTCCAGCCAGGGGATGAAGGCTCGCTGGCAGGCCGAGAAGATCCAGATCACCCGCATCCAGGAGCTCAAGGAGAAGGTGGACGCGCTGCGCACCGAGTCGGAGCGCGCCACCCGGCGGGGCGAGCTGGAGCGGGCCGCCGAGCTTCAGTACGGCGAGATCCCGCGTGCCCTGCGGGAGATCGAGGAGGCGGAAGCGCGGCTGGGCGGGCTGCAGGCGGAGGGCAAGTTCCTGAAGGAGGAGGTCGAGTCCGAGGATGTGGCCGAGGTCGTGGCGGAGTGGACCGGCATCCCGGTCACGCGCCTCATGGACTCGGAGCGCAGACGGCTGGCGCGGCTGGAGTCGCTGCTGGCGAGGCGCGTCGTGGGACAGGCGGAGGCGCTGGCGGCGGTGTCGCGGGCGGTGCGCCGGGCTCGGGCCGGCATCCAGGACCCGGATCGGCCGATCGGCTCGTTCCTCTTCCTGGGGCCGACCGGGGTCGGAAAGACCGAGACGGCGCGCGCGCTGGCCGAGTTCCTCTTCGACGACGAGCGGGCGATCGTGCGCATGGACATGTCGGAGTACATGGAGCCCCACGCCGTCTCCCGGATGCTGGGCGCGCCCCCGGGCTACGTCGGCTTCGAGGAGGGGGGCCAGCTCACGGAGGCGATCCGCCGCCGCCCCCACGCGGTGATCCTCTTCGACGAAGTGGAGAAGGCGCATCCCAAGGTCTTCAACGTCTTCCTGCAGATACTGGACGACGGACGACTGACCGACGGCCAGGGCCGCACTGTGGACTTCCGCAACACGGTGGTGATCATGACCTCGAACATCGCCGGGCCGGAGATCCTGGCCTGCGCCGACCGCGGCGGCTGGGACAGCGTGGAGGAGATGGTGAAGGCTCGGCTGCGCGAGCACTTCCGCCCCGAGTTCCTCAACCGCCTGGACGACGTGGTGGTGTTCCGGCCCCTCGCCGAGTCCGACCTGGAGCAGATCGTGGAGATCCAGCTGGCTCGGGTGGCGGAGCTGGCGGCTCGGCAGGACGTGGCGCTCCGAGTCTCCGACGAGGCCAAGGCGCGGATCGCCCGGGAGGGCTACGACCCCGCGTTCGGCGCCCGGCCCCTCAAGCGCGCCGTCCAGCGTCTGGTGCAGGACCCTCTGGCGATGGCGGTGCTGGAAGGGGAGGTCGCGCCGGGGAGCGCCGTACGAGTGGAGGCTGCGCCGGACGGGGAAGGCTTGGCGCTTCGGGTAGGCGGCGAATAGCCCAAGGCGATGACCAGAAGATGACCGGCGGCGTGCAAGATTGCCCCCGTCGGTCGGAACCGAACCGGCCTCCGTTCCCCCCTTTTAAGCAAGCTGGAGATCGGTCATGGCGCGAATCGGAGTGGTCGGGCGGTGGGGGTTGTTCGCCTCGGCCGTTGTCGCGGCCTCGGCGTTCGCAGGGTGCGGCGGGGCGACGATGCCGCCGCTGGCGGTGCAGGACCCGCCGCCCGGCCCGTCGCAGGCCGTCGAGTCGTTCCTGGAGGCGGCCGCACTCCGGGACCTGTCGGAGATGGCCCGTTCGTTCGGCACGTCCAACGGCCCGGTCGCCGAGACCGGCGGCACTGCCGGCTGTGCCCTGCGCAAGGTGGGTTCGTGGGTTGGGATCGGGGAGGCGTGCCCGCGCTGGTCCGACGTCGAGCTTCGCATGGACCTGATGGCCGCGATCCTGGCCCCCTCGGCCTACCGCGTGCGTGCCGAGGAGCAGGTCGCCGGCAGGGAAGACCCGACCGTTCGGGTCCTCGTGGACGTGACCGTGGGAGGGCGCGAGGTGCCGGGGGTCCCCTTCGTCGTGGTCCTGGCCCGGGACGGCTCGTGGCTGGTGCAGCAGGTCGAGTTGGAGCGCCTGACCGGATGACCGCCGCCGCCGTCGCCCCCTACTACTTCTGCACCAGCTCTATCAGCACTCCGCCCGTGGACCGGGGATGCAGGAACGCGATCGGGTGTCCGTCCCGTCCCGTCGTCGGCTCGGGCGAAGTGAACTCGCACCCGTCCGCCGCCAGCTTCTTCATCAGCGCCGCCACGTCGTCGGTTCGGTAGGCCACGTGGTGCAGTCCCGGCCCGCGTCGGTCCAGAAACCGGGCGACTCCAGTGCCCGCGTCGACGGGGACGATCACCTCCAGGTTGCCGAGGAAGCGCACCTCCACCCCCTGGACCTCCACCCGCTCCGGCGCCGTGGCCGTGGCGCCCGTGAGCCTCTCCAGCAGAGGCAGCACGTCGTCGAACGAACGGGCGGCGACCGCCACGTGGTCGAGCGTCAAGTCGGCAAGCGTGCTCTCGGCGCTCATGGCGCGGCTCCTCCGGGGGGTCGTCGGGCGTAAACGGCTCGCGAATCGGTTAGCTTACGATACGCAATCCGAACAACCACGCGCCGGCCCAAACCGGTCGAGGGAGGGAACCATGGCGGACAGCACGAACGTACTGACGGTCACGGACGACAACTTCGCGGCAGAGATCGAGGGTCACGACGGTCTCGCTCTAGTGGACTTCTGGGCAGAGTGGTGCGGCCCATGCAGGATGGTGGGCCCGGTGGTCGCCGACTTGGCAGACGAATACGCGGGCCGGGTCCGGGTGGGCAAGCTGGACGTGGACACGAATCAGCCCACGTCGATCCGCTTCGGGGTTCGGTCGATCCCGACGATCCTCTTCTTCAAGGAGGGCGCGCCCGTGGACACGGTGGTCGGGGCGGTGCCGAAGGCCGTGCTGAAGCGGAAGATCGAACAGCACCTCTGATACGCGGGGGAGCGGCTGACTTGGCGGGCGGCCGGCTCTTCGTCGTGGCCACGCCGATCGGGAACCTGTCGGACCTGACGGCCCGAGCGGCGGAAGTCCTCTGTGCGGGGACCCATGTCCTGGCGGAGGACACCCGGCGAGCGCGCATCCTCCTCCGCCACGCCGGCTCGCCCGCCCGCGCCGTCTCCCTCCACGCGCACAACGAAGCGTCCCGAACCGGTCAAGCCCTCGCGTGGCTGGCCCGGGGCGACGACGTCGCGCTGGTCTCCGACGCCGGCACGCCGCTGCTTTCCGACCCGGGCGAGCGACTGGTGGGCGCCGCGGTTGCGGAGGGCTTCGAGGTGATGCCGGTACCGGGTCCGTCCGCCGTTCTCGCGGCGCTGGTCGCTTCGGGCCTACCTTGCGTCCCGTTCACCTTCCTGGGGTTTCTGCCGCGAAAGGCGGGGAGGCGGGAGCAGATGCTGGATCGAATCGCCGCCGCATCCGACACCACCGTGCTCTTCGAGTCGCCGGTGCGCGTGACGCGCCTGCTGGACGACTTGGCGAAGCGCGCCCACGCCGGGCGCCGAGTGGCCGTCTGCCGGGAGCTCACCAAGCTCCACGAGGAAGTCTTTCGGGGGACGCTCTCCGACGCCGCGCTGCGCTGGCGGGAGTCGCCTCCCCGGGGCGAAGTGACGGTGGTGGTCGAGGGACGACGGAACGGGGACGGGAAGTCGGACCCGGAGGAAGCCCGCCAGATCGCCTCGGAGCTGCTGGACGACGGGTTGGCGCCCACGGCGGCCGCCAAGGAACTGGCCAAGCGGACGGGACTCGCCCGCGGCGACGCCTACGACGTGGTTCGCGGGGCCGGGGAGACGTCGTGACCGCCCGAACGATCGCCGTCGTGGGCGTCGTCGCCGCCCTGTCGGCTATTGCATCGCCCGTCGTCGCCGCCCAGGCGTCGGGTCCCGTC
Source organism: Longimicrobiales bacterium (assembly GCA_958296005.1). GTDB lineage: Bacteria > Gemmatimonadota > Gemmatimonadetes > Longimicrobiales > Gaopeijiaceae > CATQHQ01. Next base: position 1,121,957 of record CATQHQ010000002.1, read on the forward strand.
GCGATCGCGCGCCTTCAGTACGACGGCGGCGGAGACTGGTACGCGAACCCGTCGTCGCTGCCCAACTTGCTGGCGGCGGTGCGGGAGCGGACGGGCATTCCCACGGCGGAGCGCGACGTGCCGGTCGGTCCCGGCGACCCTGCGCTCCGCGACTACCCGTTCCTCTACATGACGGGTCACGGCAACGTCCGATTCTCTCCCGACGAGAGGCTGGCGTTGCGGCGCTACCTACTGGGCGGCGGCTTCCTCCACGCCGACGACAACTACGGCATGGACGAGTCGTTCCGCCTGGAGATCTCTCGGGTGTTCCCCGACAAGGAGCTGGTGGAGCTGCCGCGGGACCACCCAGTCTTCCGTTCGCCCTACGAGTTTCCCGACGGGCTGCCGAAGGTTCACGAGCACGACGGCGGCGCGCCCCAGGCGTTCGGCATCTTTCACCAGGGCAGGCTCGTCGTGATCTACACCTACGAAACCGACCTGGGCGACGGGTGGGAGGACGCCGACGTGCACGAGGACCCGGAGGAGACGCGGGAGGCGGCGCTGCGGATGGGCGTGAACATCTTCGTCTTCGCAATGGCCCAGGCGGCTTGGTCGTCGTGAAGCCGGGCGCTGGCGGAGACGGCGGAGGGCCGGCCGCGGCTCGCATCCACCGGGCTGTCGCCGACGTGCGACGACACCTCTTCCGGGGGCTCGCGCTGACGGCCGCGGCGTGGAGCGTCTCGGCGGTTCTGGCGCTGATGGCGCTGGCCCCCTGGCTGTCGGGGAGCGACGGGTGGAGGGCCGGGAGCCCCGGCCCGCTGCTGCTGGTCGCGGCGGTGCTGACGGTCACGGGCGCCGGCGTCGCGGGGTGGCGGCGCATGGGCCGACGGTGGGGCGCAGAGCACCGGATCACCCGGGCGATCGACGCCGAGGTCGGGCTCAACGAGGGTGAGACGCTGGGGAGCCTGGAGCTCTCCCGTTCGGCACCCGCAGGCACGTCGCCGGGACTGCGGGAGCTGGCGCTTCAGCTGGTCGGCGCGCGGCTGTCGGGCGAGCCCAAGGTTCTCTCGGGCTCTCTCGGGCGCCGGGCCGAAGCAATGGCCAAGCGGGCGGGCGCGTCGCTGGCGGTGGCGGTCCCTGCGGTGGTTCTCGTGGCCGCGCTGGCCCCGGTGCGCGCGTTCAACGCCTGGGACGGCCTCCTCCGCCCGTTCGCGGTCCTGGCCGAGCCGGTTCTGCCTCCCGTGTCCGTGACGCCGGGGACCGCGGAGGTGGCGCGGGGCGCCGTCGTGGAGGTCGCCGTGCACGCGCCGCTTCGGGACAGCGTCGGGCTCCGATGGGACGTGACGGGACAGGTGGCCAGCGGCCGAACCGTCGTCCTGACGAGCGGGGAAGGGCGGTCGGCCCTGCCGCCGGTCAACGCCGAGACCCGCTACTGGGTCGAAGCGCCCGACGGCGCGCGGAGCCCGGTCCACGTCCTGACGCCGGTGGACCCGCTCTTCGTTGGCACGTTCGCGCTGGACGTCGCCTACCCGCCCCACACCGGCCTGCCGGACGACGAGTACCGCAACGAGGCGCCGCCGCTGGTTCTGCCCGCCGGCACCCGCCTCCGCATCCAAGGGGAGGGGAGCCGCAAGATCGGCAGCGGCGCCCTGGTGGACGAGGAGGGCCGTACCGCGCTGGCGTTCGCCGTGGACGGTGCCCGCTTCCAAGGGTCGTGGACCCCGGTCCGGTCCGGCGTCTACGCCTGGGAGTTCGACGACGCGTCGGGCGGCTCGGCGGCCACCGCTCCCCAGCCCCTGGCCTTGGAGGTAGTGCCCGACCGCCCCCCGCAGGTGGAGATCGCGTACCCCGGTCCCGACACGATCCTGCCGGTGGAGATGCGCCAGCCGCTGGTCGTGCGGGTTCAGGACGACTACGGGCTCGAACGGGTGGAGATCGTGGCCCGCCGGGTCTCCGCCCTAGGCGACGTGGGCGAGCCGGTGACGCGGGGCGTCGAGCTGGGGGGGACGGCCGGGGCGATCATCCGTCCGGTGCTGGACGTGTCCGACTGGAACCTCTCCCCGGGCGACGCAATACGCTATCGGGCCAGGACGATCGACAACCACCCGGCCCGCCAGACCGCCGAGACCCCCGAGCATGTCCTGCGGATGCCGGAGCTCTCGGAGCTGGAGCGGGCCGCGCAGGAAGAGATCGAGCGGGCGGCCGACGAGGTGCAGTCGCTGGCCGAGGAGGCGGAGCGGGCGGAGCAGGAAGCCCGCGACGATCAGGCCCGAAGCGATGCGGAGCGCAGCGGCCGCAACGGTCGGGAGAACGGCTTCGAGGCGCGAGAGGAGGTCGCCGAGGCCCTGGAGCGGCAGGACCGGATGATGTCGGCGGTGGACTCGCTCCAGCGGGAGCTATCCGAGCTGCGGGAGGCCCTCCGAGACGCAGGGCTGGCGGACCCGGAGCTCGCCGATCGAATCGAGGGGTTGGAGGAGCTGCTCGAAGACGCCGCGCCCGAGCAGCAGCAGGACGCCCTGGCCCAGCAGATGGAGCGGCTGGCGGAGATGGACCCCCAGGCGTTGCAGGAAGCTCTGGATCAGATCGCCGAGGCCCAGGAGGACCTGCGCCGCCGCCTAGAGGCGTCGGTGGAGCAGTTCCGCCAAGCCGCGCTGGACCAGGACTTCCGGGCCACCAGCCGGGAGGCGGAGGACTTGGCCGAGGAGCAGCAGCTGCTGGCCGAAGCGATGCGGGAGGGCGGTGCCGACGACGCGCTCCGGGCCGAACAGCAGAACGCGCTGGAGGAGGATGCGGCGGAGCTTCAGCGGCAGCTGGAATCGCTCCAGCAGCGCCTGGACGAAGCGGGGGAACGGGACGCGGGCGCCGGCGTGCAGGAAGCGAGGCATCGACTCTCCCAGGCCCGCGGCGAGATGACGCAGGCGAGCCAGATGGCGTCTCAGGGGCGCAGCCAGAGCGCGTCGGAGCAGGCTCAGGAGGCCGCGGGAGAGATGTCGCGGGTCTCCCAGGAGCTGAGCGAAGCGATGATGCAGATGCAGCAGGAGATGATGCAGGCGCTGCGCAACGCCTTGGGCCGAACCGCCGTGGACGCGCTGGCGCTGGCCCGCCGCCAGTCGGAGCTGCGGGGGGAGATGGTCGGCGCCACGGCGTCGGAGCTGGCGGCGCTCCGGGGCGACGAGGCGGCGGTCGCGCAGGGGATCCGCAACTTGGCCGAGAACTACGCCGCCGACACCGAGATGGCGGCCCCCGGCGCCCGGGAGCTGATGACCGCCGTCGGCGAGGCGATGGAGCACCTGGACCGTACGATCGAGGCGATGGAGAGCCGTCGCAGCCGGGGTCCGTCGCCCGCCGTCCCCGCCGAGGAGGTGGTGCGGACGCTGAACGAAGTCGCCCGCTTGGCGATGACCTCCGGGCAGCAGGGAGAGTCGCAGGGATCGGCGACGGCCTCCGAGCAGATGATGCAGCAGCTCCAGCAGCTGGCCCAGCAGCAGGGCGAGATCATGGAGGACGCGTCGTCGTTGTCGCCGATGCAGCTGGGCGAGGAGACGATGAACCGGCAGGTGGACGAGATGGCCGCCCGTCAGGAGGAGGTGGCTCGGGAGCTGGGAGAGATATCCGAGTCCGAGGGCGGGGAGGAGGAGGGCGGACCCGATCCGCTGGGGGACCTGTCGGCGTTCGCGGAGGAGGCCCAGCGGCTGGCCGAAGCGCTCGCCAGCGGACGGCTGGACCCGGAGGTGCTTCGGCGCCAGGAGCGGCTCTTTCACCGCCTCTTGGACGCCGGGCGCAGCCTGGAGCGCGACGAGGAATCGGAGGAGCGGGAGTCGGAGACGCCGTCCGAGATCGCGCGGGAGTCGGCCGGGCCGCTGACCCAGGGCGACTTGGACGTCCTGCGCTTCCGTCTCCCGGCGGCCGCGGCGTTGCGGGCGTTGCCTCCCGGGCAGCGCGCGCTCGTGATCAGCTACTTCGAGCGGCTGAACCGGAACGGGGAGTCGGGCACGGGGACGACGGGTCGGCCGATCGCGTCCGATCAGGATCAGGGGCAGGAGCAGTGACGATGGCGCCGCGCCGCGCCCGCGTCGGGACGCTCGCGTTGGCCTTGGCCGCGGGCTGCATCCTTGCCGCGGCGCTGGCTGTGCCGACGAGCGAGGCCGCGGGACAGCGCCGGTTGCCGCGCATCGAGGACCGCATGTTGCGGGACGCCTCGACGCAAGAAGCTCGCGGCGACCTGGAGGGCGCCGAAGCCACGCTGCAGGAGTTGCTGCGACGTCGCCCGGGCGCCTCGTCGGCGGTGTTCGCGCTGGAGAGGCTGTCCAGGACCGCCGGGCGGCTGCCGGCCGTGCTCCCCGTCGCCGATGCCTTCCTGGCGCGGAACCCGTCGGCGAGCGCCGTGTGGTCGCTCAAGCTGCGGGTCTTGGTCGAGAGCGACTCGCTGTCGGCGCTGAACGGCGCCGTGGCCGACTGGGTGCGGGCCATGCCCGGGTCCTCGGCGCCGTATGTGGAGAGTGCGCCCGTGTACGCGGACGCGCTCGGGGCGGGGGAGGCGGCGGCGCTGATCGAGGACGGACTGCGGGCGCTGGCCGACCCGCCGGAGCTGCTGGTGGCGCTGGGCGACGTGCACGCCTCCGCCGGACGGATCGAGGACGGCGCCGAAGCGTGGGCGCGAGCGCTGGCGCGGGACCGGGCGCAGACCGCGGAGGTGCTTCGCCGGCTGGAGGGCCTGGGCGAGGAGCGGGAGCGGGCGAGCGCGGCCGTCGTCGCGGCTCTGGGGACGGGGCCGGCCACCACGTCCCAGCTGGAGATCGGAGCCGAGATCGCCTTGCGCGAAGGACTGGGGGGCGAGGCCCGCGCGATGGCGGAATCGGCGCTGGAGCGCTTCGACGACCGCGAGGCGCGGGGCTTCCTGCTGGGCTTCGCTCGCCGGGCGGAGGACCTGGACCGGTTCGAGAGCGCCGTTTGGGCGTACGGGCGGCTGGGCGAGATGACGCGGGACGAAGCCGAGGGCCGAGCCAACGACGAGCGGATCGCGTCGGTCGCCCTCGCCGCAGGGGACACGGCGGCGGCACTGGGCGCCCTGTCGCGGGTCGCCGCCTCCCATCCGCCGGGCTCCGGCGGGAGGCGGGCGGCGTGGACGGAGGAGCTTCGGCTGCGCATCGCCGCGGACGACATGGAGACGGTGCGCGAAGCGTTCGCTCGCTACCGAGAGGAGTTTCCGGACGCGGGCGAGCTCGACTCGCTCTCCGCCGCGTTGGCCTCTCGGCTCATGCGCGAAGGCGACACGGCCGCCGCACTGGAGGTGCTGAACGGGATCGAGGGCCCGGGCGCGGCTCTGGAGCGCGCCTTTCTCCTCTTGGAGGGCGGCGCAATAGCCGAAGGGGCGGCGGCCCTGCAGGCCTCGCTTCCCGACTTGGAGCCCGCGGACGCCACCGAGACGCTTGCGCTCGCCCTTGCCCTGAGCCGCCTCACGCCCGTCGGCGCCCTGCTGGCCGCCCGGGCCGCCGTCTCGGCGCACCGCGGCGACCCCGCCGCCGCCGTCCGGGCCGTGCAGGCCGGGGTCGACGCCGTCCCGGCGACGGACTTGCCGGCCGTCCTGACGCTTGGTGCGCGCGCCGCCGATGCCGCCGGACTTCCCGCCGAGGCTGCCGCGTTCCGCCGCACGATCGTCGCCGATCACGCCGACGCTCCCGAGTTTCCCGAGACGGCGTTGCGGCTGGCCCGGTCGGTCGCCTCCCAGTCCGGGGGCGCCCAGGAGGCCGCGCAGCTCTTGGAGGAGCTGATCGTGGCGCACCCCGCCAGCCCCGTGGTGCCCAGCGCGCGCCGGGAGCTGGAGCGGCTCCGCGGGATCGGCGAGTGAGCGCCGCCGCCCGTTCGCGCGCTGACGACCGCTCCCGTCGCTCCGGCGACAGGCGCGCTCGCGCCCTCCGCCGTCGCCTGCCTAAAGTCGCCCACAGGCTGTTCCTCGGTTGCCTCGGCTGCGCCCTTGGGATCGTCGCCCTTGCCGAGAACGGTGCCGCGCAGATGCTCCTCGTGCCGATGGACCGGAGCCAGGCCAACCACCTCAAGGCGTACGGGCTGGCGTACTCGGTGCTGGAGCGGGGCGGGCGGGCCGAGTGGCTCCTCAACTACCGGGGCGGCTCGTTCCTGCTGGCCGACACGGACGCGACGCGGCGAAGGGCGGCGCTCATGGGCGTCACCGTCCAGCCGATCGGAGCAGCCGACGAGGCCGGCATCCGGGGCACGGTCTCGGTCTCCAACATGGAAGCGATCGTGCTGGAGAAGGCCACCCGCGTCGCGATCTACACGCCGCCCAACAGCGCGCCCTGGGACGACGCCGTGACGATGGCGCTGGAGTACGCCGAGATCCCCTACGAGCGCATCTGGGACACCGACGTGATCCAGGGCGATGTGGACGACTACGAGTGGCTCCACCTGCACCACGAGGACTTCACCGGCCAGTACTCCAAGTTCTACATCACCTACGCGGGCGCGCCGTGGCTGGAGGAGGAGGTCGCCCGAAACGAGGAGGCGGCGCTGGCGATGGGCTACCCCGACGTGCCCGCGCTGAAGAAGGCGGTGAGCCGGCGCATCCGCCGGTACGTGGAGGACGGCGGCTTCCTCTTTGCCATGTGCTCGGCGCCCGAGACGCTGGAGCTGGCCCTCGCCGCGGGGTCGGTGGACATCGCAGCCGCCTACTCCGACGGGACGCCCCCGGACCCCGACGCCGGCGCCAAGGTGGACTGGGGCTCGTCAATGGCGTTTCGGGACGCCGAGATCCAGGTCGCTCCCTCCGTCAACTCCTTCTCCGACATCGACGGCCACCAGGTCAACACGCCTTGGCGGAAGGAGCTGGGCGCGTTCACCCTCTTCGAGTTCTCGGCCAAGTTCGATCCCGTTCCGGCGATGCTCACCCAGAACCACGAGTCGGTGCTGCCGGACTTCTACGGGCTGACCACGTCGTTCTCGATCGACCGCCTCAAGCCCGGCGTCGTGCAGCTGGCGAAGGAAGGGCCTTGGGCCAAGTACATCCACGGCGCCGCCGGGGAAGGGACCTGGACCTACTACGGAGGCCACGACCCGGAGGACCCCGAGCACCAGATCGGCGACGCCCCCACCGACCTGGCCCTCCACCCGAACTCCCCCGGCTACCGGCTGATCCTCAACAACGTCCTCTTCCCGGCGGCAAAGAAGAAGAAGCTGAAGACGTGACGTCCTTGCCCCTCCGGCTCGCTCCGGAGGCTGCGCGGATCGTTCGCGACGAGGTGGCCCGCGCCGAGGGTCGCGAAGTCTCCTTCCTCGCCGAGGTGGCCCGGGATCGGGTGGTCGTCAACCCCAGGGCCGTCGCTCGCGGGAACCGGTCCGCCGTGCTGGCCGTCGCCCGGGACGCCCCCGAAGGCGGGGTGATGATCCACAACCACCCGTCGGGCGTGCTGGAGCCGTCGGACGCGGACCTGGCCGTTGCCGCCCGCCTCCACGACGAGGGGCTGGGGACCGCGATCGTCAACAACCGGGCCGACCGGATGTACGTGGTCGTGGAGCCCCGCGAGCCCAAGCGGGTCGAGCCCCTGGACGCGGACGAGCTGGAGCGGATCGTCGCGCCCGCCGGGCCGCTGGCGTCGATGGCGGGCTACGAGGACCGGGCGGGGCAGCGCGGGATGCTGCGCTTCGTGGCGAAACGCTTCAACGAGGGCGGCACAGGGCTGGTGGAGGCGGGGACGGGGACGGGCAAGTCGATCGCCTACCTGCTGCCGGCGGCGCGCTGGGCGGTGCGCAACCGGGAGCGGACGGTAGTCTCCACCAACACGATCAACCTTCAGGAGCAGCTGGTCCGCAAGGACATCCCCCTGGCCGAGGAGGTGCTGGGCGAAGACGTCCGGTGGGCGTTGGTGAAGGGCAGGGGCAACTACGTCTCGATCCGCCGGGCGCTCCTGGCGGGGGAGTCGGCGGCCACTCTCTTCCCGACCGACCGCTCCGACGAGATCGCCGCGATACTGGAGTGGCTCCAACACACCGACGACGGCTCCCGGGCCGACCTGGGCTTCACGCCCGCCTCCGACGTGTGGGAGGAAGTCCGCAGCGAGACCGACGCCTGCATGCGCGCGCGCTGCCCCTACTTCCAGGCGTGCCACTACCAGCGCGCCCGTCGCAACGCCGCCGCCGCCGACCTGCTGGTCGTCAACCACGCGCTCTTCTTCTCCGACCTGTCCGTCCGCATCGCCACCGACAACGTCCGGGACGCGGCGGTCCTGCCCCCCTACAAGCGCGTCGTCTTCGACGAGGCCCACCACTTGGAGGAGGCCGCCACCAACCGGCTGGGGACCGAGGCCACGCGCGCGGGACTCTTCCGCGCCGTCGCCCGCCTTCACCGCCAGGGGAAGGGAGTGCTGCCCTCCATCGAGGAGGCGATCCGCTTGGCGGTCGGCCCCGGGGCGGCAGAGGAGCTGGCAGCCCGGATCCGCCGGACCCGCGGCAAGGTCGAGGATCTGCGCAAGGCGCTCACCGAGTTCGTCGGCTTCATGGAGCCCTGGGCAGAGGAGCGCACCGGACGCGGCCCGCTGCGGCTGGGGACGCCCGGCGGTCCGGGCGCCTCGGACGGGCTGGAGCCGACCTCCGATCCAGCGATCGCCGAGTCCCTGGAGCGCACGCTGCTCTCGCTGGCGGATCTGAGGCGGGAGCTGGATTCGCTCTACGACCGCCTGGACGGGGAAGAGGAGTTGGCCCCGCAGCTCGAGGGCCGCCTGCTCGACCTGCGGGGTTCTTCGAACCGCCTGGACCACGCCGAGACCGCCCTGCGCCGCTGCCTCCTCCCCGGCTCGGAAGACGGGCCGCGGATCGTGCGCTGGATCGAACTCCGGCGCTCCCGGCGGTCGGCCGCCGGTGCTCGGCCCGGCCGCGGGAGGTGGGCCACCTCCGCTGGGATCGGCCACGTCGGCAACTTGGTGATGGCGACCGCCCCCGTGGATCCGGGCCCGATCCTGGCCGAGCACCTCTTCGGCGTCGCCAAGACGACCGTCCTCACCTCCGCCACCCTGACCGCCGACGGCGGCTTCGGCTACCTGAAGGACCGCCTGGGCCTGCCCGGCGGTGGTGGCGGCCCCGCCTCTGCTGCGGCCCGGACGGCGCAGAGGTCGCTGCTGGACAGCGACGGACCTCCCCTGCCGACGCCCGATCCCCTGCCGCCCCCCGCCGAGGCCGTCTTCGACTCGCCCTTCGACTTCCCCTCCCAGACCTGCCTGGTGGTGCCCACGGGCCTGCCCGCGCCGGGACGGGCGCGAGACGCCGGCGGCACCTACCACCAAGCCGTCGCCGGGGTGATCCACGACGTGGCCGAGTGCTCGGGCGGGGGCCTCTTCGCCCTCTTCACCTCCTATGCCGCGCTGCGGGGGGTCGCACGGGAGCTGCGCGCCCGGGGCGCCGAGGCCCGCTGGCCGCTCCAAGTGCAGGGCGAAGCCGATCGTTCCGCGCTCCTCCGTCGGTTCACCGAGTCGGGGGCCGCCGTCCTGCTGGGCACGGCGTCGTTCTGGGAGGGCGTGGACGTGCCCGGCGACCCGCTCCGCGCGCTGGTGGTCCAGAAGCTGCCGTTCCGGGTGCCCACCGAGCCCGTCACCGAAGCCCGGGTCGAGTCAATGGAGGAACGGGGCAAGAACTCGTTCTGGGAGTTCATGGTCCCCGACGCCGCGATCCGCCTCAAGCAGGGCGTGGGCCGCCTCGTACGCCGCCGAACCGACCGAGGCGTGGTCGTGCTGCTCGACGACCGCATCCTCCGAAAGCGCTACGGTCGGGTCATGCTTCAGACGCTGCCGCCGATGCCTCTGGTCAAGGGGCCGTGGGCGCACGCGAGGCGGCACGTGGAGGCGTTCTATGCGAGGTGACCACGGCGTGCATGCTCTCCGCCGTTGACCCCCGCCCCTGCGCCCGTAGATTCCACAAGGCGCGGCAACCCAGGCCTTCGGGACCCACCTCCAACCCCACGGCGCGCTTCCAGTCCCTCGAACCCCCCCGCGGACGATCCCAATCATGAAGAAGGCTCTCGGCTTCCTTGCTGGACTCGGTCTCCTCGCGCTGTCCGCCGCCGCCGCCCGCACGGCGTCCCTCGGGTGGGGCGGGGGCCACTCGGACGTGGGGTTCTGGTGGACGGTCATCGCGAGCTTCCTCGGCATCGCGGCAGTGGGCGCGCTCGTCGGCACCGTCATCCACTCCCGGTCGGGCTGACGTGGCCGGCCGGCCCAGCAAGATCGTCTGCGTCGGGCGCAACTACGCCCTGCACGCGGCGGAGCTGGGCAACACGGTCCCTCGCGAGCCCCTCATCTTCCTCAAGCCGCCGTCGTCGGTGATCCCGTCGGGGGCGCCCGTTCGCGTCCCGCCCGACGCCGGCCGCGTGGACTTCGAGGGCGAGATCGGCTTGGTGATGGGCCGCAGCTGCCGTCGCGTGTCGGAGAGCGACGCCTGGTCCTTCGTGGGCGCCGTCGTCGCCGCCAACGACGTGACCGCCAGGGACCTCCAGCGCACCGACGGCCAGTGGACCCGGGCCAAGGGGATGGACACCTTCTGCCCCGTGGGCCAACCGGTGGACGCGGCGTCGGTGGACCCTGCGACCCTGTCCCTCGCGACGCGGGTGAACGGCCGCCAGCGACAGCGGGCCAGCGCGGACGAGATGGCGTTCTCGCCGCAGCGCATCGTCAGCTTCGCGTCCCACATGATGACGCTGGAGGAGGGCGACTTGGTGCTGACCGGCACGCCCGACGGGATCGGCCCCCTGTCCCCCGGCGACAGGGTGACCGTCGAGCTCTCCTGCGGCTCCGTAGTGACCAACCCGGTGGAGGCGGGCGATCCCATCACCCCCAGGGGAACGCGCGGGCCCCCGTCGGGGTAGGGCTCCCACGATGCGACACGCCACGGAGGACCGGCCCCCGGCACCCACTGGCCCCGCCCTTCGTCGCCGAGGCCGTCGAGCCTTGGCGGCGGGCTTGGTCCTCTCGGCCCTGGCCCACATCCTCCTCGTCGTCGTCTACTCGTTCTCGACCGGCCCCGCCGACCGCCCCGCGGTCCCCGCTCTTCCGCTTCCACCCGCCTCGTCCAGCGGGATCGAAGTCGTGCGCATCCTCGAGATCGACGGCCCGCTGCCCGTCGAGCCCACCGACCCGACGGAGATCGAGACCCCGGAGGACCCCGACGTCGCCCCAGAGCTGCCGAGCTTCGAGGACCTGCGCCTCCGGTTCCCGGAACGCTACCGCTCCGCCGCCGAGCGCCTCCGCGCGGGACCCGTCAGCCCCCGCCTCTGGCGCGCCCTCGATCCGGCGCCGATCGAGCCCACCCCGGAAGAAGCGCTCGAACTCCGCCTCCTCGCCGCGATTGAGGCGATGAACGACTCTGCGCTGGCGGCGGCGGAGCGGGAGAGGGCGGCCCTGGACTGGACGCACACCGACGAGGACGGCGGCAAGTGGGGCGTCACTCCCGGCCGGCTGCACCTGGGCGACATCACGATCCCGCTCCCCTTCGGCTTCGGCCCGCCGCCCGACTACAACGGCCAACGTGCCGAGGCGGCGTTCCGCTTCTCGGACATCGACCGGGCGGCGGGTTCGCTTGCGGCCCGCCAGTCTTGGAAGGAACGGGCGGAGGTCATGAAGCAGCGGCGTGAGGAGCGCCGGCGGGCGGAGCTTGCGGCACGCGCCGAGGCAGAGGCCGAGGCCGAAGCCGAGGGCAAGCCGCCCCCCGTGATCAAGCCGGACACCACGCGCTCGCGTTGACCCTCCCCACGACCTTCGATCCTCGGGCCGTGGAGGCTCGGGTCCTCCGCCTTTGGGAGGAGAGCGGCTGCTTCCACGCCGACGCCGGGGACGGCGGCGACCCCTACGTCATCGTCATCCCGCCGCCGAACGTGACCGCCGTCCTCCACATGGGCCACGGGCTCAACAACACGATCCAGGACGTGCTGATCCGCCGGCGCCGGATGGAGGGCCGCGCGGCGCTGTGGGTGCCGGGCACCGACCACGCCGGCATCGCGACCCAGAACGTGGTGGAGCGCAAGCTGGCGGCGGACGGCAAGACCCGGCACGACTTGGGCCGCGAAGCCTTCCTCCAGCGCGTGTGGGAGCACGTGGAGCAGACCGAAGGCCGGATCATCGACCAGCTCAAGTCGATCGGCTCCAGCTGCGACTGGCGCCGGACCCGGTTCACCTTGGACGAAGGGTTGTCGCGAGCCGTCCGGGCGATCTTCGTCAGGCTCTACGAGGATGACTTGGTCTACCGCGGCAAGTACATCATCAACTGGTGCCCCCGCTGCCTCACCGCCCTCTCCAACGAGGAGGCGGAGGCGTCCGAGTCCCAGGGCGCCCTCTGGCATATCCGCTACCCGCTGGCGCCGGGCTGCGAGGAGGCCGCCGCCGCTGCCCGGGCCGCCGGAGCAAGCGCCGTGGACAGGACCGAAGACGGGCGCTGGCACCTCACCGTCTCCACCACCCGCCCCGAGACGATGCTGGGCGACACGGGGGTCGCCGTGGCCCCCGACGACGAACGGTACCGGGCGCTGGTGGGCGCCGCCGCCGAGCTGCCGCTGACCGACCGCGCGATCCCGGTCGTCGCCGACGAGCACGTGGACGCGGCGTTCGGCACGGGCATGGTGAAGGTGACCCCGGCCCACGACCCGGCCGACTTCGAGATCGCGTCGCGCACCGGCCTGGACGTGCTCGAAGTCATGACCGAGAAGGCCGTCATGAACGAGAACGCGCCGGTCGCCTTCCGAGGAATGGACCGCTTCGAGGCCCGCAAGGCCGTCCTGGCCGGGCTGGAGGAGGCCGGTCTGCTGGCGGGCCGCGACGCCCACGCCCACGCCGTCCCCCGCTGCTACCGCTGCGACACCGTGGTGGAGCCCCGCCTGAGCGAGCAGTGGTTTGTGCGGATGAAGCCCCTGGCGGAGCCGGCCCTGGAGGCGTCGCGCACGGGCGCCGTCTCCTTCGTGCCCGGCCGCTGGACCCGCGTGTACGAGCAGTGGATGGAGAACATCCGCGACTGGTGCATCTCGCGGCAGCTTTGGTGGGGCCACCGCATCCCGGTCTGGTACTGCGGCGGATGCGGCGAGGCAATGGCCCTCCGGGACGACCCGGACGCCTGCCCGAAGTGCGGCGGACGCGATCTGGAACAGGACCCGGACGTGCTCGACACCTGGTTCTCGTCGTGGCTGTGGCCGTTCTCCGTCTTCGGCTGGCCGGAGGAGAGCGAGGACTTGGCGACGTTCTACCCGGGCCACGTCCTCTCCACCGCGCCCGAGATCCTCTTCTTCTGGGTCGCTCGCATGATCATGTCGGGCTGCCACGCGATGGGCGAGGTCCCCTTCAGCCGCGTCTACCTCCACGGCACGGTGCGGGACAAGCACGGCCGCAAGATGTCCAAGTCCCTCGGCAACGGGATCGATCCGCTGGAGGTGGTGGAGCTCTACGGGGCCGACGCGCTGCGGTTCACCTTGGTGGCCAGCGCGGGCGTGGGCGCCGACATCCGGCTGGACCACGAGGACCTGGAGGCGGCGTTCTCGCCGGGTCGCAACTTCGTGAACAAGCTGTGGAACGCCGGCCGCTTCGCCCTGATGAGCCTTGGGGACGACCCGGTCCTGCCGCTGGAGGAGGCGACTGCTCGGGTGCCCGGCGGCCTCCCGCTGGAAGACCGCTGGATCCTCTCCCGCCTGCAGTTCGCCGCCGGGCGTACCGCCGAAGAGTTGGACGGGTTCCGCATCCACGGCGCCGCGGAAGTGCTGCGGGAGTTCGTCCGGGGCGAGTTCGCCGACTGGTACCTGGAGCTGGCCAAGGACCGGCTGCGGGGCGACGGCTCGGACCGGGAGACGGTCCGTTCCCTGCTGGTCCACGTGCTGGACCAGACGTGCAGGCTCCTCCACCCCTTCGTCCCCTTCGTGACCGAGGAGCTGTGGGGCCGTCTCCCCGGACGCGCCGCCGCCGACGGTCCCCTCGCCGCCGCCCGCTGGCCTGCGCCCGAGCCCGAGCTGACCGACCCGGACGCCGAGGAGCGGTTCGAGCGCCTTCAGGAGCTGATCGTGCAGGTCCGGGCGATGCGCAAGGAGTACAGGGTGGGAGAAGGGAAGGAAGTCGCGCTCCATGTGGCCGGCGACGGAGCCGCCGCGCTGCTGGAGGGGAGAGACGCGGCGCTCCGGCGGCTCGCTCGGGTTGGACGCGTCGAGACCGCCGGGCTCCCGGCGGCGGGGACGGCGGGCGCCAGCGCGGTGCTGCGGGACGGCACCGAACTCTTCGTCCCTCTGGAGGGCGTGATCGACGTGGCCAAGGAGCGCGACCGCCTTGCCGCCGAGATCGCTCGCTTGGCCGCCGGGCTCAAGGGCGCCGAAGCCCGCTTGGCCAGCCGGAACTTCACGACGAAGGCGCCCCCGGCCGTGGTGGAGCGGGAGCGGGAGAAGGCCGCGTCGTGGACCGACCGCCTCGCCAAGCTGAAGGAGAAGCGGGCGTCCCTGGCCGGGTCTCCTCCGGACGGCGGGTAGGCGGAGCAGACGTGTTCCGCTCGACCGTCGTCCCGTTGCTGTCGCTGGCGGGGATCTCGGCGTTGGCCGCAGGCTGCGCCCGTCCCGAGCCTCCCCGCGGCGGCCCCGAGGACCGCCTGCCGCCGATCGTCGTCGAGACAGTCCCCGACACCTTCGCCACAGTGGCCGACAGCATCGAACTGCGGGAGTTCCACTTCCGCTTCAGCGAGAGGATCAGCGAACGGCCGTCCGCCGGCACGATGGACGACGCGGTAGTCGTCTCCCCCTCCGCCGGGAACGTGCGCGTGAGCCACGGCCGCGACGGGATCAGGGTCCGCACCCAGGACGCGCTTCTCCCGGGCCGGGTCTACCGGATCACGGTGCTGCCGGTCGTCCGCGACATGTTCGGCAACGAACTCCCGGACCCGTTCGACCTGGTGGTCTCGACCGGCGGCGAGTTCGTCCCCAACGTCGTGGCGGGCGTGGTGGAGGACCGGGTGACCGGACAGGCCGTTGAAGGCGTGCGCGTGCAGGCCCGCTTCCTGGACGAAGAAGGGACGCCGGTCCACTGGAACTACACCGGCCGCCAGGGAGTCTTCTCCCTCCGCTACGTCCCCTCCGGCAGTTTCGAGGCGCGAGCTTGGCAGGACCGCAACCGCAACGACACAGTGGACGCGCGCGAGCCCCTGGCCGATTGGCGGCGGGGCGAGCTGGCGGCGCCCGCCGACACCGGCCTCATGGTGCTCTCGCTGATCGAGCCCGACACGACCGGCGCCCGGCTGGCCAGCGTCACCGCGGAGGACTCGGTCACCCTGCGCTTCGAGTTCGACGACTACCTGAACCCGTGCGTCCCCGGGATCGTGATCGAAGGTTTCGCCCGATGGGAGGAGACGGAGGGCGACACCTTGTCCGAAGCCGTGCGCATCTTCCACGAGCACGAGCACCGTCGCTGGCAGGCCCAGCGAGCCGACTCGATTGCCCGCGCCGCCGCAGGCGGGGAAGGGGAGGACCAGCCGCCGCCGTCGCCGCCGTCGTCGGCCCCGGGCGGATGCACGGCGGGTGAGAACGACCCGAGCGGCCTTTCCGGGCAGCTTCTTCCTTCCCAAGCCCTGGTGGGCGTCCTGGAAGAGTGGCGGCTGAACCCGGGCACCCCCTACCTGGCGGGCGTGACCTCCGTGGGCAACATCGCTGGAGCGGCCAGCGGGGAAGCGGCCGCGTTGGTGGTCTGGGAGCCGGCTGTGGACAGCGCCGCGGTGGACAGCACGGCAGTGGATAGCACCACAGTGGTGACCGACAGCGCAGCCGCCGCCGCGGACACGACGCAGGCGGACTCGGTCCAAGCGCTGCCCGACACGACTCAGGCGCTGCCCGACACTGTGCAAGTGGACTCCGCCCAGGCGTTGCCAGACACGACGCAAGTGGACACGACCCAAGTGCTGCCCGACACGACCCAGGCCCCGCCGGACACCGTCCAAGCGCTGCCCGACACGACTCAAGTTCCGCCGGACACCGCCCAAGCCGCCGACACGCCCCCCCCCGACACCTCCCGCCTCCGCTTCGCGCCTGCCGCCCGTCGCCCGTCAGTGCCGCGGCGCGTCCCGCGTCAGTGAGCCGCCCGCCTTCGGCCTCGGACCCCCGACGAGCGATCCCGGGGGTGGACCGCGTGCTGGCCCGCCCCTGGTGCCGCGACCTTGCGGCGCAGCACGGCAGGTCCTGGGTCGCGGCGCGCCTGCGGGCCGTGCTGGACCAGCTCCGCAACGGCCGGCTGGCGCTCCCCGCCACCGACGAAGGCTTGGCCGACTTGGTCCGCGCCGAGGCCGCGCGGGCGAGCGCGCCGTCGCTGCGGCCCGTCGTCAACGCCACGGGAGTGGTCCTCCACACCAACCTGGGCCGCGCCCCGCTGGCCGCCGAAGCCAGGGACGCGATCGCCGCCGCGTCGGGCTACGGCAACCTGGAGTTCGACCTGGCGGCCGGCGAACGGGGCTCCCGCTACGTCCACTGCGTCGGGCTGATCGCCGAGCTCACCGGCGCAGAGGACGCGGTGGTGGTCAACAACGGGGCCGGGGCGCTGGCGCTGGCGCTGGCCTCGCTGGCCGGCGGCAAGGGCGTCGCGGTGTCCCACGGCGAGCTCGTGGAGATCGGCGGCGGCTTCCGCATCTCGGAGGTCGTGGAGGCCGCGGGCGCCCGGCTGGTGCCGGTCGGAACCACCAACCGCACCCGCTTGGCCGACTACGCCCGCGCCGTCGAGAGCGGAGGCGTCGGCGCGATCCTCAAGGTCCACCGCTCCAACTTCCGCATGACGGGGTTCACCAGCGAAGCGGGCCTCTCGGAGCTGGCGAAGCTGGGCGCTGAAGCCGGCGTTCCCGTCGTCTACGACCTGGGCTCGGGCCTCCTCGTGGACCCATCGGGGCTGGGCCTGCCCCCGGAGCCCACCGTGTCCGACGGCGTGTCGGCGGGCCTCGACGTCGTCGTGTTCTCCGGCGACAAGCTCCTGGGCGGCCCCCAAGCCGGGGTGCTCGCGGGGAAGCGGGCGGCAGTGTCGACCGCCAGATCGCACTCCCTCTGCCGGGCGCTCCGCAGCGACAAGCTCGCGCTGGCGGGTCTCGAGGCCACCTTGGCCCTCTACCGCGACCCAGAGCGCGCCCGGGAGCGCATCCCCGCTCTCCGAATGATCGCGGCCCCGGCCGCCGAGGTGGAGCGCAGGGCCAACGCGGTGCTGGACCGGGTGCTGGCGCAGCAGCCGAGCCGCGAGCCGTCCGTTCCCGCCGGCGTCGAAGCGGGCGGCTCCCTGGTGGGCGGTGGAACCTTCCCCGGGACCCGCCTCCCCACCGCGCTCCTCGTGGTGCGCGCAGGCGAAGCCGCCGAGGCGTGGCTGGCCGCGCTCCGGTCCCACGATCCGCCGGTCGTCGCCCGGAGCCGCAAGGGCCGGGTCGTCCTCGACCTCAGAACCGTCTCTCCCGACGAAGACGCGGTGGTGGCGTCGGCGCTGGCCTCGGCTTCGGCTCGTCTCGGATCGCTTCTCGTCGATGCCCAACTTGCCGAGCCCTCCTGAACCCGTGACCCGAGCGACTCCTCCCCGGCCTCGGCCCGACCCGGGCCAACCGCCTCCCCGCCGAGCCGTCTTCGTGGACCGGGACGGAACCGTCATTCAGGAGCGCCACTACCTGGCCGATCCCGCCGGCGTCGCCTTGGTCCCCGGCGCGCCCGAAGCGCTCCTGCGGCTCCGAGCGATGGGGTTCGCGCTGGTTCTGGTCACCAACCAGTCGGGGATCGGACGGGGCCTCTACACCTTGGGGGACTATCGCAGGGTCGCGGCGGAAGTGGACCGGCAACTTGCGGCGGCCGGCGTCGTCATGGACGGCACCTACTTCTGTCCCGACACTCCCGGACTCGACCCCGAGACGACCTGTCGGAAGCCCAGCCCGCTCATGCACCGCGCCGCCGCCCGCGACCTGCGCCTGTCGACCAGGGGCTCCTACTGCGTGGGCGACAAGCTGAGCGACGTGCTGCCCGCCGAGACGCTGGGCGGCACGGGAATTCTGGTCCGCACCGGGTGGGGCCGGGAGGAAGAAGACACGGTCGCGCCGGAGCATCACGTGGTGGACGACCTGACGGCGGCCGCGGAGCTGATCGCCCGGATCGAAGAAGACCAAGAGGGCGTCAAGCCGACGGAAGTCCGCCGAGACCCGTCCCAGGCGCGTTGACCTCGACTTTCCGGCTGGGTAGCTTCCAGGCCCGGACACGGAACCGCACGCCACGCCCACGGAGCGCGAAACCTCGGCCATGCTGTTGTTGACCCTCACCCCCAACGCCGCCGAGAAGGTGCAGGGGTTCCTCAAGGAGCACGACGGGCCACCGGACTCGGGGCTTCGAGTCGCGGTGCTTCCCGGCGGCTGCTCCGGGTTCCAGTACGGCGTGGAGATCGACGACACGCCCGAGTCCGACGACGAAGTCCTGGAGCACCACGGCATCCGCATCTTCGTGGACCCCTTCAGCGCCCAGTACCTGGAGGGGATCGAGATCGACTACGTGACCTCGATGATGGGATCCGGCTTCGCCTTCAAGAACCCCCAGGCCACCGGCGGATGCGGATGCGGGAGTTCCTTCACCGTCTAGGAACCGCGGCTTGATCTTCTCCTTTACCGGCGGCCTCTTCGCCCAGAACACATTTCTGGTCGCGTGCGCAGACGGCCGCACCGCCGTCCTCGTGGACCCCGGCGCCGCCGCCCCGTCCGCCCTGGCCGCGGCCAAGGCCAAGGGCCTGAGCGTCGAAGCGATCCTGCTGACCCACGCCCACCTCGACCACATCGAGCGAGTCGCCTTCGCCAAGCGGGAGACGGGTGCGCCGGTCCACCTTCACCCCGCCGACCGTCCCGTTTGGGACGATGCGATCACGCGCGCCGCGACGTTCGGCGTGCCTTTCGAGCCGCCCGAGCCCCCCGACGCCGACCTCGTTGCGGGCGCCACGCTGGCGTTCGGCGGCTCCGAGTTCCGGGTCGCCTTCGCCCCGGGCCACGCCCCGGGCCACGTCATCTTCGTCTCGACGACGGAGCCCGTGGCGCTGGTGGGCGACGTGATCTTCCAAGGCTCGATCGGGCGCACCGACCTGCCCGGAGGCGACTACCGCACCCTCATGGAGTCGATCCGCTCCCAGGTGCTGGTGCTCCCCCACGAGACCCGGCTGTACCCGGGCCACGGACCGGAGACGACCGTCGGCGCCGAAGCCCGAGCCAACCCCTTCGTGGCCCCTCTCTACGCCGGCCACTTCGCGTGACGCCGGGCGGCTCGCCGGACGCCGTCCCCGTCGCCGTCTTCGCTTCCGGCTCCGGCACCAACTTCCAGTCGCTCCTCGACAGGGAGGCAAGGGGCACGGCGTACCGGATCGAGCTGCTGGTGACCGACCGGCCGTGCGCGGCGGAGGGGCGGGCCCGGGCCGCGGGAAGGGCGGTGCGACGGGTTGATTTCCGCGGGGCCGCCGACGGCGTGGCCGCCCAGGTCCTGGCTGCCCTGGAGGGAGCGGGCGCGAGGGCGATCCTCCTCGCCGGGTTCGTCAAGCTGCTGCCGGCGGCCGTCTGCCAGGCGTACCGGGGCAGGGCGCTGAACGTCCACCCGGCGCTGCTTCCGTTCTTCGGGGGCAAGGGGATGTACGGCTCTCGGGTCCACGAAGCCGTGCTCCGCGCCGGCGTCAAGCTCTCGGGACCGACCGTCCACCAAGTCAACGAGCGTTACGACGACGGCCGAATCGTGGCCCAATGGCCCATCCCGGTGCTGCCCGGCGATACGCCCGCCGCCCTCGCGGCCCGGGTGCTGGAAGTGGAGCACGTCCTCTACCCGGAAGCCGCCGACGCCCTGGCCTGCGGGATCGTCTCGGGATCGGCCCCGGTCTTTCGGTGGCCGGGATGCGGTTCAGGCGCGGGCGAGGCGACCCGGACGCCCGACGGCGACCTTCGGCGGCTAGTGGCGGAGGCGTTCGGCGGCGACCGTGGCTAGGCGCCGGGCGTTGCTCAGCGTCTCCGACAAGACCGGGGTCGCCGCCTTCGGGAAGGGCCTGGTGGAGATCGGCTGGGAAGTGCTCTCCACCGGCGGCACGGCCCGCGCGTTGGAGGAAGCTCGGGTCCCCGTGACGGAGGTCGCCGAGGCGACGCGCCACCCGGAGATGCTCGGTGGTCGGGTCAAGACGCTGCACCCCGCCGTCCACGCGGGGATCCTGGCCCGGCGAAGCCGCCCGGACGACATCGAGCAGCTGGCACGGCAGGGCTACCGGCCCGTCGATCTGGTCGCGGTCAACCTCTACCCCTTCCGGGAGACGGTGGCCGCCCCCGGCGCAACCGACGAACTCGCCATGGAGAATGTGGACATCGGCGGCCCGGCGATGATCCGCGCGGCGGCCAAGAACCACCGGGACGTGTGGGCGGTCGTGGACCCGGCGGACTACGGCGCGGTCCTGCGGGCGCTGGCGGACGGCGGCGGCCTCGGCTCGGAAGCGGCGGCGCTGCGACGGCGGCTGGCGGCCAAGGCCTTCCGCGAGGTCTCGTCCTACGACGCGGCCGTGGCGGACTACCTGTCGGGCACCGCCAGGGCCGCCTCGGCGGAGGAACAGCCTCCCCGGATCGCCTTGCGCCTCAAGCGCAGCCGAGCGCTCCGCTACGGCGAGAACCCGGACCAACCCGCCGCGTTCTACGTGGCGGAAGAGACGAGCGCAGCGGCGGGTGCCGCCGGCGTCGCCGCCTTGGTCCAGCTTCAGGGCAAGGAGCTGTCCTACAACAACATTCTGGACCTGGACGGGGCGCTGCTCGCCCTCGGGCCGTTCGCGTTCGCCCGGGAGCCGGCGGTGTGCGTCGTCAAGCACACGACGCCGTGCGGGCTGGCGCTGCGCTCCACGCTGGCCGACGCCTTCGCCCGCGCCCGGGACACCGACCCCGTGTCCGCCTTCGGCTCGGTGATCGCGACCAATCGGCCCGTCGACCGGGACACGGCGGAGGCCGTCGCCTCGATCTTCGTCGAGTGCGTCGCGGCGCCGGGCTTCGCCCCCGAAGCGCTGGAGGTCCTTTCCGCCAAGAAGAACCTGCGGCTGCTGGCGTTCCCCCACCGGGCCGAAGCCCATCCGGCCGAGCCTGCCGACGACCCGTGGTGGCAGGCGGCCGGCGAGCCGCTGCGGACGGGCGCCCGCTTCCTGGCCGGCGCAGGAGCTGGAGCGTTCCCAGGCGCGCCTGCGCTCCGCTCCGTCTACGGCGGGCTGCTGGCCCAGTCGGTGCCGACGCCGCCGTTCCACGGTCCGCCCCCGCCCGAATGGAAGGCCGTCACCCGCCGCCGCCCGACGGACCGCGAGGTGCGCGACCTGTCGTTCGCGTGGGCGGCGGTGGCCAGCGTCAAGTCCAACGCTATCCTGCTAGCGAGGAACGGGGCCACCGTTGGAATCGGCACGGGCCAGACGAGCCGCGTGGACTCGTCCCAGATCGCCGTCCGCAAGGCCCGGGACGCCGGCCTCGAGAGCGAGCTCGACGGCGCGGCGTTGGCGTCGGACGCCTTCTTCCCGTTCCGAGACGGCGTGGACGCGGCGGCGGAGGCGGGCGTGCGCGCGATCGTCCAGCCCGGCGGCTCGATCCGCGACGAAGAGGTCGTCGCCGCTGCCGACGAGCACGGCATCGCGATGGTGTTCACCGGGCGGAGGCTCTTCCGCCACTGAGCCGAGATCGCATCGCTCACCGAGCTTCGCTGGCCGCCCGCCCGCCTTGAAGCTCCCCCGTCCCCGGGCCATCTTCCTGATGCTGAAGGAGGGGTGGCAGAGCGGTTCAATGCACCGGTCTTGAAAACCGGCGCCCAAAACGGGCACGTGGGTTCGAATCCCACCCCCTCCGTGGAGCGAAGCGAACGGTGGGGATGGGGTTCGCAACATGTTCGAGCCGGAGCGGGCGCCGCTTGCGGCGGCCTGCGGAGACAGCCCGGAGGGCCATCCCACCCCCTCCGTAGGACCGAAGCGAGACCGCCGGAGCCGACCTTGCCAAAACAGACCCTCGTAGCAGAGATAGGCGGCGTGAGAGTGGGCGGCGCCAACCCCGTCGTCGTCCAGTCGATGACCAACACGGACACGGCGGACGCGGCAGCCACCGCCGTCCAGGTCGCGCAGCTGGCGGACGCGGGCAGCGAGCTGGTTCGGATCACCGTCAACAACAAGCACGCCGCCGCCGCCGTCCCCGAGCTCTTCGAGCGCCTCGCCGACGCAGGGTGCGCCGTCCCCGTGGTGGGCGACTTCCACTACAACGGCCACATCCTCCTGCGCGACTACCCGCGGACGGCGGCGCTCCTGGCCAAGTACCGGATCAACCCGGGCAACGTGGGCACCAGCCGCCGCGACGAGAACTTCCAGTCGATCGTCCGGATCGCCGTGGAGAACGGCAAGGCGGTCCGCATCGGGGTCAACTGGGGCTCGCTCGACCAGCGGCTCCTCACCGAGATGATGGACGAGAATGGACGGCGCGAGAACCCGAAGGACGCGGGGGACGTGCTGCGGGACGCCATCGTGGAGAGCGCCGTCCGCTCGGCCGACCTGGCCGTCGAGACGGGCTTGGCTCCGAACCAGATCGTGCTGAGCGCCAAGGTGTCGGGCGTGCGGGACCTGATCGCCGTCTACCGGCAGCTGGCGCCTCTCCGCGACCACGCCCTGCACCTGGGCCTCACGGAGGCGGGGATGGGCGCGAAGGGCATCGTCGCCACGGCCGCCGCCCTGTCGCCCCTGCTCATCGACGGGATCGGCGACACGATCCGAGTCTCCCTCACGCCGCGTCCCGGCGGAGACCGATCGGAGGAGGTCCGAGTCGCCCAGCAGATCCTCCAGTCGCTGGAGATCCGCAGCTTTGAGCCTCAGGTCACGGCGTGCCCGGGGTGCGGCCGCACCACCAGCACCTTCTTTCAGGAGATGACGGAGGATATCCAGAGCCACATCCGGGAGCGGATGCCCGACTGGAGGCTCCGCTACCCAGGCGTGGAGGACCTGCAGGTGGCGGTCATGGGATGCGTGGTCAACGGCCCCGGCGAGTCCAAGCACGCCGACCTGGGCATCTCGCTTCCCGGCAACCTCGAGACGCCGAAGGCGCCGGTCTACGCCGACGGCGCGCACCTGCGAACCCTGAAGGGGGACCGCATCGTGGAGGAGTTCAAGGAGATCCTGGACGGGTACGTGGCGCGGCGGTACGCACGGGGGTGACGATCGCTCGGCCAGGTCGCCGGTCGCGCTCCGCGCCCGCGCCCGTTGCCAGTGCTTCGCCCGACGCCCACGATAGGAACATCACGGCCAGACAGGTGTCTGACCTATCGAAGATCGGACGACCTCGATCCGACGACCCATAGCAAGAACCCCAAGGAGCTTCGACCATGGCCTACTCCCGAACGATCCTGCGGGGAGCCTCTCTTGTCGTCGTCCTAGCGCTGCTCGCGGGCACGATCTACTGGCGAGTCCGACCCGACCCCGAGGCCGAAGCCCAGGCGTCGGGGGGGAGTGAAACGCAAGCGGAGGTCGTCCAGTCGGTGCAGGAGCAGTTCAACACCGAGATTCCTCAGCCCGTCCGAGGCGTGGCAGCGGTGCAGGACACATTGTGGATATCCGTCAACGCGAACGGGCGAGCTGCCGCGATCCGCTCCGTGATGCTGACCGCCCAGGTCGAGGGGCGCGTCGCCCAGGTCTCGGTGGAGGAGAACCAGTACGTCGGCGAAGGCGAGCTGGTGGTGCTGGTCGATACCGCGGAGTTCGCCCTGGAGGTGGCGGCCAAGGCGGCCGCGCTCCGCAAGACGGAGGCGGACTATCAAGCCCGCGTCCTCTTCGACGAAGAGATCGAGGACGACGAAGTCCGGGCCAGCCGGGACCGGTTCGCCCGATCGTCAACGGGCCTCGACCAAGCCGAGGTGGAGCACCGGCGGGCGCTCCTGGAGCTGGAGAAGACGGCTGTGCAGGCGCCGTTCGGCGGCCGGGTCGCCGACCTCAAGGTCGTGGTCGGCCAGCTGGTTCGAGCGGGCGACGAGCTTCTCACCTTGGTGGACCTGAGCCCGATCAAGGTCGAGTTGCAGGCCCTGGGAACGGAGGTCGTCAACCTGGAGGAAGGCCGGGTCGCCACCCTCACCGTCACGGCCTTTCCCGACACGACCTTCACCGGGCGGATCCGGACGATCAACCCGGTGATCGACCCTACGAACAACACGGCCAGAGTCACGGTCCACCTGCCCAACAGGGACGGCCGGATCAAGCCCGGGATGTTCGCCGAAGCCGAGCTGCAGGCGCGGAACTTTCCGGATCGCATCCTGGTGCCCCGGGCGGCCGTTCTCGAACGGGGAGACCGGCGCACCATGCTCTTCGTCTTCGAGGAGGGGAGGGCCCAGTGGCGGTACGTGACGACGGGCCTCGAAAACGAGGAGTTCGTCGAGCTGGTGGAGGGAGACGAGGACTGGGTCGCCCCCGGAGAGGTCGTGCTGGTGGACGGCCACCACTACCTGACCCACGACGCCGCGGTGCAGCTCGTGGATGATCCTGCGGCGGCGGGAGGGAGGCCGTCCCGATGAGGGCGCGACGCGCAGCGGTAGTCGCCGCGGCTTGCATAACGGCCTTCGGTCAACATTCGCATCTCATTGGCCAACAACACGATAACACCGATCGTCTCCAGCAAGAAATTAGCTCTGGGAGCGCGAGCGTCGCCGCCGAGACGACCGTCCTCTCCCTCCAGGACGCCTTGAGCCGGGCGACGGACCACAACTCCCAGTACCGGCAGGCGCTGAACCGGATGGACCTGGAGACGCCCCAACGGCGGGAGGCGTGGGGCGCCTTTCTGCCGTCCCTCGACTTCAACTACGGGACGGGCCAGAACTTCCGCAGGGAGAGGGTGGCGATCGACTTCTTCGGCAACCCCATCGAGAACCCGAGCCTGGGGACCCGGTTCACCTCGAGCGCCAGCCAGAGCATCAGCTTGGGCATCGACCTGCTCCAAGGCGGTGCCCGCTTTCACGCGGTGGACGAAGCTCGCGCTCTGGCGCAGACCACCCGTCATACGGGCCGAAAGGAGCTCAACACCATCCTCGCCGAAGTTCAGATTCAGTTCCTCCTCGCCCAGCGCCACAAAGGCAAGCTGGCACTGGAGGCGGACCTGCTGGCCGCTCGGGAGCGGGATGTGGAGGTCCAGACGAGGCGCTTCGAACTGGCGGCGATCGGACGCTCCGACCTCTTGGCGACCCAGCTGGAGCTCGAGCGGCAACGCGCCGCCGTGACCCGCGCCCAAGGCGAGTACGAGAAGGGAATCCTCGCCCTCCGCAAGGCGATCGGAGACCCGGAGATCGGCGAGATCGACGTAGAGGAGCAACAGCCCGAGGTCTTCGACCCTGCCTCTCTCGACCTGGACGGCCTCGTCGCCGCCGCGCTTCGGTACAGTCCCAAGGTCGGCGAAGGCGAAGCCGCCCTGGCGATGCGGCAAGCGGCCCTCAAGAGGAACAAGGCCACGCGCTGGCCCCGTCTCTCGATCAGCTCGAACATCTACCGGAGCGTGAACGGCAAGGACCAGACCGCCCTCTTCGACCTCAATCCGCGGGACATTTACGGTGGATTGTCGGTCAACGTCAGCGTTCCGCTCTTCACCCGCTTCCAGACGTCCCGAACGATCGCGGAAGCGGACGTGGAAGTCCGAAACGCCACCGAGGAGATCTCTCGCGTCCAAATGGAGGTGCGGGAGGACATCCTGGCCCGCCATGTGGACTTGGAGACCGCGTGGGCGACCCAGCAGGAGCGCGACCGGCAGCTGGAGATCGCCAGCGAGCGGCTGCGCATCGTGCGGGAGGAGTACGAGCTGGCCACCAAGAGCGTCGAGGACCTGCAAGCCGCCGTTCAGGAAGAGGCGTCGGCCCTGCGGGACGCGGTGGACCAGCGCTTCGAGTTCGCGGCGGCGCTGGTGAGGCTCTACGAGGCCGCGGGGGTGGTGGCGACGGAGGCGGGCTTGGGAACCGACGGCGACGGCGAAGGGGTCTGATCGGTGTCGATCCCCAGAAACGCGACTCGGCGCCCGGTGGCGGTGGCGATGCTCGTGCTGGCGATCGTGCTGCTGGGCGCGATCTCGTACGCCAGACTCCCCATCGACCTCCTCCCCGACGTGAGCTTCCCGCGCTTGGTGGTCCACACCGGGTACCCGGACGTGGCGCCCGCCGAGGTGGAGCGGCTGGTCACCGAGCGGATCGAGTCCCAAGCGGCGGCGGCGCCGGGCGTGGAGAAGGTCACGTCCGTCTCCCAGGAGGGCGTCAGCTTGGTCACGCTGCGCTTCGCGTGGGGCACCGACATGGACTTCGCGGTGCTCAACGTCCGGGAGCGGCTGGACAACATCCGGGACCAGCTGCCCGAGACGGCGGAGCGGCCCACGATCCTCCGCGTGGACCCCCAGTCGGAGCCGATCTTGACGGTTTCCGTGGCCGGGGGGCAGGACCTGTGGCAGACGAAGGAGGTCGCCGAGACGGTCTTTCGGCGGCGGCTCGAGCAGCTGGACGGGGTCGCCCAGGCGTCGGTCACCGGCGGACTGGACCGGGAGATCCACGTGGAGGTGGACCCGAGCCTGCTGGAGGCGTACAACGTCACCTTGGCGGAGGTCTCCAACGCGCTCGACCAAGCCAACTACTCCGCCCCCGGCGGCACGATCCTCCGCGGCCGCTACCGCTACCCCCTTCGGACTCTGGGCGAGTTCCAGACCGTCGAGGAGATCGAAGACGTGGTGGTCAGCCGGCAGCAGGCGGGCGGCCCGCTTCGACAGCAGCAGCCGAGGGATCCCGAGGACGAGGAGGACGAGGCCACGGACCGGCTGGTGCGGCTGTCGGACCTGGGTCGGGTGGTGGACGGCTACGAGGACCGGGAGTCGATCGCGCGCTACGACGGCGCCGAGTCCGTGGGCATACTCGTATTCAAGGAGTCGGGGGCCAACACCGTCGGCGTCTCCGAGGCGGTGCAGGGGACGCTCGAACTGCTGCGGGAGCAGTACCCCGAGTTCGCCGTCGAGATCGCGTCCAACCAAGCCACCTTCATCGACGAGTCGATCAGCAACGTGGTCCAGGCGCTGATCCTCGGCGGGGCGTTCGCCTTCGCGATCCTCTTCTTCTTCCTGCGGGATCCCCGCTACCCGGTGGCCGTAGCCCTCGCGATCCCCATCTCGGTGATCGCCACCTTCGCCCTCATGGAGGCGTTCGGCGTCTCCCTGAACATCATGAGCTTGGGGGGACTCGCTCTCGGGGTCGGAATGCTGGTGGACAACTCGATCATCGTCCTGGAGAACATCTTCCGGCACCGGGAAGCTGGGATGCCGATCCTCGAGGCCGCAGCCAAGGGCGCCGAGGAAGTGCAGGGCGCCATCACCGCTTCGACCCTCACGACGATCTCGGTGTTCGGGCCGATCATCTACGTGGAAGGGGTGGCGGGCGAGCTCTTCGGCGCGCTCTCGCTCGCGGTCGCGTTCTCGCTGCTGGCCAGCTTGGCCGTCGCGCTCACGCTCCTGCCGACGATGGCGGGTCACCTGACCGGCGGCCGCCCACGGATCGGCGCGGAGGGCGCGGACCGGGGACCGTGGCCGTTCGCCTACTGGCGGCGCACGACGCGGCCCGCGGCTGGCGAAGGCATCGTGCGAGCCGTCGGCAGGGGGGTTCGGAATATCTTCCGGGTGCTGGTGTGGCTCCTGCTCTGGGTCGTCTACGTGCCGTTCTGGGTGTTGCGGACCGGGTTCTCTCTCGTCCCCCAGCTGATCCTCTACTGGGCCGCCTCGGCGGGTCGCTTCCTCAAGGCGGCGCTCTCCCCGCTCTTCCGAGGGTTCGACCGCGGCTTCGACGCCTTCGCGGCGTGGTACCACCATAAGCTGGGTCAAGCCCTGGACCGACGGGGCACGGTGCTGGCCGCCGCCGGCGCCGCGCTCGTGGGGACGCTGCTGCTGGCGGGCGCGCTGGATCGCGACCTGCTTCCCAACGTGGACCAAGGGGCGTTCGACGTGCGGGTCGAGCTCCCCGAAGGCACCTCCCTGGAAGCCACCGCCGAAGCGGCGGAAGAGGTGGAGGGCAGGCTGCTGGAGGACTTGGAGGTTGCGGCCGTCTTCAGCCGCGTGGGCCGGGACGTGCAGGCCCAGGGGGCCGAAGGCGAAGCCGCGGGGGTGAACACGGCCCTCCTGCAGGTGCGCTTGGACGACCGCGCCGTCACGGAGGAGGTGGTTCGCCGATCCCGCGGCGGATCCTCGCCGGAGCTGGCCGGCTTCCTCTCCTTCGAGACGGGCCAAGCCACCGCGCTGGGCCAGATCCTGGGGGGCAGCGAGTCGGACATCGCCGTTCGCGTCCGGGGGGAGGACCTGGACGAAGCGTACGGCTTCGCGGAAACCGTCCAGACCCGGATGCGCGGCGTGCCCGCGGTACGCAACGTCCGCATCGGCTCGGAACGCGGCCAGCCCCAGTACCAGGTCTCGATCGACCGGGAAGCGGCGGCGCGCTACGAGATCGAGCCGCGCTTGGTGGCCGAAACGATCGAGGGCGCCATGCGAGGCGACCGGGCGACCGAGTTCGTGGACTTCGACCGCAAGATCGCGGTCGTGGTGCGCCTCCCCGACGCACTCCGCTACGACGCGTCCACCTTGGACGCCCTTCAAGTCGACGGCGTGCCCCTGCGGGAGCTCGTCCACGTCCGCGAAACGATCGGTCCCGCCGAAGTCCGGCGCGAAGACCAGGGCAGGGTCGTCACCGTATACGCCGACGTAGGCTCCGGCGGACTGGCGGACGCCATCGTGGCGGTGGAGACGGCGTTGAGCGAGCTGCAGCCGCCCGCCGACGTTCGGGTGGAGGTCGGCGGCGAAAACGAGGAGATGCGCCGGTCGTTCCGGGACCTGGCCTTCGCCTTCGGCCTGGCGCTGCTGCTGGTGTACATGATCCTGGCGGCCCAGTTCGAGTCCTTCGTCCACCCCTTCACGATCCTCATGGCGGTGCCGCTGGCGCTGGTCGGCGCCGTCTTGGCCCTCGCCCTAGCGGGAGAGGGACTCAACACCATGAGCCTGATCGGAATCGTGATCCTTGTTGGCATTGTGGTGAACGACGCCATCGTCAAAGTCGACTTCATCAACCGAGCCCGAGCGCAGGGCAGCAACCTGCGGGAAGCGATCCTCAAAGCCGGCGAGGTCCGGCTGCGCCCGATCGTCATGACGACGGTGACCACGGTGCTGGGCCTTATGCCGATGGCGCTAGGGATCGGTCGCGGAGCGGACCTGCGCGCGCCGATGGCCGTCGCCGTCATCGGCGGGCTCGTCGTCGCCACGGCGCTCACGCTGGTCGTGGTCCCGGTCGTCTACTCGCTGGTCGAGGACGTGCGAAGGCTCGCAACGGCGCGTTCCCGCCAGGCCGTCCCGGCGCCCGCGCCATGATCCGCACGAGCATCCGCCGTCCCGTCGCCGTGGCGATGGGGTACTTCGCAGTCGCGCTGCTCGGGGTGGCGGCATGGCAAAACCTCCCGGTCGAGCTTCTTCCCGACACGCAGCTGCCCCGCCTGACCGTCCGCGGCGAATGGCCCGGGGCGTCCCCGGAGACCGTGGAGGCGTTCCTCACGTCGCCGGTGGAAGCGGCGATCCAGCTGATCCGCGGCGTCGAGAAGGTCACTTCGGTCTCCATGGAGGGCGAGACGCAGATCGACGTCCAGTTCTCCCGCGACACCGACATGGACTTCGCGCGCCTGGACCTCTCGGAGCGGCTGGCCACGCTGGAGGAGACGGAGCTTCCCGCGGGCGTTCAGCGGGTCCTGGTCGAGCCCTACGTTCCCTACGACCTGCAGGACCTGAACCGCTCCTTCCTGGAGTACACCTTCACCGGCCCGCGCACCCTCGAGTCGCTCCGGGAGCACCTGGACGACGTGGTGATTCCCGAGCTCGCCCGCGTGGAGGGGATCGCGGTGGTCCGAGCCCTGGGCGGCAGGGAACGGCTGCTGGAAGTGGAGCTCGACCGGGAGCGCATGGCGGCGATGGGAGTGACGGCGCCGCAGGTGGCTGGAAAGCTGCTGGACCTGGATCTGGTCCGAGAGGCGGGAAGCGTACGCGCCGGCGACCGGGAGTGGACGCTGACGATCCGCAACCGCCCCGGCTCCGCCCAGGACATCCGCAACGCCGTCGTCAGCGGCGCCGGGGGCCGGATCGTCCGGGTTTCGGACGTGGCCGTCGTTCGGGACACCTACGAGGACGTCCGCAACCACTATCGCATCAACGGCCGACCGGCGGTCAGCCTCTCCCTCTACAAGCAGATCGGGACGAACTCGGTGCGCGTGGCGGATCGCGTGAAGGAACGGATGAAGGTCGTGGAGCGGAGCATCCCGCCCAACACCCGCTTCATCTTGGACCGGGACGAGAGCCGGGACATCCGCCGGCAGCTGTCGGACCTGCGGAACCGGGCCGCCGTGTCGGTGGTCGTGATCTTCGGCGTGCTGCTCTTCTTCCTGCGTTCGATGCGCTCCGCCGTGGTGGTCTTCGCCACGATCGCGTTCTCGATCCTCATCGCCCTGAACCTCATCTACTTCGCGGGCCTCTCTCTCAACATCATGACGTTGATGGGGCTTGCCATGGGGTTCGGACTGATCGTCGACAACTCCATCGTGGTGCTGGAAAACGTGTACCGGCGATGGCGGTTCAGCGGGGATCCCGAGGAAGCCATTCAGCGGGGCGCGTCCCAGGTCGTGCTGCCGATCCTGGCGGCCACCGCCACCACCCTCATCGTCTTCGTTCCGTTCGTCTACATGCAGGACGAGCTTCGCGTCCTCTACGTGCCGCTGGCGATCGTCGTCGCGCTCACCCTGATGGCGTCGTTGGCGGTGGCCTTCAGCTTCATCCCCGCACTGATGAAGAAGCTCCTGCCCGCTCGCGCCAAGCCGATCGACGCCGATGGAGACAATGCTCCCCGGAGCAGGCCCCGCGCACCGTTCTACGAGCGCTTCTACCGGGGCTTGGTCGTTCGCACCCTGCGCTGGCCGTGGGCGGCGGTCGCGATCGGCCTCGCGGCCTTGGGGGGCTCTTACTACCTCTTCGACGAGTACGTCACCAAGGGCCGCCTCTGGGGCGGCGGATGGGGGGGCGAGACCTACATCAGCATCTCGATCCGGCTCCCCCGAGGCTCGGACATCGAGCGCACCGACCAGCTGACGCGGTACTTCGAGGACCGCCTCCGCCAGATGCCCGAAGTCGAACAGTTCACGTCGAACGTCTCCCCCGAGTACAGCATGACTCGAGTGTCGTTCCCCGACGAGCTGGAGGCCACCTCGGTGCCCGTGGCGATCAAGGACCAGCTCTTCGCCTTCTCCCTCCAGTTCACCGGCGCCGAAGTGCAGGTGCACGGCTTCGGCCCCTCCTTCTACGGCGGCGGCGGTTCGGTGCCCAACTACACGATTCAGGTGCTCGGGTACAACTACGAGATGGTGCGGGAGATCGCCGAGGACCTGGGCAAGCGCCTCTCCCGAATCGCGCGCGTCAGGGACGTCGACACCAACGCTTCCCGAAGCTGGTTCCGGCAGGAGCGCGCCTCCGAGTTCGCCGTGACGATCAACCGCGACCTCGTGGCCGCCCACGGTCTCACGGTGCAGGACCTCTCCCAACAAGTGCAGTCGGCGGTTCGGGGCCGGGTCAGCGCAACGACCCTCAAGATCGGCGGGGACGAAGTGCGCTACGACGTGAAGCTGGAGGGCAACCGGGAGGTGGACTTGCTGGACCTTCGCCGAACGCAGGTCGTGACGAGCAGCGGCCAGCCCGTGCGTCTGGGTGAGCTGGTGCAGATCGAGTCCCGGGACGTCCTGGCCGAGATCAACCGGGAGAACCAGCAGTACGAGCGCTCCGTGGCCTACGAGTTTCGGGGTCCCTACAAGCTGGGCGACCTGGTCCACAGCACGGTGATCGAGTCCACCGAGGTGCCTCCCGGCTACACGGTCAAGAAGTCGGACCGCTGGAGGTGGTCCGCAGAGGAGAGGTCCCAGATCTATCTGGTGCTGGGCGTGTCGATCTTTCTGGTGTACATGGTCACTGCGGCCCTCTTCGAGTCCCTCCTCCTGCCCCTCTGCGTGCTGCTGGCGGTGCCGATGGCGCTGATCGGCGTCTTCATGATCTTCTTCTTCACCGACGCCCACTTCACCCGGGAGGCGTGGATCGGCGTGATCATGATGGGGGGGATCGTGGTGAACAACGCGATCTTGCTGGTGGACAATGTGGGCAGGGTGCGGCGGGAGCGAGGCTTCGGCCTCACGAGCGCGATCATCCAGGGCACGGTGGAGCGGGTGCGGCCGATCCTGATGACCTCCACCACCACCATTCTGGGGATGTTGCCCTTGGTCCTCTTCAGCGAGACCGCCAACACCAACATCTGGAACGCCCTGGCCTACGCGCTGATCGGGGGCCTCCTCACTTCGACGTTCCTGGTCCTGACGGCGACGCCGGCGCTGTACTTCCTCTTCGAGCGGCGGAAGGAAGGGGTCGAGCGGCGGACGGAAGCCCGCGCTTGAAGCTCCGCTTCGCCCCTTCTCCCACGGGCTACCTCCACGTGGGCGGGGCTCGCACGGCCCTCTTCAACTGGCTTCTGGCGCGTCGAAGCGGCGGGGTCTTCCTCCTGCGCATCGAGGACACCGACCGGAACCGGAGCCGGCCCGAGCATGTGGACGCGATCACGGCCGGGCTGGCCTGGCTGGGGCTGGAGTGGGACGAGGGGCCGGTCTTCCAGGCCGACGGCGCGGAGAGGCACCGACGGGACGCGCTGCGCCTGCTGGCGGAGGGCCGCGCCTACCGGGACTTCACCTCCCAGGAGGAGTTCGCCAAGGCCCGGGACGCGGCGGTGGCGGCGGGGACGGGGGCGGTGACGCGCCTTTCGCGGGAGCTGGCGGCCCGGGTGCCGCCGGAAGAGGGGGCCGAGAGGGCAGCCGCGGGGGAGCCGTTCGCCCTGCGCTTCCAGGTGCCCGACGGGGCCACCGCCTGGGACGACTTGGTGCACGGTCCCACGCGCTTCGACAACGCCGAGATCGACGACTTCGTGATCCTGCGGAGCGACGGCACCCCCACCTACAACTTGGCCGTCGTGTCGGACGATGCGGAGGCGAGGATCACCCACGTCGTCCGCGGCGACGACCACATCTCCAACACGCCCAAGCAGATCCTCCTCTACGAAGCGCTGAGCCGCCCCGTCCCGGCGTTCGGCCACCTCCCCATGATCCTCGGTCCCGACGGCAAGCGCCTCTCCAAGCGTCACGGCGCCCAGGCGGTCGGGTCCTACCAGGAAGAGGGGGTCCTGCCCGAGGCGATGACCAACTACCTGGCGCTGCTGGGCTGGTCTCCCGGAACCGACGAGGAACTCCTGTCGCGGGAGGCGCTCGTGGCTCGCTTCTCGCTGGAGCGGGTCCTGAAGAAGGGCGCGGTCTTCGACCCGGAGAAGCTCCGCTGGCTCAACGGCCAGCACATCGCCCGAACGGAGACGGAGGTGCTGGCGGAGCTGCTTCGCCGCCGGCTCGCCCTCGGTGCCCCAGTCGCCCTCGACGCCCCAGTCGCCCTCGACGCCGCGTTCCTGCGCATGACCGCGGCCCTGGCGCCTCGGAGCCGCACGCTGGCGGAGATGGCGGACGGCGCCCGGCCCTACGTCGGCCCCTTGTCCGGCTACGACCCCAAGGCGGCGCGGAAGACGTGGGGCCGGAACCCGGACCAAGCCGCAAAGACGCTGTCGGCGCTGGTGGAGGCGCTGGCCCGCGCGCCCGTGCCCTGGAACGACGAAGCGCTGGAGGCGGAGCTTCGCGGCTTGGCGGTCGAGCTCGGGGTCGGGGCGGGGAAGGTCTTCCAGCCTCTACGGCTGGCGCTGACGGGGAGGAGCGCGAGCCCAGGCATCTTCGACGTGCTCGCGATCCTGGGACGGGAGCGTTCGATCCGGCGCGTCGAGGCCGCGCTGGCGGTGGTCCGCGGCGGGGAATTCGATTGCAGTGCGCCCGCTCAAGGTGTATGATTTCCGCCTCCCTGGAACCGCCGTCCCCGCCTCGATACCAGATGCCACACGCCCCCAAGTCCGGTCCCGCGACGCCCCTCCGAGTCGCTCCCGTCCCCATCGCCTCGAGGCTGACCGGCATCGAGCGCGAGATCCTGGACTTCATGGTGTACTACCTGCGGATCAACACCTATCAGCCGTCGATCCGGGAGATCGGGGAGCGGTTCGGGATCAAGAGCACGAAGACGGTCTCGGAGCACCTGCGGTCGCTGGCGGACAAGGGCTTTCTGGAACGGGACCGGTCCCGCTCGCGGGCGGTTCGGATCGTGGGACTGGACCTCGGCTCCCAGACGGTCAGCGTGCCGTGCTACCGCGACTTGCGGGACGCCGCCAGGAGGACCGGCGCCGACAGCGTACCGTTGCGGCTGACGATCGATCGGCAGCTGGTGGGCCGGAATGGGTGCTTCATGGTGTGGGGTCCCGGCGACCGGCTGGCGGTGGCGGGGATCGACGCGGGGGACTTCCTGGTGATCGAGCCCGTCGTCGAGGAGGAGCTGGCCGACGGGGAGATCGTCGCGGCCCGGCTGGAGGGCGTTCCCGGGTACTACCGGGCGCGGAGGACGAGCACGGGGATATCCCTGT
Source organism: Longimicrobiales bacterium (assembly GCA_958296005.1). GTDB lineage: Bacteria > Gemmatimonadota > Gemmatimonadetes > Longimicrobiales > Gaopeijiaceae > CATQHQ01. The sequence continues at coordinate 1,156,503 of CATQHQ010000002.1, forward strand.
ACCCGATGGAGGCAACTAGCGCGCCGGCCCTGGAGGCGTCCGGCGACCGACTGGTGCTCGTCGGCCGAGTGTCGGCGCTCTACCGCCGGGTGGGCCCGCTGCCGTTCACGGCCGCGCTCACCGCCCACTAGCAGCCGAGAGGCGCTGCCAGTGCCCGCCGCCGGCAAGCTGGCGGGGGCGCAGGCCGCCCAGGACCGCGCTTGGATGGCTCGAGCGCTGGAGGTCGCCAGCACCGCCGCGTTCCGGGGAGAGGTTCCCGTCGGCGCGGTGATCGTGCGGGACGGGCGCCTGGTAGCCGAGTCGCACAACCGAACGGCGGCGTGGTCCGACCCCACGGCCCATGCGGAGACGGTGGCGATCCGGAGCGCGGCCCGCGCCCTGGGCGACTGGCGGCTGGAAGAGTGCACCCTCTACGTCACGCTGGAGCCGTGCGCCCACTGCGCCGGCGCCGTCGTGCTGGCCCGCATCCCCCGCCTCGTCTTCGGCGCCGCCGACCCCAAGGCGGGGATGGCCGGCAGCCTGGGCGACTTGGTCCGCCACCCCCGCCTCAACCACCGCGCCCAGGTGCTCGGCGGCGTCCTGGCCGAGGACTCCGCCGAGCTGCTGCGGACCTTCTTCCGCGCGCGCCGCTGACGCCGGCCCGGCCCGGGTGGGACGCGCCTACGCTCCCGCGCTCGCCGCCTCCCCCACCTCCTGGACGGGCGTTCCGAAGACGCGCAGGACGACGGCCAGCACCGCCAAGCCGGCGGGCAGCGCGACCCACACGGGAAGCCCCAGCGCCGTCCCGACGCTGCCGAACACCAGCCCCACCGCGCCCACCAGCATCGCGTACGGCAGCTGGGTCCGCACATGGTCCAAGTGGTCGCAGGCCGCCGCCGTGGAGGAGAGCACCGTGGTGTCGGAGATCGGAGAGCAGTGGTCGCCCCAGATCGCTCCCGCCAGCACCGAACTGACCGCCCCCAGCAGCAAGCCGTACTCGGCGCCGCCGTCGGCAAACCCCGTCCCTCCCGCCAGGGAAACGGTGAGCGGCACCACAAGCGGGATCAGGATCGCCATCGTCGTCCAGGACGTGCCCGTCGCGAACGCCATCGCCCCCGCCGTGACGAACACGACGGCGGGGAGGAGGAAGAGGGGCAGGTTCCCCTCCAGCAGCTGCGACAAGTAGGCGGCGGTCCCCACGTCCGTCGTCACCGCCCCCAGAGCCCAGGCCAACGTCAGGATGATCATGGCGATCATCATGGCGCGCACGCCCCCGATCCAGGCGTCCACGCACTCGTGGACCGTGAGCAGCCGCTGCGACACCGAGAGGACCACTGCGACCAGGCACCCGGCGAAGGAGCCCCAAAGCAATGTGCTGAAGGGGTCCGACGCGCCGAACACGTCCATCAGCGACGCGTCGGGTCCGGCCCCGGCTCGACCGGTCGCGTACAGTCCCCCCAGGACGACCGCGACCACGGCGAGCACCGGCAAACCGGCGTTCCACCAGCGATGAGGCGTCCCATCCTTGGCGTCCAGGAAGCTGCCCGACGTGTCCGTGGCCAGCACCGCGTCCGGCTTATGGAGCCCATCGCCCCTCGCCGCCCGAGCCTCCGCCTTGGCCATGGCGCCGAAGTCGCGGTTCATGAACGACGTGAGAAACACGAACGCCATCGCCAGCAGCGGGTAGAACAGATAGGGGATCGTCTCCAGGAAGATCGCGAAGGCACTGACGTTCCCAAGGAACGCGGCTTCCGCGCCCTGGGTCTCCGCCGCCGCGGCCTCCAGCCCGCTGTCGATCAGCGAGATCTCGTACCCGACCCATGTGGACACCGGCACCAGAGCCGCCACCGGCGCCGCGGTCGAGTCGACCAGGTACGCCAGCTTCTCGCGGGAGATCTTCAGCTTGTCCGTGATGGGCCGCATCGTGTTGCCCACCACCAGCGTGTTGGCGTAGTCGTCGAAGAAGATCGCCAAGCCGGCCAGCGCCGTTGCCACCTTTCCCCGGCGGCGGCTCTTCGCCAGGGGCGCCACCGCCTGCACGACGCCCAGCGTGCCGCCGTTGCGCCCGATGATCCCCACCATCCCTCCGAGCATGAGGCTGAAGACCACGATCTGCGCGTGGCCGCTGCTCGTGTCTGCCAACGCCGAGATCACGTACTGGTCCACGAGGCGCCACGTGGCGTCGAGCGGGTTGTAGCCCGCCACGGCAAGGGCGCCCAGCCAGATCCCCGCCACCAGCGCGGTGATCACTTCCTTGAAGATCAGCGCCAGCAGGATCGCGAAGAGGGGCGGCAGAACCGAGAACCACCCCGGCGCGAAGGGACGGGAGAACTCCTCGACCGAGTCGCCCATGCGCACCGAGAGAGGCAGCTCGCCCCGGGACCCCACGGAGATGTCGCCGAACTCCCGCACGTCGCCCGCCGCCACGGGCCCCGACGCCAGCAGCTCGCCGGCGGCGTCCCGAACCTCCACGAGAGTCGAAAGGCCCAGCTCGCCCGCCGTCGCCAGGGGTTCGCCCTCCACCGACAGGGAGAAGGGAACCGACCCCAGCACCACCTTGGGACCGTCCACCACCTGCTGACCGCTTGCCGCCGCGGGGGCCGCGAGCGCGAGAACCCCCAGCCGCCAAGCCAGCCGAAGGATGGGCGTCCCGAAACGCGACGTCGGGGCTGCGGGACGGGAGATCGGCGCCCCCGAAGGGGAGATGGGCGCTCCCGGACGGGAGATCGGCGGTTCGGGCCGGAACATGGGCACTCCGTGGCAGGGGTGTGGCGAACCGTCCCATCATGTTGGACTGGCGTTCCCGTGGCAATTATCTTCTCCGCCGTGAAACCCGAAAGCCCCCCGACGCCCGCGGTGCTCATGGACGCCGCCGCCGTCCGGCGGGCTGTGGATCGAATGGCGCACGAAGTCCTGGAGAAGGCCGGCGGCGCGCGGGACCTCGTCCTGATGGGCGTACAGCGCCGGGGCGTGGACTTGGCGGACATGATCGGCGCCGAGGCGGCGGCGGTGGAGGGCGGACCCGTCCCCACCGGCACGTTGGACATCACCATGTACCGGGACGACCTCATGGCGCTGGGCCGCCTGCCCCGGGTCGGGGAGACGCGCCTGCCGCCCGGCGGCGTGGACGGCAAGGCGGTGGTTCTCGTGGACGACGTGGTGTACACGGGACGCACGGTGCGAGCCGCTCTCAACGAGCTCATGGACTTCGGCCGTCCGGCGCGGATCCTGCTCTGCGTCCTCGTGGACCGGGGCGAGCGCCAGATGCCGATCCAGCCGGACATCGTGGGCCGCACCTGCCAAGTGCTTCCCAACCAGCGGGTGGACGTGCTGGTGCCCCGCCTGGACGGCAAGTTGGCGGTCGTCGCGGCCGCCACGACGCCGCAATGACCACGACGATGCCGCGATGACCGCCGCGAGCCCTCCGGCGCCGGCGCTGGGCAAGGACCTGACCGGGCTGGAGCGTCTCTCGGGCGACCAGATCAGGCGCGTGCTGGACTTGGCGGTGCGCTTCAGGGAGATATCGGACCGCCCCATCAAGAAGCTGCCCGCCCTCCGGGGCAAGACGATCGTCAACCTCTTCTTTGAGCCCTCGACCCGCACCCGCATCTCCTTCGAGTTCGCCGAGAAGCGACTCGGCGCCGACACGGTGAACATCGGCGCCAGCCGGTCTTCCGTCTCCAAGGGCGAGTCGCTGGTCGACACGGCCCGCAACCTGGAGGCGATGCGGATCGACATGGTGGTCGTCCGCCACTGGTCCGCCGGCACCGCGGCGTTCCTGGCCAGCCGCATCCCGTCCAACGTGATCAACGCCGGCGACGGCGCCCACGAGCACCCTACCCAGGGGTTGCTGGACCTCCTCACGCTCCGGGACCGGTTCGGCAAGCTGGAGGGCCTCCGCGTGTGCATCGTCGGCGACATCCTCCACTCTCGCGTGGCCCGCTCCAACATCTACGGGCTGGTGAACACGGGCGCCGAGGTGGCGGTGTGCGGCCCCCGGACGTTGGTTCCGGCGGGGATCGAGAAGCTGGGGTGCCGAGTCTTCGCCCGGGTGAAGGAAGCCGTGGAGTGGGCCGACGCCCTCAACGTCCTGCGCCTCCAGCTGGAGCGGATGCAGGGCGGGTTCGTGCCGTCGCTCCGGGAGTACAACCGGGTGTTCGGCGTGACCCGGCGGCGGCTGGCGCAGGCGCCTCGCGAGCTGGTGATCCTGCACCCCGGTCCGATGAACCGCGGCGTCGAGATCGACTCGGACGTGGCCGACGGCCCCCACTCCGTCATCCTCCGCCAAGTGACCAACGGCGTGGCGGTCAGGATGGCCGTGCTGGCCCTCCTGGCGGGTCGAGAGTCCGATGCGCCTGCCGCCGGCCAGCCCCGAGCGGGAGCTTGAACGGGTGACGCGACTGCTGGTGCGAGGGGGACGGGTGATCGACCCGACCCTGGGGCTCGACGCCGTGCGCGACGTGCTCGTCGAGGACGGACGGGTCGCCGCCGTCGGCGAGGAGCTCCTCTCCCCGCCCAGGGAGGGCGACCCGAGCCCGCAGGTGATCGACGCCTCCGGCCTCGTCGTGGCACCGGGCTTCGTGGACCCTCACGCCCACCTCTGCGAGCCGGGGTGGGAGCACCGCGAGACGATCGCCACCGGCGTGGCGGCTGCCGCAGCGGGCGGTTTCACGGCTGTGTGCGCGATGCCCGACACCGACCCGCCGGTGGACGACCCGGCGGCGGTGGGGTTCGTGGTTGCGGCGGGCCGACGCGCCTCGGCCGCCCGAGTTTTCCCGGCGGCGGCGGCCACGGTCGGCAGGGAGGGGGAGCGCCTCACCGAGTTCGGCGAGGTGGTGGGGGCGGGGGCGGTCGCCGTGGGCGACGCGGGCCGGGCGATCCGCTCCTCCAGGCTGATGCGGCTGGCGTTGGAGTACGCCCAGTCGTTCGACATCCCCGTGCTGGCCCATGCGGAGGACCCCTGGCTGGCGGAGGGCGCCGTCATGCACGAGGGGGTCGTCTCCACCCGCCTCGGCCTCCGCGGCAAGCCGGACTCGGCCGAGGAGATCGGCGTCTACCGAGACTTGGCTCTGGCCGAGGCGACGGGCGGCCGCATCCACCTGCAGCGGATCTCGACCGCGGCCTCCTGCCGCCTGATCCGCCAAGCGCGGGAGCGCGGCGTCCGGGTCACCGCCGAGGCGACCCCCCATCACCTGCTCCTCTCCCACGACCTGCTGGAGAGCTACGGCGCCAACTACAAGGTGGACCCGCCCCTGCGACCTCGTGCGGACGTGGAGGCCGTGCAGGCCGCCTTGGCCGACGGCGTGATCGACTCGGTTGCCACCGACCATGCGCCCTGCCACTACGACGAGAAGGAGCAGGCGTTCGACGAAGCGCCCTACGGCGCAGTGGGCTTCGAGACCGCCTTCGCGGTCCTCCACACCGAGCTCGTGCTGAAGGGGGTCGTCGACCTGCCCACGCTGATTGCCCGGATGTCGTCGGGTCCGGCTCGCGCCCTCGGCTTGCCCAACGGCGGGTTGGCGCCGAACTCGCCGGCCGACCTGATCCTGATCGACCTGGGAGACGAGTGGGAGGTGGACCCGGACGCCTTCTGGTCCAAGAGCCGCAACACGCCGTTCGCCGGCCGACGGCTAGTGGGAAGGGTGGTCCGAACGCTCGTGGCGGGCGAGACCGTCTGGACGCTGGGCGACGAATCCGCCTAGCGGACGATCCGATCCAGCTGGGACTTGATCCTGCCGGCCTTGTTCGGGTGGATAAGCCGTCGCGTGGCCGCTCGATCGACCAACGCCACGGCCTCTCTCCGCAACGCCTCGGCCTGCTCGCTGGAACCAGCCTCTCGAACGCGCCGAATTGCGGTGCGCATCCTCGACCGCGCGGCCCGGTTGCGGACCCGCGCGGCCCGGCTCAGTTCCATCCGCTTCTTGGCGCTCTTGACGTTCGGCATTCCGTGTGCTCCAAACAAAGGCATCCGCCCCAGCGAACGGGCAAGATAAGCCCGCTGCGAAGGTCGGTCAACGGTCGAGGCCGCCGGTTCCTCCCGGACCCGGGCCGAACGTTCGACGGAGAGAGGGCGTTTCCCTTAGCTTGCCCTCATGGAGTTCTTGTACGTCGTGCCCGTCCTGCTGTTCTCCGTCGTGGTCCACGAAGTGGCGCACGCTTGGCAGGCCCTCCGCGAGGGCGACACGACGGCACGGGACCTGGGGCGGATCACGCTGAACCCGCTGCCCCACCTCGACTTGGTCGGCTCGCTGATCGTCCCCGTCGTTCTCCATCTGCTGCCGGGGAGCCTCATATTCGGCTGGGCGAAGCCGGTTCCCGTCAACCCGGCGAACTACCGCAGCTATCGAGCCGGCGACATCCGCGTCTCGCTGGCGGGGATCGTGTCGAACCTGATCCTCGTGACCGGGTGCGCCGTAGCCCTCGTAGTCCTCTTCCGAGTGGGCGGCGTTTGGGCGACGACGGGCGCGCTCGGCTCGGCGCTGGCGAAGGTCCTTACGTACGGCGTCCTCATCAACCTCTTCCTGGCTTGGTTCAACCTGATCCCCGTGCCTCCGCTGGATGGCTCCCATGTCCTTCGCCACTTCCTCCCGCAGCGCCTGGCGGTCCCGTACGAAGCCATGGGCAGGTTCGGAATCGGCATTCTGGTCCTGATCGGCGTGTTCTTCGGACAAGCGTTCACCATCGTGTTCGCGCCCGTGCTCCTCACGTTCGACTGGATCATGCGGCTCGCGCTGGGATGATCGCCGGGACGTCGTCCGTCGGCGACGGCTTGCTGGTCGTCGAGACCGACCGCTTCCAAGGGCCGCTCGGCCTTCTGCTCCACCTGATCCGCACCCAGGACATCGACGTCTTCGACATCCCGATCGCTCGGATCACCCGCCAGTTCCTCGCGGCCGTCGAAGCCCTCGGGGACGTCAGACTGGACGAGGCCGGGGAGTTCGTCGAGACGGCGGCGGCGCTGGTGCGGATCAAGGCCGCCATGCTGCTGCCCAGGCCCCCGGGTGAGGAGGACCACGATCCCCGAGCCGAGCTGGTGCGCAGGCTGCTGGAGTACGAGCAGGTGAGGGAAGTGGCGTCCCGCTTCCGGGCGGCGGAGAACGACCAGGGCCGTCGCTTCCCGAAGGGATGGGTGCCGCCCCGTCCCAAGCCGCAGATCGCCGAAGCGCCGTTGCGGGTCACGTGGGACCAGGTGCGCGAGGCCGCCCTTCGCATCGAGCCCCCCGGCCAGCGGGAACCCGAGCACCTCATGACCACCCGTGCCGTCTCCATGCGCGACAAGACCGGCCTCATCGTGGACGCGCTGCGACAGGTCAAGCGGATCGAGTTCACCAGCTTGGTGGCCCCGTGGAGGGAGCCGATGCACGGCGTGATGACGTTGCTGGCGGGTCTGGAGCTCGGGAAGCGGAGGGTCGTCTCCCTCCGGCAGGGCAGCCCGTTCTCGCCGTTGTGGCTCTACCCCGGACGTCGGATCGACGACGACCAGGAGGCCGAGGGCGCGTCCACGCCCAGCGAGGCGGCGAGATGAACGACGCGTCCGTGGTGGAGGCGGTCCTCTTCGCCAGCGACGAGCCGCTCACGGCGGCGGAGATCGCCCGGGCCGACGAGTCCCTGGACGAGGACCGGGTCGAGGCGGCGCTGGCCGCCCTCGCGGCCACGTACGACGACTCCGGCCGGGCGTTCGAGCTCCGGGAGGTGGCCGGCGGCTTCCAGGTCCTGACCCGCCCGGAGTTCGCGCCCTATCTGGAGCGCTTCGACACCGTGGCCAAGCCGACGCGACTCTCGGGGCCGGCCCTGGAGGCCCTCGCCATCGTGGCCTACCGGCAGCCGATCAGCCGCATCGAGGTCGAGTACGTACGCGGGGTCAACTCCTCCGGCGTGCTCCGCACCCTGCTGGACCGCGAGCTGATTCACGTCGCCGGACGAGGCGAGGGGGTTGGCCGCCCCGTTCTCTACGGCACCACGCGGCGCTTCATGGAGCACTTCGGCTTCGCTTCGATCGACGACCTGCCCAGGCCGGAGGAGCTGCCGGTCGTGCTGCGCGAGCGAGCGCCGCTGCAGGACCCGGACCCGGAGGAGGCCCCGGAGGAAGAGCCGAGCCCGGGGGACGAGGAGGCGGCGCCGGAGCTCGAAGACCCGGTGGCGGCGGTCCTGGCCCACGCGGAGAGGCTCGGCGGCGCCGACGAGGAATGAACCGGGCGAACGAGCCGGCGCGGATCCGCGTCCAGCGGTACATCTCCCAGTCCGGCGTGGCCTCTCGAAGGCAGGCGGAAGCGCTGATCGGCGAAGGACGGGTGGCCGTCAACGGCGAACCGGTCGCGGAGATGGGAGTCCAGATCGCCCCAGGGAAAGACGTGGTGGCGGTGGACGGCCGCGTGGTGGAGCCGGCCCCCCGTCGCTGGATCGTCTTCCACAAGCCCGTCGGCGTCCTCTGCACGCGAAGCGACCCTCACGGGGGCGAGACCGTCTACGACGTTCTGCCCGCTTGGGCAGGGGGCCTGCGCTACGTGGGGCGGCTGGACCGGGAGACCTCGGGCCTGCTCCTCATGACCAACGACGGCGCGTTGGCCGCCGCTCTGGCCCACCCCCGAAACCGCGTCGAGCGCGAGTACGTGGCCGCGGTCGCAAGGCCCGTGACCGCACAGGTGATCCGCGCCGTCAAGGCCGGCGTCCTGCTGGAAGACGGTTTCGCCCGTCCCAAGAGAGTCCGCAGGGAGCCGATCGACGCCGACGAATGGGGCGTGAGGCTGGTCCTGACCCAAGGACGCAAGCGCGAGGTTCGCCGTCTCCTGAAGGCGGTGGGCTGCCCGGCGTCGTCGCTCTGCCGCGTCCGCTTCGGCCCCTTCCGCCTGGACGCGCTGGGGGTTGGTCGCTGGCGCCCCGCCCGCCCGTCCGAGATCAAGACGGCCCGATCCGATCTCCTCCTGCGCAGGGGCGGTCGGTCGCGGGGCCGACCACAACAACGCAGCCGCAAAGGGAAGTCGCCATGAGCCGTTCGCCCGTCGTCGTCGTCGATCACCCCCTCGTTCGCGACAAGCTGTCCCGCCTCCGCGACCGCCGCACGCCGACGAAGCGCTTCCGGGAGCTGGTCAACGAGATCTCCATGCTGATGACGTACCACGCCACCTTGGACCTCGACGAGGAAGAGGTGACCGTCGAGACGCCGCTGGAGACCACGCGCGCCACCCAGGTACGGGAGGAAGACGTGGTGATCGTGCCGATCCTGAGGGCGGGGATCGGCATGCTGGAAGGGATGCTCCGGGTGATCCCCGGCGCCCGCGTCGGCCACGTCGGGCTGGAGCGCAACGAGGAAACGCTGATGCCGACCCGGTACTACGCGAAGTTGCCGTACGGCGCCGAGCACGCTCGCCACTTCCTGGTGGACCCGATGCTGGGCACCGGCGGCTCGGCCTCGGCCGCAGTGGCGTGGCTCAAGGAGCGCGGGGTCCGCGACATCCGCTTCGTCTGCCTGCTGGCTTCTCCGGAGGGGTTGGCGCGCCTGGGCCGGGAGCACCCGGACGTCCCCGTCTGCGCCGCGGCAGTGGACCGGCAGCTCAGCGAAGCCGGCTACTTGCTCCCGGGACTGGGCGACGCCGGCGACCGGATCTTCGGCACGCTCGTCGCCTACCTGTAGGCGTCCACCGAGGGCTTGCCAGGGGGTGCCGAAGTTCCCTAGCGTTCGTCGGGCCCATAGCTCAGTCGGTTAGAGCAGCGGACTCATAATCCGACGGTCGGGGGTTCAAGTCCCTCTGGGCCCATTTCGGCGTCTGCGACGGGTGCGCCCCCGCTCGCGTCTTTCTTGACAGCAGGGGCGGAGCCACTACCATTCCAGGCACTGCTAGGCGTCGCAAACGCCAGTTTTACTAGAGACAGAGAGAACCGCCCGCTTGACCAGCCATCGCGCCCAGAAGTGGAACGCCCGCAGGGCGGCGCTGTTCGCCGTCGTTGCGGTGCAGGTCGCCATGATCGGCGCGGCTCCGCCTCTGGACGCCCTGGCGGACCAAGAGAGGCCGGGAGCACCGGTTCACGTGGAGTCGCCCGAGGACGAGAGCTGTCCCGCGGCCCACAACCATCTCTTTTGCCAAGCGGTGCGATCGCTTTCCGGATCGTTCGCCGCCCCGTGCGCCGATATCCACTCGAGACCGGCGCCCACGATGGTCGTTCGCCTCCCGAGCGCCCCCGAACGCGGTCCCTCTGGACCGGCGTTCTTGACGGACTGCGTCGTTCCCCGAGGTCCGCCGCTCGTCTGATCCGCTGGAGCTTCCCCCTCCAGAACCCCCCGACATCGCAGCCTTGCCGGAAAACGGCGTGGACCCCCGGCAAGGCGTCCCAGTCCGTCACGACCCGAGCGCAGAGCCGCCACCCGTAAGGTGCCGCGTGCCGGGCCTTAATTGGAGAAGTCGAAGATGCGACCACCTCGCCTCCCGGCGCGACTCCTTGCTTGCTGTGCTTGGTGTTGTGCGCTGGGGGCCGCGGCCTCGGCATGTCCCGTGCAGGGGGCCGCCCAGCAGACGGTCTACGGAGTCGTCCGCGACGCCGAGACCCGCGCTCCGCTGGCCGGGGTCGTCGTGTCGCTGGCAGGAACTCGGCACTCCACGCTCACGGACGGCAGCGGCTCCTTTCGCCTGGAGGCGGTCGTCGCCGGCCCAGCCCCGGCGATCCGCGTCGAGCGCCTGGGCTACCGCAGTCGAACGGTGGATCTGGCCGAGGACCGGGCCGCCGGTCCGATCGTGGTGGAGCTCGTGGCCTCGCCGATTGCGCTCTCCGGGCTGGTGGTGACCGGTGCCGTCACGGCGCGCACGGCCCAGGAGACGTTGCGTCCGGTGAACGTCGTGGCCGGCGAAGAGCTTCAGGGCAGCCTGGAGGGTACCGTGGCGGGCGCGCTTGCGGGGCAGCCCGGGCTGGCTGTAGCGACGATGGGACCGGCCGCGGCCCGCCCGGTGATCCGCGGCTTGGGCGGCGACCGCGTTCTCATGCTGGAGGACGGCGTGCGGGTCGGGGACGTGTCGTCGACCGGGGCCGACCACGCCACGGCGTTGGACGGGTCGTCGGCGCGTCGGGTGGAGGTCGTCCGAGGGCCGGCGGCGCTGCTGTACGGGAGCAGTGCGCTGGGAGGCGTCATCAACGTCATCCGCGACGAGATTCCGACGACGGTCTCCAGCCGGCCTTCCGGCGCCGCATCGGTGCGCGGCGGCACGGTCGCCAACTCGGTAGCAGGCAGCGTCGCTTCCACGTTCGGATTGACGGAGAGGGTGCCGCTGCGCCTCGAGGCGTCGGGCCGCACGGCGGGAGACCTCAAGACGCCCGCCGGCCTTCTGTCCAACACGGCCGCCGACACCTGGAACGCAGGGGCGGGGGCGTCGTACGTGGGGGAGTGGGGCCACGCGGGCGCGTCGTTCCGGTCCTACCGCAACGCCTACGGCATCCCCGGCGGATTCGAAGGCGGGCACGAGGAAGGCGTACGCATCGAAATGGAACGGATGTCCACCAAGTTCCACGCCACCGTGGACCAGCCTTCCGGCTGGCACGACAAGATCGAGGTCCACGGCAGCTACACCTGGTACCGCCACCAGGAGATCGAGCCGCCCGACATTCTGGGCACTCTCTTCAAGCTGCAGGCGACCAACGTCAAGGTGCTGGCGTATCCCGCCCCGACCGGGCCGTTCTCGGCGGCCGTCTCGGGCGCTCGAGTCTCGCGGGAGGACTTTGCCTTTGGCGGCGACGTCGATACGCCCAACTCCCGCCGCACGACGCTGTCGGCGTTCAGGTTCTGGGAGATGGACTTCGATCCGATCCGAGTCGAGGGCGGACTGCGCTACGACTGGACGAAGACGGACCCGCTCAAGGACGACCCGAACTCGGAGATCGGCAACGTTCGAGACCGGACGTTCCATGCGATCTCCGGGTCCCTGGGAATCCTGTACAGCGCCGGCGCCGGCGTGGTCTTGGGCGCAACCGCCGGTCGGGCCTTTCGCACGCCGGACGTCAACGAGCTCTACTCGGAGGGTCCGCACTTGGCCGCGTACTACTTCGAGGTCGGCAATCCGTCCTTGGACGCGGAGACCGGCAACGGCGTGGACCTGTTCGTCCGCTACGGGGGCGACCGCCTGCGCGCTGAGGTCACCGGGTTCTACAACGCGATCTCCGGCTACGTCTACGGACAGCGAACCGGCGAAACGAGCCGCGTGCAGCTGCCCATCTACCAGTACCAGGGTGCCGACGCCGTGCTCGCGGGGTTTGAAGGCGCGCTGGACTGGGACCTGGGCCGGGGTTGGGCGTTCCACGGCAACGCGTCCTACGTCCGGGGCGAGCTGCAGGACACGCAGCAGCCTCTGCCGCTCATCCCGCCGCTGCAAGGGCGGGCCGCCGTGGAGCATGAACATCCCGCATGGTTTGTCCACGCCGAGACCGAGTTCGCGGCCCGACAGGACAGGGTGGACGAGTTCGAACAGCCCACCGACGGGTACGTCGTCTTCAACGTCGCCGCGGGCGTCCGCCTCACGCTGGCCGGTCGTCTGAACGTGATCACGGCGAACCTGCGAAACGCAACCAACCAGCAGTACAGAAACCACCTCTCCCGGGTCAAGGAGATCATGCCCGAGGCCGGGAGGGGACTCTCGATCGCCTATCGCGTGGTGTTCTGATCGCATCGCGCAAACCTCTACCAAAACGGAGAACAAAATGAAGAAGCACCGCATCAACTCGACGGTCGCCGTCGCCATCGCCTCTCTCGCATACGCCGCCGCCTGCAGCGACGACCCCATCCAGCCCGAAGAAGAGCACGCCGAGCCCGAAGGCGTTCAGCTGATCATGAGCGGGCAGACGATCGCCTCCTTCGATGGCGACGACCAAGCATGGACCGGCGAGCTGGATGTCGCGGTCGGCGAGACCTCCACGATCGAGGTGCGCTTCGTGGACCACGATGGCGACGCCATCGAGATCGACGAGGACCTGTACCTGGAGGTCGACATAGGGGACGCGTCCGTGGCGACGTTCGACCTGACGACGCCGGGCGGATTCACGGGGCGCCTGACGGGCGTCTCCGAGGGCGAGACGACGGCGGTGTTCAAGCTCATGCACGGCACGGTCGGATCGGGGCACCCCGACTTCGTCACCACAGGCGTGCATGTTCACGTGGACTAGCTTGAGCTGACCGAAGACCGACCGTGGGGTCTGCCCACGACCACGCCGAGGAGCTGCGGACAGCGAGCAAGCGCAACCTGACCGCGGCTCTCGTCCTGATCCTCGGCTACATGCTGGTCGAGGTCGTAGCCGCCGTACTCTCCGGGAGCTTGGCCCTCCTGGCCGACGCCGGGCACATGCTCACCGACGGGGCTGCGATCGGACTCGCCCTGGCGGCGATGCACTTCGCAACCCGGCCCGCCACGCCGGAGCGAACCTTCGGCTACCGCCGCTTGGAGGTCCTGGCGGCGCTGCTCAACGCCCTGACGCTCTGGGTGATCGCCGCCGGCGTGATCTTCGAGGCGTACCGCCGGTTCGGGTCGCCGCCGGAGGTCGAGGGCGGGCTGATGCTGGGGGTGGGCGCGGTCGGCCTTCTGGTCAACGTGGCGGCGGCCTGGATCCTCCACGGCTCCGCCAAGCACAGCGTGAACGTGGAAGGGGCGTTCCAGCATGTCGTCGCCGACCTGCTGGGCTCTTTCGCGGTGGTGCTGTCCGGGATACTCGTCCTGGCGTTCGGCTGGCACGTCGCCGATCCCATCGTCAGCGCGCTCATCGGCGTGCTCATCCTGCTGAGCACGTGGCGGCTGCTGAAGAAGGTGGTTCACGTCCTGCTGGAAGGAACGCCGCCGCATGTCGACGTGCCGCAGATGTGCAGCAAGATCGAGGCGCTGGCAGGGGTCGTCCTCGTCCACGACGTCCACGTATGGACGATCGCTCCGGGCTACGATGCGCTCTCGGCCCATGTCGTCGCCGACCCCGACGATCAGGGCGAGATGGACGCGCTGCTCCGCCGGGTCCGGCGAGTGGCGTCCGAAGACTTCGGCATTCGGCACGTGACGGTCCAGATGGAGAGATCGGCGGACGGCTGCACCGAGGACCACCATGTGGACCGGCTGACCGCCCGCAGCCGCGCCTAGGGGTCGTCGTGCCCTGGGGTTTGGCCGCGGCGGCCGCGGCGCCGGTGGCGGGCGTGCTGCTCTATGCGTGTCTCCACGAGCGTCCCCGCCTAGCGCGGATCGTGGACGGCTTCGTGTACGTCGCCGTGCCCGTTCTGGTGGTCTGGCAGATCGCTCCCCAGGCGTGGGCCCAGCGCGCCGTGCTGCCTGTGGCGGCCGTGGCGCTGGGCTTGGTCGCGGTTCCGCTGGTGGAGCGGGTGCTTCAGAAGCACGCTGCTCACAGGTACGCCTACGCCGACGACGCGGCGATCGTCGCGAGCCTGTCGGGCATTGCGCTCCACGCCCTGCTGGAGGGAGCGGCGTTCGCCGGCGACCCGATCGCCGCGCCGGACCGTACGGCGTTCGCCGTCGCCGTCGCGCTGCACCGGGTTCTCTTGGGCTTGGTGATCTGGTGGCTGGTACGGCCCCGCCACGGCCCGATCCTGGCGTCACTGGCCGTCGCTGCGGTCCCGGTCGTCACGGTGGCCGGCTACTTGGTCGGCGGCGAGCTCGGAATGGCGGGCGAAGGCCCCGGCGTGGCGCTCTACCAAGCGTTCGTCGCCGGGACGTTGCTGCACGTCGTCTTCCATCAAGGCCGCCGCGACCACGACCACGCTCGGTGAGGCCGAGGCGTCAACGACGTTGCAGGCGTCAACCGCGTGGGCCTATGATAGGCGGACGAGAGGCAGAGAATGGGGAGGAGCAGGGCATGGGCGTCGTCGCAGCTTGGTCGATCGGAATCGCGGGCCTCGGGGTCGCGACTCTCGGGGTCGCGGCTTGCGGCGAAGGAGCGCCCGGCGCCGGGTCGACTGTCCGGGACACGTTGCCGTCGGGAGTCGAGCGCGTGACGATCGCGTCCCCCGCCGAACCGGCGTCCCCCGACTGGAAGATCGTGGAAGAGCTGCGCGTCGGGTCGTTGCAGAGCAGCGGGCCGGACGCCTTCGGCTGGATCGTGGGGTTGGCCGCGCTCGACGGCGGCGGATTCGCCGTCTTCGACTACCAGTCCCAGGAGTTGCGGTTGTTCGACTTCGAAGGGGGACACCTGGCCACGCACGGCGGCCGCGGCGACGGACCCGGCGAGACGCAAGGGGGCAACGGCGTCATGCTGGATCCCGGCGGCCGTCTTTGGGTGCCGGACGACCAGCGAGGGCGCATGTCGGTGTTCCACCCCGGCAGCGGCTTCGAGGAGGCCCACGAGTACACGTCCTTCAGTTGGGGTCCAGTCTGGAGGGGAGCGATGGGCGAAGGCGGCAACGTCTTCCGCCCATTGGTGGAGTACGACAAGGAGCCGCCCTCGCGAACGCTGGTCGTCTACGACTCCACGATGACGCCGCTGGACTCGTTGCCGATGGGTGTGTATCCGGCGTTCGACGATTCGCCCGGTGCATATTGCTACAGCAACGAAGGCGGCGGGGGGTGTCAAGCCGTGCCCTTCTACGGCTACGAAATCCGCCTTGTAGACCCGCAGGGCTCGGTCTGGGAGGTGGAAGACGCCGGCGAGTACCGAATTCGCCGTTGGACGCCCGGCGGCGACACTGCCTTCGTCGTCGTTGTGGACCGGCCGGGGGCGCCGGTGACGGCGGCGGAGCGCGATTCCGCGATCGCCGAGCTGCGAGAGCGGGTCGGGCCCGGCGTAGAGCTGGACCCAGCCAAGATCCCCGCCGTCAAGCCCGTGATCGAATCCCTCTTCATGCCCGGCGACGGCAACTTGTGGGTGCACTTCGCGTCCAGCGGAGGGGCGGCGTTCGACGTCTTGGCGCCGAACGGGTCGTACTTGGGCACAGCGGTCGCCGACATCGCCATCGAGACCGGCGACGCCAAGCCGGTTCTGCAGGACGGGCGCCTGTGGCTGGTGGCGAAGGACGCCCTCGACGTGAACTATGTCGTTCGGGCGCGCTTGGAGGACGTCCGGTGAACCGGAGGACGCCCTGCGCCCTGGCGCCGTAGGGCGGTCCGCCGTCCGATCTTCACTCTCCGATCCAGGAAGGTACCTATGCGTGCTCGCATCCTCGCGGCTGCCGGGCTGATCCTTGTCGCCGCCGCTTCTTGGCCAGTGCTGGCGCCTGCGCCCGCAGCCGCCCAAGACGTCCCCACATCGGCCCTGAAGGCGATGAAGTTCCGCCACATCGGGCCGGTGGGAAATCGAGTCACGTCGGTGGCGGGCGTCGCCGGCGATCCGCTCACCTACTACGCCGGCGCGGCCTCGGGCGGGCTGTGGAAGACGGAGGACGGCGGCGTCAACTGGCGTCCGGTCTTCGACGACCAGCCGATCCACGCGATCGGGGAAGTGGCCGTGGCGCCGTCGGACCCCAACGTCGTGTGGGCCGGGACCGGCGAACCATTCATCCGCTCCAACGTGTCGATCGGCAACGGCGTCTGGAAGTCGCTGGACGCCGGCGAGACGTGGACCCACATGGGGCTGGAGGGAACTGGCCGGATCAGCCGCATCGTCGTGCACCCGACCAACCCGGACGTCGTCTACGCGGCGTCGATCGGCCACGGCTACGCGCCCCAGCCCGAACGCGGCGTCTACCGCACGCTCGACGGCGGCGTCACCTGGGAGCACGTGCTCTTCGTGGACGAGGAGACCGGCGCCAGCGACCTGGTGATCGATCCGGCCAACCCCCGCACCCTCTTCGCCGGCATGTGGCAGATCGCCATCCGCACCTGGACGCGCACCTCCGGCGGCCCCAGCAGCGCGATCCACGTCTCCCGCGACGGCGGCACGACGTGGACGCGGCTGGAAGGAAACGGCCTGCCCACCCGCGAGATCGGCAAGATCGCGCTGTGCATGAGCGCCGACGACCCGGACCGGGTCTACGCCCTCATCGAGACCGGTGACGGCGTGCCCTGGGAGGGCGGCGACACCGACGGCGGCGAGCTGTGGCGCTCCGACGACGGCGGCCGCCAGTGGAAGCTGACCAGCTACGACCGCGACCTGGCGGGCCGCACGGCCTACTACACCCGTTGCGAGGCCAACCCCGACGACGCCGACGAAGCCTACTTCCTGGCCGCGGCCTACAGCACCACCCTGGACGGCGGCGTCACCTCCTCGGCCGCGCCGTTCCTGCAAGGCCCCGTGTGGGACCACCACGACATGTGGATCGACCCGGAGAACGGCGACCGCCAGATCGTCGCCGGCGACGGCGGGATCGCCATCTCACGCAACCGGGGGAAGACCTGGTACCGCCAGCAGCTTCCGATCGCCCAGATGTACCACGTGACGGTGGACAACGCGGTCCCGTACAACGTCATGGGCAACCGCCAGGACGGTCCCTCCACTCGCGGGCCGAGCAACAGCCGAACGGGCGGCCTCTTCCTGGGCGGGATCTCCCGGGGGATGTGGCAGACGGTGGGCGGCGGCGAGTCGGGCTTCGCCACGCCCGATCCGACCGACCACAACATCGTATGGTCGAGCGCGTCGGGCGCCGGCGGCGGAGGCGGCATCGTGTCTCGCTGGGACGCCCGCACCCGTCAGTACCGGGAGGTCGAAGTGTGGCCCGAGTCCACGATCGGCCAACCCGCCGACAGCCTGCGCTACCGCTTTCAGTGGACGTTCCCGCTCCTGATCTCTCCCCACGACAACAACACCATCTACGTCACCAGCCAGCACGTCCACCGCACCACCAACGGCGGCCAGAGCTGGGAGGAGATCAGCCCGGACCTGACCACCAACAACCGCGAGCGCATGGGGATCAGCGGCGGCCTCACGCCGGACAACATCGGCGTCGAGTACTGCTGCGTGATCTACGCCTTCGACGAATCGCCCCTGGAGCCCGGCGTCCTCTGGGCCGGCACCAACGACGGCCTCATGCACGTCTCCCGCGACGGCGGCGGCACATGGACCAACGTCACCGACAATATCCCGGACCTCCCGCCGGACGGGGTGGTGCGGGGGATCGACGCCTCCCGCCACACGCCCGGCAAGGCGTACATGGTGGTCGAGCATCATCAGGTGGGCGGGTTCGACGCCCGCGCCTACCGCACGGAGGACTACGGCGCCACCTGGACCAAGATTACCGACGGCATCGACGACGGAGTGATCAGCTACACGCGGAGCATCCACGAGGACCCGGTTCGTCCCGGCCTCCTGTACCTGGGCACCGAAGGGTCGCTGTACGTCTCGCTCGACGACGGCGACCGGTGGCAGTCCCTCCACACCAACCTGCCCCACACGCCGATGTACGGTCTCGTCGTGCAGGAGCACTTCAACGACTTGGTGGTGGGCACCTACGGCCGCGGCTTCTGGGTCCTCGACGACGTGACGCCCCTCCAGCAGCTCACCGCCGAAGTCGCCGCCAGCGCCGCCCACCTCTTCGCCCCCCGGGCCGCCTACCGCTTCCGCCCCGTGTCGGAACCGTTCGCGATGTTCGACGACCAGTCCGACGGCGAGAACCCGCCCTACGGCGCGTCGATCAACTACTGGCTTGCCGAGGAGACCGACGACAGCGTGAAGATCGAGATCGCCAACGACGCAGGGGATGTGGTGCGGACGCTGGACGGCTCCGGCCAGGCGGGCGTGAACCGGGTGTGGTGGGACTTGAACGGCGAGCCCGCCACCGAGATCAAGCTGCGCACCAAGCCGCTGTACGCCGACGACATCGAGTTGGGCGACGAGCGGTGGCGCCCCTTGCCCAGCGTGCTGGGCGGCCCCGGCTCGGGCGCGGCCGTGATCCTACAGCCCCCGGGGGAGTACACGGTCGCGCTGATCGTCGGCGACCAGCCCGCGTCGGCGCCCCGAACGCTGGAGGTGCGCAAGGACCCGCACTCGGAAGGGACGCCGGCCGACATCCGCGCCCAGCTGGCGATGCTGGAGGACGTACGGGCCGACTACGAGACGGCGGCGGAGCTGATCAACCGGGTCGAGTGGGCGCGACGGCAGATACTGGACGCGAAGGCGGTGCTGGAAGGACGGGGCGACGACGCGTCCCAGGCGATCGCCGCCGCCGCGGACTCGCTGGACCAGCGCCTGATCGCCGCGGAGCAGGGCCTCTTCCAGATGCGCGCCACCGGGACGGGCCAGGACGGCATCCGGTACCCGACGCGCTTGGTGGAGCGGCTGGGCTACCTCTTCACCACGGTCTCTGTGGGCGACTTTCGCCCCACCGACCCACAAGGCGAAGTCCACGCGGTCCTGAAGGAGCGTCTCCTGCGCATCCGCGACGAACTGGAGGCCCTGCTGGGCGACGAGTTGGCCGAGTTCAACCGACGGCTACAGGCACACGGGCTGGCGGTGATCTCGTAAGCGGGCGTCAGCCGATCACCGACATCGAGGAGTCGCGGTTTGCGCGTCGCTTGCGGCTGAAGAATCCCAGGTCGCAGGTGCGCCCGGTGCGGGGCAGGGGAACCGTCACCGGGTCGGCGTCGTGGTCGTGGCCCGCCTCCACCTTCTCCACCAGCTCGGCCATGATGCGGCCTGCCAGGGGCGCGTTCTTGAACTGGTTTCCTGACGTGCCGACGGCCATGTAGAACCCCGGCAGGTCCGACACGTCGTAGATCGGCAGCCAGTCGTCCGACACGTCGTAGAGGTCCACGACGCCGCCGGTCTGCCCGGGGATCCCCAGTCCCTTGATCCGCTGCGCCTCGCGCATGACCTGGGTCTCCCACTGGCGGGTGAAGTTGGAGTTGTAGTCGCTCGGGTCGTCCACCCAGACGCGGTCGTCGCACTCCGGGTCCTCGGAACCGATGACGATGTGGTTGCCCGTCGTCGGCCTGGAGTAGCAACCCACGTCGCCGTCGGAGATGAGCGGCGCGACCTGTTCGTACTCCAAGCCCTTCGGCGCCGGCACGTAGCAGACCTCGACCTTGAGCGGGCGGGTGCGCACGCTCATGCCGTCCAGCACCCCGGCCATGGCGTTCACCGTCCCCGAGTGCGGACCGGCCACGTTGACCACCACCGGCGCCTTGATCTCGTCGCCCCCGGCCAACCGCACGCCCGCCACCGATCCGCTCTCCCGGAGGATATCCACGACCTCGACACCGAACCGAAACCGGCCGCCGTGATGCTCGCACGCGCGTTGCAGGTTGTGGCAAGCCAGCGTCGGGTCGTCCACGTAGCCCGACTCCGGCAGGTACACGGCCCCGGCGATCTCGCCCCCGGCCGGCTGCCCGAAGCGCTCGTCGTCCAGCGGAATCGGCGGACCGTACGCGGCGGCGTCGATCCACGGAAAGCGCTCGGTCACCTGCCGCGCCGCGAGCTCCTCGTAGGGGATCCCCAGCTCGTCCAGGCAGTGCATGACCCCCGCGAGCCCGCCGTTCCGCTCGTTCTTGACGACCAAGCAGCCGGTGTTGACGTACCTCGCCAAGCCCTTCTCATCGGCCACGCCCAGATAGCGTCCCCAGTCCAGCCAGTGGAAGTAGCTCTCCCGGGCCATGGCGCAGCCCTCCAGCGTGGAGTAGTGGAAGCGCACGATGGCGCAGCTGCTGCTGGAGGAGCCGAAGCCGGCGGCGGCGTGCCGGTCCAGGTTGAGGGTCCGGCGGCCCGCCTTGGCCAAGTGAAGCCCCACGGATGCGCCGATGACCCCGGCCCCGATCACGATGGCGTCGTACCTTTGGTCCATCGGGGGAAGATGATTAGCGGCAGATGCCCCTGCAAGGAGATCGACGAACGGGGCATCATGATCCAAACTCTCTCCTACCTCGGCCCTGAAGGCACCTACAGCGAGCAGGCGACGCTGGGCTACGGTCCCCCCCAGGCTCGGCGGGTGCCCTACGACAGCATCGCGGCGGCGGTCCGAGCGGCGGACCGGAGGGAGGCCGACGAGGCCGTCGTGCCGATCGAGAACAGCCTGGAGGGCGCGGTCACGTCAACGACGGACCTTCTGATCCACGAGACGACGCTGAAGATCAAGCGGGAGATCGTCGTCCCAATCCACCATTGCCTCGTCTTGCCGCCAGGAGCGGACGTGGACGAGGTGGCGGTGGTCTTCTCCCATCCCCAGGCCGCGGCGCAGTGCCGGGGCTATCTGGAGCGGCGCCTTCCGGGCGCAGGGTTCTCGGCGTCGCTCAGCACTGCCGCCGCCGTGGGGGACATGCTGCGGAGCGATCGGCCCGCCGCCGCCGTGTCCAGCCGCCGCGCCGCGGAGCTCTTCGGCGCCGAGGTCGCTGCGTCGGGCATCGAAGACGCCGCGAACAACCAGACCCGGTTCGTGGTCCTGGCCCCCCAAGACGCCAAGCCCACGGGCCGGGACAAGACCTCGATCTGCTTCGACTTCAGCCATGACGGCCCGGGGATCCTGCACAACGCTCTGGGTGAGCTGGCGTCCCGCGACATCAACATGCTCAAGATCGAGTCCCGTCCCGACAAGCGGAGTCCTGGTCGGTACTTCTTTTTGCTTGACTTGGAGGGGCACCGGACGGATCCGGCTGTCGCGAGCGCCCTGGTTGGCATTGCGGAGCCTGCCGCGTCGTTCAAGGTGCTGGGGTCTTATCCGAGGGTGGGGTGAGGGGGACTTGGGCACGCACATTCAGATCTGGTCCGTCGTTCTTGCTCCACGTGCGGACTAGGGTCGGACGGAGCCTGCGGCCAAGACGTGAACGAGTAAGGACTATCCCCGCCCACGCGGGGAAGCGAGATACGCCAAGCGCGGACAGTACGTCCATTCGGGACTATCCCCGCCCACACGGGGAACCCGCCAGCAGGCGCGCGCACCCTTGCTGGCCTCTCGGTCTGTCCCCGCCCATGCGGGGAAATCAAGCTGCCACCGGCGAAGTGCGGACTATCCCCGCCCACACGGGGAAGCCAAAAGGACCCAGCTTGATCGGTACAAGAAGCGAAGTTTCTCCCCGACCACAGGGGGAGCCGAGCTTGCGTTCACCAAGCTGGTGTCCGAGACTAGTTTATCCCCGCCCGCAAGGGGAAGCCCTTGGTCCTAATTTTGGGGCGTGCACGATCTCCGTGCTCCGTTGGTCATTTCACTCCACGCTGAGGAGTTCAACCCGACCATGAAGACCCAACGCGCTTTCGCACCCACTTCACTTCTCGCGGTGCTGGCGTGCATCGGTCTGGCGTGCGCGCCGGCCCAGAACGAGTCCGCCGAAGCCGGCGATGCCGAACAAGGCGGCGAGCATCCCGCTGCTCCCTCCGTCTTCGCCGAGATCGGGACCGACTTGGCCACCGTCGAGGAGAAGCTGGTCGGTTTGGCCGAGGCGATGAACGAGGACCACTACGGATGGCGGCCCATGGAAGGGGTGCGCTCTGCAGCGGAGCTGTTCATGCACGTCACGGCGGACAACTACCTGCTGCCCGCCCTGGCCGGGACACCGCTGCCGGAGCACACCGGAATCACGCCCACGGACTACGAGTCGGTCTTGGCGTTCGAGGCCAGCATCACGGACCGTCAGGCGATCATCGACGAGATGAAGGCGTCGTTCGCCCACCTGCGCGAGGCGCTGGCCGCCGTCGATCCCGTCATGGCGGGCCACGAGCTGGAGTTCTTCGGTCAGACCTCCACTGTCCAGGGCCTGTGGTTCCTGACCGCCGTACACCTCCACGAGCACCTCGGCAATGGGATCACCTACGCCCGAGCGAACCAAGTGGTGCCGCCGTGGAGTCGGGGGGAGGGGTAGGCAGAGCGCGGGGCAGCGGCGAAGAAGTAGGGCCATAAGGGGCCAACCGGTGTCTGTTGAGAGGCAAGTCGTGCGGCCCTGGGGGAAGTACGACGAGACGGCCGGCACCTTTCATCGCTTGGAGCACCATTGTGCGGACGTTGCGGCTTGCTTTCAGGAGTTGTTGGCCGACCACGTCTTGCGAGACCGCTTTCGGGAAGCGGCTGGACAGGCCGAGAACCTGTGCCAATTAACGCTGGATCGACTGGCAGCCCTCGCGTTCCTGCACGATTTCGGGAAGCTGAATGCCGGGTTTCAGTTCAAGGTCGAATCCGAAAGAGCCGGCCTGCCTCCAAAAGTTGGCCACATTCGCGAGGCGTTCTGGTGTCTTGAGAAGCCAGGCTACTGTGCGGCTTTGGGACTGTTCGACATGGCGCGGGCGTGGGGCCAGAATCCCTTTAGACAACTGTTGCACGCGTCATTGGCGCATCATGGTAGACCTGGGATACGGCGCGATGGCAACCCGCCAGCCCTCTGGAAAGAAACCCATGGCTACAATCCGCTGGCCGCTGCCAAGATGCTGGGCGAAAGATGCCGGTCTTGGTTCCCGACGGCCTTTCGGGATGGACCGAACCTTCCCGAGGCTTCCCAGTTCGCTCACCTGTTCGCAGGCACGTTGACTCTCGCAGACCAGATCGGATCGGACGAACAGAGCTTCCCACACGTCCCAACCCCTGACCCGGACTACATTCACCGCGCACGCCGCCAAGCCCAGAGGGCAGTGTCGGAGCTGGGATTCGCCAGGGACGGTCGGTCTCCGCAAGTACCGACGATCAGCGTGCAGTCGCTCTTTCATCACGAGCAGCCCCGTCCGCTACAAACGAAGGCGCTCGAAGTGTCCCTTGACCAGCACCTTGTGATTCTCGAGAGCGAAACCGGTTCCGGCAAGACGGAGGCGGCCATACTTCGCTTTGCGGCCCTCTGGGAGGCTCGTCGGGTGGATGGACTCTACTTCGCTGTACCGACGCGGGCGGCGGCGAAGCAGTTGCACTGGCGGGTCCACAAAGCCCTGCTGAAACTGTTTGGGCATCACCCATGGAGCAAGACCATACTTGCACTGCCGGGATATGTTGTGGCTGGGTCTGCCGAGGGACGCCGGATAGGGCGATTCCTAGTTCAATGGGAGGACGACCCCGACGAGGACACGCGGCGCGCCAGATGGGCGGCAGAAGCGGCTCGGACGTTCCTGTCCGCGACATCTGCCGTCGGGACCGTGGACCAAGCCTTGCTCGCCGGGCTTCAAGTCAAGTGGGCACATCTCCGGGGAGCGGCTCTTGCTCGCAGTCTCTTGGTTGTAGACGAAGTACACGCCAGCGACGCCTACATGACGGAGGTGCTTCGGGGTGTTGTGCGGGACCAACTGGCCATCGGCGGTCACGCCTTCTTGATGTCGGCGACGCTGGGGTCTGTTGCCCGCGTGGCCCTGATGAGCGCTTCGATGGATTGCGCCCCGCCGACTCTGGCGGAGGCCGAAACGGCTCCTTATCCCGCAATGACGGTCTCCGGCAACGACTCACCGACCACCTACAGCGTCGACGATTCTGGAATGCCCAAGTCGGTGTCGATATCGGCTGCCCCGATACTGGCCCATCCGGACCGAATCGCCCACGAGGCGTTGAGTCGAGCCGAGGACGGAGCCAAGGTGCTCGTCATCCGCAATACGGTGCGGAACGCGGTTTCGGCCTATGACGCGGTTCTGGATCGGGGCGGGAAGGGGTTGCTGCTCTCCGTCAATGGATTCCCGACGCTTCATCACAGCCGCTTCGCGGCCGAGGACCGAAAGTTGCTGGATGACGCCGTCGAGAAGGCTTTGGGGAAGCCGCGCCCCAGCGGTGGCCTCGTAGTTGTCGGCACCCAAACCCTCGAGCAGTCCTTGGATATCGACGCCGATTTCCTGATTTCCGATCTGTGCCCAATGGACGTCTTGCTTCAGCGGATCGGTCGCCTGCACCGGCACGCCGAAAACAAGGACCGTCCCAACGCGTGTTCGCGAGCCCATTGCCTGGTATTGACTCCGGCCGGTGGGCTGGAATTGGGTCTGGATGGCAGCTTGGCCAAATATGGGCTAGGTGCCGCGAGAGGAAAGGGGGGTGTGTACCCCGACTCTCTCGTGCTTGAAGCGACTAGGCGCCAGATCGCGAGCGACGGTGACTGGCGAATACCTGCCATGAACCGGAAGCTGGTTGAACGAGCCACGCACCCGACCGAACTGGAAAAACTCGCGAAGGCCCTCGGGGAGCCTTGGGTCTTGAGCGAGCAGGAGACGTTCGGGCGTATGGCACAGGAGAGATGGGTTGCTCGCCAGAACGCGCTAGACCGTAAGTGGCCGTTCGACGAGGAGATGGTCTTTCCGAACCTGGACGAGAAGATCCGTACGCGCCTGGGAGAGGACGCCTGTCGCGTCTGCCTGCCAGAATCCGTCCCTGGCCCGTTCGGAGTTCCAGTTCAGACGTTCAGCCTTCCGGCTCACTTCTTTGGCGGGGAGACTCGCCTACCCACTAAGGAGGAGGTCGAGCAGGCCTCGGCTTCGCGAGCAGGAGACAGGCTCCGGGTAGGCGACCGCTCCTTCGATTACGGCCGTCGCGGAATTTTCCCGAGTCCGTCCTGATGGAGCCTCTGGACGTCCTGATGCGGTCACGATAACTTGCGGTGTGCAACTTCCGGGTTACGGGGTTGCATTCCACGAAGAGGGGTCGGAGAGCCTCCTTCCTTGCCGCAACGGGGTACCTCCGGTGGAGGCGACCATGCATGACCTGCTTCGCGACCCGCTAATACGGGTCCGGCTCAACAACGGTGTCACCGAACGCATGTCGTTGCCCGGCATCTACGCGGCACTGGTGGACGACCGGGTCGCGGCGTTCCCGGCTCTCCGACCGCACCAGCGCCACGCTTGGCACGCGTTCTTGGCCCAGCTTGCCGTGATCGTCCTTCACAGGGCTGGTCGCCGCATCTCGCCGACCGAGGTGGAACCGTGGCGCGAGCTACTCCAGAACCTGACTTCGGATTGGGGGGCTGGTGAGCCTTGGCATCTCGTCGTGGAGGACCCTAGGCAACCTGCCTTCATGCAAACCCCAGCCCTCGACGGGCTGGAATCGTACCGGGGCCGAAAGGAGACGCCGGACGACCTGGACCTGCTAGTCACGTCCAAGAATCACGACCTGAAGCAGCAGGTCGCGAACCGGGGGAACCCCGAGGACTGGGTTCTGGCCTTGATCGACCTTCAGACGATGGCCGGTTTCCTGGGCCAGGGGAACTACGGCATTGCGCGAATGAACGGAGGGTTCTCTTCCCGGCCGTGCCTCGGACTCGCTCCTCATGAGGGAGGACTTGGGGCACACATCTTCTTCGATGTCGACCGGATGCTACAGGGCCGAGACCAAGTTCTGGAGAAGTTCCCCTACAAGTCCCAAGACGGGCTGGCTCTGCTATGGATCAAGCCATGGGACGGAAAGAGCGGGATTAGCATACGAGATCTTGACCCTTACTTCCTGGAGATCTGCCGTCGGGTTCGGCTTGTAGGAGAAAATGGTCGCATCGCCGCTCGAACCGCCACTTCATCCGTTGCACGGGTTGCAGCCAAGGCAGCGAAAGGCAACTTGGGCGACTTTTGGACACCGGTGAAGGTCGACGGAGCGGCTCTCTCGATCTCTCATGTAGGCTTCCACTACGACCGGCTAGCGGACTTGGTCCTGCGGAAGCCCAGGATCTTCAAGCTGCCGCCGGCGATGAAGGTTCCGGCGGGTGCCTCGGGCCACTGGAAACTGGTGGCTCGCGGCATGGCGGCCGGGCAAGGCAAGACCGATGGCTACCATCAGCGTACCGACATCGCGTTCGACAGTCAGATGGCAAGGGCTCTGATGGGAGGGAGCAACGTCTCGAAACTCCCAGAAATCGCGAAACACTTGACCGAGGAGATCGCCGAAGTCCAATACGCTCTCCGGTTCGGCGTTGCGATTGTCGCAAGCGGCGGCAAAGGCCTGGATGACCTTACGAAATCCGATTGGGAACATGCGTATCCCTATGCTCGCAGACTTGACGCCGTAGCCGATGCGTGCTTCTTTCCCGAACTTCAGGACCGATTTCACGCGGCTGACGCAAAAAGGCATGTCATCCGGGCCAAGTTTGCCAGAAACCTTATAAACGCGGCAAGAAAGCTGTTGCAGGAAGCGGTCGGAGCCGTGCCCGGCTCCGCGATCTTCGGTCACCGCACCCGTGTCCGGGCTGTCGGTGCCTTCGAGGGCTGGTTGCAGCGCACAGGTGGCAAGTTCGGAGATCAGCCCGAAATATTTAGAACCAAGGAAAGAGACCATGACTGAATCTGGGTCGTCGACCCTGCGCCCGCCCGTTAAGAAGGTGGCGGAGAGCATAGCACACTTTGGCCCCGGCCCTGCCGCGGCACTTCGACGTGGTCCAGCAAGCGGATCCGGCACGGCTGCCTATTGGCGGCTTGTGGCACTGTTGGAAGAAAAGGGACAGGCGGGAGAAGATCCAGGCTGGGAGACCGTGATCCAGTCGATCGCCGTTCTGACCCCTCGCGGCCAGGACCGACACAAGCAGCCGAAGTCGCGTCATAACCCGAGCGTCGCGATGGGCGAGGCACTCTACCACGCCGGATTCTCGGAGCTTCGCTTGGCGCGCATGTTGAATGCTCCACCTTCCACGCGCCGGCGTCTCGTCGTTCGGGCCTGCAGGAGACTGTTTGCCTCAGGATATGGCCGATTCGACCTGGTAACCCTGGCATCGTTCGTGCTCGCCGAGCATAGTCACGAGCCCGCCCGGCGCATCGCGCGAGACTACTACCGCGCCGAGGCTATGGCCCGGCGTTCCACCTCCGCCTCGTGAGAGGAGCATCCAATATGACCGACACCCGATTTCTCCAGATCCACACGCTCCACAGCTACTCGGCAACCCTGCTGAACCGCGACGAGTCCGGGCTTGCCAAGCGCATGAACTACGGCGGCAAGATCCGGACACGGATATCGTCCCAGTGTCTGAAGCGCCACTGGCGCGTGGCGGACAGCCTGCACTCGCTCGACAAGATCGATGGCATGGTTGCTGCCACGCGGTCGAGAGAAACGGTGACGCGACGGGTCATCGAACCGTTGCGGGCACACCACGACGACGACGTGATCAAGGCGATAGAGGGCGAGTTCCAGACTGCCGTGTACGGCGAGAAGGGAACCACCAGTCGCCAGCCGCTGCTCCTGGGGGAACCTGAGATTGCCTACCTGGCGAAGCAGGCGCGACGGCTTGCGGAAGACAACGTCGGCGACGCCGGTGCGGCGAGCAAGGCCGCGAAGGCATGGGTCAAGCAGTCCAGAGCTAACCTCAAAGCACTCCGTGACAGCACAAGGTTGCCCGGTGGACTCGTCTCGGCTCTATTCGGCCGTATGGTAACCTCCGACCCGGAGGCGAACATCGACGCGGCCGTTCATGTGGCTCATGCGTTCACCGTCCACGCCGAGGAGAGCGAAAGCGACTACTTCACGGTCGTGGACGACCTAGCTCAAGCCGCCGACGATCCGGGCGCCGCCCACATTGGCGAAACCGAACTTACGTCAGGCATATTCTACGGCT
The DNA here is from genome assembly GCA_958296005.1 of Longimicrobiales bacterium. Taxonomy (GTDB): domain Bacteria; phylum Gemmatimonadota; class Gemmatimonadetes; order Longimicrobiales; family Gaopeijiaceae; genus CATQHQ01. The sequence goes on from CATQHQ010000002.1 coordinate 1,184,780, forward strand.
ACGTGGTTGTTGACCGCAACATGTTGGTGGACAACCTGGGTGGCGACGTGGCTCTGGCCGGATCCGTCACCGAACACTTGGTTCACCTCATCGCAACAGTCTCTCCCGGTGCAAAACTGGGCTCCACGGCCCCATACGTATACGCCTCTTGGATGCTGATAGAGGCGGGAGACCGCCAGCCGCGGAGCCTCGCGGAAGCGTTTCGCAAGCCAGTGAGACCGACCTTGTCGTCAGCCGAGGAAGCGGTTCGGCACCACCTGTGTCGGGTTGACGCGGCGTACGGCCCTGGCGAGAGCCGTCGCTGGATGAGTGTCGCAGAAGGTGACCCCCTGTCAGATGGCGAGAAGCTGTCGCTTCCCCGCCTAGCTGTGTGGGCTAGTGCCCAGATGGCAGGCGCACCACAGTCTAGCATCCAGTAGATGCGCTGGCTTCATTTGCGGCTAGCGGCACCGATGGCAGCGTTCGGGGGCGAGGCCGTAGGTGCCCGTGGGGTCGTCCGCAACTTTCCGGCGCTGTCCATGATAACGGGGTTGTTTGCAAATGCCCTAGGCTGGACTAGGACGATGACGAACGAGCATCAGCAGCTTCAGGACCGTCTGGTCTTGGGAGTGCTGTGGGAGGACGATGGAGCCCTCCGCCGCATCACGGACTACCAGACAGCGTCGCTTCGAAAGAACGACCGAGCGTGGACCACGCGCGGCTCTGTCGCCGCCCGGGCCGGTGGGCCAAAGACCTATGAAGGGTCGCACCGACGCTTTCGAGACTATCACACGGACCTTCGCATGTCGGTAGTGATGCGCCTTGACCCGGAGGCCAACGAGCCGTCCCTGAATCACCTTGCCGACGCTCTCACCCGACCCGCCCGGCCGTTGTTCATCGGGCGGAAGTCCTGCTTGCCGTCTCGGCCGCTTTACGCGGGCGTTACGGAGGCGTCAGACATCTGCACTGCCCTCGCGAAGGTCGCACCACAAGAAGGGCCGTCAAACAGTCCATACCGGGCGTTCTGGCCTCTATCGGCAGCGGCTAGTGGTCAGGTCAAGCGTGATAGAGTCTGGGACGTGACGGATGAGCGAAACTGGCGTACCGGACTACATGGCGGCTCTAGACGGGTTTGCGAGGGAAGGATTACCGCAGACGGAGGTCAGAGATGAGCACCTATATGGTTCATGCACCGATTGACGTCCGGGCCTTGAAGAAGTGGGCTGGGCAACGTAGACTGGCGTGGCGCGGGACGCTCGACGATGGCCTCGCGCTACACGTGCTTCTGTCGGGCATGTTCGGTAAGGGTGCGCTTCAACCGTTCAGGCTGTACTCTTCCGACCGACGCCGTGGGGGTGCGATCTACGCGTATTCGGATGACGATGAGCAGTCTCTTCAGAAGATGGCAGCTGCGGTGGCTCCTCCCGAATCCTGTTCGATTGTCCGACCCGAGGGCTTACGCACAAAGCGAATGCCGCAAGCCTTCCAGGTGGACCAACGCCTGGGCTTTGAGCTACGAGCCCGTCCGGTGCGCCGCGTCCATGAAGACGTTCGAGACGCCCGTTGGGACAAGGTGGTGAAGAAGGGAGCCGAGGTTGATGCCTATTGGCTGGATCGGTTACGGGGCGAGGACCCGCACGAACGACGTGAACAGTGCTACGGGCAATGGCTGAGTGCGCGGCTTGGGAAAGCAGCCGATGTGACTGAGTGTCACCTCCAGTCCTTTCGGCGGGTGCGGGTTGTTCGGGGTCGGGCCATTGTGGAGGGACCCGATGCGATACTTCGCGGCAACCTCGTAGTGCAAAACACAGAAGAATTCGCTCGTACGTTGCGACAGGGCATCGGCCGACACAAGGCCTACGGATATGGGATGCTCCTGCTTCGTCCGCCCGGGCGTCCCGCCCAATAGACGTGTCAGTCGCCCTTCCAGCTCAGCCGGCGACAGCCGGAATGGACTAGAAGAAGGGCGGTGCCCCGAGGTGTTGCTGGGTCGCTTGGGCCTTGACACGGTGCGGATTCCGCACTTGGACCGTACGGGGCTGTTGTGGCTTGCACGTGGGGCGCTAACAGCAAGAGACGGTACCCTAGCGTTTGAGCGGGGAGGCCCCAAGACCCAGGACGATCCGCTTGGCCCTGGCACCTATGCGATACCGTTCCAGAACGTGTCCATGATCCTGCTTGGCCCCGGTTCTACTGTTAGTCATGATGCCCTCAGACTCTTGGGCAGGCACGGAACCGCCCTAGCGGCAGTCGGTGTGGACGGCGTTCGGTTGTACACGGCACCGCCCTTGATTGCGCGACGTTCGGAGCTTGCAAGACGACAGGCCATTGCTTGGAGCGACATGGACGCCCGCGTAGCTCTGGCCCGCCGCATGTACGCGTGGCGTCTTGGCGAGATTGTTCCGCACCGGAGCATGGCTGCTTTACGAGGCATTGAGGGAGCACGAATGCGGGAGAGCTATAAGCTAATCGCGGCACGAGTGGGAATCGAGTGGAAGGGCCGACGCTATGATCGATCGCGGCCGGACCTGGCCGACTTGCCGAATCAGGCACTAAATCACGCAGCCACGGCCGTGGAGGCTGCGGCGGCAATTGCGGTCACCGCCACGGCAACCATTCCCCAGTTGGGGTTCGTCCACGAGGACCCGAGCCAGTCGTTTGTATTGGATATTGCAGACCTGTTCCGCGACACGGTAACGATTCCTATAGCATTCCAGGCGGCAAGGAAAGTCAACCTGAAGCCAGCGATGAGCATTGAGCGCGTTACGCGGCGAGAGATGGGGCGCACCATGGCGAAGGACCAGACGATCCCAAAGATGATCGCACGCATTAAGGAACTCTTCACGTCCACGGAGTTGCCCGGCTAAATGGCCATGACGGTGGTCGTTACGAGAGATGTAGAAGCCCGGTATCGTGGCTTCCTTGCATCCGTAATGCTCGAGGTTGCTCCTGGGGTCTACGTTGCGCCCGGACTGTCCAGCGCCGTCCGCGACCGTGTCTGGAGCGTTCTGGAAAAATGGTACGCTTTCTTGGGTCGAGGCTCGGTGTCCATGGTGTGGCGAGACAGCACCATGCCGGGTGGACTTAGTCTCCTCTTCCTTGGAGAACCCCCAAAGGAGATATGCAACGCGGACGGCGTCCTGCTGGTAAAGAGAGCGTAGTTGACGATCGTTTTTTGACAGCTAATGATGCTAGGGTGCATAGAGGGGCATGGGAGGATTGTAAAGAGGCTTCCCCGTGTGAGCGGGGATAGACCCTACGCCGTCTTCCTGGCCGGGGCCGTCTCGATGGCTTCCCCGTGTGAGCGGGGATAGACCCCTCCGCGTTCATGCGGGCCTGCAGTTCCATCAGGCTTCCCCGTGTGAGCGGGGATAGACCGCTGGACGAGCTCTTGACCGCGGTTTCGGGGATGGCTTCCCCGTGTGAGCGGGGATAGACCCGGTCGTGAGTAAGACTACGGACGATTAGCCGCGGCTTCCCCGTGTGAGCGGGGATAGACCCCTGCCACGGCAGGACGGGCCGGACGCCCTCCAGGCTTCCCCGTGTGAGCGGGGATAGACCCCAAGCTGTCGGCCAGCGATCTATACAGCGTCGGGCTTCCCCGTGTGAGCGGGGATAGACCCCCGCGCCGGTCAGCAATCTTCTCCGCCTCGACGGCTTCCCCGTGTGAGCGGGGATAGACCCCGTCCAGTATCGACGTGGCCGCGAGCAGGAAGGGCTTCCCCGTGTGAGCGGGGATAGACCCTGTACTAGCATGGTGCCCTCCCTCTGGAGTGTGGCTTCCCCGTGTGAGCGGGGATAGACCCATGACCGGCAATATCGCCAACGCGCCCTCCAGGGCTTCCCCGTGTGAGCGGGGATAGACCCGATCTACATCGCCGACGGGTGGACCACGGCATGGCTTCCCCGTGTGAGCGGGGATAGACCCTGGATGCCCCGGAGCACCAGCGAGACCCCCTTGGCTTCCCCGTGTGAGCGGGGATAGACCCATGACCGCCCAGCCCGCGATGCATCCGACGGTGGCTTCCCCGTGTGAGCGGGGATAGACTCTTGATGAACGCGATGTCGGCCTGTGACGGGGTGGCTTCCCCGTGTGAGCGGGGATAGACCCCGGAAGATCGTTCTAGATCGGACGATCAAAGAGGCTTCCCCGTGTGAGCGGGGATAGACCCCGAAGCACAACGCCCACTCGCAATCGGCGCAAGGCTTCCCCGTGTGAGCGGGGATAGACCCGGCCGGACGTGGGACGCCGCCAGCTTCACGACGGCTTCCCCGTGTGAGCGGGGATAGACCCCAGATGCGGGTCGAACTCATCATCACCCCACGGGCTTCCCCGTGTGAGCGGGGATAGACCGGCGTGGAAGGTGCTCGCCGGATTCAGTCTCATGGCTTCCCCGTGTGAGCGGGGATAGACCTGAACGCTAAAGCGTACCGCCTTGATCCGCGACGGCTTCCCCGTGTGAGCGGGGATAGACCCTGGGCGTCGTAGACGGCCTGCTCCTGCATTGCGGCTTCCCCGTGTGAGCGGGGATAGACCCTGGTGATGGAGCGCCATCCCCACCTTGACCCAGGCTTCCCCGTGTGAGCGGGGATAGACCCGATTGAAGGAAAATCGGCCGACGGTCGTATATGGCTTCCCCGTGTGAGCGGGGATAGACCGTGGAGGTCGGCGACGAAGTGGAGGTCATCACGGGCTTCCCCGTGTGAGCGGGGATAGACCGCTGAATCTCGGTACCGACGCGGGACCCGCCGCGGCTTCCCCGTGTGAGCGGGGATAGACCCGGCCCACCGGACGAGTGGACGCCCACACGTCAGGCTTCCCCGTGTGAGCGGGGATAGACCCGTCGTCCAAACTCCGTTGCCGACGGCCTCGAAGGCTTCCCCGTGTGAGCGGGGATAGACCTTGCGCGTATTGAATCGGGGGTTGGGCAAGCTGGGGCTTCCCCGTGTGAGCGGGGATAGACCCGTCGTCCAAACTCCGTTGCCGACGGCCTCGAAGGCTTCCCCGTGTGAGCGGGGATAGACCGCAGGCGGCCTCCATCGCCAACAGCTACTTCTTGGCTTCCCCGTGTGAGCGGGGATAGACCCGTTTCCTTCCGCTCGAGAATCTGCCAAGCGGAGGCTTCCCCGTGTGAGCGGGGATAGACCCCCACCACTAAGGAGAACAGCATGAAAGCGCTCGGCTTCCCCGTGTGAGCGGGGATAGACCCCTCCAGGGTCTCTGCCGACGATGCCACCGGGCGGCTTCCCCGTGTGAGCGGGGATAGACCCTGACCAGTTTCGGCCTCGACCCGTACGTTGACGGCTTCCCCGTGTGAGCGGGGATAGACCCATGCAGATGGCGTGGCTGCTTCGCCTGCGTGCGGCTTCCCCGTGTGAGCGGGGATAGACCCGTTCACTTCTGGACGGACAAGATGAACGTTGAGGCTTCCCCGTGTGAGCGGGGATAGACCCTCGAGGCCGACCACGCACGCACAGCCCGCGACGGCTTCCCCGTGTGGCCGGGGATAGACCTGGGCGCGGCGCGCTTCGCCGACCCACGACCCGGGCTTCCCCGTGTGGGCGGGGACTAGACCTTGGGAGAAGTCGTGGCCGTAGTGCGGTCACCGGCTTCCGGTCCACGTGAAGCACGACCTCCAGACCGTTGTCGAGCTCGAAGTCGATCGCAAGCACGGACTGGCTGGTGCCGGGCGTTGACGAAGTAGAGCCCAAACGCGGTCCGCAGACCAGGAAGCGGCGGGTGGTCGGGAGCGGGTCCGGCCGGTAACCGATCCGCCAAGCCGGCCAGGGGTGCTACCGCCTCCTCCTGGGACACCGCTCCCGCGACGTGGAAGGCCGCGGTAGCGGCTCCCGTGTCAAACCAAAAGCAGATTCGCTAGATCCGCGGAGGTTCCAGAGCAGGGTGCAGGCGCGGGGTTGGACGCCAAGCCCGAGAGGCTCGGAGCACGCCGGGTCACCGTGCCACTCCGGCGCACGCCCGTGGCAACGAGGCAGCGCTCCCGCTTGGTGACGGTGTGCTCGGCCTCCTCGCGGATATGCTGGCACCACGGATGGTTCGGTCCCGGCTTCGGCGGCTTTGGCCTCGGACGCGACGGTGCAGGCCGGGCGGCACCCAGCCGCCCGGGCCGCCAAGTACCGTGGCGCAAGCGCAGCTCACCCGATGACCGACTTCGTGCGCTTGCTGTCCTTTCGTCCGTTGGCCGAAGTGCCCGGCGTGGTCTGCATAGACGCCAGCGGACGGCCGTGGGCATTTCAGGCACGCGATGACCGCCTGCCGGTTCTCCCGTGTCGCGCTTCACGAACCGGCCGGACTGCATCCGGCTCGTCGCGTCGTCGTGCATCGAGACCAGCACGAGGTCGTCCGGCCTCCGCGCCTCCAGCCACGCGTGGATCGAGCTGTCCCACTGCACCAACTCGCCCAGTGCCGCCCGCCGCGGCCGCCGACTCCGGTACTTCGTCCGCTTGCGCCTGCATTTTCACACTCCCGCCGCCGCCAGCCACCCTCGGACTCGGCGCTCACGCGCACGCCAAAGGCGCGCCGCCGTGCGTTGCTCGGCCAGCAACGTCGGTCTGAAACCGGCCTGCAACGGGTCCGCCGCCAGGAGCCAGCACCCGCTCCCGCAACTCCGGTGCCAGCGCCCGGTTGACCTCCGGCCCTGACCCGGCAGCGGCTCCCGAGTTGCGCTCCTGGGCCGGATGGCCTACTTTCTCAAGGGTACTCCTGAGAAACCAATTAGCCGGAGGCAGGATCTATGTATTCTGGAGAAAAAATCATCCGACGCCGAGCCCCAGGCTCGCGTATCTGGTACTACGGCGGCTTCCTAGCGCCGAAGCCAATCGGCTGGTACTCGCGTCCCAAGAAAATTCGCCTGTACCTGCTGTACGGAGCGGGGCGGGCACCTAGGTCGTCGCCGTTCGGGTTGTCCGCCCGCCCGCGCGCCGTACAGCTCCCCCGCCGAGCCACCCCCTTCCATGGGCCGCCACCCGTAGTGGTCCTTCATTCCAAGTCGGTCCCGATCTCGGCGAAGACGGAGGGAGCAGCGGGATGCTCGCCGCCTTGCTCGGCATCGACGCCCGTTGCATACCTTCGACCCAACCATCCTCCCCCAACGAAATCGGGGACGCACCATGAGCAGCAAGAATCGAAGCCACCGGCCCACCCGGCTCGCCCTCGCCCTCATCGCCACCGCCACTTGCCAAACCCCCGCCCCCCAATACCACAACCGCCCCCAATGGCCCGCCGAAGAATGGCCAGTCTCCACCCCGGAGGCCGAAGGGCTCGACGCCGCCGCAATCGACTCCCTGCTAACAGACATCGACGCCGGACGCTACGGCCTGATCGACCACTTCCTCCTGATCCGCCATGGTCGCGTCGTCGCGGATCGCCACTGGGACCACGGGGAGCGCTACGCGGAGCTTCTGGCCGCCCAGGACGACACCGCCGACCACCAGTACAACTACGACCACCCCGCCTGGCACCCGCTGTACCGCGACACGCACCTGCACTCCCTCCAGTCCGTCACGAAGAGCGTGATGTCCGTCGCCTTCGGCATCGCGGTGGACCTCGGCCACGTGCCCGGAGTCGAGTCCCCCGCATGGCCCTACTTCGAGGCGTACCAGCCCGACACCTCCGACCCCAGGCGCGCGGCAACGACGCTGGAGGACTTCCTGACGATGCGAAGCGGGATCGAATGGGCGACGCCGGGGCAGACCTACGACGACGAATCCCATCCCACCGTGGTCCTCGAAGCCAGCGACGAGTGGATCGCCTACGCCGCGAGCCGTCCGATGGCCGACGATCCGGGGACCCGCTTCGACTACAACGACGGCGTGAGCGTCCTACTGGGGAAGGTCGTCCGCGAGGCGACGGGGATGCGGATGGACGCGTGGGCGGAGGAGCGGCTCTTCGGCCCCATCGGCATCGACGAGTACTACTGGAAGGTCACGCCGGACGGAGAAGCCGATACCGAAGGGGGACTCTACCTGGCGCCCCACGACCTGGCTCGGATCGCCTACCTCATGCTGCGGAACGGCCAGTGGGACGGACGGCAGGTCGTCTCGGAGGAGTGGGTGCGCACCTCCACGTCGCCGGTGGTGCCCGACGTCGCCCCAGCCAGCGAGCGCGTCGACACCGGCTACGGCTACCAGTGGTGGGTGCCCGTCCACGAAGAGGGCGAGGCCGTCGTCTTCGCCGGAAACGGCTACGGCGGACAGTTCGTCCACGTGGCGCCGGAGCACGACCTGATCTCCGTCTTCAACGGCTGGACCCTCCACGAGCAGCCCGAGCTCTCCAGCTGGACCGCCTTCCAGGAGAGAATCCTTCCGGCGGTCAGGTAGGCCGCGCGCCCGCCGAGCTGTAGCCCGCGCCCGCCCCCACTCGTAGATACTTAGGACGCCGCCCCCTCGATCCGCCCCACCGAGACACGCTCATGAAGACGTTCCGCCTCCGCGCCGCCCCGATCCTCCTCGCCCTCCTGGCCGCCGCCTGCGACGCGACGCCCGCCGACGACGCCCCGGTCTCCATCGACTTCGAGCGCTTCGAGCTCGACAACGGTCTGGAGGTCGTGCTTCACGTGGACCGGTCGGACCCGCTGGCGGCGGTCGCCATGACCTTCCACGTGGGCTCGGCCCGCGAGATCGAGGGGCGCACGGGCTTCGCCCACCTCTTCGAGCACCTCTTCTTCCTGGACTCGGAGAACCTGGGTCCCGGCGGACTCGACCGCCTCATGACCCGCATCGGCAGCTCCACCAACGGCTCCACGAGCCGCGACCGCACCAACTACTTCGAAGTCGTGCCGATCGACGGCCTGGAGAAGGCGCTCTGGGCCGAGGCCGACAAGCTGGGCTTCTTCATCAACACCGTCACCGAGTCGGTGGTCGCCAAGGAGAAGCAGGTCGTCAAGAACGAGAAGCGGCAGGGCGTGGACAACCGGCCGTACGGACACACCAACTTCGTCGTCGACCGGGCCTTGTACCCGGAAGGACACCCGTACCGCTGGCAGGTGATCGGGTCGCTGCAGGACCTGGACGCCGCGACCCTCGCCGACGCCAAGGAGTTCCACGCCCTCTGGTACGGCCCCAACAACGCCACCCTGGTCGTTGCGGGCGACATCGACACGGCCCAGACCCGGGAGTGGATCGAGAAGTACTTCGGCGAGGTCCCCGCCCGCGCGACGCCGCCGACCGAGGACCCGCCCGCCGTCGAGCTGGCGGAGACCCGGCTGCTCTTCCACGAGGACAACTTCGCCCGGCTGCCCCGCCTGACCATGGCGTGGCCCACCGTGCCCCTCTACCACCCCGACGCCTACCCGCTGGCTGTCCTGGGCGCGCTCCTGGCCGACGGCAAGTCCACCCCGATGCACACGGTGCTCGTGGAGGACGAGAAGCTTGCGCCGTCGGTGTCCGCCTTCAACTTCTCGCAGGAGCTGGCGGGCCGGTTCGGCGTGCAGGTGGGCGCCTTCGCCGGCAAGGACCTGGACGACGTGCGGGCAGCGGTCGAGAGGGGGTTCCGTCGCTTCGAGGAGGAGGGCGTCCTGGAGGCCGAGCTGCGTCGGGTGAAGGCGGGGACGGAGACGGCGTTCTACCAGCGCCTCTCGAGCACGCTGGGGAAGGCGTTCCAGCTGGCCCAGTACGCGATCTTCGCCGGGGACCCGGGGTACGCGGCCGAGGACTTGCAGCGCACCCTCGCCGTCACCGACGCCGACGTGATCCGGGTGTACGAGACCTACGTGGCGAACAAGCCCTACGTGGCGACCAGCTTCGTGCCCCGAGGCGAGGCCGAACTGGCCATTGACGGGTCGCAGCGCGCCGAAGTAGTCGAAGAGCCGATCGTGCAGGGTGCCGAGGCGGCGTTCACTGTGGTCCGAGGCGAGGAGCGCACGCCCCAGGGTGCCTTCGACCGCTCCGTCGAGCCTCCCTTCGGAGCGTCGCCCACCCTGCGGGCGCCCGAGGTATGGCGCATCGGCGTCGACGGCCCCGGAATCCCAGCGTTCGGCATCGAGGACCGGGAGATCCCCGTCGTCAACTTCGAGCTTCGCTTCCGCGGCGGCCTCCTCCTGGAGGACCCGGCCCGCACCGGCGTCGCCAACCTGCTGGCCGAGACGATGCTGGAGGGCACCGCCAACCGGACGCCCGAGGAGCTGGAACAGGCGATCGACCTCCTGGGCGCGTCCCTGAACGTCTCCGCCGGTGCCCAGAGCTTCGCGATCTCCGGCAGCGTCCTGGCCCGCAACTACGCCGAGACGATGAGCCTGGTCGAGGAAATCCTGCTGGAGCCCCGCTTCGACCCGGAGCGGTTCGCCCTCGCCCGCCAGCGAGTCGAGAACGGCATCCGGCGACTTGAGGCCAACCCAAACGGGGTGGCGGCCCGCGCCTTCGGCCGGCTGGTCTACGGCGATCACATCCTGGCGGCGCCGACCGCCGGCACGCTGGAGTCCGTGGCCGCCGTCGCTCTGGACGACTTGACGGCGTACCACCAAACGGCCCTCGTGCGCGCCGCTGCGGCGTTCCACGTCGCGGGAGCGGTGGCTCCGGGGGAGGCGGTGGCGCCCCTGGCCGACTTGGCCGAGCGGTTGCCGGCCGGACCCGCCCCCGACTACCCGCCGCCGCCTTCCTGGTCCGCGGACCGCGCCGGGCTCTACTTCGTCGACGTCCCCGGCGCCAGCCAGTCCGTGCTTGCGATCGGCCGCTTGGCGCTCGCTCAGACCGACGACGGCTACTACCCCGCCACGGTCATGAACTTCCGCCTGGGAGGCGGCGGCTTCGCGTCGGACCTGACCCAGACGCTGCGGGAAGGGAAGGGGTACACCTACGGGATCGGCTCCGGCTTCCAGGGAACCGACCTGCCCGGCCCGTTCGCCATCCGTTCCTCCGTCCGCTCCAACGTGACGCTGGAGTCGCTGGAGCTGATCAAGGAGATCGTGGAGCGCCACGGCCCCGAGTTCGACGCGGCGGACCTGGAGGCGACCCAGGGCTTCCTCCTCCGCGCCAACGCCCGCGCCTTCGAGACCCTCGGCGCCAAGCTCGGCGTGGTGCGGGCCGTCAGCGCCTACGGCTTCGAGCCCGACTACGTGCTCCAGCGCGAGCGGATCGTCCGCGAGATGACCGTGGAGCGCATCCGCGAGCTGGCGGCGCGTCACCTGGACCCGACGGGGATGGTGTGGCTCGTGGTGGGCGACGCCGAGACGCAGATGGGACGCCTCTCGGCGCTGGGCCTCGGCCCGCCGATCCTGCTGGACCGGCACGGCCGGCCGGCCCCATGACCTGACCAAACGGACCCGCCGTTCTTGGTTGATGCGGCTCCGATCTCCTGCTACGTTCCCCCTCGCTTCGCGGTCGGCGGGCGGTAGTCGCGCGACCATACCTCGCGATCCCACTCTGTGGACCAGTGCGTGCCAACTTCCACTTCACTACCTAGCCGGATGATCAACGCCTCGCTTTCGGCGGCCGTCGTCTTGCTCTTGGCGGCCTTCGAGGCCGGCGCCCAAGACGCTTCCGCCGGCCCGACCGCTGCCGCCTCCGACGAACAATCCGGCGCGGTCGAGGAACCCGGCACCGCCGTCGCCGCCCGCACGGGCGCCCCCCCGGTCATCGACGGCGTGCCCGACGACCAAGTGTGGCTCGCCGCTACTCCCCTCGCCGACTTCGTGCAGCGGGAGCCCGCCGACGGCCAGCCCGCGTCCGAGCCGACGGAAGTGCGCATCCTCTTCGACGACGAGGCCGTCTACGTCGCGGCCTGGGCCTACGACTCCCGAGCCGACGCGATCGTCACAGGCGAGTCGATCCGGGACTACGAGATCACCGACGCCGACGCCATCCTCATGATCTTCGACACCTACAACGACCAGCAGAACGGCTTCGTCTTCGGCACGACGCCGGCGGGGATCGAGTACGACGGTCAGGTGGCGTCGTCGGGAAGCGGCGGCGGCTTCTTCCTGGGCGGAGGCGGAAACCGACAGCGCCGCTTCCAAGCCGGGGCGGGCGGCGGCTTCAACAAGAACTGGGACGGCAGCTGGACCGTCGCCACCTCCCGCGACGCCGACGGCTGGTACGCCGAGTTCCGCATCCCCTTCAGCACCCTCCGCTACGGCTCCGAAACCGACTCGTGGGGCTTCAACGTCGCCCGTCGCATCCGCCGCCTCGACGAGGAGGACTTCTGGTCCGCCGTGCCTCGTGAGTTCAACCTGTACCGCCTGGACTTCGCAGGGCAGCTGACAGGGGTCGAGCCGCCGTTCCGCCGCTTGGGCACCGTGACCCCCTACGTGCTCGGCTCGACGGTGCGCGACTACCAGGACGCCGCCGAGACCAGCTTCGACCGCAGCGCCGAGTTCGGCGGCGAGGCCAAGGTTCAGGTCACCCAGGGGATGACCCTGGACATGACCGTCAACACCGACTTCGCCCAGGTGGAGGTGGACGACCAGCAGGTCAACCTGACCCGCTTCTCGCTACTCTTCCCCGAGAAGCGACCGTTCTTCCTGGAGAACGCCGGCTTCTTCACCGTCGGGGCGGGGGGGGCGGACCTCTTCTTCAGCCGCAGGATCGGCATCTCCGGCGGACAGCCTGTCCCGATCAAGGGCGGGGGGCGCCTGTCGGGACGGGCCGCGGGCCTCAACTTGGGCCTCCTCCACATCCGCACCGGCACCGACGTGGCCGGCGACCCGGAGAACCACTACTCCGTCGCCCGCGTGGCCAAGGAGCTGCCCAGCCGCTCCCGGATCGGCGGCCTCTTCGTGAACCGGGGCAGCAACTTCGACGGCGACTACAACCGCACCTACGCCGTGGACGGGCGGATCGGCGTCGGAGACCAGTTCACCGTGACGTCCTTCCTGGCCCGGACGGAGACGCCCGACCTCGACGGCGCCGACATGGCCTGGGACGTGACGGCCGGCTGGTCGAGCCGCAACTGGCGGGCCAACGCGACCGCTCGCGAGATCGGCGAGAACTTCAACCCCGAAGTCGGGTTCCTGCCCCGGGACGGCCACCGCTACTACCAGCTCTTCGGCATGTATTACGTCCGCCCGAGCCGAGTCTTCCGCGAGATACGCCCCCACATCTCCTACTACACATACCAGACGGTCCGAAGCGACGTCGCGAGCGGCTTCACCGAGTCCGCCCGCATACACGTCGACAGCCACTGGCAGTGGCCCTCCGGGATGGAGCTGCACACGGGCGCCAACTACGTCACCGAGGGTCTGTACCAGCCCTTCGAGATACGCGGAACCGAGGTCGTCGTCCCGGAAGGCAACTACGAGGGATGGGAGAGCCAAGTCGTGTTCATGACGGACCAGTCCCGCGCGCTCTCCTTCAACTCTCGCTTCAACTGGGGCGGCTTCCTATCGGGCAGCAAGAAGACCACTAGCGGCGACGTCACGATCCGCCGGGGCACCCGCTCCAGCGCGACGTTCCGCGTGGCCTACAACGACGTGCAACTGCCGCAGGGCGACTTCACCACGACGCTCGCCAGCGTCAACTTGGGCTACTTCTTCACGCCCAGGATCTACGTCCAGTCCCTGGTCCAGTACTCCAACCAGATCGACCAGTGGTCCGCCAACGTCCGCTTCGGCTGGCTCAACACCGCGGGCACCGGCCTCTTCATCGTGTTCAACAACGTCCACGGAATCGAAGAGATCACAGGACCCGTAGGCCGCTCCGTCTTCCTCAAGTTCACCCGCCAGCTGAACGTCTTCGGCGTGTAGGGTGCAGGGACCGCGACGGGGGGAGACTTAGCCCGGTCCCTCGTCCTCCGCGTTCGCCGCCTTGAAGGCATCGGCGAACTCCACGAGCTTCGCCGCCAACGCCGCGCTCATCGCCGTGGCCGTGTTGGCCGCCTCGGAGACGCCGACGTCCGTCGCGTACCACGTCACCGCTTCGGAGTGGGTGATCTGGGTGTCGCGGATCATCTGGGTCGCCTGCTGGACGCGGACGGAGACGGAGTAGCCCACGACGCCCACGACGCCGCCTCCGCACTCGAACGTCACGCGCAGCTCGGGGAGGCCCGGCGCCGCCAGCATCTCCTCGCGCGTCAGCAACGGCACGCCGGCGTCCCCCAGCGCGGCTTCGGAATCGGCGCGCACGGCGTCGGCGGAGACGCCCGCGCCCTGGCACGCGTCGTTGGTTTCGGCCCGCACGTACACTCCGTCGAGCCCTTCCAGCGTGTAGCGGTTCCACTCGGTGTCCTGCGCCGCGGACGGGGCAGGGAACGCCGAGAGGATCAGGACCGCCGTTCCGAGGACCCCCGCCGTCAGCGCGCCCCGGCCGACGCCCCGGCGGCCTCTGCGGGCACCGGCCATCCTAGAGGCTTCCCCCGCATGACCTGCACGCGTGGCTGTTGCCCGATCCGAGCTTCTCCAGCAGCGCGACCGTCGCCGGGTGGGGCTGGGCGCGCTGCTCGGGGCTGTTGGCCAGGTCGGCGGTGGTCTGGCCCCGCCTGCTGATCGCGTTGACGTCGGTCCCCTTGGAGACGAGGTAAAGGATCGTCTCGCTGTCGCCCCGAGCGGCGGCGTGGTGGATCGCGTTGTAGCCGTCCTTGTCGCGGAGGTTCGGGTCCACCCCAATCTCCTCGATCAGGTAGCGGAGGGCAGGGAGCCATCCATTGGGCACGGAACGGTGCTGCTGCGCCACTCGGGACGTGCCGAACCCGACGCCGGAGGCCGCGTGCAGCGGATGCACCGCGGGTCCGCCCACGGGAACGGGCGGCAGCCCAGACGGGTCGGCGGGCACTTCGTCGGGCCTGGTGTCGGGGAAGTTGGGGTCCCGGTACCGGCGTCGGTCGGGAAGGCGCATCGTCCAGATGTTGGGGTCGGCGCCGTACTCGACCAGCAGCCGCATGGCGTCCACGTCCACCGCGTAGGCGGCCCGCCAGAACGGGGTCGCGCCGGTGAAGTCCACCCCCATCCGGCCAGCGTTGTAAGCTGCGTACCAGATGTGGGTGGCGGTCCGCTGGTTGGGGTCGGCCCCCGCTTCGAGCAAGAGCCTCATGAACTCCAGGTACCCGGTCTCCTGCTGGCGGAACGCCTGGGGTTGCGGGTACCAAGTGCGCAACGACCACTCGATGTTCAGCGTGGCGAAGAGAGGCGCGGCGCCGTCGTCGCTTACCTGGTTCGGATCGGCGCCCCGCTCCAGCAGCTCCCGCGCCAAGTCGTAGTTGCCGTTGATCACCGCCACCAGCATCGGACTCGACTGGTCTCCCGCCGTGGGCTGGTCGATCTCGGCGCCCCGGTCGGCGAGCAGTGCCGCGGTGGAGAGGTGGCCTTCTCGGGCCGCGTAGTGGAGGGCTGCGAACCCGCCCTGCTTCCCGATCTGCTGGGCCGACGAGAGGGCCTTGACCGGAGGCTCCGGGGGCGGCTCGGGCTTGGGCTCGGCGGCTTCGGGCGCCGGTTGACTAGGGGGCGTAGGGGGCGGCCCTTGGGGCGGAGCTTCCGGCTGCTGCTCCGGTTCCTCCGGCTCCTCGGCGGCCGCCCGGACCCGGGCGCGCTGCCGCTGTTCGTTCCGCAGGCTCTGGTCCAGCACTTCGTAGTCCTTGACGCGCGTGACCAGCGACGGGTCGGCGCCGGCGTCGAGGAGCGCCTCCAAGGCCGCATCTGCGCCGCGCACTGCGGCGAACATCAGAGGCGTGCGCTCGGAGAAGCCGTCGCGGGCGTCCACGTGCCCCCCGTGCGCCGCCAGCGCCGCCACCACCTGGGCCGCGTCGGCGTCGGCCGCGAAGTGCATCGCCGTGACGCCCGTCGAGGTGACCGCGTTCGCGTCGGCGCCGGCGTCCAGAAGGATGCGCGCCACCTCGGCGTGCCCGGACCGGCTGGCCAAGTGCAGCGGCGTGTAGCCGCCGAGGCGCGTCGTGGCCCGCACGGTGGCGCCGGCGTAGAGCAACGTCCGCGCGATCTCGGCGTCGTTGTCGGCCGCCGCCCAGTGAAGCGCGGTCATGCCGTCGCTCTGGGCCGCGTTGGGATCGGCGCCTTGCCGCAGCAGCTCACGCACCGCCTCCACATCGCCCCGCTTCGCTGCGTCGGCAACGGGGGAGTCGGCAACGACCATCGGCACCGCTGCCACCGCCGCGACAACCGCGAACGCCAGCGTCGCGAACCGCAGCACTACGCGGATTCCGCCTTCTCTCGTGCTCCTCATCGTCTCGTCTCGTCTCCTGGCGACGCTAGATGGCGAAGTGCCCGGTGCTGTTCCCGAACTTCTCGACGTCGGTCGCGCCCAGCTTGTGCAACATGCTGAGCATGACGTTGGCCATGGGGGTGCCCGGCGTGGCCCGGATGTGCCGGCCTCCCTCCAGCGCGCCGTTGGCGCCGCCCACCAGGAAGAGGGGGCAGCGGGCGTGGTTGTGGAGGTTGCTGTCGGCCATGGCGGAGCCGTACACGACCATCGTCTTGTCCAGCAGGTTCCCGTCGCCCTCGGCGGATCGCTGGAGCTTCTCCAGGAAGTACGGGACCATCGACACGTGGTACTCGTTGATCTTTGCGAACTCCCGGACCCGCTCCTCCCGGCCGCCGTGGTGGGACGCCGCATGGAAGGGCGTGTCCACGCCGGACTCGGGGTAGACCCTTGGCGAGGCGTCGCGGCCCAGCTTCAGCGAGAAGACCCTGGTGATGTCCGATTGGAACGCCAGGACCTGCAGGTCGAACATCAGCTTGACGTGCTCCTCGAAGGAATCGGGCACGCCGACGGGCGCCTCGGGGATCTGCCGCGCTTCGCCGCTGGCGTTCTGGACCTCGATCCTCTCGATCCGCTGCTCCAGCTCCCGGATGTTGTTGGCGTACTGGTCCAAGCGGTGCGCGTCGGAGGGCGCCAGCTGCCGCCGAAGCGACGACATCTCGCCCATCACCCAGTCCAGGATGCTTCGGTCCGTGTCCAGGCGCTGCGCCCGCTGCTCCGCCGTGCCGCCGGCGCCGAAGAGCTGCTCGAAGACGGCCCGGGGGTCGCGGATCATCGGCAGAGGCCGGTCGGGAGCGGCCCAGCTGATCGTGTCGGTGTAGACGCAGGCGTACCCGTAGGCGCAGCCGCCGGCTTGGTCCACGTTCTCGATCGACAGCTGGAGCGACGGGATCGGCGTTTCCTGGCCGAACCGCTGCACGTACAGCTGGTCCAAGGACGTGCCCACGTGGACGTCGGAGCCCTCGGTCTGCTTCGGGTGAGCCTGGGTCAGGAAGACCGCGCTGGTGCGGAAGTGGTCCCCGCCGATCTCGCTGGGCGCGTAGGCGTCGGCCATCCGGGCGTCGGTGTCGCTGATGATCGTCAGGTAGTCCCTGAACGGCTCCAGCGGCCTCAGGCTGGTCGACGACAGGTCGAACTTCCGCCCCGTCGCGGCCGGCGCCCACAGGTTCTGCGACGCGCCCCAGTCGTTGCAGCCGGCGGCGCCGTGGACCTGCTCGATGCACACGAGGCGCGTGCTTCCCGCGGCCTTCCCGGCTTCGGTGCTCGACCACCGGCGTCCCGCAGGGATCATGGCGTCGAGAAGGGGGAGACCGATCGCCGCGCTGGCGCCCTTGAGCATGGCGCGACGGGAGACGTGCTTGCCGGTGAGGATTTCCATCGGGGGGTGACCTCTCGGTGGCGGTTGGCGGTTACTGGTGTTGAGGTTGCGGAGTGCTTTCGGCTTGGTCTTCGGCCACCGCAGCGGCTCTGGCCATCCGGAACGGCGGGCTGCCCACCACGCCCAGCACGAATGACGACATCCGGTAGTCGTTGGCCGCCGCGTCCCGGGTGATCTGCCGGATCGTGGGCATGTCGAAGTATTCTACGCGCCTGCCGAGGGCGTAGGCCATCAGGTTCTCGGTGAAGGTGCGGTAGAACACCTCCTGATAGCGGAGGAGGGCGTCGCGAAGATCGTCGGGGCCGGCCAGCTGGATGCCGTCGTACATCACGCCCACCGGGTCCACCGGGTTGCCCCCGTCGCGGATCCGCCAAGCGCCGGTCACGTCGAAGTTCTCCATCGCCAGCCCGAGCGGGTCGATCGCCGAATGGCACGAGTTGCACGCGGGGTTTGCCCGGTGCATCTCCATCCGTTCGCGAACCGCCAGGAAGCGCCCTTCTTCCGAAGCGGCCGTTTCCTCGAAGGCGGGGATGTCCGGCGGCGGCGGGGGCGGCGGCGCGCCCAGGAAGACCTCCAGCACCCACTTGCCCCGCAGCACCGGGGAGGTGCGGTCGGGGTGGGAGGTGAGCGTCAGGATGCTGGCGTGACCGAGCAGCCCCCGGCGGTGGGCGGTGGGATAGGAGACCCGCCGGAAGTCGGGACCGGTGACGCCGGTGATCCCGTAGTGTCGCGCCAGCCGCTCGTTGACGAACGTGTAGTCCGCAGTGAGCAGGTCGGTGACGGGCCGGTCGTCCCTGACCAAGTGGGAGAAGAACGTCTCGGTCTCCCGGTGCATGGCGTCGGCCAGGGTCTCGTCGAAGTAGGGGTACGTGAGGGCGTCGGGGTGGATCTTCTCCAGGTCCTGAAGCCGCAGCCACTGGGCGGCAAAGCGGGAGGACAGCGCCTCGGCCTTGGGATCGGCCAGCATCCGGCGCGCCTGTCGCTCCAGCTCCGCGGGCTCCGAGAGCTCCCCTCTGCGAGCGACTTCCGTCAGCGCCTCGTCGGGCGGCGCCCCCCACAGGAAGAAGGAGAGGCGCGACGCCAAGTCCACGTCCGCGATCCGGTAGGTCCCCCCTTCGGCGCCTTCGGGCGGTCGCTCCAGCCTGAAGACGAAGTGGGGGCTGGCCAGCACGGCCTGAAGCGCGGTGCGGACGCCGGTCTCGAAGCCGCCGTCGGCCGCGCCCCTCTCGTAGAAGGCGAGGAGGCCCTCCACGTCGCTCTCGGTGGCGGGTCGGCGGTACGCCTTGCTGGCCAGCCGCTCGAGGATATCCCGGGCGCAGGGCGCCTCCTCTTCCGGGGCCGTGGGCCGACAGGTGAAGATCGACCTCCGCGCCGGGGTGTCGGAGACCCCGGTGACTTGGAACGGCCCGAGGACCGTGACCCGCTGAAGGTGCTGCTGGGTGGTGACGCCTAGTCCGATTCCGATCTGCCCGTCGGCGAGCGTGTGGTCGATCGGTCGGATCAAGTCGTCCACGACCCCTTCGAACTGGCGGACGAACGCCACCGACACGCGCTTGGGACCCGCGGTCACGTAGATCGAGTCGCTGCGGATGTTCAGACCCGTGGGCTCGGACTCGGACATCCAGCGGTCGACCTCGAGCAGCGCCACTCGGGCGCCGTCGATCGAGACCTCCATCTGCTCGGTGCCGAAGGTGCGGCCGAAGACCTCGCCCTCGACGGCGGCGTAGGGCATGACGTGGAAGATGTACTTGCCGTCGGCGGGGAAGTTGTGCACCACCGACAAACCGCCGCGCGTGCCCACCGGCGCCCCGGCGACTCGCTCCTTCTGCGACGCCACGCGGGGGACGCGGTAGATCGTGGAGCCGACCTCCGCCTCCGGGTTGCCCAGCGCCAAGCGGCTGATCTGGCCGGCGGCCCGCAGGTAGCCCTCCACGACCGTCGCGGACGGCATCTGGACATCCGCGATGTTGTCGAAGTTGGCGCTCTTGGTGTCCAGCGGCAGGAACGCGGCCACGTCCACGTCGATCCCCAGCAGATCCCTGACCGCCGCCGCGTACTCGGCGCGGTTGAGGCGCTGGAAGGTGCGCCTGCCGGGATCGGGGTTGTCGTTCGCGATCCGGTCCATCTCGACTTCCAGCTCGGTGGCCATCGCGGAGAGCACGTCCACCTCCGGCCGCCGAACCCCGCGGGGCGGCATCATTCCGGCCCGAAGCTTGCGGATCATCTTCTCGACCGTCGGGCGTCGCTCCTCGGCTTCGGCGATGTCGAAGCCCTCGAGCACCAAGCCGCCCACTTGCCGCCGCTCGCTGTGGCAGCGGAGGCAGTATTCCTCGACGACCTCGTTGGCCACCGGCTCGTTGCCGAACGCCGCGTCGCCCGCCGGCGCCAACACGCTGCCGTGGGAGAACGAACTCGGATGGGGGACGGGGTCGCCCGCGCCGGAGGCGAAGCCGAGTCCAAGGATGCCCGCCGCCGCCAGTGCCAAGGCGTACTTGCTCATACCCGCGTCCTCCAGACAACCCTGTTGGCCCCGCAGGACCCGCGATCGATGTCCTCCAGTATACAATGAGCGAAACCCTCCGCGCCAGGGCGCCGTTTGGGGGCCAGCCTGTGGCGCGGCCCAAGGCGGAACGCCTACAATGGAGGACGGAAGGAGGTCCACATGCTCGCAACTCCTCTGGCAAGGGCATGGAACGAGTGCCGGTGGCACCAGCGACGCCGCCTGAACGGGTGGATCGTCGCCGGCCTGGCTGCGGTCTTGTCCGGGCTCGCCGGCCTCCCGTCGCTGGCCCGCGCCCAAAGCGCCGAAGGGAACGCCGAGTCGGTCCGGATCGTCGCCCACCTGCGCGACTTGGACACGGGGGAGGCGCTGGCCGGGGCCGTAATCGAGCTTGCGGGGGTGGTCGGGCGTCACGTAACCGACGTGGGCGGACGGGCGGCCTTCGACGCGGTCCTGGGCGACTATGAACTCGTGGTGCGCCGGAGCGGCTACGAGACGGTGCAGGGCGACTTCCGCGTCCTCCGTGCCGGCGATTTCTTCCTTCAGATGGCTCAAGCCGACCTGGACAACCCGGCCGCCGCCTCCCGCCTTCTGGTCAGAGTCGCCGACGCGGAGACGGGACGGCCGATCGAGGGCGCGGCGGTCTCGCTGATCTCGGGGGCGACGCGACCCACCGACGTCCGAGGCTCGGTCTCGTTCGACGACCTGTCCCCCGTGCTGACCCGGCTGACCGTGGAGATGATCGGGTACGCGGCGCGCACGGAGCCCGTCGTCCTGCACCCGGGGCGCACCACGGCAGTGGAGGTGGGGATGACGGTGGAGGCGATCGAACTCGAGCCGATCGTCGTCGAGGTTCGGTCTCCGATCATGGAGGCGTACGGAGTGTACGACCGGCTGGAGCGCGGCATCGCGAACCGGGTGCTGACCCGCGACGCGATCGAGCAGCAGGCGTCGCACCGGCTCTCCGACGCCCTCAGGTACGTTCCGGGGCTGGACGTTCGCCGGGAGGGGAGTGCGGTCGGCTTCCCGTCGCGGGCCGTGGTCTACGCCCGGGGATGCCGTCTCGCGGTGTGGGTCGACGGGGTCGAGTGGCACTCCGACATCGAGGGCACGGTGGACATCGACCAGATCGCGCCGGAGTGGATCGAGATGGCCGAGTTCTACTGGGGGTTGCGGACGCCGACGCAGTTCAGCTCCGGGAACAACTGCGGCACCGTCCTCATCTGGACGAGGCAGGGACGCCGAAGGTAGGCGAGACCTTCCGCCTGCGGTTAGCTTGACGGCGTGCCGGCGCGGACGGGCGGGGGGGCTGGACGACTTGCGCGACAACACGGGTGCTAGCTGCGATGACCGAACTTTCAAGGGGCGCACCGGCGCCCGACTTCTCCCTGATGACGGCGCTGGGCCAGGAGCCCGTCACTCTTTCGGGCCAGCGGGGCGATCCGATCGTGCTGCTCTTCGTGCCGTTGGCGTTCTCCAGCACCTGCACGGAGGAGCTCTGCCACGTCTCCGAGAACTGGAGCACCTGGGGCGAGCTGGGCGCCAAGGTCTTCGGCGTCAGCATCGATTCGCCGTTCGTGAACCAGAAGTGGGCCGAGGAGATGGGCGTCCCGTTCCCCGTCCTCTCCGACTTCAACAAGGAGGTCGCCACGGCCTACGGGGTCCTCGAGGAGGACTTCTTCGGCCTGCGCGGCGTCGCCAAGCGGTCGGTCTTCGTGGTGGATCGGGAGGGACGGATCCGCTGGACGTGGCAGAGCGACCACCCGGGCGTGCTGCCCCCCTTCGACGAGATCGTGAAGGCGGTCCAGGAGCTGGACTGAGGGTGGCGACGGTCCGCTTGATGCTCTCCGTCCGCGTGACCGTCCTCGGCGTCGCGGCGGCCGTCGCCGCCACCAGCGCGGCCGCTGGAGCCGGGGCCGCCCAGGAGCAGGTCGTCTTCGCAGGCGAGGTAGTGGACACCTACCGAGGGCAGCCGGTGGAGGGCGCGCTGATCGTCTTGCCGGAGACCCGAAGGCCGGACGGCTCGACGCTCACGGGCATCGCCGACGCATCGGGACGGTTCAGCATCTCCGGCGTGCCGGTCGGTCCCAGCCGAGTCTCGGTCTCCCGGATCGGATACGCGGACCTGGTGCAGGTGCTGGACGTTCGGGACGGCCAGTTCGTCGAGATCGCCCTGATCCCCAAGCCCGTCGTGCTGGAAGGGATCGAAGTCTACGTGGATCGGCTCGAGAGCCGCCTGCGGAGCTTGCCGTTCTCCACGGCCACCTTCGCCGAGGCCGACCTGAGGTTCTCGCCGGACCTGAACGTCGCCCAGTACCTGGACAGCCGCCCGGGGTTCGAGTTCGTGCCCTGCATTACCGGCGCTTCGGGCCCGGTATTCGCCCGAGCGCGAGGCTGCATCCGCACCCGGGGGGTCACGCCGCAGCGCCCACGCGTGTTCATCGACGACGCGCCGGCGTTCGGGGGCGTGCAGGAGCTGGCGTCGCTGCCCACGACCGAGGTGTACCGGGTCGACGTGATCCGCGGCTGCGGCCAGATCCGGGTGTACACGATCGCCTACACCGAGGGGACGGCGAGCCACCCCCGGCCCCTGCTTCCCATCGTCTGCTGACCCCGGGAGCCCCGTCATAGCGATGCCGTTCGGCCAGATGGAGGAGACTCCCGGCCTCCGCCTTCTCTTCACCCTCGCGGTGATGGTGGTGCTGGTCCACGGACTGCGTTTGGCCCAGCCGATCATGATGCCGTTCGCGGTCGCCGCGTTCCTGGCGGTGATCAGCCTCCCCGTCGTGTTCTGGCTGCGCAAGAAGCGGATCCCCACGCCGGTGGCGATTCTTCTGACGGTGCTCGCGGTGGCCTCCGTCTTCGGCTTGGTGATCCTTCTGGCCAGCCAGCAGCTTGCGGAGCTTCAGGCGCTCGGCCCCGCCTACGGCCGCGCTCTCCTCAGTCAAGTCGAGAACTTGATCTTCCGACTGCTGGAGGTGGGGTTGCCGGTGGAGCTGCAACCGGCGCTGGAGAACGTCCGGGACAATGTCCTGGGCGTGCTCAACCAGTACCTCCTGGCCCTGGCGGGCGGCACGTTCACATGGGCGCTGTCGTTCGTCACCACGACGTTCCTGGTCTTCCTCATCCTTGCTTTCGCCCTCAGCGAGGCTGCCGTCTTCCCGGCCAAGCTCCGGGCGGTGACCGGGGATCGGCTGGCCTCCGACGAACGCCTGGGCAAGATCGTGGGGGAGGTCCAGGGGTACTTGGTGATCAAGACGCTGGTGAGCGTGGCCACGGGCGTGTTGCTGGGGCTGTGGACCTGGACGATGGGCCTGGATTCGCCGCTCTTGCTGGGGCTGATCGCGTTCGTTCTCAACTACGTGCCGACGATCGGCTCGATTATCGCCTCCGCGCCTGCGCTGGTGCTGGCGTTCGTGAACTTCGACGCGGCCGGATCGACGATCGTCGACTTCGACCTGCAGCGCGCCGTCGTCGTGGGCATAGGCTACCTAGTGGTCAACGTGGGGTTCGGGAACTGGCTGGAGCCGACGCTGCTGGGGCGGCGACTGGGCCTCTCGACTCTTGTGGTCGTGCTCTCGCTGGTCTTCTGGGGATGGCTGTGGGGGCCGGTCGGCGCACTCCTCTCCGTTCCTCTGACGATGGTCGCGAAGATCATGACCGAGAACACCAAGGACCTGAAGTGGGTGGCGGTGCTGCTGGACAAGAATGCTCCCGAGGAGCCGCCGCCGAAGACAGGTGTGCCGCCGGAAGCAGCTGTGCCGCCGGACACCGAGGCGGAACCGGCGTGAGGCTGTCGGGACTGGATCGGCTGCCCGAGAGCGCCCGGATCTGGATCTTCGGGTTGGAACGGGAGGTCGTGGGAGAGGACGCAGCCCGTCTGCTCGCGGCCGCGGACGGCTTCCTGGAGGGCTGGGCGGCTCATGGGACGCCCCTGCGAGCGGCCCGGGAGTGGCGCTACGACAGGTTCCTGATCGTCGGGGTGGACCAAGATGCCGCGCCGCCCAGCGGGTGCTCGGTCGACGCCTTGGTCCGGGCGCTCCGCGTGACGGAAGGGGAGCTCGGCGCGCGCTTCCTCGGCAACGAAGTGGTGTGGTACCGGGACGACGCCGGGATCGTCCAGTGGGCGTCCCGAGCGGAGTTCGGCCGGTTGGCCAGTAACGGAGGGGCGACGGCCGCCTCCGTCGTCTTCGACAACTCCATCACCGGTCTTGCGGAGTTGCGGGCGGGGCGCTGGGAAGGACCAGCTTCGGAGCGCTGGCAGGCGGTCTTCTTCAAGCAGTCCTAGGGGGTATAACTGCAACGACGGCCAGCGGTCGGGGACCGCTGGCCGTCGCGTGGTGACTTGGCGGACGCGCTTGCAGGAGCAGCGGCCGGCCGCCACGGCTGGGCTAGGCCATCGCCGCTCCGACGCGGATCACGTTCTCCGCTGCCGGTCCCTTCGGGCCGTCGACCAGGTCGAACTCGACGCGCTCGCCCTCCGACAGGCTCCTGAAGCCGTCGCCGGAGATCGCCGAGTAGTGGACGAAACAGTCCCTGTCTCCGGCCTCGGGGCTGATGAACCCGAAGCCCTTCGCGTCGTTGAACCACTTTACGGTTCCTGTGGTACGCATCCTCTGCTCCTACAGTCTGCATGTTGCGCGGCTCCCGCCTTCTTGCGGAAGCCGTTCGGCGTTTCTCCGAGCCTCGTGCCCGGTATCTGTGGCAACGCCAACCCTGAAACGTATGCAATGTTGCACACGGGCGTCAACCGTGCTCGTGGCGGCGTGCGCCCGCCCGAGACGGAGGCGATGCCCCTTGGTCCTAAGGCGCATTCCTTTAGATTTAGCCTCCGGTGCTGGGGAACCGAGCGGCTGGAGGGGCCCTGGAACCCATTTGGGGACTCGGATCGTAAGCGGAAGCCAAGCCTGCACGGACGGAAGCGCCATGGGTGGACATAGAGGAGGAGGTTGGGCCACGAGAACCTTCTTGGTCGTGGTTCTTGCGCTGGTCGGGACGATCGCGACGGCCGGATCGGCGGTCGCCTCTCGGGCGGTTCCGCAGGCGTCTGCGCGGCAGGCCAGAGGCGCTCCTGGGCTGGGGGACGCCCCCGCGACCCTGAGCCGCATCGTAGCCGTGGCGCTGGAGCGCAACCGGGACGTCCTCGACGCTGGGTACCAAGTGGCGTTGGCCGAAAGCCGGGTCTCCGAGGCGTGGAGCGCGTTCTACCCGAGCGTGGACCTCTCCAGCTCCTTCACCCGAAACGTGGCGCCGCAGGTGAGCTTCCTGCCCGCGCAGATCTTCGACCCCAGTGCTGCCGAAGGCGAGTTCATCCCGGTTCAGTTCGGCGCCGACAACCTCTGGAACCTCTCCGTGAACGCCGAACAGTCGCTCTTGGAGCCGGACGTCTTTGCGGGCGTGGGCGCCGCGCGTGGTTATCAAGGCCTTGAGCGGGAGGCCCTTCGAGGCCGAACCCAGCAGGTCGTGACGCGGGTGCGAATCGCCTTCTACGACCTCTTGCTGGCCCAGGAGGACGTGCGCCTCACGGAGGGCTCCCTGGAACGGGTTCGCCAGTCGCTGGAAGAGACTCGAGCACTGGTGGACGCGGGCTTGGCGGCGGAGTACGACGAACTCCGCTTGGAGGTCGAGCTGGCGAACCTGGAACCGACTCTGGGGCGGGCTCGCAACCAGCTGGTGGCCGCGCGGCGGGCTCTGACCACCGAGCTCGACATCGACTCGGAGACGGAGCTGGTGGTGGCCGGCGACCTGGCCCGGATCGACCTGGAAGATATCGGCGCCAACTCCCCGGCCAACTGGGACATCCTGGCCTTCACGGGCGTGCCGGAGAGCGCTGGCGTGCCGGCGGGCGAGGAGCGGCTTCCGCCGGAGATCGTGGCCAGCAGCATCGGCTACCGGTCCGACCTGCGCCAGCTCGAGATCACGGAAGATCTCAGAAAGGCGGAGTTGCGGGTCCAGCAGGCCGGGTACCTGCCCACCGTGACGGCGTTCGGCACCTACGGCTTGGCGGCACAGCAGAACGGGACCCCGGACTTCTTCGGGACCCAGATGCAGCGCGGCTCCACCAAACAGATTGGGCTGCGCGTCACCGTCCCCATCTTCTCTGGGTTCAGCCGGAACGCCCGGATCGGCCAGCGACGGGCCGTCCTTCGCCAAGCCGAGATACAGACCCGGATCGCCTCGGATCGGGCGGAGGTCGAGCTCCGCAACCTTGCGGACCAGGTTCGGGAGGCCCGCAGGAGGGCGGCGGGGCAGCGCAAGGCGGTGTCCCAGGCCCGCCGGGGGTACGAGATCGCGTCGGCCCAGTACGCGGAAGGCCTGAGCAGCCAGCTGGAACGAACCGACGCCGAAGTGGCGTTGCGGGAGAGCGAGTTCAACTACGCCGAGGCGGTGTACGACTACCTGGCGGCCCGGGCGCGTCTCGACGAGGCGTCTGGACGGGTGCCGCTGGTGGACGTTGCCGGGCCGAGCGGATCCGGCGCACGATGACGAGAACAAGATACGGGGACAGTCGAGTGAAGACGGAAGCTATCGAGGGCGGGTTGCGGACGAGGAGTGGGGAGGGCGCGTGCGCGAGTCTTGCGCTCCTCTTGGCGGCAACGGCGGGGCTCGCGGCGTGCGGGGGAGGGGCCGAGGCGGGAGCGTCGCCTCCAGAGGAGGGCGAAGAGGTGTTCGCGCGGGTGGTGAACGTCGAAGTGGAGGAAGTACGGGCTCGGAACTTCACCCGCACAGCGCGCCTGACCGGGGTCGTGCAGGCGAAGCGCGACGTGGTGGTCTCCGCCGAGGAGTCGGGAGTGGTGCGCCGGATCGTCCGCGACAAGGGCCGGGCGATCCGCGCCGGCCAGTCGATCGTGCGGCTCGACGACAGCATCCTCGCCGCCCAGGTGCGGACGGCCGAAGCCCGAGCGGAGCTGGCGCGGGAGGTCTGGGAGCGGAGGAAGCGGCTGTACGAGGATGACGGGGTCGGCTCGGAGATGAGCTACCTCGAGGCCAAGTACGCGGCGGAGGAAGCGGAGGGGAACTTGGCGGCGCTGCACGAGCGCTTGTCCAGGACCACGGTCGTGGCGCCGGTCGGCGGGATCCTTGAAGACCGGATGGTGGAAGTGGGCGCGATGGTGGGGCCGGGCACGCCCGTGGCAAGGATCGTCCAGGTGGACACGGTGAAGATCCTGGCCGGAGTGCCCGAGCGGTACGCGCTGGACGTGACCCCGGGCGCGGCGGCCTCCGTGAGCTTCGACGTGATCGAGGGCGAGCGCTTCGAGGGCCAGATCGAATACGTGGGCGCGACGGTGGACAGCGAGAACCGCACCTTTCCCGTGGAGCTGGTGCTTCCGAACCCGAACGGGCGGATCAAGCCCGAGATGATCGCGGAGATCACCTTGGTGCGACGCGAGGTGCCCGATGCGATCGTGGTGCCGCAGCAGGCGCTGGTTTCGATGGAGAGCGGGTACGTCGTCTTCGTCGTGGAGGGCGCCGGGGACGACGCGACCGCGCAGACCCGGATGGTGGAGGTGCTCGCCGCCCAAGGGAACGAAGTCGTCCTCGAGTCCGGGCTCCGGGCGGGCGAGCGGCTGGTCGTCGTCGGGCAACAGGACCTGACCGCTGGCGACCGTGTGCGGGTCGTGCCAGGAGCCGGCGGCGCCGGTGAGGCGGACGCGGCATGAGCGCGTCCCGAAACAACGGGTCGCCGCTGGACGGGAAGAAGGTCCCGCGGTCCTTCAAGGAGTTCCCGATTACGTCCTTTGCGGTGGAGCACGCCACCTCCGTGATCGTGCTCTTCCTCTTCGTCACGACGGCAGGTCTCCTTTCCTACCAGGCGATCCCCAAGGAGTCCTTCCCGGAAGCCGAGATCCCCTTGATCGCGGTGAACACGATCTACCCCGGCGTGGCACCTGCCGACATGGAGACGCTGGTCACCCGCAAGATCGAGGAAGAGCTCCACGGCATCTCCGACATCAAGGAGCTCACGTCCACCTCGGTGGAGGGCTATTCGTCGGTGATGGCCGAGTTCGATTCGGACGTCAACCTGGACGAGGCCCTCCAGAAGATCCGGGAGAAGGTGGACCTGGCCCTGCCCGAGCTGCCCACCGACGCCGAGGACCCTGCGATCGTGGAGTTCTCCATGAGCGAGGTGCCGGTCATGCAGGTGAACATCGCCGGCGGCTACGGACTGGTGCGGCTGAAGGAGCTGGGGGAGGACCTGCAGGACCGGATCGAGTCGATCCCCGCCGTGCTCCGCGTCTCTCTTCGAGGTGGGCTGGAGCGGGAGGTGAAGGTCGACGTGGAGTTGGCCAAGCTCAAGTACTACAACGTCTCCTTCAACGACGTGATGGATGCCATCCGCTTCGAGAACGTCAACGTGCCCGGCGGATCGATCGACGTAAACGGCGTCGAGTACCTGGTACGGGTCGACGGCGAGTTCGAGGACCCGGCGGTGATCGGCGACCTGGTCGTCAAGATGGAGGCGGGGCGCCCCATCTACATTCGGGACGTGGCGGAGGTGGAGTTCGGCTTCGCGGAGCGCGAGACCTATGCGCGCCTGTGGGAAGAGCCTGTGGTGACGCTGGACGTAGTGAAGCGGTCGGGCGAGAACATCATCGCCACGGCCGAGGCGGTGCGCGCGGAGATCGAGGCGATGCGGCCCCTCTTCCCGCCGTCCACCGTGATCTCGATCACCTCCGACCAGTCCGCCGACATCGCGGACATGGTCAACAGCCTGCAGAACAACATCGTCTCCGGGCTGATCCTGATCGCCGGCGTGCTCCTCTTCGTTCTGGGGCTGCGCACTTCGGTGTTCGTGGCGCTGTCGATCCCGACCTCGATGTTCCTGTCCTTCATCGTGCTGCGCCTGTTGGGCATCTCCATGAACATGGTCGTGTTGTTCTCCCTGATCCTTGCTCTGGGGATGCTGGTGGACAACGCGATCGTCATCGTGGAGAACATCTATCGGTTCATGGAGGAGGGGTGGGACCGGAAGACGGCGGCCAAGAAGGCGACGGGAGAGGTGGCTGGCCCGGTGATCGCCGCGACTGCGACCACCTTGGCCGCGTTCGCGCCCCTGATCTTCTGGCCGGGGATGGCCGGCGAATTCATGAAGTACCTGCCGATCACCCTCATCGTGACCCTGTCCAGCTCTCTCTTCGTGGCGATGGTGATCGTCCCCACGCTGTGCTCCATCTTCATGCGCCTCGAGAGCGACCGTCCAAGGCCCCTGAACCGGAACGCCAGGATCGGACTCCTTGGGCTGGCGGCCGTCGCGCTCTTGCTGATCGGCTTCCGGAACCCCCTGACGGCCGCGCTGCTCACCGTCGTGGCCGGGGCGCTGTGGCTGTTGCACACCAAGGTCTTGGACCGGATGGGCAAGGCGTTCATGGCCAATGGGATGCCCAAGTTCGTGGGGTGGTACGAACGGCGGCTGGCTTGGTGTCTGAACCACCGGACGATCGTGCTGGCTGCTTCGTTGGCGTTCTTCGTCGCGACGTTGGTCGTGTACGGCCGGCTGGCGCCTCCGGTGGAGTACTTCCCCGAGGACATCCCCCCGACGATGCTCTACGTGGCGATCGAAGCGCCCGTGGGCACGTCGGCCAAGGTGACCAACGAGTACGCTCGGCGGCTCAAGGCCCAGGTCGCAGGGATCGAAGGCGTGTCCGACGCCGAGTCGATCGTCACCACCGTAGGCTCAAGCGGCGGCGGAAACCCGATGCAAGGCGGCGGGGGGCCTTCGGGTCCAGAGGCGGGGCGGGTTACCGTCAGCATGGTCGAGTACCAGGACCGGGGCTTCGACGTCTTCCAGACTCTGCGAGAGATGCAGGCGATTGTGGGGGCCGACCTGGCGGGAGCGGAGGTGCAGGTGGACAAGGTCACGGAAGGGCCGCCGTCGGGGCCTCCGGTCAACATCGAGATCGCCGGGGAGGACCCGGACAGGCTGAAGGGCCTCGCCGACGCGGCGATCAACGTCATCGAAGCGTCCAGCGTCTACTCCCGCTTGGTGGGCCTGGAGAGCGACATGAACGACGCCCGGCCCGAACTGCGCGTGAGCGTGGATCGGGAGAAGGCCGCGCTCTACGGACTCTCGACCAACAGAGTCGGGATCGCGGTGCGCGGGGCCGTCAACGGACTCGAAGCGGCCAAGTATCGGATGGGGAACGACGAGTACGACATCATCGTGCGCCTTCGAGAGGCCGACCGGAGCGAGCTGGCGGCGCTGGAGGACATGATCGTCTACTCGGACGGTCAGGACGGTCAGCAGGTGCCCCTCTTGTCGGTAGCCGACTGGGCGGTGGACGAGGGGTACGGCTCGATCCGGCGGAAGGACTTGGACCGGATGGCGACGATCAGCGCGGAAGTCGCCGCCGGCTACAACAGCAACGCCGTCCGGGTGGAAGTGGAAGAGGTCCTCGCGGGCTTTGCCGAGGAGCTTCCGCCGGGTTACACGATGCAGTTCACCGGCGAACAGGAGGACCAGCAGGAGGCGATGGCGTTTCTCATGACGGCGTTCATGGCGGCGCTGATGCTGATCGCGCTGGTCCTGGTCTCCCAGTTCAACTCGGTGATCAAGCCGGTGATCATTCTGTCGTCGGTGATCATGTCGACGATGGGCGTGCTGATCGGGCTGCTGGTCTTTCAGATGCCCTTCGTGATCATCATGACCGGCGTAGGGGTCATCTCGCTGGCCGGGATCGTGGTGAACAACGCCATCGTGCTGATCGACTACATCGACGTGCTTCGCAAGCGGGACGGCTTGTCCACCCGCGAAGCGCTGGTTCAGGGCGGCAAGACGCGGTTGCGGCCCGTCCTGCTCACCGCGCTCACGACGGCCCTGGGGCTGGTCCCCCTGGCGATCGGACTGAACTTCGACTTCTTCGGCCTCTTCTCGAGCTTGTCGCCCGAGCTGTTCTGGGGAGGGGAGCAAGCGGCGTGGTGGGGGCCGATGGCGGTGGCGGTGATCGTCGGCATCGTCTTCGCGACCTTCCTGACGCTTGTCCTCGTGCCGGTGATGTACAGCGTCGTGGACGAGCTTGTCACGTTCTTCAAGACGCACATGCAGAAGGCAGAGCCGGCGCGCCCCGGCCCAGCAAGCGTGCCGTCGTCGTCCTCGCCCTTGGTACCCATGCCCGACCCGTCGCCCGAAGTTGCGGCGGCCATCAGGAGCTGACCCTGTGATCGATTTCGAGACCTTCGCTTCGCGCTTCCGGGCGCGCCCGTGGCTCCTTTCCGCCGCGGCATTACTCTCTCTCTCTGCCGGCGGCTGCGGGCAGAACGGGCAGCCGGCCCTGGAGGCTGTCCGCTCCGCCCAGGACGTCGTCGAGGCCGAGACCGGGATGGTGGTGTCGGCGTACCCCGACGCGAGCGAGATCGGCACCGAAGTGCTGCGCGCCGGCGGCAACGCGGTGGATGCCGCGATCGCCACCGGCTTCGCCCTGGCAGTCACCCACCCCACGGCGGGGAACATCGGCGGCGGCGGCTTCATGGTGATCCGCTTCCCCGACGGCCGGACGACGGCGCTCGACTTCCGGGAGAAGGCGCCGCTGGCGGCCCACCCCGAGATGTTCTTGGACGAAAGCGGCGAGTACTCGGCCCAAGTCCACCACTACAGCCACTTGGCGGTGGGGGTGCCGGGCACGGTGGCCGGGTTCGCGCACGCCCACGAGAGCTACGGCTCGGCGGAGTGGCGCGACCTGGTTGACCCCGCCGTCGGGCTGGCCCGGGACGGCTTTGTGGTGAGAGAGCGCCTGGCGCGGTCGCTGGAGCGGATGCTGCCCCGCTTCGAGACGTATCCGACCACCCACGCCCAGTTCTCCAAGGACGGGTCGCCGTACCAGCCGGGCGACACGCTGGTGCAGGCCGATCTGGGCGCCACCTTGGAGCGGATCCGCGACGAGGGCAGGGCGGGCTTCTACGCCGGGACCACGGCGCGGCTGCTGGCGGAGGAGATGGAGCGGGGCGGGGGAGCAATCACCGAGGAGGACTTGGCCCGCTACCAAGCCCAGGAGCGCGCGCCGGTGACGGGCACCTACCGGGGCTTCGACGTGATCAGCATGCCGCCGCCCTCTTCAGGGGGCACGGCCCTGGTGGAGATGCTCAACGTGCTGGAGGGATGGGACGTAGCGGCGATGGGCCACAACAGCCCCGAGCACGCTCACCATCTGGTGGAAGTCATGCGACGGGCGTTCCGCGACCGGGCGACGTACTTGGCCGACCCGGATTTCGCCGACGTGCCGGTGGAGCGCCTGACGAGCAAGGAGTACGCCGCCGAGCTGCGAGCGGTGGTGGAAGCGGGGCAAGCGGGGGCGTCGAGCCCCGAAGACGTGTCGGCGGCGGCGGTCGCGCCGGAGAGCGCCGAGACCACCCACTACTCGGTGGTGGACGGCGACGGAATGGCCGTGTCGGTCACCTACACCCTGGAGGCCGGCTACGGCTCCATGATCACCGTGCCCGGCGCCGGCTTCCTCCTCAACAACGAGATGGGCGACTTCAACGCCCGCCCGGGACTCACGACCGAGACCGGCCTGATCGGCACCGAGCCCAACCTGGCGCGTCCGGAGCAGCGCATGCTGTCGTCGATGACCCCCACCATTCTGGCCCGGGACGGCGCACTGGTGGCGGTCGTAGGGAGCCCCGGAGGACGCACGATCATCAACACGGTGCTTCAGATCGTGGTGAACACGGTCGATTTCGAGATGGCGCCCGCCCAGGCGGTCGCCAGCCGCAGGCTCCACCATCAGTGGTTGCCGAACGTGGTCCGGCTGGAGGAGCGCTACATGTCCGCCGAAGACGCGGCCGTGCTGGAGGAGATGGGGCACGCGATCGACTGGCGGAGCTCCCAGGGGATCGCCCATTGCATCTTCGTGGACCCCGCCACGGGCGCCCTCGTGGGCGTGCCGGACCCCAGGGACTCGGACGGCACGGCGGCAGGGTACTGACCTCTGGCGGGGCGACCGCCCGCAGTCACTCCGCCAGCATCTCGGACGCCAGCCGGCTGACGATCCGCGGATCGGCCTTGCCGCGGCTGCGCTTCATGACCTCGCCCACGAAGAACCCGAGCAGCCCGGTGCGCCCGTTCCGATAGGCGGTCGCCTTCTCGGCGTGTTCGCCGACGATCTCCGCTACGATCGCCCTCAGCACGTCCTCGTCTGAGATCTCGGCGAGGTCGAGGCCGGCCTGGACCTCTTCGAACGTCCCGCCCTTGGCCAGGAGGGCCGAAAGCACGGTGCGTCCCAGCCGGTGCGAGAGGCGCCCGTCCTCCACGCTCTGCACCAGCGCCGCCAACGCCGCCGGGTCGAGCCGCTCCGTGCCGGCCGGGTCCCCGGCGGAGAGTCCGGCCACCTCGTTCACCAGCCAAGACGCCAAGGCGCCGGCACCCTCGGGGCAGCTCGGCAACGCCGCGACGAAGAGGGCGTCGAGGCCCGGAGAGCGGACGAGGCTCGCGGCTGCTGCGCCGGCCACGCCGAGAGCGCAGAGTTCGTCGAACCGCGCCCGCGCCTCGGGCGGCACCGTCGCAGTCTTCCTCTTCGGTGCCGCGGCGGCTGGCGTCGCGGCCGGCCCTGGCGCGTCGGGCACTTCTTTCGGCGCGGCCGCCTGCGGCGCCCCCCTCGCCCACCCGTCCCGCAACGGCACGGTGCGGTTGAAGACCAGTCGCCCCGACCAGGAGTCAACCGGGTCGGAGAAGAAGTACCCGTGGCGCTCGAACTGGTAGTGGGCGCCGGGCGACGCGCCAGCGAGGCTTGGTTCCACGAGGGCGCCTGGGACGACCTGCTCCGACTCCGGGTTCAGCGCGTCCATGAAGTCGCCCTCGGCCAACGGGTCGGGCGTCGTGAAGAGCCGATCGTAGAGGCGGACTACTGTCGGGACCCCGTGCCGTTCCGCGACCCAGTGAAGGGTGCCCGTGACGCGCCGGCCACGATCTCGAGCAGTGCGTCCGCCCACCACCTCGGGCTCGAAGGTGCATCGGAGCTCGACGGGCCGGGCCGTCTTCGGGTCCTTCACGACCGAGTCGCACCGGATCAGGCCGGCGTGCTTCAGGCGCACCCATCGGCCGGGCGAGAGCCTGCGGAAGCGGGGCGGGGGCTCTTCCCGGAAGTCGTCCTGGTCGATGCAGACGACCCGGCCGAACGGCAGCCGCCGCTCGCCGGGCTTTCCCACGTCGGGGGGGAACGCTGGCGCGGTCAGGGACTCCTCCCGCTCTTCGGGCCAGTTCGTCAGCACGACCCGCAGCGGTTCCAGCACGCAGAAGGCTCGCGGCGCGATCCGGTTCAGGTCGTTCCGCACCGCGTAGTCCAGCTTCCCCACGTCCACCCTGGAGTTGGTCTTGGCGACGCCCACCATCTTGCACAGCGACCGGATCGCCGCCGGCGTGACGCCTCGCCGCCGGAGCCCGGCCAACGTGGGCATCCGGGGGTCGTCCCAGCCCCGCACGCGGCCGTCCTCCACCAGCCGGCGAAGCTTCCGCTTGCTCGTGACCACGTACTCCAGCACCAGAGCCGCGAACTCGGTCTGCTCCGGGCGAGGCGAGGGGGCGTCCACGTGTTCCAGCAGCCAGTCGTAGATCTCTCGGTTGTTGTCGAACTCCAGGGTGCAGAGGGAGTGCGTGATCCGTTCCAGCGAGTCGGACAGGCAGTGGGCGAAGTCGTAGAGCGGGTAGATCGGCCAGTCGTCGCCGTGGCGGTAATGGCTGGCGTGACGGATTCGATAGAGGATCGGGTCGCGCATGACCATGTTCGGATGGGCCATGTCGATCTTCGCCCGGAGGACGTGACTCCCGTCCGGGAACTCGCCGGCCCGCATCGATCGGAAGAGCTCCCGGTTCTCCTCGATCGGGCGGTCGCGCCAGGGGCTGTTCGTGCCGGGCCGGGTCACGGAGCCCCGGCGTTCCCGAATCTCCGCCTCGGACGACGAGTCCACGTACGCGAGCCCCTTGTCCACGAGCCGCATGGCGAAGCCGAAGAGCTCCTCGAAGTAGTCGGAGGCGTGGTAGAGGTGCTCGCCCCAGTCGAAGCCGAGCCACTGGATGTCCCGCTTCATCGCCTCGACGTACTCGGCCTTCTCGGTGTCCGGGTTCGTGTCGTCCAGCCGGAGGTGGCAGCGTCCGCCGGAATGCTCGGAAGCGATCCCGAAGTTGAGGCAGATCGACTTGGCGTGGCCGATGTGCAGGAAGCCGTTGGGCTCCGGCGGAAAGCGGGTCGCGACGCGGCCGTCGTACTTCCCCGTGGCCAAGTCGCGAGCCACCATGCTCCTGATGAAGTCCATCGCCGTTCTGCAGTCTCCGTAGGCGCCCCGGGGGCCTTGTGTCCCGGACGCGGCCCCCGTCATTCTCCGAACACGAAGCTAACTTGCCGGATCCCGCCCCGACGAGGAAGAAGACAACGATGTCCAGCCGACCCCGATCCTTCACGCTCCGCGCCCGCTCGTTGCGCGTCGCCGTCCTCGCGACCGCCGTCCCGCTCGCCCTGGCAGCCGCCCTGCTTCACGCGCCCGTCGCCGAAGCCCAGCGGACTCAGAAGCCGGTGCTCCACGGCAAGGATTGGATCGCGATCACCGGGAAGCCCCTGGGGGCCACGGCCGGGGCCAAGATCTTCCTCCAGGGCGGGAACGCGGTCGACGCGGCGGCCGCGATGCTGGGCGCCACAGCCACAATGTGGGACGTGCTCGGATGGGGCGGCGAGACCCAGGCGCTGGTCTACAACCCGGAGACGGGGAAGGTGATCGGCGTCAACGCCCTCGGAGTCGCGCCCAGCGGCGCCACGCCCGAGTTCTTCGCGGAGCGGGGGATGGACGTGCCCCCGGCCTACGGACCCCTCGCCGCCGTCACGCCCGGGACCCCCGGCGGCCTAATGGTCATGGTTGCGGAGTGGGGCCGCCTGAGCCTGGCCGACGTTCTGGCGCCCGCCATCGACATGGCCAGGGGCTACCCCGTGGAGGCGCAGGCCGCCGACGCCATGGAGCGCGAGAAGGAGCGGATCGCCGAGTGGCCGTACTCCAAGGCCGTCTTCCTGCCCCACTACGGAGCGGAGAGGAGCGCGCCCGCTGCCGGGGATCTCTTCGTTCAGTCCGACTTGGCCCGGACGCTGGAGAAGCTGGTGGAGGCCGAGGCGGAAGCGCTCGCCCGGGGCGCCGGCAGGCGCGAGGCGATCATGGCGGCGTACGACCGCTTCTACCGAGGAGACGTCGCCGAGGAGTTCGTGCGCGGATCGCAGGAGCAGGGGGGCCTCCACACCCTCGAGGACTTGGCGCAGTGGCAGGTGCACCTGGAGGAGCCGGTGAGCACGTCCTACAAGGGCATCGAGGTCTACAAGCTCACCACTTGGGTTCAAGGACCGGTTTTGCTCCAAGCCCTCAACATATTGGAAAACATGGAGTTAGCGTCGATGGGCCACAACTCTGTGCGCTACGTCCACGCCCTCTACCAAGCGATGAACCTGGCGTTCGCCGACCGGGACTTCTACTACGGCGACCCGTACTTCCCGCCTGCGGAGCCCGTGGAGGGGCTGCTCTCCAAGGAGTACGCCAAGGCGCGGGCGGCGGAGATCGACTGGGAGCGGAACGACCCGGACGTTCTTCCTGGGGATCCCTATCCCTTCCAAGGCGGCGCCAACCCCTTCCTGCACCTCATCGAACGCTGGCACGCCGACCCCGCGGTGACGCCCCAGGCGACGGGGCCGGCCTCCGACGACGCGGCGTTCCTGGACGCCTTCTACGCCGGCACGACCTCGATCCAGGCGGCCGACGCCGAAGGATGGGTGGTGTCGGTGACGCCTTCCGGCGGCTGGATCCCCGCCGTGATCGCCGGCCGGACCGGAGTTGGGATGAGCCAGCGGATGCAGAGCTTCGTCCTCGACGAAGGCGCCGGCCCCTACAACGTGCTGGCGCCGGGCAAGCGCCCTCGCGCAACCCTCACCCCGTCGCTGGCGCTCAAGGACGACAAGCCCTTCCTCTCCTTCGCCGTCCAGGGAGGCGACGGCCAGGACCAGAACCTGCTCCAGTTCTTCCTCAACGTGGTGGAGTTCGGAATGAACGTGCAGGAGGCCGCCGAGGCGCCCAACTTCAACAGCTACCAGATGCGCAGCTCGTTCGGATCCCACGAGTCCCGGCCCGGGCGCATCCTCCTGAACGAGGAAGCGTCGCCTTGGTTGCGCGCGCAGATGCGGCAGATGGGCTACGACCTGACCTTTGCGCCGAGGACTTCGGGACCGATCAACGCGATCTACTTCGATCCCCGCACCGGAACGATGTGGGGAGGCGCCAGCAACCACGGGGAAGACTACGGCATTGCCTGGTAGCGCGCCCGCGCGCCGCCTCGTCGTCTCCGGGGAGGGTCACTCGCCCGTCTCCGGGCTGCTTGCCGAGGCCGACTCCCCTTCGTGCCTGCTGGTTCTCGGCCACGGGGCGGGTGCGCCGATGACCCACCCCTTCATGGAGGACCTCTCGGCCGCCCTCGTGGCGGAGCGCATCTCCGTGCTGCGCTTCAACTTCTCGTACGCCGAGGAGGGTCGCCGCCGCCCGGATCCCACCCGCCGCCTTCTCGCCGTGGCAGCATCGGCGCTTGCGGCCGGCCAAGCCGAGGCGGCCGGCCTGCCCCTCTTCGCCGGAGGCAAGTCCATGGGCGGCCGGATGATCTCGATCTTGGCCGCGGGCGAGCATGCCGCCGGTCGGCCCACGGCGCGCCCGCCGCACGTCGCCGGGCTGGTCTTCTTCGGCTTCCCCCTCCACCCGCCCGGCCGGCGAGGGACGGCCAGGGCCGACCACTTGGCTCGAGTCCCCTGTCCGATGCTCTTCCATCAGGGCACTCGGGATCGGTTGGCCGACCTGACGCTCCTTCGGCCGGTGCTGGACCGGCTGGGCGCGAAGGCGTCGCTGCATGTCGTGGAGGGTGCCGACCATTCCTTCCAGACGCTGAAGCGCATGGGACGCGATCCGGCGGAAGTGCTGGGCGACTTGGCTCGCGAGACCGCCGCGTGGGCGGCGAAGGCGACCAAGGCGACACCGTGACGGGCAACCCGCTGCTCGACCGCAGCTTCCCCGTCCCCTTCGACCGGATCGTCCCCGGCGACGTCGCACCCGCCGTGGAGGAGACGCTGCAGTGGGCCCGGCGGCGCCTGGACGAGCTGGCGGAGGACCGCGACGCGCCCGGCGACGCGACGCTGGCGGGCCTGGACGCCGTGGCCCGTAAGGTCGCCCGGACGTGGGCGCCGGTGTCCCACTTGGCCAACGTGGCCGCCACGCCGGAGCTCCGCGAAGCCCATGCCGCGGCGCTGCCCGACGTGGTGCGCTTCGGCAGCCGCCTCTTCCACCACGAAGGACTTTATCGCCTCCTCCAGTCGTTCGCGTCCTCGCCGGAGGGCGCGGCCCTGGTCGGGCTGCCGAGGCGCCACCTGGAGAAGACGCTCCGGGAGTTTCGCCGCGCCGGCGCCGATCTGCCCCGAGACGGGAAGACCGCGCTGGAGGAGATGCAGGTCGAGCTCTCCGACCTGGGCCGGCGCTTCGAGGAGAACCTGCTGGAGGAGACGGCCGCGTACGGGAAGCTGGTGGCGGAGCGAAGCACCGTGGACGGCCTTCCAGACACTGCGTTGGAGCGCGCCTCGCAGCTGGCCGGAGCCCGAGGCCTAGAGGGCTGGCTGATCACGCTGGACATGCCCAGCGTCGAGGCCGTCCTCAAGCACGCCACCGACCGCACGCTGCGGCAGGAAGTCCACGCGGCCTACCTGGACCGCTGCACCGGGGGCGAGCGCGACAACCGGTCCCTGATCCCCCGGATGCTGGAGCTGCGTCGGCGAATCGCCTCGCTGTTGGAGTACGACGACTTCCCCGGCTACCGCCTCGAGACCGCCATGGCCGGCTCCGGCGGGCGCGTCCGGGCTTTTCTGGACGACCTGACCGTCGCAACCCGGCCCTTCTACGAGCGGGACGCCATCGACCTCGAACGGTGCGCTCGGCGCTTCGGCTTGGGCGCCCTGGCGCCGTGGGACGTGTCCTTTCTCATGGAGAAGCTTCGCAAGGAACGCTTCGACCTGGACGACGAGGCGCTCCGACCCTGGTTCCCGCTGGACCAAGTACAGTCCGGCCTCCTGGAGATCGCCAGCCGCCTCTTCGGCCTTTCGGTAGCGCAGGTGGACAACCCAGCCGTCTGGCACCCGGACGTCGGCTACTTCGAGGTGCGCGACGAGACCGGGCTCCACCTGGGCTCCTTCTACGCGGACTGGTTCCCCCGCGACACCAAGCGCCAGGGCGCGTGGATGGACGCCCTGATCGCCGGAGGTCCCAGGAACGGAGGCTTCGAGCGCCACCTGGCGTTCATCGGCGGCAACTTCACGCCGCCCACAGCCAGCCGACCGTCGCTCCTCACCCACCGCGAAGTCCGCACCCTCTTCCACGAGTTCGGCCACCTCCTGCACCATGTGGCCTCCCGGGTGGAGATCCCGGAACGAGGCGGAACCAACGTCGCGTGGGACTGGGTCGAGGTGCCGTCCCAGATCATGGAGAACTGGACGTGGCGGCGAGAGGCGCTGGACCTCTTCGCTCGCCACCACGAGACGGGGACGCCGCTGCCCGCCGAGACTCTGGAGCGACTGGTCGCCGCGCGCCGGTTCATGGGCGGATGGTCCCAGATGCGCCAGCTCTCCCTTGCGAACTTGGACCTGGAGCTTCACCGAAGCTGGGACGCCGAGACGCCGGTCATGGAGTACGCCGCCGCGACGCTCCGGCCCTTCGTGCCTTCGGACAGCTTCGTGCAGCGGCACCTGCTCCCCTCCTTCGCCCACCTCTTCGGGGGAGGATACGCATCCGCCTACTACTCCTACCTATGGTCGGAGACGCTGGAGGCCGACGCCTTCTCCCGCTTCGAGGACGAGGGCGTCCTGAACCCCGCCACGGGGCGGGCGTTTCTTGAAGCCGTCCTCTCCCAAGGCGACCGCCGGGACCCGAACGAACTCTTCCGGGAGTTCATGGGACGCGATCCGAACGAGGGCGCGTTGATTCGGAGAAACTTGGGCACTACCTTGAACGGCGACATCCCTCTTTGATACCCGCTGGACGGACAGCAACGCGGACCGACAGGAACGAAGTCGCGGATGAAGAACCAAGCCGTCACCGAGAGAGACGACGCGAACCGGACGGCGCATGACGACCGAGCGCGTCCCATGACCCGACGGTCCGCGCTGCGGCTCGGTCTCGGAGGACTGGCGGCAGCGCCTTGGCTGGCCGCTCCAAGGGGGGCCTTGGGGGCAGTTCTCGGCCCGGCGTCCCGTAACCCCTTCCCGCAGGACGACGAGATCGTGCTCGGGGTTTCCGCCGCCTTCAACGGACCTTCCCGAGGGCTCGGGATCGAACTCTACCGGGGCGCCCAGGCGTACTTCACCCACGTCAATGACGCCGGTGGCGTAAACGGCAGAAAAATCGTCCTGAAGATCTACGACGACGGATACCAGCCCGACCCGTCCATCCAGAACACCGTGCAGCTGATGATCGAGGACCAGGTGTTCCTCCTCTTCGGCTACGTGGGAACCCCGACGGTGACCCGGGTGCTGCCCCTCCTCAAGAAGTTCCAGGACGAAAACGTCTACCTCTTCTTTCCGTTCACCGGCGCTCAGCCCCAGCGGGAGCCGCCCTACGGCGACTTCGCCTTCAACCTGCGCGCTTCCTACCGGCAAGAGACGGAGGGGTTGGTGAACAACTTCGTCCGCATCGGCCGGAGACGGATCGCCGTCTTCTATCAGGCCGACGCATACGGGCGCAGCGGGTGGGCCGGGGTTCGCAGGGCGCTGGCCGCGCAAGGAGGACAGATCGCCGGCGAGGCCACCTACCGCCGCGGAGAACGGTTCACCGGCACCATGCGCCCCCAGGTCGAGATCCTCCAGGCGACCTCGCCCGACGCGGTGATCTGCGTGGGCGCCTACGCAGCCTGCGCCGCCTTCGCCCGCGACGCGGTGGACCTGGGACTCCGGGTCCCGATCGCCAACCTCTCCTTCGTCGGCAGCGAGAACCTCCTGCAGCTTCTGTCGGAAGGACGCGAGGACGCGCCCCGCTACACCCGCCTCCTGGTGAACTCCCAGGTGGTGCCCAGCTACGAGGACGACTCGATCCCCGCGGTACGGCAGTATCGAGACTTCATGGCGCGTTACGATCCCGCAGTGCCCGAAGAGATCGTCGAGGATCCGTACACGCCGTTCGCCCACAGCTTCGTGAGCTTGGAGGGCTTCCTGAACGCCAAGCTCTTGGTGGAGATACTGAACCGGCTGGGCGATTCACCCCGGCGGGCCGGCCTGGAGGAAGCGGTCTTCTCAGTAAAGGACTACGACTTGGGCGTGGGCGAGCGCGTCTCCTTCGGCCCGGACCGCCGTCAGGGGCTGCAACGGGTCTATTACACGGTCGTGGACGAAGGCCGGTTCGTGACTCTGAACGACTGGGAAGGGAGGCTGGCGTAGGGTGAAAGTCCGCAAGCTCTTCCAGAAAACGCTCTTCGGCGTGTTCTCCCTCTTCGGCTTGATTGTCCTCTCCACGTCGATCCTCTGCATCTACACCGTCGACAAGCACCTGTCGGAGGAGTACCAGAGCAACAGCGAGAACATCGCCAAGACGATCGCCGACTCGAGCGTGGACATCCTTCTCAACCGCGACATGTCCACCCTCCAGTCGCTGATCGACCAGTACCGCGAGCTTCAGGGCATCCGGTACATCTACATCGTCAGCGAGGCGGGGGAGCCGTTGGCCCACACCTTCGTCCCCGGCATACCGGAGGAGATACAGGAGGAGATCCGGTCGAGCGAAGTGTCCGCCGAGACGCTGGAACGCACTCTCCCGGGGATCGGCGACTTCGTGGAGGTGGGCAGCCCGATCCTGGCGGGCGTCGCCGGCACCGTCCGCGTGGGAATGGATACGGACTTGGTGGCGCTGAAGGTCCAGCGGGCGATCGGCCAGCAGATGTACCTCATCTGCATCATCCTGGTGATCGGCGTGCTGGCCTCGATCTGGTTCGTCAACTTGGCGGCCAAGCCGCTGGGCGAGCTGCTGGGCTTCGCGGTCGACCTGGCTCGCCAGCCGGACCCCGCCCGGGCCAAGGGCAGGAAGGTCCTGGAGCGCGACGACGAAGCCGGGCAGCTGGCGCGTCTCTTCGTCCACTTGGCGGGGAGCGTCGAAACCGATCAGGGACGGCGGCCGAAGGCGTCTCCAGGAAGCGCGGGCTAGCAGGGACGACATGCCGAAACCTCGGGCCCATCCTTCACGAGCCCTAATCGCCCTCTTCTGCACGCTGTTGCAAGTCTGCTTCGGCACGGTCTACGCGTGGAGCTACTTCGGGACTCTTCTGGTCCGCCAGTACAGCTGGACCCACTCGCAGACGTCGATGGCGTTCAGCATCGCCATCTTCTCGCTGGGCATCTCGGCGGCGTGGGCGGGCTCGGCGCTTCCCCGGTTGGGTCCGCGCAAGCTAGCCTTGGCCGGGAGCCTGATGTTCTCGATCGGCTACATCATCGCCGGCGTCGCCCTTCGTCTCGACATGGTGCCGCTCTTCTACCTGGGCTACGGCGTCGTCGGGGGCGCGGGGATCGGCTTCGGGTACGTGACCCCGGTCGCCACGGCGGCCAAGTGGTTCCCGGACCGCAAGGGACTGGTGACGGGCATCGTGGTGATGGGGTTCGGCGTCGGCGCGTTCCTGCTGAGCAAGGGGTTCGCCCCGCTCCTGGTCGAGTACACGGACGGCGACCTGCCCCGGGTCTTCATGTGGCTCGGCGTGCTCTTCGCCTGCATCCTCGTGCCTTCCAGCCTGGTTCTGACCAACCCGCCCGGCGCGCCCGGCGACCGAAGCGCACCTTCGCGCAGCCGGAGCGAGAGCTACGGCGCCCGGGAGGTGCCGATGCGACGCTACCTGGCGTCCTCCGAGTTCGCCATCATGTGGGTCGTCTTCTTCTTCAACATCGCCGCCGGCATCTCGGTGATCAGCTTCCAGTCGGAGCTGCTGCAAGAGGTGTGGGGGTACGCCGAGCCCTCTCTGGAGCCGGCAACGCTGGCCGCCTACGGCGCCACGCTGATCGCGGTGAGCTCGCTCTTCAACGGGATCGGACGGCTCTTCTGGGGGCTGCTGTCGGACCGATTCGGGCGCGTTCAGGTGTTCCGCGTGCTCCTGGCCAGCCAGATGATCGTCTTCGGCCTTCTGATGACCGAGACGAACCCCTGGATCTTCTCGGCGCTCGTGTGCTACGTCCTGCTGTGCTTCGGGGGCGGCTTCGCCACGATGCCTTCCTTCGTGCTCGACGTCTTCGGCGCGCGGCGGATGTCGGCGGTCTACGGGGCGATCCTGACCGCGTGGGCCGCAGCGGGGATCGTGGGCCCGCTCTACGTCGGATACCTCAAGGACACCTACCCGGACCGGGCGGTCATGTACTGCTTCCTAGTGGGCATCCTGATGCTGGGCGGCGGGTACGTATTCTCGTGCCTGCTCAACGACGATCGCATCCGCTTGGAACGACCGACGATCGAGAACACCCTGCGCCGGTACGGAATCCGCCTGCCCGACCGGTCCTGACCTTACTGGCCCCGTAGGATCCCCTGGAGGCCGCTCAGGCTGCGGCCCAGGTCGGGCTTCAGCGAGAACAGTCCGTCCAGCGGATCCGTCTTCTGGCGGGCGGTGCGCGTCGGCACGGTCTTGATGTTGTGGTCCGCGATCGACAGGCCGCCGTTCACCTCCGTCCACTCCAACGGCGCGGACACGGGGGCGCCGGGCAGGGGCCGCACGCAGTAGGGCGCCACGACCAGCCGGCCGTGACCGTTCTGCAGGAAGTCCACATAGACCTTTCGGTCGCGCTGCTCCGGGCGGCGAGCCACGGTGGCCGCGTCGGGCATCTCCCGAACCGCCACCAGCGCCAGGATCTTCCCCAAGTGCCGCGACTGCTCGTAGGTGACTTGCCGGCCGAGCGGAATCATCACGTGGAGCCCCGTGGAGCCGCTGGTCTTGACGAACGCCGGGAGCTCGATCTCGTCGCACACCTCCTTCAGGAACAAGGCGATCCTCACCACGTCGGCGAACGGCGCCTCCTTCGGGTCCAGGTCCAGGACGCAGTAGTCCGGGCGCGTCAGGTCGACGGTTCGGCTCTGCCAGACGTGAAGGGGAATGCTGGCGCTGTTGGCCACCCACATTAGAGACTCCAGGTCCTCCGCCACGAAGTAGTCCAGCTCGCGCCTCGAGCCTTCGCTGTAGACCCGGATCCGTCGAATCCACTCCGGCGCGTGGTCCGGGGCGTTCTTCTGGAAGAAGGACTTGCCGTGGATCCCGTCGGGGTAGCGGGTCAGCACGAGGGGCCGATCCGCCAGGTGAGGGAGGAGCCGCGGCGACACGGCGCGGTAGTACTCCACCAAGTCCCTCTTGGCGTACCCTTCCTCGGGCCAGAAGGTCTTGTCCAGGTTGGAGAAGTGGACCGTTCGTCCCGAGCCGGCAGGGGCACTGGGCCGCACGGGCTCTGGGAGTGCCCGGCTGAATTCGGTCGAGACGCACTCCTCCGGGGGCTTGTCGTCGCGGAGACGCACGAACGCCGGATGACGCAGCAGCCCCGCCTGCGTGACCTCCTTGAACTCCACCTCGGCCACGAGCTCCGGCGCCACCCAGCGGTCGCGATCGGTTTCCGGCACCTCGTCTCCCTTGGGCGGCGCTGCCTCGGGCATCGCCCGCAAGCGTTCCCCCAGCTCCTTCAAGAGCGACGCCGAGAAGCCGGTCCCCACCCGACCCTTGTACACGAAGCCGTCGCCTTCGCGCACGGCCAAGTGGAGCGCGCCGAAGCCCGTGGTCCCGCTCTTGGGTTCGGTG
Source organism: Longimicrobiales bacterium (assembly GCA_958296005.1). Lineage (GTDB taxonomy): Bacteria > Gemmatimonadota > Gemmatimonadetes > Longimicrobiales > Gaopeijiaceae > CATQHQ01. Next base: position 1,229,576 of record CATQHQ010000002.1, read on the forward strand.
AAGCCGTGGATCGCGAAGTCCCCGGAGCGCACTTGGCGCACCTTGAGCCACGCACGGCTGCGGCCCGCCACGTACGCCGAATCGGCTCGCTTGCCCACGACCCCTTCCAGTCCCAGCCCGGCCACGCGGCGGTACATCTCCTCGCCCCGCTCGGCGATGTGGTCCGACCAGCGGAGCGGCCCGACGGTTGGAAGGACCTCCCGCAACAGCTCCTTGCGCTTGAGGAGCGGCAGTCCCCGCAGGTCGCGTCCCTCGAACGCCAGCAGGTCGAACGCCCAATAGGTCGCGGGCAGCTGAAGGGCGGCTCGCTCCGCGTCTGCCTGGCGCACGATCCGGCCCCGTCTCTGGATCAGCCCGAAGCTAGGGATGCCCGTCTCGTCGGCGACCACCACCTCGCCGTCCATCACCAGCGCTCGGTACGGAAGCCCCCGCAGCGCCCGAGCGACCTCCGGGAACGTCGCCGTCAGGTCGTTGCCATAGCGGGAGATCAGGGACGCCGCCCCTCCCGACGACTCGGCGAGCAGCCGGTAGCCGTCGTACTTGATCTCGAAGACCCATCCCTCGCGAGAGAAGGGCTCGTCGCTGCTCTCCGCCGTCATCACCTTGATCGCTGCCGCCCGCACCGGAGCCTCCGTCGCCCCCCATCCAGCGCACCGCTCTCGAATCGCCGCCCCGAAGTCGCCCCCGGCTCCAAGCTCGTCCACCGTCAGCCCCGACAGGATCGAGTCGTCCGGGTAGTCTTCGGTGGCGCCTCGGGGGTCCTGGTAGGCGTCCCGCTCCTTGATGAGGAGCCAGTGCCGTCCCTCGCCCGCCTTCGTCCGCACCAGCGTCCACCGGCCCCGCAGCTTGTAGCCCTTCAAGTCGAAGAGGAGCTTCCCCTTCTTCATGCCGGCGTCTGGATCCTCCACCGGCACCCAGCTTCCTCGATCCCACACGATCATGGCGCCAGCCCCGTAGTTGCCCTCGGGGATCACGCCTTCGAAGCTCGCGTACTTCAGAGGGTGGTCCTCGACGTGGACAGCCAAGCGCTTGTCGGCTTGGTTGGGGGAAGGACCCTTGGGCACCGCCCAGGAGACGAGGACGCCGTTCATCTCCAGGCGCAGATCCCAGTGGAGGCCGGTGGCGCTGTGCTTCTGGACGACGAAGATCCGGTGTCCTCCGCCAGCGTCTCCGCCGCTCCGCCCTCCGTCGAACGGCTCGTTGGTCTCCGAAGGCGACCGCTTCGCCCGGTACTCGTCCAGGCGACCGCCTTCGACCGGCTCTCCGGCGGCTTCCGTCCCCACGTTCCTTGATTCTCCCGCCCCGGGCGTCATAATTGTCCTCATGAGCGCTCGTCCGATTGCCGCGTCCACGATCTCCTTCGGCCTGGTATCCCTTCCGGTCAAGCTGTACTCCACCGGACAGTCGTCGGCAAAGGTGCGCTTCAACTGGATCAATCGGGAGACGGGCGGCAGGGTCAAGCAGCAGTACGTGGACGTTCAGACCGGCAAAGTCGTGCCCCGCGAAAACATGATCAAGGGATACGAGTTCGCCAAGGACCAGTTCGTCACCTTCGAGGCCGACGAGCTCAAGGCGCTGGAAGCCCAGGCGAAGGAGACGATCGAGATCGCCGAGTTCGTCCCGGCGGAGGAGATCGAGCGTGTCTACCTGCAACGCGCCTACTACTTGGGTCCGGCGATGGGGGGCGCCCGCGCGTACCGGCTCCTCTCCGCCGCGCTCCGGGACTCGGGGAAAGCGGCGGTGGCGCGCTACTCCGCCCGGGGCAAGCAGTACTTGGTGGCGATCCGCCCCGTCGAAGAGGGGTTGGTGATGGAGCAGCTCCTCTACCGCGACGAGGTTCGGTCCTTTGAAGACGTTCCTCTGGAGGACGGGAGCGTCAACGAGGCCGAACTGGCTCTGGCGCGACAGCTGGTGGACCAGGCGTCCAGCGAGTCGTTCGACCCCGGTCGCTACAAGGACGAGGTCCGAGAGCGGGTTATGGCTCTCATCGAGCGGAAGATCGAAGGCGAGCAGATCACGGTCGCGCCCGTCGCGGAGCCCGACACCAAGATCATCGACCTGATGGAGGCGCTGAAGGCGAGCTTGGCGGGAGGCGCTGCCGAGAGCAGTTCCGACGCCGGGTCGTCGAAGCTGCGCGCGACGGGCACGTAGGCGGCCCCGCGCGGGTCCGTCAGCCCTGCTTGTTCTCCCGGAAGATCCAGACCCGGATCAGCACGGCGCCCCAGATGAGGCCGACGCCGCCCCACACCAGCTTGGCCTGCTCCGGAGACAGGTCCAGGCCTGCCTGGATGACGAGCCCCCCGCCCGCGATCAGCATCAGAGTGCCCACGAAGAAGGCCGTGTCCTCCCACTGGGAGCGTCGGTTCGGCATGGACGGACTCGCGCTTGGCAGCCGGAGGGCGGATCAGCGGCAGCGCAGCCCGGCGCCCGGTTGTGCGCCGCGACACGCTCCCGCGTCGAGGGAATCCAATGTCGCAACTTCCCCGCGCCGCCGCCACCTGTCGGCTTGGCGCCCTCCGCCGTTAGCTTCCGGCGTAGCGATGCGCCCGTAGCTCAGCTGGATAGAGCATCGGCCTTCTAAGCCGAGGGTCCCAGGTTCGAGTCCTGGCGGGCGTGCTCAACGCGGCTCTGCCGGCGGGACCGCCTCCATCAGAAGGCCAAGCGCGTTGGCGAGGGCGCCCTGGCCGGGCCCCGATCCGCTGTAATGCCCCAGGCGCACCACCACCATCTCGTGGCTCGGGATCACGATCGTGTTCTGTCCCCCGGCGCCGGCCATGTAGAACGCGCTCTCGGGAACGGGGAACTGTCCTGCCTGGTTCACCCAGAAGAACCCGCCCCCGTACTGGTGACGTCCGTCGGCCTCCCAGCCGGGCGCCAGGGTGGACACGTAGTCCACGTACCCCTCCGGCAGGATCCGCTCGCCGT
>CATQHQ010000002.1:1237500-1877411 GCA_958296005.1 Longimicrobiales bacterium
CCTGTGGGTCAAGGTGTGGGACGGATGGCGACGGAAGAAGGAAGGCTTGATGGCGTTTGGGTACACGGTTCCGGATGATCCGGAGTAGGGCTTCCCGGCGAGCCGGGGAACGTCGCCGACGGCGGGCCTCGGGTGGGGCGCTTTGCGTCTACGCTGCCCTTCTTGCCGGCTCGGTCCCGGCCGACGTGGACGGACAAGCCGGGGAGGGGGAGAGGGCGAGGGCCCAGGAAGGCGCACTCTTCCTGCTGTTGCCGGTGGGCGCGCAGGGGGTCGGCCTCGGGCGCGCGATGACCGCTTTGTCCAGCGAGGAAGGGGCCTTCTGGAACCCGGCGGCGCTGGCCGAGCAGACCCGTCGCCGAGTCATGGTCTACCGGGGGGAGCAGCTGGTGGGCGAGACGATCGCCGTCAACGCGCTGCTACCGTGGGAGCGGGTGGGAACCTTCGGCGTTTCCTACGTGCTCCTGGATGTGGGCGACCAGGACCTCCGCGACGACTTCGGCAACGCGCTGGGATCGCTCTCAATATGGAACCACGCCGCGATCGCCAGCTTCGCCACCTCCTTTCCGGGGAGGATCCACGCCGGCTTGAACCTGAAGCTGGTGCAGTTCAGGATCAGCTGCAGGGGCGAGTGCCCAGACCTGGAGACGACCAGCTCCGCCTACGCCGTGGACGTGGGCGTGCAGGCTCAGCCGTTCGAGAGCGTGCCGTTGCGCCTCGGCTGGATGGTGGCCCACGCCGGAACGGAGTTCCAGATCCGAAATCAGGAGCAGTCGGACCCGTTGCCGACCCGGCTCCGGCTTGCCGCGGCCTACGAAGTGCTCCATCGACTGGTCCCCGAGAACTCCATGGAGCTCTGGCTCGCCTTGGAAGCGGAGGACCGAGCCCGGGACCTGGGCTCGCCCTCGTTCTACGCGGGAATGGAGTTCTCGGCGGCGGGGCTGTTCTCTTTGCGGGCGGGCTACGTGGGGAGTCAGCTGGACCAGACCGACGGCGCCTCGGTGGGAGTGGGGTTTCGCTTCGACCGCTTCGACCTGACCCTGGCCAAGTCGCTCACCCGGTCCCTCGTGACGGGAGAGACGGAGCCGGTTCACGTGGCGTTTGGGGTCGCCTTCTAGACGTGGGCGAGGCCGGACGTCGTCGCCGCGACCAGAGGCGGCGGCTGAGCAGGGGGATGCTGGCCGCCGGGGCGTGCTGCGGCTTGGCCCTTTTGCCGACGACAGTCGAATCCCAGGACCGCGTGCCCCGGGCGTCCGCGTCCGCGTCGTGGAACGGCACCCGCTGGGGGCCCGTTCCGACGGCGTCCTGGTCGTTCGAGCCGGCGGAGCTCGGTCAAGGGGAGGCGTTCGTGTCTTCGCTGGCGCTTCCCGGCTTGGCTCAGGGCAGGATGGGGCAACGGCGGTGGATCGCGTACGCTGGGTTGGAGGTGCTGGCGGGGTTCCTGTACGTCCGCTCCCGGAGCGACGCGATGAGCACCCGTACCGCCTACCGGGACTTTGCGTGGGAGGCCGCGCGGGCTGGGTCGAGCCAGGGTCCGCGCCAGGACGGCGACTTCGACTACTACGAAACCCTCTCCCAGTGGCCCGTGTCGGGGGCCTGGGACGCGAACCCAGCCCTGCCGGGTCTTCAGCCGGAAACGGACCCCGCCACCTACAACGGATCGGTGTGGGCGCTGGCGATGGGCCTCCACGGCGTGAACGACGCTCGCGCGCTGGACTACTACCGGGAGCGGGCGTACGGTCCCGGCTTCTTGTGGGCGTGGTCCGGCGGCCCAGCCGACCAGGAGCGGTTCGGCGACCTCATCCGAGAGAGCGACGAGCGCTTTCGAGATGCTCGTCGGGCACTGTGGATCGTCGCGGTCAACCACCTCTTCAGCGCCGTCGACGGACTCGTCGCCGTGCGCCTGCGGAGCCGGCCGGGCACCGAGCGCGTCGAAGTGGCGGCGACGGTCTGGACGCCCTGACGTCCGTTCTGGACGCGTGCCGGGCCGCCGCGGGGGCCGTCGAGCCTCCCCGCCGGCGAATCGTCTGCTTCGGCCCCGCCGGATCGCCGCCGTTGCCTGTGGTGGCCACCGTCGCTGCCGAGCGCTCCCTCGACCTGTCGATCGCGTCTTCGCCGGAGGAAGTCGCAGTGCTCGCGCGCCGGTCGCCCCCGGTGGCGGTGGTCTTGGACTGGACCGCGGGGGGCAGCACGGCCGCAGCGCTGCTCTGTCGGCAGCTCAAGGGCGACCCGTTCACCGCCACGGTCCCCGTGATCGTCCTGGCCGGGGGTGGAGGGCAACCCGGCGGGGCGGGGATCGTCGTGGCTGCGCTCGAGGCCGGGGCCGACGAGGTGCTGGCCGACCTCCCGCGACGGGAGAGGCGGTTGCGTCTGGAGACGGCATTGCGACGGTCGGAGCGGGACTTGGCCGTGCACCCCCTCACCAGGATGCCGGGAGCGCCTGCCGTCGAGCGGCGCCTGGCGGAGGAGATCGCTGCCGGGAAGCCCATCGCCTTCTGCTACGCCGACTTGGACCGGTTCAAGGAGTACAACGACCGGTACGGGTCCGCCGAGGGCGACAAGACGATCCTCCTTCTCGCCACGATCCTGCGGGACGTGGTGCGGGCGATCGCCCCCGAAGGCTTCATAGGCCATGTGGGCGGCGACGACTTTGCCTTTCTGGTGACGCCGGAGCAGGTCGCGCCGTGCTGCGACGAAATCGTCCGCGTCTTCGGCGAGCTTTCGCCGCTGCGGTACGACGACGCGGACCGTCGCGCCGGAGGCTTCACCGCGCCGGACCGCCAAGGGTCGGTGCGCCGTCTTCCCGTCATGACGCTGTCGATCGGCGCGGCCGCAGGTCCGCCAGGAGCCTTCACGTCTCCCTCTCAAGTCCGCGCGCTGGCCGCCAGGATGATCGACCGCGCCAAGGAATCGCCGGGCAACGCCTGGTTGGCGGGGCGCCACGAGCCCAACGGCTTGTCTTATTTTTCTGGGTCCCTGCTGGGCCGTCGCGTGCCCGCGCCCACTCCAGGCGAGAACAGTGCGAAGCGTCATGGGAACCGTTCAAGAGAAGGCTCATCGTTGCGACCATCAGCGCCTCGACGCCCTCGTGCGGCGGATCGAGGAGCTACGGGGGTACCTTTGACATCGACGGGCGACGGGAACGAATCGGCGTCCTCGACGCGGCGATGGCGGCGGCCGGCTTCTGGGACGACCAGGAGCAGGCCCGGGGGGTGATCGACGAAGCCAACCGACTCAAGGGCTGGGTGGGGCCGTGGACGACGCTCCGCGGAAAGGCGTCGGAGCTGGCGGAGGTGTGCGATCTCCTGGCCGATGAGGAGGACGAGGACCTTGAGGAGGAGTTGGCCGGAGAGTTCGGCGACCTGGAACGGGCGCTGGCCGAGTTGGAGCTGCGGACGATGCTCCAAGGCGACGACGATCACCGGGAGGCGATGGTCACGATCCACCCTGGCGCCGGCGGCTTGGAATCCCAGGACTGGGCCGGAATGCTCTGGCGGATGTACGACCGCTGGTGCGAGCGCCGGGGCTACGGGGTGAAGGTGCTGAACGTGCAGCCCGGGGAGGAGAGCGGGATCAAGAGCGTTACGATGGAGGTCGCCGGCGACCACGCATACGGGTACCTCCGGGCCGAGAGCGGCGTGCACCGCCTAGTCCGCATCTCGCCGTTCGATTCCCAGTCCCGGCGACACACGTCGTTCGCTTCGGTGTTCGTCTGCCCGGTGCTCGACAATGAGATCGAGATCGAGATCGACGAGGCCGATCTGCGGGTGGACACCTTCCGGGCGTCGGGAGCGGGCGGACAACACGTCAACAAGACCGACTCGGCGATCCGGATCGTCCACGAACCGACGGGGACCGTGGTCTCCTGCCAGCAGGAGCGTTCGCAGCAGCGGAACCGCTCCACCGCCATGAAGATGCTCCGGGCCGCCCTCTACCAGCGGGCGCTGGACGACAAGGAAAAGGAGCGGCAGGCTCTGGAGGCGTCCAAGACCGAGATCGCGTGGGGCAACCAGATCCGGTCGTACGTCTTTGCACCGTACACACTGGTGAACGACCACCGCACGGGGCTGAAGAAGGGGGACGTGGCGGCCGTCATGGACGGGGCTCTCGACCCCTTCATCGAGATGTACCTGAAGTCGGCAGGGCCAGCGTGAGCCGGGTGCTGCAGGACCGGCGGAAGAAGCTGGAGGCGCTCCGCGACCGAGGCGTGGAGCCCTTCGCATACTCCTACCCCGTAACGCGCTGCGCGGCGCCGTCCACGAAGCGCTTCGAGGAACAGGAGGCTGCCGGCGCGCTCACGGAGGGCCGCGGCGAAGCGGGGCGCTGGGCGGGCCGGATCGTCGGCTTTCGGTCGCATGGCAAGAGCGCCTTCGCCGATCTGGAGGACCATACGGGGCGCGTGCAGCTCTACTTCCGTCGCAACGTGGTGGGAGCGGACGCCTTCGCCGTGCTGGACCTTCTGGACCTGGGCGACTGGATCGGCGTGGAGGGCAGCCTCTTCCGCACGCGCATGGGGCAGGTCACGGTCCACGCCGAAAGCTTCCGCCTCCTGGCCAAGTCCATGCGGCCCCTCCCCCTGGGCAAGGTCGAGGTGGACGAGGTCGCCGGCGAGCGCAGGACCTACTCGGGGTTTGCCGACCAGGAGACGCGCTACCGCAGGCGCTACGCCGACTTGGCGGTCAACGCCGAGGTTCGCGAGGTCTTCCGCGCCCGCAGCCGGATCGTGACCGCTGCTCGCCGGTTTCTGGACGACCGGGAGTTCGTGGAGGTGGAGACGCCGGTGCTCCAGCCCCTGTACGGAGGCGCCTCGGCCCGACCCTTCACGACGCGGCACCTGACCCTCGACCGCACGCTGTACCTGCGGATCGCAGACGAGCTGTACCTGAAGCGGCTGATCGTAGGCGGGATGAACCGCGTGTACGAGATATCGAAGGACTTCCGCAACGAGGGCGTGGACCGCTTCCACAACCCCGAGTTCACCATGCTGGAGTTCTACCAGGCGTTCGCCGACTACGAAGAGATGATGGACGCGGTGGAGAAGCTCCTTGCCACGCTGGCCGACGCCGTGCAGGGAGGTCGACGCGTGGTCTACCAGGGGACCGAGATCGATTTCGAGCCGCCCTTCGCTCGGGTGCCCTTCGTGGGTGCCCTCGGCGAGGCGTTGGGGCGGGACCCGATGCAGGCGACGGTGGAAGAACTGCGAACTCGGGCCGAGGAGCTCGGTGCCGACGGGCTCGAAGGCGCGGGTCGGGGGAAGCTGATGGACGCGTTGTTCGGCGCGCTGGTCCAGTCGCGCCTGGTCCAGCCTACCTTCGTGACCGACCACCCTCGGGAGCTGAGTCCGCTGGCGAAGGCGAAGCGGGGGGCGCCCCACCTCTCGGAGCGGTTCGAGCTCTTCGTCGCCGGCCAGGAGATCGCCAACGCCTTCAGCGAGATGAACGATCCCGTCGCCCAGCGAGCCCGCTTCGAGGACCAGGCGGCCCTCCGCGCCGCTGGCGACGACGAAGCCCAGCCGATCGACGAGGACTACATCCGGGCCCTGGAGTACGGACTGCCCCCGACCGGTGGCGTGGGGGTCGGAATCGACAGGGTGACGATGGTGCTCACCGACCAGCCGTCGATCCGCGACGTGATCCTCTTCCCGACGCTGAGGGACGAAGACTCGAAGCCGGAGCGCGCCGGGTGAGCCGCGCGCCGATCGGGACCGAAGCCCGAACGGGCGGACGCCGAGCGACCTCCCGCGCCCGGCTCGCTTGGTTCCTCGCGCGCCGCTACTTGGGAGCGACCCGGAAGGGAGGCCGCCTCCTTTCCTTCATCACCTGGGTCGCGCTGGGGGGCGTGATCGTGGGCGTGACGGCGCTGGTGGTCGTCATCGGCGTCATGACGGGCATGCAGAACGAGCTGCGCGAGAAGATCCTGGGGTCCAACCCCCACGTCATGGTCCGTCAGAACGGGCCTTCCCTGCGCCTCGACGACTGGGAGTCGGTCGCCGAGACGGTGGCGGGAACGGAGGGGGTGGTCGCGGTGTCGCCGGTGGCGCTGACGCGGGTGTCGCTCTTCCGTTCCGACTACGCCGAGGTGGTCTACCTCTACGGGGTCGACCTGAAGCACGAGCGACCGCCGGTCACGGCGATCGAGGACAGCCTTCGCACCGGCGACATCCCTCTCTCCCGACGACCCGACGGACTCGTCCCCGTCGTGCTGGGAAGCGGCGTCGCCGCCCGCATGAACCTCTTTCCCGGCGACACCTTGACCGTCGCGGCCCTGGAGAACTTCCGAGTGGGCCTGCTGGGGGAGGTGGCCCCCAAGATGGCGCAGTGGGAAGTCACCGGGATCTTCAACACGGGGATGTACGACTACGACTACCGCAACGCCTACGCCACGTTGGAGGACGTTCAGGAGCTGCTGGACATGGAGCCCCACGCGGCGTCGTTCGTGGGCGCCAAGACGAGCGACCCGTGGCGCGCCGAGGCCGTCGCGGACTCGGTGAGCGCGGCGCTGGGGGGATGGCCGTACGCCGTGGATCCTTGGACCCGCACCAACCGGCAGCTCTTCTCGGCGCTGAAGCTGGAGAAGCTGGCGATGGCGGTGATCCTTTCGCTGATCGTTCTGGTCGCGGCGTTCAACATCGTGAGCACCCTGGTGATGGTCGTGGTCAACCGAACCCGGGAGATAGGCATCCTGAAGGCGATGGGACTCACCCGCCGCGACACGCTGCGCACGTTCCTCTTCCAGGGACTGTGGATCGGCGCGACGGGCACGGTGGCGGGGACGGCCCTGGGGCTGGTCATCTCGGTGCTGATCGAGCGGTACGGGCTGATTCCGATCCCGCCCGACGTGTACTTCGTGGACCGGCTGCCGGTCTCCCTCTCCCCGTGGGACGTGGTCTGGATCGTCGGAGTGAGCCTGCTGGTTTCCTTCGCCGCGACGATCTATCCGGCGCGGCAAGCCTCGGGCCTCGAACCGATCGAAGCGATCCGCCATGAGTGAGCCACCGGCGTCGGCCACGGCCGCCGAATCCGGCGCAGCGTCCCCGCCCGTGATGGCGGCGGGGCTGCACCGGTCCTACGCCGGCGTGGCGGGGCCGAGGCTCGATGTGCTGAGAGGGGTCGACATCGCAGTGGAAGAGGGCGAAGCAGTGGCGATCACCGGTGCCAGCGGGGCGGGAAAGTCCACCTTGCTGCACCTGCTGGGGGCCCTCGACCGGCCAACCTCCGGATCGGTACGGATCGGCGGCACGGACACGCGGTCGCTGGACGACGAGGCAGCGGGCGAGCTGCGGAACCGGCGCGTCGGCTTCGTCTTCCAGTTCCACCACCTGCTTCGCGAGTTCACCGCGCTGGAGAACGTGATGATGCCGGCCCTCATCCGGGGCGCGAGCGACGCGACTGCACGGAAGAGCGCCGCGGAGCTGCTGCGCCAAGTCGGCATGGAGCGCCGTTCCGGCCACAAGCCCGCCCAGCTGTCCGGGGGGGAGCAGCAGCGGGTGGCGGTGGCGCGCGCGCTGGTGAACCGGCCGCTCGTAGTGCTGGCGGACGAACCCACGGGCAACCTGGACGCTCGCACCAGCGAGGGCGTCCACGACATGTTGTTCGGGCTCAAGGAACGCCACGGAGTTGCGCTCGTCGTCGTCACGCACAACCGTGAACTGGCCTTCAAGGCGGAGAGGGTCCTCCAGCTGAGGGAAGGGGTTCTAGAGGATGTCTGATCCCGACCAGCTCTGCGACACCAAGGGGTGCGAGAAGGCGGCGAGCGTGCATGTGACCCAGATCCTGAACCAGCAAGCGTCGCACCACCACCTTTGCCAATCGTGCGCGGATGCCAAGGGGATCAGCGCGATCGGGTCCGTCGCGGACGTGTCGGCGGTTCTGGCCCAGCTCGGCAGCGGCGGCCCGGACTCGCAGGACGTGGGTGAAGATCCCTGTTCCTTCTGCGGCTTGACCTTCGCCCGCTTCAAGGAGACGGGCCGGCTCGGCTGTCCCCACTGCTACATGTCGTACGAACCGAGCCTCCGGCGCCTCTTGGAGCGCATCCACGGCGCGACCCAGCACGTTGGAAAGGTGTACCTGCCTCCCGATCCTGCGGCTGCCGATCTGGACAGGCGGCTGGTGCTCCTGCGCTCCCGCCTGCAGAGGGCGGTGGCAGCCGAGGACTTTGAGCGGGCCGCGGCGTTGCGGGACCAGATCCTCGAACTGGAGCCCGCGGGGTGAGCGACCTCGACCGGGTCGCCGACTTCGGCCTCGGGTGGCTCGACGCCGCCGGACCCAGAGCCGACATCGTGCTCGCCACTCGGGTGCGGTTGGCGAGGAACCTGCAAGGGCATCCCTTCGGCTCTAGGGCCCGGGAGGCCGATCGGGAAGCGGTCTTCAAAGCGGTCGAGGGCGTGGTCGAGGAGGTGTGTCCTCGAAACGCAGTGCTGTACCGCATGGACCAGCTGGGAGGGCGCGTGCGGCGCATCCTTCTGGAAAGACACCTGATCTCCAGGGAGCTTCTCGGCAAGAAGCGGCGTGAGCCTCCGCCGGCTGCGGCCGTCGCGGCATCGGCCGGCGATCCGGTGAGCATGATGGTCAACGAGGAGGACCACTTGCGCCTTCAGGCCCTCCAGTCCGGCCTTCGCTTCGGCGAGGCGTGGCGACTGGCGGACGAACTGGACGAGGAGACCGGACAGCGGCTCCCCTTGGCCTACCACCCGGAGTTCGGCTACCTCACGTCCTGCCCCACGAACACGGGGACCGGCCTTCGCGCATCGGCGCTGGTTCACCTGCCCGGCTTGGTGCTGACCAAGGAGTTCGACAAGGTCCACCGGGGCATATCCCAGGTCGGCCTCACCTTCCGCAACCTCCACGGGGAGGGGTCCCGTCCGATGGGAAACTTCTTCCAAGTATCCAACCAGACCACGCTGGGCAAGAGCGAAGAAGACTTGGTGGAACACTTGGAACGCGTCGTGGGCACGGTGATCCAAACGGAGATGCAGGCGCGAAACGTCCTGATGCGCGACGCCGCCACCGTGACCGAGGACAAGATCTGGCGAGCGTACGGCCTCTTGCGCCACGCGCGTGCGCTTGGATACGAGGAGCTCGTCAACCTGCTGTCCGGCGTCCGGCTGGGGTTGTCGTTGAAGCTCCTGCCCGGTCCGCCGGCGTACACCCTGAACCAGCTGATGGTCTTTAGCCAAACCGCCCACATCAACGAGGCCGCGGGGCGGGCGCTGAGTCGTCCGGAACGCCACGCCTACAGGGCCGACTACGTCCGGGCGGCACTGGCGGACGGAGCCGCCACTTCCGGTTCGGGCGGCACTGGGCGAAACTAGAGGCATGAACTACAACTTCACGGAGAGGGTTCGCAAGGTCTTGGCGATGGCTCGTCAGGAAGCCATCCGCCTGCAGCACGACTACGTAGGAACGGAGCACATCCTGCTGGGGCTTGTGCGGGAAGGCGAGGGCGTGGCGGCTCATGTCCTGGGCAACCTGGGCGTGGACGTGGAGAAGCTCCACAAGCGGGTCGAGGAGTCTGTGCGCAAGGGCAAGGCCACGATTGCGCTGGGCGAGCTGCCGTACACATCCCCGGCCAAGAAGGTGCTGGAGTCGGCCATGGCGGAGGCCAGGGAGCTGAACCACTCCTACGTGGGAACGGAGCACCTTCTGCTGGGCCTTCTCCGGGAGAAGAAGGGGATCGCCGCGCAGGTCCTCAACGCTCTCGGCACGACGATCGAAGAGGCGCGGGAGGAAACCCTCAAGGTGCTGGGCTCGGACATCGGTTCGGCGCCGGCGGCGTCGGTCGCCGAGCCGGGCGCAGGAGGCGGACCTGCTTCGCGGCCATCCAGCGGAGGAAGCAAGTCCAAGTCCAAGACCCCGGCTCTGGACCACTTCTGCCGGGACCTGACCGGCCTGGCGAAGCGCGGCGAGCTGGACCCGATCATCGGACGGACCCAGGAGATCGAGCGGATCGTCGAGATCCTCTGCCGCCGCAAGAAGAACAACCCGGTCCTGATCGGAGAGCCCGGCGTGGGGAAGACGGCGATCGTCGAAGGGCTGTCCCAGCTCATCGCCCGAGGAGACGTCACGGACGCCCTCAAGGACCACCGGCTTCTGGCGTTGGACATGGCGGCGGTGATCGCCGGCACGAAGTACCGCGGCCAGTTCGAGGAGCGGCTCAAGGCGGTGATGAACGAGATCTCCCGGACCAAGAACGTGGTCCTGTTCATCGACGAACTCCACACGCTCGTGGGTGCCGGTGCGGCCGAGGGCGCCATCGACGCCTCCAACATGCTGAAGCCGGCGCTGGCCCGGGGCGAGCTGCGCTGCATCGGGGCGTCCACGCTGAACGAGTACCGCACGTACGTGGAGAAGGACGGCGCCCTGGAGCGTCGCTTCCAGCCGGTGGTCGTGGACCCTCCCACCGTTGAGGAGACCGTCGAGATCCTCCAGGGGCTGCGAAGCCGGTACGAAGCCCACCACCGGGTGGTCATGCCCGACGACGCACTGACCCACGCGGCTCGGCTGTCGGACCGCTACATCACCGACCGCTTCCTGCCCGACAAGGCCATCGACGTGATCGACGAGGCAGGCGCCCGAGCCCGCATCGCCAGCCAGGTCGCGCCTCCGGAGGTCGAGGAGCTCAAAGCGGTCCTGGCGGCGGCAGGGGAGCGCAAGGAAGCCGCGATCCGGGAACAGGACTTCGAGCGGGCGGCTCAGCTCCGAGACGAGGAGCGGGACATCCAGCGGCGCATCAGCGAGGAGCAGGCGGCCTGGGAGGAGGAACGGAAGCGGCACCGCCCGTCGCTCACCGCCGAGGAAGTTTCGTTCATCGTGAGCCGTTGGACGGGCATTCCCCTGACGCGGATCAAGCAGGCCGAGACCGAGCGGCTGGTCAACATGGAGGACGAGCTGCACAAGCGGATCGTCGGCCAGCACGACGCCATCGCCGCCGTTTCCCGAGCGATCCGCCGGAGCCGCGCCGGCCTCAAGGATCCGGACCGCCCGATCGGGTCGTTCATCTTCTCCGGCCCGACCGGGGTGGGGAAGACGGAGCTGGCTCGCACCCTGGCCGAGTTCCTCTTCGCCGACCGGGATGCGTTGGTGCGCGTGGACATGAGCGAGTACATGGAGAAGTTCTCCGTCTCGCGCCTCATCGGAGCGCCTCCCGGGTACGTGGGCTATCAGGACTCGGGCGCGCTGACGAAGGCCGTGCGCCGACGGCCGTACTCGGTGATCCTCTTCGACGAGATCGAGAAGGCTCATCCGGACGTCTTCAACATCCTCCTGCAGGTCTTGGACGAGGGCCACCTCACCGACAACTACGGCCGGGTGGTCGACTTCCGGAACACGGTGCTGATCATGACGTCCAACTTGGGCGCCCGGGAGATATCAAGGGGCGGGCTGGGGTTCCGCGCGGCGGACGCCGCATCGGGCTACGACAAGATGCGGGACACGGTCACTGGCGAGATCGAGCGCGCCTTCAGCCCCGAGTTCCTCAACCGGGTAGACGACACCATCGTCTTCCACGCGCTGGGACGCGACGAGATCGGGAAGATCGTCCACATCCTGCTGGAGGACGTGCGGGCTCGGCTGGCCCGAGAGGGAACGGACCTCGTGCTCACCGACGCCGCCGTGAACTTTCTGGCGACCCGCGGGTACAACGAGAAGTTCGGTGCCCGGCCCCTCAAGCGGGCGATCCGTCGCTACCTGGAGGATCCGCTCTCGGAGAAGATCCTGCTGGCCGAATTCGGAGAGAACGAGGAGATCGTGGTGGACGTGGAAGAAGGGGACGGCGCCCTGTCGTTCGGAGCGGCGGTGCCGTCGAAGACGTGACTCGGCACGGGGGGTGGTTCGGTTCGGCGTCGCTTCCGGCTGCGGCCCTGGCAGCGGCGGTCCTGGGCTGGAGCCCTGGCCCCGGCGCCGCTCAGGACCCGAGCGGAGACCGGCTGGTGCGCATCGATTCGGTGGTAGTGCGGGGGATCGTGCGGCTGGCCGCGGAAGACGTGGCCGGGATCTCGGGGCTGGTGCCGGGCACCCTCAGCAGCTGGGCCGACGTCCAGCGGGCGATCAAGAACCTGTGGGCAACGCGCCAGTACGAGGACGTGGAAGTGAAGATCGACGAGTCCTCCGGGCGCAACGTGCTCATCATCGAAGTCGAGGAGCGGGCTCTGACCCGCCTCGTCCGGATCACAGGACTGGAGTCGGTCTCGGAGAACGACGTCATCGACGAGGCCGGGCTCGAGGAAGGCGTTCCCCTTTCCAGAAACGCCATGGCCAAGGCCCAGGCGTACATCCGCGACGAGCTGCGCCGGCAGGGCGTGCCCTTTGCCCGCATCGAGCAGCGGCTGGAGCCCGTCCCAGGGGACGAGGGGCGGGTGGACGTAGTGCTCGAGGTCGAAGAAGGGCAGCGCGTCGTCGTTGCCCAGGTGACCTTCGCCGGCAACGACCAGTTCTCCGACGACGACCTGCGGGGCGCCATGGACACGAAGCCGGAGGGCTTCTTCTGGTTCCGCAGCGGCGACTACGACGACATCGACTTCGATGTGGACTTGGCCGAGTCCCTCCCGGCGTTCTACCGCCGAGCTGGCTACTTGGACTTCCAGGTGCTGGGCGACACCCTGATCGTGGACCCGCAGTCGGGCAAGGCCCGTATCGAGATCGAGGTCGACGAGGGCCGCCAGTACAGGCTCGCCGAGTTCGCCGTGGACGGCGCCAGCGCCTTCGAAACGGAGGTCGTGGAGGCGTACTACGACGACGACTCCGGCGGGATCCTCGCGGCGCTGGGGTTCGGCGGCGGCGACGACGATGCTGGACGGATCTTCAACTTGTCGGCGTTCGAGGAGGCGGCCCAGCAGGTGCGGGAGCTTTACGCCAACGAGGGCTATCTGTACGCCCAGGTGGAGCCGTACTGGGAAACGACGGACGAGGAGGTGGCCGGACACCCCACCGTGCGAGCGGGTTGGCGCATTCAGGAGGGACCGCAGGCGTACGTCAACCGCATCGTCATCGAGGGCAACGACTTCACCTTCGACCGGATCATCCGAGAGAAGGTCTTCCTTCTGCCCGGCGACGTGTACAGCCAGGCCCGGCTCCTTCAGTCGTACCAGAACATCCAGTCCTTGGGCTTCTTTGAGTCGCCGATGCCGCCGCCCCAGATCCTGACCCAGGAGTCGGGGGACGTGGACATCGTCTTCAAGGTGACCGAAAAGAACACGGGCTCGGTCCAGTTCGGGACCGCCGTGGGCGGGGGCGTGGGACTCTCGGGGTTCCTGGGGTACGACCAGCCCAACCTCTTCGGCCAGGCGAAGGCCGGAAACATCCGCTGGGACTTCGGACGCTGGATCAACAGCTTCACCCTGAGCTTCACGGACCCGGCCCTTCTGCAGTCGACGGTCAGCGGCTCCATCTCACTCTTCAACTCCACCGACCGCTTCTTCCAGTTCGCCACCGGCAGGCGGCGCAGGGCGGGGTTCAGCACCCGGTTCGGCGTGCCCTTTCCCGGGTCGCTGCGCACACGGGTGTTCTTGGGCTACTCGCTCTCGCGGACGAGCTACGACCTCTTCCAGAACGCGGACGACCAATCCCTCTTCGGGTTGCCGCCGGGCACGCTCAGCGCCCTTTCCGTGGGGGTGACGCGACGCACGCTCAACCATCCGCTCTTTCCCACGTCCGGTTCGTTGCAGACGTGGACCGCGGCGTTCAACGGCGGGCCGCTGGGCGGGGCAGGGGACTTCGTCAAGCACACCGCCGAGGCCCAGTGGATGATCCCGGTGGGGGGACTGGGGGGCGACGGCGCCACGCCGGGGGGCGTTCAGTTCGCACTGGGGATCGGACTGGAGGGCGGGGCGCTCTTCGGAGACGCGTCCCGCTTCCCCTTCGAGTCCTTCTGGATGGGCGGCGTCCAGTTCGGCCAGTCCCTGCGGGGGTACGACGAGACGAGCATCACGCCCGCGGGGTGGTACGCCGAGCGGGAGAGGAGCATCGCCCAGATCGATCGGCTGGGCGACGCCTACTTCTCGTCCACGGCGGAGCTGAAGGCGGTGATCAACTCCAACATCGGCCTGTCGGCGTTCTTCGACGCGGGCAGCCTGTGGGAGGACCCGGCCCATCTCAACACGTCGAAGCTCTACCGGGGCGCAGGCTTCGGAGTGCAGCTGGTGACGCCCTTCGGACCGATCGGGCTGGACTACGCCTACGGGTTCGACAAGGCGGAGCCGGGCTGGCAGCTCCACTTCAAGATGGGGCCCAACTTCTAAGATGGACGGTTGCCAGAAACCGTGTCGGATAACGAATGTATGTAGTTGCCGCTCCGCACCGTCGCGGGGCGCTCGACCAGTGAATTCAATTCGGAGATCGGTAGCTATGCGTCTTTTGCGTTCGTGTGTCCTCGCGTCGTTGTTGGCGGCGGCCGTCGTCCCCGCCGTCGTCCCCGCCGCAGCACAGTCGATGAAGATGGGCTGGGTCGACACCAACGTCATCTTGCGGGAGCTCCCGATGGCGCAGGACGCCCAGAAGACGCTGGAGGCCGCTCTCCAGGGCTTCAGCGCCGAGATGCAGCAGCTCGTCGCCGACCTGCAGACTGCAGAGGAGGAGTACCGGCAGCAGCAGATGACGATGACGGCGGAAAGCCGGCAGGCGAAGGAAGAGCAGCTTCTGCGGGATCGGACCGCCGTGCAGCGGCGGAACCAGGAGCTCGACAACCAAGCCCAGCAGCGCCGGGCCGAGGTCTTCCAGCCGGTCATGGAAGCGATCACCGCGGCGATCGAGGAGATCCGGGTGGCGGGCGACTTCGCGATGATCCTGGACGTGGCGTCGCAGGCGATCCTGTCGGCGGATCCATCCCTGGACCTCACCCAGGAGGTGCTTACCCGGCTTCAGGAACCGGCAGGCGCCGGCACCTGTTGACGCTGGAGGAGGCTGCCGCGGCGACCGGAGGCCGAGTGATGGGCGACCCGGACGCAGCGTTCACGCGGATCTCTCCGCTTCGCGACGCCGAGCCCGACGACATGGCGTTCTTGGCCGACGGCCGGTACGCCGGCGAGCTGCCGGGGTGCAGGAGCCGGACTCTCCTCGTTTCGGAGGGGCTCTGCTCCCTTGAAGACGGTCCCTCCGACCGGTTGGCCGTGGCCGACCCTCACGCCGCGCTGGTGGCGCTGTTGCCGCTGTTGCACCCCGAACCGGAGGTGGCGACGGGCGTGCATCGAACGGCGGTGATGGACCCGGCTGCGAACGTGGCCGAAAGCGCGTTCGTAGGCGCGGGCGCCGTCGTCGAGGCGGAGACGACGGTGGGAGAGGGGACCCGGATCGGCGCCAACTGCGTCGTCGGGGCGGGGGCTCGGATCGGCGCGGCGGTGGTGCTCCACCCGGGCGTCACGATCTACCCGGGCACGGTTCTCGGCGACCGGGTGATCGTCCACTCGGGCACCCGGATCGGGGTGGACGGCTTCGGCTACGTCCAATCGAACGGCAGGCACGTGAAGGTGCCCCAAGCCGGCGGATGCGTCGTCGAGGACGACGTGGAGATCGGCGCCAACTGCACGATCGACCGAGGCTCGATCGGACGTACGGTAATCGGTGCCGGCTCCAAGCTGGACAACTTGGTCCACGTCGCTCACAACGTGTCGATCGGGCCCGGGTCCATTCTCGTGGCCCAGGTCGGGATCGCCGGCTCCACCCGCACGGGCCCGGGCGTGTCGATGGGGGGCCAGGCGGGCCTGATCGGCCACTTGGAGATCGGCGCCGGGGCGCGGATCGCTGCCCAAGCGGGGGTGATCGGCGACGTGGCGCCCGGCGCGACCGTATCCGGTTACCCGGCCAGGGACCACAAGCGCTACCTGCGCGCGATGGCCCTGGTCATGCGGCTGCCGGAGCTTGCGAAGCGACTGGGCCGGCTGGAGCGCCGCCTCGGGCGCGCCGGGGACGGTGCCTGAGGCAATGGCCCTCGACAACCAGCACACCGTCGCCACCACCGCCGTGCTGGAAGGGATCGGCATTCACTCGGGCCGAGAGAGCCGGATCGCCATCAAGCCCGCCCGGGAGAACTCGGGGATCGTCTTCCGGCGAACCGACCTGCCGGGGCGGCCGGCGGTTCCGGCAGTCCTGGACAACGTGACCGGTACTCACCTGGGGACGCGTCTGGGCGCCGACGGAGCGGAGGTCCTCACCGTCGAGCACGTCCTCGCCGCACTGGCCGCCCTCCAAGTGGACAACGCCGTGCTCGAGCTGGAAGGCCCGGAGCCCCCGATTGTGGACGGAAGCTTCGCGCCGTACGTGCAGGCGGTGCGCAGGGCGGGGCGGCGGGAGCAGAGCGCGAAGGCCACCCTGATCGAGGTGTCTTCGCCGGTTTCCGTGGACGCGGAAGCGCAGGCGTCCTACGTAGCGGTCCCGGACGACGGATACCGGATCTCCGCGACGATCGACTTCGCCCACGGGGCCGTCGGCCGTCAGTACGGCGCTTTCTCTGTGGACGCCGACTCGTTCCAGAACGGCTTGGCCGAGGCCCGGACGTTCGGCTTCGCCGCCGATGCGGACGCTCTGCACGCCCGTGGGCTGGCGCTGGGAGCTTCGCTTGAGAACACCGTGGTCCTGGACGACGAGGGCGTGCTCAACTCCGAGCTCCGCTTTGGCGACGAGTTCCTCCGCCACAAGGTCGGCGACTTGGTGGGCGACTTGGCTCTCATGGGCGCCAGGTTCCGGGGCCATGTCGTGGCGGAGCGGCCCAGTCACGAGGGAAACGTGGAGCTCGCCCGCGCAATCCGGCGGCAACACGACCGAGCGGCCCAAGCTGGCCGAATCGGCATCCGCCGCATCATGGAATACCTGCCGCACCGCTACCCCATGCTCCTTGTGGACCGGATCATCGAGTTCGAGCCGCGAAGACGGATCGTGGGGCTGAAGAACGTAACGATCAACGAACCGTTCTTCGGCGGACATTTTCCGGAACATCCGGTCATGCCCGGTGTGCTGGTTGTGGAGGCGATGGCGCAGGTCGGCGGCCTGCTGCTCATGGACTCGGTTGAGAATCCGCAAGACAAGGTGGTCTACTTCATGTCGCTGGACAACGTAAAGTGGCGCCGACCGATCACCCCCGGCGACCAGGTCCTCTTCGAGCTGGAGATGCTCAACCTGCGGAGTCGGATCTGCAAAATGAAAGGAAAGGGCACCGTGGACGGACAGGTCGTGGCCCAGGCCGAAATGATTGCCAGGATCGTGGACAAGTGAGCACCGCCGTCGAGCAAGACGCCGCGATCCGGGTTCACGAGACGGCGATCGTCGACTCGAGGGCAGTACTGGGTCCGGGCGTGGAGATCGGGCCCTTCGCCATTGTGGGACCGGGAGTGCACCTCGGCGCCAACACGCAGATCGGCCCCCGGGTCCTGATCGAGCGCGACACAATCATCGGAAGCGGCTGCCTGGTCGCCAACGGCGCGGTGCTGGGGACCGATCCACAGGACATGAAGTACGAAGGCGAGAAGACGTTCCTGGAGATCGGCGACCGGACCGTCGTGCGCGAGTTCGCGACCCTGAACCGAGGCACGGCGGCTTCGGGCCGGACTGTGGTCGGCTCCGACTGTCTCCTGATGGCGTACTCCCACGTCGCCCACGACTGCGAGTTGGGCAACCACGTGGTGATCTCCAACGCCACCAACATGGCCGGTCACGTAGCGATCGGCGACTGGGCGATCATAAGCGGGCTCGTGGCTGTCCACCAGTTTGTGAAGATCGGCGCTCACGCCTTCGTGGGCGGCGGCTCGCGAGTGGCTCAGGACGTGCCCCCGTACTGCCGGGCCGTAGGTAACCCGTCGCCGAAGCTCTGTGGCCTCAACACCGTCGGAATGGAGCGGCGGGGCATCTCTCGGGAGGTACGCCGCCGCCTCAAGACGACCTACCGGCTCCTCTTCCGCTCGGGCCTCAACTTGGGCCAGGCGGTCCGGGCGGCGCAGGCCGACGAGAAGCTGGCCTGCCCGGAAGTCGGGTACTTTCTTGACTTCATCCGGCACAGCGAGCGCGGCGTCGTTTCCTGACGACGCGCGGATCGTCGCCGACGGGTCGGCGGCCGCCCTCGGCCGAACGCAGCGCGTGGGCGTGGTGGGCGTGGGCGCTCTGGGCCGCCACCACGCCCGCGTGGTGCAAGAGCTCGACGGCGTGTCGTCGGCAGGCGTCTTCGACACGAACGCGGAGCGGGCTTCGTCCGTCGCCGAGGGGCTTGGCGTGTCGGCGATGCCGTCGCTCGACTCGCTGCTCGACGTCAGCGACGCCGTGGTCGTGGCGGTGCCGACCCAGGATCACGAGGCGGTCGCCGCCGCGGCGGTCGAGGCGGGCGTCCACGTCTTCGTGGAAAAGCCGCTGGCACCGGACTTGGAGTCCGCCGACCGGATCGTCGCGGCCGCCAGGGAGCACGGCGTGGTGCTCCAGGTGGGTCACGTGGAGCGCTTCAATCCGGCGCTGGCAGCGGCGGCGCCCTACCTGGACCGGCCCCTCTTCGTCGAGTCCCATCGGTTGGCGCCTTTCGCCCCTCGTTCCTTGGACGTGGCGGTGGTGCTGGACCTGATGATCCACGACGTCGATCTGGTGTGCAGCCTTGTCGGCGAGCCCGAGATCAGCTTGTCGGCGGCGGGAGTTGCCGTCCTCTCCCGCTATCCGGATATCGCCAACGCGCGCATCGAGTTCGAGGGGGGCGCCGTCGCCAACCTCACGGCCAGCCGGATCTCCATGGGAAGGGTGCGGAAGCTCCGGGTGTGGCAGCGCTCCGGATACCTGTCGTTGGACTTGGCCGCCGGGCGTGGCGAGTTCTTCCGGCTGAAGGACGGGATGTCGTCTCTGGACGGACCTCGGCTCCCCGCCGACGGAGGCGCGGTGCCGCACGGGCTGTCGTCCGTCGTGGAGCGGATACCCCTCCAGGGCACCGGCGTCGAGCCCCTGGCGGCGGAGCTGGGCTCGTTCCGAGACGCGGTCGCGGGACTGGCGCCCCCGCCCGTGACGGGCGAGGATGGACGGCAGGCCCTTCGCTTGGCGCTGGCCATTGAACAACGGATCGAGGAACATGTCGCTCATACGCGTTCGGCGTCGCCGCAAGCGAGAGTGGATCGACGCTAGGAAGGGAAAGTCGCCCGGGACCCTCGTCGTTCTCCTGCTCGTGGTCCTGGCGGTTCTCTGGTACCTGGGGCGGGCCTTCTGATCCCACCTGTGGCCCCCGAGCCGGGCCAAGCGCCGCCGGCGGGCCGTCCGCGGCTGGACAGGGTCATGATCCTGGCCGGAGAACCTTCGGGAGACGCCCACGGCGCCCGGCTCGCAGAGGAGATCCGCCGCCGGTGGCCCGACGTTGCGCTGACGGGGATCGGCGGCCCACGCATGGCGGCGGTCGGGGTCCGGCTGGTAGAGGGGTTGGACGCCCTGGCCGTCATGGGCTTTGCGGAGGTCGCGAAGCGGCTGCGGTTCTTCCGCGAGCTGGAAGGCCGACTGAAGCGCCTCCTGGCGGAAGGCGGGTTCGACCTGGCGATCCCCGTCGACTATCCGGGGCTGAACATGCGCATCGCCGCCTGGGCCGCGAAGCGCAGCGTGCCCGTCCTCTACTACATCGGGCCCCAGGTCTGGGCGTGGAGGACGGGGCGGGCCAAGGAGCTGGCTCGGATCGCGGATCGGATCGCGTTGGTGCTCCCCTTCGAGCCCGAACTGTACGAGCCCCACGGGGGCCGCGCCGTCTTCGTGGGCCACCCGCTGCTGGACGAGCCGCCTGCCAAGGAGCCGAACGTCCTCGCGAGGGAGCTGGGGATCAAGCCGGGCGAGCCCGTCCTGGCGCTCTTTCCAGGTTCCCGCCGACAGGAGCTGGAGCGCCACCGGGAGCCCTTTGCAGCCGCGGCCGCCGAGCTGCTGGGACGGGTGCCCGGCCTCCGGGTGGTGGTCGGCAAGGCGCCTTCGCTGCCCGCCGAGGCGTACCGTCGGCTCCCCTTCCCGTCGACCGAGGACGGCGCATCGCTGAGAGCACTCGCCACCGCCGGCCTGGTCAAGTCCGGCACTGGCACCTTGGAGGCGGCTCTGGCCGGGATGCCCTTCGTCGTCGCGTACGCCACGCACCCCGTGACGTGGTTCCTGGCCCGTCGGCTGGTCCGAGTCCCCCATGTGGCCTTGGCGAACTTGGTGGCGGGACGGCGGGTCGTTTCCGAGTTCCTGCAGCACGCGGCGACCCCTACTGCGATGGCCAGGGCGCTGGAGCCGCTGCTGGACGAGACCGATCCCCGGCGCCGAGCGACGGTGAGCGGCTTGGCTTCGGTAAGGGACGCCCTTGGAACGCCGGGAGTCGCGGGACGGGTGGTGGACTTGGCCGAAGAGATCCTGAAGGAGCGAGCGTGAGCGCCGGCGCGGGCACGCTCGGCGGACGGATCCGCTGGGCGGTGCAGCAGCTCTGGGCAGGCGAGAGGCGTGGCGCCGGCGTCGGAATCCTGCTCGCGGCGCTGGCGCCCGCCGAGGCGAGCTTTCGGCTGATCGCCGGAGCGCGGAACGCCTGGTACGACCGTGCGCCGCCGCCCCCGACGCCGGTCGCCGTCGTCTCCGTGGGCAACCTAGTCGCGGGCGGAACGGGGAAGACGCCGGTGGTGCGCTGGCTGCGGGAGCGGCACGCCGCCTCGGGCGGGCGCGCCGCCGTGGTCTGTCGCGGCTACGGTGGCGACGAGGCCGCGATGTACCGGCGGTGGTTCGGCGACGACCACGTCTTCGCGGACCCCTCGCGCGCACAGGGCGTTCGCGAGGCATGGGAGCGCGGCTGCGACTTGGCGATATTGGACGACGGCTTCCAGCACCGTCGCGTCCACCGCGATCTGGACATCCTCCTCGTGGCGGCCGAAGATCCTCTCCGCGTCCGCCTCTTTCCCCGAGGTCCGTACCGAGAGCCGCTGTCGGCGGCCAGGCGGGCCACCCACGTTCTGGTGACTCGGCGAAGCGCTCCCCGGACGGCGTTGGAGGCGTGGCGGGCGGTTCTGGTCCAAGCAGCGCCGACGGCGCCCGTCCTGCAAGCGGAGATGGAGATGGGGGAGTGGATCGATCTTGCCGGTGCACCCGCGGAGCCGCCGCGAGGGGACATCCTGGCCGTCTCGGCCATTGCGCGGCCCCGGGAGTTCCAGCAGGGGTTGCGGGGGTTGCTGCCGACGGCGGCCGTGGAGCCGGCTGCGTTCGCCGACCACCACCCCTACTCGCGCCGGGACGTGGACGCCCTGCTGGCGCGCCGCGCCGGACGAACCGTGGTGTGCACCGAGAAGGACGCCGTCAAGCTTGCCGCCTTCCCCGAACTCGCGCCCCACTGCGTCGCGGTGGGGTTCCGGGTCGTCGGCGAGCTTCCAGAACCCCTTGGCAGCGCCTTCGCGGACGCCGGGCGGCAGCGTTGCGCATCTCCATAGTCGTCGTCGGCAAGCCCGGTTCGCTGGCCCCGGCGATCCAGGAGTACGAACGCCGCGCGGCCCGCTATTGGCGGCTGGAGACGGCGGTGGTGCCGGCGGCTCGGGATGCGAACCCACCAGCACTCCTCCGCCGGGAGGCAGCGGCCCTCCGCAAGGGACTGCGCAGAGGCTTCTCCCGCGTGGCCCTGACCCGGCAGGGCGACCGCTGCTCGTCGCGAGAGCTGGCGCGTTGGCTGGAGGGTCTCACCGTCCGAGCCGTGCCCGGCGTCCACTTCCTCGTTGGCGGCGCCTTCGGCCTGGAACCGGGCTTGCAGGAGGAGTGCTGCCGGCGCCTCTCTCTTTCTTCCCTGACCCTGCCTCGCGACCTTGCCCGGCTGGTGCTGGCCGAGCAGCTGTACCGGGCCGGAACGATCCTCCGAAACGAACCCTACCACAAGGGGCCGAGGTGAAGCGAAGCGAAACGGGGGTCGGCGCGACGTGAAGCCCTGGTTCCAGAAGTGGTTCGGCAGGGAATACCTGGCCCTCTACCCCCATCGGGACGGCGCCGAAGCGGGCCGGGCCGTGCGGCTCCTGCAAGAGGCCACAGGGCGGGGAAGAGGCACCCGGGTGCTGGACCTGGGGTGCGGCGCGGGCCGCCACCTGGCCCAACTCCGGCGCGTCGGCTACGCGGCCGTGGGGCTCGATCTCTCGTTCCAGATGCTGGACGCCGCCAAGCGCGCTGCGTCCGGGGTTCCCCTGGCCAGAGGCGACATGCGGCGGTTGCCGTTCCGCCAAGCTTCGTTCGATCTGGTTTCGTCCTACTTCACCACCTTCGGTTACTTCGACGACGAAGCCGACGATCGGCAGGTGCTGCGGGAAGTGCGGCGCGTCCTCTCCACCGGCGGAACGTTCCTCCTGGACTTCATGAACGCGGACCAGGTCGTGGCGAACCTGACGGTGGAGGACCGGCGAACCGTGTCCGGCGCCGCCGTAGTGCAGGAGCGCCGTCTGGTGGAAGGGGGCAGGGTCGTGGAGAAGCGCATCCGCATCGCCGCCCGTGGCAACGAGCCCGAACGGTCGTTCGTGGAACGGGTGCGGCTGTACCGGCCCCGGGAACTTGAGTCGATGCTCTCCCACGCGGGATTGGCGCCCGGGTCCGTCTTCGGCAGCTACGACGGCACCGGCTTCGGGCCGGCGTCCGCCCGCTACATCGTGCTGGCCGAGGCCGTCTGATGCGCATCGTCCACAGACCGTTCGGCGGCTCGCGGCTGGTACGGGACTACTTGGCGGGCGCCACCTCCGCCGCCGACTTCTACGCAGGGTCTCCGTTTGCGGTGGAGTCGTACCGGCGGAAGGCCCGGGAACTCGACCACGCACCCGCGGGAAGGGCGGCGGAGGCGGCCGCCATGATCCGACCGATCGGGCCCCAGGGAGCGGCGCTCCTGCGCGAGGTCGGCGCGGGCGCGGGCTACTTCGTCACGACGGGGCAGCAGCCGGGCCTCTTCGGCGGTCCCCTGTACAGCCTCTACAAGGCGCTCTCCGCGGTTCGCCTGGCAGAGAGCCTGGGGGACGCGCTGGGCAAGCCCGTCATGCCTCTCTTCTGGGTGGCGTCCGACGACCACGACTGGGAGGAAGCCAACCAGGCCTGGTTGCTGGACGGCGCCAACGAGCTTCACCGCCTCGACCTGGGCCCGGAACCGGGGCTCGCCCGACGGGCGCTGGCCGAGACGTCGATGGGACCGGCGGCGGAAAACGCTGTGACGCGCTTCGCTGGGCTGTACCCCGAAAACGATTTCCACGCCCGCTACGTCGCCTTGCTGCGGGAGAGTTGCCGTCCCGAAGCCACGATCTCCGCCGCCTTCGCGGCACTCATGGGCGAAGTGCTGGCGGACACGCCGATCGGGCTGGTGGACGCCGCCGACCCGGCCGTCAAGGCGGCCTCCCGGCCCCTCCTTCGGGCCGAGGCCGAGGACCCGGTCGCCAGCGAGATCGCGCTGGCCCGGACGTGCGCCGAGCTGCAGGACGCCGACTACGGCCTGCAAGTTCACCTGATCCCTGGGGCGGCCAACCTCTTCGTCCACGGAGACGACGGGCGGGACCGGCTCCAGCGGAGCGAGGGCGGCGACGGCGGCTTTCGCTTGCGGCGCTCCGGCCGGGCGATCTCCCGACGTTGCCTTCTGGAGGCGATCTCCGCCGAGCCGTGCGCCGCGTCGCCCAACGTGCTCCTGCGCCCAGTCGTCGAAAGCGCCCTCTTTCCCACGCTGGCCTACGTGGGCGGCCCTGGCGAGCTGGCGTACTTCGGCCAGCTGGGCAGGCTCTTCCGCCGCCACGGCCTGGGGATGCCCGTCGTGGTCCCCCGAGCGTCGCTGCTGATCGTGGAGCGCAAGGTGGCGAAGGTCCTGAAGGGGTTCGACTTGGAGGTGGACGACGTGCGGGACCTGGACGGATTGCTGGGTCGGTTCGCCAGGGACGGGATGCCGGGCGACGTGAGGAAGGCGATGGGAAGGTGGCGGGGCGAGCTGAACGCGGCGGCGAAAGACCTCGCGACGGCCGCGGTCGGGGTGGACCCGACCTTGAAGGGCGCCGTGACCGCTGCCCGCAACGCGAGCCTCGGCGCGCTGGGAGCGCTGGAGAAGAAGATCGTCCGAGCGGTCAAGCAGAGGAACGAGACTGCTTGGAGCCAGCTCGCGAAGGCCCAAGCCAACCTCTGGCCCGGAGGAAAGCCGCAGGAACGCGTCCTGGGGCCGCTGCACTACCTCATGCGCTACGGCCCCGACTTCGCCGTCCGCGTACTGGACGAGCTCCGACCGATCACGGAAGCCGGCCACTTGGCCCCCGCCCCGCCGGAAGGATAGCTTTCGCCCATGATGAGCTTCGCACTTGTCGTCCTCGTCCTCCTGATCCCGATCCTGGCCATCGTGCTGGACTCCAAGCTGGGCAAGGCGATCGCCGCTCGGATCGAGCGCAAGAACTTCGCAGGGGGCGAGCGAGCCGCCCACGAGCGGCTGGCCTTCTTGGAGGGAGAGGTGGAGCGTCTCGGGCGGGAAGTGGACCGCCTGGACGAGGAAGGCCGCTTCATGCAGAGGCTGCTGGCGGACCGGCAGGAGCCGAACGCCCTTCGCTCCGGCGCCCGGTCCTCCTCCCGGCGACGCCTCCCCGGCGACGAGTCCGGGTCCTGATCGCCCCCGCCGGTCGCGCTTGAAGTGGCGGCTTCGCGGGCAGCTTCGGGGATCCTCGTCAGCCGGCTCCTCGGCTTCGCGCGGGAGTCGGCCGTAGCCCACTTCTTCGGCACAGGCTACTTGGCGGACTCGTGGAGAGCCGCCGTTCAGATACCGAACGTCATCCAGAACCTCTTGGGCGAGGGAAGCTTGAGCGCTTCGTTCGTTCCGGTGTACGTCCGCCTGTTGCAGGAGGGCAGGGAAGAGGATGCGGGTCGGGTTGCGGGGGCCGTTCTGGGCCTCCTCGCGACGGCCGCGGGAGGGTTGGCCCTTCTGGGCGCGGCGGCGGCCCCCTGGCTGCTCGTGCTCGTCTCCGGGTTCATGAACGACGCGCGAGCCGACGTGGTGGTCTCCCTGCTCCGCGTGCTCTTCCCCATGACCGCCGTGCTGGCTCTCTCGGCGTGGACGCTGGGAATCCTCAACAGCCACCGGAAGTTCTTCGTCGCCTACGTGGCCCCGGCGCTGTGGAACCTGTCGATGATCGCGGTGCTGGTCGCGTTCGGGACCCTCGCGGCGGACGGGAGGGGCTTGGACGCCCCGGAGTTGCTGGACGCGCTGGCGTGGGGCGCCCTGGCGGGCGGCGTCCTGCAGCTGCTCTTCCAGTTGCCGTTCGCCATCCCCCACCTGAAGCGCCTCCGGCTCTCGCTGAACCGGCGGATCGCCGAAGTACGGGAGGTGGTCCGCAACTTCGTTCCGGCGATGGCGTCCCGGGGGGCGGCGAACCTGGGCGGCTTCGTGGACTTGCAGTTGGCCTCCTGGCTGGCGGGGGGCGCCCTGGCCCGGCTGGGCTACGCCCGGATGCTGTACGTGCTGCCGATCTCCGTCTTCGGCCTCTCCATCGCCGCGGCCGCGCTGCCCGAGCTGTCCCGGGACCGCGCGGCGGGCTTGCCGGCGGTCCGGGCGCGCACGGAGGAGGCGGTCGCCCGGGCGTGCTTCTGGCTGGTCCCCTTCGCTGCCGCGTACGTCGTCCTGCGAACCGAAGCCATGGCCGTCTTCCAGGCGTTCGACGGGATCCTGGGCGAGAGCGCGTTCACGGATGCCGACGCCGTCGCCACGGGCTGGGTGCTGGCGGCGTTCGCCGTGGGGCTGCCGGCGACCGGGGTCAGCCGCGTTGTTTCCTCCGCCTTCTTCAGCCTGGGAGACACGCGAACGCCCGCGAAGATCGTCGCCGCGCGGATGATGGTGTCGGCCGCCGCAGGAGCGGCCCTCATGTTTCCGCTGGACGCCGTCCAGGTGGGCGGACGTCCGTTGGGCGCGGTGGGGTTGGCCCTGGGAGCGGCCCTCGGCGGCTGGCTGGAGCTGTGGCTCCTGCGGCGGCGGCTGCGGGAGCGGCTCTCCGGCTTCTCCTTCCAGCCCCGGCGACTGGCCCGGCTCGCACTTGCCGCCGCGGCCGCGGTCGTCGCAGGTCTCGTGGCGAAGCTCCTGCTGCCGCCGCTTGGTCCC
Organism: Longimicrobiales bacterium; assembly: GCA_958296005.1. GTDB lineage: Bacteria > Gemmatimonadota > Gemmatimonadetes > Longimicrobiales > Gaopeijiaceae > CATQHQ01. The sequence goes on from CATQHQ010000002.1 coordinate 1,263,505, forward strand.
GTCCTCCAGGCCCTGGGTGCCGCCGTCCCCTTCGGGCTCGTCTACCTTGTCGTCACCGAGTGGATGGGCGTGTCCCCCGTCGGCGTCCGAGAGCGCCTCCGCCGGTTCCGCCGGTGACCGCGCCCCCTGCGCCTGCCGCGACGGCGACCTGGGGCGTCCCCTTCGACTTGGCCCACGCCGCCCGGCTTCCGGCCAAGCCCGGCGTCTACCTCTTCAAGGGCGCAGGAAGCCGAACCCGGCCGGAGATCCTCTACGTGGGCAAGGCCAAGTCGCTCCGGGCCCGCGTCCAGTCGTACCTGGGGAAGGGCAGGGACCCCAGCATCAAGACGCGAGAGCTGGTGCGCCGGACGCAACGCGTCGAGACCCTCGTGGCAGGCTCGGAGGCCGAGGCCCTGATCCTCGAGGCCAACCTCATCAAGGAGTACCAGCCGCGCTTCAACATCCAGCTGCGCGACGACAAGAAGTACCCGTACATCAAGGTTACGGTGCAGGAGCGCTTCCCCCGCGCTTGGGTCACCCGGACAGTGCGCGAAGACGGGTCCCGCTACTTTGGGCCGTTCGCCTCGGTAGGGCGGGTGCGCCAAGCGCTCGAAGCCGTGATGCGGCTCCACTTCGTCCGGTCGTGCCGCTACGACCTGCCGTCGGAATCGCCGCCCCGTCCGTGCCTGGACTACCACATCGGCCGTTGCCGCGCGCCGTGCGCCGGCAGGCAGACGGAGGCCGAGTACCGTCGGATGATCGACCGCATCGTGCAGGTCCTCTCGGGCGACGTGGCCGGGGTTCAAGCAATGATTGAAGAGGAGATGCGCAAAGCCTCTACGGACATGGAGTTCGAACGGGCAGCGCACCTCCGCAACGTGCTGGCGGGGCTCGACGGCATCGCGCGTCAGCAGCGGGTCCAGGTGCTGGGCGGAGGCGATCAGGACGTGCTCGGGCTGGCCAGGGACGGCGAGGGGGCCGCCGCGGTGCTGATCCGGATCCGCAACGGCGTCCTCATCGGACGCGAGACCTACCTGATGACCGGCGCCGACGGCGAGCCCGACGAAGCTCTCGTCGCCCGCTTCGCCTCCCATGCGTACCTCTCCAGCGGCGTCGCGACCCTCGACCAGCTCCCACGGGAGGTGCTCCTGCCCGCCGGCTTTCCCGACCAGCACCTGTTGGAGGCGGTCCTGAGCGAGAAGGCGTCCCGCAAGGTGGTCGTTCGCGTCCCGCAGCGAGGCGCGAAGGCCAAGGTGCTGGAGCTGGCCGTCGCCAACGCTCGTCATGCGCTGGCCGACCGTGCCCGCAAGGGAGACGGCGGAGCGCCGCGCACGGACGACGTCCTCTACGAGCTCCAAGACCGCCTGGGCCTGAAGGTCGTCCCGCGGCTGATCGCCTGCTTCGACGTGTCCCACACTCAAGGCGCCGAGACCGTCGCTGCCGGCGTCCTCTTCGAGAACGGCGAGCCCCGGAAGTCGGGCTACCGCCACATGCGCATTCGGGGTCGCTGGGGGAACGACGACTACCGCTCGATCGCCGAGGCCGTCCACCGCTACTTCGCCCGCTTGGCCGAAGGCGAGGGACCGCTGCCGGACCTTGCGGTGATCGACGGGGGCAAGGGCCAGCTGGGGGCTGCTCGGGAGGCCTTGGCCCAGCTCGGCCTGGACGGCGTCGCCGTGGCGGCCCTGGCCAAGCGCGAGGAGCGGGTCTACCTGCCGGGCCTCGCCGACGGCCTCCGCATCCCCAGGACCGCGCGCTCGCTGCACCTTCTGCAACGAGTCCGGGACGAGGCCCACCGCTTCGCCTCCGGCTACAACCGCAAGCTCCGCTCCCGTCGCACGATCCGCTCGGAGCTGGGCGACGTTCCCGGCGTCGGTCCCAAGCGACAGCAGGCCCTCCTCTCCCGCTTCGGCTCCGTGCGCGCCGTTCGGGCGGCCAGCGCCGACGAGATCGGCAGAGTGCCGGGCTTCAGCGAAGCCATGGGGGTGCGCATCCTGACGTGGCTGAAGCGAGGATCGGGGTGAGCTGCTCGACCCGCCGTCTTTTTTGACCTCCGCCGGGAGCGTCCGTATACTTTCCAGTTGATCGCAAGCGCGTCCCGCGTTGCAGGGGGGGACGCGGCTTCCACTGGAAACGACTTCAGGAGGACTCGGTGTGAAGAAGGTTCGGTTCGGACTCCCGTTGGTCGCGGTAGCCGCCGTGGCCCTAGCCGCGTGTGCGTCCGGCTCAGGCGGGGGAGGGGAAGAGGAAGGAAACCCGCCCAGGGACAACAGTCACACGCGCAGCGCCGAGCTGTTCCTTACCCAAGCCCAGACGCTCGGAGACCCGGCCAGGTACAACGACGCGATCGACGCGGCCAACAACTCGATCCTCGAGGAGCCGACCAACCCCCGAGGCTACTTCCAAGCGGGCCGGGCGCAGCTCGGCCTGGAGGACTACGTCGCCGCGGACACCCTCTTCGACAAGACGCTCGAGCTGTACCCGCCCTACGCCGAGGAAGTGCGGATGGAGCGGGAGAACGCCTGGATCGGGATGTTCAACCGTTCGATCGACCCCATGAACGCCGGCAACCCGGAAGAGGGCATCCGCTTGCTGGAGCTGGCCGAGGTGATCTTCCCGGACCAGCGCCCCGAAGCGTTGATCAACCTGGGCGTCGGCTACAGCAACATGGGCCGAAACGAGGAGGCTATCGTGGCGTTCGGGGAAGCGCTGGAGATCATCCGCGGCCCGCGCTCGGAAAGCATGGACAGCGCCATGGTGGCCGGCTGGGTCGAGCAGGAGTCCAGCGTCGCCTTCAACCGAGCCCAGCTGCTGAGCCAGACTGAGCGCTACGACGAGGCGGCGGCCGAGTACGAGACCTACCTCGCATCAAACCCCGGCGACATCTCGGCGCTTTCCAACTTGGCCGCGGTCATGTCGTCGTCCGGCCGGCCCGACTCGGCCCAGGCGATCTACGACCACCTTCTCGACCAGGAAGGACTCGAGCCCCGCGACTTCTTCAACATCGGCGTGGGTCTCTACAGTGCCGACGTCTTCGACCGAGCCGCCGATGCGTTCCGCCAAGTGGCGGAGGTGGGGCCCGAGAACCGGGACGCCGTCTACAACTACGCCCAGTCGCTCTACGAGGACGAGCAGTGGGAGACCCTGCTCGACGTCGGCCGCGATTTGGTGGAGCTGGACGGCTACAACAGCAACAGCTACGCCATCCTGGCCCGCGCGCTGATCAACACCGGCGACGAACAGGAGGCGGTGCGCGTCCTGCAGGCCGGCGAGGACTTGGCGTTCAACCTCGAGAACAGCGTACTTCAACCCAGGAGCGCGGGTGGCGGGTCGGTCACGGCGGAGCTGATCAACAAGACGTTGGAGGCCGGGTCGGAAGTGAACGTTCGGGTCCACTTCATCAGCGACGACGGGGTAGCGATCTCGTTCGTCGACGTCCGCGTGGATGTGCCGGAGCCCGACGTCGTCCAGTCGTTCCGGGCCGACCTGACCAGCGACGAAGACATACTCGGCTTCTACTTCGAGGTGATCAACCCTAGCTAGACAGGCCCAAGCAGCAGCTCGCCGCCCGGGCCACGGCGACCAGAACAGGAGGTTCGCGGGAGTAGCTCAGTTGGTAGAGCATCAGCTTCCCAAGCTGAGGGTCGCGGGTTCGAGTCCCGTCTCCCGCTTTTGTTGTCTTGGCTTCCCCCACCGGAGTCGCACGCCATGCGTTCACGCATTCGACCGCTGGTCTTCTCTGCCGGTCTCGTCCTGGCCACCGCCGTTCCCGTCGCCGCCCAGCTCCCGGTACCCGAGCTGATGAGCCGCGTCGAGGCGGCGCAAGGCTCCACTGATATGACCGTACTGCTCCAGGGCGCTTCAGCGGCTCGCATGCTGGGCGACTTCGAAGTGGCCGCGGAGCTTCTCGGCCAGGCCTCCACCGCCCGCGACCAAGTCGAGGCCAACTGGGTCAACGAGATGATCTTCTTCGCGCTGGCGTCGGGTCAGGGCGTCAACGGGATGCAGAGGGCGTTCCGCGAAGCCCGCGACCAAGTGCGCATGACCCCCGTGCAAGTCGCGTCCGTGACCAACACGTTCCCGGCGCTGCTTGTGGGCGGCGAGTTCGACGAGATGATCATGAGCCTCTCGCCGGACCACCCGAACCCCGACTACCGGTGCGCCTGCCAAGCCGAGAAGGCGTGGGTCCACAAGGTTGCGGGACGGCAGTACGAGTCCCGGGTCCTGTGGGGCGAGCTGGTGGCCGCATGGGACCGCAACCCCCTCGCCTTCGAGGACCCGGACGCCCAAGCCAACTGGCAGGGGCAGTACTCCCGCAACTTGGCGAGGGCCGGCCGGACCGCCGACGCCCGCCGGGAGCTGGAGAAGGCGATGTCGATGCCGGTGACCGACGAGGGGCGGCCCATGGTGCAGCGGCGATGGGCCCAGACCTACGCCGAGCTGGGGCAAGTCGACGAGGCGGTCAGGCTTCTGGAGCCCCTGATCGGCAGCTCAACCCTGGTAACGATCCACAGCTTGTCCACCCGCTACACCTGGGAGTCGGTGCGGAACAACTTCGTCTTTCAGGAGATGCTCTCGCGACACCGCTGATCGCCCGCGCCGGCTGTATCGCCCGCCGGACGGTCGGCAAGGAGGAAGGATCGTGGTGCGCATCGGAGAGATCGGGGCCGGCTCCATCGCCGAGGCCCTGGAGCTGCGGATCGGGACCCGGGTGCTCGCCGTCAACGGAGAACCGGTTCGCGACAGCCTGGACTTCGCTTTCCTGGCCGCGGAGAACGAGCTGGAGATCGAGGCGATCGCCCCCGACGGCAAGCCGGTGGTCTACGACATCTCCCGGGACCCTTCGGAGAGCCTGGGCATCGTGCCCGCGCCCGACAAGGTCCGCGAGTGCGCCAACGAGTGCGTCTTCTGCTTCATCGACGGGAACCCCCCTGGTGCGCGGCCGCCCCTCTGGGTGCGCGACGACGACTTCCGGCTGTCCTTCACGTACGGCAGCTACGTCACCCTGACCAACCTGGGGCCCAAGGGGCTCCAGCGCCTCGTGGACCAGCGGATCTCGCCGCTGTACGTGAGCGTTCACGCCACGGACCCGCAGGTGCGCATCCGTCTCCTGAAGAACCGGCGGGCGGGCCTGATCATGGACCAGCTGCGGCTCCTGCTGGACGCGGGGCTGGAGGTGCACGCTCAGGTCGTGCTCTGTCCGGGCTGGAACAACGGCCGCGAGCTGGACCGAACGATCCGCGACCTCTACGCCCTGGGCCCCGGCGTCCTCAGCCTCTCCGTGGTGCCCGTCGGCCTCACCCGCTACAACCTGAACCGGCCGGTTCGGCTGCTCTCCCAGGGCGAGGCGACGAAGGCGCTGGAGCAAACCCACGCGCCGCGGGGGACGGCGATGCGCGAGCGAGGCCACTCCTGGTGCTACGCCGCCGACGAGCTCTTCCTGATCGCGGGTCGGGAGGTGCCGTCGGACGCCTACTACGACGACTGGCCTCTGCTGGAGAACGGAGTGGGCGCGCTGCGGACGCTGCTCGACGGCTTCGAGGCGAAGAAGGACGCCCTCTCGCCCGTCCCCGGCGTGGAGCGGGTGCGGGTCGCGACCGGCGCCTCGATGCGCCCCTACTTCGAGCGGATGGCCCCGACCGTCTCCCGATCGATGGGGTGCGACGTGGAGGTCGTCGCCGTCGAGAACCGCTACTTCGGGCCAACGGTGACGGTGGCGGGGCTGCTGTCGGGCACGGACGTCGTGGCGGACGCGGGGAACTGCCGGGCGGGCGACTTGGTGGTCCTTCCCGAGGAGGCCCTCAACGCCGACGGGCTCTTCATCGACGGCACGGCGCTGGCCGAGGTCGAGGCGCTGCTGTCGCCGGCGGTCGTGAGGACCGGCCGCGAGCTGACGGAGACGCTTTCGCGCCGGGTGCCGTCGCCGCCTGCGCCGTCGCTCGGATGAGCTTGCCCGTCCTCGCGATCGTGGGCCGGCCCAACGTGGGCAAGTCCACCTTCTTCAATCGGGTCGTGGGCCGGCGGGACGCCATCGTGGACGACACGCCCGGGGTGACGCGCGACAGGAACTTTGGACGGGCGGAGTGGACCGGCTGCTGGTTCTTCGTGGTCGACACGGGGGGCGTCGTGGAGGGTTCGGACCGCGCCATCGACCGCCTGATCCGCGAGCAGGCGATGACCGCCGTGGCGGAAGCGGACCTGGTCGTCCTGCTGGTGGACTCCAAGACGGGAATCCACTCCTTGGACCAGCGGCTTTCGGAGGTGCTGCGGAAGTCGGCCAAGCCCGTGCTGCTGGTCGTCAACAAGGTGGACAACTTGCCCACGGAGCGGACCCACTTGGAGTTCTGGGGGCTGGGGATGGGCGAGCCCCTGCCGGCGAGCGCAACGTCGGGCCGGGGAGTCGGCGACGTGCTCGACGCCGTGGTTGCCCGCTTCCCGCCGAGCGAGGCGCCCTCGGACGGGGACGAAGTGCGAGTGGCGGTGGTGGGCAAGCCGAACGTCGGCAAGTCGTCTCTGGTGAACCGCATCTTCGGCGAGGAGCGGGTCGTGGTGAGCGACGTGGCGGGCACCACCCGGGACCCGGTGGACCATGCGATGCGCTACCACGGACGCACCGTCGCCTTCGTGGACACGGCAGGGATCCGCCGCCACGCGCGGATCAAGGACTCGGTGGAGTACTACGCCAGCTTGCGGACGGCCAAGGTGGTGCGGGAGGCCGACGTGTGCCTCGTGCTGGTGGACGGCGCCGAGGGGTTCCACGTGCAGGACGCGCGGGTCGCCGAGGCCGCCTGGGAGGCCGGGTGCGGGCTGATCCTCGTCTGCAACAAGTGGGACTTGGTGAAGAAGGACGGACGCACGGCCCAGGAGTTCCAGCGGGAGGCGGGCCAACGGGTCCCGTTCCTGAAGGAGGTGCCGTTTCTCTTTGCGTCCGCGCTCACGGGTCTGCGCATCCGGAAGTCGCTGGAGCTGGTCCTGGAGGTGGCCGAACGTCGCCTGGGACGCATTTCCACCGCCGACGTCAACGAGGCGATGGAGGCGCTGACCCGCCGAACCTCGCCGCCTCATGTCCGGGGACGGCCCCTGCGCTTCAAGTACGCCACCCAGGCGCAGACCGCGCCTCCCACCTTCGTGATCTTCACCAACTTCCCCAACGACGTGCCCACCCACTACCGCCGCTACATTGCCAACTTCCTTCGCGCCCGGTGGGACTTCACGGGAGTCCCGATCCGGCTTCGTTTCCGAAAGAGCGGGGAGGCCAAGCGATGACGACCGCCCCCCTGCTGCTGGTCCTGGCGGCGTACGCGGCCGGGGCGGCGCCGGCGTCGTACTGGATCGGCCGCGCCTTCTACGGCAAGGACCTGCGCACGCTGGGAAGCGGCAACCTGGGGGCCACCAACGCCTACCGGATGCTGAGCCCGTGGGCCGGGATCGTCGTCGTGGCGGTCGACGCCTTCAAGGGCTTTGCGCCGGTGTGGTGGTTCCCCCGATGGGACGGGGAGGAAGGCGCGGTCTGGGCCGTCGCCTACGGCGGCGCTGCGGTGGTCGGCCACGTCTTCTCGTTCTGGGTGCGCTTCCGCGGCGGAAAGGGCGTGGCCACCAGCGCGGGAGTGCTCGCGGCGTTGGCGCCGGCGGCTTTGGGGGCGGGCTTCGCGGCGTGGCTGCTGGTGGCGCTGGCGACCCGGATCGTGTCGCTGGCGTCGATCGTCGCTGCGGCGGCGGTTCCCCTCGCCGCTTGGCTGCTGCCGGACGGGGACCCGGTCGTCCAGGGCTTTCTCACGGTGGTCGGGCTCTTCGTGATGTGGGCTCACCGCTCCAACATCCGCCGCTTGCTCGCCGGAACCGAGCACCGGATGGGCGCGCCGTGACCTCTGCCCGTATTGCCGTGGTGGGGGCGGGTGCCTGGGGAACGGCATTGGCCACTCTTCTGGCCGACTCGGGGGCGAGCGTGCGGCTTTGGGCGCGGGAGCCGGAGGTCGCGGTTTCGTTTCGCGAGCGGGGCGAGAACGCGATCTACCTCGACGGGGTCCCCCTGAACCGGGAGCACCTCGCCGTCGGCAACTGCCTCGCGGACGCGCTTGAGAGCGCCCAGGTCGTGGTGTGGGCGTGTCCGGTCCAGTTCTCGGCGGCGCTGCTGACGGAGGCCGTGCCGTCTTTGCCTGTGGACGCGCTGGTGGTCTCCGCGTCCAAGGGGATCGAGGTCTCCACGCTCCGCCGGATGGACCAGATCTTCGAGGGCGTGCTCCCGGACCGGCAGCATCGGCGGCTCTGCGTGCTTTCGGGTCCCAGCTTCGCTCGGGAAGTCGCGTCGGGGGCGCCGACCGCCGTCGTCGTGGCCAGCCGGAGCGCGCGCGCCCGAGTCTTCGCCCAGAGCCTCTTCCAGACGGAGCGGTTCCGCGTCTACACCAACCCCGACGTCGTGGGCGTGGAGCTGGGCGGCGCCCTCAAGAACGTGGTGGCCCTCGCCGCCGGCGTGGCGGCCGGCCTCGACCTGGGCCACAACGCGGTGGCGGCGCTGATCACCCGGGGGTTGGCCGAGATGACCCGCCTGGGCGTCGCCATGGGCGCCCGGCCGACCACCTTCGCCGGGTTGGCGGGGATGGGCGACCTCGTGCTGACGTGCACCAGCCGACTCAGCCGAAACCGAACCGTCGGCTTCCGCCTGGGGCAGGGGGAGCCGATCGAAGCGATCCTGGGCGAGATGCGTTCCGTAGCCGAAGGCGTGGCCACGGTTCGCGCGGTCCACCGCCTGGCGCGGCGCCTGCGGATAGAGATGCCGGTCGCCGAGGAGGTCCATCGGATCGTGGCGGAGGACGCCGATCGACTCGAGGCGCTGCATCGGTTGATGACCCGCGAACCCAAGTCGGAGACGTTGGACGGCGCAGAATCCTGCGCGCAACCCCCTCAAACGCAAAGGAGATGATCCTCTTGGAGCCGATCGCCAAGAAGACGTACTACTCGATGTCGGAAGTAAGCGAGCTCACGGGACTCAAGGCCCATGTGCTTCGCTACTGGGAAACGCAGTTCGACGTGATCTCGCCAAGCAAGAACCGGGGCGGGACTCGGGTCTACCAAGCCGAGGAGATCGAGCGCATCCTCCTCGTCAAGCAGCTCCTCTACGAACGGCGCTTCACGATCGAGGGCGCCAAGAAGAAGCTGAAGGAGATGCGACAGGAGGGGCAGGTCGCCGACGCTCTGAAGCAGAACGTGGGGCCCGCCGTACTGACGGCGATCAAGGACGGACTGGAGGCGGTCCGAGACATCCTGACCTTACCAGAAAACCCGGCGACCGAAGGCGACGGCCTCTCGTCCCAGGGCGATCGCCAGTCGGCCGAGGGCCGGCCGGCCCAGAGCTGAAGGGGCTCGAACCCGAGTGCGAATCCTCTGCACCAACGACGACGGCTACCTCTCCCCCGGGATCCGAATCCTGGCCGAGGCGGCCCACGCGATCGGCTCCGTGGACGTGGTGGCACCGGACCGGGAGCGCAGCGCCTCCAGCAACGCGCTCACCCTTCACAACCCTCTGCGGAAGCGGCGGGCACCCGACGGAACCACGATCGTGGACGGCACGCCGACGGATTGCGTGATCCTGGCCGTCAACGAGCTGCTCGACCAACGCCCGGACCTGTGCGTGTCCGGGATCAACAACGGCGCCAACCTCGGGGAAGACGTGCTCTACTCCGGCACCGTGGCGGCGGCGATGGAAGCGACGATCATGGGCATCCCCGCCGTGGCCGTCTCCTACGTGGGAAGAAAGGTGGAGGAGCTGGAGGGATGGCAGCCGGTGGTGTCGCGGCTGCTCGAGCAGATCGCGGCCAAGGGAATCCCCCCGCACGAGCTGCTGAACGTGAACCTTCCGGCGAGTCCGCCGTCGCAAGTTCGGGGCGTGAGGGTGACGACGCTTGGACGCCGCCGCTACTCGGGAGAGATCACTCGTGCTGACGACCCGTCAGGCCGCGAGTACTACTGGATCGGCGGCGGGATCACCAGCTGGGAGGGCGGCCCCGACTGCGACTACCGGGCCATACGTGACGGGTATGTGTCCGTGACGCCCCTCCATCTGGACCTCACCAGCTACCCGCGCCTGGAGAAGGTGCGAAGCTGGGACCTGCGGCTGTGAGGCACTGGGCCGGCATTGCCCTCCGAGGCGTCTGCATGGGCCTGTCGGACGCGGTGCCGGGCGTCTCCGGCGGCACGATGGCACTGGTGCTGGGCATCTACGCCCGCTTGGTGGACGCGGTGAGCGGAATCGGAGGACGGATGCTGCGGCGTCTGCCTTCTCGGTCGTTCTGGGGCCGGGTTCGGGAGCAAGCGCGCCGACCCGAGGGTCTCGACCCGGCGGCGACGCCGGCAGAGGACCCCGAAGGCGTGGACGCGGGGCGGCTGCTGTTGCTGGCGTCGCTTGCGGTGGGGTTGGTCCCGGCGCTCGTGAGCGGGTCGGCGATGCTCCCGACGCTGCTCGACCTCTACCCGGCCCATATGAAGGGCCTCTTCCTGGGACTGGTTCTGGCGTCGGTCGCGATCCCCGCTCGGCAGATCAGGCGGTGGCGCCCCGTCCTCTGGCTGCTGGCGTCGGTCGCGGCCTTGACCACCGCGTGGTTCGTCGGACTGCCGGAGCGCACCGCGGGGAACGCCCGGGGGACCGTGGCGCTCCACTTCGCGGAGCCGGTCGCCGAGGATGTGCGGCTCACGCCCAGCAACGTGGCGCTCTCCGCTCCGGGCGCCCACGGCGTTGACGTCGTGTACGGGCTCCCCTCCACGGTGACGGTCCCGGCGGGCTCGGCCACAACGGAAGTAGAGGTCGTGGCGCGGATGGCGGGCGCGGACGGGAACGCGGCACCGGGGTCGATCCACCAGGTGGAGCGCAGCCCCGTCGCGGTCGCGTCCGTGTCCCAGCCCGAGGCGCTACGAGGCGGGCGGGACCCGAGCCTGGCGTTCGTCTTCCTGGCGGGCGTGCTGGCGATCTCGGCGATGACGCTGCCCGGCGTCTCCGGGGCGTTCGTGCTGCTGCTCTTCGGCCTGTACCACTACGTGACCCACGCGCTCAAGGCGGTGCTGGTAGGGGGCGACCCGGGCTCGGCGCTGGTGGTGGCCACGATGGTGGCGGCGATGGGAGCGGGGCTGCTCACCTTCGCCCGAGTGCTGCGCTGGCTCTTCGACCGGTGGCGGGAGGGCGTCTTGGCCGTGCTCGTGGGCCTGATGGTCGGGTCGCTGCGGAAGCTCTGGCCGTTCGTCGAGCACCGGCCCGACGGACGCGAAGCACTGGCGTGGCCCGGTGCTGAGGACCCTGCGCTGGTCGCGGTGGCCCTGCTCTTCGCGGCGGGCGCAGGGGCGGTGCTGGCCCTGGAAGCGGTGGGACGGCGACGGAAGACGGAGTAGGCCGCGCCAGCCGCCGAATGTCCCCGCCAGGACTCGAACCTGGGGCCTACTGCTTAGGAGGCAGTCGCTCTATCCACCTGAGCTACGGGGACGATGGTCGCTAAGGTCGGCGTTTGGGAGGTGGAGTCAAGGGCCTCGGTTCGTGAAGTGTCAAACCAAAGTAGAAATGTCCGGAGGTAGGCCAGAGTAGAGGGTCACACAGTTCCCGCACCCGGACCTGGTGATCGTCTGGATTTGACCAGTAGCATGGGCCGCCAGGTGGCATCCCTGAAGACCGAGGTTGGGCCAGCTGAGCGACCCGTTCCTGGACCCATTTGGCTTGACTCGCTGGCGGCCGTCGGCTCATCTGTCCAGCATGGTTGCCGTATACTGCAAGTGCCCGCAGGCGCTGGACTTGCAGGGCAGCTTCGAGTATGCGGTGGCGGTCCGCAACCAAGTGCCGGTCGCGCAATGCCCCGCGGACCCGTACTTTAGAGTGCCGACGGTTGGTGCTGGTTGCGAAGAGACCGCCGAGATGAGCCCGACGGCGAGGACATCAGCACCAAGGAGTTCTGCTATGTCGAGATGTAATCAGGGACGTGCGGCGGCCACACTTGCCTTCGGGCTGGCGGCGACGGCGGCGTGCATCGACGAGTTGACGGAGCCTCCAGTCGAAGCGGTCCCGGCGGCGGCCGACGGCTTCGCGACGACCGGTGGCGACCGCGCCGTGCTGGTAGCTCTCTACGAAGCAACGGACGGTCCGAACTGGACCAAGAACGACAGCTGGCTGACCGACGCGCCGCTGTGGGAGTGGGCCGGAGTCGAGACGGACGCAAGCGGCCGCGTCCAAAGGCTGGACCTGCGCGACAACGACCTGACAGGCAAGATCCCGCCCGAACTGGGCGACTTGGCCAACCTGCAGTATCTGTCCCTGTCCCGCAACGGTCTGACGGGCGTGATCCCGCCCGAACTGGGCGACTTGGCCAACCTGGAATGGCTGTCCCTGTCCTTCAACGGTCTGACGGGCGTGATCCCGCCCGAACTGGGCGACTTGGCCAACCTGGATACGCTGTCCCTGTCCCGCAACGGTCTGACGGGCGTGATCCCGCCCAAACTGGGCGACTTGGCCAACCTGCAGTATCTGTCCCTGTCCCGCAACGGCCTGACGGGCGTGATCCCGCCCGAGCTGGGCAAATTGGCCAACCTGGAGCGGCTGTGGCTGTACAACAACGTTCTGACGGGCAATATCCCGTCCGAGCTGGGCGACTTGGCCAGTCTGGAGCGGCTGTACCTGTACAACAACGACCTGACGGGCCTGATTCCGCCCGAGCTGGGCGACTTGGCCAACCTGCGACGACTGTCCCTGTCAGGCAACGGCCTGACGGGCGTGATCCCGCCCGAGCTGGGCAAATTGGCCAACCTGGAGCGGCTGTGGCTGTACAACAACGTTCTGACGGGCGTGATCCGGCCCGAACTGGGCGACTTGGCCAGTCTGGAGCGGCTATACCTGTACAACAACGACCTGACGGGCCTGATTCCGCCTGCGTTCAGCGATCTGCCGAACCTGAGTCGCTTTTATTGGGACGGGAACGCTGGCTTGTGTGCACCGGGCACACGGCGATTCATCAGCTTTGCCGAGAACCTCGACGAGCAGGAAGGGCCGTTCTGCCACGAGGCCGACGCCGCCGTGCTCCGGTCCGTCTACCATTCGACTCGAGGGTCCGCCTGGGCGTCGTCCAGCAGCTGGCTTCAGCCGGGACCCTTGGCCGACTGGTACGGGGTAGAGACGGATTCCGTCTCTGGTCGCGTCTCCGGACTGGACTTGAGCCGAAACGGCTTGTCCGGCGAACTGCTAGGAAACTTGGCGTCGCTGGACCTGCTCCGAGAGTTGTGGCTTGACGGAAACAGCCAACTCAGCGGTCGCCTTCGGTCGGGAATGACCGACTTGCCGTTGCGGATTCTCTCATACGACGGCACGAATCTGTGCACGCCGGCCAATCCCGCGTTCCGCATGTGGTTGCGTTCGATCCCGTCGCATTCCGGCACGGGTACCGAGTGCCCGCCGCTGATGGATCGCGACGTGCTGGAGATCTTGTTCGAATCGACAGGGGGCCGATCGTGGGACGACCACGACAACTGGCTGACCGACGCACCGCTGGAGGAATGGTACGGAGTCAGGACGAACGCAAGCGGCCGCGTCGAAAGGCTGTACCTGGGCGGAAACGGCCTGACGGGCGTGATCCCGTCCGAGCTGGGCAGGTTGACCAACCTGGAGCGGCTGGCCCTGTGGAGCAACGGCCTTACGGGCGAGATCCCATCCGAGCTGGGCAGGTTGACCAACCTGGAGCGGCTGTCCCTGTCCCGCAATGGTCTGACGGGCGTGATCCCGCCCGAACTGGGCGACTTGGCCAGTCTGGAGCGGCTGTGGCTGTACGACAACGGCCTAACGGGCGAAATCCCGCCCGAGCTGGGCGACTTGGCCAACCTGGAGGTGCTGAGCCTGGGCGGCAACGACCTGACGGGCGAGATCCAGGCCGGGTTGGGCATCTTGGCCAACCTGGAGGAGCTGAGCCTGGGCGGCAACGACCTGACGGGCGAGATCCCGGCCGGGCTGGGCACCTTGGCTAACCTGGAGGAGCTGTCGCTGGCCAACAATCCAGACCTGTTTGGGACATTGCCGTTGGCGAATCTCGTCAAGCTGAAGGAACTCGTCCTGGGCGGCTCGGAAATCTGCGTTCCGGACGATTCTGCCACCCGGCTACGGCTGAGGTCGATGTGGAAGCAGTACGTTCCCATATGCAAGATGCCTGCGGAAACGGCCACAGCGACGGCGTACGTCGTGCAGGCGGTGCAGTCGGCGGATGTTCCGGTGCCGCTGGTCGCGGGCAGGCCGGGACTGTTGCGCGTGTTCGTGACGGCTCCCGATGCCGGCGGCGCGTCCATACCGTCGGGGTGGGCGACGTTCTACCAGCGCGACGGGTCCACGGACAGCGTTCGGGTTTCGCCGGGGGACGGAGCGATACCGGCCGAGGCCGATACCGCAGAAAGCAGTCTCTCTTTGTCGGCGAACGCCGAGGTTCCGGGAGACATCCTGCGGCCGGGTGCGGAGATGGTTGTGGTGCTCGACCCGGAAGGCGCGCTCGACCCGGCGCTAGGGGTTCCGCGGCGCATTCCCGCGGCGGGGCGGACGGCGCTGGACGTGTACGAGATGCTGGCGTTCGACGTGACGGTGGTGCCGTTCTTGTTGGAGTCCGAACCAGATTCGTCGATTCTGGACGCGACGAATGGACTGACGGCGGAAGATGGGCTCTTCGAGGAGACCCGCAGGCTGCTGCCCGTGGGGCCCATGGGCGTGACGGTTCACGAACCCGTTTGGACCTCTACTAGGAATGCACATGCTCTGTTGGACCAGACCCATGCGATTCGGGTCATGGAGGGCGGAGCAGGCTACTACATGGGCACATTTCCCAATCCGACCGGAGGAGCATCAGGAGTAGCCTACGTTCCCGGCAAGGCCATGTTTTCTGTCCCAGACGAGGGAGTCATCGCGCACGAGTTTGGTCACAACATGCATCTTTGGCATGCTCCCTGCGGCCGGCCCCGTCGTGTCGATTCCGGGTATCCGCACGCCGGGGGTGTTGCTGGCGCTTGGGGCTGGAATCATCGATACGGGGGTTTAGTGTCCCCGGCGATTGCCGACATAATGAGCTACTGCCGCCCGCGGCACATGATCAGCGACTACCACTTCGCAAACGCGTTGCGGTGGCGCCTGCACGACGAGGCGGGAGTCGGGGCCTATTACGCGGGGCCGCCCACGCAGGCGCTGTTGCTTTGGGGCGGCGTCGGCGCCGACGAAGCGCCGTTCCTGAACCCGGCGTTCGTGTTCGACGGCAGGCCGTCGCTCCTGGACGAGGCCGGCGCATGGCGGATCGTGGGCGAGGCGGGAGACGGTCGCGTGCTCTTCTCCCAGCGCTTCGAGATGGCGGAGACGGCCGACGGCGACGGCCGCTCGTCGTTCGCGCTTGCGCTTGCAGCGGACTCGGAGTGGGCGGACGCTCTGTCGCGAATCGTGTTGACGGGCCCCGACGGCTCCGTGGCCATGAGCGCGGGCACCGGCCCGGCGGCGGCTCTGTTGCGGGACCCGGCCACGGGCCGAGTGCGCGGCATTCTGCGTGATTGGCCCGGGTCGGCGGCCGGGGCGCAACCCGACGCCGGGCGGGCACTGCCGGAACGGGGACTGGAAGTTCAGTTGAGTTCCGGCATTCCCCGATCCGACGCTTGGCGTCGCTGATCTTGCGACGGTCCTGACGGCTGGGCGATGGCCCGAAATCGAGACGGCGACGCCGCCCGGTCAGCCCTACGTCTCCTCACCACCCCTGGCCAGCACGACGTAGGCGCGCTCGATCTCTCGCCGGAAGGCATCGGGTAACCGGCTCCAATCGCGGACGTCCACGAGGAACGGGATGTTGGAATCGCTCAAGGCGTCCATCAAGGCCGACAGCCGGCGCACGGGAAACCGGTCGTTTTCGGGCGCCCGCAGCACGATGTCCAAGTCGCTGGCGTCGTGGCTCCGGCCGTTGACGCGGCTGCCGTAGGCCCACACTTCGGCCTCGGGGACGTGCCGGCGCAATAGCTCGACGAGCATCTCTTCGTGACGGGGTGCCAAGTGCAGTCGTTCGGTCAAGGGGACCCTCGGATTGCTTCGGCGAGGTCGCGCGCGTCCGATATGAACTCCGGCAACATGCGAACCGCGTCCGTGGCGAACTCCTGACCGTAGTCGTGGGCTGCGACGTTGCGGGCGTCGCGGTATTCGAGCCAGCGCTCGCAGGCGTCGACGGAGATCAAGCCGTGCTTCGCGGCATGGCGGAAGACGTCCTTGAACGAAAGGCGGTCGGCTTGGCGGTCGCCTGCGAAGAAGGGCTGCAGGCGTCGCTTCAACAACTTGCCGCTCAGTTCCAGCGCGACCTCGAACTCCTTGACGCAAGCCGCTCGCCCGACCGAGTAGGCCGGCTCGCCGGGCTTGGCCTTCCGAAGCCAATCGCGGGCTTGGTCCAGAGCCTGGATGCAACGCTCCAGATGCTCGGTCTGGATGTTGGCCGGTCTTCGCTCCAAGGCATCTTCCTTTCGGGGTGAGCCTTCCTGAGTCTCCTACTGCCGGACCGTGGATGGCCAAGGAAACACGCGAACGCCGAGGAAGCAAGCGGGCTGAGCGTAGGAAGTAGCGGACTAACGGGCCCACGAAGTTGCTAGAGCCGCCCTCCCCGTGCGACCATACGCCCATGCGCTACTTCAACACTTCCGGCCCGGTGGCGGCAGGCGACCACTGCTGCACTCCGCCTCTCAACCGGGTCAACTTGGCCGATGTCCAGCGGCTGATCGACCAGGAACGCTACTTCGTCCTCCATGTGCCGCGCCAGACCGGCAAGACCTCCGCGCTGCTCGCACTGCAAGGCCTGCTGAACGCTGGAGGCGCTGGGAGAACTCGCGTCCCGGGCATACGACGCGCTCGGCGACGAATCGCTGGAAGAGATATGGTCGGGCGTCCTGGCGAAGCGCGGTCCCGACAGCGCCTTGCGCGAGGCGTTGACGCGCTGGGCTCGGGCCGTCCCCAAACCGTTGGTGCTGCTGATCGACAAGATCGACGCTCTCGTGGGCGACTCTCTCCTGTCGGTGCTGCGACAGCTGCGCGCGGGATACGACCTGCGCCCCGGAGGCTTCCCCCGGAGCGTGGTGCCGTGGCCGGTCAACGCGCTCGCCTATCAAACGTGCTTTCGGGGCGCTCTGGCGGCGGACCGGTCCTGTCCGGTAGCCGAAGCCGACGTGCTGGAGGCCCGGGAGGCGCTCGTCCTCCGGCGGGACACGCATCTGGACCAGTTGACGGACAAGCTCCAGGAAGAGCGAGTGCGGCGCGTCGTCGAACCTCTGCTGACCGGCGCACGCGAGCGGCGGTTCGCCCTGCGCGATGTCGAGTACGTCCGGGACTTGGGCCTGATCGCCCAGGACCGGCCGGTTCGCATGGCGAACCCCATCTACGCCGAAGTGGTGCCCCGGGAGCTCTCCTTGTTGCCGCAAGAGGAGATGGCGGACGAAACCAGGTGGTACGTGGACGACTCGGGCGCGCCTTGCGGATCGACGAGTTGTTGGCCGCGTTCCAGCAGTTCTTCCGGGAACACTCGGAGCACTGGGCGGTACGCTTCCAGTACCAGGAGGCAGGACCGCAGCTGCTCTTGCAGGCATTCCTGCAACGGATCGTCAACAGCGGCGAGCGGATTGAGCGGGAGTACGGGCTGGGACGAGGCCGCACGGATCTGCTGGTCGAGTGGCCGCAACGTGGCGGCGCGGAGAAGTTCGTGGTCGAGTGCAAGGTGTTGCACAAGAGCTTGGAGCGCACCGTGGCCGAGGGCGTGGAGCAGACGGCGGGCTACATGGACCGTTGCGACGCGGCGGCGGGTCACCTGGTCGTCTTCGACCGGCGGAAGGGCCGCAGCTGGGACGAGAAGGTGTTCCGCGAGAGCGGGACGGCAGAGAGCGGCGCGGAGGTCGAAGTTTGGGGGATGTGAGTTGGAAGGGAGGGGCTGTCGGATCGTGAAGCGTTCGACGGGCTTGCTCGTAATAACAGGCTGGGACAGATTCAGGCCGGAGCACCGAGGACCCGAGGGGAACGACGGATGAGCGAGCGAGGCCAGGGGCAGGGAATCGGCGGGGTACCTGTGAACGTGTCGGTGAACGTGTCTCGCGGCGCGCTGGCGCCGCTTGAGCCGGCGACCGGCAGCGCAGACCCGGATCAGGCGCCGTACTCCATCGGGCTGTCCTACGGCCTTTGGTGCGCCTCCTTGGCCGGCGCGTGCGGCATCCACCGCTTCTACATGGGCAAGATCGGCACGGGGATCCTCTACTTTGCGACGTTCGGGCTCTTAGGGATCGGCCAGATCGTCGATCTCTTCCGTATGAGGTCGTTGGTGCGAAACGCCAACATCCGCGACGGACGCATCCCCCATCCCCGACTGGCAGAGCACGGCGGCGGGCACGGAGGGCCGAACGCCAAGCTGCCGCCGCCCGACGTTCTGCAGCTGCTGCTCCAGGCCGCGATGGACAACGGCGGCGAGCTCACCGTCACCCAGGGCGTGATGGCCACGGGGAAGGGCTTCGAGGAGGTCGAGAAGACGTTGACCAAGATGTCCAGCAGGGGGTACGTCGACGTGGACAACGCCCCGGGCTCGGGCGTGGTTGTCTACCGGTTCCCGGAGCTGGCAACCCGCAGAAAAGGACTTTCGCCATGATCGCTCCCGCCGCCCTTCTGCTGGCCGCCGCCTTCCAGGCCACCCCGCCGGCCCAGCCCCCGGCCGCCCGCGTCGACGTGGAGCCGGACCGAGCGACGCTGGAGGTCGGCGAGACCGTCGCCCTTGTCGCCACCGCCGCCTCGGCCGACGGCTCCGTCCTCGACGGCGCGACGGTAACGTGGTTCGCGATGGTGCCCGAGGTCGCAAGCGTGGACCAAGCCGGGCGGGTGACCGCGGTCTCGCCGGGCGAAGCGCGGATCGGGGTTCGGTCGGGGAACGTCATGGGCTTCGCGGCGATCGTGGTGCTGGCGTTGCCCGTGGCCGAGATCGAGGCTCGACTGCCGGTGGACTCCCTGGTCGTCGGGACGAGCGCACCGTTGCGCGTTTCCGCGTTCGACGCCGGAGGCGAGGTGGTGGACGGCGCCGTCGCGATCTTCTCCTCCAGCGACGAGCGGGTGGCCGGAGTGGACGCCGCAGGCCGCGTGCACGCCCGGGCCGCTGGGCGCGCCGCGATTAGGGTGGCGGCAGGAAGCACCCGCGCTGTCGTCGCCGTGCAGGTGTACGACGGGCCGCTGGGCCAGATCGAGGTGGCGCCGGGAGACGCCCGCGTCCGCACCGGCGACGTGGTGCGCTTCGAGGCCCGGTCGCCCGCCGCGACGACCCTCTACCCGGCGTGGAGCGTGGACGGGAGCGGTGCCCAGATCGAGGTCGAGGGGAGTCAGGGCGTCTTCGTCGCCGAGGAGCCGGGCACCTACCGCGTCACCGCCATGGTGGGCGAGGAGCGAGCCGCAAGCACGTTGGTGGAGGTAACGCCGCGCATCGACGAGGCCGAGCTGATCAAGGTCGGTCGGGGCGCCGCGGCCGACCATCACTCCGGAGACACGTGGGTCTTCGAGGGCGCCGACGGCCGCGACTACGCCTACGTGGGCACCTTCATGTACGACTGGATGAAGGCGTGGGACGTGACCGATCCTTCCTCTCCCGTCCTCACCGACTCGGTGCAGCTGGACGCCCGTCGGATCAACGACGTGAAGATTCACGCCAGCGGCCGCATCGGCATCCTCACGCGGGAAGGAGCCTCCGACCGCCGCAACGGGATCGTGATCCTCGACCTCTCCGACCCCGCCCGCCCGTCGATCGTCTCCGAGTACAAGCGCACCGTCCCCGGGGGCGTCCACAACGTCTGGATCGAGGGCGACTTGGTGTACGCCGTCCACAACGGGACGAGCGACATCCACATCATCGACATCTCCGATCCCGCGGCCCCCGACGAAGTGGGGCGCTGGGGCATGCCGGAGTCGCCCTCCAAGTCCCTCCACGACGTGATCGTCCAGGACGGCTACGCCTACCTGTCGTACTGGGACGACGGAGCGGTCATGCTGGACGTCGGCGCCGGTACCCACGGCGGGACCCCCACCGAGCCGGCGTTCGTGTCCCGCTACAAGTACCCGATCGGGAACACGCACACGGCCTGGCGGGCCGGGCGCTACCTGTTCGTCGGCGACGAGATCTTCCCTCAGGAGTGGGACGCCGACGCGCCAATCGAAGCCAGGGGCTACGTCCACGTCCTCGACATGGAGGACCCGAACAACCCGGTGGAGGTCGCCCGCTACGAGGTGCCGGAGGCCGGCGCTCACAACATTTGGGTGGAAGGCGACCGGTTGTACGTGGGCTACTACCAGGCGGGACTGCGGGTCGTGGACATCTCCGGCGAGCTGCGGGGAGACCTGTACCGCCAGGGCAGGGAGATCGCCGTCCTCAAGACGATCGACGGCGAATCCACCGTCCCCAACTGGGGGATGACCTGGGGCGCCCAGATCCACAAGGGCAACATCTTCACGTCGGACCTGAACTCGGGCTTGTGGATCGTGAAGCTGGTCGAGGGCCAGCGGATCATCTCCTGAAGCCGCGCACACTCGACTTCCGCGCCGCCGCGGGTCGGGTGCGGCCGCTGGCGTGGCGAACGCCGGTAGTTCCGTTGGCCGTCGCCGGTCGGACCGCGAGAGGGTCCTCCTCCAGCCCCGTCTTCCTCAAGCTGGAGTCGCTGCAGCGCACCGGTTCCTTCAAGATGAGAGGCGCCGCCAACCGCCTCGCCAAGCTGTCGCCGGAAGAGCGGACCCGGGGCGTGGTCGCCGCTTCCTCGGGAAACCACGCCCGGGCGGTCGCGGAGGCGTGCCGACTGCTGGGCATCCCAGCGACGGTGTGCGTGCCCGAGTGGGTGGACCCGCTGAAGCTGAGGGCGATCCAGGCGGCGGGGGCGCGGGTCGTCCTGGCCGGCCCCACCTACGACGACGCCGAGGCACGGGCCGCCGCACTGACCGACGACGAGGGCCTCGCCCCGATCCACCCTTTCGACGACTTGGACGTCATCGAGGGGCAGGGAACCGTGGGCACCGAGATCGTGGAGCAGCTTCCAGGGGTGGAGGAGGTGGTCGTGCCCCTCTCCGGCGGCGGGCTGGTGGCCGGCGTCGGGCTGGCGGTCCGGGAGCACGGCGTCCGGGTGGTGGCGGTCTCCGCCGAGCGCGCGTCCGTCATGCACGTCAGCTTGCTGAAGGGCCGGCCCGTCCAGGTCCCCGAAGAGGAGACCGTGGCATCGGCGCTCTCTGGAGGAATCGGCATGGAGAACCGCTTCTCCTTCGATATCGTCCGGGAAGTCGTGGACGAGCACGTGATCGTCTCGGAGGACGCGATCCGCAGTGCGATGACCCGAGCGTTCACCGAGTGCCGGTTGGTGGTGGAAGGGGGCGGGGCGGTGGGCTTGGCGGCACTCCGGTCGGGGTACGAGCCCCGGGGCACCGCGGCCGTGGTCGTCTCGGGAGGGAACATCGCGTCGGAGGTGGTGTCCGATCTAGTGACATCGTAGCGCTTGGCTATGATCACCGAGCCGGAAAGTGCGTAACGTCGTCCGCTGCACAAGGAGGACACCGAGATGTTCAAGCGAGGTTCCGAGTCCCTGGCTAGGGTCGTCGCCGTCACCTCCTGTCTCGTCTTCGGGTTCTTCCTGACCGGATGCGACCGCGCTCCCGCGGTGGTTGAACATCCAACCCGTCCCAACCTGCCGCCGCCGACTGCCGTTCCGATCGTCCCCGACTCAGTGCCAATAGGCTTGTCGCCGGATCGCCTTGCAGCTTGGACGGCTGCACGGCACAGCCTTGAGGACGCGGAGGTCCTGTACCGACTTGGGGTGCTGGAGGGAGAGGGGCCGGAGGTATTCGGTGAGATTGCTGATGTGGTGATAAGCCCCGACAATCATCTCTTCGTTCTGGACGGGCAGGCCCAGGTCGTGCGGATATTTGATCCGACTGGCGATTTCATGGACGAGTTTGGTGGCGAGGGCGACGGGCCTGAGGAACTGCGGGGGGCCTACTCGATCGCAATCGAATCGTCGGGTGCCGTCTTGGTCGTCGCTGGACGTCAAGTCAAGGTCTTCGGTCCTACCGAAATGGGGTACAGATTTCTTGAGTCCCGTCCTGTGCCGCTTGCCGGCGGGACGGCATGCATGACCAAATCAGAACGCCTAATCGTCGCTGGTACCGACACCAGGGCAGACCGCAACGTGTTGTTTCATGAAGTTTCTCCTCGGATTGGTGAGCCAGTCAGGAGTTTTGGCTTAGGCTATGTTGACTCGTCGGCGTTTGTTCGCTTTATGATGGCTGTCCTCAGTCCGATAGCTTGCACATACTACATGGGAACGGAGTCGGTGACTCACGCGCGTTTCGCTCCCTGAGTTACGTGCGCCTGTTGAAGGTTGCCGATGGCTCCGTCTCGTGGACGGCTCGATTGACGGATCATCGTCAGATGCATATGGAGGGAACCGCAACTAACTTTACAATGGGTCAGGGCGGTCCCTCCGATGAAATCGTAACGCTGTCGCCGTATCTCGAGTCTCATGTACTGTTGCAGGTTGAACGGTTTGAGGGGATGGAACAAGGGGATGAGGGCAGACCCGAGTCAACCATGGATACGTATCTACTTGACTTGCCATCCGGAAGGGGCGCAAAAGTGGCGACAGACCTCCCGCAGGTTGTGGGAACCAATGCGAGTCAGTACGCGGTAGTAAGCACCGATCCATATCCCCAGATAGAGCTTCGTGTTATTGGCACCGTGGAGGAACGCTAGTAATCTCGCCCAGGCGTGTAGCGCCGACGATCCCGACGACATGGCAGGAAGGGGTCGAATGGTGGGCTTGCCCACTCTACTAGTTGGGCTACGAGCCCGCGGGCGTTGCGGCCGTGATCATCTCCGAAGGGGAACCTCGACCCGGCGACGCAAGCTCGAGGTGCGCAGAAGCTGGAAGCCAGCCGGCGCACCAGCCGTCGGAGCCGCATCCACCCCGACCTCGAGGCGAGGGGCAGGGAGGTGGCGCCCCGGCGCGTCACTCCCCTCCTGCGGAAAGAGGGATCGGTAATCCCAGTTGCGCATCCACGGGAGGGGTGGTATCGTCCCCACACCAAGCTGTCTCCCGCCAACCATAACTTGCGCACCCACCGCCGGCAGACCCGATGAGTGACACGGTATTCAAAACCACCATTGCCGATGTGCGGTCCTTGATCGGGGACATCGGCTCCGGCGTCATAGGGCTGCCGGACATCCAGCGACCGTTTGTATGGCCCAATCAGAAAGTGCGCGACCTGTTCGACTCCATGTATCGCGGCTACCCCGTGGGCTACTTGGTGTTTTGGAAGAACGGATCGCCCAGCGACCGAACCATCGGCGTGGGCGGCGAGCGGCGGTCGCCCGAAATAGTAATCGTAGACGGCCAGCAACGGCTGACTTGCCTGTACGCGGTCGTCAAGGGCGTGCCCGTGGTCGACAAGAACTGGAAGCAACGTACGATACGCATCGCCTTCAATCCGTTGGAGGAACGGTTTGAGGTCGCCGACGCCGCCATTCGTCGGGACAAGTCGTTCATCGCCGACATCTCCGTAATCTGGACCGACAACATATTTTCGGTGGCCAACGACTACTTGAATGGGTTGAGTTCAACTCGAACCGTCGGCAGGGACACGGTGGTCTGGATTCAGCATGCGATTCAGAAACTGTCCTCTCTCCAGCAGTTCTCTTTCACGGTCCTCGAACTAGGGGCGGGCGTCCCGGAAGAGGCCGTGTCCGACGTGTTCGTGCGCATCAACAGCAAAGGCACTCCGCTGATCCAGGCGGACTTCATCTTGACGCTGATGTCCGTGTTTCGGGAGGAGGCCCGGAGGCAGTTGGAAGAGTTCTGCCGATCGGCCAAGGAGCCGTCGGAGAGTCGTTTGTCACCCTACAATCACTTCATTCAACCGGACCCGTCACAACTCCTGCGCGTGACCGTCGGCGTGGCGTTCAAACGGGCGCGCCTTCGGCACGTCTACTCGATACTGCGAGGAAAGGACCTGGAGACGGGTCGGTTCAGCGAAGCGCGGCGTGCGACCCAGTTCGATAAACTGCAGCGCGTACAGGAGCAGACGTTGTCCGCCCATTCTTGGCACGACTTCATGGACTGCCTTCGGACGGCAGGCTTTCGCCACGGCAAGATGATCAGCTCGGACAACAACCTACTGTTCTCGTACATACTGTACTTGATCGGACGAAACGAGCACGGGGTGGACAAAGATGTGCTTCGCGAGACCATTGCCCGTTGGTTCTTCATGTCCGCCGTTACCGGTCGATTTAGCGGATCGCCCGAGTCGGCCATGGAGTCCGACTTGGCGCGTCTGCGAGATGCCCGGGACGCAACGGGCTTTGTCGGCATACTGAGGGGCATTTGCGGGATTGCACTGACTCACGATTTCTGGAAGGTGACGCTGCCGAACGACCTAGCCACGTCGTCGTCCCGCAGTCCTTCTCTGCATGCATACAACGCCGCCTTGGTCTTGCTCGACGCGCCCGTGTTGTTTTCGACGACCAAGATGTCGGACGTGCTTGATCCAGAGGTTCGCATCGACGATCGAATCGAGAGGCATCACTTGTTCTCCAAGCGGCACCTACGCGCCCTTGGCATCATGGACACGCGGAACACGAACCAGATTGCCAACTATGCGTACATGACAACCGCGGACCACGAACGGCTTTCGGTTGGAGCACCGGCCAGCGGCTTGCCCGCCATAAAGGAACGCGTCGGTCAGGATGCGCTTGAGACTATGTACCGTTATCACGCGCTTCCAGAGGACTGGGAACAACTCGGATATGCGACGTTTCTTGAGAAGCGCCGCGAGATGATCGCCGAAGTCATCCATGCAGGTTGGAAGAAGCTGGCGGGGGGCCAGGGCGTTGAGCCGGATCACGGCGAGGACGACTTGAACAGAATGATCAGTGTGGGCGAATCCGATGGTGTGGAGTTCAAGTCCACGCTCCGGATCAACCTGCACACAAGGAAGAGGGATGCACGTATTGAGCTTGGCGTGTTGAAGACGCTTGCTGCGTTCCTGAACACCAACGGCGGCGAACTGATCATCGGAGTGGCGGACGATGGCACGCCGGTCGGCATCGCCGAGGACGGTTTCGCCAACGAGGACAAGATGGTTCTACATCTCGTCAACCTCGTCAACGACCGACTGGGGCCGGAAGCCTGGCTGGAGATGAACTCCCATTTCAAGGACTACAAGGCGGTTCGCGTGTTGACTGTACGTTGCCGGAGGTCGTCGCAACCCGTGTACGTCAAGGATGGCAACGAGCAACGGTTCTATATAAGAACGGGGCCATCCAGTCAGGAGTTGAACGGGAAGCAGATCGTGAACTACGTGAGCAACAAGTTCCCGCGCTGACGGCACCGGCGCACGCGGTGCAGACTCCGATCCTCCTCTTACCGCACCCGCGCCACGATCACCCGGGCGACGCCTCCCGTTACTCGGACCTCCACCTCGATCCCGTCGCCCTGGCCGTCGGACTCGAACTCGTGGAATCGGATGCCGGCCGGGGCTAGTCCGCCTCTGTAGACGGCGCTTTTGAACGGCGCGGGGGCGGGGCCGGTGACGGGCCATGGGTAGAGTCCGTCGGGTTGGGACTGGGGTCGCAGGAGCTCGTGGGTCGCAGAAGGGAAGTCGTAGGTGGTGAACGAGCGAGCTGGCTGAGGCGCGCCGGTGCCGCTGAGCATCATCGCCGTCGCGTACTCCTCGATCAGCGCCGCCATGGACTGCCCGGTGACGGCCCTGATGCCGTCGGCGCCGGGTGTACAGTGAGCGAGTCGTTCAGAGCGGCGAAGAGGGCGGCCTCGGTCAGCTCCGCCGCGCCTCCGTAGGCGTCGCCCAGGAAGCGGTGGAAGTGCCACGACGTGCCGTAGTAGGTGTGGCCGTCCGCTGGGTCAGTGGTCAGCGAGTTGTATTCCTGCGTGTAGGACGACGTGGTCCGCGCCAGGCGGAGGAGCACCCCGTAGTTCTCGGGGAGGATGATCGAGCCGCTCCGGGGCGGGTAGGCGTCGCGGGTCAGCATGGCGCCCACGGCCACGCCGCCGACGGTCGCCATCGCCCGGCGAGAGGACACCTCCGCCGCGATCTCCGCACCGCCTTCCTCGATCCAGCTGGGGTGGAAGCCGACCTCGCGGGTGCGGAACCGGTGGTAGAGGGAGGTCACGTGCTTGAGTTCGTGGACCATCGTCGGCATCGCCTGGTAGTGGCCGTCGTCGGGCGCGCGCCCGATCGCGTGGAACTGAGCCGCGTTGAAGTACACCAGCTCCATCTGGTTGGAGGACGCGCACGTCGCCGCGTCGAAGAAGTCTCCAGACCAAACGAACGCCGCAAACCCCTCTGCCGCCGGAGAGATGAAGACGACGACCCGCCCGTCTCCGTTGATGTCCTGAACTCCGCCGAAGTAGTCTTCGATCGTCCCAGTGCCGTAGGCTTCGTAGTACTCCAGCACCCGTCGCACGTCCGCCTCGGCGACGGGGTTGTCGGCTCGCTGCACCGAGTCCTGGTAGATGGCCAGGTGGGCGTTGTAGGCGACGAGGCGAGCGCTGGTCGGAGTAGGAGCGGGAGGCGAGCACCGGTCGTCCCGGTCGGCGTCGTAGACGAAGATTCCGAGGCGGTCGGGCGGAAGCCCCAGCTGCGCCGCCACGGCGGGGCGGTCGGGTCCGGCGGGGCGCAGATCGGGAAGGACGGCGTCCCGGCCGAAGCGCGAACGCAGGTGCGCCGCCTCCTCGTGTAGGCGCGCGTGGAACCGAGAAGTGGCATCGGCTCGCCGGACAGCGGCTTCCAGCGACGGTAGAAGGCGCGGGGCGGGGCGGGGGAGACGGGCGACGGCTGCGGTTGCGGCCGTAGCGCCGGTCTCGGTGATCGTCGTCACCACCTCGGCGTAGGTCAGGTCGGTGGAGTAACTGGTTCGCACCACCCCGACCCGGTACCGGTCGCCCGCGCTTGCCGCCGGAAGGAACGGCGGACAGTCGGACGACCGCGTGGGGTTCGTCCGGTAGACATCGCCGGGCTCCAGCGACAGCGGCGCGTCGCACACCAGGAGGCTTAGGTCGCGGGTCGCTTCGTTTCCGCCTGAGTCGCGGACGTGAACGGTGAAGTCGCTGGCCCCCGGGGCTTCCGGCGTGCCCGAGATCACGCCGTCCGCCTCCAGCGCAAGGCCGGACGGCAGCGCGCCGTCCGTCAAGGACCAGACGAAGGGACTAGTTCCGCCTTTCGTCTCCAGCGCCGCCCGATAGGCGAGGGTGTGGCGCGCCTTGCGTAGGCGCGTGGTGCCGACGGCCAGCAGCGCCTCGGTCGCGGTGGCGACGAAGTCGGCCTCGAACGACGCTGAAGTCGCCCGCAACACCTGCTTGCCCTGGGCTTCGCCCAACGTCCACCGGGTGGACGCCTCGCCGTCCGCGCTGGTGACGGCTCGCCGGGGCGCGATCTGGCCTCCTCCCGAGATCACCTCGAAAAGCACTTCGACGCCAGGAATGGGGACTCCGCTCGCGTCGGCCACCCGAACGGTCGGCCGATTCGGCAGGACCGACGATGCGGGGGCCGTCAGGGAGTCCCCGGAGACCTTTGCGATGCTGGCGGGCCGCAGCTCCACCACCAGCGACCCCGTGCCCGAAACCGCCTCGTGGGTGGCCCGGACCAGAGCCCGCCCTGGGCCCGTCACTGTGGCGAGTCCAGACGCCGACACCGTGGCGACCTGCTGGTCCCCCGAAGCCCACGACACCGCTGCGCCGGCGATCACGCTCCCTGCCGCGTCCAGGACCCGGGCGGAGTACTGCACGGTCCCGCCAACCGTCTCGGCGGTGGCGGACTCCGGCGTCACCACGACCTCGGCCGGGACCGGCGGCGCGGCGTCACCGCACCCGGTCAGGAAGAACCCGAAGACGAGACAGGAGGTGACGGCGACGACCCTGGCTATGAACTCGAAACCTCGCTTGAATATCATGGTGTCCTCCTTGTACAGCGAACGACGTTACGCACTCCCGGTTCGGTGGTCATAGCCAAGCGCCACGATCCTGTCACTAGATCGGACACCAACTCCCGACGAGATGTTCCCTCCCGAGACTACTCCGACGGGTCATCGCACTGTAGCGCCCCCGTCAGTACGCCATCGCATACGCTTCTCGGCGCGGGTCGGCTGCCGCCGTCAACGTCCCGTTCTCGTGGTCCACCACGATCATCTGGGCGCCTCCGAAGGTGGCCGTCCAGCCGTGGACGACCCGAACCTCGTGGCCCAGCGCCGCCAGCGCCGCCAGCACGTCGGACGGCACCCGGTCCTCAAAGTCCACCGCCAAGCTCCCGTAGCTGCGGAACCGGGGCGCCTCAATCGCCGCCTGGGGAGTCATGCCGAAGAGACTTCGGTTGTTCATGATCTGGATCAGGGACTGGACCTGGCTGTCGCCGCCTGGGGTGCCCAGCGTGAAAGCCAAGGCGCCGTCGTGGGTGGTGGCGAGCACCGGCGTCAGGGTGTGGTAGGGACGCTTGCCCGGCGCGACCACGTTGGGGTGGCCCTCGTCCAGCGTATGGAGCGAGCCCCGGTTGTGGAGCACGACGCCGGTGACCGGCTCCAGGAGCCCGGAGCCGAAGCCGTGGAAGAGGCTCTGAATCCATGAAACGGCGTTGCCCCACTGGTCCACGGCGGTCAAGTACACGGTGTCGCCGGAATCGTCGAGGGCTTCGCCGGACGCTCGTGCGCCGTCGGCCCGCGGACCGATACCCGGTTCGACGCCTTCCGCCGCCGCGGCCGGATCGAAGAGCGTTGCCCGGGACGCCAGGTAGTCGGGGTCCAGCAGCTCGGCCACCGGGATCTCGGCGAACTCCGGGTCCGCGGCCCACTGGTCTCGATCGGCGAAGGCGAGCTTCTTCAGCTCGATCAGCGTGTGAAGGTATTCGGCGGCGTTGTGGCCCATCTCCTTCAAGGGGAGGTGGGCGGCCATGCCGCCGAGGGCGAGTTGCGCGATCCCCTGGGTGTTGGGCGGAAGGACGTGGAGCCGCGCGTCCAGATAGTCGCCCGAGAGGGGTTCCACCCAGGTGGATTCGTGGGCCAGGAAGTCCTCCGCCGTCACGGCGCCGCCCGCCGAGTCCAGAAACGCCGCCAACCGCTGCGCCGTCTCTCCCTCGTAGAACCCGGCCTTCCCGCGTTGGCCGATGGCTCGCAGAGTGGCCGCCAGCGCCGGGTTGCGCAGCCGGGAACCCACGGGAGGCGCATTGCCGCCGGGCAGGTAGAGCGCCTTGCCGTGCTCGTTGAGCGCCGAGCCCTGGGCCTCGAAGTCGGAGGCCAGCCGCGTGGAGACGGGGAAGCCGTCGTCGGCGTAGCGAACCGCCGGCGCCAGCAGCTCGGCCAGGTCGAGGGTTCCGAAGCGGGAGTGGGCGTCCACCCACGCGGCGACGGCACCGGGCACCGACACTGAAAGGGGTCCGGTCTCGGGAACCGCATCGTGGCCTTGGTCCAGGAAGAACCCGGGCGTCGCCTTGCTCCCGGCCCGCCCGCTGCCGTTGAGCGCGTGGACTGCGCCCGACTCGCCGTCGTAGAAGAGAGAGAACGCGTCGCCGCCCACGCCGTTCATGTGGGGCCGGACCACAGCCAGTACGCCTGCCATGGCGAGCGCGGCGTCGGTGGCGTTGCCCCCTCTTCGGAGAACGTCGAGGCCCGCCGCCGCAGCCAAGGGGTGGCCCGCCGAGACGGCGCCCATGGTCCCGCGCACGTCCGGGTGGTTGGTCGCCGGAAACTCGGCAGTCTCTGGGTCGGCGACGTCGACGTCGGAAGCATCGGACGGCGGTGCGCAACCGGCCGCGACCAGGGCGCCGCCGGCGAGGCTGGCGGCCAAAGCTCTCTGGAGGGTTCGCATCGGGCTCTCGGGGGTGGATGGGAGTGGGGGATGCTAGTGCCGAGCGGGCTGAACCGCCACCTGCGACCGACTGCGGAGCAGGGGTCTCTCGCCTTTGGCAACCCCGTTGACCGGAGCCGGAGCGGGGGCTAGCGTTGATCGACTCTGCGCCCCAACGCGCCCTTGAAGAAACGGCAGGATCGGTCCCGAGAGAATGGCCAAATACCGCAAGCCCGGATCGCCCTCGAAGAAGTCGACGAACCCTGTGGATCAGGAAGACGCCTTCGTCGCCAAGACCCTTGAAGTGAGCCATTGGGCCCAGCGAAACCGTCCCATCATCACCCTTGGGCTCGTGGTCGTGGCGCTGGGCGTGGCGGGCTTCGTCTACTACGGGCGCTACACCGACACGCTGAACGCCGGCGCCGCCAGCCAGTTGGAGGAGCTTCAGCAGCGACTCGACGCGGGGGACCAGACCGGGGTCCAAGCCGACCTGCAGCTCTTTCTGGAACGCTTCGGCGGGACGCCTTTCGCGGACGAGGCACGGATCGCGCTGGCCCAGGTCAGCACCGACTTGGGGGATCCGCACGCTGCGGTGGACGTCCTGGCGCCGCTGGCCCGGGACGTGGGCAGCCCCCTAGGCGCGCAAGCCGCCGGACTGCTGGCCTCGATCTACGAGGACACGGGCAACACGGAAGCGGCCGAAGGACTCTATCTGCGCCTCGCGGACCGAGCCCAGCTCGGCTTTATGGTCCGCGACGCCCTCGCCGACGCCGCGCGTCTGCGCCGGGACTCGGGAGACGCCGCAGGCGCCGTGGAGCTGTACGACAGGCTTCTGGACGAGATGGACGAGACGGATCCGGACCGGGGCTTGATGGAGATGCACCGGGCCGAGGTCGCGGTGGTGGCGGCGCGCAACGGGACGGGCAGCCAGTAGGCCTTAGACGTACAACCGTGTGTGCCGGGCGTTGTCTCGCCCGATCCATAAGTTCGCATAATATGTATTATGTAAAGTTAGCTGAACGAAGTGGAGTCCGGCGAAGACGAATCCCCCGTGGTGGAATCCCCTGCTACTGGTGGAACCCGCCGGTAGTGGAGTCTCCGGCTGGTGGAGTCCTCGGTGTCCCACCGCCTACCGGAAGAAGGCCTCCACCCTCCCGGCCAGCCCGGTGCCCAAGGGCGCGCTGGACAGGTTGGCGACGATCGCGACGATCAGCCCCGTGTCCCGGTTCAGCGTGAGGACGGTCGTGCCGCCCACCGAACCGCCGGTGTGGGACACGACGGCTTCGCCGCGCTCGTTGGTGGTGGTCCGCCAGCCGATTCCGTAGCCCGTCTCCTCTCCGCTGGGCAGCCGCTGGGAGGTGAAGAACAGAGCGAGCGTCTCGTCGGTCAGAAAGCCTGCGCCGTCGATGTGCGCGGCGGCGAAGATCAGGAGGTCCTCCGGCGTGGAGAGGAAGCCGCCACCGGCCCACTTGTAGCTGTTGTCCACGTACGGCGCGTTGACGACCCGCCCATCGTTGGTGCCCGTCCGGACGTAGAAGCGGGTCCGGTGCGGGATGATGCTGTCGGTGTGGCCCGCCACGGTGTGGCGCATCCCCAAGGGCTCGAAGACCGTCCGGTCCATGTACGGCAGAAACGCTTCCCCGCTGGCGCCCTCCACCACGGCGCTGATCAGGTTCCAGCCGTAGCTGGAGTACGAGTACAGGGTGCCGGGCTCGGCGATGAGGGAATCGTCCTGGAAGATCGCCAGCCCCGACAGGACGGTAGGATACCGCTCCGACGACAGGTTTTCGGCCGCACTCCGGTAGTGACGGACGCCGCCCAGATGCCCCGCTAGCTGACGGGTCGTCACCGTCCAGCGCTTCTCCGGGAACGACGGCACATAGCGCTGCACGGGCGCGTCCAGGTCCAGAGCCCCGGCCTCCAGCAGCACACCCATCGCCGCGGCGGCGATCGGCTTGGACACGCTGCCGACCCTGAACTTGGTGAGCGGGGTGACGGGCACGCCGTGGGTCAGGTCGGCGAACCCGAAGCCTTCCGACCACAGCACTTCCCCGCCCCTGCCCACCGCGACCGAGAGGCCTGGGATCGATCCCGCGGCGATGACCGAGTCCAGCAGCGCGCGGGCGGCCGCCACCGCCTCGACGCGGGCGGAAGCGACTGCGCCTTCGGCAACCGCCGCTCCGCGCCTCCCTTGGGCCGAGGCGTCGGCGTGCGTGCCCGCCAAGACAAGGAGCGCCGCGAGAGAGGGCAAGCCGAGTCGCCGGAGCGAGACGGGGTGTCGGTTCAGGCTCATGGGAAGGTCGCTCGTGCAGAGGGGTCAGTCGCGGGAGGGACGTCGCGGGAGGAAGCTGCGAAGAACGAAGCCGAGGTTGGCCGGACGCTCCGCCAGCCGTCGGACGTACCAGGGGAACCAGTGCTCCCCGTAGCTGATCAGCACGCGCACCAGCTTGTCCTGGCGGGCCAAGCGCTTCTGTTCCTCCTGGGCGATGCCGTAAAGCATCTGGCACTCGTAGGCGCCGGGGTCGAGTCCCTTGCCCAGCGCCCAAGCCTCGATGCGGCGGATCAGGGCGGCGTCGTGAGTGGCGAAACCCGCTCTCATGCCGGTCTGCTGAGCGTCGTCGGCCAGCATCCGCACGGCCAAGTCGAAGAACGCCTGGTCCACCGCCGGTTTCTCCGGGATCGCCACGTCCGGCGGCTCGGCGTAGGCGCCCTTGACCAAGCGGATCCCAGGTCCGAGCGGGATCAGCGATTCCAGGTCCGCGGGCGTCCGGTAGAGGTAGGCCTGAAGGCAGATCCCGAACTTGGTGTGGTCGGCGCGGATCGAGCGGTAAAGCTCCAGGGTCGGGTCCACATACCGGCTGTACTCCATGTCGAGCCAGACCCAGTTCCCCATGGCCTCGGCGGCTTCGGTCACCCGCCGGATGGTCCGCTCGGCGACGGCGATTCCCAGGTCGAGTCCCAAGTGCGTCGGCTTGACCGACAGCTCCGCGTCCAGGCCGCGGGCGGCGACCGTGCCGGCGGCGGCGACGTAGTGGTCAGCCACCGCGTTCGCCTCCGCCTCGTCGGCGACGTTCTCGCCCAGACAGGTAATCAGCGTGGGGATGCCGTTCCGCTCCATGCGTTCGGCGGCGTCGAGGGCGTCGTCCAGGGTTTCGCCGGGCATGAAGCGACGAACGGCGCGCTTGACGACGCCGTAGCGTGGCAACTTTCCGTTGCACCACTCGTTTTCCGAGATCCGTAGCAGCGTAGATCGGAGCATCGCCAGAAAGTTGGTCTCCCGTTGGGCTATGCGCCAGCGTCGCCGGACGGCGGCTTGGTGCGATGCGGGCTCGGCTGGCCACTGAGGTCCGCCAACACCATCTCCAAGCGCTCCATGGCGTCGTCCAGGACGGCTTCCCGCTCCGCGCGGATGTCGTGACGTCCGAAGTGGATCGGCGTTCCGAAGCGGAGGTGGACCGGGTTGCGTCGCGGGCGGCGGCTCCACCGGGGCCAAGCTTGGAACGACCCCGACACGCCGCAGGGAACCACCGCCACGCCGGCCTTGAGGATCAGGCGGACGGTGCCCCGCCGCAGGGGCTGGAGGAGACCGTCCCAGCTGCGTTCGCCCTCTGGGTAGATGCACACGGCCTCTCCCTCCTCCAGCAGGCGGAGCGCGGTGCGCACTACCTGCGGGTCAACCCGGTACCGGCGCGTCGGGATCGCGTTGATGCGGGGCAGCAGCCAGCGGGCAACGGCCCCGGACGAGAACTGGGTGCTCTTGGTAAAGGAGTGCACGATCCGAGAGCAGTTCGCCTGGATCAGGATCGGGTCCAGCACGCTCTGGTGGTTGGCGATGAGGAAGAACGGCCCCTGGCGGGGGATGTTCTCTCGCCCTTCAATCTTCGGGCGCACAACGACCGAGATCCCCTTTGCGACGGGCCGGAAGAACTCGTACCAAGTCATAGGAGACGGGGCCAGGGCACTACCGGACGGCGATCCGCGGCTGGAACTCGCGGACGAACCCCCTGCCCGCCCGCTGGTACGCCTCCCGCACTAGTTGCCGCAACAGGTCCTCCCAGCGCTTGGGCGAGTCGACCGTGAAGCACAGCTGCACGAGACGGTCGCCGGGAAGCGAGATCTGAAGCGACGACGACGAGGTCTGCACCGCGCGTAGCTCCAGATAGCCCCAGCGGCCGCTCTGGCCGGAGCTCTCGATCGAGATCGCCTCCCGGTCGGCCGTCGCGGTACCCGGCGACGGTGGGCCCATCGTCTCGCTGTAGCCCAGAAGCTTGCCCCCCCGCCAGATCGGCGCCTCCCGGACTCGCCAGGACACCATCGCCTGCGCCGAGTACCGCAAGACGCCGCCGGACCCGTCGCCCAGCTCCATGGGCTGCGACAGCGTCCGCGCCTCCATCTCCCTTGGCCCGCGCCCTGGGGACGCCGCGAAGATCCCGCCGCGCCGGCGCCTGACCCGGAGGCCGCAGGAACGGCACCACGCCCGGTCTCCCTTCCCCGCCATCGGGTCGTGACCGCATCCGGGACAGCTGTAGCAGAGGTCGGCGAGCCCCATCCGTCAGAGCCGTCCCGAGAGGCGCGCAAAGCGAAGCTTCCACACGCGCCAAACGGCCTCCCACAGGATTCGCTTCGACATCTTCGACTCTCCGCTGCGCCGCTCCGTGAAGACGAACGGAACCTCGCGAACTGCCAGTCCCGTCCGCCAGACGCGGAACTTGAGTTCGATCTGGAAGCTGTAGCCGCTGGACTCGATGCTGGCGAGGTCAACTGACTCCAACGCCTTGCGGCTGTAGAGGTTGAACCCGCCCGTGGCGTCGCTGACGGGCAGGCCCGTGATCGTCCGGGCGTACCACGAGCCGAAGAGGCTCACCAGCAAGCGGGCCATCGGCCAGTTCACGACCCGGATGCTGCCTCCCAGGTAGCGCGAGCCCACGACCACGCCGACGCCGGCGCTCTGGGCCGCTAGGCGGGGCAGCGCGTCGGGCGGATGGGAGAGGTCGGCGTCCATGGAGACGAAGAGGTCGAAGGAACGTCGTAGGCCCCAGGTGAAGCCTTCGACGTAGGCGGTTCCCAAGCCGAGCTTGCCCGGTCTGTGGAGGACGTCCACCCGCTCGTGCTCGGCCGCCAAGGCGTCCGCCGCTTCGCCGGTACCGTCGGGCGAGGCGTCGTCCACCACGAGGACGTGGTAGCCGGGGCCTTGCGCCAGGATCATGGGGACGATCCCGGCCAGGTTGGCCCGCTCGTTGTAGGTGGGCACGACCACCAGAACCCGGTCGGTCACGGCGACGTCCCTTCAACGAGCTCCCGATAGACCTCCAGGTGCCGTTCCACGAGGCGGGCGTTGCTCCAGCGAGCCACCACCCTCTTCCGGGCCGTCGCGCCGCGCTCCGGGAGCCGGGGGTCCGACAGCAGCGTCGCCACCTTGTCCGCCATCGCCTCCGGGTTCCCGGGCGGGAAGAGGCCGCCCACGGCGTCGTCCACGATCTCCGGCAGGCCGCCCACCGCCGACGCCGCCACCGGAAGGCCGCACGCCATGCACTCCAGGGCGGCCACCGAGGTCGCCTCCACCAGGGAGGGAAAGACCGCCAAGTCGCCTCGCAGCAGGAGCTTGGGCATCTCGGCATGAGGCCGGGCACCAAGGAACGTGATCCGCTCGCCCACGCCCAGCTCGGCGGCCAGCCGTTCGAGCTTGGCGCGCTCGGGGCCGTCGCCGATCACCAAAGCGGTGGCGTCGGTGCGATCCGCGATCAGCGGCATCGCCCGGACGAAGAACTCGACGCCGTTCTTGGGGAAGAGCCTCCGAGGCACGACAAGCCGGCGAGCACCGGTCGCTGAACCGTCCGCCGGCCGAAAGATGTCGGTCTCCACGCCGTTGACGAGGACTTCGACGGATATCGATGGTCCAAGACTTTCGCCTGCATCGGCTATCTCCTTGCTGGCCGCAAAGTTGTGAGCGCTGAGCTCGACCAACTTGCTAAGGGCGGCAGCGCTCGGTCTCCGGGCAGCGAGGCGGAGAAAGTGGGAGGTGTGGAGGGTCGTCACCAAGGGAGTGCTGCGGCCCGCCAGCGCCAGTGCGCAAGGCAAGATCGACGCGAATGCCTGGGCGTGCACCACGTCCGCGTCCTCCGCGACTTCACGAGTTCGGGCAGTGGACCCGGCCGCGTGGGCAAACCACCCTGCGGGCGTGCGGGACGGGAGCGGGGTGCGCAACACTCGTATTCCCTCGAGGTCCTCTTCTCTGGGCAGGCCAGGACGAGAGAGGGACGTCACCACCGTGACGGCGTGACCCCGCTCCACCAAGCCCCGGCAAAGGTAATGGACGTGGCTCTCCAGACCCCCCACCTCCGGCGGAAAGTACACGCAGTGGACGAGGACGTTCAGGCGCCGGGCCAATCTTGCGTCTCCCGGGCCGCGCCGGTCAGGTCGGCGAGCAGGATGTCGGCGATCCGCTCGCCGGCTCGTCCGTCGCCGTAGGGGTTCGTCACGGCAGCGTCTCGCTGCGCTCCGTCCAGCCGCTTGACGGCCTCTGCGAGGATGCGTCGCGGGTCGGTGCCGACGAGGGTGGCGGTGCCGGCCTGCACGCCTTCGGGCCGCTCCGTGACCTCTCGCAGAACCAGCGCGTGAACACCGAAGGTGGGCGCCTCTTCCTGTATGCCGCCGGAGTCGGTGAGCACGAGGCTGGCCCGGCGAAGGACCGCCAGCAGGTCGCCGTACGAGAGCGGAGGGACCAGGTGGACGCGACGGGCATCGCCGAGGATCCGCGTGGCCGGCTCCCGTACTTGGGGGTTCGGGTGGACCGGATACAGGATATGCACATCGTCGAAGCGCGCTGCTAGCTCCTTGACTGCACCGAAGACCGCCTCCAGCGGCGCACCGAACGATTCGCGGCGGTGAGCCGTCAGCAGGACGAGGCGGCGGTTGGCCGTCTCGTTGTCCGGCCCCAGGAGCCGAGCCACGCAGGGATCGCTTACCGGCGGCGGCGCCGCGCTCATCACCTGCAGGGCATCGACGACCGTGTTTCCGGTCACGAACACCCGCTCGGGGGACACCCCCTCCTGCTTCAGTTGCTGGGCCGCGAGCGGCGTGGGCGCGAAGCAGTAGTCGGCCAGGCAGTCCGTCATGCGTCGGAGCATCTCTTCCGGGAACGGCGACCACTTGTCGTGGCTCCGCAAGCCGGCTTCGACGTGGGCCAGCTTGCCGCGGTCGAAGAACGTCGAAACGGCGGCGAAGAAGACGGTGGCCGTGTCCCCCTGCACGATCGTCGCATCTGGGCGGAACTCCGCGAAGACGCCTTGAAGGCCCTTCAGGCAGGCCCGGCCGACGTCGTGCAGGCTCTGCCCCGCAGTCATCAGCTCCAGGTCCCAATAGGGCTCGATGCCGAACGTCGAGACGACCTGGTCCACCATGTCGGCGTGCTGCCCCGTCAAGACCACCCGATGCTCCGAGCCGCCCCGGGCCTCCAGCGCCCGCACCACCGGCGCCATCTTGACGGCCTCGGGCCGGGTTCCGATCACCGACAGGATCCTAGGGGGCGGCATCGGCCGACGACCGTCCTAGCCGTCCCGGCGGGAGGAGCGGTCGCGCCCGGCGACGGTGCGCACGGACTTGCGGAGCGCCTCCAGCTCGTCGTGGACCGATGCGATCATTTCGGCCAAGAAGCCGGCCACGAAGCAGAGGGTGCCCACGGTCACCAAGAGGACGACCAGGTAGAGGAGCGGGCGGAACCCCTGCCCCAGCACGAACCGGGCGTAGAACGCCGCGGCACCGACCAGCACGCCCGAGCCCACAAGGATCGTCCCGGGCACCCCAAACGCCGTCATGGGCTTGCGGGAGAATCGCAGCCGGAACCAGACGGCCGCCAAGTCCAGCACGCCGCCCACGATCCGGCTTCGACGCGAGTACTTGGCTTCCCCAGCCCGTCGAGGGTGAAGGGCGATCTCGATCTCCGTCGCCGTGAAGCCCGCCTTGTGCGCCATGACCACGAAGAACCGATGCCAGTCGTGACGGAGCCGCACCTCCTCAAGGATCTCGGCGCGGAACGCCTTCATCGAGTTCAGGTCGGTGACGGGGACGTCGAAGATCCGCCGGCTCAGGGCGTTGTACACCGACGATACCGCGCGCTTGTCGTAGGCCCCCACCTTCTTGCCGGTGACGATGTCCCATCCCTCCTCCAGCTTGTCCAGGAAGCGGGGGATTTCGTCCGGCAGGTGCTGCAGGTCGGCGTCGAAGAGCACCAGGTACTTCTTGTCGGTCGCGGCGGCGGCGGTGAGGAGCGCCTCCGTCTTCCCCTTGTTGATCCGGTGCCGCAACACGGTGAGCCGATCCCAGCCCCGGCCTTCGGACTCGGCCAGTTCCCCGGTGCGGTCGGAGGAGCCGTCGTCCACGAGGATCACCTCGCCGGCGAGTCCGTGCGCCTCGAAGGCGGCCCGCACCTCCCGAATCAGGGGGGGCACGTTGGGCGCCTCGTCGAAGGCGGGCACCACCAGGGCGAAGTCGCGGTACGCTCGCGGCACGGTGCTGGGGAGACGGTTGGCCAATGGCGGGGACACTCCGGCAGGACGGTCGTGAGGTCAGTAGCGCCTTCGCGCCCGCGCCACGGGAATGTCCAGCAGGGTTCGGTACTTTCCCACGGTGCGACGGGCGACATGGATGCCCTCTTCTCCTAGAAGGTCCACGATAGCTTGGTCCGTCAAGGGTCGCTTCGGGTCTTCGCCCGCCACAAGGCTCCGCATCTTCGCCTTGACTACGTGGGTGGAGACTTCTCCCTCGTCCCCGGCCACTCCCCGGGAGAAGAAGTGCTTGAGGGAGAACACGCCCCGGGGCGTCTGGACGTACTTCTTGCTGGTCACCCGAGAGACGGTGGACTCGGACATCTCCACGTTCTCCGCCACCTCGCGGAGGGTCAGCGGCTTCAGGCTCTGGGTTCCCTTCTCGAAGAACTCGTGCTGGCGCTCCACGATGAACCGAGCGACCGCCAGCATCGTCCGGCGACGCTGCTCGATCACCTGCACCAGCCAAAGGGCCGCGTTCATGCGGCTCGCGATGAACTTCTTGTTGTCGTCCTTGAACTTGCCCTGGGCGACGATGTCCCGGTAGTACGGCGAGATCCGCAGCCTGGGCATCCCCGCGTCGTTGACGAAGACCATGTACTCCCCGCCGACGTTCTCCACGATCATGTCGGGCACGATGTAGTGGTCGGTCCCTCCGGACAGCTGCCGGCCAGGCTTGGGGTCCAGCTCGCCGATCTCGTCCTTGGCCCTCTGAATCTCCTTCGGGGGAAGGCCCAGCGCGCGGGTGATCTCGGTCCAGCGGTGGTTCATGAGGTGGTCGAAGGCGTGCTCCACGATCCGATACGCCAGCGAGTCTTCCCTGTCCAGCCGGCGAAGCTGTATGAGCAGGCACTCCCGCAGGTCTCGCGCCCCGATCCCGGGCGGGTGGAGCGCCTGCACTACGACCAGCGCCGACTCGATCTCTTCGGGTTCGTAGGGGACCAAACGGTGGGCGGCCTCGGGGGTCGCGCCGGGCTCTCGCAGCTCGTCCAGCCGTCGGCGAAGGCCCGCGGCCACCTCCTCCAGCGAGCACGACAGCCGCCCGTCGTCGTCGATGTTGCCGACGATCTCCCAGGCGGCCAGGAGTTGGCGCCAGTCGATCTGAAGCAGCGACAGCTGTTCTTCCAGATGATCGTGGAGGTCGGGCACGTCCACCGCCGCGGGCTCGGCGTAGTCCCTGGGTTCGTACTGGCTCCGGATCCCTCCGGCGTCGAAGCCCCCGAGGATGATCTCTTCCCAGTCGAAATCGGCCTCCGGGTCGTCGTCCGCCTCGTCCGCAAGAGAGCCCTCGCCTTCGCCGTCGCCCTCCCCGTCTTCCGCCGCAATGTCCTCTTCCGCGAACCCCTCTTCCTCGCCTGCGGTCAGCTCCAGGCAAGGGTTGGCGTAGACCTCCTGGCGCAGGTGCTCCAAAAGGTCCGCGCGGGCCATGTCGAACAACTCCATCGCCATGTAGAGGCGTGGATTTGCAGTGACCTCCCCTCGAACCCCTGGGACTTGGCGCAGTCGCGAGTTCGCTTCGAGGCCGGCCATGAAGGCGCGCGATCAGGCCGTCGGCGGGGAGAAGCGCTGTCTCATGCGGGCCGTGAGGGAGGGACCCAGATAGAGATCGGCCACGTCGTCGTTCCAGACCAGCTCCGGCACCGTGCCCGAAACGCGGATCCGTCCCTCGTACATGATGTAGGCTCGGTCGACGATCTCCAGAGTCTGCTCGACGTTGTGGTCAGAGATGATCACGCCGATCTCCCTCGTCCGAAGTTGCGTCACGATCTCCTGAATGTCGCTTACGGCGATCGGGTCGATCCCCGCGAACGGCTCGTCCAGCAACATGAACTTGGGCCGCTGCACCAGCGCCCGCGTGATCTCGACCCGCCGCCTCTCCCCGCCCGACAGCGAATATGCCTTGGCATCCCGCAGGTGTCCAATGGAGAGTTCCGCGAGGAGCTCTTCGAGCCTGGCCGCGCGCTCCCTTCGCGGGATGTTCAAGGTCTCCAGAAT
This sequence comes from Longimicrobiales bacterium, assembly GCA_958296005.1. Classification (GTDB taxonomy): domain Bacteria; phylum Gemmatimonadota; class Gemmatimonadetes; order Longimicrobiales; family Gaopeijiaceae; genus CATQHQ01. Next base: position 1,303,869 of record CATQHQ010000002.1, read on the forward strand.
CGCCATCACGTTCTGGGCGACGGTGAGGCGACGAAAGACGGACGGTTCCTGCGCCAAGTAGCCGACGCCCATCCTGGCACGCTTGTACATCGGGACGGGCGTGAGCTCGGCATCGTCCAGAAAAACCTTGCCGGCGTCGGGCGAAATGAGCCCCACCAGCATGTAGAAGGTGGTCGTCTTCCCTGCCCCGTTTGGACCGAGCAGCCCAACGATCTCCCGCTGCCGGACCTGGATGTCCACCTTCGATACGACCTCTCGCTTGCGGTAGACCTTCGTGAGTCGGTCGCCCCGCAGGAGGGTCGCGGGCGGCGCGGGCGCCTTGGGCTCGGGCGCGGACGCTTCCTCTACGGCGGCGACTTGGGAGTGGGCGCCGCTGTCGAACGTCATGGCCGCCTCCTTCGGGCAAGGGTTCGCATGGTGTCGGCGGCGGGCGGCGGCGCCGTGGACGCGCTGTCGGGGAGGGCCGGGACGGCGATCGAGTCCGCCAATGCCGAAGAGTCTGCCACCGCGGCCGAGTCGGCCGGGACAGGGGGCCGCGGCTCGAAGTGGTAGCCGAGCGTTTCGCCTTCGACGAACATGCGGACCACTTGGCCGTCGGTCAGGTACATGGTGATCCGCTGGCCCTGGGTCCAGTGAAGCGGCGGCAGGCCCGTCGGCTGCTCGTCCTCGGCCGTGGCGAGGGTCGTGTCCGGCGGCACCCGGTACAGGCTTCTGGCGTTGCCGACGGAGACCAGCGTCTCCAGCAGGGAGCGACCGGCGGCCCGTGGCCTGGTCTCGCCGTCCGGGCGAGACCCTGGAGGCACGAAGTTGGCCACGATCGTGTCGCCTTCCATCCAGTCGGTGCGGGCAACTTCCGGCGTGTCCTCGTCCAGCGAGTCGGCGCGGGCCGCCACCGCCCGGGCCGTCCCGACCGCGGTGACGACTTGCAGCACCTGCCCCGGCGACAGGACCTCGATCGAGTCGGCGACGAGGGTCAGGTCCTCGGCATACGCGGCTGGGCGAGGAACCGAGTCCGGCGCCGCGGCCGTGGCCGTGTCGGACTCCTCGGCGACGCGTACCAGCTCGGCGAGGCGAGCTTGGTCGCCCGGGGTCAAGCCCGCAGTGTCGGGCTGTGCGTCGGCCGCCGCCGGGACCGCCGCCAGCGCGACGAGGCGACCGAGGTCGCCGCCGTCGAGGAACAACCGGATCGCCGGGGCCTCTATTGCGACGGCAGCCCCTGCCAGGGCGGCGTCTCCGCCGGCGAGGATCTCCTCGTTTCCCGGCGACCCGGGCGTGATCGATATCGAACGGGCCGCCAAGTCGAAGCGACCGTCGCCGACGCTGGGCTCGCCGTGCATCGACATGGCGCCCGAGTCCTGGTCGTAGTACAGGGTGTCGCCGGTGGCTCGAAGCAAGTCCCGCAGCACAACCACGTCGTTCACGGCCTGGAACACCTGACGCCCTTCCACGACGAAGCGCTCCGCGTCGATCTCGTAGGGCGCGGGCGGGGCGAGGGGCGCAGGTTCGACGGGGGGCGCGACCGGGTCCGTCGCCTGGAGCTCCGTGGGCGGTGGGGCGCCGGTCGTGTCTTCCGGGGTGGGCAGCTCCTCGTCGGCAGGCTCCTCGATCGGTTCCGGGGCCGGCGGCGGGTAGACCGTAGCGTGGGGCTGGCCGCCTCGGACGGTCATTTCGTCCAGAAGACGAGAGTCGGATTGCCGGTAGTAGTCCAGCTCCTGGCCGGAGACCACCGTGCCCGTGTTCCTGTACTCCACGCGCGACCCGTGCGTCGCCCGCAGGTAGCGGGCTTGACCGAAGTAGATCGCCTGTCCGGCCTCCAAGATCACCTCCGCGTCCTCGAAGCGGACCCCGCCGTACAGGTTCAGGGTGCTGTTGTTCTGGAAGCCGACGGCCGAGTCGGCCCTGACCCTGACTCCGTCGGCGCAGCTGTAGTCGACGCCTCCCGAGGCGTAGTGCGTGTAGGACCCGAGGCTGTTGCGGGTACTCAGCGTGTAGCCTCCCACCTCCACCAGCCGGCACGCCGTCTGTCCGGTTGCCCCGACGACGCCGAACACGCCGGCGCCCGTCGCCAGCGCAGCCGCCGCGAGGAGCGCCCGGGCCGCCCACCTCACCTGGAGGGGCACTCGCCTTCCCGGGTACCGATGATCCTCAACTCGTCGAAGGACAGGTCCGACCGGAGGCCGTCTCCGCGAACGGTACAGCTCCCCTCGCGCATCGTGACCGCCGAGTCGGTCTCGATTCGGCGCTCCATCCCCACCGCAAGCACGAACCGCAGCTCGGCGCTGCGGATCTCGCGGCCTTCGGCCGGGATCGACAAGACCGCGTTCCCCGTTGCCACCAGCTCCTCGCCCGCCGTGTCCATGCGGCCCCGCTCCGCCGTGATGACGGCCCGGCGCCCCCCGCCCTCGGTGAAGACTTCAAGGGTCAGGCCCATCATCCGGACGCGGGACGAGTCGTCCCACATGTACATGCTGTCGGCCCGCATCAGCGCTTCCTCCACTCCGTCGCGGGAGAAGCGCCTGGTGACGCCGTAGGTGACGTGGTCGGCCCCCGCCGCAAGGAGCTCCGCCGGCGCCGTCTCGTCCGACGGACTGCCGCAGGCGGCCAGCCCAAGCGCCAGGCCAACCGCAGCCCAAGTCGCGCCGCCCGCCCAACTCACGCCGCGCCCGCCCGCAGCAGGTCATGGAGGTGGACGACGCCTGCCAGGGCGCCGGCGTCGTTCACCACCGGCATGGCCATGATGCCGTGTTCCTGCATCCGCCGGAGCGTCACCGCCGCCAGCTCCCCCGGCGCGGCGAGCCTCGGCGATCGGGTCATGAAGTCGGACACCGGCACGTCGAGGAACTCCTCGTCCCGCTCCATGAGCCGGGTGAGGTCGCCGGCGGTCACGACGCCCACCACGCGCCGGTCCTTGCCGACCACCGCAACCGTGCCGCGCATCCGCGCAAGGGGAACGACGACCTCCCTCGCCACGCTCCGGATCGACACCGACGGGTACTTGGCCGACTCCATCACGTCTCGCACCCGCAAGGTCAGGCGGCGACCCAGCGCGCCGCCGGGATGGATGCGCGCGAAGTCCTCGGGCCGGAACTCGCGCCTGCTCAGGACCGCCACCGCCAAGGCGTCCCCTGCGGCCATCGCCGCCGTGGTGGACGACGTCGGCGCCAAGTCCATCGGGCACGCTTCCTCCGCCACCCCGCAGTCGATCACCGCGCCGGCCCGGCGTCCCAAGGGAGAGTCGGGGGCACCGGCCAGCGCCACGACCGGAACGCCCCACGCTTCGGCGAACTCCAGCAGCCCTTCCAGCTCCGCCGTGGAACCGCTCTTGGAGAGGAGGACCATGACGTCCGACGGGCCCACGATCCCCAGGTCGCCGTGGAGTCCCTCCACCGGGTGCAGGAAGACCGCCGGCGTGCCGGTGGACGTGAGCGTGGCCGCCACCTTCCGAGCCACGATCCCCGACTTGCCGACCCCCGACACCACCACCCTGCCCCGGCAGGAAGCCACCAACTCCACGGCCCGCGCAAACCCGGCATCGAGACGCGCGGCCAGCGACGCCACGGCCTCCGCCTCCATCCGAAGCACTCGCCGGCCCTCCGCCAGGACCGGGTGCGGGGCGGTCTTAGCCCCCGCGCTCGCGACAGTACTCATCCACGAGGTCGTCCCACTGTCCCCGCGCCCGGAGGAGCGCCTCCGCGAACTCGCGCACCGCCCCCTGCCCTCCCCTGCGGGTGCTCTGCCACACCGCCGCCCGGCAGATCTCCGGCACGCCGTTGGCGACGGTGGCGGGCAGGCCCGCCTTGCGCATCAGCGGGAGGTCGGCCAAGTCGTCGCCGACGACGGCCACTTCCCGCCACTCCACCTCCTTGTCCGCCATGAGCTGCTTCACCGTCGCCATCTTGTAGCCGTTGGGGTCCTGGTGGACGTCGGTCACCCCCAGCTCCGCCGCCCGCAGATCCGTCGCCGGCGACACCCGTCCCGACACGATGGCGACCTGCAAGCCGGCGTTCCTCATCATGCGGACTGCGATGCCGTCCTCCACGTGGAACCTCTTCATCTCGAAGGCCGCGTCCCCGCGGCCCACGTAGATGCCGCCGTCGGTAAGGGTCCCGTCCACGTCGAGTACGACGAGGCGCACGCGCCGAGCCGTTGCCTCCGGGATCGTCGTGGCGGTCAAGGACCCCCCTCCAAGGAGAGCGCACGCCGAACGGCGGCCACTTGAGCGAGAACTCCGGCAAGCGCCGGAAGCGGAAGCATGTTGGCCCCGTCCGACGGCGCCGACGGCGGGTCCGGGTGCGTTTCGAGGAAGAGACCGTCGCAACCGGCCGCGACCGCCGCGCGAACCAAGGCGCCGACATGCTCGGGCGAGCCGCCGGAGGAGCCGTCCTTGCCCCGGCCCGGACGCTGTACCGAATGGGTGCCGTCGAAGACGACCGGGACGCCTGCGGCTTGGCGGATGCGCCCGAACGCGCGCATGTCCACCACCAAGTCGCCGTAGCCGAAGACCGTCCCCCGCTCCGTGACCGTCACCGGCCCATCGCCGCCCGATCGGACCTTCTCCACCGCGCCCGCCATCGCCTCCGGCGACATCCACTGGCCCTTCTTCACGTTCACGGGCTTGCCCGTCCGCCCGGCGGCCACCAGCAGGTCGGTCTGGCGGCAGAGGAACGCGGGGACCTGGATCACGTCGGCCACCTCGGCCACCTGTTCCGCCTGGGCCGGCTCGTGGACGTCGGTCAACACCGCCAGCCCAGTCTCGGCCTTGACGGTCCGCAGCCGCTCCAGTCCCTCCGCGACTCCGGGGCCTCGCGGAGACCCCAGGCGGGACCGGTTCGCCTTGTCGAACGACGCCTTGAAGACCACAGGCACGCCGGCGGCGGCTCCGGCGTTCCGCACCCCTTCGGCGACCGCCACGTTCAGGGCGTCGTCCTCCAGCGTGCAGGGTCCGGCAAAGAGAGTGAAGCGCCTTGGATCGAACACCTGGGTCAGCCTCCGACGGCGACCGCGCGGGGGGCGGGGCGCGCTTCGTCGCCCCCGTTGCGACGGGCCGCGTGTTCGACCCCCGCGCCCACGAACGCCGCGAAGAGGGGGTGTGCCCGGGTCGGCCGGCTCTTCAGCTCTGGGTGGAACTGTCCCGCGACGAACCAGGGGTGGTTCGGCAACTCGATCATCTCCACAAGCTTGCCGTCCAGCGAGGTCGCCGAAAACACGAGCCCGCCGGCGCGCAACGTCTCTCGGTAGGAGTTGTTGACCTCGTACCGATGCCTATGGCGCTCGACGATCTGCGCCGCGCCGTAGACCTGCTCCGACCGCGTGCCCGGCAAGATCCGCGCGGCGTAGGAACCCAGACGCATCGTCCCGCCCTTGGTGATGACGTTCCGCTGCTCGTCCATGAGGCAGATCACCGGGTGGGGCGACTCGGCGTCGAACTCGAACGAATGCGCGCCGTCCAGCCCGCACACGTTCCGGGCGAACTCGATCACGGCGCACTGCAGCCCGAGGCATATGCCCAGGAACGGCAAGTCGTTCTCTCGAGCCCAGCGCACCGCCGCGACCATCCCGTCGATCCCTCGGTCGCCGAAGCCGCCGGGGACCAGCAGTCCGTCGTACGCCGCCAGGAACTCGGGCGCCAAGCCGTCTTCCAGCTCCTCGCTCCGCACCCAGTCGATCGCCACCTCCACGTCGTGGGCGATCCCGCCGTGGATCAGGGCCTGCTGAACGGACTTGTAGGCGTCCACCAGCTCGGTGTACTTCCCCACCACTGCGATTCGAACCGTTCCCCGGGAGGGCGACTTGATCCGTTCGACGATGCGCTTCCACCGCGCCAAGTCGGGCGCGGGCGCGTCGATCCCGAAGCAGGACAGGACGAAGTCGTCCAGGCGCTGACGCCGCAGCTCCAGCGGAACTTCGTAGATCGTCTCCACGTCGAGAGCCTCCACCACGCCCGCCGGCGCCACGTTGGTGAAGCTGGCGATCTTGGCCTTGATCCCGTCGTCCAGGGGGTGCTCGGTGCGGCAGATCAGCACCGCCGGCTGGATCCCGGTCTGCATGAGCTCCCGGACCGAGTGCTGGGTGGGCTTGGTCTTCAGCTCCCCGGCAGCGCTGATGTAGGGCACGAGCGTGAGGTGGACGTGGACCACATCCCGGTGACCGGTCTCCTGGCGGAACTGGCGGATCGCCTCCAGGAACGGAAGGCTTTCGATGTCGCCCACCGTACCGCCGACTTCGCTGATCACCACGTCGCACCCGTCGGCCAGACGATACATGCACTGCTTGATCTCGTCGGTGATGTGGGGCACCACCTGGACCGTCCGCCCCAAGTAGTCGCCTCGGCGCTCCCGACCGATGACCGTCTGGTAGATCCTGCCGGTCGTCGTGTTGTTGGCCTGGTGCAGGTTGGCGTCGATGAAGCGCTCGTAGTGGCCCAGGTCCAGGTCCGTCTCGGCGCCGTCCTCGGTAACGAAGACCTCGCCGTGCTGGAACGGCGACATCGTGCCCGGGTCCACGTTGATGTAGGGGTCCAGCTTCTGAAGCGTGACCCGGAGCCCGCGCTCCTTGAGGAGGAGCCCCAGCGACGCGGCGGCGATTCCCTTCCCCAAGGAGGAGACCACTCCGCCGGTTACGAAGATGTAACGGGTTCGGCCCGCTGGGTTCGCGCTCACGTCCCGAACTGCCGTTCGCTCATCGTTCGCCTCGTTCGCTCTCCGCTTGCCTCAGCAACTCTTCCATGCGTTGGAGATCCTCCGGCGTGTCGACCCCCGGGGGCGCTTCCGCCACCAGGGCCACGCCGATGCGCATCCCGTGCTCCAGAGCCCGGAGCTGCTCCAGTCCCTCTTCCATCTCCAGAGGCGAAGGTCCCAAGGCGACCCAACGCTGCAAGGCGCGCCGGCGGTACGCGTAGACGCCCACGTGGCGCAGCTGCGGTCCGCCGCCCCAGTCGTGGTCTGGGGCGAAGCCCTGCCGCCTGTGGGGAATCGAAGCTCGAGAGAAGTATAACGCATTCCCGCCAAGCGCCCGGGCCACCTTGACCACCGATCGATCCGCCAGCTCCGCCGCGGTGCTTAAGGGAGTGGCGCAGGTTCCAACGTCGAAGCCGTTGCGGACCATGGAGATCGCCGCTTCCACCGCATCCGCCGCGACCAGCGGTTCGTCTCCCTGGACGTTGACCACGAGATCGAAGCGGGCGCCCAGCAGCTCCGCCGCCTCCCACGCCCGATCGCTTCCCGACGGGTGGTCCGGCGACGTCATGACCACCTCCGCGCCGTCCAGGCGGCACGCGTCCGCCACCTCCGGCGAGTCGGTGGCCACCACCACGCGGTCCAGGCACGCCATCGCCCGCGCCCGTCGCCACGTCCAGACCACCAACGGGACCCCCAGCAGGAGCCGAAGAGGCTTGCCGGGGAGGCGGGCGGCGCCCATTCGGGCCGGGACGACGCCCAGGACCTCGCTCACGGGACGGTTCGGCGGCTCACCGGCTCATCCGCAGGAAGTTGGCCAGGAGGCGGCGGCCCTTCTCCGTGAACCAGGACTCGGGGTGGAACTGGACGCCCCACACCGGGTGCTCCCGGTGGCGCATCGCCTGGATCTCGCCCTCGTCGGCCGGGTCGGCGCTCCAGGCGATCGGGACCAGTCCCTCCGGCAGAGCGGCGGACGCCACCAGGGAGTGGTAGCGGGCAACGACGAACGGCGACGGCACGCCTTCGAAGAGCGGGTCGCCCTCGTGGACGACGGGGCTCGTCTTGCCGTGGACCGCCCGAGCGGCGCGAACCGTGTCGCCTCCGTACGCCTCTCCGATCGCTTGGTGCCCCAGGCAGACGCCCAGCGTCGGCACGCGCGGGCCGAATCGGCGGATCGCCGCCACGCTGATCCCCGCCTCCGTCGGCGTGCACGGACCCGGCGACACGACGAGCCGCGTCACTCCGGCCCGCTCCAGCGCGTCGGGCGTGGTGGCGTCGTTGCGGAACACGCGGAGCTCCTCGCCTAGTGCGCCGAAGGCCTGGACGAGGTTCCAGGTGAAGGAGTCGTAGTTGTCGATGACGGCGAGCATCGCCGTAAGATAAGATGAGAGATGAGCATCTACGACAAGTGCCTAGTCTGCGGCCGGCCGTTTCCGCCCAACGAGTCCCTGGAGCACTTGGCTCGGGGCCGACGAGTCGCCTACGACCCGGAGCAGGGCCGCCTATGGGTGATCTGCGCCGTGTGCCGTCGCTGGTCCCTTGTCCCCTTGGAGTCCCGCTGGGAAGCGCTGGAGGAGCTGGAGAAGCTGACCGTGGACGAGGGACGCCTAGTCTCCAGCACCGACAACGTGGCTCTCCTCCGGGCCCGCAACTTGGAGGTGGTGCGCGTAGGCCGGGCTCGGCTCCAGGAGGAGTCCTGGTGGCGGTACGGACGAGAGCTTCACCGCCGGCGCGAGCGCACGCGCAAGCTGGCGGCAACGGCCTCGATCGGAGGCGCCGTGGCTTTCGCCGGCTCTCTGGCAGCCGGCGGCACGAGCATGATCGCGGCGTGGCTCTTCTTCAGCAAAGGCGAGGCGTTGGTGGCCGGTGCCCGCTGGCTGCGCTTCGGCTCGACGGCTTGGCAGGGGCGGGGCAAGTGCCTGGCCTGCGGGGAGGTCGAGGGCAAGTTCCCGTTCTCCGGGCGGAACCAGCTCGTGTGGACCCAGGGCGGAGACGACGCGGAGGCGGGCGTGGAGGCCGGAGCCGTCGAGGCGATGAAGGTGAGCGTCCCCTGTCCCTACTGCGGCGGCACGTGGGCCGAAGTCCGCGGGCGGGAGAGCGTCGCGACCCTACGACGGGTGCTGGCGTACCACCACTTCTCCGGCGCGACCGAACGGAGGATCGAGGGGGCGGCGAAGCTGGTGGAGACGGTCGGCGGGGCCGAGCGGCTGCCCGCGCGGTTCCTGCGCGACGGCAAGACCCTGCCCAACATGGGCCGCACCGGCGCGGTCGCGATGGAGATCGCCCTTCACCAGAAGGACGAGCGGCACCTTCTGGAGATGGAGCTTGCCGAACTGGAGGCTCGCTGGCGGCGGGAGGAGGAGCTGGCGGGGATCATCGACGGCGAACTCACGCCGGCGCCGTTCGTCGAGTCGGTCCGACGGCGGATAGCAGGCGCGAGGTGGCTTTCATAGGCCGGACCCGAGGGTCGGTCAGTAGTCCACCGGGCGCAGGTAGGACTCGCCGATTGCGCTGTCCGACAGCATCGCCACCGTGGGCGGACTTCGCTTCCAGTGGGTTCCCGACAAGCGCGCCTCCACCCGCTTCACATCCTCGGACGGGAAGCCTGCCGCCACCAGGGATTCAGTCGCGTGGCCCTGCACGAGGCCGCTGAGGATCGGGTCGGCGCGGCGGTAGGACAGGCCCAGCTCGTCCTCGTCGTGAACGCCGGGGATCAGGTCCGGGCTCGGAGGCTTGGAGACGATCTCGTCGGGCACCCCCAGATGACGCGCCAGCGCCAGGACCTGGGTCTTGAACAGGTCGCCCAGCGGATTGATCGGCGGAGAGTCGTCGGCGTGCCAGGTGAAGTACCCCAGCAGGCGCTCGCTCTTGTTGCCGGTTCCCAGCGCAAGGGCGTTCAGCTTGGCGGACTGGTCGAAGAGGACCGCCGCTCGGACGCGGGATGCGAAGTTGCCCTGCCGGAGGAGCCCTGCCCCGTTCTCGTAGGCCCCGAAGTAGCGATCGACGGCCTCGGTGACGGGCAAGGTTCTCTCGCGCGCCCCGGCACCCTCGATGGCCAGGGCGCCGTGCTTCAGGCTCTCGGGGCTGGAGGTCGAGGAGGGGAGGCAGAAACCGAAGACGTTCTCCGCTCCCAGCGCTCGGCAAGCCAGGAAGAGGACTACGGCCGAGTCGACGCCGCCCGAGACGCCGACCACCGCCCGTCCGAAGCCGCGACGGGCGCGCACCTCGTCTCGAATGAACGCCACCAGCGCCTCCTCGACCAGCGCGGGCTCGATCTCGAGAGACGCGGCCAGGGCCGCAGGAGTGGCGGCGGGGACGGCGAGCGCTCGGAGCGGCTCGGCGTCGTCTCGGTTCGCTGCTGGGCCGCTCCCCTGCTCCGCCACACGGTCCAGCGACCGACGCAGCACGGGCAGCGCCGCGCGAAGATCTGCCAGGAACGGCATGCGGGCGCGAACCCGTCCGATATCGCCCAGTGCGATCTCCGCATCGGCGCTTCCAGCCGCGAAGATCGGTCCCCGGGCCAGCAGAGCGCCGTCGGGTCCCCACGCCGTCGATCCGCCTGAGAACAGCTTTCCGCCTTCGGACCCTGCCAGCTGGGACGCCAGCACGAAGACGCCGTGCTCCCGCGCCGTGCAGGCCCCCAGACGGTCCCACGCGTGAAGGTTCAACGGGAGCGACGCCGGGGCCGAGCGCTGGTCGGCACCGCCCGGAGGCTGCTCCGCCGCGCGCCCCTCCGGCGAAGGCCGAAAGCCTCTGGCGGGCGACGCGGCCACGCACAAGACCACCTCGGCCCCGTCCAAGGCCAGCACCGCGGCCGGCAGGCCGTGCCAAAGGTCCTCGCACACGAGAAGCCCCATGCGGCCGAACCGGGTGTCGAACGCCCGCACGTCGCGGCCGGGCTCTACGAACCGCCCCTCGTCAAAGAGTCCGTATGTGGGGAGGAAGAGCTTGCGGTGGACGTGGACGATCTCGTACCGGCTTCCACGGGGCGCCAGATACGCCGCGCTGTTGTACAGCCCTTGCCGATCCCGCTCGTAGAACCCCAGGACCACGTCGCAGCCGCAGGTGTCAGGAGGTTCGCCGAGGGCCTCGACCAGTTGGGCGCGGGAGAGGGCCACCTCGTCCACCCCGCCCTCCACGAGGTACCCGGAGAGCACCGCCTCTGGGAAGACGACCAAGTCCGCGGCGGGTTGGAGCATCGCCTTCACCGCAGCGACGTTGCTTCTCACGTCGCCCTTGGCGGGCTTTGTCTGGGCCAGGAGCGCTCGGATGGGACGTTCAGCGATCGTCGTTGGTGCGCAGCTCATGAACTCCTCCGGGCTGTTCCCCGAAACCGGTTCGTTGCATAATCTAGGAATCACTTCGACTCAGAAAGGCAACCCATGCCGGTCATACCCCGCGCGGCGCTCATTGTTGCCGCCGTCGCCCTCGCCTGTTCGTCGGCCCTTGGCGCCGCCGCCCAGAGCACACGCGTCCCGCCTTTGTCCGGCACCGAAGCCGCCGGGGACGCAAGCGGGTCCGACGCCTACAGGATATTCCTCGAGGTCTTCGGCACGATCTCCCGGAACCACGAGTCGGCCCTCCAAGACTCGGCCCTCTGGGAACGCGCGATCGACGGATTGATCGAGCGGCTCGACGACCCCTACGCCACCGTCTTCACCCCCGAGGCGTACGGCGAGTTCGAAGAGGTCAACACCCGCAACTACGCCGGCATCGGCGTTCAGATCTCGCGGTTGGACGGGCTGGTCACGATCACCGCCGTCTTCGACGAGACGCCTGCGGAACGGTCCGGACTGGCTCTGGGCGACCGGATCGTCGAGGTGGAGGGCGTAGACGCCACCGACTGGTCGTTGGACGACGCCCGCGACGCAATCCGAGGCGAGCCCGGATCGACGGTCAACCTCCGCATCGCCCGCGACGGCTTCAAGGACTTGATCGCGGTGTCGATCGTGCGGGACAACGTCCACATCGCCGCAGTCGAAGCGAGCACGCTCGATGGCGGAATCGCCCACATCCGCGTTCTCCAGTTCGCTCGCGACGCGGCCCAGGAGCTGGCCGAGGCGCTGAAGGACGCGGCCGATGCGAACGCCGTCATCGTCGACCTGCGGGGAAACCCTGGAGGGTACCTGGACGAGTCGCTGATGGTGGCGGACATCTTCCTCGCACCCGGAAAGGCGATGGCGAGCGTCGGCCAGCGCGACGGGCGGGGCGGCGTAGCCGAGCAAACCTACAGCGCCAAGTCGCCGGCGCTGATCCCCGAGACGCCCCTCGTCGTCTTGGTGGACGGCTTCACCGCCTCGGCGGCGGAGATCGTGGCGGGCGCGCTGCAAGACCACGACCGCGCCGTGGTGCTGGGCCAGCGGACGTTCGGCAAAGGGGTGGTCCAGACCCTTTACCCCCTTAGCGACGGACGCCGTATGCGTCTGACCACCGGGACTTGGTACACCCCCCTGGGCCGCTCTCTGCACCGCAAGCGGGACCGCCGCGGCTTCCCCCTTCCCGAAGCCGAAGAGGACACGACCCAAGTCGCCACGGCGATGGGGCGGCAGCTGCGGAACAGCGGAGGCGTCTTTCCCGATCTGGAACTGTCGTCCGACACGCTGGAAACCGCGGTGCGGACCCTCCAGGAGCAGGCCGCCGAGGCCCAGATCCAGCTGCGCCTCAAGATCGAGGAGTACGCCTTCGCCATGGCCAAGAAGGCGACAGCCGCAGAGCGCGTCGAGCGCCTCCCGTCCTCGGCGTTCGACGACTTGGCCCAGACGCTGGTGGACGAAGGACTCGATGCGGAAGTGGTCGGCCACCCGGCGGCCCGGGCTTGGCTGGACTGGTGGACCCAGGGCCGCTACCTGAGCCGAACGGGCGCCACGGGACTGGCCCTGACCGTCCAAGCCGAGCGCGACCGAGTGCTGGCCGAAGCGATCCGCCTCGCCCAGTCGGCCCCGACCCAAGCCGACCTCTTCCAGTTGCTGGACGAGGCCGCGACCCGGCGTTCCGACTCCCGGCCCTAACCCCCCTTCCTAGCCTAGCCCCCCGCCGCTCCTGGGGTGGTGCTCCCGGTGCACCCGTCGCAGGTGCTCGCGGTTCAGGTGGGTGTATATCTGGGTCGTGGACACGTCGGCGTGGCCCAGCAGTTCCTGCACCGCCACCAAGTCGGCCCCGCCTTCCAGGAGATGGGTCGCGCAGCTGTGGCGAAGGGTGTGGGGCGTGATCTTGCGCTCGATGCCGGCCCGCTTCGCTGCGCGCGAGACGATCGTCCACACCGTCATGCGCGTGAGTCGCCCGCCCCGAGCGTTCAAGAAGAGGGCGCCCCTGCTCCGCCCCGTTTCAAGCTTGGGACGAACCGTCGCCAAGTAGCGTTCCAGCGCCCTCGCGGCCACCGACCCCAGAGGCACCAAGCGCTCCTTCCCGCCCTTGCCGAACACCAAGCAGCTCCCCTCGGCCAGGTCCAGATCGGAGAGGGACATCCCCGTCAGCTCGCTCACGCGCATCCCGGTGGCGTAGAGCGCCTCCAGCACTGCGCGGTCCCGCCAGTGAACGCGCGAGTCGGGGTCCACGGCCTCCATTACCCGGTCGGCCTCGGCCTGGGTCAGGAACTCGGGGAGCTTCTTCGCCGGCTTGGGACCGTCCATCCGCTCCGTGGGGTCCTCGGCGACGAGCTCCTCGCCCACCAGGAAGGCGAAGTAGGCCCGCAGCGCGGACTGGGCCCGCCGGATCGATGTGGGTGCCGTCCCGTCGTCTAAGAGGCGCGCAACGTAGTCGTGGAGGACCTCGTGGCCGATCTTCGACGGCTGCGGGCTGGCCAATCCGTTCTCCGGGTCGGCCAAGTACGCCAGGAAGCGCTTCAGATCGCTCTCGTAGGCAGCTGCGGACTGCGGACGCAAGCCTCGCTCCAGTACCAAGTAGTCCAGGAACGGCTCGATGTAGAACCGCCGCTGGAGGGCTTCGGCCTTCGACTCACGAGCCACGCCGCGACTCCGAGCGCCCGCGCCGGCGGGTCCTCCACCACACCACCGCCAGCGGCACGACCAGGAGCAGCGCCACCGCCAACAGACCTGCGTTGACGCTCCGAATCGTCGTGGCCACGGCCTCCAGGTTGCTGCCTGCCAAGTAGCCGGCGCTCACCAGTCCCCCGTACCAGATCGCCGACGCCGCCATCAGCGGGACTACCACGCGCCTGGGCGGCTGTCGGGTCACCCCGGCGAACACGGGCACCAGCGCCCGGTACCCCGGCAGGAACCTCGCCGCGAAGACTGCTGCCGCGCCCCGTCGTTCGTAGAAGGAATCGAGACCGGCCAACTGGTCCTTCGCCAGGAGCCGGCGCCCCCAGCCGCGGCGGAAGAACCCCGGCCCGTAGCGGCGTCCAGCGGCGTATACGGCCACGGCCCCGCCCACGTTGAACGCCCAGACGACGCCGAGGACGGCGGCCAGGTCCACGGTGCCCAGGCCCGCCATGAAGCCGCCGGCGACGATGAAGGTGTCGGCGGGGACCAGCGGCAGCACGTTCTCGATCGTCGCTCCCGCGGCCAGCAAGGCGTAGATGGGAAGGGGCGGCAGACCGGCCAGGCGGGCGAGCGCCTCCTCCATCGCCCGCGACCTACTCGGAGCGCCGGGGTTGCGGACCGGTCTGCCCGACGACCAACGCCGCGACCGCGTGGACCGCGAGTCCCTCCTCGCGCCCGATCCAGCCCATGCCTTCGTTGCTCTTTCCCTTCACCGACACGCCCCCTGCTTCAACGCCCAGCCGCCCGGCCAACGCGACCCGCATCTCCGGCGCTCGCGGGCCGATCCGGGGCCGCTCGCACACCACCACCACATCCACGTTCCCCACCCTCCACCCTGCCCCGTGCACCAGCGCCACGGCCTTCTCCAGCAGCTCCATCGAGTCGGCCCCGCGCCACGCCTCGACGTCCGGCGGAAAGTGGCTTCCGATGTCTCCCAGGCAGGCGGCGCCCAAGACGGCGTCGATCACCGCGTGGGCCACCGCGTCCCCGTCCGAGTGCCCGGCGAGGCCCGGGCTGTCCGGGAAGTGGACGCCGCCCAGCACCAGGGGGCGTTCAGGGTCGAAGCGGTGGGAGTCATATCCGGTACCGACCCGAACGGCCGGTCCGTCGCCCACGCTTACTCCCCCTCGTACCGCCGGACGGCCAGGCAGGCGTTGTGGCCGCCGAAGCCGAAGGAGTTGGTCAGGGCCAGCGCTACGGGACGCTCGATCATGCCTCCGTGGGCGTACTCCAAGTCGCAGGCGTCGTCGGGCTCGGAGAAGTTGATCGTGGGAGGAATCCTTGCCGTCCGGCAGGCCATCACGCAGATCACCGCCTCTAGTGCGCCGGCGGCGCCCAGCAGGTGCCCCGTCATCGACTTCGTGGAGCCGACCACGACGTCGTAGGCGCGGGCGCCCAGAACCGCCTTCACCGCAGCGGTCTCGGTGGCGTCGTTGTGGGGCGTGGACGTGCCGTGGGCGTTCACGTAGTCCACGTCGTCGGGACCGGCGCCGGCGTCCTCCAGCGCTGCCCGCATGGCGTGCTGGGCGCCGTGCGCTTCCGGTGGAGGCGCAGTGATGTGGTAGGCGTCGCCCGACACGCCGTAGCCCACGATCTCGGCCAGGACCTCGGCGCCCCGGGTCTGCGCGTGCTCCATCTCCTCCAGTACCAAGCACGCCGCGCCTTCGCCGATGACGAAGCCGTCGCGCCCCGCGTCAAAGGGACGGCTAGCGCCCTCCGGGTCGTCGTTTCGCGTGGACATCGCCTTCATCGACGCAAAGCCGGCGATCGTCAACGGCGTCACTGCGGCCTCGGTCCCCCCGGCGAGCATGAGCGTCGCCTCTCCTCGCTCGATGTAGCGCACCGCGTCGCCGATCGCGTGGGCGCTCGACGCGCAGGCCGACACGGTGGCGTAGTTGGGGCCCTGCAGCCCGTACCGGATCGAAACCAGCCCGGCAGCGATGTCCGGGATGAACATCGGGACGAAGAACGGGCTGACCCGGCCGGGTCCCCGGGCCACCAGCGTGCGGCAGTTGGACTCGAGGGTGTGGATCCCGCCCACGCCGCTCCCGACGATCACGCCGAACGCCGTTGCGGGAACGTCGGGAGGCGGACCCGCCAGCCCCGCCGACGCCATCGCCTGGTCGGCTGCGACGAGGGCGAACTGGGCGAACCGGTCGTACCTCTTGACCTCCCGCCGGTTCATGTGGGCCGCCGGATCAAAGTCCTTGACTTCGCAGGCGATGCGAGTGGAGAACTCGGGTCCCGCGTCGAAGCGGGTGATCGGGCCGCCGCCGGGAACGCCCGCCAGCAACCGATTCCAAGTGGATTCGACGTCCAGTCCGAGGGGGCTGACCACCCCCATCCCGGTGATGGCTACCCGTCGCTGCTGCACTGCCATGTCGGCGGGGTTCTACAACGCCTTCTGCTTCTCGATGTAGGTCACGGCGTCGCCGACGGTCCGCATCTCTTCGGCGTCCTCGTCGGGGATGTCGATATCGAACTCTTCCTCGAACGCCATGACGAGCTCGACCGTGTCGAGGGAGTCGGCACCCAGGTCGTCGATGAACGACGCCTCCCGGGAGACCTTGTCGGCTTCGACCCCGAGTTCGTTGATGATGATCTCGTTGACCTTGGCTTCCGTGCTGTCGGACATGATGGCTTTCCCTGGTCGGGCTTGGTTGGGGGTTGGGGACGACGTGCCTTGGACGGAACCGCTTGGCAGGCTGCTACATCGCCATGCCGCCGTCGACTGCGATGATCTGGCCGGTAATGTAACGCGCTTCCGGCCCTGCTAGGAACCGAACGAGGCCCGCCACGTCGTCGGGCTCTCCCAGTCGCGCCAGGGGTATGCGGCCTTTAAGCTCGGCCACCTGGGAGTCCCCCAGCTCTGCGGTCATGTCGGTCTTGACGAAGCCTGGGGCCACAGCGTTGCAGCGGACGTTGCGGGAGGCGAGCTCCTTGGCGACGGCCTTGGTGAGTCCGTGGATCCCTGCCTTGGAGGCGGCGTAGTTGACCTGCCCGGCGTTGCCGATGAGGCCGATCACCGAGCTGACGTTCACGATCGACCCGCCCCGGCGCTTCATCATTCCTCGGGCGACGGCACGGATCATGTTGAAGGCGCCCTTCAGGTTGGTGTCCAGGACTTGGGACCAGTCGTCGTCGCGGAGGCGCACCAGGATCCCGTCCCGGGTGATCCCGGCGTTGTTGACCAGGATCGACGCGGGTTTCTGCGCTCGCTGAGCCGCGGCCGCCACCGCCCGACAAGCCGCGGGGTCGGCCACGTCGCAGGCGTAGCCCGAATGGCCCTCGCCTTCCAGCTCCGCAGCAGCGGCGGCAGCCCCCTCCCCGTTCCGGGCCGCGATCACGACGTGCGCGCCTCCCCGGGCCAGGGCGTGGGCAACCGCCAGCCCGATTCCGCGGGAACCCCCGGTGACGATCGCGACCTCCCCGGCCAGCTCCCGACCGGCACGTCTCGTGCCCACGCCGCTCACGCGGTCGCCTCCAACGCCGCGACAGCCGCTTGAGAACCCAGCGGAAGGGTGGCAACTCCCCGGGCGTTCCGCCGGTTCAGCCCCGTGAGGACCTTCCCCGGACCAAGCTCCGCAAACCGGGTCGCCCCCGTCTCCAGCATCCGCGCCACGCACTCGGTCCACCGAACCGGCTGGGTAAGCTGGCGCACCAGCAGCTTCCGGATCGAGGCGACGTCCCCCGGCGCGGCTTCGGCGGTCACGTTGGAGATCACGGGAAACGTCGGCGGCCTCATCGGCGTGGCGGCCAACAGCGCGCCGAACTCCTCCGCGACGGGTCCCATGAGGGGCGAGTGGAACGCCGCCGACACGTCCAGCTCCACGACCCTCTTGGCGCCCTGCTTCTTCGCGACCTCGGCGAGCCGCCTCACGCCGGCCACTTGGCCGCTCACCACGATCTGGCCCGGAGCGTTCAGGTTGGCCGGCACCACCACCATCCCCGCATCCCGGACCCCGTCGCACAGCTCGGTCACCGCCTCGAGGTCGATCCCCATCACCGCGGCCATCGTCCCGGGCGCGGTGTCGTTGGCCCTGGCCATGAGCTCGCCCCGGCGGCGCACCGCCCGAAGCCCGTCGGCGAAGGACCATGTGCCTGCCGCGAAGTGCGCAGAAAGCTCGCCCAGGGAGTGGCCCGCCGCAGCGGCCACCTCTCCCAGCCGCTTCCGCACCACCCGAAACGCCGCCGCCGAGTGCGCGTACAGCGCGGGCTGCGCGTTCTCGGTGCTGGTGAGCGTCTCGGCCGGACCCTCCCACATGAGCCGCGACAGGGAGAAGCCCAGCGCGTCGTCGGCCTCCTCGAACGTCCGGGCGGCCTCGGGATGCGCGTCCGCCAAGTCCCGGCCCATCCCCACGTGCTGGGCGCCCTGTCCCGGGAAGAGCAGTCCGACGCTCACGGGCCTCGGCGGCCTCCGCCTACCACCGCAGCGCCATGGCGCCCCAGGTGAGGCCCGCCCCGAACGCCGTCGTGAGCACGACCGAGCCCGGCCCGATCCGCCCTTCGTCCGTCGCTTCGTCCAACGCCACCGGAATCGTGGCCGACGAGATGTTGCCGTACCGGTGCAAGTTCACGAACACCTTGTCCATTGGAATGCGGGCGTAGCGCGCCGTGGACTCGATGATCCGGATGTTGGCCTGGTGCGGCACCATGAGATCCACGTCGTCGCCCGTGAGCCCCGCGTCGGCGAGGACCCGGGTTCCGGCGGACGCCATTGACTTGACCGCCGACTTGAAGACTTCCCGGCCCGACATCCGCAGCAGGTGCTCCTTGTTGCGCAGGCGCTCCTCGTCCAACGGCTTGGCGCTGCCGCCGGCGGCTCGTTGCAGGAGGGGCGCCATGTCGCCGTCGGAGCGGTGGAAGCTGGACAGTATCCCTCGTCGCCCGGCGACCGTCCCCCGGCCGTTGGCCGCCGCCCCTCGGCCTTCCGTGGCGCCTTGGACGACCGCTGCCCCGGCGCCGTCGCCGAAGAGGATGCATGTCGCCCGGTCGTCCCAGTCCACGATCGACGACATCTTCTCCGTGGACACGATCAGGACCGTTTCCGCCCGCCCCGACGCCAAGCACCCCTCGGCCACGGAGACCGCGTAGAGGAAGCCGGTGCACGCGGCGTGGAGGTCGAACGCCATGCACTGGCGGGCGGCGCCGATCCGCGACTGTATCTCGCACGAGGTAGACGGGAGCCAGTGGTTGGGGGTCGCAGTCGTGACGATGAGCACGTCCACGTCGCCGGGCGCCACTCCCGCCTTCTCCAGCGCCCGCTGGGCCGCCCGCGCTCCCATGTCCACCGGCGTGATGTCGTCGGAGGCCAAGCGCCGCTCCAGGATGCCCGTCCGCTCGACGATCCACTCGTTGTCGGTGTCCACCATCCGCTCCAGGTCCGCGTTGGTGAGGACCCGGTCGGGGAGGTAGCGGCCCGTGGCGACGATTCGGGCCGTCGGCTGGTCGCTCACGACGCCAAGTCCCGGGCCATGTGGGCCACCATCTCGGTGCGCACGGCCCGAGCTGCCACGCCGATCGCGGCGCCGATCGCCTTCGGAGGGGACCCGCCGTGGCAGATGATGCTCACGCCGTTCACGCCCAGGAGGGGAGCGCCGCCGTGCTCCGCGTAGTCGAACATGCGAAAGACCTCTTCGATGCCGTCGTTAATCCGGTCGGGGTCCATGCGGGAACGGAGCCTGTGCACCAGGAACCCGGCCACGGACTCGTAGAACTTGAGAAGGATGTTGCCGACGAAGCCGTCGCTGACCAGCACGTCGCAAGCGTGGTGGATGATGTCGCGCCCCTCCACGTTGCCGGCGAAGCACAGGTCGCTGCGGGAGAGGAGCCGGTGCGCCTCGAGGATCAACTCGGGACCCTTCGTCGGCTCTGCGCCCACGTTTAGGAGCCCGACGCGGGGACGGGCGACGCCCAGCAGGTCCTGCATGTAGATCGCCCCGAGGCGCGCGAACTGCAAGAGGTGCTGCGGCCTGCATTCGATGTTGGCGCCCGAGTCCACCAGCAGCGTCGGTCCCTTGGAGGTGGGCAGCAACGTTCCGACGGTGGGCCGGTCCACGCCCTCCATCGACCGCAGCACCAGGAGCGAAGCGGCCATCACCGCGCCCGTGGAGCCGGCGGAGACGAAGGCGTCGGCCTCGCCCGCTTTCTGCATCGCCAGTCCAACGCCGATCGACGACCGAGGCCGCCGTCGCAGTGCCCGGGCGGGCGCGTCGGCCGAGGTGATCTGGTCGGGGGCGTGGACGAGTCCGATTCGGTCCGTGTCGCCGTACTCATTCAGCGACTCGGCGACGACGGCTTCGTCGCCCACCAGCAGGACGCGCAGCTCCGGGTCCCTTCGCACGGCCGAGACCGCGCCGGCAACCTCCACGGCCGGGGCGTTGTCCGTCCCCATCGCGTCAAGGGCGATTCGCATCGGCGCTTGGTCCTGGACCGTTCTGGAGGGCAGAGAGCGGAGCTAGTCCTCGTCGGGCTCGAAGATCAGCTTGCCCCTGTACATGCCCGAGGTGAGACAGACTCGATGACGGACCGCCGGATCGCCGGTCTTCGAACACGTGCCGAGGGTCGTTTCCTGCGCCTTGTAGTGGGTGCGGCGCTTCCGCTTCCTCTGCTTGGAGACCCTTCTCTTGGGAACGGCCATGGGGTTGTCCCTCCTAGTTGGTTTGGTCGGATTGCAACGCCGTGAGCGCCGCCCACCTTGGGTCGGCGTCCGCCTCGGGCTCGCTAGGCACGTTGCGGAAGCGATCGACCGGAACGCCGCACCGGACGCAACGGCCGTCGTCCCCTTCCGCCGGGAGAACGTAGCGCGGCGCTTCCAGCAAGACCTCTTCGCGGATCGCGTCGATCAAGTCCAGCTTGTGCGCCCGGGCGTCTAAATGCCGAACGTCGGGGTCGTCGTCCGGCACCTCCGACTCCCAGCCGCCAGGGGGCATGTAGACAAGGTTCATCGGCCTCCCGATGGGAAGACGAAGTCTCTTCAGGCACCGGTCGCAGTCGTGGGCGACGGCACACTTCCAGGAGCCCCGCACGACGACCGCGCCGTCCGCCGTAACCGACGCAGCGCCCACCACATCCACCGGTTCGGCGAACGCGAGTTCGGAGCCGTCCCAAAGCCCGGCGTTCGGGTCTATCGACCCTCGAACCGGAAGCGTTTGCTCCCTCAAAAGACGAAGCAGATCGACCGTCAACATCGCTTAGGATACCGGATCGTGCGGAGGCGCGTCAACGAGGCCCGGCCTAGCCCAGCACTTCGGACCCGGGAAAGAAGAAGGCGATCTCTCGACGGGCGTTGTCGTCGGAATCGGAGCCGTGAATCGCGTTGCGTTCGATCGACTCGGCGTAGAGACGGCGGACAGTGCCTTCGACGGCCTGGGCGGGGTCGGTCGCGCCGATCGTCTCCCGAAGTCGGGCGACCGCGTTCTCGGCCTCCAGGACGATTGGAATGCAGGGACCGGATGTCATGAACGCGACCAGCGACGAGTAGAACGGACGTTCCCGGTGCACTTCGTAGAAGGAACGGGCCTGGGCCAAGGTGAGGGTGGTCATCCGCAGGGCGCGGACGGCGAAGCCGGAGGACTCCAAGTGGGCGACGATCTGTCCGGCGTGTCCAGCGCCCGTGGCATCGGGCTTTATGATCGCAAGGGTCTGGCTCATGGGCGGGTCTGGGACGGGTTCGGTAGACGCTGCGCAGTTGTACGCAACCAACGTTTCAGGTGGGCGTCAACCCGTTCGGCTCGCCATCGGAGCAGCCATGACGTCACTCCGGCGACTTGGCCGCCACCGCCTCGGCGAACGCCCGCATCACGGCGGCCCGGCCCAGAAAGCCGATCATCTCGCCGTCCCTGACCACCGGAAGCTGGGCCACCCCGCGCTCGACGATCGACCTGCCCGCTTCTGCGAGTCCCTCGTCCGCGGCCACGCACAGCACCGACCGGTTCATGACGTCCCTGGCGACCAGGTGCGCGGCCCCCGCCGGCTCGTCTTCCCGCCGGGGGAGGACATGGGGCAGGAGGTCGGCGGCGGTGATCACTCCCAGGACCTCCCTCCGCCCGCCCACCACAGGGACCGCCGACAGCGCGCGCCGGAGCATGAGGTGCTGGACTTCGGCAACGGGAGTGTCGGAGTACACGCGGTAGGACAGGGGCGTCACGGCGTCCTCGACCACGACCCGCTTCTTGACGCGACTCTCGGCGAACTCGCGAGAGGAGAGCAGCTCGTCCATATCCTGTCGCGTCCGGCGTTTGGGGAGGCCGGAGGAGAGCCGCCGCAGCGCGGGCGCAAGGAAGAGGTTGACCGACGGGACCGAAAGACCCCAGACGATCCAGGCGGCGTGCTCGACGGCCGGGTCGGGCGAGTCCGACAGACCCAGCAGCAGGCCCGGCTCCCCTCCCCCGGCCTCGGCGCGAAGGCTGCCCACGTCGAGTAGCCGGACGCCGGGGGCCACCTCAAGGTCGCGGGGCGTCTGCCCTGCTTCGCTGGCGCGCTGGAGCGCCTGGGCGAGGGGGTGAGACGAGCCGAGCCGGGCCGCCAACACAGCGAGGCACGCCTGCGGGTCCTTCACGATCCCGGCCACCGTCCGGGGTTCCGCCAAGATGCGCCCGAGCTTCATGGCAGGCCGCCGCTTGGAGTGGGGCGTGGGACGGCGCAACTGGAAAGCTGTGCGCCCGCCGCCTGCTCCGGCGCCAGTCCGTCAGCGACCCAGCAGCTCGCCGACCAGCTTGGATATCTCCGCCGGGCGCCTTGCCACCGGGATTCCATTGTCCTCGAACGCCTTGGTCTTTTCTTCCGCCGTGCCCGCCGCCCCGCTGATGATCGCGCCGGCATGGCCCATGCGCTTCCCCGGAGGGGCGGTCCTGCCGGCGATGAAGCCGACCGCCGGGATCTCCAGGTGCCGGCCGGCCCACTCCGCCGCTTCCTGCTCCGCCGTTCCGCCGATCTCGCCGATCAGAGCCACCGCCTTGGTGTCGGGGTCGGCGGCGAACGCCTCGAGGCAATCCACAAAGCTGGTGCCGATCAGCGGGTCGCCGCCGATCCCCACGCAGGTGGTCTGTCCCAGCCCGTCTCGGGTGAGGTGGTGGACGGCCTCGTAAGTCAGGGTCCCGGAGCGGGAGATCAGTCCCACGGGACCCGGTTCGACAATGTTTCCGGGGATGATCCCCAGCTTGGCCTTGCCGGGGGAGATCAGGCCCGGGCAGTTGGGTCCCAGGACGCGGCATCCTCGGTCCCGGGCCAGTGCGTGGGCCCGCGTCATGTCCAGCACGGGGATGCCTTCGGTCACGCACACGACGAAGCCGACGCCGGCGTCGGCCGCTTCCATGATCGCGCTCGCCGCAAAGGCCGGCGGCACGTAGATCACGGCGGCGTCGGCGCCCCCGGTCTCGGCCACGGCGTCGGCCACCGTGTCGAAGACGGGCACGGCGATGCCGTCCGGTCCCTCGAAGCGCCGCCCTCCCTTCCCCGGCGTGACCCCCGCCACGACCTGAGTGCCGTAAGCCATCATCTGGCGCGTGTGGAAGGACCCGTCCCGACCCGTGATCCCCTGAACGATCACGCGGGTGTTCTCGTCTGCGAATATCGACATTCGGCGGTTGGCTAGGGGTTGAAGGGCGTCAGGCTGCCACGCGGACCGCGGCCTGCACGACTTCGTCCATCGATGCGACGGCCTCGAAGCCCGCGTCGGCCAAGATCTCCCGGGCCAGCTCCTCGTTGGTCCCGGTAAGGCGAATCACCAGCGGGACCCGAATGTCGATCCGCCCTGCGGCCTCCACGATCCCCCTCGCCACGTCGTCGCAGCGGGTGATGCCCCCGAAGATGTTGAAGAGGATCACCTTCACATTCGGGTCCGCAGTGATGATCTCGAGCGCCGCCACCACCTTGTCCGGGTTGGACGATCCGCCGATGTCCAGGAAGTTGGCGGGCTCCCCTCCGTAGTACTTGACCAGGTCCATCGTCGCCATGGCCAGCCCGGCGCCGTTGACGCAGCAGCCCACGCTTCCGTCCAGCTTGACGAAGCTGAGGCCGGCTTCCCTAGCGCGCGCCGCACCCTGTTCCTCCGAAGCCGTGTCGCGAAGCGCTTCAACGGTCGGTCGGCGGAAGAGCTCGTTGCCGTCGATGCTGACTTTGGCGTCGATCGCCTTGACTTGGCCGTCCTCGGTCGAGATGAGGGGGTTGACCTCGGCCATCGACGCGCCGTTCCGCGTGAAGGCGTCGTACAGCCCCGAGAGGACCTTGGCGCACTGGCGGACCAGAGCCGGTTCGTCGTAGAGGCGAGTCGCCATCCAGTAGGCTTGGTGGGGCATCAGTCCGTAGCGGGGGTCGACCCGCAGCTTGTGGACGGCGTCGGGGTTGGTGGCCGCCACCTCCTCTATGTCCACGCCGCCTTCGGCCGACACCATGAAGACGGGACACTGGCCCTCTCGGTCCACGAGGACGCCCACGTAGGCTTCGGTCGCGATCTTCTCGGCCGGCGACACCAGCAGCTCCTCGACGACGAGGCCGCTGATCTCCATGCCGAGGATCGTCTCGGCGTGCTCGGCGGCTTCGTCCGGGCCGTCCGCCAGCTTGACGCCGCCAGCCTTCCCCCGTCCGCCCGAGTGCACTTGCGCCTTGACCACGACGGTGCCGCCGTACTTCTCGGCCAGGGCCCGAACCTCGTCGGGGCTGGAGGCGACTTCGCCCGGGTTGACGGGCATTCCGGCTTGGCGGAAGAGTTCCTTCGCTTGGTATTCGTGCAGGTTCACGGGGACTGGGAGTGGTGGAGGGAGGATCGGCAACGGGTGAACGCCGGGAGTGCCGGCGCGCCGTGCAGGTCGGCCAACTCTAGATTGTTGCACTGGGTTTGCGTGGGCGACCGGTTCGCCTTGGAAGCTTGGCCGGCGCGGACAATACTACGTGCGATTTCGGTTCCAATGCAACCTGTACGTGGCTTGGCCTGGCCCCGATGCCGCACATCGTCGGACGACAAAGGGGATCGCCTGCGTTTCCACCGTGGTGCAAAGTGGCCATCTTTGGAGAACACGAGGTCATTCGATGCGACGAATCCACACCCCCCTCTACGCCGACCACGCCGCCACGACGCCGGTGCGGCGGGAGGTCCGGGAAGCCTTGGCGCGGTGCGCCGAAGAGGCGCTGGGGAACCCGTCCAGCGGCCACGGCTGGGGCCGACGGGCCAGGCGTCGGCTGGAGGAGGCCCGGAGGTCGGCGGCCGAATCCTTGGGCACGACGCCGCGCCGGGTGTTCTTCACTCGAGGCGGCACCGAGTCCGACAACTTGGCCGTGCTGGGACGTGCCCGGCACCAGCGGACCGAGGGGGCCGCCTGTCCGCTTGTAGTGACGTCCTCAATCGAGCATCCCGCGGTGTTCGAGGCGGCGGGCCAAGTCGTCGCGGAAGGAGGGCGGCATGTGGTGGTGGCGACCGATGCCGGCGGCGGGCTGGACTTCGACGCCTTGCGCGCCGCGCTTCGCGAGAGGCCGGCGGTCGCGTCGTTCATGTGGGTGAACAACGAGACCGGCCTCGCGCTGCCCGTGGCCGAGGTGGCGGCGGAGTGCCGGGCTCATGGCGTGCCGTTCCACAGCGACGCCGTGCAGGCGGTGGGCAAGGTCCACGTGTCGCTCGCGGAAGTCCCGGCGGAGCTGCTCACCGTGACGGGCCACAAGATATACGGCCCCATGGGGACCGGCGTGCTGGTCGCGACCGAGCCGAGGGCGCTCTTACCCCTTCACGTGGGCGGTGGCCAAGAGGGTGGGCTGCGCCCCGGGACCGAAGACGTGGCGGGCGCGGTGGGACTCGCAGAGGCCCTGCGGCTGGCCGTGGAGGAAAGGCGCTCGGAGGCAGACCGCCTGGGCGTGTTGCGGGACGATGTGGAGGCGCGGGTGCTGGGCCGGGTCGCGGAGATGGCGGTCGCCTGCGACGAGGGTCCCCGAGCGCCGCACATCTCCTCTCTCCGGGTGGTGGGCGCGGACTCGGACACGCTGCTGGCGGCGCTGGACGCGGACGGCGTCGCGGCGTCTGGCGGCTCGGCGTGCGCCAGCGGCTCGTCCTCGCCCAGCCGAACCCTGACGGCGTTCTACCCCGGCGACCAAGCAGCATCCCTGCGCCTCAGCTTCGGCCGCGCGACCCGGCGCCGCCACGTCGATCGCATCGTGGAAGCCGTGGCGCACGCGATCGAGTGCGCCCGCGCGGCGGCGGCGTGAGAGCCGGCAACGGGACCGCCGGACGCAGGCGGCGGATCCTGGTGGCGATGTCAGGAGGCGTGGACTCCTCCGTGGCCGCGGCCCGGCTCGTGGAGGCCGGCCACGAGGTGATCGGCGCCACCATGAAGACGTTCTGCTACAGCGGGACGCCGGCGTCGGCCAAGACGTGCTGCGGCCTGGACGGCATCCAGGACGCGAGGCGGGTGGCGGACGAACTAGGCATCCCGCACTACGTCTTCGACGTCGAAGACGAGTTCACCCGGGACGTAATCGACGACTTCGTGCACGAGTACTCTCGGGGGCGAACGCCCAACCCCTGCGTGCGCTGCAACTCCAACACCAAGTTCCGCGATCTCTTCAAGCGAGGGCGGGCGCTGGGCTGCCACGGCGTGGCGTCGGGCCACTACGCCCGCCTGGACCGCACCGCTGACCAGCCCAGGCTGCTCCGTGGGCTGGACCCGGCCAAGGACCAGTCCTACTTCCTCTGGGGCCTGCCGGCGGGTCTGCTGGGCAAGCTCCACTTTCCGGTGGGCGAACTGGACAAGGCGGCCGTCCGAGAGCGCGCTCGGGCGCTCGGACTCGTCACCGCCGACAAGCCCGAGTCCCAGGAGATATGCTTCGTCCCGACCGGCAACTACCGGGATCTGCTTGGGAAGCGGCTCCTGCCGACGCATCCGGCGTTGTCGCCCGGTCCCCTGGTGGACTGGACGGGTCGGATCGTGGGCCGTCACGACGGCTACTCCGGCTTCACCGTTGGGCAGCGGAAGGGGATCGGCGGCGGCAGGCCCGAGGCGTGGTTCGTGTTGGAGATCCGCCCCGAGACCCGGGAAGTGGTCGTGGGTCCCCGGGAGATGCTCGACGCGACGCGGATCGTGATGGGCGGGCTCAACTGGCTGGCAACGCCCCCGCCGCCGGGAGCGCGGATTCAGGTCCAGATCCGCTACCGAGCGCCCGCCTTGGCCTGCCGCGTGGAGGCGTGCGGCGCCGATCGCCTGGAGCTCGCGATGGAGGCGCCTGCCAAGGCTGCGACGCCGGGCCAGTCCGGCGTGCTCTTCGACGGGGACCGGGTGCTGGGCGGCGGACGGATCGCCCATGCGCGCGGGGAAGCCGCTCCCGCCTGCGCTACCACTTCATCCCCGCCGACGCGGCGAACTGCTTGATCCGGTCCTCCTGCTCCACAGTCAGGGAATCGGGCATCTTCACCACCACTTCAACGAACTGGTCGCCCGTCCGGCCCTTCCCCCTCACGCCCTGACCCCGGATGCGGAAGCGGGTTCCCGACTGGGTGCCCGGCGGCACGCGCAGAACGACTCGCTTCCCCGAGATCGTGTCCACCGAGATCTTCGACCCCAGAATCGCCCTGGCCATGTTCACCGCCACCTTGGCGTGCACGTCCAGGCCCTCCCGTCGAAAGAGCTTGTGGGGCTTGACCTTGAAGGTGATGACCAGGTCGCCGGGCGCACCCCCCTTCTCGCCCCGCTCGCCCTGACCGGTCAGCCTCACCTTGGAGCCGGTCTCCACCCCGGCGGGCACCGCGAGCTGAATCTTTCGGCTCTGGTGAACCTCTCCCGCGCCGCGGCACGACTCGCACGGACGCGAGGCTTTCCGTCCCCGGCCCACGCATGCGGGACAGGGGCGCTTGACGGCGAACCCGCCCTGCCCGAACGACACGCTTCCGGATCCGCCGCACTCGCCGCAAGGCTTCCACTCGGCCCCGGCCGCGCCCCCGGAGCCTCGGCACGTCGCGCACTCCTCGGTAATCGGCACCGACAGGGACACCTTGCCGCCGGTGGCCGCGGTCATGAACTCGATCTCGACGTTGTACTCGACGTTGCGTCCCTTGCGCGGACCCTTGGGCTTGGAGGTCTGCTGCTTGTCGCCCCGGTCGAAGATCGACGAGAAGATGTCGGAGAAGCCGCCCAGGCCCCCCAGATCCTCGAAGGAGAAGCCTCCGGAGGGAGGCGACGTCGCCGGGCTGCTCCGGGAGCCGCCCCGTGCGCCGCTGAAGCCGAAGGCACCCAGCTTCCGCATCCGGTCGTACTTCTTGCGCTTGGCCGGATCCGACAGGACCGCGTTGGCTTCGCCCACCTCCTTGAAGCGGTCCGCCGCCTTCGGGTCGTTCCGGTTGGCGTCGGGGTGGTAGCGCTTCGCCAGCCGTCGGTACGCCTTCTTGATCTCCTCGCCGCCAGCCTTCTCGTCGACACCCAGGATGGCGTAGTAGTCCTTGTCCGTGGTCGTCATCGCCCCCCCGTACCCCGCTAGCCCGCCTTGTAGACGCTGACTCGGGCCGGCCGCAGAAGCTGGCCCTTGAGGACGTAGCCCTTCTGGAAGACGCGCTCCACCATGTCGTCGTCCTCCTCGGATTCGGCCGGCGCCCGCATCATCGCTTCCATGGTGTTCGGGTCGAAGGGCTCTCCCTCCGGGTTCACCACTTCGATGCCGACGTCCTCCAGGATTCGGAAGAACTTGCGCTCCACGAGGCCGGCGCCCTCCACGACCGCCTCGGCGTTGGCGCTGGTCTCGTGATCCAACTCCGATATGCGGAGCAGGTCGTCCAGCGGGTCCAACAGGCGAGACACCAGATCGGCCTGTGCTCGGTCCCAGCGCACACGCATCCGCTCGTCGGACCGCTTCCGGTAGTTGTCGAAGTCGGCGGCCAGCCGAAGGTGACGGTCGCGCCACTGGTCTCGTTCGGCGCGGAGGTCCTCCACCTCGCTGACCTCGGGGTCGGCGGCGGCCTCGTCGGCGACGTGGGTCGGGTCCGCCTCGTCGGCTGGAGACGCCTCCTCCGCCGGGGTCTCGTCCGACTTCATCTCGTTGGTCGTCGTGTCGTCATGTTCCATTTCGTTGGTCTCGTCCCTTCTTCACGTTGGTCGGTCACCGGACCCGCCAAGCAATCGCTTCAGACGCCAGTCGCAGAACCGCGACCGCGCTCTTGTCGCGGATGCTCCTGCGTCCGCCTTCGAACCGTTCCAGGCGCGCCTCGCCCGTTCCGTCGGACTGGGCCACGGCGATCCAGACGCTTCCGACCGGCTTGTCGGGGCTCCCCCCGGCCGGTCCCGCGATCCCGGTCACCGCCAGGGCCAAGTCGGCCGAGAACCGCCGGCAAGCGCCGAACGCCATCTGGAGGGCCACGATCTTGGACACTGAGCCGTGCTTGGCGATCGCCTTCGGGTCTACGTCGAGGTGCTGAACCTTGGCCTCGTCGCTGTAGGCAACGATCCCGCCCAGAAAATGGGCCGACGCGCCGGGCATGTCGGTGATCATCTTGGCCACGAGCCCGCCCGTGCAGCTTTCGGCGATCGCGAGCCGGATGTCCAGCGTCGTTGCGGAAAGGGCCAAGTGCTCCAACAACGCCTGGGCCGATCGGTAGCGGACCACGCCCCGGTCCACGGCTACGCCCGTCCCCGCACGAGGGCGCGATAGCTCCAGAGGTAGTCGAGCATCGAGTATACGGTCATGAACAGCGCGACGATCAGCGTCGCGGCGACCCAACCGGCGTGGAACACGCTCCATGACGACCAGAACCAGCCGGACCAGCCGGCTTCGGCACCCGTCCATGCCAGGGGGTACCAGAGCAGCAGCCCACCGATGAAGAGGTTCTGGATCAAGGTCTTGCGCTTGCCCGACCTGCCGGCCGAGATCACCACGCCCCGCCGGGACGCCCAGGTGCGGAAGAGGGTGATCAGCAGCTCGCGACCGAACACCACCAGCAGCACCCAAAGAGGAAGGACGCCCCACACGGGCACCCGGTCCAGCGCTTCGGGCCTCTGGGCGACGAGGTAGAGCGGGACGAAGGTGCACGCCAGAAGGAGCTTGTCGGCCAGTGGGTCCAGCAACTTTCCGGTGTCGGTGATCTGCCCGTGCTTGCGCGCCAAGTAGCCGTCCCACAGGTCCGAGACCGCGGCCAGGACGAAGACGACGAACGCGGCGTAGCGAGCGCCGACCGAAGGGGAGAGCGACAGCGCAAAGATCACCGGGCACGCGACGATCCGAGCGATCGTAATCGCGTTGGGAAGGTTCAAGCGTCGGCCTCCCTCTCTCGCAACTCCGCCTCCATCCGCGCGAGCACCGAGCTTGCTTGCCCCCGCAGGATCGGACGGGGCTCCCAGGCAGTGAAGTCCCGAAGCAAGGTGACGGCGTCGATGCTGGCGGGCTCGCCGGTCAGGTGGCGGATCGCCGCCAAGCGACGGAACGCGTTGGGGCTGAAGAGGTTGCGACGATGGCGCTCGACCTGGTCTCGGAGGACGAGGGCCAGCACCGCGCCCACGGCGCCGACGCCCAGCAGGAAGAACCCGGTTCGCCGCCAGCTTCGACTCACGGCCGCGCCATCTCCCGACGACCCGCCAGCGCTTCGGCGATCGTGGTGCCGTCCACGTACTCCAGGTCGCTCCCCATGGGGATGCCTCGGGCTAGCCGGGTGATCCGCAGGGGAAACGGGCGCAGCAGGTTCTCGACGTACACGGCGGTGGCTTCGCCCTCCACGCTGGCGTTGGTGGCGAGGATGACTTCCTCGGCACCGGCTTCCTGGGCACCAGCTTCCTCGGCACCCACCCGGCTCATCAAGCCGTCGATGTTCAGCTTCTCGGGACCCACGCCGTCTAGAGGCGACAGCCGGCCCCCCAGGACATGGAAGACGCCCCGGTACATCCCGCTGCGGTCGATGGCGCCCACCTCGTAGGCTTCCTCCACCACGCAGATCACCTTCGCGTTCCGGGAAGGATCCCGGCACACGCCGCAGACCTCGTCGTCGCTGTAGCTCCCGCACACGCGGCAGGGACGGACCCGATCCGCCACGTCGGAAAGGGCGGTGGCCAAGCGGTGCAGATCCACCTTCGGCCCCTTGAGCAGATGGTACACCAGCCGGGCGGACGTCTTGGTCCCGATCCCTGGAAGCCGGCCGAACTCTTGGGCTAGGCTGTCGATCGACGACACGGCCGGCGGGTCCGCCCTAGAACAGGTCGGAGAACTGGCTGGGCAACCCGCCCGCGGTGCGGCGGATATGCTCTTCTGAGAACTTGCGCGCGCCGTTCTGGGCCGCTGCCACGGCGGCGACGATGAGGTCCTCCAGCATCTCCGGGTCGGAAGGGTCGATGACCGCCGGATCGATCTCGAGGGCCTTCAGATCGCCCTTCCCCGACACCCGGGCGGTCACCATCCCGCCCCCGGAGGACGCTTCCAGGACCTGGGCGTCCAGCCCTTCCTGGAACTCCTGCATCCGCGCCTGCACGTGCTTCATGACCTGCTGAATGTTCGTCATCCGGTTCTCGCTTTGGCTGGAACGTCAGTCCGCCAGTTGAAGGTCCAGTTCCGTGATCGCCCGCTCGAGGAAGGGCGCGCGCTTGGTCAGCTCCTTCACGCGGGCCTCCCGCACAGCGCCGTGGGTCAGCCGAGAGCTGCTGTTGCCGCGGGCGGGAGCGTCGCCGACTTCCTTTATCTGAATTTCGACCGAACCCCGAGCCGAATAAAGGGCCAACCCCGCCTTCAGCGATTCCATCAAGGCAGGCTTGCGGAGGGCCTGCGCCGCCGGTCCCGCCGGAACCTCCAGCACGAGGTCGCCGTTCTGCTCCCTGGCTCGGGCGGTGCGGAGGAAGACCTTCTCGCCCGGTGGAATCTTTCCGGGCGCACTCATCAGGGCTTGCCAAGCGCCGACGAGACCGCCGGACACGGGCGGCTCCGGCGCCGCCGTTGCGGAGCGGGGGGTCCGGTCGCCGGCTGGTGCGCCGCCCAGGGCTCGGACGATCTCTTCGAGCTCGACGGTCCGGTCCAGATAGCTCATGCGCAGCAGCAGCATCTCGATGAGGACGCGGGGCCGACCGGTGCGCCGCAAGCTTCCGCCCGCCTCCAGGTCCGAAGCCATGGCCAGCATCCGGACCAGGTCGCCCGGGGCAAAGGCCACCGCGCGCTGGGCGAACGCCTTGTGGGTCTCTGCACCTAGGTCGCCCGACTCGGCGTTCGGGTCCAAGGAGATGCGCAGCAGGAGACGGAGGCGCTCCGCCAGCCCGTGGTAGAACTCGACCAGCTCGTACCCCTCGTCCAGCAACCCCTCGACGAAGTCGAAGACCGACCCGTGCCGGCGCTCGGCCACCAAGTCGAAGAGCTCCAGGTAGCGCTCCTCGGCGACCACGCCCAGCACCCGGACGACAGCATCCACCGAGACCTCGCGGCCGGACAAGGCCAGCACTTGATCCAGCATCGAAAGCGCGTCGCGCATCCCGCCGTTGGCCTTGCGAGCGATCGCCCGGAGCGCGCCGGCGTGGTGGGCGATGCCTTCGCGGTCGAGGACTTCGGAGAGGCGTTCCACGATGTCGCCAGCCCCAATGCGCCTGAAGTCGAACCGCTGGCAGCGCGAGAGGATCGGCGACGCCGTCTGCTGGATCTTCTGGGCTTCGGTCGTGGCGAAGACGAAGATCACGCGGGGAGGCGGCTCCTCCAGGATCTTGAGGAGGGCGTTCCACGCCTCGCGCGTGAGCATGTGGGCCTCGTCGAGGATGTAGACCTTGTGGCGGCCTTCCTCCGAGGGGGCGTACATGGCGCGTTCGCGCAGTTCCCGGGCGTCGTCCACTCCGCGGTTGGATGCGGCGTCGATCTCCACCACGTCCAGCGACGTGTGGCCCCCCCAGATGCGGGCGCAGTTCTCGCAGCTGCCGCAGGGCTCGCCGTCGGGCTCGCGCTCCGGGCAGTTGAGGGCCATCGCCAGGATCCGGGCCAGCGTGGTCTTGCCGACGCCCCGAGGGCCGCAGAAGAGGTAGGCGTGGCCGACCCTTCCCCCCGACAGAGCGTGCTTGAGAGTCTCGGAGACGTGTTCCTGGGTCGAGACGTCGCCGAAGCGGCGGGGCCGGTACTTTCGAGCGAGGGCGAGGTAGGACAAGGGCGCCGTCTTTAGCGGGTCGCCGCCGGGGTCCCCCGGCCGAGGGAGGGGAGAGTGCACCCCAGGCTTGCCGCGACAACGTTCACCACACTTACCGCTGCTGCCTGCGGGGCCCTGACGGAGTTCATGGGCTCCCGTTCCGCGGGGCCTGGGGCACACCGAAAGGTATCACGACCGGGAACGGAGTCAAATCGGCGCGGGCGTCAGCCGCCGGGACGCCAAGCGTCGGGCAGGTGCTCGATTTGGGGCGCATGGCCCGTCATGTCTACGGACACCGCGTCGAAGCGGTAGGTCGTGCCGGGCCGGCCGCTCTCGTGGACCCATCGGCGAGCGGCGGTCTCTACGGCCCGACGCTTCCGCCATCCGACGGGGTCCAGGGGCGTGCCGCCGGAGCGCGTGGTCCGCGTCTTCACCTCCACGAAGGCGACGGTGCTCCCTCGCCGCGCCACCAGATCGATCTCCTTGGGGCCGGCGCGGTAGTTCCGGGCGAGGATGGTCCAGCCCTTCGCCGCCAAGTGGTCGGCCGCCAGCTGCTCGCCCCTGCGGCCGGCCTCGTGCCCCGGCGGCAGCTTCCCGCCGTGTGGGGCCGGGCTCACGTCGTGCGTTGAACCGCCGACGCCAACGACCGTCCGATCGCCTCTGCGATTGGGCCGCACTGGGCCACCAGTTCGGCGAACTGCTCCGGGTAGAGGCTCTGGGCACCGTCGGAGAGGGCCGTGGGCGGGTCCGGGTGCACCTCGACCACCAAGCCGTCGGCACCCGCGGCCACCGCGGCTCTGGCCATGGGAGTGACCTTGGTGCGGACGCCGGTGCCGTGGCTGGGATCGGCGACGATCGGCAGGTGCGTGAGGGACTTGACGAGGGGAACCGCGGTCAGGTCGAGGAGGTTGCGGGTCTGGGTGTCGAAGCTGCGGACGCCCCGTTCGCAGAGGATCACGTTGGGGTTGCCCGCGCTCAGCAGGTACTCGGCGGCCAGAAGGAGCTCGTTGATCGTGGCGGACATGCCGCGCTTGAGGAGCACGGGCTTCCCCGCCCTCCCCGCCCGCTTGAGGAGGGGGTAGTTCTGCATGTTGCGGGCGCCGATCTGAACGATGTCGGCGTATTCGGCCACGAGCGCCACGCTCTCCGAGTCCACCGCCTCGGTGACGACGGCCAAGCCGGTCTCCTCGCGGGCGAGGGCCAGCAGCTCCAGCCCCTTCTCGCCCAACCCCTGGAACGAGTAGGGGGACGTACGGGGCTTGAAGGCGCCCCCGCGCAGCACGCTTGCGCCCGCGTCGCGCACTTGGGCGGCGATCTGCAGGATCTGGTCTCGCCCCTCCACGGCGCACGGACCCGCCATGAGCACGACTTCGCGACCGCCCAGCACCGTGCCGTTGCCCACGTCCACCAGTGTGTCCTCGTCCCGCCACTCCCGGGACACCTGCTTATAGGGCTTGCTGACCCTGATGACTTCGCGGACCCCGGGGAGCCCTTCCAGTCGAGCCGATTCCACTCGTCCGTCGTTGCCCACGAGCCCGACGGCGGTGCGCTGGCGGCCGGGAATGGGCTGGGCGCCGTAGCCCATCTCGCCGATCGTCTCGACGACGCGCTCGATCTCTTCGGGCGTGGCCCGATGATCCATCACGATCAGCATTGAAACTCCTGGCCGTCTTCGGCGCACACGGTCTCGCCGTCGTACCCAGCCGCCCGGACCAGATCCGGCACCGCGCCGGCGTCCAGCGACGGGTAAAGGTGAACCAGTACGAGCGTGCCCGGTCGGGCGGCGTTCGCGAGGGCGGCAACAGAGCGGGGCGTGAGGTGCGTGGGGACGGGAGGCGGGTCAGGGTAGGCGCACTCGGCGACGAGCACGTCCACGCCCTGGAAGAACGGCCCGAGTGCCGGCTGCGGTCCCGTGTCGCCCGTGTAGCCGACAGCCGCGCCAGCAAGTTGGGCGCGAACCGCGACGGAGTGATCCGCGTGGGGGGTCGGCGCGAACTCCAGCTCCAGGCCGGCGGCACCGTCGGTCCAGCGGCCGGCCCGGCTGACCTCGTGGTACGCCACCTCGAACCCGGGGTCGGCGATGAAGTCGCCGTGTGCGGCGCGCAGAGCCTTCACCCGGTCGCTCAGACCCGGAGGTCCCAGTACGTGCAGCGGTCGGTTCCGCTGGGTTGGCGACGCCCACTTGAGGGCGAAGAGGAGGTGCGGCAGGTCGCCGAAGTGGTCGGTGTGGTAGTGGCTGAGCACCACATGGGTCACGGCCCACCAGCACTTGCCGTGCCGGGCCAAGCCGTGAACGGCCCCGGGGCCGACGTCGAGCAGGACCCGAAGGTCGCCGGCTTCCAGCAGGCAACTGGACGACGACCGCCGAGCCGACGGCACTAGCGTGCCCGAGCCGATCACGGTAAGGTGGGGCCGTTTCAAAGGTGTGGGCATTCGGGAGGGTTCGGCGGCACTTCTCCGGAGGAACCTGAAGAGAAACGGCGCGCGCCCGCTCGCGTCAACCTACATGGGCATCGCTCCACGACGGCACGGTCCGCGGCCTGGACGCCACCTTGACCCCACCCCTGCCGGAGGTCACTCGCAGAGTTCTTGATTCTGCTTCAGGTATTCCAGCAACGCTTCCGCCGCCCAGCGGTGGCCGGCGAGGTTCCAGTGGCCGTCATGTGCCCACTGGGCGTCGCTCGGCTCGGCACCCCGGCGGTTGATGAAGTCGCCTTGGTCGACGACGGGGATGCGTCGCTCTGCGGCGAGGTCGCTCAGCGAGGCAAGACCGCCCCCGTAGGGGCGCAGGTGCATTCTATGCGGCGCCAAAATGACCAGAGCCGCGCCGTCCCGCTCCGCGCGTTTCTTGAACTCGTCCAGTGCGAAGGCAGTGAAGGCGAGCGTTTCGGTATACAACGGCCCACCGCTTTCTTCTGCAAGCAACCTCAAGACGGGGATTGCCTCTTCAGCCGGCATTCGCGTGTTGTCTTTTGACACAGTCTGCTGCCCGTCAAGCAGCGGCGCATAGGCGGGCCGCCGGCTCAGCAGTTCCGGCCGGGCAACTTGCTCCGCATAGATGCGCCTACCGTCTATGAAATGCACGGAGCGTTTGCGGTTCACCCACCCCAAGAACCAGGAACGGGAGGCAATCCGCTTGACGAGCAACATGGCCGGGGGGGGGGAGTCAGTCGCGGCAACATTGAATCGGTGGTAATCCGGGTCAGGAGGACGCAACCAGAATCCGCCGTCCTCGGCTCGCTCCGCGGAGACATACGGCGAATGATCCGGGTCGAGACCACTGTTCACGAGCCCCAAGAACGGGAAATTGTCGGTGAAATCGTTTGGAAGGAAGACGAGCACGACCAGCCGAGGGCGCAGATGTCGGGCGTATTCGTCGTACCAGGCCAACTGGTTGATCTGCCCGGTACCGCCCCTCCCGAACGCCGAGGTCGTGACGTCCAGAGCAGGCAACTCCCGTGCGGCCATCTCTTCGAGCCGTACGTGGAACTTCTCCGAGATCGGCACCTCCTTCGCTGCAACGAAGGAATCGCCGATCACGGCGATGTGGCAACTCTCCGCGGCTTGCGCGGGGCTCGGCGGTTCGCGGTCCAGGAACCCCAGGCTGTTGGTGCGGGAGACGGTCCAGAAATCGACTTGGTTCGTCCAGCGGACCTCCGTGCGGGGAGGCAGCAGAAAGCCCACGTCGGGAACGAAGACGTCTGGCCTGTGAACTGTCATGAACGGGACGTTCAAACGGAGCCACGTCTCCCCGGCAAGCCCAATGACCAGCCCGGCCATGAGCAGCAGCAACGCGTTCCAGCCGGCCACGCGCAGGACACGGTGGACCGCCCGGCGTTTGGAGATATGGTCCCGCCGGTCGGGAGGCGGCAACCGCCTTGCATCTGCCGGGGGTCTCGTCACCTCGTCGCGGCTCCCGTCGCGCTTCGGGGCTTCTCCAAGCGAACGCCGACGATCGACGACACGCCGGGCTCCTCCATCGTCACCCCGTATATCCAGTCCGCCGCCTCGATGGTGCGGGGGTTGTGGGTGATCACCATGAACTGGGTGCGGGACTTGAAGCCCTGGAGGAGACGGATGAAGCGGCCGATGTTCGACTCGTCCAGCGGCGCGCCCACTTCGTCCAGGACGCACAGCGAGCTGGGCTTGACGGCACTAGGGTGCCCGAGCCGATCACGGTAAGGAGGGGCCGTTTCAAGGGTGTGGGCATTCGGGAGGGTTCGGCGGCACTTCTTCCGGGGGAACCTGAAGAGAAACGGCGCGCGCCCGCTCGCGTCAACCTACATGGGCATCGCTCCACGACGGCACGGTCCGCGGCCTGGACGCCACCTTGACCCCGCCCCTGCTGGAGGTCACTCGCAGAGTTCTTGATTCTGCTCCAGGTATGCCAACAGTGCTTCCGCCGCCCAGCGGTGGCCGGCGAGGTTCCAGTGGCCGTCATGTGCCCACTGGGCGTCGCTCGGCTCGGCACCCCGGCGGTTGATGAAGTCGCCTTGGTCGACGACGGGGATGCGTCGCTCTGCGGCGAGGTCGCTCAGCGAGGCAAGACCGCCCCCGTAGGGGCGCAGGTGCATTCTATGCGACGCCAAAATGACCAGAGCCGCGCCGTCCCGCTCCGCGCGTTTCTTGAACTCGTCCAGTGCGAAGGCGGTGAAGGCGAGCGCTTCGGTGTACAACGGCCCACCGCTTTCTTCTGCAAGCAACCTCATGACGGGGATTGCCTCTTCAGCCGGCATGACACCAGTCTGCTGCTCGTCAAGCAGCGGCGCATAGGCGGGCCGCCGGCTCAGCAGTTCCAGCCGGGCAATTCGCTCCGCGCGGGTGCGCCTACCGTCTATGAAATGCACGGAGCGTCTGCGGTTCACCCACCCCAAGAACCAGGAACGGGAGGCAATCCGCTTGACGAGCAACATGGCCGGAGGGGTCAGTCGCGGCGACATGAATCGGCGGTAATCCGGGTCAGGAGGACGCAACCGAAATCCGCCGTCCTCGGTTCGCTCCGCGGAGACATACGGCGAATTATCCGGGTCTAGACCACTGTTCACGAGCCTCCAGAACGGGAAATTGTTGGTGAAATCGGGTGGAGTGAAGACGAGCACGACCAGCCGAGGGCGCAGATGCCGGGCGTATTCGTCGTACAAGGCCAACTGGTTGATCTGCCCGGTACCGCCCCTCCCGAACGCCGAGGTCGTGACGTCCAGAGCAGGCAACTCCCGTGCGGCCATCTCTTCGAGCTGTACGTGGAACTTCTCCGAGATCTGCACCTCCTTCGCTGCAACGAAGGAACCGCCGATCACGGCGATGTGGCAACTCTCCGCGGCTTGCGCGGGGCTCGGCGGTTCGCGGTCCAGGAACCCCAGGCTGTTGGTGCGGGAGACGGCCCAGAAATCGACTTGGTTCGTCCAGCGGACCTCCGTGCGGGGAGGCAGCAGAAAGCCCACGTCGGGAACGAAGACGTCTGGCCTGTGAACTGTCATGAACGGGACGTTCAAACGGAGCCACGTCTCCCCGGCAAGCCCAATCAGGGCTAGCACGGCCATGAGCAGCAACGCGTTCCAGCCGGCCACGCGCAGGACACGGCGGACCGCCCGGCGTTTGGAGATATGGTCCCGCCGGTCGGGAGGCGGCAACCGCCTTGCATCTGCCGGGAGTCTCGTCACCTCGTCGCGGCTCCCGTCGCGCTTCGGGGCTTCTCCAAGCGAACGCCGACGATCGACGACACGCCGGGCTCCTCCATCGTCATCCCGTATATCCAGTCCGCCGCCTCAATGGCGCGGGGGTTGTGGGTGATCACCACGAACTGGGTGCGGGACTTGAAGCCCTGGAGGAGACGGATGAAGCGGCCGATGTTCGACTCGTCCAGCGGCGCGTCCACTTCGTCCAGGACGCACAGCGGGCTGGGCTTGACGGCACTAGGGTGCCCGAGCCGATCACGGTAAGGAGGGGCCGTTTCAAGGGTGTGGGCATTCGGGAGGGTTCGGCGACTTGCCGAATCAGGGTTGCGCGAGGCAGCTTGGTTCTGGGTGCCGTTTTGTCGGAAGCCGGTGGGACCTAGTGCGGAACTTCTTCCGGGGGAACCTGAAGAGAAACGGCGCGCCAGCTCGCGTCAACCTACATGGGCGGCTCCCTTGTGCCGGGTTGTCCTTGTCGATGCGACGGCCCGAGTGCGGTCACTCGCAGAGTTCTTGATTCTGCTTCAGGTATTCCAGCAGCGCTTCCGCCGCCCAGCGGTGGCCGGCGAGGTTCCAGTGGACGTCATGTGCCCACTTGGCGTCGCGCAGCTCGGCCCCCTGGCCGTTGATGAAGTCGCCATGGTCGACGACGGGGATGCGTCGCTCTGAGGCGAGCTCGTTCAGCCGGGCAAGCGCACCCTCGTCGGGGATCCGGCGCATGCGATGCGACGCCAGAATGACCAGTGCCGCGCCGTCCCGCTCCGCACGTTTCTTGAACTCGTCCAGTGCGAAGGCGGTGAAAGCGAGGGTTTCTGTGTACAACGGCCCACCGTTCTCTTCCGCTAGCAACCTCAAGACCCCGTTGGTTAGCCCTTCGGGCAGCAGTCGCGTGATCGTCTTTGACACAGGTTGCCGCTCGTCGAGCAACGGCGCGTAGGCGGGGAGCCGGCTCAGCAGTTCCAGCCAGGCAACTCGCTCCAGGTAGTAGGAGTTTCGCCGGCGCCAGTAAAGCTGGGAACCTTCTTCGTTCAACCACGACCAGAACCAGGAGGGGGAAATCCGCACGGCGGGCCTATTCCATCGCGGCGGGTTCCGAGGCGTCACTTGGCTGAATCGTCGGTAGTCCGGGTCAGGAGGACGCAACCGAAATCCGCCGTCCTCGGCTCGCTCCGCGGAGACATACGGCAAATGATCCGGGTCGAGGCCATCGGTCAAGGACATCAAGAGCGGGAAGTTGTTGACGAAATCGTTTGGAACAAAGATGAGCACGACCAGCCGAGGGTACAGATGCCGGACGTACTCGTCGTACCAAGCCAACTGGTTGATCTGCCCGGTGGCAAGCCTCCCGAACGCCGAGGTCGTGACGTCCAGAGCAGGCAACTCCCGTGCGGCCATCTCTTCTAGCCGTACGTGGAACTTCTCCGAGATCGGCACCTCCCTCGCGTCAACGTAGGAATCGCCGATCACGGCGACGTGACAACTCTCCGCGGCTCGCGCGGGGCTCGGCGGTTCGCGGTCCGGGAACCCTAGGCTGTTGGTGCGGGAGACGGTCCAGAAATCGGCTCGGTTCGTCCAGCGGACCTCGGTACGGGGACGCAGCAGCAAGCCCACATCGGCAACGAAGACGTCTTGGTGGTGAACTGCCATGAACGGGCCCTTCAAACGGAGCCGCGTTTCCCCGGCAAGCCCAATCAGGGCCAGCCCGGCCATGAGCAGCAGCGCATTCCAGCCGGCCAGGCGCAGCACACGGCGGAGTCCCCCCGTATTGGACATGACGGTCCCGCCGGTCGGAGACGGCGACCGCCTAGCGGCGGCTCGGATCTTGTCCTCTTCCTTGGTCACGGTTGCTCCTGATCACGGTTCGCTTAAGCCCTGGAGGAGACGGATGAAGCGGCCGATGTTCGACTCGTCCAGCGGCGCGTCCACTTCGTCCAGGACGCACAGCGGGCTGGGCTTGACGGCACTAGGGTGCCCGAGCCGATCACGGTAAGGAGGGGCCGTTTCAAGGGTGTGGGCATTCGGGAGGGTTCGACGACTTGCCGAATCAGGGTTGCGCGAGGCAGCTTGGTTCTGGGTGCCGTTTTGTCGGAAGCCGGTGGGACCTAGCGCGGAACTTCTTCCGGGGGAAGCTGAAGAGAAACGGCGCGCCAGCTCGCGTCAACCTACATGGGCAACTCCCTTGTGCCGGGTTGTCCTTGTCGATGCGACGGCCCGAGTGCGGTCACTCGCAGACTCCTTGATTCTGCTTCAGGTATTCCAGCAGGGCTTCCGCCGCCCAGCGGTGGCCGGCGAGGTTCCAGTGGTTGTCGTGAGCCCACTCGGCGTCGCGCGGCTCGGCCCCCCGGGCGTTGATGAAGTCGCCATGGTCGACGACGGGGATGCGTCGCTCTGAGGCGAGCTCGTTCAGCCGGGCAAGCGCACCACCCCCGTCGGGGACCCGGCGCATGCGATGTGACGCCAGAATGACCAGCGCCGCGCCGTCCCGCTCCGCACGTTTCTTGAACTCGTCCAGTGCTAAGGCGGTGAAAGCGAGGGTTTCTGTGTACAACGGCCCACCGTTCTCTTCAGCAAGCAGCCGGAAGACTCCCGTGGAGACTAGCCCTTCGGCCAGCAGTCGCGTGAGCGTCTTGACAGGTTGCCGCTCGTCGAGCAACGGCGCATAGGCGGGGAACCGGCTCAGCAGTTCCAGCCGGGCAACTCGCTCCAGATAGTAGGAGTTTTCGCCTGCGCCAGTAAGCTGGGAACCTTCTTCGTTCAACCACGTCCAGAACCAGGAGGGGGAAATCGACCGCTCGACGGCCGAACGCCACTGGGGGACCGGAGGGTGCAGTATTGGCAGCCTGAATCGTCGGTAGTCCGGGTCAGGAGGACGCAACCGAAATCCGCCGTCCTCGGCTCGCTCCGCGGAGACATACGGCCAATGATCCGGGTCGAAACCATAGGTCAAGGACATCAAGATCGGGAAGTTGTTGACGAAATCGTTTGGAACGAAGACGAGCACGACCACCCGAGGGCGCAGATGCCGGACGTACTGGTCGTACCAAGCCAACTGGTTGATCTGCCCGGTGCTGCGCTTCCCGAACGCCGAGGTCGTGACGTCCAGAGCAGGCAACTCCCGTGCGGCCATCTCTTCAAGCCGTACGTGGAACTTCTCCGAGATCGGCACCTCCCTCGCATCGACGAAGGAATCGCCGATCACGGCGATGTGACAACTCTCCGCGGCTCGTGCGGGGCTCGGCGGTTCGCGGTCCGGGAACCCCAGGCTGTTGGTGCGGGAGACGGTCCAGAAATCGGCTCGGTTCGTCCAGCGGACCTCCGTGCGGGGACGCAGCAGCAAGCCCACATCGGCAACGAAGACATCTGAATAGTGAACCGTCATGAACGGGCCCTTCAAACGGAGCCACGTCTCCCCGGCAAGCCCAATCAAGGCCAGCCCGGCGATGAGCAGCAGCGCATTCCAGCCGGCCAGGCGCAGCACACGGCGGAGTCCCCCCTTCGTTTTGGACATGACGGTCCCGCCGGTCGGAGACGGCGACCGCCTAGCGGCGGCCCGGATCTTGTCCTCTTCCTGGTCACGGTTGCTCCTGGTCACGGTTCGCTTAAGTCACCTCGTCG
This sequence comes from Longimicrobiales bacterium, assembly GCA_958296005.1. Classification (GTDB taxonomy): domain Bacteria; phylum Gemmatimonadota; class Gemmatimonadetes; order Longimicrobiales; family Gaopeijiaceae; genus CATQHQ01. Next base: position 1,345,873 of record CATQHQ010000002.1, read on the forward strand.
CGGCTCCCGTCGCGCTTCGGGGCTTCTCCAAGCGAACGCCGACGATCGACGACACGCCGGGCTCCTCCATCGTCACCCCGTAGATCCAGTCCGCCGCCTCGATGGTGCGGGGGTTGTGGGTGATCACCACGAACTGGGTGCGGGACTTGAAGCCCTGGAGGAGACGGATGAAGCGGCCGATGTTCGACTCGTCCAGCGGCGCGTCCACTTCGTCCAGGACGCACAGCGGGCTGGGCTTGACCAAGTAGATCCCAAAGAGGAGGGAGAGGGCGGTCAGGGCTCTCTCTCCGCCGGAGAGCAGGTCGATCCGCTGTGTCCGCTTGCCGCGGGGCGCCGCGTGAATCTCGACGGGCGACTCGAGAGGGTCCTCCGGGTCCGCCAGCCACAGGTTCGCTTCGCCGCCGCTGAAGAGGTGCCGGAAGGTGTCCCGAAAGTTCTGTCGGATCGCCTCGAAGCTGGTCATGAACAGCTCGGTGGCAGTGGCGTTGATCCGACGGATGGCGGCGCGCAGGTCGTCCCTGGCGGCCACCAAGTCCTCCTGCTGCTGCGAGAGGAAATCCAGGCGGGCACTTTCCTCGGCGTGCTCCTCCACGGCAAGCATGTTGACCGGACCGATCTTGGCCAAGCGCTCCACGATCTCGACAAGCTCGGTGCGCAGGTCGTCCGCCGAGCCTTCAACGGGCGCCGCGTCCTCGAACAGCGCTTCCAGCGGCCGGCCCCACTCCCCTTCCAGCCGCTCTCGGACGCGCTCCGCCCGGTTGCGGATCTCCTGGCGCTCCAGTTCAAGCCGGTGACGCGCATCGGCCGCGTCGCGCTCCGCTTTCCGGATCTTCCGAACCCGCCGTTCGGCCTCCACGACGGACTCGGACGCCTCCTGCAGCGCCTCGTCGCGCGTGTTCAGCACGTTCCTGGCCTCCTCGCGCTCCCCGAAGAGGCGCTCCAGCCGTTCGCCGCCCTGCCGGCTGCCCTGCCGCGCGGTCTCCAGCGCCTCGGCCAGCTTCCTCGCCTCGCGGCCGAGCTCCGCCGTCTCCGTCGCTGCCCGCTCGACGACCCGGGACACGTCGGACACCCGGCCCCGAAGGCGCTCGACCTCGCTTTCCAGCCGCGCCGAGCGGATCGCCGCCTCCGATTCGGCGTCGCGGGCATGCTCCCATTCGGCGTCCACGGCGGCTAGCGCCTTCCGACGCTCCTCCACCCGGACGGCAACCTCTCTCTCCTCTCGGGCCAGCCGAGCGCCTTCCGCCTCCGCCTCCCGCTCCCGGGCGGCGGCCTTCTCCCGGGCGGCCTTGGTCCCGGCCAAGTGGCGGGCAAGCTCTTCCTGGCGGCGTCCCAGCCGCCGGTGTCGGTCCGTGTGGGCTGCGGCCTCGGAATCGGCGGCGCGGGCCTCGTCCCGAGCCTCGAGGAGGCGCTCCGAAGCCGCGTCGGTTTCCGACTCGCTCCGGGCGTGGTCCTCCTCGAGGGCCGTGCGCGACGACCTGGCGTCCCCGAGTTCCCGCAACGCCGCCTCGCGATCGGCCTCGACGGATTCGATCCGCGCTCTGCGCTCCAAGGCGCCTCCGGCGGCCTGTGCGGGCACCAAGTGGACGGCGCCCAGGGAATCGGCCCAGCTCCGTGTGGCGAGATCGAGCCCGCCCGTCGCGGCGGAGACGTCCACGCCCCCCAGCAGCGCCCGGACCCAGGGAGCGCCGTCGCCCTCGGGCGACACGCCGGCGGGAAGTCGCCCTCGGGGCTGGGGCGCGGCGTCCAGAGGCAACAGCGCCAAGGGGGCCTGGGTCACGGCCCCGGAGCGGTACCACGCCTCCAGCCGTTCCACGGCGTCGCGGTCGCGCACCACCAGTGCGGAACCGAAGCGGCCCAGCGCGTCGTCCACGATGCGGGCGTCGGCACCGGCGATCCGCACGAAGTCGGGCAGCGCTCCTGCGATCAAGTCGGGAAACGCCTCTCGGGCGGCCGCCACCAGCGCCTCGGCCCCTTCGCCGGCCTCCACCCCCCGACGGAGGGCTGCGAGTTCGGCGTCCAGCGCGGAGCGCCCGGCTTCCGCCTCCCGCTCCCGCTCCCGGACCAAGCGAAGCTCCTCCCGCAACAGCTCCATGCGCCGCCGGCAGCCGTCGAAGTCGCGAGAGGCCTGGGCCGCCTTCGCCCACGCCTCGGTCGTTCTGGACGTGAAGATGTCGCCCTGACTTCCCAGCTCCTTCAGCACGCCCGCCTTCTCCCGAGAGTCTCGGACCAGATGCACGATCCGGCGTCCGAGCTCTTCGGCCTGAACGCGGGCCGCGGCTCGATTTCCCTCCGCCCGGGCGATCCGCGTGGACACGGCCCGGCTTCGCTCCTCGAGCTCCCGGACCTCGCGCCGGGCGGCCTCGAGCCGGCCCCGAACCTGGGCGACTTCCTTGCGGTGATCCTTTAGGTCAGACTGGGCAACTTCAAGTGCAGATTGACGTTGCACACGTTCATTCCGGTAGCTAGTCAACTCGTCTTCGGACCGCACGCGAAGCTTGGCCAGCCGTTCTTCCTCCGCCTCGATCTGGCCGGCCCGGCGCTCGGCTGCAACGATGCGCTCCCTCGCCACCGCAACCTCCGTTTCCACCCCCGCCAGCTCCGTCCGAACGGCGTCAAAGCGCCCGGCGGCTCCCACTCGTCCCTTCTCTGCGTCGATCTGCGCCAGCCGCGCACTCTCCAGCTCGGCCTCCGCCGCGCCCAGGCGGACCGTCACGCCCGCGCCCTCTTCCCGTCCTCCGTCAATCTGCCCGTCCACTGCGGCCAGACGCGCGTTCAGCGCCTCCAGCTCGGTTCTCGCAACCGTCACTTCAACGCCCAGGCGCCGAGCGCGCAGCTCCTGCCAGCGCTGGGCCTTTCCCTTTTGGCGAGCCAGCGAGCGCACCTTGGTCCGGACCTCGGCCACGACGTCCTCGACCCGCCGCAGGTCGATCTCCGAGGTCTCCAGCCGTTGAAGGGCCGCCCGGCGCCGGTCCTTGTACTTGCCGATCCCCGCCGCCTCCTCGAAGAGGGAGCGCCGCTCGTCGGTGCGCTCCGAGAGGATGGCGTCGATCATCCTGATCTCGATGACCGCGTAGGCGTTCGCGCCCAGTCCCGTGTCCCGGCACAGGTCCACGATGTCCCGCAGCCGGCAGGCGGTCCGGTTGAGGGCGTAGTCGCTCCCTCCGTCCCGGTACACGGTCCGCCCGATCTCCACCTCCTCGAAGGGCGTGGGCAACACGCCGTCTTCATTGGAGACGACCATGGCGACGGAGCCCCGGTTCACCGGCTTTCGGGAAGCGGTCCCTTGAAAGATCACCTCCTCCATCTTCGCGCCCCGGATGGCGGATGGACGCTGCTCGCCAAGTACCCAACGGATGGCGTCGCCGATATTCGACTTGCCACAGCCGTTGGGTCCCACCACGGCGGTGATTCCGTCGTGGAACTCGATGCGGGTGGAGTCGGGGAAGGACTTGAAGCCGTGAACGCGAAGGGACCGCAGCTTCACGGGGCTACCGACAGCACCTTGGCGTCGCCCCAGAGAGCCTCCAGCCGGTAGAACTCCCGCACCGGGGCGTGGAAGACGTGGACCACGTAGTCGATGTAGTCGAGGAGGACCCACCGTCCGTCGTCCCTGCCCTCCACATGCTCGGGACGGACCCCGGCGGCCTTGGCGGAATCGAGCACATGCTCCGCGATCGCCTTCACCTGCACGTCGGACCGCCCGCTGGCGATCACGAAGAAGTCGGTGGCGGACGAGACGTCGCGCAAATCCAGGACCACGACCTCTTCGGCCTTCTTGTCGAGGGCACAGCGAACTGCGGCCCGGATCTCGGCGGGCACGCGTTCGAGGGCCGTCAAACCGGCTCGGCCTCCACCACTACTCGGACCTCCACCTCCACCTCGGCGCCCAATCGGATCGGGATCCGGTACTCGCCCAAGGCCTTGATCGGCTCGTCGAGAACCACGTCCCGCCGCTCCACCTCGAAGTCGATCCCGGACTGAGCCGCCTTCTCGGCGATCTCGCGCTGCGTGACGGAGCCGAAGAGCTTCCCCCCTTCGCCAGCCAGTGCGTGGAGCGTGAACGTCTTCCCTTCCAGCTGGGATGCCCGCCGGCGTCCCTCCAAGTAGTCCCGGCGCGTCCTTTCGCTTCGCTGGCGGCGGTCTTCCTCGATCAGCTTGAGGGCAGCGTCGGTGGCCCGATAAGCCAGTCCCTTGGGGATGAGGTAGTTGCGGGCATAACCCGGCTTCACGTCCACGACTTCGCCGGCCGGGCCGAGGTGTTCCACGGTCTCGCGCAGAATGAGTCTCATCTCAGGCCACCGTGGTCCTTCATGTACGGGACCAGAGCCAGGTACCGAGCGCGCTTGATGGCGGTGCCCAGCTGGCGCTGAAAGCGAGCGGTGACCTTGGTGGTCCGCTTCGGAAGTATCCTGCCCTGCTCCGTCAGAAAGCGGGACAGAGTGGTCACGTCCTTGTAGTTGAGGAGGACGATCGGCGGTCCTTCGTGGCGGCGACGACGGCCCCGGGCTCCGGAAAACTCGGGCGGGCCCGAGCGGGGCGGCGGCGCGTCCTGTTCGCCTTGGTCGGCGTCTGGGGCGTCGCCTTCGTCGGAGTCCTCGTCGCCCTCGTCGCCTTTGTCGTCTTCCTTGGCGTCCTCGGCAGCGTCCTCGGCCTCGGATGGGGTCTTCTCCGCTTGCGACCCAGCGTCCGCCTCCTCCGAACCTTCGGTGGGGGCGTCGTCCCCGGCCTCGGCCTGCTCGGTCGACGGGGGATCGGCCAGAACGGAGGCGCCCGACGTGGGCTGGCCCTCGTTCACGACGATCAGATAGCGCATCGTCTCTTCGTCGAGGCGCAACAGCCGTTCGAACTCGGGAAGAGCCGTGGGATCGGCCTCGACATGGACGACGACATAGTACGCGGTTTCCGTCTTGCCGATGGCGTACGCCAACTGCCGGACGCCCCAGTGGTCCACTGCGGAAACCTCGCCGCCCAGAACGGCGTGGAACGCCTCCAACTTGGCGTCCACATCGGCCCGTTCCAGGCCGGCGTCCAGAATGTAGACGACCTCGTATGCTCTCATCTTCTCGGGACACTCCCATGGACCGCGGTGACTTGGCGGGCTCCGCCGTTCCCGGGCGGAGCGGGCAGGTTGCCAACGCAAGATAGCGAAGACAGGGCGTGAAACGAAAGGGGCGGGGTTGCTCTGGCGCGAAGCGCCGGCCTATTGTACGGTTTGCCTACTGTTGGCCCGCAGCAGCCGCGTGCGAGGGCAGCGGGCTCGGCGACGACCACGAAACAAGAGGGCGCACCTTCTAAATGGACTTCACATTCGCCGGCGCTTCTAATAGCGACACCTTCGGCTGGTTCGCCGAGGGGTTGCGGACGGTGATGGAATCGCAGGGCCATCGCCACATCGACGAAGCCGTCGACGCCAAGCTCGTCGTCAACTTCTTCCCGAAGGACGAGCCTCGTCCGGTGCGCCGGCACGCCCAGTCGGTCTTCGTGTGCGCCGTAACCGAGTTCCCCAGCCCCTTTACGGACCCGATCCCCCAGGGCTATCCGACGCTGATCCGGGCGCTGGCCAACTTGGCGGTGGGGCTGGTGCCGGGTCCCCACGGCGATCCCGACGTCCACTTCGTTACGCTGGAGCAGGGGCACTACATCGTCTCCGGCAACGCGGACCGGGCGCACTACTTCGACGCGGTATACGAACGGATTCACCCGTTGGCGTCTTCCACGCTGGTCATCGAGAACTTCTTCGAGCCCGACCTGCCCGAGGAGCTCTGGAACGGGGACGAGATCACCGAGTCGATCTACCGGGCCGGCAAGAAGCTGAACGGCCTAGACCTGCTGCCGGCCCCCTTCCCCATGGACAAGCTCCTGCCGGAGCGGGACTTCCGCCACGTGAAGCGGCTCTTCGGGATCGGGGGCCTGTCGTACGGGAACGTGTCGGCGCGCTTCGACGACGACTGGTTCTGGATGAGCGCCAGCGGGGTGGACAAGTCCAACCTGCATGAGATCGGCACACACGTCCTCATGGTGAAGGACTACGACCCGGAGCGGAACGGGATGCGAGTGGGCCACCCCCTCGGCGTCGAGCCCCGGCGCGTGTCGGTGGACGCCATCGAGCACTGGATGATCTACCAGGAGCACCCCGGAGTCGGCGCCATCCTCCATGTCCACGGCTGGATGGAGGGCATCCCGTCCACGGAGTTCAACTTCCCCTGTGGGACTCGGGAGCTGGGCAAGGCGGTGGCCGACTTGGTGCGGGAGGCTGACGATCCTGCGCGTTGCGTGGTGGGCCTCAAGAACCACGGCCTCACGATCACGGGCACCAGCCTGGACGAGATATTCGAGCGGGTCGAGGGGAAGATCCTGCCAGTGGTGCCGATGGCGTAAGGCGACGGCCGTTGGCGGGTACAGCCCGTCAGCGTCCAGCCGCCTCCTGCACCGCGGGGACCAGCTCGAGGTACCTGCCGTAAGCCCAGCGGGCGTCGTCCAGGTTGAGGCGCTCCGTATTGGTGTGGGCGTGGCGCTCCAGTCCGGGAGCGAACCCGATCGTGGGGATTCCCCGCACGCCGCACGTCCAGCCGCCGTCGGTGGCGAAGGTCCACGGGCGGACGCGGGCCGGACCGGCGACTCCCCGTGCGCTCCGGGTACCGACGGCCTGGGCGGCGGCCTGCACCACCGGGTGGGCCGGGTCCATGAGGAAGCCGGGACTGAGGATGCTCCGCTCTTCCGCCGCGCCGGTGTAGGCGCGCTGGCGTTCGGTGGCCAGGCGGCACTCCGCCGTGCCCCAGTCGCCGGCGGCGTCGAGCTTCGGCTGGACCGCTCGTCGCACTCGGGCCAGCAGGGTCTCCTCGGTGTCCGTGGGCAGGATGCGCCAGTCCAGGGTCACCGTTGCCCGGTCCGGGACCACGTTGAGGCTGGCGGGCGTGGCGTCCACGCCGGTGGCCACGACCGAGGCCGGTCCCAGCACCGAGTCCCGCTCCTGGCGTCGGGCCAAGTCGTCCACGCCCGCAAGGATCGCCGGAAGCGCGTCCAGGGCGTTTCGGGCGCGCTCCGGCGCAGAGGCGTGGCCCGCCACGCCCCGTACCGTGATCTCGATCTCGGCCCTGCCTCGGTGGCCGATGGCAACGTCCCCGTTGGTGGACTCGCCGATGATCACCGCCGCCGGCCGCAACCCTCCGTCGGGGCGGGTCAGGTGGTCCATCCCCCACCCTCCTCGCTCCTCGTAGACGGGGTGCGCCACGATTACGTCGCCTGCGGCAATGCCTTTCATCGCCGCGCCCACATGGGTCTGGAGCGCCAGCGGCCCCTTGATGTCCATCGCGCCCCGGCCGTGGAGGTGCCCGTCCGCAATCACTCCGTCGAACGGCGGGTACTCCCACTCGTCGTGGTCCCCGGCAGCCACCATGTCCAGGTGCGCGCTCAGCATCACCGACGCCCCGCTGCCGCCCCGGACCACGCCCACCACGTTGCCCAGCTCGTCGGTCCACACGTCGTCGTAGCCCAGCGCCTCCATCTCGGCCACGACGCGCCGCACCAGCTCTTCCTCTTCGCCCGGGAGCGACGGGATGCGGATCAGGTCCTGGGCGAAGGCGACGGCACCGTCGAAGGAGGGGGTCACGCGAGGAACCAGGGCGCCAGCACCAGCGACACGACGCTCATCAGCTTGATCAGGATGTTGAGCGACGGGCCGGAGGTGTCCTTGAAGGGGTCGCCCACCGTGTCGCCCACGACCGCCGCCTTGTGGGGGTCGGAACCCTTGCCGCCGTGGGCGCCGCCCTCGATGTACTTCTTCGCGTTGTCCCACGCGCCCCCGGCGTTCGCCATGAACAAGGCCATGAGCACGCCGGTCACCGTGGCGCCTGCCAGCATCCCTCCAAGGGCCTCGACGCCCAGGAAGCGGCCGACGACCACCGGCGCCAGAACGGCGGTCACCCCCGGCAGCATCATCTCCCGGAGGGCGGCCCGTGTGGAGATGTCCACGCAACGAGCCGAGTCCGGCTTGGCGGAGCCCTCCATCAACCCCGGAATCTCCCGGAACTGGCGGCGCACTTCGTCCACCATCCCCGCGGCGGCGCGGCCTACCGCCGTCATGGTGAACGCGCCCACCAGGAACGGCAGCATCCCGCCGATGAAGAGGCCGACCACCACCAGCGGGTTGGTCAGGTCAATCCCCGAGTCCTGCAACCCCACGCTGGTGGCGTAGGCGGAGAAGAGCGCCAGCGCCGTCAGGGCGGCGGACCCGATGGCGAAGCCCTTGCCGATGGCGGCGGTCGTATTGCCGATCGCGTCCAGCGAGTCCGTCACCTTCCGGGTCTCGGGCCCCAGCCCCGCCATCTCGCTTATCCCGCCGGCGTTGTCGGCAACCGGGCCGTAGGCGTCCACCGACATCGTCGCGCCCACCGTGGCCAGCATCCCCACGGCGGCGATGCCGATCCCGTAGAGGCCGCACGCGGTGAACGACACGAAGATCGCGCCGCAGATCAGCAGGAGAGGCACCGCCGTCGACTCCATGCCCACCGCCAGCCCCGTGATGATGTTGGTGGCGGAGCCGGTCTCCGACGACGCGGCGATCTTCCGCACGGGAGCGCCGCCGGTGTAGTACTCGGTCACCACGCCCACGAGGATGCCGACCAGCGTGCCGGCCAGCAGTGCCCAGAACGGACCCATGGGGGACTTGGCCGCGCCCGTGGCCGGGTCGACGATCGTCATGTCCATCGCCTGCACCACGAAGTACATGAGGACCAGGAACAGCCCGGCGGCGATGAACGTCACGTTGCGAAGCGCGGCGCCCGGCTCCGACCGCTCCAGCAGTTTCATGGCGCCGATCGCCACCAGCGAGCACAGGAGGCCCACGAGCACGGTCACGACGGGGAGGGCGACGGCCTGCACGGTGCTTGCGGCGAGCGCGACCGAGGTGGCGCCGATGGCGATCGTCGCGACCATGGAGCCCACGTAGGACTCGAAGATGTCGGCGCCCATTCCCGCTACGTCGCCGACGTTGTCGCCCACGTTGTCGGCGATCGTGGCCGGGTTCCTCGGATCGTCCTCCGGTATCCCCGCCTCCACCTTTCCGACCAAGTCCGCTCCCACGTCGGCGGCCTTCGTAAAGATGCCGCCGCCCACCCTCGCGAAGAGAGCGATCGACGACGCGCCCATCGCGAACCCCGACACGATCTCGGCGAAGCGGGGCAGGTCTCCGGTGCCCGGGATCGCGCCGGCAGCCTCGAGGGCGTACAGGGCGCCGATCCCCAGCAGCCCCAGCGCCGCCACCGAGAGGCCCATTACCGCGCCCCCGAAGAACGCCACGCGCAACGCCTTCCCCTGCCCCTCCGTGTTGGCGGCAGCGGAGGTGCGCACGTTGGCCCGGGTGGCGGCCTTCATGCCGAAGAAGCCGGCCAGGACGCTGCACGCTGCGCCCGCCACGTACGCCGCCGCCGTCCCGGACCCGATCGCCAGGTACAGCAGCACGGCCACGACCGTCACGAACACCGCCAGCACGGTGTACTCGCGGCGGAGGAACGCCATCGCGCCGTCGTGGATCTGGTTCGCCAAGTCGGCCATGACGTCGTTCCCGGCCGGCTGGCTCTTCACGTAGACGTACACCCCCAGAGCCGCCAGCAGCCCCACGACGCCTGCGGCCCAGGACCACTCGGCCAATGCCAATAGCTCGGTCACGTTCGTTGCTTCCCTTGCTGTTGAAAGGTTGCGAGTCCGGAGGCCCGGACCCGTCCGTCGATCATCGGTTGAATCGGTTCATGGCGGTGTCCACGCCCTCCTCGGCCCACACGCCCACGGCTTCGCTCAGCTCGGGCAGCAGCTCGGCCACCACGTCTTCGTCCTCCTCGGGCATCGGCGACAGCACCCAGTCCGCCATGTCGACGCCCATCGGGGTCACCCCCACGCCGATCCGCAACCGCGCGTACGCCTGCGTCCCCAGTGCCGCACTGACGGATCTGAGGCCGTTGTGTCCTCCCGCGCCGCCGCTCCGGCGGAACCGCACCTTCCCGACCGGCAACGTCGCGTCGTCGGTCACCACCAGCAGGTCTCGGTCCACCTTGAAGCCGTCGGTCCGCCACAGGTTCGCTACGGCCGATCCGCTGCGGTTCATGTAGTTGCGGGGCTTCAGGAGCGTGATCGGCCGTCCACGGAGTTCGGCGGACGCCTCCATCGCCGTCCTGCGCCGCTCGAAGGGGCCGAAATCGTTGTCGTACGCGAAGCGGTCCACGACCCACCAGCCCACGTTGTGTCGGGTGGCGTCGTACTCGGGTCCCGGGTTGCCGAGGCCTGCGACCACCTTGGCGCGCCGCCTTGCGCGGGAGGAATCCACCGTCCGTCCGTCCGGGCGTCAACCCCGTCGCCGCGTCAGCTCTCGCCGTCCGACTCCGGCTGCGCCGCCGGCCCGTCCTCGTCATAGACGTCTTCCGCCGCTTCGTCCTCTTCATCGAGGGATATCGTCGGCGACGCGACGCCGCAGATCACGAGCCCCGGATCGGCCAAGTTCTCCACATCGTCGGGCAGGTCGAGGTCGCCCGCCCGGAGCACGTCGCCTACTGCAAAGGACGTCACGTCCACCTCGATCGCCTCGGGGATCTTGGAGGGAACGCACTTGACCGGGATGTCGTGAGTGACCTGGTCCATCCTCCCGCCGTCGATGCGGACCCCGGCGGCGATCCCGGAGAGGTGCACGGGAACCTGCACTTCGATCGGCACGCCTCGGCGGATGCGCAGGAAGTCCACATGCAGGATCTCGGGCCGGAACGGGTGCGTCTGGACCTCGCGGACCAGCACCCGCTCGTTGGCGTCGCCGAGGGACAGGTTCAGGATCGTGTTCTCGACGGAGATCGCCTGGAATAGGTGAAGCGCCTCCTGGGCCTCCACCGATACCATGACCGGCGCTTCGCCTCCGCCGTAGACGATCGCGGGGACCCGGCCGGCGCGACGGAGCTTGCGGGCAACGCCTTTGCCGGCGTCGCCGCGGAGTTCGAGGTTGAGCGTTGCTTCCATTTGTGGGGTTTCGGGGCCGTAGGTTCGAGTGTGCGGGCAAAGCCGCTTGGCGGGGCCGAAGTCGTTCAGGCAAGGGCGACCTTTGCGGGGACTTCTCGCTCCGTGTACTCGAACAGTTGGCTGACCGACTTGTTGGAGTGGATGGACGCGATGGCGCTGGCCAGCAGGCCGGCCACCGAGAGTACTTTCATGCGGGGGAACTGCTTGCCCGGCGGAACGGCGATCGTGTCGGTGATCACCACCTCTTCGATCGGCGCCGCCGACAGCTTGGACACCGCGTCGCCGGAGAGGAGGGCGTGCGTGCCGGCCACGTACACGGCCCGGGCACCCCTGTCTCGGAGAGCGCAGGCCGCCTGCACGATCGTTCCGCCGGTGTCGATCATGTCGTCGGTGATCAGGCAGGTCCGATCCTTCACGTCGCCTACCACGTTCACGATCTCGGAGACGTTGGCCGCCGGACGCCGCTTGTCGATGATGGCGAACGTCCCCTTCAGCCGCCGCGCGAAACCCCGAGCCATCTTGGCCGAGCCCACGTCGGGCGCGACCACCACCGGATCTTCCAGCGGCTTGTTGAGGAAGTAGCCGGTGATGACGGGCGCGGCGTAGAGGTGATCCACGGGGATGTCGAAGAAGCCCTGGATCTGATGCTGGTGAAAGTCGATGCTCACCACCCGGTCGGCCCCGGCGGCGGCGATCAGGTTGGCCACGAGCTTGGCGCCGATCGCGACCCTGGACTGGTCCTTTCGGTCCTGGCGGCAGTAGCCGAAGTAGGGGATCACCGCCGACACCCTAGCCGCCGACGCCCGCTTGGCGGCGTCGAGGAGGAGGAGCAGCTCCATGATGTTGTCGCCGTTGGGGATCGTCGGCTGCACCACGAACACGTCCCTGCCCCGCGCGTTCTGATCGATCCGAACGAAGATCTCGCCGTCGGCGAAGTTGTGGATCTTGGCCGCTTCGACCGACGTGCCCAGCCTGGCGCCGATCGCCCGCACCAGAGGGCGGTTGGCCCGCCCCGAAAGGAGAAGGAGGGGCCCGCGGCGGTAGGTGTCGTCCATGGCGGTTCCCAAGGGGGCGGATTGGGCGGGTTTGGGGCGGTTGCGGACGGGGCGGCACCGTTCGACCGCAACCGACGCCGTTGAACTACAGCCAACAATTATAGGAAGCAGGGAGAAGGGGGTCAATGACGCTCGGGAACCGTAAATGCACGGCGACGGGTCAAGGGCAGGCGACCTGGGACGGAGACCTCCACCGCTACGTCGTATGCGCCGGCGTCGAGTCGCGGCAGGCGGATGCCGAAGACGCGGAGGAAGGGTCCTGGCTGGTCCGGTCCGGCTTCGTCCCATTGGACGGAGACGATCTCTGCGGGACCGGCCAAGCCGAGTCGGCGAGCCAGGCGGCGGAAGGCGCTCGGGCTGCGGTCCTCGACCCAGGCCCGGAGGCCCACCGCTTCGGCGCGGTAGCCGAGTCCGTACACCTCCAACGCCACTCCCAGCACGTCTTCGCCGTAGGCTTCGGTACTGGTTCGCAGGGACTTGATCATCTCCTCCAGGGTCGTCGGCCCGAGGGCCGCCTGTTCGAGCGCCGCCTGTTCGAGCGCAACAGGCTCCCCTTCCCCGGCGGAGGCTTCAACCAGCATGAGGTCGGAGAGGGCAAAGACGTCGGGCGGCACTGGGCGCAGGCCCATTCCGACGCGCAGGCGCCGGGCGCGTCGCCGGTGCCGGTCCCATGTCTCGAGGCTCGCAACGCCCCACTCGGTCGGGGCCACGCCACCGGCGAACCGCACCGCACCGGAGGAGTCGGGGGTCGCACGTAGATCGAGGGCCAAGTGGCCGTCCTCCCCGGCGGCGTCGCTCCAGCTGCCGTCCAGCACGAAGAGGCCGGCATCCGCAGCCCGGTCGAGCAGCCCGCCGGTGTGGGCGGCGGCGACGACCAGGATGTGGTCTCGCCTCCAGAACCGTCCGATCTGCCCCTCGAGCACGCCAAGAGAATCGAGGTACGGGGACAGGTAGGCGCTGCGGGCGTGCCCCTTGGGGAGCGTCCACGGCAACACGGCATCGTCTTCCGATGGCTCCAGGACGTCTCGGGTCGGGAAGGTCCTGGCGGCGGCCGGAGGGTCGCGTCCCACCACCGGAGCCGTTGCTTCGCCTCCTCGCGGCCACCCCTTCTCCCACGAGATCGACCAACCGTAGCGGACGGCGGCCTCCGTCAGGTCCTCGGCCCAGCGCATCCCGTGAGGGTTGCGGGCGCCTTCGGCGCTCATGGCGTACGTCCATCGGGTCAGGTGGCCGGTCCAGCGGTCGTTTCCATCGGCGAGGAAGAGCGGGTCCGCCAGGGTCCAGATGCGGGCGACGGCCCGCGTCGAGTCGGGCTGCTCGCGGAGCCATTCGCGCAGCTCGCCGCCGAGCACGGGCTCCGGGTTCGTCCACTCGCCGCCGAGAGCAACGGGCATGGTGCCGAGGGCGCGGTCGAAGGCGGTGGTGGCAGCGGCGGTGCGGCCTTGCAGGTGGAGCGCGAAGCCGCGGTAGGCGTCGCAGCGCCAGCGGTCGGGCAAGCCGCAGGACGTCGCCAGCGCCTCGGCGTCCTCCAGTCGGCCAGCCTCCGCCAGGTACCGGACGCGCTGACCGAAGAGCCAGTGGTCGCCGGGAATCGACTCCGCCAGGACGGCAAACTCGGCGAGGAGTCGGGCGCGGGCTTGACCAATTGCTTCCGGCTCGGGCCGGGGAGTCCATTCGTCGTCGCCGTCGTCCCAGATGCAGAGGCGGCCGATGATCTCGTCGCACTCGCGGGAGCCCCCAGTCAGCGTGCGCGGCAGCTCGCGGACTCGATGGCGCTCAAACCGGCGTTGGAGGCTACGGGCTTCGTCGTGGAGGCCAACCGAGTCCGGCACCTGAGAGTCCACCGACGACGGGGACGCGGCCAGCAAGGCCCATGCCAGAACCGAGGGCGGGAACATCGTCGTTCGACATCCGTAGATTGCCGGTGTAGGATCAGCCGTAGGAGCAAGGATCGCGATTCGGCGACCTTTCAAGCCCAGGATGGTCGCAGATGAACGAGTCTCGCAAGAACTCGAAGGCGGTCGTGGTCGCCACCCGAGGCGTGACGGTCCGCGATTTCTTTGTTTTTCAAGTGAAGCTGGCGCTGGAAGGGGCGAGAGACTTTCTGGCGATGAACCTGTCGGTGATCGCGCTCGTCATCGACATCCTTTCCGGGCGCGGGCGGCGGCCCCGCCGGTTCTACACCGTGGTGCGGTGGAGCCGTCGGTTCGACGGATGGCTACGGCTCCACAACATGAGGGCCCTGCAGGACGCGCAGGAAGATTATGAGGAGCCCGTTCCACCTGAACTGGGGGCCAGCGACGGGCCGCCCGGCATCGATCGAGGCCGACGCGTGGGCGGCCCCGACGCCGACGCCCTGGTGGAGCAGTTCGAGAGCTTGGTTCGGCGGAAGTCTCGGCGCGACTAGCGACCGAGGAGTCGACAGATGGAGTTAGATCGCCGAGCGGCAGTTGGCCCGGGTGGAGTCGAACCACCATCACAGGTTCCAAAGACCGGTGTCTTGCCATTAGACGACGGGCCAGCAACGTCGATAGTAGCGAACGGAGTCGCGACTTCATAGAGGCGCTTTCTCTAGTTCACGTCCGCCTCTCCAGATCTGGCATCGCGTCCAGCGTAGGGACCACGAGGGCCGTGGCGACGCCGTCGATCTCGCCGACCCGGCGGGCGGCTCGCTCGGCCGCGTTCGCCGTCTCGAAGACGCCGTACACGGCGGACCCGCTGCCCGTGAGGCCGGCCGCGACCGCACCCGCCTCCACCAGCGCCGCCTTGCAGTCGGCCAGTAGGGGCAACCGCCGGAACGCGGTCGGCTCGAAGTCGTTGCCCAGGCGGCCGGCCAGCGCCCCCAGCACCTTCCAGTCGCCTGAACTCAACCCCGGCAGCTGTGCCGAGCCCGCGGGCAACGCCAGCCGATCCGACGCTTCCCGGTAGGCGTCCGCCGTCGCGAACCGCTCCCACGGCACCACCAGCGCGATCGGGGTCGGAGGCGGCGCGGGGCACGGCAGCACCCGATCTCCCCTGCCCCACGCCAGTGCGGAAGGTTCGTCCGCGCAGAAGAACGCCACGTCGGCACCGATGCGTCCGCCGACCTCGATCACGGCGTTGCGTTGTAGCGGCCAGTCGTGGAAGAGGTTGAGGGCCGCGAGGGTTCCCGCGGCGTCCGACGACGCGCCGCCCAGTCCCGTCCTGGGGGGGATCGCCTTGGCCAGTTCGATGGAGACGGCCGGCCGGCACCCCGTCGCGTCGAAGAACGCCTGCGCAGCACGGACCACGGTGTTGTCTTGCGGCGTGCCAAGCTGGTCTGCGATCTCGCCCAGCTCGGGGGCGGCCCACTCGGCGGTGGCAGTGTGAAGGGCGATCCCGGCGTCGCCGCGGCGAACCGTCACCTTGTCCCAAAGTCCGACGGCCTGGAAGAACGTCTCGATCTGATGATGCCCCGACTCCTCCCGCGCCAGGATGCGGAGGAAGAGGTTCACCTTGGCCGGGCACCACACCGAGACTTGCGTCACGACCGGTCGTCCCCAGGGTCGGCCCGCCGAAACTCCCGAAGAGAGAGGTCCAGTCGGCGCAGGTACCAGAGGCCCATGAACGTCACCGGGAAGAAGCTGCCGAGGTGCCAGGTGCTTGCGAAGGCGATCGCAGTCGCTTCCGGCACGACGTACACGTTCACCAAGGCCAGCTTCGCGGCCCAGTGAAAGGTCCCGAAGTAGCCCGGGGCGGCAGGGAGCGAGGCGGCGAAGGCGAGCACGGTGTTGAGGAAGAGAGCCGCGGCGAAGGGGAGGTCGATGCCGAAGGCGACGAAGCCGAGCCAGAGCGAGAAGGACTGGACGAGCCAGAGGCCGAAGGTCCAAGCCAGCGCGGGCACCGCCAAGCGCCAGTTGCGGAGGGCGGCCAGTCCGCTGACGAAACCAGCCAGCGCGCGGACCGCCGGCGTCGCCCACCGCGCCGGGAGGAGTCGGTTCGCCATGCGGTCGGCGGCGGCGACGCTTCGGTCGGGGAACGCGAGGAGCGCCAGGACGGAGAGAAACACGACGCCGAGAAGACTCGACACTCCCAAGACCGCGGTGGCCACCTCGGCGGGCAGAGCGTCGGCCGGAAACCCGGGACTCGCCACGACCAGGAAGAGCAACGCCAGGAGCACGATGCCGTCGGCAAACCGCTCCACGACGAGCGTCGCAAACGCCGTCGGCGCGGACACCGGCTCCAGCCGACTGTAGGCGTAGGCCCGCGCGAACTCGCCCACCCGCCCGGACGGCAGGATGTTGTTCGCCATGAAGCCGATGCACACGGCGGCAAACCGGGAACCGAAGGGACTCCGGCGCTGCGCGGGCGCCAGGAAGAGCCGCCAGCGGGCGGCCCGCACCGCAAACCCTGCGGTGGTGACGGCAACCGCCAGTCCCAGGAACCGGACGTCGGCCTCCCGGGCCTGCCGCCAGATCTCCGCCAAGTCCTGACCGCGGAACACCCACCACAGCAGGACGGCCGCGAGCACCAGCCCCGGCACCGCCTTCCATCCTCGCATCGGACTAGCGGATGCTCCCGAGACGCCCGCCGAGCACCAGCCGGCGCGCCTTCAGAACCCGAGGGGCGGCGACCAGCGACCGGGCCGCGACACCCGCTCGGGGGCTCGCAGCACGATCTCCTTCATCTCCCGAACCGCACGCTCCATGCCGGTGAAGATCGACCGGGACACGACGCTGTGGCCGATGTTGAGCTCCTCCACGTGGGCGAGAGCCGCCACCGGCACCACGTTCTCATAAGTGAGTCCGTGTCCTGCGTGAACCGCCAGCCCGAGGGCGTGGGCGTGGACCGCCGCGTCGGCCAGTCGGGCGAGCTCGGCTCCCTTCTCTGCGTCGCCCGCCGCGTTGGCGTACTCGCCCGTGTGAAGCTCAACGGCGTCGGCGCCCAACTCCGCCGACCGGTCCAGCGCCTCCCGATCCGGGTCCACGAACAAGGACGTGCGGACGGCCTGGGCCTGCAGTCGCCGCAGCGATTCGCCCACAGCCCGTCGGACGATCGGCGAACCGAGGTCGAGACCGCCTTCCGTGGTGACCTCCTCGCGCTTCTCGGGCACCAAGGTCGCCTGCATCGGCGCCAGCTCCACCGCCAACTCCACCACCGGCGCCGACGCCGCCAGCTCGAAGTTGATCCCCGTGCGGACGGTCTCCGCCAGCAACCGCACGTCCCGATCCTGGATGTGGCGCCGATCTTCCCGCAGGTGGATCGTGATCCCGTCGGCGCCGCCGAGCTCGGCCAGTACGGCTGCCCGGACCGGATCAGGTTCGTCGGTTCGACGAGCCTGCCGCACCGTGGCCACATGGTCGATGTTGATGTAGAGTCTCGTCACCGAAGATCGCCTCCTCCCCGTCGGCCGTGCGCTCAACCTAACGCGATTCCGGGCCGCCGATCTGCCCGGCACGGCTTACGCGCACCCCCGCGGCGCGGCCGAGTCGTCCGGTCAGAGACGCCGGTACCCGAGCCACCACATGGACGGTCGCCCCTTCCTGCTCTTGGGAGAGGACTTCTCCCTCCCGGTGGAGGGTGGCCAGAGTCCTGCCGTCGGCGGAGGGCACCTCGACCCGGATGCGGCGCATCCGACCCCGGATGCGGTCGGTCAGCAGGTGACGGAGGGGCACGAGCGTCGTCGGAACTCGCGCCGAGACGAAGACCGCCGGGCCGCCGCTCGCGGAAGCGGCCTGTCGCTTGAGGGCCAGCAGCTGCTCGCCGTTCAGCAGGTCGGTCTTGTTGAACAGCTGGATCCGCGGGCGCGCCAGCAGGTCGAGGTCCTTGAGGACGGACCGAACCACATGCTGCTGCTCCTGCCACTGGGGGTGCGACGAGTCGATCACGTGCAGGAGCACGTCGGCCTCGCGAGCCTCCTCCAGCGTCGAGCGGAACGACGCCACCAAGTGATGGGGCAACTTGCGGATGAAGCCTACGGTGTCGGTGACCAGCGCCTCGTGGCCTTCCCCTAGAGACACGAGGCGCGTGGAAGAGTCCAGCGTGGCGAACAGCCGATCCTCCACGAACTGCTCGGAGCCCGACAACACCTGGAGGAGCGACGACTTGCCGGCGTTGGTATAGCCCACCAGCGCCGCCCGGAAGCGTCCTTCCCTGCTCTTCCGCTGCGTAGCCCGAGCCCTCGCAACGGCTCGGAGCTTGCGACGAAGCTCGGCGATGCGGGTCCCCACCAGACGGCGGTCGGTCTCGAGCTGGGTCTCGCCTGGCCCACGGAGCCCGATCCCGCCCCGGATCCGCGACAGGTGGCTCCACATCCGCATGAGCCGGGGCAGCAGGTACTGAAGCTGGGCGAGCTCGACCTGCATCCGCGCTTCGTAGCTTCGGGCCCGGGTCGCGAAGATCGCCAGGATGAGTTCGGTCCGGTCCACGACGCGCACCTTCAGCAGGTCCTCCAGGTTCTTGCCTTGGGCCGGCGTGAGCTCGTCGTCGAAGACCACCAAGTCCGCATCCAGCGCGCGGACCTGTTCAGCCAGCTCCTGGGCCTTCCCCCTGCCGACGTAGTAGCGGGGCTGGGGCGACCGGACTCGCTGCACGATCGTGCCGGCCACGACTCCTCCCGCCGTGTCGGTCAGGCGTCCAAGCTCCGCCAAGTGCTCCGCGGCTTCGCCGGACCGGTCCGACTGGCTGGGCGTCCCCACCAGGATTGCGCGCTCGACGGGAACTCGTTGGTTCAGGAGCTGCGTGGGGATGGGCGGCCTCCTCCGCGTTCCGAGGGTGCAGGCTGGGCAGCAGCGCTTCGCCCTCCAGCCGACTTGTGCCTAGCTCTGCGCCACTCGGCCAGGCTTGCCTTCGCCCGTGCCTCCCAGCCCGCGTCCCCGGGGTGGTAGAAGCGTTCGGCCGCCGCAACTTCCGGGAGGTACTGCTGGCCGGACACGCCGCCGGGCTGGTCGGGGTCGTAAAGGTACCCCTCGCCGTGGCCCAGTTCCTTCATGAGCCGCGTCGGCGCGTTTCGCAGGTGAAGGGGGACGGGGGCGGCGGGCGTCTCGCGAGCCTTGGCCAGGGCCGCGCCCCAACCTTCGTAGAGGCGGTTCGACTTGGGACTCGAAGCCAGGTAGACCGTCGCCTGCGCCAGGGCCAACTCCCCCTCCGGGGCGCCCAGGAAGCGATAGGCGTCGCGACAGGCGATCGCCACCGCCAAGGCCCCGGGGTTGGCCAGCCCGATGTCCTCCGTCGCCATGCGCACAAGTCGGCGGGCGATGTACATGGGGTCCTCGCCGGCATCCAGCATGCGCCCGAGCCAGTAGAGGGCGGCATCGGGGTCGCCTCCGCGGACGGACTTGTGCAGGGCCGAGATGAGGTCGTAATGCTGGTCCCCGGCCTTGTCGTAGGCGGCGAAGCGGTGCTGGATCGCGGTTTCGACGTGGGACAGGGTCAGGGTGCGCCGGCCGATTTCGCCGCGTTCGTCCGGGTCGGGCCGCTCCACGAGCGGGACCGCCCGCTCCAGGATCCCCAGTGCCCGCCGAGCGTCCCCGTCCGCCGCTTCGGCGATCCGTTGGACGACCTCGGGCGGCGCTGTCGCCTCCGCGTCCCCCAGTCCTCGTTCGCGGTCGTCGAGAGCCGCGTTCACCACTGCGGCCAAGTCGCGTGGCGACAGAGGCTCCAGCACCACGACGGGCGCCCGCGAAAGGAGTGGGCGGACGATCTCGAAGCTGGGGTTCTCGGTGGTGGCGCCGATGAGCACGATCTCGCCCGCCTCCACGACAGAGAGGAAGGCGTCCTGCTGGGCCTTGTTGAAGCGGTGGATCTCGTCGCAGAAGAGGATCGTGCCGCGGCCCGTCGCCTGTCGCCGGGTTCGCGCCTCGGCGATGATCTGGCGCACCCGGGCGACGCCCTCCGTCACCGCGCTGAAGGGTACGAACGCCGCGTCCACCGATTCGGCGGCCAAGCGGGCCAGGGTCGTCTTGCCCGACCCGGGGGGTCCCCAAAGGATGAAGCTGGAGACCCGCCCCTGGTCGATCATGGCGCGGACGGGGCCACCGGCTCCTACGACCTTCTCCTGACCCCGGAACTCGTCCAGCGTGCGGGGTCGCATCCGGGCGGCGAGGGGAGCAGTGGGGTCGGCGGCGAAAGCAGTTCGGCCGGGCTCTCGAACCTGCGGCGCTTCGCTCGCCGGGAAGAGGCCCAAGGCGTCGCTCACGCGGACCCTCCTTGGCGGGCGGCAGGAGGTTCGGCGGCGCAGTGCGCGTCCGCCAACTCCAGCAGGGCGGCAGGCTCGTTGCGGGAAGGGTCCTCCCACACGGCCTCCAAGAGGCGCCGGAGGGCGCTTCCGACCGCGGGTCCCGGAGGCCAGCCGCGGGCGATCAGGTCGTGTCCACCCACCTTCAGCCCCGCCAGCGACGTGGGGACGCCGTCATGCAGGTCGCGTCGAGCGCTTCGCACGACGCCCAGCAGCTCCGCGGTCGTGGTGGCGCCGCCTCGACCGGCCCGATGGGCGGCGATCCACACCCGGAAGATCTCCCTTGCCCGCTCCGATCCCGTGTCCGCAACCCAGCGCCGTCGAGCCGTCGAGCCGGCCACCACGGCGGGGCTCGGTCCGCGGCCTCCGCCCACTACCTTCGCGAGGCGGTCGCTGTTCGCATTGGAGAAGCGGAGCCGTCGCAAGATTCGGAACGCCGCGGCTTGGCCCGCTCGACCCGACTCTCCGGCCGTCTCGAGCCCTAGCAGCAGCAGCGTTGCGACCCGCCGGAGGGCCGCTTGGCCCGCCGGTCGAGCCTTGGTCGCATCGACCGCTGCGAGTGCGCCGGCATCCAGTTCTCCCAGCTCCGGCAGCACGGCGGCCAGCACGCCGGATCGCTGGTAGAGGCGCAACGTCTGCGACGGCTCGGCGCCGCCCATCACCTTGAGGAGCTCGTCGCGCACCCGCTCCTGCGAGAGTCGATCCAGCCCCGACACCGCATCCACCAAGCCGTCCCAGGTGCGGCTCTCCACCGCCAGTCCCAACGCCCCGGCGAAGCGCAGCCCCCGCAGGACGCGCAGGTAGTCCTCCCGAAAGCGCTCCGACGGCGACCCTACGGCCCGAAGGACGCCCGCTCTCAAGTCGTCCAGCCCGCCGTGAGGATCCAGAAGCTCCTGGCGAACCGGGTGCCACGCCATCGCGTTTATCGTGAAGTCGCGGCGTGCCAGGTCCTCCTCTAGGGTGTCGGCGAACGCGACCACCGCCCGGCGACCGTACGTGGCGACGTCTCGGCGGAAGGTGGTGATCTCGTACATCACCCTGTCCCGCCCGAAGACGCCCAGCGTGCCGTATTCGGGACCCAGAGGAACCGTGCGGCGGAAGACGCGCCGCATCTCGGCGGGGCTCGCCCGCGTAGCAAGGTCCCAGTCCTCCCGTTTCTCCGGCTGCCCGTGCACCGAGTCTCGCACGGCGCCGCCGACGGCCCACGTCTCGTACCCCGCCCGCTCCAACTTCTCCGCCAGCTCGCGGACGGGCACCGGAACACTGAGTCGGATCGTCACCCCGCCAGAACGGCGCCCCCGTTCACGTTCAGAGTTTCGCCGGTGACGTGGCGCGCAAGCGGCGAACAGAGGAGCACGATCGGACCGGCGACGTCCTCGGCGGTGGCCACCCGGCCAAGAGGGATCGCGGCGTCGATCGCCGCCCGGCCGTCTCCCGAGAGCGGCACCTGGGTCATCTCCGTGTCGATCCAGCCGGGAGCGACGGCGTTGACGGTGATCTGCCGGCTCGCGACCTCCACGCACAGCCCCTTCACCAGCGAGATCAGGGCGCCCTTGGTCGCGGCGTAGTCGCCATGGTACGCCTCGCCCCGCTGCCCGGCGGTGGAGCTCACCAGAACCACCCGCCCGCCATCCTCCATGCGGCGGAGGGCCTCCCGGGTCGTGTAGAAGATCGAGTCCAGGTTCACGGCGAGGGTGCGACGCCAGCGGTCGTCCTCCATCTCGGAGAGAGGGACGTCGGCGACCGGCCATATGGCGGCGTTGCCCACGAAGACGTCCAGGCCTCCGAACTCGGCGTCCAGGCGTCGAAAGAGGCGGGCCGCGACGGCCGGATCCGACAGGTCCCCGCCCTCGGCCCAGCTGCGCACCCCCAGGGATTTCGCCTCGGCAACGACCGCGCGGGCGTCCGATTCCCGGTTGTGGTAGGAGAAGCCCACGTCGGCACCGGCCTGGGCCAGGAGGCGAACCGTGGCCGCGCCGACGCCGCGAGAGCCGCCCGTCACCAGTGCCCGCTTGCCGGCAAGGCCGATCTCCAACCCGCTGGCCGCCGATCCGCCGAGCGTCGATTCGTTCATTCTTCTTTCTCCTTGGGGCACTTCCCGGCTCGGGAAGTTCGTTCCGTGGACACGACAACGGCAACATCCACCGTGGCGCGAAGGCGACCTCCGTCAGGCACGGAACCACGTCCTCATCTGGCGCACCAAGGGCTTGGCCACGTCGAGACGGGGAACCGGCAGCGGGGGGAGTCCCTGGAAGAGGCGGGTCGGGTTGGTCTTGGCCAACAGCGTCGCTTGCTCGTCGCCACCCAGCCCCCGCACTTCCGAGACGCCGGGCTCGAGGTAGAACCGGTAGCCGGGGCGTCCGTGGAAGTCGGACGACAGGTAGTCCAGCAGACCCGACGCCAGCATCCGACGGGCCACGTAGGCGACCGAGGCGCCGTACTGCCCCACCAGGGACCCGTAGTTGCACTGCAGATACGCGCCGGCGTCCTTCCACGCTCGAACGACCTCGAGCTCCGGGTCGACCCCGTCGTAGCGCTCCGGGTGGGCAACGATCGGGACGCAACCCGCCTCCCTCAGCTTGGCCAGCACCTCGGGCGTTCGCGGGGGAACTTGGAACATCGGCCACTCCACCAGCACGAACTGGGTTCCGCCCAACCGCAGACGCGGGTCCGAGAGGTCTGGGGTCGGCACGTCCAACTTGATCTCGAACCCCCGGCGGAACTCCAACTCCGGGTAGCGTTCCGACGCGGCGGTCTTCACCGTCTTCCACTGTCGGTCCATGATCGCCAGCGTCCCCGAGTCCCGAATCCGAGAGGCTCGAAGGTGGGGCGTGGTGACGATCCGTCGGACGCCGGCGTCGGTCATGCGACCGATCGCGTCGAGGGAATCGTCCAAGGTGCGGGCGCCGTCGTCCACGCCAGGGACCAGATGGCTGTGAAAGTCGCCGTAGCCAGAGCTCACTCTCGCCACTGCACGTCCATCTGGCCGACCCGGCGGGCGACGTTCCGCAGCTCTTCGCCCCCTCCGCCTTCCTGGAGGACCAGAAGGCAAGCGTAGGTGACCTGGGCGTCGGCAGCGAGAAGAGAGAACGCCGCGGCACGGTCCCCGGGCTCCCGCTGGGCGCACGACCTCATCGCACGCTCGGCGGCGTTCAGGAGCGCGGCGGCCGACACCTCGCCGCAAGCTTCAAGACGGGGACGGAAGACGGCCGGGATGGGCGGTTGCTGCGCGTCGAGCCACTCGCCGATCGTGGACGGCCGGGGCTCGCGCGCCCGCTCGTCGCTCACTGGCCGAGTCCCTTCACGTATTCGGCGCCCGCCAGTACCGCCTCGCTGATCTTCTGGGGGTTGCCGACCCCGGCCTGAGCCATGTGGGGCCGACCCCCGCCCCGGCCGTCCGCCACGGCTGCCGCCGCGCGCACCACGGCGTCGGCACGGATCCCCGCCGCCACAGCGCTGTCGGTGACGAACGCGAAGAGAGCGTACTTGCCGCCGGGCATCTCCGCCGCCACCACCGCCACCTCCGGCTCCGGCGATCGGCGGAAGGCGTCGCCCCAACTTCGGGCATCTCCCGGACCTTCCACCTTCATGCGGACGCCCCGGTACGTGCCCCGGCGACCGCCGATCCGAAACCCACTCTCCGTCAGCGTCTCGACGCCGCCGCCTGCGCGTCGCAGATCCGCGACGAGCGCCTGCAGGTCCGCCTTCTCGGCCCGCAGCTGCTCGACGCGCCGCTCCACGTTGTCCGGCGGCGTCTTCAGGGAGGACGCCAGCGCCTCCATCCGGCTCTGGTACGCGGCGAGGCGCCGGAAGGCGGCCGGTCCCGTGACGGCTTCCACCCGCCGCACGCCCGCCGCAACGCCGGTCTCCGACAGGAGCTTGAAGAGCCCGATCTCGCCCGTACGGCGCACATGGGTGCCGCCGCACAGCTCCATGCTGACCCCCGGCACCTCGACCACTCTCACCTCGCGGCCGTACTTCTCGCCGAAGAGGGCGATGGCGCCGGCCCGCGTCGCTTCGTTGAAGGGTCTGAGCTCGGTTCGCACCGGGTGGTCGGCCCAGACGCCGTCGTTGACCCGGGCCTCCACCGACGCGACCTCGTCGGAGGTCATCGGCGCGGTGTGGGCGAAGTCGAAGCGAAGTCGATCCGGCGCGACCAACGAGCCTCGCTGCACCACATGCTCGCCCAGCACCGAGCGGAGGGCCGCATGAAGAAGGTGCGTGGCCGTGTGGTTCCGCTCCGTGTCGTGACGGGAACGGGCGTGGACCTCGGCGGTCGCCTGCGACCCCACCACGCCTCGACCCCTCTGCGGGAAGCCTGGGTCAGGGAGCCCGCGAACCCACGCCAACTCCCCGTCCACGACCACGGCCTCAACCTTCACTGCCCAACCGTCGCCCCGCACACGCCCTTGATCCGATACTTGGCCGCCCCCTTCGGCGTAGAAGGGGTTGTCTTCCAGCGCCAGCTCCACCGCGCCGTTTCGACCCCGAACGCCGAGCACCCGCGTGGCCACCGACCGCACGTCGTAGCCCGTGAAGCTCTGGCGCGCTCCGTCGGCCACCTCCTCGTAGGCGAAGGCGCCGCGCTCGGGCGTCTCGACCGGCCCGCCCCCTGCCTTGCGGTCCGCACGGGAGCGGGCCCGCTGCTCGGCCAGCGCCGCTTCAAAGCCCTCCGTGTCGACCTCCCAGCCCCTTTCGCTGGCCATGATCCGCGTCAGGTCGGCCGGGAAGCCGTAGGTGTCGTAGAGCCGGAACACCTCCGCGCCGGCGATCACGGGACGACGCGCCGTCCCCTTCGCCACCGGCGGCGCGATCGCGTCGAGCCGCTCCGTCCCCTCCCCGATCGTGGCCAGGAAGCGCTCCTCCTCGCCCCGCGCGGTGGTCAGCAAGTGCTCCCTCCGCGCCGCGAGCTCCGGGTAGGCGTCCGCCATCTCGCCGGTCACGGCGTCCACCACCTCCACAAGCGCCGGCTCCCGCATCCCCAACAGCCAAGCATGGCGGACGCCGCGGCGCAGGATCCGCCGCAGGACGTAGCCCCGTCCCTCGTTGGACGGGAACACCCCGTCGGCCAGGAGGAACGCCACCGCCCGGGCGTGGTCGGCCAGCACGCGGTACGAAACGCCCTCCGGCGCGTCGGGCCGGTAGGGACGCCCAACGACCTCCGCCACCCGGCCGAGCAGGGGCAGGAAGAGGTCGGTGTGGTAGTTGGTGCCGGCTCTCTGGAGGACTGCGGCCAGCCGCTCGAGCCCGGCTCCCGTGTCGATGCTGGGGGCCGGCAGCGGGTGCAGCGTGCCGGTGGCGTCCCGGTCGAACTGCATGAAGACCAGGTTCCACAGCTCCAGAAACTCCCCGGCCTCGCCCCGGGCCTCGAACTCTTCCGTGCCCGGCGCGACGCCCCGCTCTCCCCGAGGCCGCAGGTCGTAATGCACTTCCGAGCACGGCCCGCACGGCCCCGTGTCTGCCATCTGCCAGAAGTTGTCTTTGTCGCCAAGCCGGTGGATCCGTTCCCTGGGCACGCCGGCCACCTTCGCCCAAAGCTCCTCCGCCTCGCCGTCGGTGTGGTGGACCGTGACGAAGAGACGGTCCGGGTCCAGTCCCAGGTCGTCGGTCAGGAACTCCCAGGCGTACTCCACCGCCTCCCGCTTGAAGTAGTCGCCGAACGAGAAGTTCCCGAGCATCTCGAAGAAGGTGTGGTGCCGGGCCGTCCGGCCCACCTCTTCCAGATCGTTGTGCTTCCCCCCGGCGCGCACGCACTTCTGCGCCGTGACCGCCCGCCTGAACGGCAGCTCCTCGCGACCGAGAAAGACTCCCTTGAACTGGACCATCCCCGCGTTCGTGAAGAGCAACGTGGGATCGTCGGAGGGCACCAGCGGCGAGCTGGAGCGGATCTGGTGGCCTCGCGCCTCGAAGAACTCGAGGAACTTTCGGCGGAGATCGGCGGCTCTCATCGGTATCGACAAATGGGAAGGGCGGAGCGGCAGACGACGAGCGGAGGTCCGCGCGAAGGCGGGCCGGCGGACTCCGAAAGCTAGCCCAACCGGCCCGCCACGCCCCGGCCCGGGCCAGCCCGCCGGCTTACTACACCACCCTGACCGCGGGCGCCCCCATCCGCTCGGCGGGGCCACCGGCGCCAACGTCCGATCCCGCCTCCGCGTCCTTCTGCTCGGGATCCCCGATCCCCAAGGCCGCGAGCAGGCGGACCTCGATCTTCTTTGCCACGTCCTCGTTCTCCGCCAGGAAGCCCCGGACGTTTTCCTTTCCCTGCCCCAGCCGCAGGTCTTCCAAGGAGAACCACGAACCCGACTTCGTCACGATGCCGTGCTCCACCCCCAGGTCGATGAGGAGCCCGGTGTGGCTGATCCCCTGCGCGTAGAGGATGTCGAACTCCGCCTGTTTGAAGGGGGGAGCGCACTTGTTCTTGACCACCTTCACGCGGGTCCGGTTGCCGATGACCTCCTGGCCGTCCTTGATCGCCCCGATCCGCCGGATGTCCATCCGCAACGAGGCGTAGAACTTGAGGGCCCGCCCGCCTGTGGTGGTCTCCGGGCTTCCGAACATGACCCCGATCTTCTCCCGAATCTGGTTGGTGAAGATCACCGCGCAGTTGGAGCGGTTCACGGCCCCGGTCAGCTTCCGCAGGGCTTGGCTCATGAGACGCGCCTGGAGCCCCACATGGGAGTCGCCCATCTCACCTTCGATCTCCGCCCGCGGTACGAGCGCCGCCACCGAGTCCACCACGATCACCTCCACCGCGTTGCTGCGGATCAGGACCTCGGCGATCTCCAGGGCCTGCTCGCCGGTGTCGGGCTGGGAGACCAGAAGGTCGTCCACGTTCACGCCGAGCTTCCGGGCGTACTGGACGTCCAGAGCGTGCTCGGCGTCGATGAACGCCGCGATGCCGCCGTCTTTCTGGCTGTTGGCGATGATGTGGAGGCAGAGCGTCGTCTTCCCGGACGACTCGGGACCGTAGATCTCGGCGATCCGCCCCCGAGGCACGCCTCCGATGCCGATGGCGGCGTCCAAGTTGATCGCCCCCGTGGAGATGCTGCCGATCTGGAGGGCGGCGCTGTCGGACCCCATGCGCATGATCGCCCCCTTTCCGTAGGACCGTTCGATCTGAGTCACGGCCGTGGCCAGCGCCTTCTCCCGTTGCTTGGCTTCTAGGCCGTTCTTGCCGGACGCTTTCGTTCTCGTCATGAGTGAGGGTCTCCTTGGTGGTGTGGCGCGGGTCAATGCAGGTCACGATGCCGGGCGGCGCGACCGAGCCCCGTGGCGGGCGCGGGCGTTCGTGAAGACGCGGACAGGGCCATGAACCGAAGATAAAGCGAAACACCCCCGGGGCTCAAGTCCCTGTTCCTAGAACGTAAGCGCCGAAGTGGGCCTTTCCATGCTTGGATGGGACTAATTTCGTGTCGTCCAGCGACGGACCACCGGCGGCCTCGGCCTCCATCGCCTCCGGGCAAGCGCTCCGCGGACCGCAGGAGGCTCGCTCCCTACAGCAAAGGACTCCCTCATGGCCAACTCGACCCGAGCCTACGACCTGATCGCCGTTGGCGGCGGTACCGGAGGACTCGTCGCCGCTGCCGGCGCCGCCTACCTGGGGATGCAGCCCGCCATCGTCGAGAAGGACGCGCTGGGAGGCGACTGCCTCTGGACCGGGTGCGTGCCGTCCAAGGCTCTGATCGCATCGGCCCGCTTGGCTCGGAAGATCGACCAAGCCGCCGCGCTTGGCCTCCGCCCGCCGGCCGACCGCAGCCGCGACTTCCGCGCCGTCATGGAGCGGATGCGCTCGGCGCGGTCCACCGTCGCCCACCACGACGACCCCGAGCGGTTCCGCAAGATGGGGGTCGGAGTCCACTTCGGTGCCGCTCGCTTCCTCGACCCCGCCACGGTGGAGGTGGATGGGGTGGGCCGGCTCCGCTCCAAGCGCTTCGTGGTCGCCACCGGCGCGGTGCCCGCGGTCCCCCCGATTCCGGGGCTGGAGGAGGCCGGATACTGGACCTACGAGACCGTCTTCGACCAGAACGAGCTGCCCGGGTCGGTGGCGGTGCTGGGCGGCGGCCCGATCGGTTTGGAGTTCGCCCAGCTCCTCTCGCGGTTGGGGGCGAAGACGACGGTCCTCGAGATGGCGCCGTCGATCTTGGTGCGCGAAGACCCCGACGTCTCCGCGTTCATGCAGCGCGTGCTGGAGGCGGAGGGGATCGCGGTGCGCACCGGGTCGGCGGTGTCGCGGGTCCGAGCGGAGGGCGGTCGGAAGGTCGTGGAGACGGCGGACGGGGAATCGGTGGAGGCGGAGTTGCTCTTCGCGGCGACGGGGCGGCGGCCCTGCACCGACGGGCTGGAGCTGGAGGCGGCGGGGGTGCGCACCGAGCGCGGCGCCGTCGTGGTGGACCGCTTCCTGCGGACGTCGGCCAAGTCGGTGTGGGCTGTGGGCGACGTGACCGGCGGCCTTCAGTTCACCCACGCCGCGGAGCACATGGCCAAGGCGGCCCTTCGCAACGCGGTGGTGCCCGGCAGGGCCAAGGTCGCATACGACAACGTGCCGTGGGTCACCTACACCGACCCGGAAGTGGCTCGCGTCGGGCTGGGGGAAGCGGAGGCCGAGGCGGTGGGAGGCGCCACCTACCGCTACCAGATCGACGACCTGGACCGGGCGATCGTGGACGCAACGGCCGTCGGGTTCGTGAAGGTCTCGGCGGACCGGAAGGGGAAGGTGCTCGGGGCCACGATCGTCGCCCACGGCGCCGGCGAGATGATCATGCCCTTGGTGCTGGCCAAGCGGCACGGCCTGACCCTTGCCCAGGTCGCCAATACCACATTCCCTTACCCCACCATGGCGGAGGGAGTGAAGCGGGCCTCCGGCGAGTACATGCGTTCCCGGCTGGACACCGCCGCCGGCCGCACCCTCAAGCGAGTCGTGCGATGGCTGAAGTAGACGACGCGGCACCGGCCTCCAGCGTCCCCGCCGCCGACGCGGCCGCCGAGTCGCCGACCTCGGGTCGCAAGGGCGCCCTGCTCCGGCTCGGGGCGATCGCCCTGATCTTGGCGGCAGGCTTCTTGGTCGTCCGCCTGACCCCCGCCGGGGAGTACCTGACCCGGGAAGGCGTGGGCGCCGGGATCGCGCAGCTCCGGGGCAACCCGTGGGCGCCGGTGATCTTCGTCGCCGTCTACGCCACCGCCACGATGCTGGCGGTTCCGGGCACGATCCTGACGTTGGTCGGCGGCGCCGTCTTCGGCTTCTTCTGGGGGACCGTGTACAACGCCGTGGCCGCCAACATCGGCGCCAACGGAGCGTTCGGCGTAGCCCGGGGCCTGGGACGGGACGCGGTGCGGCGGTTGGCGGGAGACGACTCGAAGGCGCTGGCGCGATTGGACAGCGCGGTGACGCGCCACGGATTCCAAGGACTCCTTACGTTGCGGCTGATCCCGCTGGTGCCGTTCAACGTCCTCAACTTCGGATCGGGATTGTTGCCCATGAAGTGGTCAACCTACGCCGTCGCGACGGCGATCGGCATCCTTCCGGGGACCGCCATCTACACCTTCTTCGCCGAAGCCTTGCTCCAAGGCACCCAAGGCGCGTCCCAGGCGGCGCTGACGCGGCTGTTCGTCGCCGGCGGGCTTCTGGTGCTGCTCAGCTTCCTGCCGGCGATCCTGAAGCGGCTGGGCGTGCGCCTCCCTGGCATGGGGATCCTTGCGCTGACGACGACGCTGGGGGCGACGCTCTGGACGGGCTTGGCCGGAGCGGCCGCAGCCCAGGAGCGCATCGGCGACCAGCAAGAGCACTCGGCCGCCGGCCTTCCCAGCCACGACGCCTTCACCAAGGTCCTGTCCGTCGTCGTCGAGAGCGGGACCGTGGACTACGGCACGCTGGCGGAGAGCTACTCGGACCCGATGGGGCTGGCCGACTACCTCGAGCGGCTGGAGGCCACCGCCCCAGCCGTGCTGCAGGCCGCGCCGGCGCACGACCGACTGGCGTTCTGGATCAACGCCTACAACGCCTGCATGCTCAAGCGGGTGATCGAGAACTACCCGATCGAGCCGGCCGGGGGGTTCCGGGGCCTCCGAAACCGAGCGGCGGGAAGGCCAGCCAACTCGGTGTGGCAGATCGAGGACGTGTTCACGGGGCCGCACTGCGCCGTCGCGGGGGCGCTTCGCTCCCAGGACGAGATCGAGCACGAGATCATCCGGCCGATCGGCGACCCGCGCATCCACTTTGCCGTGAACTGCGCCGCCCGAAGTTGCCCGCCTCTGGTCGCCCGAGCCTACGAAGGCGCTTCGATCGGGCGGGAACTCGACCAGAGAGTCGCCGACTTCATCGCCGACGCGACGCATTTCTCCGTCGGCGACGACGACGGACGGCCCGTGGTGCGGGTCAACAAGGTGCTGGACTGGTTCAAGGAAGACTTCGGCGGCGAGGCCGGCATCCTCTCCTTCCTGGCAAGCTACGGCGAGGGCGCGGCCCGCGAGGCGTTGGAACACCCCGACGTCAAGCTCGAGTTCTTCGACTACGATTGGACGCTGAACGATATATCGGACGATATATCTCGATAGATCGTTATGATCGTCTAACAACTCCGCCGGCGACACTAGACCGTCTGCAACCGTGACCGCGGCCTCCAGCAGCCCCGAAGTCGGGATCGTGATCCCGGCGCTCGACGAGGAGGCAGCGCTCCCTGCCCTCTTGGACGACCTGTCGAAGCTGGCGCTGCCCAAGCAGGTCGTGGTGGTGGACGGGGGATCGTCGGACGGCACCGTCGCGGCCGCTCGGGCCGGCGGCGCTCTGGTCCTGCGAAGCCGTCTCGGACGCGCTCGCCAGATGAACGCCGGCGCAGCGTTCCTGCGTTCGCCCTGGCTCTTCTTCCTCCACGCCGACTCGCGGCTGGGCGATGCGGCCCTCCGAGCCGCCGAGTCCCATGTCTTGGACCACGGCGCTGGCCCCGAGCCCGCGGCGGCCACGTTCGGCCTCGCCTTCGACCACGCCCACTTCTTCTACCGGCTGATCGAGCGCGGACAGCGGCTTCGGGAGGAGCGGCTGGGGCTGACCTACGGCGACCAGGGACTGCTCGTTCGGAGGGACCTCTTCTTCCGCGCCGGTTGCTACCCCGACGAACCGATCATGGAGGACGTGATCCTCGCCCGACGGCTCCGGGAAGCGGGCAAGCTGGTCCGCCTCGAGGCCGAGGTCACCAGCAGCGAGCGGCGCTACGAGGAAGAAGGCAAGGTTCGCGGCTGGGTCCGAAACGCGTGGCTGATCTCCCAGTTCATGGGCGGCGCAGAGCCGTCGCAGCTGGCGAAGGCGTACCCACCACGCCGGCGACTCCACCGGGCGCCGCCGCGCGGTGCCCGCCGGTCCGGCCCGCGACCCGCCGCCACCCTCCTCGTCTTCGCCAAGGCCCCGCGGCCGGGCAGCGTCAAGACCAGACTGGCCCGCACGTTGGGGGCGGAGGCGGCCGCCGCCGCGTACCGGCGCATGGGCCGGCTGATCGTGGACCAGCTGGCGGCCGCCCCCGTCGAGACCGTCGTCTGCTTCGATCCTCCCGACGCGGAAGACGAGGTCCGGCGCTGGCTCGACCCCGATCGGCGGAACCCTCGCCTGCGCTACCTGGCTCAAGGCGGCGGCGACTTGGGCGAACGCATGTCGCGCATGTTCGACCACGCCTTCGAGCGAGGAGGCCCGGCCGTAGTCGTGGGCACCGACGCCCCCGCCGTGGACGCAGACACCGTCGCTCGGGCGATGGAAGCGCTGGACAGTGCCGACGTCGTGCTGGGACCGTCTCGCGACGGCGGCTACTACCTCATGGCCTTGCGCGAGCGACGTCCCGAGCTGTTCCGCTCGATCCCGTGGAGCACGTCGGCCGTCCTAGGCAAGAGCGCCGATCGAGCCCGGCGGATGGGGCTGCGGACGACGTACCTGGAAGTCGAGTGCGACATCGACACCGCCGAGGACCTAACCCCGGAGGTGGCGCGAAGACTAGGCCTCCCTGCCTAGACGCTCACGCGCGTGTTGGCAGGCTCGAAGCCTAAGCCTACTGGCCTCGCGTCCGCTGCAACCCGTGCTCGTAGCCCTGCCACACGCCCGGCGTCACCGGCACGTACACGATGTCGAAGGGGCGCTCGTGGGAGCGGTCGGCGAAGAGCGGAACGCCTTCGTGCTCCCCGACGCGCTCGATCTCGGCGCAATCCAGCCGGAGGGGTTCGCCCGACTTGCTGTACTCGCGCTCCTCGAACTCCAAGGGCTCGTCGCCGGTGAACCACTCCTTGCCGTCCGCGTAGGCGCCCGTGAAGTCCACGGCCGGCCTCAGCTCCGAGATCGGCGTGCGGGACGGGCCGACCAGCGTGTCGCCCCGAGCCGTGATCATCACCTGCGCCTGAACGCCGGTGGCCAAGCAGATCGTTGTGGGAGTCCCCGTGGGCAGTTCGGGCGCGACGGTGCGCTCCAGCACCACGGTGTCGGGCGGCGGCGCCGGAAGCGCGATCGTGTCGGGCGCGGGCCGCTCCGAGAGCTTCGGCTTGCAGAGGCCCCCCGCCGCGCCGCAGAAAGCCACCGAGGCCAGGACGCCGAACTTGCGGCTGCGGAACGTCGAGTAGTCGTCGTAGTTGAGTCCCAGCGCAAAGGCACCGACCCGGATCCCCCCCATATCCAGCTGCAGGCCGGCGTTCACGTCGAAACCGTTGAACTCGGCCATCACGGCGAGGAGCCGTTCGCTGCCCAGGCCGACGTGGATCGCCGAGCCGGCGAAGACTCCGTCGGACTCGGCGTCGCCGTACCACTCCACGTCGCTGCCTGCGCCGAAGAGCCCCCCACCCCATCCCAAGGTGAGGGTGATGTCGTGGTCTGGAAGGAAGCCGGCGTCGATCCCCGGCATGTGGGCTGTCGCCACGGCGTACGGGGTCAGGTTGGCGGCGAACTCCGTCTTGGTGCCCAGGTTCCGCACCCTGGCGTCGGGGTACCCCAGTCGGTTGGGACGGTACTCGAGGTCGGAAGGCGCGAACGTCGGCGAAGTCACGTAGCGCGCGCCCACCGCCAAGTCGAACCCCTGGACCGACGCCGGGAGAACGGAAAGTCTGGCGAACCCTCCCAAGATGTTCCCGCCCTCGGTCTCGTCGTCGTAGTGCTGGATCGTGACGCCCACCTCCGCCATGTCGAAGAGTCCGAGGGCGATCGAGCCGTCGGCGAGCCATCTCTCGAAGACGCCGTCGGTGAGGATCACGTCGCCCGCGCGGTTCACGACCAGCCGGTCGGAGACCGAGAGGCCGAAGCCCGAGTAGGTGCCGGACACCGCCAGGTGGGGTAGCACGCTGGCCACAGGCACGTCGATGAGCCCGGAGCCGTAACGCAGAGTGCTGGGCATCTTGGACGACTGCGAGGACGCACCCGGAACGAAGAGGGCGAGGCCCAGACCAACGGCGCCGATACGAGCGGCGGCACCGGTACGTGAGACGGGAGAACGGAACGTCATCAGGTGTTCTTCCTCATGTTGAGGTGTCCGAATCTTGTTGCTCGCGACCGACGGACAACGCCGCCTAGTCAAGTTACATATCTTCGCGTTGGAGGGACAGCCCGGCAGGACGTTGGAGACGAGCGGTTCATCGTGTTCCCGCGTCGCGTCCCACGGCTTCTTCCACGCGCTTGAGCCCATTCGCGATCCGCCAAACCCAGGCGAGGATCAGCACCCACGCGATCCCGTAGGCGGCGAAGACGTGAACGTACGGCCGCAAGGCCCCCCGCCCTGCTTCGCCCTGGACCGCAACCGCTTCGGAAGCCGCGACGGGAACGAAACCGGCGAGACCGGCGAGCGCGAGGGCGGCAAGGACGAGTGCGGCGGCCGGCAGAACGGGGACGGGAAGGCGGGCGCGTCGGATCATGACGAAGCTCCAGGAGGCGCTCCGGCCGGCGGCCGTCGTCTGCTCATGACTTCGACCGAGTACCGGAGGCAGAAAAGTCCAAGGAACAGGAGGGTGAAGCCGGCCAAGGAGACGAGGAGCGTGGCCAGCATGTCGGGGTGCAGCGTCGGTCCGTCGGGCTTGATCACCACGGCGTCGGGGTGGATCGACCTGAACCAGCTCACGCTCACGTGGATCAGGGGGATGTTGAGGGCGCCGGCGACGGCCACGACGGCCGCGAGCCGTCTTCCCTTGCGCGGGTCGGAAACGGAGCCTCGGACCAGGAAGTACCCCAGGTAGGTGAACCACAGCAGGAGGGTCAGAGTGAGGCGAGGGTCCCACTCCCAGTAGGTCCCCCATGCGATCTTAGCCCAGAGCGGACCCGAGGTCAGCATGAGCGCGCCGAAGACCAGTCCTCCCTCCGCCGCAGCCACCGCCGCCGCGTCGGCCCGTTCGTCCTCAAGCCATAGGTAGGCGGCGCTAGCGAGGGCGGCCAGACCGAACGCCAGGAACGAGGTCCACGCCGCCGGGACGTGGACGTAGAAGATCCGCTGGACCACGCCCATCGACGCCTCGGTCGGCACCCAGAACGCCACCATCCAGTGGACGACCAGGATCGTCGCGACCCCAGCCGCCGCGAGGACGCATCCGGCGGTCCCGGCGCTCTTCGGCTTCATGGCTGGCAACCCGGTCGGGACTACGTTCGCGGCCTGACGACGGTAGGGTTCATGGCCAATAAGGTACCCGGTTCGGGGGCCGGTTCAAGGGCGCACGCAGCTAGTCCTCCGCCGTGTGGCGGAAGAGAACAGCACCGGCGGCGAGGGCGCCCAGGGCGAACGCCCAGAGGAGGCGCACCGGGCCCGCGACTTCTGGCCAAGGCCGATCCAGGAAGACCCGAGCGGTGGCTGTGGCGCCGAAGAACACCACGGGGACCAGGAGCGGAAGCGCGAGCACCGGCAACAACGTGTCGCCCAGGGAGCTGTGGCTGGAGACGCGTCCGAAGAAGGTGCCCACAGCGGCCAAGCCGACGGTGCCCGGCAGGAGCACAGCTCCGTGCGCGACCAGGGCGCCAGGGGAGCGCACGCCCAGGAACGCGGTCACGGCCACGAACGCCAACGCCGTCGCAAGCCAGAGCAAGACCAGGTTCGCCGCCGTCTTGCCCAGGAACACGGCCCGCCGGGAGACGGGCGCCAGGAGAACGTGGCGGAATGCGCCGTGCCGGTCCTCCAGGTCGAAGGTGCGGCCTGCGCCGGCGATGGCGGCGAAGAGGACGACCAGCCAGAGCAGGCCCGCTGCGACGCTGCGGCTGGGGATCTGGGTCCGGTCCAGCGAGACGGCAAAGAGGAAGCCGGCCAGGACCACGAACGCGGCCATCGCCGGCAACCTGCCGCCGGACCGGAGCTCGGTCCGCAGGTCCTTGGCCGCGAATAGCCAGATCCAGCGGAGCTCCCTCACCCGGCCACCTCCGCCGGCGCCAGCGCCGCTGTCGCGTCGAACGCCGCCGTCACGTCGGGGGCCTGGTGCCCAACGGCCGCGTCCTCCAGCGCGACTCGGCCGCAGCGCAGCACGAGGAAGCGGTCGGCCAGCCGGAGGCCTCGGGCCACGTCGTGGGTTGCCAGCACGACGATCCGCTTGCCCGTGGAGAGCTCGGCGAGCGCGGCCTCCAACAGCGCGGCGCCGTCGGGGTCCAGGCCTGTGAAGGGCTCGTCCAGGAAGACCACTTCCGGGTCGTGCAGCAGGGTGCGCGCCAGGGCGGCCCGCTGCCGCTGCCCTCGGGAAAGCTCGCCCACCCGCGCGGCCGCCAGCGCGGACGCCCCGACTCGGTTCAGCGCGGTCCGGAGCGCGTCGTCCGCCGCCCGCTGTCCGTGGAGTCCTGCGAAGAAGCGCAAGTTCTCCTCCACGGTGAGCTTCTCGTACAGGCCCGTGCGGTGCGAGACCACTCCGACTCGGGCGCGCCACGCCGGGTCCGTGCCCGACACCGGCACCCCGTCGAAGAGGACCCGGCCCCCGTCGAGTCTCCGCTCGCCGCTGAGCGCCTTCAGCAACGTCGTCTTGCCCGCCCCGTTGGGGCCGAACACCGCCAGGATCGCCCCGGCTTGCGCGGACGCGGATACGCCGTCCAGAGCCCGGGTCGGTCCGTAGTCGCACACCAGGTCGCGGCCCTCGAGGGTCAAGAGCGTTCCCCGTTCCGGCTCTTGGAGCGCGTCGCCCGGGCCGTTCGCAGCCGCTCGCCGCAACCCCCGCAGTACTTGGCCCCGAAGTCGTTGAGCCGACGGCAGCCGACGCACTGAAGTCCCTCCCGAAGCGCTCGGCGGATCGTCGCGATTTCGTCTTCCAGCGCCCGCGATGCACTCGCCACGGCCGAGTCGCCCTGCGTCGGCTCGGGCTCCAGTTGGACGAGGGCCTCCCGGGAGAGCTCGGTGCGGAGGCGCTCGTAGTCCTCGCCGTCCACCTTGCCGGTGGCCCGGTCGTACTCCAAGTCGCGGAGAGCCGCGAGCGCCACGCGCCGGCGGGCGGCGGACTCGTCGTGCTCGTCGCCTCCCCGGTAGAGAGGCGCGCTCCGGCCCGACAGCACCGGCTCCAGCAGGTAGAGCATGATCCCGGCTGCCAGGAGGACCCCCCCGAACAGCGCCATCCGGTCAGGCGGCCCGCCCCGCCGCGTCCGAGGCCGCCAACCGCGACGCAGGACGCCGACCGCCCGACGTCCGCGCCGCCGACTGCGCTCCGGCGGCGGGCCACAGCCCCACCAGCGTGCCGACTGCCACGATCACTCCTCCGGACCATATCCACGGGACCAGCGGCAGCACCTTGAACTCGAAGGTGGCGCGCTCGGTGCCGCTCTCCAGGTCCACTTCCCGGGGGATGACGTACAGGTCCTCCAGCACGGTGCTGCGGATCCCCACCTCGGTGGACGCCTCCTCCATGACCGGATAGAACCGCCGCTCGGGGCGCATGACCGCGACCTGCTCCCCGCCCTGCCGCACCGTCAGCAGCGCCGTCCACCGCCAATCGTTCTCCCGCACGTCGTCGCTGGCCCGGGGACGGGAGTGGGAAAGGCTCTCGTAGGTCAGATCGTACTCGTGGCCGAAAGCGGACCGGATCGTCGCCGACTCGCCGGGAAGCATCTCGTGGACCTGGACAACGTCGAACGCCGACCCCGCCAACCCCGTGAAGAGGATCACCACGCCGGCATGAACCACGTATCCGCCCCAACGCCGCTGGTTCCGTCGCACCAAGCCCCGAAGCGCCACCAGGTAGCCCTCCCCGGCGATCCGCGCTCTCGCCTTCGTCCCCTTCCAGAACTCGACCACCACGGTGGTCATCACGAAGGCGGCCAGCACGAAGGTGGTCAGCGCCATCCCATGGCGAACGCCAGCGAGCCAGAGCCCGGCCAGAGTCGCCGCGGCCATGCCGCACGGAAGGACGAAGTTCTTGCGAAGGTTGCGCCGCGAGGCGCGCCGCCAGGCGATCACCGGGCCGATTCCCATGAGGGCCAGCAGAATAAGCCCCATCGGCAGGTTGACCCGGTTGTAGAACGGCGGGCCCACATTGATCTTCTGCCCGAGCAGGCCTTCGGTGATCAGCGGAAAGAGCGTGCCCCACATCACCGCGAAGGCGATGCCCACCAGCATCAGGTTGTTGAAGAGGAACGCCGATTCCCGGGACAAGAACGACTGGATCTGGTTCTCGCTCCTGAGGGACGGCAGGCGGTGAACCACGAGCACGGCGCAGAACGCGGCGGTCCCGCCCATGAACCCGAGGAAGATGTAGGCGATCTTCAGGTTCTCTGCGAAGCTGTGGACGGACTCGATGAGGCCGGAGCGAGTCAGGAAGGTGGCGAAGATCGTCAGCAGGAACGTGCCCACCACCAGTGCCATGTTCCAGACCTTCAGCATCCCTCGGTTCTGCTGGATCTGGATCGAGTGGAGGAACGCGGTGGCGGTCAGCCAGGGGAGCAGCGAAGCGTTCTCGACAGGGTCCCAGAACCAGTACCCGCCCCAGCCCAGCTCCTCGTACGCCCACCTCATGCCGAAGATGATCCCCATGGTGAGGAAGAACCAGCTCAGAAGGATCCAGCGGCGGGTCACGGCTATCCAGCGGGAGTCCAGCCGGTTGGTGAGGAGGGCCGAGACTGCGAAGGCGAAGGGGACGGCGAAGGCGGTGAACCCCAGGTAGAGCGTGGGCGGATGAATCGTCATCCAGTAGTTCTGCAACTGGGGGTTCAGGCCCCGTCCGTTGGCGGGGGTGAAGCCGAGGCGCTCGAAGGGGTTGACGCCGGCGAAGAGGAGCACCACCAGAAGGAAGGCGAGGATCGCCAGCAGGGTGCCGGCGACGTAGGGCATGAACTCCCGGTTGCGGGCCCGGTTCTGGTAGACCGCGATGGTGGTGAACACCGACAGGAGAAGGGTCCAGAAGACCAGGGACCCGCGCTGGCCGGCCCACAAGCCGGCGACCTTGAAGTAGGTGTCCAGCTCCCGGTTGGAGTAGTTGGCGACGTACCAGTAGTCGTAGCGGTCGCCCAGGAACGCGGCGACGATCCCCAGCGACGCCACGAGAAGGAGGAAGGTGAGGGCGTAGGCGGTGCGCTCTCCGCTAAGTACCAGCTCG
Source organism: Longimicrobiales bacterium (assembly GCA_958296005.1). Taxonomy (GTDB): domain Bacteria; phylum Gemmatimonadota; class Gemmatimonadetes; order Longimicrobiales; family Gaopeijiaceae; genus CATQHQ01. The sequence continues at coordinate 1,384,609 of CATQHQ010000002.1, forward strand.
CTGCGCCCGGTCCTGCCGCCGGCGAACGAGACCGCTGTCCCCCAGAAGGCGACGGGGAGCGCGATCCAAAGGGCGGTTTCGCCCAGGATCGTCACGCAGCGAGCTCCTCCTTCGCGGCCTCGTAGCGGCTACCGCACTTGGTCAGGACGGTGTGGGCCCGGAAGACGCCGTCGGGACCGAACCCCCCTTCGAGCACGACCTCGGCCCGATCGTTGAAGGTGTCGGGCAACACGTCGTCGTAGCGCACGGGGAAAACCATCTCCGGGTCCTCCAGGTCGGCCACGACGAACTCGTGGACCCCGACCCCGTCAGCCTGCCTCTCCCAGGATCCCTCCACCACTCGACCGCTGACCTTGACGCCGACTTCCCGGAAGGCAGGTTCGGCCTCAATCCGCGCCAGCAGCTCGGAGGGCGTGAGGTAGTACACCATGCTGTCGCTGATCCCGGTCCACATCAGGTAGGCCACTACGGCCCCAACCCCGGCGAGACCAACGAAGAAACGTCCGTTCCTCATTGCGGTTCGCTCCTGGCCCTCGAGTGCGGAGAGGCCGTGTTTCGAGACGTTCGGGTCGATCCTAATCTAGGCCGTTTCGGCCCGCCACCGCCAGTGCACCCCGCACCGCGGCGTCCCATCCCCTCAGGAGCTCTTCGCGTTCGTCGGCTCTCATCGACGGCTCGAAGACGCGCCCGGCGGCGAAGGCGGCGCGGAACTCCTCCGGCGAGCGCCACGTTCCGGCGGCGAGGCCCGCCAGCCCCGCTGCGCCCAGCGCCGTCGTCTCCACGATCGCCGGGCGCTCCACGGGCACGCCCAGAACCCCTGCGACGAACTCCATCAGCCAGTCGTTCCGTGCCGCGCCTCCGTCCACCTTGAGGCGCTCGGCCCGCACCCCGGCGTCTCGCTCCATGGCGTTCACCACGTCCCGGGCGCCGTACGCCATCGCCTCCAGTGCCGCTCGGACGAGATGCGCCGCCGTGGTGCCCCGGGTCAGCCCCGCAATCATGCCCCGGGCCTCCGGCGACCAGTGGGGCGACCCGAGCCCGGCGAACGCCGGCACCATGTAGACGCCGCCGTTGCCGTCCAGCGCGCGAGCGATCTCCTCGCTGCGAGCGGCGTCGTCCAGCACTCCCACTTCGTCCCGCAGCCACTGCACGGCCGCGCCGGCGGCCAGGATCGAGCCCTCCAGGGCGAACGCTGGTCCTCCTCGGGCGTCGCAGGCGGCGGTGGCTAGGAGGCCGTGGCGGGAGGTGGGGCGGCGGCGGCCCGTGTGGAAGAGGAGGAACGCGCCGGTGCCGTAGGTGCACTTCCCTTCCCCGGCCTCCCAGCAGCCCTGGCCGTAGAGGGCGGCTTGCTGGTCGCCGGCGACCCCGCACACCGGGACTTCGACGCCCAGAGCGTCTCCCGTTGCTACCCCGAAGTCGCCCGAGCTCGGACGGATCTCGGGCAGGACCCGCCGGGGCACGCCCATCATCTCCAGCAGCTCGTCGCTCCAGTCGCCTTCGTCCAGGTCGTAGAGGAGGGTGCGGGATGCGTTGGTGGGATCGGTGGCGTGGACGGCACCCTCCGTGAGCCGGGCCACCAGCCACGCGTCGATCGTGCCCACCGCCAGCTCCCCCGACTCGGCCCGGGAGGCGAGCTCCGGCTCGGCGTCAAAGAGCCATCGCAGCTTGGTGCCGGAGAAGTACGGGTCCAGCAGCAACCCCGTCCGCCGGCGAACGATCTCTTCGTGCCCGGCCTCCTTCAGCGCGCGGCAGATGCCCGACGTGCGCCGGTCCTGCCAGACGATCGCCCGGTGGAGCGGCACCAGCGTCTCCGGATCCCACGCCACCACTGTCTCTCGCTGGTTCGCGATGCCAACGCCGGCCACCTGCACGCGGTCCGCCGATGCGCCGGCAGCCGCCAGCGCCCGCCGAGCCGTCGAGGTCGTGACCTGCCATATCTCTTCCGCGTCGTGCTCGACCCGCCCCGGCGCCGGGAAGTGCTGGGCGAACTCGGAGTAGGCGCGTCCCAGCACCGTGCCGTCCGTCGAGACGACGAGGGCCGTGGTGCCCGTCGTGCCCTGGTCCAGCGCCAGGACGGCTTCCGCGCTCACGGAGCGCCGGTGACGGCCCCGGGCCCGTGTGTCGTCGCGTCCGCCACGACGATCCTGCCCGGCCTGTAGTCGAGTCCCAGCTCGGTCAGCAACTCTACGAAGGCGATCACCGAGAACCCGACGACGGCGTAGTAGTCGCCCTCGACCCGCTCCACCAGCGCCGAGCCGAGCCCCTGGATGCCGTACGCCGCCGCCTTGTCCATCGGCTCTCCCGAGGCCACGTACTCCTCGGCCCAGGCGCGAGAGAACGAACGGAAGGAGACCCGCGCCACGGCCACCCGCGACACAACCCTCCCCGACCGGCCCAGCGCCATGCCCGTGTAGACCGTGTGGACCCTGCCCGACAGCGCCGACAGCATCTCGGCCGCCTCCGCCTGCGAGCACGGCTTCTCCAGCACCTCGCCGTCCAGCTCCACCACCGTGTCGCCGCCGACGGTGAGCGGCAGCGGGCGCCGCCGGGAGACCTGCGCGGTCTTCTCTCGAGCCAGCCGTTCCACGTAGCGACGGGGCGCCTCTCCAGGCTCTCGCACTTCCTCCACCTCGGAGGGCTGGACGGCGATCGACAGGCCAAGCATCCGCAGGGCCGCGGCCCGCCTCGGGGACGCCGACGCCAGCACTATCGTCTCGGGTCCGTCCACCGCTCAGCGGTCCACGATCAAGGTCACGGGGCCGTCGTTCACCAGCGCCACATCCATGACGGCGCCGAACCGCCCCGTTTGCACCGGCTTGGGGAGCCGGCGGCCGAGCGCCTCCACGAAAGACTCGTAGAGCGGGGCCGCCAGATCGGGCGGGGCCGCCCTGACGAACGACGGACGCCTGCCCTTGGCCACATCGCCGTAGAGGGTGAACTGGCTCACCAAGAGCACCTCCCCTCCCACGTCCACGACGGAGCGGTTCATCCGCCCGTGGTCGTCGGAGAAGATCCGGAGGCCCGCCAGCTTGTCCGCCATCCACAGGACCTTGGCTCGGTCGTCGCCGGCCGTGAACGCCGCCAGCGCGAGTAGACCCCGCCCGATCTCGCCCACCGTCTCCCCAGCCACGCCCACCGACGCACTGGACACGCGCTGAAGGACGACCCTCACCTCGTCACTCGACGGTGACGGACTTGGCCAAGTTCCTCGGCTGGTCCACGTCGCAGCCCCGCATGACGGCGATGTGGTACGCCAGCAGCTGAAGGGGCACGACCGCCAGCACCGGCATGAGCGCGGGCATCGTGCGGGGCACGATCATCACTTCGTCCGCCAGCTCGTGGATCTCGTCGTCTTGGGCAGTGGACACAGCGATCACGCGGCCCCGACGCGCCTTGACCTCTTGGATGTTGGCCAACGTCTTCTTGTACACCGGGTCCTGGGGCGCCAGCACCACCACAGGCATGTCCTCGTCCACCAGCGCGATCGGGCCGTGCTTCATCTCCGCGGCCGGGTAGCCCTCTGCGTGGATGTAGCTCACCTCCTTCAGCTTCAAGGCTCCCTCCAGGGCCACGGGGAATTGGTACCCCCTTCCCAGGTAGAGGAAGTTGGGCGAGTCCCGGTAGCGACGAGCGATCTCCCGCACTTGGCCGTCGACCTTCAGCGTCTCCGCCAGCAGCACCGGCAGGCGACTGAGGGCGTGGACCAGCTCCCGGCCCTGCAGGATCGACATCGAGCGTCGGCGGGCCAAGTACAGCGTGAAGAGGGCTTGGGCGACGACTTGGCTGGTGAAGGACTTGGTGGACGCGACTCCGATCTCGGGTCCTGCGTGCAGGTAGATGCCGAAGTCCGTGAGCGCCGCGATGCTCGACCCGACCGTGTTGACGATCCCCATCGTCGGGCACCCCCGGCGCTTGGCCTCCTGCAGGGCGGCGATCGTGTCCGCGGTCTCCCCGGACTGGCTGATTCCGATCACAAGGGTTCGCGGAGACAGCACCGGGTTCCGGTAGCGGAACTCGGACGCGTACTCGGCCACGGTCGGCACCCGGGCGAAGTCTTCCAGCATGGAGGCGCCGAGCAGCGCGGCGTGCCAGCTGGTCCCGCACGCGGTGACCACGATCCGGTCCAGCGCCACCAAGTCGTCGTCGGGCACCGAGATTCCGCCCAGCTTGGAGGACCCCTCTTCTTCCAGCAACCGGCCCCGCATCACCTCCCGGAGCGACGACGGCTGCTCCAGGATCTCCTTCTGCATGTAGTGGTCGTACCCGCCCTTGCCTGCCGCTTGAGCGTCCCATGTGACGACTTGGATGTGACGCCGTACCACGCGGCCCGCCGGGTCGAAAGTGCGGTAGCCGTTCGGCCCGAGCACAGCCGAGTCGCCGTCCCGGAGCCGCACCACTTGCTTCGTGTGGGTGACGATGGCGGCGGCGTCGGAGGCGACCAGGTACTCGCCCCGGCGTCCGATTCCCAGCAGGATCGGACTCCCGTGGCGCCCAACGACGAGCTTTCCCGGGTCGCGGGCGCTGGCCACGGCGATCCCGTAGGTCCCCTCGATCTGCGAAAGGGCGGCGGCCACGGCGTCCTCCAGCAGGTCCGTTTCCCGAAACGCCAAGTCCACCAAGTGAACCAGCACTTCGGTGTCGGTCTCGCTGCGGAACTCGAAGCCCAGCTCCTCCAGGCGAGGACGGTGAACGGCCGCGTTCTCGATGATCCCGTTGTGGACGAGCGCGATGTCGCCGGCCGACGAGACGTGGGGATGGGCGTTGGCCTCGGTCGGCGGCCCGTGGGTGGCCCACCGGGTGTGGGCGATGCCGCAAGTCCCGCCGGGCATTCGTCCGTTCACGACCCGTTCCAGCTCCCGAAGCTTCCCTGGCCGCTTCCGGGTGACCATGCCCTGGTCCGGGGTGAGGACCGACAGTCCCGTCGAGTCGTAGCCCCGGTACTCGAGGCACTTGAGCCCTTCCATGAGGATCGGCCCCGCCTGGCGGGGTCCGACGTAGCCGACAATTCCGCACATGGTTCCGAAGCTATCCAGGAAGCGCCGACCGAGCATCGGTCAGCGTCCGACGAGCTTGGTCGACCAGCCCCTGGGCACCGTCGCCGGGCGAGCTGGCGCCGTTCGAAGGCTCGAGGGCGGTCGGGGCCTCGGCGATCATGCGCACCACCGGCTCCGTCCCCGAGGGCCGGACATGAAGCCAGCTGCGCGCTTTGGGCCATTCGAGCCGCAAGCCGTCGCTCCGGTCTGCCCGGCCTTCCGGCAGGTCGCGCGCGAGGGCGGCGTACGCGGCGCCGAGCACCTCCCGGGGGAACGGCATCTTCTCCTTTACAATGCGGTAGGCGGGCAGGCGGGCAACTCGTGCCGAGAGGGGTTCCTTCGGCACCGCCCCGTCGGCCAAGAACTGGAGGATCAGGGCCGCGCCCGCCGCCGCGTCCCGGGTGTGGTGGAGCGCCGGCACGATCACACCGCCGTTCCCCTCCCCGCCTACTACGGCGCCCTCGGCGATCATCCGCGAGGCCACGTTGATCTCGCCGACGGCCGTGCGGACCACCGGAGAGCGGTGGCGAGCCGCCACATCCTCCACGACCCGGCTGGTGGACAGGTTCGTGACGACCGTCCCCCGGCGGCGGCGCAGCACGACGTCGGCGGCCAAGGCCAGAGTCAGGTCCTCTCCGAGCGCACGGCCCTCCTCGTCCACCAGAGACAGCCGGTCGGCGTCCGGGTCGACGGCAAACCCCACTTGCGCGCCCGACTCGCGGACCAGCTGGCACAGATCCCCGAGGTTGTCGGCGGTGGGCTCCGGGTCCCGGGGAAACCTGCCGTCCGGCGTCGTGCCGATCGCTTCCACCCGGCAACCCAGTCGCTCCAGCAGCTCCGGCATGATGGCGTTCCCGGCACCACCCACGCAGTCCAGCGCAACGCGGATCCTGGCCGCCCGGACCTGGTCCCCGTGCAGGAACGGAAGCGCCAAGATGCGCTTCAGGTGCCGGGCCACGGCCCCGGCGTCCCGAGTTGCGTCCCCGAGCGCGTCCCAGGGAGCACGCACCGGGTCGCGCTCTCGCAGGTACGCCATGAAGCGGCCCATGCGCTCCGCCGGCAGGAAGGTCCCGGCGCCGACGGCGAACTTCAGCGCGTTCCACTCCGCCGGGTTGTGGCTCGCCGTCACCACCAGTCCCCCGGCGGCCCCGGCGTCGGCCACCGCCATCAGCACCGTCGGCGTCGGCGCGACCCCCAGCTCGACGACCCGGCATCCGACGGACAGCAACCCCGCCACGACGGCCCGCTCGAGCATCGGCCCGGAGGTCCGCGTGTCGCGCCCGACGACCACCTGGTCCCCGTCGCCTTCTTCTCGCAGGAAGCTTCCGTAGGCCGCCGCCACTCCCGCGACCAGCTCCGGCGTAAGGGACTCGCCCACCTTTCCACGAAAGCCGGAGACGCCGGCGATGAGGCCGGAAGGAAGGTGGACGGGCATGGGCAAAGCTAGCCGCACCGGCCCTTCCGTCAAGCTTGTTGGCGCCATGGGCGCTACTGGGCCGGCGGGCGCGCTGCCGGCTCATTCCAAGGACGTTCGGCACGGCAACGCGCGCCTCTTCGGCGAGCAGGTCTCCGACGGTCGCCTGTTGCCGCGTGCACGGGCAAGCCGTATCCGTGGAAGCCTATGAGCAAATCGACAGGAGAACACCCGTCGGTGCCGCGCGGGCAAGCCGGGCACAGCCAGACGCAGCTTGACCTGCGCCCCAGCGAGACGTTGGGAGAGGCCCTGGCCCGCATCCGCGCCGACAGCAGCAGCGAGCGCGAAAAGGGCACGTGGTTCGAGAACCTGACAAGGCAGTTTCTCGCCCAGGAGCCGACCTTCGAGGTCCAAGACATCTGGACTTGGCGCGACTGGCCGGAGCGCGAGGTCCTCACGGGGCTGGACGGGCGCGACATGGGTATCGACTTGGTGGCCAAGCTCCATGGCGGCGAGTGGGTGGCCATTCAATGCAAGTTCTACGCCGAACACCGGCAGATCTCCCGCAACGACATCGATCGCTTTCTGGCGGAGTCCGGTCGCGAACCCTTCGCCAAGCGCTGGATGGTGGTCACTTGTCCGTGGGGTCGAGGCGCGGAGCAAGCCGTAGCGGGCACGTTGCTAGTGCCCGTGCACCGGATCGACTTCATGGACTACGCGGACCGCCAAGTCCTGGAAGTCGGCAAGCCTTCGATCCCCTTTGTCCTGGACGGCAAACGGCTCGACGCCGTTGAAGCCGTCGTCGACGGCCTTGACACCCAAGGGCACGACCGCGGCACGCTGATCATGGCGTGCGGGACCGGGAAGACTTTCGTGTCGCTCAAAGTCGCAGAACGTCTCGTGCCGGATGCGGGACAGGTTCTGTTCGCCGCCCCCTCGATCGCGCTGGTCTCGCAGGCCCGAGAGGCTTGGCTGACGTACACCGACCGCCCAATGCGCTCGTTGGTGGTGTGCTCGGATGCCGGCGCAGGCGGAAGCGGTGAGAGCGACAAGGCCGGATTGGACGATCTCGTATGCCCCGTGACAACCGACCCGGAGAAGATCGCGGCGCACTTGCGCGGCGCAGGCGGAGTGCGAGCCGTTTTCAGTACCTACCAGTCCCTGAACAAGGTGACCGCGGCCCAGCAGAGTTGTCCGGACTTGGTCTTCGACTTGGCGGTTGCCGACGAGGCGCATAGAACGGCAGGAGTGGAGGGCGACAAAGACAAGGCGTTCCAGGACTTCCATCGAGCCGACGTTCTACGGTGCAGGAAGCGACTGTACATGACCGCAACGCCTCGCATCTACGACCCTGCGTCGGTCAGGCGGCTCCAGGCGCGGCAGGCCAGGGGCACATTGGGTGCCGACCGGCTTCGCATGTACGACATGAGTGACCCGGACGTTTTCGGCCGCCAGCTGTACCGTCTCAAGTTCAAGGACGCGGTGCAAGCCGGAATGCTGTCGGACTATCGAGTGATCGTGCTGGGGGTTCGGAGCGAGTGGGTCACCGCCTCCGTCGCTCGCCTCGTGGAAGCCAATCACAGGGTCGTCAGGCCGAGCGACGCCACGCGGCTCCTGGGCGTGTCGTTGGCCGTCAACGGGCACATCCAGGGCAAGATGGACGACGCCCCGCAGGGTCCGCTGGGCAGAAGCTTGGCGTTCGCCAACACCATTGCCCGCTCCAAGTGGTACGCCGACACGATCAACGACCCCGAGCTGCGGCGGCGGACCACGAGGCGCATCCGGTTGGACCGCGGACAGCACGCGCAGGCGGCGATGCAGGTCGTGGCGGAACACTTGGACGGAAGCGACAGCGCCCTCAAGCGCAATCGGGGCCTGCGCCTCCTCCGGGACGGCGGGAAGACCCGCTACGAATGCCGGATGCTGTGCAACGCCAAGCTGTTCACCGAAGGCGTGGACGTGCCGCAGCTCGACTCGGTCGTGTTCCTGGACCCTCGCAAGAGCCATATCGACATCGTGCAGGCTGTGGGCCGCGTCATGCGGAAGAGCGAAGGCAAGCGGTTCGGCTACATCATCGTCCCGATCGCCTTGCAGGAGGGCGAGAGCATGGTCGATGCCCTGGATGCGAACCGCGAAGGCTTCAAGGTCGTGGGAGACGTGTTGCGGGCACTGCAGTCTCACGACGAACGGCTTGCGGACAACGTGGCGCGCTTCGTCCAGGTCGTCGACCCGCCACCGACCCCCTTGCCCCGGGACGATTCGGCATCCGGCGAGGCAAGCGACCGCGAGGACGACCAGATGGCCCTCCCGCTTAGCCCTGCCGATTCGCAGGTGTACGCGAAGATCTCCGCGGCGTTCGGACTGAGCGGACGGGAACGGGGCCGCGTGACCGCCGACTGGATCGAGAGCGCAGTGACCAACGCGGCGTCGATTCTCGCTCGCGACGAGTGCGAAGGAGCCCTGTCCAACGCCCTGGGACTCCGCGGAATCAAAGCGGAGAACCTGTACAAGATCGCGGCGTTGATTCTGTGCAACGCGCTGCTGATGCACAAGCGGCTACGGGGCGCCATCAACATACCCGGCATCGAACCGCTCGACGCGATCGTCCGTCGGAAGGATCCTGCCGAAGTCTTGATCCCGTCATGGGAGAACGTGCTGAAGCGGGACTATGCACCGATCTTCGCTCCCGCCTTGGCGGTTCTCGTCAGCCTGCGCACCGGCCCCAACGCAAATGAAGCCGTCAGCGTGCTAGCCACTTGCGCGGACACCGTGGCCGACTCCCTGAGCGAGATGGGCTACGACCACGCCGGTCCGCTCTACCATCGGATACTGCCTTCGGCCAAGAGCGACGGCGCTTTCTACACGCACAACGTGGCCGCCGTTTTATTGTCGCGCTTGGCACTGGACGACGGCGTTGCCGACTGGTCCGACTTGGAGTCTGTGTGCGGACTGCAGATCATCGATCCGGCTTGCGGCACAGGCACGCTGTTGATGGCCGCCTTGAAGACGATCAAAGACCGGGCGATCGCAGGCGGCGCCGTGACCGAGGCCAACCTGGAGGAAGCTCACAGGCGTCTCGTCGAGTCGTCCATCCGCGGGCTAGACATCAACTGGCACGCCCTACAACTGGCAGCGTCCAACTTGACGCTCGGGGCGCCCACGGTGGACTACAAGGCCATGCACCTCCATGCGATGAAGCATGGACTCCTTGAAGAAAACGGGGGGGGGGGGGGGGGGGGGGGGCGACTTTCTGCGGCTAGGGCAGGCTCGCTTGAACTGATTCCCGCCCTGATCGCACGTCGCCGGCCAGACCTGTTGGCGGCTTCCAGCACGGCATCGCTGACAGCGGACTTCATCGGCACGCAAGTCGCTTACGGACGCGATCTCGACTTGCGCGACATGGACGTCGTTTTAATGAATCCGCCGTTCTCGCTCAACACCAGCAGCAGCTCCGGGTTCGGCGTCGCGGGGCAGAGGAAGATGCGGTCTCGGGAGGACTTCATCCTTGCGGCGATGCGTGAGCACGACATGGAGGCCGCCAACGTCATCACGAGGAAGACGCTTAGCACATTCTTCACGCCCTTGGCCGATTCGCTGTTGCGCAAGGATCGTGGCGTGTTGGCGAAGGTATTGCCGTTCGCGGCGAGCGTCAGCCCCACGGGCAAGAACGAGAGGCGCTTCCTGGCGGACCGCTTCGAGGTCTCCATCGTGGTGACTTCCCACGCCGGCAGCTTCTCCGCTGCCACGAGCATTCACGAGTGCCTGCTGGTATGTCGGCGACGACGCAAGAGGGACCGGCGGGACACGCTCTTTGCGACGTTGTGCCGGATGCCTGAAGACGCAAGAGAAGCCGTGGAGGTAGCGGAGGGGATACTGTCGGGGACGCTAATACATAAGTGGGGCACCTGCTATCGGTGGCCACGCGCGCGAGTCGAGGCAGGAGACTGGTCCGCGTCCCAGTGGATGGACGGCGTGCTGGCCCAGGCCGCACACGCCATGGCAGAGCTGCAGGGTCTGCGGCCGTTGGACAGCTTGGCGAACGTAGGACCCGCGCACGTGCGTTCCGATATGCGCAACCCGCTGAGCGACCCGTCCGACGGCCCCTATCACGTTCTCTGGCGCCACCGGACGGCGGAACGCAGAACCATGCGGTCAACGCACGAATTCTCGGTCGGAGCCAAGTTGGCAAGGAAACGCGAGGCGGCAAGTGCGTGGGCGAAAGCCAGTCGGCTTCTGGTCGTGAACAAGCTGTACACTGCTGGCGCTCGAGTAACCGCCGTGCTCCTTGACTCTCCCGCCGTGGGAAGTGTTTGGACGCCCGCGAGCCCGAGAACTGGATTGACCGGCGATCCCCTCCTGGTCCTGCGGGCTTGGTGCGCTTGGCTGAACTCCACGCCCGGGCTCCTGGGGTTCCTGCACCGGCGCGGAAAGAAGCTGACCTATGCCGACTTCATGCCGAAAAAGCTGAACTCCCTGCCCTGTCCCGACCCCTCGCAGATCGACCTAGCGCCGCTAGCAAGAGCGTACCAGGAGCTGCGCGACCATCCGCTGAAGCCCTTGCCGCGCATGGACAAGTGTCCCGTCCGTGCCGCACTGGACGACGTCGCGGCGGACGCGGCCGGGTTGGATCGCCAGACCGTTGCAGACTGGCGGCGGCGTCTCGTCCGTGAACCGACGATCGGGGGCATTCGGCGGAGCTAGGCGAGGGCGGAAGGACAGCCCCCCGCGAGCCACGATTCACTGGCTTAGCTCAACGACGGGGCAAAAAGCTGGCACCGCAAGTCGGTGTGTCGTATGTTGCCATAAAGCCACGCCATTCCGTTTCTTGTTGAGCGAAAGCAACATGCCGACACCAACCCTGTTGACAACCGACACGCCGGCCGCCGTCGAGGAAGCCCTTCGGACTCTGGGCGGCAATATCCGCACGGCTCGCCTCCGCCGCCGCCTGCGGATGGAGGACTTGGCCGAACGGATGGGCGTCTCCCGCTACACCGTCGCCGACTTGGAGCGCGGCAAGCCCGGCACTTCGGCCGCCGCCTACTTCGCGGCGTTGTGGGCCCTGGGCCTGCTGGACCAAGCGACGGAAGTGGCGGCCCCGGAGCGCGACGAACCGGGCAAGGCGCTGGAGCGGGCGGCACTCCCCCGTCTCGCGCGCCGGCGCCGCGCCCTGGACAATGACTTCTGACCGGAGCTGCTACGTCTACATCGTCCTGCCGGGCGATGTCCAGTTCACCACGGCGGGCCGGTTCCGCATTCGGCATGGCCCCCGTGGGACGGCAACTGGCGAGTTCGTCTACGGCCGGAGCTACCTGGACCACCCGGAGGCGGTGGAGTTCGACCCGGTAGAGCTTCGTCTAGCGGATCGCTTGTACCGGACGGGCAGGATGGCTGGGTTCTTCGGGGCCGTGCGCGACGCCATGCCCGACTACTGGGGGCGATTTCTGATCGAACGCCGGCTGGGAAGGTCACCGCTGGCGGAGTTCGACTACCTGACGGAGGGGCCGGACGACCGCGCGGGCGGGCTCGGATTCGGTCCCACAGTGGACCCGCCGGCACCGCGCCTCCACTTCCCGGGGACCGTCCAGCTGGCCGAAGCAATCTTCGACGAGGGCACGTCGATGGGCGGCGCAAGGCCCAAGGCGGTCGTGGAGGACGGCGACGCGCTCTGGCTCGCCAAGTTCAGCCGGCTCCAGGACCGTTGGAACGACCCCAGGGTGGAGCACGCGTTGCTGTTGCTGGCGCGGGAGTGCGGCATCCGCACGGCACCGAGCCGGATGGAGCGCGCCGGGGACCGCGATGTGCTTCTGGTCCGCCGCTTCGACCGGGAGCGTTCTGGCGACGGCGCAGGCTGGCATCGCCATCGTATGGCCAGCGCGCTGACCCTGTTGCGCACGGACGACTCGCCGACGGGGCGCGAACGCTGGTCCTACTTGGCGCTGGCCGACGAGGTGCGCCGCGCCAGCGCCCGCCCGAGAGACGACCTCCGCGAACTCTTCACGCGGATGTGCTTCAACGCGGCCGTCTCCAACTCGGACGATCATCCGCGCAATCACGCGATCCTCGCTCGCGGCCGCTCGTGGCGCCTGGCCCCCGCCTACGACCTCACGCCAGCGCCGGCGCACTCCCTGGAGCGGGACCTGTCCATGATCTGCGGCCCGAAAGGCCGACGAGCCAGGAAGGACAACTTGGTGGCTGGCGCGGGTCGGTTCATGATGAGCCGCGAGGATGCGGAAGCGATCTTTGCCGAAGTGGTTCAGACGGTCCGGGCGCGCTGGCTGGGGGCGATGTGCCGCGCAGGCGTCGGGACCGCAGACCGCGAGACCGTGCGGAGTGCCTTCTTGCCCGACGGGCTGTTCTTCACGCGGGAGCCCTGAGCCGACCACGCCGACCCCGGAGCGGGGCGTGTCCTTTCTTCATTTCAGCCGTCGTTCCAAAGAACGCGGTAGATGCGGAGTTGGGGCACGTCGAGCTCGTCGCTGGCCACGCCCAGCAACTTGTCGCTTGTCGCCACCTGGACTCGAAACCCCGAAGGCAAGCGTACGGAGCCCACGTGACGGCCGTCTCGCGTAAAGGCTGCCCATTCCCAGTTTTCGTCGCCCGGCTGCCCTCGCAGTCCGACCCAGATTCTGTCGCGATCGTCGACCGCCAAGCCGACCACGGGTGGCCACGTGTAGGGGGCTCTCTCCTGCAGCGCCTTAGCGAAGAACGGCTGCTCCCGCGTGAAGGACTCAACGTGCTCGGAGGACACGGGGGTCGAAACCGTGGGATAGGAAAACGACGTTGTTTGATCCTCGTCAACGTCAACAACCGTCACCGACAGAGCGCCCGTGTTGACGTATGCGAAGCCGCCGCTGGGCAGTACCCTGACAATGCCTTCGCGACCGAAGGGATGTTCCCCTACGGCTATGCCGCCGGACTCCCTGACCACCAACGCATCGATCGACGGCACCACGAGGATGGAGTCGAGCTCCATCGCTTGGGCGGACTCGTCAAGTATGGAGTAAACGTTGTTGCCTTCCTCGTCTGCTTCGGGTCCTTCGTTAGCAGAGAATAGGTAGAGAGATAAGGCTAAGTGCTTCTTCGTCGATCCACCCAATCGCCAAAGGTTGGAAACGTATGTGGGCACGACCGTCATCCGGTTGGAGTCGTGACGTCCTTCAGGGAACACCGTCACGCGCTTCATGCGGCTGTCAAATACCAAGAGGCTGTCGCCAGGCAGGGTCTGAAGGTTGGTCCTAAACACGAATTCGCCGGGGCCTTCGCCTTCGCGGCCAATCGTTGTCAGCGGTGCCAGCAGGGAGTCCAGCACCAACACGCCGGGGTGCCCCCAGTCGGCGACGTAGACTGCTCCGTGACGACCGACCGCGAGAGCGATGATGGACGCGAAGTGCGTGTTGGCGTCGGAGACGGCCTCCAGTTGCACATCGGTCCAGGAATCGTCCGACGCCCACGGACGCGCGCCGTGGTCCCGAGAGAGGTCCTCGGAACAGGCGACGTGCGCAAGGGCAAGCAGGAGCGCACCGCCGACTCGTGTGAGGATGAAGTGGTTCATCACGCCTCCTTAGCGTAGTCTCACGACGGCCCATTTGTTTGGCGTGTAGGATTCTGGATGCACGAAGAAAAGTAAATCTCCGTCTACCGCGAGCAGCTTTGGTGTATTGCGCAGGTCGAAGTAGCGTCTGCCGTCAATAGTGGTGTGCAACAAGCTCCACTCGTTGTCGTTGGCTCCGCGAGGTTGCTGGTATTGCACCAGAAACGTTCGATCCTCGAGCCAGTGGATGCTGGCCAAGAGATTCAGTTCCCCGAGCCATTTATCAAGCTCAAGAGGGCTTGCGGTCGGATCGTAAGTCGCAATCCGCTTGAAGTCCCTCATCGGCAACGGAACTTTCCCGAGTGGATCGTAATCAGAACCATCAAACAGATATATGGTGTCCGAGAATGCAGCAATGGCTGCAATGGTGTCGCCCCGGCGAGCCAAATCGGCGTATCCGAAACTCCTCGCCGCGAGCCTCGCCAGCGAATCACCGGGCGTGGGAAAGAAACTCAACGACACCGTGTCGTTTTGAGCGTCCCATATGTGCATCAACGGTCTAGGGTCCGGGGAGCCGCGACGGAGGCCGAAGACCAGGAATTCGTTGTCGTTTATCTGCTCTGCGTTGTACAATGGCATGATTGGTAGCTGCGTTCCTCGGAGGAAGCGCGTGCCGGAAGAATCGAACTCAAGGAGGCCTCGAGAGAAATCCGCAACCAGCAACGAACCGCCGGGACGATGTGACGCCTTGAGAGGTAGGCCAAGCTCACCCGGCCCTTCACCCTTGCGGCCGAATTGCGTGACCAGGTTGCCGCCTCGATCATAGACTCGGATGCGCGCCTCTCGGCTGTCCGCGATCAAGAACGAACCGTCTGCTTGGACCGTCACGTCGGGACTTACGTTGACGACCTCGGCATTCTCTTCCAGGAGGATTGTCTCGACGTGTTCAAAGACGGAGTTCGGGAGGACTGGCACAGGATCCTGCGGGTCACTCTCATCGTGGGCATCCGTGGGCCCGCAGCCGACGCAGAGGACGACCAGGAGCGCGGGAATGCGCGTGGCGTACAGCAGGAGTTGCTTCTTCATCCTGGTGTCCTTCCTATTCTGGGTTGAACGGTACCGCGAACCCATCCGCCCTCGACCGCACCATACATCGTCTTCGCCGAGCGCGACACAGGCGAGCATCGCAGGCCGCACGGCTTGGCTAGGTTATGGAGGCAGGCCTCGCGCCGGGCCGCCACGTCCCTTAAGGAGCCGCACCCTTGACCCGCCCCAACGTCCGCTTCGCCACTCGCTGCATCCACGCGGGCCAGTCGCCCGAGCCGACCACCGGCGCCATCACCACACCGGTCTTCCAGACGTCCACCTACGTGCAGGACGGCTTGGGACGCCACCGGGGCTACGAGTACGCCCGCCTCCAGAACCCGACCCGAGAGGCGACGGAGGCCAACATCGCGTCCCTTGAGGACGGAGCGCACGGGATCGCCTTCTCCAGCGGACTAGCCGCCATCGAGTGCCTTGCCAAGGTCGCGGCCAGCGGCGCCCATGTGGTCAGCGAGGAGAACACCTACGGCGGCACCACCAGGATGCTCACCCAGGTGCTGAGCCGGCTGGGCATGGAGGTGTCGCTGGTGGACTGCCGCGACCTGGACGCCGTGCGGGACGCCGTCCGCCCCAATACGGGGCTGGTGCTGGCGGAGACCCCGTCGAACCCCCTCATGCGGATCACGGACGTCGCCGCCGTCGCCGAGGTTGCGCACCGGGCCGGCGCCGTCCTGTGCGTGGACAACACCTTTGCGTCGCCCTTCAACCAGAACCCGCTGGCGCTGGGGGCGGACGTGGTCGTCCACTCCACGACCAAGTATCTGAACGGCCACTCCGACGTGCTGGGAGGCGTCCTCGTCCTCGACGACGACGCGCTGGCCGAGGAGCTCCGCTTCGTCCGAAAGTCCACCGGGCCCGTGCCGGGTCCCATGGACTCGTGGCTGACCCTTCGAGGGACCAAGACGCTTCACGTCCGCATGGAGCGCCACAACGAGAACGGCTTGGCGATCGCCCGCTTCCTGGAAACGCTGCCCGCCGTGCAGGCGGTCCACTACCCGGGCCTGCCCTCCCATCCCCAGCACGAGCTCGCCAAGCGCCAGATGCGCGGCTTCTCGGGGATGGTGTCGGCCGACTTCGCGCCGGAGACCGCCAAGCGCCTCGTGGAGGGCACCCGCCTCTTCCGGCTCGCGGAGAGCCTGGGCGGCGTCGAGTCGATGATCTCCGTGCCCGTGGTCATGACCCACGCCTCGGTCCCCGAGGAACGGCGGCTGCGCATGGGGATCGGGAACGGTCTGGTGCGGTTCTCCGTAGGCATTGAGGACGAGGGGGACTTGACGCGGGACTTGGAGCAGGCCCTGGACCTCTGACCCCGAGCGGCCCCCACTGAAAAGGACGAACATGGCCCACGACGACCACCGACGCCCCACCGACGGCGACGCCTCCGCCACCCGCATCCTGACCGACATCTCCTCTCGGGCGTGGGAGCACAGCGCGGACCGAGCCGCCCTGGCCGCCCTCCGGAAGCTGCCCCTCTTCGACCAAGTGCTGCGGACGCTCTTCGGGTTCTTCGGCGAGAAGCCGATCCGACTCGCGTTCCAGGCCAACGCGGTTCGGGTGGGACCCAACCAGTTCCCACGCATCTGGTCGCTCTACGAGGACGTCTGCCGGACGCTGGACGCCCCTAGGCGCTACCCCCTGCTCATCTCCCAAAACCCGGTGGTGAACGCGGGCGCCTACGGGATGAGCGAGCCCTTCATCATCCTCAACTCGGGCACGCTCCTGCTCCTGGAGGACCGCCAAGTGGCCTACGTGCTGGGTCACGAGGTGGGGCACGTCATGAGCGACCACGTGCTCTACAGGACGATGACCGAGCTGCTGATCCAGTTGGCGGGGCTGGGGTTCCCGATCGTGGGGCTCGCCGCCCGGGCGATCCTCGTCGGCTTGCTGGAGTGGTCGCGGAAGGCCGAGCTGTCGGCCGACAGGGCCGGGCTGCTGGCGATTCAGGACCCGGACGAAGTCATGGGGACGATGCTCGCCATGGCCGGGGGCGGGAAGGACGAGGAGACGTCGCTGGCCGAGTTCATCCGCCAGGCCGAGGAGTACCGAGAGTCGGGGGACATGGCGGACCAGGTCTTCAAGGTCCTGAACCTGCTGGGGCAGAGCCACCCGTTCTGGGTCCTGCGGGTGTCGGAACTCCGGGGATGGATCGAGGAGGGCGCGTACGACCGGGTGATCCGCGGCGAGTATCCGCGGCGCGGCGAGCCGGATCCGGCTTACAAGGAGGACCTGACCGAGGCCGCCCAGGCCTACAAGACGGGCGCGAAGGACTTCCTCGGCCAGATGGCGGGCACCGCTCGGCGGGTGGGCGAGAACCTCCGCGAGAACTTCCGCAGGTGAGAACGCGGTCGGCGACGCGAGGCGGCGCAGCGGTGTCGGGGCCCGGACGGACGGCCCGCGCCTAATGCGCATCTTAATCGTCGGCAACGGCGGCCGAGAGCACGCGCTGCTCTGGAAGCTGCGGATCGACGCCCCGGACGCGGCGTTCTTCGTCACCCGTCCCAACGGGGGGATGGCAGGGCTGTGCACCGGGGTGGACCTGTCGCCGGAGGATGTGGACGGGATCGCGGCGTGGGCCGCCGGGGCCAGGATCGACTTGGCGGTGATCGGACCCGAGGCGCCTCTGGCCGCCGGTCTGGCGGACCGGATGACGGACGCGGGCGTGCCGGTCTTCGGGCCGTCGGCCGGGGCAGCCCGGATCGAGTCCAGCAAGGCGTTCGCAAAGGACCTGATGGCAGGCGCAGGGGTGCCCACGGCCGCATACGAGGTCCATTCGGAGCCCGACGCCGCAGAGGCGTTCATTCGGTCGATGGGCGCGCCGGTGGTCGTCAAGGCGTCGGGGCTCGCGGCGGGAAAGGGCGCGGTGGTGTGCGACACGGTGGCGGGCGCAGTGGAGACGGCCCGGCAGATGCTCGGCGGCGCCTTCGGGGCGGCGGGCACCCAGGTGGTCGTGGAGGAGCACATGGAGGGCGAGGAGCTCTCCGTGTTCTGCATCGCCGACGGGGAGGCGTTCGCAACGATGCTGCCATCCCAGGACCACAAGCGGATCGGCGAAGGCGACACGGGACCGAACACGGGCGGCATGGGCGCCTACGCGCCGGTCGGCTTCGTCACGGAAGCGCTGCTGGCCGAGGTGGGGGACCGGATCGTGGCGCCGACGCTGCGAGCCCTCGCCGATGCCGGCCACCCCTTCCGTGGGCTCCTCTACGCCGGCCTGATGATCACCGCCGAAGGTCCGAAGGTGGTGGAGTTCAACTGCCGCTTCGGCGACCCGGAGACCCAAGCCGTGCTGCCGCTGCTGGCGTCGTCGCTGCTGGCGCCGATGCTGGCGGTCGCCGAAGGAACCGGGCTAAACGGCCACACGCTCGACTTCCGGGACGCGGCGGTGACTACGGTCCTTGCGGCGGAGGGCTACCCGGGCTCGTACGTCAAGGGCCAGTCGATCTCGATTCCGCGGCGGAAGGGCGTCCACGTGTTCCACGCGGGAACTTCGGCCGTGGCGCCCGGCAGCTTGGTCACCTCTGGAGGCCGAGTCTTGGCGGTGACGGCGGTGGCCGCCGGCTTCGAGGCGGCCCGCGACGCCAGCCGAGCGGCCGCGGAGGACGTCGAGTTCGAGGGAAAGCAGTTTCGCAACGACATCGGCTGGCGCGAATCCGAGCGTCGGCACAGATCACGGAGGAGACCGACGAGATGACGATTACGACCACGCCCACCCTGCAAGGACAGAATATCCGCGAGTACCTGGGAATCGTGACGGGCGAAGCGATCATCGGCGCCAACATTGTGAAGGACATCCTGGCCGGAATCCGCGACATCGTGGGCGGCCGCTCCGGCGCGTACGAGGAGGCCCTTCGCACCGCCCGGGAGGAAGCCCTGCGCGAGATGGCGCAGGAGGCCGCGGCTCGGGGTGCGCACGCGATCGTGGCCGTGGACCTGGACTACGAGGTCCTGGGGTCCGGCGGCACGATGCTGATGGTGAGCGCCAGCGGAACCGCGGTGGCGCTGGAGTAGGCCGTGCCGGAACTCCCCGAGGCCGAGACGATCGCGCGGGGGCTGAACCGGATCCTGCCGGGCAGGGCCGTGCGCCGCGTGTCGGTCCTCCGGGAGGACGTGGTGGACGGCCCACGGGACGGGTTCGTCGCAGCCGTCGAGGGAAAGTGCTTCAACGCCGCGGGGCGCCGCGGCAAGAACGTGGTGCTGTCGCTGGGGGACTCGTCGCGGCTGGTAGTGAACCTGGGAATGACGGGCCGCCTGCTCCCCGAACTCTCCCGGAGCACCCACCCGGCGGTCCTCTTCCAGATGCAGGACGGCGGCTGTCTCGTCTACGACGACGCGCGCCGCTTCGGCCGCTTGGCCATCTTGGCCGCGCCGGAGTGGAGGCGCTGGTCTCGAACCCTCGGTCCCGAGCCCCTGGCGCGGTCGTTCACCGGCAGGCGGCTCCACGGCATCCTCGCTCGCTCCCGCTCGCCTGTGCGCAACCTTCTCCTGGACCAGAAGCGGATCGCCGGCATCGGCAACATCTACGCGGTCGAAGCGCTCTGGGCGGGCCGCGTTCATCCCCGAGCCCCGGCCAACTCCGTCGGCCCTCGATCTGCCGCCCGCCTCCATCGCGCACTTCGCAAGGTTCTGCGAAACGCCATCCAAGCCCGGGGCACCACCCTCCGGGACTACCGCACGGCCGAGGGCATGGAAGGCGGCTTCGGCCCCGCGCTGCGCGCCTACGGACGAGCAGGCCAACCGTGCGTCCGTTGCCGAACGACGATCCGCCGGATCGTCTTCACGGGCCGCCCCGCCTACTACTGCCGCCGTTGCCAGGGTTCCGGCCACGACCTCCGCTCCGTCCACCCCATGGCGGTCCCTTCGACCCGGCCCCGCGAAGGAAGCGCGCCGTGAGGCACCCTACCCGGCGCCACCGCGTCTCGCTCGGGCGAGGCATCTCCGCCGCCGCGACGATCCTTGCGGCACTCCCCGCTCTCCCGGGCCTAGCGATGCAGTCGGTCCCCACCCCGGGCGAGACCCTCCCCGTGGTCCGCCACGTCCTGGCCAACGGGATGACCTTCCTGGTGCTGGAGCGCCGTCAGTCCCCCACCGTGGCGCTGGTCCTCCACTACCCGGTGGGCTCGGTCAACGAGCACCTGGGCAACACTGGGATCGCCCACGTTCTGGAGCACATGATGTTCAAGGGCTCCGACGAGATCGGAGTCACGGACCCGGTCAGCGAAGCGGTTCTCCTCGACGCGATCGACGCGGCCCGCGACACGCTGGTTCTGGAGCAGGCGGCGCCCCGCCCGGACTCGGCTCGGCTTCTGCGCCTCAGGGGGGTGATCGGCGCGCTGGAGGACCAAGCCCGCGCCCTGGTCGTGCCCAACGAGTTCGACCGCCTCCTCTCCGCCGAAGGCGCCCGCGGCCTCAACGCCGTCACCAGCCACGAGTCGACCCGCTACTTCGTCGAGCTTCCCGCCAACCGCACCGAGCTGTGGTTCGCGCTGGAGTCGGATCGAATGGCCGGCCCCGTCTTCCGCGAGCTCTACACCGAGCTCGACGTCGTGGCGGAGGAGCGCCGGATGCGACTGGAGACGAGCCCCGGCGGCGTGCTCGAGAACGCTTTCCTCGCCACCGCGTTCCAGGTCCATCCATACGGGGTTCCCGTCGCCGGACACGCATCCGACCTGGCGACCCTGACCCGGAGACAAACGCGAGAGTACTTCCGGGCCTACTACGGCGCCCGCAACGCCGTGGTGGCCGTAGTGGGAGACATCGAAGCGGACCAGATCAAGGCGTGGGCCGAGGAGTACTTCGGCGCGCTGCCCGCGGGCGACCCGCCGCCGCCGGTCACCGCCCGCGAACCCGAGCAGGCCGGAGAGCGGCGCATCGCCGTAGAGTTCGACGCCGAGTCCCGGCTGATGATCGGCTGGCGCGCAGTCTCGGGCCTCCACGACGACGCTCCCGCTCTACGGGCGCTGGCGATCGTCCTTACCGGCGGACGGACAACACGGCTCTACCGGCGGCTGGTCGCGGGCGACCGTTCCGCCGTCCACGTCGCCGCATACTTGGGACCGGGGTTCGCCCACCCCGGGCTCTTCATGATCTCGGCGACGCCTCGGGCGCCCCACCTTCCCGCCGAACTGGAGGCCGCCGTCTACGAGGAGATCGACCTCATCAAGGAGACGGCGCCCGAAGCCACGGCTCTGGAGCGCATCAGGAACCAAGTCCGCGCCGGGGAGCTTCGGCGACTGTCCTCCAACTTGGGGCTGGCCCAGCAGCTGGCCGAATCGGAAGCCGCTCTGGGCGACTGGAGGGAGACGTTCCGCGAGTCCCGCCGGATCAGGGAGGTGACCCCGGAGGACGTGCAGCGAGTGGCGCGCAAGTACCTGGTCCAGCGCGCCCGAACCGTGGCTACCATGATGCGACAGCCACCTCCATGAGGACTCGCGCCGCCGGGCGTCGGACGCTCTCCAGGGGCTGCCGCCGACTCTGGACCGTCGCCCGCATCGCCGCGCCGACCGCTCTCGTCGCAGCGGCAGCGCCCTCCGTCGCCCAGCAATCCGAAGAGGCGCGGTCGGCCGCGTCCCAGCGATCCGTCCGGGAGCGGATCGCCGCCCTCCGCTACCCCGAACTGCGGTTTACGCCGTTCCGGGCAGAGTCCGCCGAAGTCAGGGGCGTCCCCGTGTACTTCGCCGAGGACCGGCAGCTGCCGCTGGTCACCTTCTACGCAACCTTCGAGGGCGGCGCCAGCCGCTTCCCGCGGGAGTACCTGGCAGCCGCGACCGCCATGCCCACCCTCCTGCGCACCGGCGGCACCGCCACGCTTCCGTCCGACTCGGTGGACCACCGGATCGAGCTGCTGGCCCTCTCGATGGGCTTCGGCCAAGGCGGCGGCAGCGCGTCCTCCTGGGTCAACACGCTGGCCGAGCACATTGACGAAGCCGTCGCCCTGTGGGCCGAGATGCTGCGCCGTCCCCGCTTCGACTCCGCCCAGGTCGAACAGTGGCGGGGCGCCGAGCTGGAGCGAGTGCTGCGCCGATCCGACGACCCCGCGTCCCTGGCCTTCGGGCGCTTCAACCACCTCATGTACGGGGACCACCCTGTGGGATGGGAGACGGGACCCGCCGACCTGACGCCTGACGCCCTCTCGCCCGACCGGTTGCGCTTCGTTCACGAGGCCGTCGTCTGCCCGGAGAACATGGCCCTGGGAGTGACCGGCGACGTGGACCGCGACCACGCCCTGGCCCTGCTGGACCGGATGCTGGACGGCTGGTCGCCCTGCTCCGGCGATGTGGGCGAGGAGCCGACCCCCGAGATCCGCCGGGACCCCGGCGTCTTCGTGCTCCACAAGGAAACCGAGCAGAGCGTGGTGGTCGTGGCCCACGCGTCGTCGCTGCGGCAGTCGGACTCGCGGGAGTACTTCGCCTCCCGCGTCGGCAACTCGATCCTGGGGGCGTCTGGCCTCTCAAGCCGCATGTCGGCCGTCCTTCGCACCCAGGAAGGGCTGGCTTACGGGGCCTCGTCGCTGTGGACGACGCCGAGAAGGCACGACGGGCTCGTGGGCGCGCTCACCCGCACCAAGCCCGAGAGCGCGTTGGCCGCCACCCGCCTCCTGCTGGCCGCCCTCGACTCGATGGGCACCGCGCCGCCGTCGGACGGGGAGGTCGGCCTAGCGGTGGACGAAGTCGCCAACGGCTTCGTCTTCAACTTCCAGACCCCGTTTCAGGTCGTGGCCCGCCAGATGGCCTATCGGAGCCTGGGCCTCCCGCAGGACTGGCTGGAGCGCTACGTGGAGGGCGTCAGGCAAGTTGCTCCCGCGGCCGTTCGGCGAGTCTACGCGCGCGAAGTGGACGCGTCGCGGATGACGATCCTGCTGGTGGGCGACACCACCCGGTTCGACGGCTCGCCTTCGGAGCTGGGGCGGCCCGTCACGACGCTGGAACCGGTCGCGACGGACCGACCGATCCCGAGTGCACCGCTGCGATCCCTCCGGTCAGCAGCGACCACTCGACCGCCTCGAAGCCGGCCTCGGCCATGAGCCCCGCCAAACCCTCCGGCCCCGGGAAGCCCTTCACCGACTCGGGCAAGTAGGTGTAGGCCCAGCGGTGGCCCGACACCACCCGTCCAATCCGAGGAAGGAGGTGGTTGAAGTACAGCAAGTAGGCGGCCCGGAGGATCCGGCCCGGCGGCGTCGTGAACTCCAGCACCACCAAGCGCGCTCCCGGCGCCAGGACGCGCCGCAGCTCCCGCAGCCCCCCGCCCAGCTCCGACAGGTTCCGCACCCCGAAGCCGACGGTGGCGCCGGCGAAGCACCCGTCGGGAAACGGCAGCCGCTGGGCGTCGCCGCAAAGGGGCCATACGGGACGGCCTCTCGTCTTGGGAAGGCCCTGCGCCAGCATGGGGAAAGCGAAGTCGGCACCCACGACTCTGCCCCGAAATCCGGGCTGCCGGGCAAGCTCCAGCGACAGGTCGAAAGTGCCGGCGCACGCGTCCAGATACGTCCCCGCCGGGTCTCTCTCCCACCCCAGCTCGGCCACCGCCCGGCGGCGCCACCGCCTGTCCACGTTCAGGCTCAGCACGTGGTTCAGAAGGTCGTAGCGGGGCGCGATCTCGCTGAACAGCGTCCGCACCTGCGCCGAGCGCTCGCGGCGGCTCTGGGCGGGTACGGCTTCCCGTGACGCGGCCATTGGCAGTGTCCTGCGGGCAAGGGGGAGATGGAACGACAGCGACGGCTCTGGACCACAAGATAGAAGGCCCGTGGCGGATGCGGCGTACCACGGGGAGAGCAGCGGACTCCCGCTAGAGGCTGATACCTTTGCCCATAGACAACTCCGTTCCCAGCGACAAGACGCTGGCGGCCCAGGCCGTCGCCGGGCGTCAGAGCGCGTTTCGCGAACTCCTGTCCCGCTACGAGAAGCCCGTCTTCGCCCTGGTGTACCGGATGGTCCGGGACCGTGCGCTGGCCGAGGACTTGGCCCAGGAGACGTTCATCCGGGCCTTCAACGCGATCGCCAGCTACAACCACCGATACAAGTTCTCCAGCTGGATCTTCAAGATCGCCAACAACTTGACGATCGACTACTTGCGGAAGAAGCGGCTGGACACGGTGTCGATCCACGGCTCCCACCACGCCGTCACCAAGGACGAGCAGGCCCGCACCAGCCTCGAACTCGAGTCGCCCGACGAGCGCCCGGACGCCTATGTGGAGAACATGGAGCTGGGGAGCGAGATCGAAGCCGCGATCGGCCGGTTGCGGCCCGAGTACAAGAGCGTCACCCTCCTCCGCCACGTGGAGGGCTATTCTTACAAGGAAATCGCCGAGATCATGGACTTGCCCCTGGGCACTGTGAAGACCTACATCCACCGGGCTCGCCTGGAGCTGCAGGAAACCCTTGCCCACCTGGACCCACGGAGCTGACGAGCTCTCGGCAGCATCGCGTCCGCGGGCCGATGCCGCCGTGCTGAAGAGGACTGGCCCGAGCCGTCGTGCCGGGTGAAACCCGGTACCGACCGGGGGCGTAGAGGGCTCGACCGAGTAAGGAGTCGAAAGGTGAACGCAACCAAGGGAAAACAGGAACCGCCGAGCGCGACGACCCAACGGATCTTCGCGTACTTGGACGGCGAACTCGCCGCGTCGCAGCAGGCCGCCTTCGAGGCGGAAGTCGCCCGCGATCCGGCTCTGGCCGACGACGTCTCCAAGGCCCGGGCAGTGTTCCAGGCGTTGGCCACGCTGGACGACCTGTCTCCTGCAACCGACTTCTCGGTTCGCACGATGGCGCGCCTTCACCTTCGGCCCTCTTCTTGGGCCCGCCTTTGGGGATGGGTGGCCGGCGCCGGCCACGCGGTGGTCCGCAACCCGCTGGCCGCCCTGGCCGAAGGCGACCTCTCTCGGCGGCACGCCAACGCCATTGCGGCGTTCGCGGCGTCGGACCCGGACGCGGCCGTCTCTCTCGCCAGCTGGAAGCGGCTCCTCAAGCGGCTGGAAAGACTTCCGGTCCTGGCGCCCGGCCCCGCCTTGCCGGTCCGCGTCATGGCCCAGGTCCCGGTCGCCCAGGCTCCTCGTCGCCGCTCCCGGACCGCCGCGCTCTTCGCCGAGTGGGCGCGCAAGCTTCTGCCCCGTCCCCAGGAACGCCTAGCGGCCGCTTCCGGAGCGGTCTTCGGTCCGGCAGCCGTCGTCGCCTCCGTCGTCTGGGTCGTGTTCTCCAATCCGCTCGTTAGAGCTTCCGACGTGGTTGGCTTCGTCGCGGCCAAGGTCGGCGCTGCGGTGGCCGGGCTCGCCGGCGCGTTCTTCGGGGGCATGGCGCTTGGGGGATGGGGCTTCTGGCAGGAGGCGACGGTCTCCGCACCCGCGGTCGCGACGGGACTCGCGGCGTTCGGCGCCCTTGCGGTGGCGTCGGGTTGGGTTCTGTACAAGAACGTCAAGGTCTCAGTAACGGAGGAACGCTATGCGCCTGCCTAATCCGACCGCCGCGCTGGCCGCCAGCGTCGCGGCCTTCTTCCTGCCGCCGACCTCGACGGCCCGCGGACAGCAAGAGACGATCGTCTCCAACGATGTGGAGATCTCGTCCCGTACCGCCTCGCTGCACCTGGAGTTTTCCAGCGGCGAGCACTTGGAGATTGCCTTCTCCGACGGAGTAGCCGTGGCAAACGGCTACTCCGTGGGCAACTACGAGCCCGGCGGCGCCGCCGACCGGGCATGGCGCGACCTGCTGGCCGCCGCGATGCCCTTGGGCAACGGGCCGCTGGCCCGCGTACTGGAGCGGTGGCAGCCGGACGGCACTCTCTCGGGTTCGGAAGGAGAGCTCCTCGGCGAGGTGGACCGCGTGCTGGAGCGGGCCGTCGCGACGGCGAACGTAGCGGGGGCGCCGAGCCGTGGTCCGGCCTGGAACCAGAACCGTCTCGGCGGCGAGGAAGAACGTGCCCGCACCCTCCTCCACTTCATGTCGCGCCACGGACAGGTCCGCGCAACCTTGGAGGGCGTGGACTTCGAGTCGCTGGAGCTCGTTCTAGGCGAAGACCGCGCGATCCCCCCGGACGCCTCCGTGGCCAGCAGCATCTTCGCTGCCGACGGAACGATCGAGGTGCAGGGGCGCATCCGCGGACACGCGATCGTGGTGGACGGGGTGATCGTGCTGGAAGAAGGAGGACGGGTGGACGGCGATGTGCGCCTCGTGGATGCCACGCTGGAGCGAAGAGGCGGTTCCCTGCAGGGCAGAGTGGTCGACGTGCTCCGGGAGATCGACGGCGAGCGGACGGCGCGTGCGCCGCATCCACGCGACGACGTCGTTTCGGAGGCGACGCAGCACCGCTGGGACGGCCGTCGGCCCTCAGGCGTGATCTCCAGGGTCGGTCGCGCAGCCGGAGGCGTCTTGGAGGCGGGCGTCTCCTTCATGATCTTGGCGTTCCTGACTCTGCTCGCGATGCGGCTGGCCGGCGACCGGGTGGATGCCGTCGCGCAGGCCGTGGAGCACAACCCGGCCCGAAGCGCCGCCGTCGGACTCGCAGGCAGCTTCCTGGCCCTGCCGCTGTACTTGCTCGGCGCTGTGGTGCTCGCGGTCACGATCGTGGGCATTCCGGTCCTGCTGGCCTGGGTACCCCTCTTCCCCGTGGTGGCGGCAGCGGCAGCCGCGGTGGGCTATCTGGCAACGAGCCATCATGTCGGTCGCTGGGTCGCGAACCAGGACATCCCCTGGCTGGATCGAGTCGACCGCCACAACCCGACCCACCTGAAGCTGGTGGGGATCGGCGCGCTGACGGCGCCGTTCGCCGTTGCCGCTGTGGTTCGCGCCGTGCCGGTGGCGGGATGGATCGGGGGCATCGTGCAGGCGCTGGGCACGTTGGCGTGCGTCGCAGCGGTGATCATCGGGCTGGGCGCGGTGATCATCACCCGGGGCGGCAGGTATCCGGCCAGCGACTACGACTTCGCCGAGACTCTGGACTCGGAGCGGTGGTCCTCCGCAGTCGACGAGGACGAATCGTGACAACACCGGCGGTCGCAGGAGCAACGCTCGCCGCGATGGCGTTCGCCTCGGCCCCGGAGGCCCAAGGACAGGCATGGAAGGATGTGGTCTCGTCGCGGCAGGTCACCGGCGAGGAGGAGTTGCGAGTCGATCTGGGGTACGGCGCCGGAGAACTGACGTTGCGTCGTGGCAGCCCCGGCGCCCTTTATCGAGTCGCCTTCCGGTACGACGAGGACGCGATCGCGCCGGTCGTCGAGTACGAGCGAGGGCTGCTTCGCGTCGCCCTGTCGAGGAGTGCGGACCGACGCCGGGCCACGATGGAGTTCGGAGACCGGGCGTCCGAGAGATCCCTGGAGCTGGAGCTCGCCCCGAACCTGCCGTTGGACCTGGAGCTGTCCTTCGGCGCCGGGAGAGCCGAGGTCGATCTGACGGGGCTCGCGGTGCGAAGCCTGGAACTGAACACCGGCGCGTCCGAGTCGGTGCTCCGCATCGACGAAGCCAACCCGGAGCGGATGGAATCGGCGTCGTTCAACGTGGGCGTCGCGGACTTTCGCATCCGGGGCGTCGGCAACCTCAACGCCGAAGAGGTCGTCGTGAAGGCGGGGCTCGGCTCGGTGACCCTGGATCTGGACGGGGAGTGGCCGGCCGACGCCCGGCTGAAGCTGGAGATGGGACTGGGGGCCCTTCGGATTCGGGTGCCCGAGTCCCTCGGCGTGGAGCTCCGCAACCGGGACACCTTCTTGGCCTCCGTGAAGATCGACGGCTTGGCGAGGCGCGGCGACGGTTGGCGCTCGCCCAACTGGGAAAGTGCCCGGCGGAAGGTGGAGATCGACATCTCCGCCGCCCTGGGCAGCATCGAATTGGTGCGAGTCCCGTGAGCGGGCGAGCGGAAGGGGAAGGCGCCCAGCAGGCGGGAGACGCCCAGGTTGGTTACAGTATCTTGTGGCCCTTGTCGAAGATCACCTTGGGAAATCCGCAGGAGGAAGCATGATCTCAACGTTGTTGACATTCCTGGCCGTGGGCATCGTCAGCCTAGTTGTGGTCTGGATCGTCCTCTCGGTGGTTGGGACCCTCCTGGGCCTGACCCTTGGGATCGCTGGCTTCCTCCTCTTCAAGGTCGGCCCGATCATGTTGCTGGGCTGGGTCGTCCTGAAGCTCGTCTCCAAGGTCCGCAAGCGGGGCGCGCTTTCCGCGTCGGATCGCCGCTGGCTGGAGAGCGACTAGCCCACCGGCCGATCTGCAACGCCGGAGGGCCGGCCTAGCGGCGAGACTCCGTTCCCGCCAGGGCTTCGATCATTTGGTCGCCGATCCTGCGGAGCGCGACCGCGGCAGGAGATTCGGGCGCGAAGATCACCGTCGGCTTGCCCTCGTCCCCCGCTTCGCGAACCGCCAAGTCCAGCGGGACCGCACCCAGGAACGGCACCGACAGTTCGGTGGCGAGCGCCTCTCCTCCCCCTCGGCCGAACAGGTCCACGACCTCGTCGGAGCCGGGGAGCTGGAAGCCCCGCATGTTCTCCACGACCCCCAGCACTCGCGTGTTGACCCGCTCGAACATCTTGATACCCCGCCGCACGTCTCCCGTCGCAACCTTCTGGGGCGTCGTGACCATCAGCGCTCCGTCCAGCTCCACAGTCTGAACCAGGGACAGCTGCGCGTCTCCCGTGCCCGGCGGCATGTCCACGATCATCAGGTCCAGGGTGCCCCACGCCACCTGCTCCACGAACTGCTTGAGGATTCCGGCGATGAGGGGGCCACGCATGATGGCGGGCTGCGCTCGCTCAAGCAGGAACCCAAGGCTCATCAGGCTCACGCCGTGAGCGCGCAACGGCACGATCATCTCCGAGCCCTTGGCGCCGGACACTGCCGGACGCCGGGTCTCGCCGAACATGACGGGGATGTTCGGCCCGTAGATGTCGGCGTCCATCAAGCCGACGGCCCATCCCCGCGCTGCGGCGTGAGCGGCCAAGTTGGTGGCGACCATGGACTTGCCGACGCCGCCCTTGCCCGAACTCACCGCCACGATCCGCTTCACGTCCGCTAGGACGCCCGGCTTGGGGACCGGCGCCGGCACCGATCCCGGCTGAAGACCTCCGTGCCCCTCCGAGCCCCCACGGGGTCCCCGACCCCCCTGCCCCATCCGCGAGGCGTCGCCCCCGACCGGCGACGTGCGAGGCAGGCGCACATCCACCTTCACGGCGCTCACGCCGTCCACCCCCTCGGCGGCAGCCCGGGCCTTGCGTACCAGCGCCCCAGGGTCGCCCCTGCGCAAGGAGAAGACGAAGCGGACTTTGCCGTCGTCCCCGGCAACCACATCCGCGACCTGCCCTAGGGTCACCACGTCCTTGCCGTCGGCGTTCGTCACGCGGGCCAGCGCCCGGGTCACCGCATCGGCCAGTATGCTGTCGCTCATCGGAGGGTCAGCTGGCGTAGACGGCGACGACCTCGGGCACTTCCGCCCGCAGCCGCCGCTCGATCCCCTCCTTCAATGTCATCATCGAGATGGGACACGCCTCGCAGGCACCCATCAACCGCACCTCAACCCTGCCCGACGCCTCGCTCCACTCCACAAGTTCCACGTCTCCTCCGTCGGAGCGAACAGCTGGGCGAATGGATTCGAGCACCGCCTCAATCCGGTCCCTGGTCCCCATACTCGATCGCCAATAGCGGCTTGCCACAGTTTCGACCGGCGTCGCTCCTCCGGCCCGCGTCGGACGGAAGCTACCTTCCGGCGCTTGGAACCGTCAACGGGTCGCCGACCGTTCGTTCCGGCGGACTGCAGCCCCCCGGCAGCCGCCCTGTCCCGGTGTTGCGCACCCGCGGACGACAAATGTACACTTCGGCCTCCCGAGGCTAGATCAGCCGTGCGACTCACCGACCCCGGACCGGAAGCGTCATGTCTGGAACGATCCGCATACCCGCTACCGCCCCGGAGCCCGTCAACAGCTACGCTCCCGGCACCTCTGCGCGAACCGAACTCAAGGCCGCCCTGAAGGAGATGTCGGGACAACGCGCCGACATCCCGCTCGTGATCGGGGGCCAGGAACTCCGAACCGGCGACGTCCGTAGCATCGCCGCCCCTCACGACCACGGCTTGGACCTGGGCGTCTGGCACGCAGGGGGCGCCGCCGAAGCGCTGAGGGCGATCGAGGAGACCCGGGACGCGCGGCGGGAGTGGGCGTCGTGGCGTTGGGAGGAACGGGCGACGGTGTTCCTGAAGGCGGCCGAGCTGCTGGCCACCAAGTGGCGGCCCGTCCTGAACGCCGCAACGATGCTGGGCCAGAGCAAGACGGCGTTCCAAGCCGAGATCGACGCGGCCTGCGAGCTCATAGACTTCTACCGCTGGGGCGTCCACTTCGCCGAGACGATCTACGACCAGCAGCCGGAGTCGGGGCGGGGCGAGTGGAACCGGCTGGACTTCCGGCCGCTGGAAGGGTTCGTCTACGCGGTCAGTCCCTTCAACTTCACCGCGATCGGCGGCAACCTAGCGGGGCTTCCGGCGCTGATGGGATGCGGCGTGCTGTGGAAGCCGTCCTCCAACGCCCTGCTCTCCAGCTACTTCACCTACAAGCTGCTCGAGGAAGCGGGCCTGCCGCCGGGCGTCGTCAACTTCGTGCCCGGCCACCCGGCCGAGATCACGCAGGCGGCGCTGAGCCACCCGGAGTTCGCAGGGCTCCACTTCACCGGCTCCACCGAAGTCTTCCAGTCGTTGTGGACCACCGTGGGACGAGAGATCGGCTCGTACCGATCCTATCCGCGGCTCGTGGGAGAGACGGGCGGCAAGGACTTCATCGTGGCCCACCCGTCGGCGGACCCGGACGCCTTGCGGACCGCGATCGTGCGCGGCGCCTTCGAGTACCAGGGGCAGAAGTGCTCCGCCGCGTCGCGCGCCTACGTCCCCGAGTCGATCTGGCGAGAGATGCGCGAGCCGCTGGCGGCCGAGACCGACGGCCTGCCGATGGGCGACCCGGCGGACTTCCGCAACTTCGTCAACGCGGTCATCGACGGGCACGCCTTTCGGAAGATCGCCGGGTACATCGATCGAGCCGCGGCCAGCCCCGACGCCGAGATCGTGGCGGGAGGGACGTACTCCGACTCCGACGGCTGGTTCATCCGGCCCACGATCGTTCGGGCCAAGACGCCGGCCTACGAGAGCATGTGCGACGAGATCTTCGGCCCGGTGATCTCCATCTACGTCTACCCCGACGACGCCTGGGCGGAGACGCTGGAGATCGTGGATTCCACGTCGCCCTACGGCCTTACCGGCGCAGTCTTCGCCCAGGATCGGTCCGCCGTCCGCGAGGCGATGGATCGGCTCCGCTACGCCGCCGGAAACTTCTACGTCAACGACAAGCCGACGGGGGCGGTGGTGGCCCACCAGCCGTTTGGCGGCGGCAGAGCGTCGGGAACCAACGACAAGGCGGGCTCCGCCTTCAACCTGTTGCGCTGGGTGACGCCGCGAACGATCAAGGAAAGCTTCGTGCCCGCCGTGGACTACCGGTACCCGTTCATGGCGGAGCGCTAGCTGCGTCAGACAGCGGCAGCGGCGGCGGCTTCCACGGCGGCGGCGAAGTCGGCCTTCAGGTCCTCTAGGTCTTCCAGGCCCACCGAGATGCGGACGAAGCCGTCGGGAATCCCCAGGTCGCTCCGTTCTTCGGGACTCAAGTCCACATGGGACGTGTAGCGAGGCTGGGAGACGAGGGTCTCCACGCCCCCTAGCGACGGCGCCGGCAGGGCCAGCTCGAGGGCGGCGCAGAACGCGTCGGCGGCCGGCCCGCCCCCTTCCAGCACAATCGACGCCATCCCCCCGAAGCCGTCGAGCATCTCGGCGGCGCGTTCGTGGTCGGGGTGGCTGGGAAGCCCCGGGTGGACGACCTGGGCGACGCCCTCGACGCTCTGGAACCACTCCGCCAGGGCGAGGGACGTGCGGTTGTGGCGCTCCATGCGGGCCGGGAGGCTGCGAATGCCCCGTTCCAGGAGCCAAGCCGCCTGCGGGTCCAGCGAGGGGCCGTAGAGCTTCATCATCTTCGTCACGCCGGCGATCAGGGCGCGGGTGCCGGCCACCGCGCCGGCGATCAAGTCCGAGTGCCCTCCCAAGTACTTGGTGGCCGAGTGGATCACCGCGTCCACGCCGTGCTCGACGGGGCGCAGGTTGACGGGGGTGGCGAAGGTGGCATCGGCGACCAGGAGCGCACATGCTTCCCGGGCCGCGTCGCGAG
Source organism: Longimicrobiales bacterium (assembly GCA_958296005.1). Classification (GTDB taxonomy): domain Bacteria; phylum Gemmatimonadota; class Gemmatimonadetes; order Longimicrobiales; family Gaopeijiaceae; genus CATQHQ01. The sequence continues at coordinate 1,416,849 of CATQHQ010000002.1, forward strand.
CGGGAGCGATCTCGAAGACGCGCAGAGTCGGGTTGGTGGGCAGCTCCAGGAAGACGACCCGCGTGCGAGGGGTAAGGGCGGCGCTCCAGGCACCGGCGTCGGCCGGGTCCACAAAGGTGGTCGCGACGCCCCGCCGGGGGAGTTCGTCGGCGAGAAGGGCGTGGGTGGCCCCGTAGAGGTGGCGGCTGGCCACGACGTGGTCGCCCGCCTCCGTCAGCGCCAGCAGGGTCATGGCGGTGGCGCCCATGCCGCTGGCGAGAACCAGTGCCGCCTCCGTTCCCTCCAGGGCCGCGATCTTGCCCGCGACGGAAAGCTGGTTGGGGTTGTTGCCGTAGCGGCTATAGAGGAGGCCGCCGTCGTCGGGGCTCGACCAGTGGAAGGTGGAGCTGCGAACGATGGGGGGCACGACTGGATCGCCGGGCCGAGTCGCGGGCTGGCCAGCGTGCACGGCGCGAGTGGCCGCTCCCTGGGTTCCGTTGCGAGCCGGTCGATCGCTCATTCCGCACCCCGTCTCTCTTCGGCGACGGAAAGGGCGCCAGCAGTGGCGAAGCTGCTGAGGGCCGACACGCCGCCGTCGGCTTCGGCGTAGACGAGGCGTCGCTTCGCCAGCCTCCGCAGACGGCGAGCACCTGGGGGTCCGAGGGCGGTCGTCGCGTCCTCGGCTCGTATCCGCCTCCGCATCTCGAGGGCGGCCCACGCCTTTCGTTCCCCGGGCGAGGCGCAGCCGAGAAGCCGGAAGCGTCCGGCACCCATGTCGCACACCGCCGCAAGTCCGTGTCGCTCCAGGACCTGCTCCACAGCGTGGCGGTGCGTGTCGTCGGCCGCCCGGAAGAGGAAGAAGACGTTCCGGGGCCTGTCGGGCGCCAGGTAGCGGAGCAGCAGCTTGGCCACCACCTCGTCGGCGCAGCTGAAGTCCATGACCCGCACCCGGGTGAAGTCGACCACGGAGACCACTACCGGCGAGGGGTGCGCCCGCCCGGGCAAGCGTCCAACACGCGAGGACGGATCGCCGGCGCCTTCGGGCGGAGAGGCGGCCAGGCGGTCCTCGATCGCCTTCCGGACAGCTCTTCCCGTGGGCCGGGTGACCATATGCGGGCGACGGGAGGCCGGCGCGCTCCGGGAGAGGGCGCATACGTCGATGCGCAGGGGACGGATCGTGCTATTGACCATTGGCGATGCGTTGGGGGAGGACGATGTTGATCTGGGCGCCCGGGAACGCGCCAAGCCCGTCCTGCAGGGGAGGCAGGCGGGCCCACGAGGGCGAATCGGCGATTGTGGCGGTGCCGCTGCGGATCGAGACCAGGCCGTCCCAGCGTCGAACCTGCTTGCGGATCTGCTGGATCCCTTGTCCCCGTCCAGTGTCCGGGAAGCGGGTCAGCCCCATGAGGAAGGCGGCCTCCAGGGCGGTCGCGTCGCTCCATCGGTCGCCGAACCGCTCCGAGTGCTCGTCTTCCAGAGAGGCGCGGAACCCCCGTCCCAGGTCCGACACGGCGATCACCACCACGCGGCGTCCCAGGCGCTGCGTCCAGTTGTAGCCTTGGGCGGCGACCCAGCCCGGCGCGTCGGCGTGTTCGACGACGTTCTGGCACACTTCCGAGAGCATGACCGAGAACTGGACCACCGCCGACTCCGGGTAGTCGAGGTTGTGGGAGAGGATCGCACCGGCACGAGACTGGACCCGGTCCACGACCTTGTGCACGTCGGCGTGGGAGGCGACCGGGGTGACCTCCAGCAACACGGGAGAATCGCCGCTGCGCGTCCGGCCTCGGGGAAGCGGCGGGGCGAACACGGCGGCGGCGGCCTTGAAGAAACCCATCCGGGCCAAGTAGCTGATCGCGTCGGGGTCGGTCGGCGCAGAGAGCTTGGGGGGGATGCCGCTTCGTTCCTCGGCCGCCTTGCCGGCGGAGAGGATCGCCGTCATTCCGTTGGGGTCGGTCCATCGGAGACGGCGAGCGTCGAAGAGGACAGGACCCGGCCCGCCCAGAGTACCAGCCCCGTAGAGAGCCTCTACGTTCCGGTAGTCGAGGGATGCGGGGACGTCGACGACGTGCATGTCAGGAAGATAACGCCCGGATCACGCGGGGGCGGCCTGAGCACTTCTGAAGAGCTCCGCGGCGCCGACGACGCCAGCCGTCTCGGGGAAGGCCGCGGGTTCGATGCGGCACGCCGCCTCGGCCGAGGCGAAGGCCCGACGACGAACTTCCCGCCGAAGGGGACCGAAGAGCAGATCCCCGGCGCGGGCAACGCCTCCGGCGAGCACGATCACGTCGGGGTTGAGGACGTGCATCAGGTTCGCGACCGCCACGCCGAGGATCGCGCCGGTGTCGGCGACGACCCGCGCCGCTTTGCGGTCTCCGTCGGCCGCCGCGCGGCACACCGTTTCCGCCGTAACGCGCTGGGGGCTCTCCGGGCAGTACCCCGCATCCAGCGCCCGGGCCGCGATCGCCGGCCCCGAAGCGTACGCCTCCACGCAACCCCGGGCGCCGCACCCGCACAGCAGCCCGTTCATCTCGACGCAAGTGTGGCCGACCTCCCCGGCCGAGCCCGACACGCCTTGATGGACCCGACCGTCGAGGACGATGCCTCCGCCGATCCCCGTGCCCAGCGTCAGGCACACGAGGCATCGGGCGCCCTGCCCCGCCCCGCGGCGCCACTCGCCGTAGGCCGCGCAATCGGCGTCGTTGTGCAGGGTGGCGGGCACCCCGGCGGCCTCGACCAGCAACTCCCGCAACGGGACGTTTCGCCAACCCAGGTTGGGCGTCTCCCGCACGGTCCCCGAGTCCAGCTCCATCGGCCCGGGAGCGCCCGCGCCGATCCCCGCCACATCGTCCGGAAAGCGGACGCCCGCGGCCGCCGCCGACTCCCGCACCATGGCAGCGACCCGCCGGGCCGCAGCCGCGGCTCCCTCCTCGGGACGCGTGGGGGCGGTACGCACCGCCACCGGTCCTCCGCCGTCGGAACGAACGAGTCCCACGACAAGGTTGGTGCCCCCGATGTCCACGCCGGCGATCCAGCGGGGGCCGGGCGCTCCGGTCATGCGCGCTCGCCGTCCAGCTGGAGCACGGCCATGAAGGCTTCCTGAGGGATCTCCACCGAACCGACCTGCTTCATCCGCTTCTTGCCCTCCCTCTGCCGCTCCAGAAGCTTGCGCTTGCGCGTGATGTCGCCGCCGTAGCACTTGGCGGTCACGTTCTTGCGCACCGCCTTCACCGTCTCCCGGGCGATGATCTGGTTGCCGATCGCCGCCTGCAAAGCCACCTCGAACTGCTGCCGGGGGATCAGCTCCCTGAGCTTGCGCACGAGCGCGCGGCCGTGGTGGTACGCGTTCTCCCGGTGGATGATCACCGAGAAGGCGTCCACCACCTCGCGGTTCACCATCACGTCGAGCTTGATCAAGTCGCCGGGCCGGTACTCCAGGAACTCGTAGTCCAGGGCGGCGTAGCCCCGCGTCCCGCTCTTCAGCCGGTCGTAGAAGTCCAGCACGATCTCGGCCAGGGGCAGCTCGAACTCCATCTCGACCCTGTGCGGGTCCAGGTAGCTCATCGACTTGAAGGCGCCCCGCCGCTCGTGACACAGCCTCTGCACGTTCCCGATGTAGGCCGACGGCGCCACGATCCGCGCGCTCACCACCGGCTCGGCCACGGATTCGACCAGCGCGCGGTCCGGCAGCATCGAAGGGTTCTCGACGACGATCCGGCGCCGGTCCGCCATGACGACTTCGTACTTCACGTTGGGGACGGTGGAAACGAGCTTGACGTCGAACTCCCGATCCAGGCGCTCCTGAACGATCTCCAAGTGCAGCAGGCCCAGAAAACCGCACCGGAAGCCGAAGCCCAAGGCCCGGGACGTCTCCGGCTCGAACTGCAACGCCGCATCGTTGAGTCGGAGGCGCTGGAGGGCGTCTCGCAGCTCCTCGTAGCCGTCGGACTCGCTGGGGTAGAGTCCGGCAAAGACCATGGGCCGCACCTCCTGATAGCCCGGCAGCAGCTCGCCGGCCCTGTCCGCGGCGTCCAGGATCGTATCGCCCGACCGGGTGTCGGAGACCGCCTTGATCGCCGCCACCACGTAGCCCACGTCGCCGGGACCCAGAGACGCGCTGGGGACGCGTCCCAGCCGCATGTGGCCCACTTGGGTGACCTCGTAGCGAGCGTCCACGGCTCCGAACGTCATCGACATGCCGGGTCGCAACGTGCCGTCGAAGATGCGGACGCTGGGCACGGCGCCCAGGTACTGGTCGTAGTACGAGTCGAAGATCAAGGCCCGAAGCGGGTCGCTCGGGTCGCCGGCGGGCGGCGGGATCCGGTCCACAACCGCCTCCAGAACCGCCTCGACCCCCGTGCCATCCTTGGCGCTCACCTCCAGCACCGACTCCGGATCGATCCCCATCAGCTCGGCGATCTCGTGGCGACGACGCTCGGGTTCGGCGCCTGGAAGGTCGATCTTGTTGACGATCGGGACGATCTCCAGTTCCGCGTCCAGGGCCAGGAAGAGGTTCGACAGCGTCTGGGCCTGAACACCCTGGGTTGCGTCCACCACCAGGATCGCGCCTTCGCACGCCGCCAGAGAACGAGAGACTTCGTAGGCGAAGTCCACGTGGCCGGGCGTGTCGATCAGGTTCAGGACGTAGTCGCGTCCATCCTCGGCTCGGTGCGTCATCCGGACGGCGTGGAGCTTAATCGTGATCCCGCGCTCCCGCTCCAGTTCGTTGGAGTCCAGGACTTGGTCCCTCATCTGGCGGCTGTCCAGCGTGGCGGTGGCCTCCAGGAGGCGATCCGCCAAGGTGGATTTGCCGTGGTCGATGTGGGCGATGATGCAGAAGTTGCGGATGCGGTCGGTTGGCACGAAGGAAGGCCGAGTGACGGAGGGGCGTCCTGCCGGTGGGCAGGCAGGTGACATTTGACAGAAAACGAAGTTAGACAATAAGCTCTTATAGGTGCTTCACCACATAAGTGCTAGCGCTTGCAGTCGCCTGTCGGTCACTCATAGAGGGTAGAAGTCAACCATGGTCAGGATCCTCTCCACTCCGAAGCCTCTCGCCCAATTCGGGTACGTCGCAGCGATCGCCCTCGCATCGAGCGTCGCTGCCGCTCCACTCCAGGGCCAGACCGCCACCGTCCTGGGCGTCGTGTCCGACGCCGGCACTGGCCAGCCCGTGTCGTCCGCCCAGGTCTACATCCCCGCGTTGAACATCGGGGTGCTCTCCCGAGAGGGGGGGCGCTTCGTCCTGCCGGGCGTCCCCGCCGGCACCCACGAGCTACAGGTGGACCTCATCGGCTACGTGAGCATCGTGCGCACCGTCGAGGTCGTCGCAGGGCAGGACGTCACTCTCGACCTGCAGCTGCACTCCACGTCGCTGGAGCTCGCCGAGATCGTCGTTACCGGCACGGCCTTCGCCGAGTCGCCCGTCACGCTCCCTTACTCCGTATCCGTATCGGGACGCCGAACGCTGGCCGAGCAGGGATCGCCCCAGGCCACCGACTTCTTCAAGAACTTGGGCGCCAGCCACGGGACCCTGGGCGAGCGGCAGGGCTGGTACAACACCAAGCAGGCAGGCACCATGCCGGAGACGGTCGCCAGCGTGAACCTTCGGGGCCTCGGCGACTCCCGCACGCTGGTGCTCCTCAACGGGCGCCGCCAGACGTATATCCCGGTCCGCCAGTACGGGGGACGGTTCGTGGACGTGAACGCCTTCCCCTCGATCGCCATGGACAGGATCGAGGTGCTGAAGGAAGGCGCGTCGGCGGTCTACGGGTCGGACGCCGTGGCGGGCGTTGTGAACTTCCTCACCCGGAACGACTTCGAGGGCTTCGAGGTCGAGGCGGCGCACGAGTACTTCGCCGCTTCAGGCAACACCAATGTGGGCGCGATCTGGGGCAGTACGGTGGGCGAGAGCTCCCACGTCGTCCTCTCCGCCGAGATGCTGACTACGCAAGACTTGAGTCCGGAGGACAGGGACTGGGCTCTGCGCGACTTCATAGCCGGCGCCGGTTCGTGGTCGTATACCGGGAACCCCGGCGCGTTCATCTTCCCTCAACTGACGGGCGACGAGTCGAAGGAAGAGTTCTCTAGCGCCCTGGTGGGCGCCCACTTCGGGGGCGGCGTCTTCGTAGATCCGGCTTGCCAGCAGTTCGGCGGACACCGCGAGAACGAGACCTGCCGCTTCCGCTACCAGCCTTGGGACGACCTGCAACAGGCCACCCGCCACATCCGGAGCTTTGGCGAGCTGAACGGCGACTGGGGCGACGAAGGCAGCTACCACGTGGAGACTCTCTTCGCCTTCGCAACGCAACCCGAGTGGCGGAACACGCCCTCGTATCCGCCGATCTACCTGTACGACGGCACGCAGGTCGTGGCTTCCGATCATCCTGGTCGGCAAGCGTTCTGCGGCGGGGGGTGGCAGGAAGCCGGCTTCGCCTCCGGGTCCGAGTGCCTCGAGAACGACTGGTTCTTCTACGGCCGCTTGGTGGGCAACAGCGGTCCCGGTCGCATACTGACCCGGCGGTCGAACACGCAGCGGATCGCGGCCTCCGCCGAGCGCGTGATCGGCAGCCTCGCCGACGAGGATCTGACGCTGGACATAGGCCTGAGCTTCTCCCGCGCCGCCGGCAACGTGAACCTCCCGTCCGAGTACGCCTACAGGAAGTTCCTGGCGTTCCGCGGCTACGGCGGTCCGGACTGCGGCGTGAACGTGGTGGCCGACCCGTCCAGCCCATCGGGGATGGCCCTGGGACCCCTGAACGGCGCGGTCGCCGGTCAGGGCGCCTGCATGTACTACAACCCGTTCAGCAACTCGCTCCAGCACTCGGCCCAGCCCGGCGCTGCTTATCGGGGCCAAGCCAACCCCGACTACATGGCGGGGCTGGCCAACTCGCGCCAGCTCCTCGACTGGATCTTCAACGAGGTTGACCTGCAGGGCACCGCGAACCTGCTGGTCGCCGACGCGATCGTGAAGGGCGCCTTGGTCGAGGGCACGGCCAACTTCGCCGTGGGCTATCAGTTCCGGCGAGTCGGAGTCACGGGCACGCCCAACACCGCCGGCAACCTGGACATAAACCCGTGTCCGGTGCTGGGCGACAGAAGCTGCGTGGACCAAGCCGGACCCTTCACGTTTACCAACGGCTACTACCCATACGACGCGACGCAGACGGTGCACCGCTTCTTCGTCGAGATGCCGTTGACGTTCGGAACGCGGTTTAGCGCCCAGGCCGCCGCCAACTACGAGTTCCACGGCAGCGAGAGGAACTTCGACCCCCGGCTGGCGATGCGCTTTCAGGTCGCCGACCCCCTGGCGCTGCGGGCGTCGGTCCAGACCACCTTCCGCACGCCCTCCGTGGACGACCTGAACCCGCAGCAGAACACGGGCTCGGCCTACGTGTACCAAGTCGGGACGTACAAGGCGACCGATACGTACGGAAACCCGGACTTAATGCCGGAACGGGCGTTCACATACAACCTCGGGCTCAGTCTGGAACTGCCGCGCATGAGGGCGTCGATGGACTACTGGAGCTACGACTTCAGCGACATGATCGAGGTCCTCCCGTTCGAGGGCATCGCCCGGTTGTACGACAGCGCCAATCGGGGCGTCGTCCAAGACCTCATCACCTGTCCCGGCAACCGTACCGACGGTTCCTGCGATCCCGGCCGGATCGAGCGGATCCGCGTCGGTCTGGCCAACTGGCCGGGGGTGAAGACGTCCGGCATCGATTGGCACGTCAGCACCCGGATTCCGGCGGGCGAAGGCGTCGTCTCGATGGGCATGGACGGCACCTACACCGCCTCCTACGACGTGAAGGCACTCAACTACAAGTCCGTCGAGTTGCTGCCAGCCCTGTCGGCAGTAGGGAAGCTCAACTGGGGCACCCCCATCACTCCCCCCCTTCCCCAGTGGAAGATGCGGTTTTCGGCAGGCGTTCACAGTGGCGACTACAGCTTGGTCAACTACTTGAACACCGTGTCGTCGTACATCAACGACAGCTTCGTCGGCACAGAGTACGAAAAGGTGGACCGCTGGTTCACGTGGGACCTGAGCTTGTTGCGGCGATCCAGAGGCAGCTTCGACGTGGCCCTTTCCGCCATGAACCTCTTGAACGCCGACCCGCCGTTCGTAGCATGGGAGCAGGCCTACGACGGCTTCACCCACAGCGCCCGCGGACGGCGAGTGAGACTCTCGGCGACGTGGCGGCCAGTGGGGTAGGTTGATGACGCCGGCAGGGCGTCCGTCAACCGGACGCCCTGCCGGCCTCGAAGTACCTCGCGACCTCGCGCAGGGCTGCCACCGCCTCGTCGAGCTGGGCGTCGGCGACGTAGGGGGCGGGTCCGAGGCGGAGGAGCGTGCCCCGATGGTCGGCGTACACTCCCCGGCCGCGCAGGGAGCACGCGACCTCGCCGGCGAAGGGGGTCTCTAGCGCGAGAAAGCCGCCCTTGCGCTCCAGGGAGACGGAGCGGTCGCGGGAGAGTACGGAAGGGTCGAGGTCGAGGGCGTCGACAGCCGTCGCCAAGCGACGGATCTGGGCCAGGCCGGAAGCTCGAAGGCGGTCCGGCGTTAGGCCCTGCTCCCGAAAGAAGTCAAAGACGGCGGCGGCGCGGTAGTGGCTGGCGGGGTCGTAGGTGGCGCCGGCGAAGCGGCTGTGGGCGCCGCCGTAGAGGGTTGGGCGACTGGGCTGCTCCGACCGGTCGGCCGCCGTCACCCCGGCGAGCGCGCCGAACTCGGCGAACCAGCCCGTGAGAACCGGGCGCAAGGCGCACTTCTCGGGAAAGCGCAGGAAGCAGTTCCCTTCCCCGAGCTGGCAGTACTTGTACCCCCCGCCCACCACGAACGCGCCGTCCAGCCCCATCTCGCGCACCGAGAACGGCACCGCGGCCAGAGAGTGGTACGCGTCCACCAAGAGCTCCGCGCCGAACCGGGCGCAAGCCTCCGCCACGATCTCCAAGCCGTTCACGATCCTGGCGTCGTGGAAGAGAACCGACGACACGAGCACCGCCGCCGTGCGGTCGTCCACCGCCGCCGCAAGCCGCTCGGCGACGCCCGCCGCCGCGCTGACCGTCACGACCTCGATGCCCTCCTCCTGCAACCGGCCAAGTTGGCGGCGGACGGTGTGGAACTCGCCGTCGGTGGCGACCAGCCGCGGACGCTCCCTCAGCGGCAACGCCGACAGGAAGCGGGTCACGAGCTCGTGGGTGTTCTGACCGAGGGCGATGTGGCCGTCCGGGTCGTCCAGGAGCCGCCGAAAGCCGGACCGCACTTCGTCGGCAACCGCGAACGCCCGGCTCCACTTGTCGTCCACATGCTCGGCAGCGTCGAGCCAAGCCCGCTGCTGGGCCTCAAAGCCCACGTCCGGCCACGCTTGGTGCGAGTGCCCCGTCAGCAGTATCCGCTCCGTCACGCGGAACCGGGTGTAGTGCCGAGCCAAGTCGCCGGGGTCGATGGGGCCCGCCGTCGGTTGCCCGCGGCGTGTCACAGCACCGTTCGGACGGCCCACAGGTCGGGGAACGCGGTCGCGCCCAGAGTGGATCTGAGGTAGGCGGCACCGGGGCTGCCTCCGGTGCCGGGGCGAGCGCCGATCGTGCGCTCCACCATCTTGACGTGACGGTAGCGCCACTCCTGCACTCCTTCGTCCAGGTCCACGAGGCGCTCGCACAGGCTGGACAGCTCCGGATCGGTACGGTAGACGTGCGCGAGGGTCGCCTGCACTTCCTGGCTGGGCTCCACGGGCAAGCTCACGTCGCGGTCGAGCACGTCGGCGGGCACGGCGTGCCCTCTTGCCGCCAGGAAGCGGAGGAACCGGTCCCACAACCCCGGCTCCCCGAAGCGCCGCTCCAACCGCAGACGCTCCGCCGACCCCTCCGGGAAGCCTTGCAGGATCGCCTTCCGCTTGCGTCCCAAGACGAACTCCAGCTCCCGGAATTGGGCGGACTGGAACCCGCTGGCCGCCTCCAGGCGATCCCGGAACGAGTCGAACTCCACTGGCGTCATCGTCTCCAGGATGTCCACTTGAGCCACGAGCACCTTGAGGACAGTCAGGACGCGCTTGAGGGTGCCGGCCGCCCGGGGAGCGTCGCCCTCCGCCAGCAGCGCGCCCGCGTGGTCGAGTTCGTGGAGGACGACCTTGAACCACAGCTCGTAGACTTGGTGGACCACGATGAAGAGCATCTCGTCGTGCTCCTCCGGGTCCGAGAGGGGCGACTGAAGCGAGAGGAGCTCGGCGATCTGCAGGTAGGTCTGGTAGGTGACGAAGCTGGAGTTGTCGGTCATTGGGCAGGTGTCGCGGTGGCGGGTGCGTCGTCCACGCTGATGCCCAGGCGCGGCGTGAACCCTTCCAGCGCCTGGTGGTACGGGTCGGGCCACGCCAAGGGGTACCCCAGAGCGTAGGCGGCGTGCCGGGTCCAGTACGGGTCCCAGAGGTGGGCGCGGGCCATGAGGCAGATGTCGGCTCGGCCGGCGGCGATGATGCCGTTCGCGTCCTCGAACGACGATATGGCGCCTACAGCCATCGTGGCGATCCCGACTTCGTGACGGACTCTGTCGGCGAACGGCGTCTGGAACTGGCGTCCGTAGCGGGGCTGCTGGTAGGGGACGGTCTGGCCGGCCGACACGTCCACCACGTCGCATCCGTGGGCATGGAACGCGCGGGCGATCTCCACCGCGTCCTCCGGCTCGTTGCCGCCGGGCCACCAGTCCACCGCCGAGAACCTCACCGCCACCGGCTTTTCCTCGGGCCAGACCGCCCTCACCGCGGCCAGCACGCGCAGCGGAAGGCGCAACCGACCGCTCAAGCTGCCCCCGTACTCGTCGAGGCGCTCGTTGGTCAAGGGCGACAGGAAGCTGGCGAGGAGGTAGCCGTGGGCCATGTGCAGCTCGACGACGTCGAACCCGGCCTCCCTGGCCATCGACGCGCCCCGCACGAAGTCGTTTACGAGATCGTCCATTCCCTCGCGGTCGAGCTCGGTCGGAACCGGGCTGTGGCGGAAGTAGCCCATCGGCGACGCCGACACGATCGGCCAGCCCCCGCTCTCCAGCGGCTCGTCGGGGCCTTCCCAGTGGAGGCGCGTGGACCCCTTGCGTCCGGCGTGGCCGAGCTGGATGCCTACCTTGGCGTGGGAGTGGCGGTGCACGAACTCCACGACGCGCCGCCATGCGCCCACGTGCTCTTCCCTGTAGATCCCGGCGCAGCCCGGCGAGATGCGCGCATCTCGCCCAACGGCCGTCATCTCCGCCATGACCAGCCCCGCGCCGCCGACGGCCCGGGAGCCCAGGTGGACCAAGTGCCAGTCGTCTATTGCGCCGTCCCGCGCCGAGTACTGGCACATCGCCGACACGCCGATCCGGTTCGGCAGCACCAGCTCCCGCAACCGGAAGGGGGTGAAGATGGGCGGCGGCGGGCGACGGTCGCCGGCCTCTCGTCCGATCCCCAGCGCCGACTCGTGATCGGTGGTGCTCCTGCCGGTCTGCTCTTCCGCCTTGCGCGCCACCCAGCGGTCCACCTCCTCGACGAACGCCGGATCGCGTTGCCGCAGGTTCTCGTGGGAGATGCGCAGGCTTCGAGTCAGCAGCGAGAACCCGAACTGGACCGGCTCCAGGCTCATGTAGCGCTCCGTGTCCTCGAACCACTGGAGGCTGGCCTGGGCGGCGCGCTGGAGCGACTCGACAGCCGGGCGGCGCTGGGACTCGTAATCGGCCAACGCGTCGCCAAGGACCTCATGGCGGTCGAGCGCCCCGGCCAGCGCAACGGCGTCCAGCATCGCCAGGCGGGTGCCGGAGCCGACCGAAAAGTGGGCGGTGTGGGCGGCGTCGCCGAGAAGGACGACATGGGCGCCGGCGTTGCGTTCCGGGCTCGCCTCCGAGGTCGTGCCGTCCGCTCCGGCCCAAATGGACCAGCGCGCGGCGCGGACCGTGGGGAACTGGCGCCAACGGGAGCGGTTGCCGACCAACGGACAGCCCGCCAGCTCGCGGGCGAAGAGCCGGGACAGGAACGCGATCGTGCGGGGCTCGTCGTCCACGGCCATGCCTGCCCTCCGCCACGCGCTTTCCGTGGTCTCCACGATGAAGGTGGAGTTGCCGGCGGCGTCGTACTGGTAGGCGTGGACTCGCCAGAGGCCGTGTTTGTCCTCCTTGAAGTAGAAGGTGAACGCCGGAAAGGGCCTCGTGGTGCCCAGCCAGACGAAGCGGTTGGGGCGACGGTCGGTCTCTGGATCGAAGGCGTCGGCGAAGAGCCGGCGGACGGGGCTGTTCGCGCCGTCGGCGGCGATCACCAAGTCGGCGGCCTCCAGGTGGGGCGACAGGTCGTCCACCACCGAGGTGAAGTGCAGACCGACGCCCAAGTCGCGGCAACGCCGATGGAGGATCAGAAGGAGCTCCCGGCGGGATATGCCGGCGAAGCCGTGGCCAGTGGACTCCAACCGGTGGCCTCGGAAGTGGACGTGGATGTCGTTCCAGTGGTGGAAGCGCGCCGCAATGGCAGCATGGGTCTCCGCATCGGCGTCGGCCACCTCCCGGAGCGTGTCGTCGGAGAAGACGACGCCGAACCCGAAGGTGTCCGTGGCGGCGTTGCGCTCGAAGACTTGGACGTCTCGGCTAGGGTCCGCCTTCTTGAGGAGGATCGCAGCGCAGAGCCCCCCGGGGCCGCCTCCGATCACATCGACCCTCACGGCGTCCCCTTCACCACCGCGTCGCCGACGATCAGCTGCTGTATCTCCGTGGTGCCCTCGTAGATCCTCAGCGCGCGAACGGCCCGGTAGAGGCGGTCCACCGGATGGTCGGCCAGCACTCCCCTGCCACCGAGCACCTGCACCGCCCGATCCACGACCCTCTGGGCCGCCTCCGTCGAGAACGCCTTCGCCATCGCGGCCTCCACGGTAATCCGCTCCGCGCCCTGGTCCTTCTGCCAGGCCGCCCGGTAGGCCAGCAACCGACCTGCGGTCAAGTCGATCGCCGAATCGGCCAGCTTCTGCCGGATCAGCTGAAAGGACCCCAGGGACCGTCCGAACTGCTGCCGTTCCCGAGCGTGGCGCACCGCCTCCCAGAGCGCGCGTCCAGCGATGCCGTTGGCCGCCGCGGCGACGGTGGGACGGAGGCGGTCCAGCGTCGCCATGCCGATCTTGAAGCCGTCGCCCTCGCCGCCCAGCCGGGCCGTCTCGGGGACCCGGCAGTCGTCGAACCGAACCTCTCCCAAGGGGTGCGGCGCGCTCATGATGTATGGCCGGACAAAATCCAGCCCTATTTTGTCTGCGCCGACCACAAAGCACGAAATGGACTTGCTGGGGGAGTGGACGGGGACACCGGATGAACTTGTGCGGACAAATACTATATAGAATTCGGCGATGCCGGCGTTGGAGATGAACGCCTTGCCGCCGTCGATGTGGTAGCGGTCGCCGACTTTCGCCGCCGTCGTGGTCATTGAGGCGACGTCGGAGCCGGCGTCCCACTCCGTCATTGCAAAGGCCCCGACGGCTTGGCCGGCGAGCGCCTGGGCGGTCCACTCGGCGGGCGTGGGGTCAGTGGCGGGCGTTGGGTCGGGGGAGCGCTGCGTCCAGCCGTCCACGATCAGCGCAGGCGTCGCGCTCAGCGCCTGCAGCGCGAACGCCGCGTCTGCCAGCGGCGACCACCACGCCAGCGCTTCCCGCGCAACCAGACAGCCCCGGACGTCCCCTTCCGCTATTGGGCGGAAGAGCTTCGCCCGGCCCATGAGGGCGACCATCTCCCGTGCGCGCTCCCGGGCCTCGGCGTCGGTCTCGGGGTCGGGACGGTCGAGGTGCTGTTGGCAGAACGCCACCACCTGCTCCCGGTACGCCCTGTGCTCCGGGGCGACGAACGCCGCGACGGGGTCTAGGGAGAGCCCCTCGCCGTCGAAGAGGCCGGTTTCAGTCGCAGCCTCGTCACTCAAAGCGTGGCGGCCGCTTCTCCGTGAAGGCGCGGTACGCTTCACGGAAGTTGGGGTTCAGCATGCAGGCGGCCTGGGCGCGGGCTTCGTCCTCCAGCGCGCCCTCCAGCTCCATGTGGGCCTCCCGGTTGAGCGCGTCCTTGGTGACCTCCAGCGCGAACGACGGTCCCCGGGCGAGCTCCTCGGCGAGCGCGGTGGCCGCGGCGACCGCATCCCCGTCGGGCACGACCCGGTTGTAGAGGCCGATCCGGTGGGCCTCCGCCGCGTCCACGAACGCCCCCGTCATGAGAAGCTCGCTTGCGCGCCCCAGGCCGACGATCCGGGGGAGCATCCACGCCGCGCCCATGTCGGCGCCGGACAGCCCGACCCGGGTGAAGAGAAACGCGATGCGGGCGGACTCGGCGGCGACCCGCACGTCGCACGCCGTTGCGATGACCGCGCCCGCACCGGCCACCGTCCCGTTGAGCGCCGCGACAACGGGCTTCCGGCAGCGACGGATCGCCAGCACCAAGTCGCACGTCGCGCGGGTGAACGCCAGCAGTCCTTCGTACTCCCGCTCGAAGAGGGCGCCGATGATCTCCTCCACGTCGCCTCCGGTGCAGAACCCCCGCCCCGCCCCGGTGATCACGACCGCACGGACGCTGTGCGCCGAGTGCAGCACCCGAAAGACGCTGCGAAGCTCGTCGTACACCTCGAAGGTCAGGGCGTTCAGCCGCTCCGGTCGGTTCAGCGTGATCCGCGCCACGGACGATCCCTCGTCCACGTCGAGGAGGAACGACCTGGGCGGGTCCAGGCGGAGAGACTCGTCGCGGTTGGCCGGAATAGCCGGGGCGGGGCGGCTGGGATCGTCGGGCATCAGCGGCTCGGAGGTCAACGGAACGCGGGAAGCAGGTGGTCCACCACGACGCGCATCGTCTCCCGCTCGTAGTGCTTGGCGCCTCCGTCCCGCCTGGCGCCGCGCCAGTCGTTGGTGGCGACGACTACCAAGTTCAGCTGGGGGACTACGAAGACGAACTGGCCGCCGTAGCCCAAGGCGAAGTAGAGGGGCTCCCGGGCCTCGGGCACGACCCACCAGAGGTTCCCGTAGGATATCCCCGCGAGAGGGCCGGAATCGTCCCGCCACTGGAAGTGCGGATCGACGGACGCGTCCACCCACTCCTCCGGGAGGACTTGCCTGCGACCGCTGGCGCCGCGCTGCAGGTAGAGCTGCCCCAAGCGAGCCAAGTCCCTGGGGCGAAGGTCGAGTCCCGCGCCGCCGTTGACGTACCCGCCGGGGAGGGACTCCCAGCGTCCGATCGCGATCCCGATGGGACGAAAGAGCGCCTCTTGGGCGAACGCCGGGAGCGGCGTTCCGGTAGCGAACTCGACCGCCACCCCCAGGAGGTGGACGGCGGCGGAGTTGTAGGTGAAGTGGGCACCGGGCTGATGAGCCAGAGGCCGGTCCAGAAGGAAGCGAAGGTGGTCGCGGGAGCGTATCCACTCCGAGTAGGAGCCGAAGCCTCCGGTCTCGTCCCATTCGAAGCCGCCCGTCATCGTAAGCAAGTGGCGAAACGTGATCTCCCGCTTGCCGTCGCCCATCTCGCCGACGGCGGGGACGACGTAGCCCGCGACGGGGTCGTCCACGCTCCCAATCTCTCCCCGCTCCACCGCGATGCCGACCAGAGCCGACACGACGCTCTTGGTCACGGAGCGGACGTCGGCGAGCGTGTCGGGGTGGGCGGTCCCGAAGTACTCCTCCACCACCAGCCGACCGTCCTTGACGACCAGCAGGCTTCGCAAGCGGTGGTTCAGGCGCGCCTGCTCGACGCCCCGGGCAACCAGCTCGGACGAGCCGCCGACTTCCTCGACCAGCGCGGTCTCCCAGGGAGCGGCCAGATCGATCGTCACGGGATTGGGAGGTCCCGGCCCTGTCAAGTTGGTCGTGCACGCGGCCAGTAGCGCGGCCAGGACCGCCGGCGCGCTCGTCGCCGCAAGGCTGCGCCGGTCGTTCGCCGAACGGGTCATGGGAGGATCACCGCCGTCGCCTCCACCTCCACGATCGCCTCCGGGTGGACCAGAGCGCTCGTGGCCACCAGAGAGATCGCCGGGAAGTGCTTGCCGAACACCGCCCGGTACTCGGCGCCGATCTCGGAGAGGGAGGCGCGGTACGCCGACATCTCGGTCACGAAGATCGTAAGGCGTCCTACGTCGGCGACCCCACCGCCGGCCTCTTCCACGACTCGGAGAACGTTGGCCAGCGCCGCGCCGAACTGCTGCGGCAGATCCCCGGCGATCGCGCCGTCCGGCCCGGTGCCGATCTGGCCGGCCACGAAGAGCAGCCGCCCCCCGGCGGGAGCAAGCATCCCGTTGTTCCAGCCTCGCGGACGGCCCAGCGCGACCGGGTTGACGATCTCCCACTGCGCAGAGGGCGTCACCGGAGCACCGCGCCGGCGTCCAGCGTCAGCGTCGTGCCCTGGAGCGACGACGCCTCGTCCGGCAGAAAGGACATGACCGCGTGGGCGACTTCGGCGGGCTTGATCAGACGACCTCCCGGCAGCGTTCGAGCGACCTCTCCCTTGACCCGCGAGCGATCCCTGCCGGTGAGGCCGGCGATCTTGGCGACGGCTTGGTCGGTCATCGGCGTGTCCACGTAGCCAGGGCAGACCGCGTTGGCTGTGACGCCGGTTCCCGCCAGCTCGGCGGCCAGGCAGCGGGTCAGCCCCAGCAGGGCGTGCTTGGAGGCGGAGTAGGACGTGATGTAGCGGGCGCCGGAGAGCGCGGCAACGGAGGCGACGTTGACGATGCGGCCCCAGTCCCGCTCCAGCATCGCCGGCAAAAACGCCTGGGTGACCAGGAGCGGCCCGGTGGCGTTGACCCGATGGAGGGCCTCCCACTGCTCCAGCGTCACCTTGAGGAACGGTGCCGAGTCGGCGGTCCCGGCGTTGTTGACCAGCACGTCCACGCGACCCAGGAGCCGCTCGGCTTCGTTCGCCAGAGCTTGAACGGACCGCGGGTCGGAGACGTCGCACGGGACGGCGTGGGCCGAGGCGCCCCCGGCGCGAAGCTCGGCGGCGACGGCTTCGATCTCGCCCGCGCTTCTGGCGGCGACCAAGACCCGCACCCCGGCCCGTGCCAGCGCTTGCGCGACCGCGGATCCGATCCCTCGCCCGCCCCCGGTGACCACCGCGGCCTTGTCCGCCAGCGTCATGCTCGGCCTCCGACGGCTTCGCGGGGCGAGTGTCCCGGCCGCCCCAGCCGCTCCTGGACCGCGTCGGTCACGATCTGGCCCAGTACTCGCGCCGTCTGTACCCCCTCTTCGCGGGTGGCGGCGGCCGGGTCTCCGCAATAGGCGTCCGGGACGCCAGCTTCTCCGAAGGTGCTCGCGCCGTCTCGATGCGCCGAGGACAACGACACGGGGTGGGCGGGCAAGGCCTGCCGGGTCCGCTCCCGAACCAGCTCCGGCGCGGCCGCCATCACCACCGAGGTTTCATATTGTCCCGCGTGGCAGGCGCCGCTCTTGAACTCGTCGGTCAGGCGCATCGCCCACGGCTTGCGCGTGACGTCGGGGAAGACCACGGGCATGGCGTGGCGAATCGGCGGTCTCCCGGCAACCTCTCCCGCTTCGTACTCCGCGATCCCCTGCCGGAGCGACGCCAAGTGCGTCGGGTCCAGATGGGCGTTCACGACGACCATCGCCGCCGCGCCCTGCTGGGCCAAGGCAATGGCGATGTCGGTCACCAGTGCCGACGCCGTGGCAGGTCGGATCGAGAGCGTGCCGGGGAACTCGGCCGCAAACGGGGCCGCAGCGTACGCCAGCGGGGGCAGTACGAGCGGACGGAAGCCGAGGGTGCCGAGCCCCGCCAGAGCCGCGTCCGCCGCCGCCTGCGCGATGATCACGTCGGCGACGAGGGGCAGGTGCGGCCCATGAGCCTCCACCGCCCCCACGGGCAACAGACCGACCACGCTGGATCGCTGACGCCGGGCGGCCCCGGTCCTCTTCGCCTCGGCTTTCCTCGCCTCGGCGGTCCCCAGCCCGGCACCCGCCAAGCTGGTCCACGTCGCGTGTCCCCACTCCCGTTCGTCCATTGACCAACCTTTCATAGTCCCTAATCTGAAGGGGATGGCGTCCGCACGCACGCCGGCACGCACGCATCCACTTCCCGCCCGAAGCACCGCGCCGATGGCCTTCGACCCGCCCACCCCCTTCAACATCGCCGACTACTTTCTGGACGACCGGGTCCGGGATCGGCTGGGCGACCGGACGGCGCTTCGCACGTGGGACGGCCCCGTGACGTACTCCCAGCTTCGGGTCCGAGCCAACCGCTTCGCCAACGTCTTCGCCGAGATCGGCGTCGAGCCCGAGCAACGGGTTCTGGTCGCCCTGCCCGATGTGCCCGACTTCGCGGCGGCCCTCTTCGGGGCGCTCAAGCGGGGCGCGGTGGCTGTGATGGTCAACCCGCGCCTCCCTGCCGACCGGCTCCGCCGACTCTTCGACTACGTGCGTGCCAAGGCTGTGGTCGTGGACGCGGCCCAAGCGGCGACGTTCTTCGAGGCGACCGCCGGCGCTCGCCACGCCCCTAGGATGCTGGTGATGGGCGGCGACGGCGAGCTCGCTGTCGCCGCCGCGAGCTCCGACTTCGCCGCCTTCCCGTCGCACCCTAGCGACCCCGCGGTCTGGCTCTTCTCCGGCGGCACCACCGGCCGCCCCAAGGCGGTGATCCAGAGCCACGCTTCCTTCGCCAACTCCACGGAGCGCTACGCGAAGGAGTTCCTGGGCTACGGCGCCGGCGACGTCACCCTGTCGGTGCCCAAGCTGTACTTCGGCTACGCCACCGGGTCGAACCTCTTCTTCCCTCTGGCGACGGGCGGGTCGGCAGTCCTCTTCCCCGAGCGGTGCACGGTGGACGAGCTCTTCCGCCAGATCGAGCGGCACAGACCCACGATCCTCGTCGCCGTGCCCACGATGGTGAACTACATGGTGTCGCACCCGAACGCCGCCGCCCAGGACCTGAGCTGCCTGCGCTTCGCCACGTCCGCAGGCGAACCCCTCCCGCCCGACCTGCACCGGCGCTGGAACGAGACCTTCGGCGTCGAGCTCCTCGACGGCCTGGGGACCGCCGAGATGTGGCACGTCTTCATCTCGAACCGACCGGGAGCGGTGCGCCATGGCACGTTGGGACGGGCGGTTCCGGGGTTCGAGGTCTCCCTGCGGAACGAACGAGGCGAAGAGGCGGCGCCGGGCGAGGTCGGACGGATGCGCGTTCGAGGCGGCTCGCTGGCCGACGGCTACTGGCAGCGTCCCAGCGCGACCCGGAGGGCGTTCTTCGGAGCGTGGTATGTTTCGGGCGACATGATGACAAGGGACGCCGACGGGTACTTCGCCTACCGGGGCCGGGCCGACGACCTGCTCAAGGTCGCGGGCAAGTGGCTCTCGCCGACGGAGGTCGAGGACTGCCTGCTGGAGTGCCCGGAAGTGAGCGAAGCCGTGGTCGTCGGAACCGAGACGGCGGACGGGCTGGCGGCGACCGAAGCCTTCGTCGTCCCGGCGATCGGCGTGGACGCGGCGTCGGCCGAGACGGCGATCCTGCGTCGCTTGGCGCACCGTCTGCAACCCTACAAGCACCCTCGAACAGTCAACGTCCTCGACGAGCTGCCCCGCACCCACCTGGGCAAGGTGGACCGGGGCGCGCTGAAACGGAGCATTTCATGACCGCCCCAGACCATTGCATGCCCGTGATCGTCGGCTCCGTGCGCCGCGGCCGCCTGTCGATCCGGGTCGCCCGCTTCATGCGGAACAAGTTGCGGGAAGCCGGGATCGACGCGCCCCTTCTGGACTTGGCCGAGATCGGCCTGCCCGTCATGGAGGAGCGCCTGCACATGCGCGACGATCCGCCTCCCGGGCTGGCTCGCTTCGCCAAGGCAATAGCGGAATCGGACGGCGTGGTGGTCGTGAGTCCCGAGTACCACGGCTCGATCCCCGGCGTGCTGAAGAACGCCTTGGACTACCTGCGCAGCGAGTGGGACCGCAAGCCCGTGGGGATCGTCACGGTGTCGGGCGGAGGCTTTGGAGGCGTGCAGGTGCACAACCACCTGCAACTTCTCTTTTTGCGGCTGAACGCCGTCCCCGTCGCGGCGATCGCCGTGTCCAACGTGGCGACGAGCTTCGACGAAGACGGGGTCGCCCAGCAGGAGCGCTACGAAGCCGGGTTCGCCCGGTTCCTGGGCACGCTCACGTGGTACGCCCGCGCCCTCGGCGCTGCCAGGGCGGCGGACGCGGCGCGCAACGAGTAGTATAGGAGAGGCAGGCGCCACCGTTTCGCCCAAGGAGTCCAAGATGGCCGCTCCCGTCGAACCTCCTGTCCGCAAGGGTCTCCCCCCCGAAGCCTACGAGGTCGTGGACGGCGACAGCTACCGTCCCTACGTGCCGCCGGAGAAGTCGCTTGCCGAGCTCTCCGTGCGAGCGGTCGTGATCGGGCTCGTCGTTTCGGTCGTCTTCGGCGCGGCCAACGCCTACCTGGGCCTCAAGGTCGGGCTCACGGTAAGCGCCTCGATCCCGGCGGCGGTGATCGCCGTGGCCGTCTTCCGGGCGCTTCGTCGAGGGTCGATCCTGGAGACCAACATGGTCCAGACGATCGGGTCGGCGGGCGAGTCGGTGGCGGCAGGGGTGATCTTCACCTTGCCCGCGCTGTTCATCTGGCAACGGAGCGACCCGACGATCGTCGTGGACTTGGTCCAGGTGTCCGTCATCGCTGGCTTCGGGGGCCTCCTCGGGGTGCTGTTCATGATCCCGCTACGACGGTACCTGATCGCGCGCGAGCACGGAAAGCTGCCCTACCCGGAAGGCACCGCGTGCGCCGAGGTCCAGGTCGCCGGCGAGGTGGGCGGCAGCAAGGCCCGCCTTCTCTTCTCCGGCTTGGGCGTCGGCGCGCTCTACCAGGCGCTGGCCAACGCCCGGGGGCTGGCGCTGTGGAACGAGGCGCCCGCCGTGCCCCTGCCCCGGAAGGCCGAGATCGGAGGCGACTTCACGCCCGAGCTGCTCGGGGTCGGCTTCATCATCGGGCCTCGGATCGCCGCGATCATGTTCGGCGGCAGCGCGCTGGCGTGGCTGGTCCTCATCCCGCTGATCGACCTCTGGGGCGGAGACGCGGTGGTCTACCCCGCCGGGGTTGCCATGTCGGCGCTCGGGTCCGGCGAGATCTGGGACAACTACATCCGCTACGTGGGCGCGGGGGCGGTGGGCTTCGCGGGGATCGTCACGCTCCTCAAGTCCCTTCCCACGATCGTGGAGTCGTTCAAGCTGGGGTTGGCCCACGCGGGCGGCGGCGCAGCGACCGGACTTCCGCGCACCCAGCAGGACCTTCCCATGCGGCTCGTGCTGGGGCTGGCGGCGCTGATGGCGGTGGCGCTGTGGCTCTGGCCCGGCGTGCCCGTGGGACCGCTGGGGGCGCTGTTGATCGTCGTCTTCAGCTTCTTCTTCGTGACCGTGTCCAGCCGGATCGTGGGCCTGATCGGCTCGTCGTCGAACCCCGTGTCCGGGATGACGATCGCGGCCCTCATCCTCACCTCGCTGATCTGGGTGGCGCTGGGGCTGAACGACGGCGGCGCCGGGGCCAAGGTGGCGGTGCTGGCGGTGGGCGCGGTCGTGTGCATCTCGGCGGCCGTCGCCGGCGACACCTCCCAGGACCTCAAGACGGGCTTCCTCGTGGGCGCGACGCCGAAGCGGATGCAGGTCGGCGAGATGATGGGCGTCCTGGCCAGCGCGGCGGTGATGGGCGGCGTGCTGGTGGTGCTGAACGAGTCCTACGGGCTGGGGACGGTAGACGGGCTCCCCGCGCCCCAGGCCACCCTGATGAGTCTGGTGATCGACGGCGTGCTGAACGCTTCCCTGCCCTGGGGGTTCGTGTTGCTGGGGATCGGGATCGCGGCGGTGGCCGAGTTCGTCTTCAAGCTGCCGTCGCTGGCGTTCGCGGTAGGCGTGTACCTGCCCGTGTCGCTGATGACGCCGATCTTC
The DNA here is from genome assembly GCA_958296005.1 of Longimicrobiales bacterium. Taxonomy (GTDB): domain Bacteria; phylum Gemmatimonadota; class Gemmatimonadetes; order Longimicrobiales; family Gaopeijiaceae; genus CATQHQ01. The sequence goes on from CATQHQ010000002.1 coordinate 1,438,716, forward strand.
GTGGGCGGGCTGATGCGCATGGGGCTGGCCCGGAAGTACTCCGGCAACGACGGCGAGGGCGCCGAGAAGCGCGAGCAGGGCGTCCTCTTCGCGTCGGGGCTGATCGCCGGCGCCGCGCTGGTGGGCGTGCTCATCGGGCTCGCGATCTACCTGGTCACCCAGGTCACCGGCAACCCGGACCCGGCGTCGTCGTGGATCGTGGGCCACGGGTGGATGGACGCGGCGTGGGCACCGCTGTCCTCGATCGTGGGGACGCTCGTCTTCGCCGGGCTGTGCCTGCTCCTGTGGCGGGCGGCCGTCGGGGAGCGGCGGGCAGGGTGAGGCGAGCGCGGATCGTCGGCGTCGGCCTCGCCTTGGCCTTGGCGTGCGCCCCCGAGGAGCAGCCGTCCGGCGACGGCCTGACTCGGGAAGCGTTCGTGGAGACCTACGTGGCGCTTCGGGCGGCCGGGCTTCAGACCGCGTCGCGAGTGGTCTCGCCCGAGGACAGGGACCGAATCCTCGCCGAAAAGGGCGTGGCCCAAGAGGAGCTGCTCGAGTTCGCGGAGACCCACGGTGGCGACGCCGCGTTCATGAAAGAGGTGTGGGACGAGGTCGAGTTGCGCTTGGAGGAGAGGCGCGGGCGGTCGGGCCCGACCCCGTAGGGCTTGCAAGATCGCGGACTGCGTTCCAAACTAGGCTTGCCGTTGCCGTGTCGGATCAAGCCTCAAGACAGCTTCAGGAAACCCATACATGATCATCAAGATCAAGAAGAGCAGCGACGTCCCGTCCTCCGAGGTCACGTCCGAAAGCGAATACCTGAACCGCCGAAGCTTCCTCGCGGCGTCGGCAACGGCGATAGGGGCGACGGCGGGAGCAGCCGCACTGCTGGGACGGGCAGCCTCGCCGCTGTCGGCGGCCGGATCGACGCCCGCGAGCGCCTCCGCCGTCCAGGAGCTTGAACCCACGGCCGAAAAGCTGATCACCAGCTACAACAACTTCTACGAGTTCGGGCTCGCGAAGGAGGACCCGGCAAAGCACGCCCACGCGCTCGTCACCGAGCCCTGGTCGGTGGTCGTCGACGGATTGTGCAACAACCCGGCAGAGTACCAGCTGGAAGAGTTCGTCTCGCCCTCCACGATCGAGGATCGCGTGTACCGCTTCCGTTGCGTGGAGGCGTGGTCGATGGTCGTCCCCTGGCAAGGCTTCCCCTTGGCCGACGTAATCAAGCGCGCGGACCCCACCGGAGACGCCGAGTACGTGGCGTTCGAGACGCTGTGGGACCCGGATCAGATGCCGCAGGGGCGGTGGCGGAACTGGGAACCGAGGATCGGCTGGCCCTACCGGGAAGGCCTGCGCCTGGACGAGGCGATGCATCCGCTGGCGTTCCTGGCCACCGGGCTGTACGGCAAGGACATGCCCAACCAGAACGGAGCGCCGCTCCGGCTGGTGGTGCCGTGGAAGTACGGCTTCAAGAGCATCAAGTCGATCGTGCGCATGACCTTCACCGCCGAGGAGCCGCCCACCACATGGGCGACCCAGGCGTCGAACGAGTACGGCTTCTACTCCAACGTCAACCCCGACGTGTCGCATCCGCGCTGGAGCCAGGCCCGGGAACGGCCCTTGGGCAGCTTTCGTCGCGTTCCGACCCGCTTCCTCAACGGCTACGCCGACGAAGTGGCGCACCTGTACGAAGGAATGGACCTGAAGAAGCACTACTGAGATCGAGCCCGTTCCCCCGATCTCGAGGCCGTCGATCTGACCGCGAACCCACGGACGCCAGTCCTCCTTCTCAAGTGGATGATCTGGCTGGTCGGCTTGGCGCCGACGGCTTGGCTGGCGGCCGGCTTCCTCCGGGGGACGTTGGGCGCCAACCCCATCGAGAAGGTCATTCTCGTCCAAGGGCGCTGGGCGCTGGGGTTCCTGCTTGCCGCGATCGCCGTCACACCGGTTCGCCGACTCACGGGGTGGAACCCGGTCGTCAAGCTGCGTCGGCTCGTCGGGCTCTTCGCCTTCTACCACGTCTGCGTTCACTTCTTGGCCTACGTGGGGCTGGACCAGTTCTTCGCTCTAGGCTACATCCTCGAAGACGTGTTGGAGCGGCGGTACATCACGGCCGGCTTTACGGCGCTGGTGCTGCTGACTCCGTTGGCGGTCACCTCCACAAAGGGGTGGATCCGGCGGCTCGGGAAGCGGTGGCGGCAACTTCACCGGCTGGCGTACGTCGCGGCGGCGCTCGGCGTCCTCCACTTCTTCTGGAAGGTGAGGGCCGACACGTTCTGGCCTCTAGCTGCGGCGCTGTTGCTGGCGGCGCTCTTCGCTGTCCGGATCGTCCACGCGGTTTCGAAGAAGAGGGCCCGGCCGCGAAAGCCCGCGAGACGCCGGCCCGCCGTCTAGCCGTCTAGTTCGAATCAAGCCTCGTCGGCCCTACTCCCACTTGGTCGGCCCCACTCCTACTCGATCGGCTCTACTCCCACTCGATCGTGGCGGGGGGCTTGGAGCTGATGTCGTACGCCACGCGGTTGACGCCCTTCACTTCGTTGATCAGCCGTGTGGAGACTCGGGCCAGGAACGCCGGATCGAAGGGATACCAGTCGGCCGTCATGCCGTCGCGGGAGTTGACCGCCCGGAGCGCGACCACGTTCTCGTAGGTGCGGGCATCTCCCATCACGCCCACCGACCGCACCGGCAGGAGGACCGCGAACGCCTGCCAGATCTCGTCGTAGAGGCCGGCGGCGCGTATCTCCTCCAAGTAGATCGCGTCGGCGTGGCGCAAGACCCGCAACCGATCCTCCGTGACGGCGCCCAGAACCCGGATCGCCAGTCCAGGGCCGGGAAACGGATGACGCCGGATGAAGTCCTCGTGGAGTCCCAGCGCACGACCGGCTTCGCGCACCTCGTCCTTGAAGAGCTCCCGGAGGGGCTCCACGAGTTCGAAGGAGATGTCGTCAGGCAGACCTCCCACGTTGTGGTGCGTCTTGATCGTGGCCGACGGTCCCCGAACGGGCAACGACTCGATCACATCCGGGTAGAGCGTCCCCTGCACGAGGAAACGGGCGTTTCCACCGAACTCCCGGGCGGCCCGCTCGAAGACGCGGATGAAGGTCTCGCCGATAACCTTCCTTTTGTGCTCCGGTTCTGCTATATTTGCTATCTTCGACAGAAACTCGGCGGAGGCGTCCACCACCACCAAACGGATGCCCATGTGGTCGCGGAACATCTGTTCCACGTCCCGGCGCTCGTTCCGGCGCATCATCCCGGTATCCACGAAGACGCACAGCAACTGGTCGCCCACGGCCTTCTGGACCAGCGCCGCGGCCACCGAAGAGTCCACGCCGCCGGAGAGGCCGCAAAGGACCTGCTCGTCGCCGACCTGTTCGCTGATCCGCGCCACGGCGTCGGTCACGAAGGTGCTGGACGTCCACCCCGGGGCGCATCCGCAGATGCCGAAGAGGAAGTTGGCGACGATCTCGCCGCCCCGAGGCGTGTGGGCGACTTCTGGGTGGAACTGGACGCCGTGGATAGGACGCCCCTCGGCCCGGAAGGCGGCCACCGGCAGGTCGGCGGTGGACGCGGTGGCGACAAACCCAGGCGGCGCTTCGTCCACATGGTCGCCGTGGGAGCACCACACCACGGCATCGCCCTCGCCGAAGCCGGCGAAGAGCGCGTCGGCCTCGTGGACCCGCAGGCGGGCCCGCCCGTACTCGCGCTTGCCGGGCACCACTACGCCGCCTTCGCTGCGAGCGATCAGCTGCATTCCGTAGCATATCCCCAGAACCGGGACGCCGAGCCGAAGCACGGCCGGATCCAGTCCCGGTCCTTCCTCCTCGTAGACCGACGACGGACCCCCCGACAGCACGATCCCCTTCGGCGCCCACCGCCGCACCCAGTCGATGGAGCGCGTCGGCGGGTGGATCTCGCAGTAGACGTGGGCCTCGCGGATCCGTCGCGCGATCAGCTGGGTGAACTGGGAGCCGTAGTCGAGGACGAGGACGCGGTCAGGCATCGACGACTTCTCCTCGCACGAGGTCCTCCCAGCTCTCGCGGCGGCGGACCACCCGCGCGTCGCCGTCCCGTACGAGCACCTCCGCCGGACGGCGCCGGGAGTTGTAGTTGGACGCCATGGCGAAGCCGTAGGCGCCTGCTTGGTGCACGCAGAGCAGCGCACCCGGCGCCGGCAGCGGCAGCAGGCGGTCCTGGGCCAGGAAGTCGCCCTGTTCGCACACCGGTCCCACCACATCCACCCGCTCCAGCGCGCCGGTCCCCTCGTCGCGAACCAACGACACGGCGTGGACGCCGCCGTAGTGGCTGGGACGGATCAGCTCGGTCATCCCGGCGTCGGTCACCACGAACGTCTTGCCCCCTGCCCGCTTGACGTACAGGACCCGGGTCAGGAGGACCCCGGCGTCGCCCACGAGGAAGCGGCCGGGCTCCAGCAGCAGCTCCAGCCCGCACCCATCCAGCCGGGCCGCCACCTCCCGTCCCAGCGCGGCGACGTCCAGCTCGCCCGCCTCGCCGTCGGCGATCCCGAACCCGCCCCCCAGGTCCACGTACTCGAGCCGCACTCCTACGTCGCGGCGAACCCGGTCGGCCACGTCCAGCACCACGTCCAGGGCGTGGAGGAAGGGCTCGGGCGTTCTGATCTGGGAGCCCAAGTGCACGTTGATCCCCACCGGGCGAAGAAAGGGGTGGGCCGACGCCCGCCGGTAGAGCTCGACGGCGTGATCCGGGGGCACGCCGAACTTGGCGGCGGCGTGGCCGGTGCGCGTGTACTCGTGGGTCGGGCTGGACACGTCCGGGTTCACCCGAACCCCCATCGCCGCCCCGGCCGCCGACCCGCTGCGGGCCACCTCTCCCAGGGCGTCCATCTCCTGCTCGCTCTCGACATGGAACGACTTGATGCCGGCCTCGATCCCCAGGCGCATCTCCTCGCGGGTCTTCCCGACGCCGGCGAAGACGATCCGCTGGGGCTGCACGCCCGCCCGCAAGGCTCGGTAGAGCTCGCCGCCGCTCACGATGTCGGCGCCGGCCCCAGCGTCCGCGACCAAGCCCAGCAGCGCCAAGTTGGGGTTGGCCTTGACCGAGTAGGCGACCAGAGGCGTCAGCGGGGCGAACGCCGCGCGAAGGGTCGCCAGCCTCTCCAGCACCCGCCCGCCGTCGTACACGTACAGAGGCGTGTCGTGGTCGCCGGCCAGCTCCGCCAGGCAGCGGCCGCCGCAGCGAAGCGTCCCCCCGACCCGCGTCAGTACGCCCGCGCCCACACCACTTCCATGCGGGCCTTCCCTCCGCCCAGGCACTGGGCCGGCGGCGTCTCCGAGCGGAACTCCTCGTCGGGGATCACGCGGATCGAGGCCTTCGCCACTTCCTTCGCTCGGGCTTCCGCCGCCGGGTCGCCGCTCCACCCCGAATACACGAACCCGGCGCCGCCGTCCAGCAGCTCCGCCAGCTCCTCGGGCGACCCCACTTCCTGCCGCACCGACCCTTCCTCCCGGCGAGCCAGCGCAACCGCCCGCAGGTGCTCCTGCAGGTCGTCCAGGCGGGGGCCGATCCCGGCCACCGCGTCCGCCTCCGCCATCGCTTCCTTGCGAGGTGCGCCGGCAGCCACGACCCGCGACGCCACCACCACCTCTCCTCGCTCCATGTCCCGGGGGCCGATCTCAACCCGCATCGGCACCCCTTTCCGCTCCCACTCGAAGAACTTGGCGCCCGGCGAGAGGTGGCGCCTGTCGTCCACAGCTACGCGCACCCCGCTGTTCGTCAGCTCCTCCGCGATCCGGCGCGCCCGCTCCGTCACCGAGACCGCCTGCTCGTCGCTGCGCGCGATCGGAACCACCACGACCTGGGTCGGCGCCAGCTTCGGCGGCGCCACCACGCCCGCGTCGTCGCCGTGGGTCATCACCAGGCCCCCGACCAGCCGGGTCGAGGCACCCCACGAGGTGTTCCAGGCGTACTCCTCCCGTCCCTCCTCGCTCTGGAAGGTCAGGCCGAACTGCTTGGCGAAGTTCTGTCCCAGCATGTGGGAGGTGGCGGCTTGGAGGGCCTTGCGGTCTTGCATGAGGGCTTCGCAGGCGTAGCTGCGCACGGCGCCGGCGAACTTCTCGGCCTCGGTCTTGAGCCCGGTCACCGGGGGCATCGCCATCCACTCCTCCATGAACCGCCGGTAGATCCCCAGGATCAGCCGGGACTCGGCCTCGGCCTCGTCTTCGGAGGCGTGGGCGGTGTGGCCCTCCTGCCAGAGGAACTCGGCAGTCCGAAGGAAGAGGCGGGTGCGCAGCTCCCAGCGCATCACGTTTCCCCACTGGTTGAGCAGCAGGGGCAGGTCGCGGTAGCTCTGGACCCACTTGGCGTACATGGCGTAGATGATCGTCTCGGAGGTGGGCCGCACCACGTAGGGCTCCTCCAGCTCCTTGCCCCCGGCGTGGGTCACCACCGCCAGCTCGGGCCTGAAGCCCTTCACGTGCTCCTTCTCCCGCTCGATGAAGCTCATGGGGATGAGGAGCGGGAAGTAGGCGTTGGAGTGGCCCGTGGCCTTGAACATGTCGTCCAGCGCGCGTTGCATGTTCTCCCAGAGGCCGTAGCCCCACGGACGGATGACCATGCTGCCGCGCACGGGGGAGTAGTCCGCCAGCTCCGCCTGCAGCACCACTTCGTTGTACCAGGCGCTGAAGTCCTCCGACCTGGGTGTGAGCCCCTTCTTCTTCGCCATCGGTCGCCCTACTTGCTTGCGGGTTGGTTCTTGCGCGAGTTGCGCGCGCTTCGGCTCCAGGCGACGAGCCCCGGAACCACGAAGAAGAGTAGCGACGCCACCAACCATGTGGGACGGAACGGCCACCCGAAGCCGCTCGCCGCCAGAAACGCCGCCAGTGCGCCGCCCACCAGTGCCGCCAACGCGGCGCCGGCCAGGATCAAGACCTCGAGGATGCCCAAGCGGCGGATCGCGCGGTCCGCCACCTTGCGGACGGCGATGTAGGGGTCGGCGACGCCGCCGGGGGAGGAACGGCCCGGCGTGCGTGCGGCGCGTCCGCCCGGCGACTCCGGCGACCGCCGGCGGCGGCTCATATGGCCTCGTCGTCGCCGGACGGACCCGAGCCGACGGCCAGCGCGCTCAGGGGCCGAGTCTTCTGCCGTCCCGTCGTCATGTCCCGGACGGTGGCGGAGCCCGTGGCGGCCTCGTCCGGGCCCACGATCACCGCACGGGCCGCCCCGGCCCGCCCCGCCGCCTTGAGCTGCTTGCCCATCGCCTGGGAGCGCAGCGAGTAGAGGACGGAGCAACCGGCTTGGCGCAGACGGCGGGCCGCGTCCAGGGCCAGGGTCCGCTGCTCGTCGCCGACCCACGCCACGTAGTAGTCGCACGAGGGCTGCGCGTCGGGCAGCAGGTTGCGCTCCCGCAGTATCTCGCCCAGCACCGCATCGCCCATTCCGAAGCCCACCGCCGGGAGGGGCTCGCCGCCGACAAGCTCCAGAAGCCGGTCGTAGCGCCCACCGCCGCAGATCGCCCGGAACTCGCCGGCGCGGTCGAAGAGCTCGAAGACGATTCCCGTGTAGTAGGCCAGCCCTCGCACGACGGCGAAGTCGAAGCGTACGTAGTCGCCCAGGCCCATCGCCGAGAGGATCGACCGGTGCTCCTCCAGGGGCGACATGGCCTGGAGCACCGCCGAGTCGCCGGCGAAGCGGCGGCGCAGCCCGTCCCAGCTGCCGTCGGCGACCACGTCGAGCACGCCGGCGACGGTCCCCCGCTCAAGCTCCAGTCCTTCCAGCCGCTTCCGCGTGGCGTCCTGCCCCGCGCGCTCGGCCTTGTCGACAGCGGCCAGCACCCCGGATCGCGCATCCCTAGGCGCGCCCAGCGCGTCCAGCACGGCGTCGACCAGGCGGCGGTCGTTCACACGGGCCTCGAAGTCGCGTTCGGTCAGCCCCAGACCCCGCACGGCGTCGATCGCCACGGCCAGGACTTCGGCGTCGGCGGCTGGTCCCGGCTCGCCCACGATGTCCGCGTTGAGCTGGAAGTGCTCCCGGAGGCGCCCCCGCTGGCGGCGCTCGTAGCGGAAGAGCTGCGGGATCGAGAACCAGCGGATCGGCTTGGGCAGGCTTCGGCTCCGCTCGGCCAGGATCCGCGCCAACGTCGGCGTCATCTCGGGACGAAGCGCGACCCGCCGTCCCCCCTTGTCCTCGAACTCGTACAGCTGCTCGACGATCTCGGGCCCGCTCTTCTCCACGTACAGCCCCAGCGGCTCCAGCGGCGGCCCGTCGTACTCCCGAAAGCCGTAGCGTCCGGCCGCCTCCCGCCAAGCGGCGAAGATGCGGCGGCGCAACGCCATCTCTTCTGGCGGGACGTCGCGAAAGCCGGGGAGCCGGGAGAAGGAGCCGGAGGCGGGCATTTGGGAAATTAGCGTTTGGGGCGGAGGTCGGCATCGTTGAACGGCCTCATCCCCATCATCGTCAGCACGTCGCCGACGGTGTAGCAGGAGCCCGTCACCACGACCGTGCCTCCGGGGGCCAGAGCGGCGGCCCGATCCACGGCGTCGCCGATCGCGGGCTCCACCTCGATCGGCGTGCCGTCCTGGACTCGCTCCGCCGCCGCGTGAGGGTTCCATATCCTCTCCGGGGGGGCCGACGCCGGAACGGTGAAGACCACGTGGTCGGCCAAGTCGACGAGGGGAGGCAGCATCCGCGGCCAGTCCTTGTCGCCCAGGATGCCGACCAGCGCCACCAGGGGCCGGGGCGGCGCCAAGTTGGCCAGCACGCGGGCCAGTGCGCCCACCCCCGCCTTGTTGTGGGCCACATCGAAGACGAAGAGGCGGTCGTCGACGCGACGGATCTGGCCGCGCCCCGGCCAGCTCACGGAGGCGACCCCCGCCTGCACCGTCTCCGGGGTGGGCGGCCGGCGGAGCAGCTCCAGCGTCCGCACCGCCAGCGCGGCGTTGGTGGCCTGGTGGGCGCCCAGCAGCGGCGTCTCCAGCTCCAGCGTCCCCCACTTCTCGGTCCGCACGGCGAACTGGGTGCCGTCGTGTCCCAGCCGAAGCCTCGACAGGTCCCGCCACGGGTCCACGGCGTGGAACGGCGCGCCGACCGCCGAGGCCCGCGCCTTCAGCACGTCCAGCGCCGCCGGGCGCGCCTCGGCAGTGACGAAAGGGGTGCCGGCCTTGGCGATCCCGGCCTTCTCCGCGGCGATCTCGGCCAGCGAGTCCCCTAGGTATTCCTGGTGGTCGAACGCCACATTGGTGACCGCCGTCACTTCGGGGGAGACGACGTTGGTGGCGTCCAGTCGTCCTCCCAGCCCCACTTCGATGCACGCGACGTCCACCCCTTCGTCGGCGAAGAGCACGAACGCCAGCAGCGTCGAGGCCTCGAAGAAGGACATGCCCAGGCTCGTGGTCAGCGGGCGGAGCCTCCCGGCGGCCTCCACCAAGCGGGCCGATCCCAGCGGCCGGCCGTCCACCAGCACTCTCTCCTGGAAAGAGCACAGGTGGGGGGAGGTGTAGAGGCCCGTCTTCCGCCCGTCGCGTTGGAGGACCGACGCCCAGGTGGACGCGACCGACCCTTTCCCGTTGGTGCCTCCGACGTGAAGGACCGCGTACCGCCGGTGGGGGTTCCCCAGCTCCGCCAGGGCCGTCTCCATCCGCCCCAGCCCCCAGTCGACCTTCATCTCCCGGCCCGGAAAGAGCTCTCCGGCCAGGGGATCGGGTCCGGGCTTCAGTCCCGCCCCTCCCACCCGGCTTGCATGTGGCGGAGGAGCGTTGCGACCGAAGCCTTCATCTGCCGGCGGTCCACCACCCGGTCCACCATGCCGTGCTCCTCCAGGAACTCGGCGCTCTGGAAGCCCTGGGGCAGCTCCTGCTTGATCGTCTCCTCGATGACCCGGGGACCGGCGAAGCCGATCAGTGCCCCGGGCTCGGCTAGGTTCGCGTCGCCCAGCATCGCGTAGGAAGCGGTCACGCCCCCCGTGGTGGGGTGCGTCAGGATCGAGACGTAGGGCAGCCCCCGCTCGTGAAGGCGCGCCAGCACGGCAGAGGTCTTGGCCATCTGCATGAGGGAGAAGATGCCCTCCATCATGCGCGCGCCTCCTGAAGCGCTCACCACGACCAGCCCAGTCGCGCGCTCCAGGGCGTCGCGTCCTGCGCGGGCGATCTTCTCCCCCACCACCGACCCCATCGAGCCCCCGATGAAGGCGAAGTCCATCACCGCCAGCGCAAACGGGATCCCCTCGATCCGGGCCCGGCCCGTCACCACCGCCTCGTTTCGACCGGTCTTCTCCTTGGCTGTCCGCAAGCGCGTCGGGTAGGGCTTGAGGTCGGCGAAGTTCAGGGGGTCGTCGCTAACCAAGTCGGCACCCGTTTCTTCGAACGAACCAGGGTCGGTCAGGAGCTCCACGTAGCAAGCGGCGGGCATCCGGAAGTGGTTCCCGCAATCCGGGCAGACGTGGAGGTTCCGCACCAGGCGTTCCCGATACAGGATCTCGCCGCACCCGTCGCACTTCTTGAAGACGTCCGCCGGAAGGTCTCGACGGCCTTCGGAGGTCAGGGGCTTCTTCTGCGTCTTGAACCAAGCCAAGCTGGCGCTCAGATCCTTTCGACCGGGTTCGTCAAGGGTCTTCGCCGGCCAGTCTGGTCACGATCCCGGCGGCAAGCCACGACATGAGGAGGAACGATCCCCCGTAGCTGATGAACGGCAGGGGTATCCCGGTGACGGGCACAAGTCCGATCGTCATGCCGACGTTGACGAACACGTGGGTCAGCCAAGCCCCGAAGGTACCGAAGATGAACAAGCCGGCAAAGGGACTTTTCGAAAGTTCCGCCATTCGGATCATGCGGAAGAAGAGAAAGCCGAAGAGCACGAGCAGCAAGACCGTGCCCACGAAGCCGAACTCCTCGCCCACCACGCTGAAGACGAAGTCCGTGTGCTGCTCCGGGAGAAAGTTGAGCCGCTTCTGCGTTCCGTCGGTGAAGCCCTTTCCGAAGAGTCCGCCGCTTCCCACCGCGACCTTGGACTGGACGAGCTGGTAGCCTGCCCCGCGGGGGTCGAGAGCCGGGTCCAAGAAGACCAGAATCCGGTTCCGCTGGTATTCGGCGAGCGAGTTCCAGAGGGGCAGCGCCACCGCCCCGGCGGCGACGTTGGCGAGGACCACCGTCAACGATTCCACCAGGTAGAGGCGGTAGCGGTACAGGTACAGGCCCACCATCACGGCCACGATGTACGCCGACCACACGAGCAGGTCGAACGACAGGATTAGGGCCAGCCCCGGCGACGCCGCGAAGAGCAGAAGGGGCCAGGAGGTGCCCGCCCAGAAGAGGACGGCGAAGAAAATGCCGACGAAGGCGAGCGCCGTGCCCAAGTCGGGTTGCAGAACGACGAGCGCCAGAGGCGCGGCCACCACTGCCGCCGGAACCAGGAGGTCGCGCAGGTAGCGGGGAGGCTCTTCCCGTGCCGCCAGCAACCTGGCCAAGGCAAGCGCGGTGGCGATCTTGGCCGCCTCCGCGGGTTGGAACTGGAACCCGCCGATCGCCAGGAAGCTCTTCGTGCCCGCCGCCGTCCCAGAGCCCGTGCCGAGGACGAGGGTCACGGCCAGCACGACGGTGCAAACGACATAGCCCCGCATCGCCGTCCACTCGAACCATCGAGCGGAGATCCGGGACACGGCCAAGAACCCCACGATCGCCGCGCCGAGGATCACGGCTTGGCGAAGCCACAGGCGGCTGGTCACGGGACTGGGGATGTTGAGCTGGCCGGCCGAGTAGATCATCGCGACGCCGACGGCCGACAGCAGCAGCAGCGTCGCCACGAAGGGCAGCTGGCGGGTCCACGAAAACCGCCAAGAGCTGGTCACGTGCTCGGACGCTCGCGGGCCCAAGCCGTGCTTCGACCCGCGCGGATGTGCTCCAGCAGCGTCTGGATCGTGTCCCTCGGAACGCCGTGCTTGCCCCGCAGGTAGAAGTCCGCGGCCTTGGCGGCCACGGGGGCCGCGACGCCGGAACCGCTGCCGCCGAACTCGACCAGCACCACCACCACTACTTCCGGATCGCCGCCCCACGGTCCCGCGATCGCCGTGAACCACGCATGGTCGGGCCGGTCGCCGCCGCTTTGGGCCGTGCCGGTCTTGCCGATCAGGTCGAAGTGCTCCAAGGACGACATGTGGGCCGTGCCGCCCGTCGCCGTCACGCGACGGAGCCCTTCCCGGAGCTGCTCCAGGCTCTCCCGGGAGATGTCGAGTCGCCAGCCGCGCGACGTGGAGGCGGATCGCCTGAGCGCCGGCGCCGGCGCCGAGCCGTCCCGGGCCACGGCCAAGTAGAACTGGGCCATCTTCAGGGGCGTCTGGGAGTTGGGTCCCTGCCCCAAGGCCAAGTTGAGCACCTCGCCCTCGCTGGGCTCGTATCCGAAGCGGTCCACCCAGAACTGCCTGCTCCCGGGAAAGATTCCGGCTTCCTCCTGGGGAAGGTCGATCCCGGACTGTCCTCCGAAGCCCATCCGGTTGCCGCCCTCCAGCATCCTCCTCAGGCCGATGCGGGTTCCGAGCTGGTAGAAGTACACGTTGCAGGAGTGCCGGATCGCTCCCGCCAGATCCAGAGAGCCGTGGCCCTCGGGCCTCCAGCACCGGTAGGTCCGGTTGCCGTAGCGGAAGCGACCTCGGCACTGGACCGGCATCCGCTCGAGGGGGGACACGACGCCGGCTTCCAGGGCGATCGCCGCGCTGGCCAGCTTCCAGGTGGAGCCGGGCGGGTACCTCCCCATCACGGCCCTGTTCATCAGCGGGCTGGCCGGATCGCGACTCATCCGGTTCCAATCGGCAGGGTTCAGGACGCCGGCGAAGAGGTTCGGGTCGTAGGCAGGCGCCGAGTAGAGCGCGAGAACGTCGCCGGTCTCCACCTCCAAAACCACCACCGCCCCGGCGTGCTCCTCGGGGAAGATGCGGTGGATCCACTCCATCAGGTCCAAGTCCAAGCTGAGGTCCAGGTCCGACCCCGCCTGTGCCGGAACCCCCGGCGACCCCCTGAAGGAACTGATCCTGCCGACGGCGTCCACCTCGACGTACCGGGTTCCGGCCTTGCCTTGCAGCAGCGCTTCGTACTCGGCCTCCACGCCGGCCTTCCCGACGACCGCTCCGGCCTGGACTCCCAGGAACCGGTCCTGCTCCAGTTCCTCCCTGCTGACCTCTCCCACGAGACCGAGAACATGGGCGCCCACCAAACCGGCGGGGTAGCGCCGCTTCGGCCGCGACTCGATCAGGACTCCGGGGAAGGCGGATCGGCGCTCCTCGATCGCCGCCACGGCATCGAAGGAGGCGTCCACCGACACGAGGACCGGCTGGTGGGGGTTGGCGCGGGCCTGGGCCTCGATCGCTTGGACGCGCGCGGCGTCCATCGGCAGTTGCTCGCGAAGCCGGCCCAGAGTCGCCAGCACCGAGTCGGGTCGGGACGCCAGGATCGAGATCGAGTAGCCGGGAGCGTTGTCCGCCAATACCCGCCCTGCCCTGTCGCGGATGATGCCTCGGGGCGGGGGCACGGGGAAGGAGCGCAACCGGTTGAACTCGGACCGGAGCAGCCACTCCGACGAACCCAGGACTTGGCCGCGAAAGAGCGTCGCCGCCAGCGCTCCCAGCAGGACGACCGCGACGACCCGGGCCACCGTCGCCTGCGCATTCTGTTCGTGGGGACGGTAGCCGCTCATTGCCTGCTCCTCGACAGCGCGGGGAAGAACAGCAGCAGGGCCACGCCGACCGCGGCGGCATACAGTGCCGCAGGGACGGAGCTCACCAGCATGTGCGGCACGAACTCGGGCCGGGCCGCGCCCGACGCCGCCCACGCCAGCAGATCGCGTCCCCACTTTCCGACCAAGAAGTAGGCCGTCAGGAACGGTATCGACTCGCCGACGAACACGTCCCTGGAGCGGGCGCCTCCCGCCCCCGCCAACGTCGTGGCGAGAGCGCTGGCACCGAAGGAGGTCATTGCCATCGCATCTTCCGTCAAGCCGACCAGGAACCCCATCGCCGCGGCCGACCGAACCGTCATGAGGCGGCTCCCTGCCAGGACCGCAACCAGCGCCAAGTCCGGCGACCCGTTGCCGAACCCCAGACCGGCGCGCAACAGCAGATGGACTGCTAGGAGCACCAGCAACAGAAACGCCGCCGAGGGCTTCATCGAGGAACAACCACCGCCGTCGCGCTGTCGGAGACGACCGGCACGTCGGCAACGGCCTCCGCCGGCTTGGTCTCGGAGCCGATCTCCACCGACGCGTACGTCACCGCCGCCGGATCGACCGCCGGTTGCAGATAGTAGCTCTTGCTCCACCCGGCGGAGGTCTCGGCGACGTCGAGAACCCAGCCGATCAGGATCCCCCTGGGGAGTGCTCCGCCCCGGCCGGACGTCAGGATCTCGTCGCCTGTCTCCAGGTCCGACAGATAAGCGGTTCCTCGGAGCACCAGAAGGTCTTGTTCCCGGTATTCGCCCCGGAGGGGCTCGACCAAGCCGTGGTCCACCCCGTCGGCGCTCATTGCCGAGGCCCGAAAGTCGGGGTGCGACCAATCAATGGCCGTAGCGGAGCGGGCGCGCACGTCCTGCACTTGGCCCAGCAGGCCCGTCTCGGTAACCACAGCGCTGAACGGCAAGATCTCGTCCGACGTCCCGCCGTCCAGATGGAAGACGCTGCTGGTGCCGGTCGTGCCGGGTCGGATGACGGTGACCGGAGCGAAGCGGGCCGGTCGTCGGGCAGGCAGGCTCAACAGCCCTCGCAGCTGCCGGTTCTCCTCCGCCAGCGTCCGTCGGGCCGCCACCAAGGTCAGCAACGAGTCGTGTTGGGCCCGGAGACGGTCGTAGTCGCCGACGCGGGCCTTGTATCGGGTCACAGCTCCGTTAACGGCCAGGAACGGTTGCAACACCGAGCTCCTGAAGGCATGACCGACGGCGTGCTGCGCCCCCTCCGGCAACTTCATCAGGATCGCCGCCGACATGACCAGAAGAATGGTCGCCAGGAGGTCGATCCTCCCAGTCCTCCGGCCGTCGCGCACCCGAACCGCCATGCTGGTCGCTCCTTCCGCCCCGGGAGTGCCGAGGGGACCTACGTAGCCAGAACCGGTCGGTACTTGGGGAATTCGTCCAAGATTCGGCCCGTTCCTCGGACCACGCAGGTCATGGGCTCTTCGTCCATCGTCACGCGCAGGTTGGTCTCCATCGCGATCAGGTCGCCAAGTCCCCGAATCAGTGCCCCGCCCCCGGTCATGACGATGCCATGGTCCACGATGTCCGACGCCAGCTCGGGAGGCGTGATCTCAAGGGCCCCCCGCACCGCCTCCACGATGGAGGCGATCGGCTCCCGCATGCACTCTCTGATCTCCTGGGAGTGGATCGGGACCATCTTGGGTATCCCGGAGACCAGGTCCCGTCCCTTCACCTCGATCTCGCGCTCGTCGTCGGTCTCCATCGCCGACCCGATCTGCATCTTGATCGCCTCGGCCGTGGGCTCGCCGATGAGCAGGTTGTAGTTCTTGCGGAGGAAGGACAGGATGCACTGGTCGAGTTCGTCGCCTCCGACCCGGATCGAACTGTCGGAGACGATCCCCGACAGTGCGATCACGGCGATCTCCGTGGTTCCGCCTCCGATGTCGATCACCAAGTTGCCCCGGGGCGTCTCGATCGGCAGGCCCACTCCAATCGCAGCCGCCATCGGCTCCGCCACCATGTAGACCTCGTTGGCGCCCGCCGCCTGGGCCGACGAGCGCACCGCCCGCCGCTCCAGCTCGGTGATCCCCGAGGGCACGCCGACCACGACCCTGGGCTTGATCCGGAAGACCCGCTTCTGCATCACCTGCTTGAGGAAGTAGCGGAGCATCAACTCCGTGATGTCCACATCGGCGATCACGCCGTCCTTGAGAGGGCGAATCGCCTGGATCCCCCCCGGGGTTCGTCCGAGCATCCGCTTGGCTTCGAGCCCCACGCCCAGGATATTCTTGGTTCCCCGCTCCACGGCCACCACCGAGGGCTCGTTGAGGACGATGCCTTCCCCCTTGACGTAGGCCAGGGTATTGGCTGTCCCCAGGTCGACCCCGATATCGCTCGTCGGGACCAGCCGCTGCGAGTTGAACCACTTGGAAATGGGCTTCAACAGCTGTGCGAGCCGCGGAGGCTCGAGTTTGGGAAACGCATGGTCGCACGGCGACGGCTATACGACAAATCTAGCAACTTGGCGCCTTGACGTAAGGGGAGTCCGCCTTCCCGCAGCCGACTCCATCGGTCATCTGGCACCCGTGCTTCCGAAGCCGTCCGCGCCTCTTGGAGTTTCCGAGATTTCGACCGTCTCCTCCACGGCCGGCGAGAGGCATCGGGCGAAGACGAGTTGCGCAACCCGATCGCCGCGACGCACGTCCACCGGGACGCAACCCAGGTTTTGGAGGATAACCTTGATCTCTCCTCGGTAGTCGGAGTCGATCGTTCCCGGGCTGTTGGGCATCGTCACGCCGAAACGGGCCGCCAGCCCCGAGCGGGGCCGCACTTGGCACTCCACGCCCGGCGGCAGCTCCATCGCAAGCCCGGTGGGCGCCGCGCAGACCTCCCCGGGTTCCAGGCGCAGCTCGGCGCAGCAGCGGACGTCGTAGCCTGCGGCGCCTTCGGTCTCCCGCGCCGGCAGGGGCAGGTCGGGGTTCGCGGCCAACCGCATGAAGCGGACGGGCGGGCAACGGGCACCCAAGGCGGTCCCACCGATCCCGCGTTCCCGTTCCGCTCCGCAAGGCAGTCCAAACGTCTCGGCGACCCCGGCATGGGCGACTTGGCCGGCCACCACGCTGACCCCCCGAGCCAAGCCCGGATCGTCCTCGCACGCCTTTCGCCAGCCCTTTCGGGCCAACTGGACGGCGTACGGCAGCGTCGCGTTGGTGAGAGCCAGGGTCGACGACCGGGGCACGGCCCCGGGCATGTTGGCGACGCCGTAGTGGATCACGCCGCCGACGTCGTAGACCGGGTCCTCGTGGGTCGTAGGCCGGATCGTCTCCACGCACCCGCCCTGATCCACCGCCACGTCCACGATCACCGACCCCCGGCGCATCGTGTCCAGGTCCTGGCGACGGACCAAGTTCGGCGCCTTCTTGCCCGGCAGCAGCACCGCGCCCACCACCAAGTCCGAGTCGACCAGCTGCTTGCGCACCGCGTAGCGGGTCGAGTACAGCAAGTTCACGTTGGCGGGCATCACGTCGGCGAGGCGTCGCAGCCGAGGCAACGAGATGTCCATGACGGCGACTCGGGCGCCCAGCCCCGCCGCCATCTTGGCCGCTTGGGTGCCCACGACCCCGCCGCCTAGCACCAGCACCTTGGCCGGAAGCACGCCGGGAACGCCTCCAAGGAGGACTCCGGAGCCCCCTGCCGGGCGCTCCAGGTACTTGGCGCCCGCCTGCACCGCCATGCGGCCCGCCACCTCGCTCATCGGAGTCAGCAGGGGCAGCTCCCCGCTGGGCGACTCCACCGTCTCGTAGGCGATGGCCACCGCCCCGCTTTCCATCACCGCGCGAGTGAGCGGCCTGGACGCGGCGAAGTGGAAGTAGGTGAAGAGGACCTGGTCTCGGCGCATCAAGGGCCACTCGGAGGGCATCGGCTCCTTGACCTTCATGATCATCTCCGCTCGACCCCACACCTCCTCGGCCGAAGCGGCGACTTCGGCCCCGCTGCGCCGGTAGAAGTCGTCGGTGAAGCCGCTCTCGGCCCCTGCTCCGGCCTGGACCACGACGCTCTGCCCTGCCGTCGCCAGCGCCTCCACGCCGGCAGGGGTGATCGCTACGCGGTACTCGTTGTTCTTGATCTCCGCGGGTACGCCGACGAGCATGGCTGACCGTTCGTCCTGAGGCAGATGGTGGGTGGCGGCTCAAGCAGGCGGCGCGGCGCCCACCGGGCCTAAGCAGAGCGCGTATTGGCGGTCGGGGTGGAGGACGGCTTCGGCCTCGCGGGCCATCTCTTCCGCCGACACTTGGTCCACTCGGTCCGCCAGCTCCCGAAGGGAGACGACGGGCTCGCCGGCCAGGGCCAGACCGGCCAACCGCTGGGCGCGAGCGCCCGGCGCTTCGAGGGAGAGGAGCATGCGTCCCTTGACCTGTTCCTTGACCTCCGCGAGCTCGACGCCTGAGAACTCCCCCGACAGGAAGTGGCCGTACTCTTCGGCCACCGCTGCCAGCACGGCTTCCTCCGCGCCGGGCCGAGTCCCGGCGTAGACTCCGAAGACGCCGCCGCGCGAGTACAGGGAATGGAACGCATATACCGAGTACGCCAGCGCCATCTCCTCCCGCACGCGCTGGAAGAGCCGGGAGCTCATTCCGCCCCCGAGCGACTCCGCCAACAAGATGCGGGCGTAGCGGCCGGGATGGGCGCGTCCCGGCGTCGTCCACCCGGTCACCAAGTGCACCTGGGCCGAATCCCGCTCCAATCGGTCCAACCCCGCCTGGGCCGCCGAGGGGGCCGCTGGGTCCGGCAGCCGACGGCCGGACTCGATCCCGCCGAACCACGTCTCCGCCAACTCCACGAACGCCTGGGAGTCCACGTCGCCGGCCGCCGCCACCACGATGTTCGCGCCAGTGTGCGCGCCGGCCCGCAGCTCCACCAGGTCCTGGCGAGAGATCGCCGCCACCGACTCGCGGGTGCCAAGGATGGGAGCGCCGTAGGGGTGTCCCCGCCACAGTCGCTCCCCGTGGAGGTCGAACACGACGTCGTCGGGCGTGTCCTCCACCGCCGCGATCTCCTCGGTCACGACCGCCTTCTCCCGGTCCAGGTCTTCCTGCCGCAAGACGGGGTTGCGGATCAGGTCCGAGAGCACCTCCACCGCGAGGGGGAGGTGGCGGCCCAGCGTCCGGGCTTGGTAGCTGGTGTGCTCCCGGGAGGTGTACGCGTCCAAGGAGCCGCCGACCCGCTCCAGCGCAAGGGCGATCTCCCGGGCCGAGCGAGTCGTGGTCCCCTTGAAGACCATGTGCTCCAGAAGGTGGCTGGCCCCCAGGGCTTCCAGAGGCTCCAGCGCCGCGCCCTGTCGCACCCACGCCCCTACGACCACCGACGACGCGCCGGCGATCTCCTCGACAAGGACCTGGACGCCGTTGCCGAGGCGCACGGGGCGGCGGGGCTCGTCCCTACTTTCCGCCGCCCGCCCCGCCGGCAACCGTCCCGCCCTCTTCCGCCGCGGCGGCCTTGCGGGAGAGGCGCAGGCGGCCCTTCCCGTCGATCGACAGCAGCTTCACGCGAACGATGTCGCCCCGGCGCACCACGTCTTCGGTCTGGGCGACGCGGTGGTTGGCCAGTTCGGAGATGTGGCACAGGCCCTCGACTCCGGGCATGATCTCCACGAAGGCGCCGAAGGTCGTGGTGTTCTTCACCGGACCCTCGTAGATGCGTCCCACCTCCGGGTCCTGCACGATCGCCTCGATCATCTCCTTCGCCCGAGAGCCCGCTTCCGCCGAGACGGCCGCGATCTTGACCACGCCGTCGTCGTCTACCTCGATCGTGGCGCCCGACTCCTCCTGAATGGAGCGGATCGTCTTCCCCTTCGGCCCGATGATCTCCCCGATCTTCTCCGGGTTGATCCGAATCGACACGATTCGAGGGGCGTGAGGGGAGAGGTCCTCCCGGGGAGCCGCCAGCGCGGCGTCCATCCGATCCAGGATGTGCAGCCGGCCTTTCCGAGCCCGTTCCAGCGACTCCTTCATGATCTTGGTGGTGAGCCCTTCGATCTTGATGTCCATCTGGATCGAGGTGACGCCGGCGCGGGTGCCCGCCACCTTGAAGTCCATGTCGCCCAAGGCGTCTTCCATGCCCAGGATGTCGGTCAGCACCGCCATCCGTCCCTCTTCCGCCACGAGTCCCATCGCCACTCCGGCGCAGGCGGCCTTGATCGGCACGCCGGCGTCCATGAGGGAGAGCGACGCCGAGCACACCGACGCCATCGACGACGATCCGTTGGATTCCAGGATGTCGGAGACGATCCGGATCGTGTACGGGAACTCGTCCAGGCTTGGCAGGAGAGGCTGAATCGCGCGCTCCGCCAAGGCTCCGTGACCCTTCTCCCGGCGGGAAGTGGAGCGGATCGGCCGGGCCTCGCCCACAGAGAACGGCGGGAAGTTGTAGTGGAGCATGAAGGACTTGGTGACCTGCTCGGGCGTGTCGATGGAGTCGATCCGTTGCTCGTCCCTCGACGTGCCCAGGGTCACGACCCCCATCGACTGGGTCTGGCCCCGGGTGAACAGCGCCGACCCGTGGGTCCGCGGGAGCACGCCGGTCTCGCAGTCGATGGCGCGTACGTCGTCGAGCCCTCGGCCATCGGCTCGCACGCCGTCGTTCAGGATGCGGTTGCGCACGCTCCGCTTCTCGAGGGTGCGCACCACGTCGCGGACGTCGCGCTCCACGTTGGAGGTCGAGGTGTCCACGCCGTCGGCACCCAAGCTGTCCAGAACGTCGGCCGCGACCGCCGAGAGTGCCTGGGAGCGCTCTTGCTTGTCGGCGATCCGAACCGCCTGCTCCACCCGTTCCGTCGCCAGGCTCTCCACCCGTCGCCGGATCTCGTCGTCGGGCGCCTTGGGCGTCCACGCCATCTCGGGCCGCTGGTGGGACGCGATGATCTCCTCCTGGATCTCGACAAGCTCCCGAATCGCCTGGTGGGCGACTTCGAGCCCTTCGACGATCTCGGTCTCCGGCACCTCCAGGGCGCCGCCCTCCACCATGATGATCGCCTGCGCGGAGCCGGCGACCACGATCTCGACGTCGGCGTACTCGAGTTGCTTGAAGGTGGGGTTGACCACCCAGTTGCCCTGGATCCGCCCGATCCTGACCGACGCTATCGGGGTGCGGAAAGGGATCTCCGACATGTTCAGCGCCACCGACGCCCCCACCAGCGTCAGAACATCGGCGTCGTTCTCCTGATCCGCGCTCATCACCGTGGCGTGGACCTGGGTCTCGTGGAAGAACCCCTTGGGGAAGAGCGGCCGGAGGGTGCGGTCGGTGAGGCGCGCCGAGAGCACTTCCTTCTCCTGGGGGGCGCCTTCCCGCTTGAAGAAGCCACCGGGGATCTTGCCGGCAGCGTAGGTTTTCTCCCGATACTCGACGGTCAGGGGGAAGAAGGGGAGCCTAGTGGGCTTGTCCTGCACCGTGGCGGTGACGAGGACGATGGTCTCGCCGAACTGAACCAAGCAGGCACCGTGTGCAAGGCGTGCCATTCGGCCAGTCTCCAGCACAAGCCGCCTGCCGGCAAACTGGCGTTCGATTCTGGTGATCATATTGTCTTTCCGGGGAATGCCGCCGGAAGGGGCGGCCATGAGGGGATGCTACCGTGCGGAAGGTTCGCAGCGGATCTGCCGTCTTCCTTCTCTGGGATCAATGGCGCAACCCGAGGTCCTTGATCAGCTCCCGGTACCCGTTGAGGTCCGTGCGCTTCAGGTACTCCAGCAGACGCCGTCTCCGGCCGACCATCTTGAGGAGGCCGCGGCGGCTGTGGTGGTCGTGCTTGTGGGCGGCGAAGTGGCCGCGGAGGTCGTTGATCCTCGCCGTGAGCAAGGCGATCTGAACGGGGACGGCCCCGCAGCCCCGCTCGTGGGGCTGGTACTTCTTGATGATTTCTTCTTTTGCGATTCCCATGGACTTCCGCGTTCGGGGCCTTGCAACGGACGCGCCGCTCGCGGTGGAAACGTCCCCGCGTGGCGAACAGCCTAACAGTTTAGCCGAGGATTGCGGCGGAGACAAGACCGAGCCTGGGCCACATCCTCCCGCATCTGTTCGGCCAGCGCCCGCTCCGACGGAAAGGCGGCCACGGGCCGCAGCTTCTCGACCAACTCCAGCCGAAGCGTCTCGCCGTACAGCTGCCCGTCGAACTCCAGCAGGAAGACTTCCAGGGTGTCCGAAGCACCCGGAAATGTGGGCCGGGGACCGACGTGGAGAGCGCCCATGACGCGTACCGAGCCGGTGGACGCCCAGCAAGCGTAGATGCCGGCGCCCGGCGTCAGCTTGTCCTCTTCCGCGACGTGGACGTTTGCCGTCGGGAAGCCGAGCGACCGGCCTCGTCCGTCGCCCCGAACGACGCGGCCGCTCACAGAGTAGGGACGGCCCAGAGCGCGGGCGGCGTCCCCGACCCTGCCCTCCGCCACGGCCCGGCGAACGGTGGACGACGACACGGTCGCGTCGCCGGCGGCCACGGCGGCCACCACGTCCAAGTCGAAGTCTTCTACGGCCGCGATCTCCCGCAGGACGTCCGCGTTGCCCGCCCTGCCCTTGCCGAAGCCGTGGTCGTGACCGATCACGAGCTCGGTCATGCCCAGGCCGTCCAGCAGGACCTTCCTGACGAAGCGCCGAGGCGAGTACTCCTGGAGTGCGGGGGTGAAGGCGAGGAACACTGCGTAGTCCAGGCCGGTCTCGGCCAGCAGCCGCTTCTTCTCCCGGGGCGTGGTCAGCAGCTTGGGCGCCCGGGCAGGCGCCACGACCCGCAGCGGGTGTGGATCGAAGGTGACCAGGACGCTGCGGCCGCCCCGGGACCGGGCGCGGGCCACGATCTCCTGCAAGACGGCGCGGTGCCCCAAGTGCACGCCGTCGAAGGTACCGACCGTAGCGACCACGGGGCGGCCGTCGCGGGGCAACGCCCTGCCCATTGCGACACCCTCGGCCCGGCACTCCAAGCTATCCACGCAGGAACACCTTTCGCGGCTTCAACACCCCGTCCGCCACGGTGCCGACGGCCGCAAGCTCGCCGTCAGGAAGCACGACGGCGACTGGGCCCACGTCCTCGGCGGCGAACTCGGCAGCGGCGTCGCCGACGGCCACCCCTTGGCCTCCCGCCAGCTTCGCGGCGTCTTCTGGGCCGACCTGCACCCGAGCCAGGTGCGCCATGGCATCCGTCGCGCAGATCCAAGCGCCCACCGGTGGACGGCCTGCCCTCACGGACTCCAGCGAGGCGGCGGTCCCGACGTGGAAGCCGCCCACTCGGTGGCGGCGAAGCGCCGTCAGGTGGCAACCCGTTCCAAGACGCTCGCCCAGCTCCGCCGCCAAGCTGCGAACGTACGTCCCGCTGCTGCAGGTCACCCGAAAGCGCAGTTCGGGGGGCTCCACGGCCAGCACGTCCAGGGAGCGAACCGTCACCAGCCGGGGGGCAAGGCGCACCTCCTCGCCGCGCCGAGCTCGCCGGTGGGCCGAGACGCCCCGCACCTTGACCGCCGAGTACGCTGGCGGCACTTGGGACAGCTGGCCGATCAGACCGCTCGCAACGGCGCGGATCCGCTCCGCGCCGACCTCTCGCCAGCGGTCGTCCTCCGACACGACGGCGCCCAGGCGGTCGTGGGTGTCGGTGGCCGCACCCAACCGCGCCACGGCCTCGTACTCCTTGTCCACTCCCACCAAGTACTCCAGCAGGCGGGTGGCTCGCCCCGTTCCCAGCACGAGGAGGCCCGTCGCAAAGGGGTCGAGCGTCCCGGCGTGACCCACCTTGACGCCGCCAAGAGCCCGCTTGGCAAGCGCGACCACGTCGTGGGAAGTGGGACCGGCAGGCTTGTCCACGAGAAGGACGCCCATCGTGGGCGGCGCCGACCCGCTCAAGAGTTCCCCGGCGGCAGGACTTCCTTGAGGATCTGTTCGATCCGGCTGCCGGCCTCCGCGGAGTCGTCCCGGAGAAAGCGCAGTTCTGGCATCCGTCGGATCCGGCGTCCCCGGGCCAGCTCGGAACGCAGGAACGAACTCGAGCGGACCAGCGCCGTCATCGTCCGTTCCTGTTCCTCCGGCGTCCCGTGAGGCGCAACGTAGACTCGCGCCAGCCAAAGGTCCGCCGTGACCTCCACATCGGTAATGGAGAGGGGACCCACGTCTGGATCTCGCACCACCGTCGCGATCTTGTCGGACAGGTCCCGGCGCAGCTGCTCGCCAAGGCGCACGCGACGGCGCGACATCAGAACCGCTCGGTGGAGCTTCCCACGACCCGCACCCCCCTCGCGTCCGCCACGAGTCGGTCCACCGAGGCGAGGATCGAGTCCGCCTGAGCGCTGTGGGCCGCCAGAAACGCGACCGAGAGGCGGGCTCGGTTCCGCAGGTCCTGAAGACCCGACTCCACCACCGAGACGTTCATCTTGGCGAGGCGGTCCTTGATCGAACGGAGAACGGACCGCTTGTCCTTGAGGGACGCGGCGCCGGGGACGAGCAGCTCCCAGGTGGACACGGTGACGATCACCGCCGGGAAGGAGTCCTCAGCCCTGTCCCGCGGTGGCCAGGGTCCGGGCGACTTCCTCGACGCGGTAGGTCTCGATCACGTCGCCCACCTTCAGGTCGTTGAAGTTGGCGATGCCGATGCCGCACTCGAAGCCTTCCCTAACCTCCCGCACGTCTTCCTTGAAGCGCTTGAGGGAGGAGACCTCGCCCTCGTAGACGACGATCCCGTCGCGAACCAACCGAGCCCGTCCGCTCCGGCGCATTACGCCCTCGGTGACGTAGCTCCCGCCGATCGTCCCCACGCCCTTGATCTTGAAGATCACCCGCACTTCCGCCGCGCCCACCACGCTCTCTCGCCGCTCCGGCGCGAGGAGGCCCTCGAGCGCTGCCTTCACATCGTCCACGGCCTCGTAGATCACGTCGTAGATGCGGATGTCCACCTTCTCACGTGCCGCCGACTGCCGGGAGCCCGTGTCGGGCCGGACCCGGAAGCCGATGATCACGGCCCCCGAAGCCAGAGCGAGCATCACATCGGACTCGTTGACCGCGCCGACGCCCCGGTGCACGATCTCGACCCGAACCTCGTCGGTCGACAGCAGCGCCAGTGAGTCCGAGAGCGCTTGGACGGACCCGTCCACGTCGCCCTTGATGACCACCTGCAACACGCCCGTCTTGCCCGAGGCCAGCAACTGGGAGAAGTCGCCCAGCCGGATGCCCCGCTCCTTGATCCGAAGCTGCTTCTCGCGGTCGAGCCGCTGGCGGTTGGCGGCGATCGAGGAGGCTTCGATCGAGTCCATGGCCTGAAACGCGTCGCCGGCTCGGGGCACGCCCGAGGACCCTAGGATCTGGACGGGAATGCCTGGACCCACCGCTTCGACGGCGTTGCCGCGCTCGTCGAGCAAGGCTCGGATGCGGCCGTCGTGCAGCCCGGCGACGAAGCTGTCGCCCACCCGCAGCGTGCCCCTCTGGATCAGAACCGTGGCGAGCGGTCCCTTCCCGACGTCCAGCTCCGCCTCGACGATGATGCCCGTGGCCTCGCGGGACGGATTGGCGGCGAGCTCCAGAAGTTCAGCCTGGAGCAGGACCTTCTCCAGCAGGTCGTCCATCCCCTCGCCGGTCTTGGCCGACACTTCGGCAACCATGGCGTCGCCGCCGAACTCCTCGACGGTGACGCCGTGCTGCAGGAGGCTCTGCTTGACGCGGGCCGGGTCGGCGGAGGGCAAGTCGATCTTGTTTACCGCCACCACCAAAGGCACGCCTGCGTTCTTTGCGTGGCTGATCGCCTCCACCGTCTGGGGCATGACCGCGTCGTCGGCGGCCACGACCAGCACCACGAGGTCCGTGAGTTCCGCTCCCCGAGCCCGCATCGCCGTGAACGCTGCGTGGCCGGGAGTGTCCAGGAAGGAGATCGTCCGGCTTCCGTCCAGCTCCACGTGGTAGGCACCGATGTGCTGGGTGATCCCCCCTGCCTCGCCGGCGACCACGTTGGTGTTCCGGATCCAGTCCAGAAGGCGCGTCTTTCCGTGGTCCACATGGCCCATGACCGTGACCACCGGCGGCCGGGGGCGAAGGTCGGCCGGGTCGTCCTTCTCTTCCAGCACCGGCGCCGGCATGTAGTCCGACTCCCGGACGGCAACGAAGCCGAAGCCCTCCAGGAGGAGTTCGATCTGGTCGAAGTCCAGGCGTTGGTTGATCGTCACCATGAGGCCCATGTTCCTGAAGGCCGACCCGATGATCTCGGTGGGCGCCGTCTTGATCAGCTCCGCCAGCTCGGCGACCGTGAGGTACTCGTTGACCCGAACCGTCTTGGCTTCGACGGCCCGGACTTCGGCGACCCTCTCCTCCTCGGCAGCCCGCAACTCCTTCGCCGTCGCCAGGGCGGCCTTCCCCTTGCGAGTCTTCTTGCGGCTGCCGCCCTTGATCTCCGCCAGCACCCGCTGGACGTTCTCCTTCGCGGCGTGGCGATCCGGTGCAGGTCGGCGCCTGCCCTTCTTCCGCTTCTGCTTCTTCCGGCCGTCGGGCGTGTACCCTTCGGCCTGGATGCGGACCTTGCCGCCCGGCCCAGCGCTGGCCGCCGGCTTCGCAGGGGCCCCCTCCCGCGCCGGGGCCGGCCTCTCCGGGAGACGCGCGGACGGCACGGCGGGACGAGCGGATGCAGCGGGCAGACGAGCTGCCGGCGTCGGGGCGCTCTCCGGGACCGCGGGCTGCGGCGGCGCCGTGGACTCTTCCGACGCCGTGGCGAGGTCGGGGACGGCTTCGACTTCGACGACGGGCGCCGTGGGCTCGGACGGCGGTTCCTTCGGCTCGGATGCCGCCTCCGGTTCAGCGGACTGCGACGGCCCGGCAACGGGAAGCTGCTCGGTCGGCGGCGGCGCGGGTGTCGCGACCACCGCGTCCTGGGGCTCGCCAGCCGCCTGAGCGGGTGCATCGGTTTCCGGCGCCGGCGCCTCGGTCGCAGCGGGCGCCGCAACCGGGACGGCTTCTTGGACCGGCACCTTGCGGGCCCGGCGGGGCGCCCGGCGACGGCGGCGTGTGGGCTTGCTGGCCTTCGCCGCAGCCTTCATGACCTCCGCGGCGTTTCCGCGGCCCGCCCTTCGCTCCCGTTCGAGGCGGGTCTGGATCCGCGCGACGTCGGCGTCGGCAAGGGGCGCGTCGGAGTGCCCGACCCGAACGCCGGAATCCCGCAGAAACCGGAGCAAGAGGTCGGGGGCGACCTTCAGATCGACCGCCAGCTCCTTCACCCGCATCATGGCAGGATCCCCGTTCGCCGGCCCCCTGCCGCCTTACGACGCGCCTGCATCGCCCCCGCTTCCGGTTTCGGCTTCGGCCGGCTCGTCACTCACCACGTCCGAGTCGATCACGGTCAGTTGATCGACCAGCGCAACCAGCTCCAGGGCCGCCTCTTCGGTAATGCCCTCGATCGCCAAGAAGTCGGTCTTGCCCAGCTCGATGACGTCCCGGAAGCTGTCGTAGCCCGCGCCTTCCAGGGCTGCCAGCGTGTTGCCGTCCAAGGACAGTTCGCTCAACGGGAAGTCGGACGTCTCGTACGAGGGGTCGCCGGCATCGGCGAAGATCGACATGTCCGACCCCCGATCCACCCACTCCCGGGAACCGTAGAGGTCGATCTGCCAACCGATCAGCTGGGAGGCCAAGCGCACGTTCTGACCGTTCCTGCCGATCGCCAGGGAGAGCTGGTCCTCGTCGACGATCGCGGTGATCACTTGGCTTTGCGGCTCCGCGACGACCTTCGCCACTCGGGCCGGCGCAAGAGCACGACGGGCAAAGACCTCGGGCTCCGGGTGCCACGGCACGATGTCGATCCGCTCCCCCCCCAACTCGGACACCACCGCCTGGACTCGGGATCCCTTGAGCCCCACGCACGCGCCCACCGGGTCGATCGACTCGTCGCGGCTGTGGACGGCGATCTTGGTTCGCCCTCCCACCTCCCGGGTCAGTTCCTTGATCTCGACGATCCCCTGATAGATCTCCGGCACTTCCAGCTTGAAGAGGGCCGCGACGAAGAGGGGATCGGCGCGGGACAGGATCAGCCGGGGACCTCGGGTCGTCTCCTCGACCCTCTTGAGGACGGCACGGATCGACTCCCCTTGGCGGAAGCGCTCTCGGGGGTTCTGCTCCTTCCACGGGATGATCGCCTCCGCGTCCCGGGAACGGTTTAGAATAAGGACCAGCTTGCCCCGCTCGATCTGCTGAACTTGGCCCGAGAGGAGCTCGCCCACCCGATCCGAGTACTCGTCGCGGATGCGCTGGCGCTCGCCTTCCCGCACCAGCTGCACGATCCGCTGCTTCGCCGCCATCACGGCGTTGCGTCCGAACTCGGAGAACTCGACGGGGATCTCCATCACGTCGCCGACCTCGTAGGTGGGATCGTCCCACCTGGCCTCCTCCAGCAGGATCTCCGACGACGAGTCCTCTACCGCATCGACGACGCGCTTCAGGACGACGATCTCGATCTCGCCGGCCACGTCGTCGATGACGATCTCGGCGTCGACGTTGGGGCCGAATATCCGCGCGAGGCCCGCGTGAATCGCGTCGCGGATCAGCTCGTTGACTTCTTCCGGCTCGAGGCTCTTGGAAGCGGCGATCTCGCGGAACGCGGCGAGGACCTGACCCGAGTTGATCACGACGTCCTCCATTCGTGAACCAAGTGGGCGGCTTCGACTTGCGACCTGGGAACTTCCACCTGTTCGCCTCCGCTCAGCCGCAGGCGTATCGCGGCGGAGCCGTTGTCGGCGGCGGCAAGACCCAGCAGCTCCCCTTCCAGGCGGGACGCCCGGCCGCAGAGGAGATCGCGGCCCTTCACGGCCACGAGTCGCCCTCGGAACCGGTCGAAGTCGCGTCCTTTCGTCAGCGGTCGATCCAACCCAGGCGACGAGACCTCCAGCACGTACCTGTCGGGCATTCCCGCCTCGGCTTCCAGCCAAGCCTCCAAGCTGCGGCTGACGCTCGCGCAGTCGCCGACGGAAACGGGCCGGTCAAGTGCCGAGCGCTCGATCCGAAGCCGCACCACGGGACGCCGCGGCGAGCCCGCCCACTCCAGCTGCACGAGGTCGTAGCCCAGACTGGAGAGTCGTTCCTCCAGCCGGTTCGACGTCGTGTCGCGACGTGCCGCCATGTGCCGCTCCCCGTGGGAATGGGACAAAAAAAGCAGGGGCCACCTTCTCCCCCACTCCAAAGGGACCGCAGAAGCGACCCCGCCAGCACGAATAGTATAGCCTGAACCGGGCTTGTAGTCGAGTCTCGCTTAATCGATGCGCTCTATCTCGGCCCCTAGGATCCCCAGGCGCTCGTCGATCCGTTCGTACCCCCGCTCGATCTGATTGGCGTTGCGGATGCGGCTCTCGCCCTCCGCGCCGAGGGCGGCGATGAGCATCGCCATCCCTGCCCGGATGTCCGGGCTCTCCATCGTGCTGCCGCGGAGAGGCGACGGTCCGATCACGATGACCCGATGGGGGTCGCAGAGGATGATGCGGGCGCCCATGCCCACAAGCTTGTCGGTGAAGAACATCCGCGACTCGAACATCTTCTCGTGGATCAGGACCGATCCCTTGGCCTGCGTGGCGGCCACCACGGCGATGGAGGTGAGGTCGGCAGGGAACGCCGGCCACGGCCCGTCGTCGACCTTCGGCACATGCCCGAAGACGTCCATGTCGATCTCGGGCGTGGCCCGCCCGTCCACCACCAAGTTGCGCCCGTCCAGTCGGCACTCGATGCCCAGGCGACGGAAGCCCAGCAAGGTGGAGTCCAGGTGCTCCACCGGAGCGTCTTGGATTACGAGGAGGCTCCGGGTGACGGCAGCCAGACCGATGAACGATCCGGTCTCAATGTGATCGGGGCCGATCTCGATCTCGGCGGCACCGAGCTGGGACGCGCCGCGAACGACCAGCGTGGAGCTTCCCACCCCGCTTATCTGCGCGCCCATGGCGTTGAGGAGTCGGCAGAGGTCCTGCACGTGGGGCTCGGCGGCGGCGTTGCGGATCGTGGTCTTGCCTTCGGCGAGCGCGGCCGCCATGACCGCGTTCTCGGTCGCGGTGACCGACGGTTCGTCGAGGAAGAAGTTGGCGCCCGTCAGTGCTGGCGCTTCGATCTTCAGGTCCGCGGAAGTGTCCACCGACGCGCCCAGCGCCTGAAAGGCCAAGAGGTGGGTGTCGAGACGGCGGCGGCCGATCACGTCCCCTCCCGGGGGTGGAAGGCAGACCTTGCCGAAGCGGGCCAGAAGCGGGCCGGCGAGGAGGATCGAGGCCCGGATCCGCTCCGCCAGAGCCGGGTCGGGCCGCTGGGCGGCCACATTGGCGCCGTCTACCTCGACGGTGTTCGGGCCGGTCCAGGCGACGCTGGCGCCCAGCGACTCCATGATCTCCAGCAGGGTGACCACGTCCCGGATTCGGGGCACGTTTCGAACGACGACCCGTTCCGCCGACATGAGCGTGGCCGCGAGCACCGGAAGCGCTGCGTTCTTGTTCCCCGCGGGACGGATGGCGCCGCTCAGCGAGCGGCCGCCGGTCACCACAAACGTTGGCATGATGGTCAATATACCGAATTCCGGGCGGCCCTTATAGGTTCGGAGCGGAAGCCTTCTTCCCCGCAACCCTTCGCGCCATGCCCCAAGACACCGTAGTCGTCGCCCTCGCTCGGGGCAGCCTCGAGTCGGCGACCGCGTGGATCACGATCGGCTTGATCGTGGTCTGCGTCGCCGTTCTGGTGATTCTGGTTCTGGTCCTCGCGGAGCTGCGGAAGCTCTCCCGGAGCTGGAGCGAGTTCGCGGCGGCAACGACCGAGAGCGTCCAACCTCTCTTCCGCCATGCGGTCGGCGCGGCGCGGAGCCTGGACCAAGCCGCCGAGGCCGTCCGAGCGGAAGTGACCCGGGCCACCGGCGCGCTAGGGGGGATCGCCACCGGGCTGGACGACGCCGCCGTCCATCTGCGCCAGCGGCTTGCCGAGTTCGCGGCGCTTCTGGATCTGATCCAGTCCGAGGCGGAGGAAGGGGTGCTGGACGCGGCCGCGAAGCTTCGGATATTGCGGAGCGGAACGGGCTTGCTGCGACGGGGACGCAAGCGTGGCGAGGCGCCCGAAGACCGCGGCGAGCCCCCGCAGGCCGACGCTGAGGGAGGCGACGCCGAGGGAGACGACGCCTAGGCAGAGGTCAGAAGCTGTAGTCCCGCTGCAGCCCGGCGTACCGCACCAGCAGCTTCTTCCGTCCCGCCCGCTGGAAGTCCACCACTACCTTCAGGTCGGAGCCGAAGCCCGCGAGTTCGACGATCGTGCCGGAGCCGAACCTCTCGTGGACGACTCCTTCGCCCTTTCGGTAGCTCGGGCGATCCTGGTTGAAGCTGTCGTCGCCCCCTGCGTCCCCCTGGCGGCCGTCCCACCCGCCGGGTCGCGAACCGGCTCGCCGGCTTCTGGAGCTCTGGGACTCGTCCTCCCGGCCCCTCCACCGCACGGCACCCCGTCGCCTGGGCACTTGGCGAGTAGTCTTGGTCTCCAGGTCGTCCATCAGGATTTCCACGAAGCTGGACAGAGGACCAAAGGAGACGTCCCCCGCCCTGCGGCGACGCCGAGCATGGGTCAGGTAGAGCTTCTCCTGGGCCCGGGTCACCCCCACGTAGAAGAGCCTCCGCTCCTCCTCCAGCAATCGAGCTTCGTCGTAGGATCGGGCCAAGGGGAAGAGGCCCTCTTCCATGCCGCTGATGAAGACGACGGGGAACTCCAGCCCCTTGGCGCTGTGGAGGGTCATGAGGGTCGCGGCGTCGGCGTCCGCGTCGTGGCGGTCCACGTCGGCCACCAACGCCACCTGCTGCAGGAAGATGTCCAGGTCGGTGAAGGCGTCCCGATCCTCCAGCTCCTCGATATCCGCCACGAACTCCGCGGCGCCCGCGATCAGTTCCCGTACGTTCTCGGCCCTGTCCTCGCCCTCCGGGCCTTCGCCGCGGAGCACAATCAGCAGGTCCAGCTCCTCGACCAGCTCCGCCAGCAGCTGTCCTACCGGCGTGTGGGCGGCGTTCGCCGAGTACTTGCGGATCAAGTCGGAAAAAGCGACCAGCCCCCGGGCGCCCGCCGGCGGGATCCCCGGTGCCCGCTCCGCCTCCGCCGCGGCTTCCAGCAGCGTGGCGGACGAGGTCGCGGCAAAGTCCGACAACCGCTGAAGCGTAACTCGCCCCACGCCCCGGCTGGGGTAGTTGACCACGCGATCGAAGGCGTCCCGGTCCCTGGGGTTGGAGATCAGGCGCAGGTACGCCAGCACGTCCTGCACCTCCCGGCGTTCGTAGAACCGCACCCCGCCCACGATCTGGTAGGGGACGCCCCGCCGGCGGAAGCCGTCCTCCATCGCTCGGGCCTGGGCGTTGGTGCGGTAGAGAACGGCGAAGTCGCGATAGTTCAGCTGCGGATCGTCGAGCATCCGACGCTCGATCTCCACAGGGATCCACGCGGCCTCGTCGACCTCGTCGGCGGCTTCCAGGCAGGTGACGGGCGGACCGCCCAGTCGATCCGTGCGCAACTTCTTGGGCTTGCGGTCGCGGTTCTGCCGGATCACGGCGTTGGCAACCGACAGGATCACCGGCGTCGAGCGGTAGTTCTGCTCCAACCGCACCACATGGGCGCCCGGGAAGCTCTTTTCGAAGTCGAGGATGTTGCGGATGTCGGCGCCCCGCCAACCGTAGATGCTCTGGTCGTCGTCCCCCACGACCATGAGGTTGCCGTGCTTCCCGGCCAGAAGCTCCAGCAACCGGAACTGGGCGTGGTTGGTGTCTTGGTACTCGTCCACCAAGAGGAACGCGAACTGCTCCTGGTAGCGAGCCAGCAGATCGGCGTTGTTCTCCAGCAGGCGAACCGGCAGCATCAACAGGTCGTCGAAGTCCGTGGCGTTCTGGTCTCGAAGCGACTCCTGGTACACGGGATACACCCGCGACGCGTTTCTCTGCACGAGGTCGGCACTGAAGCCGTGGTCGCTCTCGAACGCGGCGGAGCCGATCAGCTGGTTCTTGGCGTCGGAGATATGAGTCCGGAGCGCCTTGGGCGACCACCGCTTGGGGTTCACTCCCGCGTCGATCGCGGCGCGCTTGACCTGCCGCAGCGACTGTTCGGCGTCGAGGATCGAGAAGGCGCGGGTCCGCCCGGCGAGGGGCGCGTGGCGCCGCAGCATTCGGGCGCCGAGGGCGTGGAACGTCCCCAACCAGATGCCGCGGGGATCGCTGCCCAGCAGCCCGGCCACCCGTTCGCGCATCTCCCCGGCCGCCTTGTTGGTGAAGGTGACCGCCATGATCCGGTGCGGGGAAACGCCGTGCTCGTCCAGCAAGCGACAGACCCGGGTGGTGAGGACTCGGGTCTTGCCCGAGCCGGCGCCGGCCAGCACGAGAGCAGGCCCTTCGAAGTGCTCGACGGCTTCCCGCTGCTCCGGGTTGAGCGCGACCCGAGCGTCGATCCGATCTGTCGGCATGGAGCCCTGGCTGGAGGAGGATTTCGGCGGCAACGCGAAGGGACGGTCGGGCCGTCAGGACACAGCCGGTCGGGGAAGTCGAACCTGGAACGTAACTCCCCGCCCCCACCCGTCCAGCAGCTCGATCCGCCCTCCGTGGACGCGCTCCACGATCCGGCGAGTGAGGGTCAGCCCGACGCCCCAGCCGCCGGGCTTGGTGGTCACCCCGGGATCGAAGATCCGGTCCCGGACTTCGGCAGACACGCCCGGCCCCGTGTCCCGTATCCGCAGGACCACCCACCGCCCTTCCGCGGGGCGGGCCGAGATGGCGATCGAACCGCCGCTCCCCGCCACCGCGTCCAAGGCGTTCTTGACCACGTTCTCCAGCGCCCACGCTAGGAGCACTTCGTGGCCCTGCACGTCCGGCAGGTCGTCGGGCACGTCCACATGAAGGGCGACGCCGGGACCCAGCCGGGGCAGCCGCGCCTCCATGTACGCCCGGAGCTCGCCGACCACGTGATTCAGGGAAACTCGGCCCAGTTCAGGGTCCCTGCCGATCAGCTCGAAGCGGCGGCTCACCCGCTCCAGTCGCACCATCTCTTCCGCGATGGCGGCAGCGATCTCCTTTCGAGTCATCCGGCCGGGACGATCTCGTTCCGGGAGCTCCAGCAGCTCCGCCCACCCTTGCAGAGAGCTGATCGGCGTGCCGAGCTGGTGCGCCAGCTCCCGGGCCATCGCAGTCCACGCCTGCTCCGTGGCGGTCCACCGCTGGTGACGGAAGACGGTCGTGGCAAGGAGCACGGTGATCAGGAGGCCCGCCGCCCACAGGAACGGCATCCAGGCGAGCCGAGCGGCCTCGGAGGTGATCCCGTAGTGGACCAACTGGCTCGCGGCGTCTCCCACGGGCGGGTTTCGGGTGTCGAGGACTTCGGCGGCGTACCGCAGGATCCGCTCCTCTTCCCCGGGCGTGGGCGGCGAGGAGACCTCGAAGGGAAGGTTCGCGGAGGTGTAGTAGAGCCCGCCGGGCTCGGTGGTGACCACGAACGGCACTCCGAGTTCCACCAGGAGCTGCTGGAGACGCGCCAAGGCGGCCAGCTCCGCTCCGGTCTCGTGGCTCGTCAGCCCCTGCTGCACTTCGGCGTAGATGCGGGTGAAGGTCTCCGCATCCGCCTGGCGCGACCGCAGGACCTCGGCGGTGTAGACGATGTACCACGCCAGCAGGGCCACGAAGAGAACCCCTAGCGCGACGGACCAAGTCCGCGACGTGGCGCCGGTCACGCCCGTGCTACGCTCCCGCGGGGATCTCGGTGAAGCCCAGGACGGGTCCCAAGACCTCCGGGAGGCGAACCGACCCGTCGTCCTGCTGGCCCGTCTCCAAGAGGGCGGCGACTACCCTGGGCAACGCCAACGCCGATCCGTTGAGGGTGTGGAGAGACTCGGCGGCCGCCCCCGGCGCTGGCCGGAAGCGGATGTTCGCTCGCCGGGCCTGGAAGTCGGTGAACGTCGAGCAGCTCGACACCTCCAGCCACTTGCCCACGCCCGGCGCCCATGCTTCCAGGTCGTAGGTCACGGAAGCGGAGAACCCCAGATCGCCGCTCGCCAGCAGGACGACCCGGTACGGCAAGCCCAGCATCTCCAAGACTCGGGCGGCTTCGCCCACCAGCTCCGTCAGCGCGGCGTCGCTCGCTTCGGGCGACTCGAAGCGGACCAGCTCGACCTTGTCGAACTGGTGAACCCGAAGCAGCCCTCTCGTGTCCCGGCCCGCGGCCCCGGCTTCCCGCCGGAAGCACGGCGAGTAGGCCACGTACTTTCGGGGGAGCGAGTCACCCGGCAGGATCTCGTCCCGGTGCAGGTTGGTGACCGGCACTTCGGCCGTGGGGATGAGCCACAGCCCGTCTCGGCTGGTCACGTAGGATTCGTCGGCGAACTTGGGGAGCTGGCCCGTGCCGGTCATCGTCTCTGCCGTGACCAGGTACGGCACGCGCAGTTCCGTGTAGCCGTGCTCGTCCGCATGAAGGCGAATCATCCAGTCCACGAGGCCGCGCTGCAGAGCGGCGCCCCTGCCCCGCAGGATCGGAAAGCCGGAACCCGACACCTTCGCGCCGCCCTTCAGGTCGAGGATGCCCAGCTGCTCGCCGATCTCCCAATGGGGCCGGCCTCGGCCTGGCGCGGGATGCGGCGACCCCCACGCCCGCTCGATCTGGTTGGCGCTCTCGCCCCCTGCGGGCACCCGGGGATCCGGGACGTTGGGCGTCTCCGCCAGCGTTGCCGAGATCCACTCGTCTGCCGCTGCCACGACGGCGTCCAGCGCCTGGACCCGTTCGCCCAGTTGCCTCATGCGCCCGATCTCCGCCTCCGCCGTCTCGCCACGGCGCTTGGCGGCGCCGATCTCCTTGGAGGCGCGGTTGCGCTCGGCCTTCAGGACGTTCACCCGAGAGAGGGCGTCGCGACGCTCGGCGTCTCGTTCCCGCAGTGCTTCGATCCGTTCTTGGGCGCCAGGGACGCCCCGTCGCCCCAGCGCCTCGGCCACGCCGGCCGGGTCGTGGCGCACCCGTCTGATGTCCAGCACCGAGAGGTCAGTCCGGCGGAACCAGATCGCGGCTGTTGCACGCGCCGCTCACGTCGAACTGGAACACCACGATCCCTTCGGCCGCATCCACGCTCAGCGGTTCAATCTTCCCGTAGTAGTTGCACTGGGTGCCAAAGAGACCCGGATGGCGGCGCGTGCGGAGCGCGTACACCTGTCCCGGCGAGAGGGGAACCGCAGCGTCGGACACGTACAGATCCATGTCGCCGGGCGCTCGGTCGGCGGACTCGAAGGTCTCGCCGTCCAGCGTGGTCAACGCCGACTGGGAGACGATGCCCAGAGCACCCGGCGGCAACCAAACGAAGGCGCCGTCGCGGACGTCCACCGCCAAGTCCCAGGACCCTCCCGTCGTGGCCGCTTCGATCCGAACCGGAGTCCGCGGGAAGAAGTCGAAGGCCGAAGGCAGGTTGGGCGTCGGGTGGGAGATGGCGAAGAGGCGCACCGTGTCGGGGTTCTCCTGCCACCGAACGGCAAAGGGATCGTCGCTGCAAGCCGCCGGCAAGGCAGCCGCCACGACGCCCACCAGGAAGAAGTTGCGGAACTTCATGGCTGTCATGCTACCCGCCGGGGCCGTCCAGGTCAACCTTGCCGACGCCGCACCTCGGGCGGCCGAACACCCGCGAGCCGGCGTTCGGAAAACGCTTCGCCATCCTTGATTCTCCGGTCGTTGCGGAGTAGTCTCGGAACGGACGCGCCGGCCCGCGAGGAGAAGCCTGGGCCTGCAACGCGCCCTGCCGCCCACGCCGCCACCCACGCCGTCACGACACGCCGGAGGGCTTCCTTCGTGAGATCCGCTCCCAACGCTTGGGTGACGATCCTCGCTGGCGGCACCGGATCTCGGTTCTGGCCGTTGAGTACCCCGGAGCGACCCAAGCAGCTTCTGCCGCTGGCTGGCCCCGAACCGCTTCTCGTGGACACGATCAACCGGCTCCGGGAGTTCGTGCCGTTGGAGCGCGTGAGGGTTCTCACCCGTGAGGAGATGGTCGCGCCGTTGCGGGCGGTCGCGGGGCTGGACGAGGCTGCCTTCCTGACCGAGCCCCCAGGGGGAGGCACCGCGTCCGCGCTCGTTCGCGCGGCGTGGGAGATCGCCCGCGCCGACCCCGAGGCCGTGCATGTCTCCCTTCACGCCGACGCAGCCGTCCGCCCGGCGGCGGCGTTCCGGGAGGTCTTGGCGGCGGGCACGGCGCTTGCGAGCCAGGAACGCCTGCTGGTGACGGTGGCGGTCCTCCCCGACCGGCCCGAGACCGGATACGGCTACATCGAGCCCGGCGACCCGCTGCCCGCACCCGACGGACACCGGGCGTACCGGGTGCGTTCCTTCGTCGAGAAGCCCAGCCCCGAGACGGCCGCTCGCTACGTGGAGATGGGGTACCGCTGGAACACCGGCATCTTCGTCTGGCCTGTGGCAACCTTTCTTCGCGAGGCGGCGGCCCGAGCGCCTGAAATCGCCCGTGCGCTGCCCCACCTGGAACGGGGCGACGCGGCTTCGTTCTTCCGGGACGCCGGAACGGTCTCCGTGGACGTGGCGGTTCTGGAGCGCAGCCCGCGGGTGGCGTCGATCGATGCGACGTTCGAGTGGGAGGACGTGGGGAGTTGGGAGGCCCTGGCTCGGACGCGGCGGGCCGACTCGTCGGGCAACGTCTCCCACGGCGACGTGCAGCTGGCGGAGGCCGGCAACAACATCGCCTACGCCGAGTCCGGCCGGATCGTGCTCCTGGGGGTGAGCGACCTGCTGGTGGCCCGGACCGGCGACGTCACGCTGGTCATGCCGCGACTCGAGTCGCCCAACCTAAAGCGATACTTGAATCTGATCGACGCAACTACAGGTTCAGATTGACGTTGAAGCCGTTTCGCCTATTCTCTCTGGACGACCAAGAAGCACGAGGCTGGCTTCCCTTTGTTCTCACGCGTCCTGTCGGCGAGATGCTCTTCGGCACCGAGACGCTGCGGGCCCGAGGCGAACGCGTGCTGGGGCAGCCCTGCGAAGGGCACGTGGCCGACCGCCTCCTGGCCGGGTTCGAGGAAGAGGGTGCCCCGCCCTGCACGGTCGCGGGCGAGATCGGCGCCGACTCCGGCCGCCTCTTTCTGTCGAGCCGCTTCGTTCCCCACGGCACCCGACGCTTTCGCGAGCAGCTCCTGGCCCGGCTCGGAGACCGCCCTCTGATCCTCGCCGCCGCCGATCGGGCCGACGACTACGGAACCGACGGCGACCGTCCAGCCCGCGGCCTGCCGGCCGGCGCGTGGCTCCCCCCTGGGACGCCCGTGCCCGCCTGCTTCGGCGAGGGACGCTACCCAGAGTGGCCGACCGTCCCCGTCAAGGGACGGCTCCTCGGCTCCGCTTGGGAACTGATCGCGGCCAACGCAGACCGCATCCGCGACGACGCCGACAGGTTCGTGGACTCCGACGCGCCTGTCGCCGTCCACCGTTTGGGGACCGGTCTGATCGCCCTGGGCGACGGCGCGACGGTGGAGCCGGGCGTCGTGCTGAACGCCGTCGCCGGCCCCGTAATCCTGGCAGCAGACGTGCAGGTGCGGGCCCACTCCCGGATCGAGGGACCGTTCTACGCCGGGCCTCGCTCCACGATCCTCGGCGGTTCCGTGTCCGCCTCCAGCTTGGGACCGTGTTGCAAGGTCCGGGGCGAGATCGAGTCTTCCGTGGTCTTGGGATACGCCAACAAGGCTCACGACGGCTTTCTGGGCCGGTCGATCCTGGGGCGCTGGACGAACCTGGGCGCCATGACCACCAACTCGGACCTGAAGAACAACTACCGCCCCGTCCGCGCAGTGATCCGAGGACGCTCGATCGACACGGGACTTCTCAAGGCCGGATGCCTTCTGGGCGACCATGTGCGAACCGGGATCGGCACGTTGCTGAACACTGGGTCGGTCGTGGAGGCGGGGGCCAGCGTCTTCGGCGGTGGCTTGGCGCCCAAGTACGTGCCTCCGTTCTCCTGGGGCGTGGGGAGCACCGCCGCGCAGTACGACATCGAGCGCTTCCTGGACACCGCGGAGCGCGTCATGATCCGGCGCGGCGTGACGCTCTCCGAGGGGATGCGCGCCCTCTACCGCCGCGCTTTCGGCGAGACGGCCTCCCTGCGGGGGGAGATGGCCCTCGCACAGCCCGCCCTCCGTCCGCGCCGGGGTTGATCTACGTGCGCTTCTCGGTGCTGGGGAGCGGCAGCGGCGGCAACTCGACCCTGGTGGCGGCCGGCTCGACACGAGTTCTCGTGGATGCGGGGTTCAGCGGTCGGGAGCTGGTCAAGCGCCTAGCCGTCGTCGGAGTCGCTCCCGAGGAGTTGGCGGCCGTTCTCGTGACCCACGAGCACGGGGACCACGTCCGGGGTGCAGGCGTGCTGGCGCGGGCGCACGGCACCCGACTGCTGATGACAGCCGGCACGCGGCGCGCCTGCGCCAAGCTCCTCAGGGGAACCGAGGACGTGGGCACCTATCGGCCCGGCCGGCCGTTCGTGGTGGGCGACGTGCGGGTCGAACCCTTCGTGACCACCCACGACGCGGCCGACCCCGCCGCCTTCGCCCTCGTCGACCAGACGAGCGGGCTCAGGCTGGGCGTCGCCACCGACCTTGGACGGCCCACGGTCCAGGTCAAGTACGCGCTGCGGGGCTGCGACGGCCTGATCGTCGAGTCCAACTACGACGAAGTCCGGCTGTGGTCCGCCGGATACCCCGCCGCCGTCAAGGCCCGGATCGCATCCAGCCACGGCCACATGTCCAACCAAACGGCCGCCGGCTTCGTTGGCGAAGTCTTCGGTCCTCGGCTCTCGGCGGTGGTTCTGGCTCACCTGTCGGAAGAGTCCAACACCCCGGCCCTGGCCCGCTCCACGATGAACGCGGCCCTTCAGTCCAAGGGCTACCAGGGGCTGGTCGAGGTGGCGACGGCCGACGAGCCCACCGCTTGGTTCGACTTGACCGAGCTCCGAAGCCGAGTCGAGTCGGTTCAGCTGTCTCTGTTCTGACCGCGCGCGCCGACTCTTACAGTCCGAAGAAGCGCAAGATGTCGTTGCCCAGAGCCCACACCATGATCCCCAGCACCACCAGCAGCCCGACCTGGCTCCAGCGCAGACGTTGCTTGACGGTGAGCTTCCGGCCGCGTACGAGCTCGATACCCAGGAACATCATGTGGCCGCCGTCCAGAACCGGGATCGGCAACATGTTGAGGACGGCCAAGTTGATGCTGAAGAGGGCCATGAACTGCAGGTAGGTGGATATACCGGCTTCCGCCGCCCGTCCCGACACGACGGCGATCGTCCCGATCGACCCCACTTCGCGGGGGGACACGTCCAACGTGAATAGGCGGCCCAGGAACTGGAGGATGAGCGCCGTCGTTCCCACGGTCTCGGCGACGCCGGCGACGACGGCCTCTCCGGCCCCGACCGGCACGTCGATGGTTTCGACCATGGAGCTGATCCTCAGCAGCCCCAACCGCTCCCCGTTCGGACCCTCTGCGTCGTCGAGGACCGCAACCCGGGTCAGCTCCGCACTCCCCCGCGCCAACCCCAGCTCCACCCGTTCTCCAGGCCGGGCCCACAGCTCCCGCTGAAGCTCCTGCCAGCTCGACACCTCCGCCCCGGCCACGCTGAAGATCACGTCGCCAACCTCCACCCCCGCCGTTTCTGCCGGCCCTCCGCGTTCGACAGCGCCGACCATGGGCGGGAGCCACATCCGCAGCGAGCGGGCCACCCGCTGGCGCTCCGCCTCCTCCGCCGGCGATTCGACCTCAATGACGGCCGAGGGCTCCTCCGTGAGGACCTGGACCGGCCCCGCCGGCGCGTCCGAGAAAGCGTCCAGCATGGCGCCCCACGTATCCGGCGCTTCGTCTCCCACCTGGACGACGGTCGCTCCCTGCGCCATCTCCGCGAGGGCCTCGGTTCCGGCGGGGAGCGAATCCGACTCCACCGAGTAGACCCGGGTCGTGGGATAGTCCTGGCTCCCCCAGAACGCGTACACCGCCGTGTACACCACGAACGCGAACAAGATGTTCATGATCACGCCCGCGGAGATCACGAACGCTCGAGCCCAGAGCGGCTTCTCGTCAAAGTCGCCAGGCTGGGGTTCCCAGGGAGCAGCTTCGGTGGCGCCGCCCTCCACCTGCTCCATCACCTCGTCGTTCATCCCCTGCATCTTCACGTAGCCGCCCAGCGGAATCACCGCGAGGACGTACTCGGTTCCCTTCCGGGTGAAGCCCCACACTCGGGGTCCCAATCCTATGGAAAACCGCTCGACGCCCACCCCCACCGCCTTCGCGGCCCAGAAATGACCCAGCTCGTGCACTAGAATCAACACGCCCAGCAGGACGATCGTCGCCAAGATCATCATCATCTCCGTCTCTCCTCCTTTCGGGACTCTACCCGGCCCGGCGGGAGATCGCTTCGACCTCCGCGGCGGCCACGCGCCGGGCGCTCGCATCCGCGTTCAGGACCGATTCCAGGTCGTGCGCGGTCCGGTCCCCCAACGCCTCCAGAGCGGCGGCTACGACACGGGCCATGCCCGGAAAGGTAACCCGCCTCCGGAGGAACGCCTGCACCGCGACTTCGTTGGCGGCGTTGAAGACCGCGGGAGCGGCGCCGCCCGCCCGCCCCGCCGACACGCCCAGCCCGAAGAGGGGGAAGCGTTCCTGGTCCACCGGCTCGAACTCCAGGGGCGACGACGCCAATGGATCGAAGGTGCGCAGCCGCGAATCGGCGACCCGCTCGGGCCATGCCAGGGCGTAGAGCACCGGCAGCTCCATGGTGGGCTCGCCCATCTGGGCGATCACGGAGCCGTCCACGAACTCGACGAAGGAGTGGACGACGGAAGTGGGGTGGATCACCACGTCGATCCGATCGTAGGGCAGCCCGAAGAGGAAGTGGGCCTCGATCACCTCCAGCGCCTTGTTGGCCAGCGTCGCCGAGTCGATCGATATCTTGGCGCCCATCTGCCAAGTGGGGTGGCGCAGCGCATTCTTGGGGCCGGCGGCCGCCAGGACCTCCTGGGAAGCGTTGCGGAAGGGTCCGCCGCTGGCAGTGAGGATCACCCGGTGTAGGTCGTGCGCCGAGGCGCCGGCCAAGCACTGGTGAACCGCCGAGTGCTCGCTGTCCACGGGCACCAGCTCGCCTCCGCCACGCCGAGCCGCCGCCAGCACCAAGTCGCCGCCCGCGACCAAGGATTCCTTGTTGGCCAACGCGCAGCGCTTCCCCGCCTCGAGGGACGCGAGGGTCGCCTGGAGCCCGGCGGCCCCCACGACGGCGTTGACCACGATATCGGCTTCCGACAGGCGGGCGAGTTCCGCGATCGAGCCCGGGCCCGACCGCCACTCGGCCAGCGCAGGGCCGCCGGGGTGGGCAGTCAGAGCGGCCGGATCCGCCACCGCCACATGCGATACGCCGAACTCCGCCGCGAGCGCCGCTAGCTTCTCGACGGAGCGGGCGGCGGCCAACGCCACCACCTCGAACCGCTCCGGGTGCCTGCGGGCCACCGCCAACGTTGTGAGACCGACGGACCCCGTAGCTCCCAGGACCGCCAGCCGTCGCCGCGTCACTGGACCAGGAGGAGCAGCGCGTAGGCCAGCGGGATCGTGAAGAACAGCCCGTCGAAGCGATCCAGCGCCCCTCCATGCCCCCGCAACAAGGACCCCGAATCTTTGACGCCCGCCTCCCGCTTCAGCATCGAGATGGCAAGGTCTCCGACCTGGCCTGCCACCCCCAGCGCA
Source organism: Longimicrobiales bacterium (assembly GCA_958296005.1). Classification (GTDB taxonomy): domain Bacteria; phylum Gemmatimonadota; class Gemmatimonadetes; order Longimicrobiales; family Gaopeijiaceae; genus CATQHQ01. The sequence continues at coordinate 1,481,042 of CATQHQ010000002.1, forward strand.
AGCCCTATGGCGGCACCGGCCAGCGGCGTCACGGGAAAGTTCTGGTACCCTTCCAGCAACAAGCCGGCGCAGAAACCGGCGGCCACCGCCCCGGCCAGCCCGGCGATCCCTCCCTCCACCGTCTTCCCAGGCGAGATTCGGGGTGCCAGCCGAACTCGGCCCAGCCTTCGACCCGCGAAGTAGGCCGCCGTGTCCCCGGCCCACGTCACGCACAGGGGGAAGATCAGCAGGAGCGGTCCCTCCCAAGGCTCGGTCGGAAACGCGCCCTGGGTCTCCGGCAGGTTGCGGAGAAAGACGGCGAACGAGAGCGTGCCGCCCGTGTAGAGCGCGCCGGAAACGGTTGCCGACGCCGATAGGAGCGGGGCTTCCTCGATCTTCCGGTTGAACACGACCGCCGCCGAAGTCAGCAGCCCTAGAACCATGAGGAGGGCCAGCGCCCGGCCGCCCCACTCCGCAAACACCAGGTCGTGCTGGGCGGCCAGCACCAGGACCACGGCGGCGGGGATGCCGAACCAGCCCAGGGGCTGTGCGCTCTTGGCCGACGCCAGCGAGTAGAACTCGTGGGCGGCCACGGCCGCGAGGAGCGCGACCAAGCCGGCCAAGTACCAGCCCCCCAGGTAAGCGGCGAGGCACCCTACGGGAAGGCCGACCACCGCCACCAGAATGCGCGACCGCAGTTCGGAGGACATCAGATCGAGAGGTCCGTCGGGCACGCGATCAAGGCGACCGAGCTCACGCCGTCGTGACCGTGCCGAACCGGCGCTCCCGGTGCTGGTAGTCCAGCACGGCGTCGAAGAAGTCCGCCTGGGTGAAGTCGGGCCAGTACACCGGGGTAATGTAGAGTTCCGTGTAGGCGACTTGCCACAGCATGAAGTTGCTGATCCGAAGCTCGCCCGAGGTGCGGATCAGGAGATCCGGATCCGGATCGTCGCGGGTGAAGAGAGCGGCGGCGAAGCGGGACGCGTCGATCGACTCGGGCGCCAATCGGCCCTCCTGCGCCTCCGCGGCCAAGCTGCGCGCAGCTCGGACGATCTCCTCCCTGCCCCCGTAGGAGATCATGAGGTTGAGCCGCAGTTCCCGACCGCCTCGGGTCGTCTCCTCGATCCGACGCACGGCCCTTCGGGAGAGCGCGTTCAGGCGGTCGGTCTCCCCCAGGACCCGCACCTCCACGCCCTGCTGGGCCAATGCACGGCGCTCCTTCTCGACGTAGATCTGAAGCACGCCCATGAGGGCCTTGATCTCGGTCTTGGGGCGCTTCCAGTTCTCGGTGGAGAAGGCGTAGAGCGTCAGGATCTCGACGCCCGCCGCCAGAGCCGCCTTCACCGACTCGCGAACCGCCTTCATCCCTTCCCGATGACCGGCGTGCCTTGGCAGCCCCCGCGCCGTCGCCCAGCGGCCGTTTCCGTCCATGATGACCGCGACATGGCGCGGCACACGGCCGCCCAAGCGGATCCGGCCGAGCCGGGCGGAACGGTCCGTGGACATGTCAGACGGCACTGAACGCACGCCGCGCGGTAGTCGCGAGTCGCTGCTTCAGATCGCCATTACCTCCTTTTCCTTCGCCGCCAGAAGGAGATCGATCTGCTTTCCGTAGTCGTCGGTCAGCTTCTGGACTTGGTTCCGCAGTCTCATCCCTTCGTCCTCGCCGATATCACCGTCCTTGAGCCGAGCCTTGACCTCGTCGTTGGCAGCGTGGCGGGCGTGACGGACCGACACCCTGCCCTCCTCGGCCATCTTGTGGAGGAGCCGAGCGTACTCCCTGCGCCGCTCTTCCGTCAGAGCGGGAACGGGAACCCGAATCAGCGACCCGTCGTTGGAAGGGTTCAGGCCCAGTCCCGAAGCAAGCACGGCTTTCTCGATCGCGGCAAGCAGGGAGGGGTCGAAGGGATGGACGACCAGCAGCGAGGGGTCCGGGGCCGTGACCGTCGCCAGTTGATTGAGGGGCATCTGGCCGCCGTAGGCCGGTACCCGAACGGAGTCGAGGATCGCGGGGACGGCCTTCCCCGTCCGCACCGTCGCAAACTCCCGGCGGAGGGCGTCCACCGCGTTGTCCATTCTGGCTTCGGCGTCTTCGAGTATGGGCATATGCTTCTTCCTGGGCCGGATTTGTCCCGAGTCGGGACGGCGGGTTCAGGACACCAGCGTTCCGATGCGGTCTCCGTGGATGGCGCTCCGCACGGCGCCTTGGTCCTCGAGGGACAGCACGATAATGGGCAGGTCGTTGTCGCGGCAAAGGGAAACCGCCGCGGCGTCCATGACCCGAAGGTCACGCGACATCACGTCGTGAAAGGAAATCTCCGAGATGAAGTCGGCGGAGGGGTCCGTGGCCGGGTCGGCCGTGTACACTCCGGCGACCTTGGTGGCCTTGATCACGACGTCGGCGTTCATCTCCATCGCCCGAAGCACCGCCGCGGTGTCGGTAGAGAAGTAGGGGTTGCCCGTGCCGCCGGCGAAGATCACGACTCGCCCCTTCTCCAGGTGGCGCATCGCTCTGCGGCGGATGTAGGGCTCCGCGACCCGCTCCATGCGAATGGCGGTCATGACGCGCGTGTCCACGTTCTTCCGCTCGAGCAGGTCCTGGACCGCCAGGGCGTTGATGATCGTGGCCAGCATCCCCATGTAGTCCGCCGACACCCGGTCCATCCCTTCGCGGCTCGCCATCGTGCCGCGCACGATGTTGCCGCCGCCGATCACCACTCCGAGAGCCACTCCCAGGTCGTGAATCGCACTCACTTCGTCGGTGATTCGGTCCACGACCTGCGGATCGACGCCGTACCCCTGCTCTCCTGCGAGGGCTTCGCCGGACAACTTCAGAACGACGCGGCGGTAGCCGGCGCTCCTCTTCACGGCGGACGAGACGCTATGCGCCGATCTGGAAGCGGGCGAACCGGCCGACCTGTATCTTCTCGCCGGTCTTGGCCGAGACGCCGGTGACCAGCTCCCGCACGGTTCGGTCGGGATCCCGCACGTACGCTTGGTCCAGAAGGACCCTTTCCTTGTAGAACTTGGCGATCTTGCCCTCGACGATCCGCTGCCGGACATGCTCCGGCTTGCCCTCTTGGGCGACCTGCTCCAGGTAGATCGCGCGTTCCCGCTCCACCACGGCCGGATCCAGTCCGGACGCGTCGACCGCCACCGGGTCGGCGGCAGCGACATGCATCGCCAAGTCCCGGGCCAAGCTCAGGAAATCGTCGGTGTTCGCCACGAAGTCGGTCTCGCAGTTGAGCTCGACTAGAACGCCGATCCGGCCGCCGTGGTGTACGTAGCTGGCGACGACTCCCTCGTTGGCCGCCTTGTCGGCCCGCTTGGCCGCCTTGGCCGCGCCCTTGCTGCGCAAGAGGTCGATCGCCTGCTCGACGTCGCCGTCGGTCTGCTGCAACGCCTTCTTGCAGTCCATCATCCCCGCGCCGGTCCGGTCTCGGAGCTCCTTTACCAACTGTGCGCTGATCCGCATCTCGTCCTTACCCCCCCGTCTTGGGGCCGCCTCCCGTCTTCCGCCCGCGACCGACGGCCCCCGGCCTGGGGCGGCGCTTCTTCGGCGGCCGGCGACGCCGCGGCTCCCGTCCGTCCGCCGACTTCTCGCCCGTTTCGGTGGAGTACGTGGTGGCCTCCATCTCCGCTTGGCGCTTGCGCTGTTCGTCGGGCACCTCGCGACGTGCGGTCTGCACGGCGTCGGCGATCGCGCCTACGATCAAGCTGACCGAGCGGATGGCGTCGTCGTTGCCGGGGATGGGGTAGTCGATCAGCTCGGGGTCCACGTTCGTGTCGGCGATGGCGATCACGGGAATTCCCAGTCTGTGGGCCTCCCTCACGCCGATGATCTCCCGCTTTGCGTCCACCACGAAGACGGCGCCGGGAAGGCGGGCCATGTCGCGCACGCCCTGGAAGTACTTCGCCAGCTTCATGCGTTCCCGTTCGAGAAGCAGCCGCTCCTTCTTGGTGTAGAACTCGAAGGCGTTCTCCTCCTGGCCTCGCTCCAGCTCCTTCATGCGGCGGATCTGACGGCGGATCGTCTGGAAGTTGGTGAGCATCCCGCCCAGCCAGCGCTCGGTGACGAAGAGGGCGCCGCACCGCACCGCCTCTTCTTCGATCACCGTCCTGAGCGCCCTCTTGGTCGAGAGGAAGAGCACCCGCTCGCCCTTCAGCACAACCCTGCGCACCGCGTCCTGGGCGGCCTCGAGGCGATCCAGCGTCTTGCGGAGGTCGATGATGTGGATGCCGTTGCGCTCGCCGAAGATGTACGGGCGCATCTTGGGGTTCCAACGTCTTGTCTGGTGGCCGAAGTGGACTCCGGCCTCGATGAGCTCGTTCAACCCCACCACCGGGGCAGCTTGATCCATGTGGAGACGCCTATCGCTTGCTGAACTGGAAGCGCTTGCGCGCCTTGGGACGGCCGGGCTTCTTGCGCTCCACCTTGCGGGCGTCTCGGGTCAGCATCCCGTTCTCCCGCAAGGGCCTGCGCACTTCCTCGTCGTCGGCCGCGAGGGCGCGGGCCACGCCGAGCCTGATCGCGTCGGCTTGGCCGGTCAGGCCTCCTCCGCGGACGCGAACCTCCACGTCGAAGCGGCCCTCGGCGCCGGCCACGCGCATCGGATCCTCGACGCGGACCCGGTGGGCCGGCCGCGGGAAGTAGTCGTCGAGTTCGCGGCCGTTGATCCGCCACTCCCCGCCGCCGGGACGAAGGCTGATCCGTGCCACGCTCGTCTTCCTTCTTCCGACGGCCTGACGCGGTTGCCACCCGCTCACGACGTTCCTCGGGCGCGTATGGCCAGCACCTTGGGGCTCTGGCCTTGGTGGGGGTGGGCCGGTCCGGCGTACACCCGAAGCTTCCGACGCATCTGGCGGCCCAGCTTGTTCTTGGGAAGCATCCCCCGAACGGCCAGCTCGATCACTCGGTCGGGGAACCGCTCGATCATCTTGCGAAACGGGATGTGCTTCTCCCCGCCCATGTATCCCGAGTGGCGAAAGTAGGTCTTCTGGTCCGCCTTGCGACCGGTGAGGCCTACCTTGGCGGCGTTGACCACGATCACGTTGTCGCCTGTGTCCAGATGCGGCGTGTAGATCGCCTTGTGCTTGCCCCGGAGCACGCGGGCCACCTCGGTGGCCAGTCTTCCCAGAGGCTTGTCTTCGGCGTCCACGACCCACCATGCCCGGTGGATATCGCCTTCTCGCGGAGTGAAGGTACTGTTCACGGTCCTCCCGTACTTGGGCTTGCCGCCCGCGCAACCGAGTCCGCTACCGGGGACGCGACGGCGCAAGGGGGTGAAGGTGCAAAGCCTGAAATGATACTCCCGAGGGTCGGATGATGTCAACGGGCGTCGCCGCGTGCGCGCCGGCAAGCCGACGGGGACGCCGGTGCTAGTGGAAGTAGCTCTCCAGGAAGCGGGCTCGGGTCGGGTGGCGGAGGCGCGCCAGCGCCCTCTCCTTGATCTGGCGGACACGTTCCCGGGTCACGCTCAGAACCGCGCCGATCTCTTCCAGCGTCTTCGGTTCCTCGGCGTCGAGGCCGTAGTAGAGGCGGAGGACTCGCGCCTCCCGTTCCTCGAGGGTGGAGAGGGCCGAGTCCAGCATCTCCGTCAAGGCGCTCTCGAAGACCTGCTCGTCGGGTCTGGGCGACAGCTGGTCGGGCAGGTAGTCCAAGAGGCTGTTCTCGTCTCCGGGGCCTGCGGGGGCGTCCAGCGACAAGTGGGACTGGGAAACGGCCAACGTCGCGTCCAGCACCCCCTGCGAGAGCTCCAGACCGTCGGCGAGCTCGTGCAGCGTCGGTTCCCTTCCCAGGTCCTGGCGGAGCGAGGATTTGCGACGGCCGATCCTGTGGAGGGCCGCGGATCGGTTGAGGGGCACCCGAACGATGCGGCTCTGCTCGGCGATCGCTTGGAGGATCGCCTGCCGAATCCACCAGACGGCGTACGTGATGAACTTGATCCCCCTCCGCTCGTCGAACTTTCTGGCCGCCCGCATCAGCCCAAGGTTCCCTTCGTTGACCAAGTCCTGAAGCGGAACGCCTTGGTTCCTGTACCTCTTGGCCACCTTGACCACGAACCGGAGGTTGGCGCGGACCAGCTGGTCGAGCGCTTCATCGTTGCCCTCGCGGGCCTGAACGGCGAGGCGCACCTCCTCTGCCCGGTCGATCAGCGGGTAGCGGCCGATCTCTTCGAGGTACCGGCTAAAGGACCCGTCCGCCGGGTCCGAGCGGGAAGTGGCGCTCATCCACCCTACTCTCGCTGAAGCGGGAGACTACGCCCTCCGCGAGGCGTCGCCGGCCCCGGCGACAAAGAGCGGCGGACGGCGATCGCGGAGGCGTCCAAAAAATTTCGCAACGGAGGCCGTTCGCGGGAAGTGGCGGATCGGTGGGCGGGCCTGCCGCCGACGGTCTTGGAAGCTCGCCGCGCTCCGTCGCTAGGGGCCGTCCGTCGCCGGAGCGCGCGCCAGGCCGTGCTTCTTGATCTTCTGGTGGAGGTTCGTGCGGGCCATCCCTATCCGGGCGGCGGTCTCGGTCACGTTCCAGCCGTTGGCGCGCAGCTTCTCCCCGATGAACGCCTTCTCCGACGCGTCCTTGAAGTCTTGGAACGACTCCATCGACGCAAAGCTCTCCGCGAAGCTGCCTCCAGCGTCGTGGCCGGACCCCACCTGCAGCACGTCCGCGCGCTCCACCGTCTCGCCGGGGCTCAGGATCAGCAGCCTCTCCACGGTGTTCTTGAGCTCCCGAACGTTCCCGGGCCAGTCCTGCCCCTCCAGTTCGGCGATCGCCTCCGGCGCGAACGGCTTGGCAGGCACGCCGCTCGTCTTGCGCAGATGGTCCACGAAGTGGGTCACCAGCATCGGTATGTCCTCGCGCCGGTTGCGGAGGGGAGGCATCCGTATCGGGACCACGTTGAGGCGGTAGTAGAGGTCCTCCCGGAAGTTGCCGTTTGCGATCTCCTCCTCCAGGTCCTTGTTGGTCGCCGAGACGACGCGGACATCCACGGGCACGGGACGGGTCCCTCCCACACGGGTCACCTCGTCCCCCTCGAGAGCCTTGAGCACCTTCGCCTGAGCGTCCGGGGACATGTCGCCCACCTCGTCCAAGAACAAGGTGCCGCCGTGCGCCTGCTCGAACTTCCCGGGTCGGCTGGCGACAGCGCCGGTGAACGCGCCCCTGACGTGGCCGAAGAGCTCGGACTCGATGAGGTTGGCGGGGATGGCGGCGCAGTTCACGTCCACGAAGGGCCTGTCCGCCCTGGGCGAGAGCCGATGGAGCGCTCGAGCGGCGAGTTCCTTGCCGGTTCCGTTCTCCCCCGTGACCATGACCCGGGCCAGAGTCCCGCCGACCGTCTCGATCCGCCGAAGCACCGTCTTGATGACTTCGGAGCCGCCGACGATCTCGTATCGGACCTCGACGTCGTGCTTGAGCTGCTCCACGCTGTCCGAGAGGCCCCGGACGATCAGGGCGTTGCGCAGCGTCAGATGAAGGCGGTCGATCTTGAGGGGCTTCTCCAGGAAGTCGAAGGCGCCCTTCCGGGTCGCTTCCACGGCGGTGCGGATCGTGCCGTGGCCCGAGATCATGACCACGATCGCCCCCGGGTCCTCTTTCTGGATGCGTTCCAGCACCTCCAGCCCGTCCATGCGGGGCATCTTGACGTCCAGGAGCGTCACGTCGGGCTTGAACTGGGCGTAGTCGTCCAGCCCGGAAGGACCGTCGGGGGAGAGGCGCACGCGGTGGCCGTCGTATTCCAGAACTTGTTGGAGGGCGTTCCGGATCGACCGTTCGTCGTCGACGACCAGAATCTTCGCCATCGCTGCGGTTCTAGGGCGCGACGGCGAGATCGACGGGCACGGTGGTCGGGCGAAGCGTTGCGTCCACGCCCTCCAGCGCAGCCCCCACATCTTCTTCGGACGAGGCCCACCCGAGGGAGAAGCGTACGGCGCCTTCCTCCGAAGTTCCCAGAACGGCGTGGACCTCCGGCGCGCAGTGGATCCCCGCCCGGGTCTGGACGCCGTGCTCCCGGTCCAGGCGTTCGGCCAGGGTCGCGGCGTCCATGCGCCGGGAACGCACGGTAACCACGGGCACGCCGTCCGGCGCCGGAGGCGAGAGCACGTCGAGCCCGGGTACCGAGGAGAGCCCGTCGCGAAGGCGGGCCTTCAACGCCATCTCCCTGGCGTGCACCGCGCCCACTCCCTCCCTGGCGAGGAAGCGGCACCCCGCAAGAAGGCCGGCCAGGCCGGGAACGTTTCCCGTTCCTGCCTCAAGCCGGTCCGGCATTTCCAGAGGCATCTCCCGGCGTCTGGAGTCCCCTCCCGTGCCGCCGACGCAGTAGGGCTCGATCTCTACTCCGTCCCGCACCCACAGGCCGCCGGTGCCTTGGGGGGCCAGCAGGCCCTTGTGCCCCGTGAAGGCAACGACGTCGGCGCCGGATTCGGCCAAGTCGGCTTCGACGTGGCCGGCGGCCTGCGCGGCGTCGGCCACCACGACCGCGCCGGCGGAATGGGCCAGCCGGGCCATCGGCCCCAGAGGCGCCACGGTGCCCAGCACGTTGGACGCCACGTTGACGGCCAGCACCTTGGCGCCGTCCAGCAGGCGGGCCGTCTCCTCCAGGTCCACCCCGCCCGCCGGGTCGCCGGATATCGTCCGCACCTCGACCCCGCGGGTCTGGGCCAAGCGGTGGGCAGGACGCAGCACGGCGTTGTGGTCGTACTGGGAGATCACCAGCACGTCGCCGGGCCCAAGAAGGCCGTAGAGGGCCGTGTTGAGGGCGTGGGTGGCGTTGTGGGCGAACGCAACCCGTCCAGGGTCGCCGGGGAGGCTCAGGACTCGGGCGACGGCGCGGCGGCACCGGAAGGCGATCCGGGTAGCCTCCACGGCGCCCGAATGGCCGCCGCGCCCCGGAGTGCAGCCCACGCTCCCTAGAAACTCGGCTACCGCGTCGACGACCTCGGGAGGGCGCACAGCGGACGTGGCGGCGTAGTCCATGTAGTGCCTCATGCCCGGGAGGCTAACCCGGACGAAACCCCACTCGCAACCGCAGGGCTTCCGCCACTACCCGCGCCCCTAGGCGCTCCTCTCCAGCCAAGTCGGCGATCGTCCTGGCCAGTCGGAGCGTGCGATGGACCGCTCGGGCAGAGAGGCGGAACCTCCCGACCCCTTCCTCCAGAAGGCGGGACGCTCCCGGCGCCAGCGGGCACGCGGTCATCAGGTCCCGGGCGGGAATTCGGGCGTTCAAGGGGCTCGCGCCCTCGGCGTCGGCGCCGCCGCGGCGCGCGGCTTGCCGGCGACGAGCCTCGAGGACCTGGGTTCGGGCCGCGTCCGAGCCGCGACCCGACCCGCAGGCCGCGCCCTCCAACTCCCGCCACGTCACCGGACTCGTGCCGACGTGGATATCGAGACGGTCCAGGAGAGGACCCGAGATCCGGGCACGGTAGCGCGCCACGTCCCGATCGTGGCAGATGCAGTCGTCGCCCCCCATCCCGCACGGACAAGGGTTCATGGCGGCGACGATCTGGAAGCGAGCCGGGAACGTTACGGAGTGGCGCACCCGGGCGATCCTGATCCGGCCGGACTCGATCGGCTGTCGGAGGGTCTCCAGGACCCGCCGGCCGAACTCGGGGAGCTCGTCAAGGAAGAGGACACCCAGGTGGGCCAGGCTGATCTCTCCGGGGCGAGGAGGGTTCCCGCCTCCAACGAGGCCTCCGGCCGAGATCGTGTGGTGGGGCGCCCGGAAGGGTCGGGTCGTCTTCACCGGCTCTCCGGCGTCGAGGAGCCCGGCCACCGAGTGGACCCGGGTCACCTCCAAGGACTCGCGCTCGGAGAGAGGAGGCAGAAGCCCAGGCAGGCGACGAGCCAGCATCGTCTTCCCCGCCCCCGGCAGACCCGACATGAGGAGGCTGTGGCCCCCCGCGGCGGCAACGACCAGAGCCCGCTTCGCCAGGGCCTGTCCTCGCACCTCGCGCAGGTCCGGGCCGGGAGCGTGGGAGCGAACCGCAGCCGCCGGGGCTCTGGGGCGGAGCACGTCCCCGCGCCGAAGGTGGGCAACGAGCTCGCCCAGGTCGGCGACTCCGAAGATCTCCACGCCGGGCGCCGCCGACGCTTCGCGAGCGTTCCCGAGCGGTACGAAGAGCCGTTTCCGCCCTTCCGCAAAGCAGCTCATGGCCAGGGCTATGGCGCCCCGGATCGGGCGCGCCGATCCGTCCAAGCCCAGCTCGCCTACGAAGGCGCTCCCTTCCAGCCACTCGATCGGGATCTGTCCGGAAGCCGCCAAGAGACCGACGGCCACGGGTAAGTCGAAGCCGGATCCGGACTTGGGCAGGTCCGCCGGGGCCAAGTTGACGGTGACCCGGCGGGGCGGCAGGGAGATGCCCGCGTGGGCCAGGGCGGCGAACACCCGCTCCTTTCCCTCCCGCACCGCTCCCGCCGGAAGTCCCACTACGGTGAAGACCGGGAGGCCCGTCTGAACTTTGACCTCGACCCTCACGGGCTGGCCTTCGACCCCGTGAACCCAGTAGGAATGAACGACGGCGAGCATGGCGGCGACACTTTCGGCAGGAGACCTAGCCGCAGCGTATCACCGTAGCCGAGACGATTGGATAGCTGGATCGGCCAGATATTCTTCTGGTCCCGGGCAGCGTCGGGGGCGGGCCGGACGAGCGGCGGGCGCCGGGCCTGCTGGCGGAATGGTCGAGCTCGCCGCAAGTTGTCGCGGTTCCTTCCCGGCAGGGGTCCTACACCGAAGAGAAACGACGCCCATGAGAATTGCGGTCATGACGGAGACCCGCGCGGACGAGCGGCGGGTGGCCCTCGCTCCCGCCGCCGCGCGCGAGTACAAGAAGCGCGGCTGGGAGCTTCGCGTCCAAGCCGGCGCCGGCACGGGCGCGTCCTTTGCCGACGACGACTTCCGGGAGGCCGGCGTGGAGGTGGTGGCCGGCCGAGACCCGACGCTCGAGGGCGCGAACGTGGTCCTCAAGGTTCAGCCCCCGTCGATGGAAGAGGTGTCGGCGCTTCCCCGGGGGTGCGCGCTGGTCTGCCATCTGAATCCGTTGAGTCCTTCCGCCGAGATCGCGGCCCTGGCGGAGCGGAACGTGACCTCCTACGCCGTCGAGCTGGTCCCTCGGATCACCCGGGCGCAGAAGATGGACGTGCTCTCCTCCCAGGCGACGGTGGCGGGCTACAAGGCCGTGCTGCAGGGCGCCGACGCCGTGACCCGGTTCCTACCGATGCTCACCACCGCGGCCGGCACGGTTCGCCCCGCCAAGGCGATGATCCTTGGCGCCGGCGTGGCCGGCCTACAGGCGATCGCCACGGCTCGGCGGCTCGGTGCGGTGGTGTCGGCGTTCGACATCCGGCCGGCCGTGAAGGAGCAGGTGCAGAGCCTGGGCGCCAAGTTCCTCGAGGCGGAGCTCGACGAGGGCGCCGAGGACGAGGGCGGCTACGCCAAGGCACTCTCCGAGGAGCAGCACCAGCGGGAGCTCGAGCTGATCGCCGCCCACATCCGGGAGATGGACTTGGTGATCTCCACCGCCCAGATCCCAGGTCGGCCCGCGCCGGTGCTGGTCACCAAGGAGATGGTGGAGTCGATGCGCGCGGGGAGCGCGATCGTGGACTTGGCTTCCGAGTCCGGCGGCAACTGCGAGCTGACGTCCGCGGGCGAGACGGTCTTCCACCACGGGGTTGCGGTCATGGGGCCGTCGAACCTGCCCGCGGAGCTTCCCTTCCACGCGAGCGAGATGTACGCTCGCAACTTGGCCGCCTTCGTCTGCCACCTCTTCGACGACGAAGGCCGGACGAACCCTGAAGACGAGATCACCGCCGCCACCTGCGTGACCCGGGACGGCGAAGTCGTGAACGAGCGGGCCGGAGCGACTCCGGCCGGCGCCGCGGAGCAGCAGAGATGAGCGAGATGCTGATCGGCCTGTACGTGTTCGTGCTGGCCACATTGGCTGGCAAGGAGGTGATCTCCAAGGTCCCTCCGACCCTGCACACCCCCCTCATGTCCGGGGCCAACGCGATCTCGGGGATCGCCGTCATCGGGGCGCTGATCGTGACCGGCGTGGCCGAGACGCCGGTGGTCCGCTGGCTGGGGGCGGCAGGCATCGTCATGGCGACGATCAACGTGGTCGGCGGCTTCATGGTCACCGACCGAATGCTCCGCATGTTCAAGAAAGGCTAGGGCGACATGGACACGACCGTGATCGCTCACCTGGCTCTCCTGGCGTCGGCGTTCCTCTTCGTCTCGGGGATCAAGCAGCTCTCGTCGCCGGCCACGGCCCGCTCCGGGAACGCCCGGGCCGCCCTGGCGATGCTCGTGGCCGTCGTGGTCACCGTGCTCCAGAACGAGATCCTGAGCTGGCCGATCGTCGCCGCGTCGGTGGTGGCGGGCGCACTGGCAGGTTCGTTCCTGGCCCGGACGATCAAGATGACGGCAATGCCCCAGCTGGTGGCCGTCTTCAATGGATTCGGGGGCGGTGCGTCGGCGGCAGTGGCAGGCGCCGAGTTCCTCCGGGTCGCCGGCGGCGGGGCCACCCTGCCTGCGGCCGAAGGCGCAACGATCGTCTTGGGCACGCTGATCGGCGCCGTGACGTTGTCGGGCAGCTTCATCGCCTACGGCAAGCTCCAGGGGATCGTCACCGGCAACCCGGTCGTCTTCCCTCTGCAGAAGACCGCCAACGCGATCCTGTTCCTGGGCATCCTCGTGGCGGGCGCCGCGCTGACGGTGGGCGACCCCACCCCCGAGATGTACTTCGCCCTGGCGGGGGCGGCGCTTGTCCTGGGAGTCCTGCTGGTGATCCCCATCGGCGGCGCGGATATGCCGGTGGTCGTCTCGCTCCTCAACTCGTACTCGGGACTTGCGGCGGCGGCCACGGGGTTCGCCCTCGGCAACATGATCCTCATCATCGCGGGCGCCTTGGTGGGCGCTTCGGGCCTGATCCTGACCCAGATCATGTGCAAGGCCATGAACCGCTCCCTGGCCAACGTGGCGTTCGGAGCGTTCGGGGCGGAGGGGCCCAAGGCGAAGCTCAAGACCGGGGAGCGCCCGGTACGGGACGTGGACGCCGAGCAGGCGGCGATGATCCTGGCGTACGCGAGCTCGGTGGCGGTGGTGCCGGGCTACGGGCTGGCTGTGGCCCAGGCCCAGCACGAGCTCAAGAAGGTGTGCGACATGTTGCAGGAGCGGGGCGTGACGGTGCGCTTCGGCATCCACCCGGTGGCAGGCCGGATGCCCGGCCACATGAACGTGCTCCTGGCGGAAGCGGACGTGTCCTACGACCAGCTGCTCGATCTGGACGAGATCAATCCGGAGTTCGGGTCCACCGACGTGGTGCTCGTGGTGGGCGCCAACGACGTAGTGAACCCGGCGGCTCGCGACCCGGATTCGGTGATCGCCGGGATGCCGATCCTGGACGTGGACCGGGCCCGGAGCGTGATCGTGATGAAGCGCTCCCTGAGCGCCGGGTTCGCCGGGATCGACAACGACCTCTTCTACATGGACAACACGATGATGTTCTTCGGCGACGCCAAGCAGGCGATGTCGGACTTGGTGCGGGAGGTGCGCGAGGCCTGATCCGATCGGCGCACCTCGGTCAGCCTGGGCGCAAGCCGAGCCAAGCCTAGGACTTGACCGCCGCCGTCCTCAGCGCCTTCCAAGCCCGGTCCACGTGCTCCTCCGTGGTGCGGATATTCCCGATCGCGAAGCGCAGCCAAGTCTCCCCGTCGATCTCCGTGTGGGACAGGAAGGCTGCGCCGCTCGCGTTCACCCGATCCATGACGGCCAAGTTCAGCGCGTCCCGATCCTGGGCCGCGACGCCGTCCGGCGACCAGCGCAGCACGACCAGTGAGAACCCGGAAGGCTTCCACCGCTCCCAGCCCGTCTCCGCGTCCACGGCCTCCGCCAAGCGCGCCGCCAACGTCAGGTGGCACTCGATCAACGCGCGCAGCCCTTCCTGTCCGAAGTAGCGCATCACGAACCACAGCTTCAGCGCCCGGAAGCGCCGCCCCAGCGCCAAGCCGTGGTCCATGAGGTGGCGCGCGCCTTCGTCCCGGGTCTCGAGGAAGGCAGGGGTCAGGGAGAAGGCGGCGCGCAGGTCGGCGGGACGTCGCGCATAGAGGACGGAGCAGTCCACGGGCGTGAACAGCCACTTGTGGGGGTTGACGACGATCGAATCGGCCCGTTCCCAGCCCCGGAAGCCCGGGCGCAACGCGGGAAGACACGCCGCCGGCCCTGCGTACGCCGCGTCCACATGGAGCCAAAGCCCTCGCGAGCCGGCCACGTCCGCTATGGCGGCCAGCGGGTCCGTAGCGGCGGTGGACGTGGTCCCGACGGTCGCCACAACCGCCAACGGGCGATACCCGGCGGCCACGTCCGAGTCCACCGCCCCGGCCAGCTCCCTCGGGTTCATCCGCCGCGCCCGGTCCGTCGGAACCAACGTCACCCCGTCTCTCCCGAGTCCCAGGGCGATCACAGCCTTTGCCACGGACGAGTGGGCCTCGGCGGTGGCGTAGATCCGCCCGGGGGGCGCACCCGACAGCCCTCGCTCCCGCGCCTCCGGGAGTCCTCGTTCCCGGGCCGCCGCCAGCGCGTGGAAGGTGGAGATCGACGCCGTGTCGTTGATCGTACCCGCGAACGCCGACGGCAGTCCTAGGAAGCGGCGGAGCCAGTCCAGCGTCGTCTCCTCCAGCTCCGTGGCCGCCGGCGAGGCGCGCCACACCATCGCGTTCACGTTGAGGGCCGCCGCCAGCAGCTCTGCCAAGATGCCCGGCCCCGTCCCGGAGATCGCGTAGTAGCCGAAGAACCCTGGGTGGTTCCAGTGGGTGGTCCCGGGCACGATCACCGACTCGAAGTCCCGCAGCAGCGACTCCATCGGCTCGCCCAGCTCCGGGGCTTCGGCGTCTAGCGCGGTCCGCATGTCGCCCGGCGCCACCTGGGCCATGACCGGGTATCCGCCGACCTCCGCCAAGTACTCGGCCACCCACTCCACGAAGCGCCGCCCCCATTCGCGGAACTCGTCCGGCGACATGTCCGTCCGATCGCTGCCGGGCCCGGTCACGCGCCGCCCGCCTGCGCCAACTGCTCCATCGTTCGCCGCCCTTCGGCCTCCAGCTGGCGAATCTGCGCGGCGACTTCCGCCAAGTCGTCCGGCTGAAGAGGCGAGGGCACGCCGGAGCCCTGGACGGCGCTGAAGAAGAGCAGGTCCGTGTGGCCGGCGCTGGCCTGGGTCACGCCTCCGTCCAAGGCTCGGCTGAGCTGAACGAGATCGCGAAGAGATCGGTCGTCGCCGAAGCCCTCGGGCGGCTGCGCGAAGATCATCCGGATCAGAAGCTCCCGCAGAGCGTGGAACTGTTCGATCACCTCGCCAGAGGAGAGGCCCGACCTGGCCGCCACCGACCCGAACAGCTCGGCGCACTCGATCCAGAGCGGCTCGATCTGGTGGCGGTACGGCGACAGCATTCCGGGAAGGAGCGAAGCCATCGCGCGGCAGAACCCGCGCAGCAACGGAACCGACGCGCCGCTCCAAGGAGACCGCGACGCGCGAAGCGCCGCCGCCCATCGCTCGGCGATCTCGCCGGAACGCTCGTCCAACCACTCGGCTAGAGCCACGGCCTCACCCCTTGCGCAGTCGGATGCGAACTCGCGTGCCCTTCCCCACCTCGCTCTCCACCTCGACGGACCCCTCCCACGACTCCACCAGTCGCCTGACGATCGCCAGGCCGAGGCCGGTGCCCGTGGAGCGGGTCGAGAACTTGGGTTCGAAGATGCGCGGCAGGAGCGCCGGAGATATCCCCGCTCCTTCGTCCTCGACCAAGATCGTCGTCCAGGAACCCGGGTCGTTGCCGTCCTCCGCCGAGATACGGACCGAGCCCCCCTCCGGCATCGCCGCGCGGGAGTTCTCGATCAGGTTCAGGAGGACCTCCTTCAACTCGTCGGCGCGACACATGACCGGCGACAACTCGCTCGCAAGACGGATGCGCGTCTCTCCGCCGCCCCGGTACAGGTCCAGCACTTCCTTGACCACGGCCTCGGCGTCCACCGAGACCAGCGGCCCTTCGTTTCCCGCGCCCGGCGACGCCAGCCGCAAGAAGCTCCGGGCGATCGACGCGAGCCGGTCGATCTCCTTCAGCACCACTTCGACGTTGGTCTCCAGAATCCGGCCGAAGTCGGGCCTGCGATCGTTCCAGGCTCGGCGCAAGTGATCGACGGACAGGGAGATCGGAGTCAGCGGGTTCCGCATCTCGTGGGCCGCCTGCTGCGCCATCTCGCCCCACGCCAGGATCCGTTCGCTCCGCAGCTCGTCGGTCACGTCCTCCAAGTTCACCACGACCCCGCCGGGGTGCCCTTCGTGGGCGATACGCTTCGCCCGACCCCGGACCCGCCGTCCCTCCCACTCGAAGACCCGGGCGGCGCTCGGTCCTGTTGATCGGCCGGCACCCACCCCGTCGGCGCTTGCGGCGCCCGCCTCCGGCTCGTCCTGGCGTAGGAGGTCGTCCAGCCAGGCGGCGACCTCGTGGGCGCGGCCGTCCCGGGGAAGCGGCTCGCCTAGGTTCAGCGGCGCCTTCAGAAGGGACTGCGCTTGCGGGTTCACCACCGTGACCCTGCCTGCCGAGTTTACCGCCACCACTCCCGTCGCAACTTCTTCGACGATCGCGCGGGTGCGCCGAGTCGTCCGCACGAGTTCCTGGCGAGTCTCGTCCAACCGCAGCACCATCCGGTTGAACGCCGTAAAGACGGCGCCGAACTCGTCCGCTCGGTCCTCCGGCAACCCCACGGCCAAGTTGCCTTCCCCTACCCTGTCCGAGGCGACCCGAAGCTCCTTCAGAGGCCGGGCCAGGGCCCTGCCGACGAAGAACGCCAGAACCAGCGACAGAACCGGGCTTATCACGAGCGCGGCCAAGAGCAGGTCGGCCACGTCCCGTCGCCGCAGGGCCGCCGCTCCCGCCCGCAAGGGAACCGGCGCCGCCATCACGTCCCCGTCGGGAAGCCGTCTGTACGCCAGCACGTATTGCCAGTCTCCCAAGCTCGTCACCGTTGCGGCGTTGAGTCGCTGGCCCCTCTCCAAGACGTCGTGGATCTCCGGGTCCACCCACGTCTCGTAGAGCCCCAGTTCGATCAGCTCGTCCACCGAGCCGCCGACCAGCTCGCCGTCCCGGTACTCCAGCAGGTCGGCGCCCGCCCGCCGGGCAAGGGACTCCACCGAGCCGCCCTCTTCCGAGTACGCCTGCGCGATCTGGGTCACGATCCG
This sequence comes from Longimicrobiales bacterium, assembly GCA_958296005.1. Lineage (GTDB taxonomy): Bacteria > Gemmatimonadota > Gemmatimonadetes > Longimicrobiales > Gaopeijiaceae > CATQHQ01. The sequence continues at coordinate 1,498,247 of CATQHQ010000002.1, forward strand.
CTCGGCCAACGCCGTGGCCGTCCGCTCTGCCGCGCCGGTGAGGCTGGTGTTGGCCAGCACCCAGAACAGCACGCTGGACAAGAGAAAGAAGCCGAACAGCGTGACCGTGACCCGGAACCGAAACGAGGTGGCAAAGCCGTGCCAGTTCGCGACTCGAGCCCGGTGCCGCTGCGGGTTGCGGGACGCCTGCGGACCGAGTGCCCCGGGCAGGCTTCCAGACGCCGGCGGGCTGTCGGGTCGAGGCGGCGTCCTGCCGCCAAGAAGCCAGAGGATCGAGACCGCGGCGAACGCCGGCACCAGCACGAGGACCGCGCGGGCGAGCATCACCCAGAAGTTGGGGATGCTGATCACATGGAAGACCGCGTATGCGCCCTCCGGGTACTGAACCACGCTCTCGGCCCGCCATCCTTCGTCGTTGCGACGCCACTCGACCGTCGGCGGGCCCCGCGGCGGGCTCCCGTCGAGGCGAACCAAGGTCAGGAAGTCGGGATCCGCTCCGCCCTCCATGGAAGCGAAGAGGGGTCCCAAGGCCGACGGCGCGGGGATCGTCCGGCGGGGAGGCACTGTGCCCGTGAAGAGACGGTCGCCCGTCAGGGGCACGGACACCAGGTGACTGCCGTGGGTCGAGTGAGGCGGATGGTAGCGGCGGAGGCCGGAGGCTCGCAGCGCCGGAGCGAGCTCGCCTACCCATGCAGGGCGGCTCCCGGTGGGTCCCAGCTTCAGCTCCTGCACGGGAACGCCCTCGGGAGACCAGAGGGTAAGGAGGACGGGAACGCCCTGTGCGGCCAGGCCGCTGGCCGTCCACGCCCGATAGAGGATATCGAGGTCGTCCGCGTTCGATCGGTCGAGGGACTCTACTTGCTCGGCGACGCGGTTCAGTACCCTGTCGATCCCGGGATCAGCCACGACGCCCAAGAGACTCATGCGCCGTTCCGCCACCGACTTCCGCGCTTCGGTGCGCATCGACCAGGCGAAGGGAAGCACCGCGGTTCCCGCCAGCGCGACCGCGCAGAACCACTTGGCGTACGAGTTCGGCCGGAGCCCTGCGAGCCCAAGGGCGACCAGAAGGGTGGGCAGCGCCCAGACGGCCGCGAGGACCGGCGGTGGATCGAAGCCGGTGCGGACGCCGGACGCGATCGCCAGGGAGAGCGCAGCCGCAACCAGCACCCCGAGAGCCGAGACGACTGGCCTCCCGCTGTCCCCGTCGTCGCGGCGCCCCGGCAGGGGCCCTCCGGCGGTACCCAGAGCTGCTGCGGCCACTACGGCCAACGACAGCGTGACGGCAGCCTGAAAGACCACCCACGTCGTGCCCGCGGTGCCCAGAAGGTCCATCGACGCCCCGGCGCTGAACCAGGTCAACCCCAACGGAAAGCCCGCTGCGACGACCAGCGGCGCGACCCATGAACCCGCTGCGCCGCGCCAGAGCGGGGCGGCTCGCGCCACCACCGGCACCAGGGCGCACGAGAGCACCAGCACCCGTCCCAGCGTCAGTGGAAGTGGACCCGGAAGGCGAAACGCCGCCAAGTCGGTGAGGTACGGCGCGAAGAAGAACTCCTCCAGCGGCAGGAGGACCGCCGCCGCGAGGAGGAGCAGCAGCCGGTACCGGGCCCGGCGAGGAGCGCCCACCAACTGCACGGTCCATGCCAGCGCCGCGACTGCCGCCGCCACCCGCTTCCAGACTCGAACGTGGGTTGCCCGCTGGTCCGCCTGGTCCCGGAGAACGACCCTCCACGTCGTCGTTTCAGCCGCCTCCGCGGCCCCTCCCTCCTCGCCGGGCGAGTCCCTGGCGGAGACCTCGATCCGCTCCCCGGTTCGCTCCCTCATCCGGGACGCGAAGTCTCCCAGTCCGGCCGAGAACGGCTCGGGCAGGTCGGAGCGCATCAGCGAGGCGACGACCGCAGCGCCGCCGCCGGCAACCGGGGCCGCGAAGTACATGTAGGAGAAGAGGGTGCTGCCGCCGAAGTGTCGGGTCCGCCCGTCGAGAACCTCGTTGGGCAGCTTGCCGTGATGACTTCCCGCCCAGGTGCGAAGGCGTTCGTCTTCGCCGAACACCGCGACGGCCGTGGCGCCGGCGCCCGCCAGCAGAGCGCGGAGGGAGTCTTGAAGCGCTCCCAGCGAGGGAGCCGCGGTCGCCGCAGCCGCAGCCCGCCTCGCCGCCGCGTCGCCCCGCACGGTCAGCGAATCCATTTCGGCGCCGACGACGTCGGTCACCTGAGCTTCCCGCTGGCCTCGGTACGCCTCCCATCCCGACGAGAAGCGACGCTCCCCTGCGATGGAGAAGAACCCGGCGGTCACCGCAACCGCCAGCAGGACCGCGGATACCCGTCGATGCACCGACGCGCGGGCGAACGCAACAGCGCAGACGCAAGCCGATCCCGCTGCCAGACTCCAGGGCGACCCTGTCCGAATCCACAGGAGAACGGCGACCCATCCCACCAATAAGAAGAACCCGGAAGCCAGCCCCGTCCCGCCGCCGACGCTCGGCTTCCCAGCGCCGTCCGGCACCGGGGCCGCCGGTCGAGTCGAGTCTTCTCCTGCCATCCCGGCATGGTCTCGGCGGATACGCATTATCATTCAACGTAATGTACTGGCCAGCCCCCCGTTTCCGCTTTCGCCGCCCCGCTGTTCTGCTGCCGGCCGCCTGCATCGCCGCGTCGCTTGGCCCTGTCCTCCTCCCTGCCGCGGAGGCGCGCGGGCAGCGCGTGGACCGGGGCGCCTTTCGGTTGCTCGTGAACGGCCAGGAAGTCGGCGCCGAGGAGTTCGAGATCCAGTGGCGCGGAGAAGGCGACGCCCAGAGGACGATGGCCAAGGGCACCGTAGCGATGCGGGACGGCCCCACGCTCGTGACGACCCTGCTGGCCGTGGGTCGGACGCTGGTCGTCCGCAGCTACCAGGCCCTCCACGTGGCAGGCGGCGACACGCTGGTCGTCACTTTGGAACGGACCGGCGGCCGCCGCCTGGACGCGCGGACCCTAGCGCCATGGGGCGAGGAGGTCCGCGGGTACCGCGCCCCGCCTTCCACGGTGATCTTGGAGGAAGGAGTGGCCCATCACTACTTCGTGCTGGAGGCGCTTCTTCGGGGTCCTTCGCCCCCCCTCCACTTGCTGTCGCCCGTCTCCCAGGAAGAAGCCGCGGCGGACGTCGACGCCGGGCAAGAGACGATCCACGTCGACGGCGAGTCGATCGCGACCACTCGGGTCCGGTTGAACGCGGAAGACGGAGCGCGGCTGGCGTGGTTCGACGGCAGCGGCCGGTTGGTGCGAGTGGAAGTGCCGACGCGGGGCTTCGTAGCGGAACGCGTCCTGGGAACCGGCGGACCGTGACGCGCTGCCGCGAGTGAAGGCTCCTCGGTCGTCGCTCGTACCGAAACCGTGCTTTCCACGCCCCCGTAAGAGTGCAACGATGCGCCGTCTTCACGCTACAGACCTTTTAAGGAGCAATTCGTGACTAGATCATGCCGTCCGGCGGCATTCCGCCGAAACCCAGTTCAAACCGCCGGCAGGAGCCGTCCGCTTGCGGGCGCGGTCTTCCTGCTCGCGACCCTGTCGGCCTGGACGCCTTCGGCCGTCGCAAGCCAAGCCAACTTGGCTCGGGAGCAGGTCCCCGCTTCGCTGTCGTTGGAGGACGCTCTGGATATCGCTCTCCGCAACAACCCCACGCTTCAGATCGCCCGCAACGACATGCCTGTGGCCGACTGGAACGTCCGATCCGCCTACGCCGCTTGGCTGCCGTCGGCGTCGGCCAGCTCCTCCGTGTCGTGGCAGGGCGCCGGGGAGCAGCGCTTCGGCAGCATCACCGCCCAGCAGTTGGGGTTTCAGGACCAGCCGTCGTTCTACTTGAGTTCGTACAACGTGGGCTTCAACTACTCCCTCAGCGGGCAGAGCCTCCTTGCCCCCGGGCAGGCCAAGCGCGACAGGGACGCGACCCGGGCTCAGGTGGGCACGGCCGAGGCGAACCTCCGCCTTGGGGTGACCAAGGCGTACTTGGAGGTCCTGCGTCAGATCGAGGAACTGGCGCTCTCGGAACGGGAGCTGGAGAGGGCGCGGATCGACCTGCGCTTGGCCCAGGGCAGACTGGAAGTGGGATCGGGGAACGCGATCGACGTGCAGCAGGCCGAGGTCGCCGTCGGCCGGGCCCAGGTGTCGGTCATTCAGTCCCAAACCACCGTTCGGACCTCGCGGATCCGCCTTCTCCAGCAGATGGGGGTGGATCTAGCCGCGGAGCCCTCGCTGGAGACGGCGTTCGTGGTGACCGAGCCGTTCTGGACGGCAAGCGACCTCTACGACTCCGCCCTCGGCCAGAACCCTGGCCTGCGCTCGCTTCAGGCAACGCAGGAGTCGGCTCGATACGGCGTGAGAATGGCCCGGTCCTCCTACTACCCGTCCGTTTCCCTCTCGACGGGCTTCAGCGGCTTCACCCGCCAGGCGAGCAGCACCGCCTCCCAGGAGGCCCAGGCGATCGCCCAAGGACAGTCGGCGATCCGCCAATGCCAGACGCTGAACGATCTGACCGCCCGGCTGGCCAACCCTCCTCCTCCTCAGGACTGCTCCCTTCTGGCAACTCCCGAATCCGCCCTCCAGGCGATCCGGGACCAGAACAGAGCCTTCCCCTTCGACTTCACGAGCTCGCCCCCGTCGGCGGGGCTGACGGTATCGGTCCCGATCTTCCAGGGCCTCTCCCGGCAGCAGAACGTGGAGGCGGCCAAGGCTCGCCTCTCCGACAGCCGCTACCAGCTTCGAGCGCAGGAGCTGGCGCTTCGGGCCGATGTGGAGTCCCGCCTTGCGATCGTTCAGACGGCGTACGAGACGGCCGTGATCGAGGAGCGGAACCAAGCGCTGGCGGACGAGCAACTTCGTCTGGCCAGAGAGCGCTACCGGCTGGGCATCTCCAGCTTCATCGAGTTGGCGGAAGCGGAGACGGTCAAAGCCAGAGCCGACCGAGCCCGCGTTCTCGCCGTCTTCACCTATCACGACGCCATCGCCGACTTGGAGGCCGTTGTCGGCGCGCCACTGAGGAACCCCTGAGGAGATCATGCAAACCAGAACCAAGGTTGTCGTAGGAACCGGCATCGTCGCGATTCTTGCGACTGCGGCGGTCGTCGGCTCGAACGGCACGCGCACCCCGGGCATCGACGCCCGGATCGAAGACGTCGGAAGGCGGAACTTAGTCGAGACGGTGACGGCGAGCGGCAACGTCCGGGCCCGGCGCAAGGTCGACATCAGCTCCGACATCTCGGCGCGGGTCACCCAGTTGCTGGTGGAGGAAGGGGCGGACGTGGTCCAAGGACAGATCCTCTTGCGGCTCGATCCCACCCGCTTCCAGGCGAGCCTCAGCCGGAACCAAGCGGCGTTGCTTCAGGCCCGGGCGCAGGTCGCCCAAGCCCGCGCGAACTACCTGCAAGCCGAGCGCGACGCGCAGCGGCTGACGGACCTTCGAGCGCGAGACTCCTTGCTCGTCAGTCGCCAGGACCTGGAAAACGCCCAAACCCAGTACGAGGTGCAACGGTCCCTGCTGGAGTCGGCCGAGTACGGCGTCAACCAGTCCGAGGCGGCTTTGGAAGAAGCGCAGGACAACCTCGCCAAGACGATCATCCGCGCGCCGATGGCTGGACGGGTCACCCGCCTCAACGTGGAGCAGGGGGAGACCGTCATCGTCGGCACGATGAACAACCCCGGGAGCCTCGTGCTCACCGTCTCGGATCTCTCGGTGATGGAGGTGGTGCTGGAGGTGGACGAGACCGACGTGCCGAATATCCAGCTGGGCGACAGCGCCACCGTGGATCTGGACGCCTTCCCCAACCGCGAGTTCGCCGGCTTGGTGACCGAGATCGGCAACAGCGCCATCCGGTCGCCGTCCACTGTTGCCGGTACGGGCCAGACCCCGACGATCGACTTCGAGGTGGTGGTCACGCTCCAGGACCCGGACGTCGAGTTGCGCCCGGACCTGTCGGCCACCGCCGACTTGGTGACGGCCACCCGCGACGGCGCGCTGAGCATTCCCATCATCGCCCTGACCGTGAGGGAACTCTCCGAGGACTCGGCGGCGGCGGCCGGCGCTTCCGTAGCTTCCGAGGCGGCGTCCTCGGCCGATGGCGAGCCGGAGGACGCGCCTGTCGAAGTCGAAGGAGTCTACGTAGTCCGGGACGGCATCGCGGCCTTCACACCGGTAGACGTCGGCATCGCTGGGCAGGAGTACTTCGAGGTGCTGTCGGGCTTGGCCGATGGCGACACGGTGGTGAGCGGACCCTACCAGATCGTGCGCACCCTCTCCGACGGCAGCCGCATCCGCCCCGCCGATCCGGACGAGGACTCGAGCCGCCCCGAAAGCTCCAGCTGACGTAGCGCCCATGAAGATGCTGGAAGGAGTCCGGCTAGCGACCGAGCAGATCCGCGCCCAGAAGCTCAAGAGCTTCTTCAGCCTTCTGGGCGTGATCGTCGGTGTGATGTTCCTCGTGCTGGTGGTCGGCGTCGTGGAGGGCGTGGACCGCTACATGCGCACCACCCTGGTCGACAACTTCATCGGCGTGAACACGGTGACGGTGCGTCGGTGGCCCAGAAACGACCTGAACACGTCGGCCGAGCAGCGGCGAGCGTGGGCTCGCGCGCCGCGGTTGACCTACGACGACCTGGAGTACCTCCGGGAGGAGATCAGCTTGCCAGCCTCGATCGGCGCCCAGTCCGGCGGGGGCGGGGAGGTCGAGTCGCCGAGCGGCCTCAAGGTCGAGAACGTCAGAATTCTGGGCGCAACGGCCCAGATGTTCGACATCCGCAACTGGGGCGCCGAAGAAGGCCGTGTCTTCAGCCGGGCCGAAGACGAGCAAGGCACGCCCGTCGTCGTGTTGGGTCAATCCACCGCCGAAGCTCTGTTCGTGGGAGTGGATCCGGTGGGCAAGGAAGTCCGCATCCGGGGCTTTCCGTTTCGCGTCGTCGGCGTCCTCGAGGAGCAGGGCTCGTTTCTGGGCCAGTCCCTCGACAACTTGGCCATTGCTCCCGCCCGATCGCCGGTGCAGAGCTTCACCAACCCCCGGGGGATCGTCGACGAGATCGTCATCAAGGCCGACGCGCCCGAGCTCGTCGTGCCCTTGCAGCAACAGGCCGTAGAGGTCATGCGGATCCGGCGTCGGTTGCGGCCCGCCGACCTGAACAACTTCGCCGCGGAGACGACGGAAGGGACCTTGGGGTTCTGGAACCGGATCAGCACGGTTCTCTTTACCGCCCTGCCCGGCCTCGTGGGGATATCGCTGGTGGTGGGCGGGATCGTCATCATGAACATCATGCTGGTGACGGTCATGGAGAGAACGCGCGAGATCGGCATCCGGAAAGCCGTCGGCGCAAAGCGCAGCGACATCCTGGTGCAGGTGCTGATCGAGACGATCACGCTGTCGGGCATCGGAGCCGTGTTCGGCGTGGCGGCAGGGGCCGGCGTCACGGTACTCGTTGGGGCCGTATCGCCTCTTCCGGCCGTGGTCGCCCCAAAGTGGGCGGCGTTGGGAGTCGCTCTCGGGTTGGTGGTTGGCGTGGTGTCGGGGGTGTATCCGGCAGCGCGAGCGGCGAAGCTGGACCCCGTCGACGCGCTCCGGTACGAGTGAAGGGCCTACAAGGGAGCTCATCGTGACGGAACCGAATCGATCTTCGACGGGAAGGGTTTTGCTGGAGAGCGCACGGGTGGCTGCCCAAGCCCTGCGAGCCAACTGGCTACGAGCCGCCCTGGCCGTGCTGGGCGTGGGCGTCGGCACGGGGGTCGTGGTCACGATCGCGTCGGTGGTAACCGGGATCCGCACTCAGGTCATGTCGGCGTTCGACTCGGCAGGCCCGGAGAACTTCATGGTGATGCCGTTCGACATGACGGAAGTGCGGGCATCCTTCAGCGGCTCCGGCCGCCCCCCGTGGTTCGACAAGCCCGACATCAGCAACCGGGAGGTGCGGCGCATTCAGAGCCTCCCTGCGGTGCAGGAAGCGATCGCCGGCTACGAGTTCGGAGCCTCGATTCGCTTCGAGTCGGAGTGGCTCCACAACGTGGCATGGCGCGGCACATCTTCGGGTTGGGCAGCCTACCTCCCCGGCGACTTCGTGAGCGGTCGAGACTTCACCGTCGCCGAGATCAACCAAGCCCGGGGCGTGGTCATTCTCTCCGACGAGCTGGCGGAGGTGCTCTTCGGGCAGCTCGATCCGATCGGCAAGCGAGTGCGAGTGAACGCGGGCCGTCGCGCAACCAACGAGCTCTTCACGGTCGTGGGCGTGTACGCCGTGGCCGACAACTACTTTGGCGACATGCAGGAGAACTTCGCGGTCGTGCCCTACACCGCCGCCGACAAACGGCTGAAGGCACGGGACCGGTGGACGTTCATGGTCGTCCAGATCGTGCCGCAAGGAGGTACCGCCGTCGAAGCCGAGCATCAGATCGTTTCGACCCTGCGCTCGATGCGCGGCCTCGGGCCCGCCGAGGAAAACAACTTCGCCATTGTCAGGGCGGAACAGATGGTGGACCTGTTCAACCAGCTCACCGGCGTCTTCTTTGCAGTGATGATCGGCCTGTCGTCGATCGGGATGCTGGTGGGCGGAATCGGCGTGATCGGCATCATGCTGATCTCGGTTACGGAGCGGACCCGCGAGATCGGGGTGCGGAAGGCCATGGGAGCGACTCGGCGGGAGATCATGTGGCAGTTTCTGATCGAGGCGTCGTTGCTGACCGCTCTTGGCGGGGCTGCGGGGCTCCTCGTCGGATGGGGCGCGTCGTCGATCGCCACCGCCCTTACCCCTCTTCCCGCCCGCATTCCCCTCTGGTCGATCTTCGCCGCGATCGCCCTGGCGGCCGCGACCGGGATCGTGTTCGGCATCCTCCCGGCCTTGCGCGCCTCCAAGCTCGACCCTGTGGACGCGCTGCGCTACGAGTGACCGGGCTCGTTTGCCGTCCATGATCGAGCCGCTGGACGTCCTGGCCGTAATGGCTCACCCCGACGATGCGGAGATCTTCTGCGGAGGCGCTCTTCTCAAGTCGGCCGACGCAGGAGAGCGCACGGGCGTCCTCGACCTGACGGCCGGCGAGGCCGGCACCCGGGGAACCCGGGAGTCCCGGGCGCAGGAGGCAGCGGCTGCGGCCGAAATCCTTGGACTCGCGGACCGCCGTTGCGCAGGACTTCCCGACGCCGGGCTGGTCAACGACCGGGAGTCCCGCGTCGCCGTGGTCCAGGCGGTCCGAGCACTTCGGCCGAGGGTGGTCGTCACCCATTGGCTCAAAGGGCGTCATCCGGACCATGGGGCGGCGGCGCGCCTGGCGCGAGACGCCTCCTTCTTGGCGGGCCTGCGCAACTTTCCCGGAGGCGCCGCCGCTCACCGCCCCGAGAAGGTGGTGTACGCCATGGCGTTCCGGGAGGACCCGGTCAAGCCCACGTTCGTCGTAGACGTCAGCGACCAGATGGAGCGGAAGCTTGCCGCCCTCGCGGCGTACGGCACGCAGTTTCAAGGCAAGACGGGCGTGGGCGAGGTGTTCCCTGGCGGAAGCCGGCCGTTCTTCGAACAAGTTCGGAGCGCACACGCACTGTACGGCTCCCTCATCCGCTGCGAGTACGGCGAACCCTACTGGACCGAGGAGACGACAGAGGCCGCCACCCTAGGCCGGCTCTCCGGGACGACCTTCTGACAAGACTCGGGGACCATCGCGAGCTAGCAGCAGTAGAACCCTCCCGGACAGGGTCCGGCGCAGCGGACGAACGTCCAGCACCACTGGATCGCTTGCGGTTCCTTGGTTCCGTGGTGTCGGAACCCCTTGGCCCCGGTGTCGCCGGACAGGTGCGTGGCGGGCACGGTGACTCCCGCCGCCAGGGCCAGAGCCAGTCCTGCGGCCCTAATCGCGCTCCCTGCGCGGCGTCGACGGCTCGTTGCTTCGTGTCGGCGATCGGTGCCTGTTGTTGGATGTCTCATGATCGTTTCTCCTTGTTTGACTTGTTGGATTGGTCTTGACTCGATGTCAGCCGCTCCGAGCGAGTGGCCGCGTGGTCGATCCCCGACGCCTACGCCCCGCCGGTCGCTTTCTCGGCCAGCTTGGCCAGAATCCAGCGGTTGGGATGTATCGAGGACGGGTTCTGGAAGTAGAAGATGTCGTCTGCGACGACGTACAGCCGGGGCATGTCCGCCCGTTTCCACAGATCGTTCCCTTGCCGGTCGATCAGCAGAAGGTCCCAGACCGCGTCGTTGCCCCGGGTCTGCACGGCCTGAACCACGATCCTCCCGTCGCGGAGCAGGAAGACGTTCATGATCTGCGTGATGGCGTCGATCTCTTCCTGCCTCGAAACGGGGTCCGGGGCCGCTCCGCCGCCTTGAGGGACCGCACGCCCTGGACGAGGCAACGCTAGCGGGAACGCGGCAAGGCGGTCTCCGCCACTGTCGAACTTGTACAACGTGTCCGCCATGCTCCAGGCCGCCCATATCGTGTCGGCTTCCACCACCGCGACGGTTCCCAGCATCGACTGCGCCAGCGCCAGCAGCTCGTCCGGAACCCGCATGGGCAGAAAGCTCCGCTCCAGCTCCTGGGTTTCACGGTTCCACCGGTGCAGAAATTCTCCCGGTGCTCCGCCACCGCCCATCCTGTAGCCGGCAAGCAGGTAGCGGCCGTCGCCCAGATCGTGGGCGGCGAGGATGTCCACCCCCGGCAGATCGGCGACCCGGACCGAGTCCGGGCCGCCGGAGGACAGGAACGTCAGGCGTCCCAACGCCGCATCGGCGACAACCAGGTCGCCTTCCAGCGTCCTGTGCGCCGAGATCGGAAACTCGAACTCGCCTGGTCCCTGCCCTCTTCGTCCAAGGTTCGCCCGAAGCCTGCCGTCCAGGCCGTACGTGCGCACCTGTCCTTCCATCGGCTCGGCGACCAGCAGCTCGCCAGCGTCGCCAACCGTCACCATCGGCTGCACCGTCAGCACCTCGTCGGTTTCTTCCAGATCGAGGGTGCCCACGACCTTGAAGGCGTCGTCCAGCATGGCCGCCGTGCCTGCTTCGGACCGCGAGTCGGAGGAGACCGCCGGATCGGGGAGAGCATCGTCTACGCCGCAAGCCGACAGCGCGAGGGCCCAGGCCAGTGCGCCGGAAGCGCCGACAGCAGGGTTGGATGCGCGGCGCGCCTCATGGGCCGTGCTCGTCGCGTTCGTCTGCGGGCGGCTTCCTTGCAGTGCTCTCCTCTTCACCGGCGACTCCTAGAAGCTCGGCACCAAGATCGGGCCGGCGGTGCCATTGACGCAGCAGTAGCCGTAGAGGCACCATCCGATGCACATTACGAACGGCCCAAAGACCACCTGTCGCTCTTTGTGGAGCTGGGCTTCCGCGCGTCCTTCGATCGCCGGCTCGAACCCTCCGGCCGCCGGCGCGGCGGAGGTCAGAGCCAAGGCTAGACCCGCCGCCGTCAGAAGGAACTTCGTCCGGCTTCTCTTCGCACGCTTGCTGGTTTGGTTCTTCATCGTTGGTTCTCCTTGCGAGTTGGGTTTGATGTGTCCAGCTGTTCGTCTCTCTCGAACGACCGGGCGAGCCGTTGCAGCACTTCGTCCAAGTCGAACGACTCCCAGTCGGGAACGCCCGGGGCCGCCGGGTCGGGGACCGTCGCCAGCACGCTTCCGTCCCTACCGACGGCGTAGAGCGCGGGAAGCGGGGCACTCCGGCCGAACACTCCGGCGTGCTGCCTCGGCGTCCGCATCTGGATCGCGGCCTCGATTCGCTCCGACGCGAGGAACCCGGCGACGATCTCCCGGTTCCTCCCGCTACTCTCGCCGACGGCAACCACCACCGTCTCCAGGCGGTGGGGCGAGCGGTGCTGGAGCCTTCTCGCAACCCACGACGCTTCCGCGAGCTTGCACGTCAGGCAATCGACCGAGTTGAGCGTCCAGACCAGAGCCGATCGATCGTTGGACAGCTCCAGCGACGGCGGCACCGAGTCCCCGACGTCGAGGAGCGTGCTCCTGCTTGGTCCGCCCTCGGCGCAGGCCGCCAGCGCCAACCCCGCCAGCGCCGCGATCGCACCTCTCTCCGTAGCGGTCATCGCACACGACCCTCCGGCGAGCGAATCGTCTCCACCGCCTCTCCTCTCCATCGCTTGGGGCTCGGGTGCCGCAGACGGGCCGCAAAACGCTCGTCCGGCGGGCCGGCAGCAGCTCCAAGAAGACGGTTGCTACGCCGGCGCCCTAATGATGTCGACCCGGAATGGGCCTTTGGATGGCTGGATGGGACTAAATTTTCTTGCTGGCGGAACGGCGGTCGCTCGTCGGCGACAGGCTGGCCGTTCTCGACCGGAAGATCGAAGTCAGCTTCCGATGTTGCGGCTGTGAAGCCAGCGTTCCACCGTCTCCCGGATCTCCCCCAGGCGCGCCTCGGTGGCGGCCTCGTAACGGACCACGATCACCGGCTGGGTGTTGGAGGCTCGGACCAGTCCCCACCCATCGCCGAAGAGCACCCTCGCGCCGTCGATGCCGATCACGTCGTAGTCCCGAGAGAAATACTCCTTGGCGTCGGCCATCAAATCGAACTTCTCGGACTCCGGCACTTCGATCCGGATCTCGGGCGTGGACACGTACGAGGGCAGCTCCCCCACCATCTCGGCCAGCGAGCGCTCCGACGCGGCGATCAGCTCCACGAGGCGGCAAGCTGCGTATAGAGCGTCGTCGAAGCCGTAGTAGTCGTCGGCGAAGCAGAAGTGACCCGACAGCTCGCCGGCGATCGGCGCCCCCGTCTCCCTCATCTTCTCCTTGATGAGCGAGTGGCCCGTCTTCCACATCACGGGCACGCCCCCGGCTCGCCCGAAGACCTCCGACAGGGCCTGGGAGCACTTTATGTCGAAGACCATCTGAAACCCCGGACCGATCCGCCGGAGCAGGTCAAGCCCGAAGAGCAGCAGCAGCAGGTCCGCCCGGATGATCCGCCCCTCGCCGTCCACTGCTCCGATCCGATCCGCGTCTCCGTCCAGGCCGATCCCCACCTCCGCGCCGTGTCGGCGAACGGCGGCGGCCAGGTCTTGGACGTTCTCGTCCACCGTGGGATCGGGGTGATGGTTTGGGAACGTCCCGTCGGAGTCGCAGTACAGCGGGACGACCTCGGCGCCCACCGCCTCCAGCAGCTCTACCGCCACGACGGCGCCGGTCCCGTTCCCGCAGTCCACCACCACCTTTACGGGACGGGCTGGGCGAAACCGTCCCGCAACCGCAGCGACGTAGGCGGGCAGCACGTTCGCGTGCTCCAGGCCGCCGCCGGCGCCGCAGGCCGCGTTCCCCGAGCGTATCCGCCTTAGAAGCGCCTGGATCGCCTCCCCGTAGAGCGACGCGTTCGCCACCGTCATCTTGATGCCGTTGTACTCGGACGGGTTGTGGGACCCGGTGACTTGCAGGGAGCCGTGAGCCCCAAGCTCGTACTCGGCGAAGTAGGCGACCGGCGTGGGCACCGTTCCCAGTCGCACCACGTCGCAACCCGTGGCCCGGACACCCCGCACCAGCCCGTCCGCCAGCGGCGGCGACGAAGGGCGGTTGTCCTCACCTACCACCACCTTGGGGACCGCCCCGCCCACGCGGTCGCGCAGCTCGGCCCCGTAGGCCCGGCCCACCGCCTCCGCGATCGACGGGTCGAGGCTCTCGCCGACGATCCCACGGATGTCGTACTGGCGGAATATCCCGCCGGGGACGGCCACTGGACCGCTCCGACCGTTCATGGATGCTCTACGGCCTCGTCTTTAGGGAAGCGCCTTGCGACCGGTCCGCCCTTACCGACCGGCGACGACCTCCACGAGCCCCTCGACCGCCCCCATCGCCAACTCCAGGGGAGCACCGGGGAAGACGCCCGTCAGCAGCACCAACCCCGCGGCGATCAGAAGAACGGCATGAGCGGCGATCGGTACGGCCAAGCGAGCGGGGGCGGTGCCTTCCGGGGCGTCCTTCATCCACATGTACCAAGCCACCCGCAGGTAGTACCAGTAGGACACCACCGTCGTAAGGACTAGGATCACCGAGAGGACCCACAGCCGCGCTTCGACCGCACCTTGGAGGAGGAAGAGCTTGGCCATGAAGCCTCCGGTCCCCGGAAAGCCGGCGAGCGAGAGCAGGAAGATCGTCATGAAGACGCCGAGGACCGGGTTTCGCCAGCCGAAGCCGCCGAAGTCCTCGATCCTGGAGCCGCGCTCCGACTGGTTCCCGGCCACGATCAGGACGGCGAACGCGCCGACGTTCATCACCGTGTAGACCAGCAGGTAGAAGAGGAGTCCTCCCGCCGCGGTGTCGTTGCCGGCCACCAGCGCCACGAGCAGGTAGCCGCCGTGGGCAATTGAGGAGTACGCCAGCATCCGCTTGACGTTGGACTGGACGACGGCGATCAGGTTGCCGGCCACCATCGTCGCCGCCGACAGCCACCACAGGATCGGCCCCCACTCGGACGACACGTCGCCCAACCCGACCAGGAATACCCGGAGGAACGCCACGAACGCCGCCGACTTCACCGAGGCCGCCATGAAGGCGGTCACCGGCGTGGGCGCCCCCTGGTACACGTCCGGGGTCCACATGTGGAACGGAACCGCCGACACCTTGAAGGCGAAGCCCGCGGCCAGCAGCGCCACGCCCGGCAGCAGCAGGCCCCGAGCCGCCGTGCCCTCCTGCACCGCAACGGCCACGTCGTGGATGTTGGTGCTTCCGGTCGCGCCGTAGACCAGCGCGATGCCGAAGAGCAAGAAGCCGCTGGCGAAGGCGCCGAGGAGGAAGTACTTCAGGCCCGCTTCCGCCGACCGTCGGTCGCGTCGGTTGAACGCGGCCAGGGCGTAGACGCCGATCGACATGAGCTCCAGGCCCAGGAAGACGATCATCAGGTCCCTTGCCGAGGCCATGAACATCATGCCGACCACGGCGAAGAGGATCAGCGAGTAGTACTCCCCCGCCTGAAGCTTCTGCCGGGCCACGTAGTCGAGGGAGACGACCACCGCGAAGGCGGCGCCCAGCAGGAAGATCCAGTTGGCGAAGAGGCGGAAGCGGTCCACGGCGATCATCGCCGTAGCCCCGTCTTCGGCCACGCCCGCGTACAGCCAGCCGTTGGCGACGGCCGCGGCGGCCAAGCCCGCCAGGGAGAGCCATCCCAGCTCGTGGCCCGGCCCTCCCTCCCGCTTCCCGGTCACGCCCGCCAACAGCACTACCATGCCAGCCACCGAGAGCACCACCTCCGGCGCCAGCGCCAACAGGTAGTGGAAGCCCGAGGAGTAGTCGAGGAGCATCCGATCAGTCCCCTTCCACGTCGGGCAGGAGGGCGGGGGTCTCGGCCAGCTCGACCACCGGCTCGGCGGCAAGCGGCTCGGGCTCCGGCTCGGGTTCGGGCGCCAGCACCACCGCGAAGTCGCCAACCGACTCGCCAACCGACTCGTCGACCGGTGCCGTCGCCTCGATGCTCACCGCCTCCACCCGCTCCAGAACTCGGTCCACGCTGGGTCCCATCCGGTCGAGGAAGGGAGTCGGGTGGACGCCGATCCAGATCATCAGGGCCACCAGCGGCGCCATGATCACGGTCTCTCGCCGGGAGAGGTCGGGGAAGCGACGGTTGGCAGGCTCGTCCGACGGGTTGAAGAGCAGCCGCTGGACCATGGGAAGCATGTAGTAGGCGGCGAAGACGACCCCGGTCGTCGCCGCGACAGCCGCCGCGGGCCGGGTCTCGAACGCGCCCAGCAGGGCCAGGAACTCGCCTACGAACCCGCTGGTCCCGGGCAACCCGATCGACGCCAGCGCCGTGATCACGAAGGCGGTGGCAAAGAACGGCGCGGAGCGGGCTATCCCCCCGAAGTCCTCCACGAGACGGGTGTGGCGACGTTCGTACATCATCCCCAGCAGAAGGAAGAGCGCGCCCGTGGACACCCCGTGGCTGATCATGACCACGAGTCCGCCCTGAAGGCCGTTGACGGTAAGGGCGAAGACCCCAACCACCACGAACCCCATGTGGGCGACGGACGTGTACGCCACCAGCTTCTTGGCGTCGGGCTGGACGGCGGCGACCCACGCCGCGTAGACGATCCCCACCACCCCCAGCACCAGCATCACCGTCACGACCACCGGGTGCTGGACGGCCTGCGGGAAGAACGGAAGCAGGAACCGGAGGAAGCCGTAGGTGCCCATCTTCAGCAGCACCGCCGCCAGGATCACCGATCCGGGGGTTGGCGCCTCTACGTGGGCGTCGGGCAGCCAAGTGTGGAGCGGGAAGACGGGAACCTTGATCCCGAAGGCCAAAGCGAAGGCGGCGAAGAGCCAAAGCTCCTCCCGCAGGTTCAGGTCGGCCGCGAGGAAGGCGTCGTAGGAAAAGGAGTCGGCACTCCCGGCGAAGTACATGTAGAGGATCGCCAACAGCATCAAGAGCGACCCGACTGCCGTGTAGAGGAAGAACTTCACCGCGGCGTAGATCCGTCGCCGACCGCCCCAGATTCCCACGATGAAGTACATGGGAACGAGGGTGAGCTCGAAGAAGACGAAGAAGAGGAGCAGGTCCGTGGCCAGGAAGACGCCGACCACCCCGGTCTCCAGCAGCAGCATCAGGGCGTAGAAGGCTTTCCGACGTCTGGTCACGTACTCGAAGGAGCCCAGGATCGCGATCGGGGTCGTGAAGGTGGTCAGGACGACCATGAAGAGGGAGATCCCGTCCAGGCCCAGCGCGTACTCCACGCCCCAAGCCGGGATCCAGGACGCCGACGAGACGAAGTCGAAGCCGCCGCCGACCGGATCGTAGGCCCACCAGAGGCCGGAGCTGAGCACGAAGAGAAGGGCCGACCAGCGAAACGCCACGTGCTTGGCCCGTTCCTTCGGCGCCGCGAGGACGTGGACCATTCCGGCGAGAGGCCCCCACACCAGGGCGTGGAGGATCCAGCTCTCGTATCCGAGCGACGCGAGGAAGTCCGTCATGGCATCAAGGCAGGAGGACCGCCGCCCCCAGGACGAGGAGGACGCCCAGGGCCAGCACGAATGCGTACATGTTCACCTGGCCAGTCTGAAAGACGCTGGCGACCCAACCGGCGACGCGAGTGAAGCTCCCCGTGAAGTTGACGAATCCGTCGATCACCCGCGTGTCCACGACCTTCCAGCACCAGCGGGAAGCGGCAAGGACGGGCTGGACTACGGTCCGCTCGTACGCTTCGTCGAAGTACCATTTGCCGTGGAGGAAGCGGCCGAGGGCGGTTTGGGGACCCGGGTCGGCCGCCGCCGTGGCGTAGGACCGACGCCCAAGGACGCGGAAGGTGGCGATCACCACCGCCGCAGCCGCCAATGTGGACACCAGGGCCCAGGCCAACTCGCCGCCGCCGATCGGCGCCGACTTGGACGCCTCTCCGATCGCACCGGCCTGGATCTCCTCGGCGGCGTGGACCACCGGCGCCAGCCAGTGGTGGAGCCCTTCGGCGGGAACGGCGCCGAAGAGCCCCAATGCGGTCTGATGGAGCGCCTCCGGCACGTTGAGCCAGCCGCCCAAGACCGAGAGCACGGCCAAGACCACCAGAGGCACGATCATGACGCGGGGCGCTTCGTGGAGGTGGGACGCCGCCGGCCCCGTGCGGTTGGCGCCGTGAAAGGTCATTACCATCAACCGCGCCATGTAGAAGGCGGTCAGCAACGCCGTGACGAGCGCCAGCACCCAATACGCGACGTACAGTCCGCCGAACGGGTTCGACTCCGCCCCGGCCCAGGCCCCGGCGTACCAGATGATCTCGTCCTTCGAGAAGAAGCCGGCGAAGGGCCATATCCCCGCGATCGCCAGGGTGGCGACCCCCATGACGGCCCAGGTGACGGGCATGTGCTTCCGCAGCCCTCCCATGTTGCGCATGTCCTGAGGATCCATGTGGCCGTGGCCGGCCGGCGGCTCGTCGCCGTGCTCCACTGCATGGTGCATGGCGTGGATCACCGCGCCCGCGCCGAGGAAGAGGAGGGCCTTGAAGAATGCGTGGGTGACGAGGTGGAAGACCGCGGCCGTGTACGCCCCGACGCCTGCCGCCAGGAACATGAAGCCCAGCTGGGAGACCGTGGAGTACGCCAGCACCTTCTTGATGTCGTTCTGCTTGAAGGCGATCGTCGCCGCCACGAACGCGGTCAGCACGCCGATCCCGGCGACGACCGCCTGACTCGTGGGGGCCAGGGCGTAGAGAGCCGACGAGCGCACCACCATGTAGACGCCCGCCGTGACCATCGTGGCGGCGTGGATCAGCGCGGAGACCGGGGTGGGGCCAGCCATCGCGTCGGGCAGCCAGACGTGCAGCGGCACCTGGGCGCTCTTCCCCACCGCGCCCAGCAAGAGCAGGAGCGTGATCGCCGTGACCATCGTCCCGCCGTAGGCGAACTCCCCCGCCGCCCCGGCGCTCACCGGCATGAAGTCCAGCGTCCCGAACCCTTGGAAGATCAGGAAGATCGCCAGCAGGAAGCCGAAGTCGCCGATCCGGTTGACGATGAACGCCTTCTTTCCGGCGTCGGACTTCTTCACGTCGCTGAACCAGTAGCCGATCAGCAGGTAGCTGCACAGCCCGACCCCTTCCCAGCCCACGAACATCGTGCCGTAGCCCGAGCCCAGGACCAGCACCAGCATGAAGAAGACGAAGAGGTTCAGGTAGGCGAAGTACCGGGGGTAGCCCGGATCGTCCTTCATGTAGCCCACGCTGAAGACGTGGATGAGGAACCCGACGCCCGTCACCACCATCGTCATCGCCAGGGAGAGGGCGTCCAGCTGCAGTGCAGCGTCGATCCGCAGCGTCTCGGTGGCGATCCAAGTCCAGTAGGGACCGGCGATCACGGGCTCGGCGAGGTGCGCCCCCCAGGCCGTCGCGAAGTTGATCGCCGCCAGGCCGAACGCCGCCGCCATCACCCCGGGGCCGATCCACGTCGGCAGGGTGTGGGTGCGGGGGCGAACGCTCCCGGCGATCGGGCTCCACTCCTTGCCGGCCCGCACGGCGGCGGACGAGCGTCGGGCCGCGCGTAGGGCCAGGAAGCCGTTGGCGACAAACCCCAGCAGCGGCAGAAGGACCACCAAGCCGGGCAGGAACGGCTCCCAGTGGGCGGCCTCCTGAGGCGCCGCGGCAGGCAACGCCGACGCGAGCGCGCTCGACGGCGCGAGAGCCGATCTCAACGTGGATTCGACGAGGAACACGAAGCTACCACTTCAGCAAGTTGAACTTGTCCACGCCCACCGTCCCGTAGTGGCGGAAGATCGAGATGATGACCGCCAGCCCGACGGCCGCTTCCGCGGCGGCCACGGTCATGACGAAGAACACGAAGACCTGTCCTTCGATCCCCACGTGACGAGAGATCGCCGTGAAGGCCAGGTTCACGGCGTTCAGCTGCAGCTCGATGCACAGGAACACGATGATGGCGTTCCGGCGCACCACGACGCCCAAGGAGCCGATCACGAAGAGGAGCGCGCTCAGCAGGAGGGCGTGTTCAACCAGCATCGGTCCCCCGTCGGTTGCGGGGCTTGGCGAGGGCGACCGCGGCCACCACGGCCACCAGCAGCAACAGCCCCGTCAGCTCGAAAGCGACCACGTAGTCGGTGAACAGCGGATCGGCGATGGCGCCCACCGCCCCCTTCTCGAGGACCGCGGCGTCGATCGCTTCGCCCGCGGCAACGTCCCCGAACCCCGTCGCCTCCGCGTCGGAGAAGCCCATCGTCAGAGCACCGGCCGTGAGCCCCGCCACGACGAAGGCCAGGAGGAACCAGAGCCCGTACTTCACGTCGGCCTGGTAGTCATGGCCCAGGTTCAGGAGCATGATCACGAAGAGGAAGAGGACCATGATCGCCCCGGCGTAGACGATCACCTGCACTGCCGCCAGGAAGTGGGCCTCCAGCAGTACGTAGATGCCGGCCACCGAGGCCAGGGTGGCGACCATGAAGAGGAGGCTGGCCACCGGGTTGCGTCCGGTCACGACGCCGACCGCGCCGCCGGTCGCCACCACCGAGAAGAGGATGAAGAGGATCCAGGTCATTCGGAGCGTGGGTCCGAGGGGTCCCAAAGGAGGGTCGTGGCGTGGTCCTGCTCCATCAGACGGTCCAGGTCGTAGACGAAGCGGTCCCGCGTGTACTCGGCGTTCTCGAAGTGGCGTCCCACATGGATCGCCTCCACCGGACACACTTCCTGGCACATGCCGCAGAAGATGCAGCGGAACTCGTCGATTTCGTAGACGATCGGGTAGCGGTTGCCTTGATCGTCCTCGCCGCCCACCAGCCGGATGCAGTTGGCGGGGCAAACCGTGGGGCAGAGGCCGCACGCCACGCACTTGGGTCGGCCGTCGGCGTGAACCTCCATGCGGTGGGTTCCCCGCCAGCGAGGGTGGAGTGCAGGCTGCTCCTCCGGGTACTCCAGAGTCACCGAGTCGGGACGCACCATGTGCTTCAGGGTGAGGCTCATGCCCTTGAGCGTGGCCCGCATGTAGGAGGTGCGACCCGCCTCCGGGCGCTTCATCACCTTGACGGAGATCGCCATTTGCCGTGGCTGCCTTTCTAGCTCGCGGAGGTTTCGGCGGGGAGCCTGCGCCCCGCTCGCTTCTTGTGGGCGCCGCCGATGATTCGGTCCCGATCCGCAACGAAGAGGAACGCCAAGGTGGCCAGCCCGCTCACCCCGGTCAGGGCCAACCCGTAGCGGAACCCGAACGGCACCCCCAGTTGGTCGAGCACCAGCATCGTTCCCGCCACGAGCATGATGTAGATCAGGGCCGCCGGGAGCAGGACCTTCCAACCCAGGTGCATGACTTGGTCGTAGCGGAAGCGGGGCAGCGTCCACCGCACCCAGATGAAGAGCAGGAGGAAGAACGCCGTCTTGGCGCAGAACGAGGCCAGCGTCAGAAGGGTGACCAGAACCGTGGGCGTGGCCGGGATCGGCGCTCCGGCGGCGTCGAAGCCCCGGATCAGCGCGCCCTGATGGTAGAACATGTCGTCGCCGGTCCAGAAGGGAACGTCCCATCCGCCGAAGAAGAGGGTCGCCATCAACGCCGAGGCCGTCACCACATGGGCGTACTCGGCGATGAAGAACATCGAGAACTTCATCGCCGAGTACTCGGTGTGGTACCCGGTGACCAGCTCCGACTCCGCCTCGGGCATGTCGAAGGGGAGCCGGTTCGTCTCGGCGAACGCCGACACCATGAAGAAGATGAACGCCAGCGAGAGCGGGAAGACGAACCAGAACTCCAGCGCCTGCTGCTTCGCCACCACCTCGGTGAGGGTGACGTTGCCGGACAGCAGAAGCACCGCGACGAGGCTCAGGCCCAGCGCGACTTCGTAGGACACCATCTGGGCCGAGGCCCGGAGTCCGCCCAGGAACGCGTACTTGTTGTTGGACGCCCACCCGCCCAAGACCAAGCCGTACACCCCCAGCGACGACAGGGCCAGGATGTACAGGACGCCGATCGGCACGTCGGCCACGATCATGTCCACCGTTCCCCACGGCGTCGGCAGGGGGGCGGCGAAGGGGATGACGGCAAAGGTGACCAAGGCCGGCGTAATGGCCAGGGCGGGTCCCAGCAGGAAGTAGAACTTGGACGCCGTCGCCGGCATCGTCTCTTCCTTGAGGATGTTCTTGATCCCGTCGGCGATCGGCTGCAGGAGCCCCTGGGGACCCACGCGGTTGGGGCCGAGGCGATCCTGGATGAAGGCGGACACGCGCCGTTCGGCAAAGGTCATGTAGGCGACGACCACCATGAGCACGGTGAAGACCGCCAGGACCTTGATCGCGCCGATGACGACGAACCAGAAAGTCGAGAAGTGGTTCATCTCGTTCACGGCGCGCGCTGCCCCGCTGCGGCAGCGGTCGCCGCGCCCGCGTCCGCCAGGGGCGCTCCGGCCACTCCCAGCACGTCGTAGTCCAGCCCTGCGAACGCCGGGTGCGCCGCCACCAGGGCCGCGAAGGCCCCGTCGGCCCGGGAGGGCGGCGGGCCGTTGCCGGCGAGGGCGGCGGCCAGGGCCCCCAGAACCAACCAAGCGGGCCGGGCCGTCCCCGGAGGACGGAGGGCCTGCTGGAAGCGCTGCACCCTGCCCTGCGCGTTCACGAACGTGCCCTCCTGCTCGGCGAAGTTCGTGACCGGGAGGACGAAGTCCGCGTTGGCGGCGGCAGGCGAGTCGTGGGTGCCCAGGTAGACGAAGAGGGCGGCGCTCGCTCCGAACTCCTCCGACTGGTCCCGCAGCTCGTCGCCCAAGACCAGAAGGATCCCGTCGTGGGCCGCCACGCCGTCGAGACCGCCTTCGCCGACGTCGCTGCCGTCGCGGTCGAAGCCCAGCAACCCCGCCCCGTCCACGTTGGGCGCCAAGTCCCGGCGACGGATCAGCAGGGGAAAGCCCGGGAGCGGGTCCTCGTCCTGAGCCCGAGGCGAGCGAAAGACCCGCCGGGAAACCTGGCCGGCGGCCTGCGCCAGCGCGTCGAGGGCCGCGAGCCCTTCGTTGGGCCACAGAGGCGAGCCGATCACGATCACCTCCGCGCCCCGCAGCTCCTGAAGCCGTGCGTGAAGGCGACCCAGGACGTCCCGCCAATCCGTCGGCTTGCGCCGGGATCCGCGGCCGGCCTGCGGCGACTCGAGACGGCCCGGCCGGTTGATCCACTCGTAGCTCTCGCGCCCGTAGTCGCACATCCAGTGGCCGTTGACCTCCTGGTTCTCGCGAGGCTTGAGCCGCTGCACCAAGTTGTCGCGGGTGTGAAGCTCAACGTTGCAGCCCTGGCTGCACCCAGCGCACACCGAAGGCGTGTGGTCCAAGTCCCAGGCGCGGGCCTTGTGCAGGAACTCTTTGGAGACCAGCGCGCCCACGGGGCAGATGTCCACCACGTTGCCCGCGAACGACGCGCCCTCCAGACCCTGGTCGAAGAAGGTGTCGATCACCGCCCGACTCCCCCGCTCCACCACGGTGAGCCGCGGGTCGCCGGCCACCTCCTCCATGAAGCGGACGCAGCGCGTGCACATGACGCAGCGATCGCCGTAGTACAGGACGTCGCCGCCGAAGTCGTCCCTGCCGAAGACCCGCTTGGGCTCGTGTGCCCGTCCGTGCTCGCGGCCTTCCGCGAAGACGTAGTCCTGCAACTTGCATTCGCCGGACATGTCGCAGATCGGACAGTCCAGGGGATGGTTCACCAAGTAGAACTCGAAGACGCCCTTGCGCATCTCCAGGGCTTCGTCGCTGTCGGTGCGGACCACCTGCCCGTCCTGCGCCACCGTCACGCACGAAGGCTGAAGCTTGGGGGCGCCCTCCACCTCCACGAGGCAGACTCGGCACTGGGCCGGCGCCGAGAGGCCGGGGTGGTAGCAGTAGTGGGGGACCTCTATGCCTGCGCCCGCGGCGGCCTGGAGAAGCGACGTGCCCTTGGGGACCACGACCTCGCGGCCATCGATCGTGAGGGCGACCGTTTCGGGTTTGCGGCCGTTGTCCGGCATTGGGCTCCCTTGCTCGATAGTCAGGCGGCGCCGACGCGCTCGCCCCGGCGGATGAGGGCCAAGTAGTCGTTCCGGAACTTCTGGATCGACGAAATGATGGGCGCGGCCAGGGAGTCGGAGAGGACGCAGATCGTGGTTCCCGTCATTTGTTCCGAGATCTGCATGAGCGTGTCGAGATCGTCCTCGGTGCCCCGACCGTCCTCGATGCGACGGAGGATCCGTGCTGCCCACGACGTGCCCTCCCGACAAGGCGTGCACTGCCCGCAGGACTCGTGGGCGTAGAAGTCCGCCATGCGGCGTACCTGCTTCACGATGTCGGCGGTCTCGTCCATGACGACGACCGACGCGCATCCGAGCATCGAGCCCGCGGCCTCCACGCCTTCGTAGCACAGCTCGCACGAGACGCACTCGCCTGCGTCCATGATCGGCACCGAGCTGCCCCCCGGGATCACTGCCTTGAGGGCCGCGCCGTTGCGCATCCCGCCGCACACGTCCTCGATCAGCTCCATGAGGGGGAAGCCGAGGGGAAGCTCGTAGTTGCCGGGCCGGTTCACGTGTCCCGAGACGCAGAACAGCTTGGTGCCGGTGCTCTTCTCCGTTCCCCATTGGCGGTACCACTCGCCGCCGTGCCGGGCCACGTGGGCGGCGGCGGCCAACGTCTCCACGTTGTTGATCGTGGTCGGCATGCCGAAGACGCCCACAGCGGCCGGGAACGGGGGCTTGATGCGGGGCTCGCCCCGGCGTCCCTCCAGGGAGCTCATCAGCCCCGTCTCTTCGCCGCAGATGTACGCCCCGGCCCCGACGTGGAGGGTCACGTCGATCTCCACGCCCGAGCCGAGGATGTCCTTCCCCGCGAGTCCGGCCGCGTAGGCTTCCTCCAGCGCCTTGGCCAGCACCTGGGTGGCCTCGAAGAACTCGCCTCGGAGGTAGATGTAGCAGTGGGAGGCCCCGATGGCGTACGCGCCGACCAAGCAGCCTTCGATCAGCTGGTGAGGCGTCCAGCGGATGATCTCCCGGTCCTTGAAGGTGCCGGGCTCCGACTCGTCGGCGTTGCACAGCAGGTAGTGAGGCCGCGTGCCGTCTTTGGGCATGAACGACCACTTGACGCCCGTCGGAAAGCCCGCGCCGCCCCTGCCCCGAAGTCCCGACGCCTTCACGTCGGCCACGGTCGCGTCCCGACCGATCTCCAGCGCTCGGGCGATCCCTTGGTAGCCGCCCCGGGCCCTCCAGCCCTCGATGGTGCGAGCCGCCGGGTCGCCGAAGGCTTCGCTCATGAGGCGAACTTCCTTCTCGTGGCGGTAGGGGTAGGCCATCTCGGATCCTTTAGAGGCGGGCGTCGCCGGTCTCGGCCTTCAGGCGTTCGATGATGGCCGTCACGTCGTCCGCGCCCACGTCCTCGAAGTAGCGGGAGTTGATCTGCACGCAGGTGGGGAATCCGCACGCCGCCAGGCACTCGGCCTCGACCACGGTGAAGTTGCCGTCCGCGGACGTTTCGCCCAGCTCCGTTCCGGTGTGGTCCAGAAACGCCGCCAGCACCTCGTCGGCGCCGCACAGGTTGCACGAGATGTTGGTGCACACCTGCACGAGGAAGCGCCCCACGGGACGCTTGTTGTACATCGTGTAGAAGGTGGCGACCCCTCGAACGTAAGCGCGCCCCAGGTCCAGCAGGCTAGCCACTTCGTCCATCGTCCCGGGGGAGACGTGGCCTCGCAGCTCCTGGGCCATGTTCAGTACCGGCAGCAACGCCGCACGCGACGTGGGGTACCGGTCCAATATCTTGTCGAGGCGCTCCTGGTATGGACCCTCGAACAACGGCGCCGACGGATCCTTCTTCACCAGCATGTAGGGAAGGCTCGGCGACGCCCCGGGGTGTCCGCCGTCCAAGGGCCGCTCGCCGACGTAGGAGTCGCCGCGAACTTCGGCCTCGGCCAAGTCGAACTCGCCCGTGTTGCCGGCCCAGCCCGGGTTGCGGAAAGGCGCCTCGCTCACCGGTCGATCTCTCCCAGCACGATGTCCAGGCTGGCGTTGATCACGATCAGATCAGCCATCAGGTGTCCTTCCGCCAGCTTTGGAATCGCCGAAAGGTTGACGAAGGAAGGCGGTCGGATCCGCCAGCGCACAGGCTTGGGTCCCCCGTCGCCCACCACGTACATCCCAAGCTCTCCCTTCGACCCCTCGATCGAGAACCAGCAGTCCTCGGCGGGAGCAGGGATGCCCTCGGTGATCAGCTTGAAGTGATGGATCATCGACTCCATGTCGGACATGCAGTCGGTCTTGGATGGCAGGGTGATCCTCGGGTCCTCCACGTCCATCGGACCGTCCGGAAGCTTGTCCAGCGCCTGGTGCAGGATGCGGATGCTCTGGCGCATCTCCTCCATGCGCACCAAGTAGCGGTCGTAGCAGTCGCCGTGGCAGCCGACGGGGACCTCGAAGTCGTAGTTCTCGTAGTCGTAGTAGGGCCGATCCTTGCGCACGTCGTAGGAAACGCCGCTCGCCCGCAGGTTGGCTCCGGTCAGGCCGTAGTTAACCGCCTCCTCCGCCGAGATGGCGCCGATCCCCTGGGTGCGGCCGACGTGGATGGCGTTGCAGGTCAGCAGGCCGTCGATCTCGTCCAGTGTGGCGGGCAGGTTGTCGGCGAACTCGCGCACGCCCTTGGTCCAGCCCTCGGGCAGGTCGGCCATCATCCCGCCGATCCGGGTAGCGGAGGTAGTGATGCGGGCGCCGGTGAGGGCCTCGTGGAGCTTGTAGACCTTCTCTCGCTGCTGGAAGGCGTAGAGGAACGGGGTGAAGGCGCCTACGTCGATCGACCACGTGCCCAGCCAGAGGAGGTGGGAGAAGATCCGGTCCATCTCCATGCAGACGACGCGCGCGACCCGGCAGCGGTCCGTCACCTCGATCCCCATCAGCTTCTCGACCGCCATGACGTAGGCGCAGTTGTAGATCAGGGGCGCCAGGTAGTCCATGCGGTCGGTGAGAGGCACCACTTGGTTCCACGTGCGGTACTCGCCCAGCTTCTCGAACGACGAGTGGAGGTAGCCCAGCCGGGGCGTGACCGTGACCACCGTCTCGCCGTCCAGCTCCACCACCAACCGGAGAACGCCGTGGGTGGCCGGGTGCTGGGGACCCACGTTCACCAGCATCGTCTCGGAGCCCAGCTCGGGCTCTGGGGCGTCGAAGGGTTCGACCGGGCTGGCGACCAGAGCGCCGTCGGGTCCCATCTCGGGGTTGCGGGCGACGGCGTACTCGGCGGTGGAGACGGCCATCTAGACGGACCCCTCGGGGGCGGGCGCGGCGGCGGCACCCGCGTCGGCCAGCTGGGGCGTGCGCTCGGCGATCTCCCCGGGCACGTAGTAGTCCTCCGGGTCCTGCGTGAGGGCCCGGCGGGTCTGCTCGGCGCGGGAGAACCGACCCCGCAGGGGGAAGTCCTTCCTCAGCGGGTGTCCTTCGCCGTAGTTGTCGGGCATGAGGATCCGGCGGAGGTTCGGGTGGCCTTGGAAGCGGATGCCGAAGAGATCGTAGACTTCCCGCTCGAGCCAGTCGGCGCCCTGCCAAATGGCGGTCGCGCTGTCGATCTCCAGGGCGTCCAAAGGCAGTTCGCACTTGATGCGGAGGGCCTTGCGGCGGGGGATCGACCAGAGCTGGTAGACCACTTGCAGCGGGCGACCGCCCCCGTAGTCCACCGCCGTCACGTCGGCCAGGTGGTCGTACTGCTGCTCCGGGTCGTCGTGGAGCCAAGCCAGGATATCGACCACGCACGCCGGATCGGCGTACACCACGTCCTGGTCGCCGGCGCACACTTCGTTGCGGAGGACGGCGTCGGGGAAGCGCTCCCGCAAGGCGTCCACCGAGTCGTTGACGGGGGCGACGTGCTCCGTCGTCGGGACGATCGGCGTCGGCGGAGCGGTGGAGAGGGGGCCCTCCGCCACCAAGTCGAAAGGAGACGGGTTGGCCGCCGGGCCGCCGGTCGCAGAGGGAGAATCGGCCACGCGGCTACGGCAGGCGGTCCGCGGGACGGCCCACGGCGCTGGTCTCCACCAGCCCGGCAACTTGGTTCTGCTGCGTGGAGTTCCCGAACGGTCCCGTAAGGTCGGCGACCTCCTGGTCTTCCGCCCGGGGGCGGCCGGTGGCGGCCGGGTCCTCGGCCCTAAGGTCGGCGTGGCGGGCCAGGGTCTCGCCCCGGATCTTCTCCTGGACCATCATCAGGCCGTAGATGAGGCCCTCGGGCCTGGGCGGGCAGCCCGGGATGTACACGTCCACCGGCACGATCGTGTCGATCCCCTGCACCATCGAATACACGTCGAAGACCCCCCCCGACGACGCGCACGCCCCCATCGAGATGCACCACTTGGGCTGCATCATCTGGTCCCATATCCGACGAAGCACCGGGGCCAGCTTGTAGGGGACACGGCCCGCGCAGATCAGCACGTCGGCCTGCCGCGGACTGAAGGACATGCGCTCCATGCCGAAGCGGGCCAAGTCGTAGTTGCTCGCCGCCGACGCCATCATCTCGATGGCGCAACATGCAGTCCCAAACGGCATCGGCCAGAGAGAGTTGCGCCGGGCCCAGTTGACCACGAAGTCCAGCTTTGTCGTGAGGAAGGTGGGCGACCCAGTGCCGAAGATGCCCGGTTGCTTCAATCCCATTCCAACCCGCCTTTCTTCCATTCGTAGACCAGCCCCACGGCCAGCACCACGACGAAGAGGAACACCGCCACGAAAGGCCCCCAACCTAGCTCCCGCGCGCGCACCGCCCACGGAATCAGAAAGATCGTCTCCAGATCGAAGACGATGAAGCTGATCGCCACCATGTAGAACTTGACCGAGAACCGAGCCCGCGTATCCCCCAAGGGGATCATGCCCGACTCGTAGGGCATCGACTTCTGAGGCGTCGGGCGGCTGGGGTTCAGCACGTGCGAGGCGACCACCATCCCGACGGCGTTCAGGATCGAGACGCCTAGGATGACGAGTATGGGGGCGTAGGACTTGGTCATCGACCGTCCGGGCAGCTCCCGGGGCATGTGAAACGCTTCACGAACGCGGACGGGAGAAGATACGGCGAGCGCGGCAGGGATTCAAGCTGGGGTTGCCGCCCATAGGACAAGACCAAGGCGGAGCGTTTGGAGACAGCCCGGCAGGCTTCGGCTCGCAGGCTTCCGCTGCTCCCTTGGCGGTCGCCGGGCGACCGGGCTAACTTGGCCACTGGCCAACCGAAGGCAGCACCCCTTCCTCGATCCGAGACGCCACCCTCATCTACCAACCCTCATGCCCGTAAAGAGCGACCGCTGGATCCGCCGCATGGCCCAGGACCACCGGATGATCGAGCCTTTCGAAGCGGGCCAGGTCCGGGACGGAAGCATCTCGTACGGACTCTCGTCGTTCGGGTACGACATCCGGGTCGCGCCCGAGTTCAAGGTGTTCACCAACGTCCACAACTTGGTGGTGGACCCGAAGTCGTTCGACGAGCGGTCGTTCGTGGACGTGACCGAGCGGGAGTGCATCATCCCGCCGAACTCCTTCGCGCTGGCCCGAACCGTGGAGCGCTTCCGCATCCCGCGGGACGTGCTCGTTCTGTGCGTGGGCAAGAGCACCTACGCGCGGTGCGGAATCATCGTGAACGTCACGCCGCTGGAGCCCACCTGGGAGGGTTACCTGACCTTGGAGATCTCCAACACCACGCCGTTGCCGGCGCGGATCTACGGTGGCGAAGGGATCGCCCAGCTGGTGTTTTTTCAGGGCGACGAGCTGCCGGAAGTGGCCTACGCCGACCGGAAGGGCAAGTACCAGGACCAAACCGGCGTCACCCTCCCAATACTCTAGCCGCCGAGACGCAAACCGTGAGCCGTTTCCACTCCCTTCGCCGGGGCCGCCGGGCACCGGCCGTCACCTTCTCGCTCGTCGTCGCCCTAGCCGTTTCGGCGATCGTATCGCCCGCTTCGGCGGCACCGCAGACGCCGGCTCGCACCGGCTTCACCACAACGAGAGCCGCCGAGCAGGCCGTCTGCGAGCAGCGCTTCCTTCCGTTGCCTCGCAGCGACTCCTTCCGGGAGCACTTGCGGACGATCACCGAGCATCCGCACCCAGCGGGCTCCGACGCCCAGCGACGGGTCGGACGGTACTTGGCCGGGGCGATGGAGGCGGCCGGGCTGGAGGTGGTGTCCCACCCCTACGACGTGTACCTGCCCCAGCTCACCGACGACGTCGAGGTCCACATCGTCACTCCCGTTGCCATGCAGCTCTCCAACCGGGAGCCGGAGCTCGAAGAGGATCGCTTCTCCGGCCACCCCGAGCTCTTGAACGGATGGAACGCCTTCTCCGGCTCCGGCGACGTGACCGCCGAGGTCGTGTACGCCAACTTCGGACGGCGGGAGGACTACCGGGCGCTCGACTCGATCGGCGTTTCGGTGGCGGGCAAGATCGTCGTGGCTCGCTACGGCGGGAACTTCCGGGGCTACAAGGTGAAGTTCGCCGAGGAACGGGGAGCGGTCGGGGTCGTGATGTTCAACGATCCAGGGCCTGGGGGGCCCGACGCGCTGTTGCCCTACCCCGACGGTCCGATGATGAACAGCCAGACGATCCAGCGCGGATCGGTGCTGACCTTGCCGTGGACCGGCGACCCTCTGACGCCTTTCGAGCCCGCCCTGCCCCTGGACGGCGACCGCGAGGTAGAGCGTCTGGACCCGTCCGAAGTGCCGCTCCACTCGATTCCCGTGCTGCCTCTCGGCTACGGCCCCGCGTCGGAGATCCTGAACCGGATGGAGGGCCGAGAAGCACCGGAAGCGTGGCACGGCGGCGTCGAAGGCGTCACCTACCGGATCGAAGGCGGGCCCGGCCTGACCGTGCGCGTGCGCGTGGACCAGCCCAAGGCGCTCACCCGAGTGGTCAATGTGGTCGGGACGCTCCGGGGCACCGAGTTCCCCAACGAGTGGTTCGTCCTGGGTGCCCACTACGACCCATGGGGGTTCGGCGCCATCGACCCCAACGGCGGGACCGCCATGCTCCTGACGCTGGGGGAGGCGCTAGGGGAGCTGGCCGAAGCGGGTTGCCCGCCGCGGCGCTCGATCATGATCGCCCACTGGGACGCCGAAGAGGCGGGGATCATCGGCTCCACCGAGTGGGTGGAGGAGTTTCGGGAGGAGCTGGAGGCCAACGCGATCGCGTACATCAACGCCGACGGCGCCGTGTCGGGCAGCAACTTCGGAGCTTCGTCGTCGCCGTCGTTGAAGGATCAGATCCTGGAGGCTACGAAGGCGGTGGCGTACCCGGGGACCGACGACAGCGTCTACGACTGGTGGATCAAGCGGGCCGGGACCGATGCCGACGAGCCGTCGCTGGGCAACCTGGGCGGCGGCAGCGACCACGTGGCGTTCTACACCCATGCGGGCGTGCCTTCGGGAGCGCTCTCCAGCGGCAACCCCGGCGGCGTCTACCACTCCAACTACGACAACTTTGCGTGGTACGAGCGATTCGGGGACACGGAGTTCGTCTTCGGGCCGATGGTGGCGCGGACCGACGGCGTGCTGGCGCTGCGCTTCGCCAACGCCGACGTGCTTCCCTACGACGTCGAGCGCTACGCCGCCGACGTGCGGACCCACTTGGCGAGCCTGCACGAGGTCGCCGACGCTCGGGGACTCGATGTGGCGTTCCCCGCGCTGGCGACGGCGGTCGACGACCTGGAGGACGCCGCCGGCGACCTGGCCGCGGCCCGGGAGCGGTGGACGGCCTCGGGAGACGTGAAGCCGGCGGCGGCGGAGCGGGTCAACCGCGCGCTGATCGGGCTGGAGAAGGCATGGTTGAACGACCGGGGACTGCAGGACCGACCGTGGAGCCGGTCGCTGTACGTGTCGCCGGATCCGTTCTCCGGCTACGCGTCGTGGATGCTGCCGGGACTCCGCTACGAGATCGAGACCGACAACCGTGCCGCGCTTCGCGGGTGGGAGCGAGTATACGTGAACGCGGTGCGCGGCTTGGCCGCCCGGATGCGCACCGTGGAGCAGATGATCGAGGAAAGCCGGTAGCTCCAGTCCGCCGACGTCGGCAACACGAGAGCACCCGCTTCGGGCAAGGAGACGCACGATGAGCAGCGGCATCAGGACGACCACGCGAACGGTAGTACGGCCAGCGGCGGCGTTGGCGGCAACCGCGGCGATCGTGGCGACGGCTGCGGTGGTCTTGGGAGCCGCCTCGAGCGCGCCCGCGCCCCAGTCCGACCCGGCCGCCGAAGCTCTGGTGGACGGCTGGATCGAGGCATTGGGCGGGATGGAGACGTACTGGAGGCTCCAAAGCGCATCGTACACGCTTACGACCAAGACTTACGACCCGGCGAGCGGCCGACTCCGCCGAACGCGCCCGCGCTACGTGGAGATCGCTCGCTTGGAGGCAGGGGAAGCGGCCCGGGTCGAACGCTGGGAAGGCAACAACTTCATCCAGCACGGCTTCGACGGACAGGTGGAGTGGGCCGTCATGAACGGCGAGGCGCTCTCCGCCGGCGACAAGGACTGGGACGAGGCGCGGTACGTTGCCGGCGACGTCTTCTACTGGATCGGGCTACCGTTCAAGTTGAAGGACCCGGGCGTTTTCCTGCACTACGACGGCACCGACGACGATCGCCGCCAGCTGGTGCGAGTCACCTTCGGCGAGGGCGTCGGCGATCACGACGACACGTGGTTCTACGCCTTCGAGGAAGGCCGGGCGATGCCCGTGTCGATCGGCTACCGGGAAGAGGGGCGCACCAACGTCAGCCGCACCTACTGGGAGGACATCCGGGAGGTGGACGGCTACGTGTTCGCGGGGCGTCGAGTGCACGTCAACGCCGACGGCAAGGTGTGGAAGGTACTGGTAACGAGCGACTTCGTGCTGAACCCCGAGGTGGCGCCGGAGCGCTTCCGGTCTCCCTAGCTCGGGAAGCCGGCGCCCGGTCCCGTCAGCTCCCTTCCAGCCCCGCCATGGTGGCGCGCACATGGTCGGCGCTCCTCGCCAGGGCGGCTTCCTCGTCGCTGGTGAGATCCACTTCCACGATCTCCGCCAGCCCGCCCTCTCCAAGCTTGCAGGGCACGCCCAGGTAGATGCCGCGCTCGCCGTACTCGCCGTCCAGGTAGGCGGCGGCCGGCAGGATGCGGCGCTGGTTCTTGACGACGGCTTCGGCCATCTGGACCGCTGCCGCCGACGGCGCGTAGTAGGCGCTGCCGGTCTTGAGGTAGCCCACGATCTCGGCGCCGCCGTTTCGCGTCCGGTCGATCAGCGCCTCCAGGCGATCCGGCGCCACCAGCTGCGTGAGGGGGATCCCGCTCACGGACGCGTAGGAAGCCAGCGGCACCATCGTGTCGCCGTGGCCGCCCAGCACGAGCGCTTGGATGTCCTGAACGCTCACGTCCAGCTCCATCGCGATGAAGGCGCGGAAGCGGGCCGTGTCGAGCACCCCGGCCATGCCGATCACGCGCTCGCGAGGGAAGCCCGTGGCCTCCTTCATGACGTAGGCCATCACGTCGAGCGGGTTCGACACGACGATCACGACCGCCTCGGGGGCGACGCGGGCGATCTCGCGTCCCACCGAACGCACGATCCCGGCGTTGGTGCGCAACAGGTCGTCGCGGCTCATCCCCGGCTTGCGCGCGATCCCGGCGGTCACGATGAACAGGTCGGAGCCCTCCGCCGGCCCGTACTCCTGGGAGCCCACGACCCGGGTGTCGAAGCCTTCCACGGGGGCGCTCTGCCACTGGTCGAGGCCCTTGCCTTGGGGAATCCCGTCCACGATGTCGATCAGGACGACTTCCTGGCACAGTTCCTTCTCGGCGACTCGCTGGGCGCAAACTTCGCCCACATGTCCCGCGCCGACGACGGTGATCTTTCTGGCTGGCATCTCTTGCAGGGGCTGGCTGGAAGCGTGGGTGGCGATTCAGGCGCCGGCCTCCGCCGCGCACGGCCCGGCCGGGACAGGTTAGGAAGCTACTCCGGGCCGCCGGGAAGTCAACTGGATTCGGGGAGCTGCTGGCACCGACGGAGGACCGCTGCCGCTTCGCTCCTCAACCCCCCGTCTGCGACAACGCCACCAGCCCGCCGGACCCTATCGCCGACCCTTGGACCAGCAAGTGCTTCTCCGGCTTGATGCGCAGCGTTTCGGCCACCAGCGGCACCAGGTCGTCGCCCCGGCGCAAGGCGTCCCGCAGAGGGGTCTGCATCTCGCCGAAGAGACACGGTCGCAAGTGGCCGTCGGCGGTCAGGCGCATGCGGTTGCACCGGCTGCAG
Organism: Longimicrobiales bacterium; assembly: GCA_958296005.1. Lineage (GTDB taxonomy): Bacteria > Gemmatimonadota > Gemmatimonadetes > Longimicrobiales > Gaopeijiaceae > CATQHQ01. The sequence goes on from CATQHQ010000002.1 coordinate 1,531,857, forward strand.
AAGTTGTGGCTCATGGGAGTGATGACCCCGATCGTGCCCAGCGCGCCGGGGAAGGCATAGTAGGTCGCGGGACCGTTCCCCGGGGGACCGGCGACCGGCGCCAGCTCGTCCACTGCCCGGACGGCCTCCAACGCCTCTTCGCAGGAGAGGAAGTTGGACGCGCTCAGCTCCAAGTTGGATTCGGTGGGCATCACCTCGATGAACCGCACATGGAGGGGCCGGTCGCGGGACAGCTCGGCGAAGGCGGGAACCTCGTCGTCGTTCTGGCCGCGCATGAGGACGACGTTGATCTTGATCGGTTCGAAGCCGACGGCGTAGGCCGCGTCCAGCCCCTCCAGAACCTTGGCCAAGGTGCCGGGACGGCGGGCGATCGCGTCGGCGCGCTCGGGCCGCAACGAATCCAGCGAGATGTTCACTCGGGAGACGCCGGCGTCGCGCAACGCATGGGCCTGCCGGGCCAGCAGCACGGCGTTGGTGGAGAGCGCGATGTCCTCGATCCCCGGAACCGCCGACAGGAGCGCCACCAAGCGCGTCAAGTCCTTCCGCACCAAGGGCTCGCCGCCGGTCAGCCGCAGTCGCCGGAGGCCCATCCGCGCCATCACTCCCACGATCTCGGCGATCTCCTCGTAGGTGAGGATGTCGTCGCGCCGAAGCCACGGCAGTCCCTCCTCGGGCATGCAGTAGACGCACCGGAGGTTGCACTTGTCGGTCACCGAGATGCGGAGGTACTCGATCCGGCGTCCGAAGCCGTCCACCATCGCAGGGCTGGACGCGCCGCCCGCGGTCGCCTGACCGTCCGCACCGGAGCCGCCGACGGTCGTCGCCACCGGTCCGGCACGTCGCCAGCTCATTCGGCGCCTCCAGCAACCACCGGCGTCCGCCCCCCGAGCCACTCGGGCGCTCCCTCCAGGTAGTGCTCGCGCTTCCACACGGGAAGGCGCGTCTTGATCTCCTCGATCGCGTAGCGGGCGGCGTCGAACGCCTCCGCGCGGTGGGGAGTGGAAACGGCAACGGCCACGCTGACCTCGCCCACCTTCAGCTCCCCCAGCCGGTGAACCGCCGCGACCCGGGGGCTCCCCGCCCGTTCCGCCGCCTCCCTCGCGATCGCCGCAAGCTGCTGGCGGGCCATCGCCACGTACCCCTCGTACTCCATCCCGGACACGCGACGTCCCTCGTTTTCATTCCGTACCACGCCGAGGAAGAGGACCGCCGCACCGTCTTCGGCGGCGCCGACCCGGGCCAGCACCGCCTCCGGCTCGATCGGGTCCAGGGTGATTTCGCTCCAAGCCATCCGGTGCATCTCCTGACGTTGCGTCTCGGCGCCCAGACGCCCGGGCGTCGGCTCAGCCCCCGGCGACGGGAGGGATCAGCGCCACCTCGTCGCCGTCGGCCAAGACGGTCTCTCCGTCTGCGTACTGCCGGTTCACCGCCACCGCCACCTGCTCCGGCAACCGGGCCAATCCACCCCCGCGCTCCCGGAGCGCCGCCAACAGCGCGTTCACCGTGGAGCGCTCGGGCAACGCCACTACAGTGTCCCCCGCCCCCGCCAGCTCCCGATGCGAGGCGAAGAACAACACGTTCACGTTCAAGCGCCTTCCCGGAAGCTAGGGCAGGAGTTCGTCGGCGAATGGGTCGGCCCGCCGAGGCGAAGAGCCGTCCCGAGGCGTTGTGCCGTCCGCCGAACGGGTCCCTGCACCGGGTCCAGGGGCCGGGAACGAGACGAACGCCGGGTCTGCGTAGTGCGGCGAAAAGACCGGCTCCGGCGGAGGAGGAGGTCCGTTTCCTACTCTGTCCCGCAGCAGCTTCGACGGCTTGAACGCCGGCACCGAGCGCGCCGGAACCTGGACCGGCTCGCCCGTCCTGGGGTTGCGGGCCATGCGCGCCTTTTGAGCCCGGACCTTGAAGGTGCCGAATCCGCGCAGCTCGATGCTGTCGCCGTGGACAAGCGCCAGCTTCACCGCATTGAGGAACCCGTTTACGACCGACGCGCAGTCCCGCTTGGTGACGCCGGGTCCGATCGCATCGGCAACCTGTTCCACAAGTTCGGCTTTCGTCATTTACGGTCCTCCGGGATCGTTGCGCCATGCCGATTCCAAGACATGTAAGCCCGCTATCCGGGCGGCGTCAACGGGCGGATGTCGCGTCGGCGCGGGCGGCATCGGCGGAAACGCTACGAGCCGGCTCCACGGCGGGCGGCTAGAAGGGACACGAAGTCGTCGAAGAGGTAGCGGCTGTCGCGGGGACCCGGGGCCGCCTCGGGGTGGTACTGCACTGCCATGACCGGGAGGCTTCGGTGGGCGACGCCGGCCACCGTGCCGTCGTAGAGGTTCCGGTGGGTGACTCGAAGGTCGGGAGCGCCGGGCACCTGGCTTTCCTCGCCGCCTTCCACCGCGAAGCCGTGGTTCTGCGAGGTGATCTCGACCGCGCCTCGGGCGTGGTTAATGACTGGGTGGTTCCCGCCGTGGTGCCCGAACGGCAGCTTGTAGGTCTCGCCGCCGTATGCCCGCGCGATCAGCTGGTGCCCCAGGCAGATCCCGAAGACGGGCACGCCCCGCGCCGCGACCTCCCGGATCGTCTCCGCGGCGCGCTCCACTGCCGCCGGGTCCCCCGGTCCGTTGGAGACGAAAAGGCCGTCCGGGTCCAGCGCCAGCACGTCGGCGGTCCCGGCAGCGGCTGGCAGCACCGTGACGCGGCAGCCCCGTGCGGACAGCAACCGGGGCGAGCTTGCCTTCACCCCGAAGTCGAAGGCGGCCACATGGTACCGCTCCTCCCCGACGGCGGGGACCACATAGGGCTCTCCAGTCGACACGTCGCCAGCCAAGTTCAGGCCCTCCATCCTGGGTTGGTCCAGGATTCGATCCAGGAACGCCTCCGCGGGAACGTCACCGGGGGCGATCCCGCCTCGCATGGCGCCGGCGCTGCGGATGTGGCGGGTCAGCGCCCGGGTATCCACGTCGCGAACGCCAACGACGCCGTGGCCAGCCAAGTACTCCTCCAGCGTGGCACGGCTCCGCCAGGAGCTGGGGGCTCGGGCCGACTCCCTTACGATGAACCCGGACACCTGGGGCCTCGCCGACTCCTCGTCCTCGTCGTTGACGCCGTAGTTGCCGATCAGGGGGCAGGTCATGGCGACCAGCTGGCCGGCGTAGGAGGGATCCGTCAGCACCTCTTGATAGCCGGTCATGGCGGTGTTGAAGACGACCTCGCCGACGACCTCGCCCCGCGCGCCCAGCGGAAGGCCGTCGAAGCGGCGTCCGTCTTCCAAGAGGATGTAGGCAGTCATTCGGCGTCGGTGGTCCAGCGGCGTCCGGCCTCCGTCGGTCGTGCTCGGCGTCGGCAATTTGGCAGGGGTTGCCGCGAAATCTAGCCGAGCCCCTTCCAGCGTCAACGCGCAGCCGTATCTTCCTGCGAACGGCCCGCGCGCGGACGCCCTGGGCCGGCGACGCCCGCTCCGACGAGCCCGAGAAATGCCCGACGACCCGTCCTGCAAGACCCCCGAGCCGCCCCAGGTCACGATACACGCCGACGAGTCCTGCCTGGGAAACCAGTTTCGGGGACAGGACCGGCCCGGCGGGGCCGCCGCACTGATCGAGGCGTGGAGAGGCGGCGCCTGGATGCGCAAGGACGTGTGGACGTCCAGCCCTTCGGCGACGAACAACCGGATGGCCCTCGCCAGTGCCTTGCTGGCCCTGCGCGCCCTCAAAGTCCGTAGCCGGGTCCGCTTCGTGTCCGACTCCCAGTACCTGGTGAAGGGCGCGTCGGAGTGGATGGCCGGCTGGAAGCGTCGCAACTGGAAGCGCAAGGCCGGGCCGATCGAGAACTTGGCGATGTGGCAACAGCTGGATCGCGTGATCAGCGGCCACGACGTGACCTGGAAGTGGGTCCGGGGCCACGCCGGAGACCCGAAGAACGAGTACGTGGACCACTTGGCGGTGCGCGCAGCGAAGGAGCAGTCGTCGTCGCCGGGCACCGTGCCCTCGGGGTTCGAGGAGTGGCTGAATCAGCAGCGCAACGACCGGGACCGCTTCTGGGACTACATCGAGTTCGCACCGCCGGAACCGTCCCCGTAGTGGCCGATCTCGTTCACGCGGCCGTATCCGAACACCTGGCGCATCGCCGACACGACCGGCGGGACGGCGTCCTCCGGGGCGACGTCGCGGCCGAGGAGCCGAGTGAGGCTGGTCACGGGACGGTCCGGGATGCCGCAGGGAACGATCGCGCCGAAGTACGCAAGGTCGGTGTTGGCGTTCAGCGCAAAGCCGTGGGACGTGATCCATCCCGACGACACCCGGATGCCGATCGCGGCCACCTTCGCATCTTCCACCCATACGCCGGTTCCGGCCGGGTCCCGCTCTCCCTCGAGGTCAAAAGCGCCTAGGGCGGAGATCAGCACCTGCTCCAAGCTTCGCAGGTAGGCGTGCAGGTCCTTGCGCCCCGGCTTGAGGTCCAGAATGGGGTAGCCGACCAGCTGGCCGGGGCCGTGGTAGGTCGCGTCGCCGCCCCGCCCCGCCCGGTGAAGTTCGATCCGCCGGGCCGCCAGCTCGTCCCTGGACGCCAGCACGTGGTCCCCGCGGCCGGACGAGCCCAAGGTGACCACATGGGGGTGTTCCAGCAGCAACAGGGTGTCGGGCACCTCGTCCCGGCGACGCTGCTTCACCAGCCGGGCTTGGATCGCGAGGCCGTCTTCGTAGGCGACGCGCCCCAGATGCCGAACGGCCAAGGTGCGGTCGTTCCACGACGGGTCCACCCCCGCTGCTCCCGCGACGCTCGGTTCGTCGCCGAGCGTCCCTCGTCGGCTCAGGCGTCCTCCGGGAAGTCCTCCAGCACCGCCTTGAGTCGCGACAGGAAGCGAGCCGAGTCGGCGCCGTCCACCAGCCGGTGGTCGTAGCCCAGAGAGAAGTAGGACCGCTTGCGGATCGCCACGAAGTCCTCGCCGGTGGCGGGGTCCGTCACGGCCACCACGCGCTTGTCGATGGAACCGGTGCCGAGAATCGCCGATGTTCCCTTGGGAATTACCGGCATCCCGACGACGGTGCCCAGCACCCCAGGGTTGGTGATCGTGAAGGTGGCGCCCTGAACCTCGCTGGGCGACAGCTGCCGCGAGCGGGCCCGGCTCGCCAGGTCGACGATCCGTCCGGCGATGCCCACTAGGCTCAGGTGCTCGGCGTCGTGGACCACGGGAACGATGAGGCCCGGGTTCAGGTCCACCGCCATCCCGATGGAGACGGCACTTCTGTGGACGACGTTGTTCCCCGACACGGTGCCGTTGACCATCGGGAACTCCCGGAGGATGCGCGAGCACGCCCACGCCACGAACGCCGTGTAGGAGACCCGGGCGCCGCGTTCCGCCCACCGGGACTTCTTCGCGCGACGAATCCGGTCCACAGTCGTGAAGTCGATCTCGATGACCGAGTGGACATGGGGAGCGATCCGCTTGGCCAGCACCATGTGCTCGGCGGTGAGGCGGCGAACCTTGGTCATCGGCTCGACTTTGTCGCCCTCGCGGACCGGGAAGGTCGGGTGTTGGACCTCGCCCAGGAAGCGGTCCCAAAGGTCGGCGCCGGAGTGGGTCGGGCCGGAGGAGGCCGGGACCCGGGCGGGAGGCGGGGCGGCCGCAACCGAGGGCGCAGGCGCGGCTACCGGGACCGACGACGCAGGAGGTGCGGGCGCCGCAACGGAAGGCCTCGACGGCGGGGCAGCCGCGGGCTCGGAGGCCGCGTCCGCCGCCCCGCCTTCGATGAACGACAGGATGTCTTGCTTGGTGACCCGCCCCAAGTGCCCGGTTCCGGGAACCTGGGAGATCTCCACGCCCGCCTCTGCTGCGATCCGGCGAACCACCGGCGTGGAGCGGGTGCGGATGCGCTCGTCGCTGGTGGTCGTGCAATCGGACTCGCCCTCGGCAGCGGCAGCTTCCACGGTCTGGGCCGAGGACGTCGCGGCATCTCCCTCTGGCCGCGGCGACGCCGGGGTCGGATCCGGCGCCGCGTCCGGGGCTTGGGCCGGCGCCACGATCGAACCGCTGTTTCCGCTAGCCGCCGCCGCGGCTTCGGGATCGATGAAGGCGACGATCGTTCCCACCTCCACCGTCTCGCCCTCGGCGACGCGGACTTCGACGAGGACGCCCCCGGCAGGCGACGGGATCTCGGCGTCGACCTTGTCGGTGGAGATCTCCAGGATCGGCTCGTCCCGCTCCACCGGATCGCCGGGGCTCTTCAGCCACTTGGAAACGGTCCCCTCGGCTATGGACTCGCCCATCTGGGGCATTGGCACTTCGATGCGCGACACGACCTTGCTCCCCTCGGTTGTATGCTGCTGCTTCCGTACGAGGCTTCAGTACTCTACAAGGTAACGGCTCGCGGCCACCACATCGTCCGGCGAAGGCAGGAAGTAGTCCTCGAGCCGACCGCTGTAGGGGACCGGAGAATCTATGGCGGTGACCCGCAGAATCGGCCCGTCGAGCCATTCGAACGACCGTTCGTTGATGCGCATCGCGATCTCCCCGGCGATCCCGCCGGTGCGGGTGTCCTCGTGGACGATCAGCAGCTTGCCCGTCTTCTTGACCGACTCGGCGATCGCCTCCTCGTCCAGGGGCAGGAGAGTGCGCAGATCGACCACCTCGGCGCGGACGCCCTCCTTGGCCAGCTCCTGCGCGGCGGCCAGGCAGTGGTGCACCATGAGCCCGTACGTGACGATCGTCAGGTCGTGCCCCTCCAGCGCGGTTCGTGCTTTCCCCAGGGGGATCGCATAGTCCTCCCGAGGGAGCGTCTCCCGGCAGTGCGGCGCCCGGTAGAGGCCCTTGTGCTCCTCGAAGATCACTGGGTCGTCGTCCCGGATGGCGCTCTTGAGCAGTCCCTTGGCGTCCCGCGGGTTCGACGGGTAGACGATCTTGAGGCCCGGCGTGTGGAAGAACGCCATCTCCACGTTCTGGGAGTGGAAGGGTCCGCCACGGTTGCCGCCGCCGACTGGCCCCCGCACCACGATCGGCAGTGGTCCGGCGCCTCGGTAGCGGGACGTGGCCACGTAGTTGGTGAGCACATCGTAGGCCGGGGAGACGAAGTCCATGAACTGCATCTCGACGACAGGCCGCAACCCCATGTGCGCAGCCCCGGCCGCGGCGCCGGTGAAGCCGCCCTCCGAGATCGGCGTATCGACTACCCGCGAAGGGCCGAAGCGATCGAGAAAGCCCCGCGTGACCTTGAAGGCGCCACCGTAGGCGCCGATGTCCTCGCCGATGAGGAAGACCCGCTCGTCCCGCTCCATTTCCTCCCAGAGCGCTTCCGCGACAGCTTCGAGGAACGTCGCGGGCTCCCCGGCGCGGGTCCGGGCGACCTGGGCAGGCAACGCCGCGGACCGGGCGGTCGCATGGGACCGCGCGGGCGGCCCCGACGGCGTGGACGGAGAGCGAGTGGACATCCCTACGGGGTCGGGGCCGCGTCCCAGGGCATAGGTCCGGCGTCGGCGCCGGCGCCGGCGGAGGGCAGGTCCCCAGGCCGAGGTGGGTCCCGGCGGGTCCACGGCGGCGTCGGCGCGGCATCGGCGGTCACGGGGGACAGGGCGTCGCGACCACGCGGTTCCGGCTCTTTCCGCAGGCGCGCCACCGCATGGTCCACACCTGCTTTGGCGGCGTTGCGAACCGCTTCCAGACGACTGGACGACAGTCCTCCTGCGGCAGCCCAGGAAGTCAGCTCTTCTTGGCCGGCCCAGCGATCGTCGGCCGGGGGCGCAAGCTCGATCAGCAGCGGACCCGCGCCGGCGACAACCTGCCGCCTAGCGTCGCGGACCGTCTGCAACACGCGGTCGAGCGGGTCGGCGCCGATCCTCTCGACGCTGGCGCCGTAGTTGGCCGCCACTTCCGTCACGCCCGCGACGCCGCGACCGTCGTCGGCGACGGTGGGGCCGGACACGAGCACCGCGATCAACGGCACGCTCGCGGCCCCCGCCAAGCTCATCCCTTCGTGCCAGGCTCCCGTCTCCACCGCTCGCGAGTCCTCGAAGACCAACGCTGCGCGGTCCTCCCTCCTTTGCTGGAACGCCAGAGCCGCGCCCGCCATCACTTGCGTCATGATCCCCCGAGGGCCACCCCAACCGAACAAGGCTCGCCGCAGGTCGGTCCAGCTCCGGCCTCCTACCCGGGCTGCGGCGGGAGTGGTCCCCTTTTGCGCGGCGCAACGGAGAAACTCCAGCGGCGTCGCCCCGAACGCGAGCGCCGGCCCAGGAGCCGAGGGACCCGGCGCGCAGGCGTCGCCCCTTCCGTCGGTGCGGCTGCGCATCGCCTGGGCGATGGCGATCGAGCGGGAATCGATCTGAAAATCGGCGTACTCCGAGGACAGATCCCCCGAAGAGACCAGCTCCCGCACGCCGCCCTCAAGAAACCGGGCCTGGAACCCCTGGTATAGGAGGTCCTCGGCCGTCTCGGCGTCCAGGGTCACGGCCGGCCGGCGGTCCCCTACCGACCAGCGTCTTCCGTCGGCTCGTTCCCCTCGGGGGGAGGCGCGTCGGGGGGCGGTTCGGACGAGGCGTCCGGCGGGACGGCTCCCTCGGTTGGGAGGGCGGCGTCCTCCGGCGCGGCGATCCCGGGCAGCACCGGCTCGGGGATCGTGGTCGCCGGGGCGGCAAGCCCCTCGAGCACGGAAGTGGGCATGTCGGTCCGGGAGGACATGATCGCCAGGACCAGCGACAGCACCATGAAGGTCGTGCCCGCGGTCCACGTCGCTCGGGTCAGGAGCGTGGTTGCCTGACGCCCGCCCAGCACGTCAGTAGCCGCGGCGCCGCCGCCCATCGCTGCAAGTCCTCCGCCCTTGCCGGACTGGAGGAGGATGACCACGCCCAGAAAGATTCCGTCCAGGACCAGAAGGCCCAAGAGCACTTCATACATTTGCGCTTCGCGTCCGATGCGCGGCGGGCGTTGGCGTTGCCGCCTTCCCCGGCCGCCGATGAGCCTTGCAGGAACCGCCTAAGCTCCCCCGGCGAGCCCTCGCTGTCAATGCGCGGCCGCTTGGCAAGCCGCCTCCACGATCTCCGCAAAGGACGCCGGGTCGAGACTGGCCCCGCCCACCAGCACGCCGTCAACCCCAGGCGCCGACATCAAGGCGGCGGCGTTGCGCGGCCCGACGCTGCCTCCGTAGAGGACGGGGACCGTCTCCGCGCCGTCGCCGACGGCGTCTCGAAGCACGTCCCGCACAATCGCGTGGGCGTCGGCCGCGTCGCCGGGCGTCGCGGTCTCGCCGGTGCCGATCGCCCACACGGGCTCGTACGCCACGATGAAGCCGGCGGCATCCGCGCCAGAAGCGGCCGGCAGCGCTTCCGCGACCGCGCCGAGCTGACGAGCCAGGACCTCTCGGAGCCGACCGGCCCGCCGTTCTTCCAGCCGTTCCCCCACGCACACGACGGGGACCAGCCCGGCTCGGACGGCGGCGGCCACCTTGCGGCCCGTCTCCTCGTCGGTCTCCCCGAAGACGTGGCGGCGTTCCGAGTGCCCGACCAGAGCCAGAGTCGCCCCGGCGTCGCGGGCGATCTCGGCGGAGGTCTCGCCAGTGAACGCCCCGCTAGCCTCCCAGTGGAGGTTCTGGACGCCGAACTCGACGGGAGCTCCCGACCCGGCCGAACCTTCGACCGCGCCGATCGACGCCGCCAGGGACAGGTCGGGCGGGAAGAAGAGGATGCGCACCGCCCTCGAGTCCACCTCGGGTCGGAAGCGCTGGAAGAACTGGCGGGCCGCCTTTGGACCGTGGTGCATCTTCCAGTTTGCGGCGACAACCTTGGTCATGCGGGAACTCCCTCGGCGACGGCCTCGGGGCGGTCCGACAGGGCGGCAATTCCCGGCAGCTCCTTGCCCGCCAGCAGGTCCAACGACGCACCGCCTCCGGTCGAAATATGGGTCATGCGCGGCGCGACGCCAGCGGCGGCTGCCGCGGCCGCCGAATCCCCTCCCCCGACCACGACTTGGGCTCCGTTGTCCGCTGCCGCGGCCGCGGCCCGGGCCACGCCGAACGTCCCCTTCTCGAAGCCCGCCGTCTCGAAGACGCCCATGGGGCCGTTCCACGCCACCGTTGCCGCCTCCGCCAGGAAGCCGCCGAAGAGGGCGACGGTCGCAGGTCCTACGTCGCCGACGATCTCGCCGAGCCGGATCTCGCTCCGGTCCGTGGTCCGAGCGGCCGCACCGGCCTCCAGGACGTCCGCGGCCACGCAGTCGACCGGGAGCACCAGCCGGGGGCCTGCCGCCGCCATGAGCGCCGCCGCCGTCTCCACTTGGTCGGACTCCGTCATGGACGCCCCCGTCTCCAGTCCCATCGCCAGGAAGAAGGTGTTGGCCATCGCGCCGCCCACCAGAAGGACGTCGGTACGGGCAAGAAGCGCCTCCACGACGCCGATCTTCTCCGACACCTTGGCACCTCCGAGCACGGCCACGAAGGGGCGCCGGGGCTGGTCGAGCAAGTCGCCCAGCACGGTCAGCTCCTCCTCCACGAGCAATCCGGCCGCCGCGCCGCCGCCCTTCGCCTCCACAGCACGGGGCAGGCCGGCGTTGGAGGCGTGGGCGCGGTGCGCAATGCCGAAGGCGTCGGTCACGAAGTGGTCCGCCCACCCGGCCCACTCCTCGGCGATCGCAGGGTCGTTGGCCGTCTCGCCAGGCAGGAAGCGCGTGTTCTCCAGCACCATGACCGTGCCGGGCGCCTGTGCCGCCACGGCCTCGGCGGCTGCCGGACCGGCGGAATGGGCGAGGAAGCGTACCGGCAGGTCCAGACGTCCCGCCAAGTAGTCGGCCACCGGCTTCAGCGTGAAGCGGAGATCGGGTCGGCCGCCCGGGCGCCCCAGATGGGAGAGGACGACCACTCGCGCTCCCGTGGCTGCGAGCCGCGCAATCGTGGGGATCGTGCGTTCGATGCGAGTGGGATCGGCGACGCGCCCTCGGTCGAGGGGCACGTTGAAGTCGGCCCGAACGGCGACGGCCGCGTCGGTCAGCTCGCTGGGCGCAAAGTCGTCGAGGGTCTTCTTCAAGAGTCGATGGGCGACGCCGGCCGCAGCCGGGCGGGATCAGTTGCTGAGCGGAATCCGCAGCGCTCGGGACTCGGGGTCCGGCTGCTCGGTGCCGATGCGCGACGGCCGGAAGCGGATCGAGAACTCGACCCAGGCGCCAACGGGCTGGGCGCCGCGCATCGCCGGACGGAACCCGAAGGCTCCCGCGGCGCTCCGAGCCGCCCGGTCCAGCGCGGCGACGCCGGAGGACTCGCTGACGCGGAGGTGATCGGCTGTTCCATCCGAGTTCACCCAAGCCAACACGCGCACCCTGCCCCCAACTCCGGCCCTCTGAAGGTAGTCGGGGTACTGATCGGCCACGGTCCTTCGAGCACCGTCCGGGTCCAAGAGGCCGGGAAGGGTGGCAGGCACGGATATGGGGACCCGGGGCAGGTCGAGAGGGTCGGGCCTCGGCGGGAGAACAACCCCTTCGCCGGGACTCGCCGGCTCGACGGGGTCGTCGAAGGCGGCCAGCAACGGGGGCTCGGACAGCACTTCGCCGGGGCCGGGGTCGTCGGCCCGAAAGCGTTCCAACAGCAAATTCGCCAAGGCAGCTCGCGCCGACGGCACCGCCAGCCCGAGGGATCCAAAAAAAAGAGCCCCCGCCGCGGCAGCAACCGCAAGGCGAGGGCTCAGAGAGCGACGGCGAGGGGAACAACACTCCTCGTGGCTTCTAATTCGGCTGTGCTCCTCCTCAAGTTTCGCCCGGAGTTCGACGCCGAAGGAACACCGCTCTTCAATGGCGATGCCCCGCAGTCTCCGGTCGAGGCGCGCCAGCTCCTCCGGCAGCTCGGAGCTCCCTTTCCCGTCGCGTCTCGGGAACATCTACTCGTCGTCCGAGGCCGTCACGGCTTCCTTGAGACGGCGCAGCGCCCGGTGGATGCGCACGGCCACCGCGTTGGGGCTGATCTTCAGGTTCTCGGCGATCTCCGCGTTGGCCAAGCCCGATCCGTAGCGGAGGGAGAGTATTTCCCGATCTGCTTCTCGCAACGTCGCCACGGCGTTGAGCAGGCTCTGTATCTGCTCCTCGTGGATGATCCGCTCCTCCTGGGAGGGAGACTGGGAGACGAGATCCGGAACCCGGTCCAGGGAGACGTAAAGCGAGCCCTGCCGCTGGAGGGCGCGAAGGTGGTCCGTGACCGTGTTGCGGGCGATCCGAAGGAGCCACGTCCGGGGCGAAGAGCGCATTGGGTCGTAGCGGTCCAGAGCGCGCAACGCCTTCATGAAGACCTCGGACGTCAGGTCCTCGGCGACCTCCCGGCTGGCCACGCGGAAACGGACGTAGCGGTATACGGGCTCGCGGTGCTTGTGGAACCACGTGTTGAAGTCGGGCGGCAGATCCGAGGCCGACTGCGCGTCCGAGCAGTCTGTCGGCGGCGGGCCCGGCGTTGTCGAAATGGGCGCTCCCGGCAAGCGGGGCTCGGCTTCGGTCGTCGTGCAGGTGATCATCGTCTTGCTCACTACGCTCCCTGCTGGATGGCTCACGCCCCGCCGACGTAACGGGCCAAATCCACGACCCGGCTGGCGTATCCCCACTCGTTGTCGTACCAGGCGAGCACCTTCACCATCCGCCCGCCCATCACCGACGTGCTCGGTCCGTCCACCACCGAGCTGGCCGACTCCCCCGTGAAATCTACCGAGACCAGCGGCTCGTCCTCTACCCGCAGGATGCCCGCCAGCCCGTCTCCAGCCGCGGCTCGAAAGGCGTCGTTGACGGCCTCCGGTGTCACGTCCGTTTCCACTTCGGCCACCAAGTCCACCAGAGACACGTCGGGGGTCGGCACGCGGATCGCCATCCCGTCGAGCTTGCCCTCCAGCTCCGGAAGGACGAGGGATATCGCCCGCGCGGCGCCCGTCGTGGTGGGGATCATGCTGACGGCCGCAGCCCGGGCCCGGCGGAGGTCCTTGTGGGGACCGTCCAGAACCGCTTGGCCCGCCGTGTACGAGTGAATCGTGGTCATCAGTCCCCGCACGAACCCGAAGCGATCCGAGAGGACCTTGGCCACCGGCGCCAGACAGTTCGTGGTGCAGCTGGCGTTGGAGATCATATGGTGGCGCGTCCGGTCGTACTGGTCGTGATTGACGCCAAGGACAATCGTCACGTCCTCGCCTTTGGCGGGCGCCGACACCACCACCTTGCGCGCACCTGCCTTCAGGTGCTTGGACGCCAGCTCCCGGGTGCGGAAGATCCCGGTCGACTCCACCACCACGTCGACCCCCATCTCGCGCCAAGGCAGCCGGGCCGGGTCGCGTTGCGAAAGGACTCGGATCGGTTCGCCGTCCACCACAAGCGCGTCGCCGTCCACTTCCACTTGGCCGGGATAGGCGCCGTGGACCGAGTCGTACTTGAGGAGGTGGGCGAGGGTTCGGGCGTCGGCAAGGTCGTTGACGGCGATGATCGTCAACTCTGCGCCGGAGCGCTTGGCGGCCCTGAGGACGTTCCGGCCGATCCGGCCGAAGCCGTTGACGGCTACGCGAGTGGCCATGCGAGTGCGGCTCTCATCGGATGGGGAGATCGAGGTCTTCGTCTGGCCTGGGGCCCATAGAGATCGGGATCGTCCGCGCAAAGGCGTACGCAAAAACGGAGGCCGGGCGGCCAGGGGCGAGGGCCTGCACCGCCGCCAGGACGGTGGCACCCGTGGTGTATACGTCGTCCACGAGCGCCAAGCGCTGGCCCTCAACGGCGTCCCGGCTAGGTCCGGCCAGGACGAACGCACCACTGACGTTAGCCCGGCGCTGGGCCGGATTCAAGGTGGTCTGGGTTCCAACCTGCCTCCGACGCTCCAAGCAAGGCAGCAGAGGGATCTCCAACGCTTCCGCCAAGGCTGCGGCGATCACCTGAGCTTGGTTGTAGCCGCGGCGCCGAACGTTGCGGGAAGATGTGGGCACCGGCACCACGAACGCGGCCTCCCTTATCGGTGCGACGGCCCTTCTGGCCATCTCTTCGCCCATGAATCGGCCGACGCCCTCCCAGCCCTGGTACTTGAGGGCGTGCACCAGCTCCCGGGCCGGCGACTCCATCAGGCACGCCGAGCGAGCTCCGTCGAGGAGCTCGGGCCACTCGACGCAGTCCAGGCACGAGGGCGCACGCCCGGTCCCCAGAGGTGCGCCGCAGCGAGCGCAAACGGGATGCGGGACCGGCGGCAGCCGCAGGCGGCAACTTCGGCAGACGGGCGCCGACGCTGCCTGGTCCCCGGCGTCTCCACCGCAACCGGCACAGGCCGGGGGGAGAAGGAAGTCGATCGCTCCGGCCAGGGTCTGGGAAAGCCGGCGCGGGACCGCAAACGGGACCGTTGCCGCGCGTCGCCTCGCCGCCCCCACTCCTGCGGTCAATGCCTTGTCTGTGGAAGGGCGGCAGACATGACGCCCGCCGGCGGATCCTCGCCGAACCAGCAGCGGTAGGACGCCTCCGCCTGCCTCACGAGCATCTCCCGACCGTCCCGGGCGGAGATCCCCAGGGCGAGCGCCTTTCGGACCAGCGGCGTGGTTTCCTTGCCGTACACCAAGTCGATCAGCACTCGGGGAGGTGACGCCAAGCCGTGCAGGTCCAGGGGCAGACCCTCTCCGTCGATACCCACCGAGGTGGCGTTGACGACCACGTCGGGCGCGGCCCCCTCCCAGGAATCGACCGCGCGGAGGCGGTGGCCGGACAGGCGGTCCGGAGGCGTCACGCGGGCGAAGTGCTCCACGAGGCGTTGGGCCCGACCCGAGGTGCGGTTCCAGAGGTCGATCCGCTTCGCGAGCCCGAAGTTGAGCAGGGCGTAGAGCACTGCCCGAGCCGCCCCTCCCGCCCCCACGACCAGCACGTCCGGTGCCGCGGGCAGCCGCAACCCCTCAAGGGCGCCCCTCCACGTTCCCAGGAACCCCTCCACGTCGGTGTTGTCGCCATGGACCACGCCGTCTTCCGCCCAGAAGGTGTTGCAGGCGCCCGTGGCGGCCACGGCCCGGCTGGCGATCTCCAGGGACGCCACCGCCTCTTCCTTGAGGGGCACGGTAACGTTGCCTCCACCCCCGGCCAGAGCAACGGCCCGCAAGACGGTGCCGCACTCCGCCGAACGGGTGGGACGCGCCCAGTACACGGCCCGGCGCCCGGCGCGGCGGAAGGCGGCGTTGTGGATCGCCGGGGAGAGGCTGTGGGCTACCGGGTTCCCCAGCACGACGTAGGACGCGCCCTTCCCCGGCCTCGCGAAGCCCTCGGTAAAGAGTCCGGCCAAGAGGCCGCCGACCCGCACCTCCAACTCCCGGAACGTGCGGTCGTACTCCTCCTGCCGCCCGCCGAAGGGGTCCGCGACTTCCAACTCGCGCCCCTCTTCGTCGCGGAGAAGGCGGACCTTGGCGCCGCCTTCCATCTCCAGCGCGACGGCCGCGTGTCCCCGCCCCATGCACGCGATCACGTCGGACTCGGCGATCAGGCGTTCCGTGAGCCTCAAGCTTCGATGCGCATCCAGCCGAAGGTCCGCGGCCGCCGTTGCCCGGCGGGCCCCCAAGCTGGCCGGCGACCCCGGCAAGGCGGCGACCCCGGCGGAGCGCACGACCACCCGGTTCCCGTGCTCCCGCAAGCCGTGGACGTCCACCAGCCGACGGGCGACGGCCTCCGCCATCGGCGACCGGCAGGTGTTCCCCGTGCAGACGAAGGTGATCGTCATCGCTGGCGCTCTCGGACGAGGACCCGGACGGCCTCGGCGGGTACGGGACCTTCGCGCAGCACGACGGGCACGCCGCCGGCGCCGGCCGCCAAGCGCACGAGCGTGGAGGCGGCGCCGCCGGGCAACGGGCCGTCGTCGAGAGCGAAGAGCTCCTGGCCCATCGAACGGGCTGCCTGCTGGGCGTCGCCCGCCGTGGCGGCAGGAGGCTCGCCGGGCCGGTTGGCCGACGTGGAGGTGATCGGGCGGCCCAACCGGGAGAGCAGGGCTCGGACGACCGGGCGGCCCGGCACCCGCAGCGCCACAGAACCGTCGGCAGCCTTCGAGCCAGGCGGGAAGCGGTCCTCTGGGTCGTCCACCACCAGCGTCAGGGGACCCGGCCAGAACGCCCGGGCAAGCGCACGGCCGACCGGGCCCAGCAGCTGCCGCACATCGTCCAGCGAAGGCGCCAGGACCACGAAACCCTCGGAGCGCCGGCCCTTCAGCTGCCGGAGGGCCGCCAAGGGTCGGGCGTCCAGCAGCCCGCCGATCCCGTAGACCGCTTCAGTGGGGTGCACCACCAACTCGCCCGCGGCCAGCCGGCGCACGGCTTCGTCCAACGTCGGATGATCCTCAAGTTGCTCATGAGATGAAGTCACACAACTCCCTTTACAACATAAGCGTTAGCTACGATCAAATCATGCGCTGACGTAACTTTCAAGTTGCGCCGGGAAGCCCTCACCATCCGTACTTCAACGCCACCCAGCGCCTCGGCCATTGCTGCATCGTCGGTGGGCGAACCGCCCCGAGCGCGACACCGGGCCAACCCCCGCTCAAAGACCGCTCGGGGGAAGAGCTGAGGCGTCTGGGCGTACCACAGCCGGTCCCGGGGCGGCGTCTCCACGATCCGCTCGCTGTCGTCGGTCCGCTTGATCGTGTCCACCGCCGGGACCCCCGCCACCGCCACGACGCCCGCCGCCGCCGTCCGGATGCAGGCGTCCACCGCCTCGGCCGGCGGAAAGGGACGCGCCCCGTCGTGGACCGCCACCAGCTTCGCGTCCGAGCGCGCGGCGTCGAACGCTCGAGCCACCGACTCGAACCGAGTGCTCCCGCCGCGAACCCCGCGCACCCGTCGGTCCCTGCGAGCTGCGATCTCCGACAGGCTGCCGTCCGCCGTCGCCACCACGACCTCTACCACGTCGTCGCGGGCCAGGAACGGCGCCAGAGCCCAGTCCAGCACCGACCGACCCGCCACTTCGATCCACGGCTTGCGGACGCCCCCCATCCGCTCCCCCGAACCCGCCGCCGGCACCAGGACCAGCACGCCGACGCACGTCATGCGGCGTCGGGCGGCTCCGGGCCGCGGGCCACCGAGTCGAACCGGGTGTACGCCTTGTGAAAGAACAGGTCGATCTTCCCCGTAGGGCCGTTCCGCTGCTTGGCCACCATCAGCTCGGTCTTCCCTTCCAGGGAGTTGCCGTCCTTGTCGGTGGGGCCGTGGTAGTACTCCGGACGGTACAGGAAGAGCACCAGGTCCGCGTCCTGCTCGATCGAACCGCTCTCTCGCAGATCGGACAACTGAGGTCGGCGGTCGGGACGCTGCTCCGGCGCGCGGCTCAGCTGGCTCAGGGCGATCACCGGCACTTCCAACTCCCGGGCCATCGCCTTCAGGCCCCTGGAGATCTCGCTGACTTCCTGCACCCGGCTGTCGGTCCGCTTGGCCCCGACCATCAGCTGGATGTAGTCCACCACGATCAGCCCGACGTTGGCCTCGGCCTTGAGGCGGCGCGCCTTCGCCTTCGTCTCCAGCACGTTCGCCGTGGCCGAGTCGTCGATCCAGATCGGCGCCGTGTTCAGCAACCCGGCCGCCCGGCCCAGCCGCTGGTACTCGTCGGGGGTCAGCTTGCCACGCCGCAGGCGCTGCGCGTCCACTCGGCCTTCCGCGCAGAGGAACCGCTGGACCAGCTGCTCCTTCGACATCTCCAGGCTGAAGATCGCCACCGGCACCTTGTGCTCGATCGCCACCGACTGGGCCACGTTCAGCACCCAGGAGGTCTTCCCCATCGCCGGGCGGGCGGCCACGATCGTCAAGTCCCCCGACTGCATCCCGGTGGTCATCACGTCCAGGTCCCTGAAGCCGGTCGCCAAGCCGGGGATGTCGGTTCCCGACTCGTGGCGGCGCTCGATCTGTTCGAAGACCGGGTACAGGATCTCCTTGATCCAGATGAAGCCATCCCTGTCCCGGGACTCCGAGACCCGGAAGACTCGCTGCTCCGCCTGGTCCAGCACCTCCTCGACAGTGCGTTCGCCCGGCTCGTGCACGTCCCGTACGATCGCGTGGGACGCCTCCACCAAGCGCCGCAGGATCGCCTTCTCCCGGACGATGCGAGCGTGGTACTCCAGGTTCGCGGCAGTGGGAACGGCGTCCAGCAGGGAGGACAGGTACTCGTACCCGCCCGCCCCCTCCAAGTCGCCGGTCTTCTTCAGCTCCTCCGAGATCGTGATCACGTCAACGACGCCGCCGCGCTCGAAGAGCCGTGCCATCGCGCGGAAGAGCCGCCGGTGGGCCTCCCGGTAGAACATCGAGTCGTCCAGGACCTCGACGGCCTTGGCCACCGCGTCGCCGTCGATCAGCATTCCGCCCAGCACCGACGCCTCGGCTTCCAGAGAGAAGGGAGGCTGCCGGTCGTGGGTCGCGTCGCCCTGGGGCTCGGGGGAAGCCGGGGACCCGGAGACCTCGTTCATCGGTCCATGACCTGGCGAAGAAGCTGAAGGTCGTCCCAAGCGGGCCGACTCCAAGCCGGGTTCCTAAGAAGTGCCGCCGGGTGGTACGTGACCACCAGCGGCACGCCGTGGTACACGTGCACGTCGCCCCGGAGCTTGCCCAGAGCCTTCTTGGACGCCGCGAGCCACTGGGCGGCGAAGGCGCCCACCCCCAAGATGACCTCCGGCGCTACCAGCTCGATCTGGCGCTTCAAGAACGACGCGCAGGCTTCGATCTCGTGGGGCAGCGGGTTTCGGTTCCCCGGGGGACGGCATTTGAGGACGTTGCAGATGTACACCGATTCCTTCCGCGAGAGACCCACCGAAGCCAGCATCAGGTCCAGCAGCTTCCCCGCCTGGCCGACGAACGGCAGCCCGGTGGCGTCCTCCTGGGCCCCTGGGGCCTCTCCCACCACCATCAGCCGCCCGTTCGGGTTCCCGTCGGCGAAGACCACATGGCGCCGCCCCTCGGAGAGTGGGCACCGGGTGCAGGCCAGAGCGACCTTTCGCAACTGGTCGTAGCCGGCGTTCTCCACGCCTGGGGCTTCGGCGCGGGCCGCAACGTTCGGTCGCTGGACCGGGGCCCGGTCTGCGGTGAGGGCCGAGCGCCCGCGCGACCAAGGACGCTCCTGGGGCGACGGGCGCGGCTCCTGCGCAGGGACGATGCCCCCGGCGGCTCGCGCCAGCTTCGTCAGCTCGCTCGGAGTCGTTCCTCCCGGCACGACCCCTGGCTCTCCCATCCGCCGCCGCTGGTCCAGGTACGCGGCCAGCAGGCTCGCGCCGCCACTCAACGGCCCCGGAACTTCTCTTCGACCAAGTCCAGTATGCTCCCGGCGACCACGGCCTTGTGCATGAGGGGAAACTCCTCGTGCGACTCGTCGTCGGTCACGACGACCACGCGGTTGGTGACGACCTCGAAGCCGGCCCCGTCCTCGCCGGCCCGGTTCGCCACGATCAGGTCGAACCCCCTGGCGGCCATCTTCTCCCGGGCCCTCTTCACCAAGCGAGAGGTCTCCAGCGCGAAGCCCACGGACACGCACCCGGCATCGACGACGCCGAGCGCCTCCGCCGCCACGTCCGGGTTCGCCACCAAGTCGACCTCCAGCTCGTCCCCCGCCTCCTGACGCTTGATCTTCCCGTCCGACGGAGAGGCCGGGCGGTAGTCGGACACCGCGGCCGCAAACACGGCCACGTCGGCTTCGACGGCCTGGGCCAGCACCGCCTCGCGCATCTCGAGGGCCGTCTCCACCCGGACCACCGTGGCCCCGTGAGGAGGGGCCAGCTCGGTGGGCCCCGTCACCAGCGTCACCTCTGCGCCCCGGCACCAGGCCGCGGCCGCCAGGGCGTACCCCATGCGCCCCGAGGAGCGGTTGCCCACGTATCGGACCGGGTCCAGCGGCTCTCGGGTGGGGCCCGCCGTCACCAGCACCCGCTTCCCTCCAAGGGCCGATTCCCTGCCCAGCGCGCGTCCGACCTCCTCCACGATCTCCCGGGGCTCCGCCATCCTCCCTCTTCCCCTTCCCTCGCCCACCGCCAGCTGCCCCGCGCGAGGGCCGACTCGCCGGTAGCGCAGGGCCTCCTCCAGGTGCGCGACGTTCGCCTGGGTCTGGGGATGAGCGAACATCCGCCGGTTCATGGCCGGGACGAAGAGCACCGGCGCCCCCGTGGCGAGAAGGACCGCGGAGGGCAGATCGGAGGCCCGTCCCACGGCGGCGCGAGCGATGAAGTCCGCCGTGGCGGGCGCGATGCAGACGCAGTCCGCGCTGCGGGCAAGCTCGACGTGGAGGGCCACGCCATCGGCGGAGAACGGGTTCGTGACGGGTCGGCGTCCGGTCACCCCCTCGAACGCCAGCGGCGTGACGAACTGGCGAGCCGTTTCGGTGAGCACGACGTCCACGGCGGCTCCGAGAAGGGTCAGATCGCGGGCGACCTGGATCACCTTGTACGCCGAGACGCCACCGCAGACCCCCAGCACCACATGACGGCCCTTCCAAGGAGAGACGGGCTCCCGGGGCGGAAAGTAGGCGCCGGACGACACCGGCGGGCTAGATCGGGTTCTGCGGACGCCGCTCCACTAGTCGGTACTCGACTTGGCCCGACGTGATGGCTTCCAGCGCTCGGGTGGACAGCTTCTTCTGGTCGCCCAGAAGGACCGGGTCGCTGGGGAGCAGGTTGAGTTCCCGGGCGTACTTGGCGGCGACGAGAACGCCGAGGTACTTGCCCTGGTTGTTCTTCGCGACATCGTCGGTAGTAAAGAGTCTCATGGCTGGCAAGATAGCAGGAGGGTCAAGTCCCGGCACCCGACGCCGGGGCGGCGGCCGTCGCGGTCTGGAGCCGAACGATCTCCGTCCGGGCGCCGTCCCGCAGGCGTCGGCAGAGGCTCTTCACCGCCGCCGCGACCGCCGAGCCCGCGATTGCGGAGCCGGCTGCCGCGAGCACGTCCGCCACGGCTTGGTCCAGCTCCCGGTTCACCACCACCCGCTCAAAGGACGCGGCCGCGTCCAGTTCGGCCAAAGACGTGCGGAGCCGTCGCGCGATCTCCTCGGGCGTCTCCGTCCCCCGTCGCGTCAAGCGGCGCAGCCACTGCTCCGGCCCCGGCGGCAGCACGAACACCTGGATTGCGCCCTGCACCCGCTCCGCCACTTGCCGCGCCCCCTGCACGTCGATGTCCAGCACCGGCGTCCTGCCGCCGCAACGGTCGGCTGTCAAATTCCGCAGAGGCGTCCCGTAGTAGCAGCCGTGGACGCGCGCCCACTCGGCCAGCCAGCGGCCCTCGATCATCGCTTCGAACTCGGACTGGGAGACGAACTGGTACTCGCGCCCGTTCCGCTCTCCCGCCCTGGGCGCGCGGGTGGTCGCCGATACCGACAGCACGAACTGCGTGGGGCGGGACCGCACGAGCCGCTTGGCGATCGTCGTCTTGCCCGCTCCGGACGGCCCGACCAGCACCAAAGGCCCGCCCGCGTTCCACGCACGGCCGGGCGCCGACGCCTCCCCGGGGGTCACTCCACGTTCTCCAGCTGCTCGCGAAGTCGCTCCATCTCTTCCTTCATCGCCACCGCCGACGCCGAGATGGTCGCGTCGTTGGCTTTGGCGCCGATCGTGTTCGCCTCCCGGTTCATCTCCTGGACCACGAAGCCCAGGCGCTTGCCGGCCTGCGACGCCGAACCCTCCAAAGTCTCCAGGAAGAGGGCGACGTGGGACCGCAAGCGGACGACTTCTTCCTCTACGTCCCACTTCTCCGCCAAGTACGCTACTTCTCGGGCCAACCGATCCTCATCCACGTCAATCGACTCCGCTAGGAGGCGGATCCGCTCCCTCAGTCGATCGCGCTCCCGAAGCAGTCGCTCCGGCACCCGAGCTTCCACCGCGTCCACCTGCGCCAAGATCCGCTTCAGGCTCTTCCGCAGCGCCGCCTCCAGCCGCCGGCCCTCGGCCTCGCGCATCTCCACGACCTTCTCCAACGCCTCGCCGACGCACGCCAACGCATGAGCCTCGTCCTCGCCCGGGTCCGTCGCCGGTCGCTTCTCGACCCGAAACACCCCCGGCAACCCCACCAGCGTGTTGACGTCCAGCCGCCCGGCAACGCGGAGCTCGCCGGCGGCCTCCTCCATGAGCGACACGTAGCGGCGCGCCTTCTCCACGTCCAGCTCCAGGGCTCCTGCCTCCGCGCGCTCTGGGGCCCGGCAGCCCACCGACAGGGAGACCCGTCCCCTGGAGAGCGCCGCCCGAATGCGCTCCGCGAACTTGCTCTCCAACTGCTCCCACCCCTGGGGAAGGCGCAGCGTGCAGTTCAGGTGACGGTGGTTGACGGTCCTGGCTTCGACGACGAGAACGCGCCCGTCCGGCAGTTCGGCTTCGGCAGCGCCGTAGCCCGTCATGCTGCGGATCACGGGAGGAGCGTCAGTTCCACAGCGTCCACCTCACGCCGTACAGACCGCGCGTCCCCGGCAACAGCCGCCCGGGCACGTCCTGGTTGTCGGGTCGCAGGGTCAGGTTCTCGACGGTCACGAAGATGTTCAGCGTGAGGATGCGCAGCTGCATCCGGAAGTACCAGTCCTGGTAGAACGGCACCAGCGACGGCACGAACTCGGGCTCTTCGCCGGTCTGCGCCGACAGCTCCGGGTTCTCCGGCGGCGGGGGCGGGCGCGGCTGGGGCACGGCCATCGGCGCCCGACCCTGGACCCCAAGGTCGATCCACCACTCGAAGTTGCCGCTGGCCAGGAACGTCCGGTGGAACGACACGCTGGCGTCGTAGGCATGGTCGGGGAAGTAGAGGGCAGCCGAGTCGGCGGGATCCCAGAGCTGAACCGCGCCCCTTATGGCTAGGCCCCGGGGCCAGAGGGGGATCCTGCCCACCACCTCCCACCCCGTCCGGGCACTCTGGGGCCGGACCAACCCGCCCCGGTCGAAGGGAAGCCCGGTGGGCCACACCGAGTCCGCTTCCACCGACATGCGGGCACCCGACACCTCGATGCCGCGCCAAGCCAAGCGCATGCCCAGGCGAGTCTCGGTTCGGCGGCTGAAGCGGTTCTTCGGCGCCTCCGGAAGCTCAGGCTCGGCGTCGGTGCTGTCGGTCGGAGAGATCTCGGTAGAGTCGGGCGGCGCCACGGGCAACGGGGAGAGGATCGGCACGGAGCTGCTGCCGTCTCCGCGCTCCACGAAGAGGTGGGCGAAGGAGACTGGCGACGCCCACGCCCGCACGTCGTACCCCGAGCCGGAGCGCCCGTCCCAGGCCTCCTGCCAAAGCCGCATGCCCGCTCCGCCCCATCGCGCCGAGAGCGCCGACGCCTCTGCCGAGAGCACCCGGTCGGCGACGCCTGCCCCGCCGTTGAAGCGCGCCGTGGCCCGTCCCTGGAGCCCGCCCCGCCCCCCCGACAGCCGTGCCCCGTACTGCCGGCGGTCCTCGATCGAGAAAGGGAAGGTCGCCAAGCTGTCCCCGGCCGCCATCGACGCGCCCGTCGCCCACGCTTCGGCCAGCAGCCCCTCGCGGAGGGCCCAGGCGCCCTGCACCGTCCAGTCGGACCGTACCGCGGTCTCCGGCGCGAAAGCGGTATCGGTGCGCTGGGAGGCCATCCGCCGGTACTCGACGCGCAGGCCGCCCCTATCCCCCCGATGGATGCTGTAGCGAAGCCAGGCGCCCGTCATCGCGCCAGGGTCCTTGCGCCCCTGGGTGTCCAGGCGGTCAATCGCGAGGGACGCCTTTCCACCCAACGCCCGGGGGAGGGAGAACGTCGCCCGCATCACGTTGGTGTCCTGGTCCCCCGTGCCGGCCTCGATCAGCGAGTGGGGCCGGCTGTCGCCGTGGATCCGCCGGAAGAGGTGCACGTCCACGCCCCGCGCCCCGCGCACGACTCGAACCCGTTCAAGCCCCGAGAGGGCGATCCGAGACAGGTCGGGGACCGATCCCTCCATCGGCAGGTGCTCGACGCCGTCGTAGTAGACCCGCATCCCGCCCCCCGAGTAGCCCACGGGGAAGACCGCCGTTGGGGCACCGAAGTCGCCGTTGCGCACCTGCAGCAGGCCCGGCAAGCCCGACAAGAGCTCCCGCAGCGTTTGGCCCCGCACGCCGAGGAGCGCCTCCCGATCCCACTCCCAGACGCCGGGCGTCGTGCGCGAGGGCAAGAGGTCCCCGAGGGACGGCAGGACCGGGGGCGGCGGCAGGCTGTCCACCACCACGGAGTCCGCCGACAGCGAGTCCGGCGACAGCGAGTCCGCGGCCAGCGAATCAAGGGATTGCGGGTCGGCTACGTCAGCCGAGTCCAACCGCAGCGAATCGGAGACCACGGGCACCGTGTCCGGCGGCTCCTGCCCGGCAGCGGCGGCCCCGGCAACAGGCGCAAAGCCGAGGATCGCCGCGGCAACTCCCGCAACGACCCCGGCGGCCCCTACTCCGCCCTGGGGGTGTCCAGCCAACGGAGCAGAAGGCGGCAGGGATTCCCCAGGGGACCGTCGCGCAGGTAGGGCTTCCTGGTCTTGCCGTAGGCCGTCCCGGCGATGTCCAGATGAGCCCACCGCGTCTCTCCCACGAACTCGTAGAGGAAGCAGGCGGCGGTGATCGTGCCCGCAGCCCGCCCGCCGACGTTCTTGAGATCGGCCACGTCGCTGCCGAGTTGCCTCCGGTACTCGTCTTCGATCGGCAGCGGCCAGCAAGGCTCGTCCTCCGCGCGTCCCGCGGCCTGCAACTCCCGAATCAGTTCAGGATCGTTTCCCAGCACTGCCGAGCAACGATGGCCCAGGGCCACCACGCACGCGCCCGTCAAGGTTGCGCAATCGACGATGCGCTGGGGATTCATCTCCAGAACGTAGTCCAGGGCGTCGGCCAGGAGCAGGCGGCCTTCCGCGTCGGTGTTGATCACCTCCACGGACTTGCCCGAACGGGTGACCACGACGTCGCCCGGCTTGTTCGCGGAGCCGTTCAACAGGTTCTCGGAGCAGGGCACGATGCCGACCACGTTGACCGGCAGCCCCAGGCGGCCGGCCCCCCACATCGCGCCCAGAACGGCGGCGCCCCCGGACATGTCGTACTTCATATCCTCCATCCCCTTCGCGGGCTTGATGGAGATCCCCCCCGCGTCGAAGGTGAGGCCCTTCCCCACCAGCGCGACCGGCCGCTCTTCGGGCTCGCCGCCGGAGTGGCGAAGGACGATCAGACGCGGCTCTTCGTCGGAACCCCGGGCGACCGACAGCAGGGCGCCCATCCGCTCCCGCTTCAGTTCGGCAGGTCCCAGGATCGCGCACTCCAAGCCCACTTCCTCGGCGATCCTCTCGGCCTCCGCGGCGAGGTGGCTCGGCGTTGCCACGTTCCCCGGCCGGGCTTGCAGCGTCCGGGCCAAGTTTGCCGCTCCCGCGTACTCGACGCCTCGACGGACCCCTTCGGTCCAGCGCTCAAGCTCCCTCTCGCACACGAGCACCACGGCGGACTCCACCGGCGGCACGGCTCGGCCCCAACGGCGCACAGGGTTCGACTTGAACTCGCCGAACCGCCACGCACCCAGCACCAAGCCCTCGGCCACGGCGCTGGCGACGCCGTCGATCTCCACATCCCTCAGGTGTGCAGCGACAAAGACCAGCTGCGTGACGCCGTGGTCCTCGGCGGCCCGCACCGCTCGCCCGGCGGCGTTCCGATACTGGGCGATCGTGAACGGCTCTCCCGTGCCGACGAAGCGAACCCGCTCCGGTCCGACGCTTCCGTCGCCGTGCCCTTCCACCCAGCTCCCTTCCCGACCGTCGAAGGAGCCATTGGCGCACGCTTGCTGGAAGCTGCGCCCCGAGTGGCGGTCCAGCGCCGCGACCAGCAGATCGCTCGCCGCAACGCTGTACTCCGCAGGCGACTCGTCGCCGCGCTCAGCTATCGGAACCACCGCCAGCGGCGCGGCGACGACCTCGGACAACCCGTCCTCGGTCCCCGCAGGCACCCCAACGACTTCAATGCGCACGGACCGGCTCCCTACATGTGGGCGACGACGGCTTCGCCGAACGCCGATGTGGACACCTTGGTCGCGCCCTCCATCTGGCGCTCCAGGTCATAGGTGACGGTACGGGCGGCGACGGCCCCCTTCAGCCCCCGATCGACAGCCCGGGCGGCCTCGTCCCAGCCCAGGTGCTCCAGCATCATCCCGGCCGAGAGGATCAGCGACCCCGGGTTCACCTTGTCCTGACCGGCATACTTCGGGGCCGTGCCGTGGGTCGCCTCGAAGACCGCCACCGCATCGCCCACGTTCGCCCCCGGCGCCATCCCCAGTCCCCCGACTTGCGCGGCGCAGGCGTCGGAGAGGTAGTCCCCGTTCAGGTTCGGCGTCGCCACCACCGAATACTCGGAAGGCCGCAGCAACACCTGTTGGAACATGGCGTCGGCGATCCGGTCCTTGATCACCACCCGTCCCGCCGCCTCTTCCCCCTCCCACAGCCGGGACTCGGGAACTGTCTTGTCGGGGAAGTGCTCTTCTGCGGCCTCGTAGCCCCAGTCCCTGAACGCCCCCTCCGTGAACTTCATGATGTTGCCCTTGTGAACCAGGGTCACCGAGTCGCGGCCTCTGGCCAGGGCGTATCGGATCGCCGCGGCCACGTGCCGCTTGGTGCCGAAGGGGCTGATCGGCTTGATGCCGATCCCGCTAGCTTCGCGGACGCTCGACCCCATCCGATCCCGGAGGAAGGCGCGAAGGCGCTCGGCCTCCTCGGTGCCCGAGGCCCATTCGATTCCGGCGTATACGTCCTCCGTGTTCTCTCGGAAGATCACCACGTCCAGCTTGTGGGGCTCTCGGACCGGCGACGGCACCCCGGGGATCCACCGCACCGGCCGAATGCAGGAGTATAGGTCGAGCACTTGGCGGATCGTGACGTTGAGGGAGCGGATGCCCCCGCCGACCGGCGTCGTGAGCGGCCCCTTCACGGAGACGCGAAACTCGGTCAGCGCGTCCAGGGTCTCCTGGGGCAGCCACTCGCCGGTCCGCTCGTTGGCCTTCTCGCCGGCCAGCACCTCCATCCACGCGATCGCCCGGGTGCCGCCGTATGCAGTGGCGACGGCCGCGTCCACTACGTGGCGCGTGGCGGCCCAGATGTCGGGGCCGATCCCGTCGCCCTCGATGAAGGGCACAACGGGGCGGTCCGGGACGTTCAGCCCGTGGTCGGCGTCGCCGGTGATCTTCTGGCCGTCGGCGGGGACGGAGGCGTGGGCGTAGCGGGACATGGGACGGGGCTCCGAGGGCGGTGGGCGAGAGGACTGCTTTAATTGAAGTCCGGGCCGGTTCGATTGGAAGGGGCTGGACGCCGAGAGTTGCCCCCAACCGCACTCCGGCAGAAAGAGTCGCTCCGGGGACGTTCTGCCATGCTGGCCCCGCCTCCCCTCGACGCCTGGACAAATTGATCGTCAAATAGTACCGTTATTTTGTCCGATAACCTGTCATGTGGCGTTGAGGAGGCTCTGGCCGGTGACTGACGGTAGCGGTGGCTCGCCAAATTCCAGTGCGTATTTGAATCGCGGGGCTTCTGGACGTCATCCCCGCGTTTCCGTCCCCCGGTTTCGGCGCCATTGGGGGATCTCGGCCAAGACCCGGTACGTTCTCGGCTGGTGCGACGCCAATATCGGGGTGCTTCGGGAGGCGCCCGTTCTGCCCGAGGTTCGCCGCGCGTTGCTCGACGATGCCGTCGCCCGAGCGACCGCCGCCACGACTGCGCTGGCGGGCAGCACGCTCTCCGCGGACGAGGTGACCGAGATTCTCGCCGGCCGTCGCCGGCCGCGCAGCCAGAGGCGCTTGGCTGTCGAGCTTCGAAACGCTGCGCGAGCCATGGAGATGCTGCTGGGCTCGAAACCGCTGGGCCGCACGCTGTCGCCAGGGTTGCTGCTGAAGCTGCACAAGATCGTCGGCGCGAACCTGGGACGCCGTTTCGGGGGCACCCCCGGAGAGTTCCGCACCAACCGCGGCACGAACGGCGACGCCGGCGCACCTTTCCCCTGCCCTCCCGCAAGCCGGGTTCCGGGACTGGTCGAGGAGCTGTGCGAGTGGCTGGAGCGCGAGTTCCCCCCGACTCCGTGGCCGGCCGCGACGCTGTCGCCGACCACCACGGCGTCCCCCACCGAGAGCGACCAGCGCTTCGTCGACGGGTTCGTCCACGCCGCGGCTTCCCACCTCTACCTGTTGTGGATCCGTCCTTTCGCCGACGGCAACGGCCGGACAGCTCGGCTCGCGGAAAGCTGCAACCTGCTTCGAGCCGGCGTGCCGGGGCTCGCCTGTCACCTGCTGCCGGAGCACTACGCCGACACCCGCCAGGAGTACGACCGCCGAGTTCGCCGGGCCGTCGAGGACCGGTCGCTGACGTCGTTCGTCGCCTACGCCGCCGAGGGCTTCGCGGACGGGCTGGCAGGGCTGGTGCGTGCACTCCGCCGACCCCAGCTGGAAACGGCGTGGCGGCGCTTCGTCTTCCAGCGGTTCGCGGAAGTGGAGCACCGGAAGAAATCGGTCTTCCGACGGCGGCGGGCCCTGGCGCTCGCGGCTTCCCTGGACGATCCCCTGGCACCCGAGGACCTCGCGCGTCTCGACCCCGACTTGGCCCGAGAGTACGGTCGCCTGTCGGAGCGGACGCTTCTGCGCGACCTCCGCGTTCTGGTAGAGGTGGGGCTGATGGCGGAGTCCGACGACGACCGGTTCCGGGCTAGGACGGACGTGCTTGTGGAGGCACGGCCAAGGCCGACTCGATGAGCCCTGCACCCGGCCGCGTCATGGCCCTCGACTACGGTCGCCGCCGCGTCGGCGTCGCCCTGAGCGACGCCACAACGACTCTGGCAACCCCCTTGACCACGCTGAAGCGTCGCGCCGGAAAGCGTCCTCCCATTGGCCGGCTGCTGGAGTTGGCCAACCGACACAAGGTGCGACTCGTCGTCGTCGGGCTTCCCCTGGACCCCGACGGGCGCGAAAGTGACTGGACCGACGAAGTACGCGATTTCGGTAGGCGACTGGGCGACAGGAGCCTCCTCCCAGTGGAGTTCCAAGACGAGCGCTACTCTTCGGTGGAAGCCGAAGCTCGCCTTCGATCGATCGGACTGCCCAAAGCCCAGCGAAAGGACAAGGCCAGGATCGATGCCGCCGCAGCCGCCGTCATCCTCCAGGACTGGCTCGATGCCGACCGACGGAACGCCTAGCCAAGGGCCGCGCAGCCGCGACCCCGCCGGTGCCGAGACTGCACGCGGCTGGGACCGCACCACCGTCCGCCGCGCCGGTGCCCTGGCGTTCGCCGTGCTGATTGCGGCGGTGCTCTTGCGCTCCACGCTTCTTGCTCCGACGACTCCGCCACACTCCGCCGACAGCCCGGTGGTCTTCCACGTCCCCGCCGGAGCCACCTTTCGGGACGTGGTGGACACCCTCGTGCACCGCCGGATCATCGAGCGGCCTCTTCTCTTCCGCATGCGCGCCCGGCTGAGCGGCCGCGACCGTTCGATAAAGGCGGGCACCTACCACCTCCCCGCTGGTGCGCGCTCTCGTGAAGTGCTTCGGACACTGACGGAGGGACGGGTGGTCAGCGAGTCGATGACCTTCCCGGAGGGAATGACGATCCGCGCCATGGCGGGCCGCATCGCCGAAGCTGCGGGGGCAGACTCCGCCGCAGTGGCCCGCGACCTCTCGGGGACCAACCTCCATTCCAGGTGGGCGGTTCCCGGCCCCGGGCTGGAAGGCTACCTCTTTCCCGATACGTACCGTTTCGCCGAAGGGGTGGGCGTCGATGCCGTGGTGGACGCCATGGTGGCCCGCTACCACCGCTACTGGACGCCGGAGCGCCGCGAACGTCTTGCTGCAACGGGCCTCGCGGAACAGGAGGCCGTCACCTTGGCGTCGATCATCCAGTCGGAGGCGCGCAGAGTCGACGAGATGCCGATCATATCCAGCGTCTACCACAACCGGCTGCGCATCGGGATGCCCCTCCAAGCCGACCCAACCGTCCTCTACGCGCTCGGCGGCTACCGTCCGCGTCTCCTCTACTCCGCCATGGACTCGGTCGCCGACCACCCATACAACACCTACACCCGGGCCGGTCTCCCTCCCGGCCCCATCTCCGCCCCCGGCACCGCCGCGCTGGACGCAGCCCTTGTCCCTGCCGACACCAACTACCTCTACTTCGTCGCAAAGCCCGACGGCACCCACGTGTTCACCCAGTCGCTTCGCGAACACAATGCGGCACGCGCCCGCATCCGCCGGGAGTTCGGCCCCGCCAGCTGAGCCCGCCGTGGACCTGCCTCGGCGGCTCCGCCTCGTCGTGCTCACAGATCAAGCCTCCGCACGACCCCGGAAGATCCTCGACGTCGTAGCCGACGCCCTCAAGGCAGGCGCCCCGGCGATCCAGCTCCGCGACAAGCACCTCCCGCCTCGCGATCTTCTTCCCCTGGCCCGCCGCCTGCGCGCCGACACCCGAGCCGCCGGGGCGCTCCTCTTCGTGAACGACCGACTGGACTTGGCCCTGGCCGTCGACGCCGACGGCGTGCACTTGGGACCAGACGACCTCCCGGTTGCAGCCGCCCGGGCCCTGGCACCACCGGGCTTCCTGATCGGCTGTTCCGCTTCGAGCCGCGTCGCCGCCCGCACCGCTCAAGCCGACGGCGCCGACTACATCGGCTGCGGCGCCGTCTTTCCCACCCTCACAAAGACCAAGCCGGAGGGTCCGATCGGGCTCGCCGGCCTCGCCGCCGTCGCCTCCGCCGTAACGATCCCGGTCGTAGGGATCGGCGGCATCACTCCCGCCCGTGCCGCCTCCGTGCTGGCAGCCGGCGCCACCGGAGTTGCGCTGGCCAGTGCCGTCATGGCCGCCTCGGACCCGGCCAGCGTCGTGCGCTCGATCCTTCGGTAGTAGCGCTCGACCTCCCCGATCCAAAACATGAAGCGCCCCGCCCGGCATCAAGGCCGAGCGGGGCGCTTCGCTTGGTAGGCTGGCGGCGACGTACTCTCCCACCGGGTTGCCCCAGCAGTACCATCCGCGCTGCAGGGCTTAACTACCGAGTTCGGGATGGGATCGGGTGTATCTCCTGCGCTCTGGCCACCAGCCAAATAAACGCAGAGTAGAAGGAGGAAGGAGCCGAAGGCGTGCCGGAACGGCAAGGTGGAAAAAGTTAGGTGCTGGTCAAGCCTCTCGGGCCATTAGTACGGCTCAGCTGCACGTGTCGCCACGCTTCCACTTGCCGCCTATCAACGTGCTAGTCTCGCACGGCCCTTCAGAGACCAAAGTCTGGGAGTACTCATCTTGGGGGGGGCTTCCCACTTAGATGCTTTCAGCGGTTATCCCTTCCCGACGTCGCTACCCGGCAATGCTCCTGGCGGAACAACCGGTACACGAGAGGTCAGTCCGTTCCGGTCCTCTCGTACTAGGAACAGCTCCCCTCAATACTCCTACGCCCACGACGGATACAGACCGAACTGTCTCACGACGTTCTAAACCCAGCTCATGTACCGCTTTAACGGGCGAACAGCCCGACCCTTGGGACCTTCTCCAGCCCCAGGATGCGATAAGCCGACATCGAGGTGCCAAACCGCCCCGTCGATGTGAACTCTCGGGGGCGATAAGCCTGTTATCCCCGGCGTACCTTTTATCCGTTGAGCGACGGCCCTTCCATTCGGAACCGCCGGATCACTAAGGCCAACTTTCGTTCCTGCTCGACCCGTCGGTCTCGCAGTCAAGCTCCCTTATGCCTTTGCACTCTTCGCGCGATTGCCGACCGCGCTGAGGGAACCTTTGCGCGCCTCCGTTACCTTTTGGGAGGCGACCGCCCCAGTCAAACTACCCACCTGCCACTGTTCCCGAGGAGGATTCACTCCCCTGGGTTAGAGCCTCGACATTGCAAGGGTGGTATTTCACCAGTGACTCCCTGCCACCTAGCGACGGCAGTTCGCAGTCTCCCACCTATCCTACACATGTAAAGCCAAGACCCAATGACAGGTTGCAGTAAAGGTGCACGGGGTCTTTTTGTCCTGTCGCGGGTAATCGGTATCCTCACCGATATTCCAATTTCGCCGAGCTCGCGGAGGAGACAGCGCCCAAGTCGTTACGCCATTCGTGCAGGTCGGAACTTACCCGACAAGGAATTTCGCTACCTTAGGACCGTTATAGTTACGGCCGCCGTTTACCGGGGCTTCAGTTCAGAGCTTCGAGTTTCCCCTAACCCCTCCCTTTAACCTTCCGGCACCGGGCAGGCGTCAGTGCCTATACGTCGTCTTGAACGATTTTGCAGACACCTGTGTTTTTACTAAACAGTCGCTTGGGCCGATTCTCTGCGGCCCGCTTCGGCTCCCCACGCATCGTGGTTCACCTACCACGGGCTCCCCTTCTCCCGAAGTTACGGGGACATTTTGCCGAGTTCCTTCTCCGCGGATCACTCGAGCACCTTAGGCTACTCGCCTCGCCTACGTGTGTCCGTTTGCGGTACGGTCGTCCAAGCAACTCCCATGCGAGGCTTTTCTCGGCGGCATGGTTACGGACCCTTTGCGGGCCACTAGGTGGCCCTTCGGCATCGGCGCTCGGCTTAAAGAGGTCTTTTCTCCCCTCTCAACGCCTACCACCTTGCATCGGATATTCCACCACCCGACGGTCCTGTCACTTCCGCGTCCCCCCTCATGGTCGAACGCTCCTTGAACGGTACAGGAATATTGACCTGTTTCCCATCGCCTACGCCCTTCGGCCTCGGCTTAGGGACCGACTAACCCGGAGCGGATAAGCCTGGCTCCGGAACCCTTAGGCTTTCGGTGACAGGGATTCTCACCCTGTTTATCGCGTACTCATTCCGGCATGCTCTCTTCCCTGCTCTCCACGGATGCTCTTCCGAGTCCGCTTCTCAGACCAGGGAATGCTCCCCTACCATGACTTGCGTCATCCGTAGCTTCGGCGTCGTGCTTGAGTCCCGACCATTATCGGCGCGGATCCACTTGACTAGTGAGCTATTACGCACTCTTTAAAGGCATGGCTGCTTCTAAGCCAACCTCCTAGTTGTCTGTGCACACCCACATCCTTTCTCACTTAGCACGAACTTGGGGGCCTTAGCTGACGGTCTGGGTTGTTTCCCTCTCGCAGACGGACATTATCGCCCGCCCACTGACTCCCAGGATACATCTCGAAGGCATTCGGAGTTTGGTTGGGTTCGGTAACCTGGTGAGGCCCCTAGCCCATCCAGTGCTCTACCTCCCAGAGACAATTCCCTGAGGCTATACCTAAATATATTTCGGGGAGAACCAGCTATCTCCGAGCTTGATTGGCCTTTCACCCCTATCCACAGCTCATCCGAGCAGTTTTCAACCCACAACGGTTCGGGCCTCCACCAGGTGTTACCCCGGCTTCACCCTGGCCATGGATAGATCGCCTCGGTTTCGGGTCTACCCCCATGCACTCGACGCCCGTTTCAGACTCGCTTTCGCTTCGGCTCCGGACCCGAGGCCCTTAACCTTGCGCATGAGGAGTAACTCGCCGGATCATAATGCAAAAGGCACGCCGTCACCCACCTCCGTCGTCCGAAGACGCGAATTGGGCTCCGACCGCTTGTATGCAACACGGTTTCAGGTTCTATTTCACTCGCCGTCAGGCGTTCTTTTCACCTTTCCCTCACGGTACTATCCGCTATCGGTCACAGACTCGTATTTAGCCTTGGAAGATGGTCCTCCCGGATTCAGCCAGGGTTCCACGTGTCCCGGCCTACTCGGGGTCCGCGCCAGCCAGCCTACTCGCATTTCGCATACGGGACTCTCACCCTCTCTGGTCGTACGTTCCAGTACCGTTCCGCTATGCTTCGGCCTGCTTCCCACGCGGCCCCACAACCCCCGAGCGGGTCACCCCGCTCGGGTTTGGGCTCTTCCCTTTTCGCTCGCCGCTACTCTGGGAATCTCTGTTGATTTCTTTTCCTCCAGGTACTTAGATGTTTCAGTTCCCTGGGTTGGCTCCCTTGTTAAGGGTGACGGGATTGCTCCCGCCGGGTTGCCCCATTCGGACACCCCCGGATCTCGGCTTGCTTGCAGCTCCCCGGGGCTTTTCGCAGCTTGCCACGTCCTTCCTCGCCGGTCTGTGCCAAGGCATCCACCGTGTGCACTTATTCGCTTGACCAGCCCTCGTTCCTCGACCGAACGCGGAACCGCGACTTTCGTCCGTCCGCCTCCGGATCAGCAACTGGGCTAATCCACCGTCGCCTTTCCAACACGTACGCTCATGCCGCCGCCCCCCGGCGACCCGACAAGCGGGCACCACGGAACCGACGGTCAGAGCGACCTAAGGCTCTTTCCTTCCTTCTACCCTTGCTGTCAAAGAACCATGGCGTTCGCTTCGTCCCGGCGGCACCCCCTTTGGGAACCTTGGGGCGAGCCTCCGACGCCTGACGGCCAGCCACGCGGGCCAGCCACTGAATGCGAAGCGAACAGCTTTGGAAGGTAACCCCCCGTCGGGAGAAGTCAACACCCTGGGCGAAGCCGAAAAACTGCGCCGGGGGGTTCCTCTTCAGAAATGGGGCGCTACATCCCGCCCGCTTCCAGAAAGCTAGCGACTTCGTCGGCGGTCACAAAGAAGTCCCCCAGTTCGAAGCCCCCGGCCGGACCATGCCAGTCCGAACCCCCGGTGACCAGAAGTCCTTCCCGTCTCGCGATCTTCCGCAACGCCGCCGGGCTGGCGGACCTCCCTGGCGGCCGGTAGACCTCCAATCCCATCAGTCCGACGTCCAGCAGGCGCGGCAACAGCTCCTCCAGGAGGCTCGCCGGCGGGTGAGCCCACACGGGAATTCCTCCAGCAGCCAGGATCACGCCGATCACCTCCTCCGGCGTGGCGACCTGCGTCGGAACGTAGGCTGGGCAACCGTCGCCAATGAGACGGGCGAAGGCGTCCCGGACCGACGCGGCGTGGCCCGCCTCCACCAGCGCTCGGGCCAAGTGCGGCCTGGCCGGGGCCACGTCGGTCGAGCCGCGCTGGGCGTCCACTTGGCGGCGCGTGACGGTGACTCCCTGAGCCGCGAGGCGCTCCCGCATCTCCTTCATGCGCGCGGCACGGCGTTCGAGCCCTCGCCGATGCTGGGCCGCCAACGCCGGAGACTCGACGTCCAAGAAGTAACCAAGGACGTGAACGTCTTCCCCGCGGAAGGTGCTGCTCAGTTCCGCGCCGGCGATCACGTCGATGGGACGTCCCCGAGCGGCTCGCCTCGCCTGCTCCACGCCGGCGACCGTGTCGTGGTCGGTCAGCGCGATCGCGTCGAGGCCTCCGGCGACGGCCCGTTCCACCACGTTCTCCGGCGAGCAGACGCCGTCGGAAGCGGTGGAGTGCACGTGCAGGTCAAGCTTCATGGCGGAGGGGAGGACGGCGCGTGGCTTGTTGGACCGCTCTTCGTCAACCGGCGACCCGGTCGGCCAACACGGTAACGTCGTTCGCCTCCACCTTCATGACGCCGCCGGAGACGCCGAACTCTCGGGCGTCGCCGGAGTCCGTCTTCAGCGCCAGGGGGCCTTCGCCGAGCAGGGTCAGGAACGGGGCGTGGCCCGGCAGGATGCCGACCCGACCATCCCAGGCCGGCGCGACCATCGACCGGGCGCGTCCCACGAACACCTCCCCCGCGGGCGTCAGCACTCGAAGCTTCAGCAGCTTGGCCATCATCAGACGCTCGCGCCGATCTTCTCCGCCGCCTCCACGACCTCTTCGATCCCGCCCTTCATGTAGAACGCCTGCTCGGGCAGATGGTCGAACTCCCCCGCCACGACGCGCTCGAAGGACTCGATCGTGTCCTCGAGCTTGACGTAGCAACCTGGGATGCCGGTGAACGCGGTGGCCACGAAGAAGGGCTGGGAGAGGAAGCGCTCGATCCGCCGGGCACGGCTGACGATGATCTTGTCCTCTTCCGAGAGTTCGTCCATGCCCAGGATCGCGATGATGTCCTGCAAGTCCTTGTAGCGCTGGAGGACTTCCTGAACGCCGCCCGCCACCCGGTAGTGGCGGTCTCCGAGGAACTGGGGGTCCAGGATGCGGGAGGACGAGTCCAGGGGATCCACCGCAGGGTAGATGCCCTTCTCGGCGATGGAGCGGGAGAGCACCGTAGTGGCGTCCAAGTGGGTGAACGCCGCCGCCGGCGCCGGATCCGTCAGGTCGTCGGCGGGAACGTAGATCGCCTGGACGGAGGTGATGGAGCCTTCCCGGGTGGAGGTGATCCGTTCCTGCAACTCCCCCATCTCGGTACCCAGAGTCGGCTGGTAGCCCACCGCCGAAGGCATCCGGCCGAGAAGCGCCGACACTTCCGACCCCGCCTGCGTGAAGCGGAAGATGTTGTCGATGAAGAGAAGGACGTCCTGCTTCTCCACGTCGCGGAAGTACTCGGCGATCGTTAGGCCCGACAGTCCCACCCGAAGGCGCGCGCCCGGGGGCTCGTTCATCTGGCCGTAGACCAGCGCGGTGGAGTCGATGACGCCGGATTCGGTCATCTCGTTCCACAGGTCGTTGCCTTCGCGGGTTCGCTCGCCGACGCCGCAGAACACCGAGCGGCCCCCGTGCTCCATGGCGATGTTGTTGATCAGCTCCATGATGATGACGGTCTTGCCGACGCCGGCGCCGCCGAAGAGCCCCGTCTTGCCACCCTTCACGTAGGGGGCCAACAAGTCCACCACCTTGATCCCCGTCTCGAAGATCTCGGTCTTGGGCTCCAAGTCGTCGAACCGGGGGGACGGGCGGTGGATCGGCCACCGCTCCACGTCCTCGCCCCCGGCGACCGGTCCCCGCTCGTCCACGGGCTCGCCCAGAACGTTTAGGATGCGGCCCAAGGCGGGCTCGCCCACGGGGACCGAGATCGACTGACCCGTGTCCACCACCTCCATCCCGCGCTGCACGCCGTCGGTCGAGGTCATCGACACGGCCCGGACCTGCGAGCGGCCGATGTGCTGCTGCACCTCCGCCACCAAGTCGATCTCCCGACCCGACTCGGCTTCGGCGGTGAGGTGCAAGGCGTTGTAGATCTCCGGGATGTTGGCAGGGTCGAACTCCACGTCCAGCACGGGGCCGATCACCTGCACCACCCGACCCTTGTTGTTGTCGGTCATGTCCTTTGCGTCTCCACGTTGTTCGATCGTCCAGTCACTCCAGCGCCGCGGCCCCACCGACGATCTCCGCGATCTCCTGCGTGATCTGGGCTTGGCGTGCCCGGTTGTAGTTGCGAGTCAGGGTTTCGAGGATATCCCCGGCGTTGTCGGTGGCGCTCTTCATGGCGGCCCGGCGGGCACCCTGTTCGCCGGCGGCGTTCTCCACCAGCGCCCGGTACACGGCGCTTCGCAGGTAGCGGGGGAGCAGCCGGCCCACGATCTCTCCGGTCGCGGGAGACGTGATGAAGGCGTCCACCGGCGTGCCGACCGCCGGGGGCTCGATCGGCAGGAGCTGCCTAGTCCGCGGCGGCGTCGAGATCGCCGAGCGGAACTCGGAGCTCACGACGTGCACCGCGTCCAACTCTCCCGTGGCGAAGCGCCTCCAAAGGGGGGCCACCAACTGTTCCGCGTCGTCGGGCTCGGGGCTGTCCCCGATCTCCGTGGTGAACGACGCGATCTTGGCGCCTCGAAAGCGGAAGTAGGCGAGCCCCTTCTTGCCCGACACGTGCAGTTCGACCTCCACGCCGCCGGCTTCTAGCGCCTCCAGGCGGCTGCGAGCCTCACGAATCAGGTTGGAGTTGAAGGCGCCGCAGAACCCTCGGTTGGCCGTGAGGAGGAGGACCGCCGCCCGCTTGGTCTCCGCCGGACGGCGCAGCAACGGGTACTCCTGGGCCAGGAACGGGGAGTAGAGGCCGCCCACGAGGCCGGTCAGCGCGTCGGCGTACGGCCGGGCCGCCGCCATCCTGTCGATCGCCCGCTTGAGCTTGGAGGTGGCGATCAGTTCCATGGTGCGGGTGATCTTCCGCGTGTTCCTGACGGACTTGATCCGTCGCAGAACGTCCTGCGAGCTGGCCACGTCAGGCGGCGACCGGGACTGCGGTTCCGGCCTTGAACGCCGCGGCGTACTCGCCGATCGCTTCCTTGAGGCGGCCTTCGACGTCCTCCGTGAGCTTGCCTTCCTGCTTCAGCCCGGTGAGCACGTCGTTGAAGCGGCTCCCGATGAACTCCAGGAAGCCCTGCTCCCACTCGCGCACCTTGGAGACGTCCACGTCGTCCAGGTAGCCGTTGGTGACGGCGTAGATTGCCACGATCTGCCGCTCCACCGACACGGGCCGGTACTGGGGCTGCTTGAGCACCTCCACCGTGCGCTGCCCGCGGGCGAGCTGCTGCTGGGTGGCGACGTCCAAGTCCGACGCGAACTGGGCGAAGGTCTCCATGGCGCGGAACTGGGCCAGATCGAGGCGCAGGCGGCCCGCCACCGTCTTCATGGCCTTGACCTGGGCCGCGCCTCCTACCCGGGAGACCGAGATGCCTACGTTGACCGCCGGCCGCACGCCGGAGTTGAACAGGTCGGGCTCCAGGTATATCTGGCCGTCGGTGATGGAGATGACGTTGGTCGGGATGTACGCCGACACGTCCCCCGCCTGGGTCTCGATGATCGGAAGGGCTGTCAGCGAACCGCCGCCCAGCTCGTCGGAGAGCTTGGCCGCGCGTTCCAGCAGACGCGAGTGGAGGTAGAACACGTCGCCCGGGTACGCTTCCCGACCCGGCGGGCGGCGGAGCACCAGGGAGAGCTGGCGGTACGCCTGGGCCTGCTTGGAGAGGTCGTCGTAGATGACGAGAACGTGCTTGCCCCGCCACATGAAGTCCTCCGCCAGCGCGGTGGCCGAGTACGGGGCGATGTACTGCATCGACGCTGGGTCGGAGGCGTTGGCCGCGACCACGATGGTGTAGTCCATGGCGCCGTGGTGGCGGAGGGTCTCCACCACGCTGGCCACCTGCCCCGCTCGCTGGCCCACGGCGCAGTAGATGCAGACGACGTCCGTGTCCCGCTGGTTGATGATGGCGTCCACGGCGATCGCCGTCTTGCCGGTCTGGCGGTCGCCGATGATCAGCTCGCGCTGGCCCCTGCCGATCGGGATCATCGCGTCGATCGCCTTGATCCCCGTCTGGAGAGGCTCCTTGACGGGCTGGCGCTTCACGATCCCGGGCGCCACCACGTCGATCTGACGCCGGCCGTGGGTCTCGATGGCGGGTCCGCCGTCCACCGGGGTGCCCAGCGCGTCCACGACCCGGCCCAGGTAGCCGTCGCCCACGGGCACGTCCAGCACCCGGCCGGTGCGTCGCACTTCGTCGCCCTCGTGGAGCCCGGCCCATTCGCCCATCACCACGGCGCCGATGTTGTCCTCCTCCAAGTTCAGCGCCAGAGCCGTGACGGGCTCGTCGGCATCGCTGGCGGCGATCTCGAGGATCTCGTTGGCCATCGCCCGGGCGAGCCCGTAGATGCGGGCCACCCCGTCCTTGACCTCGAGGACCTCGCCGATCTCCTCGGCGTCCAGCACCTCTTCGTATCGCTCGATCTCGGCCAGGAGGACGCCCTTGATCTCGCCTGCCCGGAGCTGGGAGTCTGCCATGTCGTCTAGTCTTTCCCGTGGTTCGTTGTCTGTGGCGTCGTGGGGAGTGCCGCCGCGAGGAGTCGCCGCCGCAGGAGCCCCAGTCGGTGCTTCAAGGAGCCGTCGTAAACGGTGTCGCCGTCGCGGATCACGATTCCGCCCAAGATATGCCGCGCCACCTTCAGCTGGGGGACGACCGCGGCCCCCGTAGCCTTGGACATTCGCGCCGCCAGCTCGTCGACGGCAGCGTCGTCCAGGGGCCGGGCCACCGTCACGTCCACGTATCGGCGACCCAGACGGCGGTCCACAAGCAACTGGTACTCCTTGGCGATCTCGGGGATGAAGATCTGTCGTCCCTTGTCCACCACGACTTTGAGGTAGTTGAGGAACAAGGGGGGCACCGAGGGCCTCAGCGCCCGTTCCAGCACCTGCTTCTTGTCGATGCTGGGGATCCGGGGCGTGCCCAGAAACTCCCGCACCTGGGCGTCCTCGCAGAGGCGCGCCGCGACGGCGACGGCTTCGCCGAATGCATCGACCCCTTCGTTGCGCTCCGCCAACTCGAAGAGGGTCGCGGCGTAGCTTCGGGCGACGGTGGCGTCTCTCACGCCCTGAAGCCGGCGGACTCGGAGAGCTCGTTGATGTAGCCGATGACCAGCTGCCGGTCCCGTTCGCCGTCCAGACGTTCGGCCATGAGGCGCGCGGCGGCGGCCAGGGCAAGCTCCACGGCCTCGGTGCGCACGACCTTCACGGCAGCGTCGCGCTCTCGCCGAATTTCCCGGCCGGCGGCGTCTAGGATCGCCTGGGCGTCCTCCCGTGCCTGGGCCTCGAGCTCCTTGCCGAGCTTGGCCGCTGCCTCTCGGCTCTCGGCCACCACGGCCTGGGCTTGGCGGCGGCCCTCGGCCAGCTGGGCCTGGTACTCGGCCAGGACCCGTTCGGCCTCCTCCCGCTGGCGCTTCGCCTCGTCGATGTCGGCCTGGATGCCCTTCTCCCGAGCCTCGAGGGCGCCGAGGAGGGGCTTCCAGGCGAAGCGCCCGAGGATGAAGAGCATCGTCCCGAACGTGAGCAGCGTCCAGAAGGACAGGCCCAGGTCGGGGGTGAAGAGGCTGTTCCAGCCCCCTTCCGCAGCGGTCATCAGATGAACTTGAAGAGGGCGGCGATTACGATGGCGAAGAGCGCCGCCCCTTCGACGAACGCCGCGAGGAGGATCGCCAAGTTGCGGATGTCGCCGCCGGCTTCCGGCTGGCGGGCGATCGCCTGGGTCGCGCCTTCCCCGATGCGGCCGATCCCCAACCCGGCGCCGACCACGGCGAGTCCGGCGCCGATGCCCGCGCCCAGGAGTGCGAAGGTGTTCTTGGCCGTCTCCAGGTCCGTCTGGGCGACCGCGTCCTGAATGACCGCTAGCGTCGTGTGCAGCATGGTTTCTCCGATCTGTCTTGGTGTGGGTGGATCAGTGCTCGTGCTGCAGGAGGCCGATGAAGACGGCCGACAGCATGGCGAAGACGTAGGCCTGTATGACGGCGATCAGAAGCTCCATGAGCAGGATCACGGACACCATCACGAAGGACGCCCCAGCCACGCCGCCCACCACGAGCAGCTTGTCCGGAAAGAGCTCTTGGAAGACGAAGATCAGCCCCAGGAGGGAGAAGATCAGCATATGGCCCGCAATCATGTTGGCGAAGAGCCGGATCGCCAGCGCGAAGGGCTTGGTGAGCTTGCTGAGCACTTCGATGGGCGTCATTAGGCACAGGATGGCGAACTTGCCCACGCCGTGCATTCCGGGAGGCGCGAAGAAGATCGTTCTCATGTAGCCCGACGCGCCCAGGGTCCTGAACCCCGAAACCTCGGCGACGAAGAACGTCACGACGGCCAGGGCGGCGGTGACGGACACGTTGCCGGTCGCGGTGCCGCCCCAGGGGACGAGACCCAGCAGGTTCATCGTCAGAATGAAGAAGAACAGCGTCAGGACGAACGGGGTGAAGCGCTCGTACCCGTGGCCGATATTGCCCTTGCAGACGTCGTCCCGGAAGAAGACGACGATCGCCTCGACGGCGTTGGCGAAGCCAGAGGACGCCCTGCCCGGCCCCTTGCCGGAGACCGTCCGGGCCACGATCACCATCGCGGTGGTGGTGATCACGGCGGCCAGGAGCATGAGGACCCCGTGCTTGCTGAGCCACGAGGGCAGGTGGAGTTCGACCCATGGCAGCTCGTAGTAGGGGGCGTCCAGAATGTGATGGGAGAGCATCTCCCCCAGGTCGAAGCCGTGCTCGGCGCCCTCGGACGCGCCGTGGGAGTCCTGGGCGGCGGCGGGAGCGTCCTGAGCGGCGGCGTGGGCCTCCTGCGCGGTCGCGCGTTCCGGCCTCATCGCTGCAAGCGGGAGTCCCATCATGCTTCGGCGGGCCTGCCGGCTGGGGACGCCCGGTACTCGAGGACGGCCTCGACAAGCGAGGTCGCGACGAGGAAGACGGCCAACGCCAGAAGGAACGGGGCCGGGTCCGCACGGTTGGGGACCACCACGAAGACGACGGCGGCGACGATCGCCAGCCCCCGGACCGCGAAGCCGACCGCGACGGCCTTCACGAAGTGCGTCGCGCTGCGTCGCCAGCCCCTCAGCAAGCCGTGCAACGGAAGCTGGACGGCCAACCCCAGGACGGCGGCCCAAGCGACGGCGGCTCGGCCCGGTGCCCCAAGAAAGGGCCAAGCCGCGGCGCCTCCCGCCAGAACAAGCAGGACGGCTGCCGCGTAGAACGGCGGTTGCCGGTTCATTCCTTTTGGTTCTTCTCCTTCGCGGCAGGCTCCAGCACGAGCCTTGCGTAAAGGGTGTACAGCCCCGCCCCCGCTCCCGCGAGGGCCCCGAGCAGCGCCAGCGCCGGACTGGTCCCGAGCCACTTGTCCAGCGCCAAGCCGGCCCAGCCTCCCAGCAACGCCGCAAGGACCCATGCCATTCCGTATCCAGCGTAACGTCCGAGTCCCCCGGCGCCTCCGCCAGGCTGCTTCTTCCGCGTCCGGCCTTCCTCCACGATCGCCCTCCGTTCCCGACGAAAGCTAGTGCTTGTGAAAAAATTCGCAAGCGATCCGGCGAGCCGGCCTGAGCGGGGCTGAGGACGGCGATGGTCGGTCGGTCGACGCCCGCTCGGGTTGACCGGCGAAACGTCCGTCGCCTATCTTCGCTTCCCATGAGCCCAGTGTCCTCCCCTCCCGCTCCGGCGGGCTACGACTTGGCCGCCGACAGGGATGTCCAGCTCCTCCAGCGGGCGGGCCAGATCGCTACCGAGCTTAGGACCGCTGTCGAGCGGCGGATCGTAGGCCAGCAGCACATCGTGGACGGCATCCTTACAGCGATGATGGCCAACGGCCACGTGTTGCTGGTGGGCGTGCCCGGACTGGCCAAGACGCTGATCATCTCCACGCTGGCGGAAGCTCTCCACCTCAAGTTCTCCCGCATCCAGTTCACGCCGGATCTGATGCCCACCGACATCACCGGGACCGACGTGATCGAGGAGGACAAGATCACGGGCAAGCGGGTCTTCCGGTTCGTGCCGGGACCGATCTTCGCGAACATCGTGCTGGCCGACGAGATCAACCGGACTCCCCCCAAGACCCAGGCCGCCCTGCTGGAGGCGATGCAGGAGCGGGACGTGACGGCGGCGGGGACGACCTATCACCTCGACCCGCCGTTTTTCGTGCTGGCGACCCAGAACCCCATCGAGCAGGAGGGCACCTACCCCCTCCCGGAAGCGCAGCTGGACCGCTTCATGTTCGATCTGCGGATCGGGTACCCGGACCGGGCGGAGGAAGAGAAGATCGCCACCCTCACCACCGAGGTGCAGGACGTGGAGGTGAACCCCGTGGTCCATGGCGACGAGATCATCGAGCTCCAGAAGCTGGTGAGGCGAATTCCGGTGCCGCCGTCGATCGTCTCCTACGCGGTGCGGTTGGCCCGCTCCACCCGGCCCGGCGGAGAAGAACAGGCTGCGGTGGCCAGGCGCTACATCAGTTGGGGGGCGGGTCCCAGGGCTTCCCAGTACTTGGTGCTGGGCGCCAAGGCGCGAGCCGCGTTTCGGGGCGTGCCGACGCCCACGATGCAGGATGTGCACGATATCGTGCCGGCGATTCTGGCCCACCGGATCGTGGTGAACTTCGACGCCGAGGCGGAGGGCTTGAGCACTCGAGACGTGATCGCCGAGCTGATCAGCGAAAGCAGGAAGTGGACGTAGGGGCTCATCCGCAGGAGGAGCAGCCTCCGAGTCGAAGGAAGCCCTCCTCATGTGGCTGACGACGGGGCTGGCGACGGCCTCCGCGGCGTTGCTGGCGCTTTCCGGCGCGCTCACCGCCGCGCTCACCGCCGTCCTCAAGATCAGCGACTCCAGGGCTCGCCTTCTGGCCGACGAAGGCTTTGGCGGTGCCGAGGCGTTGTCGGCGTTGCGGGTGGACGAGTTGGCCACCTCTCCGCTCACGGTCCTCCGAACGGTGTGCTACTTGGGCGCCATGGCCACCGGCATGGGCGCAGCGACGGTGGGCTGGGGAGTAGCGGGAGTGTGGGCGGCTCCCGTTCTGTGGCTGGTCATGCTTCTGGCGGGAGACTTGGTTCCCCGCGGGCTGGCGAGCAGGCGGCCGGTGCGCTTGGCCCTGGCGACCGCGCCGGTCCTTCAGCGGGGATCGGGCTTCTTCGGCTGGCTCGTGCTGCCGCTGCGGGTCGTGGAGCGGCTGACCCCGCGCAAGGCGGCCGACGACCGCGCGTCGGCGGAGGAGCTGCAGGTGCGGGAGGCGCTGGCGATCGGCACCGACGAAGGGGTCGTAGGAGCCGACGAGCACCAGCTTGTAGAGCGGGCGTTTCAGCTGGACGAGCTGGACGCTTGGGACGCCATGACGCCTCGGGTCGACATCTTCGCATGGAGGGACTCTCGGCGGCTGAAGGAGATCGTGCCCGAACTGGACTCCGTCCCCCACTCCCGGGTTCCCGTCTACGGCGAGAGCGTCGACGACGTGACGGGGATCCTCCATGTGCGGGAGGCGTTCCAAGCCTATGTGGCGGGGCGGCGGGACGTGCCCCTGTCGGAGCTGGCCCGCGAGCCGATGTTCGTGCCGGGATCCCTGTCGCTGGCCAAGCTTCTCGCCCTCTTCCGGGCACAGCGCGTCCACATGGGGATCGTGGCCGACGAGTTCGGCG
Organism: Longimicrobiales bacterium; assembly: GCA_958296005.1. Taxonomy (GTDB): domain Bacteria; phylum Gemmatimonadota; class Gemmatimonadetes; order Longimicrobiales; family Gaopeijiaceae; genus CATQHQ01. Next base: position 1,576,378 of record CATQHQ010000002.1, read on the forward strand.
GCACCGACGGGCTGATCACGCTGGAGGATGTGCTCGAAGAGCTGGTCGGCGAGATCGTGGACGAGACCGACGTGGACGAGGAGCCCCTGACGCGCGTGTCGCCGGACGAGATCGCAGCGTCGGGGAGCGCGGAGCTGCGCGAGATCAACCAGCGTTTCGGGTTCGCCCTGTCGGCGGGGGAGAACCGCTCCCTCAACGGCTTCATCTTGGAGGAGCTGGGGCACGTTCCCGAGCCGGGCGCGTCGTTCGAGGCGGGGGGAGTGCGGATCGAGGTGGTGGAGGCGTCGGAAACGCAGGTGCTGCGGGCTAGGCTTCGACGGGCGGCGGCCCCGGGGGAGTAGGGGTGGCGAGTGCGGCGGCGCGGGCGTGGCCGGCGGGGCGCCTGCCGTGACGGGGCGCGTCATGGCGTTCGGCGGGCGGCGGCCCCGGATCGCCGAGAGCGCCTTCCTGGCACCGGGGGCGGTGGTGATCGGCAACGTCGAGATCGAGGAAGAGGCCAGCGTTTGGTTTGGCGCGGTATTGAGAGGAGACCATCCGGACCACGGCATCCGGATCGGGGCGCGGGCAAACGTGCAGGACAACGCGGTCGTCCACGTGAGCGCGCAGGGCGCGACGGTTCTGGAGGACGAGGTGACGGTGGGGCACGGCGCCGTGCTCGAGAGCTGCCGGATCGGGCGGCGGACGGTGGTGGGAATGGGGGCCGCGGTGCTCCAGCGGGCGGTCGTGGGCCAAGGGTGCGTGGTCGCGGCCGGTGCCGTGGTGAAGGAGGGCGCGATCGTGCCGGACGGGCGGCTGGTGGCGGGGGTGCCAGGGCGCGTGCGTCCGCTGGGCGCCGGGGCGGCGGCGTGGACGGAGCGCAGCGCGGCTCACTATGTTGCGCTGAGCCGCCGCTACATGGCGGAGTCCGGTTGCGAGCTTTGCGGCGGGCCGGTGCTGGAACGACACTGCAAGATCATGTGCCTGAACTGCGGGTTTCAGCGGGATTGCAGCGACCCGTAAAGGCTGGCCAACAGGGAGGTGGAGATGACGGGATCGAGTTCGCGGGATCGGAGGGCGTGGCCGCTGGGCGTGCTCGCAAGCGCTGTGGGCGCCGTAGTGGCGTCGTATCTGGCCCGGCTCTTGAGCGGGCCCCTGGGGATCGCGGTGGGAGAAGCGATCGGCCCAGTCGCCGCCGAAGTGGCGATCGGCGCCTTGGTGGTGGGAGGGATGACGCTGGGGGTGGCGCCGGGCCTGTGGCTGGCCGCGCGGTCCAGGGTCGCATGGGCGGGGGTGCTGCTCTGGGGGCTGCCGGTCGGCGGCGGTGCGGCCGGTGCCGTGGGTCTTGGCCTGTGGGCGGCGATGGGCGGCGTAGCCGGCGGCGTGGCCGCGGCCGTGACGGGCTCGCTCGCGGGACTGGGCGCGTTCGCTGCTGTGCAGTGGGCGGTGGCGAGCCGGCACACGGCGAGAGCGGGGCGGTGGGCGGCGACGAGCTTGGCGAGCCTCTTCGCCGCCTTCCTGGCCACATTCGTCTTCGGGGTGGCGCTCGCGGGGCTCGGCGACGCCGCGGGCCAAGGCCTGGGAGGCGCGGCGTTCGGCGCGGCGTACACGGCTGTGGCGGGCGGGGTGTTGCGGAGAATGGGCTCGCGTGCGCTCGGAAGCGTCGACCCGCCTCGTTCCTAGTCGCCCGGAGGCACCGCTTCCGAAACGCCGAACTCGAGGCCCTGGGCCAGGGGAAGGTCCGTGCTCCAGTTGACCGTGTTGGTCTGTCGTCGCATGTAGGACTTCCAGGCGTCGGAGCCCGACTCCCGGCCGCCTCCCGTCTCCTTCTCGCCCCCGAACGCGCCGCCGATCTCCGCCCCGGACGTGCCGATGTTCACGTTGGCGATGCCGCAGTCGCTGCCCCGGTGCGAGAGGAAGTACTCGGCCTCGCGGACGTTGTCGGTGAAGATCGCCGACGAGAGGCCCTGGGGAACGTCGTTGTGGAGCGCGACGGCCTCTGCGATCTCGTCGGCGGCCTGCGCGTGGGAGGCGCCGGCGGTACCGTACTCGATCAGGTAGATGATCGGGGCGAAGGTTTCCTCCTGGACGATGCGCCAGTGGTTCTCGGCGGCCGCGATGCAGGGAGTCACGTAGAGACCGCCCGGGTACCGTTCGCCGGAGAGCCGCTCGCCGCCGCAAAGGACCTCCCCGCCTTCCTCCTCGACACGGCGGCGCGCCGAGATCAAGTCGTCCACAGCTTGCTGGTTCACCACCGGGCCCATGAGGACGCCGTCGTCCAGGGGGTTGCCGATGGGAACGCTGCGGTAGGCGCGAACGAGGCGGGCGGCCAGCTCGTCGCGGATCGAGCGGTGAACGATCACGCGGCGGGTGCTGGTGCAGCGCTGGCCTGCGGTGCCGACCGCGCCGAAGACGATCGAGGGAACCGCCAACTCCAGGTTGGCGTGGGGCGTGACCACGATCGCGTTGTTGCCGCCCAGCTCCAGAATCGTGCGGCCCAGCCGTTCGCCCACGGCCTGGGCGACGCGACGGCCCACCGCGCAGGAACCTGTCGCCGACACCAGCGGGACGCGGCGGTCGCGGAGAAGCCGGTCGCCCACCACCGAGCCCTTCCCTACCACCAGGCTGAAGACGGCAGGGTCCACGCCGCTCTCTCGGCAGACGGACTCGGCGATCTTGGTGACCGCGATCGCCGTGAGAGGCGTGCCCGACGCGGGCTTCCAGAGGATTGCGTCGCCGCAGACCGACGCCACCGCCGCGTTCCACGACCACACCGCCACCGGGAAGTTGAAGGCGGTGATCACTCCCACGACCCCCAGCGGATGCCACTGTTCGCGCATGTGGTGGTCGGGGCGCTCGCTGGCCATCGTGAGCCCGTAGAGCTGACGGGAGAGGCCGGTCGCGAAGTCGCAGATGTCGATCATCTCCTGGACCTCGCCCTCGCCTTCGGCCCTGATCTTGCCCATCTCCAGCGCGACCAGCGCGCCCAGCGCTTCCTTCTTCTCGCGCAGGCGGACGCCCAGGCGGCGGACGACTTCGCCGCGTCGGGGCGCCGGGACCCGTCGCCACGCCAGGAACGCTTGGTGGGCGCGGTCGGCGATGGCGTCGTACTCGGCGGCGGTAACCTGGGCGACGGTGGCGATGCGGGCGCCGTCGATCGGAGAGACGACCTCCAGCGCAGGGCCGGAGCCGGTCCACTCGCCGGCGAAGCCGCCGGGGTTTTCGTCTTCGATGCCGAGGGCGGCGAGGATCTGCGGGGCGCGATCGTAGGTCATGCGGTAGGCGGCGTGGCGGATGACGGGCGGAAGCACAGCGGAGACATAAGGTAAGGTGCGCCGTCCCCCAGGATGAGGGGCGACGAGCGCCCTGCCCTGCCTAACCCGGCCCGAAGACCAAGCCCATGTACCACGCGACGATCCTGTCGCCCCAGGCGTAGGCTGCGCCCGCTCCGACCGCGAGGAAGACGCCGAAGGGAACGAGCTTGGCGGAGCGAAGCCGCAGCGGGCCGAAGACGAGGGAGCCCGCCAGCGCCCCGCCGAACAGCGCGACCAGCACGCCCGCCGGGCCCAGAAAGGCGCCGACCATCGCCATCATCTTGATGTCGCCGCCGCCCATCGCCGGCTTCCTGAAGACAAGCTTGCCGAGGGCCGCGATCCCCCACAGGAGGCCGAACCCCAGGACCGCGCCGCTTGCGCTGGCGGCTGCGTCCACTCCGCCGGGCAGAGGGGCGGTCGCCAACCCCAGCGCCGTGCCTCCCAGGGAGAACTGGTCCGGGATCAGGTAAGTGCGGGCGTCGGACAGGGCGATGCCCAGGAGGATCGTGAGAAGGAGCGCGGCCCGCAGCGCCTCCGGCTGGGTGCCCCACTGGTGAGCGCTCCCGGTCCAGATCAGCCCGGTGGCGGCCTCGGCCAGTGGGTACTGGAGGCTCATGCCGACGCCGCAGCGCGCGCACCGGCCTCGGAGCAGCAGATACCCGAGGAGCGGCACGTTCTCGTACCAGCGAACAGGCTCGTCGCAGCTTCGGCAGCGCGACGAGGGCCTCGCGACCGACCCGCCGGCGGTCCAGCGGAAGACGCAGACGTTCAGGAACGAGCCGACGCACAGCCCCAGCGTACCAGCCAACGCGAGGAAGACGCCGTGGCTCATCGGGAGTGCAGGTGGCCCGACGCTCGGAAGCCCTGCGAGAGGAGGCACATCAGGATCGACCCGGCCACCCCGACGCTGAGGGAGTCCACGCCCGGGGCCAGGGCGACCCCCACGGCGCGGCCCGCCCGCCGGTAGCGTTCCGACACGCCTCGAGCCTCGTTGCCGACCACCAGTACCCAGTTGGCGCCGGAGCCGGAGGTGCCCGACGGGTGCAAGGGCTCGCCCGCCGAGTCCGCGTAGAGGAGGCTGCGCGGAAGCTCCGAGGCGTCGATCTCCTCCGTCGGGAACTCCGAGGGCGCGCGAACGAGGGGCACTCGAAAGACGCCGCCCGCCGACGCCCGCACCACCTTGGGGTTCCACGGCTCGACGGTTCCTTCGCCGATCGCCACCCCGTCGAGGCCGAACCCCCAGGCGCCGCGCACGAGGGTTCCCAAGTTGCCCGGCGTCTGCACCCCGTCGGCGACCAAATAGCGCCCGGGGACCAGGGAGTGGGGCTCGATCGGCGGCGTCTCGGCGACCGCCAGCGCCGGCCGGGGCGACTCGGTCGCGCAGATGCCAAGGACGTCGGCGTCCTGAGCGAACACCGTCTCCACGCCTCGCTCCCGGCACAGGGAAGCGATCTTCCAGCCCTCCGGCGTCCCCGCGTACTCCTCTCCGATCGCCGTCCACAGCAGTTCGACCGGCGACCGCAGCGCCTCCACGATCACCTTGGGACCTTCCACCAGAGTCAGTCCCCTCCGCTTCCGGTGGCGACGCCGGGTCAGCAGCTCAGCCGTCCGTCGCTTAGATTTGCTGATCATGCGCCATCGGTCGCCTCCATCCGGGTCGCCTGCCGGGGGCCGCCCGCCGCCCGTCGTCCTCACCGTCGCAGGCAGCGACAGCGGAGGCGGCGCCGGCATCCAGGCGGACCTCAAGACCTTCCACCAGTGGGGCGTCTACGGCGCCTCCGCGGTGACGGCGGTGACGGCCCAGAACACCCTGGGGGTCCAGAAGGTACACGCGGTGCCCCCTTCGATCGTCGCGGCGCAGATCGCGAGCGTCGCCGACGACTTCTCCGTTCGAGCAGTCAAGACGGGCATGCTCGCCAACGCCGAGACCGTCCGGGCCGTGGCGGCCGCCCTCCGGGAGCGGAATCCAAGCGACTACGTGCTGGACCCGGTCGTCGTCGCCACCAGCGGAGATCGCCTCCTCGACCCCGACGCCGTGGCCGTCGTGATGGACGAGCTCGTGCCTCTCGCGACGCTGGTCACCCCCAACTGGCCCGAAGCCGCGGTGCTGACGGGCGTGGAGGACCACAGCCCAGCGGGGATGGAGCGGGCCGCGCGGATCTTGGCCGACGCCGGCGCCGACGCCGTGGTGGTAACGGGCGGACACGCAGGCGGCGACGACGTGGTGGACGTCTTCTGGGACGGTCGCTCGTCTCGAGTCTTTCGCGGCCCGAGGATCCACACCCGTCACACCCACGGAACCGGGTGCGCGTTGAGCGCTGCGGTTGCCGCGGGAGTGGCGCTGGGCCGCCCCTTGGCGGAAGCCGTGGAAGCTGCGGTCGCGTGGGTTCGCCGGGCGATTGCGGAAGCGCCGGGGCTAGGCGCGGGCCACGGTCCGATCAACCACTTCGCGCTCGCCCGTCGGGGTTCTGGGCCAACAGCGCCTTCAGCATCGGCGCCAAAGTCCGGCCCGCGGCATCGGCCCACGCCATGACGTCCTCGTGGTCCAGTGCGCCGTCGCCCAGCCCCGCCGCCCAGTTGGAGATCATCGAGATTCCCAGGACGCGCTGGCCCAGCGCTCGGGCGACCACGACTTCCGGCGTGGTGGACATGCCCACGGCGTCGGCGCCGGCCGCTCGAAGGGCGCGCACCTCTGCGGGGGTCTCGAACGACGGGCCGAGGACCATGGCGTAGACGCCGCGAGAGAGAGGCACGCCCGCCTCCAGCGCCGCCGACTCGGCCAGGGCGAGCAGCTCCGGGTCGTAGGGCCGGCTCATATCCGGAAAGCGAGCCTCTCGCTCTCGAACCGGACCGGCCAACGGGGCGCGGAAGCCGAGGTGCAGGTGGTCGTCGATCAGCATCAGGCTGCCCGGCGCCAAGTCCCGTCGAATCCCTCCGGCGGCGTTGGTGAGGACGAGGGTCCGCGCACCGAGGGCGTGGCCCGTTCGCACCGGCAGCCCCACGATCCCCGCATCCCATCCTTCGTAGTAGTGGAAGCGGCCCTGCTGGACCAGCACCGGCGCGCCGGCGATCCGTCCAGCCACGAATCGGCCCGCGTGGCCCTCCACCGTTGGCCGGGGAAAACCGGGCAGCTCGGCAAAGGGGACCACGACCTGGTCCTCCACGCCGTCGGCGACGCTCCCCAGGCCCGAACCAAGGACCACGTGCACCCCGGGACGGCTTCCGATCCGCTCCCGCAACGCTTGGGCGGCCTGCCGAACCACCTCTTCGCCCCCAGACGGGGATCCGACGCTGGGCCCGTGACCCGTCAAATCAGGATGCCCGCGACAGCCGCCGTCATGAACGCTGCGATCGATCCGCCGATCATCGCCCGCAACCCCAGACGCGACAGGTCTTTCCGCCGTCGCGGCGCGATCCCTCCGATTCCTCCGATCTGGATCGCGATCGACGAGAAGTTGGCGAACCCCGAGAGAGCGTAGGCGGCGATCGTCGCCGACCGGGGCGAGAGTCGGCCCTCCGATATCTCGCCGGCCAGCCCCAGGTACGCCACGAACTCGGTCGCCACGGTCTTCAGGCCCATGAGCGATCCGACCACCGCCGCGTCCTCCCAGGCGACGCCCATCACCCACGCCACCGGTGCCAGCAGCGTGCCCAGAACGCCCTCCAGCGACAGGCCGTCGAACCCCGCCAAGCCGCCGGCCCAGCCCAGCAACCCGTTGACCAGCGCGATCAGCGCCAGGAACGCCAGCAGCATTCCGCCCACGTTGAGGGCGAGCTGAAGGCCCTCCCCCGCTCCTCTCGCCGCCGCCTCGATCACGTTCACGTCCGGCCGTTCGACCCCGGACTTGAGCCCTTCCGCCGTCTCCGGCGTCTCTTCCTCCGGCACCATCAGCTTGGCGACCACCAGCGCCGCCGGCGCCGACATGACCGACGCCGCCATCAGGTGCCCGGCTATGTCCGGGAAGAACGCCACCAGCATCCCCGCGTAGGCCGCCATTACGCCGCCCGCCACCGTGGCGAACCCGCCGGTCATGACGGACATGAGCTCGGAGCGGGTCATGCGGTCCACGAACGGCTTGACCAGCAGCGGCGCCTCCGTCTGGCCGACGAAGATGTTGCCGGCCGCCGACAGGGTCTCGGCGCCGCTGGTCCCCATCGTGCGCCGCATCACCCACGCGATCCCTCCCACCAGCCGCTGCATGACGCCCAGGTGGTACAGGATCGTCATGAGCGACGCCAGGAAGATGATCGTCGGCAACACGTTGAAGGCGACGAACGCTCCCGTGCGTGCGACCATCCTGCCCTCGGCGGCGAACTCCGAGCCTCCCGGCTCCCCGGTCCCTACCGGAACCGTGTTCCACACCAAGTCGCCGAAGAGGAAGCGCGCGCCCTCCAGCGTGTACCCCACAACCGCCAGCACGGCTTGGTTGGCGGCCTGGAAGATTCCGGCGCCCACCGGCGTGCGCAGGATCACCACGGCGAAGAGGAGCTGGAGCGCCAAGCCCCAAAGAACGACCCGCCACGGGACTCGCTTGCGGTTCGTGCTCATCGCCCAGGCGGCGGCGGTCAGCAGGAGCAGCCCCAGGAGACCGCGGAGGCGCGACAGGAAGCCGACTCCGCCGTCGGCGGCGACCGCCTCTTGAACCGCGGCGGCCGAAGCGGGATAGACGGTTGCGGCCCCGACGGCCACGACGGCCGCGGCGAGTAGGCGGAGTGCGGACATGGAGTCCTTTGGGAGGAAGTGCCGGGGGACAGCCAGCCCGGCGTGGAGCCAGGGGGCGACCCGATGCGCACCTTGGAAGCTAGCGGATCGTGCGGTCCGGGAAGCCCAGCCTTCGTTTTCGGCCATGCGGAGTCAGGCCCGCCACGCTCGCTCCACTCCGACCCGAAAACCTGCCAAAATGGCAGGAATTCGACCCCGTTCTGCCCGAAAACCTGCCAAAACGGCAGGAATTAGGCTCCATAACGTCCCGACTGTTGGCACGTTCGTTGCAACGATCTGCCTCCCGTTAGCTTTAGAGCGCGCTGCAGGGTCGCCCGCCGTCGGACCCCCGGCCTCACACCCGAAAAGGACGCAACCAGACACATGGGCAAGATCATCGGCATAGACCTGGGCACGACCAACTCGGTCGTCGCCGTCATGGAGGGCGGAGAGCCCACCGTGATCCCCAACTCCGAGGGCGGCCGCACCACGCCCTCCGTCGTCGCCTTCGCCAAGGACGGCGAGCGGCTGGTGGGCCAAGTCGCCCGCCGCCAGGCGATCACGAACCCCGAGAACACCGTCTTCTCGATCAAGCGCTTCATGGGGATGCGCTACTCGGAGGTCGAGGCCGAGCGGAGGCGGGTCCCCTATGCGGTGGATCGGGACGCCCGCGACCGGATGACGGTCAAGCTCCCCAACGGCGAGAAGGACTTCACGCCGCCCGAGCTGTCGGCGATGGTGCTTCAGAAGATGCGCCAGACCGCCGAGGACTACCTGGGCACGACGGTCGCCCAGGCGGTCATCACCGTCCCCGCGTACTTCAACGACGCCCAGCGGCAGGCCACCAAGGACGCCGGCAAGATCGCCGGGCTCGAGGTCATGCGGATCATCAACGAGCCCACGGCGGCGGCGCTGGCGTACGGCCTGGACAAGAAGAAGGACGAGAAGATCGCCGTCTTCGACCTGGGCGGCGGCACCTACGACATCTCGATCCTGGAGATCGGCGACGGCGTCTTCGAGGTGAAGGCGACGAACGGCGACACCCACTTGGGCGGAGACGACCTCGACCAGGTGCTGATCGACTGGCTGGTCGCCGAGTTCAAGCGGGACCAGGGGATCGACCTGTCGAAGGACTCGATGGCGCTCCAGCGGCTCAAGGAGGCCGCCGAGAAGGCGAAGATGGAGCTGTCGTCCACCACCTCCACCGACATCAACCTGCCCTTCATCACCGCCACCGCCGAGGGGCCCAAGCACCTGAACTACCAGCTCTCCCGGGCCAAGTTCGAGCAGCTGGTCGACGAGCTGGTCCAGCGCACGATCCCGCCGATGGAGAAGGCGTTGGCCGACGCCAAGCTGACGCCCGACGACATCGACGAGGTGGTGCTCGTGGGCGGCTCCACCCGGATCCCCAAGATCCAGGAGGTGGTCGCCAAGTTCTTCGAGCAGGAGCCCCATCGGGGGGTGAACCCCGACGAGGTGGTGGCGGTGGGAGCGGCGATCCAGGGCGGCGTCCTGGCGGGCGACGTGAAGGACGTGCTGCTTCTGGACGTGACGCCTCTGTCCCTGGGCATCGAGACCCTGGGCGGCGTGATGACGCCCCTCATCGAGCGGAACACCACGATCCCGACCAAGAAGATGGAGGTCTTCTCCACCGCCGAGGACAGCCAGACCACGGTGGAGATCCACGTCCTCCAGGGCGAGCGGAAGATGGCGCTCGACAACCGGACGATCGGCAAGTTCCAGCTGACGGGCATCCCGCCGGCGCCCCGAGGCGTTCCGCAGGTCGAGGTCTCCTTCGACATCGACGCCAACGGCATCCTCCACGTGGCGGCCAAGGACCGGGCTACGTCGAAGGAGCAGAAGGTGCGGATCGAGGCCTCCAGCGGACTCAGCGACGCGGAGATCGACAAGATGGTGAGGGACGCCGAGTCCAACGCCGCCGAGGACGAGGAGCGGCGGGAGCAGGCCGAGGCCCGGAACCACTTGGACTCTCTGGTCTACCAGGTGGAGAAGGACACGAAGGAGTGGGGCGACAAGGTCGCGGCCGACACGCGGGAGCGGCTCGACGCGGCTCTGGAGCGGGGCAAGACGGCTCTGAAGGGGAGCGACGTACGCGAGATCAACGAGGCCCGGGACGAGCTGATGCAGGCGTTCAGCGCCGCAGGCCAGGAGATGTACCAGGCCCAGGCCGCGGAGGCTGCCGAGTCGGCGGACGACGGCGAGACGGTGGACGACGAAGGCGCGGCGCCGGACGCGGAGGCAACGGCCGGGGACGACGACGTGGTCGAAGCAGACTACGAGATCGTCGACGAAGGGCAGAAGTAGCGGAACCACCGACAGAGGAGGAGCAGACCGTGAGCGACAAGCGCGGAGACCGAGATCTCCTGAAGACGAAGACGACGATCGCCCTGGCTGTAGCGGTGGCGTTCCTGGGCGGGATCGGGCTGGCGGCCCAGTTCGGCTACGTGGACTCGCGGAGCGTCCCGCAGGCCGCCTCCGTGGAGACCCAGGCCCAGCTGCCGGCGGCGGCGGTCCAGCCCGCCTTGGACCTGAGCGACGCCTTCGTGGCGATCTCCGAGGCGGTCACGCCGTCAGTGGTGCGGATCGAGGCCCGGCGGCGGCAGCAGCAGGCGCCCCGTCGGATCTCGTTGGACGACTTCTTCCGCGGGCGTCCCGACCCCGGCCGGCCCGGGCTGGTGACCGCCGGCGGGAGCGGCTTCGTGGTCACTGAAGACGGCTACGTGATGACCAACAACCATGTCGTGGAGGACGCGGAGGAGATCAGCGTGATCCTCCAGGACGGGCGAAACTTCGACGCCGAGCTGGTGGGCGCGGACCCGACCACCGACGTGGCCGTGATCAAGATCGACGGCCCGGATCTGCAGCCCGTGTCCCTGGGTTCGTCCGCGGAAGTGCGGGTGGGCGAGTGGGTGCTGGCGATCGGCAACCCGGGCTTCGGGCCCAGCTCCGCCGGCGGGGGTTCGCTGGACTACACCGTCACCGCCGGGATCGTGTCGGCGCGGGGCCGGAGCCTGGACCTGATCCGTCGGGAGCTTCGGAGCGAGGGCGAGGATGTGGCGGGCTTCGCCATCGAGGACTTCATCCAGACCGACGCGGTGATCAACCCCGGCAACTCGGGGGGACCGATGGTGAACCTTCGGGGACAGGTGATCGGGGTCAACGCGGCGTTCGCGAGCCGGACGGGCTTCTACGTCGGCTACGGCTTCGCGATTCCCATCGACCTGGCCCACCGGATCATGGACGACTTGGTGGAGTACGGGCGGGTGCGGCGGGCCTACCTGGGCGTGAGGATGGTGCCGGTGACGCCCGAGGACGCGGAGGTCTACGGCCTGCCCGAGATCGCCGGCGCCTTGGTTCAGGGAGTCGAGAACGACACCCCGGCCGACGACGCGGGGCTGGCGCAGGAGGACGTGATCACCGCCGTGGACGGGGTGCCGGTCCGCACCAGCAACGACCTGCAGCACAAGATCGCGCTGCGGGCGCCGGGCGACCGGGTGCGGATCACGATCTGGCGGGACGGCGCCCCTCGAGATGTGACGGTGCGGCTGGACGAGGCGCCGCTCTCGGAGGAGGTGGCGGAGGCGGCTCCGCCCCCCCGAGGCCAGACCGCCGACAAGCTGGGGATCGAGGTCGCGGAGATCACGCGAGAGATCGCCGACGCTTTGCAGCAGGAGACGACGGACGGGGTCGTGGTGACCGACGTCGAGCAGGGCGGGCCGGCGGACCGGCGCGGCATCGTCCAACGCTGCGTGATCCAAGAGATCAACCGTCAGCGAGTGGACGACACGGGGGACATGGAAGACGTTCTCGGAGACGTCGGGGCCGGCGAGGTGGTGTCGATGCGGGTTCGGTGCGGCAGCGGAGATCCGAGCATCGTGAACGTGCGGACGCGCAGATAACGACGGCCGCGAGCTCTGGACGCCGCCGCCGGAGGAGCGCGCGACGGCGAACCGCCGCTGGACCGGACAGTCGCCGGGGGAAGCCCGGGGATATGGAGCGAGGGGTCCTCGCGCAACGCGGGACCCCTCGTTCTCAATTCCATTATCCTAGTACTCCCTTAGGAGAGCCGACTTGTGTTGGGAGGATCTTCTCTCCCGCCTCCAACGGAGCGAAAGTGGCGGAACTGGTAGACGCGCAAGATTTAGGATCTTGTGGCCTTTGGCCGTGGGGGTTCGATTCCCCCCTTTCGCACTGCGCGTGCGCTCGACGGCGAGGCCGGTCGTGAAGTCGGTGGACCCGGCGCGGCTCCAGGTGACCGTGACCGAGGCCGAGCGTTGCGTCCGCCTGTTGCGCATCGTAGTCCCGGCCGATCTGGTGGACGCCGAGAGGCAGGCTGCTTCCCGGAAGCTGGCCGGGCGGATGAAGGTCAAGGGCTTCCGCAAGGGCAAGGTGCCGACCGGGTTCGTGAACCGGCGGTTCGCCGACGCGGTGCAGGAAGCAGCGATGGACAAGCTGGTCCGGCAGTCGGCCCAGGCGGTGATTCAGTCCCGTGGACTCCGGCCGATTTCCTCCGTCAAGATCGACGAAATGGAGTTCGCCTCCGAGGGCCGGTTGACGTTCACGGCGTCGTTCGAGGTGGCGCCCGAAGTCAAGATCGGCCGCCTGGGCGGGTTCGTCTTGCCGCCTCCACCCGGCCTGCCCCCGCTCAACGGCGAGGTCGAACAGCATGTGGAGCGCGTCCGGCAGGGCCACGCGACGTGGCGCAGCACAGACGAGGGAACGCCGATCGTCGGCGATCAGGTGACGGTGGTTCTCGCGCACGCGGGCTCTCGGAACGACGCGCTCGGCGACGAAGACGCGGACCGCGCCTACGACTTCTTGGTCGGCAGCGACCAGGCCCTGCCCGGCATCCAGAACGCCGTGCAGACGCTGACCGTCGGTCAGGAGGAAGAGTTCGACGTGGAGTTTCCCGGTGACGAAGAAGGGGCGCCGGGCGAGGTCAGATCGATCCGGGTTCGCTTGACCGAGAGGCGGATGCGCGAGCTGCCGGAGCTGAACGACGACCTTGCCCGCTCGGTGGGCGACTTCGACACGCTGGAAGAGCTGAGGACGACGATCCGGAAGGAGATGGAGGCGATCCACAGGGGCATGGTGGAGCGGAACCGGGACGAACAGCTCGTCCGCATGCTGGTGGAAGCCAACGACTTCGACGTTCCTGCGTCGTTCGTGGACCAGGTCGCGAACGCGATGATCGACGACGTCGTCAGGGCGAGCGACGGCGAACCGAACGCCCCGACGGAAGCGGATATGGAGCGGCTCAGAAAAGAGGTTCGGGGGCCTGCCGAGTTCACCACCAAGCGCGAGCTGATTCTGGGGCGGCTGGCCGAGGACCACGGCCTCGAAGCGTCGGAGGAAGAGCTGGACGCCGAGGTGGAGGCGATCGCGGAGCGGGCCGGCGAGTCGCCGGCGGAGGTCTACTCTCGGCTTCAGCGCGCAGGCAAGATCGACGACGTTCAGCGGCAGTTGACGGCCCGGAAGATCCGGGACTTCCTTCGGCAGCAGTCGGGGCTCGAGTGAGCGTCCCGGAGCCGCCGGCAAGCCAAGGAGAGCCTTCGCGGATGGCCATATTCCCTCCCTACGTGATCGAACGGACGAGCCGCGGGGAGCGTAGCTACGACATCTTCAGCCGCCTTCTGATGGACCGGATCGTGTTCTTGGGCAGCGAGATCAACGACCAAGTGGCGAACATCGTGATCGCCCAGCTTCTGTTCCTCGACGCCGACGACCCGGGGCGGGAGATCTTCCTTTACATCAACTCGCCCGGCGGCGTCGTCTACTCCGGGCTTGCCATATACGACACGATCAACCACCTGCGGGCCCCCGTGTCCACCTACTGCGTGGGCATGGCGGCTTCGATGGGAGCGGTGCTGCTCTCGGCCGGGGCGAAGGGCAAGCGGAACGCGCTGCCGAACTCGCGGATCATGCTCCACCAGCCGTCGTCGGGGTATCGAGGGACGGCGGCGGACATCGAAATCGCGGCGAAGGAGGTGCTGGGCACCCGGGAGCGGCTCAACCGCATTCTGGCGGAGACTACGGGACAGGAGATCGAGAAGATCGCCGCCGACGTGGACCGCGACAGGTGGATGAGCGCCGAGGAAGCGGTGGAGTACGGCTTGGTGGATCAAGTGCTCCTCCAAGACCACGGCGAGCCCGACGGCTCCGGCGACGGTCCCGCCGAAGGTCGCGAGTAGGAGGCCCCCGATGTCCGACAAGCACCTGCGTTGCAGCTTCTGCGGCAAGTCCAAGGAATCTGTCAAGAAGTTCATCTCCGGCCCGTCGGTCTACATCTGCAACGAGTGCGTCTCGCTGTGCAACGAGATCCTCGCCGAGGAGGAAGAGCGGGAGAGTCGCGAGAAGGCCGCGAGCAGCTTGGTCCCGGAGGAGATCAAGGAGATCCTCGACCAATACGTGATCGGGCAGGAGCAGGCGAAGCGCTCCCTCGCCGTCGCGGTGTACAACCACTACAAGCGAGTGCACCGGCAGGGGATCCTGGACGACGTGGAGATCGACAAGGCCAACGTGCTCCTGGTGGGTCCCACCGGCGTGGGCAAGACGCTGCTGGCCCAGACGCTGGCGCGGACGCTTCAGGTCCCCTTCACGATCGCCGACGCCACCACGTTGACGGAAGCCGGATACGTGGGCGAGGACGTAGAGAACATCCTCGTGCGGCTTCTGCAGGCCAGCGACTTCAACTTGGCGGACTGCGAGCAGGGGATCGTCTACATCGACGAGCTGGACAAGATCGCGCGCAAGTCCGAGAACCGGTCGATCACCCGGGACGTGTCGGGCGAAGGCGTGCAGCAGGCGCTGCTGAAGATCCTGGAAGGGACGGTGGCCAACGTGCCGCCCCAGGGCGGGCGGAAGCATCCGCAGCAGGAATACTTCCAGATCGACACGAAGAACATCCTGTTCATCTGCGGTGGCGCATTCGAAGGGCTGGACAAGATCATCGAGCGGCGGATCGGCAAGCGGCAGATCGGCTTCGGCGAGGAAGAGCGCCCCGTGAGGGACGAGATCGAGGGAAACCCGATCAACCATCTGGAGCCGGAGGACCTGCAGCGGTTCGGGCTGATCCCGGAGCTGGTGGGCAGGTTGCCGGTGACGGTGGGACTGGAGGAGCTGGACCTGGACTCCCTCGTGCGGATCCTGCAAGAGCCGAAGAACGCGTTGGTGAAGCAGTACCAGAAGGTCTTCGAGATGGACGGCGCAGGGCTGACCTTCGATCCCGCCGCCCTGCGGGAGATCGCCAGCCGTTGCCTGGACCGGGGCACCGGCGCCCGGGGGCTGAGGGCGGTGATGGAGCGGATCATGCGGGACGTGATGTTCGACCTGCCGTCCCGCAACGACGTGCGCGAGGTGGTGGTGACGCCCGAGTGCGTTGCCGGAAACGTGCCGCCGCTGCTGCTCCTGCGGCCCGAAGCCCGCAGGAAGGAAGCCTGAACGGCGGGCCACGCCGCCGATGGCAAAGCTCCACCGGGTAGACGGCGCCTTCGAGGTCCCCGACGCCCTCCCTTTCATCGCGCTTCGGGACTTGGTCTACTTCCCGTACATGGTCCTGCCGCTGCTGATCGGGCGGCCCGCGTCGGTAGCCGCTCTGGAAGAGGCGGAGGCCGGAGACGGGCTCGTGCTTCTCGTGGCCCAGCGGGACCCGGCTGTGGACGACCCGGGGCCGGACGACCTCTTTCAGGTGGGCACGGTGATCCGGGTCCTGCGCTCGTCGAGGCTGGCCGACGGGACCGCACGGGTGGTGATGGAGGGGCTGGGGCGGGCCGTGGTGGAGAAGTGGCCCGAGACGGGGCAAGGCGGGCTTCGAGTCGAGGTGCGGCTGCTGTCGGCGCGGGAGACCGAGGCCGGGCACGTCGGCGAGCCCGGGGCGACGGAGCTCGGCGCGCTGGCCAGCGAAGTGGAGCAGACCTTCCGCGAGTACGCGCGGATGTCCGAGAACATCCCGGACCAAGTTGCGGAGCTGGTGGAGGCGAGCGCCGACCGGGTGCGCCGGTCCCTCCTCATGGCGGGGCACCTGCTGGTGGGAACCGCCGAGAAGCAGGAGCTGCTGGAAACCGAGGAGTTGGCGGCCCGGTACCGGGTCCTTCGGGATATCCTCGTCCGCGAGAACGAGATCCTGCGCATCCACGCGAAGCTGGACGCGGAGATCGGCTTCAAGCTGGAGGGGGGTCGGCACGAGCATCCCCTGGACGACCCGCTGAGCACCTTGCGTCGGCAGACCGGCGACGGTGATCCGGAGTGGGCCGAGCTGGAGCGGACGATCGCCACGACTCCCCTCCCCGCCCACGCGAAGGATCGCGTCGAGAAGGAGTTCGGGCGGCTGCGGAAGCTGAGCTCCGTCGCCCCGGAGGCGTCAGTGATCCGCACGTACCTGGACTGGATCCTTGCGCTGCCGTGGGAGGGCGAGACTCGGGACAACCTGGACGTCGAGCACGCGGCGAGCGTGCTGGAAGCGGAGCACTACGGGCTGGAGGAGGTCAAGGAGCGCGTTCTGGACCACATCGCCGTGCTCTCCCTGGTGGGCAAGCTGCAGGGGCCGATCCTCTGCCTGGTGGGGCCGCCGGGCGTGGGCAAGACCTCGCTGGGCAGGAGCATCGCGCGGTGCCTGGGCCGGAAGTTCGTGCGGGTCAGTCTGGGCGGGGTACGGGACGAGGCCGAGATCCGGGGCCACCGGCGCACCTACGTGGGCGCCTTGCCCGGGCGGGTCGTGCAGGGGATGCGGAAGGGAGGCGCGCGGAACCCGGTCTTCCTTCTGGACGAGGTGGACAAGCTTGCGCGCGACTTCCACGGGGACCCGGGGGCGGCGCTTCTGGAGGTGCTCGACCCGGAGCAGAACCAAGCGTTCACGGACCACTACCTGGAGCTCGAGTTCGACCTGTCGGACGTGCTCTTCATCGCCACTGCCAACACGCTGGGAGAGATCCCCGGCCCGCTTCGGGACCGCATGGAGGTGATCCGCCTGCCCGGGTACCTGGATACGGAGAAGCGGATCATCGCCCGACGGTTCATCTGGCCTCGACAGGTGGCGCGGCACGGGATCGAACCCTACCAACCCGAGATCACGGAGGAGGCGGTCCAGGCGGTCGTGACCCAGTACACGCGGGAGGCCGGAGTGCGGGAGCTGGAGAGGCGGCTGTCGCGGATCGCGAGAAAGCTGGCGCGGATGGTGGCGGCGGACAGCGGGACGCCGCCGCCGGGCGTGGTGGAGCCCGCCCACCTGCGGGAGCTGCTGGGCCCGCCGCCCCGCCGGCCCCAGCGGCGAGACGAGGAGACGAACCGGTCCGGGATCGCCTGCGGCTTGGCGTGGACCGCCGCTGGCGGGGAGGTCCTGGAGGTGGAGGTGGCGGCGGTGCCGGGGTCGGGGAAGACCCAGCTGACGGGGACGCTCGGGGACGTGATGAAGGAGTCGGCGTTCGCGGCGGTTACCTACGCGCGCTCCAGGGCTAGGCGGCTGGGACTGCCGGAGCGGTTCCACAAGGAGCTGGACATCCACATCCACATTCCCGAGGGCGCCACGCCCAAGGACGGGCCCTCGGCAGGGATCACGATCGCTGTGGCGTTGATCTCGGCGATCACCGACACCGCAACCCGAGCCGATGTGGCGATGACGGGCGAGATCACTCTGCGGGGCCGAGTGCTTGCGGTGGGCGGGATCAAGGAGAAGGCCGTGGCGGCGCTTCGGGGAGGGATCAAGCGCGTGCTGCTGCCCGCCGCCAACGCCCCGGATATCGAGCAGCTTCCGGAAGAGGTGCGGAACGGGGTCGAGCTTGTGCCGCTGGAGACGATGGACCAAGTGCTGCGAGAGGCGCTAACGCCGCGTTCGGCGCGACGGGCGCGGGCGAGCGCGGAGGCGGGAGGCATGGGGGCCTCCGTCTCGTGAGGAGCGGGCAGCGGACGATCGTTCTCGACGGGAGCGCGAGCGGCGGGTGATCATCCGCACGGTGGAGTTCGACGGGTCGGTGGTGGCGCCGGAGCAGCCGTTGCCGGGCGAACTGCCGCAGATCGCGTTCGCGGGGCGATCCAACGTGGGCAAGTCGTCGCTGGTTAACCGGCTGCTGGGAAGGACCCGGCGGGCCGTGGCACGGGTGTCGGCGTCTCCTGGCAAGACCCAGGCGCTCAACTTCTACCGGGTCAACGGCGCGTTCTTCTTGGTCGATCTGCCGGGGTCGGGGTACGCCAAGGCACCTGCTTCCGCTCGAGAGCAGTGGCGGAGGTTGGTCCGGAGCTACTTGGCCGGCAGCCGCTTGCTGAAGGGGGTGGTGTACCTGGTGGATTCGCGCCACCCGCCCACCGTGGGGGACCAGGAGTTCGTCGAGTACCTTGCGGAGACGGGGGTGCGGGTGTTGATCGTCCTCACCAAGGTGGACAAGTTGAAGCCGTCGCAACGGGAGAGGGGCATCACCGGCCCGACGGAGAGGCGCCTGGGCGTCAGCGAGGACCAGATTGTGGAGAGTTCGGCTCGGACCGGCGAAGGCGCAGCGGAACTGCTTGCCGCGATCGAAGCGCTGTTGGAGGACGAGTCGTGAGCCGCGGACGCGGCAGGGGCGCGGAGGGCTTGGCCCGCAGGCGTCGTCGCGGCGGACCGGGCCGGCGGGACGGTGGGCGAGCCGCGGGCGCGGCGGTCGTCGAGACGGTGGTGGTCCTTGCGGCGGCGGGGATCGTAGCGTGCGCCCCTGCCCCGCCGCTTGAGGCGCCGTCCGCCGGCTTGGCTTCCCCTCCGGGACTGCGGCCCGCCACGGGGGAGGCGAGCGCGGCCCGCTCCGGGTCCCTGCGCCAAGACCAGATCTCCGTTCGGATGACCGCCGGCGACCTGCTGATCGAGGTCACCCCCTTGGCGCCCTGGGTTCTGGAGGCGGCGGCGCCGGACACGAGACGGCGACTGGAGCGGATCGCGGCCGCTCACAGGCGCGCACTCGGCGAGCAGACGGAAGAGGAACAACGGGCCGTGTTCTTTCTCGTGGCGTTCTCGACCGACCGGTCGGCGGCCACGTTCGAGCCCGGGGACCTGCATCTGATCTCCCGGGGGCTGCGGGAGAGGCCGGTCTCCGTAGAACCGATCACACCCAACTGGGGGAGCCGACAGCTGCCCCAGCGAGGCGCCGCCCTCGCCGTCTACGCCTACCGAGGCGCCGTGGACCTCTCGCGGGAGTTGGTCGTCGCGTACCAGGGCACCGAGGATGCCTCGTGGGCCCGCATCCTGGCGGCGATCGAGGCCGAGCGAGCCCGGACGAGTTCGGCAGCGAGGATCTCGTGAGGACCGTCCTTGCGGTCGCAGTCGCAGTCGTGGTCGGCGCATCGGCTCCGGCCGCGGCTCAGTGGAGCACGACCGAAGCACAGTACCTGGGGGGCAGCGCCCTTCGGGACCACGTCTTTAGCCCGCCAGGGTTCCAGAACATCCTCCGCCTTCAGCACGCCAGCGGATGGAGCCGCGGGGAGAACTTCTTCTTTGTGGACCTGACGTGCTGCGAAGGCGCCGGGGCCGCGAACCGGGACGTCTGGGGCGAATGGTACACCTACCTGAACATCTTCACGTTCTCGAGGGGCCCGCTCGGCGGCGTCAGTATAATGGGCGGAGTCAACTACGGTGCCCAGGCCAAGGTGCTGAGGTTCACGCCGGGAGCGCGGCTGGGCCTCGACTTGCCCGGCTTCGCCTTCGCGAACATCGACGTCATGTGGATGGTGGACCGGAGCGCGGGACTGGACGGCGACGGCGCACCCAAGGACGGCAACCGCCTTGCCGTGGACTTCAACTGGCAACTGCCGTTCAAGATCGGCCCCGAGTCTTTCTATCTGCAGGGCCACGGCGAGTGGCAGAACGCTCGGGACGTGGAGACCGGCGGCCAGGCGCCCTACA
Organism: Longimicrobiales bacterium; assembly: GCA_958296005.1. GTDB lineage: Bacteria > Gemmatimonadota > Gemmatimonadetes > Longimicrobiales > Gaopeijiaceae > CATQHQ01. Next base: position 1,596,251 of record CATQHQ010000002.1, read on the forward strand.
TGATACTGTTCCAGCCTCAGCTTCGATGGGATCTGGGCAAGTTCGTGTCGGGGAGCGAGGACAGGATCTTGGTGGGAACCGAGCTCCACGTGTGGCTGAACAAGTTCGGGGACCCCGACGCCGACGAGGTGATCCCTCAAGTGCTGGTGGTATACGGTTTCTGACCGGCGGCGACAGGCGGCGGGCAGGCGCTAGCCGTCGTCGGCGATGCCTAGCCTAGCGAGCTTTCGATACAGGGTCCGCTCGCCGATCCCCAGGCTTTCCGCGGCCATGCGCCGGTTTCCGTCGACGTGCCGGAGGGCTGCTCGAACGACCTCTCGTTCGATCTCGTCCAGCGTCATGCCGGGCTGATAGAGAACATCGTTCGGCAAGGGCGCTTCGGCGGCGGGGGCTTCGTCCAACGAGTCGTCCTCGAAGTCGTCCTCGAGAACGTATTCTGCCGACGCCAATGGATCGGCCTCAACCGTCGGGCCTTCGCCTCGCTGATCGTAGACGATCTCGCCCGATCGCCTGCCGGGCGAGTCCACTTCGGCGCGGCGGAACGCCTCGAACTCTCGCCGGAGGTCGTCGATATCCACCTTCATCTCCATCATCGTGCGGAAGATGAACTCGAACTGGGGCCGCATCTCGGCGGCACCGACCGTGGCCGGGGCGCCGACGGGTACGCGGACGAGGCTCGTGGAGCGATCGCCGGCGCGCAGGTCGGCGGGGATGTCCTCGGGGCGGATCTGCCGGCCCGGGGCCAGCACCACCATGCTCTCGACCAAGTTGCGCAGCTCCCGGACGTTGCCGGGCCAGCGGTGCCGAACGAGGATGCTCATCGCTTCGCCCGTGATGCCCCGGAAGGGGCCTCGGTCGTGCCGCTTGCCGGCGTCGGCGACGAAGGCGGCCACGAGGAGAGGGATGTCCTCGCGACGGTCCCGGAGGGGCGGCAACGAGATGTGGAGCACGTTGAGGCGGTAGTAGAGGTCCTTGCGGAAGTCGCCCGCGGCCACTTGCTCGGGAAGGCGCTGGTTGGTGGCGGCCAGGATGCGAACGCTCACTCGGATCGGCTTCTGGCCGCCGACCCGGAGGAACTCCTGCTGCTCCAGCACGCGAAGGAGCTTGGTCTGGGTCTGAAGGGGCATCTCTCCGATCTCGTCCAGAAAGACGGTTCCGCCGTCGGCCAGCTCGAAGATGCCCTTGCGCAAGTCCACCGCGCCGGTGAACGCTCCCTTCTCGTGCCCGAAGAGCTCGCTCTCCAGAAGCGTCTCGGAGAGCGCGGCCATGTTGACGGGGATGAACGCCTTGTGGCGGCGCCTCGAGAGAGCGTGAAGCCCCCGGGCCACGAGCTCCTTGCCGGTTCCCGACTCGCCCGTGATCAGGACGGTCGCGTCCACCGGAGCGATCTGAACGACCCGCTCCAGCACCTCCACCATGGCGTCGGTTTCGCCGACGATCCCGGTGGCCTCCCGCAGGCGCCTCCGCTCCACGGCGCGACGGCCCACTAGGACGACTTCGTCGGGGTCCGCCGGGGACGGGAACGCCGCCGTGGCCCCTTTCGGAGGTGGCGTTCCGGGTCGTTCGCCGACCACGAAGACCGGTACGCCCATCGTCCGGCCCTGTTGCACGGTGCGGAGGACTTGTTGGGCAGAGGCGGGGGCGTCGAATCCGCCGGTCACCACGAGAAGCGCGGCGTCGTCGAGGTAGGACGGATCTTCGCCCTTGGCCAGGAGCTCCACGCGGTAGCCGGCCCGGCGGAACCCAGTTCGCAACTTCCCCGCCAAGGGAAGGTCGTGGGTCGTGAGGAGGACGGAATCCGCCATGGGGCGACTCGGGGCTTGAAGAGCTATCTGCGGATCGAGCCCTCGGTGTAGAACAGCGGCCGCTGAGTGCGGCCGGCCACCACCCGTCCTCGGATGCGGACGCCCACGTCGGTTCCTGGACGGGCCGCTTCGACAGGGAGGTAGCCGAGCGCGACGCCGCATCCCAGGGACGGGCTCGCCACGCCCGAGGTCACCACGCCCACATCCCGTCCTTCGTGCACGAGGGTGTAACCGGGTCGCGGGAACCCTCGCTCCAGCAGGCGAACCCCCGTGAGACGGCGTTTGGGCCCCCGGGCCTTCTCGGCGACCAGCGCCTCGCGGCCCACGAAATCGCCGGCATCGGGCTTCACGATCCATCCCAGGCCGGACTCGATCGCGTTGTACTCCTCGCCCAGGTCGTTGCCGTAGAGAGCGTACCCGACCTCGAGGCGAAGGGAGTCCCGCGCCCCCAGGCCCGCCGGAACCAGGCCGTGGGGTTCGCCCGCCTCCTGGATCGAGCGCCACACGGTCTCGGCGCCGGTCGCGGGGACGTAGAGCTCGAAGCCGTCCTCGCCGGTGTAGCCGGTGCGGCTGATCACCGCGTCCACGCCGGCCACCGTCCCTGTGGCGAAGCGGTAGTAGCCGATGTCGGCTGGGGTGGCCGACGCCGCCAGGGGGGTCAGGATCTCCTCGCTCGCGGGTCCCTGAAGGGCGACGAGGGCGATCTCGTCGGAGTCGTCGGAGAGCTCCACGTCGAAGGGGCCGGCGTGCCGCAACGCCCACTCCCAGTCCTTCTGGCGGTTGCTCGCGTTGACCACGAGGACGAAGCGGTCCTCGAAGCGGTAGACGAGGAGGTCGTCCAAGACCCGTCCGTGTTCATTGCAGAGAGCCGAGTACTGGGCTTGGCCGGCGGCGACCCGGGAGACGTCGTTCACGGTGAGGTATTGCACGAAGTCGGCGGCCTGGGGACCGCGGACGGTGAACTCGCCCATGTGGGACACGTCGAAGAGGCCGGCCGCGGTGCGCACGGCGGCGTGCTCGGCGCGGATGCCGCTGGGGTACTGGATCGGCATCTCGTACCCGGCGAAGGGAACCATCTTGGCACCCAGCGACACGTGGAGGTCGTGGAGAGGGGTGCGGGTCAGGGCCGAGGCCATCGGTCGCGCTCCGTAGGTTGGTGGTGGACGGACGGGGCAGTCAGGAGGGGGACGACGGGCCGATCAGACCCAGGAGGACGGCCTTGATCACGTGCAGCCGGTTCTCGGCTTCCTCGAAGACGCGGGAGCGGGGGCCGTCGATCACGGAGGCGGCGACCTCCTCTCCCCGGTGGGCGGGAAGGCAGTGGAGGAAGATCCCCGAACGGTCCGCCCGCGCCATCAGGGCGTCGTCGACGCAGTAGCCGGCGAACGCGGCCTCGCGAGCCGCAACCTCGTCTTCCTGGCCCATCGAAGCCCACACGTCGGTGGTCACCACGTGGGCGCCGGCGACTGCCTCGGCCGGGTCGCGGAGCAGCTGTGCACCCGCATCGCGGCGGGCCCGATCCAGAATGGCCGGATCCGGGTCGTAGCCCTCGGGGCACGCCAGCCGCAGCGAGAACCCCAGCCGGGCGGCGGCGTTGAGCCACGAGTTGGCCACGTTGTTGCCGTCGCCGATCCACGCCACCCGGAGCCCCTCGAGGACCGGCCCGAACTCTTCGGCGGCGGTCAGAAGGTCGGCCATGACCTGGCAGGGATGAAGCAGGTCGGTGAGGCCGTTCACCACCGGTACCGACGCCTCGCGGGCGAACTCCAGGACCTCCTCGTGGGCGAAGGTGCGGACGAGGATCGCGTCCACGTAGCGACTCAGCACCTTGGCCGTGTCGGCCACGCTCTCGCCTCGTCCGATCTGGGAATCCTGCTCCGAGATCATGATGGCGTGGCCCCCTAGCTGGGTCATTCCGGCTTCCGCGCTGACCCGGGTGCGGGTCGAGCTCTTGCGGAAGATCATCGCCAGGGTGCGCCCGGCCAGCAGCGGGCCGGAGAGCTCGCCGGACTTTAGCCGCGCGGCGTCGGTCAGGAATGCTCGGAGGCGGTGGGCGTCGTGGTCGGCCAAGTCGAGGAAGTCGCGGCCGACGGGAAGCGGGCGGCTCGCAGGTGACGCGGGGGCGAGGGCGGGCCCGGACCGCATCGGTCAGAGGATGTAGCGGCTGAGGTCGTCGTCGGAGGCCACCTTCTCGAGCCGCTTCGTGACGAACGCCTTGGAGACGACCACGGTGTCGCCCTTACCCTCGTCGGGAAGGCCGTACATCAGGTCTTCCAAGAGGTTGGTGAGGACCGTCCGAAGCCGACGGGCGCCGATGTTCTCCAGCCGGTCGTTGAGATCGGCGGCGATCCGGGCGATCTCCTCGATTCCGCCGGGGGTGAACCTAACCGACGCGCCTTCGGTTTCGACTAGGGCCCGGTACTGTCGCACCAAGGCGTTCTGGGGCTCCTGAAGGATGCGGACGAACTCGGGCGCACCGAGGCTCTTCAGCTCGACGCGGATGGGAAAGCGTCCCTGCAGCTCCGGGATCAGGTCCGACGGCTTGGAGACGTGGAACGCTCCGGCGGAGATGAAGAGCATGTGATCGGTGCGGACGATCCCGTAGCGGGTCTGGACGTTGGAGCCCTCCACGATTGGTAGAAGGTCCCGCTGAACCCCTTCCCGGCTCACGTCGGGACCGCTCCCCGCGCGTACGCCGGCCACCTTGTCCAGCTCGTCGAGGAAGACGATGCCGATCTCCTCGGCTCGGTCCATCGCCTCGTTGACCACCTCGTCCATGTCCACGAGCCGATCCAGCTCCTCCTGCAACAGAATGCGCCTGGCCTCGCCGATCGTGACGCTGCGGCGCTTGGTGCGCTTGGGGAGCATGTCCTGGAGCATCTCGGTGAAGTTGACGTCCACGCCCTCCATGCCTCCGACGGGGAACATCATCCCTTCCATCGACGGGGCGTGCTGGATGTCGATCTCCACCTTCCGGTCTTCGAGCTGACCGTCGTTGAGAAGCTTGCGCAGCTTCTCGCGGGTTCGGGCGCGGCGCTCGGCCAAGTCGTCGTCGCCTGGTCCCGCCGCTCCCCGTCCGCCGCCGGCGGGGCCGGCCACGAAGATCTTGGGGGAGGCGCCGGGTTCGCCGGGCCGCGGCGAGACGGAGGCCGAGGGGTTGGTCGCGACGGGCCGCTTCTTCTGGGAGGGACCGTTGTTGGAGTCCGGGAGAAGCAAGTCCAGCAGCCGTTCCTCCACGTTCCGCTCGGCGGCCTCCTGCACGTCCTCCTCGCGCTCGGTGCGCACCATGTTGACGGCGGTGTCCACCAAGTCGCGGATCATCGACTCGACGTCCCGGCCCACGTAGCCGACTTCGGTGAACTTGGACGCCTCGACCTTGACGAAGGGGGATCCGGCCAAGCGGGCGAGGCGACGAGCGATCTCCGTCTTCCCCACCCCGGTGGGGCCGATCATGATCAGGTTGTTGGGGAGGATCTCGTCTCGCAGCTCCTCTTCCACCTGCTGGCGCCGCCATCGGTTTCGGAGCGCGATCGCGACGGCCTTCTTGGCGTCGGACTGCCCTACGATGTACTTGTCGAGCTCCGTGACGATCTGCCGGGGGGTGAGGCGACTCAGTCCCCAGTCGTCGTGGTCGGGTTGCCTGGGGTCGTGGGCTTCGCCCGGCTTCGGTCGAGGCTTCGACGTCATGCGGGGTTCAGCTCCAAGACCGTGATCTCCCGGTTCGTGAATATGCAGATCTCCGCGGCGATCTCCAGGGCTCCGCGAGCGATCTCGGCGGCGTCCAGGTCGGGGCGCTGGCAGAGGGCCCGTGCCGCCGCCAAGGCGTAGCCGCCGCCGGAGCCGATCGCCAGGATGGGCCGGTCGGGCTCAATGACGTTGCCGTCTCCGCCTACGAGGAAGAGATGCTCCGCGTCCGCCACGGCGAGCAGCGCTTCCAGGCGGCGGAGGTAGCGGTCGGTACGCCACTCCTTGGCCAACTCGACGCACGCCCGGGGCAGGTTGGAAGGCCAGCGCTCAAGCTTGGACTCCAGCTTGGCGAAGAGGGTGAAGGCGTCCGCGACGGCCCCTGCGAAGCCGACGAGCACCTTGCCGTCCATTAGGCGGCGGACCTTGCGGGCCGCGTCCTTCACGACGGTGTCGCCGACGGTGACCTGCCCGTCGCCGGCCATCGCCACGCGGCCGTTTCGAGCCACGGCGACGACGGTGGTGGCTCGCACGCGAGCGCCGGGGAGGATGGGGGATGCGGGGTGCATGGGCATCAAAGTTAGATCGGACCGAGAACGCCCGGTAGTCCGCGGCGCGCGCGGTGGCTAGGCCCGGGAGGCAGGGGGAGGCTACGCCCGCGGGTGGGCGGACTTGTAGACCCGGCGAAGGCGTTCCTTGGAGGTGTGGGCGTAGATCTGGGTCGTGGAGAGGGAAGCGTGGCCCAGCATCTCCTTGACGGCCATGAGGTCGGCGCCCGAGTCCAGGAGATGGGTGGCAAAGGAATGGCGCAGGGAATGGACCGACAAGCCCTCGGCCGCGGCGAACTCGGCCAGGGCCGCCGACACCGCCTTCTGGATCGACCGAACCGAAAGCCGCCCGCCGGCGCGGTTCACGAAGAGGGCGCGGCATCCGGCCGTCGCCGTCTCCTGGCGCCGGGGCAGGTAGTTGCGCACCGCCCTGGCCGCGGCGTCGGTGACGGGCACGATCCGCTCCTTGCTTCCCTTCCCCAGCACCCGGAGCTGGCCGCGTTCCAGGTTGAGGGAGCTGGGGTTCAGGGACTCGAGCTCGGAGACGCGGAGGCCGCTGCCGTAGAGAAGCTCCAGGATCGCCAGGAGGCGGGTCTCCGCAAGGCCGTTTTCCCGGGCGGCCCGATCCGCCGCCCAGCGGAAGAGGGACTCGGCCTCGTCGCCGCGAAGGTGGCCGGGGAGGGTGCGGTCGAGCTTGGGGCCGCGCACGTCGCGGGCCGGGTTCAGGGCGATCTCCCCTTCCCTGCGGAGGTGGCCGAAGAACGACCGGGCGGCCGAGAGCCTGCGCGCGATCGTTCGAGGCGCAAGTCCGCGACGACGGGCCTCGCCCAGGTATGCGCGGACCACGGCGCGGTTCACGTCGCCCCAGCGGAAGTCGTCGCGACTCAGGTAGCCGGCGACGAAGCGCTCCAGGTCGGCCAAGTCCCGACGGTACGATGCGATCGTGTGGACCGAGAAGTTGCGCGTCGTCTCGAGGTGGTCGAGGAAGCGGACGGCTTCGGGGGTGGCGAGAGAAGCGGCGCGAGGAGTCACGGGGCGGCTGGGCAACTGGCTCGGAACAGCTGATCGGGCGTCGAGTTCTCCCAGTCCAACTCGAGCGGATTGGTGCGTAGCGACTTCGGATGCGGAGGGAGAAAGCAGTTGCTCTTCCGCTGATTGCAGTGCCTGTGAACGGCACCAAGGTTGGCAACATGATGGAGTCCATGCTCGCGAACGGTGGCACAACGGCCGTCCTCTCCTTCGCGCGGCGTTTGAGGCACGATGTGATCGACTTCAGGGCTCTCGGACTCCTTCATGGGCTCTCCACAGATCGTGCACACATGATTCTGCCACTCTAGCAACCTGGAAAGCTTGCCCCTAGCGTATTGCTTGGTCAAAGCGGTAATCGGTGCTTCACGTTTCCGCTTACTTTGGTAACACCGACCGCAGAGTCCACTAGGCCCACATGGTCGCACCTCACCGCATTCGCGACACTTGGCCCTGCTGCGCATGTTCTCTTTTAGGTAGCAGTCGGAGCAGTCATGTCCATCTGCCAGGTACTTTTCTTTGCGGCAGGATCCGCAGGTTTGCGGCAAGATGAAGTCCAGTGCGTTCGGGTCGTCACAGTAGACTTGCTCAATCTTCGCCTTGATTTTCTTCTTCGTCGTTCGGTGGTGTTCGGCACCCTCCTTTAGGTTGTCGAACGCCTTCCACTTCCCGCTTGCGTACATTGTGACGAAGAAGCGGAAGTCTTCAGTGAAGTACCCGCTTCCGGCTCCAGACGTGCCGGGCGGTCGGCGAAGGCGGATGCGGCGGCTCATCGTGCGGCCGTGCCGGCTGGGTCCGAAGGCGTGGGCGCGGCGTCCGCCTCGGCCAGCCAGCGGTGGAAGGACCGGTCGGCGCGTTCGGCCAGCGCTTGGCGTCGGGCGTCCTTCTTCCTCGGCGCGTTCGGGAGGGGGTCCACGAGGCCCCAGTTCGAGTTCATGGGCTGGAATTTGGTAGCGTTGGCTTCCTGGAGGTAGCGGCAGAGACCGCCCAGCATCGTGTCCGGGGGTGGGATGGTGGGCTGCAGGCCGTTCAGGATCCGGTCCAGGTTGATGCCAGCCAGGATCCCCGAAGCGGCCGACTCGGTGTAGCCCTCGACGCCGGTCAGCTGGCCGGCGAAGAGCAGCTCCGGTCGGTTGTGCGGAGCGCCGTACGGCGCCAAGCGCGCCGGGAAGTTGAGGTACGTGTTGCGGTGGATCGATCCCCAGCGCAGGAATTCGGCCTCCTCGAGTCCTGAAATCATGGTGAACACCCGCCGCTGCTCGGCAGTGCGCAGGCGGGTCTGGAAGCCGACCATGTTCCACATCTGGCCTGCCCGGTCTTCGCGGCGAAGCTGGACGACGGCGTGTGGGCGGGCGCCGGTGCGAGGGTCGGTCAGGCCGATCGGTTTCATGGGACCGAAGCGGAGGGTCTCTCGTCCCCGGCGCGCCATGACCTCGACGGGAAGGCAGCCCTCGAAGTACGGGACGTTCTCCCAGTCGTGACCGGCGTAGACGTCGGCCCCGACGAGGGCATCGATGAAGGCGTCGTACTCCCGCGGCGTCATCGGGCAGTTCATGTAGTCCGCATCCTCGCCGTAGCGTCCGGCGGCGAAGACGGTCTCCCGGTTCAGGGAGTCGGCGTGGACGATCGGGGCAATGGCGTCGTAGAACGCCAAGCCGTCGTCTCCCAGCTCGGCGGCTACGGCGGCGGCGAGAGCCGGCGAGGTGAGGGGACCTGTGGCGACCACGGCCGGGCCGATTGGCAGCGACCGGACCTCTTGACGGACAACGGTGATTCGAGGGAAGGCCGCGACGCGCCGGGAGACGGCGTCGGAGAAGAGGGCGCGGTCCACCGCCAGCGCGGAACCGGCAGGGACGCGGCTCGCCTGGGCAGCCTCCAGAAGGACGGAGCCCAGCGCCGTCATCTCCCGCTTCAGCTGGCCGTGGGCGTTGGCTGGACTCTCGCTCTTGAAGGAGTTGGTGCAGACGAGCTCCGCCAATCCGTCGGTCTGATGGGCGGGCGTGGTGCAGACCGGCCGCATCTCCACCAACTTGACGGTGCGGCCCCGGCGAGCGAGCGCCACGGCAGCCTCGCAACCGGCCAAGCCCCCGCCGACGACCGTCGCCTCCGCCACGAAGAGGCGCGCCCTCCTTTGCCCTACCGCCGCCGGGCGCGGGGCCGTCGCCTGCCGCCCGAGCGCCCAGCCGGGCGGGACTTCTTGCGCTGGGCCGCCGCAGCGAGCATCTCCACGGCCTGCCCTACCGTCGTCTCCATGGGGTCACGGTCCTTCGGGATGCTGGCGTTGAGGGCGCCGTCCGTCACGTAGGGGCCATAGCGGCCCTCCAACAGCCGCATCTCGGCGCCGCTCTCCGGGTGGACGCCCACGACCTTCAGGATCTTCGCCGTGCTCCGGCGAACGGGCTTTTTCTGGGCCAGAAGGGCCAGCGCCTCGTCCAGCGTGACGGTGAAGATGCGTTCCGCCGACCCCAGGTTGCGGTACTCGCCGGCCCGGGCGACGTAGGGGCCGTAGCGTCCCAGTCCCGCGACCACGTCCTTTCCTCCGTCCGGGTCCTTGCCGACGGTGCGCGGCAGGGCGAGGAGCTTGAGGGCGTACTCCAGCGTCGCGTCCGCCGGGGCGACCTCTTCGGGCAGGGTGACCCGCTTCGGCTTGGCCTTCGCGCTTCCCTTGCCCAGCTGCACGTACGGTCCGAAGGGACCGGCGCGGACGTGGACGGGCAGTCCGGTTCGCGGATCTTCGCCGAGGAGCCGGTCGGCTTCGGCGCGCTCGGCGAAGAGTTCGACGGCGCGTTCCGGGGTCAGTTCGTCGATGAGCATCTCGGACGGCACGGTGGCTCGCGTCGCGCCCTTGCCCGTCCCCCGCTCGATGTACACCGAGTTGCGTCCGATCCGCGCGTGGATCGGATCGCCGGTCTCCGGATCGGTGCCAACGGGCACAGTAGGGAAGTCGATTTCGGGGAGGACCTCGGCGATCCTGCGAACCAGTCCGGGTTGCTTCGCCTTGCCGTTGTAGAAGGCGTCCAGGAAGATGCGGGATTCGGCGTCGCCAGCGGCGATGTCGTCCAGCGCGTCCTCCATGCGTGCCGTGAATCCGAGGTCCACGTACTTGCCGAAGTGGGAGCGGAGGAGCCGGGTCACCGCCATGCCGACATAGGTGGGCACGAGGCTTCCGTTCTTCTTCCGCACGTAGTCCCGGTCCTGAATGGTGGAGATCGTCGGCGTGTACGTGGAAGGCCGGCCGATCCCCTCTTCCTCCAACTTCTTGACCAGAGAGGCCTCCGTGTAGCGGGGGGGCGGCTTGGTCTCGCGCCGGTTGGGTTCGACAGTTCGGACCAGGATGGCGGCCCCAGGAGGATCGTGGGCGGGTCCGGCCCGGCCGTCGAGGACGGCGTCGCCCTCCTGCAGAGGCGGAAGAAGCCGATCCTTGCGCTGATCCCCGTAGACCTTGAGGAAGCCCGGGAAGCGCAGCACCGATCCGGCGGCACGGAAGACGTGGACCACCCCGTCCAGCGTTGCCTCGAGGTTCGCCGTGGTTCGGTCGATCTGGGCGTCGGCGACCTGGGACGCGACGGTGCGGCTCCAGATCAAGCGGTAGAGGGCGAGTTCATCCTTGCTCAGGAACGGCGCGACGCGCTCCGGCACGCGAGCGATCTCGGTGGGCCGGATGCCTTCGTGGGCCTCCTGGGCCGACTTGGCCTTGGTGCGGTAGCGACGGGGGCCCTTGTAGTAGGCGTCTCCAAAGGCGCCGCGGATGTAGCGTCCGGCATCGGCGAGCGCCTTCCCGGACAGCGTCACCGAGTCGGTCCGCATGTAGGTGATCAGCCCTTCGCGCTCGTTGCCCTTCAGTCCCACTCCTTCGTAGAGGCGCTGGGCGAGGCGCATCGTTCGGGCAGGCGAGAAGCGGAGGCGGTTGCTCGCCGCCTGCTGGAGGGTCGAGGTCGTGAAAGGCGGCTGGGGACGCTGACGGGCGGCTTTTCGCTCCACCGACGCAACCCGCCACGGGCAGGCATCCGGCGCGGTGCGGGCGATCTTCGTCGCGGTCTTCTCGTCCAGCACGAGGGCCTTGGAGCCCGGAGGCCGCTTGCCGGTCGTGGCGTCGAAGTCCCTGCTGGTGGCGACGCGGCGATCTCCCGACCGCGCCAGCGTCGCGGCGAACTCCAGTCCGCCTGCTTCCAGCGTGGCCGCGACGTGCCAGTACTCCGACGCCGCAAAGCGCTGCCGTTCCTCTTCGCGGTCCACGACCAAGCGGAGGGCCACGCTCTGGACGCGGCCGGCGCTGAGCTTGGTGCGGACCTTCTTCCACAGCACCGGCGACAGGCTGTAGCCGAAGAGGCGGTCCAAGACCCGACGGGCTTCCTGGGCCTGGACCAGCCGGGGGTTCACGTCCCGGGGGTTCGCCAGGGCCGCTTGGATGGCGGGCTTGGTGATCTCGTGGAAGGCGATGCGCCTGACCGGAACCGAAGGTTGGAGAACTTCCAGCAGGTGCCAGCTTATCGACTCGCCCTCCCGGTCTTCATCGGTCGCCAGCAGCACTTCGTCGGCGCGCCCCATCAGCCTGCCCAGCTCCTGAAGTCGCTTTCGGCTCTCCGGGGGGACGATGTAGACGGGCTTGAAGCCCTGCTCGGTGTCCACCGCCAGCGCGGCCCAGGGCTTGTCGCGCACCGCCTTGGGGAGCTCTCGGGCGGACCGGGGCAGGTCGCGCACGTGTCCGTAGGACGCCTCGACCTGGTACCCCGAGCCGAGGAACTTCGAGATCGTCCGCGCCTTGGCGGGCGACTCCACGATGACCAGCTTCACGCCGTTTCTTCCCTGCCGTCTTGTGGGTTGTGTTCTCCGCTGCCGCTCGGGGCGGCGCGGTCCAGGCCGGTCCTGTCGAGAACCTCCAGTGCGACTTCTTCTGGCGACTTTCCTTCAGTGTCGATTGTAACCTCGCCCCGAGCATAGTGGGGAACTCGCTCCGCCAGGAGGGCTTCCGCCGCCTCCAAGGGGCTCGGCGCGTCCTCCAGCAGGGGGCGGGCGACGCCGGAGGCGGCGACCCGGGCCAACGCAGTGGCCGGGCGAACCTGAAGCCAGACCGTGCGGGCGACTCCGAGCGCCTCGGCCATGCGGCCCGGCTCCGCCGCCCAGCCCCCGCCGGCGGCGACCACGATCCGCTCCCGGGCCAGCGCCTTCCGACCCGCCTCCGCCTCCATCCGGCGGAAGCCGGCCAAGCCCAGGCCCCGGATGATCTCGGGGACCGGGCGCCCCGCCGACCGTTCCACTTGGTCGTCCAGGTCCACGAACTCCCATCCCAGCGCGTGGGCGACCAAGGACCCGGTGGTGGACTTGCCGGCGCCCATGAAGCCGACCAGCACCAAGCGAGAAGGTGGAGAGGCCGGCCCGGGGTCCGGCGACGGCGGGCGGTCCGGGGTCACTGCCCTTCCGTCCCCCGCTCCTTGAAGCCCCGAGCGGCCAAGCGCTTCAGGTAGCCGTCCACGTTGCGGCGCAGCTCCGAGAGGGAGTCGCCGCCGAACTTCTCCAGCACGGCGTCGGCCGCAACGAGCGCGACCATCGCTTCGGCCACCACTGCCGCGGCGGGCACCGCGCACACGTCGCTCCGCTCCACGGCTGCTTCTCGGACGCTGCCGTCGCGCAGGTCCACGCTGGGAAGCCGCTTCCGCAACAGGGTGGAAATCGGCTTCATGGCGCCCCGAACCACCAGCGGCCCGCCGGTGGTGATGCCCCCTTCCAGGCCCCCTGCTCGGTTCCGCGCCCGTCCGAAGCCGCCGGCCAGGGCTTGAGATTCGTCGCGGAGGATGGCGTCGTGGACGCGGGAGCCGGGCCGGGCCGCATTCGCGAAGGCGGGACCGATCTCGACGCCCTTCACGGCGTGGACGGACATCACGGCCTGGGCAAGGCGGCCGTCCAGCTTCCTGTCCCAGGACACGTAGCTGCCGAGACCCACGGGCAGGCCGCGCACCACGACCTCGAAGCACCCTCCCAACGTGTCGCCCGCCTGCCGAGCCTCGTCGATCGCCTCGATCATCGCGGCGTCGGCTTCCGGGTCCAGCGTGCGCACCGGGGAGGCATCCGCCGCGGCGTTCAAGTCGGCAGGTCGGGGCGACGGGACCCGGGCCTCCACAGGGCCGATCCGCGTGACGTGGCTGCCCACCGTTGCGCCCAGCGCCCGCAGGAGGGTCTTTGCCACCGCGCCGCAGGCGACCCGGGCCGCAGTCTCCCGGGCCGAGGCCCGCTCCAGCACGTCGCGAGCGTCGCGGCGGTCGTACTTGAGGACGCCCGCCAGGTCGGCGTGACCCGGCCGAGGGAGGTACACGGGCCGCAGCGCCTTCGGGTTGCCTCCGGGGACAGGCGGGGCGTGCGCCATCGCGGTGGTCCAGTTCTTCCAGTCCCGGTTCCACACGAGCATCGAGATCGGCGAGCCCAGCGTCTCGCCCAGGCGGATGCCGGAGACGACCTCCGCCCGATCGGACTCGATCTGCATCCGCCGGCCCCGTCCGTAGCCGCCCTGGCGCCGCCGCAGCTCCGGGTCGATCTCCGTCGCCGGGTCCAGGGGCAGGCCGGATGGGACGCCCTCTATCACGGCGACCAGTCCCCGTCCGTGGGACTCGCCGGCGGTGTGGAAGGAGAGACGGCCGAAGGGCATGGGCGAACGGGTCGGGGAGCCCGGTTGGGCACGGGCGTGGGCGGGGGCGTCCATAGATAGCCAAGGGACGCGTTGCGGGGAAGCCGCAAAGGCCGCGGGAGTTCGCCCTCCTGGCAGATCAGACGAGGTGCGCGCGGGTCACGGCGGGGCCGGGCGGACGATCGTCGGCGTCACGAGGATCAGCAGGTCCCGCTGAACCCGCAACTCTTTCGTGGTACGGAAGAGGGCGCCGAGGAGCGGAACGTCCATGAGCAGCGGGATGCCGGAACGCGCGAGCCCGGTCTCCTCCACAGTGAGGCCGCCGATCACCACCGTCTCGCCGTCCCGGACCAGAAGCTGGGACTCGGCCTTCTGCCGTCGAAAGACCAGACCCACATCCGACGGTCCCAGGTCCGCGGACGAGCGCTCTGCAGCCAACTCCAGCACGATCTCGTGCCCGCCGGCGACCCGGGGCGTCACTTCCAGGATCACCCCGGTCTCCTTGTAGTCCACCGTGGCCACGGGTCCCGAAGCACGGCTTCTCCCTTCTCCTTCCGCGCCTCCCTGGGCGCCCGCGTCCACGACCCGCACGGGCGTCTCCTCCCCGACCACGATCTTGGCCGTGCGGTTGTCGAGCACGCGAACCGACGGCCGGGCCTCCACGTCGGTGAGCTGTACCGACTTGAGGACGTCGAGGAAGCCGACCAGCGTGCTCCGTCCCAGAACCAGGGAACCCAGAAGCGTCAGGGTAGGGTTCGGCACCCGGTCCAGAGCGTTCCCCAGAGCCGCCAGCGAAGAGCCTCCCAGGGAGACGACGTTGGTGCCCCGCGGCACCTGCTCGTCAGGGAGCTCGATCACGCCGTCGCCGTCTTTGTCGGCGATGCCGGGCGTCAGGAGGTTGATCTGGTTGCCGCCCAGGTCCTTGAGGTCGTAGGTGACGCCGAACCCCTCCATTTCCGTGCGGTTCACGAACACGATCTTCGCCGCGATGTCGACCTGCGGCACCCGCACGTCCAGGGCGGCGACCAAGTTCTCCGCCGCGTCCAGCACCCGGGCGATGTCTGTCACGACGACGGCGTTGGCGGCCTGCGCTACCGACGCCCGGCCCCGGTCGCTCAGCAGCGCCGCGACCGGGTCCAGCAGTTCGGCCGCATCCCCGTAACTCGCCCGGAATGCGCGGGTCTCCAGCGGCAGCACGGCTTCCTGCTCGAAGAGGTTGCGGGCACCGTCCACGCGGATGATCCCGCTCTCCAACTCCCGGGCCACGAGGCCATGGGCTTCCAGCAGCACGTCGAACGCCACCTCCCACGGCTGGTCGCGGATCTCGGCGGACACCAGCCCCTCGATCCCCGGCCCGGCGACGATCGATCGGTCGGCGAACTCGGCGAAGGTGAAGAGGACGTCCCGGATCGGGGCGGCGGCGAAGGAGACCGTAATCGGGGGCTGCGCGTCTTGACCCGGCAGCGGGAGCGGCGCGCCAGCGAACGCGCCGGCAAGGGCCCCGACGCCCAGAAGGCGCCTCACGATCCGGCCCTCTCGGTTCCTCTCGACCGCCTGCGCGGCAGCGCGAGTTCGACAAGCCGCTCTCTCCCGCCCGGCTCCTGCACCGCCACGACGACCCGCGCCACGCCGACCTCCACGACGCGCACGTTGCCAGACTGGGTGCCGGGGCGAAGGCGGATCGTGCTCGTGCCGCCGACGCTCGCCGCTCTGCCGGCGAGGTCGCTGGTCGCGGCGAGAAGCACCACGCTCCGCTCCGGGTCTTCGGCGCGAACGACCCCCAGAAGAGTCAAGCCCGCGACGGGAAGACCTACCGTGGAGTCGGCGGGGGGACGGAAGGGGTTCCGCCAGCCGGAAGCCGGATAGACGAAGAACTCACGCTCGAATACCAAACGCCCGGGAAGGTCCTGTCCCCCGGCGGGGTCCGCTCCCAGCGCCCACGCCGCGAGCACCGCGGCTGCCGTCAATGCTCTCACATCATCTTCCTTTCGAGTAGGTACGGATCCAGAAGCTGGCGACGACCCGCCCACCGTCCTCGAGTTCAGTCGGCGACGCCGGCGTGATCGACACGTCCGTCGAAGCGACGATCCTCTCCAGGGAGGCTATGGCCGTCATGAAGGCGCCCACCTCGTGGTAGCCGCCCTCGACCTGGAGCTCGTAGCTCCGCCGGTTGTAGAACTCGCCGAGCTCCGGGGGCTCCGGGCGCATCACGGCAACGTCCACGCCGGCGCGGCGCTCTGCCGCCGAGACGGCCTCCAGCAGCGCCGACACCTCGTTGTCGGCCGGGATCAGCTTCTCCAACCGGGCAATGTGGTCTTCGTACAGAGCCAGCCGCCGCTCCAGCGCCGCCGCGCCGTCCCCCGTCGTCGCCTCCGCCCGCCGGCTCCTGCTCTGCAGCTCCGCGAGGCGGACGTGTGCCGCATCCGCCTCTCGCTTGACGGGGGCGTATGCGTAGTGATGGACCGAGTAGGCCGAGCACACAGCCAGGGCGGCGGCCAGGACCGCGCTCCGGGGCCGGGACTCCGCGGGCAGCAACCTCATAGCGGCTCCCCTCGGGTCGCTTCCAGCACGAAGTAGTAGACGTCCCTCGCGCCGCCGCCGGGCTCCTCTTCCGTTGCGTGCTCCAGCGACACCAGCTGCACAGTCGCAATCTCGGGCGACGACTCCAAGTCGTTCCAGAAGCGGGCGACCGCGAGGTTGTCCGTCGCCATTCCCTCGAGGCGCACCCCCAGGGGCCCGCCCGATGCGGTCCGGCCCAAGTGGACGAGCCACGCCTCGGCGGGCAGTGCGCGGGCGACTTCGCTCATGATGCGGGGCCAAGCGTACCGCTGGGCGTCCAGCTCCTCTATGATCGCAACCCGTCCGGCGATGGCGTCCCTGCGCTCCTCCAACGCCCGCGTTCTCTCACGGGTCGCGGCGCGCCGAACCGAGTCTGCCAGAGCCGCCTCGAGCGCCGTGGCGACTTTCGACTCCATGCCTTGGGCCGAAGCCACCATGTAGGCTGCCGAGCCCGCGCAGGCTAGGACCACACCCGCGGAGGCGAGGACCCACCGGTCCGTCCATGGACTCCCGCGCCGCGAGCTCCACCAACCCTTCGCCGTATCGAGCCGGGCGGCTGGGGCTCGTCCCGACGCCTTGGCCCGCGTCTTCTTGCCCGACTTGAGCAGATCGACTTCGATCATCGGTTCGCTCCTCCTTGCGCCAAGGCGTGCTACGGGGTGCGCAGGGCGAGCCCCAGCGCGAGCATCAGCATCGGCGCCGCCTCGTCCAGGGATATTCCCCGGCAGGGCGTGCCGGAGCGGACCGGCACTCGCTCGAAGGGGTTCGCAAGACGGGTCTCCACGCTGACTCGGCAGGCCAGGCTCTCGGCCAGCCCTGGGACGCACGCCCCGCTTCCGCTGAGGAACACGCGGCCCAGTCCGGTCGGAGACCGTCGCGCGGAGAGGAACGCCGACGCGCGCTCCACCGCTTCCGCCATCTCGCCGGCTGCTTCCTCGACGGCCGGCACCGACTCGCGTTCCGCTGAAGACCCACCGGGACCGGGCGCATCCCATAGCTCGCCGGTGCCGACCGGCACGTCCTGCACCACGAGCGGGGCGGCGCCCTCGAGCACGTTCACCGTGGTGCTCTCGCGACAAATGTTCACGAGCGCGACGGCTCCTTCGTCGGCGTGGCCGTGGTTGCACGTGAAGGCGTTGTGAAGGGCGAACGTCTCCACGTCGACCAGGACGGGGTTCAGTCCGGCACTGGCCACGGCCTCCACCTTGGCCGCGACGGCATCCCGCTTCGCCGCCACGAGCAGCACCTCGGTTCGGCCGCCGTGCCCCGAGGGACCCAGGACGTGGTAGTCCAGCTCCACGCTCTCTATGTCGAAGGGGACGTGGCGCTCGGCCTCCTTTCGGACGGCGCCGCGGAGAACCGCATCCGCCGCGCGGTCGATCTCCACTTTCTTGACGAAGACGTCGTGCCCTCCCATCGCCACGACCACATCCGGTCCCGGCGTGCCGGCTCCGGCGACGAGCCCCCGAAGCGCCTCGGTCACGAGGTTCGGGTCCACGATCTCGCTGTCGACCACAGCGCCCTCGGGCACCCTCTCGGCTGCCACGCCCACCACTTCGGGACGCGCACCCCCGTGGTCGACTTCCACCAGTTTTGCCCAGGCACCGCCCACGTCGAGGCCGACGGTGGTCCTCCTGCGTCCGAAGAGGCCCATGGGTCTACGCCCCCGGCGACACGAACGCTGCCGCCCATGAAGAACCCGAGACCGGGATCGGTCGAACGAGGGACTGGGCCGACTCCAGGCCTCGCAGCGCGGCGCACGCCGAGCCGTCCACCACGGCCCCGTCGGCCAGCGCGACCCGTCCCCCTCCGCGCACCAGCCCCGTGATCGTCGCCGACGCCTGAACCTCAATGTCGCCCGACGCGACCACGAGACCAGCCCAGGACGATCCCGGCGCGAACGCGACGCTGCCCTGCACCGCCAGTACGCCGCGCCCCGATCCAGTCACGTCCACGCTCCCCACACCCGTCACCAACCCCTTCCAGCACTCGGGACACTCTGCCCCCAACGGCAACCGGGAGTCGGCCGCGCGGCGGAGCATGGCACCCCGCAGGAGCCCGATCCCCACCTCCGACGCCTCCCACTCGCTTGGCCCGGGAAGCGGCCCTGTGGCGGGCGGGACGGTGCCGAACGCCGCGGCCAGAACGGTGCGCTGACCGCACGCCTCCACGCCCTGCCGCGCTCCTAGGAGACGGTCCGTCAGCACTTGGGCGGCGGCGGCAACTTCGGTCGCCGTTCCTTCCACTACGGCGCGGTGGCCTGCCACCCGCGTTTCCGTGTCCATCCACCACGCCGGCCGCAGCTCCCGGAAGGACGTGCCGGCCCCCGTCGTAGCCTCGCCGACGAGCAAGTGATGCTCGGCCGTGATTCGCAGGTCGAGCACCCGCCACGTACCGCCGTCGCCGAAAACGCCCGAGGCCAGATCCACTCCTGCCGTGCCCACAGGGGCCGTCGTCGCTCCGGTCGTCGCGGCGAACGTGGCCTCCAGCCCGGCGCGAGCTGCCGTGCGGGCCGCCAGCAGCTGTCCCGACGCGGCGGCGGCACGAAGTTGCCCCGTCGCCGCGGCCACGGCAGCGGAGGCGATGCCCGCCAGAACCAATAGGGCCAGTACGACGATCCCCAGGGCAAAGCCCTCCCGACCGCGAACGTCGCGCATCACCTGCGGCCCCATATGGTCCACCGGCGCCGTGCCGCCTGAGCGCCCGGCCCCGGCGCACCCAAGTAGGCTTCCACGCGGTCCGACCCGCCGGAGAGGGCGGCCGAGTCCCCCGCCAGCTCGGTGCTGGTGAGCGGCTGCCACCTAGTTCTCTGGCGGTACCGGAACGCTCCGTCGGAGAGGCGGTACGCCCCCCGCTCGAAGTACAGGCCCACTACAGGCTCGGACGGCGCCGGGTCCAGATGCCAGACTTCCGGCGAGAACCCCGCCACGTCGGGGCAACCAAGGTTCGATCCGCGAGACCGGCGAACCAGCGCCGAGGGCCGCCAGACGCCGTCGAGGGTCAGCACCAGCACCGAGTCCTTGTCCGGGTTCGGGTTCCGGTGCCCGGACACCGCCACGCCCCAGCCGGCCGACGGCTGCACGGGACATCCAAAGCCGATGCCCCGAAACGCCCGCAGGCGCATCTCGCCTCCCACCACCTCCCAGTCGAGCCCTGCCTTCCCGGCCCTGGCTTCCGATCCCAGGACGTGGCGAACCAACCGCGTTTCGTCCAGCGCCCGGGCACCGTCCACCACCCGGGCGGCTACCGAACCCTGCACCGCGGTCGCCCACCAAGCGGCCTGCACCGCCAGCAGCACCAGCGTGCCCGCCACCACGGCTTCCGCCAGGACGAATCCGCCCCGCCGGTGCCCAGGTCCGCCGGTCACGGCACCGTCCTCCCCGAGTCGGCGGGCAGGGCGAACTCGATCTCGACCGGCGAGGGGAGAGCCCGGTGCTCGACCCGGATCGAGCCGACAGACCCGAGCGCGGCCAGATCCCACGAGAGCTCGCCCCAGTCGAGACTCCGCTGCCCCTGCCCGACGCCGGCGGCGCTCCCGGCCGCGTACACCGCTGCTGCCGAGTCCGCGAAGCTCTCCAGCGCGGCGTGGGCGTCGTCGAGGGCTCGGGCTCGGGCCAACGCCCGTGCGGCGACGCCCGTCAGGCCAGCCATGGCGGCCACGCCCACGCCCAGCACGGCGAGCGCCACGACCGACTCCACAAGGGACGAGCCGTCGCGGTTCATCGCCGAGTCACTCGCCCGAGCGACGACACGACGACCGACCGCTCGCTTCTTCCGAGCCGGAAGCGCAGCGTCTGGCTCGAAACCAGCCCGAGACCCATGGGGCCGAAGCGCAAGCGGCTTGCGGCTCGGCCCCGGGACAGCCCAAGGGACACGCCCTCTCCGCCAAAGCGCGTCGCCACCACCGTGTCCCCAGCGGCCGACAGCACCAAGCCGCCGGGGGGATCCGCCGTCAGCTCCACCACCGCGCCGCCGGTGCGTACTGCCGTCCAGCGGGCCCTGGCGAAGAGCCGAGCAGCCTCCTCCTGGGCGTGACGGAGCACGAACCCGGTCCGCAACTTGGTCGCGGAGGCAACCAGCGGCGGCGTCAGTACGGCGATGCAGGCAAGCACAATCACGACCTCCACCACCGAGAACCCCCGGTTGGCCGAACGCCGTGCTCTCGTCATCCAGTGCACTCGACGAGTCCCGCGCTGTCGGCCGTGAGGCTGCCCACGGTGGGCTTGTCGTCCACCTCGCCGAAGTACATCACGCACCCTTCGTCGTCCCCGAGGGCCTCGTGGGTGGCAGTGGCCGTCCACCCCGTCTCCGTCCCCGTCGGCGTCACTGTCACGTCCTCCGACTGAACGAAGTCCAGGTCCGTGAGCGAGGAGGCGTACTTGTAGTTGTCCGCGTAGTAGAGCTCCTGCTGGACCGCCAGGTTCTTCAGATCCGACCGCACGGCCGCGTAGTAGGCTCGCTCCCGAACGCTGGAGAACTGGGGTACGGCGATCGCCGTGAGGACGCCCACGATCACTAGAACGATCAAGAGCTCGATGAGCGTAAATCCTTGATGGCCATTCATTTTCAGCCTCCCATATCAAGTGGTCGTTGATCTTCGTCTCCGGCGGAGCCAAGACCAGGGCGGAGTGCGGAGACGCAACCCCAGTGTCTCACATCGCTTGGGACAATGGGATGGCTGATTGGGACTAAATTCTTATGGACGTTCCCGGGGGTCCTATCGACCGACAGTCCCCGGGGGTCCTATCGACGTTCCCGGGGGAGTGTCAGCTGCCGGCGTCCTCGCCCGCGGATCCTTCCCGACCGCCCGTCTCGTCCTCCAGCCACGGGGCCGACCCGCCGTTCCACGGTTGGGCCCTCGGACCCAGGACGTTGGAGCGCAGGATGTGCCAGATCGCCGCGACGCCGTCCTTCCAACCGATCTTCTTGCCTTCGGCGTAGGTCCGCCCGGCGTAGCTGATCGGAACCTCCCAGATGCGAGCGCCGGCCTGGGCGAGGCGGGCTGTGATCTCGGGCTCGATCCCGAACCTCTCTGCTCTCAATGGAAGCGACTGGAGAAGGTCGGTGCGCACGACCTTGTAGCAGGTCTCCATGTCGGTGAGGTTCAGGTTCGTGAAGACGTTGCTGACCATCGTGAGGAACCTGTTCGCCAGCATGTGCCAGTAGTAGAGCACCCTGTGGGGGCCTCCGAGGAAGCGCGACCCGTAGACCGCGTCGGCCTGGCCGGTCGCGATCGGAACGAGAAGCCCGGGGATCTCACCGGGGTCGTACTCCAAGTCCGCATCCTGCACGATCACCACGTCCCCGTTGGCCCGGGCGAAGCCGGTTCGCACAGCCGCTCCCTTGCCCCGGTTCCGGTCGTGGAAGAGCAGCTGGTCCACCAAGCCGTCTTCCTTGAGGCGTCGCAGCAGGCTTCGGGTTCCGTCGGTCGAACCGTCGTCCACCACGATCACTTCCTTGGGAAGCGGCACCGCGGCCACGCGGAGCAGCAGCCGCTCCACCGTGGCAACCTCGTTGTAGGCCGGGACGACGACCGACACGTTGATCGGCCGCCGCTGGACCGCCCTGCCCCGACGGGGCGAGGTTATCGAGTCGGGCCGGCGGAGACCGGCACCATCAGAACTTCGCCCGGGTAGATGCGGGAGCTCCGAAGGTTGTTGGCCGACTTGAGTTGGTCCACCGTCGTGTCGTGGGCCCTGGCGATCTTCAAGAGGGTGTCGCCGGTTCGGACTTCGTAACGGACGGTCGAAGCTACGCGGGTCGCTTCCGGCGCCGCCCGCTTCCTGGCTTCGAGAGCCGCCACGTACCCCTCGTATTGGCGGGGGTACACGGCGACGTGGTAGTGGGGCGGCCGCCGTTCCCGAGTGGCTTCGACCACGCCCGCCGCCTCCAAGCTCAGGAGCACGCGCTCCAGCCAGCGGCGACACGCCGGCGCGTTGCTTCTGCGAAGATCCACTACCATGCCCGCCGGATGCACCGAGCGAGCCGACCCGTTGCGGGGCTGTCGGGACTTGGGACGGGTCAGGCTGGTCACCACCAGCTGCTCGCCGCAGGCGTTCCTGTACTGCTTGGACAGTCGCTCGACGAACGTGCGCACCGCCGGCCGCGCGTAGGGGAACGACACTTCGTGGATCTGGTAGTCCTGGTTGGGTCGTAGGCGAACCAGAAGCCCCAGCTCCACGAACCGCTCGACCTGGGCCGAAGTCGCGATGCGGGTGAAGTCGTGAAGGTCGGCCTGACGGTTCTGCGCGTCCATCGACGCTCGGCTGCCTCGGAGACTCTGGGCCTGGACGGCGACCGGCGCCGACGCAACCAGGAGTCCCATCAAGAACACCACGATCCGAACTCCGATCCGCGTCATTTCGGCTCCCTCCCACAAGGCCCCGGCCCCCGGGTCCGCTCCCGCTCAAGGTGTAACGATCCGATCCGAAACATATGTTTTCTCCAGCCGCGATGCAAGCAATTTCGTCCCACGGCACCATGTCCGCGTGCCCCGAATCCGCGTGCAGGCAAACGGCCCTGCGTCCCCGTCACGGCGCATCCAGCCCCCATGACCTAGCGATGCCTTCCACCGCGCTGATGACGAACTGCACGCCCACGGCCATGATCACCAGTCCCATGATCCGCGTGACCACGTTGAGGCCCGTCCGGCCCAGCGTCTCCAGCAGTCGGTGCGCCAAGATGAGGGTCGGCAACGCCACCACGCCCACCAGAAGGCAGGCCACGTACACCGAAGTCGCCTGAAACGCGTTCGCCGCCTGCCCCTCCAAGGCGATCACCGTCACGATCGCGCCTGGGCCCGTCAGGGTGGGCAACCCCAGGGGAATCACGGCCAGCGTCTTGCGGGTGGCGGCCTCGTCCTGCTCTTGCCGGGTGGTCTTCGTGCGGGCCCGCTTGGCCTGGAGCATGTCGGAACCCATTCCGAAGAAGATCACCCCGGCGGTGATCTGCAGCGCCTCCGTCGTGATGCTGAAGAACCCAAGCACCCACGTGCCCGCCAGCGCGAAGACCACGAGTACGACGATCGAGGTCACGACCCCCCATAGGGCCGTGTAGAAGCGCTCGTGGCGCGTGTCCTCCATCGTCAGCGCAACGAAGATGGGGATCGCGCTGAAGGGGTTGTACACCACGAGCAGCGAGGTGAAGGCGATCACCCCGAAGGCAAGGTCGGACTGCATCGGCGTCAGGGCGCGAGTGGCCCAGCGTCCTCACCGGACGGCTTGGGCGTGGTTCTCCTCTACGACCGTCCAGTTGACCACGTTCCAGAAGGCGGCGACGTAGTCCGGGCGGCGGTTCTGGTAGTTCAGGTAGTAGGCGTGCTCCCACACGTCAACGCCCAGAAGCGGCGTCTTGCCTTCCATCACGGGCGTGTCCTGATTCGCCGTGGAAGAGACCTCCAGCGCCCCGTCGCCGTCCACCGACAGCCACGCCCAGCCGGAGCCGAAGCGGGTCGCGGCGGCCGTCGCGAAGCGGGACTTGAAGTCGTCGAAGGCGCCGAACGCCGCGTCGATCGCCGCCGCCAGCTCTCCCTCCGGCGCGCCGGCCCCGCCGGGGGCCAGGGTCCGCCAGAAGAGCGCGTGGTTGACGAAGCCTCCGCCGTTGTTCCGAACCGCCGCGCGGACCCCCGCGGGAAGGGCTCCCAAGTCGGCCAGGAGCTCGTCTGCGGAGTTGCCGTGGAGCTCCGGATGGCCCTTCAGCGCGGCGTTCAGGTTGGCGGTGTAGGCGGCGTGGTGCTTCCCGTGGTGGATCTCCATCGTGCGGGCGTCAATGTGGGGCTCCAGGGCGTCGCTGGCATACCCCAGCTCCGGGAGGCGGAAAGGATAGGACATGGTCTCGTGCTCCTCGTAGTTTGGTGGCCATGAAGTTGTCGAATCGCCGGGCGGCTCCGCAAGGTCCCATGGTCCCCCGAAGCTCCGAGCGCACCCCAGGCTTCGAGGGCGTCCGAAGGATCCTCCTCGTGGACTGCGACATGTTCTTCGTCCAGGTGGCCCGCCTGGAGGATCCGCAGGGCGCGGGAAAGCACCCTCTTCTGCTGGTGGGCGGCCGCAGCGCCCGGGGCGTGATCACCTCCGCCTCCTACGCAGCGCGGGAGTACGGCGTCCGCTCCGGGATGCCCACCATGCGAGCCCGCGCGCTCTGTCCTGATGCGACGGTCGTGCCGGTGCCCCGGGAAGCGTGCGTGGAGCGGAGCCGTGCCGTGCGGGATCTCCTCCGGGAGCTCTCCCCCGTCGTGCAGGCAGCCTCGATCGACGAGTTCTACCTGGACATGACGGGCACGGAGCGGATGCTGAAGGGGGAAGGCTTGACGGCCACCGCCGACCGGATCCGGCGTGTGGTGCGGGAGCGGACCGAGATCGCGGTGTCGCTGGGGGGCGGCACCCAGCGGGTGGTGGCGAAGGTGGCGACCCGAGCCGCCAAGCCCGACGGCGTGCACGTGGTGCCGCCGGGGGAAGAAGCGGCGTTCATGGCGCGCCTGCGGCTGAAGGACCTGCCCGGGATCGGGCCTGCGTTCCTGGCCCAGCTGGAGCGCAAGGGACTCCGCACCGTGGCGGAGACGGCTGCGGTGGAGCGGGAGTGGCTGACCCGTTGGTTCGGGCCGTCCCGAGGGCCGTGGCTGTGGGAGCGGGTGCGTGGGATCGATCCCAGCGAGGTGGACGCCCGGGAGCGCCGCAAGTCGATCAGCTCCGAGCGCACCTTCTTCGAGGACGTAGGGGACGACGAGGAGCTGGAACGTCGGCTCCTAGGGCTGTGCTGCTCCGTGGGCGGCCAGCTGCGCGCGAAGGAGCTGCGCGCCCGAACCGTCACCGTGAAGATCCGCGACCACGACTTCAGGACGCGCCAAGCGGGAAGCACGCAGTCGAAGGGAATCGAGACGGACCGAGCGTTGTTCGCGGTCGCCTCCTCCCTGCTAGGCGAGCTCCGGCACCGTCGCAGGACGGGAGCGCGGCTGCTGGGCGTCGGCGTCTCCAACTTGGTGCGACAGTCGGCGACGCAGACGGAGCTCTTCGCGGGATCGGCGACGACGGGCGGAGCGGACGTGCCGCGCGGGCGGACCGTCGTCGAGACCGAGCGGGAGAGGACGATCGCTCGGGCCGTGGATCAGGTCCGCCAGCGCTTCGGGCGGCAGGCTCTCCGTCCAGCCCGGGTGTTGGAACCGGAGGAGCGCTGAGCCGGCAGCCCTACCCTACCGTCTGCCCATCCAGGGCTTCCGCTCGAAGTAGTCCCGGGTCATCGCCACGACTTGGGGCGCCAGGAGCGCCAGCGCGATCAGGTTGGGCCAGATCACGATCGCCAGCAGGGCGTCTCCCAGAGACCAAATGACGCCCAGCGACAGGATCGCGCCCACGAAGTGGAGGACCACGAAGACGATCTTGTAGGGCACCACCGCCTTGGCGCCGAAGAGGTAGTTGGCGCAGCGGTCGCCGTAGTAGCTCCACGAAATCGCCGTCGAGATCGCGAAGAGCAGCACCGAGAGGACGACGATGTAGTGGCCCCAGTCGCCGATCGGCGAGAGTCCGCGCTGGAACGCCTGCATCGTCAGCGGCGCCCCGCTCTCCACCGCCATCCCGTAGAGGGAGCCGTAGGTCTGGCCGTCGTCTCCCCGGGCAACCCCTTCCTCCGGGTCGATCACGCCGGTGAAGGGCTGGGCTTGGTCCTCGTCCAAGAAGAGCCGGTCCACTGGGACCTCGTGCCACGAGACGCGGGGATCGGTCGGGCCGGAGGCGGCGTGGGACCCGTCCTCGATTCGGATCTCGGCGTCGGAAGAGATGTCGAGGTAGCTCCCGTCCACCTGCACCGAACGGTACGACAAGTCGCCGCCGCCCAAGGTGATCTCGGTGGGGAAGCGGTCGTTCCAGACGCCGGTCATGATCACCAGCAGCCCCGTCATCGTGCAGATGATCAGGGTGTCGATGAAGGGCTCCAAGAGGGCCACGACGCCTTCGGACACCGGTTCGTCGGTCTTGGCCGCGGAGTGGGCGATCGGCGCGGACCCCTGCCCCGCCTCGTTGGAGAAGAGCCCTCGGCGGACCCCCCACATGAGGGTCACGAGGAAGGCGCCGACTCCGGTGCCCGCCACCCCCGCGGTCGGGTTGAAGGCTTCCTGGAAGATGAGGCCGAAGGCGGGCAGCACATCGCCCACGTTCATGACCAGGACGCAAAGGGCGCCCAGCACGTAGACGGTCGCCATCATCGGCGCCAGGATCGAGGTGACCCGGCCGATGCGGGTGATGCCGCCGAGAATGACGGCAGCGACCAAGGCGGAGGTCGTCAGACCGCTGACCCACTTGGGGATGCCGAACTCGGTGAGGAGGCTGTCCGCCACCGTGTTGGCCTGGACGCCGCTCCCCGTCGTGAAGGCGGTGAGCCCCAGGCAGATGGCGAAGAAGACGGCCATCCACCTCCACTTCGGCCCCAGCCCGCGCTCGATGTAGTACATGGGGCCGCCGGAGACCGTGCCGGCCCACTCGCCCTCGTGCTCCTGGACCCGGTATTTCTGGGCCAGGGTGACCTCCGAGTACTTGGTCGCCATGCCCACCGCCGCAGTGACCCACATCCAGAAGAGAGCCCCTGGGCCGCCCCAGTGAATGGCGATCGCCACGCCGGCGATGTTGCCGATGCCGACGGTGGCCGACAGCGCGGTGGTCAGGGCCTGGAAGTGGGTGACGTCCCCCTCGTCCTCCGGGTCGTCGTACTTGCCCGACGCGACCGCGATGCCGTGGCCCAGGCGCTTGATCTGCACGAAGCCGAGGCGCAGGGTCAGGTACATGCCGATCCCCAACAGCAGGATCACCATGAAGGGGACGTTCTCGTTTCCGGCCGGGATCCCCAGCTCGACGACGTAGGTGGTGAGGAAGTCGGTCAGGCGGGTGATCAGGTCCATGGGCGTCGGGAGTCGCTAGGGGAAGGGCGAAGGGAAGCCGTGAACCTACGGCGACGGCGGGAGGAACGCTACCGGGAGCCGGTCGTACGTGGGTTGCGAAGCCTCGACGATGTTGACAGGCCGCGTCCGGGAACGGGAAGCTTCTCCCGATCCGAACCCACCGACCACTTCCTCGTGGAGCCATCCGTGAGCCACGCCGCCCTTCCCCAACGTAGCCGCACGCAACCCGCCGGCACTTCGCCTCTCGCCAACGCCGGGCTGCGGAGATCGATCGCCCTGTTGGTCGCAGGCTCTCCGGCGATGCTGCTGCCGGTCGCCCCGGCGGCTGCCCAGCAGCCTGCCCCCGAGGAGTACTCCGCGCTGCGCTACCGCTTCATCGGACCCGACGGAAACCGGGCGATCGCCGTCGTGGGCGAGCCGGGCAACCCGCTGTCGATCTACGTGGGCGCGGCGTCGGGCGGGCTGTGGCGCACGCGGGACGGCGGGGTCAACTGGACGCCCGTGTTCGACGACCAGTCGGCCTCGTCGGTCTCGGCGCTGGCGATGGCGCCGTCGGACCCCAACGTGATCTGGGCAGGCACGGGGGAGACGTTCGTGATCCGCCCCGCCCACGCGATGGGCGACGGCATCTACCGCTCCACCGACGGCGGCGACACGTGGGAGAAGAGGGGCTTGGAGGCCACGGGGCGGATCGGGCGGATCGAGATCGACCCCCGAGACCCGGACGTGGTGTTCGCCTGCGCGCTGGGCCACGCCTACGGCCCCCAGCCGGAGCGGGGCGTGTACCGCACGACCGACGGCGGCGAGTCGTGGGAGCTCGTCCTGCACGTGTCGCAGGACGCCGGCTGCATCGACTTGGCGATCGACCACGGGAACCCCCGCATCCTCTTCGCGTCGTTCTGGGACGTGCAGATCGACACCTGGGGGCTGGACAGCGGTGGACCCGACAGCGGCGTCTGGCGATCGACCGACGGCGGGACCACGTGGGAGCGGCTGTCTCACCGGGGCCGGGGGCTGCCGAGCCCCGACACGGCCATGATCGGCAAGGTTGCGGTGGAGGTGGCGCCGTCCAACTCGGGACGGGTGTACGTGCTCACGGAGGAGTCGAGTCCGGGCTTCTACCGTTCCGACGACGGCGGCGACAGCTGGGAGCTGGTGCTGCGCAACCACACGATCAACGAGCGCGCGCCCTACTACACGCGCTTCGGGGTGGACCCGGTGGACGAGAACCGGGTCTACTTCGCCTCCGTCCGCTTCTCGATGTCGGTGGACGGCGGGCGGAGCCTGGTGGACGACCCGCCCCGGGGCGGCGGCGACACCCACGACGTGTGGATCGATCCCACCAACGCCGACCGGGTCATGGTCGCCGACGACGGCGGGCTCACGATCTCGCTGAACCGAGGCCGGACGTTCCGGCGGGTCGTGCTGCCGATCGCCCAGATGTACCACGTCTGGGTGGACGACGAGGTGCCGTACAACGTCTACGGGAACCGGCAGGACGGCTGGTCGTACCGGGGACCGTCCAACAGCCGGGGCGGGGCGATTCCCCTGGGGATGTGGCACGGAGTCGGCGGGTGCGAGAGCGGCTTCGGCATCCCGGACCCGACCGACAGCAACATCGTGTGGTCGGGCTGCTACGACGGCGGGCTCGAGCGCTACGACCACCGGACGAAGCAGGTGCGCTCGGTGCGGGTGTGGCCGGAGGCCGCCTACGGCTGGGCGCCGGCGGAGCTCAAGTTCCGCTGGCACTGGACGTTCCCCATCCACATCTCGCCCCACGACAACAACACGGTCTACGTGGGCAGCCAGCACGTCCATCGGACCACCGACGGGGGCCATTCGTGGGACGTGATCTCGCCCGACCTCACCACGAACGACAAGAGCCGGCAGCAGAGCTCGGGCGGCGTCGCCATCGACAACCTGATGACGTTCGACGGATCGACTCTGTACGCCCTCGCCGAGTCGCCGCTGGAGCGGGGGCTGATCTGGGCCGGGAGCAACGACGGACAGGTGCACCTGACCCGGGACGGCGGCGGAAGCTGGACCAACCTGACCGGGAACGTGCCGGCGCTGCCGCCCTGGGGCACGATCGCCAACATCGAGCCGTCGCGGTGGGACCCGGCGGCGGCGTACATGGCGGTGGACCTGCACCAGCTGGCCGACTTCGACCCGTACATCTACCGGACCAAGGACTACGGCGAGAGCTGGGAACGCATCTCGGAAGGCATCCCCCCTTCCCCGCACAGCTTCGTCCACGTGGTGCGGGAGGACCACGAGCGGCCCGGGATGCTCTACGCCGGCACCGACAACTCGGTGTACTTCTCGCTGGACGACGGCGGCTCGTGGCTGCCCTTGCGCAACAACATGCCGCCGGCGCCGGTGTACTGGCTCACCACCCAGGAGAGCTTCGACGACCTGGTGGTGGGCACCTACGGCCGGGGCTTCTACGTGATGGACGACGTGTCGCCGCTGCGGTCGCTGGACCGGGTGTCGGCGGCGGGAGAGCCGGCGCTGCTGCCGGCGCGCAGGGCGTATCGGTTCGCGCCCGTGCAGGGGATCAAGGCGGAGCGCAGCCACGTCGCCGGGCGCAACCCTCCCTACGGCGCCGACATCAACTTCTGGGCGCCTGGGAGCGAGGCGGACGAGGCGGGCGGCGGGGGCGCATCGGCTGGTCGCCGGGCGGTGCTCCGCATCCTGGGGCCGGAGGGAGACACGATCCGCACCTTGTCGACCGGTGCGCGACCCGGCATCAACCGGGTGTGGTGGGACTTGCGCTACGAACCGACGCGGCGGGCGAAGATCCGCACTGCGCCGCCGGGGCTGCCGTGGGTGCCCCTTGGGCCGGAGGGATGGCGGCCCCTGCGGACGTGGGACCTGGACCTGAACCAGGGGCAGCTCGGTCCCCGGGTGGTGCCCGGCACCTACCAGGTGGCGCTGGAGATCGACGGCGCCACGCTGACGACGCCGCTCGAAGTGCTGAAGGACCCGCACTCCGAGGGCGGGCTGGCCGAGATCCGCCGGCAGGTGGCGATGTCGCTGGTGATCCGGGACGAGATCAACGAGGTCGTGGCGATGATCGACCGGATCGAGTGGGCGCGGCGCCAGCTGGAGGACTTGGCGGAGATGCTCGCGGAGGATCCGACGGCGACGGAGCTGCTGGCCGAAGCCAAGGCGCTGGAGGAAACCGCGGTCCAGGTCGAGTCCAACTTGTTCGACATCTACCTGACTGGCGCTCGGGAGGACGCCTTCCGCAACCCGATGAAGCTCTACGGGCGGCTGAGCGCCCTCTCCCAGGACGTGGGCTGGAGCAGCGCCGACTTTCCGCCGACGGTCCCCCAGACGGAAGTGCACGAAGTGCTCCAGCAACGGCTGGAGGACACGCGCGCGCTCTTCGAGAAGCTGTTCGGGGAAGACGCGGAGGCGCTCAACCGGATCCTCCGAGAACGGCGGCTGCCCATCATCGTGTCGCAGTGAAGCGGCGTCCGCCGGTCGGGATCAGGTCGAGTCCGTTCCCGCCGTCGAATCCGTTCCCGCCGCCTTGAGAAACCGCCGGCAAAGCTGTGCGACCCGCCATCCGTCGTCGGCTTCGGCCTGGTCCAGGATCCGTTGCACGTGCGGAACCAGCCGGCGCTCTCCCCACTGGCAACCAGTCGCCAGCTCGGCGCTGCGCGTGTCGCCCTCGTCCGCCCCGGTGATTAGCGCCCAGGCGCACGCCTCGTGGTAGTACGGCGACCCGGGCTCCGGCAGGCGATACTCCGGCGGCCGGTCGTCTTGGTCTTCCTTTACGAACGCTCTGGACATGGGAAGGCGGTGCGGGCCGAAGAGTCGTGGGGACTCCCAACGTTAGCGCGTCACCCCACCGTCGACATCATCTCGAAGATCGGCAGGTAGAGGGAGACGATCATGCCGCCGACCACGAGGCCCAGGACGATCACCATCGCGGGCTCGACGGCGGAGAGGAGCGCCGCCACCGCCGTGTCCACCTCCTGGTCGTGGAAGTCGGCCACCCGGGCCAGCATCTCGTCCAGGGCGCCCGTCTGCTCTCCTACGTGGATCATCCGCACCACCACCGGCGGGAAGACGCCCGACGCCGCCAGGGGACCCGAGATCGTGTCGCCGGCGGCGATCGACGCGCGGGACTCCATGACCGCATCGTGGACCACCCGGTTTCCTGCGGTCTTGGCGGTGACCTCCAGACCCTCCAGGATCGGGACGCCCGACGCAACGAGGGTCCCCAGGGTCCGGGTGAAGCGGGACACGGCAGCCTTCCGGACCACGGAGCCCGCCACGGGGACGCGCAGGATCAAGCGGTCCGCCGCCAGTCGCCCGCCGCTGGTCCCCCAGGCGTGCCGGACCGCGACCGCCGACGCCAGGAGGACCCCCAGCAACACCCACCACCAGCCTCGCACGACCTCGGAGGCGCCGATCACGATGCGGGTGGGCAACGGAAGCGGCACGCCGGCCGAAGCGAACATCTCCTCGAAGGTCGGGACCACGAAGAGCAGCATCACCACGACAGCGGGAACGGCGGCGACGACGATCATCGCCGGGTAGATCAGCGCGCTCCTGACCTTGCGGGCCAGGACCTCGTTCTTCTCCAGGTAGTCCGCCAAGCGCAGGAGGATCGTGTCCAGCGCGCCTCCCGTCTCGCCCGCCGCCACCATGTCCACGCTGAGGTCCGTGAAGACCCCGGGGTGGCGGCTCATCGCCCCGGCAAGGGTGCTTCCCGACTCCACGTCGGCGATCATCGCCTGGATCACGCGACGGAGGGCGTCGTTTCCCGTCTGGCGGACCAGCACGTCCAGGCTCTGCACGATCGGCAGCCCCGCCCCGACCATCGTCGCAAAGAGGCGGGTGAACACGACCACCTCGCGGTTCGGCACGCGCTTCACGACCGGTCTCCCGCCGCGTACGCCGAGAGGGCGAACCCCTCCGGAGGCGGCTCGCCGACCGCTCGCAGGAGGCCGTACGGATCCTCGCTGCGCTTGAGCGCCGCGTCCAGCTCGACTTCGCCGTTGAGGTAGAGCCGGGCGAGCGCGTCGTTGAGGGTCTGCATCCCGTGCTTGCGGCCGGCCTGCATGAGCGACGGGATCTGGTGGACCCGCTCGTCCCGTATCACGGCTCGGATCGCCGGCGTGCACACCATCACCTCCGCCGCCGCGACCCGGCCGGTCCTCCCGGCGCGGGGCAGCAGGAGCTGGGTGACCACTCCCTGAAGCACCGCCGCCAGCTGGGTGCGGACCTGGGTTTGCCGCTGGGCCGAGAAGGCGTCCACGATCCGGTTGACCGACTCGGCGGCCGAGTTCGTGTGGAGGGTCGTCAGCACCAGGTGGCCGGTCTCGGCGGCCGCCAGCGCGCCCTTCATCGTTTCGGGGTCGCGCATCTCGCCCACGAGGATCACGTCGGGGTCCTGGCGGAGGGCGTGCTTGAGCGCGGATGCGAACGACCGGGTGTCGGCGCCCACCTCCCGCTGGTTCACGATGCACCTGCGGTGCGGGTGGACGAACTCGATCGGGTCCTCCACCGTAACGACGTGGCCTGCGCGGTCCCGGTTGATCCGGTCCACCATGGCGGCCATCGTCGTGGACTTGCCCGAACCCGAAGGCCCCGTCACCAGCACGAGCCCTCGGCGTCGGCGGGCGAACGCGGCGACCACCGGCGGCAACCCCAGGTCGCCCAGCCGAGGCGGCTCGGGGGGGATGCGGCGGACCACGAGGGCGACTTCACCTTGTTGCCGGAAGCACGCCCCTCGGAAGCGAGCCAGCTCCCGCACTCCGAACGCGAAGTCGATCTCGGCCCCTGCGTCGAGACGCTTCCGTTGCCGCTCGTCGAGCAGCGTGCTGGCGAGGCGGCGCAGGTCGTCGCAGCTGAGGGCGGCGGCGCACTCGGCGTCGGCCAAGCGGCCGTCGATCCGCAGCTTCGGCGCCCGACCGGCGGTGAAGTGAAGGTCGGAGGCGTTGCGTCGGACCATCTCGCGCAGAAGATCGTCCAGGTTCGAACTCGTCACGAGGGTGCTCCTAGTGATGTGGGTGTTCGCGGACCGGCGGCGGCGAACGGTCAGCGGCGGGCGGTCACCAAGAGGGCGAGGCGGGCATACGTCTTGGCGCCGATGCCGGACACCTCCTTCAGCTCCTCGGGCTTGGAGAAGCGTCCCCGCTCGTTGCGGAAGGCGACGATCCGCTCCGCCAGCGCGGGACCGATCCCCGGCAGCTTCTGCAGCTCTTGGGCCGTGGCACGGTTCAGGTCGATGGGACCCGGCGAGTTGGCTGCCGGAGATCGTTGGAGCCCCACGGACGCCGGGCGCGCCCGCGAAAGCGCCAAGTAGGGCGACAGCCGTTCGACGGATCGGACGCCCAGGCCGGGTACTCGGGCCATCTCCGCGACGGAGGCGTAGGGCCCGTTGGCGTCCCGGTCCTCCACGATCCGCCGGGCGATCGAGGCCCCTACCCTCGGGAGCCGGTCCAGTTCTTCCTCTCCGGCAGTGTTGGGGTCGATCTTCTCGCCGGGCTCCAGCGGGCGGCTCCGGCGAGCCTTCTCCTGCGCCACCGAGTCGCCGGCCACAAGCAGGCTGTCGGCGATCGACGGACGGTCCTCCAGCGGCGGCTCGGACGGTCCGGGCGTCGCCAGGAACCGGACGACCGCCGCTCCCAAGAGGAGCAGCGCCGCCCGCGACATGCTTTTGCGCTCTCGATCGGTCACGTCCCCTCCCGCCAGGCGCGAAGAACAGCGTTGGACCCGAGTTTCGCGACGCCGGACGGGCGCTTCCATGGCTGTATGGGACGATTTTCTCGTCGTGCTGCCGGAGGTGGGTCCGAGGAGCCTCTGGAACGGGCTAGGCGGAGCCTTGGGCGGCGGTCCGCGCTCCCACGGCGGTCCGCGCTCTCACGGCGGCCCGCGCTCCCGTCAGAGCGACCCGGCGAACAGCCCTGGGCTCAGCAGGAAGCGGCCGAAGACGTAGAGCTGGAACTGAGTGGTGCCCGACAGTCGGCCCACGAAGGAGCGGCGGTCCAGGTAGCGGAGACGCACTCCCAGCTGGTAGTCCTGCACCTGGGAGTCCACGGAGAGAGTCGCGCTCCGCTCCAACTGGTCGATGAAGGAGACGCACGGGTTCTCCGGCACGGCGATCCGGCACTGCACCTCGTCTTGGTAGCCCACCTCCAGCGCGATCCGCATCGGCGCTCCCCGCTCGCGGAACGCCCGCAGCGGCGCCTGGAGTCGGGCCGACACGACGAGACCGTGGCTGCGGCTCTCCCGCCGGGTGTCGCCGGTGGGGTCGGTGCTCTCGCCCCGGTTCAGGCGCCCTCGGTACGAGACGTCCATCCCCGCCGGGAACGCCAGCGCCGCCGACAGCGGCACCTCCCGATCCTCTCGGAAGCGATCCTGGAGCGCCGTCGCGCCGAACGTCAGCGTCCGGATCTCCCTTCGATACCCGGAGCCCAGCGACACCCGCTCCACCGCAACCGACAGGAACCCCGGCGGCTCCCATCCGGCGATCTCGGCCTGCACGTCCGGCCACACCCGCCGCAGCACGTCCCGATCGGAGCGGGTGTCCAGGGTCTCGGCAAGGGAACGGTCGTAGGCCAGCCGCACCAACGCCGAGCCCGGAAGGCGTACGCCGCCCCGCACGTTGATCCGGTCGCTCTCCCCCAGGGTGGCGGCAGTGTCGGCCCCGATCCGCAGGAAACGCTCGCGGGAGCCCCACCCCAGCTCGTAGACGGCGCCCGGGCTCACCGGGTCCCGGTCGAAGCGGGATGCCACGCCGTCGGACAACGTCACCGTCACCGGGTCCACCGAGCGCCTCACCCAAGCCGCGAAGGCGTTCCGTTCGCCGCTCTCCCGTCCCATCCGACCCGGGTCCAGCGAGAACCTGGCCGACACGTCCCGCTGCGCGTCGGCGTTCCGCAGCAGGACCAGCGCCCCGCCAACTCCGGGTCGCTGCACCACCAGGTCGGGGTTGCGCTCCGACAGGTAGAGGGTGTTCGCCTGAACCGAGGCCCGGGCCCAGTCGGTCAGGTGGGGCTGGTAGGCCAAGCGCGTGGCGATCCGCCGGTCCACCTCCCAACCCAGGTCCACTGCGCCCAGCCGCCTCCGCTCCCGTTCGAGCAGGCGCCGCACCTCCGGGTCGCCGGAGAGCCGCACCGCGTCCAGCAGGTCCCTGCCGCTCGTCAGGCTCGCCTCCGCCGTGACCGACTCGAGGGGCCGCAGCGTGATCCGAGCCGACGCGGCCAGCAACCGCCGGGGCACGTCCCGGGCCGCCGTCGCGCTGTCTGCGGGAGTCCGCACGATCCTGTCGAACCGAGCGGTGCGCAGGTCCCGCTTCAGGTACTCGCCGTCCACGGCAAGGCTCTCCGGGGTCCACCGCAACCTGGCGCCGGCGATCCGGTCCTCCAGGAACGCCGGAAGCAACCCCCGCAGCGCCGAGCCCACCCATCCGGGAAAGAGCGCGAAATCCCGCCGTCGGGGGGTCGTCGACCAGCCGGCGAAGACGTCGGCCCCTCCCCCGTCGCTCTCCGTCGTGATCGTCTGCAGGGAGGTGCGCTGAACGCCAGCCCGAACATCGAAGCCGTCCAGCACCGCGTCCCAGAACCCGCCCTCCTCCGGTCCCCGGCGGCGCAGCGACAGGTCGAGCCGGGTGAGGCCGAACTCCGGCGCGCGGAGCCCCTCCAGACGATCCGCGCGCACGTCGCTCCGGTTCAGGAAGAGCGGCGTCTCGGCTTCCCGCTGGTGGCTGACCGAGAGCGGCGCCTCCACTCCCCACGAGTCGGGGACGAAGCGCTCCAGCTGCAGTGTCGCCCCCAGCTCGAAGGACCGTTCGTTGCGGAACGTCGGCGCCGCCCGCAGCTGCCGGAAGAACCCGCCCCGCCGCCGGTACGAGGCCCGGGAGCGGAGGAACTCGCCCCCGTCGACCTCCACGTCGAACGCCGCGACCACGCCGGCGTCGCCGATCCCCCGACCCAGCCGCATCTCGTCCACCCACACCTCTCCGGAGATCGGCGCGCCGTGCTCGTTGGCCACGCCCATTGCGATCTCGCGCACCGACGCCAGGTTCGGCGCTCGTCCCCGGTCCTGGAGGACCACGGCGTACGCGGAGTCCGGGGACCACACGACCAGCGACGGGTCCGAGGGCGACGGGGGCGCCAGGGCCAGCGCCTGCTCCGCCTCTTGCCGCAGGGCCAGCCAACGGTCGAAGTCGATCACCACCTCCGGCCGCCAGTCCCCTTCGTGCGCTCCCCGGTGCCCCGGCGTCCGGTCCAAGCGGGTGCGGAAGAGGTAGAAGTTGCGGTCGTCGGTCCCGATCTTGACGAAGAACCACGACGGCAGGTGGACCCCGAAGTCTCCCCTTGCCAACGCCCAGAGGCGGGCCTCCCGATAGGAGAGGAAGTCCCGGGGTCGCTGCGGGAAGCGGTTGTACACCTCCACCCTGTCGCCCGGCTGCACGTCCTCGAAGGCGATCGACAGCGACCGCTCGTTGAACTCGATCCCCTGTCCACCGAACGCGGCCGCCGGGTCGTCCAGCTCTTCGACGACCCCCGGAGGCGCCGCGTAGCCGTCGCCCTCGGTGAGCTTCGACACTGGGCCGACCTCCACCCGCCCGGCCACCGCCGCCGTGTCGCCCCCCAGCCCGCGCAGCACGCCCGAGGGTCCGCGCTTGATCCAGGTCGAACCCACGATCCCCATCCGCGCCAGGACGAAGGAGTCGCGCCGCCGGCCCGTCACCGTGAGGCGCAGGTGGCGAACCGCCCGCAGCTCGGCCTCTGAGATCGCGCCGCCCACGTCCAGCCCCGCCGGATCGCGAAGGGGGACCCGGTAGAGCCGGAACCCGGTCCCGGTCTCGTGGCGGTCCCGCGCCAGGAAGGGGGACGATCCATCCAGCCGGATCACGAAGCGCCGGTACTGCTCGAAGACGTCGAGGTTTCCGTCCTCGTCGAGGTCCTCCGAGTCGGGCCGCCCGTTCCCTCGGGTGCAGTTGGCGTTCAGATCGCCCAAGGGGTACACCCGCGCCCGCTCCGCAAAGCAGTCCTCGTCCCACACGCCGCGGCCGTCGGCCAAGTTCCCCCACACCTCGCCCCGCCGGGGGTCGGCCTCCTGGTCCAGCAGCCCCAGCCCCCAGGGAGCGCCCGACCCCGGCTTCACCCCGCCCACCGCCCCCGTGGTGTCGGCGAAGAAGGCGTCCTCGCTCACGACCCCCACGTCCAGCACCAGCTGGAGGAAGTCGCCGTCCCGAACGTAGAACTCGATGAAGTCGGTCTTGGTCAGGTCCGTTCCCGTGGGGCTCAGCACCGTGGTGATCGACGACCACGCCCCCGGGCCCTCCTGGTCGCCGCTCTCGGGCTGGAAGCGCACGTAGAGCCCCGGCTCCCGCACCACGCTCCCGGTGATCCTGATCTGCTCGTCGATGTCGGCGGACGGGTTGAACCCCTCGAATACCCCGAGGCTGTCGCCGGCGGCGGTCTGGTCGATCCAGGTGTGCTGCCAGGTGAGGACGGCCAGGTTCGACTGGGAGAGGTCCGGCGGCAGGGCGTCCTCCGCGCCGTCCAGGTACGCCGGCCGGCTCCCCCGCCGCCAATCGTGGCTCCGCACCGAGAGCGGGCGCGTGTTGAGGGCGTCGAAGTCGTCCAGGTACGCTTCGCCCTGGGTGTTGGGGTTGGGCAGCGAGACCGCCGTCTCCGCCGAGAGGCGAACCGCCGACTTGCCGCCCGGGTCGAGTCCGGGCACCGCGTCCAGGAGGCGGGTCAGAAGGGGCGCGTCGAACGCCAGGTTGGCGTTGAGGCTTCCCAGGGTCACCGCGGCCGCCTCCAGCCCCAGCTGAGGCCGACGCACCAGCTGGCCCTCGGTCTGGTAGAGGCCCGTCAGGTCCACCCTCCCATACTCCCCCAGGTCGTAGCGCGCGTTCAGGCCGAGCACGGACGTGGGGGCGACCTGGAAGAGGCTCCGCTGCTCCCACGACACGTCCACGATCCGTCCCGGGTTCGCCGCCAGGAGGCGCTCCGGGTCCAGCAGCACGAGCTGCCCGACGTCGTAGTCGATCGCGTAGTCCACGTTTCGAACCAGCACGAAGTCGCCCAGGAGCACTCGCTCCGTCCCCTCCCGGATCCCCACCGCGCCCAGGGCGAAGGAGGACACGGGTCCCGTCCCCCGCACGTCGTAGGAAAGGTTCAGTCGGAAGACGCCGCCGTTCTCCCGCTCGAAGGGGTCCGGCTCGCGGTAGATCCGCTCGTTGCGGTTGCCGCCCAGGATGCGACGCGCCTCCGCCGCGCCGAGGGAGAACCGCCGAGCGGGGGGCGGGTCCGCGAAGGGCTCCAGCGTCGGGAAGACCACGAACGTTCCCGACACCGGAGGCAGGTCCTCGAACGAGTCCTGCGACGGCCGGTAGACGTGGGACGCGTCCAGGCGGTCGGCGGGCGATTCCTCGTCCAGCCCGAAGAGGCGAAGCCAGGTCACGTCGTCTCCGTTGGACCTTCGGGCGAACGTGCGCCCCGCGCTCTCCTCTCCCAGCGACACCACCAGCTCCACGGAGCCCGGTTCGACGTCGTTGGAGGACGTGACCCGGTAGACCTGATGCATCTCCGTGCGCCACGTGGGCCGGCCGGGCTGGTGGCGGGCCGCCGACGCCTTCAGCAGCTTGAGGCGTGGCCGGCCCCCGCTTTGGTGGATCCGCTCCGGGTTGTAGGTGCCCACCGTGTCGCCCGCCACCGTGACGTAGGTGGCCGCCAGCATCTCGTCGGGCGCCAGCGGCGACCGGAGGACCACCCACAGGCCGCTCGGGTGCACCACGTAGTCCTGCCCCGGCTGGAGGTAGCGGAACCACGCCGACTCGGCGACCGCGCCTTCCCCCTCCCCCGCCGTGGCGTCGGCCTGGATGTAGCCCTCGATCTGCTGGCGGGACAGAAGGCTGGTCTCGGAGCGGTAGAGCTGGATCGGGTCGGGGCCCGGGGCGACGGTGGGAGGCGCGTCGGACGGGACCAGCGAGAGCGCGTCCACGTGAGGGTGCTCGAAGAACGCCTCCGGGTCGAAGAGGAAGAAGAACTGGCCCTCGACGTAGTCGGCGTCGTCCAGCACCAGAGTGTCGGTGCGGGAGAAGCTGCGGCCCGAGCCCTCCAGTCGGAACCGTCTCGAGGTGACCTCGCCGTCCTGCTGCGCCCACACCGACTGCATCGCCACCGGCCCGGCCTGGACGGCCGCGTGGAAGCCGAAGTTCCCGGCGGGAACGCCCTCCCGGAGGAAGCGGGACGCGGGCAGGTCGAAGCGCACGTCGCCCACCTCGAAGCGCTGAAGGAACTCGTCCGTCTTCCCCCGGTAGCGGATGTTGACCCGGTTGGCCCCCGCGAACTCCCGGGCTTGATCGTAGTCCACGTCCACCACGACCCGGTCCAGCACGGACCCGTCGGCGACCGCGGCGAACTGGACCTCCGGGCGGATCCGGGGCAGGAGCGACACCTCGCAGGTGACTTGGACGGTCTCGTCGCAGGGCCGGTAGCGAGTCCAGTCGCCTCCGAACTGGCCGGAGGCCCGGAGCGAGAACCCCAGGTCGGCGTACTCGTTGCGGATGCGGGCGGCTGGACGGCCGAACGCCCCGTCGACCCCTGCCGGGCGACCGAGTTCGGCGACCCCTTCAGGAAGCGGCTCCGGCACGTCGTCGGGGCCGATCGTCCGCCCGAAGACGCCCAGGCGAGGGCCTGGCGCCTGGTCCCACCGGGTCACGGGAATTCGGGCCAGCCCCAGAACGACGGTGGGGACCGGGGGCGGCGGCGGGTCCAGGAGGGATCGGGCCGACGGTCGAAGCTGCGGCATGAGCCAAAGGACGGTGTCGGCTGCGGCCGCGTGCGCCTCGGTCGGGGGGGCGCGGCGATCCTTCCCGGCAACCGAACCCCCCTCTTTCGACGTCGGTAGATAGGCGGCGGACAGCAGGACGACGGTCGCCGGAACCAGCGATCCCGAAACGGTCATCTCGCGGTCGGGCCGCCCGAACCGCAGCCGTTACCTTTGAGCGACGGAAGACGCAACCGCACGCCGGACGACTCGGCCATGAAGATCTTGACCCGGTACCTGATCCGGTCCCTCGCCGGGCCGTTCACGTTTTCCTTCGTTCTGCTCACCGGTCTGCTCTTCGTCAACGCGGTCGCAAGGTTGCTGGACGACTTGGCGGGCAAGGGCCTCCCGCCGGAGATCATCGGCGAGGCGCTCCTTCTCTCGTTTCCCCACACGATCGCCCTGACGTTGCCCATGGCCGTCCTCGTGGCGGTTCTGTACACCTTCGGCGAACTGGCTTCGGCCAGCGAGATCGTCGCCATGTCCGCCAGCGGCGTGCGACCGAGAAGCTTGCTGCTTCCGACGTTGATCATGGGCGTCCTCGTGGGCGGCGCGACCTACGCCTTCAACGACTGGATCCTCCCCGAAGCCAACCATCGCCTCAAGAACCTTCAATCCTCGATCCGAGAGAAGAGTCCCACTTTTCAGCTTCGTGAGCGAGCGGTCAACCGGATCGAGGCCCAGGACGGCATGGGACCGTACTTCCTCAAGGCCAACGCGATCGACCCGGCGTCGTCGGAGCTGACGGACGTGGTCATCTACGACATGACCCCGGGGATCGGCGGCAGGCGGACCACATACGCGGACCGGGGAACCGTGGCGATGAACCGGCTCTCCATCGACCTGCAGCTCCGGCTCCACGACGGCAACGTCTACGAGGTGAGCCGCGGCCAGGACGGGAAGGGGACGTTCGAGCAGACGGGCTTTTCGGAGCAGCTTCACGTGCTCAGGGGCGTGGGCAACCTATTCGAGGAGAGCGGAAGCGACTACCGCAGCGACCGAGAGATGTCGGTGGCGCAGCTCCGGGAGGCGGCGGCGGTCAAGCGCGCGGAGGCGGACTCGCTGCGGGGCGAATCCCGGGCGCGCACGCTCCGCGCGGTGGAACGAGCGCTGGGCACGAACGCCGAGGCGGACTCGCTGCGCGCGATGCCGCCCTACAGCCGCTGGTCGGGGGACGGGCTGCCGATGGACGACTACCTCCGCAGCGTGACCCAGGAGGCGGCGTTCAGCGCCGGACGGATCACGACCGCGGCGACCCAGGCGA
The DNA here is from genome assembly GCA_958296005.1 of Longimicrobiales bacterium. Taxonomy (GTDB): domain Bacteria; phylum Gemmatimonadota; class Gemmatimonadetes; order Longimicrobiales; family Gaopeijiaceae; genus CATQHQ01. The sequence continues at coordinate 1,637,448 of CATQHQ010000002.1, forward strand.
ACCGGTACGCCGTCGAGATGCACAAGAAGTACGTCATCGCGTCGGCGTGCATCGTGTTCGTTCTGGTGGGGCTGCCCGTCGCCGTCCGTTTCCCCAGGGGAGGCGTGAGCTTGGTGATCGTGGTGGCCACGTCGGTCCTGACCCTCTACCAGATCGGGCTCAACAACGGCGAAGACTTGGCCGACCGGGGGATCGCCAGTCCGTTCTGGGCGATGTGGGCGCCGACCTTGGTCTTCCTCCCGATCGGGCTGTTCATGGTCTTGCGCATGGGACGCTGGATCGGCTCCGTCCGGCGCGGCGCCTGGGCCGAGGTGGCCGCCGCCGCGGGGCGCCTCCTGCGACGGGCGTCGAGGCGCCGGGGGACGGCGTGAACCGCACCCTCGACCGCATGGTCGGCACCACCTTCACCGGCATCTTCGTCCTGACGGTCCTGGCCCTGCCGGTGGTCTGGATCATCGGCGACCTCTCGGAGCGGTTCAACACCTATCTGGACCGCGAGGAGCCGCTGACGATGGCCGAGATCGGGCTGGGCTACCTCTTCCAGTACCCCCACTTCGCCGTCTACTCGGCCCCGCTGGCCGGCATGATCGCCGCCGTCTTCACCGTCCAGTCGATGACCACCCACCGGGAGATCATGGCGGCCAAGAGCGGCGGCATCTCCTTCCACCGGCTGATCGTGCCGGTGTGGCTGATGGGAGCGGTGATGACCGCCGGCGCGTTCTTCCTCGACACCGTGGTCCCGTCCGCCAACCGGCGGGCGGCGGAGGTCCTGGGCGAGCGGGAGGCCCGGCGGGAGTGGCGCAGCAACTTCGTGCACCAGACCGAGAACGACGAGGTGCTGACCGTCGGCCAGCTGTACGTGTCCACGGGGGCGATGAGCGACGGAGTGCTGATGGAGAGCCGCGACGCGGGAGGGACGCTCCGCCACGTCTGGTCCGCGCAGGCCGACTGGAGCGCCGAGACGGGCTGGACGTTCCTGGAAGGCTACTTTCGCCTCGTTCGACCCGGCGGCGAGGAGGCGGCCTACGCCTTCGATCGCTACCGCCCGCTGCGCTTTGCCGTCACGCCGGAAGAGCTGCTCGAGGAGCCCCGGGAAGACGAGGAGATGTCCTACCAGGAGCTAGGCCGGCACGCCGCGGTGGTCGAGCGCTCGGGAGGCGATCCCAGGGGACTGCTGGTCAAGCAGCATCAGAAGCTGTCGATCCCGGCCGCGACCCTGATCATCGTCATCTTCGGTGCCCCCCTGGCCACGACGGTGAAGAAGGGGGGCGCGGCGTTCGGGGTGGGCGCGTCGTTGGGCTCCACTCTCCTCTACATGATCCTGATGCGGTTCTTCGGCGCCGTAGGCGTGACCGGCGTGCTCTCTCCCTTCTGGGCCGCCTGGGCGCCCAACGTGCTCTTCCTGGCCACGGGCGTGATCCTTCAGGCCCGGGTCCGCACCTGACGCCGCCCGCGCCTCTCTAGGACCCCGCCGCCAGGAACCCAGGCGCGAGCTCCCCGACGCACACCTCCTCCACCGGCCCGCGCAGCCGAACCGCCCAATCCGGCCCCACCTCGACTTCCATCTCGCCGCCCGCCATGGCGACCCGGATCGGCCCCGGAGGCAACGCTCCTTCACGCACCGCCGCCACCGCCGCCGCGCACGCCGACGTGCCCGACGATTCGGTGCGGCCCACACCCCGCTCCCAGATCGCGACGTGGACGACGGCCTCCACCGGCACCCCCTTGGACGCCCGCGCCCCGTCCCCTGGAACCCACGCGAACTGGACGTTGGTCCCCTCCGGGAACGCCTCGTGGGCCACGACCAGCGGGCCTAGGCGCCCCACTTCGGCCTCGCTCCACGGCCGGTCTCCGAAGATCACGGCGTGGGGGTTGCCCACCGACACTGGGACCGCCTCAAACCCGGCTTCACGCCTCCCGGACGGCCCCGGAGGCAACCCCAGCGCAACCCGTCCCCCGCTCCCCAGCCAGCCCTCCGCCACGAACGGCGGCCCTTCGGGGAAGCCGGCGCGCCCCATCTCCACGCGCACGTCCCAAGCTCCGTCCGCGCCCGGCCCGGCCACCTCCAGCCATACCCTGTCGCCGCCCGAGAGGTCCCCGCCGACCGTCACCGGGAACGGCGCCGACCCAGCCCGGCCCTCCCGCCGCAGGTAGACCCCGGCGATCCGCAGCCCGTTGCCGCTGCGCTCGAACTCGCCCCCGTCGGGGTTGAACATCCGCAGCCGCGCCTCGGCCCCGCGCGGGACCGCCTCCGCGACCACGATCCCGTCGGCGCCGACGCCCCGCCGCGGCGCGCAGATCCGCCGCACCATCGCCGGCGACAGCACCGGACCCGGTCCCTCGTCGAACACCAAGTAGTCGTTGCCATGGCCGTGGGCCTGGAAGAACCGGGGGACGACGGCGGGGCGCGGTCGCAACTTTCTCGTCATTTCCTTCGTCCAAGGGAGCGACAGGCCGGCGCGGGCGCAGGAAATCTACCGCGCTGGATTCTCGATAGACGGGTAACGGACGACGGGAGGCAGGGCATGGGAAGGACGGGAACGGTGCGGACGAACGGGCGGCAGGCGGTGGGGACGACGGTGGCGGCGGCGATCGCGGCGGTTGCGGCGGGCTTGAGCTTGGCCCCCGCCGCGTTCGGCCAGGAGCAGGAAGCGGAGCGGAACGGCAGCGGTTCCGGGGCGGGCGGCCCGGCGCAACCCCCGGTTCTGGAGGCGACCCGCCTGGCGGGACCCGCGCCCTCGATCGACGGCGTGCTGGACGAAGCCGACTGGGCGACCGCGATGACGGCCCGCGACTTCGTGGTCTTTCAGCCCAACGAGGGCGCGACGCCGTCGCAGCGGACGGAGGCCAGGGTCCTCTACGGGGACGACGCCGTCTACGTGGGGATGCGCGCGTTCGACACCTCCCCCGACTCGATCGAGGCCCGGCTGGCCCGGCGCGACGAGAACCCCCATTCGGATTGGCTGGACGTGGTCATCGACAGCTACCACGATCGCCGGACCGCGTTCCGGTTCGCCGTCAACCCGGCCGGCGTGAAGCGCGACATCTACATGTACGACGACGTGCAGGAGGACGTCTCCTGGGACGCGGTGTGGGACGTGGCCACCTCCACCGACGCAGAAGGGTGGACCGCCGAGTTCCGCATCCCGTACTCCCAGCTGCGCTTCGACGGGGCGGCGCGCCAGACCTGGGGGATCAACTTCGTGCGCACTATCGCCCGCCACCTGGAGGTCAGCTTGTGGGCGCCGATCTCCCGCGGCGACGGTGCTCTGGTCTCCCGCTTCGGCAGCCTGGAGGGCCTGCGGGACCTCTCGCCTCCGCGACGGCTGGAGGCGCTGCCCTACTCCCTGCTCCGCATGGAGAGCGTGCCCGGCGAGGCGGCGAACCCCTTCTACGAGCCCCGGGACTTCTCGTCGGCCGTGGGCGCCGACGTGAAGTACGGCCTCACCACCGACCTGACGCTGGACGTCACGATCAACCCGGACTTCGGCCAAGTAGAGGCCGACCCGGCCCAGGTCAACCTGACCGCCTTCGAGAGCTTCTTCCCCGAGCGGCGGCCGTTCTTCGTGGAAGGGGCGAACATCTTCTCGTTCGGCTTCTCGGAGGGCGACGGCGACTTCGCCAGCGAGGGGCTCTTCTACTCCCGCCGGATCGGTCGCCCGCCGCAGGGCCGGGTCTCGTCGGCCGCGTACGCCGACGCCCCGGACCAGACCCGCATCCTGGGCGCCATGAAGCTCTCCGGGAAGACTCGCTCCGGCTGGTCCCTGGGCTTCCTCCACGCCCTCACAGGCAAGGAGACGGCCCACCGCGCCGGCGCCTCCGGTCCCCTGGACGATCAGATCGTCGAGCCGACCGCCCACTACGGCGTCGGGCGCGTCAGCAAGGACTTCCGCGAGGGCAAGAGCGCGGTGGGCGCGATCTCCACCTGGACCGTCCGGGACGGCGCGTCCGCCGAGGCGCTGAGCCTGCACGGTCAAGCGTATGCCGGCGGCTTCGACGCCCGGCACCGCTTCGGCGACGACCGCTTCGCCGTGTCCGGCTACCTGCTCGGGTCCACGGTGCGGGGAACGGAGGAAACGATCGCCCGGACGCAGCGGTCGCCCGCGCGCTACTTCCAGCGGCCCGACGCCGACCACACCGAGTTCGACCCGACTCGCACCTCGCTGGAAGGGTGGGCCGGCTCGGCGTCGTTCGCCAAGATCTCGGGAGGCTACTGGCGCTTCGGCACCGGCGTGATGGCGCGTTCCCCGGGCTTCGACGCCAACGACCTGGGGTTCATGCGCGAGTCGGACTTCATCAGCCCCTGGCTGTGGGCAGGCTACAACCACTTCAAGGCAACGGAGCGGTTCCAGCGCTGGAACCTCAACGTGAACGCCTGGGACTCGTACAGCTTCGGCGGCGAGCACTACAACGTGGGCGGCAACGTCAGCGGCAGCTTCACCCTGAAGAGCTTCTGGGGCGGCTACGCGGGCGTGAGGCGCAACTCGGGCGGGCTCACCAACACGGCGCTACGCGGCGGTCCCATGCTGCATCGCGACGGCGCCTGGGGCGGTTGGTTCGGCTTCTGGTCCGACTCTCGCAAGCAGCTGTCGTTCGAGAGCAACAACCACTGGGAGGCGCGTCCCGAGAGTGGTTCCTGGCGCTTCGGCACGGGCGCGTCGCTCCGATGGCGTCCGTCGTCGCGGGCCACAGTCTCCGCGGGCCCCTCCATCAACCGGCGGGTGGAGGACCTGCAGTGGGTGCGGCGGTTCGACATGGACACCCCGCACTACCTCTTCGGGCGGCTCGACCAGACCACGGTCGGACTGACGATGCGCGCCGACTGGACGTTCTCGCCGACGCTGTCGTTGCAGCTGTACGCCCAGCCGTTCGTCTCCGCCGGCGACTACGGCGAGTTCAAGCGGATCACCGACCCCCGGGCGCCGCGCTACGCCGATCGGTTCGCGACGGTGACGGCCTCCGGCGACGGCTCGACCCTGGAAGGCGACGTGGACGGCGACGGGACGCCGGACTCGTTCCGCAACCCGGACTTCAACTTCAAGCAGTTCCGCTCCAACGCGGTCCTGCGCTGGGAGTACAAGCCCGGGTCGGCGATCTTCTTGGTGTGGTCCCAGGGCCGCGACCACTACGATCAGACTGGCGACTTCTCTCTCGGCGACAACGTGGGCGCCCTGCTGGGAGAGCCGAGCCAGGACGTGTTCATGATCAAAGCGAGCTACTGGATCGGGTAGCCGTAGCGCGGGCGGGGCCGCCGCCGAGGGACCGCCAAGCGATCGTTTCCGCGATACTTGGACGATGGAAACTCGACCGGCGCCGCCCACGACCCGCTTCACCGCCGTCGTCAAGGACGACTGCGAGACCTGCCAACTAGTCGCGCCGGTCCTGGCCGAGATCGCCGGGGCCGGACGCGACCTGGTCGTGTACTGGCAGGACGACGGCGGCTTCCTGGGCGACGCGGTGCCCAACGCCGCCGACCGGAAGCTGGAGCACTCGTTCCGGCTGGGGGTGGAGGCCGTCCCCACCGTCGTTCGCTGGGAGGGGGACGCCGAGGCTGGCCGCGTCGTGGGCTGGCACCGGACGGAGTGGCGCAGCCTGACGGGGCTGGACGGCCTGGGCGCGGAGCTTCCCGAGTACCAGCCGGGCTGCGGCTCCCGCTCCGTCGAGCCCGGGGTTCGGGAGGCGTTGCAGGTGCGCTTCGGCGATACCGGCATACGCTCGCGGACAGTGCGGACGCCCCCCTTCGCCGACCCAGTGGAGACGTGCTACGACCGGGGCTGGACCGACGGCCTTCCCGTGGTGCCCCCGACACCGGAGCGGATCCTGCGGATGCTGGAGGGGACGAGCCGCCCCCCGGACGAGGTCGTGGCGCAGGTGCCGCCGGAGATGGCCCCGTGCACCGTGGAGAAGGTCGCGATCAACGCGGTCATGGCAGGCTGCCGGCCCGAGTACATGCCCGTAGTGCTCACCGCGCTCGAAGCCGCGCTGGAGCCGGGGTTCACCCTCCACGGCGTGACGTGCAGCACCTGCTTCGCCAGCTCCGTGGTGATCGTGAACGGCCCCGTCGCCGAGCGCATCGGCATGAACGCCGGGCTCAACGCCCTCGGCCAGGGGAACCGAGCGAACGCGACGATAGGCAGGGCGCTCAACTTGGTCGTGCGCAACGTCGGCGGCGGCAGGCCCGGAGAGATCGACCGGGCGACGTTGGGCGGCCCGGGCAAGTACACGTTCTGCTTCGCGGAAGACGAGTCGGACCCGGCCTGGGAGCCGCTCTCCGTTTCCCGGGGCGCGCGGCCGGGGCGCAGCGCCGTCACCCTCTTCGCCGGCGACGGCATCCAGGGGATCACCGACCAGCGCTCCCGCACGCCCGACGAGCTCGCGCGCTCCCTTGCGATGGCGCTCCAGGCGGTGGGGCACCCCAAGCTGTACGAATGGGCGCCCGCCGTGCTGGTGCTCTCGCCCGAGCACTACGCCATCTTCCGGGAGGCGGGCTGGGGCCGCTCGGAGGTGGTGACGGCGCTCCACGAGCGGTTGCGGCGACCCGGCTCGGAAGTCGTCGCCGGCGCCGGGGGCGTGCCCGAGGGCGTGCCGCCTTCCCGCGCTGGCGAGATCGTCCCCAAGTTTCGAGAAGGCGGCCTCTTGGTGGTTCGCGCAGGGGGTCCCGCCGGTCTCTTCTCCGCCGTCCTCGCGGGCTGGCCCGGCGGCCGCGCCTACAAGGAATCCCACCCCGTCACCAAGGAGATCGACGAGTGACGCTCCTCCACGACCCCACTGCCGAGACCGCCCCCTTGGTCCGTCCCCGCGCCGCGCCGCCAGCCTCGCTGGACGGCAAGACCGTGGGTCTCTTCGACCTGGGCAAGTCCCGCTCCGACGAGTTCCTCGACCACCTGGAGGCCCGGCTTCGCGCCAAGGGCGCCGTCACCCGCCGCTTCGCCAAGCCCACCAACGCCAAGCCCGCCACGCCCTCGATCCTGGCCGATATCGCCGGCGGCGCCGACGTGGTGGTGGAGGCGCTGGCCGATTGAGGCTCCTGCACATCATGCGGTCTGCATGACATCAAGAAGCTGGACGACCGGGGCGTTCCCGGCGTCCTGGTCGCGACCACGGCGTTCCGGGACGCGGCCGCCCACCAATCCCGCTCCCTCGGCTTCGACCCCGCGATCGTCTGGGTCCCCCACCCGGTCCAGAACCGCACGGGCGACGAGCTGAAGGCGCTGGCGGAGAGCGCCACGGACCCGGTGCTGGCAGCGCTGACCGGCGGCCCGCACCCGGTGGCGCACCCTCCCCGCAGCGAAAACGCCTCCCAGCCTTGACGCAGGACCGGTATCGCGGGTGCCTGCTGGGGCTGGCGATCGGCGATGCGCTGGGGGCGCCGCTGGAGTTCAAGCGTCCGGGCACCTTCCCTCCCCTCCGCGAGATGATCGGCGGCGGCGTCTGGCGCGTGCGTCCAGGCGAATGGACCGACGACACGTCGATGGCCCTCTGCCTGGCGACCAGCCTCGTGAAGTGCTCCGGCTTCGACCCCGAAGACCAGATGAACCGGTATCTGAGGTGGCTGAACCGGGGCTACCTGACTCCCCGAAGCGAAGAGCCCCCAGGCGTAGGACGCACGACGCGGACCACCCTCCGCAAGTTCGAGAAGACGGGCGACCCTTGGGCCGGATCGACAGACCCCAGGACCGCCGGCAACGGTTCGCTCATGCGCTTGGCGCCGGTGCCGATGTTCTTTGCGCGCAGACCCGGCCAAGCGATCGAGTACGCCGGTGCCAGCTCCAAGACGACTCACGGCGCCACGGAAGCCGTGGACGCCTGCCGGTACTATGCGGGGCTGGTGGTCGGAGCACTGAACGGCGTGGCGAAGGAAGCCCTGCTCGAGAACCGATATTCACCCGAAGCCGGCATGTGGGACCGGAACCCGCTCTCGGGAGGGATCGCCCGCGTCGCGCAAGGATCGTTCAAGGACACGGAGCCGCCGGAGATCAAGGGCACGGGATACGTGGTGAAGTCGCTGGAGGCCGCGCTCTGGGCCTTCAACAAGTCGCAGGAATTCGACCACGGCCTCCTGCTGGCCGTCAACCTGGGCGACGACGCCGACACGACCGGCGCAGTGTACGGCCAGCTCGCCGGGGCGTACTACGGCGCCTCTGGCATTCGGAAGGATTGGCGGCGCAAAGTAGCCCTGCGCGGCGTGATCGAGTCGCTGGCGGATCAGCTGTTGCTCGAGGCGTTGGACGGCCAAGCCGAGGGGTAGACGCCGCGGTCGGGCGTCATACGGGATAGCCCAGCCTCTCCAGCCCTGGCCGGCAGGCTTCCGCAAGCGCCTCTTGGTCGGCGGAGCTCAGTCGCTCGAAGTTCGTTGGCGACCGCGGGGGACGCGGCAACCGGGCCGCCTTGCGCACCCAACCTTCGTCCTCGAGTTCCGGCGACACGAACCGGATCAGCCGCCGCAAATGCGGTTCCGGCGTCGCTTGCAGGTCCTCGAAAGCCACGTTCAGCAGTCGGCCCGGCGGAAGGTCGGCGAACAACTCGTGTCCGCGCCCGATCATTCCGGCCCACAAGATGCCGAAGTCTTCAAGAGTCAACTTGTCGTAGGGCAACTTCTCGGGGTTCAGGAAGCGGCTGGCCAGAGGCTCCAGCCAGAGACTGATCCGCTCCCACAAGCGCCCCCGGGACATCGACGACATTGCGTCGATTCCCCTTGAGCGGAGCGCATGCATGGTGGCCAAGATCATGCGGAAGAGATAGTGGCGGCTCATGGATATGGCCGTTTCCCGCCCGTCCCGGTACACGTGCACGACCCGGGCGTCCGGGAACGCGCGGAGAAGCCGGGCGCCGAAGAGCAGCGAAGCGCCCGAGCGCTCGACCCACACGTCCCGTTCCCGCCGCCGGCAAAGCCACTCGAACAAGTCGCGGAAGTGTGCGGCCGGCGCTTGGCGGGGGCGCGCGCGCACGACCGGCCCCAACTCGTCGAAGAGCGCATGGGGGGCTTGCGTCATGTGAGGAAGGGCGGCGCACAGGATCGGAGGCACGTTGTCGCGGCGGTAGCGGGCACCGGGTGCGCCGAAGGGATACGCGAGTTCGCTGAAGTCCTCCCGCAGCATGAGCTTGGTGCGCTTCCGCTGGTGGGCGTACCAGCCCCACATTTGCTCGCCCGTGGTCGTGCGCCGGCGCATCGCCCCCGTCCCGACGAAGCTGAAGAACTCGGACAGGCTCAGGACCCGGGGGTGCAGGTTCAGCATGTTCGACACCATCGTCGAGCCGCATCGGCCAGTGCTGAGCACGAACACTGGAGGAAGGGACGGCGCCGGGTCGAGCACCGGCGTCACCAGGGCGATGCCACCTCCGCCTTCAGCTTGTCGGGCAGCTTGTAGCTGAGGTCGTCGATCAACGCAGCATCCATGAGAAACATGAACTGGTCGCCCTGCCACCTGCTCGCCACCGTGGGCACGGCCCGGTGGAGCGTGTCGTGCATCCGCCGCTTGACCCGCATCCAGCGGAGCAGTCCCGCCGTCGCCATCTTGGGGAAGCCGAGCTGGTCGGAGAGTTCGTCGCCCAAAAGCGCTCTGGACACCCTGAAGGAGTGGTCTCGAAACTCCCGCTGCTTGGAGGGCTCGTCAATGCCGGCGACCAGCGGTAGGGCCATGACCAATTGCTGAGCGATCGTCGACGCCTCCTCGCCGGGAAGGGGCTCGCAAGCCACGGCAACGTCGCGAAACGCGAGCGTGGCGGATTCGTCGCCCTCGAACAGGAGCTCGTTCGGCGTGCCCACCAGCCACGACGCGTAGCGCCAAATCTGCATGAATGCGGTGCGGGTCTCCTCGTCCAGGGCCGCGCCCAGCCGGTGCGCCTCCTGAAGCAGGGAGGCCGAGAAGTTGGCGGAAGAGAGCCCCATGTGCGCGGCGCTGAGCGGAGCTCCGAAGACCGACGGATCCCATTCGCCGGAGTTGCGGAGCAAGTGACGGACCTGCGCATGCACGAGGCGGATGCGGACGGAGAGCTTCCATCCGTCGCCTTCGCGCTCCAACGCCCCCGGCAGCATGATCTCGATGAAGTGGCGGGTGTTCTGGCGAATGCGCCTTAGGCCATGCACGGTCCTGACCCGTCCCGTGGCGTAGAAAGCCTTGCTGATGAGCGTGGCCGCATTGCGCAACGTGACAACGAAGAAAGCTGGAATGAACAAGTCCGGGTTGGTGTGGAAGGCGCGGCATCCGGCGTGCACGGAGCTAGCGTCCCACCAGTCGGGCACGTTCTCCGCCCGCTCGAACATCTCGCGCAGGGCGGGCGGGGCGGCGGCGAACTCCTTCGCGTCTCCGTTCATCCCGGCTCGTATGAAACGGTGACCCTGGGAAGGCTCGAAGCCAGCTAGGGCGTCGGCGGCAGCGTCGGCAACCGGATCGCCCCTGGACACATGCCGCATGTACTCGTCCGCCAAGTCGGGGGCTAGGCGCTTGGCTCTGGCGTAGCCCTCTTCATAAACTGACGGGATCGTCATTGGGATCGGCATCCTCCTCCTTCAGACGCGATCTCAAGCCAGGAGAGGTGTGGCAAGTACCGCTTGTGGCACTCGGAATGGTATTCCGGCCACCGCTCCAAAGTCAACCCCTATCTGGGCGGACCGTCGAAAACGGATGTCTGCCTTGACGCCTCTGAACGGCATGATCAAGTCGCTGGCAGATCAGCTGTTCGTTGGGGTCATCCAAATACCCTCTGAGCAAAGAGCACGTTCATATCCACTGCGCCCTTCCACTTCCGCACCATGGGATGTTGATCTCCTCTAATGATGTCCACGGCGCCTTCGCGGTCCTTTGCAAGACAGAGTACCTGCTCTGGAGACGCCAAGGATAGTAGCGTTGGGGAGTGCGTCGCGATAATAACTTGCGAGCCGTAGGCGGACGAAGTCGCACCGTAAACGGACTGCAGGGCAAGTGGATGAACGCCGTTCTCCGGCTCGTCAAGCAGGAGGACTTTGTCTTCGTCCACCATGTACGCCACTAGCATGATGGCCAGAAGACGCAGGGTACCGTCAGACACCATCCACGCAGGAAGCTCGACGCCGTTCCTGTACTTGAGGATCAGGTAGGCCTTGCGTTCCTCCTTTCGCTCGAAGACACGAATGTCATCCAGATCTTCGATGACAATCTTGATGTCTTCTAGCCAACTGTCGTAAGTATCCCTCTCGTTTTCCTGCATATGCTTCACAGCCCAGGGAAGCGCTGCCCCGCTAGGAGACAGGTATTCGCTGCGCATCCGCACGCTACTAGGATCACGCAATACCCGACTGTCAAGAAACACATAATTGATGTCTGCATAGAGCCGCCCATAGACGTACGAGGACACCGGAAACCGAGACTTCTCAAGAAATCGCAGATGCGATACAAGCGGGTCTGCTACCACACTGCCAAACATCTCGCGAACTCGTGTCTGGCCACTCCATCTTTCCGGTCCTTTTCGATCTTCGGCTGCGACTACAAGCCGATCAAGGCCACGCTCCACCACCACTAGCGAATTGTCACGCTGATCTCCGGTCAGGATCGTTTCGGGAGGGTGTGGAGGCTTGGGAAACGACGACTTCGACAAGATTCGAGATGAACCCTGCGTCAGCTGGCCAGCGATCAGTGTTCCTCGCTCACAATGGACATGCGGACGATTGGCCACCTCTCGCACTGCAATTTCGTATCTATACGTGTGAAAGCCCAACTCTTTGGGAAGCTGCTCGCGCAGATTTTCCGGTATCTCAAACTCCAGCGCCAATTCGAAGCCCAATTCTTCGTGTGGCCGGCTCCAGACGAGATCCTGAAAGTTCTCACTACGATTGTCGATCGCCTCTTCCAGTCCACTTCGAACGAAGTCGCCCACGAACGACACCACGTCAAGGAGGATGCTCTTACCGCTAGCGTTAGCACCTACGAGGACATGGAAGCGGTCAAGGGTCACATCCACGTAGCGTAGGCCGCGGTAGTTGAGGGCTTGGATGCGGGTTATCATGACAACGGCAGGAACGACGGATATGCGCTACGGATCCGGCCCCAGGTGGCGAGGTCGTTTCTGATGTACTCCAGTGTCGCTCGCTCCTCGGAGTTGACTGGAGCGAATTCAATCAGGGCTAGGCGCTGTCGTAGCACGTGCTACTGCAAGGCTTCGTAGCACTGGCGTGATACTGCCTCGGCGAAGTCGCACGGCAGCGCATTGCCGATGATGTCGCAAACGTGTTCCATGTACGGTGTGTCGAACACGTAATGTTCCGGGAACGTCTGGAGCAACGCGGCCTCTCGCACCGAGATCGTCCGGTCCGCCTCCGGGTGTCCAAAGCGGCCTTTGCTAAATGTCGTACATCCTCCCGTGATCGTAGGAGACGGCCGGTCCCATTCCATGCGGCCATATACGTTGGTGAATCCATTGTAGTTCCCACGATGGCACTTCGGCCGCAGATGCTCTGGTATACTCGGCCAAGTTCTGCCTGGACGAGCTGCTCTGATCCTGGCAAGATTTTCCTGCGACAACGTGCGGACGACATGCCAGTTTGCCGCTTGGACGCCCCCACTACTCCGAGCATCAACCAACGTCGGCGGGTCGGGATCCATGTGACCGATCGCGTCCCTGACGGTTCGCCATCGCGACAAACCGCCGCGTCCATCTCTGGAGTGCGTAGGGCTCGGCAGCTCAATCCTAAAACCGAGTCCGCCGAGCAACACCAGCCGACGCCGCAACTGCGGGACGCCGTAGTCCGCGACCTGCAACACATCGTCGTCACTCAGCTGATAGCCAAGCTTCTCCAACTGGCTCCGCAACTGCACATAGACACCCGTTCGAGACAGTCCCGGAACATTCTCCATCATGATCGCTCTCGGCCGCAGCATCGCCGCAAAACGCACCATCTCGAAGACGAGTCGATTCCGGGCGTCCTCGGCCTTGTACTTGGCCGTGAGGCTCGTAAAGCCTTGGCAGGGAGGGCAACCCGCCAACAGATCAACCGTTTCGCCGCAGAAGGCTTTCCGCATGTCCTTTTTCGTCAAACCCGTGATGTCTTGCCGCACTGTGTGTACCGCTGGGTGATTGCTCGCGTATGTCTTGCACGATGCCCGGTCCACCTCAACCGACGTGACAACCCCGAAGCCCGCCCGGCGCAACCCAACGGTAAGCCCCCCTCCCCCACAGAACAAATCAACGGCCGTAGCATCCATTACGTCTCTCCGTCTGATGTAACGGCTAACTGCTTCTGCCGTTCGGACTCCGCCAGGAAGTCCCTGTGCACATATTCAGTCTTGTCCAAGAACGCAGACCACGACAAATGCGTGAATTTACGGTCGTCCTGATACTTCTGTAATGAGGTCTGCTGTGCGCCAGTCAGCTTCAACTCGTCACAAACCAACGTTATATGGATACTGGGATACCGTCTCCAAAACCGTTCATTCCCCGACTTCTCCAAGAAGCTCTTCATACTGTCGTGATAGGTTATAATTCTGTCCATTTCTTTGTTAGTCAAACTGTGTCCGGGTCTCTTAATTTCCACAATTTGCACGGTTTCTTCCTGTGCAGTCAGAACAAAGTCAGGCCTTCTACCCGAATCTTGAAAGCCTGCCAACGATATGGCGGTCCCAGTGATCTTCTCATAGTATTTTTCGAATTCATCTCTAAGTCTCCTAAGTGTCTGGTTCGCTGTTATCGGTGCCCACTCTGGGTCGATCAGCCAGGGCGCTTCCTTTAAGAGCTGTTGCAATTCTGATTCCTTGGTATCGTAGTCCGTCTTGACGGCCTCTAGCTGCCGGATAACCTTAATTCGGTTCTCCGCAATCTGACCAAAAGAAGAAAGCTCCGCTATACGGGCGGTGCGCAGAAAACCGCTAAGCACTTCAAGTGGTGCATCGGCGTCTTCCGTGGCCTCCCTCATCATTTCATCCATCGTAATGTGAGGTGCAAGTGCAATGCTCAAATCAACTAGTTCGCCCACGACCTCTTCATCTTCCGCCTCAGGACGGCTAATCGTCTTGCCAAATGTCTTCGCGATCTTAAGGGCGTTGTCGCGAATCTTATCGTGATCCGCGCCAGTAAAGCACTCCTTGATCCGTTCTTGAACGTGACCCGTAGCAAGAAATAAGTCGAGAGTTGCCTTCCTCGTTGGATCGCGAGATAGCTGTCCTATTTTCGACACGATTTCCTGACCCCACTCTTGAAACGCCATGCCCACGCGATCAGACCACAATATGTCACGGCGATCCGTCTGAATAAGATCCTCTTCTTCGTCTAGCCAATCAGCAGACAGCTCCCCGACCAAGTATGAGCGAACGTTGTGCTCGCCGGTGAACCCGGCAGGTCGGTTGAATACGAGGGTTTGCGCCGCGATCTTGCCACGGCAATAGATCCGCACGCCAGCCATCAAGTCGTCTTTGTGCGGTGTCTTGGAATACGCCATCCAACCACGAATTGGGTAGAGTCGTCCTTCCAAGTCAAAGCCAGCGCGAAGGTCAGGCATGTCTCCCTCGGGACCAACGACACTGCCGTCCTTCCCAAAGGTTAGTTTCGTGTTTGGCATGACTGGAACGTGGAAACGGCCAACATCAACCTCGTTGGGCGGTACGGTACCGGTGTCGGTCAAGGTGATCCGCCAATCAGACGACTGGATACCGAACCGCCGGCTGGTCTGACGATCCAGCGTCTGGATATCGGGTACTTTGCGGTAACCAAACAAGCGCAAGGTTATTCGCGTGCCCCGCCTATCTTGGAGAGTATCATCGCGATCTCCCCGCTCAGGGGAATAAACACCGTCAATCTGCTGACCGACAGAAACGATTTCATCGTAGTTGAGTATGACATGAGAGGTCTGATAGCCAGAGATGACCTTGGTATGACGTGTACATTCGATCCGGTCGCCGCCCGAGCTCTCGACTTCAATGACCCTGCATATTCCGAACGGAGCAAGCTTACCAATTCCCTTTCGGCCCATGACCTTTCGGTTGTATAGTGGAGACGTATCGCCACGCATTGCGTCTTGGCGACGCTCGGCACCTACCGGCAAGAAACAGTTTTGCATTTCGACAGGCGTCATCCCTGTGCCATTGTCGATAACCTCTATCTCGTATTCCTTGTCCGACAGAACGCCCTGGTTACGTGTGGCCAGAAACCGTCCCATTGGGGCACGAACGGTCACTTGTGTTGCGTCGGCATCGTAAGAGTTCGCGATCAGCTCGGCAAGTACCGCCGACACTTTGTCGTATAGCTTGACTCCAAGCTTGTCTACGACTAAAGCAGAAATCGTCATCTTGTAGTCAATACCCATTGCCGGCACCTTCCATTCTCTTCAGCCGAACAGACGACAGCTTCCGAAGCTGGTGGTTCTTGGGGTCCACCTCCAGGCCCATGGACTCCAGTGCGGTCACGCCGAGCAGCGGTTCAGTGCCGGGGTCACCGAAGATGACCGTTCCGCCGACGAACTCTCCCAAGAACTCGATCTGGGCCACCGCGATGTCCATCTGGACAGCGCGACCATCCGCGAGTTCGTAGGTGCGCTGCCCGCCGGGCGTAACCCCAATTGCTTCGAGGCGATGGCGGGGGACAACGGAGTCGGTAGCACCGGTGTCCACCAGGAACGGCCCGCGCCAACTCCGGGAGGGGTCGACTGGATTGCGGATCGTCACGTCCGCATGAATGGCGCCCATTGTCGTTCTCCCTCGGTTCAGGTTTGCTCCGCCGCGTCCATAAGAGACTTGGGGGAGATGGCATTGGCTGTCGAGGCCCGCTCGCTTGCCAGGAGCTTGGCGAACGGATTGCGGACCTGGACCATAAGCGGGTCGGGCGTCGCCCACTTCCAAGCTACCTACAGCCAGCAGCCCTCGCCCAGATGGAGCGCTTGCCCCCATACCCCGCCCCCACGCCTCAAGCGAACACCGTCGCCCACAGCAACACCACCAGCACCACCACCGTCAACGGCGTCCCCAGGCGCACGTAGTCGCCGAACTTGTAGCCGCCGGGGCCGTACACCATCAGGTTCGTCTGGTAGCTCACCGGGGTCATGAACGACGCCGACGCCGCCAGGGCCACCGCCACCGCAGCCGACCGGGGGTCGATCCCGAAGTCGGTCGCGGTGGAGAGCGCGATCGGGAGCACCAGGGCTGCCGCGGCGTTGTTGGTGATCACCGAGCTCAGACCGACGGTCGCCACGACGATCCCGGCCAGGGTGCCCGGCGCGCCGAAGCGCCCGAAGGCGGTCGCCACCAACTCCGCGGTCGCGTGGCCCAGCCCCGAGCTCTCCACCGCCGCCGCCAGCCCGAACGCCGCCCCGATCACCACGATCACGTCGAAGTCGATGGCGTCCTTGGCCTCCCCCGGCGTCAGGATGCCCAGGCCGACCAGCACCAGCGCGCCGAGCAGCGAGAGGTGCAGGATCGGCAGCACGCCGACGCCCGCCAGCAGCACGATCGCCGCAGCCACCCCAAGCACGACGCCTGCCTTGCGGGACATCGGCGGCGTCGAGTCGCCCAGGCGGGCCACCAGCAGGAAGTCGTTCCGATCCCGCCAGCGCTCGCGGAAGTCCTCGTCCGCGATCAGGAGCAGCGTGTCGCCGACGCGCAGGGGCGTCCGGGCCAGCCGCCCGTGGAGAGCCTCGCCTGCCCGATGTATCGCCACCACCGCCGCTTGGTACTTCGTCAGGAAGTGGGACTCGACCAGCGTCCGGCCCACCAGAGGCGACTCGGGGGCGACGACGGCCTCGAAGAAGGCGTGCCGGTGGCTCCCGAACTCGTCGGGCAGATGGGGCTCCTGGGCCGACTCCAGGCCTGGGAGGCCGTGAAGGTCCAGCACCGTGTCCGCGCCGCCGACGAAGGTGAGGTGGTCGTTCCCCTTCAAGATCGCGGCCGGCGAGACGTGGGCGACGGACTCGCCGGCCCGCTCATGGCTGACGAGCACCAAGCCCTCCAGCCGCCCCAGCTCCGCGTCGCCCACCCGCACGCCGTCCAGCGGACCGCCGGGCAGCACCCGCATCCGCACGGAGAACGCGCGCTTGCCCCGGCGAGCCTCCCGGCGGGGCGGACGCCGGTCGGGTAGCAGGATGGGCGACAGAAGGATCGTCAGCACCAAGCCGATCAGCGCAACGGGGAGCGCGATGCCGGTGAGCTCGAACATGCCGAAGGGCTCGTATCCCTCCTGCTCCAGAAGACCCGACACCACCAAGTTCGTGGAGGTCCCGATGAGGGTGGTCATCCCCCCCAGGATCGCCGCGAAGGAGAGGGGCATCAGGTAGCGGGAGGGCGAGTGCCCGCGCTTGTCCGCCCACTCCCCCACTTGGGGCGAGAGCATGGCGATGATCGGCGTGTTGTTGAGGAACGCCGACGCCGCGGCCACCGGTGTCGTCAGGCGCGCCAGCGACAGGCGCAGGCTCCGTCCCTTCCCCAGCGTCGCGTAGACGAGGGGCTGAAGGGCGCCGGTCCGCTCCACCGCCCGGGCCAGCACGTAGAGGGCGGCCACCGTGATCGGGGCCGGGTTCGAGAAGCCCTGGAACGCCTCGGTGGGCTCCACGACACCGGCGACCAGCAACACCGCCACCGCGCCGACGAAGGCGACGGCGGGCGCGACCCAGTCTCGGGCCAGCACGACGACCGCCGCTCCGACGACGGCCAAGGTCAGCCAAGCGTCGCCGCTCACGCTGGATCCCGGTTCAGCCCCGGTCGTAGGCCAGGGTCAGGACTTGGTCGCCCCCCTGGGACGACAGGGTCCGGGTCATGATCATGCGGTCTCCGATCACCTCCAGCGTCTCCCGCACCGTTCCGCCGCCGACGATCTGGTGCTCGACGACCAGCAAGGGTCCTTCCCAGCCCACCTTCGACTTGACCCGGCTCTCGTCCTCCGGCATCTCGACCTGGGAGCCGTCCATGGGAAGCGTCAGGGCCGCTCCGGTGCTGGGCGAGTACCGCAACTCCGACTCGCCGACCCGAAGGACGAGCGTGGACGGGCGGCGGCGCAGGACTTCGACCGTGGCCCGCATGTCGGCGACCGACATCCGGCGGGACTGCATCATCCGGCGGTAGCGGCGCATTGCGCGGCTCTCGTTCCGGGTGATGTCGTCCACCCGCGCCTGGTCCTTCACGCCTTCCATGTGGTTGGGGATCTGGGGCGTGCTGCTGCTCTCGTCCAGCGTCCATCGCCCCGAAATCGACGCCATCAGCGCAGAGCCGTCGGCTCCTGCGACGGCCGGCGGGCCGCCTCCGCCCGACGCGCACCCAGCGGCGGTCACGACGACTCCGGCCAAGCCCAGCGCAACGAACGCCGGCAGGCCTGGACGGGCGCCCCAGCTCAAGACGGTCATGCAAAGCCCCTCGGATCAATACACGGCTCGGGGGGCGCGAACCCGACGTGGCCGCCGAAGCCCGCACCCGGAGGGACGATCCCTCGCAGGTCCTTAGTATTGCGAGCCTGCTGGGGGATGCAAGCCCGGAGGGGGCGCGGTCGCCGGGATCAGTGCCCGAAGAGCATCGTCAGGACGAAGTTCATGAGGCCGATCGCCACCGCGCCCCAGAGCGCCGCCCCGAAGCCGCGGATGCTGAAGCCGCGGACGAGAGCCGCCACCAGCATCAGGATGACGGCGCTCACGACGATCGAGAAGAGGCCCAGCGTGAGGAGGGTGATGGGGAGGGTGATCAGGTCGAGGAGGGGCCGGACGAGCCAGTTGGCCACGCTCAGGACCAGCGCGCCCACCACCGCCGCCTTGGCGTCTCGGACTTCGAAGCCCTCCACCAGCTTGCCGGCCAAGAAGAGGAGTCCTGCGTTCACGATGATATGGATGACGAACTGCATGCGTTCTCCTTATGTCGGTTCAGTGTCTGGCTCGACGTGCGGCGCGTCGGTGCGGCCCCGTCCCCAATCCAAACGAATTCGGGCGGGCGCGGGTTTCTGGCAAGTCGGCAAAGACGCTCGGCACCACCACGCCCAGGCGCCCTTCGTAGCCCAACGCCGCAGCAGCTTCGGCGTTGGCGGCCCGCAGCACATCTTCCGCGCTCATCTTCCCGTAGCGCACCAGTGCCTCCATCCCGGCGTGGTAGCTCAGCCCCGACGGGTTGATCGGCGAGTCCGTGCTGATCACGATCCGTCCACCCTGGGGGTCGTTGAAGAGCGACGGGTCGTCTTCACGCGTTCGGCAACATCATCGCTCCGTCAGGCTCAACACGCCGTCACCGAACACGCCGGAGTGGGTCCCGACCCAGACATCATACAGTCCGGCGGGCGGATTCCAGACGACAGCTATCGGATCCAACAGGGAACTGCCGTCATCGTCGCAGACCCAGGAACCGCCAGGGAGCCTGACGATCAAAGTCGCATCGACAAAGCGTTCATCGGACTTGAACAAGAAACTCAGCTTCGGGGAAGTTCCAGTCCAGCTCACTCTGAAATCCGGGGCGGCGGCCGCATACCCAAGACACTCCCCCCCGAGATACCCGAAGTCGACCCCGCCGCCCCTCACCAAGGCGCGCTGCTTCAAGATGAAGCGTGGTCCCGAGTTGCTACGTGGGGAGCCGACCCTGCCGCCCGCCATCACGGCGACCTCGTAAGGATCCGGCAGAAAGCGGGCGGACAACTGCACGGACCCGAACGTCGGAGACAAGCCGCCATCCTCGATCGGCAGCACCGGGGCGGGCCTATCTTCCGGCAACGGACCGATTTCGAGGCCAGCGGACACCTCCGCACGAATAACGCCCCAGGGCAGAATCCCGGCAAGACGACCGCCTGTTTCCCTATCGCGTTGAATCATGGTCGGGATGCCGATCATCTCGCCCCGCGCATTGACGGCAAGACCACCGCTGTTCCCAGGCGCAAGCTCGGCGTCCGTCAGATACCACTCCGGGAGCCATTGACCGCGAACCGCGCCGTTGCGGACGGTAGTGATGTTTCCGCGGCTCGTGGACAAATAGCGGCTCGTGGACAAATAACCGTCGCCGAAGGCGGGATATCCGAAGACGAAGACGACGGCGCCCCGCCTAGCGTTCTCCGACGAGGGCGAGACCAACGGCACGTCCACCACGGCGTCGGCGGCAAGCGGCCGCCCTCTGTCGTCACGGTCGATCATAAGAAACGCGAGATCCGCATCCAACGAATAACCGATGACGCGAGCGCGGTACCGCGACACGGGTGGCTCGTTTGGATTTTCAAGCATCTCTACGCGGAAGTCTTCAGCCCCGACGATGACATGCCGATTCGTCAGAATCACACCACCACTATGGATCAACGTCCCGGAACCCGTTGAAACATCTGCTCCGGCGTCGACCGCCACGATCCGCACGACCGCACGAGCAATACGGTCAAGATCGTCCTCGGAAAGGTCCCGCAGCGCGACCGAAGGCGGGGGAGCCGGGGAGACTGCCGATCGACCGCAGGCCGCCGCTAGCAGCGCTTCCGCTTGGCCCGCATCCAGATAGCCAGTCGGCGGCAGGTTCCGCGCCGCCTGCCAAAGGCGGATCTCGGCCCTCGTCCGCACACCGAACAAGCCGTCGATCGTTCCTGGGTCAAAGCCTTCGTTCCAAAGCCCCTGCTGAATAAGCCCGCACGTCCACCGATCAAGCGTCAGCACCGCCTCGACAACCTCCGGTGTCTGCCCCAGAACCGACGCCCGGGGCGAGCGGCTGCCTCCGGATTGGCGTCGAGCACCGTCGCGATCTGTGCAGCCTCCGACGACGGCGAGGGACGCCGCCATAGCCAAGCCCAAGACCAGAGCGCGGGTCACGGGATCAGGTTCCGCCGCGCCGTGCTGCTACCCTCGTCCAGCGTCCATCGCCCCGAAATCGACGCCATCAGCGCAGAGCCGTCGGCTCCCGCGACGGCTGGCGGGCCCCCTCCGTCCGACACGCACCCGGCGGCGGTCACGACGGCTCCGGCAAGCCCAGTGCAACGAGCGCCGGCAGGCCTGGGCGGGCACCCCTGCTCAAGACGGTCATGCAAAGCCTCTCGGACCAATACACGGCTCGGAGGCGCGAACCCCGGTGTGGCCGCCGAAGCCCGCACCCGGAGGGACGATCCCTCGCAGGTCCTTAGTATTGCGAGCCTGCTGGGGGATGCAAGCCCGGAGGGGGCGCGGTCGCCGGGATCAGTGCCCGAAGAGCATCGTCAGAACGAAGTTCATGAGGCCGACCGCCACAGCGTCCACCACTGCCGCCTTGACGGCTCACCCGGGGCGTCTCAGGAGCGACGCCACCTCGTGCACTCTGCCGCCAGCGACCACGGTGCGGAGCCGGCGGGTGGCGCCAATCTCCTCAAGCGGGTTGGCGTCCAGGACCACCAAGTCGGCAAAAGCGCCCGGCGCCACTACGCCCAGAAGCCCTTCGTAGCCCAACGCCGCCGCGGCTTCGGAGGTGGCGGCCCGCAACACGTCCTCAGCGCTCATCTTCCCGTAGCGCACCAATGCCTCCATCTCGGCGTGGTAGCTCAGCCCCGACGGGTTGATCGGCGAGTCCGTGCCCATCACGATCCGTCCACCGGCGGCGACGACCTTGCGCGGGAGGGCGGCCATCTCTTCGGTCAGGCGGCGGGCCAGATCGGGGTCGGCCGGGGCGGGCGCGACCTCGGGCACCCAAGGGAAGAACGCCTTCACCCGGGGGTCGTCGAAGAGCGACGGGTCCTCCCACGTCAGTAGGCCGTAGGCGCCGTAGATGCCGACGGTGGGCGTCAGGGTCATCCCAGACGCGGCCAGCAGCGCCACCACGTCGCCGTAGCTGCGCTGGAGCTCCGAGACCTTGGTCGAGTAGCCCCGCCGGCTGGTGCCCCGAACGTGCTCCACGCCGTCGGCACCGTAGGCCACCGCCGGGTAGAGCTCGTGGGAGCTGACCGGCAGGCCGATGGCGTGGGCGTCCTCGATCACCCGCCGCTGCATCGGGTCCGAGAGGCGGACGTAGGTCTTGATCATGTCGTAGCCCAGCGCCGACGCACGCTCGATCTCCAGGGCGACCTGGGCCGGGGCCGCCAGAGCCGGGGCGCCGGGGTAGTAGATGCGGCTGCCGTCGAACGTGCCGCCGGTGCCGAACCACCGTGGAGCGATGCGCTTGCCGGACTCGCCGGCCTCCTTGGCCTCGGCGATCTCGTAGGGATCGCAGGCGGGACACCGGACCGAGGTGACGCCGAACGAGAGCCAGAGGCGGCCCGAGGCCTCGCCGTCGCCGATCCCGCCGTGGGCGTGCATCTCGACGAACCCCGGCATCACCACGCCGTCGGTGGCGTCCACGATCGTGGGGGCGGTGCGCGACGGGTCCCGGGGGGCCACCTCCGCTATGGCGCCGCCCTCGAGTACCACGTCCACGTCGCGGCGGACCGACCAGGTGCGGCCGTCCAGCAGCGCGCCGGCGCGCACCAGAACCCGGCCGGGGGGCTCGGCGCGCCGCCACTCGAGCCCCAGGGGGATCTCCTCGGTGCGGCCGTCGTGCAGATCGACCCGGCTCAGCTTCTCGTCCGCCAGGTAGACGATCGAGCGGGAGCCGCCGGTCCAGGTGGGGTCGTCCGCAGCGCCGTTGGTGAGACGTCGAGGCGGCCCCGTCGGGTTCCCGTCCCGCCCGGTGGCGACGGCCCAGAGGACGCCGCCGGAGACGTAGGCCGTCCAGGCCCCGTCGGGGGAGCGAACCGGGCCGTCCGTCCCCCTGCTGCCGACGGAGGCGTGGGCCGGAAACTCCAGGAAGCGCAACGCGGCCTGCCCCGGGAACGCTGCGGGCCCCCGAGGCGTCGGCAACACCAGCACTCGGTTGACGCCTTCTCGGAAGCGGCCGGAGTACGGCACGTGGGCCGACACGGCCACCGCGTCGCCCTCCGGGAACCAGGACGGGCGGCCGGCGCCGTTGAGCCCGGAGCGCACCTGCCGAACCTGGCCGCTGGCCACGTCCAGCACGCTCACGGCGGTCTGGTAGCCCGCTCCCACGAAGGCGATCCGCTCCCCGTCGGGCGACCAGGCGGGGACTCTGCCATCCACCCCGTCGGCGATCTGCTCGATCGCGCCCGAGGCGGCGTGCCAGACCCAAAGCTCCATTGCGCCGCCCCGGTCCGAGACGAACGCCAGGCGGCCGCCGTCGGGCGACCACGCCGGGTCCGTCTCCGTCCACGGATCGTCGGTGAGGCGCTCGGTGGCGCCGCCGATCGCGTGGAGCCACAGGTCGCCCAGGGCCGAGAACGCGACGTGGCGGCCGTCCGGGGAGACGGCAGGCGAGACGACGCCCCGGACGGGGAGCGGTCCGGGGGCCGCGAGGTCGCGGGGTTTCCGCTCGTAGGGCTCGCGGTGAAGGGCGACGAGGGCCGTGAACGGCACATCCCGCAGGTCGTCGCCGTCCAGGCCGCGCCGGCGAACCTTGCCGTCGGCGGTGTAGAAGAAGCCGGACGCGGTCCAGGAGACCCGGAACGGAAAGACGTCTTCGTCGTCGCCGATGAGGGTCGGTGCGGCGGCGGTTGGGGCCGCGAGATCGGCCGCGGCGGCCGTCCGAAGCGCCGAGCGGCCCGCGGCGATGGCGTTGTAGGAGAGGCTCGCGCCGTCCAGGCGCCAAGCCGGGGCCGCGATCCGGGCGCCTTGCGCGGCGGCGACCCGGCGCAACTCCCCGCCCGCCTCCAGAACCCAGACGCCAGCAACCTCTCCAGGGCCGTCGGAGGCGAAGGCGATGCGGGCGCCGTCCGGCGAGAACGCGGGTCCGTACTCGCTGTCCGGGGCGTCGGTGAGCTGCTCGACCCGTCCGCCCGGCACCGTCGCGGTCCAGATGTCGTAGCTGCCGCCCCGGTCGGAGCTGAACGCGATCCGACGCCCGTCGGGCGACCAGTGGGGCTCCCGGTGGTCGAACGGTCCGGTGGTGTGCTTGCGCAGATCCGAGCCGTCGGCCGCGACGCTCCATATGTGGTAGTTGCCGTCCCAGTAGGCTTGGAATGCGATCCGACGCCCGTCGGGCGACCACGCGGGCTGGCGAGCGTCCCCAAAGGGATCGGTGAGGGGCTCGGCCCTGCCGCCGGCGGCGGGCATCGTCCAGACGCGGCCCAGCAGGTCCAGCGCCAGCGTTCGTCCGTCGGGCGAGAGGGCGACGGCGACGTTCGTCCCTTCGTCGAGGACGACGGTGTCGGGCCGGGCCTGCGCAGAGGCCGCCGCCCGCCCCGGGGCCGGGCCGACGACGGCGAGGAACACCGCCGCGGCCAAGCCCGAGACTAGGGCGCGGGTCACGGAATCAGGTTCCGCCGCGCGGTGTTGCGTACGAGGAAGAGGCCGTCGCCCGTGCTGGTCACCACGATGATTCCGCTCTCGAAGTACGGATAGTTGCTCCACGAAGCCCCACCCTGCCACGGCGTCGTGTCGAAGTAGGCGATCTCGACGGGCTCCACCGGGTCGGAGATGTCCAGTATCCGCAGGCCGGCGCCGTAGTTGGACTGGTACATCAAGTCGCCGCGGATGTAGAGGTTGTGGTCCGTGTCCGGGGTGTCGGCGATGTACTCCTTGACCAGCAGGGGCTCGTCCAGGTCCATCACGTCCCACACCAGCGTCCGGGTTCCTTCGACCAGACCCTGGGGCTCGTCCCCCTCGTCGTTCATGTAGAAGTAGCGGTGGTCCTCGGTGAGCCAGCCCTGATGGGCGTAGACGACGCTGGGGTAGTCGATCGACGCCAGGGCCACCGGCGCGTCCTTGTCGGTCACGTCGGCGATGCTCAGCCGCGTCTCGTTGGAGCCCAGGCAGATCTCGCTGCCCTGGTGCTCCTCGTCGGGTCCGTGGTAGATGACGCACTGGGCGTCGTGGGAGTAGCCGGTTCCTCGCCTGCCGGTGTTGGCGTGGGCGAAGCAGCCGGCGAACGTCGGGCGGGACGGGTCGTCCAGCGCCAGCATGTGGAGCCCGCCTCCGCAGGTCTCGCCTCCGCCGCTGCTGCCCACCGCGTAGGCGTACCCCGTCTGCTCGTTGACCACGATGTTGTGGGCGCTGTGGATCCCCGGGTAGGTGTAGTCGGGCTCGAACGTCGCGTCCGGGCCGCCCTCGTCCCGAAGCCGGGTCAGGTCGAACACCTGCACGCCGTGCTCCCCCGCCCCGTCGGCGACGATGTAGGCGTGGTCCCGGTAGACCTTCATGTCGCGCCACACGCTGCTGCGGGACCCCGGCGTCTTGGGCAGGTCGCCCAGCATGAGGGGGCTGAAGGGGTCGGTCACGTCCACGAAGGCGGTGCCGTCGGTCCGGCCCACGATCGCGATCTCCCGGCCCGTCTCCGGATCGGTCCAGCCCCATACGTCGTTGAGGCGGGCGCCCCGGCTGCCGGCCATCTCCTTGATCGGGAGGAAGGAGATGATGTTCACGTTGTCGCACTCGAAGCCGGCGGCGGCGTTCTCCGTGCAGGGGACCTCCTCGTCCAGCCCAGCGATCGCCGGGAGGCTGCGGTACTCGCCGATCGTCATGTCGCTCCAGCTCCACTCGTCGCCCGTCCCGCGCCGAGCCAGGAAGACGGCGCCGGCCCGGCTGTCCACGCCGCCCGCGCCGACCACGCCCACGTCGCCGACGAACGCCACCGAGCTGCCGAACGACGCACGGCCGGGCAGATCCGGGATCGCCGACTTGGCGGCGCTGGTCCACCCGGCGTCGCCCTCGCCGACCGAGAAGCGGTACGCTGCGCCGGTCCCGTTGTTCGCGCCGGGCGCGCCGACCCAGAGAGCGTCGTCGTGGAGGTCGATCGAGGCGCCGAACGAAGCCCGGGGCTGGACGTCAAAGGCGACCAGAGCGCCGTCGGGGAGCCAGGCGTCCTCTTCCGAGTCGAAGGCGAAGCGCACAACCGCGCCAGCCCCGCCCGCAGCGCCTGGAGCGCCGACCAGTACGGTTCCGTCGTGCACGGCGACCGATGCGCCGAAGCGGTGGCTGCCGGGGCGCTGCGGGTCGGCAGGATCGAGCTGGCCGGTGGGGTCCAGAAGACCCTGGGAGTGCAGGCGTCCGGCGGCCACGTCCACGCCGAGTAGGTGCACGGCGGCCGCGGTGCCCCGAGCGGGGGCGGTCGAAGCGACGGCGATCGTTCCGTCCGTCGCAAGGACCACGCCGAAGCCGCGTCCGTCGCCGTCGGTCGGAGCGTAGCGGTCGCGCTGGGACCATTCGCCGCCGACGCCGCGGGTGAAGAGGTAGACCGCGCCGGACCCGTCGTTCTCTCCGGGAGCCGACACCAGAGCGACGTCGCCGCTCAACGCCACGGCGGCACCGAAGTTGGCGGGATCGCCCTGGGCGTCGCCGTCGGCGGGGGACGACAGGCGGGCGACTTCCCGCCATTCGCCGTCGGGACCGGCCTCGAAGACGATCGCCGCGCCCCGCCCGTCGTCCCAGTTGGGAGCGCCGACCAGAACCAGGCCGGCGTCGGCGTCGAGGGACCGGCCGAAGCCGTCGGGGCGCTCGCCGACGGCGGAAACGGCCAGCCGGGCGGCTTCCTCCCAGCCGTCGGCGGACGCGGCGTAGACGTACACGACGCCAGGAAGGGACACGTTGCTGCTCTCGCCGACGAGGACATGCCCGCCGGCGACGGCCACGGTGCCGCCGTACTGCTGGGCGCCCAGCATCGCCGGGACCGAAACGAAGAGCGCCAGGGCGAAGCCGGCGATGCCGATCAAAGCGCGGGCGCCCGGGCGGGTGGGGGTACGGAGTCCTGCCATCTGATGCCTCCAGGCCGTAGGGGGTGGGCGTGCCCGGCGACGGCGGGCCGCATCCGACAAGATGCGCCGCGGCGGGACCGTTGGACAGCCCCGGGTCCGCTTCAGGTCACCCCGACCCCAGCACCCGATCCAAGTCCCGGCACACGTCCTCCGGGTCCTCCAGCCCCACCGACATGCGGAAGACTCCGTCGCCGGCGTACGCCCGGTAGCTCTCCAGCTGGGCGCCGGCGAGCCGGAACGAGCTCTCCATGAGATCGGGCGTGTCGATCCAGAAGATCAAGCTGCGGTGGTGACCCAGCGACACGGCGTAGTGGACCACGCGCAGCTCCTTGGCCAACCGTTCCGCCATTGCGGGGCCCCGCTCGGTCTGGAAGGTGAGCATCCCCGAGAAGTTGCGCATCTGCCGCCGGGCCAGGTCGTGCTGAGGATGGGACGGCAGCCCGGGATACACCACGCGGGTGACGGCAGGGTGGTCCTCCAGGAAGCGCGCCACCGCCAGGGCGTTCTCCTCGTGGGCCCTCATGCGGATCGGGAGGGTGGCCGCGCCGCGCATGATCAGCCAGGCGTTGAACGGCGACAGCACGCCGCCGTAGTGGATGGCGGCCTCCAGGCGCAGGGCGGCGACGTCTTCGCGACTGCCCAGGATCGCTCCGCCCATCGCGTCGCCGTGGCCCCCGACGTACTTGGTGAGCGAGTGCATGACGTAGTGGGCGCCCAGCTCCAGGGGGCGGGTGGCCACCGGCGTGGCGAAGGTGGAGTCGACGGCCACTCGCACGCCCGGGTGCTCCGCCGCCACGGCCGCCACGGCCGCGATGTCGGTGAGTCGGACGATCGGGTTGGCGGGCGTCTCGAGCCAGACGAGGCGCGTGTTGGGACGGATCGCGGCGGCGACGTTGGCCGGATCGGAACAGTCGGCGAGGGAGACCTGCACGCCCAGCCGGGGCAGCGTGTCCCGAGCGAGTTCGGCGACGCCGGCGTAGTTGGTGTCCGACATGACGATGTGATCGCCCGCCGCCAGCAGCGAGAGGACGAGCCCCGACACCGCGGCCATCCCCGAACCGAAGCAGAGGCACGCCTCGGCGCCCTCCAGCGCGCACAGCTTGGCTTCCAGTTGGGCGACGGTGGGGTTCGACCAGCGTGAATAGAGGAAGCCGGACCGGTCGTCGAGATCGTGGGCGGAGAAGCCGATGGCGTCCCGGGTCACGAACGTCGAGGACATGACCAAGTTCGGGGCCGATGCGCCCGTCGCCGGATCGGGGTACTCGCCGGCGTGGACGGCGGCGGTGCGGAAGCCGAGAGACGAGGTTGCTGGGATGGGCATGGGGCGTTTGGGAATCCGATGCAGGTGGGAGGGCGCCCCTCGCGGGAGCGTGACGCCGGAAGACGCGGACTATAGGTTCACGGTTGGGCTTCGCCAACGCCACCAGGGGAGGTCGCTCGACGTGGCTTGCAGCAACAGGACGATGGTGCTCCCGGCGGCGACCGCCGTCTTTGCGTGGAGCTGCCTCGCGTCCGGTTGCCTTGGTTCGGAGCGAAGCGGCCCGCAGCCGCTGAC
This sequence comes from Longimicrobiales bacterium, assembly GCA_958296005.1. Lineage (GTDB taxonomy): Bacteria > Gemmatimonadota > Gemmatimonadetes > Longimicrobiales > Gaopeijiaceae > CATQHQ01. The sequence goes on from CATQHQ010000002.1 coordinate 1,665,595, forward strand.
CGACTCGGAGCGCGCGGCGGTCGTCTTCGCCGTGGACTCGGCCGTGCAGGCGTTCCGCCAAGCGGACGTCGATCTGGACGGGCAGCGCGTGGTCGATCATCTGTGGCCCGAGTTCTACATGTACGGCGACGGGGTCCGGTCGGAGCACGCCGCCGTGCGCGAGAACATCCTGGCCTTCATGGCGGGCCTGCGGTCGTTCGACACCGAGTGGTCCGACGTGGAGGTGCTGGCGCTGGGACGAGACGCGGCCCTTGCGTCGTTCCGGTTTCGCGACTCGATCGTGACCGCCGAGGGCGCGCTGCTGAGGAGCCAGGGACCCACCACCCTCCTTTGGCAACGCCGGGGTCGCGAGTGGCGCTTGCTGTACGCCGACGCCGACCACTATCCGGTAGCGGACGCCGACTCGACGGGGACCCGGCAGTGAGGCGAGGGCGGCGGGCGACCGGGTTCGGATCGTCTTGGACGGCGGTCGCGACGGGCCTGGCGGCATGGGCGACTTGGGCCGGCGCCGCGGGTGCGCAGGAGCCCGAGCCCACGTTCGTCCTGGCGGGCCAGATCCTGGACTCGTTCAACGAGCGTCCGGTCATCGCGGCCGTCGTCAAGGTGCCCGACCTCAAGCGGTACACCTTCACGGACGTGAACGGACGCTTCTCGTTCCCCGACTTCCCGGCCGGCACCTGGGAGATCGTCGTCGAGCAGCTGGGCTACCACACGACGGCGGGACCCGTCACGGTAAGCGAAGGCAACGGTCTCCTCATCCGCCTCGAGCCGGACCCCATCGCCCTCGAAGGATTTCGGGTTCGGTCCCGGTCGGAGCGACTGCTGACGAAACGGCGCCGCAGCATTCCGTACAGGGTCGAGACCCTTGGCGCGGAGACCTTTGCGCGGGCCGTCAACCCGGACCCGACGGTGGTCCTCAAGTACCACTCGGGCGCGCCGATCGTCCCCTGCCCCGGCGACACGTCCGTGGTCACCAGGTGCGTGCTGCGCAAAGGGCGGCCCAGCGGCATCTCGGTGCACCTCGACGAGGGTCCGCTCGCCGGCGGCATGGAGGCGCTCTCCACCTTTCCGCTTGAGAACATCCACTCCATGGACTTCATCTTCCTGCCGGGCAGCGGGATGCTTCGCGTCTACACCAAGTGGTTCGTGGAACGGCTGGACGAGACCCGGGTGGGCTTGGAACCGCTGATCTGGTGAGGGCGACAGGCCGCTCTGCTTGACTTGCCGCCATCGTCGCCGCACTTTGTTCGACAACCGAACAAAGTATGGAGGCGGCACCGGCACAGGCGGGACGCACCCGTCGCCACCGGGGGCCGTCCTGGGGCAGAACCGGAGCGGAACCATGACGTCGAGACCCTCCCGCGCACTCGCCCGCGCATTCGCCGCCGCGATCCCCGCCGTCCTCGCGACCGGGGCCGGCTGCACCCGAGACCTGGGGACGCTCCAACCCGCGGCGCATCCGCCGGAGGCCGACGTCTTCATCGACGGCTTCGGGCCGGGCGTGCAGTTCTCCGCGTTCGGCGGCTCCAAGGTGGACGCTCTGGAGATCGAGCAGGACCAGGTGTTCCGAGGGACGGCGGCCCTCAAGTTCGTCGTCCCTGGGCCCGGCGACCCGTCGGGCGGCTACGCGGGCGGGTCCTTCTACGCCGTCGCGCCGCGCGACCTGACCGGGTTCGACGCCCTGACGTTCTGGGCCCGCGCCAGCACGTCGGCCGTCGTCAACACGGTGGGGCTCGGGAACGACAACAGCGGCTCGTCGATCTTCACCGCCGAAGTGGCGGGACTGCCCGTGTCCACGACCTGGACGAAGTACGCTGTGCCGATCCCGCTGGCCTCCAAGCTCGGCGCCGAGACCGGGCTCTTCTTCTTGGCCGAAGGGTCGGAGCACTCGGTGGGCTACGACCTCTGGTTCGACGACGTGCGGTTCGAGCGGACCGGCACGATCACCAACGCCCGCCCGTCGATCGCGTCCGCCTCCGTCAACGGCGAGATCGGCAGCGCCCTGAGCGTCGGGGGCACGCAGGTCGTCTTCGACGTGGCCGGCACCGACCGCACCGTCCTGGCGGCGCCGGCCTACTTCACCTTCGCCTCGTCCGATCCCAGCGTCGCGGCGGTGGACGCCAGCGGCGGCGTTCAGCTCGTGGGAGCGGGTTCCGCCACGATCACGGCGCAGCTGGGCTCTACCCAGGCGAGCGGCGCGGTGACGGTGAACGTGGCCATGCCTCCCGACGGCCCGCCTCCCTCCCCCGAGCTCCCCGCGTCGGACGTGATCTCGCTCTTCAGCGACGCCTACGACGACGTTCCGGTGGACACGTGGTCGGCCGTGTGGGACCAAGCCGACGTGGAGGACGTGCAGGTCGGCGGCGCCAGCGTCAAGAAGTACACGAACCTGGCCTACGCCGGCATCGAGTTCACGTCCAGCCCGATCGACGCCTCCGCCATGACCGACTTCCACATCGACCTGTGGACCTCCGATCCTTCGGCGTTCCGGGTCAAGCTGGTGGACTTCGGAGCGGACGGAGCGTTCGGCGGCGGAGACGACAGCGAGCACGAGCTCACGCTGAACACCGGCTCCACGCCGCCGATCAGGGCGGGCGCGTGGAACACGCTGGACATCCCCCTCTCCGCCTTCGCCGGCTTGACCGGCCGGTCGAAGATGGCGCAGCTGATCATCTCCGGCGCCAGCCCGACCGTCTACCTGGCCAACGTCTACTTCTTCAAGACCACGCCGGCGGCACCGACGGAGCCCGCGCCCACGCCCGCGCATCCGGCCGACGACGTGATCTCGCTCTTCAGCGACGCCTACGAGAACCGGACCGTGGACACCTGGTCCGCGTCCTGGGACCAAGCCGACGTGGAGGACGTGCAGATCGCCGGCGACGCGGTCAAGAAGTACGCCAACTTGGTGTTCGCGGGCATCGAGTTCACGTCGCAGCCGATCGACGCCGGCGAGATGACCCACTTCCACGTGGACGTGTGGACGCCGGACCCGACCGACCCGCCCGCGAGCATCCGCTTCAAGCTGGTGGACTTCGGGGCGGACGGAGCGTTCGGCGGCGGAGACGACGTGGAGCACGAGATCGCCGTGAGCGCCGAGTCCGATCCGCCTCTGGCCTCCGCCCAGTGGGTCGGCTACGACATCCCCCTCGCCGAGTTCGTCAACCTGACCACCCGCGGCGCCCTAGCGCAGCTGATCCTGGTCGGGGACCCCAGCACCGTCTTCCTCGACAACGTGTATCTGCACAAGTAAGGCGGCAGCAGCCCTCGTGGGGGACTTTCCGCTCGCGTCTCCGGCCGCGCCAGCCGCCCTCGACGGAAGACGAGTCGGCGAACGGCGTTTGCGGGGCGTCGTCCTGGAGCTTGTGTGGCGGCACGAGAGCATCTCCCGCGCCGACATCTCGCGCATAACGGGGCGGTCGCGCTCGACGGTATCCGAAGCGGTGGCGGGACTGCTGGACACGGGGTTGATCCGCGAGGCCGGCGCCGGACGCAGCCGAGGTGGTCGTCGTCCGGTAATTCTTCGGTTTCGCGACGATGCCCGGGTCATTCTGGGCGTGGACATCGGCGCGACCCACGTCTCGGTCGCGGTGACGGACCTTCGGGGCCGGGTGCTCGCCTGGGAGGACCGAAGCCACGACGTGCGGGAGGACCCGGAAGGCGTGGACGCGCTGCTCGTCGCGCTCTGCGATCGGACGCTGGCGGCGCGGTCTCCGACCGGCAGCAAGCTCATGGGGATCGGCGTCGGGATGCCCAGCCCCGTGGACCCGAAGCGCCCGGGACGGATGTCGCCGCGCCTCTACCCCGCATGGCGCGGGCGCGACGCGTTCGGGGCCCTGGGGACGCGCCACGGGGTACCCGTCTACGTGGACAACGACGCCAACCTGGGCGCCGTGGCCGAGCACTGGTGGGGCAACGCCACCGGATCGGACAACTTCATGTACGTGAAGGCGGGCAGCGGCGTGGGGGCGGGGATCGTCGTCGACGGCAAGGTCTACCGCGGGGCGACCGGCGTTGCGGGCGAGATCGGCCACGTCGTCGTGGACGGCTCCGGCCCCCCTTGCGTGTGCGGCAGCCGCGGCTGCCTGGCAACGTTCGTGGGCACTCGCGCGCTCGTGGCGCGGGCGCAATCCCTCCTCCAGCGCTACCCCGGGAGCGCGCTGGCAGGCACGACGCCGCTGACGATCGCGGATGTCGAGGCGGCGACGCTGGCCGGCGACCCCCTCGCCTTGGCCGTGACCCACGAGGCCGCCCGGTACCTGGGGATCGCTCTGGCCGGGATCATCAACTTGATGAACTTGGAATCGATCGTCGTCGGAGGGCACCTGGGACGCCTGGGCGAACACCTCCTGGTCCCGCTCCGCGACGCGGCGCTGTCGCGGACGCTCGTGGGCTCCGCCGCTTCCTGCCAGATCACGACGAGCCAGCTGGGCCCGCAGTCGGTGGCCCTGGGCGCCGCGACCCAAGTCCTCTTGGGCGCCCTGGCCGATCCTCGCCTCTTTCAAGGAGCCACGTCGCGATGAAGCCCATTATGCGAGTTCGGACGTTCCTGCTTGTCGCGCTGACCGCGCTCGCCGGGACGGCGTGCGAGGAGGACGACGGCGCCACGACTTGGCGGCTCGTCTGGGAGGACGAGTTCGAAGGCCCTGCGGGAACGCTCCCCGAGCCCGCGCGGTGGACGTTCGACATCGGTGCCGACTGGGGCAACGCCCAGCTGGAGTACGACACCGACCGAGCGGAGAACGTGTCGTTGGACGGGCAGGGCAACTTGGCGATCACTGCGCGCCGGGAACCCTACCAAGGGCAGGAGTACACCTCCGGCCGGATCAAGACGCAGGGGCTCTTCGAGCAAGCCGGCGGCCGGTTCGAGGCCCGCATCCGCCTGCCGTCCGGGCAAGGCATCTGGCCCGCCTTCTGGATGCTGGGCGCGAATATCGAGACGGTGGGCTGGCCCCAGTGCGGCGAGATCGACGTCATGGAGTACCGGGGCCAGGAGCCGTCGGTGGTGCACGGAAGCCTCCACGGTCCCGGCTACTCCGGCGGCAGCGGCGAGACCGGCCGCTACGTCCTGTCGGGCGCTCGCTTCGACACGGGCTTCCACGTCTTCGCCGTCGAGTGGAGCACCGAGGGCATCGAGTGGTTCGTGGACGGCGAGCGCTACAAGGTCGTCAAGCGCGGCGACGTCTCGGGCGAGTGGGTGTTCGACGCCCCGTTCTTCATCCTCCTCAACGTCGCAGTGGGCGGCGGCTTCGTCGGCCCGCCCGACGCGGCCACCACCTTCCCCCAGGCGATGCTGGTCGACTGGGTGCGGGTGCACCAGAGCCAACCATGAGCCAGCACTACCGGACCGCCCCCGAAGACCGCATCTCGTTCCCGCGCAAGGTCGCGTACGGGATCGGCGGGTTCGTCAACAACCTGCTGGCGTCGGCGATCGGGGGCATGAGCATCGTGCTCATCCTGGTCCTGGGAATGAGTCCGTGGCTGGCCGGCCTCCTGGGCAGCCTGCCGCGGTTCACGGACGCGGTCACGGATCCGGTCATGGGGTTCGTCTCCGATCGAACCCGCACCCGGTGGGGCCGACGGCGGCCGTACATCTTCCTGGGGGCGATCCTCTCCGGCATCGTCTTCGCGCTGCTCTGGCAGATGCCGGCGCCGGCGCAGTTCCGCGTGAAGCTGGTGGACTACGGCGCCGACGGAGCCTACAGCGGCGGCGAGACCGGCGAGGACCCGGGCGTTCTCCAAGCCGTCGGCGAATGGGCGCGCAACATCGTCTCCACCGAGACGATCGACGACGTGGAGCACGAGGTGGTCGTGACGCCGCCCGCGCTCGTCACGGGAGCGTGGGTGTCGCTGGACCTGCCGCTGAGCGACTTCACGAACCTGACGACCCGCGAGCACTTGGCCCAGCTGCTCATCTCCGGCGACCTGGAAAACGTCTACCTGGACAACGTCTACCTCTATCGGTCGGCGACGGCGGCGGGAGAGGAGCCGGAGCCGGCGGGCGGCCAAGACGTGGCAGGAGTGGACGCACCCTCGGCGCCCGCGCCCGAGCCCGCCTCCCGCGCAGCGAGCGACGTCGTCTCGCTCTTCAGCGACGCGTACGACGACGTCGCCGTCGGCCAGTGGTCCACCGAGTGGGACCGGGCCAACGTGGAGGACGTCCAAGTCGCCGGCAACGCCGTCAAGCACTACTCCAACTTGCGGTTTGCGGGGATCGACTTCGGCGACCAGCCGGTGGACGCGTCCGCCATGACCCACCTGCACATCGACGTCTGGACGCCCAACGCCACCAACGAGGGCAAGAGCCAGATCTGGTACTTCTGGTACTTCCTGATCGGCTCGGTCGTGTTCTTCGTCGGCTACACGATCTTCGCGACGCCCTGGGTCGCGCTGGGCTACGAACTGACACCGGACTACCACGAGCGCACGCGGCTGATGGGGGTTCAGAACTTCGTCAGCAACATCGCCTTCATCATTGCGCCGTGGTTCCTGGCGATCATGACCAACCCTGCCTGGTTCAGGAACCAGATGCAGGGCGCCCGATGGCTGGCCCTCGCCGTGGCGGTGGCGACGATCGGGCTGGGGGTGGTGCCGGCAATCTTCCTGCGGGAGAGGAACGTGCCCACCGACGCCCCCGGCGGCACCGTGAAGGACAACGTGGTCGAGTTTCTGGGCGGGCTGGTCCAGACCGTGAAGTGCAAGCCGTTCTTGATGCTGTGCGTGGCGACGTTCCTGATCTTCAACGGCTTCATCATGATCTCGTCGTTTCAGATCTGGGTCTTCATACACCACATCTACGCCGGCAGCGCGGCGGACGGGGCATGGCTGGCCGGTCTGGTGGGAACCCTGGGGATCGTGTTCGGCTTCGTCGTGATCGCGTTCGTCACGTGGCTGGGAACCAAGGTCGGCAAGCGCCACGCCCTGATCGCCTCCACGTCGATCTCGGTGCTCGGCTACGCCCTGAAGTGGTTCTGCTACTCCCCGGAGTACCCGATGCTCGCCCTGCTCCCGGCGCCGTTCCTGGCGTTTGGGCTCGGCGGCCTCTTCACGCTGATGGGGTCGATGGTCGCCGACGTGGTGGACCTGGACGAGATCACCACCGGTGAGCGCCGCGAGGGGATGTTCGGGTCGATCTACTGGTGGGTCGTCAAGCTGGGGCAGTCGCTCGCGATCGCCGGCGGCGGCTTCCTGCTGACCGCGGCGGGCTTCGACGAGACTCCGGGCGCCGTCCAGACCGCCCAGACGCTGACGCTGATGCGCGTCTTCGACGCCTTCGTTCCGCTCACGCTGTCCGCGATCGCGATCTGGGCCGTCTTCAAGTTCCCGATCACCGAAGAGAGCGCCCGCGAGGTTCGCGAGGAGCTGGAGCGGCGCAGGGCGGCGGCGTAGCTATCGCCCCCCCGAACCCGGCCGAAGGCGACTAAGTCGCCTAAGCCCCCGTCGCAACAAGAAAGCCCAGCGGCGGCGTCGGCTGTTGTTGATCTTGCGCCAGATCTCATCGCTGATCAACGTCCCGTGGACTAATCGGTTGCCTACGGGCCGCGTCTCAATCCAAAGCCGGGCGGACTTCATCACTTCTTGCTCCACTTGGAAGAGCAAGTAGTTGTCAGGAAGAGAACCGTCTCTGCGCGAAACCAGCCGGGCCAGCTCCGGGAAGTCGACGTAGCGGACCAGGCGATAGTGCTTTGCGAGGGGATCCCAGAAGTTCGCGCGAGGCTCGTCAGAGGCTAGAAAAAGAGTGCTGCCATCGCCGTAGCCGCATGCATGGAGATGGTCTCTGATGCTTTCTGGCTCCGTCATCCACGACGGGTATGTCCCCGCCCCCCCCGCCGGCAGCCACTTTTGGATCCGGTCGCGGCGCCGGACATGGACGGCGACAAAGCCGCCTTCGTCGAGCGCCGCCAAGTGTTTCACGACGGGTGCTGCCAGTGCCACGACGTTAGCGGAGGAGGCAAAGCGAGGCATCGCGCCGGACAACCCTTCCGGCGGCACTTGCCGATGAAACGGCATCGCCGTATCGCTTTCGGAGAAGCGCCTTATGATCCGCGGGGGGTTGGTCGCGTCCTGCAAGGGTAAGGGGTCGCCGGGGTCCAGCACGAGCGAGGTCACGTCGGCACCCGGATCTCGATCCGCCAGGGGCAACGGATACTCCCCCTGGGCATCGGCCAGCACGCTCCGTTCGAAGTCGAAGTACGTATCCCACCGCCACTCGCGATCGACTCCGAAGTTGTGATACGGATGCAAGCGGAGTCGCGGAAGAACCGCTAGGCGACCAGACGCCCGAGCCTCTCTCAGCAAGCAAATAAGATTGCCTAGCGCGTGCTTCAGGCCACGCGGGTGCGTCAGGCCACGCGGCATGACCTCTTCGTATACCAAGTATCCAGAACCACATGTCATGGGCATTCCAAAACATCAGTGGCGTGGACGGTGGTGTCAACGTCGGCTAGCGGATCGTCGCTGCAACGCGGTCGGACCGGCCCTCGTCACTTCGTCCGCAGGCCGTACCCCACGGGAAAGAGGATGTCGGCGGGCGGGTCGTCGCCTTGGGGGTCGTTGGCGGGCCAGGCGAAGGGAAGCGTCCCGCGGAAGCCGGCCTTGCCGAAGAGCACGTCGGCGACGCCGCCGCCTTCCGAGCCCGGCAACCATGCCGCCACGAACGCCGTAGACTCGGCCAGCTCGCGGGTCACCACCAAGGGCCGTCCGGACAGCAGGACGGCGACGACGGGCAGGCCTCGGGCGCGGGCGGACCGGATCACCGCCAAGTCCTCGGGATGGAGGGTCGCCAGCTCCAGGGACTGGCCGTAGGGCTGGAGCGCCTCTGGGCCTGCCGCGTCCTCGGGGCCTGCCGCCGCCTCCGGGCCTGCCGGCATCCGGGGCGCGCCGGGACGGACCGGGCTGGGGTCGCGGATGTCGCCCATCCCCTCGGCGTAGGGCCGCTCGCCGATCACCACCAACGCCACGTCAAACTCGCCGTCCGGGAGTTCGCCGGAGCCGGTGGCGGCGGCAGCGGCGGAACCGCCCTCGCTCAGCACCGCATGGGGCGCCACGGCCCGGACGCCCTCCCACACCGACGTGCCTCCCTTGATGCGGTCGTTGCCGGACACCCCCTGCCACGCCACCGTGAAGCCGCCGCACTGGCTGCCCCGGTCGTGGGCGTTCTTGCCGGCCACCAGAACCCTGGCCGCCGGGTCCAGGGGCAGGATGCCGTCCTCGTTCTTGAGGAGGACCAGCGACTTGCGCACCGCCCGCCGGGCCACGGCTCGGTGGGCCGGGGACCCGAAGCTGGAGTGGTTGGACCACTTCCGCTGCGCAGGCCGGGGGCGGCTGAAGAGCCCGCAGGCGGCCTTGACCCGGAGGATGCGCCGCACCGCGTCGTCGATCCGTTCCATGGGCACGGCGCCGGACTGCACTTGGCTCGTCAATGCGGAGATGAAGCGCCGCCACTGCTCGGGCACCATGAACAAGTCGATGCCGGCGTTGGCGGCTTGGGCCACCGCCTCTCCGTACTCTTCGGCCACTTGGTCGATGCCGTTCCAGTCGGAGACGACTAGGCCCTGGAAGCCCATCTCGCCTTTGAGCACATCCTCGATCAGGTAGCGGTGAGCGTGGCAACGCCGCTGGTTCCACATGCTCAGGGACACCATGACCGTGAGCGCGCCCGCTTCCAGAGCGTCCCGGTAGGGCATGGCGTGGACCCGGCGAAGCTCCTCTTCCAAGATCCTAGTGTCGCCCTGGTCCACGCCGGCGGTCGTGCCGCCGTCGCCCACCCAGTGCTTGGCGCAGGCGGCGATGCCGTCGGGCCCGAGCGAGCCGTCGGACGCGTCCTGGAGCGCGGCCACGATCCGGCCCGCGTACGAGGCTGCCACCTCCGGGTCCGCCGAGAAGCTCTCGTAGGTGCGGCCCCAGCGGACGTCCTGGGCCACGGCCAGCGTCGGCGCGAACGTCCACTCCACTCCCGTGGCCAGGACCTCGCGGGCGGTAATGCGCGCCGCCTCCGCCGCCAACTCCGGGTCGCGGGCCGCGCCCAGGCCGATGTTGTGCGGGAAGACGGTGGCGCCCAGGACGTTGTTGCTTCCATGGATCGCGTCCACGCCGTACAGCACGGGAACGGCAAGCCGGCCGTCCTCCTCGGACATTGACGCGGCCCAGTACTCGTCGTTCATCGCCACCCAGTCCGCCGGGCGGTTGGCGCCCGGGGCCGACCCGCCGCCGCTCAGCACCGAACCGATGTGGAACTCCCGCACCTCCTCCGGGCTCACGTGCATGCGCTCGGCCTGGGTCATCTGGCCGACCTTCTGGGCCAGCGTCATGCGCGACAGGAGTTGGCGGACTCGCACCTCCGCTTCGCTACATGCCCACGTGGAGGTACGTGCGGATCTCCCACTCGCGCCCGTTGCCTCCGCCCGCGTCCGTGTTGCAGATCATGGCACCGCGGCCGTCCGGCGCGCGCACGGGGCACCACCGTGGCGAGTGCTCGTTCAGCGAGCGGAGCGCGGCTCGCACGCCAAAGCGGGTCTGGGGCATGTCGAACCACTCGGGCAGCCCCAGCGCGTAGGACACGTCGCCCATCAGCTGCAGCGGGAACGTCTGGTTGAAGTCCCGGTGGTAGTCGTAGGGACCCCAGTCGTTGACCCGGAAGTGAGCTTGGAACTTGATCGGCCCGCCGATGATCCGCACGTCCGTGCCAAAGCGGGTCACGACCCGCTCGTCGTTGCCGTTGGGCTCTCCCTTGCCGCCGTAGACGTTGGCGATCATGCCCACGCCCGAGGGCCGCTTGGAGACCAGCCGCGCCTTCACTTCCCAGAGGCTCCGGGCCGGAGGCGCGCCGGGGAAGGCAAAGGTGGAGCGGCCGTCGGGGAAGATCCCGATTCCTGCGTCCTGGGTGGTGGCAAAGTTCCAGTAGACGAAGCCCATGGAGGCGGCGAAGGAGGCGTTTTCGCGCATGTCGCTGTCCCACGTGTACATCCATGTGGCGGGCGTCGGGTCGTAGGTGATCAGCAGCTCGGCGGCCACCGTCTCCCGGTTCGCCCGCACGGCGAAGGGATCGTCGATGACGTTGCGGGGCCGCGCGGGCGCGGGCGCGTCGGAGGGCACCGGACCTACCAGAGGCTTCCGCCACAGGAAGTTGGGCGCGAACTGCCAGTTCCCGTTCACCACGGCGAGGCCCGTGAGCAGGTTCCGCTGGTTGCCGGAGCCCGTGTCCTTCAACGTCCAGCCGGTGAAGGTCTGGGTCTGGTCGTAGCCGCCGTCGGCCACCAGTCCCATCGCCGCGCCCTGCACGTACCAGCTGAGGCGCCCCTTGGTGAGTGTCATCTTCGCCTTGGCCCCGAACGCGTCCGACGCCCGGATCCCGTCGCGCAGGACCCGGTAGCTGCCCGGACTGCCGTCCACGATCTGGAAGGGTTGGCCCTCCTTGGTGCTTCCGGACCAGATGCCGCCGAAGTCGAAGATCGTGGAGCCCTGCGTGGCCGTTAGGTGCAACGTGGCCTTCCGCGTGGGCGGCACCGGGATGGCGAAGGAGCTCGTCGCGGCCCCCTGCTCCGCCAAGTCCTCCTGGTAGACGAACGTCGTCCCGACCGGCCCGATGCTCGTCTGGTACTTGCCCAGGATCGCCGGGTTGGCACCCCACCAAAGCTCCGGCCCCACGGCGACCTTGAGCCCCGACAGCCCCTTCTTGCCCTCGATCTCCATGCCCAAGGGAGCGGCGCCGTTGTAGATGTCCAGGTTGGGACCGTAGTTGGCCTCGGGGTACAGGCCGAAGAAGTCGCCTTCGTAGCCCCAGTGGTAGTGGCCCGTGCGATAGAAGCCCTCCAGCCGGAACCAGCGGTCGTCCCAAGAGACGCTGGCCCGGTACACCTTGACCCGCTCGATGTCGTGGATGCCGATCGTCTGGCCGTCGGCCCGCACCGCCCGCGTGCGTCCCCGGTTCTCGTAGAAGATCTCGTCGATGGGGTTGGACGGGACGTCGCCCAGAACGTTGACGGAGAGGTCGGCGACCAAGTTCTGGGTGGGCCGGGCGCGCATGTCCGCGTAGAAGGACTGCATCTTGTCGAAGCCCTTGAAGCTGGGGTACATGGGCCGTTCGCCGCCCAGGTCCGGCGCCTTCTCCGGCGTGCTGACGTTGGTGCCGCCGGTGCTGAACGCCTCCAGCTCCATGCGGATGCCGCTCAGGTGGACCCGGTCGCGGGCCGTGGAGAGGAGCGCCGCTCGGTCGCCCAGCGCCTGCAGCCCGGCGGCGGCCACATCGATGCGGCCGAAGTGGTCGCGGATGGCGGCCAGGGTGGTGCCCGGCGCGTAGGCGGCCAGCTCGTAGGCCTCCTTCAGGGCGTAGTAGGCGGCCCGCGGGTACAGCTCGTAGAGGTTGTTGTGGTCGGTGGGACCCTTGGCGACGATCCCCCACCACTCCTCGTTCATGTTGTTGTCGCCCTCGACGAAGTCCTCCGGGTAGGCGTCGTTGGCCCAGGAGGCGTTGGTGTCCTGGATGTCCAGGCGGTCCTCCTGGCCGAACTTCCACCAGCCGTCGGTCCACTGGAAGGTGAGGCCGCCGATCGAGTTGCCCACAAGCCCCTTGCCGGCCGACTGCTCGTAGATCTCCCGCCACTGCTCGACCAGATACTTGGCCTGGGTGACCTGGTCCTCGCGCATGTTCTTGGCGTCCCACACGTCGGCGCCGAACTCGGTGAACATGACGGGACGGCCCAGCTTGTCGTGGACGTCCTGGAAGAGCTGGCCGAACGAGATGCCCCGGTAGACGTTGGCGCCGAAGACGTCCAGGTCGGGGACCTCCTCGGCGATGATCTCGATGTACTGGAGGTCGCCGTTGGCCATGGCGATCGGCCGGCCCGGGTCCTTGGACTTGATCATCCGCGCCACGTCTCCGAAGAGCGAGTACATGTAGCGCGCCCGCACCGCGTCGGCTTCGCCTTGGGGAAGGTCCTCCGTCTCGGCCGAGCTCCAGACCAGCCCGTAGTTGTTCTCGTTGCCCAGAAGCCACATGAGCACGCCGGGAGTGTCCTGGAACTCGTCCACCAGCGCCTCCACCTCCGCCATGACCACGGCTCGGGCCGCCGGGTCCGAGTAGTCGGTGTTGGCGTTGAAGACGCCGTTGACGGTGACGCCGTAGCGGGCCACGGCGTGGTTCAGGACCGTGAATACGCCCCACTTCTCGTAGATGTAGCGCACCCACTTCGGCTGGATGCCGGCGTAGGCTCGGATCGCGTTGCCCCCCATCGCCTTCAGGACGGACATCTCGCGGTCGATCCCCGCCTGGATGATCTCGTCGGGCTCCGACCAGAAGTTGTAGGAGTAGGTGGTGCCGATCGGGAAGTAGTCCCAGTTGACGCCCAAGACCATGAAGTCCTCGCCGTCGACTTGGAGCCGGGTGCCGGAGTCGTCGGACACGAGCTGGATCTCGGGCATCTGCTGGGCGGCGGCGGGGGTGGCGACCGCGACGGGCACGGCAAGGGTCGCGCCGGTGAGGAGGAGCACGGCGAAGCCGGAGGCCAGTCTGGAGCCGGGGGCGGTGGACTTGCGGATCGATCTCATGGGGCGCTCCTCGCTTGGACGCTTCCCGGCGCGGGACTCGACTTTGTTCGGTTGCCGAACAAAGTGGGCGGGTGCGGTACCGGATGTCAAGCAAGGGGGATGTGGAAGGTGGCTTCGGGGTCGGCTCGGGATCGACTAGGGCACTCGCGACCGGTTCCGATCGCTCGGCGTCGTCAGCCAGCCCCGGCGGGTTCCAGGTCGCGGGGATTTTCCGACAGGAAGGCGACCAAGCGCTCCGTGAGGCTCGCCAAGTCGGCCACCTCGCACTCCCACACGACCAGCGTCTTCCAGCCGAGTTCGTCCAGGTCGGTCAGGTTGCGTCGGTCGCGGACCACGTTCTGGTCGAACTTCTGCGTCCAGTAGGACGTCCGAGTGCCCGGCGTCGTAGTCCGGCGGCACCCGTGACGGTGCCAGAAGCATCCGTGGACGAAGACCGCCTTCTTGCGGCCGGGGAAGCAGATGTCCGGCGTGCCCGGCAGGTCCCGCCGATGGAGGCGGTAGCGGTAACCGAGCCCGTGGAGGAGCTTGCGGACGGTCAGCTCCGGCTTGGTGTCCTTGGAGCCGATCCGCGCCATGAGGGCGCTGCGTTCGGGGGTGGGCGGCGGATCGGGAGGTGGTTGGGCGTCGTGGGACATGGACGCTGAAATAGTAGGCCCGGCGCGGGAAGTCCATAGCCGGACGGGTTGGGGCCAGCGGGCTACTCGCTCCGGTCAGCTGCAGGTCCCGGTTGGCGGCGCCAATTATTGAGTATGGCCATCAGCGTGCGGATGACGGCGTCGACGCGACGCTTGAGTTCGTCGAGGTCGTCGCCGACATGGTTCACGTGATGTTTGCTGTTCAGGTGACTTCCCTAATTCGTGAAGTCGTCCCGATCAGAAGCTGCCGCCATCGAGCGCTTGAAGATGGCAATCTCGCGGTCGATGTCGTCGGGGTCTTCGATGGATTCTCCGCGGGTGGCGCGCAAGTGCAGCCCCAAGCTGTACCGGCAGCATTCGGCGATGTAGGCAATGAACCCGGAGAGGCTCCCCGTCGCTTGGGCCTGCTCGATCTCGGCAATGTATCGGTCCCTGCCGTCTCGTTGGACCATGGCGATGGCGTACCCATGCTTCATCAGGATCAAGTTCATCAGCAAACGCGCCATTCGACCATTTCCGTCGTCAAAGGGGTGAATCTGGACGAAGCGGTAGTGAACCGTGGCAGCTACGACGATGGGATGTTCGCCCTCGGCTTCCTTACTGCGATGCCAGTCGATCAAATCGCTCATCATGGACTGGACCTGCTCCGGCGGGGCGAAGTAGTGCATTTCGCCCGTCTGCGTCCTCACGTTGTTGGGTACTCTCTTGTACTGACCAACGGAGATTGGCCGCATTGTGCGACGTCCGTCGGACGCTTCCGCAGGCGTCTCGTAGGGCTCCTTCAGGAGGATTATGTGCAGGTTGCGAATGAACGCTTGGTTGAGCACGTCGCCTGCATGAACAGTCTCTTCGATCGCCGCCACCGCGTCGTTGTGGCCTAGGATGTCGAGGTGATCGCGCATCGGCTTGCCGCGAGCGGTGAGACCGTGGAGGATGAGCGTCCGCGTCTCGCCCAGAGTCAGGCTGTTCCCCTCAATGGCGTTGGAATGGTAGTTCCACTCGATCCTCAGCTTCTGCTCGAGGCGGCTGGCGGCGTCCGGCGATAGGTGGCCGAGCTCGTCCAGTTCAGCCTTCAGGCGGTCGATTTCGGTAATGATGTCGGTTGCCATCGCGGACTACCGTTGGGGGGTGGCGGCCCAGCCGCCAAATCACCCGCCTTCCCTCGCGAACACGACTCGCCCCGCGAGCACTGTCATATCCACCTGAGCCTGGTCGATCTCGTGGGGCGCGATGGCGAAGAGGTCGCGGTCCACCACCACCAAGTCCGCCGCCAGGCCGGGGCGGATCATGCCGGTCACGCCTTCCAGACCGAGTTGGCGAGCGCCGTTGGCCGTGTAGCCCAGCAGCATCTCCTCCAGGGCGAGGCTCTGGTCGACCGGGGGGTACGGCGGGCCGTCCGACGCACCGGGGCCAAGGCGCGTGATGCCGATCTTGATGCCGTGGAGGGGCGACGTCAGCGGGAACGGGAGCCCGGTGGCCGGGAAGTCGGCGCCGAACGCGACCATGGGCGCCGCTGCCCAAAGGTCCCGGAGGCGCATGATTCGGGCGCCGCGCACCGGGTCCAGCAGGCGCGAGTACAGTGCCAAGCTGCCTTGCATGTCGTGGGCCCAGTGGGGCGTGGTCTGGATCGTCACGTCCAGCGCCCGGAGGCGCGGCAAGTCCTCGTCGTCGGCGAGCATGGCGTGGGCGACGGCGACTCGGCTGCCGGACTCGGGGACGGCTTCGCGGGCGACGGCGACGGCGTCCAGGACTGCGCGCAGGGTCCGGTCGCCGATCGCGTGGGCGTGGGCGTCCAGACCGGCTTGGCGGAGCGCGGTCAGCAGGCTGGCAAGGGGCTCGCCCGACAGCGCGACGGCACCGCTCCCACCGCTCGCATACGGTGCCAGCATGGCGGCGGTCTGCCCTTCGATCGTGCCGTCGATGGCGATCTTGACGGTGTGGATATCGAGCAGGTCGGAGGCGAAGTCGCCCCGCACGGCGTTGACGTTCGCGACGACCTCGGCGGGCTCCACGTTGGGCGAGTCCACGTACCAGCTGGCTCGGTAGCGCACGGGCAGCTGTCCGTCCCGCTCCAGCCCCGCCACCGCCGACAGGGCGTTGCGCAACGTCGTCTCGCCCCCGGGGATGCCGGCGTCGAAGATGGTGGTCACGCCCATCGACGACAGCTCGGGCAGCGTCGCGGAGAGCGCGGCGCGGAACTGCTCCTCCGAGCCGATCCCGAAGACGGGCAGCAGCGGCCAGAACGCCGCGCCCTCCACCGCCCATCCGGTGGGCTCTCCGCTAGCGTCGCGCTGGTAGAAGTGGATGCCCGGCACCGGGTCCGGCGTGTCGCGGTCGATCCCCGCCACTTCCAGCGCCCGGCTGTTGAGCCACGCGCTGTGAGCGTCCACGGCGAGGATCATGACCGGGCGGTCCGACACCACGGCGTCCAGGTCCTCCTTGTGCGGCCCCGTCACGCCCGCCGAGTTGACGGCGCTGGCGAGCGCGCCCGGGAAGCCGAAGCCGAAGAGCACCTCCTCGTCCGGGTTCGCGGCGGCGTACTGCGCCAGCGCCTCCTGCACCTCGGCCACGGTCTCGGTCCCGATCACCTGAAACGTGGACGCGATCAGCCCGGCGACGGCCGGGTGCGTGTGCGACTCGACGAACCCCGGCAGCAGCATCCTTCCCGCCAAGTCCACCGTCTGCGCATCGGGGCCGGTGCGCTCCGACGCCTCGGCGCTCGTGCCTACATACTCTATGGCGCCGTCGCGCACCAACACGGCTTCGGCGCGCGGGTTGGCCGGGTCCGCCGTCCAGACCACGCCCCCAGCGAAGAGCGTCTCGGAGGACTGGGCATCGGCAGCACCGGCAGCCGTTCGAGCATCCGGCGCGTCCGGCGCATTGCAGGCGAACACGGCGGACACCAAAGCGGCGGCGACGGCGATCGTTGTCCGGCTTGCAGTGGTTGCGCGGCGTGCGCGAACTCGTCGGTTCATTCTACGGCTCCCGCCTCTACCGAGGTTCTTGGGCGTCGGGGCTGGATACCCCGTCACGTTGCGGAGGGAATCTCCGTCCACTACAAGTACCGGCCCCTTCAGCGACAGGATAGCATGTCCCGAATCGCCTTGAAAGCCGTTGCCGGGCGCGCAGCCCCGTTGGCGGCGGTGCTCGCCCTGGCTCATCCAGCCATTGCGGCGACCGCACACCCCCAAGAGCAGGAGCCCTTCGACCTGCTCATCGTGGGCGGCCGCGTCCTCGACGGAACCGGCAACCCATGGTTCCGGGCCGACGTCGGCGTTCGGGACGGGCGGATCGTCGCCGTCGGGGTGCTGGCGGGCGCACCGGCAACCCGGACGATCGAGGCGACGGGCCGGTACGTGGCCCCCGGCTTCATCGACATCCACTCCCACGCCGACGACGGAGGCCGCGACCCCGGCGGCGCAACGATCCGCACCGACTCCCTGCACCGGAAGTCCGCGCCCAACGTAGTCTCGCAGGGCGTGACGACGATCGTGGTGAACCAGGACGGGCGCTCGCCGTGGCCCATCGCCGACCAGCGCGCGCTTCTGGAGTCCCAAGGAGTGGGGCCGAACGTCATGCTCCTGGCTGGCCACGGGACGATCCGCAGACTGGTCATGGGGGACGACTTCCGACGGCCCGCCACGGAAGCCGAGGTGCGCCAGATGCAGGCCCTGATGCGCCAAGCAATGGACGAAGGGGCCGCCGGAGTGTCGGCAGGCCTGGAGTACGCGCCTGGACGCTGGAGCACGACGGACGAGGTGGCGGCGGTCGCGGCGGAGCTTGCGCCCTACGACGGCGTGTACATCTCGCACCAGCGCTCGGAGGGACCCGATCCGATGTGGTTCTGGCCCAGTCAGGACGAGCCGGGTCCGCCGACGCTGCAGGACGCGGTGATGGAGACGATAGAGATCGGGCGGCGCACCGGCATCCGCGTCGTCGCCTCCCACATCAAGGCCAAGGGGGCCCACTTCTGGGGGTCCAGCGCGTCGGCGATCCAGTTGATCCAGCGCGCCCGCGACGAAGGCGTGCGGGTGTGGGCGGATCAATACCCGTATGCGACCAGCGGCTCCGACGGGAACACGGTGCTGATCCCCCGATGGGCGCTCCGGGACCCCGAGGCCGCTTCGCCTCGGGAGGCGCGTCCTCCCGGCGAGATGTTCCGCTCGGCCATGGCGCAGCCCGGCAACGAGGAGAAGATTCGCCGCGACGTCGCCCACGAGATCCGCAGGCGCGGCGGCGCGGAGCGGGTCGTGATCATGGACTACCCGGACGACAGCCTCGTCGGCAAGTCGTTGGCTGAAGTGGCCGCGTCTCGAGGCGCAACGCCCGTCCAGACGGCGATCGACCTTCAGATGGAGGGCGACCCCGAACGGCGCGGCGGCGGCAGGATGCGAGGCTTCTCGATGTCCGAAGCCGACGTGGAGATGTACGCGGCCCAGCCGTGGGTGGCCACGGCCTCCGACGGCGGCATCGCCGATCCGTCCGACGGCCCCGTCCATCCACGCTTCTACGGCACGTTTCCGCGCAAGATCCGGCAGTACGCGCTCACCGCAGGGGCGTTGTCCCTGGAAGCGGCGGTCCGCTCCCAGAGTTCCCTGCCCGCCCTGATCATGGGCTTGGCCGACCGCGGCACGATCCGCAACGGCGCCTGGGCTGACATCGTCGTCTTCGACTTGGAGACGATCGCCGACCGCGCCACGGTCTTCGAGCCCCACCAGCACGCCGCCGGCATCGATCACGTCCTGGTCAACGGCGAGCTTGTGGTGGAGAACGGCTACATTCTGCATGCGCTGCCGGGAACGGTGATCGCGCCACAGCGAACGCGTGGTCCGGCGAAGTCGGACGCCAGCGGCTGATCCCCCACCCTCCGCGACGACGACCGCCGCCCATGGCCAACCGCCCAACCTCTTCCTCCTCGCCCCAGGCCATTCTGTCCAGCTTCGGCCGCCCGGCCGCCGGGGGCCAGGCGAAACAGAAGAGCGGCCACGGATTCGGCACGGCGCCGGTCTTCCTGGCGTCGGTCAGCACGATCCTGGGCGCGATTCTGTTTCTGCGCTTCGGCTACGCCGTGGGCCACGTGGGGCTTGCAGGGACGATGGCGATCATCGCCATCGGCCACTTGGTGACGATCCCCACGGTGCTGGCGGTCTCCGAGATCGCAACGAACAGGCGCGTCGCGGGCGGAGGCGCCTACTTCATCATCAGCCGGTCCTTCGGCACGACGATCGGCGGCTCCATCGGCATCGCCCTCTACCTGTCGGAGGCGATCTCGGTGGCGTTCTACCTGGTCGCCTTCGGGGAAGCGTTCGAGCCGGTCATGCAGTGGGCGGCGGCGAAGTACGACGTCCAGCCGATGGTGCAGTGGGTGAGCCTGCCCGGCCTAATAGTCCTGTGCACGCTCATGCTCACTCGCGGCGCCGCCTTGGGCGTCCGAGCGCTCTGGATCGTCGCCGGCATCTTGGCGCTCGTGATCGGGTCCTTTCTTCTGGGAACGGGTCCAGAGGAGATCAGACCCCAAGGTCTCGACGTAACCGCGACTATCGCCGAACCGGACGGCTTCGGGAAAGTCTTCGCGACCGTCTTCCCCGCGTTCACCGGCATGATCGCGGGCCTCAGTCTCTCCGGGGACCTCAAGGAGCCCAAGCGCTCGATCCCCTTGGGAAGCATCGGCGCCACGGTCACGGGCATGGTCGTGTACGTCATCGTGGCGGTAAAGCTGGCGAACCACGCAACGCCCGAGGCCCTTGCCGGAGACCAGTTCATCATGTCCCAGATCGCGCTCTGGGGTCCGGCAGTGTTCATAGGGCTTGCCGCGGCGGCGATATCGTCGTCGCTGGGCTCGATTCTGGGAGCGCCCCGGACGTTGCAGGCCCTGGCCCGAGACAAGGTGTTCCCCGGCGGCCGGGTCAACAGCGTGCTGGCTCAGGGCCACGGCGAGGCCGACGAGCCCCGGAACGCGATCTGGGTGTCGTCGACCCTGGCACTGGTCTTCGTGCTGATGGGAGACATCGACTTCATCGCCCAGATCCTCAGCATGTTCTTCATGGTGACCTACGGCGCCCTGTGCCTGGTGTCGTTCCTGGAGTACTTCGCCGGCAACCCGTCGTATCGGCCCACCTTCCGCTCCCGCTGGTACGTGTCGCTGGTCGGGGCGCTCATGTGCGGCCTCATGATGATTCAGATGAACGCCGCCTACGCGCTGCTCTCGGTGGCGATCATGGTGATGATCTACCTCGGCCTAAGCCGCACTCGCCGTGGCGAGCGAGATTTCGCGGTGATCCTGCAAAGCGCGATGTACCAGACCGTCCGCAGGTTGCAGATCGCCCTCCAGAAGAACCAGCGCATCCACCAGGACGAATGGCGGCCTTCGTTCATCGCCATGACCCGCCACGGACAACGTCGGGTCGCCCAGTTCGACCTGCTTCGGTGGATCTGCCACCGCCACGGCTTCGGCCACTTCATCCAGTACATCGAGGGCAAGTACAGCCTGGAGACGGAGATCGACGCCCGGGCCCAGCTGGGCAATCTTGTGCGACGCTCCGACTTGAGCCGAGCGGGCACCTTCGTCGACACGCTGATTGCGCCGTCCTTCGAGTCCGCCGTGACCCAGGCGTTGCAGTTCCCCGGCGTCTCCGGCTTCCCCAACAACAGCGTCCTGCTGGAGTTCGACCAGGAGCACCCCGAAGAGATCGACGAAGTGGGCAAGGCAACAGCACTGGCCTCTTCCGCCAACTTCAACGTTACCGTCTTGCGGTCCACCACCTTCCGCTTCGGCTACCGGGCATCAATCCACATCTGGATCACCCGGGAGACGCTGCCCAACGTCGCGATGATGCTGATGCTGGCATACATCATCGTCGGCCACCGAGAGTGGAGGACGGCCGAGATCCGCGTCTTCGCCTGCGTGGACCCCGACCGTCGCCAGAACAGCGCCGACGAGCTCTCCACCCTAGTCAAGCAGGGCCGACTTCCGATCTCCAGGAACAACATCGAGACGTTGCCAGTAAAGTCGCCCAGCGACATCGAGGCCGCCGTAGCCGACAACTCGTCCTCCGCCGACCTAGTGATCGCCGGCATTTCGAAAGCCCAGATCGCCGGCAATGAGCTCGCCAGCGTCCTCACGAGCTACAAGGCCGCCAACGACGTGCTGTTCGTCTACGCCGCCGAACGGATTACGATCGAGTAGGGGCGCGGCGGGGCGGACAAGGACCGCTGTTCACCCGAACAGTTCGCGGATCCACTCCGAGAATCGGAAGCATAGGTCGCCGCTGGTGTCCAGGTCCCTAGTGCGGATCGCCGGTCCAATCTTGCCAGGCGTCTCGCGGGTTGCAAGCCACGCATAGAGTTCTGCCCTGCTTGTCTTCTGCGGCTTAAACTTCCTGTGTGCTTTTGTGTCCGCAATATATTTCTTGGAGAACGGCCAGACAGGATCTCGTTCTGGAATCATTTTTTGAACAAAATCTTCAAGCTCGCCGGGTGACGCGTTGTCCGGCATTAGCCATACGCCGACTCTCGGTTTTCCTGGTTTTGCTGCGATAATGATCCCCTCTGACGCCAGTCCTTCTGGAGGAGTGACCCCAGCTTCTTTGAGGCAATCGTGGACGCGGTCCCACTGGTTCACAATGTCGCCGTTGGCATCCAGAACAAATGCGACTACCTCGCGATCCGAAACTTTGATCTCATTCTCCATCCTGCCTAACAAGTGCTGAACACCCCCTGTTTCTTCAATGTCGAAGGACAGGGGGATTTCGTTCCGAATGCAAATGTGCCTAACAACATGTTTGTCGGTGACACCCTCCACAAAGATGACTCTCTCGGTCGGCGGCGACGTGCTGGCAGGTGTCATCTTCGGACTACTCTACCTGACTTCGATCCCGTATTCGGCCGCTGACTTCATCTGATCTTCCTCGTACGTGACGGCACGGGTCTGGTCGCCATCGCGTTCCAGGCGAACAAGAACACCACTGGCGTCGGGCGTATCCTCGACAGCCTGGGCAAATCCTCTCACACAATCGAAGCTGTGCGTCGTCGCGATGACCTGGACGTTGTTCGCCTCCGCCGCCCGCAACACCATCCGCCAGAACGCCGCCTGCACAGAATGATGAATGCCGTTTTCCGCTTCGTCAATGAGCAGGAACCCGTTTCGGCTCCATGCCAGGACGATAGCCGCTCCAAAGAACCTTACGGCCCCATCGCCGAGACTCCTTAGCGGCACCGGCTCGTCTCGACCTCTGACCCTTACTTCAAACCTTTGCGTTCCACGCCGCTCATCCCGCATTCCCATCAGCGCCACGCGCTCCACGGTGTCGGCAACGACAAGATTCAGGGCCTGAACAACCCGATCTTCTTCCCTGAGCACCACGCTATCCCAGTACCTGACAGCTTCGTCGTTCCGCAACAACCCCGGACCTAACAGCTGGCACGCTGTCGCGGGCGGTAGGTCGTCGTTGCCCACAGGGACGCGGTACCTCCTGTAGAACCGATACATGGCACCGCTGTTCCGACCTTGGCGAGAGAACATGAACCATGGCATGAGTCTCTTACGCCCTCCGCAGGAAGCTTGAAGCATCAACACCGGTGCGGACATATCGCTCCCGAGAAGTGGAGGCGCGTCGTCGTCAAAGACACCGTCGAAGAGGTCCGCTTGATCTTCGCCGGGTACGACGACTTCGATATTCAAGGAATCGCGAGACTGGCCGTCAACCGGACCAATGACAATCCGGGACTGCGCCGACACCCGCCGACCATGAAAGAGCGCCGCGAGATTCGGAGCAACCAAGGCGTCGCCGTCTTCGTCTAGCGTCGTCAGGAACTCCTCTCGGCCTCTGATCACAGACGACAGCGTGGCCTCTCTCCCGCGTGCGGCATATGCGCGGACTGCCTCGAGGACCGTCGTCTTTCCGGTGCCGTTCTTGCCCGCCAACAGCGTCGCGCGACCAAGCCTCGGGACATGGAGTTCCCTAATTCCGCGGAATCCCATGACCGACAAGCTCGGCAGATGGGGCAAGTCGCGTGACTGGTCGCTGGACATTGGATGGCGTGCCGCTGGTTGAATGGTGACTCCCGAGCCCGTCCGTGGCGGGCGGGCGTGTCGGACACGCTAGCCGCCGAGTGGCGGAGCGTCAAACGCCGATGGGCTCCAGGGGGCCCCCACCCTATCACCGGAGCCGCTATCTTCGTCCGGCACGAGCACCCTGTCCCCACACCGAGGCCCGTCGCATGTCTCCAAAGGACGCCATCCCCGTCTTCGTGGCCCTTACCGCCGTTGCGGCACCTCTTGGAGCCGCCGGTCAGCCACCGGTCGCGCAACAGGTCCCGCTTGCCGTCACCGCCGAGGACTACGCCCGCGCCGAGTCGTTCCTGGCCCGCGAGACCGCTCCCCTGGTGTTCGGCGCTTCGGTCCGGCCCAACTGGCTGTCCGGCGACCGCTTCTGGTACCGCAACACGGTGCCCGGCGGCGCCGAGTTCGTGCTGGTGGACCCGAGGGCCGGGACCCGCGCCCCCGCCTTCGACCACGCCCGGCTGGCTGGCGCCCTAGGCCAGGCGATGGACACCACATTCTCGCCGTCCACCCTTCCCTTCCGCACCATCGACCTCGACCCGGAGGGCCAATCCCTCGCCGTCACCGTCGAAGCCGGTCGGCAACCCGCTGGCCCCGCGACCGACCCCACCCCACACCGCTTCCGCTGCGACCTCCGCATCTACGTGTGCTCGCCGACCGACCCGCTGCCCCCGTCCGACCCCAACGCCATCGCTTCGCCCGACGGGACCAGAGCCGCCTTCATCCGCGACCACAACCTTTGGCTCCGCGACCTGGAGACCGGCGCCGAGACGCCTCTGACCACCGACGGCGTGACGGACTACGGCTACGCGACCAACAACGCCGGCTGGGTCAAGCGGGACTCGCCGGTTCTGCTGTGGTCGCCGGGGTCCGACATGATCGCGACGTTCCAGCACGACGGACGAGGCGTGGGGGAGATGTACATGGCCACGACGGCCGTCGGTCGCCCCGAACTGGCCGCTTGGAAGTACCCGCTCCCCGGCGACAGCCTGATCTTCCGCATCAGCCGGGTGGTGGTTCACCTCGACGGCCCCCGGGTGGTGCGGCTCCAGATGCCGCCCGATCCGCACCGATCCACGGTGACCGACCACGTTGCGGGGCCGGGCGGCGTGCTTCTCGACGCCGAGTGGAGTCCCAACGGCTCGCAGCTGGCGTTCGTCTCCAGCTCCCGCGATCACAAGCACGCGCAGCTTCGCGTCGCCGATCCCGAGACCGGCGCCGTGCGGGACGTCCTGTCGGAAACCGAGGAGAACTTCTTCGAGTCCGGCTCGCGCACCGTCAACTGGCGCGTGCTCGAGGAGTCCAACGAGGTCCTCTGGTACTCGAAGCGCCACAACTGGGGTCACCTCTACCGCTACGACCTGTCCGCCGGCGAGCTGCTGGGCCGCGTCACCACCGGCGAGTGGAACGTGCTGCAGCTCCTCCATGTGGACGAAGAAGCTCGAACCCTGTACTTCATCGGGGCCGGTCGCGAACCCGGCGACCCGTACTTCCACTACCTGTACCGCATCGGCATCGACGGCACCGGGCTGCGGCTCCTGACTCCCGACAGCGCCAACCACGCCGTCACCCTGTCGCCCTCCGGCGAGTACTTCGTGGACAGCTACTCCACGCCCGTCGTCCCGCCCGTTACGGTTGTGCGCAACCGCGACGGCGGCATCGTGATCGAGCTGGAGCGCGCCGACGTATCCCGGCTCGTCGCCAGCGGCTGGCAACCCCCGGAGCCGTTCGTCGTCGAGGCCCGGGACGGAGAGACGGAGCTGCACGGCGTCATGTACAAGCCGACGAACTTCGATCCGTCGCGCTCGTATCCCGTGGTCAACTACCTGTATCCGGGACCGCAGTCGGGCAGCGTCGGCTCCCGTTCGTTCCGGGCGTCCCGAGGCGACAAGCAGTCGATCGCGGAGCTGGGGTTCGTCGTCGTGGAAGTCGACGCCATGGGAACGCCCGGCCGCTCAAAGGAGTTTCACGACGCGTACTACGGCAACATGGGCGACAACGGTCTGCCCGACCAAGTGGCGATGATCCGCCAGCTGGCGGCGCGTCACTCGTGGCTCGACTTGGACCGGGTCGGAATCTGGGGACATTCTGGAGGCGGCTTCGCCAGCACGGCCGGCATCCTCCGCTACCCCGACTTCTACAAGGTCGCCGTCTCCCAGGCGGGCAACCACGACAACCGCAGCTACGAGGACGACTGGGGCGAAAAGTGGCAGGGGCTGCTCGAGAGCTACCCCGACGGCACGACCAACTACGACAACCAGGCCAACCAGCTGATCGCGGGCAACTTGAAGGGCAAGCTCCTCCTGGCCCACGGTACGATGGACACCAACGTCCCCGCGTACAACACGCTCCTCGTGGTCGACGCACTCATCGCCGCCGACAAGGACTTCGACCTGATCATGATGCCCAACCGGGGCCACGGCTTCGGCAACGAGCCCTACATGATGCGCCGTCGCTGGGACTACTTCGTCCGCCACCTCTTGGGCGTCGAGCCCCCGGAGTACACGATCGGCCAACGGCAGCGCCCCGTCAGCGAGTGAGCGGCCGCGTGCCGATTCACTTCCACCTCCACCCCAGCCGCGCGTAGTAGTATCCGCCGTTGGAGCCGAACGGCGACGTGGGGCTGTACTGGTTGCCGGAGAAGCCGGCGTCGGGGTTGACGTCCGGGTAGTTGTTGAGGGCGTTGTCGCCGCCGACGGTCAACCGCAGCGATTCGCCGATCGCGTACGACGCTTCCAAGTCCACGAGCATCTTGCCGCCGTAGGGCCGGTCGTCCCTGGCGTCGAACCAGCCCGCGTAGCTGCTGACGCGACCAAGGAACGCAACGCCGCCGAACGTCCGCCGGGCCGTCACGTTCCAGCGCGTTCGGGGAAGACCCTCTTGCAGCTGGCGGATGCGGACGGCGTCGAGCACGTCGGGGTCGTGCTTGGTGACCTTGGTGCGGGTGTGGTTGAAGGCGACGCTGATCTCGGCGTCGCCACCTACAGGAGGCGCCCACGTCGCCACGAAGTCGAGACCTTGGGTGCGGCTCTGGAAGTTGTTGGTGAAGAAGCGGAAGTTCTGCAAGTTGCCGGCGCTCGTGATGCCCTCCGCGACCAGCCTCGTCTGCTCCGCCGTCGTCAGCTTGAAGACTTGCGTCAACGCGATCCGGTCGGACAACACGATCCGGAAGTAGTCCGCCGTCGCGCTGAACGAGCCCCGATCCAGCACGGCGCCGAACCCCATGTTGACGGACTTTTCAGCTTCCAGGGCGACGCCGCCCCGCAGCTTCGCCACCTCGGAAGTCGAAGGGATCGTGCCGTTGTTGACCAAGTCCATCAGCGCCCGATCGAACTGGGTGGAGACGTTGAAGGCGTTCTGCTGCCCCGGCGTGGGCGCCCGAAAGCCGGTGCTGGTGCTGCCCCGCAACGCGAACCCTCCGCCAAGGGCTAGACGCGCCGCCACCTTGCCGTTGAACGTGATGCCGAAGTCCTGGAAGTCCTCGAACCGGACGGCGCCACCCAACCCCCAGCGGTCGGTCGCGTCGTCGGCTAGCTCGGCGTCGGCGTACACGGCGTAGTTCGACCTGTGCCAGACCCCTTGGGCGATGGGACTGAAGCCGGGAAAGCCGTTGGACCCAGCGCTGAAGCCCTGGGCAGCATAGGGGCCGATCTCCCACGAGGCTTGGTCGCCCAGGCCGATCTCGAAACGCTCGTCGCGATACTCCGCCCCGCCGGCCACGTTGAGCTTGCTGCTGACGGCGTAGGCAACGTCCACGTAGGCGTTGAACTCCTGCTGCCGGTTCACTCCCGGCTTGAACTCGATCGGCGTCGCCGGTCCGAGGGAAGCATTGACGGTGTTGTAGATGTAGTAGTCGACATGGTTGTAGCCCAGGCTGGTGCCCGCGTCCCACAGCACGCTGCCGGACTGGCCCTTGATCCCGGCGACCACGGAGCCGTCGGTCGCGTCGGCGCCGAACTGGGGCGTGAAGCCTCCGGGGAACCGCTCCTGGAACGAAAAGCAGTTGGGGTCGCTAAAGACTCGGGCCAGGGCGGCTTGCTCCGGCAAGCCGTTGGTCACTCGGACGATCGGACACCCGGCCGAACCGTCCAGGACCCCATCCTGCGCGTCCAGAGCGTCGCCGATCAGCAGCGTCTCGCCGCCGTCCAGGCTGAAGACGCCGGCACGGGTGTTGGGGTTCCGGAAGAAGAAGCCGCCCTCGATGCGCTCGCTGTTGTAGTTGGCATGGCCGTACAGCTGCACCTCGGCGGAGCCGCCGAAGAGGTAGCCGAAGTTGCCCCAGAGCTTGGTGTCGTCCGCGATCGAGGGCGCGCCCCATATCTGGGCGGGATCGCGAACGTAGCTGTTGCCGGCGGCGACCAGCACAAGGGCGTCGTTCCTCTGCACGCTCCGGCTGGTGGGTTCCGCGGCGCCGTACTCCGCGCTCAGGTTCGCAAATCCGTTGTCGCCGAGGGGCAGGCCGATGTTGCCCGACACGGTGTAGCTCTCGCCGCCGCCATCCAGAAACCTCCCGCCCCGCACGTCTATTGCACCGCCCGAGCGGTCGTCCTTCAGCTGAAAGTTGAGCACCCCGGCGATGGCGTCGGAGCCGTACTGGGCCGACGCTCCGTCGCGGAGCACCTCCACCTGACGCAGCGCAATAGCTGGAATGGCCGACACGTCGGCGCCCTGCGCCCCGTCGGAAACGCCGTTGCCGATCCACGCGATGACCGCTCCCCGGTGCCGCCGCTTTCCGTTCACCAGGATCAGCGTGTGGTCCGGCGCCAACCCCCGAAGGTTGGCTGGCCGAACGATCCTTGCCGCGTCGCCCGTTGCCTGGGGGTTCACGTTGTACGACGGCACGACGGTGCGCAGCAAGTCGCCCAAGTCCGTGTCGCCTTGATCGATGAAGTCGGCCGAAGCGATGGCGTCGATAGGCACCATCGACTCGGTGGCCGTCCGGGGCCGGGCCCGGCTCCCTACGGCCACGACTCCCTCCAAGGCGATCGCCGCCTGGGCCAGCAGCACGTCCAGCCGCGTCGTCTCCCCGTCGGCAATCGTCACCTCCCGCCGCTCCACGCCGTAGCCGATCAGCCGGACCTCCACCGTGTGCGTGCCCGCCGGGATCTCCCCGACGAAGTACTGGCCGCCCGGCCCAGTCGTCCCCCCCAAGCCGACGTCCGCCAGAGACACCTGAACGCCTGCGAGCGGTTCGCCCGTGTCCTGCGCCCGCACCCGGCCCTCCAGCGTGCCCTGCGCCTGGACCCAACCAGGCGCTCCGGCCAGCACGGCCACGCAGGCAGCCAGCAACCCGCGACGACAAGTGGTCCCCCGGCTAGGCACTACTCCCAGTCCCATCGGTAGTTCATCCGAACGTAGAAGAACGCCCCGTTGAAGCCGTAGGGCGTGTACTGGCTGTACGGGTTGCCGACCAACGCGGCGGTCGGGTTCAGGTCGGGAAAGTTGTTCAGCACGTTCTGTCCTCCCAGGGCGAGGCTGGCGGATTCGCCGAGCGAGTAGGCCGCCTCCATGTCCACGGTGGCGTCGCCGTTGTAGAACTGGGCGTCCTCCGAGTCGTACCAGCCGCCGTAGTAGTTCAGCCGGGCCAAGAAGCGCCAGGGGCCGGGCGCGTGGTTGGCCGACAGGTTCCATCGGGTCCGGGGCAACGCCTCCCGGAGCTCTCTGATCCGTCGAGCGTCGATGACGTCGGGACTGTACTTGGTGACCTCGGTATCGGTGCGGTTGAAGAGGAGGGTGATCGTCGTGGCGCCGCCCAAGGCCTCGGGCTCGTAGGTGGCCACCACGTCCACGCCCTGCGTCCGCGTGTCGAAGTCGTTCGTGAAGAAGCGGAAGTCTCGCACGTTGCCTGCGCTCGTGATCCCTTCCGCAAGAAGTTGCTCCACCTCCGACGGGTTGAGCCGAAAGTCCTGGGTCAGCGATATCCGCTGGGTCACGGCGACCCGAAAGTAGTCCACCGTCAGATTCACCGTGCCCAAGCCCACCACTGCCCCGAACGCGACGTTGACGGACTCTTCCGGCTTCAACTGCTTCCCGCCCCGCAGGCGGGCGACCGGCGACGTGGAGGCGATCGACGCCTTGTTGACCGGCGCGTTGATCTCGCGGTCGAACTCGGTGGTGACGTTGAAGGCGTTCTGCTGCCCCGGCGTCGGCGCGCGGAAGCCGGTGCTCACGCTGCCGCGCACCGCAACGGCGTCGGTGAGCCCGTACCGCCCGGCGAACTTGCCGTTCGTGGTCACTCCGAAGTCGGAGAAGTCCTCGAAGCGCACCGCGCCACCGACGGTCCATCTGCCTTCGTCCGGATCCCGCATCTCCACGTCGCCGTAGAAGGCGTAGTTGGAGCGGCTCCAGTCGCCCACGGCCAAGGGGCCGAAGCCGGGGAAGCCGTCCGAAGCCGCCCGGAACCCTTGCGCCGCCAGCGGACCGAACACCCAGGACTCCCGCTGGCCGCCGCCGATCTCGAAGCGCTCGTCGCGCCACTCACCGCCGCCGGCAAGGTTGACCACGTCGTTGACCCCGTACGACACGTCGGCGTGGAGGTTGACCTCCTGCTGCTGATAGGAGCCCAGCTCGAAGTGCAGGGGCGTCGCCGGCCCAAGCGAAGCGTTCGTCGTCCGGTCGATGAAGAAGTCCAGCTTGTTGCTGCCGAAGCCGGCGCTGGCGTCCCAAAGCATCCCGAAGCCGGTCTCGCCCTTCAGGCCGGCCACGAACGAGCCGTCCAGCATGTCGGCACCGAACTGGGGGGTGTAGCCGCCGGGCAATATCTCCTGGAACGAGAAGCAGTTCGGGTCGGCCTTCACCTGTGCGAACGCCACCGGGTCGGGCACGCCGCCCACGATAGGCACGACGGGGCAGTTGGCCGACCCGTCGAGCACGCCGTCCTGCGCGTCCAGCATGTCGGCGATGAGGAGCGTCCGCCCTTGGTCGTTGCTGTAGATCGCTTGCCGTTCGTTGGGGTTTCGGAAGAAGAAGCCGCCCACCACCGTCTTGCCGGCGTAGTTGCCGTGACCGTAAAGCTGGACGCGGTCGCTCAGGAAGGCGCCGAAGTTGCCCCAGAGCTTCGCGTCGTCGGCGACCTCCGGGGACCCCCATATCTGGGACGGGGTGGCGACGCTGGTGTTTCCGGCGATGATGAGCCCCAGCGCGTCGTCCCGCTGCACGCTCCGGCTGGTGGGTCCGGCGTTGCCGTACTCGGCGCTGAAGTTGGCGAAGCCCGTCTCTCCCAACGGCAGCCCCACGTTGCCCGCAACCGTGAACGCCTGACCGTCCCCCGCGAAGGGGTAGCTGCCCAGGCGCGTCTCCAAGCTGCCGCCGGAGCGGTCGTCTCGAAGCTGGAAGTTCATCACGCCGGCGATGGCGTCGGAGCCGTACTGGGCCGACGCCCCGTCCCGGAGGATCTCGACCTGGCGCAGGGCGATCGCTGGAATGACCGCGATGTCGGGTCCCTGGGCGCCGTCGGCGACCCCGTTGCCGAACCACGCGATCGTGGCGGCCCGGTGACGTCGCTTCCCGTTGACCAGCACCAGCGTGTGGTCGGGCGCCAAGTTGCGCAGGTTCGCCGGGCGGGAGATCGTGGCCGCATCTGCGATCGGCTGGACGTTGACGTTGTACGACGGGGCGATGTTGCGCAGGAGGCTGCTGAGGTCGGTGTCCCCTTGGTTCACGAAGTCCGTCGAGGCGATCGCGTCCACGGGAACGGGCGACGCCGTGACCGCCCGGGGCCTCCCCCTGCTGCCGACCGCCACCAGACCCTCGAGCGCAATCGCGACCTGGGACAGATCCACGTCCAGCCGAGTCGTCTGGCCGTCGGCAACGACGACCTCCTGCAACTGGGTGCCGTAGCCGATGATCTGGATCACGACGCCGTGGGTGCCAGCCGGCACGCCGGTGATCCTGTAGAGGCCCTGGGGCCCAGTGGTGGCGCCGACGCCCAGCTCCGTCAAGGACACATGCGCACCGGCCAACCCGGCGCCGGTCCCCGTGGCGCGCACCCGCCCTTCAATCGTCCCCTGAGCGACAGCGTGGCTAGGTGCGACCAGTGCGAAGACCGCGACGACCGTCAACAGCTTTACCATCTTCATTACTGTGCCCCCTGTTCCTGCAGGAAGCAACGGCAAGGCGGCAAAGGATCCGACCGCCGCGTCGGACCCCTTGCCGCCGAGCTGCTACCCTATCCTTCTCGCTGCTCCAGCTTTTCTACCAGCCCCAAGCGTAGTTGACCTTGGCGTAGAAGTAGGCGCCGTTGAAGCCCCACGGCGTGGACTCGCTGTAGCGGTTTCCGACGCCGGCCGGGTTCGGTATCTCCTCGGGCAACCTGTTGAGGACGTTCTGGCCGCCGATGGTGAAGCTCGTGTTCTCGTCCAGCGAATACGCAGTCTCCAGGTCCATGGTGGCGGCGCCGTCGTAAGTCGCTTGGGCAAGCTCGCCGTCGAACCAGCCGCCGTACCAGTTGAGTCGGCTGAGGAAGCGCCAGTTCCCGGAGAAGTGGTTCATCGTGATGTTCCAGCGGTTTCGTGGAAGCGCCTCTTCCAACTGCCGGATCCGGGTCTCGCCCAGAGTCTCCGAACTGGGGGTGGTGACGTCCGTATCGGTGAAGTTGTACAGGAGCGTGAGGGTCATGTCCCCGCCCAGCGACTCCGGCGTGTAGGTGGCCACGACGTCGATGCCCTGGGTCTTGGTGTCGAAGTCGTTCGTGAAGAAGCGGAACTCCCTCAAGTTGCGGGCGCTGGTGATCCCCTCGGCGACCAGCTGGTCGACCTCGGAGTCGGTCAGCTTGAACGTCTGCGTTTGGGACAGCCGGTCGCTGAGGTTGATGCGGAAGTAGTCGAGGGTGAAGTCCAGCTGGCCGACCTCGGCCACGGCGCCCACGGCGATGTTGAGGGATTGCTCGGGCTGCAGCTGCACGCCGCCTCGGAGCGCGGCCACCTGGGAAGTCGAAGGGATCGTTCCCCGGTTGACCAGATCTCCCAAATTGGTATCGAATACCGTGGACACGTTGAAGGCGTTCTGCTGGCCGGTCGTCGGCGCCCGGAAGCCGGTGCTGGCGCTACCCCTGAGGGCAAAGTTCTCGCTGAGGCCGTAGCGCGCGGCGAACTTGAAGTTGGTCGTGGAGCCGAAGTCGGAGAAGTCCTCGAAGCGAACCGCGCCGCCGACCGTCCACCTCTCGGCTTCCGGGTCGCGGAGTTCGATGTCGGCGTACACCGCAATGTTGGACCGAGTCCAGTTGCCCGACGCGATGGGGCTGAAGCCGGGGAAGCCGTTGGACGCAGCGCTGAAGCCCTGGTCGGCCAACGGACCGAACGTCCACGACTCCCGCTGACCCTGAACGATCTCGAAGCCTTCCCGACGTCGCTCGGCACCGGCGGCGATGTTCACGCCCTCGGCGGCGGCGTACGTCAGATCCAGGTTGAGGTTGAAGTCTTCCTGAATGTAGTCGCCGGGATTGAAGTAGGTGGGGGTCGCCGGACCCAGGGACGCGTTGACCGTGTTGTAGATGAAGAAGTCGGCGAGGTTCCTGCCCCAACCGACGCTGGCGTCCCACCCCAAGTCGCCGAGGGTGCCCTTGAGGCCCCCGACGACGGAGGCGTCGGTGGCGTCGCCGCCGAAGTTGGGCGTGAAGCCGCCTGGGAAGAGTTCCTGGAAGGAGAAGCAGTTCGGGTCGTCGAAGACCTGCTGCAGAGCGGCGGGGTCGGGCACGCCACGAGTGATGTTGACGACCGGGCAGTTGGCCGAGCCGTCCAGCACGCCGTCGGCGGCGTCCAGCATGTCGCCGATGAGCAGCGTCTTGCCGCCGTCGCCGCTGAACACGGCGCCGCGGGTGTTCGGGTTCCGGAAGAAGAAGCCGCCGGTCACCGTGCGGCTGGCGTAGTTCCCGTGACCGTAGAGCTGCACGTTCTCGCCCAGGAAGGCGCCCCAGTTGGTCCACAGCTTCAGGTCGTCCTCCACGTGGGGGGAGCCCCAGATCTGGGCCGGCCTGCGGACGTTGCTATTGCCCGCGCCGATGAGGAGCAGCGCGTCGTTGCGCTGGACGCTGCGGTCGGTCGGATTCACGTTGCCGTACTCGGCGCTGAGGTTGAGGAACCCCGTCTCGCCGAGGGGCAGCCCGACGTTCCCTGCGAAGGAGTGGCCTTGGCCGTCCCCGTAGAAAGGATACGATCCGGTCTTGGCCTCGAACCGGAACTTGCCGTCTCGGTCGTCTCGAAGCTGGAAGTTCATCACGCCGGCGATGGCGTCGGAGCCGTACTGGGCCGACGCGCCGTCCCGCAGGATCTCGACCTGGCGCAATGCGATCGCCGGGATGACCGCGATGTCGACGCCCTGCGCGCCGTCGGCCACGCCGTTCCCCAACCAAGTGATGATCGCGCCCCGGTGGCGCCGCTTCCCGTTCACCAGCACCAGCGTGTGGTCGGGCGCCAAGTTGCGCAGGTTCGCCGGGCGAGAGATCGTGGCCGCGTCGCTGATCGGCTGCATGCTGACGTTGTACGATGGGGCGATGTTCCGCAACAGGTTGCTCAGGTCCGTGTCCCCTTGGTTCACGAAGTCCGCCGCGGCGATGGCGTCGACGGGAACCGGAGAGGAGGTGACGGCCCTGGGCTGGGCGCGGCTGCCGACGGCCACCAAGCCTTCGAGGGCGATGGCGGCGACCGGCAGGCTCACGTTGAGGGTCGTGGTCTGTCCGGCCACGATCGTGACGTTGCGTTCTGCCGTCCGGTAGCCGATGACCTGGACTTGAACGCTGTGCGTGCCCACCGGAATGCCCGTAATCTGATAGCGGCCGTCGGGAGTGGTCGTTCCACCGAGACCCAGGGCTTCGATGAACACCTGCGCACCGGCGACAGCCGCGCCGGTGCCCTCGGCGGTCACAGTGCCTCCGAGGCTGCCTTGCTGCGCGGCGGCGGCCTGCGGAGCGGATGCCGACAGGAACGCTGCCAGCGCGCCGAGGAAGATTGCTTTCCGTCTCATTACTGCGTTCTCCTGATTGGACGTGATGCTTCGTGAACGAGGCAAGCCAAGGGGCGCCCGCGAACGAGCACCGTGCCCATAAGTTTACCAGCATATGGTCGAAGGTCAACGCCGCCGCGGTTGGCAAGCGGCGCGTCGGTCCCCGAACTTTCCCATCGGAGTTCCCTTGGATGCGGAGGTCCCACCCGCCATGCCCAACGTCTTCCGTTCCTTGAGCCGAGGTCGCTCCCGTCGACTCGCCAAGCACCAACGCCAGCTCGGTGCTTCCGTCGCGTCCCTTCTCGCAGTCGGAGTGGTCTTCTGGTTCCCGGCCTGCGGTCCGCGGTCCGGCGGTCCGGCCCAGGCCGCCGACGGGCCCACGAACCCGGCGGTGGACGCCCTTTTCGCCGACTTGGCTGGCGACGGCCCAGGCGCCGCCGTGGGCGTGCTCCTGAACGGCGAGGTTGTGCACCGGGCCGGCTACGGCGTGGCCGACCTGGAGCACGGCGTCCCGATCACCACCGGAACCGTCTTCGACATCGCCTCGATCTCCAAGCAGTTCGGAGCGATGGCGGCCCTCCTCCTGGAGCTGGAGGGGAAGCTGGATCTGGACGCCGATCTCCGCAGCGCGGTTCCCTGGCTGCCGGAGTTCGACGCGACGATCACGCCTCGCCATCTGATTCACCACACGAGCGGAATCCGCGACTGGCCCCACGTCATGGCGCTGGCGGGGGTCGAGATGACCGACGTGATCTCGTTCGAGAAGATCCTGCGGATGCTCGGCCGCCAGCAGGCGATCAACTTCCCGCCGGGCACCGAGTACGCCTACTCCAACACCGGGTACAACCTGCTGGCCCGGACCGTGGAGGCCGCCTCGGGCGAGACCTTTCGGGAGTATGCCCAGGAGCGCATCTTCGCCCCCTTGGGCATGACCCGCACCCACTTCTCCGACGACTACCTGGAGGTGGTCCCCGGCCGGGCCGAGTCGTACCGTCCCGCGGGCGCCGACGAAGGAGGCGGCGCCTTCCGGCGTCTCCCCAATCAGCTTACGGCCCTGGCGTCGAGCTCCCTCCACACCACCATCGACGACTTCGTCCTCTGGATGCAGAACTACGAGACCGGCCAAGTCGGGGGCCAAGACCTCCTCCGCACCATGGTGCGCCGGGGCGTGCTGGCGAGCGGCGACACGATCGGCTACGCCCACGGGCTCACGGTGGGCGAATACCGAGGACTGCCCGTCGTCGGCCATGGGGGCTCATGGGCGGGCTACCGAACCAACTTCGTCCGCTTTCCCGAGCAGCGGCTCTCCGTGGCCGTGTTCTGCAACCGCTCCGACTGCGACGCCGGAGGGAGGGCGCGAAAGGTGGCGGAGGCGTACTTGGGCGACTTCATGGACCCCCTGCCGGCGCCCGAGCAGGAGGAAGAGCCGGCGGAGGTCCCGTCGCTGTCGCAGGCCCGGTTGCAAGAGTACGCGGGGGAGTACCGGAGCCCGGAGCTGGACAGCAGCTACGAGGTGGTCGTGGAGTCGGGGCGCTTGGTCGCCCGCCACTGGCGCAACCCCCCTTCAACACTGTCTCCGACGCGAGAGGACGTGTTTACGGGCGACCAGTGGTGGTTCCCTGAAGTGCGCTTCAACCGGGACGCGACGGGACGGGTGGACGGGTTCGCGGTCACGGGCGCGAGGGTACGGGACTTGATCTTCGAGCGACGGCGGTAGGGCGCCCGCATGACCGGTTCCGATGCTGGCGGCGGCGCGCGCGCCAAGCTGCCCAGGCTACTCTTCGTCTTCGGCTACTGCGTCGTGTTGACCGCCGGCGGGACGGTCGGATACATGATCATGGAAGACTGGTCGTTCTCCGACGCGCTGTACATGACGGCGATCACCGTGACGGCTGTGGGCTACCACGAGGTGCTGCCGCTTGCGTCGGGGGGCCCGGGCCAGTACTGGACGATGGCCCTCGTCGCTGGAGGCTTGACTGGACTGGGGTTGTGGTTTGCCCTGGTGACCGCGTTTCTCGTGGAAATGGACATCGGCACCAAGTACAAGAGGCGAAAGGCCATGCAAGAACTGAGCCGGACGAAGGGCCACGTGATCATCTGCGGCGGCGGGCAGATGGGCGTCCAAGTCCTTCAAGAGCTTCGGGAGGCCGGAAAGCAGTGCGTGCTGGTGGAGCGGGACGGCGATGCCGTCGCTTCGCTGCACAAGAGATGGCCGGACCTGCTCGTGGTTCAGGACGACGCCACCACGGACGCGGCGTTGCGGGAGGCTCGAATCGCCGACGCGACGACCTTGGTCTCGTGCCTGTCGTCGGACACCGACAACTTGTTCGTGTGCCTGTCGGCCCGCGACCTCCATCCCGGCTTGGTCGTCGTGGCCCGGGCCGAGCACGAGGCGGTCACGGCGAAGATGCAGAGGGCAGGCGCCGATCACGTGGTCAGCCCCAACGTGACCGGGGCTCACTGGGTGGCGTCGGTGCTGGCGCGGCCTGCCGTCGCGTCGTTCCTGGACGTAGCCACGCCTGGATCCGGTCCCAGCCGGCGGCTCGAGCAGGTCGTGGTGGGTGCCGGCTCGAAGGTGGAAGGGCTCGCGCTAGCGGAAGCGCGCATCCCGCAGAAGACGGGGCTGGTCTTGCTGGCGGTGCAGAGGGAGGGCGCAGGTCCGTCGGAGATCGCCTTCAACCCCGGGGCGTCCACGCGCCTGCAGGCGGGCGACGCGGTGATCGTCCTCGGGGACCGGCACCAGATCCAGCAGTTGAAGGCGTACTTGACGCCCAGCGCCGATTCGTAGGTCCAGGCCCTCGTTCGTAGGCCCGCGCCCTCGTTCCTAGACCCGAGCCCCCACCAGGAGAACGTCATGAAGATACTCGCCGGTACCCTGACTCTGCTTGCCGCAGCCGCCGTTCCCCTCTGCGCGCAGCAGGGCGAAATGGTGGACATGGCGACGATCCCCCGTCCGATCGCCGCCGCGGACAAGGTGTGGATCGAGGAGCTGACGATGCTCGAGGTGCGGGACCTCCTCCGGTCCGGGACCACGACGGCGCTGATCCTCACGGGCGGGATCGAGGAGAACGGGCCGTACCTCACCACCGGCAAGCACAACCATGTCCTGCGCGTCATGGGGGAGTCGATCGCGCGGCGGCTGGGCAACGCCCTGGTGGCCCCGATCGTGACGATCGAGCCCGGGGACCCGGAGCGGGCCGACGTACCCGGCGGGATCCGACTCTCCCAGGCGACGTTCGAGGCGGTGCTGCGGGACATGGCCGTCAGCCTGAAGGCTCAAGGCTTCACCGACGTCTTCCTGCTGGGCGACAGCGGGGGGAATCGACGGGGGATGGCCGCAGTGGCGGCGGAGCTGGCCGAGGCTTGGGCGGGTTCGGGGGCGCTGATCGCCCACGTGCCCGAGTACTACAACTACGCCGACGTGCTGGCGTACCAGCGGGACGTCCTGGGGATCGACGAGGACCCGCGCCTGGAAGGGCTCCACGACGACTACTACATCACGTCGATCATCATGAACGACGACCCGGAGCATGTGCGTCTCCAGCAACGGATCGAAGCGGGCAAGGCGTCGATCAACGGGATCAGCATCCTTCCCCCGGAGCGCACGATCGAGCACGGGCGAAAGCTGATCGAGTTCCGCACCGACGTTGCCGTGGAGGCGATCCGACGGGCGATGGCGGAGGCGCGGCGCTAGCTCGGCGACGAAGCTTCCTCTGAATGGGCACTGCTGGATTCGAACCAGCGACCTCCTGCTTGTAAGGCAGGCGCTCTGGACCAACTGAGCTAAGCGCCCCGTTGCTTGCCGATCGGTGGGGAGCCCACGTTACCGGCCTCCATGAACAACGTCAAGCTGGTTCGCGCCGACCCCCTGCACGTGCGCCTGGCCGCAGAGATGCTGGACGCCCAGAGAGCGGGACGCTTCGTCGAACCGCCCTCGGAGCGACTGTCGCTGGGGCTCGCGGACGCATACTCGGCGGGGGCCGAAGCGGCGAGGTTGCGCCTTCAAGACGGGTGGCGGCTGGCCGGATGGAAGGTGGGGTTCACCAACAGGCAACTGTGGGGCCGATGGGGGCTGGATCGACCGATCGTCGCGCCCGTGTACCGCGAGACGTTGTTCTTCGCGGGGAACCGCGAGCCGCCTCGTCTTCGCGTGCCTCTGGCCGGTCGGGCCGCGCCCCGGCTAGAGGTCGAGGTGGTGTTCGGCTTTGCCGGCCCGGCGATGGGGGCTCCGCGATGGGCGGCGCTGGGGGCGGAGCTCGTGGACTGTCACTACGAAGGCTGGCGGTTGAACCCTGCGGACGCCGTGGCGGACTTCGGGCTCCACGCTGGGCTGGCGGTGGGTCCTCCGACCGCGCTGGACGATCCCACCGGAGCGGCAGCCGAGTCGCTCCGGGAGGCCCGGGTCTCGATCTCCTGCGACGGCCGACGGCTGGCCGAGGGCCGCGGCGAGGCGGTGCTCGACGGCCCGGTCGACGTGCTGGCCGAGCTCTCGCGCGGCCTTCGGGCGGAGACGACCGCGTACCTGGCCGCGGCCGACGAGACCCCCTCGGGGGAGTGGGTCGTGTCGACCGGCACGCTCACGCCACTGGTGGAAGCGCGGGCCGGAGCGCAGTACCGTGTCGAGTGCGACCTGCTGCCTTCGTTTTCTCTCGACCTGGTACCGTGACGGGATGAACGCTCCGCCCGAAGCCGTGAACCGACGTTCCGCGCTCGGCCCTTGCCGGCCGGCCTGGACCGCACCTTGGAGGCTTGCCGTTTCGGGCTGTCTCCTCGTCTTTACGGCCGCGTCGTCGTGCCAGTCCGCGAGGCCGTCCGTGGACGTGGACGACGGGACCCCCACCCCTGCCCCGCGCTCTCGCATCGACGAGCCCAACACGCTCCACGGCGTCTACACGGCGGAGCAGGCCCGCCGCGGGCAAGGCGTCTTCGACCAGATCTGCTCCGAGTGCCACGAGACGGCGGACTGGACCGACCCGGCGTTCCTGGAGCGGTGGGAGCAGGCGTCGGTCTTCCGCCTGTGGCACTGGATCTACGGGCGGATGCCCCACGGCAACCCGGGCAGCCTGAGCCGCGAGCAGGTCACCGACGCGCTTGCCTACATCTTCGAGCTCAACGGCCTTCCGCCGGGAGCGGCCGAGCTGGGCACCGACGACGACAGCTTGGACGACTACTGGATCTTCTGGTCCGACCCCCGATGAGACGGCGTTTGCCGCGCCCGAACCACGAACCCACCTGAGGAACGCCATGCATCCCTTGCTTCGACTCGCCTCCGCGACAGGCGTCGCCATCTCGGCCGCCACCGCCCTCTCGGCCATTGCCCCGCCCGCAGCTGCCCAGTCGTCCAGCTTGGTCTCGCCCGCCGGCGAAGTGGACTGGAACCGCTTCTACACGGCAGCCGAGACCGACCAGATCCTTCGGGAGTTCCACGCCCTCTACCCGGGGCTGACGGAGCTGCGCCAAGTCGGCACGAGCTGGCGCGGGCGACCTCTCATGCTGATCGAGATCACCAACGAGGCCACGGGCTCGGCGGCCGAGAAGCCCGCCCTCTACGTGGACGGCGGCATCCACGCGGGAGAGCTCACGGGCTCGGCGGTCGCCACGCACTTGGTCGGCCACCTGCTGAACGGCTACGGGCGCGACCCCCGGGTCACCGCGCTGCTGGACTCTCGAGCGTTCTACGTGCGGCCCAAGTTCAACCCCGACGGCTCGGACTTGGCGCTGGTCCACGACCAGTACCTGCGCAGCACCACGCACCCCGTGGACGAGGACGAAGACGGAGCTTCCGACGAGGACCCGCCCGAGGACCT
Source organism: Longimicrobiales bacterium (assembly GCA_958296005.1). Classification (GTDB taxonomy): domain Bacteria; phylum Gemmatimonadota; class Gemmatimonadetes; order Longimicrobiales; family Gaopeijiaceae; genus CATQHQ01. The sequence continues at coordinate 1,705,578 of CATQHQ010000002.1, forward strand.
GGACAGGGACGGATGGATCACTCAGATGCGCATGGCCGACGGCGAGGGCGATTGGGTAGCCGACCCCGGCGACGCCCGCATCATGGTGCGCGACCCGGGCGGCGCAATGGCTGGAAGACGCTACCGGGTCATGCGGGAGGGCGTGGACAACGACGGCGACGGGCAGATCAACGAGGACGGGGTCGGCGGGATCGACATGAACCGCAACTTCCCCAGGAACTGGGAGCGGGTCCACCTGCAGCCCGGGGCGGGCGACTACCCCCTGTCCGAGCCCGAGACCCGAGCCGCGGTGGAGTTCATCAACGGGCGCCGGAACATCACGGGGATCGTCCACGGCCACACGTCGGGCGGCTTCGTGTACCGCCTGCCGTCGGCGTCGGCGCCGTCGCTCTTCCCCCGGATCGACCTGTCGCTGATCGAGCATCTCGGCGAAGAGTACACGCGGACCACGGGCCGCCCCGTCGTGCCCAGCGCCACCCACCCCACGGAGCACCGCTACGGCACCCTCATCTCTTGGGGCTACTGGGACCACGGAATCGTCGGATGGGTCCCCGAGTTCTCGCCGGGGCCGGAGGCGTGGGTGACCGACTACGACGGCGACGGCGAGATCAGCCCCGCCGAGGAGCACCGCTTCAACGACGAGGAGCTGGGCGGCCGGTACTTCTCGGATTGGACGGCGTTCGACCACCCGCAGCTGGGCGCGGTCGAGATCGGCGGCTGGCACTCCAAGTTCTGGGGCCAGAACCCTCCGCCCGAGTTCCTGGAGGAGGAGACGGTGATGCAGTTGCCGTGGATCCTCTACCTGGCCGAGCAGGGCCCGCTGGTGACGGTGAGCGAGCCCGTCGTGACGGCGATGGAGGGCGGCGAGACGTTCCGCGTCGAGGTCACCGTCGCCAACACCGGGTTTCTGCCGACGAGCCTCACCGACCGGGGCGCCGAAGGGCGCACGCGGCCCGACGGGACGATCGACCGGCAGGTCGTTCGGGCGCCGGCGGTGACGCTGGAGCACCCTGGGCTGGAGCTTGTGGAAGGGACGGCGCGGACCGCGATCCCCCACTTGGCGGGGTCGAACCCGTTCCTGGAGGCAGCCGAGTCTCCGTCGCGGACGGTGTCTTGGGTGGTGCGGGCAGTCGGCGGCGAGCGGGCCGTGCGAGCGACGGTCAACTCCGACAAGGGCGGCGTCGCGCGCTCCGGATGGGTGGTGGTCCGATGAGGCGGCCGCCGATCGGACTCGCCGCGGCTGGCCTCCTTGCGGGGGCGGCGTGCCTTGCAGGCGCGCTCGCGCCGGCCCCCCTCGACGGGCAGGAAGCCCGGCGGCGCTGGGAGCGGATGTGCCAGATCCGCGCCGAGAAGTTCGACCTGGTGCTGCCCAAGGCGATGGCCGACAACGACCTGGAGATGTGGATCGTGGTCATGCGCGAAGGGCTTCTCGACCCGATGTGGGAGGCGCTGGGCCGAGGCTACGTGGGCGACTGGGCGTACTGGGTGTTCACGGCGGGGGACGACGGGCGCGTCGAGCGGGCGGTCCTTGGGGCGGGCGGATACATGCTCGAGCAGTGCGGCGTCTACGACCACTTCGGGAGCGCGGCGTCGCTCCGAGCGTACGTGGCCGAGCGCGACCCCGAGCGGATCGGGGTCAACATCGCCGAGTCGATCGGCGGAGCGGACGGGCTCTCCCATACGTCGTACCTGCATCTGCAAGAGGTGCTCGGCGCCCCTTACCGCGACCGCCTGGCGTCCGCCGAGCGCTTCGTGTCCGACTTCCGCGCCACTCGCACCGCCACCGAGATCGCCGCCTTCGCCGAAGCAGGAGAGATCAGCCGCGAGATCGCCGAGCGCGCCTTCTCCAACGAGGTGATCCGGCCCGGCGTCACCGCTCTGGAGGACGTGGCCTGGTGGATGTGGGACCAGCTGCTGGAGCGCGGCCTGGAGTCGTCGTTCGACATGCCTTCCGTCTACATCACCGGCCCCGGCGGCATCGAAGCCAGCTCTTCGGATCGGATCATCCAGCGGGGCGACCTGCTCATGATCGACTGGGGCGTAGGCTTCCTGGACTTCTACACCGACATGAAGCGGGTGGCCTACGTCCTCCGCGAAGGAGAGACCGAGGCCCCGCCGGGGATTCAGCACGCCTTCGACCGGGCAATGGCCGTACGGGACGTCATGAAGGCGTCGATCAAGCCCGCTCCCACCGCCCAGGCCGCTCTCGACGCCACTTGGGCCGCGATCAAGGCCGCCGGCTTCAACCGGATCGAGTTCAACCAGCCCACGAACGACCCGGCGGTCACCGACGTGGTGATCGGCCCCCACTCCGTGGGCAACTGGGGCCACGGCTTCGGCCCGTCGCTGGCGTTCTTCAACCCAACGCGCCGGACGTACGAGCTCCGCCCCAGCACCCTGATCTCCGTCGAGCTCTTCGCCTACACGGCAAACCCGGAGTGGGACAACGCCAAGGTCCGCATCCCCCTGGAGGACGACGCCGTGGTCACGGAGCGCGGCGTCGAGTGGTTGTACCCGGTGACCCGGCGGATACTCCTGATCCGGTGACGGCGACGAGGAAGCCAGCCGGTCGCCCCTGAACGGCGTCTGGCAGAAGACGCGCCGCCGCCGTATCGTGTCTCCAGCATCCGGCAACTTCGCCGTCGCGCCCCGGCTCGGGCGGGCGGCGGCCCTGCTTTTCAACACGAGGACACCGATGATCCCACGGCTACGCCCCACGCAACTGCTGCCTCGAGCGGCCCTGACCGTCGCCCTGGCTGTCGCGACCCTGGCTCCGCCCTCCCTGAACGCCCAACCGCGCCCCACGCGCCCCGAGGACGTGCGGCTCTTCGCCATCACCGACGCGCGCATCGTCACGGTCTCTGGGATGGTGATCGAGAACGGCACGGTGGTGGTGGACGACGGCGTCATCCGCGCAGTGGGCGCTGGCGTCGAGCCTCCCGCAGGCGCATGGGTGATCGACGGATCGGGCAAGACGGTGTACCCCGGCCTCTTCGACGCCCTCACCACCCTCGGCCACGGCTCCGAGCCCGCGGCAAGAGGCGGGTTCGGCTTCGGAGGCGGCGGCGGCAACCCGCCCGACCCGTCGAGCCACTCGTGGGGACCCGAGGACCGGCCGGGCACCTCCACCTGGCTCACCGCCGCAGACGACATCGAGGCCGACGACGACCGCTTCGAGAGCTGGCGCAACGCGGGCTTCACCACCGTCGTCAGCACGCGTCACGAAGGACTGGTGCCGGGCCAGGCCGCCGTCCTCAACTTGGGGTCCTTCAACCGGCCGAGGGAGATGGTGGTCGCCACGCCCGTCGCCATGCGGGTCAACCTTCAGGACCGGTCGCGAACGTTCACCGGGTACCCGGGCAGCCCGATGGGGGTGTTCGCCTACCTGAAGCAGCTCTACTACGACGCCAAGCACTACGACGACGCCTGGGCCGCGTACGAGGCCGATCCCAGAGGCAAGCGGCGCCCCGAATGGGACATGGCGCTGGAGCCGGTCCGCCTCCAGTTCGACGAGGGATGGCCGGCGCTCTTCCCCGCGACGAGCCGGTCGGATGTGGGACGCGCCATCGAGACCACCCGGGAGATGGGCGTGCAGCCGGTGGTGTACGGCGCCCACGGGACCTATGCGGCGGCGGATCTTCTGGAGGACGCCGGAATCTCGGCTCTCGTGGACCTGGACTGGCCCGCCCCGCCCACGGACGGCGACCCGGACGCGCTTCCCTCCCTCGACCAGCTGCGGCTCTTCGATCGCGCGCCGACGACGCCCGCCGCCCTCGCTGAAGCCGGGGTCCCGTTCGCCTTCTACACCGGCGGGCTGGACCAGCCGTCGCAGGCGCTGGCCGCGGTGCGGCGGGCCGTCGCCCAAGGGCTGTCGGAGGACGACGCCGTTCGGGCGCTGACCCTGTCGCCGGCGGAGATCTTCGGGGTCGCCGACCGGCTTGGCTCCGTGGAGGAAGGCAAGATCGCGAACCTCGTGGTCGCCAGCGGGAGCCTGCTGGACGAGGACGCGCGCATCGAAACCGTCTTCGTGGACGGCGAGATGTTCGAAGCCGAGGCGGCGGACGCGGAAGCGGACAGCGAAGACGGAGACGCGGGGGGCGACGAGGACGCCGGCCCAAGGAGAGGCCGCGGCGCCCGTGGAGGCCCCGGCGCTCGCGACGCCGGACCCGACCCCGCCGCGCCGCCGGTCCCCATGAGCGCGAACAAGGGACCCTACCGCGACGACCCCGTCACCCTGATCCAGGGCGGCACGGTGCTCACCGCGTCACACGGAACGATGGAGAACACCGACATCCTGGTGCGCGACGGCAAGATCGCGGAGATCGGCACGGGCCTGGAGGCGCCGGGGAACGCCACGGTGGTGGACGCGACGGGCAAGTTCGTGACCCCGGGGATCATCGACGCCCACTCCCACATGGCGGCGCTGAGCATCAACGAAGGCACGGTCAACATCTCGTCGATGGTGACGATCGAGGACGTGATCCGGCCCGAGGACATCGGCATGTATCGGGCGCTGGCCGGCGGCGTCACCACCATCAACATCCTCCACGGCTCCGCCAACCCCGTCGGCGGCGGCAACGCGGTGATCAAGCTGCGCTGGGGGGCCGACGCGGCCGGCCTGCGGATCGGCGCGCACAAGGGGATCAAGTTCGCGCTGGGCGAGAACACCAAGCGCGACCGCAACCCGGACCGCTACCCGGCGACGCGGATGGGCGTGCAGGACGTCATCCGGCAAGGGTTCATGGACGCTCGCGACTACATGGAGGAATGGGAGGCCTACGAGGCGGGGGGCCGACAGGGCGTGGCGCCGCGCCGCGACCTGAAGCTGGAGGCGCTCATGGAGATCCTGAACGGCGAGCGCTGGGTCCACTCCCACTCCTACCGCGCCGACGAAATCCTTCAGCTGCTGCGCCTGGCGGAGGAGTTCGGCTTCAGGGTGCGGACCCTGCAGCACGTGCTGGAAGGCTACAAGGTGGCCGACGAGATCGCCGCCCACGGGGCCGGCGCGTCCACCTTCTCCGACTGGTGGGCGTACAAGGTCGAAGCCTACGACGCGATCCCCCACAACGCGGCGCTGATGACCGAGCGCGGCGTGCTCGTCTCGATCAACTCCGATTCGGGCGAGGAGGTTCGGCACCTCAACCAAGAGGCCGCCAAGGCGATGAAGTGGGGCGGCCTGGACGAAGAGCAGGCGCTGCGCCTCGTTACCCTCAACTCGGCGATCCAGTTCGGCATCGACGACCGCACAGGGTCGATCGACGAGGGCAAGGACGCGGACTTGGCGATCTGGGAGGGACACCCGCTGAGCATGTTCGGCAAGGCCGTGCAGACCTACGTGGACGGCAAGCTGTACTTCGACATCGACATGGACCGGGAGCGCCAGGCGGCCGTGGAAGCCGAGAAGGACGCGCTCGTGGCAAAGCACTTGGGAGACAACCGATGATCCGACGGAGATCGACGACGGCGCTCGGGTTCGCGCTCGGCGTTGCGGCAGCGGCCGCGGGCGGCGCGACGCAGGCCGAAGCCCAGACCTACGCCATTCAGGGAGGAACCGTGCATACGCTGGCAGGCGACTCGTTCGTCGGCACGGTGGTGATCCAGGGCGGTCGCATCGTGGCCGTGGGGCCGGATGTGGAGCCGCCCGCCGGGGCCGAGATCGTGGACGCCGCGGGAAAGCACGTCTACCCCGGCATGTTCGACGCCGTGTCCGGCCTCGGGCTCACCGAGATCGGCGCGGTGGACGTGACCAACGACGCTCGCGAGCAGGGCGACTTCAACCCGCACCTGCAAGCCGCGACGGCGGTTCACCCGGCCACTGAGCACATCCCCGTGGCCCGCGCCAACGGCATCGCCATCACGATGGCGGCGCCCCAGGGCGGCAGCGGGGCGATCGTGGGCCAGGCGTCCCTGATCGGGCTCGACGGCTGGACCGTGGAGGAGATGGGGATCGATCCGGGCGCGGCGATGGTCGTGAACTACCCCAGCCTGGGCGGCGGAAGGGGCCGCTTCGGCAGGCGCGGCGCGCCCCCGGGAGGTTGGCGACAGCGCCAGGAGCAGTATGAGGAGGCGGTGGCCCGGCTCGACGAGTGGTTCGACGCGGCCCGGCGCTACGACCAAGCGATGAAGAACGGCGCGGAGATGCGGCGCGACCTTAAGAACGAGGCGCTGGCCAAGGTCGTGAACCGGGAGATGCCGGTTCTCTTGTCGGCCAACGGCGAGCGCGACGTCCGCAACGCCGTCGAGTGGGCCCAGCGCCAGAATATCCACTTTGCGATCACCGGGGCCCAGGGGGCGTGGAAGATCGCCGATTGGCTGGCCGAGAACGACGTGGGCGTAATCATGTCCCCCACGCAGTCGATGCCGTCAGGACCCGACGAGTCCTACGACGAAGCCTACGCCGCCCCGGGCAAGCTGCACGCGGCCGGCGTCAAGGTCGCCTTTGCCACCTTCAACTCCTCCGCGTCCCGCACCCTGCCCTACGAGGCGGCCCAGGCGGTGCCCTACGGCCTGCCCCACGACGCCGCGCTGGAGGCCGTGACGAAGAACGCCGCCGAGATGCTAGGCCTCGACGACCGAATCGGCACGATCGAGGAGGGCAAGATCGCCAACATCATGATCACCGACGGCGACCCCCTTGAGATCCAGACCCAGGTCACCGACCTCTTCATCCTCGGCCGGGGCGTCAGCCTCGACAACAAGCACAAGTCCCTGTACGAGAAGTACCGTTCGCGGCCGGGCAGGCGGGTGGTGTCGGAGTAGGAGTTCACGCCACCACCAGCTCCGCCGCGGTCCGGCGCAAGGCCAGCTCCAAGTCGGCGATCAAGTCGGCGGCGGATTCGATCCCCACCGACAGACGCAGCAGCCCTTCGCGGATGCCGGCCGCGACGCGCGCGGGCTCGTCCATAGACGCGTGGGTCATCGTCCAAGGGTGCGACACGAGGCTTTCCACCCCGCCCAGAGACTCGGCCAGCGCAAAGTGCCGCAGGCCGTCCACGAACCTCTCCACCGCCGGTCGGCCTCCTCTCAGCTCGAAGGAGAGGAGGCTCCCCCAGCCGAGCTGTTGCGCGCGAGCGATTTCGTGGCCGGGGTGGTTGGGCAAACTCGGGTGGTTGACGCGCTCCACCAAGTCGCTGCTGCGAAGGAAGTCCACGACCCGGAGGGCGTTCTCCTCGTGGACCCGGCTGCGCGCGTGCAGCGTGCGGACGCCCCGCAGGGTCAGGAAGGAGTCGAACGGCGCGCCCGTGACGCCCATTGCGTTGGCCCACCAAGCAAGCTGCTCGTGGAGTCCCTCGTCCGCCGCGACGGCCGCGCCCCCGACCATGTCGCTGTGGCCGTTGATGAACTTGGTGGTGGAGTGGACGACGACGTCCGCGCCTAGCGAGAGCGGGCGCTGGTTCACGGGCGACAGAAAGGTGTTGTCGGCCACGCAGACCGCGCCGACCTCCCTGGCCAGGCGCGCCCAGGCGGCGATCTCCGCGATGCGCATGAGCGGGTTGCTGGGCGTCTCCAGCCAGATCATCCGCGGTCGGAGAGCACGCACCGCCTCCACCGCGCCAGCCCGCGTCTGGTCCACGAAGCGCACTCGGTAGGCGCCGCGCCGATCCTCGGCCGTGAAGAGCCGATGGCAGCCGCCGTAGCAGTCGTGGGGCGCCACCAGCAGCTCCCCCGCCGACAGCAAGCGCGTGACCACGGCGACGGCAGCCATCCCAGAGGAGGTCACCACCGCACCGCACCCGCCCTCCAGCTCTGCGATGGCGGCGGCGGCCAAGTCGCGGGTCGGGTTGGCGGTCCGGGTGTAGTCGTACCGTTCGTAGACGCCCGGCGACTGGAAGAGGTAGTTGGACGAGAGGTGGATCGGCGGCATGACCGCGTGATGCGCCGCGTCGGTGCCGATGCCGGCCCGAACCGCTCGGGTGACGAGAGACGGCTCGGCGGAAGGCCGCTGGGGTCGCTCTCCGTTCGCGGCGCTCATCGGCTTGCCTCCACATCGTCCAACGCCAGCCCTAGGCGCACGAACGCCGAGACGTGCTCGACCTCCTTCAGGAACGCGTCGTGGCCGAACGGCGACTCGACGACGACGTGGCCGGCCCCGTCTCCCCCCTGCGCCACCAGGCGATCCACCAGCCACGGGGGAACCAGCGCATCGCTCGTCACCGACACCAGTAGCGCCGAGGAAGGAAGCGACCGCGGCTCGGTCCGGTGGAGGTCGATCGACTCGGAGAGGGCGAGGAACCGTTCCGGGTCGAAGCGGCTCGCGAAATCGGCGCCCCGGGCGTGCAGGTACTCCTCCACTGGAAACCGCGGACTGCAGCGGCCTGGCGCCACGAACGGCAGCGGCTGGGGTGAAAAGCGCTCTTCGAACTCGGCGGCGCTCCGGTAGGTAGTCATGGCCAGGGCTCGAGCCAGGGAAAGCCCGTCAGCAGAACGCCCCGCCTGCACGCCCAGGCGCACCGCTTCGCGCTGGACCGAGCGCCACGCCGTCGCCATGGGATGGGTGCGGTGCGCGGCGCACAGCACGACCAGCCGCGACACCCGCTCCGGGAAGAGCTCGGCGAACGCCAGCGCGACCATCCCGCCGTAGGACGCGCCGACCAGCGAGGCCCGGGGCGCGTGCACCCGGTCCAGCACCGCCGCCAGCGCCCGGGCTTGGTCGTGGCTGGTCACCGGGCGGAGCAGGCCCGCCCCCTCGTTCTCGCCGCCCAGGTAGTCGATCCCCAGAAGGCGGTGGCGGGACGGATCGAGGACAGTGCCGGACCCCACCACGCCGGGCCACCATCCGTCGTCGGGGTCTTCGAGGGTCGGGGCCAAGCGACGGCCAGCCGAGATGCCGCCCAGCACCACCACGGGGGGCAAGTCCGCCACCACGGGGGGCGAGTCAGCCGGGCCGTGGAGCTGGTAGGACACCGTCGCCCGCCGATCGCCCAGGTAGTCGAAGAGGACGGGAACGGAGACGCGTCCGCTGATGCCGGCGCTCGCTGGGGAAGGCGCGGCAGGAGGCCGCTGGCGGGCGGCAACGCAAGGAGCCATTTGGGAGATCCTCCGGGTATTTCGAGTGTCCCATCGGACTCCCGGAGAATCGACGCCCAGTTTTCGGATCGGCCCCGCGCCCGAATGAACGGGCGGGGTGGGCGGCTCATCTTCTCGGCGTTCCATCCACCGCAGGAGTTGGCACATCAGTGGAGAAGCCATCTTCCACAGGTTGCCCCGGCGTCGTAGGGCCTGTCCCTCAGCCGGTCTCGATGAGTTGTCGTGCGCCAAAGGCTACAACGATCCGCCGAAAGCGTCAAGCAAAAGGACATGGACCCAACTCGCTGGATCCCAAGAAGACGCTTGACCCGCGCTGGGCATTATCTTCGTCTTCATGCGGTGCCGGTGGAGCTTTCCTGTGAGCGTTCTGACCATGGCGCTGCCTCTGGCGCTGTCTCTTCCGCCCACCGACAAGGCAGCCGCTCAGACGGTGCCCCGCGTCACCCGCATGATCTTCGTCTTCGGCGCCGAGTCCAACGACACCTACGAGTTGGGGGAAGAACTCCGCGTCCGCGTGAGGTGGAGCCACCGGGTGGTGATGACGGGCGCGCCCCAGCTGGGCATTCAGATCGGGTCGCAGACGCGGTACGCGACCCTGGTCGAGAACTCGGTCGACATATCGGGAACCGACTTCGACTTCATCTACACCGTCCAGGCGGCGGACCGGGACACGGACGGAGCCAGCATCGCGGCCAACTCCTTGAGGCTCAACGGCGGCTCCATCAGATCTGCCGCCAACCGCGACGTGAACGCCAGCTTGGCGCACAACGCCGTGGGGACCGACGGGGCCCGGAAGGTGGACGGCAGCGTCGCCTCGGCCCCGCAGGTCTCCCTCGGCGGAAGATACTTCGTGTTCTCCAACCCGCCGGCGGACGGCACCACCTACACTCGCGGCGAGGAGATCTGGGTCGTGGTCCAGATGGACCGGGCCGTGACCGTCACAGGCGCTCCGCGAGTGGGGATCAGAATCGGGTCCAACACGCGCCAAGCCGCTTACGACACCGATGCGCGCACCCTCGCGGGAACGCCCGACGCGGACTTCCGCCTCTGGTTCACGTACACGGTGCAGTCCAGCGACACGGACACGGACGGGATCAACATTCCGGCCAACGCCATGTCGCTCAACGGCGGCACGATCCGTCTCAAGGGCGGTACCACCAACGCCGACCTGAGCAACAACGCCAGGGGAGCCCAGTCGAACAGAAAAGTGAACGGGAGCCTTGCCACGGCGCCCCACATCGACAGCATATCGTTCTTCAAGGAGCGCCCTGCGTTCGGCGACACGTACGGGAAGGGCGAGACGATCGAGCCGGTGGTCTACTTCAGTCAGCCGCTGACGGTGACGGGCTCGCCGAAGCTCGTGCTGGCGATCGGATCGAACAACCGCGACGCCCTCTACTCGGCCCCGAGCAGTCCCCGGGCTCATCACCAGACGCTGCACCGGCGGATGCGGTTTCGGTACACGGTGCAGACGGCCGACCTGGACACGGACGGGTTGAGCATCGCCGCCAACGCCGTGTCGCTCAACAGCGGCACGATCCGGGCCCAAGGCACCACGACCAACGCAACGATCACTCACAGCGCCGTGGCGGCGAACGCGAACCTCAAGGTGAACGGAGGCTTGGTCACTCCCAAGGTCGTGCAGGTCGCCTTCGGGAACTCGCCGGGCAGCGGCAACGAGTACAAGCTTGCCGAAGAGATCGAAGTGACGGCTCGGTTCGATTCGGTGGTCGCCGTCGCCACGTCGAGCGGCACGCCCTCGATGGCCCTCACGGTCGGATCGAACACGCGGCAGGCGACCTACGACCGCGGGTCCGGGCAGAAGACCGTCGTCTTCAGCTATACCGTGCAGTCTGGGGACATGGACGCGGACGGCATCGACATCGCGCCCAACTCCCTCGCGTTGAACGGCGGCGGCATCACCCTCGCCAGCGGCACGGCCGTCGCCGACTTGCAGCACAATGCCGTCGGGCGCAGCAGTAGCCGGCAAGTGAACGGCAGCCCGCCGGCACCGAGCGGCGTCGCGTTTCAGACGACAGGCCTCTACGAGCTCGGCGTGGACGTGCGGGTGGCCGTCACCTTCAGCCTGCCCGTGGACGTGACGGGGGGCGCGCCGCAACTGGCGCTGAGCATCGGGACCAACACCCGCCAAGCGGCCTACGACGCTGCCCTCTCCAACAGTGGGACGCTGGTCTTCGCCTACACCGTTCAGGCGTCGGACATGGACGCGGACGGAATCAGCATCGACGCCGACGCCCTCGGCTTGAACGGAGCAACGATCAAGGCCGTGGCCGACGCTACGGTCGATGCCGACCTGGACCTGGGGAGCCACGCAGTCTCGGACGATTCCGACCATGTGGTGGACGGCAGCATGGAGACGGCACCGTCGGTGACAGGGGCGGCCTTCGCCAGCTCCCCCGCAAAGCGGCGACACGTACGGGACGGAAGAAGAGATGCGCGTGGCCGTTTCCTTCGACCGGGTCGTCGCCGTGACGGGCACGCCCCAGCTGGCGCTCGACATCGGAACCGAGAAGGGCCAGGCACGCTACGACGCCGACGCATCGACCAGCCGCCGCTTGGTGTTCGCATACCGAGTGCGGATCGGGGACGCGGACGCCGATGGTGCCAGCGTGGCGGCGGACGCTCTGACCTTGGCCGGCGGCTCCATCATCTTGGCCGGCGGTTCGACCGCGGCGGACCTGGACCTGGGCTCTCACGCCGTCTCCAGCGATCTCGGGCACAAGGTGGACGGGCGCCCGCCCGCCCCGAGCGGCTTGGCGTTTCAGACGACGGGTCCCTACGAGCTGGGCGAGGAAGTGCGGGTCAGCTGTCCGGCTCCGGCTGGACCCTGTGGGGCCAAGCCAACGCCGGCGAGTTCGAGGGCATCCCCGACGACGGGTTCTCGCTTGAGGGCCGGACGCGCTCGGCGTACGCCGGGCTGGACTACCGGTTCGGCTCGGGCCTGCTGCTGGGGCTGGCCGGGTCGCGCAGCGGCATGGAGTCCGACTTCGAGAGCGGGATCAACGGCGCGGGATCGGTGGACGCCCGCCTAACGAGCCTCTACCCCTACCTCCACTGGTCGCCCCGCGAGGGCCTGGGGCTGTGGGGCGCGGCTGGCGCGGGTCGCGGCAATGCAGAGTTGACAGAGCTGGCGGGGGGCCGCTTCAGCACGAGCCTGTCCATGCGGATGGGGGCCGCGGGCGTGCGCCAGGAGCTCGTCGGCGCGCTGGCGCTGAAGGCCGACGCGTTCTCGGTACGCATCCAGTCCGCCGACGCGACCGAGCTGGCTGGCGTCACGGCCAACGCGCAGCGGGTGCGGCTGGCGCCGGAGCTGAGCGGCCAGTGGGCGGTGGGCGGCGCATCGGTCCGCACGCGCCTCGAGCTGGGCGGCCGGCTGGACCGCGGCGACGCCGAGACGGGGATGGGAGCCGAGGCGGGCGCCGAGCTCGGGTTCACCCACCGCGCCAGCGGGTTCGGCGTGGACGCCCGCGGCCGGACGCTGCTGGTCCACCAAGCCGAGGACTTCAAGGAGTGGAACGCGAGCGTCGCGCTAAGGCTGCAGCCCGGCCGGGACCAGGGCGGCCTCTCGTTCTCGCTCGAGCCGTCGTGGGGCACCGGCGGCACCGGCGCCCATGCCCTCTGGCAGGTGCGCGGCCGGCTCGGTCCGCAGGCCATGGGTACACAGACCATGGCGCAGGACGTCGACGCCCCTGGCTTGACCCCGGACCGGCTAGCGATGGAGCTGGGCTGGGGTGCGGTCCTGCCCGGCGGCGGCCGGGTCAGGCCGTTCGGGCGCTGGAGCCGCGAAGGGGCGGACGGCTACCGCCTCAACGTGGGCACGCAGTGGTCGGTGCTGGGCCAGCCCGGCGAAGGCCAGGGCCAGGGCGCCCAGGGCCTCCGCCTGATGATCGACCTCTTCGGCGAGCAGGCGAACACCAGCCTGCAGCCCAGCGAGCGCCGCATGGGGCTCCTCGGCCGAATCAACTTCAGATAAGGCGGATTTCACGCCCGCGGGCACGAGGAACTACTCTAGGCAAGGGCCCCTGCCGCCTGGGCCAGAAAGTCGCGGCCGCTCCCGCAGTCGATGATCAGATCGGCGACCTCGGCAACTCCCTCTAGGTCCGCTGCCCCCTCCAGCAACGCGGCAAGCCCCTCCGCCGTCTCCGAACCGAACTTCCGCCGCGCTAAGCGCACCAGCGTCGCCCGCTGCTCGAGCCGTCGCCCACGCGCCTCGCCTTCCTGCCGGCCTTCCTGCCGGCCTTCCTGCCGACCTTCCTGCCGACCTTGCCGCCGACCTTCCTGCCGGCCCTCCTCGAGTCCCTTCCGGCGGGCTTCCCGGCGCTCCGCCGCCCACCACGTCTCCACGACTGGGCTCGCCAGGTCCTCCAGCTCCTGCAACTTCGCCATCTCTTCCTCCTTGGCTCCCTCTTCGATCATCGAGCTCCGCACCCACTCCACCAGCGCCCGTCTCGCCGGGCTGTCCTCCGGCAGCAGCTCCCGCAACACCGCCAGCGCCTCGTCAAATTCGGCCCGGTCCCGCGCGTAGCGCAACCTCAACCCAGCCGTTCGGGGCGTGTCCGCCCGCGTCAGCGCCCTCGCCTCCTCCACCTCCGACACCAGCAGGAACTCGTGCCCGAGGGCGAACGGCAGGAACGCCTTCGCCTCCTCCGTCAGCATCTCCTCGAGGCGGGTCGGCGCGTCCCACGGCTTGGTCCCTACGTACACGACGATCGGCAGCACCGGCGGCAGCTTCCGCCGCTTTCGCACCTCCGGGTCCTTGGCGAGCTCCGCGTAGACCAGGGCCGTCTCCAGCAGGATGCGCACGGGCATGAGCCAGTCCACGGTGGACTGGGCCTCAAAGAGGAAGACCACGTAGAGCCACGAGTCTCGGAACGGCGCTTTCCACACCATGTCCGCGTGGCGGACGGCTCTGGACTTGCTGTCGATGTATTCGGTCGGCCCCTTCCGGAGCTTAGCGAGATCCACGTCCGCGACGATCCTCCTGAAGACGTGCTCGCAGAGGAACTCGTCCACCATGCCCTTGTCGCCGTAGAAGCCCTTGGCGCTCTTGTCCCTCGGTTGGTGGATCGCCTTGCGACGAACCGCGTCCAGGGGAGGCGCTTCGTCGGAAGGTTTGTCCTGGGACGCCTCCCGCTCGGGGGGCTTGCCTGTGGGACTCCGATCTCGGGGGCCGGCAGCCGCCATGGACGCATCTCCTCGAAGGGCGTGGTCGGGGCTCCGACGACTCCGGCCGGCAGCGGTCCCCGGAGGGTTGCGGATCAAGCGCGGAGGTTCGTCGGATCTTGGTTCCCCAAAGCGTCGCAACTCGAGATGGGCGCTTCCATGGCTGGATGGGACGCCGTGGAATTTGGGCGCGTCGCCTGCAACTGGAGCGCTGGGCGACAGCGGCAGCGATCCCAGGCTCCACCATCCGGCCGCCGTCACCGACTGAACGCGCAGGCGTCGATCAGCTTCCGCCAGCGCTAGTTGCCGGACAACACCTCCGCGACCTTGGCCCAGTAGACGTCGGCGCCGGCCGAACCCTCCAGCGCTACGGCCAAGTAGGGCGTCCGGCCTTCGCCGTGGACCGCTGGGGCCGCCCAAGCGCGTACCTCGGTGGTCCAGCGAGCGCCCACGGCTCGTTCCTGAGGCAGGTCGGTGGCCGCCGCCGCGCCGTAGGACGGGTTGAACACTACTTCCAGGTATTCGTACCCCACCGAGTCCGCGTCCGCCGGAACCGCCGCCGCGTCCACCACGACCTTCCACTTGCCCGCCGCCGGACGCTGGACGATCACCGACTCGTCGCCCACGGGGTCGCCGTCCACCCGGACGCTCCGACACTCCTCTTCGGTGCAGTCGAAGACGTACACGTCCAGGTCGGCGTTGCCGGCGCCGGCAACCCAACTCCGCACCACGAGAGCCCGGGAGCCCGGCGGTGCCTCCACTTCGTACACGTGCTGCTCGCCTGCGGCGATTCTGCGGGACTCGCGACGGGCGCTCCCGGCGGGCACCCCCGCCACCGACCCGGTGAACGCCGCCATCCGGTTCACTGCCGACACTCGTCCGCTCCCGTCTTGGCCGCCGTCGATCGTCTCCAGCTCCACGGCCAGCGCCGAGACCGTCAGCGTGGCCGGCGTGGGCGGAACCGGCTCCTCTTTCTTGGCCTGCTCCCAGTCGAACTGGCGAACGTCGGCGATGTCGGAGAGCCGCACCTCCCAAGTGCCGGGCATGGGGTCGGCCACGACCTGCACGACCCCCGAGCCGTCGCTGCGCACCAGCTCTCCTCGCTGGGCCCGGGTGTCGGGCCGCACCACCGACAGGGTCACGGGCCGCTCCTCCCACGACAGCTCCAGCTTGAGGGCGTCGGTACCCTCGGGAACGGAGAAGAAGAGGCTGCGCATTCCGGGGCGCGGGACCTTCACTTCGTTCACAGCGGTCCAGCCGTTGCTTGCGTCGAGGGCCTCCGGGGCGACGATCGCCGCCAGCATCCGGTGGGCGTAGCCGGTCACGTCGTCGTGGCGGAGGGTCAGGTGCGCCGTGTGAACGCCGTGTTCGCGGGGAGTCGCAGTCACGGGGAAGTGCACGGGAACGTCCAGAGGAAGGGTCGCCGTGGAGGGCGACGAGAAGGTGGCGGCGTCGTTCCCGTCCCACTCGGCGGCGAAGGTCATGGGACCGGAAGGCCCCGAGCGGCGGGTCAGAACGACGGCGCGCTCGCCCCGCTCGCCGACCTGCCATCCGCTCCGCTCGTACAGCCCGGCGCCTTCGTGGGGCGTGGCCAGCAGGTGGCTGTAGGGAGTCTTGACGGGCGCGCGAACCGCGATCTCCACGACGAGCCCGCCGGCGTCCAGAGCCGTGAGGACCTCCCACGCCCCGGCCACGCTGACCACGCCGTTGCCCTGCTTGTAGGCCGCAATGTGCGGCACCCAGCGGGCACCTCGTGCGACGGCGTACTTGAGGCTGTAGGGATCGGCGGCCACTCCCGCCTGCCGCGCCGCGCTGATCAGGAGGGCGACCGCCCCGGCGGCCGTGGGCGTGGCCGTGGACGTCCCTCCGGCTATGGTGTAGCCCGGCGGCAGCTGAAAGAGGCCCGGGATGGCCCGGCCCTCGACGAACCCCTGGGCCGTGCTCACGTAGTTGGAGGGCGAGATGACGTCCGGCTTCAGGGTCCCGTCGCCCATGGGACCGTAGCCGCCGGTAATGAGCAGGTTGTCGTCGTGCTCCACGCGCACGCCGTGGTTCATGAAGAAGTTGGCCTTGCTCTCGTGGCCGCCGATGCCGATCACGCCCCGGCCCATCACGATGTCGTCGATGGCGCCCAGGACGGGGAAGTTGTGGGTGGGCGAGAGGATCGACGGCCCGTAGCGCTCCACCAGCCGGTCGTAGATCACCGACGGGACCAAGCGGCCGTCCCGGAGCAGGTAGGTGCGGGTGATGTTGGAGCTCTGCTCGAAGTAGATCACGTCCACCTGGGGATCGGAGGCCGCCACGATCACCGCTTCCGTCTGCCCGTAGGCCGATCCGCCCTCGGCCACGCTGGCCAAGCGCGCGCCCGGGGCGACGCCGTCGAAGCGGCCGTTCTCGCCCCGGCTGGCCATTGCGGCGCCCACCACCAGGGTGGCGTGTGACGCGATCCCCAGGTTGAGGGCGACTCGCTTGCGCTCGACGTCGATCTGGACGCCGAAGCCCACCGACTCCCGCACCGGGGTCTCCGGGTCGTCGCTGCCGAAGACGCCGAACGTCGGCCGCTGGTCGTACTCGCCCAGCATCGGCTCCTCGGCGAAGTCGAAGTCCTGGTCCACATCCACCCATACGTCGCCCGCCTCCTCGTCCCAAAGCACGCCAAAGAGACGGCTGGACCCGTCCGGGTTGCCGTCGCGGTTCACGTCCTGGTCGAGTCCCTGTGCGCCGAAGATGCCTGCGGTGTCGGCCTTCGCTTCGTCGAACATGGCGATGCGAAACACGCCGTCGCGGGGGGCGGTCCAGACCGTGTCTCGATAGGCGAAGCGGCCGGCCAAGGCGGTCACTACGTCGTCCATGGGAAGCCACCGGCCGTCGTCCTCGATCTCTGGGTCCAGCGCGTTGCGGTAGACCGCGATCTTGGGGACCGCCGAACCGTCGAGCGCCGTAGCCGACTGGAGCTCGGGAAGCAGCATGTCCGGCGACATGTCGATCATGGCGATCGTCGTGCCCCGCCCGTCCCAGGTCGGATTCTCGTCCCGGAACGCGAGGGCGCGGATGTCGCGCAGCGGGTTGTAGCGGTCGCGGAGTGGGTGGTCGCCGAGGACGGGAGGCCAGATCGTGTCGGCGACGGGCGGGTGGACCGGCGCAGTCGGTTGGGTTGTCGGCAGTTCGGGCGTCGGGTCCCCCGGCCCGCCGGCAAGTCCGAACGAGCGGGACCGGTTGGTGATCGACACGTCCGCGCTGTGCACGTCCGGGTGCGCAGCCAACGCCTCCGCCTGCTCCAGCGGCACCCAGGCCCGCAAGTAGTCCACCTCGTCGTGGCGGAAGCCGATCCGCCCCCCGGCACCCTCCACCGCGGCGGCGACCCGGGCGTTGCGGCCCGGCATGGATGCGATCACCAGGACCACGCCGGCGTCGCCCCGGACCCGGGCTTGGGCCAACTCTCCCCGAGAGTCCTTGAAGAGGAACGGACGACGCTCGGGCTGGGCGGCAGCGCCCGGTGGACGCGCCAGCAGTCCCGCGCCAACGGAGAAGACGACGGCCAGCAACGGCACGAACCGGAGCAGCTTCTGCATGACGAGCCTCTCTTCAGTTGACGGGGCCCGGCGGCGGTCGAGGGTGCACCGCCACCGTCAGGATGTCCGCGTCTGGATACTGCTAGGTGGCGCGCCGGCGAGGCAAGGTGAGGCCGCCTGTGGGGGGTCGCGCGGGGCACGGAGCACTACTACATTTTGGGGAGCGGTCCTGATTCACTCGGGTAGGTGGGATCGGGCGGTCATCCTAGCGACGATGGAGCCGTCCACCTACATTCCAAAGTGCGACTCCGGGACCGCCCGCTGATCGAACCCATAAAGGAGCAGCCCATGATTCGCCTGGATATCTTCCCCCGGTTGCTACCGGACGCCTTTTGCGACACGCTGGAGGAAACGGTAGCGGAAGTGTCGCGTCGCAAGGCGTCTCCGCCGTCATCCGACGCCGTGACTCAGTTCGACGAATCGCCCTACGGAGGCTACCGTGTCTACACCGTGTCGCTCGTGTTCGCGATGGAGACGATCGTCGACGCGGAATCGCCCGAGACGTTAATCGGCTCGCTGTCATCGAACAGAAGCGGGTACACGGCCAGCTAGCACGGCGATGAGCGAAGACACCGGCAAGAAGGCGATGAGCAAAGACACCGGCAAGAAGTTGTCTCCTCAGCTCAGTGGCGACGGTCAGCTTGAGCCACGGGAAGAAATGTTCGCGGTCCTGCGAGACCACATTGAAGCTAAGAAACAGGCCGCCGAGGTTGCGCGCGAAGGCTTCAAGATATTGCACGCCAGCAACGAGCGTCAGTTCGAGTTCCAAATGGAGAAGCTTCGCCTTAACGACGAAGATCGGAAGAGCAACTCTGACCGCGAGGATAAGAAACTTGACCACAAGACGAAGACTACGTGGTTCCGGCTGACGAGCGCTCTCGTAATCGTCTTCTTCGTACTGGGCATGATATTCTGGGGAGACGACGGTCAACAAGACAACGCAACTAAGCTGACGCTGGGTATCTTATCCTATGGCGGTGCCGTGTGCATCGGATTCGTTCTGGGTCGTCGCCCTCCTGGTTGATTCCACGCCGGTCCCGACCCCCTGAATGACTCGGCGGCGCTGGGTCCCCACCGACCCCATAGGCGATGGGGACGCCCGCCAGTGTTCCTCAATTCGGTCCAGGTAGGCGCGTCCAAACCTCTTCAGTCGCCGGCCTCGGCAACCGCCGAAGACGCCCCGCCCACCTCCACTCGCACCGTCAGGATGTCCGCGTCCTGATACTGCTGGTGGCGCACCGACGAGGCGAAGTGCTGCAACAGCCGCAGAGAGAGCTCGTGCTCGATCTGGGCCTCGGAAGCGCGCTCTCCCAGCACGGTCATGCGGTCCTCGATGTTCCCTTCCCCGCTGGAGGCCAGGAACTCCAGTTCGGCCTCGTCTCCGTCGCCGGCGGCGACAACCAGAAGCCGGGAACCGTCGCCCGCGTCCCTTCCCTGGCGCCGCTCAACGAGGACCTGCACCGCTTCCTCCGCCACCAGGTACAGTCGGTCGGTCACGTCGGGGCTCCACCCCATCCGGGAGGAGAACTTGTCCAGAAACCCGCGGATCTCCGGCATGGCGGCCATCTCCAGCCGGGTGCGGAGGCGCTTCCGGCGCGGCGCCGTGATCTCGAGGAAGATCGTCATCAGGAGGGCGGTGAGGCCGCCTGCGGTCATGCCATTGCCCAGCAGCCCGCTCCAGTACTCGCCCAGTTGATCCGGGAAGATCCCTCCGGCCTGGAAGCCGGCACCGACCCAGAACGCCACGCCCACCAGCGTCGCCTTGCGGTAGTCGATCCCGTCCTGCGCGACGATCCCCACGCCCAGAGAGAAGAGGAGTGCGATCAGCACGATCGCGTAGGCGCCGATCACCGGGTTGGGAACCGCCAGGAGGAGCGCGGTGGTCTTGGGCAAGAATGCAAGGGAGAAGAAGATGATCCCGGCGCAAATGCCTACGGCGCGGGAGGCGACGCCGGTGATCTCGGTGACGGCGACGCTGGAGGAGTACGTCGTGTTGGGTACGGTGGCCGCGAAGCCCGAGAGGAGGTTGCCCACGCCGTCGGCCGCAACTGCGCCCTGGACGGCTCGGTAGTCCGTCGCGCGCTTCCGACGCCAAGAGACCTTCTGGATCGCCACCGAGTCGCCGATCGTCTCGATGGCGCCCACCAGGGTCACGAAGACGAACGCCGGCAGGAGGGTCCAGAACAACGGGCCGAAGTGCAGGTCCAGGCCGGGCCAGCCCGCGTCCGGCAGGCCGAACCAAGCGGCTTCAGTGACCCGGCCCATATCGTACAGGCCGAAGCCGCCAGCCACGACGCACCCGGTCAGGATCGCCAGGACGGGCGCCCACAGCCGCCAGGGCCCCGATCCCCGCAGCAGGACGGCCAGCGCGATCGCCAACGTGGCAATTACACTGGCGGGGGCCGCGGCCGGGGGCGTGCCTGGCGGCACGTCCGTAAGCATGTCGAAGAGGATCGGCATGATCGTGACGGCGATGAGCATGATCACGGTGCCGGCGACGGTTGGGGTGATGATCCTCCGCACCCACGCCAACCGCCACGACAGGAGGAACTGGAAGAGGGCCGACACGAAGACCAGCGTCGCCAGCATCCCAGGGCCGCCTTGGGCCAGGGCGGTGACGCACACCGCGATGAAGGCGCCGGACGTGCCCATGAGCAGCGTGTAGCCAGAGCCGACAGGCCCTACGCGGAAGGACTGCAACATGGTGGTGAGTCCGCAGATCACGAGCGCCGCGAAGACGGCCCACGACAGGTACGTCTCCCCTGCGCCGGCGGCGCGGACGACGATCGCCGGGGTGAGGACGATTCCCGCCACGGTGAGCAGGACGAACTGGAAGCCCAAGCCGAAGGCCAGCGTGTTGGGCGGACGCTCGTTCGGCTCGAAGCGAACGTTGGCGTTCTCGGAAGCGGCGTCTTGCGTCATGGCGTCACAGGGTTGCAGGTGAACCGGCGCCCGCGTGGCCGGGCACGTGCATAATAGAGGACAATGCGCACAATGGCACGCGGTCCGCCTGAACTCGCGCGACGTTGCGCTGCAGCGGTTGGTGGCCCAGTCTCCTCCCCCTACGGAAGCACCACGACCTGAAGAACTGAAGAAGGAGACCTGGCCATGAAGAAATCTCTTGGGACCTTGGCTCGATGCGCCGTCGGCACCGCCGTGGTCGTGGCGGCGGCGTGCGCGCAGGCCGACCCTGCACCGGACGCCGCCCCGTCCGAACCGGCACCCCAAGTCGCCGAAGCGCCCCCGACGTTCGAGGCCGACCCTGCCGACGTAGCCTCTGCCGACGCCCTCGTCACGGCGGTGTACGACGTGATCTCGGGTCCAGCGGGCGCCGAGCGGGACTGGGACCGGTTCCGCTCGCTGTTCGCTCCCGGCGCCCGGCTGATGCCGACGGGAGCCCGCGAGAACGGCCGCAAGGCGGTCAACATCCTCTCGGCAGAGGACTACGCGTCGGGGGCGCAGGAGGGGAACTGGTTCGCCGAAGGCTTCTTCGAGGTGGAAACCGGCAGCGTCACCGAGAGCTACGGCAACATCGCCCACCGCTTCAGCAGCTACGCCTCCTTCCGGTCGGACGACGACGCGGAGCCGTTCACGCGGGGGATCAACTCCTTCCAGCTGCTCGACGACGGCGAACGCTGGTGGGTCCTCTCGATCTTCTGGCAGGACGCCGGCGATGCGGGGCCGATCCCGGAGCGCTACCTGAACAACCCGTAGGGCGGCGGCCCCCAAGACCGCCGGAGGTGCAGGGGCTGGCCGCCTGGCCGAACTAGTACGGCGCTTCAGTCGGCCGCTTCTCTCCCGCAGTCACGGCGATCGCCAGCCTGCTTTCGCGCGGGGGAAAGCTGCACACCGAGTACGGCGTGAAGACGCACGGCGGGTTGTAGGCGCGGTTGAAGTCGATGACGGTCCAGCCGTCCTCGCCGGGGAACGGCACCCGCATATAGCGCCCGCCTTGGTAGGTCTGGGTAGTCGCCGTGGAGTCCCACAGCATGACGAAGTAGTTGCTGCTGCCCTCGGTGGCGAAGGCGACCAGACGACGCTCGCGCCCGCCCGCCCTGAACACCAGCTCCCCCGGCGACACGTTCGCGACGGTACCGGAGGTCACGTCCGCCAGCTCGAACGTCCTGGGTTCCGGGTAGGGTTCCAGGCGTGCCGCGACGCGCCATTCGCCGACCACGGGGTAGTAGGGCGGCAACCGGAAGGAGTCGCGCCGGGGCGAGTCCCGGTCCCACGCCCGCAGCCAGAGCCGAGGCGTCCCCCGCTCCGCGTGCACCCGCAGCCCCAGCGAGCCCAACGAGAGAACGGTCACGCTGTCGGAGCGGTCGTCGTTCAGCGTCAGCGGGCCAGCGACGACGTCGCCGTCGCGTACTCGCAGCTCCGCGCCGGGGGCCGGCTCAAGAACGACGTGGCGGCCAGCGCGGCGAAGGGTTCCGGCGACGGGAGGCGAGTCTTCCGGCGGCAGCACGATCGCCAACGACGAGTCTGCACCGAACTGCATGTCGTCGCCCTCCGGCAACTCCCAGAGGCCGGTCCACAGCACTGCGCCCCTCCCCGACGGGTCGACCAGGGTCGCCTGCCGATCCAGACGCCACTCCTCGTGCTCCGCGGCCAGCACCTGGGGGTCGACCGGCGGCGGGTCGGGCCACGGCTCGCCGAAGCAAGCGGCGACGGCAAGAAGGACGGAAGCCCCGATCCCGATCCCGCGGCCGACTGGTTGATCTCCCATGCGTCGTCGCCCCTTGTTGGCTTCTTGCGCCTTGCCCGGACTCCTGGTCAAGGTCGCTCCCTACGAGCACCGGCTCAACGTCTCCCCTGGTCGAGTCCGGCCTCCAGCTCCTCCCAGTCGCCCATGAGCCGCTCGACCTCGGCAGCCGTTTTGGTGCGCTCTTCCGCCAGCGCCTCGGCCTCGCCGCGGGCAGGATCGGCGTAAAGGGCGGGATCCGCCAACCGTCGATCGATCTCGGCCAGCCGCGCCTCCCTCCCTTCGATGCGAGCGATCAACTGGGTCCGCCTGGACTCCAGCCGGTCGCGCGTCCGTGCGCCGCCGTTGCCGCGGCCTCGTTGGCGTTCGCGCGCCCCGGCCTTCCGACCGCCGCCCTTCCGCCGCGCCGCCTTCGCCTTCAACACCACCGTGTCCGCGTCCAGGTGGTCGTCGCCGCAGAAGTGGACGTACTCCTCGTAGCTGCCCCGGTAGTCGCGGATGCCTTCCGGCGCGATCTCCACGATCCGGTTCGCCAGACGGCTCACGAACCAGCGGTCGTGGGAAACGAAGACCAGGGTGCCTTCGTAGGTCCGCAGCCCGTCCACCAGCGCTTCGATCGACTCCATGTCGAGATGGTTGGTGGGCTCGTCGAGCACGAGCACGTTGGGCGCCCTGATCATGAGGCTGCAGAAGACGAGCCGCGCGGCCTCTCCGCCCGACAGCGCGTCCAGGGGCTTCTCCGCGTCGTCCCCCGAGAAGAGCACCCGTCCCATCATGCTCCGCGCGTACCCCCTGCCCCTTCCGGCGCAGAAGTCGGCGACCCACGCCTCGGCGCTTCGCTGCACGGAGCGGAAGTGATCGCCTTGGTCCTGCGCGAAGTAGCCGGGTCGGGTCTCGTACCCCCACTCTACCGAGCCTCGATCCGCCTCCACGCGTCCCGTCATGATCTTGAGGAGGGTGGACTTGCCGATCCCATTGGGTCCCATCACCGCCAAGCGGTCGCCCCGAACGACCTCCAGCTTCACGCCCTCGAGCACTTGGTTGTCGCCGTAGGACTTGGAGACGCCCTTCACGCGCACCACTTCCTTGCCGCTGGGGCGCGCCTGCTCGAAGCGAAAGACCGGCCAGCGACGGGAGGTGCGGGGAAGCGCCACCAGCGCCTCGGCCTTCTTCTCGATGAGGCGAACCTTGCTCTGCGCCTGCCGCGCCTTGGTGGCCTTGGCCCGAAAGCGGTCCACGAACTTCTGGTGGTGGGCGATCTCCCGTTCCCGCGTGGCGATTCCCTTTTCTCGCCGCTCGCGCTCGGCCTCCTTCGCCCTGCGGAAGTCGTCGTAGCCCCCGGGGTACGCCAGCACCGTCTCGTAGTCCACGTCCAGAATGTGGGTGGCGACATGGTCCAGGAACCTGTGGTCGTGGCTGATCACGACGACCGGGCCGCGGAACTCGCGCAGAAACTTCTCCAGCCAACGGATGGACAGGATGTCTAGATGGTTGGTGGGCTCGTCCAGAAGCAGCACGTCCGGCGCGCTGGCCAGCACTTGAGCCAGGAGGACCCGCAACCGGAAGCCGCCGGAGAGCGTGGACAGGGGGTCGCCGTGAGCCGAAGCCTGGATCCCCAGCCCCTCCAGAATCGCCCCCGCCCGGGACTCCGCCGCGTAGCCGTCGAGGCTCTGAACGATCTCCTCCAGCTCCGAGAAGCGCACCGCGTCGAACTCGTGGTCGGGGGCAGCCAGGACCTCCTCCTTCTCGGCCATCGCCGCCCACAGCTCCCGGTTGCCCATGAGGGCGACGTGAAGAACCGCTTCGTCGCGGTAGAGGAACTGGTCCTGACGCAGCACGCCCAGGCGAGCCCGCTTGGGCACCGACACCGACCCTTCGCTGGGCGCCATGTCGCCCGCCAGGATCTCGAGGAGGGTGGTCTTCCCCGAGCCGTTGGCGCCCACCAGGCCGTAGCGCTCGCCCGGGTTCAGCCGGAACGACGCGCCTGCGAAGAGAGTTCGTCCGCCGAAGGACTTGCCGAGGCCGGCGACGGAGATCACGGCGCCTGCCGTCGCACGCCTCTAGAGGATCGTCTTGCCCAGGGCCGAAGCCACTAGGCCGACCGCCAGGACCGCCGTGTCGTTGCGGTGGTCCAGCACCGGGTTGAGCTCGACCAAGTCCAGGCCCACGAGACGCCCGGACCGCGCCGCCGTCTCGCACACCAGGTGAGCCTCCCGGTTGGTGAGGCCGCCGTGAACAGGCGTGCCCACACCCGGGGCGAAGCGCGGGTCGAGCACGTCCAAGTCGAAGGAGAGGTGGAAGCCCGCCGTGCCGTCGGTCGCCCGCTCCAGAGCCTCGTCCATGCACGGCGCCATGCCCCGGGCGTCGATCTCCGACATCGTGAAGACCCGGACGCCCATCTCCGAGATCAGCGCCTTCTCCCCCGGGTCCAGCTCCCGGGCGCCAAGCACGCACACGTGCTCCGGGCGCAGGCTGGGCACGGGTCCCGTCAGCCGCCCGTCGCCCCGGCCCATGAGAACCGCCAACGGCATGCCGTGGATGTTGCCGCTGGGAGTGGTCTCGGGAAGGTTCAGGTCGGTGTGGGCGTCCACCCAGATCGCGCCGATGGGCTTGCGCCGCTCCCGGAAGTGGTCCGCGACGGCGGCGATGGAGCCGATCGACAAGGAGTGGTCGCCGCCCAGGATCACGGGGAACCGGTCCTCGCCCAAGGCCCGCGACACCAAGAACCGAGTGCGCGCGGTCACGCGGGCCACTTCGTCGAGGAACCTCAAGGCCGCGTCCCCGGGATCGCTGGTCTCCAGTCCCCCGGCAGCGATCGTCCCGCCCTCGTGGACCCGGTGTCCGACAGCTTCCAACGCCTCGGCAATTCCCGCGATCCGCAGAGCCGACGGCCCCATGTCCACGCCCCGGCGGCCGGCGCCCAAGTCGATGGACACCGAGATCAGGGCGATCTCTCGAAGGCTGGCGTCGGTCATGCCCAAAGGTCGCCGAGGGTTGGGGGCGAGTCCAGGAGCGCGCGAAGCCCGCACGGTAGCCGACGCCCACCGCTGACACTACTATGGGCTCGGGGCGTAAGGAAGCTTTGGCCCGCCACCCTCAAACCACGAGACATGGAGTCGGCGAATGCGTTTCTCCAACCGCGCCCTCTGCACGGTCGCGATGCTCTTCCTCGTCCCCTCCGCCGCCGGTGCGCAGGAGGAGAAGCCGGACCCCGACCGGGGCCTCCCAATGGAGCCCGCCCGCTGGGCTCGCTTCACGGCCACCGAAGGCACCTGGATCTCCCTGGACGTGAGCCCCGACGGGAGCACGATCGCCTTCGACCTGCTGGGGGACCTCTACACCATGCCGGTCGAAGGGGGCCAAGCCACTCGCTTGACCAGCGGCCTGCCCCACGACATGCAGCCCCGCTTCAGCCCCGACGGCGAGCGCCTCGTCTTCGTTTCGGACCGGAGCGGCGACAACAACCTCTGGCTCATGCCGGCGGCCGGCGGCGAGCCCACCCAGATGACCAAGGGGATCGGCAGCCGCTTCTTGTCGCCCGAGTGGATGCCCGACGGCAAGTACGTCGTGGTTTCCCGGGCCCTACGCGGGCTGGAGAAGCTGTGGCTCTACCACGTGGACGGCGGCACGGGCCTGGAGATGGTCGGCGGGTCTGCCGTCGGCCAGGGCCCCGTCGGCTTCGCAACGTTCATCCGGCGATTGATGGGACCCGCCGTCAGCCCCGACGGCCGCTACGTCTGGCACGCTCAGCGATCAAGCACGTGGGAGTACAACGCGATCTTCCCCCAGTACCAGATCTGGGTGTACGACCGGGAGTCGGGCACGCGCACGCCGATGACCAACCGCTACGGATCGGCGTTCCGCCCGGCCGTCTCGCCCGACGGCACGCTGCTGGCGTACGGAAGCCGGGACGACGCCGACACCGGCATCCGGCTTCGGGAGCTGGCCTCCGGCGAAGAGCGCTGGCTCGCCTACCCCGTGCAGCGCGACGACCAGGAGTCCACCGCCAACATGGACGTGCTGCCGGGCTACTCGTTCACGCCGGACTCGGATGCGCTGATCGCCTCCTACGGCGGGCGGATCTGGCGGGTTCCCGTGGACGGATCGGAAGCGACGGAGATCCCGTTCACCGCCGACGCGGAGATCGCCATCGGGCCAGAAGTCGAGTTCGAGTACCCCATCGAGGACACGCCCACCTTCACCGTCAAGCAGATCCGCGACCCCCGCTCCTCCCCCGACGGCTCGCAGGTCGCGTTCACCGCGCTGGACCGGCTCTACGTCGCCGACACGCCCGCCGACGGCGAGCCCAGCGCCGACCCGCGACGCCTCACGGAGGACGAGGTGGGCGAGTTCCAGCCGGTGTGGTCCCCCGACGGCCGCTGGGTGGCGTACGTCACCTGGGACGACGACGCGGGCGAAGGACACGTCCGTCGGGTCTCGGCCGAGGGCGGGAGCGCGACGACGCTGACGACGGCGCCGGCCTACTACCAGCAGCTCGCCTGGTCGCCGGACGGCGAGCGGATCGTGGCGGTTCGGGCCTCCCGGCGGCACTTGCAGGAAGCGATCGACCCCTTCATCGGCGGACTCGACTCCGAGTTCGTGTGGATCCCCGCCGACGGAGGCGACGCCACGGTGATCGGTCCCACCGCGGGACGACGGCTGCCCCACTTCACCGCTGACCCGGACCGCATCTACTACTACGGATTCGGCGAAGGGGACCCCGTTCCCGGCGCGCCCGGGCCCGGACAGCGGACGCTGGCCCTCAGCTCCGCCCGCTGGGACGACACGGACCGGAAGCTGCACATCCAGATCCAGTCCCGCTTCGACCAGGACGCTGGGAGCGTCGCCCCGGGCTACTCCTTCTCCGAGACCTCCGATCTGGTCATGCCCCAGCAGCTGGAAGAGGACGAGCCCAGGGAGTTCGTGATCCGGCGCAGCGCCGGGATCGTTCAGATGGCGCCGGAGGGGGACCAAGCCCTGGCCTACATCGGCCGAGACGTGTACACGGTGACCGTGCCCGACATGGGGGCGACGCTGCCGGTGGTGGACGTCTTCAAGCCCGACTCCGCCGCCGTGCCCGTGCGCAAGCTCAACGACCTGGGCGGCGAGTTCCCGGCTTGGGGTGCCGGCGCGCGCACCGTCACCTGGTCCCTGGGCAACGCCCTCTTCACGTACGACCTGGAGGCGGCCGCAGGCGACATGGAGTACGAGCCGTCGGAGCAGCGGATCGACGTCATGGCCGACCGCGACGTTCCCCAAGGCACGGTCGTGCTGCGAGGGGCGCGGGTGATCACCATGGACGGCGACGAGGTCGTGCAGAACGCCGACGTGGTCGTGGAGAACAACCGGATCGCGTCGGTGTCGGCAGGGGCCGGCGACGTGCCCGAGGGCGCGACGGTGATCGACGTGGCCGGCAAGACAATCGTGCCCGGGTTCGTGGACACCCACGCCCACATGTGGAACCTGTGGGGTCTCCACTGGGCGCAGCCGTGGATCTACCAGGCCAACCTGGCCTACGGGGTCACGACCACCCGGGACCCCCAGACCGCCACCACCGACGTGCTCTCCTACGAGGACATGGTCCGGGCCGGAAAGATGGTCGGCCCCCGCGTCTACCACACGGGACCCGGCGTCTTCTCCGGCGACTTCGTGCGGAGCTACGAGCACGCCCTGGACGTGCTGCGCAAGTACAGCGACTACTACGACACGAAGACGTTCAAGATGTACATGTCGGGCAACCGGCGGCAGCGGCAGTGGCTGATCATGGCGGCGCGGGAGCTGGGGCTGATGCCCACCACCGAGGGCGGTCTCGACTACCGCCTGAACATGACCCACGCCATGGACGGCTACCCGGGGATCGAGCACTCGATGCCGATCGTGCCGGCGTACGACGACGTGGTGCAGCTCTTCGCGACTTCGGGCACGGTCAACTCGCCGACGTTGCTGGTGTCGTACGGCGGACCGTGGGCGGAGAACTACTTCTACACCAGCGAAGACATCTTCGGGGACGAGAAGCTGACCCACTTCACCCCGAAGCGCGAGCTGGACACGAAGGCGCGCCGGCTCCAGACCACCGGGCCGGGACGGGGCGGCTGGTTCATGGACGAGGAGTACGCCTTCAGGAAGCACTCGGGGTGGCTGGCGCAGCTGGTGGAGGGCGGCGGCAAGACCGGGGTGGGAAGCCACGGGCAGCTTCAGGGCCTGGGCTATCACTGGGAGCTGTGGGCGCTCCAGAGCGGTGGCATGGACGAGCACGACGCGCTCCGGGCCGCCACGATCATGGGTGCCGAGGCGATCGGGCTGGGCAGGGACCTGGGCTCGGTGGAGGCGGGCAAGCTCGCCGACTTGGTGATCCTCGACGCGAACCCGCTCGACGACATCCGCAACACGAACACCGTGGACAAGGTGATGATGAACGGAAGGCTCTACGACGGCGACACGCTGGACGAGCTGTGGCCGAGACAGCGCCCCGCGCCGACGGCACCATGGCGGACCACAGCGCCCGACGTGAACGCCGGGATCCGACAGGCGGGCGACCCCGAAGCGGGCGACTCCGAGGCCGGCAACCCGGGAGAAGGCCGATGAGGGCCCCGGCGAGGAGGTCCCGGACGGCGTTCCTGCTGGCCTTGCTGGCGGTCCCGACGTTGCCGTCGCTCGTCCCTGCGACGGCCGAGGCGCAAGGGCCGCCTGGGATGCCCCCTGGAGGGCGGGGCCGTGAAGACCCCCTGCCCCTCGCCAGCGCGCGCACGGCCAAGTTCACGGCCACCGAGGGCACGTGGATATCCCTGGACGTCAGCCCCGACGGGCAGACGATCGTCTTCGATCTGCTCGGCGACCTGTACACCATGCCCGTGGAAGGCGGGAAGGCGTCGCCGCTGCTCACCGGGATGGCGTACGAGGTCCAGCCCCGCTTCAGCCCCGACGGCGAGTCGGTTGTCTTCGTCTCCGACCGGAGCGGAAGCGACGCGATCTGGACGATGCGCTTGGACAAGACCGACACGACCCGGGTGGCCGGGGGCGGCAACAGCCTCTTCCTCTCGCCCGAGTGGACGCCGGACGGCGACTACGTCCTGGCCAGCAGCACCAGCGGCCTCGGCGGCTCCGCCAAGCTGGCGATGTACCATGTGAAGCGAGGCTCGGCGCTCTCGCTGCCCGGCACCCCCGTCAACCTCAAGATGGTGGGCGCGGCAGTAAGCCCGGACGGACGACACGTCTGGTACGCCGGCGGCTTCGGCGACTGGCAGTACAACGCCACCTTGCCGCGCTACCAGCTGTACCGGTACGACCGCGATACCGGCACCCACGACCTGATGACCACCCGGTACGGCTCCGCCATGCGCCCGGCGGTCTCTCCCGACGGCCGCTGGCTCGTCTACGCCACTCGCTACAACGCCGACACGGGGCTGCGGAAGCGCGACTTGGAGACCGGCGACGAGGAGTGGCTGGCCTATCCGGTGCAGCGGGACGAACAGGAGTCCCGGGCGCCGCTGGACCTCCTGCCCGGCTACTCCTTCCTCCCCGACGGCTCGGCGATCGTCGTCTCCTACGGCGGCAAGATCTGGAACGTCCCCATGGACGGCAGCGACGCCTCCGAGGTCCCCTTCGAGGTCGAGGTGGAGCTGGGGATCGGCCCCGAGGTGAAGTTCGCTTACCAGATCGACACCACCGCCGCCGTGACGGCCAGCCAGATCCGCTCGCCGGCGGCAGCACCCAGCGGAGACCGGATCGCCTTTACGGCGTTCGACCGCCTCTGGGTGAAGAAGCTGCCCGACGGCGAGGCCCGCCGGCTGACTGACGCGGACGTGGGCGAGTTCCACCCCAAGTGGTCCCCCGACGGCCAGTGGATCGCCTACGCGACGTGGGACGACACGGACGGCGGCCACGTCATGAAGGCGCCGGCCGACGGCGGCGAGCCGGTGCGGCTGACGGCCACCGCGGCTCTGTACTACAACGTCGCCTGGTCTCCCGACGGGGCGCGGATCGTGGCGACCCGGGGCGCGGCGCGAGAGCTGAAGGAAGCGACCGGGATCTTCTTCGGTCCGATGGGCGCCGAGTTCGTCTGGGTTCCGGCGTCCGGCGCGGCACCTGCGGAGGCGGAGGTGATCTCGCCGACGGGAAGCCGGGACGTCGCCCACTTCGCGGCAGACGAGCCCGACCGCATCTACGCCTACAGCCCCTTCGAGGGACTCGTGTCGTTCCGCTGGGACGGGACCGACGTAGAGCGCCACTTGGTCGTGCGAGGCCGGCAAGGACTGCGGGGGATCGGCAGTCCGCACCAGGAGTGGGAGTTCCTGCCCCGTCGCGTCTTCCCTTGGCGGTTGAGCCCCGATCCGACGGAGCCGTCGGCGGGCGGCGTCGACCCTGCCGAGCCCGGCGGCGGGCCGGCCCCAGCCGGGCTGGTGGTTATCTCTCCCCAAGGCGACCGGGCGTTCGTCCAGTTCGGACGGGACATCTACGTCGTGGACATGGCGGAGGTGGGCGCACAGCCGCCCAACATCATGCTCATGAACCTGGCGATGTCGCCGGTGCCGATCCGCAAGCTCACCGACGTAGGCGGCGAGTTCCCTTCCTGGGCGGCCGACGGGAGCGCGCTCCACTGGTCGATGGGGAACGTCCTCTTCACCTACGACCTGGACCACGTTGAGGCCGAGGAGGCGGAGGAAGAGGAGACCGCCCACGCGCGGGCGCTGCTGCGAGCTCAGGCTGCGGCCATCGCGGACACGCTGAAGGAGAAGCGGGCGGAGGCCGACAGCATCAAGGGAGAGGACGAGGAGGTTCCCGAGGAGCTGGAGGACGAGATCCGCAGGCTCCAAGCCGACTCGGTGCAGGTCGTGGCCGACTCGTTGGCGGCGCGGGCCGACTCCATCCGCGACGCGGCGGCGGAAGTGGCCGCCAAGGCTGAAGCCGTGCGGGGCGGCGACGACGAGGTTCTGGCCGACACCACCGAGACCTACGAGGCCGCCGAGCGGAAGATCGAAGTGACGATGCCAAGGGACGTGCCCCGGGGGACGGTGGCGCTTCGCGGAGGCCGGATCGTGACGATGGCGGAGATGCCCGACGACACTACCGGCGCCCCCCACGTGATCGAGAACGGCGTGGTGGTGGTCACCGACAACCGGATCGTGGCCGTGGGCGCGGCGGACTCGGTGGAGGTGCCGGACAGCGCCGTCGTCATCGACGTCACGGGCAAGACCTTGGTGCCTGGGTTCGTGGACACCCATTACCACGCCCAGTGGCTTGTGCCGGAGATTCATCCCCAGGAGGTGTGGCAGTACTTGGCCACCCTGTCCTACGGCGTCACCACGACCCGGGACCCGCAGACCGCCACGACCGACATCCTCGGGTACACGGACCGCGTGCGGACCGGAGGGATGACGGGACCCCGCATCTACTCCACGGGACCGGGCGTCTTCCTAAGCGAGAACATCCGGGACGCGGACCACGCCAAGTCGATCCTTCGGCGCTACTCCCAGTACTACGACACCAAGACGCTGAAGATGTACATGACTGGGAACCGGCAGCAGCGCCAATGGATCATCCAGGCGGCGAAGGAGCTGGAACTCATGCCGACGACGGAAGGAGGGCTGGACTTCAAGATCGACATGACCCACGCCATCGACGGCTACCCGGGGATCGAACACAACCTGCCGATCGCGCCGATCTACTCCGACGTGGTGGAGTTGTTCAAGGAATCGGAGACCACCAACTCGCCCACCCTGCTCGTATCGTACGGCGGGCCGTTCGGCGAGAACTGGTTCTACGCCACCGAGAACGTCCACGACGACCCGAAGCTGAACGTCTTCGTGCCCCACGGCAACATCGACGCCCGAGCGCGGCGGCGCGGCCCCGGCGGCGGCGGCAGTCCCGGCCAGGCAGGCTGGTTCCTGGAAGAGGAGCACGTCTTCCCGCGCCACGGCGAGTTCGTGAAGAAGATGCTGGAAGGCGACGCGCGCATGGGCGTGGGCAGCCACGGGCAGTTGCAGGGGCTGGGCTACCACTGGGAGATGTGGGCCATGGGGTCGGGAGGCGCGACCAGCTACGACATCCTGCGCGCCGCCACGATCCTTGGCGCAGAAGCGATCGGCTTCGGCGAGCAGCTGGGCAGCATCGAGGAAGGCAAGTTCGCCGACATCGTGGTGCTCGACTCGAACCCGCTGGACGACCTCCGCAATACCGTGGAGATCCGCTACGTCATGAAGGACGGCCGCCTCTACGACGGCACGACTCTGGACGAAGTGTACCCGGAGCAGCGACCCCTGGAGCGGGCGCGTCCCGCCGAAGAGGACCCGGCCAACACCGCGGCGGGCATCCGGCGGTAGGAGGGGATTGAAGCCGTCCGGGGGCACGCTCCCCGGACGCCCCGGACGGCTCGGGTCCCCCTTACCCACAGTTGGGATGAGAAGGTGTTTCGCGAGAGCCGGACGGCGGAGAGCGGCGCGGAGGTTGCAGTTTGCGGGATGTGAGTTGGAAGGGCCGTCGGAACGCTCCGCCTTGCCGCAGTGCCAGTCGCCATATAGTATCGGTCAAAATCGGCGGCTGGGCAGTTGCCGCATCGAGTCTAGTAGCAAAGGAGAAGTTGCAGTGGTTCGACCAGCCAGCGCCTGCGACAAGGGTGAGGACGTTCGTGTCAACGGACTCGGTGGTCACGGCGTCGCCGGGGACCGTCATATGAGTGGGCGAATGCGTGGACCCGGTGGAGGGAAAGTCGGACACGGACAACAACTGCTCGGGGGTGCTCAAGCTTGCGATTTCCGCGATCGGGGGTCTTCGGGCGGCAGGGGCGCCGATCGCACAACGGCCCCGCGGACCGGACTCTGGAGTGCCGACGGTGTTCTTAGGGCTGCGCTGGGACGCGCGGCGGCCGCATGTGCCTTCGGGCTGGCGGCGACGGCGGCGTGCAGCGACGAGTTGACCGAGCCTCCGGTCGAAGCGGCCCCGGCGGCGGCCGACGGCTTCGCGACGACCGCTGGCGACCGCGCCGCGCTGGTGGCTCTGTACGAAGCGACGGACGGTCCGAACTGGGACGACAACCGGAACTGGCTGACCGACGCGCCGCTGTACGCGTGGGAGGGAGTCTGGACGGACGCAAGCGGCCGCGTCCAAAAGCTGAACCTGTCGTGGAACGGCCTGGCGGGCGAGATCCCGCCCGAACTGGGCGACTTGGCCAACCTGGAGGTGCTGCGGCTGGACGGCAACGACCTGACGGGCGAGATCCCGCCCAAACTGGGCGACTTGGCCAACCTGGAACGGCTGGACCTGGACGGCAACGACCTGACGGGCGAGATCCCGCCCAAACTGGGCGACTTGGCCAACCTGGAGCTGCTGTCCCTGTCCGGCATCGGCCTGACGGGCGATATCCCGCCCAAACTGGGCGACTTGGCCAACCTGAGGAGTCTGTACCTGTCCAGAAACGGCCTGACGGGCGAGATCCCGCCCGAACTGGGCGACTTGGCCAGCCTGGATCTGCTGGGCCTGTCCGGCAACGACCTGACGGGCGATATCCCGCCCAAACTGGGCGACTTGGCCAACCTGGAACGGCTGGACCTGTCCGACAACGACCTGACGGGCAAGATCCCGCCCAAACTGGGCGACTTGGCCAACCTGGAACGGCTGGACCTGTCCGACAACGACCTGACAGGTATGATCCCGTCTGCGTTCAGCGATCTGCCAAACCTGAGGAGCTTTAAGTGGGCTGGGAACGCTGGCTTGTGTGCACCGGGCACACGGCAATTCATCGTCTTTGCCGAGAGCCTTACCGAGAGCCTTTTCGGACAGGTAGGGCCGTTCTGCCACGAGGCCGACGCCGCCGTGCTCCAGTCCGTCTACCATTCAACTCGAGGTGCCGCCTGGGCATCGTCCGACGGCTGGCTTCAGCCAGGGCCCTTGGCCGACTGGTACGGGGTAGAGACGGATTCTATCTCTGGTCGCGTCTCCGGACTGGACTTGAGCCAAAACAGCCTGTCGGGCGAACTGCTGGGAAACTTGGCGTCGCTGGACTTGCTCCGAGAGTTGCGGCTCGACGGAAACGGCCAACTCGGCGGTCGCCTTCGGTCGCGAATGACCGACTTGCCGTTGCGGATTCTCTCATACGACGGCACGAATCTGTGCACTCCGGCCAGTCCCGCGTTCCGCACGTGGTTGCGTTCGATCCCGTCGCATACCGGCACGGGCACCGAGTGCCCGCCGCTGACGGACCGCGACGTGCTGGAGATCTTGTTTGAATCAACAGGGGGCCGATCGTGGGCCAACCACGACAACTGGCTGACCGACGCGCCGCTGGAGGAGTGGGCCGGAGTCCAGACGGACGCAAGCGGCCACGTCAATTGGCTGAGCCTGGGCTTCAACGGCCTGACGGGCGAGATACCGCCCGAACTGGGCAAATTGGCCAACCTGGAGTATCTGTCCCTATTCAACAACGACCTGCCGGGCGAGATACCGGCCGAGCTGGGCAAATTGGCCAACCTGCATACGCTGGTCCTGTGGCACAACGGTCTGACGGGCGAGATACCGGCCGAGCTGGGCAAATTGGCCAACCTGGAGTGGCTGAACCTGGGAGGCAACGGCCTGACGAGCGAGATACCGGCCGAGCTGGGCAAATTGGCCAACCTGGAGGAGCTGGACCTGTCCAGCAACGACCTGACGGGCGAGATACCGGCCGAGCTGGGCAAATTGGCCAACCTGGAGGAGCTGGACCTGTCCGGCAACGACCTGACGGGCGAGATACCGGCCGAGCTGGGCAAATTGGCCAACCTGGGGGAGGAGCTGGACCTGTCCAGCAACGACCTGACGGGCGAGATACCGGCCGAGCTGGGCAAATTGGCCAACCTGCTGGTTCTGGAGCTGAACGACAACGGCCTGACGGGCGAGATACCGGCCGAGCTGGGCAACTTGGCCAGTCTGTATAGGCTGGACCTGGGCAACAACCCAGACCTGTTTGGGCCATTGCCGTTGGCGAACCTCGTCAAGTTGCGGGTACTCGCCTTGGACGGCACGGGAATCTGCCTTCCGTACGATTCCGCCACCCGGCTGTGGCTGAGGTCGAAGTGGAGGCAGTACGTTCCCGTATGCAAGGTGCAGGCGGGAACGGCCACGGCGACGGCGTACATCGTGCAGGCGGTGCAGTCGGCAGATTCTGTGCCGCTGGTCGCGGATAGGCCGGGGCTGCTGCGCGTGTTCGTGGCTGCACCCGATGCGGGCGGCGCGCCCATCCCGTCGGGGTTGGCGACGTTCTACCAGCGCGATGGGTCCACGCACAGCGTTCGGGTCTCGCCGGGGGACGGAGCGATACCGGCCGTGGCCGAGATCGCAGAAACCAGTCTCTCGTTGTCGGCGAACGCCGAGGTTCCGGGAGACGTCCTACGGCCGGGTGTGGAGATGGTTGTGGAGCTCGACCCGGAAGGCACGCTCGACCCGGCGCTGGGGATTCCACGGCGCATTCCCGCGGCAGGGCGGACGGCGCTGGACGTGTACGACATGCCGGCGTTCAACATGACGGTGGTGCCGTTCTTGTTGGAATCCGAGCCTGATTCGTCGATTCTGGACGTGACGAATGGAATGACGGCGGAAGATTGGCTCTTCACGGCGACCCGGAGGCTGCTGCCCGTGGGGCCCATGAGCGTGACGGTTCACGAACCCGTTTGGACCTCTACTAGCGATGCATCTGCTCTGTTGCGCCAGACCAAAGCGATTCGGGTCATGGAGGGCGGAGCAGGCTACTACATGGGCACACTCCCCAACCCGACCGGAGGACTAGCAGGAGCAACCAACGTTCGCGGCAAGGTCTCGTTTTCTACCCCAGACCGGAGAATCATCGCGCACGTAATCGGCCACAACATGAATCTTCTGCACGCTCCCTGCGGTACAACGGATGATCTTGATCCGGAGTATCCGCACGCCAGGGGGGTTGCTGGCGCATGGGGCTGGGATCGGCGCTTGGTGCTCCCGACGGTTTCCGACGTAATGGGCAACTGCGCCGTCAACTACGGGATCAGCGACTACCACTTCGCAAACGCGTTGCGGTGGCGCCTGGGCGACGAGGCGGGAGTCGGGGCCTATTACGCAGGTCCGCCCATGCGGGCGCTGCTGCTTTACGGCGGCGTCGGCACCGACGGTGCGCCGTTCTTGAACCCGGCGTTCGTGTTCGACGGCAGGCCGTCGCTCCTGGACGGGGCCGGCGCATGGCGGATCGTGGGCGAGGCCGGAGACGGTCGCGTGCTCTTCTCCCAGCGCTTCGAGATGGCGGAAACGGCCGACGGCGACGGCCGCTCGTCGTTCGCGCTTGCGCTTGCAGCGGACTCGGAGTGGGCGGACGCTCTGTCGCGAATCGTGTTGACGGGCCCTGACGGCTCCGTGGCCATGAGCGTGGGCGACGGCCCGGCGGCGGCTCTGTTGCGGGACCCGGCCACGGGAAGAGTGCGCGGCATTCTGCGCAACTGGGGCGAGTCGACGGTACCAGGGGCGCAGCCAGACGCCGGGCGGACGCTGCCGGAACGGGGGCTGGAAGTCCAGGTGAGTTCCGGCATCCCCCGGTCCGACGCTTGGCGTCGCTGATCCTGCGGCGCTCCTCTGCCTACGCCTCCCGCAGAGCCTTAGCCAGCTCCTGCAACTGAACCTCCACCGCGGCGGCGTCTCCGAAGGCGGGGTGCGCACTCCGCATCTCATCCACCACTAGGTCGCTCAGCTCCCGGCCCGACGCCCGCCACTCGCTCGCGCACCATTCCATATCCCGGTTGTAGCCCGTCGGCAGCCCCTTCAACACGGCGAGCATCCCAGCGACGTTGCCCACCAGCCGCGGCCGTCGCGGACACGCTCACGGAGAAGCGGGCGGAGGCCGACAGCGTCAAGGGAGAGGACGACGAGGTTCCCGAGGAGCTGGAAGACGAAGATCCGCAGGCTCCAGGCCGACTCGGTGCAGGTCGTGGCCGACTCGTTGGTGGCGCGGGGCGACGACGATGAGGTGCTGGCGGACACCACCGAGACCTACGAGGCCACCGAGAGGAACAGCGACGTCGTCATCGACGTCACGGGCAAGACCCTGGTGCTCGGGTTCGTGGACACGCATTACCACGCCGAGGGCTGGACTTCAAGATCGACATGACCCACGCCATCGACGGCTACCCGGGGATCGAACACAACCTGCCGATCGCGCCGATCTACTCCGACGTGGTGGAGTTGTTCAAGGAATCGGAGACCACCAACTCGCCCACCCTGCTCGTATCGTACGGCGGGCCGTTCGGCGAGAACTGGTTCTACGCCACCGAGAACGTCCACGACGACCCGAAGCTGAACGTCTTCGTGCCCCACGGCAACATCGACGCCCGAGCGCGGCGGCGCGGCCCCGGCGGCGGCGGCAGTCCCGGCCAGGCAGGCTGGTTCCTGGAAGAGGAGCACGTCTTCCCGCGCCACGGCGAGTTCGTGAAGAAGATGCTGGAAGGCGACGCGCGCATGGGCGTGGGCAGCCACGGGCAGTTGCAGGGGCTGGGCTACCACTGGGAGATGTGGGCCATGGGGTCGGGAGGCGCGACCAGCTACGACATCCTGCGCGCCGCCACGATCCTTGGCGCAGAAGCGATCGGCTTCGGCGAGCAGCTGGGCAGCATCGAGGAAGGCAAGTTCGCCGACATCGTGGTGCTCGACTCGAACCCGCTGGACGACCTCCGCAATACCGTGGAGATCCGCTACGTCATGAAGGACGGCCGCCTCTACGACGGCACGACTCTGGACGAAGTGTACCCGGAGCAGCGACCCCTGGAGCGGGCGCGCCCCGCCGAAGAGGACCCGGCCAACGCTCCGGCTTGCCGCAGTGCCAGTCTCCGTATAGTATCGGTCAAAATCGGTGGCTGGGCAGTTGCCGCATCGAGTCTAGTAGCAAAGGAGAAGTTGCAGTGGTTCGACCAGCCAGCGCCTGCGACAAGGGTGAGGACGTTCGTGTCAACGGACTCGGTGGTCACGGCGTCGCCGGGGACCGTCATATGAGTGGGCGAATGCGTGCTCAAGCTTGCGATTTCCGCGACCTGGGGTCTTCGGGCGGCAGGAGCACCGGTCGCACAACGGCCCCGCGGACCGGACTCTGGAGTGCCGACGGTGTTCTTAGGGCTGCGCTGGGACGTGCGGCGGCGGCACTTGCCTTCGGGCTGGCGGCGACGGCGGCGTGCAGCGACGAGTTGACGGAACCTCTAGTCGAAGTGGCCCCGGCGGCGGCCGACGGCTTCGCGACGACCGGTGGCGACCGCGACGTGCTGGTGGCTCTGTACGAAGCGACGGACGGTCCGAACTGGACCAAGAACAACAACTGGCTGACCAACGCGCCGCTGTACGCGTGGCACGGAGTCTCGACGGACGCAAGCGGCCGCGTCCAAAGGCTGAACCTGCGCGAAAACGGCCTGACGGGCGAGATGCCACCCGAGCTGGGCAACTTGGCCAACCTGGAGTCGCTGAGCCTGAGCCTCAACGGCCTGACGGGCGAAATACCGCCCGAGCTGGGCAAATTGGCCAACCTGGAGCGGCTGTACCTGAGCAGCAACGACCTGACGGGCGAAATACCGCTCGAGCTGGGCAACTTGGCCAACTTGGAGTGGCTGTGGCTGGGCTTCAACGTCCTGACGGGCGAAATACCGCCCAAGCTGGGCAACTTGGCCAGCCTGCGGCGACTGAGCCTGACCAAAAACAGCCTGACGGGCGAAATACCGCCCGAGCTGGGCAGCTTGACCAACCTAGTGTCGCTGAGCCTGGGAAGCAACGGCCTGACGGGCGAGATCCCGCCCAAGCTGGGCAACTTGGCCAACCTGGAGTGGCTGCGGCTGGGCTTCAACGGCCTGACGGGCGAGATCCCGGCCGAGCTGGGCAAATTGGCCAACCTGACCTCGCTGGTCCTGAACGTCAACGACCTGACGGGCGAGATCCCGGCCGAGCTGGGCAAGTTGGCCAACCTGGGGGGGCTGTACCTGTCCTTCAACGGCCTGACGGGCGAGATCCCGGCCGAGCTAGGCAACTTGACCAGCCTGGATACGCTGAGCCTGAGATACAACGTCCTGACGGGTGTGATCCCGTCTGCGTTCAGAGATCTGCCGAACCTGAGTAGCTTTTCCTGGGATAAGAACGCTGGTTTGTGTGCACCGGGCACACGGCGGTTCATCAGCTTTGCCGAGAGCCTCGACGAGCAGAAAGGGCCGTTCTGCCACGAGGCCGACGCCGTGGTGCTCCGGTCCGTCTACCATTCAACTCGAGGTGCCGCCTGGGCATCGTCCGGCGGCTGGCTTCAGCCAGGGCCCTTGGCCGATTGGTACGGGGTAGAGACGGATTCCGTCTCCGGTCGCGTCTCCGGACTGGACTTGAGCCGAAACAGCCTGTCCGGCGAACTGCTAGGGAACTTGGCGTCGCTGGACTTGCTTCGAGAGTTGCGGCTCGACGGAAACGGCCAACTCGGCGGTCGCCTTCGGTCGGGAATGACCGACTTGCCGTTGCGGATTCTCTCATACGACGGCACGGATCTGTGCACTCCGGCCAGTCCCGCGTTCCGCATGTGGTTGCGTTCGATCCCGTCGCATTCCGGCACGGGTAGCGAGTGCCCGCCGCTGACGGATCGCGACGTGCTGAAGCTCTTGTTCGAATCAACAGGGGGCCGATCGTGGGCTCGCCAAGACAACTGGCTGACCGACGCGCCGTTGGGAAAGTGGCACGGAGTCCAGACGGACCCAAGCGGCCGCGTCAATACGCTGAAGCTGTCAGGCAACAGCCTGACGGGCGAGATCCCGGCCGAGCTGGGCACCTTGGCCAACCTGGAGCAGCTGTGGCTGGGCTCCAACAGCCTGACGGGCGAGATCCCGGCCGAGCTGGGCACCTTGGCCAACCTGGAGCAGCTGTGGCTGGGCTTCAACGGCCTGATGGGCGAGATCCCGCCCAAGCTGGGCGACTTGGTCAAGCTGCGGTATCTGTACCTGGACGACAACGGCCTGACGGGCGAGATCCCGCCCAAGCTGGGCAGCTTGGCCAACCTGTGGGGTCTGTGGCTGAACGACAACGGCCTGACGGGCGTGATCCCGCCCGAACTGGGCAACTTGGCCAACCTGGAACGGCTGTACCTAGCCGGCAACGGCCTGACGGGCGAGATCCCGGCCAAGCTGGGCAACTTGGCCAACCTGGAGCGGCTGGGACTGGACGCAAACGGCCTGACGGGCGAGATCCCGGCCGGGCTGGGCACCTTGGCTAACCTGGAGGAGCTGTCGCTGGCCAACAATCCGGACCTGTTTGGGGCATTGCCGTTGGCGAATCTCGTCAAGCTGGAGGAGCTCGTCTTGGACAGCACGGAAATCTGCGTTCTGGACGATTCCGCCACCCGGCTGTGGCTGAGGATGTGGAGGCAGTACGTTCCCGTATGCAAGACGCAGGTGGGAACGGCGACGGCCACGGCGTCGGCGTACATCGTGCAGGCGGTGCAGTCGGCGGATTTTCCTGTGCCGCTGGTCGCGGGCAGGCCGGGACTGCTGCGCGTGTTCGTGACGGCGCCCGATGCGGGCGGCGCGCCCATCCCGTCGGGGTTGGCGACGTTCTACCAGCGCGACGGGTCCACGCACAGCGTTCGGGTCTCGCCAGGGGACGGAGCGATACCGGCCGAGGCCGAGACCGCAGAAGGCAGTCTCTCTTTGTCGGCGAACGCCGAGGTTCCGGGAGACGTCCTGCGGCCGGGTGTGGAGATGGTTGTGGTGCTCGACCCGGAAGGCGCGCTCGACCCGGCGCTGGGGGTTCCGCGGCGCATTCCCGCGGCGGGGCGGACGGCACTGGACGTGTACGAGATGCCGGCGTTCGACGTGACGGTGTTGCCGTTCTTGTGGAAGCCCAAACCGGATTCGTCGATTCTGGACGTGACGAATGGACTGACGGCGGAAGATGGGCTCTTCGAGGAGACCCGGAAGCTGTTGCCCGTGGGGCCCATGAGCGTGACGGTTCACGAACCTGTTTGGACCTATACTAGGGATGCAGATGCTCTGTTGCGCCAGACCAAAGCGATTCGGGTCATGGAGGGCGGAGCAGGCTACTACATGGGCACACTCCCCAACCCAACCCCAACCGGATTACTAGGAACAGGCTATACTCCCGACAAGGTACTAGCAGTAGGCGATATTCCCGGCAAGGCCATGTTCTCTGTCCCAGACGGGGAACCCATCGCACACGCGTTCGGCCACAACATGCATCTTAAGCATGCTCCCTGCCAATTGATCAGAGGTGTTGATTTCAGATATCCGCACGCCGGGGGGGTTGCTGGCGCGTGGGGCTGGGATCGTCGGTCCGGGCGCTTGGTGCCCCCGACGGTTACCGACGTAATGGGCTACTGCAACGACGGCGAGATCAGCGACTACCACTTCGCAAACGCGTTGTGGTGGCGCGTGCGCGACGAGGCGGAAGTCGGGGCTTATTACGCGGGGCCGCCCACGCGGGCGCTGTTGCTTTGGGGCGGCGTCGGCGCCGACGGTGCGCCGTTCCTGAACCCGGCGTTCGTGTTCGACGGCAGGCCGTCGCTCCTGGACGGGGCCGGCACATGGCGGATCGTGGGCGAGGCGGGAGACGGTCGCGTGCTCTTCTCCCAGCGCTTCGAGATGGCGGAGACGGCCGACGGCGACGGACGCTCGTCGTTCGCGCTTGCGCTTGCAGCGGACTCGGAGTGGGCGGACGCTCTGTCGCGAATCGTGTTGACGGGCCCCGACGGCTCCGTGGCGATGAACGCGGGCACCGGCCCGGCGGTGGCACTACTTCGGGACCCTGCCACGGGTAGAGTGCGCGGCATTCTGGGCGATTGGCCCGGATCGGCGGCAGGGGCACAGCCGGACGCCGGGCGGGCACTGCCGGAACGGGGACTGGAAGTTCAGGTGAGTTCCGGCATCCCCCGGTCCGACGCTTGGCGTCGCTGATCTTGCGGCGGTCCTCTGCCTACGCCTCCCGCAGAGCCTCGGCCAGCTCCTGCAACTGAACCTCCACCGCGGCGGCGTCTCCGAAGGCGGGACGCCAAGTCGATCCTGCGGCGCTACTCCCAGTACTACGACACCAAGACGCTGAAGATGTACATGAGTGGGAACCGGCAGCAGCGCCAATGGATTATCCAGGCGGCGAAGGAGCTGGAACTCATGCCGACGACGGAGGGAGGGCTGGACTTCAAGATCGACATGACCCACGCCATCGACGGCTACCCGGGGATCGAGCACAACCTGCCGATCGCGCCGATCTACTCCGACGTGGTGGAGTTGTTCAAGGAATCGGAGACCACCAACTCGCCCACCCTGCTCGTATCGTACGGCGGGCCGTTCGGCGAGAACTGGTTCTACGCCACCGAGAACGTCCACGACGACCCGAAGCTGAACGTCTTCGTGCCCCACGGCAACATCGACGCCCGAGCGCGGCGGCGCGGCCCCGGCGGCGGCGGCAGTCCCGGCCAGGCAGGCTGGTTCCTGGAAGAGGAGCACGTCTTCCCGCGCCACGGCGAGTTCGTGAAGAAGATGCTGGAAGGCGACGCGCGCATGGGCGTGGGCAGCCACGGGCAGTTGCAGGGGCTGGGCTACCACTGGGAGATGTGGGCCATGGGGTCGGGAGGCGCGACCAGCTACGACATCCTGCGCGCCGCCACGATCCTTGGCGCAGAAGCGATCGGCTTCGGCGAGCAGCTGGGCAGCATCGAGGAAGGCAAGTTCGCCGACATCGTGGTGCTCGACTCGAACCCGCTGGACGACCTCCGCAATACCGTGGAGATCCGCTACGTCATGAAGGACGGCCGCCTCTACGACGGCACGACTCTGGACGAAGTGTACCCGGAGCAGCGACCCCTGGAGCGGGCGCGTCCCGCCGAAGAGGACCCGGCCAACACCGCGGCGGGCATCCGGCGGTAGGAGGGGATTGAAGCCGTCCGGGGGCACGCTCCCCGGACGCCCCGGACGGCTCGGGTCCCCCTTACCCACAGTTGGGATGAGAAGGTGTTTCGCGAGAGCCGGACGGCGGAGAGCGGCGCGGAGGTTGCAGTTTGCGGGATGTGAGTTGGAAGGGCCGTCGGAACGCTCCGCCTTGCCGCAGTGCCGATCTCCATGTAGTACTCGGTTGTAATCGGTGGCTGGGCAGTTGCCGCATCGAGTCTAGTAGCAAAGGAGAAGTTGCAGTGGTTCGACCAGCCAGCGCCTGCGACAAGGGTGAGGACGTTCGTGTCAACGGACTCGGTGGTCACGGCGTCGCCGGGGACCGTCATATGGGTAGGCGAATGCGTGGACCCTGTGGAGGGAAAGTCGGGGGCGCTCAAGCTTACGATTTCCGCGATCGGGGGTCTTCGGGCGGCAGGGGCGCCGATCGCACAACGCCCCGGCGGACCAGACTCTGGAGTGCCGACGGTGTTCTTAGGGCTGCGCTGGGACGCGCGGCGGCCGCATGTGCCTTCGGGCTGGCGGCGACGGCGGCGTGCAGCGACGAGTTGACGGAACCTCCGGTCGAAGCGGCCCCAGCGGCGGCCGACGGCTTCGCGACGACCGCTGGCGACCGCGCCGCGCTAGTGGCTCTGTACGAAGCGACGGACGGTCCGAACTGGACCAAAAACGACAGCTGGCTGACCGAGGCACCGCTTGGGGGGTGGCACGGAGTCTCTACGGACGCAAGCGGCCGCGTCCAAAAGCTGATCCTGTCCTCCAACGGCCTGACGGGCGAGGTCCCGGCCGAACTGGGCACCTTGACCAGCTTGGAGGGGCTGAGCCTGCGGTTCAACGACCTGACGGGCGAGATCCCGGCCGAGCTGGGCGACTTGGCCAACCTGGAGGGGCTGGACCTGAGAGACAACGGCCTGACGGGCGAGATCCCGGCCGAGCTGGACGGCTTGGCCAGCCTGGAGTGGCTGTACCTGTCCTCCAACGGCCTGGCGGGCGTGATACCGCCCGAGCTAGGCGACTTGGCCAACCTGAAGGTGCTGTACCTGAGCCAGAACGGCCTGACGGGCGAGATACCGCCCGAGCTGGGCAAATTGGCCAACCTGGAGTGGCTGTACCTGTCCTACAACGACCTGACGGGCGAGGTCCCGGCCGAACTGGGCACCTTGGCCAGCCTGCGGCAACTGCACCTGTTCGGCAACGCTCTGACGGGCCTGATTCCGCCTGCGTTCAGCGATCTGCCAAACCT
Source organism: Longimicrobiales bacterium (assembly GCA_958296005.1). Taxonomy (GTDB): domain Bacteria; phylum Gemmatimonadota; class Gemmatimonadetes; order Longimicrobiales; family Gaopeijiaceae; genus CATQHQ01. Next base: position 1,750,200 of record CATQHQ010000002.1, read on the forward strand.
GAGGAGCTTTAATTGGGATGACAACGCTGGCTTGTGTGCACCGGGCACACGGCGGTTCATCAGCTTTGCCGAGAGCTTCTATTACCAGAAAGGGCCGTTCTGCCACGAGGCCGACGCCGCCGTACTCCGGTCCGTTTACCATTCGACTCAAGGTTCCGCCTGGGCATCGTCCGGCGGTTGGCTTCAGCCGGGGCCCTTGGCCGACTGGTACGGGGTAGAGACGGATTCCGTCTCCGGTCGCGTCTCCGAACTGGACTTGAGCCGAAACGGCCTGTCCGGCGAACTGCTGGGAAACTTGGCGTCGCTGGACTTGCTTCGAGAGTTGCGGCTCGACGGAAACGGCCAACTCGGCGGTCGCCTTCGGTCGGGAATGACCGACTTGCCGTTGCGGATTCTCTCATACGACGGCACGAATCTGTGCACTCCGGCCAATCCCGCGTTCCGCATGTGGTTGCGTTCGATCCCGTCGCATTCCGGCACGGGTACCGAGTGCCCGCCGCTGACGGATCGCGGTGTGCTGGAAATCTTGTTCGAATCGACAGGGGGCCGATCGTGGGACGACCACGACAACTGGCTGACCGACGCACCGCTGGGGGAGTGGGACGGAGTCGATACGGACGCAAGCGGCCGCGTCCAAGGGCTGGACCTATGGTGGAACGACCTGACGGGCGAGATCCCGCCCGAACTGGGCAAATTGGCCAACCTGGAGGAGCTGAACCTGGGAACCAACAACCTGACGGGCGAGATCCCGCCCGAACTGGGCAAATTGGCCAACCTGAAGGAGCTGGACCTGGGAACCAACAACCTGACCGAGATCCCGCCCGAACTGGGCAAATTGGCCAACCTGGAGGAGCTGGACCTGAGCTTCAACAGCCTGACCGAGATCCCGCCCGAACTGGGCAAATTGGCCAGCCTGAGGTCTTTGAATCTGTTCGCCAGCGGCCTGACGGGCGAGATCCCACCCGAACTGGGCGACTTGGACAACCTGAGGTCGCTGTGGCTGGAAAAAAACGGCCTGACGGGCGAGATCCCACCCGAACTGGGCGACTTGGACAACCTGAGGTCGCTGTGGCTGGAAAAAAACGGCCTGACGGGCGAGATCCCGCCCGAACTGGGCAAATTGGACAACCTGTCGGGGCTGGACCTGCGGAACAACGGCCTGACGGGCGAGATCCCGTCCGAACTGGGCGACTTGGACAACCTGTGGTCTCTGGACCTGTCCAGCAACGGCCTGACGGGCGTCCCGCCCGAACTGGGCAAATTGGCCAACCTGAGGTGGCTGGACCTGTCCAGCAACGGCCTGACGGGCGAGATCCCGCCCGAACTGGGCAAATTGGCCAACCTGAAGGAGCTGGACCTGTCCAGCAATCCAGACCTGTTTGGGGCATTGCCGTTGGCGAACCTCGTCAAGTTGCGAGAACTCGTCTTGGACGGCACGGAAATCTGTCTTCAGGACGATTCCGCCACCCGGCGGTGGCTGAGGTCGATGTGGAATCAGTACTTTCCCGTATGCAAGACGCAGGTGGGAACGGCGACGGCCACGGCGTCGGCGTACATCGTGCAGGCGGTGCAGTCGGCAGATTTTCCTGTGCCGCTGGTCGCGGGCAGGCCGGGGCTGCTGCGCGTGTTCGTGGCTGCACCCGATGCGAACGGCGCGCCCATCCCGTCGGGGTTGGTGACGTTCTACCAGCACGACGACGGGTCCACGCACAGCGTTCGGGTCTCGCCGGGGGACGGAGCGATACCGGCCGAGGCCGATACCGCAGAAAGCAGTCTCTCTTTGTCGGCAAACGCCGAGGTTCCGGGAGACGTCCTGCGGCCGGGTACGGAGATGGTCGTAGTGCTGGACCCGGAAGGCGCGCTCAATCCGGCACTGGGGATTCCGCGGCGCATTCCCGCAACGGGACGGACGGTACTGGACGTGTACGACATGCCGGCGTTCGACGTGACGGTGGTGCCGTTCTTGTTGGAGTCCGAGCCTGATTCGTCGATTCTGGACGTGACGAATGGACTGACGGCGGAAGACTCGCTCTTCGATGAGACCCGCAGGCTGCTGCCCGTGGGGCCCATGAGCGTGACGGTTCACGAACCCGTTTGGACCTCTACTAGGAGTGCACTCGCTCTGTTGCGCCAGACCGAAGCGATTCGGGTCATGGAGAGCGGAGCAGGCTACTACATGGGCACACTCCGCAACCCAACCCCAACCAGAGCACTAGGAATAGGCTATATTCCCGGCAAGGCCATGTTCTCTGTCCCATACGGGGAAACCATCGCGCACGAGTTCGGCCACAACATGCATCTATTTCATGCTCGCTGCGGCGGGGCGGATGATCCTGATCTGGGGTATCCGCACGCTGGAGGGCGCGCTGGCGCATGGGGCTGGGATCGTCGGTCCGGGCACTTGGTGTTCCCGGCGATTCCCGACCTAATGACCTACTGCGACCCAGCAGGGGTTAGCGACTACCACTTCGCAAACGCGTTGCGGTGGCGCCTGCATGACGAGGCGGGAGTCGGGGCCTACTATGCGGGGCCGCCCTCGCGAGCACTGTTGCTTTGGGGCGGCGTCGGCACCGACGGTGCGCCGTTCCTGAACCCGGCGTTCGTGATCGACGGCAGGCCGTCGCTCCTCGACGGAGCCGGCGCATGGCGGATCGTGGGCGAGGCCGGAGACGGTCGTGTGCTCTTCTCCCAGCGCTTCGAGATGACGGAGACGGCCGACGGCGACGGTCGCTCGTCGTTCGCGCTTTCGCTTGCAGCGGACTCGGACTGGGCGGACGCTCTGTCGCGAATCGTGTTGACGGGCCCCGACGGCTCGGTGGCCATGAGCGCGGGTGCCGGCCCGGCGGCGGCACTCCTTCGGGACCCGGCCACGGGAAGAGTGCGCGGCATTCTGCGCGATTGGCCCGGATCGGCGGCAGGGGCGCAGCCGGACGCCGGGCGAGCACTGCCAGAACGGGAACTGGAAGTTCAGGTGAGTTCCGGCATCCCCCGGTCCGACGCTTGGCACCGCTGATCTTGCGGCGGCCCTGACGGCTGGGCGATGGCCCGAAATCGATACCGCGACGGCGCGCGCCTGGGTCAGCCCCGCGTCTCCTCACCCACCCTTGGCTAGCACGACGTAGGCGCGCTCGATCTCTCGCCGAAGTCTCTGGCGTCGTGATCAGGCCGTGCTTCGCGGCATGGCGAAACACATCCTTGAAGGAAAGACGGTCGGCTTGGCGGTCGCTTGCGAAGAAGGGCCACAGGCGTCGCTTCAGCAACTTGCCGCTCAGTTCCAACGACACCTCGGATTCTTTGATGCAGGCCGCTCGCCCGACGGCGTAGGCAGCTTCGCCGGGCTTGGCCTTCCGAAGCCACTCGCAGGCTTGGTCCAGAGCCTGGGTGCAACGCTCCAGATCGTCGGTCTGGATGTTGGTCGGTCTTCGCTCCAAGGCATCCTGTCCTTTCGTGGTGGACCCGCATGAGTCTGCCTACTGCCGGACCGCGCTTGGCCATGGGAACATGCGAACGACGATGAAGCACGCGGGCCGAAAGTAGGAGGACACGAATCCGCCAGCGCGCACCGCCCTCCCCGCACGATTATGCCGCAAGAGGAGATGGCGGACGAGACCAAGTGGTACGTGGACGGCTCGGCACCGTGCGGATGGACGAGTTGTCGGCCGCGTTTCCAGCCATTCCGGGAACACCCGGAGCGCTGGGGAGTACGGGCTGGGGCGAGGCCGCATGGATCTGCTGGTCGAGTGGCGCGAAGGGAGTTCTGCTATGCATCGAGATGTCCTTAGGGTTGCGCTGGGACGCGCGGCGGCCGCACTTGCCCTCGGGCTGGCGGCGACGGCGGCGTGCAGCGACGAGTTGACCGAGCCTCCAGTCAAAGCGGTCCCGGCGGCGGCCGACCGCCTCGCGATGACCGCTGGCGACCGCGCCGTGCTGGTGGCTGTGTACGAAGCGACGGGCGGTTCGAACTGGATCACGAGCGACAAATGGCTGACCGACGCACCGCTGAATGCGTGGCACGGAGTCGAGACGGACGCGAGCGGCCGCGTCCAAGGGCTGGACCTGGCCAGCAACGACCTGACAGGCAAAATACCGCCCGAACTGGGCAACTTGGCCAGCCTGAAGGTGCTAGACCTGGGATACAACGGCCTGACGGGCGAAATACCGCCCGAACTGGGCAACTTGGCCAACCTGCGGCGATTGAACCTGACGCTCAACAACGGCCTGACGGGCGAGATACCGCCCGAACTGGACAATTTGGCCAGCCTGCGGCGACTAGACCTGAGCGGCAACAGACTGACGGGCGAGATCCTGCCCGAGCTGGGCAACTTGGCCAACCTGGAGAGCCTGTACCTGTTCAGCAACAGACTGACGGGCAATATCCCGTCCGAGCTGGGCAACTTGGCCAGCTTGGATGGGCTGTTGCTGGGCGGCAACGGCCTGACGGGCGCGATACCGCCCGAGCTGGGCAACTTGGCCAACCTGGAGCTGCTGTCCCTGTTCAGCAACGGCCTGACGGGCGCGATCCCGTCCGAACTGGGTAGCTTGACCAGCCTGTGGCATATGAACCTGTCCGGCAACGGCCTGACGGGCGTGATTCCGCCCGAGCTGGGCAACTTGGCCAACCTGGAGGCGCTGTCCCTGTCCGGCAACGGCCTGACGGGCGTGATTCCGCCTACGTTCAGCGATCTGCCAAAGCTGAGTGGCTTTTCTTGGGATAAGAACGCTGGCTTGTGTGCACCGGGCACACGGCAATTCATCGTCTTTGCCGATAGCCTTGACCACCATGCAGGGCCGTTCTGCCACGAGGCCGACGCCGCCGTACTTCGGTCCGTCTACCATTCAACTCGAGGGTCCGCCTGGACATCGTCCGACGGCTGGCTTAAGCCAGGGCCCTTGGCCAACTGGTACGGGGTAGAGACCGATTCCGTCTCCGGTCGCGTCTCCAGACTGGACTTGAGCCGAAACGGCCTGTCCGGCGAACTGCTAGGAAACTTGGCGTTGCTGGACTTGCTTCGAGAGTTGCTGCTCGATGGAAACGGCCAACTCGGCGGTCGCCTTTGGTTGCGAATGACCGCCTTGCCGTTGCGGACTCTCTCATACGACGACACGGATCTGTGCACTCCGGCTAGTCCCGCGTTCCGCACATGGTTGCGTTCGGTCCCGTCGCATTCCGGCACGGACAACGAGTGCCCGCCGCTAACGGACCGCGACGTGCTGGGGCTCTTGTTCGAATCAACAGGGGGCCGATCGTGGGCCAAACACGACAAATGGCTGACCGACGCGCCGCCGGACACGTGGCACGGAGTCGTGACGGACGCAAGCGGCCGCGTCCAAAGGCTGGACCTGCAGGACAACGACCTGACGGGCGGGATACCGCCCGAGCTGGGCAACTTGGCCAGCCTGGAGGAGCTGGACCTGAGAGACAACGACCTGACGGGCGAGATACCGGCCGAGCTAGGCAACTTGGCCAACCTGCGGCAACTGGACCTGGGCTCCAACGACGGCCTGACGGGCGAGATACCGCCCGAACTGGGCAACTTGGCCAACCTGGAGGAGCTGGACCTGAGAGATAACGGCCTGACGGGTGCGATCCCGCCCGAGCTGAGCAACTTGGCCAACCTGCGGCAACTGGACCTGGGCTCCAACGACGGCCTGACGGGCCAGATACCGCCCGAACTGGGCAACTTGGCCAGCTTGGAGGGGCTGTTGCTGGGCGGAAACGGCCTGACGGGCGAGATACCGTCCGAACTGGGCGGCTTGACCAACCTGGAGCAGCTGCGGCTGTCCGACAACAGCCTGACGGGCGAGATCCCGCTCGAACTGGGCAACTTGGCCAACCTGCGACAACTGGACCTGGGCTTCAACGGCCTGACGGGCGAGATCCCGCCCGAACTGGGCAACTTGGCGAACCTGGAGGTGCTGACGCTGGCCGGCAATCCAGACCTGTCTGGGGCATTGCCGTTGGCGAACCTCGTCAAGTTGCGGGAACTTGTCGTGGGCGGCACGGAACTCTGCGTTCCAGACGATTTTGCCATCCAGTTACGGCTGAGGTCGGTGTGGAAGTGGTACGTTCCCGTGTGCAAGGCGCAGGCGGAAGCGGCCACGGCGACGGCGTACGTCGTGCAGGCGGTGCAGTCGGCGGATGTTCCCGTGCCGCTGGTCGCGGGCCAGCCGGGGCTACTGCGCGTGTTGGTGACGGCGCCCGATGCGGGCGGCGCGCCCATCCCGTCGGGGTGGGCGACGTTCTACCAGCGCGACGGGTCCAAGGACAGCGTTCGGGTCTCGCCGGGGGACGGGGCGATACCGGCCAGGGCCGAGACCGCAGAAAGCAGTCTCTCTTTGTCGGCGAACGCCAAGGTTCCGGGAGACGTCCTGCAGCCGGGTGCGGAGCTCGTCGTAGTGCTCGATCCGGAGGGTGCGCTCGACCCGGCACTGGGGGTTTCGCGGCGCATTCCTGCGGCGGGGCGGACGGCGCTGGACGTGTACGACATGCCGGCGTTCGACGTGATGGTGGTCCCGTTCTTGTGGGAGTCCGAACCAGATTCGTCGATTCTGGACGTGACGAAAGGACTGACGGCTGAAGACGAGCTCTTCGAGGAGACCCACAGGCTACTGCCCGTGGGGCCCATGAGCGTGGCGGTTCACGAACCCGTTTGGACCTCTACTAGCGATGCACTTGCGCTGTTGTCCCAGACCCGTGCGATTCGGGTCATGGAGGGCGGAGCAGGCTACTACATGAGTACAATCCGCAACTCGACCGGAGGAGTAGCAGGACTAGCCTACAGCCCTGGCAAGGTCATGTATTCTGTCCCAGACGGGGGAACCATCGCGCACGAGTTCGGCCACAACATGCATCTTTGGCATGCTCCCTGCGGCACGTCCCGTTTTGTCGATCGGACGTATCCGCACGCCGGGGGGCGCACTGGCGCATGGGGCTGGAGTCGTCGATCCGGGCACTTGGTGTCTTCTGGCGCGAGGGACGTAATGGGCTACTGCGGTTCAGAAGGGATCAGCGACTACCACTTCGCAAACGCGTTGCGGTGGCGCCTCCGCGACGAGGCGGTAGTCGGAGCCTATTACGCGGGGCCACCCACGCAGGCGCTGTTGCTTTGGGGCGGCGTCGGCGCTGACGAGCGGCCGTTCCTGAACCCGGCGTTCGTGTTCGACGGCAGGCCGTCGCTCCTGGACGGAGCCGGCGCATGGCGGATCGTGGGCGAGGCGGGAGACGGCCGCGTGCTCTTCTCCCAGCGCTTCGAGATGGCGGAGACAGCCGACGGCGACGGCCGCTCCGCATTCGCGCTAGCACTTGCAGCGGACTCGGATTGGGCGGACGCTCTGGCGCAAATCGTATTGACGGGCCCCGACGGCTCCGTGGCAATGAGCGCGGGCACCGGCCCGGCGGCGGCACTCCTTCGGGACCCGGCCACGGGAAGAGTGCGCGGCATTCTGCACGACTGGCGCGGATCGGCGGCAGGGGCGCAGCCGGACGCCGGGCGGACGCTACCGGAACCGGGACTGGAAGTCCAGGTGAGTTCCGGCATCCCTCGGTCCGACGCTTGGCGCCGCTGATCTTGCGGCGGACTCGGTGGAGGTGCCGGACAGTACCGTCGTCATCGATGTCACGGGCAAGACTTTGGTGCCCGGGTCGTGGACACGGTCTTCCTAAGCGAGAACATCCGGGACGCGGACCACGCCAAGTCGATCCTTCGGCACTACTCCGAGCACTATGGTGGGCGAGTGCGTGGACCCGGTGGAGGGCGAGTCGGACACGGACAAACAACTGTTCGGCGGCGCTCAAGCTCACGATTTCCGCGACCGGGGGTCTTCGGGCGGCTGGGGACACCGATTGCACAACAAGCCCGCGGACCGTACTCTGGAATCCAGAGCTTGTCGCCGCGTTCGGGCGCGTCGTCGCAACCGGCGCTCTGCCGGTCGGCAGGAGAGTTCGTGCTGGTTGCGAAGAGACCGCCGAGATGAGCCCGACGGCGAGGACATCAACACCAAGGAGTTCTGCTATGCGTCGAAATGTAATCAGGGCTGCGCCGGCGGCCGCACTTGCCTTCGGGCTCGCGGCGACGGTGGCGTGCAACGACGAGTTGATGGAGCCTCCAGTCGAAGCGGCCCCGGCGGCGGCCGACGGCTTCGCGACGACCGCTGGCGACCGCGACGTGCTGGTGGCTCTGTACGAAGCGACGGACGGTCCGAACTGGACCGAGAATTACAACTGGCTGACCGACGCGCCGCTGGAGGAGTGGTATGGAGTCGGGACAGACGCAAGCGGCCGCGTCGATACGCTGTCCATGGACGGAAACGGCCTGACGGGCGAGATCCCGCCCGAACTGGGCAAATTGGCCAGCTTGAAGTCTCTGATCCTGGAAGAAGAAGACGGCCTGACGGGCGAAATCCCGCCCGAACTGGGCAAATTGGCCAGCCTGCAGTATCTGGGCCTGATCGACAACGGCCTGACGGGCGAGATCCCGCCCGAGCTGGGCAAATTGGCCAACCTGGAGCAGCTGTGGCTGATCGGCAACGACCTGACGGGCGAAATCCCGCCCGAACTGGGCAAATTGGCCAGCCTGAAGTGGCTGGTCGTGGGCGGAACCGCCCTGACGGGCGAAATCCCGCCCGAACTGGGCAAATTGGCCAACCTGGAGCGGCTGGTCGTGGGCGGAAACGGCCTGACGGGCGAAATCCCGCCCGAACTGGGCAAATTGGCCAGCTTGAAGTCTCTGATCCTGGAAGAAGAAGACGGCCTGACGGGCGAGATCCCGCCCGAACTGGGCAAATTGACCAACCTGAAGGAGCTGGTCCTGATCGGCAACGACCTGACGGGCGAGATCCCGCCCGAACTGGGCAAATTGGCCAGTCTGGAGACGCTGATCCTGGAAGAAGAAGACGGCCTGACGGGCGAGATCCCGCCCGAACTGGGCAAATTGGCCAACCTGGAGTGGCTGGAACTGGACAACAACGACCTGACGGGTGTAATCCCGCATACGTTCAGCGATCTGCCAAACCTGTGGAGATTTAAGTGGGCGGGGAACGCTGGCTTGTGTGCACCGGGCACACGCGATTTCATCAGCTTTGCCGAGGGCATTGACGACCAGGAAGGGCCGTTCTGCCACGAGGCCGACGCCGCCGTGCTCCGGTCCGTCTACCATTCAACTCGAGGGTCCGCCTGGGCATCGTCCGACGGCTGGCTTCAGCCAGGGCCCTTGGCCGACTGGTACGGGGTAGAGACGGATTCTATCTCTGGTCGCGTCTCCGGACTGGACTTGAGCCAAAACAGCCTGTCGGGCGAACTGCTGGGAAACTTGGCGTCGCTGGACTTGCTCCGAGAGTTGCGGCTCGACGGAAACGGCCAACTCGGCGGTCGCCTTCGGTCGCAAATGACCGACTTGCCGTTGCGGATTCTCTCATACGACGGCACGAATCTGTGCACTCCGGCCAGTCCCGCGTTCCGCACGTGGTTGCGTTCGATCCCGTCGCATACCGGCACGGGCACCGAGTGCCCGCCGCTGATGGATCGCGACGTGCTGGAGATCTTGTTCGAATCGACAGGGGGCCGATCGTGGACCAACCACGACAACTGGCTGACCGACGCACCGCTGGAGGAGTGGTACGGAGTCAGGACGAACGCAAGTGGCCGCGTCGAAAGGCTGTACCTGGGCGGAAACGGCCTGACGGGAGAGATCCCGTCCGAGCTGGGCGACTTGGCCAACCTGTATACGCTGGCCCTGTGGAGCAACGGCCTGACGGGCGTGATCCCATCCGAGCTGGGCAAATTGGCCAACCTGGAAATCCTGTCCCTGTCCCGCAACGGCCTGACGGGCGAGATCCCGTCCGAACTGGGCAACTTGGCCAACCTGGAGCGGCTGTGGCTGTACAACAACGGTCTGACGGGCGTGATCCCGCCCGAACTGGGCAAATTGGCCAACCTGGAGATCCTGGACCTGACCGACAACGGCCTGACGGGCGTGATCCCGCCTGAACTGGGCAAATTGGCCAACCTGGAGATCCTGGACCTAGCCAACAATCCAGACCTGTTTGGGGCATTGCCGTTGGCGAACCTCATCAAGCTGAAGGAACTCAACGTGGGCGGCACGGAAATCTGCGTTCCGGACGATTCCGCCACCCGGCTACGGCTGAGGTCGATGTGGAGGCAATACGTTCCCGTATGCAAGGCGCAGGCGGAAACGGCCACGGCGACGGCGTACATCGTGCAGGCGGTGCAGTCGGCGGATGTTCCTGTGCCGCTGGTCGCGGGCAGGCCGGGGCTGCTGCGCGTGTTCGTGACGGCGCCCGAGGCGGGCGGCGCGTCCATCCCGTCGGGGTTGGCGACGTTCTACCAGCGCGACGGGTCCACGCACAGCGTTCGGGTCTCGCCGGGGGACGGAGCGATACCGGCCGAGGCCGAGACCGCAGAAGGCAGTCTCTCTTTGTCGGCGAACGCCGAGGTTCCGGGAGACGTCCTGCGGCCGGGTGTGGAGATGGTTGTGGTGCTCGACCCGGAAGGCGCACTCGACCCGGCGCTGGGGGTTCCGCGGCGCATTCCCGCGGCGGGGCGGACGGCGCTGGACGTATACGACATGCCGGCGTTCGACGTGACGGTGGTGCCATTCTTGTTGGAGCCCACCTGGTGGGCACCCAAACCGGATTCGTCAATTCTGGACGTGACGAATGGACTGACGGCGGAAGATTCGCTCTTCGAGGCGACCCGCAGGCTCTTGCCCGTGGGGCCCATGAGCGTGACGGTTCACGAACCCGTTTGGACCTCTGATGAATTTGATCTGTTGGACCAGACCGAAGCGATTCGGGTCATGGAGGGCGGAGCAGGCTACTACATGGGCACCGGAGCGTTAGTTGGAGGAGGAGCCTACCGTCCCGGCAAAGCCATGTATTCTATCCCAGACGGGGAAACCATCGCGCACGCGTTCGGCCACAACATGCATCTTTGGCATGCTCCCTGCAGGGCGACAGGAGGTGTCGATTTCGGATATCCGCATGTCGAGGGGGTTGCTGGCGCGTGGGGCTGGGATCGTCGGTCCAGGCACTTGGTGTTCCCCGCGATTCCCGACCTAATGAGCTTCTGCGGCCCCCCAGTGGGGATCAGCGACTACCACTTCGCCAACGCGTTGCGGTGGCGCCTGCACGACGAGGCGGGAGTCGGAGCCTATTACGCGGGGCCGCCCACGCAGGCGCTGTTGCTTTGGGGCGGCGTCGACGCCGACGGTGCGCCGTTCCTGAACCCGGCGTTCGTGTTCGACGGCAGGCTCTCGCTCCTGGACGGGGCCGGCGCATGGCGGATCGTGGGCGAGGCCGGAGACGGTCGCATGCTCTTCTCCCAGCGCTTCGAGATGGCGGAGACAGCCGACGGCAACGGCCGCTCGTCGTTCGCGCTTGCGCTTGCAGCGGACTCGGAGTGGGCGGACGCTCTGTCGCGAATCGTGTTGACGGGCCCCGACGGCTCCGTGGCCATGAACGCGGGTGCCGGCCCGGCGACAGCACTCCTTCGGGACCCGGCCACAGGAAGAGTACGCGGCATTCTGCACGATTGGGGCGAGTCGACGGCGGCAGGAGCGCAGCCGGATGCCCGGGCGGCGCTGCCGGAACGGGGACTGGATCTCCAGGTGAGTTCCGGCATCCCCCGGTCCGACGCTTGGCGCCGCTGATCTTGCGGCGGTCCTCTCTGCCTACGCCTCCCGCAGAGCCTCGGCCAGCTCCTGCAACTGAACCTCCACCGCGGCCGTCGCCGTGTCCTCCTGCAACGCCCTCGAATCCACCGACGCCGCTGGCGCGAGTGCCGCCGCGGCGTCGTCTCCGAAGGCGGGGTGCGCACTCCGCATCTCGTCCACCGCTAGGTCGCTCAGCTCCCGGCCCGACGCTGCCGCGATCCGCACCAGAGCGCCCACGGCGTGGTGGCTCTCCCTGAAGGACCGCTTCCTTGTCCTCCTGCAAGTCCCGGTTGTAGCCCGTCGGCAGCCCTTTCAGCACGGCGAGCATCCCGGCGACGTTGCCCACCAGTTGCGGCCGTCGCGGACACGCTGAAGGAGAAGCGGGTGGAGGCCGACAGCATCAAGGGAGAGGACGAGGAGGTTTCCGAGGACGGCATGGTGTTAGTCATCGACAACCGGATCGTGGCCGTGGGCGCGGCGGACTTGGTGGAGGTGCCGGACAGTACCGTCGTCATCGACGTCACGGGCAAGACTTTGGTGCCCGGGTCGTGGACACGGTCTTCCTAAGCGAGAACATCCGGGACGCGGACCACGCCAAGTCGATCCTTCGGCACTACTCCGAGCACTATGGTGGGCGAGTGCGTGGACCCGGTGGAGGGCGAGTCGGACACGGACAAACAACTGCTCGGCGGAGCTCAAGCTCACGATTTCCGCGACCGGGGTCTTCGGACGGCTGGGAAACCGGTTGCACAACAGCCCGCGGACCGTACTTTGGAGTCCAGAGCTTGTCGCCGCGTTCGGGCGCGTCGTCGCAACCGGCGCTCTGCCGGTCGGCAGGAGAGTTCGTGCTGGTTGCGAAAAGACCGCCGAGATGAGCCCGACGGCGAGGACATCAACACCAAGGAGTTCTGCTATGCGTCGAAATGTAATCAGGGCCGCGCCGGCGGCCGCACTTGTCTTCGGGCTGGCGGCGACGGTGGCGTGCAACGACGAGTTGACGGAGCCTCCAGTCGAAGCGGCCCCGGCGGCGGCCGACGGCTTCGCGACGACCGCTGGCGACCGCGACGTGCTGGTGGCACTGTACGAAGCGACGGACGGTCCGAACTGGGACTACAACTGGAACTGGCTGACCGACGCGCCGCTGGACGAGTGGTATGGAGTCGGGACGGACGCAAGCGGCCGCGTCAATGCGCTGTTCCTGGACTACAACGGCCTGACGGGCGAGATCCCGCCAGAGCTGGGCAAATTGGCCAACCTGGATAGCCTGTACCTGGAAGACAACGGCCTGACGGGCGAGATCCCGCCGGAGCTGGGCAAATTGGCCAATCTGCGGCACCTGTACCTGGAAGATGACGGCCTGATGGGCGAGATCCCGCCCGAGCTGGGCAAATTGGCCAACCTGGAGAGCCTGGCGCTGTCGGGCAACTACCTGACGGGCGAGATCCCGCCCGAGCTGGGCAAATTGGCCAACCTGGAGTTGCTAGGCTTGTTCGAGACCGCCCTGACGGGCGAGATCCCGCCCGAGCTGGGCAAATTGGCCAGCTTGGAGGGGCTGATCCTGGGCGGCAACGACCTGACGGGCGAGATCCCGCCCGAGTTGGGCAAATTGGCCAACCTGGAGTATCTGATCCTGGGCGACAACGGCCTGACGGGCGAGATCCCGCCCGAGCTGGGCAAATTGGCCAACTTGTGGGGCCTGTACCTAGTGGAAGAAGACGGCCTGACGGGCGAGATCCCGCCCGAGCTGGGCAAATTGGCCAACCTGGAGGAGCTGGACCTGAGCGACAACGGCCTGACGGGCGTGATTCCGCCTGCGTTCAGCGATCTGCCAAACCTGTGGAGCTTTAGGTGGGCGGGGAACGCTGGCTTGTGTGCACCGGGCACACGCGATTTCATCAGCTTTGCTGAGGGCATTGACGACCAGGAAGGGCCGTTCTGCCACGAGGCCGACGCCGCCGTGCTCCGGTCCGTCTACCATTCAACTCGAGGGTCCGCCTGGGCGTCGTCCGGCAGCTGGCTTCAGCCGGGACCCTTGGCCGACTGGTACGGGGTAGAGACGGATTCCGTCTCTGGTCGCGTCTCCGGACTGGACTTGAGCCGAAACGGCTTGTCCGGCGAACTGCTAGGAAACTTGGCGTCGCTGGACCTGCTCCGAGAGTTGTGGCTTGACGGAAACGGCCAACTCAGCGGTCGCCTTCGGTCGGGAATGACCGACTTGCCGTTGCGGATTCTCTCATACGACGGCACGAATCTGTGCACGCCGGCCAATCCCGCGTTCCGCATGTGGTTGCGTTCGATCCCGTCGCATTCCGGCACGGGTACCGAGTGCCCGCCGCTGATGGATCGCGACGTGCTGGAAATCTTGTTCGAATCGACAGGGGGCCGATCGTGGGACGACCACGACAACTGGCTGACCGACGCACCGCTGGAGGAATGGTACGGAGTCAGGACGAACGCAAGCGGCCGCGTCGAAAGGCTGTACCTGGGCGGAAACGGCCTGAGGGGCGAGCTCCCGTCCGAGCTGGGCGACTTGGCCAACCTGAAGTGGCTGTCCCTGTGGAGCAACGGCCTGACGGGCGTGATCCCATCCGAGCTGGGCGACTTGGCCAACCTGGAGCAGCTGTCCCTGAGAGACAACGGCCTGACGGGCGTGATCCCGCCCGAACTGGGCAAATTGGCCAACCTGGAGCGGCTGTGGCTGTACAACAACGGTCTGACGGGCGTGATCCCGCCCGAACTGGGCGACTTGGCCAGCCTGGAGTGGCTGTACCTGTACAACAACGGCCTGACGGGCCAGATCCCGCCCAAGTTGGGCGACTTGGCCAGCCTGGAGCGGCTGTACCTAGGCAACAACCCAGACCTGTTTGGGGCATTGCCACTGACGAACCTCGTCAAGCTGAAGGAACTCAACGTGGGCGGCACGGAAATCTGCGTTCCAGACGATTCCGCCACCCGGCTACGGCTGAGGTCGATGTGGAAGCAGTACGTTCCCGTATGCAAGGCGCAGGCGGAAACGGCCACGGCGACGGCGTACATCGTGCAGGCGGTGCAGTCGGCAGATTTTCCTGTGCCGCTGGTCGCGGGCCAGCTGGGGCTGCTGCGCGTGTTCGTGACGGCACCCGATGCGGGCGGCGCGTCCATACCGTCGGGGTTGGCGACGTTCTACCAGCGCGACGGGTCCACGCACAGCGTTCGGGTCTCGCCGGGGGACGGAGCGATACCGGCCGAGGCCGAGATCGCAGAAAGCTATCTCTCTTTGTCGGCGAACGCCGAGGTTCCGGGAGACATCCTGCGGCCGGGTGCGGAGATGGTAGTGGTGCTCGACCCGGAAGCCGCGCTCAACCCGGCGCTGGGGGTTCCGCGGCGCATTCCTGCGACGGGGCGGACGGCGCTGGACGTGTACGACATGCCGGCGTTCGACGTAACGGTGGTGCCGTTCTTGTTGGACACCACCTGGTGGGAGCCCCAACCGGATTCGTCGATTCTGGACCTGACGAATGGAATGACGGCAGAAGACTCGCTCTTCGAGGAGACCCGCAGGCTCTTGCCCGTGGGGCCCATGAGCGTGACGGTTCACGAACCCGTTTGGAGCTCTACTAGGAATGCATCTGATCTGGCACGCCAGACCGAAGCGATTCGGGTCATGGAGGGCGGAGCAGGCTACTACATGGGCACAAGCACAGGCTCGTCAGGAGAAGCATATTACCGTCCCGGCAAGGCCATGTTCTCTCTCCCAGGCGGGAGGACGATCGCGCACGCGTTCGGCCACAACATGCATCTTTGGCATGCTCCCTCCTTCTGCAGAGTGACCGGTGTCGATTCCGGGTATCCGCACGCCGAGGGGGTTGCTGGCGCATGGGGCTGGGATCGTCGGTCCGGGCACTTGGTGCCCCCGACGGTTATCGACGTAATGGGCTACTGCTCCTCCTTCTTCACACGCCGCGTAGCGATCAGCGACTACCACTTCGCCAACGCGTTGCGGTGGCGCCTGCACGACGAGGCGGGAGTCGGAGCCTATTACGCGGGGCCGCCCACGCAGGCGCTGTTGCTTTGGGGCGGCGTCGACGCCGACGGCGCGCCGTTCCTGAACCCGGCGTTCGTGTTCGACGGCAGGCTCTCGCTCCTGGACGGGGCCGGCGCATGGCAGATCGTGGGCGAGGCCGGAGACGGTCGCGTGCTCTTCTCCCAGCGCTTCGAGATGGCGGAGACGGCCGACGGCGACGGTCGCTCGTCGTTCGCGCTTGCGCTTGCAGCGGACTCGGAGTGGGCGGACGTTCTGTCGCGAATCGTGTTGACGGGCCCCGGCGGCTCGGTGGCCATGAACGCGGGTACCGGCCCGGCGGCGGCCCTGTTGCGGGACCCGGCCACGGGCAGAGTACGCGGCATTCTGCACAACTGGAGCGAGTCGACGGCGGCAGGGACGCAACCGGACGCCGGGCGGGTGTTGCCGGAACGAGGACTGGATCTCCAGGTGAGTTTCGGCATCCCCCGGTCCGACGCTTGGCGCCGCTAACCTTGCGGCGATCCCTCCCCTACGCCTCCCGCAGAGCCTCGGCCAGCGCCTGTAACTGAACTTCCACCGCGGCCGTCGCCGTGCCCCCCCGCAACGCCCTCGACTCCACCGACGCCGCTGGCGCGAGCACCGCCGCGGCGTCGTCTCCGAAGGCGGGGTGCGCACTCCGCATCTCGTCCACCGTTAGGTCGGTCAGCTCCCGGCCCGACGCTTCCGCGATCCGCACCAGAGCGCCCACCGCGTGGTGGCTCTCCCTGAAGGGCACGCCCCGCCTCACCAAGTGCTCGGCCAGATCCGTGGCGCAGAGGCCGGCCTGCCGCGCGCCCGCCACTCGCTCGCGCACCACTTCCAGCTTCGCGACCGCCCCCGTCATGGCCGGGAGCACGACCGCCAGCGTGTCCACCGAGTCGAAGACCGCTTCCTTGTCCTCTTGCAAGTCCCGGTTGTAGCCCGTCGGCAGCCCCTTCAGCACGGCGAGCATCCCGGCGACGTTGCCCACCAGCCGTCCCGCCTTTCCCCGGACCAGCTCGGCCACATCCGGGTTCCGCTTCTGGGGCATGAGCGACGACCCCGTGGCGAAGCCGCCCCCGATCCGTACGAAACCGAACTCGGCGCTGGAGAAGACGACCAGGTCCTCCGCCAGCTGGGAGAGGTGAACGCCCGTCAGCGCCGCTGCGAACACCAGCTTGGCCGCCCAGTCCCGGTCCGACACCGCGTCGATCGAGTTCTCCGACACGTGGGAGAACCCCAGCTCCGCCGCCAGCGCATCCCGGTCCACGTCGAACGGGCAGCCCGCCACCGCCCCCGATCCGAGCGGCAGCACTCGGCACTCGTCGGCCACCGCCCCGAACTGCTTCAGGTCGCGCACCAGCGGCCACGCCCGCGACAGCAGCCAGTGGGCGACCGGCACCGGCTGGGCCTGCTGCAAGTGGGTGTACGCCGGCATGATCGCGTCCGTCTCCGTCCGAGCCTTGGCCGCCAGCGCGTCCACCAGGGCGGCGACCTGCTCGCGGAGTCCGGCGACCGCCTCCATGCCCCACATGCGGAAGTCGGTGGCGACTTGGTCGTTGCGGGAACGACCCGTGTGGAGCTTGCCGCCGACCGAGCCGACGATCTCCGTCAAGAGCCGCTCGACGACGGTGTGGATGTCCTCGTCGGGCAGGCCCGCCGGGCCGGGGAGCGCTTCCAGCCGCTCTGCCACTTGGGCTAGGCCACCGTCGATCGCCGCGGCCTCGTCGGGCGACAGGACCCCGGCCCGCTCCAGCCCGCGAGCCCAGGCGCGGCTGCCCCGAACGTCGTGACGCCACAGCCGCCAGTCCACGTCGAGGGAGCGGTTGAGCGGCACCATCTCGGCAGCAAGTCCGCCCTCGAAACGACCGCCCCAGAGGGCGTGGCTCACAAGGCCAGGTCGCAACCCGCCAGCGGTCGGACGGCCGCCGAGCTATCGGCCCGACCCGACAGCAGCTCCGCTCCCTGCTGGCCCGCCACCGCCCGCAGGGGCAGCCCGAAGAGCTTGACGAACCCCGACGAGTCGGAGTGTTCATACCCCTCCGAGGCACCGAAGGAGGCCAGGCCCAGATCGTAGAGCGACGTGGGGCTGGTCCGGGACAGCACGCGGGCGCTTCCCTTGAAGAGGCGGAGGCGGACAGCGCCGGTGACAGGCTCCATCAGCGAATCCACCAGGGCGTCCAGCGCCTTCCGCTCCGGGGTCCACCAGCGGCCTTCGTAGACGATATCGGCGTAGCGGGGCGCCAGCTCGTCCTTCAGGGACAACGCCCTTCGGGAGAGGACCAGCTGCTCCAGCTCCTGAAGCGCCTTCAGCAGGATCGTCCCGCCCGGCGTCTCGTAGATGCCACGGGACTTGATTCCCACGACCCGGTCCTCGACCACGTCGGCCCGGCCCACTCCGTGCTCGGCACCCGCTCGGTTGAGTTCCTCCAGCAGTGCCCGGGGAGCCAGCGGTTGGCGGTCCAACGCCACCGGCACACCGGACTCGAACGATACCTCCAGCTCCAGGGGCTGGTCGGGAGCGTCCACCGGATCGCAGGTGCGGGTGAACACGTCCGGGGTCGGCGCGTTGGCCGGGTCCTCCAGGGGGCCGCCCTCGTGACTGGTGTGCCACAAGTTCTCGTCGCGGGAGTAGAGCTTCTCTTCGTCGACGTCCAGCGAGATTCCCCGGGCGCGGGCGAAGGCCAGGGCATCCTCCCGAGAGGCGATCTCCCACACTCGCCAGGGCGCGACGACCTCGAGGTCCGGCGCCAGCGCAGCAAAGGAGAGCTCGAAGCGGAGCTGGTCGTTCCCCTTTCCCGTGCAGCCGTGGGCCAGGGCGTCGGCGCCGGTCTGTCGAGCGACCTCCACCATCCGACGGGCGATCAGCGGGCGCGCCATCGCCGTGCCCAGCAGGTACTTGCGGCTGTACACCGCACCTGCCCGGAGGACGGGCAGCACGTAGTCCGAGACGAACTCGTCCTTCAGGTCCTCCCCGAAGAACGCCGAAGCGCCCGTGGCGAACGCCTTCGTCGCCAGCTGCTCCACCCCGCCCTGCTGGCCCACGTCCGCGGCCATGCAGACGACGTCGGCCCCGTAGTTCTCGCGCAGCCACGGTACGATCACCGACGTGTCGAGCCCGCCCGAGTACCCCAGAACAACCTTCATTGCGCCCATCTCCGTGTATTCATGAAGAAATAACCGTCCATAATGAAATAATATGCAACTATGGGCGACGAGTCAACAAGGGACACGGGTCTGGGTCAACGGTTCGCCAGGCTCTCGATCTCGGTGACGACGGCGGCGGCGGACTCCGGGTCCTTGAGGATCAGCAGGACCGTGTCGTCGCCGGCGATGCTGCCCGCCAGCCCCTCGAACTCCTCCCAGTCGATCCCCGACGCGACCGCCTGGGCCGCTCCGCTCAGCGTTCGCACCACTGCCAAGTTCCCCACCACCTCCGCCGAGACGTAGAGAGCCGGGAGAACCGATTCCAGAGGAGGCGCATGGTCCCACTCTTCCGGAAGGGTGTAGTGGGACTTGCCGCTCCCGGCGACGGGGACCTTCACCAGCCGGAGGTCGCGAATGTCCCGGGAGAGGGTGGACTGGCCGACCTCGAACCCAGCTTGGGCCAGAAGGTCCCGAAGCACCTCCTGGTTGGGGACCCGGTGCTCCTTGACCAGCTTCAGAATTCGTTCCTGGCGCCGCCGCTTCCGCCGCCGAGTCACCGGAGCGGGGCGTCGAGCGATCAGAAGTCGTACCGCACGCGAGCCAGGACGAGTCGGCCCAGCTCCGGTGCGCCGATGAACTCCTGATGCAGGTTGTTGAAGAGGTTGCTCGCGCTCAGGGAGACCCGGGCGCTCGGCTGGAACGGAAGCCGGTAGCTCACGCCCGCGTCCACGACCGCATAGCCGTCCACGTCGCCGACGTACACGCCGGAGTTCATGGGGAAGGCGGTGGTCATGCGCACGCGCCCGTTGAGGGACAGGCCCGACGCGCGATCGTCGAACGTCAACCCCAGCGATCCCTTGTGGCTCGGTGCGTTGAGGGCGATGTCGTCTGTGCTGGTGCAGTTCCCGTCCTCGTTGAAGTCGAAGCACTCGTCGCTCTGGAACGAGTAGGTCCCGTTGATCCGAAGCCGATCCGTGACGAGGAACTGGGCGGCCAAGTCGGTCCCCCAGTAGTTGACGTCTCCAAAGTTGCGGTAGGTGACGATCAGGTCGGACGACTCGACTTGGTCGGGCACAACCGAGCCGAACGGTATCTGACCCAGAAGGTCGATGACCTGGTCGGCTTGCGCTCGGGTGACCAGTCCGGACGAGATCAGGGCGCCCAGCCGACTGTCCACGTACGCCTTCAAGGAACCGGGCTCCAGGAAGACGTTGAGGGATTCGATCCGCAGGGGGCCCACAAAGTCCTTGACGCCCGCGTAGTAGAAGTCGGCGGCCAGCAGGAATCGGTCGCCGAGGAGGCCCTTGTAGCCGACCTCGTAGGTGTTGTGGATCGTGGAACGGACGTCGTCGATCGACGCCGGCTTGGAGTCGTCCAGCAGGAACAGAGGTCCGGCGCCTTGGTTGAGGCGACGGAATACCGTGCCCAGGGCAGGATCCGTCGCCACGAGCCCCGGGCGTCCCAGCACCGGCAGGAGCGCGGCAAAGTCGGCCGAGAGTGAGGCCAGCTGCTGCAAGAGACTGTCCCAGAAGAACGTCGCGTCCGCCGGCAGCCGTTCCCCCGGCCTGAGCGGAGAGTACATGCACATCGACAGGTGGCCGCCCTCGCACTGGTTGTTGAAGGTGAAGCCGCCCGAAGGCACGCCCAGCGCGCGCACGTCGTACGAGAGCACGCCCGGGATGACGTCGGTCGAGGCCGCCACGATGTCCAGGAAGAGGTTGTTGGTGGAGGGCGTGCCGAAGGCGCGGTTGAAGGTGAGGCGGAAGGTCTGGTCGTCCGAGGGCTTCAGGACCAGCGCGGCTCGGGGCGAGACGTGGGGGTTCTCGAGGCGACTGTGATCGTCCACGCGAACCGCCGCCACCAAGTCCACCTTGTCGCCCAGGGCCGTCTCCGAATGGACGTACGCGCCGATCTCGCGGATCAGGTCGTCGTCCTCGTTGCGGCCGGTGATCGTTCCCCCCGTGCGGGGCTCGGTCTGTTGCCAGTCCACTCCGTAGGTGAAGCTCTGGAAGTTGGCCAAGTCGAAGCCGTACTGGACTTGAAGGGCCATCGCCCGGGACTGGTCCACCACGCCTTGGCCGGTCCGGAAGAGGTACGTCTTGTCCCCCGAGTCGGTCTGGTTGAGGAACGCCTGGGCGAAGAGGCGTCCCTTCCGGAAGCGGGACTGCACGTATTGGTTGCCCCATCCGTCGGCCTGGGCGGCCCCGATCCCCGTCAGTTCGATGCTCTTGGCGGCCACGTTGAGGCCGCCGTTGACGATGAACTCGGCGTCGCCGGCGAAGCGGAAGTCGAGACGGGCGTCGACGGAGTAGCGGGCGTTGAGGAAGTCGCGCTCCACGTCGTCGGGCTCTTCGGGATCGTGGTACTCGAAGTCGTTGCCGCGAAAGTACTGGCCCGAGATCTTTACCCCGAAGGCGCCCCCGGCCAGGGAGTGGGCGGAGCGGAACTGGCCGTGGAAGACGGAGCGCTCGCCGCCTGCCAGAGAGACGGAAGTGCCTGGCCTGTCGATCGGCGATGCGGTGATGATGTGCATGACGCCCGACGCGGCGTTGGGGCCGTACAGGGCGGCGCCGGGCCCGAGAGCGACCTCGATCCGGTCGATGTCCAGGTCAGTGACCGGGATCATGTTGTGGGCGTTGAAGCGCAACGACGGGATCCGGGCGTACCGGTTGTCCATGATCGTGAGCAACGTTCCCGAGAAGACGTTGTTGAACCCCCGGGCCACGATGTTGCTCTGCGTGATTCCGGTCTGCACCATGTCGATCCCCGGCAGGGCCTTCAGGTGTTCGGAGGGCGTGGCCGCGACTGTGCGCGCGATCTCGTCGCTGGAGATGACCGACACGGACGCCGGCGCATCCAGAGCCTTCTCCTGGCGGCGGGACGCGGTGACCACCACCGGGTTGAGGACGAGCGCGCGGGAGCGGAGGGCGATTTCGACCTCTTGCGTCGCGCCGGCGGCCACGCGTACCCCGTCCATCCGGCCCGTCTCGTAGCCGATCATCGTGACGACCACGGCGTGGCTGCCCGAAGCCGCCGCGAGGCTGAACGCTCCCGAGTCGTTGGTCGCGACTGGGGCACCCTGCCCGAGGACTTCCACGGCAGCGCCCGCGATCGGCTCGCCGGTCTCGGCGTCGACAACCCGTCCGGAGATCGTGCCCTGCTGGGCGGCGGCCGGACCGACGGAAAGGAAGAGGAAGAGGAGAACCGCAAGCGAATAGAAGCCGACCGGCCGGGATGAGTGCGCCATGGTGCGTCGCCCTGCTGTGGTTGGGAAGAGAGGCGGTGCGACGCTAGGCTTCGGGGCCGGAGCCCGGCGTCGCAAGGTGGAAGCTAGGAACTCCGGCGGACAATATCAATCGAAACGATACGGCGGCAACGACGGCGCTGACCCGGGAGGGCGGCATGGCTTGGCTGGAGCGAACGGACTACCAGGAAGCGCGCCGAAGGATCGCGGCCTCGGTGCACTGCACGCCCCTGCTGTCGTTCCAGACGTTGGGCGCGGCGATCGGCACCCGCGCCTTCCTGAAGTGCGAGAACCTGCAGAAAACAGGGTCGTTCAAGGTGCGGGGGGCGCTGAACGCGGTGGCGGCGCTGGGATCGGCGGAGCGGGCGCGGGGAGTCGTCACGGTCTCCGCCGGCAACCACGCCCAGGCCGTGGCGTGGGCCGCGCGGAAGGCGGGCGCGCGGTCCGTGGTGGTCATGCCGGAGGCGGCGGCCCGGACCAAGGTGGACGCGGCTCGAGGGTACGGCGCGGAGGTGATCCTCCACGGGACGGCGGCGGACGCCTTTCGAGAAGCTGGTCGGCTGGCGCGGGAGGAGGGGCTCGTCTTTCTCCATCCCTTCGACGCCGAGGAGGTGATCGCCGGGCACGGCTCCACGGGGCTCGAGCTGGACGAGAAGCTGCCGGGGCCGGCCACGGTGGTGGTTCCCGTGGGCGGCGGCGGCCAGATCGCCGGAGTCGCGGGGGCCCTGGCGACGTCCGGCGCGGGCCACCGCGTCTTCGGCGTCGAGCCCGAGGGAGCACCGGCGATGCGCCGCAGTCTGGACGAAGGGCGGGCGACGCGCCTGGACGCGGTGGACACCATCGCCGACGGCTTGGCACCCCCGATGGCCGGGGAGCTCAACTACAGGTACGTGCGCGAGTTCGTGGAGGACGTAGCGCTGGTCTCGGACCACGAGATCATCTCGGCGATGCGCTTGCTGGCGACCCGGGCCAAGCTCGTGGCCGAGCCGGCGGGAGCGGCGGCGGTGGCCGCACTGATGCACGCACGGGTTCCCGTGGCGCCGGGCAGCATCGTGGTGGCGGTGGTCTCGGGAGGGAACGTGGACCCGGAGCTGCTGTGCAGCGCGCTGCGGGAGGGCGCGCCGTGGCCTTGATCGAGATCGAGGGCGCGGTCAAGCGCTACGGCCCCGCGACGGCCCTCGACGGCGTGAGCCTCCAGGTGGACGCCGGCGCCTGCGTGGCCCTTGTGGGCGAAAGCGGCTCCGGGAAGACCACCCTGCTGCGCGCGATCAACGGCCTGACGGCGTTGGACGAAGGGCACGCGCACGTGCGGGGCGAGCCCGTCGCCTCGCTGGACCCGGTGGCGCTCCGGCGCTCAATAGGATACGTGCAGCAGGACGGTGGACTGATCCCGCACTGGACTTGCCTCGGCAACGCCGCTCTGGTGCCGTCTCTTCTGGGGATGGCGGACGCGGCGGAGCGCGGGCGGAACGCCCTGGACGCCACGGGACTCGACCCGACGATCTTCGGTGGTCGGTACCCCCGGGAGCTGTCCGGGGGACAGCGCCAGCGCGTCGCGATCGCCCGGGCCGTCGCCGCAGATCCCGACGTCCTCCTCATGGACGAGCCCTTCGGCGCGCTGGACGCCGTCACCCGCTTCGAAGCCCAGGAGGCGTTCCTGGCGTTGCGGGGTGCGGCCGGCGTCACTGCGGTGCTCGTGACCCACGACTTGGCGGAAGCCCTGCGCATCGCCACCCGCATCGCCGTCATGCGGGCCGGCAAGGTCGTGCTGGAGGCGGCTTCGGGCGACCTCTCCGCCGAGGCTCGGGAGGAGGCCGCTCGGGGCAACGGGTACGCGGCCGAGCTGCTCAAGAAGTCGGGGGTGGCGGCTTGATGGGGCGTCGCTGGGGCGTGGCCGCCGGGCCATGGCGGCCGTTGGCGTGGGTCGGCGTGGCGTGGGTCGCGCTGTGGGGATCCGCCTCCGTGGTCGGACGGTCGGCGGCCGCCCAGGTCCCGCATCGCTCGCAAACCGAGCCCGTGGTGGTCGCCTCCAAGCAGTTCGCCGAGTCCTACGTGCTGGCGGAGGTGTTCGCCCAGCTCTTGGAGCAGCACGGACACGCCGTGGACCGACGGCTCGGGCTGGGCACCACGGAGCTGACGTTCCAAGCCCTCGTGCGGGGCGAAGTCGACGTCTACCCCGAGTACACGGGCACTGGGCTGGTCGCAGTTCTGAAGGAGAGTCCGTCCGGCGGCTCCGCGGGCGTCTTCCGGCGTGTGAGCGACGTTTTCGAGGCGCGCTGGGGTGCGCGCTGGCTGCCGCCGCTGGGGTTCGCCAACAGCTACGCGGTGGCGTTGCGGCGAAGTACCGCGGACTCGTTGGGCATCCACTCTCTGACGGGACTGGCCCGGGCTGCGCCAGAGCTTGCGGCCGGGTTCTCGCCGGACTTTTCGGGACGAACGGACGGCCTTGCGGGACTCTCCGACGCCTACGGCGGAATGCAGTTCCGGGAAGTGCGGAACCTGCTGCAGGCGGTCAAGTACCGCGCCCTCGCCGAGGGCCAAGTGGACGTGATCGACGCGTACTCCACCGACGGGGCGGTGGCGCGCTACGACTTGGCGGTGATGACCGACGACCGCGCCTTCTTCCCGCCCTACGACGCCGCGCCCCTGGCCAGCCGTCGCTTCTTCGAGGATCGGCCCGGCGCGGTGCTCGTTCTGTCGCGCTTGGCGGGGCGGATCGACGAGGACGTCATGCGCAGGGCGAACGAGCGGGTGGAGCTCGGCGGAGCGCCCGTGGCCCAAGCGGCGAGCGAGCTGCTGGCGGAGATCGGGCTTGCGGGAGCGGGGTCCGGTGCCGGCGACGCTGTTGCGGGACGGGACGGCGGGACCGACTCCCGGTCGGTTCGGGCGCTGCCGTCCCACATGTGGGCCAACCGGACGGCGCTGGGCAGGCAGGCGGCCCGCCACTTGTTCCTGGTCCTGACCTCGCTGGGCGCAGCGGTGCTCGTCGCGGTCCCCGTCGGCGTGGCGCTTGAGCGCCGGCGTTCGGCGGCCGAAGGCACCATTCGGATCGCCGGGCTCCTTCAGACGATCCCGGGAATCGCGCTGCTGGCGTTCATGATCCCCCTCTTCGGGATCGGCGCGACCCCTGCCGCGGCCGCGCTGTTCCTGTATTCGCTCCTGCCGATCCTGCGGAACACCTACACCGGGATCGTCGGCGCCGCCCCAGGCGCCGTCGAGGCGGGCCGGGCGCTGGGGATGACCGAGGGCCAGCTGCTGCGGAGGATCCGCCTGCCCTTGGCGGCGCCCGTGGTGATGGCAGGCGTGCGGACGGCGGCGGTCATCAACGTGGGAACCGCCACCTTGGCCGCCTTCGTGGGCGCAGGAGGGCTCGGCGACCCGATCGTGGCCGGACTGGCCCTCTCGGACCCGGTGATGATCCTCTCCGGCGCGGTTCCAGCCGCGGCGATGGCGCTGGCCGTGGACTGGGGGCTGGCCCGGGCCGAGGCGCGGGTGGCGCCGAAGGGAGTCCGCGAGCAGGGCCGGTAAGGTAGAACGCGCCCGCCGTGGCGTCGCGGTCGAGAGCCCCGTAGCTTGCCGTTGTCCGCAGCCCGCCCGAATCCGCACGACGCCAGCCGCTGCGACGCCCAGCCCCAAGGGAGAACAACCGGTGACGAACGCACTGCGGCGCTATCTGCTGCCCGGCTTCATCTTCCAGTCCGTCGTGATCGCGGGCGGGTACGGAACCGGCCGGGAGCTGGCGGAGTACTTCCTCTCCCACGGGCCTGCCGGCGGGCTGCTGGCGATGGCCGTGTCCACGGTGGTGTGGAGCGTGGTCTGCATCGCAGTCTACGAGTTCGCTCGCACGTTCAAGGTGTTCGAGTACCGGAGCTTCTTCCGGTTGCTCCTCGGCCGCCGATGGTGGTTCACCTTCGAGATCCTGTACATCACCATGCTGATGCTCGTGCTGGCGGTGATCGCTGCTTCCGCGGGGTCGATCCTGCAGGAAACGTTCGGTCTCCCGTACGGAGTCGGCGTGGTGGGGATCATGGCGCTGGTGGGCCTTCTGGTCTTCGGCGGCAACGAGGTGATCGAGAAGGCGTTCTCCAGCTGGTCGGGAGTGCTGTACCTGATCTACTTCGTCTTCTTCGTGTGGTGCGCGAGCCGCTTCGGCCCCGAGATCGGCGAGTCCTTCGCCGCAAAGACG
Organism: Longimicrobiales bacterium; assembly: GCA_958296005.1. Lineage (GTDB taxonomy): Bacteria > Gemmatimonadota > Gemmatimonadetes > Longimicrobiales > Gaopeijiaceae > CATQHQ01. Next base: position 1,776,467 of record CATQHQ010000002.1, read on the forward strand.
GTCGTCGGCAACTGGTTCTGGGACGGCCTGCGCTACGCGGGCTACAACTTGGGCGTGATGCCGGCGGTGCTGATCACGATCCGCCACCATCGGAACCGGAGGGACACCTTCATCGCTGGGTTGTTGACGGGGCCGATCGCCATGTTGCCCGCCCTCTTCTTCTTCGTGGCGATTGCAGGCGAGTATCCGGGCATCCTCGGCGAGGCGGTGCCGGTCAACCACATGCTGGAGCTGATCAACTCCCGGCCCTTCCAGATCGCGTTCCAAGTCATGCTCTTCGGCACGCTGGTGGAGACCGGTGCCGGGATGATCCACGCCCTCAACGAGCGGATCGCCCACGCCGCCGAGGAGCGCGGGCGCGCACTGTCGGCCGGCCTGAGGGCGGCTTCGGCCGTCGTCGTGCTGGCGTTGGGCGCGCTGATCGCCCAGTTCGGACTCACGGCGCTGGTCGCCCAGGGGTACGGCTACATCACGTACGGCTGGTGGGCGGTGTTCATCGTTCCGGTGACGACGTGGGGCGTGTACATGGTTCGACGGGAACGCCGCCGGCAGGGCTGATCGGCGGGGCCGGGCGCCGAAGCCGAGCCAGCCGCCTGATCGCGGCGATTCCGGTTGCGGGCCCCAGCGCCAATACAGGAAACGCCCACCGCCATCCGACGGCCTCGGCGATCGACGGGACCACCTGAATCGTGACCGTAGCCAGGAGAAAGCCCAGGCAGGTCTGGAGCGTGATCGCCGTTCCCACCGCGTCCCGGGGTGCCGTCTCGGTGACGATCGTGCTGAACTGGGCCGAGTCGGCGACGACGAAGAACCCCCAAAGCAACGCGACCGCCGCCACCAACGGGAACGCCTGACCGAACAGCAGGCCGATCCCTAGCGAGCAGAGGCCGCTGGCCGCCATCGCCAGCACGACGACGCGCTCCCGGCTGGTGCGGTCCGCCGCCCATCCACCCCAGACGCACCCCAAGCCCCCGGCGGCAACGGCGCCGAACCCCGCCAGCCCGACGGCCGCGCCAGTCGCAGTCGCCTTTGCCGGCGCCGCGGCCTCCGCCGACGCCGCCAGGAACGCCGGTATCCACGTCCACATCGCGTAGAGCTCCCACATGTGGCCCAGGTAGCCGCCCGTGGCCAAGCGCGTCTCCCGGTGCCGCGCGACGGTCCCGACCAAGCCCCACGAGAAGGGGCTGCGGGAGAACGGGAACGGTCCGTCGCGGTAGAAGAGCGCGACCAGCGCAGCCCCGGCAACGGCTGCGGCGGAGGCTCCCAGCACCACCGTCTCGGGACCCGTCGCGGGCAGGGTGTCAAGCAGGTAGGGCGCGGCCTTCCCCACGGTCAGCGCGCCCACGAGCGTGCCGACCGCCAGCCCCCGAGCCGACCGGAACCAAGTGGCGGCCATCTTGATCGCCGGCGGGTAGACGCCCGCGAGCAGAAACCCCGTCGCGAACCGGCACGCCACCGCTTCGCCGAACCCGGGAGCGGCGAGCAGCGCGGCGTTCGCTCCGGCGGCCAGCACGGCGGAGACGGCGAAGTACGCCCGCGCACGCACGATGTCGGCCAAGTTGAGCACCGCGGCCACGGCGGTCCCGGCCACGAACCCCAGGTTCACGGCCATCGCGAGCCAGCCGATCTGGGTCTGCGACAGCTCCCAGCGCACTCCCAGCTCTTCCGACACCGCCGACGCCGTGAACCAGAGCGACATCCCCAACAGCTCCGCGAGAGCCAGCAGCGCCAGGACCCCCCAGCGGCGCGAGTCCGACGACGGTGAACCGCCGGAAGAGGAGACTGCCGTCTTGGCAGAGGTCGTCGCTCCAGGCCGGCGGCTTTCCTGCCATTTTGGCAGGTTTTTCATCGTGGCGTCCCCCCGAACCTGCCATTTTGGCAGGCCGGCCTTGCCCAGTGCGCACCCAGGCCCTCCGACCCCTCTCCACGCGGAAGCTGTCGCCGAACCGGGACTCTGGCTACACCACGAGCCTACCGGGCGGGGCTCACGGGGTTGGGTACCGATTCGGTAGATTTGGGTTGCCACGCTCTGCCGAACTGTTTGTCGTCATGGAGAACACCAGTGTCACAGCCCGGATTCGCACACCGATGGAGTCCGATCACCGACCTGCCTGCCGACCACGACAAGCTCTCACGGGGCGACCTGAAGCACCTGCGCGATGTATGGCTGGAGCAGAAGGCCGAACTCGAGGCCCTCGAGGCCGTCAAGGATTTCAACGCCCGCCTGTTGCGCCGGTGGGCGATCGAGACGGGTTTGATCGAGCGCTTGTACACGCTGGACCGGGGCATCACCGAGCTGCTGGTGGAGAGAGGCCTCGACGCGGGCCTGGTTCCCCACGGATCCACGAACGGCGACCCAGGGCATGTAATCGCAATGATCCGCGATCAGCACAACGCCGTGACAGGGCTGTTCGACTTCGTGGCGTCGAGACGGGAACTCGGGACGTCGTACGTCAAAGAGCTGCACTCGGTCCTCACGGCCAATCAGAGCCACGCCGACGCTGTCGACCGGCTAGGCAGGCGGGTCAAGGTTCCGCTCTTGAGGGGCGCCTACAAGCAACGGCCCAACAACCCGCGGGAGATCGACGGACGAGTTCATGAGTACTGCCCGCCCGAGCAGGTCGCCTCCGAAATGGACCGCTTGATCGAAATGCACCGTCGCCACGAATCGATCGGCGTCGCCCCGGAAGTCCGGGCCGCTTGGCTTCACCACAGGTTCACCCAGATCCATCCGTTCCAGGATGGAAACGGCAGAGTGGCGCGTGCGTTGGCGACGCTCGTCCTACTGAAGTCGGGAGGGTTCCCCCTTGTGGTCACCAATAACGAACGGGACGTCTACCTCGACGCGCTACGGGCCGCCGACGGGGGAACGCTTCGTCCGCTCGTCAAGCTGTTCGCAAAGATCGAAAGGCGTGCGTTCGTTCAAGCGCTTGGGTCTGCCGCCCAGGCAAAGCAGGACTTGCAGAGACTGGATGCCGTGATCGCCGCCAAGCGCGACACCCTTGAGAAGCGTCGGGAGGTGCTGTCGAGCGAATGGGATCGAGCCAAGGAGCTGAGTGGGACGCTTCAGGAGATGGCGGAAGAGAAGCTCGGTCGGCTCGTCCAGAAGCTGACTTCCGAGTTGGCTCCGTTGGTACCGCCGCACCGTCGGTTCACATGCTTCGCCGACCGCAACCACGCCGGCGACGAGAAGTCGCACTGGTTCCGGTATCAGATCTTCGAGACCGCCAAGACGTTGGGATACTTTGCCAACCCTGGTTCCTATCACGCCTGGGCCCGGTTGGTGTTGGAGACGCCGGCTCGGTCAGAGATCCTGCTGTCGCTTCACGGCCTCGGCCAAGACTTCAGAGGCGTAGTGATCGGCTCGGTCTGCGTTTACGAGAAGGCCACCCAGGGCGACTCCGTGGTCCCTGCCAGCAATATCGAGCCACTGACGGAGGAGCCGTTTCAGGTCAACTACAAGGAAACCAAGGAAGCAGTTGCCGACGGGTTTTCGGACTGGTTCGACCAAGCACTGGTCAAGGGCGTGGCGATCGCTGTCGAACCTCTCTAGCGCCTAGCCCTCAGGCCCCGCCAAGGGGGGCGGGCGCATCGCGGTCACCGCCCTGCCGGCGGCAAAGGCGTGTAGCCCGCGGCGACCAGAGCCTGCCGGAACGCCGCCACGGGGCCGTCCATGACCGACGCGAGCGCCCCGAGAAGCTCCTCCAGCGCGGCCTCGGCGTAGGAGATCGCCAGGCGGTCGGTGGGGGTGGGAGCGCCCAGGGCACTGTTCAGCTTGCGCATCGGTGCGCGCACGCGGCTGACCACAGTACTCCGGCCGCAGCCGCCCTGACACTCGGGGCCGGTGAAGAGGCGCTCGTTGAGCTCCGTCAGTTCGTCGCGCAGCTCCCCGCCCTGCTCTCGAAGCGCGGACGGGCCGTCGCCTGCGGGCAACGACGCGAGCACCTGATCGACGGCTTCGATCACGTCGCCGAGCTGGTCGGCCGCTTGGGAGGCCGCCGAACTCCAGCCCGCAACCTCCAGCTGGACGGCAATCCGCGCCCGTCGGTCGGCCGTGGAGATATCCAAGCGCGGATCGGCGACGACCTGGACGCTGCCCTCCGCGAGGTGGCCGCCCGCTTCGACGCGAACGGCGTAGCGCCCCGGCAGGACCCACGGGCCTGCGGACTCGCCCTGGTCTCGGTCGTCCGGCAACGCCATGCGCAGGTCCCAGACGACTCGGTTCAGGCCTCGGTCCGCGCTCCCGGAAAGCGTGCGGACCACATCACCGGCGTCGTCAAGGATCGAGAGTCGGGCCGACGCAGCCGGCATGGAAGCGTCGCCGTCGCCATCGCTGCCTGCGTCGCCCACCCAGTAATGGAGGAGTGCTCCGTAGGGCCTTCTCTCCCCCATGAACATGGCGTGGCCCGTCGAGCGGTAGCCCTGGGCCTCGGCCTCCACGTACTGGACGGCGGGGGCGGACGGGAAGACCCGCAGTGCATCCCCGGCGGCGGCGGGCTCGCCGGCCAGCGTACGCAGGGGACGTATGTCGTCGACGACGTACGCCGCCCGCCCGTGGGTCCCCACCACCAGATCATGGTCGCGGGGGTGCACCACCAGCCCCCGCACGGGCGCGGGGGGCAACCCATTTCGCCACTCCATCCACGACGCGCCCCGGTCGAGGCTCACGAACAGGCCGAACTCGGTGCCGAGGAAGAGCAGGTTGGGCTCCACCGGGTCTTCCTCGATCACGTGGATGAAGCCCCAGACGCCTCCGTCGGCTTCGTCGCGGACGCCGATGCCGCCGTCCTCGCCGACTCCGCCGTTCCCGACGCCCAGCCGTTGCCAGCTCTGTCCGTAGTCCTCCGTTCGGTAGGCGTAGGGAGTCCAGTTGCCGCGCCGGTGGTCGTCGTAGACCACGTACGCGGTCGCCGGGTCGTGCTTGGACGGCTCCGCGTGAGGCGCCCAAGTCGCTGGAGGCACGCCGGGAACCCGGTCGCCCATGTTGGTCCAGGTGGCACCGTCGTCTCGGGTGACCTGGACGTTGCCGTCGTCGGTGGTGGCCCAGATCAGCCCCCGCTCCAACGGACTGGGCGCGATGCTCAGGATCGTCGTGTGGGTCTCCGCCCCGGAGGCGTCGATCGTGAGACCTCCGCTCTCGGCGTGGCGCTGCTTCTCGGGATCGTTGGTGGTGAGATCCGGAGAGATGATCTCCCACGCGGCGCCCCTGTCCCGCGACCTGTGCACGAACTGGGAGCCCAGGTAGATCGTGGTGGAGTCGAACGGGTCCACGTTGAGGGCCGCGTTCCAGTTGAAGCGCAGGGTCGTGCCGTCCGGGTGCACGGGGGTGATGTCCCGTCGGTTCCCCGTGGTCTTGTCGAAGCGCACCAGGCGGCCCCCCTGGGCCATGGAGTAGCCGAACCGGCCGTCGCCGAAGTCGGTCATCGTGGCGAAGCCGTCGCCGCTGCCGACCCGGGTCCAGTGCAAGTTCATGATCCCCCGCTGAGCCCACACCGTCATCGGCCCGAACCACGACCCGTTGTCCTGCAAGCCGCCGTACACGTTGAACGGCACGTCCATGTCCACGGCAATGTGGTAGAACTGCGCCAGCGGCAGGTTCTCGACGAAGCGCCAGTTGTCGCCCCGGTCGTAGGTGAACGCGATCCCGCCGTCCTCGCCCAAGATCATGAAGCGGCTGTCGTCGGGATGAATCCACAGCTCGTGCACGTCCCCGTGGATCGTCTGGCTGGGAACCACCGTGCGGAAGGTGCGCCCCGCGTCCTCGCTCACCTGAACCGCGCTGTGAAGGCTGTACAGCCGGTTCTCGTTGGTCGGATCAACTCGCAGGTCGGCGTAGTAGAACGGTCGAGGCGCCACGCCCCGCCGGTCGCTCACCGTCCGCCAGCGCGCGCCCCCGTCGTCGGATCGCAGCAGCTCGCTCCGCTCCGCCTCCACCAGCGCGTACACCACGTCCGGGTTCGAGCGGGAGATCGCGACTCCGATCCGCCCCAGCTCGCCGGACGGCAAGCCGTCGTCGGGTCCCAGGCGCTTCCAGTCGCCGCCGCCGTTGTGGGTGACGAAGAGCCCGCTCCCGGCTCCGCCCGATCGGAAGAACCACGGCCAGCGCCGGAACGACCACATCGCCGCGAAGAGCTTCTCCGGGTTCTCCGGGTCGATCACTAGGTCCGCCACCCCCGTGCCCTCGTCCACGTACAGGACTCGCTCCCACGTCTCGCCGCCGTCGATCGTCTTGTAGACGCCGCGCTGCTCGCCGTCGCTCCACGCCGGTCCCATCGCCCCCACGTACACCGTGCCCGGGTCCTCCGGGTGAATGACGATCCGGTGGACGCGCTCGGTACGCTCAAGTCCCATGTGGCGCCAACTGTCGCCCCCGTCGAGGCTGCGGTAGACGCCGTTGCCGACCCCCGCCGAGTTGCGCGGGTTCCCTTCCCCCGCGCCCGCCCACACCACGTCCGGGTTCGACGCCGAGACCGCCACCGCCCCGATCCCCAGCAACGGTTGGTCGTCGAACACCGGCACCCAGGTGAGTCCACCGTCCTGAGAGCGCCAGACGCCGCCCGTCGCCGCACCCACGTACACCACCGTCGGGTCCTTGAGGTTGACGGCCACGTCCGAGACCCGGCCGCTCATGCCGGCGGGTCCGATGCTACGGGCCGTCATGGGGGAGAAGTCGGCGGCGGCGAGTCGGGGCGGGGCCTGGGCGACGGCGGGCGCGGGGACGGCGATAGGTGCGGCCAGCACCATGACAAAGCCAAGCGTGAACGTGCAGGAACAGCGGCTCATGGGACTCTCGGCGGAACTAGGGGGAACGGACAGACGCCTCGACATCGACTCCCGCTACACTACAGCCCGGTCTTGAGGGACGCTAGGAACTCGTCCAGGGTTTTGACTCTAGCCGGAACGGCCGCCGCGATGGCGCGCATCGACACCTGTAACTTGAACCGCCGCTGCTTGCGAACTCCCTCAACTTGGGCCAGGATACCCGCCTTGAGCATCTTCGGTAAGACGCTGCCTAAGAACCGTGGAGCCCGCCCACCGCACTTGCGCCGAAGCACCTCATCGCTGACATGAGTCGCACGCAAGAACACTCTAAGCGCTGACTCAGCCAATATGGTATCGCTGTCAGGTTCCACCGGCACGTCTTGCTGTCCGTCCGCTGCTTGGACTCGAAACTTCGCGCCGCGCAATGCTTGACGAACCTTCGAGGGAGCACAAACGCCATTGATGCTAACAACCAAGCCAGTCCCGTTTCCGCCGTGAATAACGGCACCGTCCGCGACAAATCCCTCTCGCCACTCCAGGCCGTTCATGGTGCACTCGATGAACCGACATCCGCCGATCTGTGCGCCGTCAAGTGACGTACTCTGAAACTGACACTTCCGAAAATCGACGCTACCGAATCGGCGTCCCTTCAGTCCATCCTGCGGAAACACGAAGCCCGAGAGCTGTTGTGTCCGCCCGCCATTGGCCGTTAACTCAAGCAACCGTAGAGCCAGTGCCCCAGCGTTCTCGACAATGTACGAGGTCGGACGAGCTCGCTCCACAAGCCATTGTAGGGTCGCCAGGAAATCATCCAGGTCGACCCCCTTCCGCCCCGCGGCATTGGCCCCCGAGTTTGCCGTCAAGCTAGCCAAGACGCCCTTGCGCAGAACATTTGCAAGATCTACTCGAACATCAGGCGACGATACGAACATCTGACCCAGCGCTTCGCCCAAGTAGAAGTTCCTGAAATCCTCATGGTCAAATCCATATCGAATCCCTTGGCGGGCGAGCAACGAATGATGAGTGACTCGTTGACTGATCTCACGCGCAATACTCGGATCCTTGTTCTGGTCGGCTACAAACAACTCCGCTACTACTTCCATATACTCCTTGGGAAGCACGTTGGTCGACGTCAGCCACATCTCCCGGGCGATCTGAGCCAGCAGAAGATGATGTTCTTCGACGCTCAACAAAGGCTGGTGGATACTACCCGACTTGTTGATCCACTTCTCACGAGCCTCGCGGACGACAATGCTCTCCACACAGCTGTGGAGGTAGTCGTCAGGATCGCCGTCCAAGCGCTCCAACAGGTCATCCGCCCCTCCTTCTTCCCAAACCTCGATCAGTCTCTTTACCAAGACCGCCCGTGTCAGCAACGGATGATCACTGCCGCCAACCCTGGCTTGGACCTTTTCGTACACTAGCTTCCCATCGCTAAGTCCACGCTTCTCCGCGTACTCCAGAAACTGCTGGCGGCTCCAACGGTTGAGGCTCGTCCGAGCGTAGTCGACCGAACAATCTGAAGTCGCGTCGAACAGTTTCGCTTGGGTTTCCAGGCTCTGATATTCAAAGTACGCCTTGCGGGCCGCGACCAGGACCGAGCCACTGGATCGCAGGTCGCGGATCAGAGTGCTGAGCGCGGATATCGCCTCCCCGGACGACCGCTCGACAAACATTTCCTCAAAGCCGTCGAATGCGGGGACGATGACCCTCATTCTGACAAGCTCGAGAAACGCGTCGTAGTAGAAGAACGGGAAGCGAAGCTTGCTGGCCAACTCGGCAACAACGATGTCGTCGAAACTTAGGAACGAGCGCCCCCCTAAGCGAATCGGCAACAGCAACCAATTAGCTTCCTTCCGCTTGAAGCGCTCCGCCTGTACGTGAGCCATCCTATTGATTACCGTCGTCTTTCCTTCTCCAGACTCCGATGTCAAGTAGTGGATGCTCGTTGTCCCGGCTTTTCCGTCCAGCGATCGCAACACTGCGATGTCAACATCATCCCGTATCTCGGCTTCCTTCCCGTTCGGGGCGTCGTTGATGCGATCCAGCAGCCTACCCGAGGGCGATACGTAGTACGGTTCATCCTCCACGTGAGTGATAATGCGGTCGGCAAGCAGCTGAGTCCGCGCGATGCGCCGGGTGAGCCACTTGGCTGCGGGCAGTCTGTCGCCGTGTTCGACTACGTAGACCTGCCCCAAGGAGTCCTCCAGAGACGCGTCAACAAGCTCGTCTCGTACCTCCACCAGCACCTTGCCATTCGACAGGTCCAGGCCCGATGCATCATCTGCGAACATCCTCAGGACGCGCTCGAACTCCCCGACAGTCATCTCGCCAGCTCCTGTGGGAGTGTGTAGCCCCGGTCGGCCTACCGCGGGCTGGACCAGAAGGTAGCTTTTCGCGTCGGGCTTCGTCAACCGAGGTGCCCCCGGACTGATCGCCAGAGAACCGACACGCCTTGGGGTCGACTCCGCTATACTTCTGGCCCTTTGGCTTTAGAGGCTTCAGCCAGCATCCTCAGTTGACGACGGCAGGGAGGATCCTTGTGACTACGCAGGAGCAGAACGTAATGATGTTCATCGATTATGACAACGTTGATCGGGCAGTTCGACAGCAGGGCGTGGAAGGTGTGATTCGTGCCGTGCTCGAGCAGGTGCCGGAACATGCCCTGCCAGCAGGAACCCGCGTAGCGACGCGATTCTATGGAGGATGGTACGATCAGCACCAGCTGTCGCCGTCCGCTCAGGCGCTGACCAGGGACATTGACAACAACTTCCCCTCTATCCTAGCGTTGCCGACGCTCGGTCGCGGACGGACCGTCCCCGTCTCCGCCGAGCTGGCCCTTGCTCTGTCGATCAGCCCGACTGCGGAACTGATGAACACCTACCGCATTCGGAGTGCCCCGCCGAGCCTGCGGGCTCAAAGCTACCCGTTCGCCGGATGTGCCTTGGGAGGGTCAGGGTGTCCCCTGCTTGGCACCTACCAGCTTGTGCGGAAGAGAAGGTGCCCCGACCCCAAGTGCTCCGTGCGACTCAAGGACGTGATCACGCGGCCAGAACAGAAGCTTGTCGACACCATGCTGACGGCCGACTTGGTCTACGTTGCCACGCTGTGGCCTTCGACGGTGATTGTAGCGAGCAACGACGACGACCTGTGGCCAGCGATTCACACGGCGGTCAACCTTGGCACGACCGTGCATCATGTGCATCCGAAAGGAGGTCGAAGCACGCCGGACATCTATGCTTCGACTGTTGACGACAACTACTTCCAGTACTCGTTCTGACTACACCCCCGCGTCCCCCCGCACCATCCGCAGCCCGTCGGTGCGGAGGATCACCGTCACCGTGTCTCCCGGCTCGGCGCCGACGGCTTCCATGGCTTCGCGCAGGCGGCCCATCTCCGGGCCGTTGGGGTCGTAGGAGCGCCAGATCAGGGAGGCGTCGTCCACGCCCGGGGGGTCGGCAAAGGGGATCTTGCCGGAGCCGTCCGGGCCGACGCCGAAGTGCTGGGCCACGGCCATCGACACCTTCTGGCTGTTGCCCTTCAGGTGGTGGCTGCCGACCTCCAGCTGGATCGCCGGGTCACCGTCCGGGGTCCACACCACGTCCCTCGCCTCTGAGAGCGGCTGCCGGGGGGCGAAGGGCTCGTCCACGACACGCACCATCCCGTCTCGGACCTCGAACTTCCGGGTCGCCAGGTAGTTCCTCACGGTGGCCGGCAGTACTTCGAACCGCTCGGGGATCTCCTGCAGCAGCGCCTCGGCAGCGACCTCGCCCCCGGCCCGCTCGATCCGCTTCACGATCTCAGTGACCACGCCTTCGTAGGGGTTGTCGGTCCAATCCACCAGCCCCCACTTGTCCTTCGTGAGGCGCACGAAGAGAGGATCAGACGACAGCAGGCTCGACAGCGTCGTGTTGTCCGACAGGCCCGCGGCCGCCGCCAGCTCGGGTCTCGTGACGGGCTTGCCCAGAGTCTCCAACGTCGCGAACACCCGCGCGCGCCGCGTGTCGCGGAGCATCAGGTAGTCGCCGACGCGCACCAGTCCCGCGTTCCGCACGGCGAGGTCCCATGCGGGCACCGGGTCCTTGGCCGCCGCTTCCCGCAGTTCTTCCTCGTCCACGATTCCGGCGTCGTTGGCACAGCCGGGGGCCATCGACCGTACCTTGTACACCAAGTTGATGAACTCTCGGTCGCCCACGCCCCACTCCAGGCGCTGGTAGCCGGCGGCCTCCATGACCGCGACCTCCGCGCCTGTGCGGACCTCCTTCGGCGCGTCGCCCACCAGCATCTCCAGCGCACGGCCGAAATCCTCTTCCTCCGCCGCGGAACCCGTCGTGCGTCGCAGCCACTCGGCCGCCTCCCGCAGCATCTCGCCGACCTGCTCCTCCAGAGCCGAGCGCAGGCCGACCTCCAGCTGCCGCGCCCGCTCCCGGCTCACTCCGAAGGCGTTGCCGAGAGCCTCCAGCTTCTCCGGGTTGCGGGCGTAGGTCCGCTTTAGGGCCACCGTGCGCCGTCGCACGTCCAGCGTGTCCAGAGCCTCTGCGAACCGGGCGCCGACTTGGAACGGCGGGGGGACGATCAGCTCGATCTCGTCGGCGATCCCTTCGATCCCCGACTCTCGAACCAGCGTCTCGAAGTCCAGCTTCACCAAGTCCGCCAGCGTCTCGGCCCCTCGATGCGCGACGGCATACCCGACTAGACGGTCCAGCGCTTCGCGGTAGGTGGGGATCGACGCGGAAATGGGTGCCTCCTATGGTGGCAAGGAGCTTCGGACCGGACCCGGCAAGAGCGCCGGGTCGGCCCCGCCGGGGCAATAGAGTTTCTGCCGCGAGAAGTTGTCAATACGTTATGCTCGGATGGGTCACCGGACCTTAGATTTGGGCGCGCGGCCAAGGCTCGAGCCATCGCGGCGGGCCACCCGACACGCCCGACTCCCCCCTCGCAGCTCCCCGCCCGGATCCCCATGAGTAACCGTACGGCGCGACGCACGCATTCCTTCACGGAGTCGCTGATACGCGACATGACACGGGTCGCCCGTGCCCACGGGGCCGTCAACTTGGCCCAGGGCTTCCCGGACTTCCCCGCCCCCCAGCTCCTCAAGGACGCCGCTTGCCGGGCGATCCAGGACGACGTGAACCAGTACGCCGTGACCTGGGGCACTCCCTCCCTCCGGGCCGCGCTGGCGCGCAAGTACCGGGAGTGGTACGGCATGGACGTGGACGAGGACCGGGAGATCACCGTTTCCTGCGGCGCTACCGAGGCGATGGCCGCGGTCATGCTGGCGCTCGTGGACCCGGGGGACGAAGTGATCGTGCTGGAGCCGTTCTACGAGAACTACGGACCCGACGCCGTGCTCTGCGGCGCCCGGCCGGTCTACCTGACGCTGACGCCGCCGGAGTTCCGGCTGGACCCGGAGCGCCTCCGCAGCCTGGTAACCAAGCGGACGCGGGCGATCGTCCTCAACACCCCCAACAACCCCACCGGCCGCGTCTTTGGGCAGGAGGAGATGGAGGCGGTCGCCGACGTGTGCAGGGAGCACGATGTGCTGGCGGTCACCGACGAGATCTACGAGCACATCCTGTACGAGGGCAGCCACGTTCCGCTGGCGACGTTCCCGGGGATGCGGGACCGAACCGTCGTCGTGTCCGGGCTCTCCAAGACGTTCAGCGTGACGGGCTGGCGGATCGGGACGATCGTGGCGCCGCCGGTCCTGACCTCGGCGATCCGCAAGGTCCACGACTTCCTCACCGTCGGCGCGCCGGCCCCGTTGCAGGAAGCCTGCGCGGCGGGTCTGGACGGCCTGGGACCCGACTACTACGAGGGGATGACCCGGGCCTACGCCGAGCGTCGGGACGTCCTCCATGCCGGGCTGGCCGAGACGGGCTTCGAGTGCGCCAAGCCCGAGGGGGCCTACTACATCCTGGCCGGGTTCTCGAGCCACAGCGCACTCGACGATGTGGCCTTCAGCCGCTGGATGGCCAAGGAGTGCGGCGTGGCGCCGGTGCCGGGCTCGTGCTTCTTCGGCCGGCCCGAGGACGGGCGCGACCTCGTGCGCTTCGCCTTCTGCAAGCGGACCGCCACTCTGGAGCGGGCCGTGGAGCGGCTGAGGGCGTTCTTCGGGTAGGCGTCCAGGCGTCGAACGGCGCTCTCGTCCCCCTTTGAAACCATTCCGGTCCCCTGGCGTATCACCTTGCACGAGGGCGAAAGACTCCCCTCGCTATTCTCTCCATCCTGACACCAGGAGACCACATAGATGAAGACGTTCACCAGCTGGGCGCGCGGCGCCCTGGCAGTTCTCGTGGCGGCCTCCGCCGCGACTGGGCTCTCGGCCCAGACCACCACCAACGAGATCGACACCGACCAGGCTGTGCGCCTCGAGAGCAAGGCCCACGGCTACTTGGCGACGCCCGGCGGCTGGGACCGCGCAGCGTCCCTGCTGCGGCGCGCGGCGGAGTTCCGTTCGCCTGCGGACCCGGCGGCGGTCGAAGACCTTCTGCTGTCTGCGCGCCTCTCCTTCTACGAAGGGGACGAGCGGCGTGCGGTTCGCGACTTCGAGAGCGCCGGAGAGCTTGCGCTCGACCGGGGCGACGTGATCGTGGCAGCCAACGCATTCACCGACGCAGCCTGGGTGGCAGGCAACCAGGGCCGGGGGAACCAGGCCCAGAAGTTGCTGAGCAAGGCCCAGCTGCTCGCGACTTCTCCGCTGATCCAGGAGGATGAGCGGAACCATCTGCGGACGAGGTGGGGTGGGGTGGCCGGCATCCAGTAGTAGGAGTGCCGGGAAACGCGGCCTTCGGGCCGTAGCAACTGGCGGGGCGTTCCTTCGGGGGCGTCCCGCCGTTGCACTTTATAGGGGTTTGGCACCGCCACCGCCGGTCGCCGGGGGCTACTCGGCCTCCCGCAGCACTGCCAGCGGACCGCTTCGAGCCCGCCCTCGCCCGCCGACGGCGCCCGCCAGGACCACGAGCCCCACCACCGCCAGCCAGAGCGTCGCCGCCGCGCCCGTCGCGGGCCGGTAGGAGATGCCGAAGAGCTCCGAGGCCAGCAACCAGCTGGCGACCAGCGAGAGCGCTCCCCCGGCCATCGCCGCCAGGGTACCCAGCGCGGCGTACTCGCTCAGCAGTATCCAGCGAACCTGTCGAAAACGGGCACCCAGGGTGCGGAGGAGAGCGCCTTCGAGGCGGCGCTGGGCGCGGGTCGACGCCATCGACCCGGCCATCACCACGAGTCCCGCTGCCGTGCACAGCCCCGCCAGGATGCGGATCGCGGCCACGACCCGCGACAGGATCGCCTCGACCGTGGAGCGCACGGTGAACAGATCGAGCACCGACACGTTGGGGTACTGGCGGACCAGCGCCTCCTGAAACGACAGCCGCACCTCTTCCCGGGGCATCTTCGCCAGCACGACGCTGGTCCGGGGCGCGTCATCCATCGCGCCCGGCTCGAAGACCGCCAGGAAGTTGGCGTCGAACCCGGCCCAGTCCACGTCCCTCACGTTGGCCACCACCGACGGATACTCGACGCCGCCGACCAACCAAGTAACCTCGTCGCCCACGACCACCCGGAGGTCCTCGGCGATCTCCTCCTCGAGGGAGACCCGCACTGAAGTGCCAGGCTGGGACTCGTCGCCGGCGGCACCGGCGTCGCCGTCCCACCACTCGCCGGCCACGATTGTCTCGTTGGCCTTGAGCTCCTCGCGGTAGGTGGCTCGGTGCTCCTGCCGCAGCACCCATCGGGGCGGTCGGTTCTCCCGGACGCTGTCGGCCAGGATATCCTCTACGGCCCGGCCCTTCACGGCAGCGATCCGGGCAGTCACCACCGGCACCGGCGACGGGTCGCCCTCTGCTCGATCCTCCAGAAGGGCCTGTACGCCGTCTTCCTGGTCCGGCTGCACGTCGAAGACCAGCACGTTGAAGCCGTCGGGGCCTTGGTCGAACGACAGCTCCCGGACCAAGTTGCGCTGAAGCTGCACGATCACCCCCACCACCAGCACGCCGAAGCCGAGCGCCAGGGTGACGGCCACCGTCTGGTTGCCGGGGCGGAAGAGGTTGGCGACGCCCTGCCGGGTGGTGTAGGCAGCGCGGCTGGGGAAGAAGCGCCGCGTGGCCCAGGCGAGCCCCCAAGCCACGCACCACAGGACGGCGGCGACGGCGGCGAGTCCCGTCGCGAACGCCAGCCCCGCGGCCGGCGAGGGCGCCTCGAAGAGGGTCAGCGCCAGGACGGTGACGGCAACCGCGGCGACTGCGCCCCATCGGGCCGGGTCGATCCCCGCCGGCGCCTCGGCGACGTGACGGAGGGCCTGAAGGGGGGAGACCTTCCGCACGCTGAGGAGGGGCACGAGGGCGAACACCACGGCCACCCACGTCCCCAGGAACAGGCCGAAGACCACCGAGCCGGGCGAGACGGAGGAGGCGACGGTTACGGGGAGGACGTCCCGGATCAGCAGGGGCAGCCATCGCTGGACCACCAACCCCCCCGCGACCCCGGCGGCCGATCCCAGCAGCCCCATCGCGGCCGCTTGAAGGAGGTAGGTGGCGAAGACCTGTCGGCGGGTGGCACCCACGCAGCGGAGCAGCGCCACTGCGTCCAGCTTTCCCCTGACGTACACCGCCACGGCGCTCCCTACGCCCACGCCGCCAAGCAGGAGCGCCGCCAGGCCGACCAGCGCCAGGAAGTCGGCCAGGAAGTCCGCCGAGCGCGTCAGGGAGCGGGCCTGCTCTTCGGGGGTCCGCAGCCCGATTCCGGTGGCGCGCAGGACGTCCTCGTGAGCCTCCTCCACGTCCTCGGCGTCCACCCCTGCCGGTAGTCGCAGGTAGACGTGGTGGCGCGCGAGGCTGCCCCGAGCCAGAAGCCCCGTCGGCTCAAGGTCGTCGAACGCCACGAACACCCGGGGGCCGATTGCAGTCTGAAAACCGATGTCGGTGGGGAGGCCGTCCACCGTCCCGACCACCTCGAACTCCACCGTGCCCAGACGGAGCCCCTGCCCCACCTCCATGTCCAGCTGGGCCAGAAGAGACGCATCCACCAGCGCCGGCGGGCGGTCGTCGCGAGCCGTGGTCGCGGCAGCGGCTTGGCCGGAGGGCGCGGCCAGGTCGTCCCACAGCCCCGGCGGCTCGGTGGTCGTCTCGCCGTAGAAGGGGAAGCCCGGCTCCACGCCCCGCGCCTGCACCAGCCGCGTCCGCCCGCTCTCCTCCGCTAGGGCCATCGACACCAAGCTGGCGACGCGGGCCGCGTCGGCGCCCAACGCGACCAGCGAGTCCACCACGGTCTGCACCGAGTCCGGGAGCGGCCGGTTGCCGCTCAGCCGGGCGTCGGCCCCCAGCAAGCTCCGGTTCTCGGCTTGGATCGACCGCACCACGTCGTCCCGGAAGGAGTGAAGGGCGACCAGCGCCGCGACTCCCACCGTGATCGACGCCATGTACACGCCGAGCCGGCGCAAGGTGTGCCTCCACTCCCGCGAGGCCATGCGGAGGGCGAACGGCGCCATGTCGGGCTACGCGATCCTGCCGCCGACCAGCCGGATCACCCGTCCAGCGCGGGCGGCCAACTCAAGGTCGTGGGTCACCAACACGAGGGTCGTGCCGGCGTCGCGGTTCAGCTCCTCCATCAGCACGGCCACCCGCTCGCCGGTCTCCGCGTCCAGGTTCCCCGTGGGCTCGTCGGCGAACAGGATGCGCGGCTGGTTGGCGAAGGCCCGGGCCAGGGCGACCCGTTGCCGTTCGCCCCCGGAGAGCTGCACCGGGTAGTGGGTCGCGCGCTCGGCCAGCCCCACGCGCTCCAGCAGGGCCGCGGCGCGGCGCCTCGCTGACAAACCACCCGGCAGCTGGTTCCGCCCCGCCAGCTCCAGCGGGACCAGCACGTTCTCCAGCGCGGTCAGGGTCGGCAGGAGGTGGAAGGTCTGGAAGACGAAGCCGATCCGGTTGACCCGAAAGCGCGCCCGTTCATCTTCCGTGAGGGCGTGGATGTCTCGACCGTCCAGCAAGACCCTGCCCGTCGAGGGGCGGTCCAGTCCCGCAAGGAGACCCAGCAGTGTCGTCTTTCCGCTTCCCGACGGACCCACAATCGCCACGAACGCCCGGGCTTCGATCTCCAGGTCGACGCCCCGCAGCACCTCCAGCGGCTGACCGCCGCTCATGAAGGTTCTGGACAGCTCCCGGGCCTCGATCATGGGCCGCTTCGCGTGGTTCGCCAGGGTCGTCCTCGCTTTCTCGATGGGGGCGGCAAGCGGAGCGTGCGGTGACCCCAACCCCTCTTCCCGGACCGACGCGCCGCCCACTGCCGAAAGATCTGAAGCTGTCGAAGGTACGGCGTCCGGTACAGCCTGGGCGAAATCGGACGCCGGCGCCCGCATCGTCTTTCTGGGCACCAGCCTCACCGCCGGCTACGGCCTGGAGGACCCGGACCTAGCCTACCCTGGCCGCCTAGGGGCGCGCTTCGCCGAAGCCGGATGGCGGTACCAAGTCGCCAACGCCGGCGTCAGCGGCGACACGTCCGCCGGGGGACGGAGCCGGCTGCCGGGGCTGCTGGACCTTCACGGCGACGCCCTGGCCGTGCTGTTCGTGGAGATGGGCGCCAACGACGGACTTCGGGGGCGCAGTCCCGAAGCGCTCCGGGAGAACTTGGCGTGGATCGTCCGAGAGACTCGCCGGCGCCGCCCCGACGTGGGGATCGCGATCGCGGGAATGGAGGCGCCGCCCAACCTGGGTCCTCTCTACACCGACGCCTTCCGGGACGTCTACCGGCAGGTGGCGGCCGAGTCGGGCGCGCGCTTCGTGCCGTTCCTGCTCGAGGGCGTCGCCGCAGTGCGCGAGCTCAATCAGTCCGACGGGATACACCCCAACGCCGAAGGTCACGAGGCGGTGGCGGCCCACGTGTGGTCGAACGTGGCCGACTGGCTCGCGGAACGCTGCCGGGAAGACGGGGCGTGCTGAACGGCGGCGCTGGACCGGGCGGCGGAGCTTCCCCAGCCCGATGGGCGGCCCGAGTGCTGGGCGGGCTGGCGCTGCTGCTGGTGGCATTTCTGGCGGCGGGCTTGCTGCTGCCCGGCACGGTGGAGGTGACCCGTTCCGTCGAGATCGACGCGCCCCCCGAGGCGGTCTTCCCGCTGCTGAACGACCTGGAGGCGTGGGCTGAATGGACGCCGTGGGGCGAAGTCGAGTCCCGCGTGGAGGGACCATCCTCCGGGCCTGGTGCGCGACGGTCGTGGGACGACCCGCGGATGGGCTCGGGATCGCTCGCCATCGTGGCTGCCGACCCTCCCCGCCGGGTCGGCTATCTGGTCGAGGTCGAGGACGGCGCGATCCGCTTCGAGGGCGCGCTGACCGTCGAGGAGGCCGGCGACGGTTCGACCGTGATCTGGACCGAGCGGGCCGACGTGGGCTGGAACCCGCTGCTGAGGTGGACCGCCCTGGCGATCGACGACTCCCAGGGACGGCAGCTGGAAGAGAGCCTGGAGCGGCTCAAGGACGTGGCGGAGTCGCGGTAACTCCCAGTCGCGCTGCGGCGGCGGCTTCCTCCTACAGCCGCTGCCTCGCCACTTCGATCAGCTCTTCGTTGGCTTCCGTCTGGCGCATGACGCGAAGCAGCTCGTCCATCGCCTCGGCGGGGAAGGAGTTGGACAGCTGGCGTCGCATCGCCCGGGAGACGAGGAGGGCCGGGTGGGAGAGCAGCAGCTCTTCCTTCCGGGTCGCAGACCCCTTGATGTCGATCGCGGGGAATATCCGCCGGTCCGCCAGTTCGCGGCTCAGCACGAGCTCGCTGTTTCCGGTCCCCTTGAACTCCTCGAAGATCACTTGGTCCATCCGGGAGCCCGTGTCCACCAAGGCCGTGGCGATGATCGTGAGGGAGCCGCCCCCCTGCTCCTCCTTGGTCAGCCGAGCGCTCCCCAGGAACCGCTTCGGCTTTTCGAGGGAGTTGGCGTCGAGTCCCCCGGAGAGGGTCCGGCCGCTCCCTGCCTCCACCGTGTTGTGGGCCCGGGCCAAGCGCGTGATCGAGTCGAGGATGATCACCACGTCCTTCCCCGTCTCCACCCGCCGTCGGGCGCGCTCCAGCGTCATCTCCGCGACGTTGCAGTGGCGCTCCGCGGTCAGGTCGAACGTGGACGCGATCACCTCGCCGAAGCCGCACGCCTCCATCTCCGTGACTTCCTCGGGGCGCTCGTCCACCAGGAGGACCATCAGCTCGCACTCGGGGTGGTTGCTGACGATTCCTTCCGCGACCGACTGGAGAACCGTGGTCTTCCCCGCCTTGGCCGGTGCCACGATCAGTGCACGCTGACCCTTCCCCAGCGGGCAGAACAAGTCGATCACCCGGTTGGTCATGTCTGGCTCGCCGGCGAAGGTTCGCCCGCACTCCAGCTTGAGCTGCTCCCGGGGGTGCATCGCGCTCAAGCGGTTGAACTCGGGGCGCTTCGTCGCTTCTGCAGGAGGTCCTCCGTTGACCTCGTCCAGGAACAGGAGCGGCGGGTTCTTCCCGTTGCGAGGCCGCCTGCCCGCAGCACCGGACAGCTCGTCCCCGGTGCGCAACCCGAAGCGGTGGATCAGGCGCGAGTCGACGTAGACGTCGTCGTTGCCGGGGACGTACCCGTCGTCGGGGCGGCGGATGAAGCCCGAGCCCCGTCCGAGGACCTCCAGCACGCCCAGGTACTGGCCCGGGGGGCGCTCTTGCGGCTCCGCAGACGCCGACGACGCGGCTTCCGGATCGCGGCGAGCCCTGCGACGGCGACCTCTCCCGCGGCTCCTCCGCTTCCGGCGTCGGGCGGGCGGTCCGCTCGTTTCCCCCGGATCGGGGCCCGGAGGCCGGTCGGTGGCCGGGGGTCGTTCGGCCAGCGGAAGCTCCGACTGGGCTTGCTGGTTGTCCTGGGAGGTCGGGGAAGGCTGATCACTCACGATCTTCTGCGCTTTTCCGGCTGAGTGCTGACAAAATCGAATCGGGGCGCCGCCGTCGGGCCGGCACCCGTCCGTCGTGGGTCGCAACCGTCGCAACGAATAGCGGTAGAACTTGGACCGGATGGTCCGAGCGGGCGCCGCCGGGGGGTCCACACCGGCTTGGCGCGACGGCGTAGGGACAAGGTTGACGTTTGCTACGGAGTTGGCAAGGGGCAGGTGGCCTCGGGCCGGGCTGGCGAGGTCCAGCTGCCGGTGTCCGCTGGAGAGGTCGCCTGCTGTCGCTGGAAGTGGACAGCGGGGCCGCGCTGACGGGGGACGACCCTTGGCTCGGCGGTGCGGCACTTGGCCCATTTCGTTGGATTTTCTGTTGGCACGCTTATTGCAGTAGGTTGGTGGGCGACGAGTCGGTCCAAATGCGGGAGGAGGGTTGATCGGATGAAGCAGGGGATGAAGGTGTTGCTGGCAACCGGCGTGTTGCTCGTTTCGGCGACGGCGCCTGGGCCAGGGTCGGCGCAAGTCGCCAACCACGTATCGGCGAGGATCGGGCTCGCATCCGGCGGCGGCCTCGACCAGTCGTCCTGGGGGCTCTCCCTCGGCTACTGGGACGCTGGCGTCGGCGGCCACTGGTACAGGGTCGATCCCGGGTTCTTTCACACCGGCTGCTGGGGCAACGTCCATGCGCCCTCGTGGCACGACATCTTCTGGCACGATCCGTGGCATGACCCATGGCTAGATCCGTGGACCGGGTGCGCCTGGTACGGCGTCGGCTTCGGATGGCCCGGGTACGGCCTAGGCTTCGGGTGGCCCGCGCGTCGGCACGTGCGGGTCTACGCGGGATGGTGGGACTACCCGCTGTGGTCGGACTACGGGCCCGCGGGATGGTGGGATTACGGCTACCGTCCCAGATGGAGCCACCGTCCTCGATACGCCATACGCGACGTCTACCCGCAAGGAAGGGGCCGCGTGGGACGCCGCTCGCCGATCTTCGGTCCCAGGTACAAGGTCGATCCGAGGGTCTACGTGACGGACAACGGCCCTGAGCGTCGGGTCTCCAAGGCGGTGCCCAGGGATGCCCGAACGGGCGTGCTCCGCCCCGACAGCCGCCGGGCCGACCCGCCCGACAGGTCCACCCGAAGGGCCAAGCCCCGCACCGGCGAAGGAGCACAGGTTCGGCCCGAAACTCGGCCCCGGACACCGCCCCAAGCCAGGCCCAGAGTCCGGCCGAAGGCCCCCATCCGGCCCACGGCGCGAGCCCGGCCGGAGGTGCGAACCCGCCCGACGGCGCGAGCCAGGCCGACAGCGCGAGCCAAACCCACGGCGCGAACCCGACCCACAGCGCGAGCCCGCCCGACGGCGCGAGCCAAACCCACAGCGCGAGCCCGGCCTACGGTGCGCACCCGGCCCATGCCGATCACTCGGCGTCCGCCGTCCCGGCGGCCGGGAGCCGTGCCCAAGGCCCGTCCAGCTCCTGGGAGGCGTCCGGTGCCCAAGGTCCGTCCGGCACCGACGAGGCGTCCGGCACCCAAGGTTCGGTCGGCGCCAGCTAGGCGTCCGGCGCCCAAGGTCCGTCCGGCGCGTCGTCCACCGCCCAAGGGCAAGCCGAAGGCCAAGAGGCCCCCGGTGCGCCGTCGCGGCGGCTGACTCGACGACGGCAGCCGGGGCGCTACGACAGCGGAACGGGCTCGCCGTCCTTGATCAGCCCCGCCAGCGGGCTTCGGCCTACCCAGTAGCACAGCGTCGCCGGGTCCCGGACGTTCCATAGGGCCATGTCCGCGCGCTTTCGGGGCGCCAGGGTCCCTCGGTCGTCTTCCAGGCCCAGCACCTTGGCTGCGGCGACGGTGAACCCCCTCAACGCCTCCTCGGGCGTGAGACCGAAGAGCACGCACGCCAAGTTGAGGATCACGCCCACGTTGGTGATCGGCGACGAGCCCGGGTTGGCGTCGGTGGCCACGGCGACAGGGAGCCCTGCTTGCCGCATGGCGGCCACGGGAGGCTTCCGAGTCGCACCCAGCGTGTAGGCGGCCCCCGGCAACAGCGTCGCCGTCACCCCCGCAGCCGCCATCGCCGTCACGCCCGCGGACGACACGTACTCCAGGTGGTCCGCCGAACGAGCGCCGACCGACGCGGCAAGCGCGCCCCCGCCGGTGTCCGACAGCTGGTCGGCGTGAAGCCGGCCGTGAAGCCGGCCAGCGATGCCCGCCCGCAGAACGGCCCGCGCCTCCTCCGGCGAGAACGCGATCCCTTCGCAGAACGCGTCCACGGCGGTCGCGATCCCCTGCTCCAGCGCAGCAGGCACGATCTTCCGGATCACGTAGGCGACGTACTCGTTGCGGCGTCCGACGAACTCGGGGGGAAGCGCGTGGGCCGCGAGGAGCGTCGGGCTCACGTCGATGGGCAGGTCGCTGCCCACCTGGGCGGCGGCCTCGAGCATCTTCAACTCCGTCTCCACGTCAAGGCCGTAGCCGGACTTGATTTCGACGGTGGTGACCCCCCATCCCATCAGATCCCTGGCCCTGACGGCAGCGCCAGCGGCCAGCTCCCCGACCGAGGCACGTCGGGTGGCCTGCACCGTCGACCAGATCCCGCCGCCCGCCCGCGCGATCTCTTCGTACGACTCGCCGTGAAGCCGGCGGCGAAACTCGTCCGCTCGGTCTCCGCCGAAGACGAGGTGGGCGTGGCAGTCGATCAGCCCCGGCGTCATCCATGCGCCGTCGCAGAAGACGGTCTCGCGGGCGGCGGTCCCCGACGCGGCCGCCGGCAAGTCGGACGCCTTGCCGATCCATGCGATCCGGCCGTTGGCGACGGCGACGGCGCCGTCCGTGATCAGCCCCAGGGACGAGTCGGTCATCGTGGCCAAGTTGACGTCGGTCCAAAGTCTGTCCCATGGCGGGTTCGACAGGGTTCGGCCTCCTTGAACGGGTGGGCGGTCGCGGGCCGCGGCGGGTTGCTCCTCTGTAGCTTCCATGCATGAACGTGGACGCTCACGACGATCCTGGCGAGACGGCGCCGCGCTCCATCCTCCGCTTCGAACGCCTGCTCGTGGGCGACCAATGGCGGCGCGACGTCTGCGTCGAGGTGGGCGAGGACGGCCGGATCGCATCGCTGGCGCCGGCGGAGATCGGCGCGGGCAGCGAACGGGTCGCCGGATGGACGGTTCCCGGCGTGCCGAACGTTCACAGCCACGCCTTCCAGCGGGCGATGGCCGGCTTGGCCGAAGGCGGCGGGGGAACCGACCGCCGGGCCAGTTCGTTCTGGCGCTGGCGCGAAGTGATGTACGAGTTCCTGCGGAGGCTGTCGCCGGACGACGTCGAGGCGGTCGCCGCCCAGGCGTACGTGGAGATGCTGAAGGCGGGGTTCACCTGCGTGGGCGAGTTCCACTACCTGCACCACCCGCCCGGCGGGGGCACCTACGACGACGAGGCCGAGACCAGCCGGCGCATCCTGCGAGCTGCGGACACTGCCGGGATCGGGCTGGTCCACATGCCCGTCGTGTACGAGACCGGCGGCTTCGGCGGGGAGCCGCTGAGGGGCGGGCAGCTGCGGTTCCGCATGGACCTGGAGGGCGTCCGCCGTCTTCTCGAGGGGCTTGAGCGCGACATTGGCAGGCCCGGGGACGCGCAGGCGGGCCGGCGGCGCCTAGGCTGGGCGGTGCACAGCCTGCGGGCCGTGTCCCGGGAATCGTTCGACCGGATCGCCGACTTTGTGGGGAGTCGCGAGAGCGGCTTGCAGTCGCCCGTGCACATCCACGTGGCCGAACAGGAGCGGGAGGTGCGCGAATGCTTGGCGGCGAGGGGCGCTCGTCCCGTCGAGTGGCTGCTGGACAACGCGCCCGTGGACGAGCGCTGGTGCCTGGTTCACGCCACGCACGTCGACGACGCCGAGGTCCGAGAGATCGCCGCGCGCGGGGCCGTCGTCGGCCTGTGCCCCACGACCGAAGCCAACTTGGGCGACGGGCTCTTCCCCTTGGGACGCTTCGTCGGCTGCGGCGGGAGGTTCGGGATCGGCACCGACAGTCACGTCTCCCGCAGTCCGGCGGAGGAGCTCCGCGTCTTGGAGTACGGGCAGCGGCTGACCCTGCGGACCCGGAGCGTGCTGGGACGAACGGCCGACCAAGAAGGGGCCCTGGCCGGCGCGGGCGGTGCCCTGCTGGATCGCGCTTGGCAAGACGGTGCCCAGGCGCTGGGATGGGATGGGGGACGGGCGGCGGCGGGGTGCCGGGCCGACTTCGTGGTCCTGGACTCCGATCACCCGGCGTTGGTCGGGCGAGACGGGCACGCCGTGTTGGATTCCTGGGTGTTCTCGGGAACCGACAACCCCGTGAGCCACGTCTTCGTGGGCGGCGTCCGAGTGATCGAGGACGGCCGGCACGCCCGGGAGGAGGAGGTCGCGCGGGCGTTCCGAGAGAGTGCGAGGCGGCTGGGGCGGATCAGGAGCCCATCGGGAGCTTGATTCCGGCGACCCGGGCCGTGGCGGTCGCTTCCTCGTAGCCTGCGTCGGCGTGGCGGGCGACGCCGATCCCGGGATCGTTGGTTAGCACCCGCTCGATCCGGACGGCCATCTCAGGGGTTCCGTCGGCGACCAAGACCTGTCCCGCGTGGAGTGAGTCGCCGATCCCGACGCCCCCGCCGTGGTGGAACGACACCCAGCTCGCGCCCGAGGCCGTGTTGAGCAGGGCGTTCAGGACCGGCCAGTCGGCCACGGCGTCGGTTCCGTCGCGCATCCCTTCGGTCTCCCTGTAGGGGGACGCCACCGAGCCCGTGTCCAGATGGTCGCGGCCGATCACGATCGGCGCCCCCACTTCGCCGCGAGCCACCAGATCGTTGACCGCCAACCCGAAGCGGGCCCGCTCGCCCTGTCCCAGCCAGCAGATCCGCGCCGGGAGTCCCTGGAAGGCGACCTGTTCCCGGGCCATGCGGATCCATCGACAGAGGTGGTCGTCCCCGGGGAACATCTGCAGCACTAGCTCGTCGGTCCGGTAGATGTCGGCAGGGTCGCCGGAGAGGGCGGCCCAGCGGAACGGTCCCTTCCCCTGACAGAACAAGGGTCGCACGTACGCCGGAACGAACCCGGGGTACGAGAAAGCGTCCTCGAAGCCCGCTTCCTTGGCGTAGCCCCGCAGGTTGTTGCCGTAGTCCACGGCGACGGCGCCGCGCCGCGACATCTCGACGATCGCCTCGCAGTGCACGCGGATCGACGCCAGCGACCGTTTCCGGTACTCCGCCGGATCGCGCTCCCGCAGCTCCTCCGCCTGGCCGACCGTCAAGCCTGCCGGGATATAGCTCATGGGGTCGTGGGCCGAGGTCTGGTCCGTCACGACGTCGGGCGTCGCACCTCGCTCCAGCAACGCCGGGAGCACCTCGGCGCAGTTCCCCGCCAGCCCCACGGACACGGCTCGGCCGTCGCGGGTCGCCGCCTCGATCCACCGAACGGCTTCGTCCAGGTCCTCGGTCATGCGGTCGCAGTAGCGGGTCTCGATCCGCCGACGGATCCGTCGCGGGTCCGCCTCCACCACCAGCACGGCGGCCCCGTTCATCGTCGCGGCGAGGGGCTGAGCGCCCCCCATCCCGCCCATCCCGCCGGTGAGTATCCATCGGCCTGCCAGCGAGCCTCCAAAGTGGGCCTCCGCCATGGCGCCGAACGTCTCGTAGGTGCCCTGGAGGATGCCTTGGGTGCCGATGTATATCCACGATCCGGCGGTCATCTGCCCGTACATCGTCAGGCCGGCGCGCTCCAGCTCGCGGAAGTGGTCCCAGGTCGCCCACCGGCCCACCAAGTTGGCGTTGGCGATGAGGACCCGAGGCGCGTGCCGGTGTGTCCGGAAGACGGCGACGGGCTTGCCGGACTGGACCAGCAGCGTCTCGTCGTCCTCCAGCTCCCGCAGCGAGGCGACGATGGCGTCGAAGGCGGCCCAGCTCCGCGCGGCCCTCCCGGTTCCGCCGTAGACGACCAGCTCGTCGGGGTTCTCGGCCACCTCCGGGTCCAGGTTGTTCATCAGCATCCGAAGGGCCGCCTCCTGGGTCCAGCCCTTGCACTGGAGCTTGGCGCCTCGGGGGGCGCGCACGGCGCGTGCGGTCATGCCGGTCCTCCTTTCCGCAGCATCTCGACGACGGCGGCGATATCGTCTGCCAGCGGCCGGTCCTCGTCCAGAGGCGGCACCCGCCGGCGCACCGCCTCCACAGCGGCTTCGACGCCGCGGCCGGCCCGCAGGGGGCGGTGGAACTCGACGGCTTGGGCGGCGCACAGCAGCTCCACGGCCAGCACCGTCTCCAGTAGCTCCACGCTGCGGCGGAGCTTGCGGGCGGTCGCCATCCCCATCGAGACGTGATCTTCGCGCGAAGCGCTGGTCGGCACCGAGTCCACGCTGGCGGGCGTCGCCAGGACGCGCATCTCCGAGAGGGCGTCGACGGCCGTGATCTGGGCGACCATGAACCCCGAGCAGACGCCGGGACGGCTCGCGAGGAAGGCGGGCAACCCGGAGAGGTCGGGGTTCAGGAGGCGGTCGGTGCGCCGTTCGGAGATCGAGGCCACGTCGGCAGCGGCGATCGCCGCCAAGTCCAGGCACTGGGCGACGACCTGGGCGTGGAAGTTGCCGCCGCTGAGCACGGTGCCGCGCGCGGGGTCGGCGCCGACGTCGGTCGGTGCCACGGCTTCGGGCAGCACCAGCGGGTTGTCGGTGGTGGAGTTGGCTTCGGTGGCGACGATCCGCGACGCGTACTCCAGGGCCTCCCGAGCGGCGCCGTGGACCTGGGGCATGCAGCGCAGCGAATACGCGTCCTGCACCCTGGGGTCGCCGTCGCGGTGGGACTCGCGGATCTCCGAGTCCTGGAGCAGGTCCCACAGCCGAGCCGCGCTGGCGGCCTGTCCCGGGTGGGGGCGGACGGCTTGGATCTCGGGCCGGAAGGCGTCGGGCGTGCCCTTGAGTCCCTCCAGGCTGGCGGCCCCGGCGACGTCGGCCGCATCCAGCGCTCGGGCGAAGCGCAGCAGCGCCAACGCTCCGACGGCGGTCGTAGCCTGCGTGCCGTTGACGAGGGAGACCCCCTCCTTCTCGGCCAAGTCCAGGGGCGGGATGCCGGCCTCCGCCAGGACGCCGGCTGCATCGGCCTCGTCGCCGTCCGATGCATGGGCCCGCCCTTCGCCCATCAGCGCCAGGGCGATGTGGGCCAGGGGGGCCAAGTCGCCGCTGGCGCCAACCGACCCGATCTCGGGCACGACCGGGTGGACGCCGCAGTTGAGCATCTGCACCAGCCGCTCCACCACCACCGGTCGGATCCCCGAGTGGCCCCGGATCAGGGCGTTGACGCGGAGGACCAGCACCGCCCGCACCTCGGCGACGGGAAGGGGGCGGCCCACGCCCGCCGCATGGCTCCGTACCAAGTTGCGCTGCAGAGCCCGCTGTTCGCTTCGGGCGATCGTCACATCCGCCAGCCGTCCGAACCCAGTCGTGACCCCGTACACCGGCGCGCCCTCCTGCAACAGGCGTTCCAGCACCGCCCGGGACCGGCGCACCCGCGCCATCGCGTCCTCGTGAAGCCGAACCGGGACTCTTTCGCAGGCCACCGCTTCGATCTGGGCGAGGGTGAGCCCTTCGCCGTTTAGGACGATCACCGGTCCGTCCGCAACGCCCGAGCCGGCGGCGACGTTCGCCGCTCTGCCCGGATCGCCTCGAACTCGTCCAGGGGCAGCACCAAGTCCTCGGGGCGCCAGTACTCCTCCAGCTCGACCCCCAGGCCGTCGGCCAGTCGGTTCACGTAGGCGTAGTAGGCCGTCACCTGGCAGATGTCGAGGACCGCTCGGTCGTCGAAGCCCGCCTGCCGAAGGGCTTCCGCGTCGGCCGCGGTCATGTCGCCTGGGTCGCGGGTCAGCTTGGCGGCGTACTCCAGCATGGCGACGTCCTGTCCGGTCAAGCCGTCGGGACGGCGCCCTCGGGCGAGGGCCTGGGCGAGTCCTGATCCCGCAAGTCGACGGAGTCCCGCTCCGTGGTGGTTGATTCAGTAGAAGCAGTCGTTCTCCGCGGAGACGACGACGGCGATCATCTCCCGCTGGGCGAGAGACAGCGGCGACGGCCCCCGCATCAGGTGGCTGTACAGGACGTAGTGGTGCTCCAGCGAGGGCGGGTTCAGGGAGTGAACGGCCAGGATGTGGTCCAGCCCGGCGGGGCCGGAGAAGCGCGCCCGGAGCGCCGCCATCTCGGGACCCTCTTCCTGCGGCGAAGCGTGTCGGACGTAGGCCATGGAGGTACTATCAGCACGAAGCGCTTAGCCAGCAATAGGAGGAGATGCCATGTTCGACCGGTACGCCGTCGCTCTCGGAGTTGCCGTCTTCGCCGCCGCCTCGCCGTCTTCGGCGCAGGACCGCGTCGGTGCCATGGTCGCCGTGTCGGGCGACGAAGTCTTCGTGGGCAAGCCGGGGGCGGCTCGTGGTCCCGCCGTGGTCTACCACTACGCCTTCGTCGAGGGCGGCTGGGTGCTTGCGGGCACGCTGGCGCCTCCCGGAGCCGCCGACGCGGGAACCCGCCTGTCGCCATCGATCCGGGTGGCGAGGGGGGCGGTCCACGGGGCCGGCGCGCGGCTGATCGTGGGCGCGGGGGACCCGGGCGTGGCGCTGGGCGGCCATCTCTTCCTTGCGGAGGGGGAGCGTGCCGGTTGGGTCTACGAGGCGAGCCTCGCCCTCGGCGTCCCTGGAGAGGCCGAGAAAGTGGAGGAGCCCGCGGGCGACCTCTCCGGCGGCTCCGCGGTGAGCTTGGCCGACATCATGCAGATCCTTCAGCCTCCGCCGCGGCTGGTGGCTGCCGACGGCGACCGGGCAGCCGTCTTCGTCCCGGGCGAGGGCCGGGTGCACCTCTTCGAGTCGGCAGGGGACGAGTGGACTCGGAGAAGCGACGTCGCCGTCCCCGTCGCAGAGCCGGCCTCGGCCTCCGTCGTGCTGGCGGACGACGAGCTCCTGGTCGGCTTCGGCGGAGCGGTTCGAGTGTTCGCGGAGGAGGACGACGGCGGCGACTGGACGTTGCGAGCAACGCTACGCCCCGACTCGGCACGCGCGAGCGCCGCCTTCGGCGCGGCCCTGGCCCTGACCGACGACCGCCTGCTCGTCGGTGCGCCCGACGCCAGCGACGGCGCCGGCTTGGTCTTCGCATACCGTCGAGACGGTCCCGAGCCGACCGGCGAATGGTCGCTGGAACAGGTGCTGGACCCCGGACCCGACGCCCAAGGCCACCGCTTCGGCGCGGCGCTGGCCGTCTGGGACGACGAGCTCTGGGCCGGGGCGCCGGGCGGCGACCAGGTCCGCCGCTTTCTGGCGGACGAGACCGGCTGGACGCCGGTGCCGCTGCCGGAGACGCCGACGGCCCCGCCGGGAGTGCAACCCGGATCGAGAGCGGCGTTCGGCGCGACGCTGGCCCTGGGTGCCGGCGCGGCGGTCGTGGGGGCACCCGAGGCCCACGGCGGGGCGGGCGGCGCGACGGTCTTCGCCCGGCAACCCGGCGGCGAGTGGGGACCCGGCGCTTGGCTGGCCCCCCACGACCCCTTGTCGGCCGTCGTCGGCGAAGAGGTTCGGTGCGAGGACGGCGATGCGGCGGGCTTCGCCTGCGACGACGTGGACTTGATGGCGTACCTGCCCCTCTCGGCGCTGGGAGGCGCGCCCGGCGAGCGGGTCAGCGACGTGTGGGGGTGGACCGACCCGGCGACCGGCCGCGAGTACGCTCTGGTCGGACGCACCGGCGGCGCGGCGATCGTGGACGTGACCGCTCCGGCGGCGCCCCAGTACGTCGGGGTCGTGCCCGCCAACCCCAGCGGCGCGCGCGACCTGAAGGTCTACGCGGACCACTTGTTCTTCACGGGCGACGGCGCCGGCGAGCACGGCCTCGTCGTCTTCGACCTGACCCGGTTGCGGGAGGCGGCCGCCGCGGCGGCGGACGGAGCCGTCAGCTTCGAGCCGGACGCCGTGTACCGGGGCATCGCCAGCGCCCACAACCTCGTGCTGGACCCGGAAAGCGGGTTCGCGTTCCCCGTCGGGGCCAGCGGCGGGGGCGAGACGTGCGGCGGCGGGCTTCACATGGTGGACGTGCGCGACCCCAAGTCTCCAGTCTTCGCGGGGTGTTTCACCGACACCGAAGGGCTGATCTACCCAGGACGGACCCACGACGCCCAGTGCGTCGTCTACCGAGGTCCCGACGACCGCTACCGGGGGCGTCAGCTCTGCTTCGCGTCCAACGAGACCGCGCTGCGGATCGTGGACGTGACCGACAAGGCGGCCCCCGTGCCGATCGGGACGGCCACCTATCCGGGGTTGGCGTACGTCCACCAGGGTTGGCTCACCGACGACCACCGCTACTACTACCTGGACGACGAGTTGGACGAGCTGGCCGGCACGACGCCCCGAACCCGCACCTACATCTACGACGTGGCGGAGCTGGACGATCCGATCCTGGCCGGCGCCGTGGACGGTCCCAACGGAGCGACCGACCACAACCTCTACGTCAAGGGCGACCGGATGTACCAGGCCAACTACCAGGCCGGGTTCCGCCTCCTCGACATCGCCGATCCCGAGTCGCCCAAGGAGATCGGCTGGTTCGACACGACCCCCTACGAAGGCGACCCGCCCGGGTTCGTGGGCGCCTGGACCGCGTACCCGTTCTTCGACAGCGGGGCGGTGGTGGTGACCAGCATGTACGAAGGGCTGTTCGTGCTTAAGCCCCGGGAGCGACGGCTGATCCCTTGATCTGAAGAGGCGCCGGGCGGATTCGAACCGCCGAATGGAGGTTTTGCAGACCTCTGCCTTACCACTTGGCTACGGCGCCGACGAGAGCCGACAAGAAAGGGGGCGCGCGGCACCGGCCGCCGCCCCCTCTTCCGTCGCAAGAGCGGGAAACCGGACTCGAACCGGCGACCCCCACCTTGGCAAGGTGGTGCTCTACCAACTGAGCTATTCCCGCGTCGGGGCTAGGACGGTACCGAAACCGCCCACGCCCGTCAAGTTATATTTCCCGTCTGCCACGCCCATCCAGAGCCATCCGCCGATCCGACCGCTCGCCTTCGCCTCGACCCGCTTCACGCCCGTCTTCGCCGGTGCTTTGGCATGGGCGTTCGTCGCGTCGGCGGCCGCCCAGGAACCGTATTCGGTCCTGGTCCCCCGCGGGACGGTGCGGCTGGAGATCGGCACCGGCTACTCGTCGTTCGCAAGCGTCTACGGCGTGTCCGGAGGCGACGGAGCCAGATCGCTGGCGGACTTCTTCGGCGGCCCCGTCGGGCCGGCGATCTTTCCCACCTTGGCGGGGTTCGAAGCGGCGGTTCGCGAGGCGACCGGCGGGGAGTACGCAGCGAGCCTGGGCGTCATGTCCTCCTCGGTCGAGAAGAACTCGGTGCGGCTGCCCGCCTCCTTGGACGTGGGCGTGTTCGACTGGCTCTCGGCCGGGGTGTCGGCGTCGATCGTGCGCAACGAGACCGACTTCGTCTTCCACTTCGCTTCCGACTCGGCCAACGCCAACGCCGGGTTCAGCCCGGGGCTGGACGACGCCTCCGAGGTGTCCCGGTTCCTGTCGAGCCTGCGCACCTCGATCAACGGGTACGACTCCTACCGCGCCGGGCTGTGCGCCGCCGAGCCGACCTCTGCGGGCTGTCGCGACGCCACGGCCCTCCTCGCCGGCTCGCGGGCGTTCCACGAGGCCCTGGCGACGATGTACGCGAGCCCGTTGGCGCCGCTGGCGGGGTCGGCGGCGGGGATCGCGCTGCTGGCCCGCCTGGCCGAGTTCGCGGAGGCGTTTCAGGCTGCCGGAGCGACCTCGCCGGGCACCCTGCCCCTCTCCGGCGCGCCCTTTTCCGCGGAAGACCTTCAGGACTTCGTGACCAACCCGGCGTTCGGCATCGCCGGGAACCGTCCTCTGTCCTCGTGGCGCTCCCTTTGGATGCTCGGCGACTTGGAGCTTCGCGCCAACGCCCGATGGCTCGACAAGACCGAGCCGGGCTACCGTCTGACCGCAGGCGGCGGGGCCATGGTCAGGCTGCCCACCGGCACGCAGGACGATCCGGCCAACTTTCTGGACCTGGGCTCGGGCGACCGCCAGATCGACGTGGAGGCGCGAGGCTGGCTGAACGGCAGCTGGCGCGACCGGCTCGGCCTCTGGACCGACCTGCGCTACGGCGTCCAGCTGCCGGGAACCACCGAGCGGCGCGTCTTCGACCCGGGCTACGCGATGGCGCCGGCGTCCACCCAGGCACGCCTCGACTGGAACCCGGGCGACTACTTCTTCGCCGAGGTCGCGCCCTGGGTCCGGCTGTCCGGCGCCGTCACGGTGGTCGCGGGCTACCGACACTTCCGCAAGGGAGAGGACTCCTTCGCGCTGTCGGTCCCGGCCCCTGCGGAGACCGACGGCTCGCCGCCCGCGCCGGATCCGTCCGCGGCCCCAGGCACCTTGGACCCCGAGGTCCTCGTGCCCGGAAGCGGCGCGTCGACCGGCCGGATCGTGCTGGGGCTCGTGTACAACCGAACCAGTGGGCGATCCGGTACCGGGCGGGACGACGAGCCTGCGCCAGGCGACGCGCGTCGGCGACCCCTCGAAGCGCGGGCGATCTACCGGCAAGTGGTCGCGGGCGAAGGGATCGGCGTGCCCGTGGCCGGCTCCTTGGAGGTCGGCTTCCGGTTCTACGTGGGGATCTGGGGCGGCTGATCCCGAAGGGTCGCGCGCGCCTGCGGTCGGGGCGGCGCTAGGCGGCGCCAGACGGGCCGAGCAGTTCGCGGGCGTGGCGCAGCGACGACTCCGACTCCGGGTCGCCTCCCAGCATCCGCGCGACCTCGCGAACCCGCTCTTCGGGTCCCAGACGGCGCAGCGAGGTTCTCGCCCGATCCCCGCCGGCGTCCTTCTCGACCAGCAGGTGACTCGACGCCCGGGCGGCGATCCGGGCCAAGTGCGTGACCACCAGCACCTGCCGTCCGCGAGACACTTCCTCCAGGCGGTCGCCCACCTGGGCCGCCACGGCACCGCCGACGCCGGAGTCGATCTCGTCGAACACGAGGACGGGCACGTCGTCCACTCCCGCCAGCACCGACTTGAGCGCCAGCATGACCCTGGACAGCTCCCCGCCCGAGGCGATCCGGGCCAAGGGTCCCGGCGGGAAGCC
Source organism: Longimicrobiales bacterium (assembly GCA_958296005.1). Taxonomy (GTDB): domain Bacteria; phylum Gemmatimonadota; class Gemmatimonadetes; order Longimicrobiales; family Gaopeijiaceae; genus CATQHQ01. The sequence goes on from CATQHQ010000002.1 coordinate 1,809,225, forward strand.
CGGGTTCATCGAGGCCATGAAGCGCACCCGCTCCGACCCGCGGGGCGACGGCTCCGTCCGCTCCTCCAGCTGCACGCGAAAGCGGCCGCCCTCCAGTCCCAGCCCCGCGAAGAGGGCGCTCGCCGCCCGAGTCAACCGGTCCGCAGCCGCCCTCCGTCGAGCCGAGAGGGCCTCGGCAGCTTCTTTCCACGCCGCCTCCGCCTCCGCCAGCTCGCGAGCCAGCGCACCCGCGTCCACCCGTGTCGCCGTCAGCTCGTCCAGCTGCCGCCGGAGAGCCTCGCCGGTGGCGATCACCTCCTCCACTGTGGCGCCGTACTTTCGCTTCAGCCCGTGCAGGAAGGCGTCGCGCTCGCGAAGGGCCTCCAGACGGGCAGGGTCGTGCTCGATCCCGTCCCCGTAGGCGGTCAGCTCGCCGGCGGCGTCGGCAACTCGGTGGTAGGCGTCCTCCAGGGCGCCGTGGAGCGCGGCCAAGCCTGGGTCGGTCTCGCTCATTCGGCGCACCCGGGCCGCCGCGTCGGCCAAACGGTCGGTGACGGCGCCTTCCCCGGCTTGGAGAAGCTCGTGAAGGGCGCCGCTCTCCCGGGCCAGGGTCTCGGCGTTGGCCAGGCGGGACGTTTCGATGCGCAACCGCTCGTCTTCGCCGGGCGCTAGGTTGGCGTCGTCGATCTCGCCCAGCTGAAAGCGCAGGAAGTCGGCCCGGCTCCCGAGCTCCCGGCGACGCGACTCCGCGCGGGCCAGTCGCTTCCGCACTCCAGCCGCCCGGCGGAAGGCGTCCCCCACCCGATCCGCAAGCTCCCTGCAGCCGCCGAAGTCGTCGAGCACTTCCTGCTGAAAGTTCCCCGACAGGAGCCGCTGGTGCTCGTGCTGGCCGTGGATGTCCACCAGCATTCCCCCGACTTGCCGGAGAGCGCCGGCGGTCACGGGGGAGTCGTTGATCCAGCTTCGGCTTCGACCTTCGGCCCGCACTTCCCTGCGCAGGACCAACTGGGACTCGTCGTCGCCAGCCAGCCCCAGATCGGCCAGACGGCGGGCGACCCGATCGAGGCCCTGCAGCTCCACCACGCCTTCCACCACCGCCCTCTCGCTGCCGGTCCGAACCGACGAGGCCGACGCGCGACCGCCCAGCAGCAGCCCCAGCGCGTCCACCATGATCGACTTCCCCGCCCCGGTCTCGCCGCTGACCACGTTCAGCCCAGGCGACAGGGGCACCGACAGCTCCTCGACGACCGCAAAGTTGCGGATGCGCATCTCGGCGAGCACGGGTCAGGCGGTTCGGGGCAAGGGAGGGCGGAGCGTCAGTGGCCTTCGGGAGGATGGACGGCCCAGTTCAGCTTGCGGCGGAGCGTCGCGAAGTACGAGTGCTCGGGCAAGCGGACCAGATGGACCCGCGACGGGCCCATCCGCACGACCACCCGGTCCGTCGGGCAGAGCCGCGGTCCCTCCCGACCGTCCACGGTGAGGTGCAGGGGCTCGCCCCGGTCCAGGATCGTCACGGTGATCTGTTCCTCGCCGGGAACGACCAAGGGGCGGACGGCCAGCGTGTGGGGGAGGATCGGCGTGACCAGGAAGCAGTTCAGCTCCGGGACGACGATCGGTCCCCCGGCGGAGAGGGAGTACGCCGTGGAGCCGGTCGGGGTGGCCAGGATGACGCCGTCGCCCGAGAAGCTACCGATCTCCTGCCGATCGCCGCCGTCGCCGACCCAGAGGTCGAGGCGCGTTACTCGCGCGGCGCCGGCCTTGTGGACGACCACATCGTTGAGGGCCGTCAGCCGACAGCTCGCCGACGCCCCGTCCGGGCGCAGAACGGAGGCCTCCAGCGTTCCCCGTTCCTCGATCGTGTATTCGCCGCGCAGGACGCGCCGGAGCCCCGTCTTGATGTCGTCGGCAGCCACCGACGTAAGGAACCCGAGGTTCCCCAGGTTGATCCCCAGCACGGGCACCTCCCGCCCCAAGACAGAACGGGCGGCGCGCAGCAGGGTCCCGTCGCCCCCGAGGGAGATCACGAGGTCGGCGGCTTCAGCGTCCGCGCCGCCCACGGCAACATCGCCGCCGACAACCGCGGCCAGCGGGGACTCGGCGCTCACGGTCGCGCCGAACTCTGCCGCCACCTCGGCCACGCTGCGGCAGGCGCGTACGACGGCTTCGGCGGGCTGCTCGCTGGCGGGGCCGGCCTCGTCGCCAAGCCCGACCGCCTCCTTGCCGAAGAGCGCGATCCGCCGGAAGGCCGTGGCATGGGAAGGCATCGCGGTCACCGCTTGCGGTCGATCACGAAGTGGGCCAGCTGACGCAGCCGAGGCGCTGGAAGGCACGCCGCGTCCAGGGCGTCCTCGGCCTGCGCCACAAGCTGCCGTCCCCGCTCTCGCGCGCCGGTCACGCCCAGCAGCGCCACGTAGGTGGACTTGGCCAGCGCCGCGTCCGACGGTCGCTTGCCGAGGGCTTGGGAGGAGGCGGTCGCGTCGAGGACGTCGTCCATGACCTGGAACGCCAGCCCCAAGTCCTGCCCGAACGCCCTCACCGCCAAGAGGGCCTCGTCGCCTGCGCCCGCGGCCATCGCGCCCACCTCCAGGGAGGCGGAGAGGAGGGCGCCGGTCTTGAGGCCGTGAAGGGCCGCCAGCTCCTCTTCGTCCAGCGTCCGGCCCTCGGCCAGCAGGTCCAGGACTTGGCCTCCGATCATCCCGCCGGCGCCGGCCGCTTCCAGCAGACGCCCGGCGATCCGAGCGGCCTCCCGGGGCGATCTTCCGACAGCGACGGCAGCGTCGTGGGCTCTGGCCGCGGCCCAGGGGATCAGGGCGATGCCTGCCAGCGCGGTGGAGGCCACGCCGTGCACCGTGTGGGGCGTGGGGACGCCTCGGCGCAGGGGCGCGTCGTCCATGCAGGGCAAGTCGTCGTGCATGAGGGAGTAGGCGTGGATCAGCTCCACCGCCGCCGCCAAGTCGTACACGGACTCGGTCGGCGGACCGCCCACCTCCTGGTAGGCGGCGACCGTCAGCATCGGCCGGAGGCGCTTTCCGCCGCTCGCGACCCCTGCCCGGGCAACCTCCGAGAGGAACGGCGGCAACGCCTGGGCGAAGTCGGCCAAGGCCCGCTCGAGAGCCGACTCGATCCGCGACCCGTCAGACATCCTCTTCCGGGCTGGTCAGCTCCTCGACCTTGAGTTCGGCGGCGGCCAAGCTGTCCTTGGCGCGACGGACGTGGCCCACCCCCTCCTCGAAGAGCGCCAGCGCTTCGTCCAGCCCCAGGGAGTCGGAGTCCAGCGCACGGGCGATCTCCTCGATCCGGGCAAGGCGCTCTTCCAGGCTCATCTCGGGGCGGCCCGGCGAGCCGTCGGTCGCCGTGCGGTCAGTCACTGGGCCACCTCGTCGTCATGCGCGCCCGTCACCGTGCACGGCACGCTGCCGTCCACGACTCGCAGGCGGAAGGCCAGCTCCGGGGTGAAGTCGGTGGTGGCGCGCAGGAGGCGGCCGTTCCCGTCCAGCGGGAGCGCGTAGCCCCTGGCCAGCGTGGAGAGGGGCGACAGCGCCTCCATCGCGGCGGACGCCCCGGCCAGACGCTCGGTGTCGCGGCGGATCCGGCGACGGACGGCTCCGACGATCGCTGCGCGTCCCCCTTCGAGGCGCGCGCGCCGCGCCGGTCCCAGACGACGGACGCGGCGCCAGATCGCGTCCTCCCCCCGCTCCAGCCGGCTCCGTTGGAAACGGATCCGCAACGCAAGCGCCTTCCCCAGGCGTCGGGCGTAGCCGTCCAGCAGCTGCTCTACATCCTTCCGCTCGGGCACGACCGCCTCGGCGGCGGCCGACGGCGTCGCGGCCCGCAGGTCCGCCACCAAGTCGCAGATCGTCACGTCGGTCTCGTGCCCAACACCCGACACCACTGGCACCAGGCTGGCGGCCACCGCCCGAGCGACGGGCTCCTCGTTGAACGCCCAGAGGTCCTCCACGGACCCGCCACCGCGGGCGACCACAATCACGTCCACGTCGATCGTCCCCAGAAACGCCACGGCAGCGGCGACCTCCCGGGCGGCGTTCTCCCCCTGCACCTTCGCGCCGCGAACCGCCAGCCGCACCCACGGCGCCCGTCGGCCCACCACCGCGACGATGTCGCGCAACGCCGCGCTCCCCGGCGACGTGACCACGCCCACCGTTCGCGGGAACTTCGGCAGGGTACGCTTTCGCGCGGCATCGGTGAGCCCCTCCGCGGTCAACCGCTTGCGGAGGCGCTCGAAAGCGAGCTTCCACATCCCGCCTTCGCTCTCCGTCTCGACCTTTGCGACGACGAACTGGTAGACGCCTCGAGTCTCGTAGAGGGTCAGGTGTCCGAAGACGCGAACGGTCATCCCGTCGCGGGGGAGCATCGGCAGTCGGACCGCGTTTCGCCGGAAGAGCACGCTACGGATCTGCGCCGCGTCGTCCTTCAGGGTGAAGTAGCAGTGGCCGGACCGGTGGCGGCTGAAGTTGGCCACCTCTCCCGACACCCACATGCGCGGCAGCGACTGCTCCAGCAGAAGGCACGCCGCCCGGTTCACCTCGCCGACGGTCCAGACTCGCGGGCCGGGGAGCACGGCCGCCGCACGCGCCTTGGGCACTGGCTCGGGCACCGGAGGCGGCGGCTCGACCGCCGCGGCGCTGGAGAACAGGTCCAGCTCCCGCGGCTTCACGCGCTGCCGGTCCTCATGCGTCGGCGTCCTTTGCCCGCTGCCGGACCGCGGCCTCCACGGTGTTGGCCAGGAGCATGGCGATCGTCATGGGACCGACGCCCCCCGGCACCGGCGTGATCGCGGACGCGACTTCCTTCGCCGAGTCGAACTCCACGTCGCCCACGACCTTGTAGCCCCGCTCCCGGGTCGGGTCGTCCACCCGGTTGGTGCCCACGTCGATCACCACCGCGCCGGGCTTGATCATCTCTCCGGTGACGAGTCCGGCCCACCCCACGGCGACCACGAGGATGTCGGCGAGCCGCGTCGTCGCCCCCAGGTCGGCGGTGCGGCTGTGGGCCACAGTGACCGTGGCGTTGCCCCCCGGCGCCCGGCGCAGCAGGAGGAACGCCATCGGCTTGCCGACGATGTTGGACCGGCCGACCACGACCACATGCTTCCCCGACGGATCCGCGCCGCTGCGCAGCAGCATCTCGATCACGCCCCGGGGCGTGCAGGGCGCCAGCACGTCCGGGTCCCCGGTCGCAAGTCGTCCCACGTTGATCGGATGGAAGCCGTCCACGTCCTTCTCCGGGTCGATCGCCAGCAGGACCTTCGCCTCGTCGATCCCCTTCGGCAGGGGAAGCTGCACCAGGATGCCGTGGATCTGCGGGTCGGCGTTGAGCTCGTCCACCAGAGCCAGCAGCTCGGCCTCGCTCGTGGAGTCCAGAAGCGTGATTTGGCGCGAGTGGATGCCGGCCTCGGCCGCAGCCTTGTTCTTCATTCCGACGTAGAGGCGGCTGGCCGGGTCTTCGCCGACCAGGACCGTGGCCAACCCGGGCACCAGCCCTTCCTTGGCCAGGCCGGCCACTTGTTCGTTGAGTTCGTCCCGGATTGCGCGGGCGATCTCCTTCCCGGAGATGATCTTGGCGGACATGCGGGTTTCGTGGTTGCGGTGAACGGGTTGCGGGGCCGTCGCGCAGGACGGCCACGACGGGGTCTCGACCGAGGCTACCGGGCGAAGTCCACGGCGCGGGTCTCGCGGATCACGACGACCTTGATCTGGCCCGGGTACTGGACCTCGCTCTCGATCTTGCGGGCCACCGACTCGGAGATGCGAGCCATCTCCTCGTCCGACACCCGCTCCGGGCGGACCATGACGCGAAGTTCCCGGCCGGCCTGGATGGCGAAGCAGTGGTCCACGCCGGGCTCGCCGACGGCGATCTCCTCCAGCCTTTCGAGACGCTTGACGTAGCCTTCGAACATCTCCCGTCGGGCGCCGGGTCGGGAGCCGCTGATGGCGTCGGCCGCCGTGACCAGCCACGCCTCGGCGTACTCGTGGGGCGCGTCGTCGTGGTGGGCTTGGATGGCGTTGAGCACGACGTCGGGCTCGCCGTGGCGCTTGCAGAGCCGATAGCCCAGCTCGACATGGGTGCCCTCCAAGTCGTGGGACATTCCCTTGCCGATGTCGTGGAGTATCCCCGCCCGCCGGGTCATCTTCGCGTCGAGTCCCATCTCTTCTGCCATGCTGCCCGCCAAGATAGCCACCTCCCGGGAGTGGGCAAGCTGGTTCTGGCCGAACGAGGTCCGGTACTTCAGCCGTCCCAGCACCTTGACGACCTCGGCGTGGACGCCGTGAACCCCCAGCCCGTAGAGCGCCTCTTCGGCGGCGACGCGCATCTCGGCTTCGACTTCCTTCCGGCTGCCGGCGACTGCTTCCTCGATGCGCGCCGGGTGGATCCGGCCGTCCTCCACCAAGCTGGCCAGGGCGACCCGAGCGATCTCCCGGCGAACCGGATCGTACCCCGACAGCACCACGGCCTCGGGCGTGTCGTCGATGACCACGTCGATGCCCGTGGCCTGCTCGAAGGCCCGGATGTTGCGCCCCTCGCGACCGATGATCCGCCCCTTCATCTCGTCGGACGGCAGCTGCACCACCGACACGGTGAGCTGGGCGGTCTCGTCGGCGGCGATGCGCTGAACCGCCATGGCGACCAAGCGCTTCGCCTCCCGGTCGGCTGTGCGCTGGGCCTCTTCCTTGATCGCCCGGATGCTGCTGGCCACTTCGGCCCGGGCCTCGTCCAAGAGGCCGTCCATCAGTTCGGCCTTGGCGTCGCCTGCGGACAGTCCCGCGATCACCTCCAGGCGCGAACGCATCTCGGCGAGCGCGCGGTCTGCTTCGGCGCGGCGCTGGGCGACCTCGGCCTCCCGGCTCTCCAACTTCTGCGCCCTGTCGTCGAGCCGCCCTTCCCTGCGCTCCAACTGGTCCGACTTGCGGTCTGAGGCGTCGGTACGCGTGCGGAGGCGTCGCTCGCCTTGCTCCACTTCCTCGCGACGACGGCTTTCCTCCGCCTCCCAGACCTCCCGCTGGCGGAGCGTTTCTTCTCTGGCCTCCAGTTCGGCCGCCCGGCGGATGCTCCCTGCTTCTTCCTCCGCCTGACTGCGGATCAGCGACGCTTGGTCCTTCGCCGCCGCCACTTCCTTGCGACGGCGTGCGCGCTCTCGGCCCTTTCCCAGAAGGTAGGCCACGACGACGGCAACAGCCGCCCCGACCGCCAGGGCCAAACCCAGCGGGTCCATTGTATTTCTCTCCAAGCCGGACTATCGCCCGACCCCAGGAATCGACGACGGAGAGCCCTGCCCGACCAGCGGCCGACGACGGCTCCCCCAGATGGCTACACCATACGGCGGGGGCCGAAGGGGGCGCAAGCGACGAGGGGCGGGTGCGACGAGAGCTAGCGCACCTCCGGGCCGCCCCGCCGGTCGTCGGGGACGAAGCGGTCGCGGGCGGGCATCTCGACTGCCGCCAGGGAGGCCGAATCGATCACGGCATCGGCGGGCAGCAGGCCGTTCAGGTGCAGGACGTAGGCTGACACGGCGTAGACTTCGTCGTCGGAGAGGGAGCCCGGCGTGGCCTGGGGCATCGCCCGGCGCACGTAGTCGAAGAGGGTGGTGGCGTAGGGCCAGTAGCCGCCGACCGTCCGCCCGCTCGGCCACTGCTCCCAGTTGGCGGCGGGCACTAGGCGGTCGTTGGGACCTTCGGTTCCCGTCGCACCGTGGCACGCCACGCACTGCACTTCGTAGAGACGGCGGCCGTCCTCCACCGAACCGCTTCCGGGAGGCAGTCCCTCGCCGTCGGGCTTCACGTCGATGTTCCAGAGGGCGATCCGGTCCTCGGAGGCCGGAGACCCGAAGCCGAAGAGGCGACTCGACGACGCGTCGGCACCAGCGGCGTCATCCCGGGCGGGAGGAGCGTCGGGCGCGCAGGCGGCTGCCACGGCGACGGCCGCGACGCCCAGAGCCAGCCGCCTCACACCAGCTCTCCCAGCCCGAAGGTGACGGTTCCGTCGGCGGCGATCTTCCACGCGCGCTGGTGGTTCTGGTGGTAGGACGTCCGTTCCCCACGGGCCTCCCACAGCTGCTGAACGGTGGGCTGCACGTAGCCGGTCTCGTCGGTGGCGCGGCTGAGGATCAGGGTCTCGCGACCGTCCCAGCGCCAGAGGTGGCGGAAGCGCACCGTGGACTTGGACAGCACCGGCCCCTCGATCTGCGCCGGGGTCCACGAGCGACCGCCGTCCGTGCTCACCTCGACTCGCGTTACGCGCCCCCGCCCCGTCCACGCCAGCCCCGAGATCTCCCACCAGCCGCGCTCGGGCAGGACGTAGGGGTACGACGGGAAGGTGATCACCGACTTGGCGTCCATCACGAAGCTGAACTGGCGCGCGGTGCCGTCGATCAGGGGATCGGTGTAGCGGGAGGTCTCGTCGCGGGTCATCGTCGGCCGGTCCGTGACCTCGATCCGCCGCAGCCACTTCACCTGGGCGTTGCCCTCCCAGCCGGGGAGCAGCAGCCGGACCGGGTAGCCCTGCTCGGGACGGATCGCCTCGCCGTTCTGGCCGTACGCGAGCATGGCGTCGTCGGTCGCCTTCTCCAGCGGGACGCTCCGAGCCATTACCGCGGCGTCGCCGCCCTCGGCCAGCAACCAGCTCGCCCCCGGACGGACGCCGACCTCGCGCAGGATCGTGGAGAGCATGACGCCCGTCCATTCGCTGGTGCTGATCAGCCCGTCCAGCTGCTGGGCGGTGATCTCGGTGGGCATCCGGTTCCGGCTGTACGCCCCACCGCCGTTGCCGGAGCACTCGAGGAAGCAGATGCGCGACGCCTGGGGGTAGCGCTTCAGGTCGGCCATGCGGAAGACCATGGGACGCTCGACCATCCCGTGGACCAGCAGCTCGTGGTCCTCGGCCGCGATCTCGGGGACGCCGGCGTGGTGGCGCTCGAAGTGCAGGTCCGCCGGGGTGATCGTGCCCTGCAGCTCGTGGATCGGCGTGCGTGAGGAGCTGGACAGCGCCAGCGACCGGACCAGGCGGCGAGGCTCCTCCCCAGGCGCCCGGCTGCCAACCTCGGAGACGAAGCGGCCGGGGACCTTGGTGGGGTCCGGCGGTCCGGGTCCGGCGGCAGCGGCCGCCGCGGGAGAAGCTTCCTGCGCTTGGTTCCACAGCGCGTCCGATCGGGTCATCGCCAAGCCGGCGACGGCCGCCCCGGGCGCGGTTGCGAGCCATCCCCTGCGGGTGAAGCGCGCCCGCTCCCCGCCGCCGTTCGCCTTGGTGTCGCGGTTTGCCATCGTTCAGTCCTCCAGAGCTTCCTCCAGGCGCTTGGCCTGGGCGCGAGCCTGTTCCTCTACCCGGGCTTGGTGCTGCAAGAGGTCGCTGGCGATCGAGAGCGCGGTCAATATGGCGATCCGCTTCTGGGCGCCCGCAGCCGGGTCGCCGTCGAACCTCCGCATCCGCTCGTCCACCAGCGCCGCGCAACGACGGGTGTACGCCTCGTCGGCGTCGCTGCGGATCGTGTACTCGTCCCCGGCGATCGTCACTCGCACCGCCGTCCTGCCGTCTTCGCCGCTGCTCATCGCCGGTCCTCGAGAAAGCGGATCCTGGCCACGATCTGGTCGATTCCTTCCCGGCCCCGGCGGATCCTGGCCCGGAGCGCTTCGTTCTCGCTCTCCAGCTCCGTCACCCTTCGAGCGAGGGCGGCCGGGTCCTGCGTGCCGTCGGCGAACTCGCGCAGAAGCTCGTCGATCCGCTCCGCCCGCTCTTCGGCTTCCCTGGCCCGCCGGCGCAGGGCGCGCACTTCGGCAACGGCCCGAGCGACGGCCATGTCCAGCGCTCCAAGCTCCGGCACGTGGACGGCCGATTCGTCAGACGCTTGGCTCGACGACCCTTGGCTCGACACCCGTTTCCTCCTTCACCTTGCAAAGCACTCGGCGCAGCGCCCGGTCGACCTGCGCGTCAGTCAGGGTTCGGTCCGGCGCCCGGAAGCGCAAGCGGAACGCCACCGAGCGGGTCCCCGCCGGCAGGTCGCCGCCGTCGTAGACGTCGAAGATCTCGGCGTCCTCCAGCACCGCTACCTTTGCGCCTCGGACCGCCTCCAGCACGACGCCCGCCGGCGTGCCGTGCGGTACGAGCATGGCCACGTCGCGGGTCGAGGAAGGCTGGTCGGGCAGTTGGCGGGCGACCACGTCGGCGCGGGGCTCGGGCGTTGCCGGAAGGACCACCTCGGCACCCACCACCGCGCCCGCCCAAGGGGGCAGGTCGATCTTGGCAGGGCGGACCTGCCCGGCGGCGCCCACCACTTGGCCGCCCTTCTCCACCAGCCGGTACCAGCGGCCCGGCAGGAAGCGCGGATCCTCGCCGTCGGCGGGCACGACCCGCGCGGCGGGGTACGCCTCCCTGGCGATCGTCCCCAGCGCCCGCGCCGCGTCGTGCACCTCGAAGCGCTCGCCGGCGCCCGACCAGTGGATCGGCGCTCGTCGGCCCGTGAGCACGACGGCGGCCCGGGGCGTCTCGGCGGGCGCGGCGCTCCCGGAAGCAGGAGCGAACGCCGTCCCCAGCTCGAAGAGGCGCACGTCTCCGGTCCCGCGAGCCATGTTCCGCTCCACATGGGTCAGCAACCCGAAGAGCAGGTCCCGCCGCAGATGGCTCTCCTGGGCGGACATGGGGTTGAGCACGGCCACGTCGCCGCCGGCTTCTGGACAGAGGGCCGGGGTCTGGGCCTCGCTGATCCCGTCGGCTGCGAGTCCCGCCCGCAGTGCGTCCTCCAGGCGGAAGAGGGGGTGGTCGGGAACCGTGCCCGGCCGGTAGGAGCCCAGCGTCTCGGGGAAGGCGCCGTAGCCGTGGGTCCGCGCGACCTCCTCGATCAGGTCGACCTCCCGCAGCGTGTCCCAGCTCCGGTGGCCCGGGACCCGGAACCGGAGCGCGTCCTCGTCCCCTTCCGCCATTGCGTAGCCCAGCGGCGCCAGCAGTCCGACGATCTCGTCCGGCTCGAATCCCACTCCCAGAACTCGCTGGACGCGAGAGGGCCGCAGGCTCACCAGGGGCGGCGTCCACGGGGCCGGACAGGCGTCGATCACTTCGCCGTCCAAGGCGCCGCCGGCAACCGTCAGGATCAGAGACGCGGCCCGCAGCACTGCGGTCTCCATCGCCTCCGGATCGATCCCCCGCTCGAACCGGTAGCTGGCGTCGGTGGAGAGTCCCAGCGCGCGCCGGGCGGCCCGCACCTGCCGGGGCTCGAAGAGGGCGCACTCCAGCAGCACGTCCCGGGTGTCGGCGGAGACCTCCGAGTTGGCGCCGCCCATCACCCCCGCAACCGCCACCGGCCGCTCGGCGTCGCGGATCGTGAGCATGTCCGGCGACAAGGCGCGGCGCTCGCCGTCCAGGGTGACCAGCGACTCGCCCGGTCGGGCCCTCCCCACCACCACCGCGGCGCCGCCCAGCTCGGCCAGGTCGAAGGCGTGAAGGGGCTGGCCCAGCTCCAGCATCACGTAGTTGGTGGCGTCCACGACGTTGTTCACGGGTCGAGCGCCCACAGCCCGGAGCCGGTTGGCCAGCCACCGCGGCGACGGCCCGACCGAGACTCCGCGAACTACCGCCGCCAGATAGCGGGGACAGAGCTTCGCGTCCTTGATCTGGACGCGGACGCCGGCGGACGCGGCTTCGGCGGCGCCTCGGGCGAACGCCGCCGCGCCAGCACCCGGGCCAGAGCCGGAGAACGGCCGCAACGAGATCGCGGCATGGCCACGGGGGTGAAGCTCGCGGGCGATGCCGACGTGGGAGAGGAGGTCGCCCCGGTTGGGTGTGACCTCCACATCGAAGCGGAGGTCGTCCAACCCCATCGCTTCGGCAAAGGGGACGCCCGCGTCGAAGTCGCCGTCCAGCAGCATGATCCCGGCGTGGTCGGCGCCCAATCCCAGCTCCTTCTCGGAGCACAGCATCCCTTCGCTCCGCTCCCCGCGGATCTTCCGTCGGCCGATCTTGAAGCCACCGGGCAGCACCGACCCCACGGGCGCAAAGGGGTAGCACGCCCCCGCCCGCACGTCCGGCGCTCCGCACACCACCGACACCTCGCCGCTAGGTCCGGCAACCCGGCAAAGGGTGAGACGGTCCGCTCGCGGATGGGGGACCACCTCCAGCACCCGGCCGATCACTACGTCGCGAAGCCCCTCCGAGAGGTCCGCGACCTCCTCCACCGGCGCGCCCCGAAGCGCCAGGCGTTCGATCGCATCCTCCGGCGAGAGGCCGATCCCCGGCGCCAGCTCCCGCAACCAGCGGTAGGAGACCTTCACGGGGCCGGCGCCCCCCCGCAGACGGCCGGTCCGTTCATGCGAACTGCCCCAGAAAGCGCATGTCGTTCTCGTAGAAGAGCCGCAGGTCGCGCACGCCGTGTCGCAGCATCGCCACCCGGCCGGGTCCCATGCCGAACGCCCATCCCGTGTAGCGCTCCGGGTCGTAGCCGACGTTCTCCAGCACGGCCGGATCGACCATTCCCGCGCCCATGATCTCCAGCCAGTCGGAGCCTTGCCGCTTGACGTCCACCTCCGCCGACGGCTCCGTGAACGGGAAGAACGACGGGCGGAAGCGCACCTGGGTGCCAGGCCCCCAGAACCGGCGGGCGAACTCGGCCAACGTCGCCTTGAAGTCCACGAAGGTGACGCCCTCGTCCACCACCAGGCCTTCGATCTGGGCGAACGCCGGCGTGTGCGTGGCGTCGTACGTGTCTCGGCGGTAGACCATCCCCGGCGCGACGATCCGGAGCGGCGGCTCGTGCTTCTGCATCGTGCGGACCTGCACGGGCGACGTGTGGCTGCGAAGGAGGAGCCCCGGCGCTAGGTAGAGGGTGTCCTGCTCGTCGGCGGCCGGGTGGTCCAAGGGCGTGTTGAGGGCGACGAAGTTGTACCACTCGTCGTCGACTTCCGGGCCCCTCGTCCGGGTGAAGCCCATGCTGCGGAAGATCGCCCAGATGTCGTCGATCGCTCGGCTCACCGGGTGGATCGTTCCCCGCCACTTCCCTCTGGGCGGAAGGGTCAGGTCGACGGGATCGCGGGCCTGCAGCGCATCGGTCGCCAGCGTCTCCGCCCGCGCGTCGAGGGCCGCCGCGACCGATCCCTTGACCCGGTTGGCTTCGGCGCCGACGGCCGGCCGGTCCTCGGGCGGCAACTTGCCCAGGCCCCGGAGGAGGCCGGAGATCCGGCCCTCCTTGCGCCCCAGGTACGCCACCCGCACCCGCTCCAAGTCCCCGGCGTCGCCGGCCTCCTCGACCGCCGCCCGGGCCTTCTGCTCAAGGGCGCGAAGGGCTTCTACCAGAGGGACGCTCGCCACTGGTGCAGGGTCGGCGGACCCGACTACGTGCGCAGCGCCGCCTTGGCTCGCTCCGCCAAGGACGCGAAGGCGTCGGGACTTCGCACGGCCAAGTCCGCCAGCGCCTTTCGGTCCAGCTCGACACCGGCCCGACTCAACCCGTTCATGAAGCGAGAGTAGGAGATCCCGTGCTCTCGGGCGGCGGCGTTGATCCTGGCGATCCAAAGACGGCGGAAGTTCCCCTTCTTCTTCTTCCTGTCCCGGTAGGCGTGCTCCCAGCCCCTCTCGACGGCGTCCTTGGCCGTCCGGTACAGGTTCTTGCGCCCGCCGAAGTAGCCCTTGGCGGCGCGGAACACCTTCTTCTTGCGCTTGTTGCGGGCGGCGGCCCGAGTCGAACGCGGCATCGGTCTCTCTCCTCTACTTGCCCGGCAGCATCCGACGCACGCGACGGGCGTCGGCCTTGGAGGCCAGCGTCCCGCTGCGAAGCCGACGCTTCCGCTTCCTGTTCTTCTTGGTGAGGATGTGGGCGCCGTACGCCCGCCTCCTCGCCAGCTTCCCGGATCCCGTCTTCCGGATGCGCTTCGCGGCGCCCCGGTTCGTCTTCATCTTCGGCATGGTTCCTCTTCGCTAGTTCTTAAGGGGCACCAGAACCATCGACATCTGGCGTCCTTCGAAGTTCGGGTACTGCTCGACCTTGGCACAGTCGCTCAGATCGTTGGTCATGCGCAGCAGCACCTCCCGTCCCAGATCGGGGTGGGCGGCTTGGCGGCCTCGGAACATCATCGTGAGCTTGACCTTGTTCCCTTCCGTCAGAAACCGGCGGGCATGGCGACGCTTGAACTCGTAGTCGTGGTCTTCGATGCCTGGCCGGAACTTGACTTCCTTGAGCTGGACCGTGTGCTGCTTTCTCCTCGCCTCGCGGGCGGCCCGGGCGGCCTTGTACTTGTACTTGCCGTAGTCCATCATGCGAACCACGGGCGGCCTCGAGTCGGGGGCAACCTCCACTAGGTCCAACCCCAGCTCCCCGGCCCGCGTGCGAGCTTCGTCCAGGGAGACGATTCCGACCTGCCCGCCTTCCTCTGCGATCAGGCGGATCGGGCTGATCCTGATCTGCTCGTTCACCCTGACACGTTTTTCTGCGATCTTGGCACTCTCCTTGAGTTGCGAAAGGTTCTTCTCTGCGGAAGTCGGCTTGCCAAAGCGGGGTCCTCGGCGAGCCCCGACTTGAAGCAGGTACAGATTTTAATCATCGCACCGACAAGGCGGTGCAGTCAACGCGGCGGAGGGTCGATCCCTACCGCAGCGCCCGGCGGGCCACCTCGTCCCGGAGCCGTTCCGCGAAGGCGTCGCGGCTCATCGTCACCTGCTTCTTCTTGGCGCCGCGCTTGCGGACGGCCACCGTGCCCGCCTCCGCTTCCCGCTCCCCGACGATCGCCATGTACGGCACCTTCTGGGTCTCGGCGGAGCGGATGCGGTAGCCCAGCGTCTCCCGATCGTCCACTTCGGTCCGCAACCCGTCGCGGGCCAGCCGGTCCGCCAGCTCCCGGGCCGAGGCCGTCCACTGCTGGGAGACGGGAAGGACCGCGACCTGGCAGGGCGCCAGCCAGAGGGGGAACGCCCCCGCGTAGTGCTCGACCAAGCCGCCTATGAAGCGCTCCATCGAGCCCAGCAACGTCCGGTGGATCACGACGGCGTTGTGTCGGCGGTTGTCGGCCCCTACGTACTCCAGGCCAAAGCGCTCCGGCATCAGGAAGTCCAGCTGGAACGTGCCCCCTTGCCACTCCCGGCCCAGGGCGTCGGTGACCAGGATGTCCACTTTGGGGCCGTAGAAGGCACCGCCGCCCTCGTCCAGCTCGTAGTCGAGTCCCCGGTCGCGGAGCACGCGGGCCAGACGCTCCGAAGCCGCGTCGTAGACCGCCGGGTCGCCGATCGCCTTTTCGGGCCGGGTGGAAAGCGCGGTTCTGTATTCGTAGCCGAAGACGCGCAGCAGGTAGTCCCCCAGGTCCAGAAGGCGGGCGTACTCCTCCTCGATCTGGTCCTCGCGGATGAAGATGTGGGCGTCGTCCTGGGTGAAGGAGCGGACCCGCAGCATCCCGTGGAGGGCGCCGGAACGCTCGTAGCGGTAGCACGTCCCCAGCTCGGCGTAGCGCAGGGGCAGGTCGCGGTACGACCGGACGTCGGAGCGGTAGATCATGAAGTGATGGGGGCAGTTCATCGGCTTCATGCGGAAGCGCGTCCCGTCGTCGTCCATGGCGGGGAACATGTCGTCCGCGAAGACCTCCAGGTGGCCCGACAGCTTGTACAGCTCCTCGCTGGCCACATGGGGCGTGAAGACAATCTCGTAGCCGTGGTCGATCAGCGTCTTCTTCAGGAACTCCTCGACGACGTGGCGGACCCGTCCCCCGCGCGGGTGCCAAAGGACGAAGCCCGGGCCGACCTCGTCCTGGATCGAGTAGAGGTCGAGTTGCTTGCCCAGCACCCGGTGGTCGCGTCGCTTGGCCTCCGCGATCCGGTGGAGGTGGGTCTTCAGGTCGCTCTTGCGGAAGAAGGCGGTGCCGTAGATGCGCTGGAGCATCTGTCGCTTTTCGTCGCCCCGCCAATACGCGCCGGCGACGCTCAGCAGCTTGTAGTGCTTGAGGCGACCGGTGCTCGGGACGTGAGGACCCCGGCAGAGGTCGAGGAAGGGGCCGTCGCGGTAGACGGTGATCGTCTCGTCGTCGGCGAGCTCCTCCAGTCGCTCCAGCTTGAGGGGGTCGTCGGCAAAGAGTTCCCGGGCCTCTTCCTTGGCGACGACCTGCCGCTCGAAGGGGTGGTCGGCAGCCACGACGGCGGCCATGCGCTCCTCGATGGCGGCCACCTGCTCCGGCGTGAAGGGCTGCGGCACGTCAAAGTCGTAGTAGAAGCCGTCGTCGATGGCGGGGCCGAAGCCGATGCCCGCGGCGGGCACGATCTCGCGAACGGCGGTCGCCAGGACGTGCGCCGCCGAGTGGCGGAGGACGGGCAGCGCCTCCGGGTCGCGGTCGGTGAGGAGGCGGACTTCCGCGCCGTCGGGGATCGGCCGGTTCAGGTCCACGACTTCGCCGTTCACGACGGACGCCAGGGCGGCGCGGGCCAAACCGGGGGAGATATGGGCGGCCAGGTCGGCGGCGGTGGCGCCAGGGGGCAGCTCTGCGACGCTGCCGTCGGGGAGGACGGCTCGAACCGAGGTGTCGGGCATCTCTCTAGCCGCCCGGCGGCCAGGGCGTGCCGACGACCCGTCCCAGCTCCTGTTGGCCTCTGCTGGGACGGTACGCCTTGCGGGCCGCCATGTCGTAGAGGTCGCCGGGGGCCAGGAAGTAGAAGAGGCCGCCGGTGTCCAGAGTCGCTTGCGCGTCGTAGATGACGGCGTAGCTCTGGCCCACGACCTCGAAGCGGTCGCCCCGGACCACGATCGCGGTGTTCTCGTCCAGACCGATCCCGAGCAGCTCGGGCTTGGCCCGGATCACCTCGATCAGGTCGAAGTGGCGGTTGCGCCGGAGCAGGTGCTGGTCGATGGCGACGCCCTTGAGGAAGCCCAGGCCGACCTCGTGGTCGCCCATCATGACCGTGTTGGTGCGGGTGTCGCCCCGGACCAGGTACGACCCCTGGATCGACGCGCCCGCCGACGAGCCGCCGATGACGCCCCCGCGCGCCAGCACGTCCCAGAGGGCGTCGTGGACCTTCGTGTTCAAGTAGGAATCGGCCAGGCGCCACTGGCGTCCCCCGGTGAACCAGACGCCTCGGGCTTGGCGCAGGGGCTCGGCGAAGGCGTCGGTGTCGGCGACTTCGGGGTCGTAGGTGTGGAGGACCGTCACGTCCCGAGCGCCTGCTTCCTCGAAGGGCCGCCGCCCCGAGAAGAACTGGTCGTAGTCGTCGCCGCCGCCGGCCGTGGGGATGACGACGATCGGCGCCGACGGGCCCCCTGCCAGCTCCACGAAGCGCCCGAAGACGGCCGGGTCGCGCAGTGCGCCCCCGGCGACGACCAGGCTGCCGCTCTCGGGACCGACCTGCTGGGCCGAGGTGAGCGCCGGGGCGGCAAGTGCGAGGGCCGCGGCAACGGGCGGGGCGACGAGGCCTAGGACGAGGCCGAGACGGGCTCGGCGGCGGGAGATCTCCATGAGGGGAACCCAGGTTCGTGTGGGAAGTCGGGCGGGCGGGCGCGGCGCCCCCCGGAGAACGCGGCTTCTCCGAAAGCTACCGCGAAGGGTGGCCGGCGGAAGATCGGCTGGCTGGGGCTGGCCGCGGGCTGGCCGGGACCCCGGTACGCGAAACGGGGCCCGAGGCGTCGTCTTGGACGCGCCCCGGACCCCGCCGACGGACCGAACCCCGAACCCGCCGCGACCGCCGCTGGCCGGAAGAGCCAGGGCGGTCGGCGACTGGTCCTAGTACATGCCGTCCATGCCGCCGCCTGGGGCACCGCCCGGCATCGGCTTCTCTTCCTCGGGGCGCTCCGCCACCACGGCCTCGGTGGTGAGGAGGAGGCTGGCGATCGACGCGGCGTTCTGGAGCGCGATGCGCACGACCTTGGTCGGGTCGATGACGCCGGCGGTCACCAAGTTCTCGTAGTTGTCGGTCTGGGCGTTGTAGCCGAAGCCTTCTTGGCCGTCCCGGACCCGCGCAACCACGATCGAGCCCTCGGCGCCCGCGTTGGCCGCGATCTGACGGATCGGCGACTCCAGCGCGCGCCGCAGGATGGCGGTGCCGATCTGCGCGTCGGCACCGCCGGCCCCGATGTCGTCCAGAGCCGTCTGGGCCCGGAGCAGGGCCACGCCGCCGCCGGGCACGATGCCCTCCTGCACCGCGGCACGGGTCGCGTGGAGCGCGTCCTCGACCAGAGCCTTCTTCTCCTTCATCTCGGTCTCGGTGGCCGCGCCCACGTTGATCACCGCCACGCCCCCGGCCAGCTTCGCTAGGCGCTCCTGGAGCTTCTCGCGGTCGTAGTCGGAGGTGGACTTGTCGATGGCGGCCTTGATCTCCTCAATGCGCCCGTGGATCTTGTCCTCGGCGCCGGCGCCGTCGATGATCGTCGTGTTGTCCTTGTCGATCACCACCCGCTTGGCCGTCCCCAGGTCGCTCGCCACGGCGTTCTCCAGCTTGAAGCCCACCTCTTCCGAGATGACCTGGCCGCCAGTGAGCACTGCGATGTCCTGAAGCATGGCCTTGCGGCGGTCGCCGAAGCCCGGCGCCTTCACCGCGGCCACCTTCAGCGTGCCCCGGAGCTTGTTGACCACCAGCGTGGCCAGCGCCTCGCCCTCCACGTCCTCGGCGATGATGAGGAGCGGCTTGCCCATCTGGGCGACCTTCTCGAGGATCGGCAGAAGGTCCTTCATTGAAGAGACCTTCTTGTCGTGGATGAGGATCATCGGGTCTTCGAGAGCCGTCTCCATGCGCTCGGCGTCGGTCACGAAGTAGGGCGAGAGGTAGCCCCGGTCGAACTGCATCCCCTCGACCGTGTCCAGCTCGGTCTCCAGGCCCCGGGCCTCTTCCACGGTGATGACGCCGTCCTTGCCGACCTTCTCCATGGCTTCGGCGATCAGCTCGCCGATCTCCATGTTGTTATTGGCCGAAATGGCGCCGACCTGGGCGATCTCGCGCTTGCCCTTGGTCTCGGTAGAGCTGTCCGCGAGCCGTTGCACGACGGCGTCGACACCTCTGTCGATCCCCCGGCGAATACCCATGGGGTCGGAGCCGGCGGTGACGTTCTTGAGACCCTCGGTGAAGATCGCCTCGGCCAGGACCGTGGCGGTGGTGGTGCCGTCGCCGGCCACGTCGGAGGTCTTGGTGGCGACTTCCTTGACCATCTGCGCCCCCATGTTCTCCACGGGGTCCTCCAGCTCGATCTCCTTGGCGACGGACACGCCGTCCTTGGTCACGGTGGGCGAACCGAACTTCCGGTCCAGCACCACGTTCCGGCCCTTCGGCCCCAACGTCACCTTGACGGCCTTGGCCAGCTTGTCGACACCCGTCTTAAGTCGCGAACGGGCGTCGGTGTCGAATACGAGTTCCTTTGCTGCCATCTCTTTCGTGTCTCCTCTGGGGGTTAGGCGCTGACGATGGCGAGGATGTCGCTCTCGCGGAGGATCAGGTACTGGTCTCCGTCCACGGTGACCTCGGTGCCGCTGTACTTTCCGTACAGCACCCGGTTTCCGGGAGAGACTTCCATCGGAACCCGGACGCCGTCGTCGGACAGCTTGCCGGGACCCACCGCCACGATCTCGCCCTCTTGGGGCTTCTCCTTGGCGGTGTCGGGGATGTAAAGACCTCCCCGCATCTGCTCGCCCTCTTCCAGGGCCTTGACCACGACGCGGTCAGCGAGTGGCTGGATCCGGTCTGCGGCGGACATCGCTTCACTCCTTTTGGGATGGGAACTGGGTTTGCCCGGGGGGCGAGCAAGTCGCCCCGCGGATTTTGCTAGCACTCAACGCGAGTGAGTGCTAATAAGGTGGGCAAGCTGGGGATGGAGGTCAAGAGGGGGTGGCGGAACGTTCCGCCTTGCCGGAGTGCCGACCCTCGCTTAGCTTAATAGTGTTGGTCGTAATCGGCGGCCGGGCAGTCAACTATCCTGACGGGCCCGCTGCCTTCGCGCTCTCCGAGGACGACATGAGTGACTTGAGACAGTGAACTGGACAAAGTGGCCGTGCTGGGCGGTCGTCGTTGCCGCATCGGGTCTGGCGGCCTGTGGGGATTCGGGCACGGGACCGCCGCCCAACCGCGCACCCGAAATGCGGGGGTCAATACCCGACCAAGCGCTGACGCTGGGCGAGCCAGCGGCGACGGTGAACGTGGCGAACAACTTCGCGGACCCGGACGGCGATGCGCTGTCGTACACGGTCACGTCAAGCAACAGCAGCGTGGCCGCGGCAAGCATATCGGGCACCGTTGTGACAGTTCAGCCGGTCGCGCTGGGAACCGCCATAGCCACAGTGACGGCTCAAGACCCAGGCGGGCTGACGGCAAGCCTGAGCTTTGTCGTGACGGTGACGGGCTCGCCGGACCTGGTGGTGAGCGTGTCGCCGAACAGCGTGGCGGTTGCGCCCGGAGGCGAGTTTCGAGTACGCGTGACAGTCCGCAACCGAGGCGTCGTCGCGGCCCCCGCGACCAGGGTGAGGACGTTCGTGTCGGCGGACCCGGTGGTCACGACCTCGGACGAGGAGGTGGGCGATCCGTCCGACGTGCCGGCGCTCGGCCCGGGCGAGTCGGCGCAGATAACCTACGTCTTAACACTGGACTCGTCGGTGCCGCCTGGGACCTATTGGCTGGGCGAGTGCGTGGACCCGGTGGAGGGAGAGTCGGACACGGACAACAACTGCTCGGCGGCGCTCAGGATGACGGTGACGGGCTCCTCGCCGGACTTGGTGGCGAGCGTGTCGCCCGACAGCGTGGCGGCCACATCTGGAGTCAGCTTCGATTTCACGATCACCATCCGCAACCAGGGCAACGCAGCGGCACCTGCGACCACGGTGAGGGTATTCTCGTCGGCGAACTCGGAGATCACGACCTCGGACAGGGAGGTGGGCGAGACGTCCGTGCGGGCGCTCGGCCCGGGGGAGTCGGTGGAGGGAGACGCCTCGATAACGGTGACGGGGCCGTCGGGGGCCGTCGGATATCTGGGCGTTTGCGTGGACCCGGTGGAGGGAGAGTCGGACACGGACAACAACTGCTCGGCGGCGCTCAAGGTCACGATTTCCGCGACCGGGGGTCTTCAAGTGGCAGGTGTGCCGGTCGCACAACGGCCCCGCGGATCGGTCGTCCGGCCTACCGGGCAGATCGAGTTCGGGCTAGTGGCTCGAAGCTCGCGGCCCAGTCCGGCAGGCGCGTGCCGGCTGAGTTCGTCGCCGCGTTCAAGCGCGTCGTCGCAACCGGTGCTCTGCCGGTCGGCAGGAAAGTTCGCACTGGTTGCGAAGCGACCGCCGAGCTGAGACCGACGGCGAGGACATCAACACCAAGGAGCTTTGCAACGCATCAAGATGTTCTTAGGGTTGGGCTGGGACGCACGGCGGCCGCACTTGCCTTCGGGCTGGCGGCGACGGCAACGCGCAGCGACGAGTTGACCGAGCCTCCAGTCGAAGCGGCCCCGGCGGCGGGCGACGGCTTGCGACGACCGGTGGCGACCGCACCGTGCTGGTGGCTGTACGAAGCTACGGGCGGTTCGAACTGAACCGAGAACGACAACTGGCTGATCGACGCGCCGCTGGACGCGTGGCACGGAGTCGAGACGGACGCAAGCGGCCGCGTTCAGGAGCTGTCCCTGTGGCGCAACACTTCTGGCCCGGTGGTGGCGGGCGACCACTACTGCATTCCGCCTCTTTGACCGGGGCAACTTGGCCGATATCCAGCGGCTGATCGACCAAGAACGCTATTTCGTCCTCCATGCGCCGCGCCAGACCGGCAAGACCTCCGCGCTGCTCGCACTGCAACGCCTGCTGAACGCCGGAGGCGACTACCACTGCGTCTACGTCAACGTCGAAGCTGGGCAGCCGGCACGGGAAGACATGGCGCGGGTTGTGGGCACCGTGCTGGGAGAACTCGCGTCCCGGGCATACGACGCGCTCGGCGACGAATCGCTGGAAGAGATATGGCCGGGCGTCCTGGCGAAGCGCGGTCCCGACAGCGTCTTGCGCGAGGCGTTGACGCGCTGGGCTCGTGCCGTCCCCAAGCCGCTGGTGCTGCTGATCGACGAGATCGACGCTCTCGTGGGCGACTCTCTCCTGTCGGTGCTGCGACAGCTGCGCGCGGGCTACGACCTGCGCCCCGGAGGCTTCCCCCAGAGCGTGGTGCTGTGCCGCGTGCGGGACGTGCGCGACTACCGCATCCATTCCGGCTCCGCCAACACCATGATCGCGGGCGGCAGCGCGTTCAACATCAAGGCGGAGTCGTTGCGCCTGGGCGACTTCTCCAGGAACGAAGTGCACGCGTTGCTCCGACAGCACACCGAGGAGACGGGCCAGCCCTTCGCAGACAGCGCGCTGGAGGCCGTCTGGACGCAGACCCGGGGCCAGCCGTGGCTGGTCAACGCGCTCGCCTATCAAACGTGCTTTCGGGGCGCCTCGGTGACGGACCGGTCCCGTCCGGTAGCCGAAGCCGACGTGCTGGAAGCCTGGGAGACGCTGGTCCTCCGGCGGGATACGCATCTGGACCAGTTGACGGACAAGCTCCAGGAAGAGCGAGTGCGGCGCGTCGTTGAGCAGGCATTCCTGCAACGGCTCGTCAACAGCGGCAGGCGGATCGAGCGGGAGTACGGGCTGGGGCGAGGCCGCACGGATCTGCTGGTCGAGTGGCCGCAACGTGGCGGCGAGAAGTTCGTGGTCGAGTGCAAGGTGTTGCACAAGAGCTTGGAGCGCACCGTGGCCGAGGGCGTGGAGCAGACGGCGGGCTACATGACCGTTGCGACGCGGAGGCGGGTCACCTAGTCGTCTTCGACCGGCGGAAGGGCCGGAGCTGGGACGAGAAGGTGTTCCGCGAGAGCCGGACGGCGGAGAGCGGCGCGGAGGTCGAAGTTTTAGGGATATGACAAGGTGGCCGTGCTGGCGGTCGTCGCCGCCTCCGGAGCTGCCGGCCATATGGGTGGGCGAATGCGTGGACCCGGTGGAGGGAGAGTCGGACACGGACAACCGGCACCTTGCCGGTCGGCAGGAGTTCGTGCTGGTTGCGAAGAGACCGCCGAGATGAGCCCGACGGCGAGGACATCAACACCAAGGAGTTCTGCTAGCGTGGAGATGTAATCAGGGATGCGCTGGGACGCGCGACGACCGCACTTGCCTTCGGGCTGGCGGCGATGGCGGCATGCAGCGACGAGTTGACGGAGCCTCTGGTCGAAGCGGTCCCGGCGGCGGCCGACAGCTTCGCGACGACCGCTGGCGACCACGACGTGCTGGTGGCTCTGTACGAAGCGACGGACGGTCCGAACTGGACCAAGAACGACAGCTGGCTGACCGACGCGCCGCTTGGGGGGTGGCACGGAGTCCCTACGGACGCAAGCGGCCGCGTCCAAGAGCTGAGTCTGGGCAACAACGGCCTGACGGGCGAGGTCCCGGCCGAGCTGGGCAACTTGGCCAGCCTGCGGCAACTGCACCTGTTCGGCAACGCTCTGACGGGCGTGATTCCTCCTGCGTTCAGCGATCCGCCAAACCTGAAGGAGTTTAATTGGAATGAAAACGCTGGCTTTGTGTGCATCGGGCACACGGCGATTCATCAGCTTTGCCGAGAGCCTTGACGAGTAGGCAGGGCCGTTCTGCCACGAGGCCGACGCCGCCGTGCCTCCGGTCCGTCTACCATTCGACTCGATGATCCGCCTGGACATCGTCCGACGGCTAGCTTCAGCCAGGGCCCCTTGGCCGACTGGTACGGGGTAGAGACGGATTCTATCTCCGGTCGCGTCTCCGGACTGGACTTGAGCCGAAACAGCCTGTCCGGCGAACTGCTGGGAAACTTGGCGTCGCTGGACTTGCTTCGAGAGTTGCGGCTCGACGGAAACGGCCAACTCGGCGGTCGTCTTTGGTCGCGAATGACCGTCTTGCCGTTGCGGATTCTCTCATACGACGGCATGATCTTGTTTGAATCAACAGGGGGCCGGTCGTGGGACGACCACGACAACTGGCTGACCGGTGCGCCGCTGGACGCGCGCGGCACGGAGTCGAGATCGGCGGCCGGGCAGTCAACGATCCTGACGAGCCCGCTGCCTTCGCGACATCGGAGGACGACATAAGTGACTTGAGACAGTGAACTGGACAAAGTGGCCGTGCTGGGCGGTCGTCGTTGCCGCATCGGGTCTGGCGGCCTGTGGGGATTCGGGCACGGGACCGCCGCCCACGGAGCCGCCGGCCAACCGCGCGCCCGAGGTGCGGGGGTCGATACCCGACCAAGCGCTGACGCTGGGCGGGCCAGCGGCAACGGTGGACGTGGCGAACAACTTCGCGGACCCGGACGGCGATGCGCTGTCGTACACGGTCACGTCGAGCAACAGCGGCGTGGCCACGGCAAGCATGTCGGGCACCGTGGTGACGGTTCAGCCAGTCGCGCCAGGAACCGTCATGGTCACTGTGACGGCTCGGGACCCGGGCGGGCTGACGGCGAGCCTGAGCTTCGCCGTGACGGTGACGGGTGGCTCGCCGGACCTAGTGGCGAGCGTGTCGCCGGACAGCGTGGCGGTTGGGCCCGGAGGCAGCTTCGAGTACGCGGCGGCGGTCCGCAACCAGGGGACAGCAGCGGCTGTCGGCACGAGGATGCGGACGTTCGTGTCGGCGGACTCGGTGGTCACGACGTCGGACGAGGAGGTGGGCGAGGCGTCCGACGTGCCGGCGCTCGGCCCGGGCGAGTCCGCGAGCAGGCCCGCCTTGATCACGGTGGGCTCGTTGATGTCGCCGGGGACCGTCGTATGGCTGGGCGACTGCGTGGACCCGGTGGAGGGAGAGTCGGATGTGGACAACAACTGCTCGGCGGCGATCAAGGTGACGGTGACGGGATCGCCGGACTTGGTGGCGAGCGTGTCGCCGGACAGCGTAGCGGTTGGACCCGGAGGCAGCTTCGAGTACGCGGTGGCGGTTCGCAACCAAGGCGGCGGCGCGGCACCTGCGACGCGGGTGAGGACGTTCGTGTCGGCGGACTCGGTGGTCACGACTTCGGACGAGGAGGTGGGCGAGGCATCTGACGTGCCGGCGCTCGGTCCGGGGCAGTCGGTGCGGGGAACCACCTTGAGGGTGGTGGACTCGTCGGCGTCGCCGGGGACCGTCATGTGGGTGGGCGAGTGCGTGGACCCGGTGGAGGGAGAGTCGGACACGGACAACAACTGCTCGGCGGCACTCAAGCTCACGATTTCCGCGACCGGAGGTCTTCGGGCACCAGGGGCACCGGTCGCACAACGGCTCCGCGGACCGGACTCTGGAGCGCCGGCGGTGTTCGTCGGCGTGGTCGTTCGGCCTGACGGGCAGATCAAGTTCGGGCCAGTGGCTCAAAGCTCGCGGCCCAGCCCGGCAGACGCGTGCCGGCGGAGTTCGTCGCCGCGTTCGGGCGCGTCGTCGCAGCCGATGCTCTGCCGGTCGGCAGGAGATTTCGTGCTAGTTGCGAAGAGACCGCCGAGATGAGCCCGACGGCGAGGACATCAACACTAAGGAGTTCTGCTATGCGTCGAGATGTTCTTAGGGCTGCGCTGGGACGCGCGGCGGCCGCACTTGCCTTCGGGCTGGCGGCGACGACGGCGTGCAACGACGAGTTGACCAAGCCTCCAGTCGAAGCGGTCCCGGCGGCGGCCGAGAGCTTCGCGACGACCGCTGGCGACCGCGCCGTGCTGGTGGCTCTGTACGAAGCGACGAACGGTCCGAACTGGGACTACAACTGGAACTGGCTGACCGACGCGCCGCTGGGGGAGTGGCACGGCGTCTCTACGGACGCAAGCGGCCGCGTCCAAGCACTGGAACTGATCAAGAACGGTCTGACAGGCGAGATCCCATCCGATTTGGGCAAATTGGCCAACCTGCGGAATCTGCACCTGGGCGACAACCGCCTGACGGGCGAGGTCCCGCCTGAACTGGGCAACTTGGCCAACCTGCAGTCACTGTGGCTGTTCGCCAACGGCCTGACAGGCGAGATTCCGCCCGAACTGGGCAAATTGGCCAGCCTGAAGTCTCTGTCCCTGTGGAGCAACGGCCTGACGGGCGTGATCCCGCCCGAACTGGGCGGCTTGGTCAGCCTGACATGGCTGTACCTGTACGACAACGGCCTGACGGGCCAGATACCGTCCGAGCTGGGCAAATTGGCCAACCTGGAGGTGCTGTCCCTGTCCATCAACGGCCTGACCGAGATCCCGCCCGAGCTAGGTGCCTTGGCCAACCTGGAGTGGCTGTTCCTGTATGACAACGACCTGACGGGCGTGATCCCGTCCGAACTGGGCGGCTTGGCCAGCCTGACATGGCTGACCCTGGGAGACAACGGCCTGACGGGCGAGATCCCGCCCGAACTGGGCAAATTGGCCAACCTGGAGTCTCTGTCCCTGTGGAGCAACGGCCTGACGGGCGTGATCCCGCCCGAACTGGGCAAATTGGCCAACCTGGAGGAGCTGTCCTTGAGAGACAACGACCTGACGGGCGTGATCCCGCCCGAACTGGGCAAACTGGCCAACCTGGAGCGGCTGTGGCTGTACAACAACGGTCTGACGGGCGTGATCCCGCCCGAACTGGGCAAATTGGCCAACCTGTGGGACCTGAACCTGAGCCGCAACGGCCTGACGGGCGAGATCCCGCCCGAACTGGGCAAATTGGCCAGCCTGGAGGAGCTAGACCTGGCCAACAATCCAGACCTGTTTGGGGCATTGCCGTTGGCGAACCTCGTCAAGCTGAAGGAACTCAACGTGGGCGGCACGGAAATCTGCGTTCTGGACGATTTCGCCACCCGGCTGCGGCTGAGGTCGATATGGAGGCGGTACGTTCCCGTATGCAAGGCGGAGGCGGGAACGGCCACGGCGACGGCCTACATCGTGCAGGCGGTGCAGTCGGCAGATTTTCCCGTGCCGCTGGTCGCGGGCAGGCCGGGGCTGCTGCGCGTGTTCGTGGCGGCGCCCGATGCCGGCGGCACGCCCATCCCGTCGGGGTGGGCGACGTTCTACCAGCGCGACGGGTCCAAGCACAGCGTTCGGGTCTTGCCGGGGGACGGAGCGATACCGGCCGAGGCCAAGACCGCGGAAAGCAGTCTCTCGTTGTCGGCGAACGCCGAGGTTCCGGGAGACGTCCTGCGGCCGGGGGCAGAAATGGTCGTGGTGCTCGACCCGGAAGGCGCGCTCGACCCGGCGCTGGGGGTTCCGCGGCGCATTCCCGCGGCGGGGCGGACGGCGCTGGACGTGTACGAGATGCCGGCGTTCGACGTGACGGTGGTGCCATTTTTGTTGGCGTCCGAGCCTGACTCGTCGATTCTGGACGTGACGAATGGACTGACGGCGGAAGACGAGCTCTTCGAGTTGACCCGCAGGCTGCTGCCCGTGGGGCCCATGAGCGTGACGGTTCACGAACCCGTTTGGACCTCCACTAGGAATATATTTGCTCTGTACTCCCAGACCCATGCGATTTGGGTCATGGAGGGCAGAGCAGGCTACTACATGGGCACACTCCCCAACCCGACCGGACCATATGCAGGAATAGCCTACTATCCCGACAAGGCCATGTTCTCTGTCCCAGACGGGGGAACCATCGCGCACGAGTTCGGCCACAACATGCATCTTGACCATGCTCCCTGCGGCGGGCCCCTTAATGTCGATGCCGGGTATCCGCACGCCGAGGGCGTTGCTGGCACGTGGGGCTGGGATCGTCGATCCGGGCGCTTGGTGCCCCCGGCGATTCCCGACCTAATGAGCTACTGCGGCGTAGAAGGTGTCAGCGACTACCACTTCGCAAACGCGTTGCGGTGGCGCCTGCACGACGAAGCGGGAGTCGGGGCCTATTACGCGGGGCCGCCCACGCAGGCGCTGTTGCTTTGGGGCGGCGTCGGCACCGACGGTGCGCCGTTCCTGAACCCGGCGTTCGTGTTCGACGGCAGGCCGTCGCTCCTGGACGGGGCCGGCGCATGGCGGATTGTGGGCGAGACGGGAGACGGTCGCGTGCTCTTCTCCGAGCGCTTCCAGATGGCGGAGACGGCCGACGGCGACGGCCGCTCGTCGTTCGCGCTTGCGCTTGCAGCGGACTCGGATTGGGCGGACGCTCTGTCGCGAATCGTGTTGACGGGCCCCGGCGGCTCGGTGGCCATGAACGCGGGTGCCGGCCCGGCGGCGGCGCTGTTGCGGGACCCGGCCACGGGAAGAGTGCGCGGCATTCTGGGCAACTGGCGCGAGTCGGCGGCGGCAGGGGCACAGCCTGACGCCGGGCGGGTGCCGCCGGAACGGGGCCTGGAAGTCCAGCTGAGTTCCGGCATCCCCCGGTCCGACGCTTGGCGTCGCTGATCTTGCGGCGGTCCTGACGGCTGGGCGATGGCCCGAAACTGAGATCGAGCCCACGCCGCTGTCCACCCTCAAACCGCATCCGGTCGTGTTTCCGCGCGAACGTCTAGCGGCCCGGGAGGTGCACCCCCGCGGCGGAACTGGACGGGTTGCCCGCAGGCACCCGGGTCGCCGTGGCGGGGATCGTGTTCGCCCCCCGCCGAACATCATCCGAGAGAGGAGGCGACCTAGCAGACGAACGGGACTACTGTCTTCGACCGGCGGAAGGGCCGCAGCTGGGACGAGAAGGTGTTCCGCGAGAACCGGACGGCGGAGAGCGGCGCGGAGGTCGAAGTCTTGGGGATGTGACAAGGTGGCCGTGCTGGCGGTCGTCGCCGCCGCATCGAGCCTAGCGGCCTGTGGGGATCGGGCACTGACCGCCGCCTCTCCGGAGCTGCCGGCCAGGAGATTTCGTGCTAGTTGCGAAGAGACCGCCGAGATGAGCCCGCCGGCTGACCGGTGCGCCGCTGGACGCGCGCGGCACGGAGTCGAGACGGACGCAAGCGGCCGCGTCCAAGGGCTGGACCTGCGGTGGAACGGCTTGGTGGGCGAGATCCTGGCCGAGCTGGGAGCATTCCGCCTTGCCGGAGTGCCGACCTCCGCATAGTGTTGGTCGTAATCGGCTGCCGGGCAGTCAACGATCCTGACGGGCCCGCTGCCTTCGCGCTCTCGGAGGACGACATGAGTGACTTGAGACAGTGAACTGGACAAAGTGGCCGTGCTGGGCGGTCGTCGTTGCCGCATCGGGTCTGGCTGCCTGTGGGGATTCGGGCACGGAACCGCCGCCCAGCTCGCCGGACTTGGTGGCGAGGACATCGCGCTCCTTCGTGTTAGTCAGATCCGGAGTCAGCTTCGATTTCACGTTCACCATCCGCAACCAAGGCAACGCAGCGGCACCTGCGACCAGGGTGAGGGCATTCTTGTCGACGGACTCGGAGATCACGACCTCGGACGAGGAGCTGGACGGGACGTCCGTGCGGGCGCTCGACCCGGGGGAGTCGGTGGAGGGAGAGGCCTCGATAACGTTGAGGGGGCCGTTGGGGGCGGTCGCATATCTGGGCGTTTGCGTGGACCCGGTGGAGGGCGAGTCGGATGTGGACAACAACTGCTCGGCGGCAATCAGGGTGACGGTGACGGGCTCGCCGGACTTGGTGGCGAGCGTGTCGCCGGACAGCGTGCTGGTTGCGCCCGGAGGCAGCGGCAACTCCGAGTACGCGGTGGCGGTCCACAACCAGGGCGACGCAGCGGCGCCTGCGACCAGGGTGAGGACGTTCGAGGTCGGCGTACTCGGTGGTCACGACCTCGGACGAAATGGTGGGCGAGGCGTCCGACGTGCCGGCGCTCGGCCCGGGGGAGTCGGTGCGGGGGAACCGCCTCGATAACGATGAGCTCGTCGGCGTCCGCCGGGGACCGTCGTATGGCTGGGCGAGTGCGTAGACCCGGTGGAGGGAGAGTCGCACTGGTTGCGAAGCGACCGCCGAGCTGAGACCGACGGCGGGGACATCCGGTGGCGACCGCACCGTGCTGGTGGCTGTACGAAGCTACGGGCGGTTCGAACTGGACCGAGAACGACAACTGGCTGACCGGTGCGCCGCTGGACGGATGGCACGGAGTCGAGACGGACGCAAGCGGCCGCGTCCAAGGGCTGTCCCTGTGGCGCAACAACCGACGGGCGAGATCCCGCCCGAGCTGGGCAACTTGGCCAGCCTGCAGATGCTGTACCTGGGCAGGAACGCCACTACTGCGTTCCGCCTCTCGACCGGGTCAACTTGGCCGATGTCCAGCGGCTGATCGACCACGAACGCTATTTCGTCCTCCATGCGCCGCGCCAGACTGGCAAGACCTCTGCGCTGCTCGCACTGCAAGGCCTGCTGAACGCCGGAGGCAACTACCGTTGCGTCTACGTCAACGTCGAGCCGGGCAGCCGGCAAGAGAAGACGTAGGGCGGGTCGTGGGCACCGTACTGGGAGACTCGCATCCCGGGCATACGACGCGCTCGGCGACGAATCGTTGGAAGACATATGGTCGGGCGTCCTGGCGAAGCGCGGTCCCGACAGCGCCTTGCGCGAGGCGTTGACGCGCTGGGCCCGTGCCGTCCCCAAGCCGCTGGTGCGGACAGGTCCCGTCCGGTAGCCGAAGCCGACGTGCTGGAAGCCCGGGAGGGCTCGTCCTCCGGTGGGACACGCATCTGGACCAGTTGACGGACAAGCTCCAGGAAGAGCGAGTACGGCGCGTCGTCGAGCCCCTGCTGACCGGCGCACGCGAGCGGCGGTTCGCTTTGCGCGATGTCGAGTACGTCCGGGACTTGGGCCTGATCGCCCAGGACCGGTCGGTTCGCATGGCGAACCCCATCTACGCCGAAGTCCTTCCGGGAACATTCGGAACACTGGGCGGTACGCTTCCAGTACCAGGAGGCAGGACCGCAGCTGCTCTTGCAGGCATTCCTGAAATTCGTGGTGGAGGGCAAGGTGTTGCACAAGAGCTTGGAGCGCACCGTGGCCGAGGGCGTGGAAACAGACGGCAGGCTACATGGACCGTTGCGACGCGGCGGCGGGTCACCTGGTCGTCTTCGACCGGCGGAAGGGCCGCAGCTGGGACGAGAACGTGTTCCGCGAGAGCCGGACGGCGGAGAGCGGCGCGGAGGTCGAAGTTTGGGGTATGTGACGAGGTGGACGTGCTGGGCGGTCGTCGTCGCCGCATCGACTCTGGCGGCCTGTGGGGATTCGGGCACTGAACCGCCGCCCGCGGAACCGCCGGCCAACCGCGCGCCCGAGGTGCGGGGGTCGATACCCGACCAAGCGCCGACGCCGGGCGGACCAGTGGCGACAGTGGACGTGGCGAACAACTTCGCGGACCCGGACGGCGATGCGCTGTCGTACGCGGTCTCGTCGAGCAACAGCGGCGTGGCCGCGGCAAGCATCTCCGGCACCGTGGTGACAGTGCAACCGGTCGCGCCGGGAGCCGCCATGGTCACTGTGACGGCTCGGGACGCGGGCGGGCTGACGGCGAGCCTGAGCTTCGCCGTGACGGTAGCGGGCCGACCGGACTTGGTGGCGAGCGTGTCGCCGGACAGCGTGGCGGTCGCGCCCGGAGGCAGCTTCGATTATGCGGTGGCGGTCCGCAACCAAGGCGACGGTGCGGCGTCTGCAACGAGAGTGGGGACGTTCGTATCGGCGGACTCGGTGGTCACGACCTCGGACGAGATGGTGGGCGAGGCGTCCGACGTGCCGGCGCTCGGCCCGGGCGAGTCCGCGAGCAGGGCCGCCTCAATGACGGTGGACTCGTCGACGTCGCCGGGGACCGTCATGTGGGTGGGCGAGTGCGTGGACCCGGTGGAAGGCGAGTCGGACGTGGACAACAACTGCTCGGCGGCGCTCAAGGTGGTGGTGACGGGCTCGCCGGACCTAGTGGCGAGCGTCTCGCCGGACAGCGTGGCGGTCGCGCCCGGCGGCAGCTTCGATTATGCGGTGGCGGTCCGCAACCAAGGCGACGCTGCGGCACCTGCCACGAGGGTGAGGACGTTCGTGTCGGTGGACTCGGTGGTCACGACCTCGGACGAGATGGTGGGCCGGGCGTCCCGTGTACCGGCGCTCGGCTCAGGGGACTCGGTGCGAGGAACCGCCTCGATGACGGTGAGCTCGTCGGCGTCGCCGGGGACCGTCGTATGGCTGGGCGAGTGCGTGGACCCGGTGGAGGGAGAGTCGGACACGGGCAACAACTGCTCGGCGGCGCTCAAGCTCGCGATTTCCGCGACCGGGGGTCTTCGGGCGGCCGGGGTGCCGGTCGCACAACAGCCTCGCGGACCGGTCGTCTGGCCTGCCGGACAGATCGAGTTCGGGCCAGTGGCTCGAAGCTCGCGGCCCAGCCCGGCGGACGCGAAGGGATCGCCGAGATGAGACCGACGGCGGGGACACCAACACCCAGGAGTTCTGCTATGCGTCGAGAGGCTATTAGGGTTGCGCTAGGACGCGCGGCGGCCGCGCTTGCCTTCGGGCTGGCGGCGACGGTTGCGTGTAGCGACGAGTTGACCGAGCCTCCCGTCGAAGCGGTCCCGGCGGCAGCCGACGGCTTCGCGACGACCGGTGGCGACCGCGCCGTGCTGGTGACTCTTTACGAAGCAACGGGCGGTTCGAACTGGACCAAGAACGACAACTGGCTGACCGACGCGCCGCTGGGCGAGTGGCACGGAGTCTCGACGGACGAAAGCGGCCGCGTCCAACGGCTGGAACTGCGGGCCAACGGCCTGACGGGCGAGATCCCGCCCGAGCTAGGCGCCTTGGCCAACCTGGAGTGGCTGTGGCTGTACAGCAACGGCCTGACGGGCGTGATTCCGCCTGCGTTCAGCGATCTGCCAAACATGAGTCGCTTTAATTGGGATGAGAACGCTGGCTTGTGTGCACCGGGCACACGGCGGTTCATCAGCTTTGCGGAGAGCCTCGACAACCAAGACGGGCCGTTCTGCCACGAGGCCGACGCCGCCGTGCTCCGGTCGGTTTACCATTCGACTCGAGGTTCCGCCTGGACATCGTCCGACGGCTGGCTTAAGCCGGGGCCCTTGGCCGACTGGTATGGCGTAGAGACGGATTCCGTCTCCGGTCGCGTCTCCGCACTGGACTTGAGCGGAAACGGCCTGTCCGGCGAACTGCTGGCAGACTTGGCGTCGCTTGACTTGCTCCGAGAGTTGCGGCTCGACGGAAACGGCCAACTCGGCGGTCGTCTTCGGTCGGGAATGAACGTCTTGCCGTTGCGGACTCTCTCGTACGACAGCACGAATCTGTGCACTCCGGCCAGTCCCGCGTTCCGCACGTGGTTGCGTTCGATCCCGTCGCATTCCGGCACGAGCATCGAGTGTCCGCCGCTGACGGACCGCGACGTGCTGAAGCTCTTGTTCGAGTCAACAGGAGGCCGATCTTGGGCCAACCACGACAACTGGCTGACCGACGCGCCGCTGGACGCGTGGCACGGAGTCTCGACGGACGAAAGCGGCCGCGTCCAGCGGCTGGAATTGTGGCACAACGGCTTGACGGGCGAGATCCCGCCCGAGCTGGGCGCCTTGGCCAACCTGGAGTCGTTGTCCCTGTTACGCAACGGCCTGACGGGCGAAATCCCGCCTGAGCTGGGCACCTTGGCCAGCCTGGAGAGGTTGTACTTGGCCAACAACCGCCTGACGGGCGAGATCCCGCCCGAGCTGGGCGCCTTGGTCAACCTGGAAGGGCTGTTTCTATTCGGCAACCTAGACCTGTTTGGGACATTGCCGGTGGCGAATCTCGTCAAGTTGCGTGAACTCGTCGTGGGCGGCACGGAACTCTGCGTTCCAGACGATTTCGCCATCCAGCTGCGGCTGAGGTCGATGTGGAGGCAGTACGTTCCCGTATGCAAGGCGCAGACGGGAAAGGCCACGGCGACGGCGTACATCGTGCAGGCGGTGCAGTCGGCGGATGTTCCCGTGCCGCTGGTCGCGGGCAGGCCGGGGCTGTTGCGCGTGTTCGTGACGGTGCCCGATGCGGGCGGCGCGCCCATCCCGTCGGGCTGGGCGACGTTCTACCAGCGCGACGGGTCCAAACACAACGTTCGGATCTCGCCGGGGGGCGGGGCGATACCGGCCGAAGTCGGTACCGCGGAAGGCAGTCTCTCCCTGTCGGCGAACGCCGAGGTTCCGGGAGACGTCCTGCGGCCCGGTGCGGAGATGGTCGTGGTGCTCGACCCGGAAGGCGCGCTCGACCCGGTGCTGGGGATTGCGCGGCGCATTCCCACGGAGGGGCGGACGGCGCTAGACGTGTACGAGATGCCGGCGTTCGACGTGATGGTGGTGCCGTTCTTGTTTGAGCCCGAGTCTGATTCGTCGATTCTGGACGTGACAAATGGACTGACGGCAGAAAGTCCGCTCTTCGAGGCGACCCGCAGGCTGCTGCCCGTGGGGCCCATGAGCGTGACGGTTCACGAACCCGTTTGGACCTCTACTAGGGATGCAGGTGATCTGGTCAGCCAGACCCATGCGATTCGGATCATGGAGGGCGGAGCAGGCTACTACATGGGTACAATCGGCTACTCGACCGGACTAGCAGGACTAGCCTCCCTTCCCGGCAAGTTCATGTTTTCTATTCCAGACGATGGAGTCATCGCGCACGAGTTCGGCCACAACATGCATCTTTGGCATGCTCCCTGCGAAGTGCCTGGCGATCCGGGGTATCCGCACGCCGAGGGGGTTGCTGGCGCGTGGGGTTGGAATCGTCGGTCCGGGCGCTTGGTGCCCCCGACGGTTACCGACGTAATGGGCTACTGCAGTTCAGAAGGGATCAGCGACTACCACTTCGCAAACGCATTGCGGTGGCGCCTGCACGACGAGGCGGGAGTCGGGGCCTACTACGCGGGGCCGCCCACGCAGGCGCTGTTGCTTTGGGGCGGCGTCGGCGCCGACGGCGGGCCGTTCCTGAACCCGGCGTTCGTGGTCGACGGCAGGCCGTCGCTCCTGGACGGGGCCGGCGCATGGCGGATCGTGGGCGAGGCCGGCGACGGCCGCGTGCTCTTCTCCCAGCGCTTCGAGATGGCGGAGACGGCCGACGGCGACGGCCGCTCGTCGTTCGCGCTTGCGCTTGCAGCGGACTCGGACTGGGCGAACGCCCTGTCGCGAATCGTGTTGACGGGCCCCGACGGCTCCGTGGCCATGAGCGCGGGCGCTGGCCCAGCGGCGGCGCTATTGCGAGACCCAGCCACGGGAAGAGTGCGCGGCATTCTGCATGACTGGCCCGGATCAACGGCCGGGGCGCAACCGGACGCCGGGCGGGCGCTGCCGGAACGGGGACTGGATCTCCAGGTGAGTGCCGGCATCCCCCGGTCCGACGCTTGGCGTCGCTGATCTTGCGGCGGTCCTGACGGCTGGGCGATGGCCCGAAATTGAGATTGAGCCCACGCTGTCCACCCTCAAACCGCATCTGGACCTGTTGACGGACAAGCTCCAGGAAGAGCGAGTGCGGCGCGTCGTCGAGCCCCTGCTGACCGGCGCACGCGAGCGGCGGTTCGCCCTGCGCGATGTCGAGTACGTCCGGGACTTGGGCCTGATCGCCCAGGACCGGCCGGTTCGCATAGCGAACCTCATCTACGCCGAAGTGGTCCTCCGGGAGCTCTCCTTGTTGCCGCAAGAGGAGATGGCGGACGAGACCAAGTGGTACGTGGACGACTCGGGCGCCTTGCGGATCGACGAGTTGTTGGCCGCGTTCCAGCAGTTCTTCCGGGAACACTCGGAGCACTGGGTGGTACGCTTCCAATACCAGGAGGCAGGACCGAAGCTCGCGGCCCAGCCCGGCGGACGCGAAAGGATCGCCGAGATGAGACCGACAGCGAGGATACCAACACCAAGGAGCTCTGCTATGCGTCAAGATGTCCTTAGGGCTACGCTGGGACGCGCGGCGGCCGCACTTGCCTTCGGGCTGGCAGCGACGGCGGCGTGCAGCGACGAGTTGACCGAGCCTCCAGTCGAAGCGGTCCCGGCGGCGGCCGACGGCTTCGCGACGACTGCTGGCGACCGCGCCGTGCTGGTGACTCTGTACGAAGCGACGGGCGGTTCGAACTGGACCAAGAACGACAACTGGCTGACCGACGAGCCGCTGGACGCGTGGCACGGAGTCGCGACGGACGCAAGCGGCCGCGTCCAAGCACTGGCACTGAACGAGAACGGCCTGAAGGGCGAGATACCGCCCCAGCTGGGCAACTTGGCCAACCTGGAGGATCTGTACCTGGACTTCAACGGCCTGAGGGGCAAGATACCATCCGAG
The DNA here is from genome assembly GCA_958296005.1 of Longimicrobiales bacterium. Lineage (GTDB taxonomy): Bacteria > Gemmatimonadota > Gemmatimonadetes > Longimicrobiales > Gaopeijiaceae > CATQHQ01. The sequence goes on from CATQHQ010000002.1 coordinate 1,845,234, forward strand.
CTGGGCAACTTGGCCAACCTGGAGTTTCTATGGCTGGGCGGCAACGGCCTGACGGGCGAGATACCGCCCGAGCTGGGCGGTTTGGCCAGCCTGCGGCATCTGGTACTGAGTAGCAACGACCTGACGGGCAAGATCCCGTCCGAGCTGGGCAACTTGGCCAACCTGGAGTTTCTATGGCTGGAAGACAACGGCCTGACAGGTGTGATTCCGCATACGTTCAGCGATCTGTCAAATCTGAGTCGCTTTAATTGGGCTGCGAACGCTGGTTTGTGTGCACCGGGCATACGGCGATTCATCAGCTTTGCCGAGAGCCTCGACTACCCGGTAGGGCCGTTCTGCCATGAAGCCGACGCCGCCGTGCTTCGGTCCTTCTACCATTCAACTCTAGGTTCCGCCTGGACATCGTCCGACGGCTGGCTTCAGCCAGGGCCCTTGGCCGACTGGTACGGGGTAGAGACGGATTCCGTCTCTGGTCGCGTCTCCGGACTGGACTTGAGCCGAAACGGCCTGTCCGGCAACCTGCCAGGAACCTTGGCGTCGCTGGACTTGCTTCGAGAGTTGCGGCTCGACGGAAACGGCCAACTCGGCGGTCGCCTTTGGTCGCGAATGACCGTCTTGCCGTTGCGGATTCTCTCCTACAACGGCACGAATCTGTGCACTCCGGCCAATCCCGCGTTCCGCATGTGGTTGCGTTCGATCCCGTCGCATTCCGGCATGGGCAACGAGTGCCCGCCGCTGACGGACCGCGAAGTGCTGGGGCTCTTGTTCGAATTAACAGGGGGCCGATCGTGGGCCAAGCACGACAACTGGGCGACCGGCGCACCGCTGGACGCTTGGCACGGAATCGAGACGGACGCAAGCGGCCGCGTCCAACGGCTGAACCTGGAATACAACGGCCTGGCGGGCGAGATACCGGCCGAACTGGGCAACTTGGCCAGCCTGCGGAATCTGAACCTGGCCCTCAACGACCTGACGGGCGAGATACCGCCCGAGTTGGGCAACTTGGCCAGCCTGGAGTGGCTGTGGCTGGGATACAACTTCCTGACGGGCGAGATCCCGTCCGAGCTGGGCGACTTGGCCAACCTGCGACGATTGAAGCTGGAATACAACTTCCTGACGGGCGAGATACCGCCGGAGTTGGGTGGCTTGGCCAACCTGGAGCAGCTGAGGCTGTCCAACAACGGCCTGACGGGCGAGATACCGTCCAAACTGGGCAACTTGGCTAGTCTGCGGCAACTGGACCTGGGAAAAAACGGCCTAACGGGCGAGGTCCCGCCGGAGCTGGGCAACTTGGCGAAGCTGGAGGTGCTGACGCTGGCCGGCAATCCAGAGCTGCTTGGGGCATTGCCGTTGGCGAACCTCGTCAAGTTGCGTGAACTCGTCCTGGGCGGCACGGAAATCTGCGTTCCGGACGCGGACGATTTCGCCGTCCAGTTGCGGCTGAGGTCGATGTGGAGGCAGTACGTTCCCGTATGCAAGGCGCAGACGGGAACGGCCACGGCGACGGCCTACATCGTGCAGGCGGTGCAGTCGGCGGATGTTCCCGTGCCGCTGGTCGCGGGCCAGCCGGGGCTGCTACGCGTGTTCGTGACGGCGCCCGATGCGGGCGGCGCGTCCATACCGTCGGGGTGGGCGACGTTCTACCAGCGGGACGGGTCCAAGCACAGCGTTCGGGTCTCGCCGGGGGACGGGGCGATACCGGCCGAGGCCGAGGCCGCAGAGGGCAGTCTCTCGTTGTCGGCGAACGTCGAGGTTCCGGGAGACGTCCTGCGGCCGGGTGCGGAGATGGTCGTGGTGCTCGACCCGGAGGATGCGCTCGACCCGGCGCTGGAGGTTCCGCAGCGCATTCCCGCGGCAGGGCGGACGGCGCTGGACGTGTACGACATGCCGGCGTTCGACGTGATGGTGGTGCCGTTCTTGTTGAAGTCCGAACCAGATTCGTCGATTCTGGACGTGACGGATGGACTGACGGCTGAAGACGAGCTCTTCGAGTTTACCCGCAGGCTGCTGCCCGTGGGGCCCATGAGCGTGACGGTTCACGAACCCGTTTGGACCTCTAGTAGGAGTGCATTTGATCTGTTGGACCAGGCCGAAGCGATTCGGGTCATGGAGGGCGGAGCAGGCTACTACATGAGCACACTCCCCAACCCGACCGGAGCAGCAGGAGTGGCCTCCGTTCCCGGCAAGGTCATGTTTTCTGTCCCACGCGGGAGAACCATCGCGCACGAGTTCGGCCACAACATGCATCTTTGGCATGCTCCCTGCGGCGAGGCGGGTGGGCCCGACCGGCGCTATCCGCACGCCGAGGGGGTTGCTGGCAAGTGGGGTTGGGATCGTCGATCCGGGCGCTTGGTGTCCCCGACGGTTCCCGACGTAATGGGCTACTGCGGCCCCGGCGGGATCAGCGACTACCACTTCGCAAACGCATTGCGGTGGCGCATGCACGACGAGGCGGGAGTCGGGGCCTACTACGCGGGGCCGCCCACGCAGGCGCTGTTGCTTTGGGGCGGCGTCGGCACCGACGGCGGGCCGTTCCTGAACCCGGCGTTCGTGTTCGACGGCAGGCCGTCGCTCTTGGACGGGGCCGGCGCATGGAGGATCGTGGGCGAGGCCGGAGACGGTCGAATGCTCTTCTCCCAGCGCTTCGAGATGGCGGAGACGGCCGACGGCGACGGCCGCTCGTCGTTCGCGCTTGCGCTTGCAGCGGACTCGGAGTGGGCGGACGCGCTGTCGCGAATCGTGTTGACCGGCCCCGACGGCACCGTGGCGATAAGCGCGGGCACCGGACCGGCTGCGGCGCTACTTCGGGACCCGGCCACGGGTAGAGTGCGCGGCATTCTGGGTAACTGGCGCGAGTCGGCAGCGGCAGGGGCGCAGCCGGACGCCGGGCGGGCGTTGCCAGAACGGAGACTGGATCTCCAGGTGAGTACCGGCATCCCCCGGTCCGACGCTTGGCGTCGCTGATCTTCTCCGGCTAGCGAGGGTCCAGATGAGCCCCGGCGATCCCTAGGCCGTGCAAAGTGAGGAAGGGGTCGATCCGGTCCACCGCCGAGGCGTGCGGAGCGATCATCGAGGCGAACCCCCCCGTGGCGACCACCAGCGGGTCGGCGGCGTCCCACTCTTCCTTGAGTTTCGCGACGATCCCGTCCACTGCGCTCACCGCCGAATGGAAGACGCCGCTGCGGATGCACTCCGCCGTATTGCGGCCGACGACCGCTTGGGGCGGGGTCAACTCCACCTCTGGCAGCTGGGCGGTCCGGGAGACGAGCCAATCGAGGCCAACCCCGATTCCGGGCGCGATGACGCCTCCCTTGAAGACGCCCTGGGCGGTGATGCAGTCGTAGGTCGTCGCCGTGCCGAGATCGACGGCGATCGTGTCTCGGCCGAAGCGGACCTTCGCGGCCAGGGTGTTGACGATCCGATCGGCGCCCACCGTCAGGGGCTCCTCCACGTCGAGGACGATCGGCAGATCGGAGTGGGCGTCGACCGCGACCACGGGTCCGTCCACGACCGACGACGCGGCCGACGTCACGGTTCGGGTGGCCGAGGGCACCACCGAGCCCACCACACCCCTCTGCACGACCGCTCCCCTTGCCAGCGCCGGCTCAAGCAGGGCCGAGAGGAGGACTCGGTACTCGGCGATTGTCCGGGGAACGCGGGTGCTCACTCGCCGGTGGTCCAGCACGGCGTCGCCCGAAAGGCTCATGAGGCCGAAGACGGTGTCGGTGTTGCCGATGTCGGCGACCAGCTGGCAAGAGGCCGACGGCTCCCGGCGCGCGGTTCGGGCCACGGTCACCGCCAAGACGCGACGGAGCCCGCCACCAGGTGCACGCCGGCTCCGTGCTCGTCGCGCAGGAGGAGGGACCCGTCGGCCGCCACGCCCCCGGCCACGGCGTGCAAGGACCGGACGGCGCGGGCGCCTCCCTGCGGATCGAGCACCACGCCGTCGACCACGACCGGGCGGCCCAGCAGCGGAGAACGGCGGTCGAGGGCGGCCAGCTCGCCGGGAGGAACGGCGTCGCCGGGGCGGGCGCACACCGCCGTCGCAGCGGTCCACACTGCGGGGAGCGCCTCGCCCCGCGGGACCGTTCGGCCCGTCTCCAGAAGCAGCGAGGTGGCCGGCGCCTCCAGGCCGGACGGGAGATCGGAGCGGGAGTGGTTGAGGTTCAGGCCGATCCCGGCCAGCACGGCGTCGCCCACCCTTTCGCAGAGGACGCCGCCCAGCTTGCCCCCGGCGGCGGTCAGGTCGTTGGGCCACTTCACCAGCGCGCGGAAGCCGGGGACGAGGAGCTCCAGCACGCGGGCCACCGCCAAGCCGATCCGCAACGGCAAGACGGAAGCGGGGGTGGACGGGGCCGCCGCTACGGCAACGGTGAGCCAGAGCCCCAGCGGCGCGTCCGACTCCCAGCGACGGCCGCGACGACCCCGGCCGGCGGTCTGGCGGTCGGCCACCACGAGGGCCGGAAGGGGCCGACCCGCCCGCACCAGCTCGCGCGCTCGGTCGCTGGTGGAGGTGATCCGCTCGTGGAACTCGGCCGTCTCGGCGCCCAGGCGGCGAGCCCACTCGCGGGCATCTCGGTTCTCCCACGAGGCGAGGGGCCGGGCGGGGGTCTCCACTGCCGACGAGAGCCGCGTCACTGCCGGCGAGAGCCGCGTCACTGCCGGCTCCCGAACCAGAGCAGCGCGGCCCCCACCACCCACAGGTAGGGGGCGAAGCGGTGGAACGACCGGCTCGCCAGCATGGCGTGGAAGGTGCGGATGGCGAGCACTCCGGCAAGGCAGGCGACCGCCGCCGCAACGGCTAGGGTCGGGGCGGACACCCCCGAGCCGGCCACCTCGGGGAGCTTGAGCAGCGCCGCGCCGCCGACCGCCGGAACCGACATGAGAAAGGAAAACGCCGCCGCCTCCGACGGGTCCACGCCCTTCCACAACGCCGCGACCACGGTGGTCCCGGAGCGCGACACCCCCGGCACGACCGCCAGCGCCTGGGCGAACCCCATGACGACGGCCGTCCAGACGCCGGGCCGGGCGGAGGGCGACCGGCCCAGGGCGCGTCGCGCCGACCAGAGCACGAGTCCCGTCGCGATCAGCGCCGCGCCCACCAGCGGAGGCGACTCGAAGAGGGACTCGAAGAACCCGCCGAAGCCGATCCCGGCAACGCCTGCCGGCACCGAGGCCAGCAGCAACAGCCCGGCGTACGCAAGCTGCGCCCGGTCGCCCCGGACCACGCCGGCGACGAGAGTCGCTATCCGCTGGCGGTAGACCAGCAGCACCGAGCCCAGAGTCGCCACGTGAAGCGCGACCTCGAACCCGACGCCGGGCAGCTCGATGCCCAGGAACGCCTGTCCCATGACCAGGTGCCCGGAGCTGGACACGGGCAGGAACTCCGTCGCCCCCTGGAGGAACCCCAGGAAGACGGCTTCGGGCCAACTCACGGCTTGCGTCCGGCCTCGGCGTCGGCGCGGACGCTCTCGTAGTACGACTCGTAGATCGGCACTACCTGCTTGGCCTCGAACCGCTCCACCGCCGTCCGTCGGGCGGCCTCGCCGAAGCGCTGCCACTGCGCCGGGTCCGCCAGCAACCCGGCCGCCGCTTCGGTGGCGTCCGCCACGGCGCCTCGCGGCACGAGCCAGCCCGCCTCGCCGTGGGGCACCACCTCCGGCAACCCTCCCGCAGCGTAGCCGACGACCGGGGCGCCGCAGGCCATCGCCTCCAACGCGGCCAAGCCGAAGGACTCGCTCTCGCTCGGCATCAGAAAGAGGTCGGCGCAAGCCAGAAGCTCGTGAACGGCGGCGTGCTTGCCGAGGAAGAGCACGTCGTCCTCGATCCCAAGCTCGCGGACGGCGGCGGCGGCCCGAGAGCGCTCGGGACCGTCGCCCACCAAGACCAGCCGGGCCGGCACGGCCTTGCGGATGCCGGCGAAGATGCGGATCACGTCGGGAACTCGCTTGACGGGACGGAAGTTGGACACGTGCATGACGATCTTCTCGCCGCCCGGTGCCAGGACCTGGCGGTGGCAGGGAGCTCCTTCCCGGCGGAAGAGCGCGGTGTCCACGAAGTTGGGGACGACCCGGATCCGCTCTTCGGGAACCTCGAAGTCCCGCACCGTCGCTTCCCGGAGGAAGCTCGAGACGGCGGTGATCCCCTGGGAGCGCAGGATCGAGAAGCGAGTGATCGCCCGAAAGGACGGGTCGAGGCCGACCAGCGTCACGTCGGTGCCGTGAAGGGTGGTGACGAGGGGCGGCGCGTCGCCGTCGAGCATCTCCTGGGCGATCCAGGCCGACATCGCGTGGGGGATGGCGTAGTGGACGTGCATCACGTCCAGCTCCTCGCGCAACGCCGTGTCGTGGATCGCCGCGGCCAGGGAGAGCATGTAGGGCGGGTGCTCGAAGAGGGGGTAGCGATCAACCTTGACTTCGTGCAGGTAGACCCGCTCCCGGAAGCCCGACAGGCGAAACGGCTGGGCGTAGGACACGAAGTGGACCTCGTGGCCGCGCTCTGCCAAGCCGATCCCGAGGGCCGTCGCCACTGCCCCGGAGCCGCCGTACGTGGGGTAGCAGGTGATCCCGATCTTCATTGGGCGGCGGCCCGCCGCCACGCGTCGACGACGGCGCGGGTGCGGGCGTCGAGGGCGGCCGTGGCGTCTATGCGAACGGCGTCGGGTCCCAGCTGGTGCCGGAACCAGGTGCGCTGCCGGCGAGCGTACCGCCGCGTCGCGGCTTGGGTCCGCTCCACGGCCTTCGCCAGCGTGATCCGTCCCTGCAGGTGGTCCACCGCCTCTCGATAGCCTACGCCGTCGAGGCCCGGAGCGTCCGGGGCGCAGCCTTCCGCCAGCAAGCGGGCGGTCTCCTCCACGAACCCTGCGGCGATCATCGCCGAGACGCGACGTTCGATCCGCTCGGAGAGGACGGGCGGGGGCATCTCGAGCACGCACACCACGGCCCGCAGGGGCGCGTCGCGGGAGGGCGCGCGCTGGTGCCACCACGAGAGGGGACACCCCGTCAGGAGGGCGATCGTCGCCGTGCGAAGCATCCGCTGCCGGCCCCCCGCGACTGCGGTCTCGGCCCGAGCCGGATCGAGGACGCGCACCCACCGGGCCAGCTCGGCGGGCGGGAGCGCGGAGAGCGCGTCCTCCAGAGCGCGGCGCCGGTCGGGGTCCAGCGGGGGCTCCTCGAAGATCGGGTCGGTCAGGACCTTGAGGTAGAACCCGGTGCCGCCGACCAGGATCGGCACTCGGCCTCGGCGCGTAATCCCGGCAATCCACCGTCGGGCGTCCCTGCCGAACTCGCCGGCGGCGTAGCGTTCGTCGGGGTCCCGGATGTCGAGGCCGTGGTGGGGGACCGTCGCCCGTTCCTGGGGCGTGGCCTTGGCTGTGCCCACGTCCATTCCCCGGTACACTTGGCGCGAGTCCATGGAGACGATCTCGCCGTCCAGAGCGAGGGCGACCTGGATCGAGACGCGGGTCTTGCCGGTGGCGGTGGGGCCGACGACTGCCAGGAAGTCCGGCTTGGCGGTCACGACCGGCGGAACTTGCGGCGGAGTTCGTCCAGCCCTAGGCGCACCACGGTGGGGCGTCCGTGGACGTCGTGGTAGGGCAGGTCCGTGGCGAAGAGCTGGTCGAAGAGGTCCTGCATCTCCTCCTCGGAGAGCTTCTGTCCCGCCTTGATCGCGCCCTTGCAGGCGTAGCTCATGGCGACCCGTTCGTTCTGGTTCCGGGCGGCGCGCATCAGATCGGAGCCTTCCGCGAGTTCCCGCAGCATCTCGCGGATGCACCGCTCGGCGTCGAAGTGCGGGTGGGGGCTGGGCACGGCCTGGACCAGCAAGGCGTGAGCGCCGAAGGGTTCGACGTCGAAGCCGGTTTTGGCCAGGAGCTCCGAGGCGGAGCGGACCACGTCCAGCTCGGCGCTCGTGAGGCGGACCGTGAAGGGGAAGAGGAGCCGCTGGCCCTCGCCGCCGCCGGCTTCGAAGCGCGCCGTGATCCGCTCGTAGAGGATCCTCTCGTGGGCGGCGTGCTGGTCGATGATGATCACCCCGTCGCGGGTCTCGGCCAGGATGAAGCTGTTGTGGACCTGGAGGAGAGCCGGCCTGGGAGCCTGGGGCGAGAAGGCGTCTGCGGCGTGATCGGCGGGGGTGGCATCGTGGGCCTCCTGGGCGTCGTCCGGGGTCCGGAAGAGCCGAATCTGGCTCCGGTCGGCGGCCGCCGGGGCGTTCCTGCCATCGCCGTCGCCGTCGCCGTCGGGGGGGCGCTCCCGAACCATCTGGACCGGCGGCGGCTTGCCCCATGTCGCGGCCGAATCGACTCCCTCCAGCGCCTTGCGGACCGACGCTTCCACGAAGTCCTCGACCCCGGCGGAGTCCCGGAAGCGCACCTCCGCCTTGCCGGGGTGCACGTTGACGTCCACCTGATCAGGGGGAACGGTCAGGAAGAGGAAGAGCCAGCCTCTGACCCCCTCCGGCACCGTGGTGCGGTAGCCGCGGTCGCCGGCGGCCAAGATGCGTCCGTCGCGGAACGGACGGCCGTTCACGAAGAGCTGGGCTCGACGGAAGCCGGAGCGGGCGTTGTCCGGTCGCTGCACCGCTCCGTCCAGCCGCATGCCGCCTTCCCGGGCCGACACCGGGATCAACGAGGCGTCTTCCCATATCTCGCCGACGCGCTCCTCAAGGCGGCGGCCCGCCAGCAGGTCCAGATGGAACCGCCCGTTGGTCTCGAAGACGAACCGCACGTCCAGGTGGGCCAGGGCGAGGGCGTGGAGCACCTCGGCGACGGCTCGCGTCTCCAGCGCCACGTTGCGAAGGAAGCGAGCCCGGACGGGCGTGTTGAGGAAGAGGTTCCGCACGTCCACCGTCGTCCCCCGGCGCCTCGCCGCGTCCTCGACGCTCTGGATCCGCCCGGCGAGCGCGCGCACCCGCGTCCCCGCGTCGCCCCCTTCGACGGCGGTCTCCACGACGATCCTGGACACCGCGGCGATCGACGGCAGGGCCTCGCCCCGGAAGCCGAGGGTGCGGATCTCCTGAAGGTCCTTCGCGTCGCGGATCTTGCTGGTGGCGTGGCGGTCCAGAGAGGCGAGCACGTCTTGCCGCATCATCCCGCATCCGTCGTCGGCGACGCGGATCCGGCCCTTGCCCCCCTGCTCCAGCAACACGCGGATCGCCTGCGCCCCGGCGTCCAGGGCGTTCTCCACCAGCTCCTTGACCACCGACGCCGGCCGTTCCACGACCTCGCCCGCGGCGATCTGGTTCGCCACATGGTCCGGCAGAACCCTGACGCGGGGCCTGGCACCGGAGCGGCCGGGGCCGTTCGGGCCGGTGCGGGTCACGCCGGTGCGCCTTGCGGGCAGGCGACCTCGGTCCGGCGGGCGGCGGCAGGCAGGCCGAAGAACCGGGACGCCGTGTCCCACGTCTCCGCCGCCACCTGGGCGACGGGCTCGCCCCGGATGCGGGCCACCGCCTTGGCCACATGGAGCGCGAAGGCGGGCTCGTTCCGCCTGCCTCGCCGGGGGACCGGCGCCAGATAGGGCGAGTCGGTCTCGATCATGTAGCTGCCCGCCGGAACGGCCCGAACCAAGTCGGCTTCGAACCATCGGAAGGTGACGGTTCCGGTGAACGACACCAGCCAGCCCACATCCAGCGCCGTCTCCATGAGGGCGGGCGGGCCCGTGAAGCAGTGGAGCACGCCGGTCGCCGCGCCGTCGCACTCCCGGATTGCGGCGGCAGTGTCCTCTGCCGCATCGCGGGAGTGCACGACCAGGGGCAGGCCCGTCTCCGCCGCAACTTCGGCGTGGCGGAGGAAGCTGCGGCGCTGGGCGTCCCGAGGCGCGTTGTCGTAGTAGTAGTCGAGGCCCGTCTCGCCGATCGCGATGCAACGGGGGTCGGCGCACGCTTCCCGCAGCGCATCGGGGGCGACGAGGGCGCTGGCGCCATTGGTGGACACGGCGTGGGGGTGCACCCCGGCCGTGCACCAGACGCCGTCGTGGGTCCGCGCCAGCCTCAGGGCGGCAACGGCGTCGTCCAGGTCCGACGCGACCGAGACGATTCGGACCACGCCGGCGGCGCGGGCGCGGTCGATTGCGGCTCGCGGATCGTCGCCGAACGCGCCGTCGGTAAGGTGGCAGTGCGAGTCCGTCAGCCTCACACCGCTGCGGCCGCCCTCGCCCTCTGCTTCTTCTGCTTCTCCTTGGCGTCGCCGGTGCCGTACCGCTTCTGTATCTCCAGAAGGGCGGGAGAGGCGATGAAGATCGACGAGTAGGTCCCGATCAGCACGCCCAGGATCAGCACCATGGTGAAGTCGCGGATGACCGCGCCGCCCAGGATCAGCAACGACAGCAGCACCGCCAGGGTCGTGCCCGAAGTCAGCACCGTTCGGGGCAGCGTCTCGTTGATCGAGCGGTTCACCATCTTGTACGGGTTCTCCCGCCGTCCGCCGCGTGCGTTCAGGTTCTCCCGGATCCGGTCGAAGACCACGATCGTGTCGTTGAGGGAGTAGCCCAGGATCGTGAGGATCGCCGCTACGGTGGGCAGGGATATCTCGACCCGGAAGAGCGCCAGGAAGCCGAGGGTGACGAGGACGTCGTGGGCCGTGGCGATCACCGAGGCCACGCCGAACCGGAACTCGAAGCGGATGGCGATGTAGATCAGGGTGAGCGCGAGGGAGAAGAGGACCGCCAGCGCGGCCTTCTGTTGGAGTTCGGCGCCGATCTTCGGCCCTACCAGCTCCTGGCGGACGATCTCGAAGGCGCCGTCGCCGTAGCCGGCCGCCACCATCGCGCCCACTTCGGCGGCGATCTGGTCGATCCCTGCCGAGTCCGCCAAGGGAGCGCGGACCACGAACTCGTTGTCGGCGCCGAAGCGGGTGATCGGAGGCGCGTCGTCGCCGCCCAGCGCTTCCCGCAGCTCGTTGTCGGTGGTGGGTTGGTTGAAGCGCACCTGCACCAGGGAGCCGCCGGTGAAGTCCACGCCGTAGTTCTGCCAGTTCCCGATCGTGAATGCGTTCACGATCATCGCGCCCACTCCGAGCACGAGCAGAACCCCCGATACGGCGTACGCCTTCCGGCGCATGTCGATGAACGGGTACTTGGCTTCGCGAAAGAGCCACATGGCGAGGAGTCCTTTGGGGTCCTTGGGGCGCGGGCGGGACGGCTGGCTAGATGCTGATCGGGTCCGAGCCCCTCTTGCGGGCGAGGTAGACCAGGAAGAAGGTGCGGGTCACGTAGAGGGCCGAGAAGAACGACGCCACGATCCCGATGCACAGGGTGACCGCGAAGCCGCGCACCGGCCCCGTTCCGAACTGGAAGAGGATCAGCCCGGTGATGAGGGTCGTGATGTTGGCGTCCACGATCGCCGACATGGCGTTGCCGAAGCCTTCGTCCACCGCGGTTCGGGGTGCTCGCCTTCGGGCCAGCTCCTCTCGGACGCGTTCGAAGATGAGGACGTTGGCGTCCACGGCCATCCCCACCGAGAGGATGAGGCCGGCGATCCCCGGGAGGGTCAGCGTGGCGTTGAGGGCCGCCAGTCCCCCCATGACCAGAACCAGGTACACGCCGAGCGCCAGAATCGCGAGCAGCCCCGCGACCTTGTAGTAGAGGAGCATGACCACGAGCACGGTCACGACCCCCACGATCCCGGCGATCCGGCCCTGGTCGATCGAGTCCTGTCCCAGCGACGGTCCGACCGTCCGTTCCTCCATGATCCGAAGGGGCGCGGGCAGGGCGCCGGCCCGCAGCACCAGCGCCAAGTCGCTGGCCTCCGACATGTCCGACGAGCCCAGGTCGATCGAGCCGTTGGCGCCGATCCGGTCCCGGACGACGGGAGCGCTGACGACCTCGCCGTCCAGCACGATCGCGATGCGGTCGTCGATGTGGGCGCCGGTGAGAGCCTGGAACTCGCGTCCGCCACGGCGGTTCAGCTGAAAGAGGACCTGGGCCTGGTTGAACTGGGGGTCCCGGTTCGCCGTCGCGTTCTCGAGCTGGTCGCCCGTCAGGAAGGCGTCTTCCTCTAGGACGTACAGTTCACGGTAGAAGCCGGCGCCCCGCGGCAACGAGTCCCAGCCCCACTGAAGGCTGATGTTGCGGGGAAGCGCCCGCTGAAACTCGGGCAACGCCATGAAGCGGTCGGCTGTCTCGACGTCGGCCGCGTCGACCAAGTACGTGCCCAGGTCGCCGGTCCGCAGGAGGCTGGTGAACGGACGGAAGTTCAGCTCGGCCTCGTCCTCTTCTTCGGCGGCGACGGAGTCGTCCTGGACCGTCGCGGCGTCGGGAGGGGCCTCGTCCGGCGTAGCGTCTTCTGCTCCTGCCTCGTCGGTCGAGTCGGCGCCGCTGAAGAGCAGGTCCTGAATGGAGGGGGACTGGGTGGTTTCCACCGCCCGTCCCATCTCCCGGAGTCCCTCTTCGCCGACGGCGGCCACCACGGCCCGGTCCAGCCGCTCCAGCGCCTGGTCGACCTCGGCGGTGGGGAGAACCAGCTTCCACTCCAGGTACGCCTGCTGGTTGATGATCTCCTTGGCTCGGGACTCGTCGTCCAGCCCGGCCAGCTCGACGATGAGGCGATCCGAGCCGACCCTCTGGATGAGGGGCTCTTCGACTCCGAACTCGTCGATGCGGGTGCGGATGACCCGCTCCGCCCGGTCGATGGCGTCGGCGCGGGCTTCGTCGGTGAGCGCGCCGTCGGGGTCGTCGATCTCCAGGACGAGGTGCATGCCGCCCTGAAGGTCGAGCCCCTGCTTGAGACCGCGGGTCGACAGGTAGAAGGCGCAGAGCCCGAGGGCCGCCAAGATGACGACCGCTCGGCCGCGGAACGATTTCAGCATCGGCTTGCCCGGCTCCCTTCGCGTGGTTCCCTGGGTTGGCGACAGCCTTCAAAGGTCGCCCGGGGCGTAAGGCGCGTCAAGCGGCGTCGGGGCGGTTTCCGGCTAGAAGAAGACGGGCTCCCGGTAGGCGCCGAAGACGTCCTCCATGGCGGCGCGTATCTCGTACAGGGTGCAGTAGGCCCGGGCGCACTCCAGGATCAGCGGAACCAAGTTCGCGTCCGTCGCGGCGGCGGCGCGCAGGGCGGACAGCGACGCCGCCACCCGTTCCCCGTCCCGTTCGGCCCGCAGTCGGGCCAGCGACGCCCGGTGCCGCTGCTCCACCGACGGGTCGATCCGCAACGTGTCGATCGCGACTTGGCCGGACCCCTCCGTGAAGTCGTTCACGCCGACGACCTTGCGGAGCCCCGCCTCGACCTCGGTCTGCTGGCGAGCGGCGGAAGCGGCGATCCGACGCTGGAACCAGCCGTTCTCGATCCCCGGCACCACGCCGCCCTCCTCTTCGATCCGCTCGAAGATCTCTTCGGCTTGGGCCTCCAGCTGGTCGGTGAGGCTTTCCACGTAGTACGACCCCGCCAGCGGGTCGATCGTGTTGGGCACGCCGGTCTCGTAGGCCAGGACCTGCTGCGTGCGCAGCGCGATCGTCACCGCCTTCTCGGTGGGCAGGGCCAGCGTTTCGTCCATGGAGTTGGTGTGGAGCGACTGGGTGCCGCCCAGCACCGCGGCCAGCGCTTGGTACGCCACCCGCACGATGTTGTTCTCGGGCTGCTGGGCCGTGAGGGTGACGCCCGCCGTCTGGGCGTGGGTGCGGAGCCGCCACGAGTGGGGGTTCTCGGCACCGAACTCGCCTCTCATGCGCTTGGCCCAGATCCGCCTGGCGGCCCGGAACTTGGCGACCTCCTCGAAGAAGTCGTTGTGCACGTCGAAGAAGAACGACAGGCGGGGCGCGAAGACGTCCACGTCCAGGCCCCGCTCGACCCCTCGCCGCACGTACTCGAAGCCGTTGGCCAGGGTGAAGGCCAGCTCCTCGCCGGCGGTGGCGCCGGCCTCCCGGATGTGGTAGCCCGAGATCGACACGGGGTTGTAGCGAGGGGCGTTGGCGCCGCACCAATCGAACATGTCCAGGATGAGGCGCAGCGCCGAGTCCGGAGGGAACACCCAAGCGTGCTGCGCCTGGTACTCCTTGAGGATGTCGTTCTGGACGGTGCCCCGAAGCCGTTCCGGCGAGACGCCCTGCTTCTCCGCCGCCGCCACGTAGAAGCAGAACAGGACGATCGCCGGCCCGTTGATCGTCATGGAGACGGACACCCGGTCGAGGGGGATCTCCCGGAAGAGAGTCTCCATGTCCGCCAGCGACGAGACGGCCACGCCGCACACGCCGACCTCGCCCAGGGCGCGGGGGTGGTCGCCGTCGTAGCCCATGAGGGTGGGAAAGTCGAACGCCACCGAGAGGCCGGTCTGGCCCGCGTCCAGCAGGTAGCGGTAGCGCTGGTTGGTCTCTTCGGCGGTGGCGAAGCCGGCGAACTGGCGCATCGTCCAGAGCCGGGTCCGGTACATCGTGGCGTAGGGTCCCCGGGTGAACGGGAAGCCGCCGGGGAGGCCGAGGCGGTCCAGGTAGCCGGCTGGCTCGTGAACGGCAGCGGCGTGAGCCGGGGTGTAGAGGGCGTCGACTTCGTTGCCGGAGACGCTGGAGAAGACGGGCATGCGCTTCTCGGCGCCGTCGCAGGTGGCTTCCCAGGCGGCCAGTTCGGCTTGGAGACGCTCGACGTCCCGCTGGCGGGACTCGATCTCGGCGACAAGCGCGTCGCGCTCGGGCGAACGGCCGGGCCAGTCGCTGTGGAGCATCCTTGGTTCGGTCGTGGACATGTGCTCTGCTACCCTCCGCCGGCCCGGCGCGTTCCCTTCGACGCGGCCGCGTCCTTCAATATGTCGGGAACGAGGATCGCCGCCACTCCGTACGCCGTGGCCCGTCCGGCGGCCACGTCCGCCGACCAGCCCGGGAGCCGCGGGTCGGCGGCCAGGAAATCCGCGGCCCTGCGACGCAACTTGCTCTCGACGATGTCGCGGATCCGTTCCCGCGCCCGGCGGTCGCGCCTGCGCTCCAGCTCCGCCGACTCCAGAAGGCGGCGGTGGTGGTCCAGGAACGCCTCGAGAAGGCCGTCGATCCCTTCGCCCCGCTCTGCGGAGGTCTTGAGGACGGGCGCGTCCCAGGGCACCGACGCGCCGCCACCCGTCCCCTGCCCCGCCTTGAGGTGCATCGCCAAGCCGAGGTCCCGGACCAGGCGGTCGGCGCCCGGACGATCCGACTTGTTCACGACGAAGATGTCGGCGATCTCCATGAGGCCGGCCTTCATCGCCTGGATGCCGTCGCCGGACTCCGGGACCAGAACGACGGCGACCGAATCCACCGCCGAAGCGATCTCCAGCTCGGTCTGGCCCACGCCCACGGTCTCCACGAGCACGTTGGGGAAGCCGAAGGCGTCCAGCAGGTCCACGACTTCCCGGGTCGCCGCGGCCAGCCCGCCCAGCGAACCCCGGGTCGCCATCGAACGGATGAAGACGCCGCGGTCGGTGGCCAAGTCGTTCATCCGGATGCGGTCGCCCAGGAGTGCGCCGCCGGAGAACGGCGACGTGGGATCGACCGCGACGATCGCCACCTCCTCGCCCCGAGCCCGGAGCAGCGCGGCCAGGCCGGCGGCCAAGGTGGACTTGCCCGCGCCGGGAGGACCGGTGATTCCCAGCCGTCGGGCCCGTGGCCTGACCTGGAGGAGCGCGTCGAGGAGTGCCTCCGCGCCCGGACGGCGGCCCTCCACCATCGACACGGCCCGGGCCAGCGCCGGGCGCTCGCCGTTGCGAAACGCCGTCGCGAGCCGTTGGATGCGGGGATCGTCCACGGTCCCTAGCCCAGCAACGCGATCGCCAGGCCCAGAACCATCGTGAAGCCCACCAAGTCCGTCAGGGTGTGGACGAACACCGACGACGCGACGGCAGGGTCCACGCCCAGGCGGTGCAGCACGGTGGGTACCATCGCTCCGGCGAACCCTGCGACCACGATGTTGGCCCACATCGCCAGGAGCACGACGACGCCCATCAGCAGCTGTCCGTCGTAGAGGTACGCGAACACGGCGAAGCAGGCGCCGAGAACCAGCCCGTTGAGGAGGCCCACCAGCACCTCCTTGCCCACCACGCGGAAGTTGTCGGCCAGGGGCCCTTCGCCGACGGCGATGCGCCGGATCGTGACCGCCAGCGCTTGGGTGCCCGTGTTCCCGCCCAACGCTGCGATCACCGGCATCAGAAAGGCGAGGAACGTCGCTTCGGCGACCACGTGTTCGAAGTTGAGGATGACGGACGCGGCGACCCCGGCGGTGACCAAGTTGAGGACCAGCCAAGGCAGCCTCGAACGGACCGACTCCAGCCAGCCGGCTCGGAGCTCCTCGTCGTCGGAGACGCCGGCCAGCTTCAGGATGTCCTCGGTCGTCTCCGCCTCGATCACGTCGATCACGTCGTCGAAGGTGATCCGCCCCAGCAGCGCCCCTTCCTCGTTGACGACGGGGAGGCTGGCCAAGTTGTAGCGGCCGATGATCCGCCCTGCCTCCTCCTGGTCGGTGTCGGGGAGGACGGTGGCCGCCGACGGCTCCACGAGCGACTCGATGGGGTCTTCCGGATCGGCGAGGATCAGGTCGTCCAGGGGAACGGTGCCTCGCAGCCGGCCCCGGCCGTCGACCACGAACACGGTGTAGAAGTCTTCGACCTCCCGGCCTTGCCGGCGGATCTCGGCGATCGCTTGGCCCGCGCTGGCGTCGGCCGACACCGACACCAGGGCCGTGGTCATGAGGCCGCCCGCCGTCTCCTCGCCGTAGCGGAGGAGGTCCCGGATCTCGCCCGCCTCCTCGACGGGTAGCGCCGCCAGGATCCGATCTCTGTCCTCTGGCTCCAGCTCGCCCACCAAGTCCGCGGCGTCGTCGTCGGGCAGCTCCTTGAGAAGCGCGGCGCCGCGGGTCGAGCTCAGGGCGCCCAGAAGCTCGGCCCGGTCCTCGTCCTCCTCCATCTCGGCGAGGGTCTCGGAAGCCAGTTCGGTGGGGAGCGACTTCAGGATGCGTAGCCGCAACGCCTCGGAGGACACGGATGCGACAAGGTCCGCCAAGTCGGAGGGGTGCATCTCCTCGGCGAGCTCGGCGAGGCGGGAGAAGGCGCCGGCCTCGGCCAGGGCGACCAGCTCCGAGAGGCTGGTCATGCCTTCGCCCCCGGAGCTCCCGTCGCTGCTCACGATTCGCTCGCGGCGGCGGTCGCTCGACGTGCCCACCCGACGATCTCCTCCTGCACCCGGAACATCTCGCACTCGTTGCGCTCCGTCCCGGACGGGTGGTCGTGCCCCAGCACGTGAAGCGCCCCGTGGACCGCCAGCCGGACCATCTCCTCGCTCGGCTCGGCGCCCGCCTCCGCCGCTTGGCGCAACGCTTGATCGTGGCCCACGTAGATGTCCCCCAAAGGGTCCTCGCCGTCGTCGTGGAGGGCGAACGAAAGCACGTCCGTCGGGCCGCTGCGGCCCAGGTGGCGCTCGTGCAGGGCGGCGATCTCCGCGTCGCCCAGGTAGGTGACCGAGAAGTGGGCCCCGGCGATCCGTTCCCGGCGCACGGCCTCCCGGAGGGCCTGCTCCACGAGCCCGCTCGGGACGGAACGTCGGCCGTCCGCACTCACGTGGACCTCGATCAGCGCCGCTCTCCGTCGGCGTCGTCGGCTGGCGCCGGGACAGGCGGGGGCGGAGCGGTGCTCAAGCGTCGGGTCTCCGGATAGTCGATCCGCTGGTGGTGCATTCCCGCCAGGACTTCGGCGAACCGGGCCTTGAGGACGGCGAGGTCGCGGAGGGTCAGGGAGGTGTCGTCGAGCTGGCCGCTGCCGACCCGCTGGGAAACGATCTCGTCCACGCGGGCGGCGATCCGGTCCTTGGTGGGGGTCTTCAGCGCCCGAACCGACGACTCCGCCGCGTCGGCCAGCATGACGATCCCCGTTTCCCGGCTGCGGGGCCGGGGTCCCGGGTACTGGAAGAGCTCCGGGTCCGGCGGCTCCGCGCCCTCTTCGGTGGCGCGCTCCCTGGCCCGTGCCAGGAAGAACCCGATCGTATGGTCGCCGTGGTGCTCGGGGATGAACGCCGCCACCACCTTCGGCAGCTTCTCCCGCCGGGCCAGCTCGATCCCGTGAGTCACGTGCTCCCGGACGGCGGAGGCGGAGTCGAGCGGGTCCATGGAGTCGTGGGGGTTGCCGCCGCGCTGGTTCTCGATGAAGTGGCCCGGGTTCGCGAGCTTGCCCACGTCGTGGTAGTAGGTCCCGGCACGGCAAAGGAGCACGTCGGCGCCGACGGCTCCGGCGCCCGCCTCCGCCAGGGCCGCGACCTGCATCGTGTGGGCGTGGGTGCCGGGCGCTTCCACCGCCAAGCGGCGCAGGAGGGGCCGGTCCAGGTCGGCCCAGCCGACGAGGGTCTGGGTGGTGGTGATCCCGGTGAGCCACTCGAAGACGGGAATGAAGCCGATCGCGAGGATGGCGCCCAGCACGGTGCTGGCGAGCGCCGCTCCCAGAGAGGCCAGGAAGGGGAAGTCCGCGCCGCGCAGGTGAAGGCCGGCGAGGGCCAGGGCGTAGGCGGCGGCGATGACGGCGATGAAGACCCAGGTCTGGGAGAGCCGCCGGAACGTCCGAACCGAGAGCGCCGCCGCGCCTCCCCCGGCGAGCGCCGCCACGAAGGCGTGGACCGTGGAGAACGGCTCCTGAACGGCGGTGAGGGCGGCAAGCACTGTGGCCGCGGCGAACGCTAGGCGGCCGTCCCACAGCACTGCCAGCGAGATCGCGACGAACGCGACGGGCACCGATGCGGGCGGGAGATCCAGGCGCGCCGCCAGAAACGCGGCCAGGAAGTAGAACGCGAAGATGCCGGCCACCGTCAGGACCGAGCGAAACGCCCGGTACACGTCCCGCCGTTGGAAGAGAAGCAGCACGCCGAAGCCGCCCAGCAACAGCGTATTGACGAGGACCCCTCCAACGAGTCCGCCCAGGTTGGAGGCGTCCACGTTGCGGCCTTGGGATCGGAGCTCGGCCCGGTACGCATCCAGCTTGCGGAGCTCGGCCTGCCCCACCTGTTGATTCGCCCGCACGATCGCCTCGCCCTCGAGCACCCGCGTCACGTTGACGGGGACGGCGCTCGCCGCGGCGCGCCGCTCCCGGTCGGTTCGGGCGGCGTCCAGCACCAAGCTGGGGGACAGGAAGCGGGCCAGGACGTTGCGCAGGAGATCGGTTTCGGGACCCGGGGCGAGCCCGGCCAACGCCCGTTCGTAGAACTCGCGCCCCGAGAGGACCGAGCTTCGCGCGGCCCGGGATGCGCGGTCGTCCCGCACGATCCGGATCGTGTCGGTCGTCACCCGCGACGCTGCGCCCGGCGCCATGACGCCGGCGGGAAAGTGGGATCGGACCGCCATCGTCGCCTGTTGGTGGAGCTGGTCTCTGGCACCGGCGTCCGCAACAAGCTGGACGTGCTCCTCGCCGGCGTCGATGCCGGCATCGTCCAGGACCGCCGCCACCCCGGCCGTGCCGCTCGAGGCCGCCGCCGTGTCCAGCCGGGCGAAGATCCCAGCCATCGCCGCCAGCACCGAGTCCCGGGCGTCCGGCCGGTAGACGAACGTCGCGACCACCGAGGCCTCGGCCTCCCGCCGCTCCCGGGCCAGGTCGGCCGCGGGCTTGGGTACGTCGAAGGCGATCTCCGCCAGCACGTCCCTTTCGGCCACCGTGTCCGCGCGCCAGCGTCCGATCGGGACCCCGGGCTCCGCGGGAAAGAGCACCGCGATCCCGACGCTCAGCACGAGCACGACCAGCACCCGTGCGCCGTGATGAAGGACCGCGTCGGGCCATAGCCGCTTCGGCTCGCCGTGGAGGATGCTCTTCCGTCTAGCTTCGCTCATCGCCGTTGGCCTCGGGTAGGCCGTCCGCTGCTTCGTAGGCCCGGATGATGTCCTTGACCAGTCGGTGGCGGGTGACGTCGGAGGCGTCCAGGTAGACGAACTCGATCCCGTGCACGTTGCGGAGGATCGCCTCGATCTGCAGGAGCCCCGACGGTTCGGAGCGCGGCAGGTCGATCTGGGTCTTGTCGCCGGTGATCACGACCCGGGAGTTCACGCCGATCCGGGTCAGGAACATCTTCATCTGCGCGGCGGTGGCGTTCTGGGCCTCGTCCAGGATCACGAACGCGTCGGAGAGGGTCCTTCCCCGCATGTACGCCAGCGGCACGATCTCGATCGTTCGGTCGCCGATCTCCCGGCGAACGCGCACGGGCGGGATCATGTCCTCCAGGGCGTCGTACAACGGGCGCAGGTAGGGGTCCACCTTCTCCTGCAAGTCGCCGGGCAGGAACCCCAGGCTCTCTCCCGCCTCCACCGCCGGGCGGGCCAGCACGATCCGGCGGACCCGCTTGCGGAAGAGCTCGCCCACGGCCCGGGCCACCGCCAGGTACGTCTTCCCGGTTCCCGCCGGCCCGATCCCGACCACCACGTCCGAGTCTTCCATCGCCTGCAGGTAGGCGCGCTGCCCCTCGGAGCGGGGACTCACGCGGCGGCCGCCGGGAAGCGCGAGGCGCAGCGGGTCCTCGTCCCCGCCGCCCGGCATCGGCTCCCCTCCGTCCAGGCCGGTGGCGAAGCGGGTCACGTCGGCGGCGCGAAAGGACCTGCCCAGCCGTGCCAGGTGGACCATGTGGCCGGCGACCCGCGCCGCCTCCGCCACCGACTCGGGCGCCCCGGCCAAGTTCACGTGGTCGTCGCGCAGCACGACCCGCACCCGAAAGAGGGACTGGAGCTCGCGCAGGTTGGCGTCGCCGACCCCCGCCAGGATCAACGGGTCCGCGCCCTCGGCGTTGACGAGGCGGCGAGCCGCGTCGGCGCTCACCCGCCGTCTCCGGCGGCGTCGTCGATTGAGAGGCCCAGCTCCGCCAGCTCCGCCGCGGCCACCGGCGTCGGGGCGCCTTCGAAGAGGGCCCTGGCCGCCGTGGTCTTGGGGAAGGCGATCACGTCCCGCAGGCTCTCGCCTCTGGAGAGCCGGGCGGCGAGCCGGTCCACCCCGAGGGCGATCCCTCCGTGAGGCGGCGCCCCGGAGCGAAGCGCCTCCAGCAGGAAGCCGAACTTGGCGTTGATCTCGTCCCGATCCAGTCCAAGCATCTCGAGGATACGGAGCTGGAGGTCGGCGTCGTGGATGCGGATGCTCCCGGACCCCAGCTCGGTCCCGTTGTACACGAGGTCGTAGGCCAAGCCCCGGACGGCCAGCGGGTTCGAATCCAGGAGGTGCAGGTCGCTCGGGCGGGGCTGGACGAACGGGTGGTGGTTGGCCGCAAGGCCCCCGCCGACGCCGTCTTCCCTGGCTTCGAAGACGGGGAAGTCGGTCACCCACAGCCACGCATCGTCCGTGCGCGGGGGCAGGTCGAGGGCCGCGATCGAGGCGGTGCGGGCTGCCGACAGCGCCGGCGAGGTCACGGCGTCGTCTCCGGCGGCCGCAAGGAGGAGGTCGCCCGCTGCCAACGCCAGCCGCTCCGACGTGCCGTCCAGGAAGAAGCGTCCCAAAGGACCCGACGCCGCCCCGCCCTCCAGTGCCTTGGCCCAGAGGAGGCCCGGCGCCCCGGCCGCCTTGGCGGCGCCCTCGACGGCGACGATCTGCTTCCGGGAGAGCCGCCCGCCGCCCGGGAGCCGGAGCCCGCGTATGCGCCCGCCCGCCGCGACGGCGCTTCGGAGGATCCTGAAGTCGAGGGCGCCCAGCGTCTCCGTCATGTCCTGGAGCTCGACGTCCCAGCGCAAGTCCGGCCGATCCGTGCCGAAGCGCTCCATCGCTTCGCCCCAGTCCAGCCGGGGGAACGGCGGCTCGGCCACGGCGTCCGCCGCTCGCGCGACCGCGGACGTCATCCCCTCGCACCAGCGGTACACGTCCTCGGGCTCGACGAACGACGCCTCCACGTCGATCTGCGTGAACTCGGGCTGCCGGTCGGCGCGCAAGTCTTCGTCCCGGAAGCAGCGGGCGACCTGGAAGTAGCGGTCGAAGCCCGCCACCATGAGCACCTGCTTGTAGATCTGAGGACTCTGCGGCAGAGCGAAGAACTCGCCCGGGTGGACCCGGCTGGGCACCAGGAAGTCCCGTGCGCCCTCGGGCGTGGGGCGGGTGAGGATCGGCGTCTCGATCTCGGCGAAGCCCTGGGAGTCGAAGTAGTTGCGGACGGCCAGGACGATGCGGTGGCGAAGCTCCAGCCTCTCGCGCAGCTCGGGGCGGCGCAGGTCCAGCACCCTGTGGCGCAGCCGAAGCTTCTCGGAGGGCAGCTCCTCGTCGGGCACGCGATAGACGGGGATCGCAGGCGTCTTCGCCCGGTTCAGGACTTGCAGCCGAGCGACTTGAAGCTCCACGTCGCCGGTAGCCATCTCCGGGTTCCTGGCCTCCGGCGGACGCAACGTCACCTCGCCTTGGAGCGCCACCACGTCCTCGGCGCCCAGGCCCTGGGCGGCCGTCACGGCCTCCGGCGACGACCACTCCGGTCCCACCGACGCTTGGAGCACGCCCCAGCGGTCCCGCACGTCGAGGAAGACCATGCCGCCCAGGTTGCGACGGCGGTGCACCCACCCGGCGACCCGGAGCTCGCGACCCGCCTGTTCGGGGCCCACCAGCCCGGCACCGATCGATCGAAGCGTCGTCGCGCTTCCTTCGGTATTGTCCGTGTTCGCCACCAGCCGCCTCCGGCAAGGCCGTGTACATGTCCCGGAGCACGAGTCCAGCCCCTTCAAGGCAATCTAACCTTTGACCCGTCCCGTGACCCGACCCAACCTATTGGGCCTGCCTCCGCCCGCCCTGCGGGAGGCGCTGGCCGCCCACTTTCGCGACCGAGGCCAGCCCGACTACCGGACCCGCCAAGTGGAAGCGTGGGTATTCGCGGGCGGCGTGCCCTCGCTCGAGGCGATGACCAACCTGCCCACCCGCGAGCGGACCGCCCTCGGCGAGCGTTTCCGCCTGGACGAGCCCGTGGCGGAGACCGTGTCCGAGTCGCCCGACGGTACGGTCAAGCACTTGTGGCGCCTCTCCGACGACGACGTGGTGGAGAGCGTGCTCATTCCGGCCGGGGGCCGACTCACCCTCTGCCTCTCGTCGCAGGCAGGCTGTCCTCTGGCTTGCAAGTTCTGCGCCACTGGCTGGTCCGGGTTCCGACGCCAGCTGACCACGGCGGAGATCGTCGGCCAGTATCGGGCGTCGGCGCGTTGGGCGCGGGAGCACGGGCGGGGCCTCGTGAGCAACATCGTCTTCATGGGCATGGGGGAGCCTCTGGCCAACCGCCGCCACGTCTTCCCCGCCCTGTCGACGCTGAACGCCGGATACGGGATCGGCGCTCGGCGGATCACGGTGTCCACGGTGGGCGTGGTTCCGGGCATCTTGGCGCTGGCCGAACGGGAGGAGCAGTTCCGGCTGGCGCTCTCGCTGCATGCGCCCGTGTCCGACCTCCGGGCGCAGCTCGTGCCCTTGGAGAAGCGCTACCCGCTGGAAGAGGTGATCGACGCCGTGGAGGCGTATGCTCGGCGGGGCGGACGGCGGCTCACCTTCGAGTACACGATGATCCGGGAGGTGAACGACGCCCTGGAGTTGGTGCCGCCCCTGGCCGCGCTGGCCCGGCGCGTCCGCGCCTTCGTGAACCTGATCCCCTTCAACCCGATCCCCGACGTGGAGTGGAAGCCCAGCCGAGACGGCCGCGTGCGCGAGTTCGGGGCGCAGCTGGAAGCCGCAGGCGTGGCCGTGGCCGTTCGGCGACCCAGAGGACGCGAGATCGATGCGGCGTGCGGGCAGTTGCGGGCGGCGCGGGTGGCGAGGCAACATTCGAGAGATCGGCATGGACTTGATTCGTACGCCTAGCCGCGGAGCCATGCGGTCGTCGCTTCCTGCGCTCGTCGCGACCGCCCTTGCATTCGGAACGCCGACGGCGGCCCGTGCCCAAACCGGCACGATCGCGGGCACGGTCTCCGACGCCGGTACGGGCGCCCCTCTTCCGTCGGCCCAGGTTCATCTCCCGGCCGTGGACGCGGGCGCGCTGTCGAGGGAAGACGGTCGGTTCGTGCTTCCCGGCGTCGAGGCGGGCGTTCACGACCTGCACGTGGAGCTGATCGGGTTCACGAGCGTCGTCCGAACCGTGACCGTCGCCGCAGGCGAGACGACGACCGTGGACGTGCAGCTCCACTCCACGGCGCTCGAGCTGGTCGAGATCGTGGTGACGGGCACCGCCTTCAAGGAATCCCCGGTCACCTTGCCCTACTCGGTTGCGGTTTCGAGCCGGCGAAGCCTCGCCGAACAGGGGTCGCCCCAGGCCACCGACTTCTTCAAGAACTTGAGCGCCAGCCACGGCGCCCTGGGCGAACGACACAGCTACGCCAACACGGCCCAGCCGGGCGCCGTGCCGGAGACGATCGCCAGCGTGAACCTCCGAGGCTTGGGGCCTTCTCGAACGCTGGTGCTGCTCAACGGCCGCCGCCACACCTACGTGCCGGTGCGGATCTACGGGGGTCGGTTCGTGGACGTGAACTCGTTTCCGTCGATCTCGCTGGACCGGATCGAGGTCCTGAAGGAAGGCGCGTCGGCGGTGTACGGCTCCGACGCCGTGGCGGGCGTGGCCAACTTTCTTACGCGGAGCGACTTCGAGGGGGTCGAGTTGACCGCGGCCCACGAGTACTACGCCGCATCGGGCAACACCGGCGCCGGCGGCATCTGGGGCCGGCCGCTGGGAGAAAACGCCCACGCCGTGATCTCGGCTGAAGTGCTGCAAACCCAGTACCTGAAGGTTCGGGACCGGGAGTTTGCTCTGGCTCCCTTCGTCTCCGGCGCCGGCGGCTGGTCTTTCGTCGGCAACCCGGGCGCGTTCCTCTTCCCCGAGCTCGCCGGCGACGAGACGCCCAAGGAGTTCGCGGCGGCCCTTCGCAAGGCCCAGTTCGGCGGTGGCGCGTTCGTGGACCCGGCCTGCGAGGACTTCGGCGGCTACCGCGAAGTCGAGACCTGCCGCATGCGCTACCAAGCCTGGGACGACTTGCAGCAGGCGTCGAGGTACGTTCGGGCCTTTGGCGAGGTCAACGGCACGTGGGGAAGCGGAGGGGAGTATCACGTCGAGGCGCTGCTTGCCCGAACGGCGACGCCGAAGTGGTCCACCACGCCGTCGTTCGCGCCGATCTACCAGTACGACGGCGCTCACTTGGTGGCGCCGGAGAACCCGGGTCGACAACACTTCTGCAACAACGACGCCCAGGCCGCGGGGTTCGCATCGTCCACCGAGTGCCTCGACGGCGACTGGTACTTCTACGGGCGCACGGTGGGGAACAGCGGTCCCGCCCGTCTCGTGTCGCGAAGGTCGCAAACGTTGCGCGTTGCGGCCTCGGCCAGCCGAACAGTGGGACGTTGGGCGGGCGATGACTTGGCGCTCGAAACGGCTGTCGGCTACTCCCGCGCCACCGGCAACGTGAGCCTGCCGGGCGAGTACGCCCACCGCCGGTTCCTGGCGTTCCGAGGGTTCGGCGGCCCGAACTGCGGCGTGGGCGTCGTGCCGGATCCGTCGAGTCCGTCGGGAATGGCCGTGGGACCGCTGAACGGGGCTGTAGCGGGACAGGGCGGTTGCGAGTACTACAACCCCTTCAACAGCGCAATCCAATACTCGCAACAGCCCGGCGCGCGGTTCGAGACCCAGGCGAACCCCGGCTACGTCGCGTCGCTGGCCAATTCGCCCGAGCTGCGCGCGTGGCTCTTCGACCAAGTCGACCTGCGGAGCAAGACCAACTTGGTGGTCGCCGACGCGATGGTGAAGGGCGCGCTTGCGGAGGGCGTCGCCAACTTTGCAGCCGGGTATCAGTTTCGTTGGTTCGGCGTCTCCGCCCAGCCCAACGACGCAGGCAACCTGTCGATCAACCCGTGTCCCGTTCTCGGCGACCATAGTTGCAGCGAAAAGATCGGCCCGTTCAGCATCATCAACGGCTTCTACCCGGACGACGCCTCGCAGACGGTGCACCGGTTCTTCGCGGAAGTTCCCATGACGATCGGCGATCGCATTAGTGCGCAGGCCGCCGCCAACTACGAGTTCCACAACTTGACCAGCAGCTTTGATCCAAGGCTGGCGCTGCGCGTGCAGCTTTCCGATGCGCTGGCGTTGCGCATGTCGGTGCAGACAACGATCCGCACCCCTTCGGTGGACGATGTGAACGAGCAGCAGAACACGGCGACGGTGTACGTGCCCGAGGCCGAAGCGTGGCGGGCCACCGACAACTTCGGAAACCCTGGTCTCGAACCGGAGCAAGCGTTCACGTACAACGCCGGCGTCAGCTTTCAGTCGCCCCGAATGCGGGCCGCCGTCGACTATTGGAGCTACGACTTTCGGAAGTTGATCGACGTGCTGCCCTACGCCGGCGTCACGCGGCTGTACCACGCCGGAGGCGCGTCGCGGGATGCGGTCAAGGAGTTCATCAGCTGTCCCGACGGACAGGGCACAGGCACGTGCGCATCGACCGACATCGAGCGGATTCGGGTCGGTCTGGTGAACTGGCCGGGCGCGGAGACTTCGGGGATCGACTGGCACGCGAGCGTGCGGCTACCGGCGGGACAGGGCGTTGTATCGCTGGGCACGGACGGGACCTACACGCGGGAGTACCGCGTCAAGGCGTTGCAGGTGAACGGAGCCGAGCTCTTCCCCGAGCAGTCGGCCGCCGGCTTTCTGAATTGGTTCAACCCCATCGCACCGCCCCTGCCCCAGTGGAAGATGCGGTTTTCCGCCGGCGTCCACCGAGGCGACTACAGTTTGGTGAACTGGATCACCTCCGTATCGTCGTACACCAACGAAGAGTTCATCGGCACCCAGTACGAGACGATCCCCCGGGTGGTCACGTGGGACATGAGCCTTCTGCGCCGCGCCAGCCGCGGGTTCGACGTGGCGCTGACTGCTGCAAACCTGCTGGACACGCCGGCGCCGTTCGTGGCTTGGGAACACGGGTTCGACGCCTTCACGCACAGCGCCCGGGGCCGCCGGATCAAGCTCTCGGCGACGTGGAAGGCGGGCCGACTATAGGCGCGAGGGCCGTTCTCGGCTCTGCGAGCGGGTCTAGCGGGACTTGGTGGGCCGGGTAGCCTTGCCCCCGTGCACCGTGGGCTCGGCGCACCAGCTCTCGCGGAGCGTGGCGAG
This sequence comes from Longimicrobiales bacterium, assembly GCA_958296005.1. GTDB lineage: Bacteria > Gemmatimonadota > Gemmatimonadetes > Longimicrobiales > Gaopeijiaceae > CATQHQ01. Next base: position 1,872,233 of record CATQHQ010000002.1, read on the forward strand.
CGGACCGAGAAGCGCCTCGGGCAGGCCCAGCACGTCCAGGAGGAGCGCCCTGTCCAGGTCGTGGCGCACTTCGTCCCGGTAGGCTTCGTTGGCGGGCAGCATCTCGCGCTCGCGAAAGTCGTCGAACACGCCGTGGGCGGCCTGCATCTGCGCCTCCGACAGGCGTCGGGGATCCAGCACGAACAAGGTGGGCAAGCGACTGATCGTCAGCCTAGCTCGGCCTTGCTGCTGTCGCGTGCCGGCCCACCAAAAACACATCAGGCCCAGCGTGCTGTTTGCCCAAAGCGCCAACGGCTTCTCCCAGTCCTCGTTGCTTACGATGAAGTTGGGCCATGCCGTGCCACCGATGCACTTCGCCGGCGTCAAGCACGCAGCCAGGCTCTGCGAGTTGATCCTGAAGTCGCGGCTGAAGTGCAGGCGGGTCGCTGTGGCTTGCCACAGGTCCACCGCCCGTTCCCTGAGACCCTCGCGGATTACCCCTTCCTGGCGCGGAGCGACCACTAGGCTCCGCTCCCGCTTCGCGTCGTGGGACCACAAGACCGGGTACAGTGGCATGTCGCGGGCCACGAAGATGTCGAACGGGCCGCGGGGAGAGCCGTCGGGGTGCTCGCCCGCGATGTCGCGATCCAGCTTGCCCCTCGTGCCCAGTTCGTCCAGATGGGTCACGGGAACCTTTGGGCGGTCGTTGGAGCGCGGAAGCGCCAGCTGGCCGTCGTGCAGCGACAGCATGGCGTCGGCCAGGGCGGGTTCGCGCAACCCTGCGCAGCCCCCTCCTTTGGCCAGCGGCGCCCGAACGAAGGTCCCGGCTTCGTCGCGGCTGCCCAGGTGGAAGCGTCCGCTCCGGCGACTCTCGGGAAGATCGCGGACCGTAGCGGCCAGCACCGCGGCTTCCGCCAAGCTGCGGGGGCGGCGCAGAAGGTTGACGAACAACGTGTCCCCGCACGGCGAGTCCGGGTCGTGCTTCTTGGTTCCCACGACCAGTACCTCGGCTATCCCCGTGTCGGCGGAAAACGCCCGGTCCGTGTTGCCGCTGGCCGCGATCGACATGACCACCAAGTCCTCGTAGTGGCGGTCCATCAACGCCCGCGCCGCGGCCCACGATCCGCCTTGCACGAACGACGCCGGCAACACAAGCGCCATCACGCCGCCGGGCTTGGTCTTCACGTGGGCCAAGTCCACGAAGTAGGACGCCAGTCCCGCGTTGCCGTGGCCCGCCGGTGACTGCAGCCCCTTGCGCAGCCCGGCCAGCTTGCCCGACATGGCCCGCTGCTCGGCTCGCGACGTGTCGAACCCGGCGAAGGAAGGCACCGGGATCGTGGTGGATTCGTGGTTGGTGGGCCTCGTGAAGGGGGGGTTCATGATCAGCAGGTCGCCGCTCTCGTGCGGGAGTTCCACCGAATGCGGGTCGGCGGCTTCGGCCGCTTCGCCAGTGCCCCGAACCTGTTTGCGGCCGGTGCCGAAGGCGTCGATTTGCTCGCCGGGGCCGGTGCCCAGCACGGAACGCGCCGTCCCGCCCGCCAGCAGGTCCAACGAACCAATCGAAAGAGGATGGCCGGTCTCCTGCGGCTGCTCGCCGTAGGGCATCGTCATTATGCGGGTACCCTCGAAGGTGACGCTGGGATGCGCGCCCGAGAGGACCGACGCCGTGAGATGCGTGGCCGCGGGCATGATGTCGGCGGCGAACAGGACCTTCTCCATCATGGCGCGGTGCAGCCCGGCGTCGTCCTGCCCTTGGTGGCGGTAGCGCGTTCGCACGGCTTGGTAGGCCGCGTTGAGCAACATGCCGGTCCCGCAAGCCAAGTCGGCGATCCGCAGGCGGGTCACGGCCTCAGCGTCGCCCCACTTCACTTCCAAGCGCGACGTCGCGAGTTCCGCCAGCAGCATCGCCGACGCCGGCAACGTGTAGAAGGTGGCGAGGAACTTCCGGTCCACGATCAGCCGCTGGAACATCTGGCCCGAGATGTCGTGCGTGCTCGCGACCCCGGTCATTGCCAAGTGGTTCGCGACCTTCTCCAGCCGGTCCAGGACCTCGGACGCCATAGCGGCCGGAATCGGCAACAGCAGATTGGAAGCGATCTCGAAGATCGGCCAGTAGTTGATTTCTAGAATGTAGTGCCAGCAACCCAGCAGCTTCGTCTGGCTCAGCCGGTCTATGCCCTCTTCGCGAAGCTGTTGAAGGCCTTTAATGGAGTGGACGCCCGCGATGTTGGTGTGGAACGTCAGTGCGTTGGCGATGATCGCCATCGCCATGCGCGTCGTCTGCTCGCTCTTCTCCTGATGAAGCGTGGCGGCGATCTGGTCGAGCGTGTCGGTCTTGCGCCAAGCGACCATCTCCTGGAGCCGGGTAGCAGCTTGACTGACGCCTTCTTCGAGTACCCTGGCGCCTTCGGCGACCTTCTTCTCCGATAGGGACGCATGCTCGATGCACGCCGCCAAGCTGTCCACGTCGCCGGACAGCCAGCCCGACCTCGGCCACCGCGTCGGCATACGGGGCGGCCCGGAGAAGACAGCGTACTGGAACTGCGCGGCACCGACGCGCTCGGCTAGGCCGGCCTGACCCTCCTTGAGTGCCTGGGGCAACAGGACGGCGACGGTCTGCTCCACCTCCCCGTCCGTCGCCTGGACCACCTCGCCGAGACGAGCGATCGCGTCGGACTCGACGCCGCGGCCGGGAGCGAACTCGGTCTCCACGACCACGACCTGGCCTCCGGGATGGCGCACCACGATGTCGGGACGGCGGGCAGCCTTGCGAAAGACCTGCGACTGTTCCGTGCCGATCCCGGCGCGCCACCCTGGGTGCTTGGTGCGCAGAATCTCGCCCAGCTGGACGTTGATCGTGGCTTCGCTGTTGGCCGGCATGGCCCACCAAGGCCGCGGGACGAGGGATGGCGAAGAACGTCGAGAGAATGTATCAGCGCCGACAACCCCGCTTCCCGTCCGGCGCGCCGGGCCCCAGGGCTACCGCACTCGCGTCCCGATCCGGCTGGCGCGTATCTCTCTGATCCAGGGGAAGGGACGGAACGACCCCCGGTTGTAGGAGAAGTAGATCGCTACGGCCCGGCCTTCGAACCGCCACCTCTCCAGGAACCCCCAGAAGCGCGAGTCCAGGCTGGTGTCCCGGTTGTCGCCCAGCATGAAGTAGCGGTCCTCGGGAACCACGATGGGGCCCCAGTCGTCGCGGGTGGGCTCGTAGTCGCTTCGCGAACCCCCGACCAAGTGCTCCAGCTGCCAGAGGAAGTCGGGATGGAACCCGCTGTCGCTCGTCGTCGTCACCACGTACGGCTCGTCTTGGGCCGCTCCGTTCAGGTACAGGAGCTTGTTCCGCATCTCGAGCGTGTCGCCGGGCATCCCCACGAGGCGCTTGACCACCGTCAGGTTCTCCTCGTGATGGGGGTCGAAGACCAGGATGTCGCCGCGCTCGACCTCCGAGTAGCCTGGGATGCGTATCTCCGTGAAGGGGATCCGCGAGCCGACGGCGGCACGGTTCACCACGAGAAAGTCGCCCGTCAGCAACGTGTTCTCCATGGAGCCGGAGGTGATCACGAACGTCTGGATCAGGAACGTCCGCAGGACGACCACCATCGCCACCACCAGTACGATCAGCCGAGTCGTCTCGAAGCCCCACAGCCACGGCACCACCGATGCCGCCCGAGAGAGGAGGCCGGCCTCCCCTGCCCCGTTCGTCCCTGCGCCGGCGTCTTTTTGCGCCGTTTGCCGCGAACTCGTCTTCTCTTGGGAGCGTGTCCCGTCCCGAGCCTTCGCCTTGCGTCTATTCGCCATGAATCGGCACTGCCTTCCTTACTGTGTTGCGGCCCGCGTTCCCGCTCACCGGGAGCCTACGAGGCCGCGGAACCAGTCGAACATAGAGCGGCGGGGGATCGCCTCTACGTCGGCCGCTCGCCACCCCGACCCCAGCTCTACGGTGACGTCCACGAACAAGTTCGAGTCCGGCCGGCTGACAACGGTCCCGATTCCCAGTACTTCCGCTACTTCGGCCGCCCTCCGCATGTTCCCGGTCCGGTCGATCACGACCGACGAGTCCCGGTCCATGCGGTTCGCGTTCCCCACGCCCACCACGTCGAACCCGGAGCTTCTCAAGTGGTCGGTCGCGGCGCGGGCCATGCCGGACACGCCGCCTGCGTTGCGCACGTCCACCGTCACCCGATCTTCGCCGGGCGCCGCTGCCGGGTTGGAACTCTCCCCCGGCACCCAATGCATCACCGCGGACCCCAGCAGGACCAAGACCCCAGCCGCAAGCACCACGAGCAACGCTGTTCTGAGAACGCCCGTCATGTCGAACCGCCGGTCAAGGGAATCACGCGCTCCCGCTGGGGACTCGAACGCTCCTGGGCCCGCGGGCTCGCCCGCCGCCCGGATGCCGAAAGATAGCGCATCGCGAGGAATCCGGTGATCTGGGACCCGTGCCTGGCCCGGGCCGTGGCGTCGGAGTTGGAGGCGAGGCTGGGGGGCGAGAGGGCCGTGGCGGTGGACTTTCTGCGAGAGCGGCGGGCGGTGCGGGTCCACTTCCGGGAGGCCACCCTCGCGGCGGAGTTGGCGCCGGACCGAGGCGTCGTCGTGCTGCGACCCGCGTCGGAGCCGGCGCTGGAAGCCGAGCGGCTGCCCGCGGTGCTGGCGACCGTTGCCGCCGTCCCTGACGAGCGGATCGTCGTGCTGTCGTTCCGTCGGGTGCGCGGCAGGAAGGCGAACCCTTCCCTGATCCTGGACTTGGCCGCCAACCGGCGGAACGCCTACTGGGCGGAGGGGGCCGACTTGGTGGTCCGCAAGCGGCTGCGGGGATCGGCCGTTGTCGTCGGGCAACCGTGGACGTCGCCAGCCAGTGGACGACGGGCAGGCGCGGACGGGACGCTGGAGATCGAGAAGTGGCTGGCAGAGTACCCGATCGGGCGATCTGGAACCGGGTCGCCAGGGGCCGACCCCGAGCGGCTGGACTCGAACGCCGTGAAGCGGTGGAGGTCGCGGATCGCCTACGTGTCCGCGATCAACGCTTCCTGGCTGCTCTCGGCGGGGAGTCAAGAGGCGGCTTTCCGCCGGTGGCGGCGCTTGGCGCAGGGGACCGACCCCAAGCCCTGCTTGCTGCGCCTCCCGTCCGGCCTGCAGCCGTACCCGTGGCCTGTCGGCGGTCCGATCGAGGGCGCCCCGACGGCGGTCGACAACTTGC